>NC_019974.1:425000-2825000 GCF_000328685.1 Natronococcus occultus SP4 | reverse complement strand
GGCGTTCGGCCGCGGCGGGCTAGGCGCGGTGCTGGGCGCGAAGAACGTCAAGTGCATTACGTTCGACGGTGACGCGGCCCCGTCGATCGAAATTCCGAACCCGCCGGAGATGGATATCCACCGCGAGGCGGCCGAGTCCGAGGACCTGATGCGCCGACAGGGGACGACCGGCAACACCGAGATGATCAACGAGGTCTTCTCGCTGCCGACGCGGTACTTCGAGGAGTACGAGTTCGAACACGCCGACGCGATCGGCGGCGACGCCGTCGAGGAGAAAAAGTACGAGAAAGGAGCCTGTTCGGCCTGCGCGTACGCCTGCAAGCTGCCGACCCGAGACGAGGAAACCGGCCTCGAGACGGAGGGGCCGGAGTTCGAGACGGTCTACTCGTTTGGCTCCCTGCAGGGCGTCGGCGACATCGTCGACGTCATGAAGAGCAACGATCTCTGTGACACCCTCGGGATGGACACCATCTCCGCGGGCGTCACCGTCGCGGCCTACCTCGCGAGCGAGGACGAGTTCGGCAACGCCGAGCTCGCTCACGACGTGACCGAGCGGATCGCCTACCGGGAGGGGATCGGCGACCTGCTCGCCGAGGGCGTCGAGCGCTGTCACGACGAGCTGGGCGTCGACAGCTACGCCGTCAAAGGGATGGAACTAGCCGCACACGACGGACGCGTTCTCAACGGGCAGGGGCTCTCGTATGCCGTCGCGAACCGCGGCGGCGACCACATGTACGAGTCCCGTGTAATGTCCGCAGAGTACGGCGGCCGCATCGATCCCGAGGGGACGCTCGGCAAGGCCGAGGCGCTCGTCGAGGGCGAGAACGAAGCCGCGTTCCGGGATACGGGGATCGTCTGTGCGTTCGGTAGCGACTACGTCACCGACGACCGCCTCGAGGCGCTGTTCGACGCCGACCACGAGGAGCTGCTCGAGATCGGCGCGCGAACGGTCGAACTCGAGCGCCACTTCAACAACAGCCGGGGCTTCGACCGGGGCGACGACCGGCTGCCCTACGATCTCCCCGACATCGAGGCGGCCGTTTCGGAGTACTACGAGGCTCGCGGGTGGAACGACGACGGAACGGTCCCGTCCTCGGCGATCGAGCCGCTGGCGACGGCGGACGACTGAGAGCGTCTGTCGTGACGCCTCGTGGTCTCACCGGCGTGACGGTCCAGGTTCGGCCCGCGGTGATATAATATAAGTTGAACTTTTCTATCGGTTTCTATTGTGGATTAGTAAGAACACTATCTCGTCTGTCCCAGTAAAGGGGGTGACCGAGTCACTCGCCGCCCGATCGGCTCTAGGCAGTTGCGGCGGTATCTGTCGTTTCGAGAGTTCGGGATGGGTGAGTTGTGGGTCATCGAGACCGACTATATTTCCTTGCCCGTCCTGTTCTCTACTGACGATCTGCAGCGTCCTGCTCCGGTCAGAGGACGGAAATGCCGTCATCGGGCGAGAACAGATTTGTTTTGATAATATTGTTCTATAACTCCATTATTAGGAATAGCCACCTGGAAATAGTATAGAAACCTTCATATCACTTCCGGTCCGCCGAACTCCCGTGGCACACGAGGTGAACCGTTTTGTACACGCAGTCGAGAGACGTCGCCATGAGCAGCGTACTCGTCCTCGCCGACGACTTTACGGGTGCGATGGATACCGGCCACGGGTTCGCCGCCCGCGGAAACGCGGTCCGGGTCGTCGTCGAAGATCCCGACGCCGAGCCCGCCGACCGATCCGCAGCGACCGACACTGACGTCCTCGCGGTCGATCTCGACAGTCGCGATCTCGACCCCGCTGCCGCGTCCGCGGCCGTCTCCTCGGTTCTCGAGCGCGATCCCGTTCCCGAGATCGTCTACAACAAGATCGATTCGACGCTGCGAGGGAACGTCGCTGCGGAGGTCGACGCCGCGCTCGCGGCAACCGGACGGGAGCTGGCGGTCGTCGCACCCGCCTTCCCCGGAACCGGTCGCGTGACGGTCGGTGGCCGCCACCTCGTCGACGGGCAGCCACTCGAGGACGCCGACTACGGAACCGACTCCGATCTCCGCGGGCTGTTCGACGCGTCCGAGCACGCCGTTGCCACTCTGTCTTTGGAGACCGTCCTCGAGGGGGCCGACGCGGTCGCGTCGGCGCTCGCGGACCACGACCCGGGGATCGTCGTCTGCGACGCGATCCACGACCGCCACCTGGACGCGATCGCGGCCGGGGCTCGGCGTTGCGAGCGCGACGTCCTCTACGTCGGCAGCGGCGGGCTGGCGAGCGCGGTGTCGGTGCCGAACTCGTCGCGGTCTCCCCCGAAAGCGACCCACGAGGGGTCGGACGCGCTCGGGATCGTCGGCAGCGTCAACGAGCGCACGCTCGAGCAGCTCGCGGCCGTTCCCGACGATCGCCTCGTCGAACTCGATCCCGCCGCGGCCGTCGCCGACCCCGACGCCGCGGGACGGGAGGCGGCGACGGCGCTCGCGGAGGCGCGTCGAACCCGCGATCGGGTCGTCCTCACGGGTGCGACGTCGCGAGCGGACGTCGAGCGCGCGAGGACGGCCGCGGCCGATCGGGGCGTCGATCCCGGCCCGCGGGTCGCGCGGGCGCTGGGCGTCGCGGCCGCGGCGGCGACCGAGGACGCCCCGCCCGCGGGCCTGCTCCTGACGGGCGGTGCGATCGCGCGGGCCGTCCTCGAGGAACTCTCCGCGAGCACGATCGAGCTCACGGGCGAGTCGGTCGTCGACGGGATCCCCGAGGGCGTCCTCGCGGACGGTCAGGCGGCGGGAACGCCGATCGTGACGAAGGCGGGCGGGTTCGGCGACCGGAGGAGTATCGTTAACTGTCTGAGCTTCCTTGCTCCGAACAATGAGCCAGAGTGAGCGACCAGTCGTCGCTGTAACGATGGGCGACCCCGCCGGTATCGGGAGCGAGATCGTCGCTGCCGCCTACCCGGCGCTGTGCGAGCGCGCGGACCCGATCGTCGTCGGCGACGCCAGCGTGATGCGCGCCGGCGTCGACGTCTCGGGCGCCGACCTGGAGATCGAACCCGTCGACACCGTCGCGGACGCGACGTTCGCCGCGGACGCGATCCCCGTCCTCGATCTCGACGCCGTCGACGAGCTCGAGTACGGCGTCGTCCGCGAGGAGTACGGCGCGGCGAGCCTGGCGTACGTCGAGCGCGCGATCGAGCTCGCCGTCGAGGGCACGATCGACGCGATCGCGACCGCGCCGATCAACAAGCAGGCCACGCGCCTGGCCGGCAGCGAGTACGCCGGCCACACCGGGATGCTCGCCGACTACACCGATACCGAGAACTACTCGATGATGCTCGTCGAGGACGACCTCGTCGTCACCCACGTCAGCACGCACGTTCCGCTGCGGGAGGCCTGCGAGCTGGTGACGACCGAGAACGTCCTCGAGACGATCCGGGTTACCGACGAGGGACTGCGCGACCTGGGGATCGCAGAGCCGACGATCGCCGTCGCCGGGCTCAACCCCCACGCCAGCGACGGCGGCCTGCTGGGCGAAGAGGACGACGCCGAGATCCGCCCCGCCGTCGAGCACGCCGCCGAGGAGGGGATCGACGTTCACGGTCCCGAATCGCCCGACACCGTCTACGTCCAGGCGGCCCGCGGGGAGTACGACTGCGTCGTCTCGATGTACCACGACCAGGGCCACATCCCCATCAAGACGCTGGGGTTCTCGAGCAGCGACGCCGTCTCCGGGGTCAACGTCACGATCGGGCTGCCGATCGTCCGCACGAGCGTCGACCACGGCACCGCCTTCGACATCGCGGGCGAGGGGATCGCCAGCGAGGCGAGCCTGATCGACGCGGTCGAGGTCGCCGCCGAGATGGCCGAGCGACGGCGCGAGCGAGCCGGAGCTCCGTCGGGGGATGCGGGATGAACCTCGAGTTCCCCGACGCCGACGTCCTGCGGGCGACCAACGAGTACGGAATCGAGGACTTACCCCGGTTCGCCGTCGCACGCCGCGAACGGGAGCTCGAGGCGGTCGACGACATCGAGGCCGCAGCCGGGGCCGCGGTGGACGACATCGACGCCTTCGACTCGCTCCCGGAAGGGGCCGAGGTTGCCGTCACGGCCGGCAGCCGCGGGATCCACGATATGCCCGCGACGCTTTCCGCCGCCGTCGCCGAGCTACAGGATCGGGGCCTCGAGCCGTTTATCATCCCCGCGATGGGGAGCCACGGCGGCGCGACCGCCGAAGGACAGCGCGAGACCCTCGAGGCGCTGGGCGTCACGCCCGAACGGATGGGCTGTGAGATCCGATCCTCGATGGCCGTCGAGGCCGTCGGCGAGGACGAACTCGGCCGTCCGGTCTACGCAGCGAAGGACGCCCTCGCGGCCGACGCTGTCCTGCTCGCGAACCGTGTGAAGGTCCACACCGACTTCAACGGCGCCGTCGAGAGCGGACTCTCGAAGATCGCGGTCATCGGGCTCGGCAAACACCGCGGGGCCGAATCGCTGCACAACGCGGCGATCGCAACCGAGTTCGCGGACGTGATCCGGGATCGAGCGGCGATCCTGTTCGAGGAGACGCCGATCGTCGGCGGGATCGCCCTGCTGGAGAACGCGGCCGACCGCGCGGCCCACATCGAGGGCGTGCCCGCCGCCGAGATCCCCGAGCGCGAGCCCGAACTGCTCGAGCAGGCCCGGGGCTACTTCCCGCAGCTGCCCGTCGACGACCTCGACCTGCTCGTCGTCGACGAGGCCGGGAAAGACAAGTCTGGTACCGGGATGGACACGAACGTCCTCGGGCGGTACTCGTTCCACGGCGAGGACGAACCCGAGTCGCCGTCGATCACGCGGGTGTACGTCCGCTCGCTAACCGAGCCGTCCCACGGGAACGCCCTGGGCGTCGGGCTCGCGGACTTCGTCCATCGAGAGTACGTCGCCGACATCGACTTCGAGGACACGTACGTCAACATCGTCACGAGCGGCGAGACGGACCGCGCGAAGCTCCCCTTCGTCGTCCCCGACGACGCGACGGCGTTCATCGTTGCCTGCTCGACGACCGGGATCGCCGCTCCCGAGAAACTCCGGGCTGCCCGGATCCCGAGCACGATGGAGCCCGACGCGCTGGTCGTCTCCGAACCCATCGCCCGGGAGCTCGCCGACCGCGAGGACGTCACCGTCGGCCCGCTCGAGCCCCTGTCCTTCGAGGACGGCGAGCTTCCACCCGATCCGTACGATCGCGAGTAGCGCCGACCGATCAGCTCTCCTCGGGCGGTTCGGGAACGACGACCACCGGTCGATCGGCTTCCAGCAGCACCGACTGGGTGACGCTCCCGAACAGCGCCTTGCCGACCGGGGACCGCTGTCGGCCCCCGATGACGATGTATTCCGCGTCGACGTCGCTCGCGTGCTCGAGGATCTCCACCGTGGGCTTGCCGTGACGCCCGAGGGCGTCGTACTCCCGATCGAGGTCGGCCGCGGCGTTTTCCGCGGCCGTGGTGGCGATCCGCAGTCGATCCTCGTCGGAGAGCGACCCGCCCGTATCGAGCGCCTGGTTGACGAGATGTTCGTGCTCCGACTCCTCGTAGACCGAGAGCACGTCCAGGGGGACGTCCGACCGATCTGCGAGCGTTGCGGCCGCTTCCGCGACCGTCCTCGCTCCCGTTCCGCTGTCGACCGCGGCGACGACTGTCATAAGACAACAGACAGCATAACACTGCAAGTAAATTACGGTTCGGGCGTCTGACGTTGCGTTCTTCGCCCACGTGTACCGTCTATTATGTTAATCAATAAGTACCCGTGATCTGATGTTGCTCGTGCATGGTACTCTCAAACCCGCTTATACCGTTCGTCGTCGGGTTGGTTCTCGCGGTGGTACTGTTAGTGTGGGTGAAACTGCCGGCGTTCGTCGGGCTGATCATCGCGGCGATGGCAATCGGGATCGTGACGCCACAGATCGCGTTCGACGCGGTCCCTGCGCAGGTCGCCGAGTCCTTCGGCGACGTGATGGTCTCGATCGGGATCCCGATCCTGATGGCCGCGATCATCGGCAAGACCCTGATGGACAGCGGGGCGGCCGAGCGGATCGTCCGCGCCTTCCGCTCGCTCACCGGCGAGGACCAGTCCGAGTGGGCGCTGATGGGCAGTAGCTACGTGCTGTCGATCCCCGTGTTCTTCGACAACGTCTTCTTCCTTCTCGCGCCGCTCGGTCGGTCGATGAAAGCCAGGACGGGCGTGAAGTTCTCGCTGTACATCTCGGTGCTGTGTGCCGGGGCGCTGGCGACGCACATGCTCGTGCCGCCGACGCCGGGCCCGCTTGCGATGTCCGCCGAACTCGACGTCGACGTCGGGCTCGCGCTCCTGGTCGGGGTCGGACTCGCGCTGCCGACGTCGCTGCTCGGCGGGATCGTCTACGGGCGCTTTCTCCACAGTCGCGAGGACTTCCCGCTCCGGGAAGCCATGGGCTCGTCCCCGGAGAGCCTCAAGGAGAAAGCCGAGACGCCGGTCGACCAGCTCCCGGGGCTGTTCGAGTCCTCGCTCCCGATCGCCGTCCCGGTCGTCTTCATCGCGTCCGCGACGATCACCGACGCGCTCCTGGGGGAGGACGCGTTCGTCGCTGACCTCGCGGCGTTTCTCGGCGATCCGAACTTCGCGCTGACCGCGGCCGCGATGCTTTCGGCGTTCACGTTCTTCCGGATGGAGATGGACGGGGATCGCTCGCTGTTTAGCGACGAGCTGACCGAGTCGATCAAATCGGGCGGGAACATCATCGCGATTACCGCGGCCGGTGGGACGTTCGGCGCGATGCTCGAGATCGCCGGCGTCGGCCAGTACATTGCCGACGGCCTCGTCGAGTTCGGCCTGCCGCTGCTGTTCGCCGGCTGGCTCGTGGCCGCCGTGATCCGCGTCGCCCAGGGGTCGGGTACCGTCGCGATCCTCACCGGCGCGGCCATGATGGCGCCGCTGACCGGCGATCTCAACGCACACCCCGTCTACATGATGATGGCTGTCGGCTTCGGCGGGATGATCGCGCCGTGGTACAACGACAGCGGGTTCTGGACCGTCAGCAAGATCGCGGGCATCACGCAGGCCGAGACGTTCAAGACGTATTCTGCCGTCGCGACGATCATGTCCGTCTCCGGGCTACTCCTCGTGCTCGTGGCCTCGATCGTTATGCCGCTCACTTAGCGGAACGTCGTCCCGCTCACCTAGCGGAACGTCGTCCCGCTCACTTAGCGGAACGTCGTCCCGCTCACCTAGCGGAACGTCGTCCCGCTCACCTAGCGGAACGTCGTCCCGCTCACCTAGCGGAACGTCGTCCCGCTCACCTAGCGGAACGTCGTCCCGCTCACCTAGCGGAACGTCGTCCCGCTCACCTAGCGGAACGTCGTCCCGCTCACCTAGCGGAACGTCGTCCCGCTCACCTAGCGGAACGTCGTCCCGCTCACCTAGCGGAACGTCGTCCCGCTCACCTAGCGGAACGTCGTCCCGCTCACCTAGCGGAACGTCGTCCCGCTCACCTAGCGGAACGTCGTCCCGCTCACCTAGCGGAACCCCGTTCCCGACTCGCTTCGAAGCCGGAGCTGCACCTCGTTTGCCGTTCCCACCGTCAGCTCCGGTAGCCTCTCCTCGAAGTACTCCCCGCGGAGCCGGTTCTTCGGGCCGGCGACCGCGATCGCGCCGTACAGCTCCTCCTCGAGGACGACCGGGCTCGCGACGGCGCGCCAGCCGTCGATGTTCTCGCCGTCGTTGAGCGCGTACCCCCGCTCGCGGATCCGGTCACGGGCGTCCTCGAGCTCGTCGCGGGCCGTGATCGTTCGCTCGGTGTGGCGCTCGAGCCCGTGCTCGGCGACGATCTCGTCGACGCGGTCGTCCGGGAGCGCCGCGAGGATTGCCTTCCCGCCCGCGATGGTGTGGAGGGCGCTGCGGGTCCCGATCGAGGCGTAGGGCTGGAGCGCGTCACGTCCGATCCCCTTCCCGGCGTAGACGCCTCGGCCGCCCTCCTCGACGATGTACCAGACGATCTCGCCCGTCTCATCGGCGAGCTCCTCGAGCGCGGGCTCGACGCGGTCGGCGTGGGCGATGGCGTTTCGCGCGTAGGTCCCGTGGGCGAGAAACGCGAGGCTGAGATCGTACTCCCCGTCGTCGTTCGTCAGGTAACCCAGTCGGGTCAGCGTGGTCACGTAGTCGTGGACCGTACTCTTCGGGAGATCGTGCAGATCGGTCAGCTCGCTCACGCTCGCCCCACCTCGCTCCCGGATCGTCTCGAGTATTTCGAACGTCCTCGCGGCAGTCGTTAGCGGCACGTCGGCTGTCATTACGCTGTTCTGGCGCGCTCGGGCCAATAAACGTACTGCCTTTCGATCCAACAAACTCGCCGAATATTCCGGACGATGCTGACCGAGTCTCCGGTACGTATCACCAAAGGCGACTTCTGAGCCGCTTTCGACGAGTAGCGCCGCTAACTGACACGAATCGAGTCGGATCCGTCCCCGTTGTATTGGAACCTATCCGGAATATTCGGATACTATGTTTGCCGATTGCTGACACTGATCGACCGTTCGAGCGTTCTCGAGTCGTTCCGTCGGTAGCGACGGTTTCGGTCCCGTCGACCGCACCGTGATCCGATCGACGATCGCGAACCTCCAGCCGCTATACGTGTGTCCGTCCCAAATTGGGATGCGGACCGGTTCCGACCCGTTCGGGGACGGCGAACGCGATTTGGATTACGATCATACCTATGTAAATAGTGGCGTCGATTTCTATTTTCCGGAGCCGATCCTCGTGAGTACTTCCCCTCATGGATCGATCGTGAACGATCGCGGATCCGGGAGCGCGTTCGGCAACCCCGAACGGAAGGCATCGACGAGGCGGACGCATCACCGATATTCCGGACGTACCGCGAACTCGCGTTCGGCAATCGCGGATAGGTGTTCCGATACGGCAGTGATCAGGCGACTTATGGTATCCAGTCTCAAAGGCGTTCGTATGTCGGACGAACGAACGCGGACGGTCAAATCGGCCTCGACGCTCTTCGGCGTCCTCGAGGCGGTCCACCGGCTCGACGGGGGCGGCGCGACGGCAGTCGCCGAGGAGCTCGATATCGCGAAAAGTACCGCCCACGACCACCTCGCGACGCTCGCCGAGCACGAGTTTCTCATCAAGGAAGGCGGGCGCTACCGCGTCGGCCTGAAGTGTCTTCACTACGGCGTGCAGGCAAAAAGTCGGATGGTGCTGGCCGACGTCGTCAGACCCTCCCTCGAGCAGATGGCCGAGGAGACCGGCGAGATCGCCTGGGTGATGGTCGAGGAGTACGGCAAGGGCGTCTACCTCGAGAAGGCGATGGGCGATCGGGCAGTCCAGCCCTACGGCGAGATCGGCAAGCGCGTCCCGCTGCACAACATCGCCGCCGGAAAGGCGATCCTCGCACACCTCCCCGAGGAGCGGGTCAGGGAGATCGTTACCGAGACGCCACTCGAGGAGCGAACCGAGACGACTGTCTCGGATCCCGACGAGTTGCTGGCGGAGCTCGAGACGGTTCGCGAACGAGGGTACGCGCTCAACGACGGGGAGACCTTCGACGGGTTTCGCGCGGTCGCGAGTCCGGTCGTCGACGACGGGGAGCTGCTCGGGTCGATCGTCGTCTCCGGCCCGGAAAACCGCCTCAGCGACGAGCGGTTCACTCAGGAGCTCCCCGAGATCGTCACCGGTGCGGCAAACGCGATCGAGCTCAGCATGGCGAGTCGGTAGCGTCCGCCCGTTCCGACCGGCTCGTTGCCAGAAAATCGTTATACTTATCACTCCGGTAGCGGCCACTGTGTTGTAGTACCAATGAACGTCATGCAGGTGCTGCTAGTGACGACAGTACTGTACTTCCTCATCGTCGCGGTATGGGTCCTGAAGATCGAGGACCTCATCGAGCAACGCAGCGAGGAGCGGGCGACGGCGGAGGGTGAGCGCTGATGCCGACGACCGATGCCGTCGTTACCTACGGCTGGCTCTTTCTGGCGTTCTACCTCGTCGTCATCGCCGGACTGGGCTACTGGGGATGGAAGCGAACGGGAACGCAGGACGACTACGCGACGGCTCGGGGCGGGTTCGGCTTCCTCGCGCTCGGGTTCGCGTACGCAGCGACCGTCGCCAGCGGCTCGACGTTCATGGGAATCCCGGGGATGGCATACGATATGGGATTCAAGGCGGGCTACTACGCGCTGATCTACCCGATCGGCGCCTACCTCGGCATCATGCTCGTCGCCCGCATCACGAAGAAAGTCGGTGACGAGGCCGGCTCGCAGTCGATTCCGGACTTCCTGGGTGACCGATTCAAGAGCCCCGTGATCCGACTGATGGCCTCGCTCGTCGCCCTCTTCTTGCTGTTTTACGTCATGTCCCAGATCGTCGCCGCCGGCTGGATGTTCGATACGATCCTCGGGATCGACTACACTGTCGGGATCTGGGCCGCGGCCGGGATGCTGTTGCTGTACCTGACCCTCGGCGGCAGCCACGCCGACATCATCACCGACGCCGTCCAGGGCGCGATCATGGTCGGAATCACGATCCTGATCTTCGCGATGTTTCTCACCGGCTGGGGGTTCGACGGGGGCGTCTCGGCAGTCAACGCGAATCTCGATGCGGGCCAGCAGTGGGACACCCACACCGACTCCGAGAACCCGATCTTCGCCAACTGGTGGGTGATCTTCCTGCTGTTCGTCGGCCACATCGGCTTTACCGCCCAGCCCCACCTGGGCAACAAGTTCTTCGCGATCAAGGGCACCCAGTACATGAAGAAGTTCTTCATCGTCGCCGCGGTCGCGGGCATGACGCTCCCGCTGATGTTCCTCGGCGGCGTGCTGGGCGCGGCCCAGGGGATCGAGATCGCCGACCCCGACGCGATCATCCCCGTGCTGTTCATCGAGACGCTGCCAGCCGTCTTCGCCGCCTTCCTCGGAGTTGCGATCCTCAGCGCGATCATCTCCACCGCCGACGGACTCATCATCTCGGTCGCACAGATCTTCGCGAACGACCTCTACCGGAAGACGTACGTTCCCTGGAAGGGCGGTGACCCCTCGAGTCCCGCCGTGAACCAGCGCGCGCTGCTCATCTCCCGGGTCGCGACCGTCGTCGTCACCATCGTCGCGGTCGCGGCCGTGATGACGCCGCCGCAGTACCTGTCGGTGTTCATGTGGATCGGGATCGGCGGTATCATCTCCGCCTACAGCGGCCCCTACTTCGTCGGCAGCCTCGACGAATCCACCTCGAAGAAGGCCGCGATAATCGGCTTCGTCGCCGGCTTCGCGGTGTACGCCGTGATCCACCTTGGCCCGCAGATGGGGCTGTACGACTCGATCGCCGGCTTCAGCCTCTTCCCCTACAGCGAGAACCCCTACGCCTCGAGCGGGATCGGCTTCATCGTGAGCTGCGTCTCGACGTACCTCGGCAGTAAGTTCACCGAGCCGATGGCCGTCGAGGACCGCAACGAGGTCTTCCGGGGCACCACCGAGCTCTCCGACGGGGGTCGCGTCGAGAGCGACGACTGACTCGCGGTCTCGGCTGCTCTCCACTCTCGAGGACGCGACCGCGAGACGCCAACAGCTAAGTGATCGTCGCCGCTGGTCACCGGTAATGGAACTCCCGTGTTTCGAACCGCGGCTCGACCCGTCCGACGCCGCCGGACGAACCGATCGGCTGACGTTCACGACGTTTCTCCGCTCGAAACTCGAGTCGCTGCTCGGACGCGGGGACACCGAGCCGCGGGTGACCACGCTGTACTATCCGGACTACCTCGCGTACACGACGGTCGTCTTCGATCGGATCGGTCGCGGCGAGAAGACCGTCAGGTTCGTCGCGGGGATCGACGCCGCCACCGGCCGAGCGGGGGAGGTCGACGTCACCATCCCCGAGATCGAGACCCGAACGGCTCCCGACGGCCGGGTCGTCCCGGTGTCGGTCGCCGAGCGCGAGGCCGAAGAAAAGTGGGACGACTGGCTGTTCGGGTACATCAACCGGAAGTACCGCCCAGTCAGGCGACCCGAGACGTCGCTCGACGAGCTCGAGCTCGTTTACACGCCGTACTACATCGTCGACTACGGCGAGGACGGCGATCGGTACGCGATCAGCTCGCTGACGAAACAGGTCGAGCTGCTCGAGGACATCGAACCGCTGTCGGACGCCTACCGAGACCAGCCGGAGCCGGAGGCGTGAGCGCCGCGTCGGCTCAGTACCAGGCCGTTCCCGCGTCGACGTTGATATCCTGGCCCGTGATCCGTCGCGCTTCGGGACCCAGCAGGAACGAGACGGTTTCGGCGACGTCCTCGGGCTCGACCAGCTCACCCAGCGCCGCGTCGTCGGTGAACACGACCTCTTTGGCCTCCTCGTAGGAGAGGTCGCGTCGCTCGGCCTGTTTCTCTATCACGTCGTCGATTCGGGGCCCCGACGTCGCGCCCGGACAGACGGCGTTTACCGTCACGTCGTCGTCTCCCAGCTCGAACGCGAGCGTGCGGGTGAGTCCGATCACCGCCATCTTCGAGGCCACGTAGGGAGTACGATCCTCGAGCGGGCGCTTCCCGCTGATCGAGGAGATGTTCACGACGCTCGCGCGGTCGCTCTCGGCCAGCAACGGCGCGGCGTGTTTCACGAGCAGGAACGGACCCCGTGCGTTGACCGCCATCGTACGATCCCAGTCGTCGGCCGCGACGTCCTCGACCGGTGCCGTGGGGCCGGCGATCCCGGCGTTGTTCACGACGCCGTCGACTCCGCCGAACTCGGCCGCCGTCCGATCGACCAGCTCCTCGACCGAGGACTCGTCGGTGACGTCGGTTCGAACGGGCAGCGCCCGGTTGCCCGCGTCGGCCATCGCCGCTGACTCCTCGATTCCGTCGCCCCGCGCCGCCAGCGCGACGTTCGCGTCCTCGGCGAGCAGCGTGAGTGCGATCTCCCGCCCGATACCACCGCTTGCGCCGGTGACGATGATCGTCCGTTCGTCGTGCATCGGCCTCGAGTTGCGCCTCCAGGCGAATAACTGCTGGCCCCTCGCGCCGAGCGTGTCCTGCGACCGTATCCCACGTTTTTTATATCACGATCGTGTTATCCAGACTCGATAGCATGTCCGATACAGTGGAGTATCTCAAGGAGGCGGGTAGCGCCTCGATCGAGATCGATCAGGAGGTTACGGACTCGGTACACGACATCCTCTCGGAAGTCAAGGAACGCGGCGACGACGCAGTCCACGAGTTTACCGAGCGGTTCGACGGCGTCGAGGTCGAGGAGTTCCGCGTGAGCGAGCGCGAGATCGAGGCCGCGGCCGAGGAGCTGACCGACGCCGAGCGGGAGGCGATCGACAACACGATCGCGAACGTTCGCGAGTTCCACGAGGAACAGCGCGAACACGTCTCGGGCTTTGAGCGGGAGTTCGAGGACGGCGTCACACTCGGTCAGCGGGTCGTCCCCGTCGAGTCCGCGGGAACGTACGTCCCCGGCGGCCGCCACCCGCTCGTGGCTGCCCCCGCGATGTCGATCGTTCCGGCCGACGTCGCCGGCGTCGAGCGGATCGTCACCTGCGCGCCGCCCCAGGAGGACGGGAGCATCCAGCCGGCGCAGCTGTACGCGATGGACCAGTCGGGCGCCGACGAGATCTACAGCATCGGCGGCGCCCAGGCGATCGGCGCGATGGCTTACGGCACCGACACCGTTCCCGAGGTCGCCAAGATCACCGGGCCGGGCAACGTCTTCACAACGGAGGCGAAACGCCAGGTGTTCGGCCACGTCGGCATCGACTTCCTGGCCGGGCCCAGCGAGGTACTCATTCTGACCGACGAGACCGCCGACCCCGAGCTCGTCGCGACGGACCTGCTCGCCCAGGCCGAGCACGACCCCAACTCGCGGCCGATCCTCGTCTCGACCGACCGCGACGTCGCCGAGGACGCCGTTGCGGCGTTCGACGAGCAGGCCAACGACCTGCGCACCGAGGACGTCGCCCGCGAGTGCTGGGAGGAAAACGGCGAGGTCGTCGTCGCCGACACCATGTCGGACGCCCTCGAGGTCGTCAACGACTACGCGATCGAGCACCTGCAGGTGATGATCGACGAGCCCCGTTCGGTCGTCGACGACCTCTACAACTACGGTTCACTGTTCCTCGGGGATCACTCGCCGGTCGTCTTCGGCGACAAGGCCGTCGGCACCAACCACTCGCTGCCGACCCTCGAGGTCGCCCGCTACAGCGGCGGCATCACGGTCAACACCTACCTCAAGATCCTCACCCACCAGGAGGCGACCGAGGAGGGCGCCGCCCGCATCGCCCCCTGGGCCGCGAAGATCTGCGAACTCGAGGGCACCCACGCCCACCAGCTCTCCGCGGAGGCCCGCCTCCGCGAGGATATCAGTCCGGACTACGGCCCACAGGAATAGCGAGGGGCGGCGCGTAAGTGACAGCCCGCGTCGCTGACACCGGCTCGAACGCCTCCAACCGAGCGTCGTGAAAGCAGCGTTCGGTCGGCAATTCTTCTTCCGAAATCATATATCGGTTATCTCCTTAAATATCAGACACACGTACAGGGAAGTCGGGTATGTGCGACGCTGATCGCTCGGACTTCTCGGGGTACCCCGTACGCAGTACCGACGACCCTCACCTGTGACCTCCTAAGCCCCGTGTGGAGAGAACGGACCGACCGCGAAGATCACGAATTTTAAGTATCGTTCCGAGGAGGTGGAAACAATGACGGACCGTTTCGATCCCGAGCGACTCGCAGTCGTTGGTGCCGGTACGATGGGACACGGCATCGCTGCCACGTTCGCGAGCGAAGGGTACGACGTCGGGCTACACGACGCGAACGAGGAACGACTCGAGACCGGTCGAGAGCGTATCCGGGAGACGCTCCGGTTGCTGCGCGACGAAGGTCGCATAGACCACGCGGCGTTCGATCGCGCGACCAGCGCCGTCACGTACTCGACCGAGCTAGAGACGGTCGTCGGTGATGCCGATCTGGTCGTGGAGGCCGTGACCGAGGATCTCGAGGTGAAGCGGACGGTGTTCGAGGATCTATCGGAGTTAACGAGCCCCGAAACGGTGCTCGCGTCGAACACGTCGGGACTCTCGATTACGGAGATCGCGACTGCGGCGGACGCCCCCGAGCGGGTTCTCGGCACGCACTGGTTCAACCCGCCCCACATCGTCCCGCTCGTCGAGGTCGTCAAGGGTGAGCGGACGAACGACGATCTCGCGGCGGCCGTCACGGCGTTTCTCGACGGTCTCGGGAAAACGGCGATCACCGTCGAGAAGGACGTTCCCGGATACATCGGCAACCGAATCCAGATGGCGATGTGCTACGAGGCGTTCTCGTTGCTCGATCGCGGTGTCGCGAGCGCGGAAGACATCGATAAAGCGGTGAAGGCCGGGTTCGGCTTTCGGCTGCCGTCGATGGGGATCTTCGAGAAGGTCGACCAGTCCGGGATCGACGTCCACTACGCCATCGAGTCGTACCTCATGGAAGCGCTCGATCGCGGTACCGATCCGAATCCGGTCGTCACGGAACTCGTCGAAGCCGGCGATCTCGGGTTGAAGACCGGACAGGGCGTCTACGACTGGGACGACAAGGACCCGGAAGCGGTCGTCGCTGCGCGCGATTCGGAACTGCTCGAGCAACTCGAGCTGTACGAATCCACGAACGCGTGAGTTTCGGCGTACGGAGCCGACACGTGCGACGAGGGCTCGCTACCCCTCTTCTTGTGCGTCGACCGTCGCGACCGCCGCCAGGTTCACGATGTCTCTGACGTCGTCCTCGCGCTGGAGGACGTGAACCGGCCGATCCATTCCGGCGAGCATCGGCCCGACCGCCTCGGCGCCGCCCAGTCGCTGGAGCAGCTTGTAGGCGATGTTGCCCGCCTCGAGGTTCGGGAAGACCAGCACGTTCGCGGGCCGGTCGAGCTCGGAGAACTCGAAGGTTCCCTCGAGGAGGTCCTCGACGACGGCGGTGTCGGCCTGCATCTCGCCGTCGACCGGGAAGTCGACTGCCGGACTCTCGCGGAGCTGGCGGGCCGCCTGCCGGGGTTTGCGGGTCCCCTCGTTGTCGACGCTGCCGAAGTCGGAGTACGACAGCAGGGCAGCCCGCGGTTCGACGTCGAACCGCCGGGCGATGTCGGCGGCGTGGCGGGTGACCTCCGCGAGCGTCGCGGCGTCGGGATCCTGGTTGACCGTCGCGTCCGCCAGGAAGACGACGCGGTTCTTGAACGTGAGCATGTAGACGCCCGCGGCGTGGTCGACGTCCTCGGCGGTGCCGATCACCTGCAGGGGCGGGCGCAGCGCCGATGGGTAGTGGTTGGTCAGCCCCGTCAGCATCCCGTCGACGGCACCCTGCTGGACCAGCACCGACGCGAAGTAGTTGCTGTCCCGGACGCGGTCGGCGGCCTCCCGCCGGGTGACGCCCTTGCGTTTCCGTTGCTCGTAGAGCGCCTCGGCGTACTCGTCGGTGGCTTCGGCGGTCGGGTCGACGACCTCGGGGTCGAACGCGAGCCCGAGCTCCGCGGCGGTGCGGTCGATCTCGGCCTCGTCGCCGATCAACACCGGCTCGGCGAGGCCACGTTCCGCGAGCTGGTAGGCCGCGCGGATGATCTTCTCGTTGTGGCCCTCCGCGAGCGCGATCCGCTTGGGGTCGCTTTTGGCCTTGTTCCGGACGATCCGGGTCATCTCGCGGGACTTGCCCAGCCGGGCCTCGAGCTCCTCGGTGTAGGGCTCGCGCTCGAGCTCGACGCGGGCGGCCCCCGACTCCATCGCGGCCTCGGCGACCGCGGGCGCGACCTCGAACAGTACCCGGGGATCCATCGGCTTCGGGAGGATATACTCGGGACCGAACTGCAGCGGCTGGTCGCCGTAGGCCTCCCGCACGCTGTCGGGAACGTCCTCGCGGGCCAGCGCCGCCAGCGCCTCGGCGGCGGCGACCTTCATCGGCTCGTTGATCTCGGTCGCGCGGACGTCGAGCGCGCCCCGGAAGATGAACGGGAAGCCCAGCACGTTGTTGACCTGGTTGGGGTAGTCCGAGCGCCCCGTCGCCATGATCACCGTGTCGTCGCGGGCCGACTTCGCCGTCTCGTAATTGATCTCGGGATCGGGGTTGGCCATCGCGAAGATGATCGGATCCGACGCCATCGATCGGACCATCTCCGCGTCGACGATTCCGCCCGCCGAGAGGCCGACGAAGACGTCGGCGCCAGCCATCGCCTCGGCGACTCCGCCGGCGGGCACGTCGCGCGCGAACTCCCGGCTGTGGGGGTCGAGATCGCCCGACTCTGCCCGTTCGGTCGTGAGGATGCCGTCGATGTCGGCCATCGTGATGTTGTCGCGCGGAACGCCCAGCGAGACGTAGAAGCGGGCGGTCGCGACGGCGGCCGCGCCGGCGCCCGCGAACGCAACCTCGATCTCCTCGAGCTCCTTGTCGGCGATCTCGACGGCGTTCAACAGCGCCGCACCGCTGATGATCGCGGTGCCGTGCTGGTCGTCGTGAAAGACCGGAACGTCCATCCGCTCGCGGAGCCGTTCCTCGATCGTGAAACACTCCGGAGCCTTGATATCTTCGAGGTTGATCCCGCCGAAGGTCGGCCCCATGCCGGCGACGGATTCGATGAAGGCGTCGGGATCGTCGTGTTCGAGCTCGAGGTCGAAGACGTCGATATCGGCGAACCGCTTGAACAGGACGCCCTTCCCCTCCATCACCGGTTTCGAGGCCTCCGGTCCGATATCGCCCAGCCCCAGCACGGCCGACCCGTTCGAGACGACGCCGACCAGGTTCCCGCGGGCGGTGTAGCGATAGGTGTCGTCGGGATCGTCGGCGATCGCGCGACACGGCCCGGCGACGCCGGGCGAGTACGCCAGGCTCAACTCCCGCTGAGTGTTGGTGGGTTTGGTCGTCTCGACGGCGATCTTTCCGGGCGGGTCGTCCTCGTGATACTCCAGGGAGTCGTCTTCCAGTGACATGGTCACTCGTTTCCCATAGACCGACAAAAACGTACGGTTGATCGCCTTCGCCACCCGATACCAGCGCAAACTCCGTTCACGACGCACTCTCCTGGCGTTTGAGTACAGACGAGCGAGACCGGTGGCGGCCGACGAGTCCGACCCTGGTCGCGTTCGGGACGCTCTCGTCCTGCTCGAGTGGATCGAGCGCGACGAGTCGACGGGACACAGGGACGCGACGGCCCGTCCTCGCTTCCGACGGAAAGCCAGGTTCTGTGATCGTACTATAATGAATATACTAAGAAATACTATTTAGGTAATATAAAATTCCCGTAATGGGTTTCAAGAGAAGTAGGTACTGATCATTCGGCAGTATACTATCGATCTTCAAGATAAGTGTCTATTGTACAATCCGGTAATAATATATGCGATATACAATATCATCGGGGACTGTTTCCGAGCGAGAACTCCCGAGAGATCACGACCTTATATTCTCCATATCCGTAGGGGTATGTTCGACCTTCCCGAAAGCGTAGGGGAGAAGTAACGAATTGTAAACGATTAGCGTTTAGTTCCTCCATACGTATCCCTTCCCCATGGATAAGTCCGTATTCCGTTCACCAGAAGTTGTCTTGGCCACCGTTTGTAAACCACATTCGAGACGTTTGAACAGTGGGGGGAAGCGACGGTGACCGACTTCGTCCCGACGACCTGTATGCGGTGTGCGGTCGGCTGCGGGCACGTCCAGCGAGCCGTCGATCGAGGGTACGGCCTCGAGAGCGTCCGTGGCGACGCCTCGCACCCGGTCTCGAGCGGACTGGCCTGCCAGCGCGGGATCAGCGAGACTGCCGACCCCGACGGCGAGTGGCTGACCCGACCGCTCGTTCGCCGGGACGGGAAACTGGTGGCGACGACCTGGGAAACCGCCCTCGAACGGGCCGCGGAAGGGCTCGATACCGCGCTCGAGGACGGCCCCGACGGCGTCGCGGTACTGGGTAGTGGCCAACAGACCAACGAGGCGGCCTACGCGCTCGGCAAACTCGCCCGCGGCGGGATCGGCACCCGGTACTACGACGCCAACACGACGCTGTGTATGGCCTCGGCGGTGACCGCCTACTACGACGCCTTCGGGAGCGACGCGCCACCGCCGACCTACGACGACGTTCCGGAAGCCGAGACCCACCTCGTCTGGGGGGCGAACCCGGCCGCGGCCCACCCCGTCCTCTTCCGGTGGATCAACCAGTCCGCCGACGAGGACGGGTCGGAGCTGCTCGTCGTCGATCCGATCGAAAGCGAGACCGCCGAGGTCGCCGACTGCCACGTTCCGCTCGAACCCGGCGGCGACCTCGCGCTGGCCCGCGCGGTCCTGGCCCGGATCGTCGAAACCGACCGGGTCGACGAGGCGTTCGTCGCCGAGGCGACCGAGGGGTTCGACGGCCTCCGGGAGTCGCTCCCGGACGCCGAACGCGCGGCCGAGCGTGCTGGCGTTTCGATGGCCGACGTCGACCGACTCGCCGCGGCCCTTGAGAGCCGGAGCCTCGTCTACTGGGGGATGGGGATCAACCAGAGCGTCGACGGCACCGCGGCCGCGGGCGCATTGATCGACCTCTGTCTGGCGACGGGGAACCTCCGTCCGGGATCGGGTCCGTTCTCGCTGACCGGGCAGGCGAACTCGATGGGGACTCGAGTGTGTTCCTCGAAAGGAACCTGGCCCGGCCACCGGCCGTTCGACGACCCCGCGGCCCGCGAGGACGTCGCGGCGGCCTGGGGCGTGCCGGAATCGCGGCTGCCCGCGGAGCCGGGGCCCGGACCGGTCGGGATCGTCGACGCGATCGGCGACGACGTCGCGGCCGTCTACGCCGTCGCGACCAACCCCGTCGCGGGGATGCCCGACGCGACGCACGTCCGCGAGGCGCTCGCGGACGCCTTCCTCGTCGTCCAGGACGCCTTTCGCAGTGAGACCGTCGAGCTCGCGGACGTCGTCCTGCCGGCGACCACCTGGGGGGAGTCCGCGGGGACGACGACCAACATGGAACGCACCGTCTCGCGGGTTCGGCCTGCGACCGAGACGCCTGCGGGCGTCAGAAATGACCTCGAGCTGATCGGTTCGCTGGCCGACCGGCTCGCACCGGAGCTGTTCGACGATCCGCCCGAACCAGAACCGGTCTTCGAAGAGCTCGCTGCGATGACCGAGGGAACCCCCGCCGACCTCTCGGGGCTCTCCTACGACCGCCTCGACGCCGAGCTGGCGGTGCGGTGGCCGGCGCCGGAGCCCGACGCCGCGGGCGGGTACCGGTACTACGAGGACGCGACGGACGGCGCCGGCGACGACCCGGCGGCGTGGTCGTTCCCGACCCCGTCCGATCGCGCCCGTTTTTCGGACGGTCAGGCGGCGCCGCTGCCCGAGCCGACCGACGACGACTATCCGTTCACGCTGACGACTGCGCGCCGACCCGACGCCTACAACACCGGCGTTCGGACGATCGAGGACGGGCCGCCGACCGCCCGGCTCAGCCCCGCGACGGCCGTCGCCGTCGGGGACGTCCTCGAGAGCGGTCCGGACGGCAGGTACGCACGGGTCGCCTCGCGACGGGCGTCGATCACCGTGCGGATCGAGGCCGACGAGTCGATCCCGGACGGCGTCGTCTGGCTCCCGATCCACCACCCCGCGGTCAACGAGCTGACCCTCTCCGCGGTCGACCCTCGCTCGAAAGAGCCCCACTTCAAGCAGTGCGCGGTTCGGCTCGCCCCGCCCCGCGACCGGGACGTCGAGGCGCTCGCCTCGGCGAGCGCCTGACGAACGGGCCAGCGAGAAGAGACTTTCCTTTCGCAATACCCCGGCGAATAATTTGACATTCGTAACTTCATAGTACCGGAAGCGAGACGGTCTACACAGTGACGTACGAACACCTAGACAGAGACCTGGTGAACGCACTGTTGGGTAACGGACGGGCAAGTCTTCGGAGTCTCGCCGAGGAGCTCGACGTCTCCGTGACGACCGTCTCGAATCACCTCTCCGATCTCGAGGACGAAGGGGTCATCCGCGGCTACACGCCGATCGTCGACTACGACGCCGCCGGCTACGACGTGACCGCCGTGATGCAGCTCAAGGTCGAGGGCGACGCGCTCGGCGAGATCACCGAGACCCTGCGGGACCACCGCCAGATGCTGTCTGTCTACGAAGTCACCGGCGACTACGACGTGATCGCGATCGGGAAGTTCAAAGACACCGACGACATGAACGATCAGATCAAGGCGCTGGTCACGGACCCTGACATCAACCGGTCCAACACCAGTATCGTTCTCAACGCCGTCGCCGAGAACGAGCAGTTCGAACTCGAAACCGACGGCGGGAGCTGATCGTCGGCCGCGCGAGCGGCGACGGCCCCGACGACCGCTCACTCCTCGGCCGCCTCGTACCGGGCTTCGGTCCAGATCTCGTCGGCGGTTCCGTGATCGAAGTGGATCCGGACCGCGTCGACCAGCGAGTTACGCACCCGTCGTTCCCACTCCTCGAGGGCCTCCTCGTGGTACTCGTCGACGAGGGCTTCGCTTGCGTCCTCACCGTGATCGTCGTGGGCCGCCGATCGGGCCTGCTCCCGCGTCGGGACCGTCAGGTGCGTCTCGTTGGGGTGGACCCCGGCCTCGTTGCGAACGAACGTCGCGGGATCGAGGTGGATCGGTTCCGGATCCCGGTCCGGTGGATACCGCTTCGGACCGTCCTCGACGTACGGCTCCGCGCGCTGTTCCTCCTCGAACGGTGGCACGAGCCGAAGCACGTGCGTTCGCCGGAAGTTCTCCTCGGCGTAGTTTCGTTCGAACGCCTCGACGACGTCATCCGGGTCCACGACGACGACCTGGATCTCCGCCGCCGGGTGGTCCACGGACGGCTCGTCCGCGCTTGGATCTCGCATACGCCGTTTACTGACGGGCCGCGTCGTTACGTCGGTTGCGGTCGAGTGTGAACGACGAGCCAGTATCGCTTCTCCGCTCGAGCCGATCTCCCGTACGTCCGGATTCGTCGCCCCCTCCTCGCCGCGCTGGTCGCCTTTCGGGTTCCGACTGCCGTCCTCGTCTTCCACGACGAAAGCGCCTGAACGCCACGATGGACCCCTAGTCGTCGCTCGGGGCGACCGCTCCGTCCGCGGGCGCCTCGCCGCTGACGAGCCAGCCGTCCTCGGTCGCTCGCTCGGCGACCGCGGGCTGGAACACCCACGCGGCGAGCGCGAGGATCGGAAGCATCGTGACTGCGACGACGGCGTAGCCGAGGTGGAGGTTCGGGAGGAACGGCGCCGCGAACACGAGCGGGTAGACGGTGCCACCGATCGTCCCGATCCCGCCGACGACGCCGGCGACGCTCCCGGAGCTGTTCGGGAACATCGCCGGCACCTGCGCGAAGATCGCGCCCTCGGAGAACGCACAGCTGACGCCGACGACGAAGCCCGCGGCGACCGCGAGATAGATGTTCCCCGTCAGTCCGGCGACGGTCATGCCAACCAGTGCCACGACGACGAACGCGAGCGTCGCGAACGTCCACTGCTCGCGGTAACGCCCCTCGAACCACGGCAGGAAGTCCCGCTCTCTGCGAGCCGCGACGTCGCTGGCGTAGCCGCCGATCGGCCGGAGCAAGCCGGCCGCGATCGAGAACGTCGACGCGAACGTGGCCGCGATGACGATATCGCCCTGGCCGAACCCCTCGCGGTAGTAGGTTCCGAGCCAGCCGTTCATCGCGACCTCGAGGCCGAACGTCATCACGTAGGCGGCCGCGAGGACGACCGCACCGTGGCGCGTGCCGACGTAGAGGAACTGTCGGAAGCTGGCCTGTTCCTTGGTCGCCTGCCGCTTGGCCTCGCTCTTGGCAGCGTCGCCGAACCGGTAGTAGACGACGCCGAGGACGACCGCGAGGACGCCGGTGTAGAAGAACGCGGCGCGCCAGTTCGTCGCGAACAGCGGCCCAGCGTACCCCTCGCCGAAGATCCGGGGGAGGGTGAAGTACGCCCCCAGTCCCGCGCCGGCGTTGCCGATGCCGGCGAAGATCCCCTCGGCCAGCCCGAGGTTCTCCTCCTCGAACCACTCGGCGACGTGTTGAATGCCGATGACGAACGTGATGCCCGCCAGCGAGGCGATCACCCGCGAGGCGGTAAAGACCTCGTAGGTCGTCGCGAACGCGCTGATGATCGAGAACGTGCCGACGACGAGAAGCGTCGCGCTGGCGGTGACGGGCGCGCCGTACCTGTCGGTCAGCGGGCCGATCAGGATCCGCCCGGCCGGCACGGCGATCACGGCCGCGCTCGAGACGAGTCCCAGCTGGGCGACCGAGAGGCCGAACTCGTCGGCGATCCCGCCGGTAAACGGCGCGAACGAGAACCAGATGACGAACCCCAGGTTGAACATCGCCGTCGCCAGCAGGAGGTTCTTCCACTTGCCGTCGATCACGGCCGCACACCTCCCGCTCCGACGACCGGTCGTCCGGTTTCGACGGTCTCAATCGCACAATCGGACTCCGAATCCGGCTCGATAGTGACGTTCGGACTCACGTGTCTACGATATCTGGACGTGAGATCACGTATAAGCCTACTTATTATCCAGACCAAACAACCTTACCGTCTTCCGTGACCAGTAATCAGTAAGTACTTCGCTAAGGATTCGACGATCAAAGGAATACCGGATCCAAAGCTGAAAGATCGGAACCGAACCGGCGCGAGTTCGGGTCGAGCGGGGGTTCTCAACTCGCCATCGCCGCCGGGAGACGGGTTACTCCTCGTCGGCGTCGTCGGCCCGCCACCGTTCGTCGGGGTCGACGGGTTCGACCGCGCGGGCCAGTTCCTCGTCGGTGTACTCCCGGTCCTCGAGGCGCATGCTCTGCAGGCGCCACTGGCGGCTCAGCTCCGGCTCGCCCTCGGGACCGACGCGGGCGCCGTGGGTCCGGAAGAAGCGCCCGTCCCGGCCGAGGGCCGTCCCCTCGTAGGTGTGCTGGTCGAACGCGACGTCGTAGCGCCCGCCGGGCTCGAGCTCGTCGACGGGGTGGTCGTACCGCGGCTCCCGTCCGTCCTCGCGGGCGGCCACACGCTCGGCCGAGAGCTCGCCGAAGTAGTCGTCGGCGTGGGAAGCCTCGCGGCTCGAGGGCGCCCGGGCGGCCGCCAGCGCGGCGTGGACCGCACAGAGCCGTCCCTCCCAGGAGGTCTCCGACCAGCGCTCGCGGGCCAGCTCCTCGTAGCGAGCGATCAGCAGCGCGACCTCGTGGCCGGCCCGGAGGTCCTCGACGACGTAGAGGTTGATCCGATCCCAGAAGTTCCAGGCGAACCCCGACCGCACCAGCTCCCAGGCGGCCCACGCCGCGACCTCCTCGTCCGAGCGTCGCACCGCCTTCTGGAGCAGGCTCGAGACGTCGTACCGGTTCGCGCCCGCCTTGGTCTCGTTCTCGCCGCGCTCCTCGCCGAAGTCGTTGTGCTCCGGTCCCGCGTCCTCGGTCGCGTCCGCCTCCTCGTCGGTTCGAAGCTCCCCTTCGGAGCCGAACGTGGCCTGTTTGCCGTCGTCCATACACCACTCTCGTGGCGGTCGGTGGAAATACCTGACTGCTCGACCGACGGGATCGAACGCCGACTGCCGTCGAAGCCGCTGGCGGCGGTCGATCGTACCGCGACCGTTCCGTGCTCCGGAATCTGAGGGGTCGCCGATGGACACATTCATTGCGTTCGTCCCCGTTTGCTCTCACAGCATGCGAACGATGACGCGGTTCGGCGCGCTCGGTCTCGCGGTCGTTCTCGCCGTCTCCCTGCTCTCGGCGGGAGCGGTCGCCGCCGGCGGAGCCGACGACGTCCATCAGGTCGGCAGCATCGACGCCTCCATCGAGGACGAACACGTGACCGTCGACGGCCTCGAGCTCGAGGCCGACGGGCTGCCCAGCTACGAGATCGACGAGCGGACGTACGATATCGACTCGGTCGGCGTCCAGACCGACGGCGTGACCGTCGACTTCGACGACCGCACCTACGAGATCAGCTCGATCGATCTCACGATCGAGGACGTCTCAGTGACGGTCTCGGACGTCTCGATCAACGGCGACGGGTAGGATCGCCGTCCGCCGGTTCTTTCGACACCGTTCGCCTCGGAGCGCTCGCTTCGTCCCGGAAACGGTTACGAGGACTGGCGTGGTAGCACAGAACATGATCAGCGAACTGGCGGTACGGTCGTTCGACTCGCCCGACGAGACGGTCGCGTTCGACAACGGTCGTTCCGAACGCGTCACGGTCGACGAACGGACGTTCTGGCGATCGACGGTCGAGCCCGGATGGCGGTTCTCGCGGGACAACGCCCCCGATCTGGGGACGGAGCGCTGTCCGAGTCCGCACCGCCTCTATGTGGTCACCGGCCGACTCACCGTCGAGACCGACGACGCCCGCGAGACGCTGCAGGCGGGCGACGTCGCGCTGATCCCGCCCGGCCACGACGCCTGGACCGACGGCGAGGACGACGAACTGACCGTCTTCGTCGAGGAGACGTTCGATGAGTAAACCCGCGAGCGCGTCGAACGACCCGCCGAGCGGCTCGTCCCTGAACCACCGTTCGTGAAGAACTATCATTTTCGAACGAGTAGCCAACGTATGAACGGCCCGAGAAAGAGCATGGACGTGTTCGCCGTGGAGATGCTGGGGCTTCTCCTGCTCCCGCCGCTCGCGATGGGCGCGTTCCTCGCCGTCCTCGGCGAGCCGAGTGACTTCCTCCCCGGGTTCGGGATCGGACTCGTCGTCGGTGTCGGGGCGGCCAAGCTTCGAAACGAGATCCGCGGGGTGCGCGAGGACCCGGACTCGTAGTCCCTGAAGACCGAATCGTCCACACGGCGAGAACGTCTGGGAGGGGATCGCTCCCGTGTTGCGTCTCGCGAGCGGAAGTCCTCGCTCGGATCCGGTGACCGCCACGCGGTGCGTGCCGCCCGTATCGACGCTCTTCGGACCGATCGTTCGACATCCGCGGCGATCCAGTTAACAGGAATAATGATGTTTGGTAGCATACAACGTGATCTACGATGCCAACCTGCCACAACTGCGACACCCCGATCTCGGCGACGTTCGTCCGCGTTTTCGGCGATAACGACGGCACTCTCGAGGGCTGTGTCCACTGTCTGAGTTCGACCGAGCTCACCGGGAGCGACGGGCGCCACGAGTCGCCGTCGCTCCGGCACTGAGCCGTTCTCGGGCGCGACGCTCTTCCGTTCCGGGCCGTGAGATACGATAGCACCCACCATACTATGCTCGCGAGAGGGGGCGAGTATGGACGTCGGTTACGGGTGGCCGGCGCCGACCCGCGATCGGATCGGGATCCTCCTGGTCGTCGTGTCGGCCGTCGGGTTCGGGACGCTCGGGATCTTCGGCCTCTGCGCTCAGCAGGCCGCGCTCTCGATCCCGACCGTGCTCGCCTTTCGGTTCCTGCTCGCGGCGGTCGCGGTCTGGGCGCTGCTGGTCAGGGTCGAGCCGCTGGTGCTCACCGCCCACGTGTTGCCCGCCGCCGGTATCGCTTTCGTCACGGTCGGGTCTCTGACCGGCGAGCTCGCGATCCCGACGGCGCCCTCGGCCTGGCTGATCTTGCTGTGGATCGCCGTCCTCGCGACGGCGCTCCCGGTCGTCACTCTCTTCGCCGTGGTGAAGTACGTCGGCGCGAGCCGTGCAGGGATCATCAGCACCGTCGAGCCCCCGGTCACAGTCGCGCTCGGCGCCGCCCTGTTTGCCGAACCCGTCACGACGGCGACGGTCGTCGGGGGTACGCTCGTTTTGCTCGTCGTCGTCGTCCTCGAGCGCGAGTAGCGCAAGAACGGCACCGGGCATAACATCAATAGTAGCCTAGCGTGTACTGGAAGTATGGACACTGATAACGGGACACAGGTTCGGGAGGTAATGTCGACTCCGCTGGAGACGATCTCGAAGGACGCGACGCTGACCGAGGCGGCGACGACGATGCGCGACAACGACATCAAGGCGCTCGTCGTTCGGACGGATCCGCCCTCGATCGTGACCAGTACCGATCTGGTCGCGGCCGCCGCAGAGGGCACCGATCCGACGACGGCCGACGTCGAGTCGGTGATGACCGAGTCCGTCGAGACCGTCCCGCCGGAGCTGTATCTCGAGGAGATCGCCGCCATGATGACCAGCCTCGGGATTACCCACCTCCCGGTCGTCGACGGCGATGACTACGTCGGGATGATCTCCACGACCGACGTGACGGCCCAGCTCTCCTGACGGACGGCGAGAGGCGGTAGTTATTGTTGGCTGGAAACCGAACCGGCGCCTATGACCGACCAGTTCTCTCTCCTCGGCGTCTACGTCAGCCCGCCGGTCGCCGACGCGCTTTCGGAAGCCGCCTACGAGGCGGCCGGCGTCGTCGACCTCGAGGACTACTTCGCGGAGTCGACGGGGACGGTTCCCGCGGGCGATCCCGGCGCCGAAGCGACCGACGAGCTTCTCGCGGACGTCCTCGACGAGTTTCCCGCGCTGTACGACGCGGCCGACTTCGACGCGGCTGCCGGGCTCGAGCCGGACGCGTTCGAACTCGTTCGGCTCGCCGCAACGCCCGATCGTGCCGCGCAGGTCCGCGAGCGGTTTCGCGCGGCGGCGACCGTGCGAGGGACGGATCTTCGAACGGTACAGACGGCGATCCTGGCGGCTTCGCTATCGGTCGATCCGTCCGAGTGAAAGGGGGAACGGAGCAGGAATCGCGTTGGGGGAACGCGACTCCGGCAGACGACAGGGGTGTACGCGACGCGGGAGCAATGTCGTCGCGTAGGGGGTGGGTGGGTGGGTGCGGGTGAACGACGGTGGTGTAGTCGTTCGAATGGCAGGGGTAGCCGTCAGTGGGTGATGGGTGGTGGGTGGGTGGGTGGGTGGTAGGTGGTTTGTGGGGTGTGGCGTCCTGCCAACTACGGATACGCATGGGATCGTAAAAACGCTCATTCCAAACTGTGTTGGGAGACGCGTCGGTGCGGTTCCCCCTCCAGCACTCATAGCGATCGGAATCGCGTAGAGTCAACGTTGGCAGTACGTAATTCAATAGATTAAACTGTAGATAATCTTGCATGTACGATACTCTTCCAAAATTATTATAATTAATACTGTGGTATAGATGAAGGCATGCAAGAGAAACCGAGTATGTTGAGGCGGCGGTTTCTGGCCGGAACGGGCGCGGTGACCGTCGGAGCGACTGTCGCGTCCGGGGCCGCAGGCGCAACGTCCTCGGATCGGTCCGAGAGCGAGAGCGAGCGGAAGGATCGAGCGACGGTGATCGCTCACCGAGGGTTCGCCGACATCTATCCGGAAAATACCGTTGCTGCGTTCGAACAAGCGGTTCAGGGCGGTTCCGACGACGCGGCCGATCGCCGCGGCGCGGACTGGATCGAACTCGACGTCTTTCCGACCTGCGACGGTGAAATCGCCGTCTTCCACGACACGGAACTCGGCGATCTGACCGACACCGAGGGCGTGCTGTACGAGACGCCCGCCAGCGAGGTCTTCAGCGCCGAAGTCCTCGAGAGCGGCCAGACCGTGCCGACGCTGTCCGAGGCCATGGAGGCGATCCCGCCAAACGTCGGCGTTAACATCGATATCAAGGACGGATCGCCGGACGTCCAGTTCGGTCGCGTCGACGATCCGGAATCCGAACGCGAGGACTGGAAGTGGCTCGAGACTGTCGTCGATATCTCGACCAGCTACGAGAACGAGCTCCTGTATTCGACGTTCTGGGAGGGGGCACTCGCGACGATCCGCGACATCGATCCCGATCTGCCCGCGGCGTACCTGCTCTACGACTCGATCCAGGAAGGACTCGACGTAACAGACGAGTACGATACCGAGGGCGTCAACCCGCCCCTCGAGATGATCTACGGGACGCCGTTTTTCGACGAGGACGCCTACGAGGAGATCGACATCGTCGCCGAAGCCCACGCTCGTGACCTGCCGGTCAACGTCTGGACGATCAACACCTGGTACGAGGTCGAACAGTTGATCGAGGCCGGCGTCGACGGCCTGTTTCTCGATTACTCCGAGATCGTTCGCTGGGGTGGACTGCAGAGCTAGCTCGGTCGTCGCTTTCCGACTCGAGGCGAGACTGTCTTCGAGAAACAGTAGTATTTTGATGATTATCCGAAAGTCCTAGTATAATGATATCTCCTCTGGTACTGCGGGATCTGAGATCACTCCGTATCGGAAGAGCCCGTACAGCACGTTATAGCACCGAAGATTCGGCGAAGAGCGAACGCGGACCGAAAACCGACGTTCGGAGAGTCCCGGTAGTAGGAGTGGCCCCATTATCGTCTCTCTTGAGCTCTCTATCCGCTGTACTATCGAATCGATAGAAATATCCGAACAGCATCGACGTATGGAAGCACACGTATCATATAGACTGTTATAGTATATATGTACAGAGAGATGTTTTCCGGTACCAGTCAGCTCACTTTCTTCCGTAGGTACACCGAGGCCACCTCGCTGACGATCACGATTCCGAGGATCGCGATGAGGATGGGTAACACGTTCGACCACTGGAAGAAGTTGATCGATGTATCGAGGGAGACCCCGATTCCGCCCGCGCCGACGAAGCCGATCACCGTCGCTTCGCGGACGTTGATGTCCCAGCGGTAGGTCGCGACGCCGACGAACGCCGGCTTGATCTGGGGAACGATTCCGTAGACAACGACATCGAGCGGTGAGCCACCCACCGCTCGGATCGCCTCGACTGTGCCGCGTAGTTCTCGACCAGGTCGTTCCCGACGTCTCGACCGGTTTCCTCCTCGATGTTCTCGATGAGGGGGTCGACATTCTTTCGTCGGCGGCCGGCTCCTCCGTCGGCGTCATCGCGAACAACAGCGTGTCCGGAGCGATCAGTTCGTCCTCGTCGTCGGGCCGTCGGTCGAGAGATCGACGTCGGAGACGTTCGCGTCGAACTCTCCGACGAAGCGTGACGCTCCGTCGGCGTCCGCCCCTGGCGTACCGCCCGCGATCTGCCACGTTTCGTCGCTTGCGGTCGTTCGGCGGCAAACGTACGTCTCACCGCCGTACTCGACGGTCCGTCGCTCCGACCGTTCGGCGTGATCGCGCCAGGGTCCGTCCCGGTCTCACTCGAGTCCGGGCGTGGGATCGTCCTCGTCGCGTCCGAAGAGCAGTGTCGCTCTGACGTATCGCGGCTGTCGGCAAAACGCTGCCGAGGACGTCACACATCTCGGCGATCGACGGGGAGATTACAGTAACAACACGGGGGCACCGAAGACGATTCCGACACCGATCAACACGAGGTTCCAGAACAGCACGGGCCGGACGAGTTCTCGGGAGATGCTCGCGGCGAACACCGTCTTGACCAGGATACTGGCCGCTGTCCCCGCCACGACGCCCGAAACGGCCGCGTTCTGGGTGATCTGTCCCGTGCTGACGAGCGTTACCGCTGTCGTCGTCGCCGTCCCGCTCGAGACCAACCCGGCGAGGAACGTCGTCGCGAGAAAGCCCGTAGTACCGAACAGTTCCTCGGCACCGACAGAAACCAACAGGACACCGAGAAACAGCGCGCCGAAAGTGAGCGCGTTCCGGAGACTGAACGGTGAGTTGAGATCCGCCTCGAACTCCGTTCGCCAGTCGCTCTGCCAGATCGCGATCGAGACGCCCGCGATCGCGATCGCACCGAGCGGAGCACCGACGACGAGCGCGGCTTCCGGAACGAACGCGACCACGATGACGGCGTTTCGAACCGCCATTGCAGCGTTGGCGAGCAGGATCGCCCCCACGGCTAAACCGAGCAGTCCCGACTGGTTGGTCGCGCGTTTTCCCATCTCGGCGACGACCGCCGTCGAGTTGACGAGACCACCGAAAAAGCCGGTAACTGCGATTCCTCGACCCTGGTACTTCTTGACGAGCACGTAGTTGACGAAACCGATCGCGCTAATCGCGATCACGAGCGACCAGATCAGCCGCGGCTGAACGGCTCCCCAGGGATCGATCGTCTCGTTGGGCAACAGCGGGTAGATGACGAACGCCAGGATGACGAACTCGACGGCGCTTCGCATCTCCTCCCGCGAGAGCCCCCACGCGAACTCGTGGAGTTCTCGTTTCAGGACGAGCAACAGCGACGACAGCACCGCCACCGTCACCGATTCGATCAGGAACCCGTTGGCGACGAGCGCACCGATACTGTAGGCCACGAGCATCGACACCGACGTCGTGAGCGAGAGCCCGTCGATGTCGTCCTCGATGAAGCTCTGGACGGCTAACAACACGGCGTGAGCGATGATCAGGACACCGCCGACGAGCAACAGCCCGTCGTGGTCAACGATCGTAAAGACGGCCGCCAGAAGGCTGATCAGCGCGAACGTCCGGATGCCGGCAGACTTCTGTGACCACTCGCGTTCGAGCCCGAGAAACATCCCGAGCAGCGTCGCAACGACGATCTTCGCGACGTCCTCTTCCAGATGGACGAGTAAGTCGAAGCCGATCATGAGCGGAGTATGGAGTCGATATCTCTCAGCGATTCGAGGACGGAGTCCGGTTCGATCGGCGCCGTCGAAACAGCGGTGCGGTCGGTGACCCCCGAGAGGACGAGCGCGGTCGTCATTCCGGCTGTGTGCCCCATCTCGACGTCGGTCTCCAGGCGATCGCCGACGATAAGACACCGTTCCGGCTTCGTTTCGAGGCGACGAACTGCGACCTCGACCGCGAGCGGTGACGGTTTTCCGAGAACGGCGTCAAACTCGCGGCCGGTTGCCCCTTCGATAGCACCGACTGTCGCCGCCGTATCGGGTATCTCTCCGGTGTCGGTCGGACAGGTTCGATCCGGGTTAGTTGCATAGAACTGCGGGTCGGGACCGTCGTCGAAGGCCTCGACGGCCGCACGGAGTCGGTTACCGCGGTAGATGGTTCCGTCGAGGTCAACGACGGCGGCTTCGAGCGAACGGTCGGTCATCAGGACCGGCCTTCCGGTCGCTCCTCTCGCGCCGGACTGCGATCTTCGTGCGTACGTGCGTTCATCGAGCCGGTATATGGCCGTTCGCTACACCTATATCTTGCTATATAGTAATATATAGACACGGGCGAGCTATTCCGAAACCGACGAACGCGGAAACCGCCTTTCCGAAGAACGACGGTCGCTGTGGAGAGCGATCGGACCGATCGTCGGGTGGCGATGAGACGAGTTCCCGGGGGTGGGCTCGTTACCCGAGCACGAGACAGTCGCGTTCGAAACACGAACTCGCTGCGAAGAACCGTCCGGATGTTTTCGCGACCCCGTTGTCTCGGACGGAATACCGCTGTGAAAAGCCGATTTCGAAGGACCGATCACTCATACGGCCACTTCTGTTGTCCCCCGGAGGAGAATATAATTTACTATGTAGACTATGTCTTAAAATATCACCTGTCGGAGTCAGGACCGCACACACCGAGAAATATGAGAGACCGGAATGAGACGTAGTCCGGGCTGTTTCGTGGATATTGCGACTGGTTTTCTTCGAGTATACTGGCCTATATTTTCCTATATGGTCATATATAGACAAGATTTTTACAAAAGTATGTGTGTAACAACAGGTTCGGATCGCAGAAGGGACGTCCTACACCGTTCGTCTGCTCCCGTCTCGAGCCGGAACATCTCTTCTCACGGAGATGATTTTCCCTCGTCGCTTTGCCGGTAGAACTTCCCTATATTGTGATTTTCACAAAAGGATCTTCAGTTCTCTCCGCACGCCGGGTTAAAAAGTGAATCTATCTCTGCTACTCTTGGCCTTCCTCTTCAACTATATCCGATATATACGTTGTTATCGGTGGAACAATCATGTAGGTGGATGTCGCCAGTTTATAGTATTTCTAGATAGACAAAATACTGCGATTAGTAAACTTAATAAAATGTCAGATTTTAACGCGAAGCATCAAATGGGCGACTAACGCGAGACCCCGCGCGTTTGGCGCCTCGATCTCAGCACACGCTCGCGTTCGTCGATTCGACGCCGTGGTCCGTCAGTGTGATCTCGGTACGGGCGTCCTCGCAGTCGGTCGGCTTCGTGACCGCAGCCTCGGTTCGTCCCGCGTCCGTCTCGACACTCACCTCGTAGGAACCGGCCTCGTGCAGCGTCACCTCGAGGACGTCCGCGTCAGGAATCGTCTCGGTGCGATCGAGGACGTCCTCGCCGTTCCGGCGGATCGAGACGTCCACCGTTCGGGGTTCCGACCCGTCGTTGCGGACGATCACGTCGACGCCGTCCGTCCCGTCGCCAGTTTCCCCGCTCTCGGCAGCCGCGTGATCGTCGGATCGATCGCTTCGGTCGTCGGCTCCGTTCGACTCCGTAGCCTCCGAAAGTGTGCCGAGACAGCCGGCAAGCGTCGCGGTTCCGACCCCGGTCGCCACCCCCAGGAGTGTACGTCGGTTCATACCGACGACACGCGCTACCCGGTAAAACGCTCTTCTCACGGAAATTGAACCTTCAGGCCATCATACGCCGGTATTCGACACCTACTTGGTCGTCACCGATCGAGCGTCGACGCCGAAAGTCGGAATGGTTAACTTATCGCCGCAACCCACACGAGACGGTAATGGGGCGTCACCATCGCCGACTCGGCAAGGCAGCGGTGATCGTCCTCGCGACGGCGATCGCGGTCCGGCTGGCGCCGCTGCTCTGGACGCCGTACCCGTTCAACCCCGACGGGTTCGTCTTCGCCGCTCGTGCCCGAGACGCCCTCGCGCTGGGGGCGCTCCCGCTCGAATCGATCGGGCCACACGGGTACGTGTTCCCGACCCTGCTGACCGCGATCGCGGCGATCACGGACGTCGCCCCGCTGTGGCTTGCCCAGCCCACGATCGCGGTCGTCGGCGCGGTTCCGGCCGCGCTGGCGGTCGGGTTCGTCGGCCGACTCGCCGATAGCCGGGCTGGCGGTGTCGTCGCGCTCGCGGCGCTCGCAGCCGGCCTCACCCTCGCACTCGAGGGGGTCTACCTCCGACGGACGGTAACCGTCAGCTACGAGGTGCTCGGACTGCTGTTCGTCCCGATCGTTGCAATCGCCACCGCGCGGTTCTGTCGGAGCGGGCGGTTCCGATGGGGGGTCGTGCTCGGGACGATACTCGTCGTCCTCCCGGTCACGCACCACCTGAGCACGTTCATCGCGGCGCTGACCGCGACGACGGTCGTCGCCGTCGTCACCGTCCGTCGCTACCGACCGACCCTGGGGTTCGGACTACTCTTTCTCGTCCCGTTCTGGCTGTACGTGCTGGGGTACTACGGGGTGACGCGGCCGCCATTCAGCGACGAGCTGGCGGCGAACCCGGGACTGTTCGTCGCCTGGGTCGTCGTCGCGATCGTCGGCGCGGCGTGGCTCGCCGACGCCCGCGATCGCCCGATCCGACTGCTCGTCGGCGCGATCCTGCTGTCGGGGTTCGCGATCCTCGCGGCGAACGCGGCGATCGGACTCTTCCCTGGCACCGCGGCGACGCCGCGCCGGCTGCTCGCCTTCGTCGTACCACTGGTCGTCCTCGCGGCGCTCGCGAGCTGGGGGCTCCCGCTCGGCGTCGGTCGTGACGGTGATCGCGCCGTCGTCCTCGGACTGTTCGTCGCGCCGATAGCGTGGGTCGGGTTCGCCGTCACCGCCGGGGTCGATCCGGTCTACGCGCTGTTCGCCCGCCGGGGACAGACGTTCGTCCACCTCGCGGCCGTCGTCTGTGCGGGACTGGCGATCGTCGCGCTCGCGAGGACGGTCGCACCGTCGCGACGGCGAGCCGTCGCCGTCTGGGTGCCCGTTCTGCTGTGTTGCTGTGCGCTGGCGTCGCTACCGCTCGCGTTCGCCGGGCTCGAGGCGCTTGCCTACCAGGGGACGACGACGAGCGAGGAGTTCGCCGCCACCGAGTTCGCGTCGGCAACCCTCGAGTCGGAGTGGACGAGCGACGACCACCTCACCCGCGTCGCGAGCAACTACCACGGCGCTGGCGTCTCGCCGCAGGCGACCTACGAGTGGCTTCACGGCGGCGAGGTGCGGTGTCCGACCGCGATACAGTCGTCCTGGCAAACCGTCGGCGCCCAGCAGTACCCCGACGATCCGATCGACGTCGACGGGGCGACGCTGGCGGAGGCGCGAGCGAGCGAGAACGCGGTCTACGCGTCGGGCGGGGCCGATCCGATAACAATCGTCGTCCCGACGGCTGAGTGGGGCTGTTGAGGACGGCAGGGCGGGGTGATCGCGGTGACGGTCAGTCGCCGGCCGCAGCTGCCCCGACCGACGACTCCCCCACGCACGTTCCAACCGGGGACCTTTGCCGCTTTGCGTCGTGTTCGAAACAATGCGACACATTCAGGTCACGGTCCCGGTGGGCAAGCGGGAGGCCGTCCTCGAGGTCCTCGACGAGGAGGGTATCGAGTACGTCGTCACCAAAGAGAACAGCAACCGGGAGTACGATTCGGTCGTTTCGTTTCCGATGCCGACGAACGCGGTCGAGTCGATTCTCGACTCCCTGCAGGACGTCGGGATCGAACACGAATCCTACACCGTCGTCACCGACGCCGAGACGGTCATCTCGAGGGATTTCAACGAACTCCAGCAGGAGTACCGAACGGAGTCGGTCAAGGACGAGGAGATCTCCAGACAGGAGCTGATGACTCGAGCCGAGGAGCTGACGCCGACGTTCAGCGTCTTCTTCGCGATGACGCTGATCAGCGCCATCGTCGCGACGGTCGGCCTCCTGCTGGACTCGCCGGCCGTCGTCGTCGGCTCGATGGTGATCGCGCCGCTGATCGGCCCGGCCCTGAGCGCGTCGATCGGCACCGTCGTCAACGACCGCGATCTGTTCTTCCGGGGGCTTCGCTTCCAGTTTACCGGCGTCTTTGGCGGCATCGCCATCGCGGCGATCGTCGCGTGGCTCTTCCAGTCGATGTTTCTCGTTCCGCCCGGGGCCGAGATCACCCAGATCGACGAGATCGCCGAACGGATCGCTCCGGAGCTGCTCCTGTTACCCGTCGCCATCGGCGCCGGCGCCGCGGGAATCCTCAGCCTCGCGACCGGGTTCTCCGTGGCGATCGTCGGCGTGATGATCGCCGCCGCGCTGGTCCCGCCGATGGCCGCCGCCGGGATCGCCCTGGCCTGGGGGCTACCCGCCGCCGCGCTCGGCTCGACCGTACTCGTCCTGGTCAACCTCCTCGGGGTCAACCTCGCCGGGCTCGTCACGCTGTGGTACATCGGCTACCGTCCCGACAGCGGGTTCGGGATCTCGATCGCGCAGCGACGCGTGTTCAAACAGGCCGCCGTGTTCCTCGCCGTCATCCTCGTCCTCTCGCTGTTTCTGACCGGAGTCACCTACTCCTCGTACCAGATGTCGGCCTTCGAGGAAACCGCAACCACGGAGTCCGAGGACGTCCTCGCGGAGTACGAGGACACCTACCTGCTCGGGGTCGACGTCCAGGTTCAGGAAGGCGGGTTCCCGATCGACAGCTCGCTCGACGCGACCCAGCAGATCGACGCGGTCATCATCGAGGTCGGCGGGCCGCCCGACAGCTACGACCAGGAGGTCATCGACAGGCTCGACGAGCGGATCAACGAACAGACGACCGGCGACACCGCCGTCCAGGTCCGGTTCGTCGCCACCGGCGGCAACGACGCGTACTTAGAGGAGGACCCTGGCATCGGCCAGTCCGACGCCGACACCTAGGCGACGCGCTCGGCGTCGTCGGAGCCACAGCGCGGACACCGCTGGGACGAGGAGTCCTCGAACGTCGTTCCACAGCCCCGGCACGTGTCGCGGGTCGTCTCGACGCCGCTCGTGCCACAGACGCCACACTGTCTCCGGGTCGCTTTGAACTGAGCGCCACAGGACGAACACCGGTACGTACCTCGCACACGCAGACGTCGGGACGAGTCGGGAAAGGCGTTCTGCCGGCGTCCGTGGGGGAAGCGATCCGCGCGCGTGTCGAGGGTATTCGACGCCGAGGACGGTTCTTCAGACCGGTTCGAACCGGTAGCCGTCCCAGTCCTGGCTGTCGGGCTCTCTGATGCCCGCGCCGGGCTCGCGCAGCTCCTCGGTGTAGACGGGTTCGACCTCGTCGCCCGTCTCGGCCTCACCGTCTGCGAGCTGGACGAGTGCTCGGACCGACGTCTCGCCGTCATCGACGTCCTCGCTGACGTCGAACTCGACGATCGCGAGGTGGTTCGGTTCCCGAATCCCTGGCGGAGTCGCCGTGCTGGTCGTCCAGGTAACCACTTCGGCGGTGTGCTCGCTGAGGTCGATCGTTCCGACCGGTTCCGCGCCCGCTCGGCTGCGCGGGTGGCCGGGGTAGCTGATCGTGCCGTCCGCGTAGCGGGTCGCCTCCATCGTCATCGTGCAGCCTCCATAATGGTCGTGATCACGCAGTTGCCGAAGCCGCCGACGTTACAGCAGAGCCCGACGTCCGCGTCGACCTGCCGCGGGCCGGCCTCGCCGACGAGCTGTTCGTAGATCTCGACGCCCTGGGCGACGCCGCTTGCCCCAAGCGGGTGGCCTTTCGACTTGAGCCCACCGGAGGTGTTGATCGGCAGTTCGCCGGTATCGCGCTCGGTGTACCCCTCCTCGACGAGCTCCCAGGCTTCCCCTTTCTCCGCGAACCCGAGCCCCTCCATCTGGAGGAACTCCAGGATCGTGAACATGTCGTGGAGCTCCGCGACGTCGATATCGTCGGGTCCGTAGCCGCTCATCTCGTAGGCGCCCTTCCCGCTCTCGACGACGCCGCGCATGGTGGTCGGGTCCTCGCGCTCGTGGACCACGTGGGTGTCCGTCGCCCCGTCGACGCCGGAAACGATCGCGTACTCATCGGTGTACTCCTTTGCGACCGACTCCGGACAGAACAGCATCGCCGCCGAGCCGTCGGTGACCGGACAGAAGTCGTACAGCCGCAGCGGGTCGGCGATGATCGGCGACTCCAGGATCGTCTCCTCGTCGACCTCCTTCTGGAACTGCGCGTGAGGGTTGTCGACGCCGTTCTTGTGGTTCTTCGACGCCACTTTCGCGAGGCTCTCGCGGGGTGCGTCGAAGCGCTCGAGGTAATGGCGCGCCGTGAGACCTGCGAACGACGGCAGCGTAACGCCGGTCTTGTACTCGACGGGGTGGGTGATCGACGCGATGATGTCGGTCGACTCGCCGGTCGTCGTGTGGGTCATCTTCTCCCCACCCACGAGTAGCGTCATCTCGCTGGCTCCGCTGGCGATCGACTGCCAGGCCGCGAAGATCCCCGCACCGCCGCTGGAACTCGTCTGGTCGACGCGCTGGGTGTAGGCCGGCAACGCGCCGATGTCGTGGGCCAGCGCGTTCATCACACCCGTCATCCCCTCGAACTCGCCGCTGGTCATGTTCGAGACGTACAGGTGCTCGACCTCGCCGGCGTCGACGCCCGCGTCCTCGAGACAGTCGAGTCCGGCCTCGGCGAGCAGTTCCTGGATCCACGCCTCGCGTTGCCCGAACTGGGTCATCGAGGCGCCGATGACCGCGACACGGTCCGAGGACGTCATCGGCCACCCTCTGGGAGCGGGGCCTGCTCGCTCCGAGCCGTGCCGTCGGCCGCCGCGTCGACGTGCTCGGCGGTCGCGAGCCACTCCTCGACGGTGTACGTCCGATCGGCGCCCGTCGCCGTTCGGTCCGTGTGGGGCACGACGCCCCGAAGCGTCGTCTCCTCGGCGGAGTCGTCCCCGTCGCCGGCTTCGTACAGCGCCAGCGCGACCAGCGGAACCCGAACCCGCTCGAGGTCGTCGCCGTCCGGACGGAGCGGCGACGGCGGGACCGTTCGGCGCCGGAACGCCGGCTCGAGCGAGGACGTCGCGTCCTCGGCCCAGCGCTCGAAAGAGTCGACCAGCCGCTCGCGGGACGACTCACTCGTGTCGGCCGCAGGCGCGGCGGCTCCCGCCGGCGGCCACCGAACGATCCGGTACTCCTCGATACTGCCGTCGCGACACAGCTCCTCGAGACGGTCGGCGACGGTTTCGATTACGTCCTCGACGGCCGTCGGAACCGACGGGCGGACGTAGCAGTCGACCCGGAGGGCGTCCTCGAGGTCGGCGTTTCCGGTCGGAACCGGCGATCGCTCACCTGCTGACATACGTCCCCTGCTCGTAGTCGGCGAGCCCGTCGGCGACCAGTTCCGAGAGAATCGGTAGTAGTGTCAGCTTCGATAGCCCCAGCAGCTGCTGGAGTTCGGTTGCAGTCGCGTCCCCCAGTTCTAGCAATGCCAGGTAGACGAGCTTGGCCTGTGACGAGCCCAGCTCCTCCGGTATCGCTAGCTCCTCCGAAACCGCTAGTTTCTGTTCGCTCGTGGACATCAACGGAGACGGCAACGGCACTGCATATAAATGTTGTTTGAAGCGTGTGTACGAGACCCACGAGTGTCGGTATCGAGGTTCAGAGGGAGGAACGGCAAAGGGGGTGATGTCCACGAGTGGCCGTCGGAGAACGGCCAACCGTGTGCGGTGGGTCCAGGTTCAAACTGGAAGTCCGCGTACTATCCCAGGCAGGCGGGGAATAAATTTCCCATTCCAACATAGTTTGGAATCGGCCGCGGACGGCGATCCGTCTCAACTGGTGTCGGTCGTCTCGATCAGGTGTCCGTCCCGCAACGTCGCGGTGCGATCGAACAGCCCTTCGAGCGACGGATCGTGACTGATCGTCACGAGCGCCGTGTCAGCCGAGGTCTGGACGTCGACTAGTAGCTCCGCGACGCGGTCGGTCGTCTCGGGATCGAGCTGTCCGGTCGGCTCGTCGGCGAGCACCACGTCGGGCCGGTTGGCGAGCGCGCGGGCGATCGCGACCCGCTGTTTCTCGCCGCCGCTGAGCGTCGCCGGGTACCGATCCGCGCGGTCGACGACCCCGAGGACGTCGAACAGTTCGTCGATCCAGTCCTCGTCGCGGTCGCCGCCGTGGCTCTGGGGCAACAGGGCGTTCTCGCGGGCGGTCAGGTCCGGAACCAGCTGGAAGTCCTGGAAGACGAAGCCGATCGCGTCCCGGCGGAGCCGGGCTCGCCGCCGCTCCGGGAGCTCGCTGGCGTCGGTGCCATCGACGACGACCCGGCCGCTGTCGGGCGGCTCGAGCAGTCCAAGCACCGCGAACAGCGTCGACTTCCCGGCGCCGCTGGGGCCGCGGACGAGCGTCCGGGACCCGCTCGGGATCGACAGCGAGAGGTCCGCGAGGATCTGTTGGCCGCCACGGCGAACGGCGACGTCGACCGCCTTCAGGACGGGGTCTGCGGGGGACACGGCCGACCGATTGGCGGCGGGATCACAAATAACCGATCGTCCCGGGTCGCTACAGGTCCTCGACGGTCCGCAACGCGTTGATTCGCCCCGCGGCGAGGTCGGGGTTGCTGCGACCGTTCGTTCCCTCGGCGCCGTGAGCGATCGCGCTCTCGACCTGGCGAGCGTTCGTCGTCGGGTCGCGCTCGCGGACCAGCGCGGCGAGTCCGGACACCTGTGGGGCCGCCATCGAGGTGCCCATCGCCCACCCATAGGCCTCGCCGGCGATCGTCGTGTCCGGGTACGGATCGGGAAGGAGGCCCGTGTCCGGAACCGTCGAGAACACCCCGTTCAGCGGCCACGGGTACTCGACGTCCTCGTCCTCGAACGTCCGTTCTTCGGTCTCATACCCGCCGCCGGGTGCGCCAACGCCGATCTCGTTGGTGCCGTAGTTCGAGTAGTGGGTCTTCAGATCGGTCGGCGTCGTCGCGCTGATCGAGAACACGCCGGAGAGGCTGTTTGGAAGTGTGAAGAAGCCGCCCTGCTGGAGGTTCGCGTCGTCGTTCCCAGCGCTGCCGACTAACAGGGTCCCGTCACGCGTAACGGTGTTCGCGACCGACTGCATCAGCTGGTTGTAGCCCTCGGCGTGTGCCTGGGGCGGGATGGGCACCGTCCCGATACTCATGTTCGCAGCGTCGGCGCCGATCTCGGCGGCGTACGCCATTCCTGCGAGGATGTCACCCCACGTACCCGTGTCGGGGCCGAGGATCCGGACCGAGACGATCGTCGCGTCCGGCGCGGTTCCGACCATCGCGACGTCACCCGTTCCCGCGGCGGTTCCCGCCACGTGTGTCCCGTGGAACCCCGAGTCGCCGACCTCCTGAACCGGCTCTCCGTCGGTGATCACAACGCTGTGGTCTCCGTCGACGTTCAGATCGGGATGGTCCTCGTCGACGCCGGTATCGAGGATGGCGACGGTCCGGCCCGCTCCGGTGGCGTACTCGTGGGCCTCCCGGACCTTCTGGAGCTGCTTGTCCCAGAGCAACTCCTCGTAGACGTCGTCCGGATCGACGTCGACGACGGCCGGTTCGACGTCTGCCTCGGCGGGCGCGGGCCCCTCGAGTTTGACCTCGAAGTCCGGAACCGCCGTCGAGACGCCGGAGACGGCGGCAAGGTCGTCAGTTGCGTCCTCGGGACCAGCGACCAGCGCGACATCGCCGTCGGCCAGCTCCGACAGCACCTCGAACCCCGCGCGTTCGATCCTCATGGGGTTGGAGGTTTGAGCGACGTACCGCGCCCGTCCGTCGCTCGCCGAGGCGAGCCCGACGAACGAGAGGCTCGCACCCGCGGTCCCTAGCAGCCGTAACACGTCCCTCCGCGATCTGCCGTTGCGTGACATAGTCGTCCGATCCGACGAATGTGTAGTTAATTCTTTCTCAGAACTTCGGGTATTGAATATAGTTTTCGAGGATCAATCAGTTTGGTCGTGTTCGGGCTCCGAACCGGGTGCCGAACGTTCGCGACGATCGGTCGCTATTCGGGCCGAGGACGCGGCCAGCAACGAGGCGGGCGGTCGCTGGAGTATCGGCAGGGTCGCGACCAGCGCCGCGACGAGGGTCAACACGAGCCCGCCGCCGAAGACGGCGAGCGCGACCGTCGCCGTCGGCCGGGGGGCAAGCGAGATCCCAAAGGCCGTCAGCCGCCCGGTCACGGCCAGGAGCTCGAGGACGCCGACGGCGACCCCGACCGCGGCGGCCGAGGCGACGACCCCGATCCTGGCGGCGTCGCCCAGCACGATCCCGAGAAGACGCCGCGGCGACGCGCCGGTGGCCCGGTAGATCGCGAGGGTCCGACGGCGGGCGCGAATCGCTCGCGCGAGGACGGCGCTGGTCGCGCCGACGACGGTCACCGCCGCGAGCGCCGTCAGCGCTCCCAGCAGGACCTGGAGGTTGCCGACGGCGTACTCGATCGCCGTCTCGATTCCGCCGTCGGCCCGATGGTGGCCGCTGGCGGCCAGCGCGCTCACCACGCGGTCGTCCCCAACGACCTCGTACTCGGTCGTCGCCAGGGTTCGGTCCCCGGTGGCGACGGCGACGGAGTGGTTTCCCGGAGGCTGACGGGAGAGCGTCGTCGTCCGCGTTGTCGTCTCGCCGGGCTCGAGAGCGACCGTCGTCCGCTCGCTCGCCTCGGCGCCCGCGAGCTCGATCGGGCTCTCGACGGACCGGTTCCACGGGTTCACGAGCTCGACCGCCGCGGTCGGCTGGGCGTGGACCGACGGCGAGGACGGGCTGATCGATACCGACGTCGCGGGGTCGCGGTCGGCGTCTCGAGCGACGCGGATCGACGCGGTGTGCTCGCGCTCTCCGGCCCGAACCGTCGCCTCGTACGTCCCGGGGTCGGCCGGGAGCTCGATTCCCGCGACGCCGTCGGCGCCTGTCTCTGCGGTTCGGTTCCCGACCCGCACCGTCGCGTTCGAAACCGGCTCGCCGTCGATCGTCTCGACGGGAACCGACAGCGACGCCCCCGGGGGGCCGGACGCCGGCAGCGCGGGCGACTCAAGCGGCGCCGCGTCCGCGACGACGACCGAGCTCGTCACGTCGCCGACCGTCAGCTCGTACTCGTCGGCCACGGACGTCGCCAGCTCGAACGCGACGGTGCGGTGTTCGTAGGGCTCGATCTCGACGGTTCGGCTCGCCTCGTCGTCCCCGAGTTGCGCCTCGAGAGTCCGCTCGACGTCCTCGGCGGTGGGGTTCCAGACGGTCGCCTCGGCGGTGACCGACTCGCCGGGAGCGACGTGAGCCGGCCCGTCGACGTCGACCACCGTCACCGCCTCGCCGTCGGCGTCCTCGGCGGGTGCGGCGGCCGTGCGGATCTGGTTCACGTCGTCGCCCTCGAGCGCCGAGAGGTGACGCGCGGTCGGTAGCGAGACCAGCAGCTGGTGGTCCGCGAACCCGCCCGTCTCGACGGTGCCAACGACGGTCACCATCCCGACCGCCGCGTCGGTGCTCCCGCCGACGACCAGCTCGTCGCCGGGCCCGACCCCGAGGGCGTCGGCCAGCTCGACCCCAACGACGGCGTCCTCGTCGGCCGTCGGCTCGGTTCCCTCGACGAGACGCGGGTCGGAGACGCTCGCGAACGCCCCGTAGTCGGCGCCCCGAACGAGGTAGGGCTCCTCGTCGTGGCTCGCGAACAGCAGGATCTCCGGGCTCGCTGGGATCCCCCGCTGCTCGAGGCTCTCGGCGTAGTCGGCCGAGACCCGGCTGTCGGCGGGGTGGGCGGCGTCGGGCTCGGCGATCGCCGTCCCGGCCGTCCCGAGCGAGGCGCCGACGGTCCCGAGCGAGGCGACCAGCAGGACGATCACCGCGAACGTCGACAGCGTCGCCGTCGCGGGGAGGATCGTCCGCGGGGCCAGCACCGAGGGTCCGAGACGGCGGCGGACGCCGGCGCCGACCCGGCGCACTCGTCCGCGCGGTCCGTCCTCGCTCCCGCCGGACTCCTCGCGTCCGACCCGAGCGGGGGGTTTCGCCGTCGCGGCTCGGGCCGTGACGTACCCCGTCGCGACCCCGACGAGCCCGACCGCGGCGAGCATCGCGACGACGAGCCGGAGGATCTCGGGCGTCACGGCGACCGACAGGGTCGTCGGCAGCCCGACAACGACGGCCGCGGTGACGGCCGCGTTGGTGACGATCGTGCCGATCGCGTAGCCGAGGACGCCGCCGACGGTCGCGATCGCGCCGGCCCGCGCCGCGAACGCGAGTCGAACCCGTCGCGGCGAGGCGCCCGTCGCTCGCACCACGCGGATCGTCCGCGCGCGGTCCCGGATCGTCATCCGGACGACGCTCGAGAGGGTCACGGCGACGATCACGCCGGCCGCAGCGATCCCCGTCCGGACGATTCCGAGGACGTCGGCGGCGCCGTGGGTGAAGAACTCGAGGGCGCCGATCAGCGGCGCGTCACCCTCCGAGGAGGGCGAGACGACGAGCGCGCCCGTCGGGCCGACCTCGGCGAGGGTCTCCGGGGTCGTTCGGACCCACGTCGGCGGGATGGTGTCGTCGCCGTTCGCGGCGCCGACCGTCGTCGCCGCCGTCCCCGTACTCCCCTCGAGTCGCCAGGACTCGTTTCCGGCGTCGACGTCGACACCGGGTGCGACGGTTCCCTCGGGCGGGTCGGGGAGACCGACCGTCGAGGCGTCTTCGGGGATCGCGACGACCCGATGGGCCTCCCCGCCCGGATCGACGGCCGTCGCCGTCGGAAGGACGACGTCCTCGGGGTCGGCCGTGCGGGTCGCCTCGTCGACGTCGTCGTAGCTGTCGACCGAGGCGTTCCCGTCGTACTCGGCCGCGAGGCTGCGGGTCTGGTCGCCGGCGGCGACGACGAGCAACGCGGCACCGACCAGCAGCGCTACCGTCAGCGCGATTACGAGCACCGCGAGTCGGTCCCGCCGCGACCAGCGACCGACGAGCACGCGAAGATACGTCATCGAAACCGGAAGTAGAGTTGTAAGGGAAGAGTCGTCGTAAATAACTATCGAACTCGCTCTCGACGCCGCTCGCGTGCGTCTCGCCTGCTGGACGCCGGGCGAAGCCACGCGTTCGGCGTCCGGAACGATCACCGCGCCGACCGGTCGCTCGAACGAGAGATTTACGGTCTCCGCGCTCGCTCACTCGAGTAGATGCCGACCCAGCGCCGGATGCGGTTCGTCCACGGACAGCTCGCCTGGATGCTCGCGACGATCGTCGCGCTGACCCTGCTGGGGAGTCTCTCCTACGAGCTGTTTTTCGTGCTCTCGTTGATCGGGCTCCTGATCGTCACCGAACTCACCGCTCCGGTCAACATCACGCCCGCCTGGCGACGACGACTGCTGTGGCTGATCGGGCTCGGCCTGGTCGGGTTCGCGGTTATCGTCGTCCGGCGGATCGTCGAGATCCTCCCGCCGGAGGTGATGCCGTTCTGAGCCCCGCAGTCGTCTCCACTCTCGCCCTCCCCGAGGTGGTCGCGTGAACCTCCGCTCGTACGTCACCGACCGCGACGGGATCGACTGGCCGGCCGCCCTGCTCGTCGCGCTTGGAGCCGTCGTCCTCGTCGGACTGTTCCTGGCGGCGTCGACGTCCTCGGCAGCCTTCGGTCCGTACAATCCCGCCTGGGACGGGACCGACGATTTCCGGGAGGTGATCCAGACCGACGACGACACCGACGGTGAGATCGTTCGGGACACCGACCGCTACGCGGACGTCTCCGCGAACGAGACGACGGCGATCGTCGCCGCCCCCGACGAGTCCTACGCCGCCGCCGACGCCGCCCGCGTCGGTACCTTCGTCGAGAACGGCGGGACGCTGGTCGTCCTCGAGAACTTCGGCACCGACTCGAACGACCTGCTCGACGCCGTCGGCGCCGACGCCCGGACGAACGGGAGCGTCCTGCACGACGAACAGAATCACGCCCAGGGGCCGACGATGCCGATCGCCACCTGGACGGCCGACCACGACCGGACCGCCGGCGTCGACCAGCTCTCGCTGAACTACGCGACGGCGGTCGAACCGAACGGCGCGACGGTGCTGGTCGGAACCAGCGATTACGCTCACCTGGCAGAGTCGCCCGGCACCGAACTCGAGGACGACACCGGCTTCGCGGCCTACCCGGTCGCGACCGTCGAGGACGTCGGCGCGGGCGAGGTCGTCGTCGTCGGCGACCCGAGTATCACGATCAACGCGATGTACGACGAGCCCGACAACGCCGCCTTCCTCCAGCGCCAGTACGCCGACGACGACCGCGTCCTGTTCGATCTGAGCCACGGCGAGGAGCTGCCGCCGCTTGCGGCCGCGATGTTGACCCTTCGGGAGGTGCCCGCACTGCAGGCGCTGGTCGGTCTGTTCGCCGTCGTCGCCGTTCTGGGCGCCTCGAACCGGACCTTCCGGGACGGCGTCGGCGCTGTCCGGGCCCGCCTCACCGCGGACGACGAGCCCGGATCGACCCTCTCGGACGACGAACGAGCCGAGCTGCTCCGGGAGCGCCACCCCGAGTGGGACGACGAGCGGATCCGCGAAACGATAACAGCGCTTAACCGTTCCCGGTCGAAACACGAGGAGCGATGAGCGAGACGGACCGGAACTGGCCCTTCGCGGACGATCCACAGACGGTGTACGAATCGATCAGGACCGAGACCGAACGCGTCCTGGTCGGCAACGAGGACGCGATCGAACACCTGACGATCGCCCTGTTGACGCGGGGCCACCTCCTGCTCGAGGGCGTTCCGGGCGTCGCCAAGACGACGATCGCGAACCTGCTGGCGCGGGCGACCGGGCTCGACTACCAGCGCGTCCAGATGACCCCCGACATCATGCCGGCCGACATCACCGGCACCCAGATCTACCGGGAGGCCACCGGCGAGTTCGAGCTCCAGCGGGGGCCGGTGTTCTCGAACCTCGTCGTCGCCGACGAGATCAACCGCGCGACGCCGAAGACCCAGTCGGCGCTGCTGGAGGCGATGCAGGAACGCACCGTCACGATCGAGGGCCAGACCCTGGCGCTGCCGGAGCCGTTTATGGTCGTCGCGACCCAGAACCCCATCGAGATGGAGGGCGTCTTCGAGCTGCCCGAGGCTCAGCGGGATCGCTTCATGTTCAAACTCACCATCGACCTCCCCGACCGCGAGGAGGAGACCGAGCTGCTCCGGCGGTTCGACGACCAGCCCGAGCTCGGCCCCGACGCGATCAGTCAGGCCGTCCAGACCGAGGACATCCGCGCGGCCCGCGAGGCCGTCACCGACGTCCACGTCGCCGAGCCGGTCACCGAGTACGTCCTCGATCTCGTCGCCGCGACTCGTGACCATCCCGACGTCAGCTACGGCGTCTCGCCGCGGGCGTCGCTGGCCTTCCTCAGGGGAATCAAGGCCCGGGCCGCGATCCGGGGCCGCGAGTACGCGACGACCGAGGACGTCAAGGCGCTGACGGAGCCGATCCTCACCCACCGCCTCGTGCTCGACACGGAGGCCGAACTGAGCGACGTGGGTCCCGCGGACGTCGTCGAAGAGATCGTCGACACCGTCACCGTCCCCGACACCGACGGGCTCGGCGGGAAGCCGACGCCGAACTAGAAGGAGCCGTCCGTTTCCTCGTCCGACCCGTCGTCCGCGGCGTCGGCCTCAGTCTCCGTCTCGATTTCGTTTTCGTTTCCGGCGACGTCCTCGTCCGGCTCGAACCGACAGGTCACCAGCCAGTCGGCCCGATCGTCACCGTCCTCGACCGCGAGGACGACGGGGCGATCGAGACCGACGGCGAGCCCGACTGCCAGGAAGGAGGCGATCGGGTGATCGAACCGGTCGACGGCGCCGAACGCGCTCCCGGAGATCCCGACGGTGACGCGGCCACCTGCCGCGTCGACGTCCGGGTCGGCCCCGTCGGCGAGCTCGAACTGCTCGACGACGCCGTCGGCCAGCTGCACCGCGAGGGGCTCGGGGCGGCTCGCGAGGTCGCCCGAGAGGACGCGCTCGAACTCCTCGAACAGCGTCGCACCCGTCGGCGCGACCAGGAGTCCGTGGCTGCCTCTGTCGACGACCACCGGCCCGTCGGCGTCCGTCGGCGGTTCGAACTCCGCCCTCGCCGGCACGTACAGTCGGGCGGTGTCGGCCCGCTCGTCGGGGACGTACACCCGGTCCTCTCGCAGTCCGAGCTCGGCCGCGAGCGACTCGCCGTTGGCGGCCCAGGCGGCGTACACTCGCTCTCCGACCGAGGCGGCGACGAACTGTTCCGGGGTCAGGTAGTAGGTGAGCAGCCCGCCGAACAGCCCCGTCGCGCCCAGCGCGAGCAGGAGCTCGCGGCTGTCGGGAAAGATCACGCCGCCCGCGACCGCACAGAGGCCGATCGCGACGAGTCCGAGCGCCGTCCGTCGATACTTCGAGCGGCGGGCGCGTGCGTGTTGGGCACGGAGCCGTCGGTTCTCCTCGGCGAGCAGCTCCGCTCTGGCCTCGGCCCGCTCGAGGCGGTCGCTCGTCCCGCTCGATGCGGAAACTGTCTCCGTCTCGGTTCCATCGCTGGATTCGAAATCGTATGTGCTCATTCGTCGGTAGTGGAGGAAGCGTCGTCGTCGACAAGGCCGAGCGCGACAAGTCCGTAGCGGTAGAGCGCGTAGCCCGCGAGCGCGATCGTCCCTGCGGTGACCGCGGCGGCCTGCCACAGCGACAGCGAGACGACCGCGAGCCAGCTCACCCCGCCGAGGACGGCGACGGTCAGTAGCGTTCCCGCAGCGGTACGAAGCGGTGCCCGGGTCTGCAGGGCGGGCAACACGAGTACGGCAAGCAGTCCGGCCTCGGCGAGAACGAACGCGATCGGGTCGATCCCGTCGGGAAACAGCGCCAGCAACAGGACGTGGCCGACGGCGATCGCGTACGGCGTTCCGAACCCGTACCACAGCAGGATCGTCGCGATCCCGGCGCCGATCCCCGGCGGTCCCGCGGCCGCGCCGAAGGCGCCGACGAGCGCAACGGCGCCGACCGCCGTCGACAGCGTCGATGGCCGTTCGGTGACGAACGTCGACTCGACGTGAGTGGCCGTCGCGGGATCGCTCACTGCAGCCCACCTCGCGAGCGCGATCGAGTCGTCTCGAGGACGGCCGAGAGCCGATCCTCGGGCGCGACCTCGAAGGCGGTGACCGCGTCCATCCGGTCGAGATCGCGGCGCAGCTCCTCGAACTCGAGGTAACGATCGGACGCGCGGTCGGGGTCACCGAGCCCGTCGGACGCGAACAGTACCGTCGGTGTCAGCAGAACCAGCACCTCGCTGCCCCTGGCGCGAGCGAACCGGATCGTCTCGTACAGCGACTCGTGGTCCGAGTCGTCCGTACAGATGATCGTCCACTGGCGGCTGTCCTGACCGCTGAGTGCGGTTCGAATCGCGCCGACCAGCGGATCGGCGTCGAAGCGGATGTCGTACTCCGTGCGGGCCGCGTAGAACGGCTCGAGGGTCCGTGTGAAGGAATCGTTCGTCCCTTCGAGGGCCGACAGCGCCGCCCGCGGACGGCTCGGCGTCGGAACCGGTCCCGGGATCGGGTGTGTGCGGCTGGCCGCCTCGGGGACCTCGCCGTCGTCGAGTCCCGTCGGCTCGAGCTCGAGCAGGCGCCGCCGGAGCGACAGGTAGGCAGCCGGCCCCGTCGTGGGGTCGAGCCGGGAGGTGATCCCCTCGTCGCCGACGGTGATCAGGCCCAGCGGGTCGTCGAGATCACGGGCGTTCGCGGCGATCGCGAGCGCGACCTCCCGGAGGTAGTCGAGCTTCGACTCCCCGGGGGGTCCCGCCGCGAGCCCGGCGCGGTGGTCGACGAGTAACATCGTCGGTCGGTGGGTCTCGGTCTCGTACTCGCGGACGTGGAGGGTGTTGAGCCGTGCGGTCGCCTTCCAGTCGATCTCGTCGGCCGAATCGCCCGAAACGTACTCGCGCAGCTCCGCGGGCTCGAGCCCGGGACCGCGCTGTCCGGCGTCGTGTTCGCCCTGGGCGATCGACGCCCGGTCGCCGCCGCGGCCGACGTGGACGGTGTGGGGACCGCGGGGTTCGACCGTCACCGTCGGTCGCGACTCGACCGGGATCGTCGTCGTAAACAGTCCGTCGCTTGCGGTGACGGTCGGTCGGTCGAACCGGTGGCGGCCCGCCACCGGCCAGGTAACCGTCGTCGTCTCGCGGGTGGTCGCGTCGCCCGGCTCGAGCGTCGCCGACAGCGGCCCCGCGGCGGTGGCGCCCGTCGGGACCCCGCCCTCGACCGACAGCTGCAGTCGGGCGGGCTCGCCGAGGGTCGCCTCGACGGTGACCGGCATCTCCGCGTCGGCCCGGACCGTGTTCGCGGCCGGCACCTGACGGACCGTCAGTGAGTCGACGGCCGCGGCGACGCCGCGCGCGAACAGGCGCTGGCGGACGAGGACCCAGGCGCCGAGCAACACCGTCGCTCCGAGCAACAGCGGCCGGGCGAAGACGGCGGCGAGGACGGCGAGGGCGCCCGCGATCGCTCCGACCGCCCAGACCTGACGCGTCGGTCGCATACACCAGTGGTTTTGCGGTGACGTGTTGAACTTACTGGTTGTCCCGCGACGGCGAGCAGACAGGCTTTTGTTCGGCGGCGTGAATTACCGATCGTGAACCACGTCGCCGTTCGCGCGCTCGTCCTCGTGCTGTTGGCGTGTTCGCTGCCGATCGTAGCGAGCGCCGGTGTCGCGGGTGCTCCCGCCGCGTCCTCGTCGCAGTCGGTCGCAAGCGACGCGCTCGCCCAGACCGACGAGCCGGCGACAAACGAGACGCCCCGCCACCAGAACCCCGACGAGTACGACGGGAGCGGCGACGACGAGGAACTCGAGTCCTGGCTCGAGGACCAGCTCGCGAGTCAGCTCCAGGACAGCACGGTCGCGCTGAGCGAGGGCCAGTACGACCAGGCCCGGGACCATGTCGGCGAGGAGTACGAAGAACGCCTCGAGCAGTACGCGGAGGTCACCGGCGGAACCGGCGACGAGGACGATCCGTCGGAGGCCTACCGGAACGCCTCCCAGGAACACGAGCGGATGGCCGAGATCATCGAGGAGTACGAGCAGACCCAGGCGGAGTACGAGGAGGCCCTCGCGGAGGGTGACGAAGAACGCGCCCACGAGCTCGCCCGCGAGCTCGAGGCGCTGTACGACGAGCTCGACGAGGCCGGCGAGAACGCCGTCACCAGCTACGAGACGATCGCCAACGAGACCGACCAGGACCTCTCGGACGCGGCCGACTCGATCAACGAGAGCCGCAGTTCGATCGACAGCGAGCAAAGCGCCGTCCGCGATCAGCAGTTCGTCGAGACCGAACTCGACCTCGAGGTCGCCGACGAGACGGCGTCGTTCGACGATCCGATGGTCGTCCACGGCGAGGTCCGAACCGAGGACGGCTCGCCCGTCGAGGAAGGGGAACTGGAGATCCTGGTCGAGGACGATCCCGTCGAGCTCGGCGAACCCTCCGAGGAGTGGTGGGCCGGTGAGGACCGATTCGAGTTCGAGTACCGTCCGACCGATCTCGACCTCGAGGCCGAGACAGTCACCGTCGAGTACGTTCCCGACGGCGACACGGACTACCTCGGCAGCGAGGCCGAACTCGAGGTGAGCCCCGAGCAGACGACGGCGACGATCGACGACTTTGCCACGACCGGCGAGGCAACCTACGGCGAGCCGGTGTCGGTCAGCGGCTCGGTATCCGCGGCCGGGGCCCCGGTCGACGACGTCCCGGTCGCGATCAGCGTCGACGGCGAGTTGCTCGGGACGACGAACACGACCGACGGGGAGTTCGACGGAACGGTGTCCGTGCCGGCGAACGTCTCGGAGGGCGAGGGGACGATAACGGCCTCGCTCCCGTTCGAGGACCGAACGCTCACCGCGTCGCCGGCCGAAGCGCCGATCACCGTTACCGAGACCGACACCGAGCTGACGGCGTCGGCGACGGCGATCGGCGAGGAGGAGATCGCTGTCGACGGCAGCTTCGAGACCGCGGCGGGCGATCCACTCGATAACCAGACCCTGGAGGTCCGGATCGACGGCGTAACCGCCGAAACCGTCGAGACCGACGCTGACGGCGAGATCTCGGGGACCGTCGAGACGGGAGCGGTCGACGACGAGGACGTAACCGTCACCGTCGTCTTCGACGGCACGGAATCGAACCTCGCTGCCGCCGAGGCCGAATCGACCGTGGCGATGCCCGACGGCGGGGACTCGCTGTCGGTTCCCCGATCGGCCATCGTCGGCGTCGGCGCGTTACTCGGCGTCGGAATGCTCGGGCTGGCGGGCTGGTGGCGCCGCCGCTCGCGACGCGACGAACGCGACCGAGCGCCGGCGGCCGCGGTCGCAGCCGCCGGCCCCGACATCGATCCGGTCGCGACGCGGGACCGCGTCGACGGCCTGCTCGAACGGGCCGACGAGCGACGCCGGGACGGTCGCCACGACACCGCCGTCCGAACCGCCTACGCGGCGGTTCGACACGCCTACGGCAGCGCGCTTGGCCGTCCGGGTGCGGCCACCCACTGGGAGTTCTACCGCGAACACGCCGACGAGACCGACCCCGAGGCGCTGCGCGAGCTCGTCGAGACCTACGAGCTGGCCGCGTTCACCCCGAACCCGGTTACCGCCGATCAGTCCGACCGCGTCCTCGCGCTCGCAGAGCAGCTCCGCGAGGACGCCGACCTCGAGTAGCCCTCGATCGAACGGCCAATCGACCGACTTTTATTGTCGTCTCGTCAAGGTCGTACCGAATGGACGATCGACGGTCGCTTCGGTTGTTGCTCCCGCGCCCGGTTCGCAGGCTGCCCGCCGATCTCGCGGCGATGCTCGCCGTGACCGTCCTCGTCAACGTCGCCGTCTTCGCGCCGATCGTCCGCGAGACGCCACTGCGGGTGCCGCTGGGACTCGCCTTCGCGCTGTTCGTCCCCGGCTACGTCTTCATCGCCGCGCTGTTTCCCGAGGCCGGGGAGTCCCCGACGGCCGACGAACCCGCGGCTGACGAAACTGCGCGGTTCTCCGGCGAGTCGATCCGTGAGGGAATCGACGGGATCGAACGCGTCGCGCTCGCGTTCGGGCTGAGTATCGCCGTCGTGCCGCTGATCGGGCTCGTGTTGAACTTCACGCCGTGGGGGATCCGCCTGGTGCCAATCATGGTCGCGCTCTCTGGCTTTACCGTCGCCGCGACAGCTATCGCGGCCCACCGCCGCTGGGAGCTGCCCGCCGAGGAGCGGTTCGCCGTTCCCTACCACGAGTGGTACGCGGCCGGACGCACGGAGCTACTCGAACCCGATACCCGCCTCGACGGCGCCCTGAACGTCATGCTGATCCTCTCGATCGTCCTCGCGGTCGGGGTCGTCGGCTTCGCGGTCGTCTCCCCGCCCGCGGGCGAGCAGTTCTCGGCGGTCTACGTCCTCACCGAGGACGACGACGGCGAGTACGTCGCCGACGGCTACCCCACCGAGTTCACGCAGGGCGAGAGCGCCGAGGTCGTCCTCGGGATCGACAACCACGAACACGAGACGACCGACTACACGCTGGTCGCCGTCGAACAGCAGACCGAGACGGTCGTCAACGAAAGCGCCGTTACGGAATCGAGCGGCGAGGACGAGAACCAGACGGCGGTCAACGAGACGGTCGTCACCGACCAGCAGGAGCTCGACCGCTTCGAGACGACGCTTGCCCACAACGAGAGCTGGCACCAGACCCACGAGCTCGAGCCGACGATGACCGGCGAGGACGTCCGGATCGTCTGGCTGCTGTTCCCCGACGGCGAGGTGCCCGCGGAGCCGACGACCGACGACACCGAGTACCACGTCCACCTCTGGGTCGACGTCGAGGAGCCCTAACTGTCGTCACGAACGCGGGCCGTCGCGGATAGCTGTCGGCTGAACGGACGGAGTGTACATATCGATTAAGGTTGTCATACGATCTTTTATCCTCCCGAACCGTTCCGACACGACTAGTGGGAAAGCTTATTACTGGACATCCCCTCGTCGAAGATACGGTGGTGATGCTAACGAATTACACACCAACCACGCGACGAAACCGATCTCGTGTTGAACGCCGCGACCCTCTGGTACGACTCCTGTGGCGGCCGAACGACCGTGTTCGGCCATACCCGGCATGCGCGTTTTGTACACCTCGCCGTTCGCTTTTTCCCTCGCCGTTTGCCTTTCAGCGGTAGCGACGCGTCCCGAGCCCCGCTGACTCACTCGGAGACGTAGCTCTCGGCCATCTCGGCCGGCGTGAGGACCTCCAGCTCGCCCGCCGAGCGGCGCTCGTCGATCCCCGCGAGCGTCTCCTCGAGGGCCGCGAGCGCGTCGTCGTCCCCGAGACCGTAGAAGGGAATCGTCGTGATCCCGCCCCACTCGACGGTCCAGTCGAGCAGGTCGGTCGCCTCGCCGGGAGCGGGGGTTTCGGTCGTCGAACAGAGGTGCGGGTTGCCGGCGTACCCCTGGGATCGGGAGCGACCCGCGAACGCCAGCTCGTAGTTGTTCCGGACGAGTTCGTAGCTCCCCTCGGTGTAGCTGGAGCCGGGATACGCAAAGAAGCGCGCACCGTCGTCGTACCCCGCCTCGGTGAGCCAGTCGATCGGCTCGAGGACGCTCTCTTCGAGCGCGTCCGGATCGACCCCGTCGAGGGGCTGGCCGTTCGCGGGCTGTGCACCGATCGTCCAGCCGGCGGCCGCGAGCTCGTCGACCTGCTCGCGGGTGAGCCGATCGCCGTCGACGGCGTCGTCCTCGCGGATCCGTCCGGTCGGGACAAAGGCCGTCGCCGGAACGTCGTACTCCGTGACGCGCTCGAGAGCGTTCGTGTAGTGGCGCTCGTAGCCGCCGTGGAACTGGAGCAACACCTTCCCCCCCGTCGGGCGAGGAACGAAGTGGAAGTCGTCGACCCACTGGCGCCCCTCGGCGTCGTCGCCGAACCAGCGGATCACCTGCAGGACGACCACTTCGCTGAGATCGGGCTCGCCACGGATCCGCGTGATCCCGAAGTTGTGCCGTGTCAGCGGCGTGTCGCCCGCGATCCGCTGGCTGTACTCGACGTAGTGGGCGTCCTCGTCCTGAAGCTGGATGCGCACGACGCCGCCGTCGGTGTCGGTGGCCAGGTCAAGCCCGGGCGCGACCTCCCGGACGTCGATCGGCTCCTCGAGCTCCCGACGAACCCGGACCTGACCCCGGTCCTCGACCGAGGACGTAAGCAGGACCGACTGCGATCCGATCGACGACCGACTCGGGTCGGCCTCGAGCGTGCCGATGTCCTGCCACTCCCACCACGCCTCGAGGACCTCGAAGTCGTCGAAGGTGCCGACCAGGTCGGGGTAGTCCTCGTGGTCGTCTTCCGCTGCCCGGTCGTCGCTCTCCTCGGGCTCCGTCTCGTCCTCGGAACTGTCGTCCGCCGCCGGTTCGTCTGCGCCGTCGTGTCGTTCGTCGCGGGTCTCCGGCTCGCCGGGACCGCCCAGCTCCGAACAGCCGGCGAGGACGACCGCCGCCCCCATCGCGAGGTAGGTTCGTCTGTCCATCGATCGTCGGAACGAGACCCCGGACTGACGGTTTGTTATGGACCGCGTAGCTCGAGGATGACGGGCCGTATTCCGACCGTACTCGGGCCGTCCGAGGATGTACGGGCTACCAGACGGTCCACTCGAGGACGAGCACGAGCGCGGCCAGGAACACATGCTCGCCGTCGACGATCCCGCCGTAGAACAGCGGGCCGCGATCGCGGCTCGCGAACGGGATGTAGCAACCGACGTAACCGTGGAAGGCCAGCAGGACGAGGAAGCGGGTATCGAGGACGTCGACGGCGATAACGGCGATGACGACCGCGGCGACAAGGACGTTCGCCGCCTGGGCGGCGAGCCGAGTCCGTCTGGGGCCGACCGCCGTCGGGAGCGTGTCGATCCCCTGCTCGCGGTCGCCCTCGATGTCCTTGATATCGAAGATCGCCGCGGCGATCGTGATCATCGCTCCGACGTAGCCCGCCAGAAAGAGCACCTCGAGGGTCAGGAGCTGCTCGTAGTAGACGCCGACGCCGAGCGGGATCAGCGCCCAGGCGAAGCCGACGAAGAGGTTCTTCACGAGGAAGACCCGCTTGACCCCGAAGGTGTAGAGGACGGCGACGACCGCGGGCAACACCAGGTAGCCGGCGCCGGGCAGCTCGAGGACGACCGCGACGGCGATCGCGCCGAGGTAGAGCCCGACGCCGAGCGCCAGCCAGAGATAGCCGTAGCGTTCGACGAACGCCGCCCGCCGGGGGACGTTCTCGCGGTCCTCCTCGAGATCGGTAAAGCGGTTGACCGTGTAGACGAACATCGCCGCGGCGAAGACGATAAAGAAGGGCAGCGGCTCCAGCGGGAGGCCGGCCAGCACGCTCGTTGTGATGACGACGCTGGCGGCCGACAGCGAGATGAAGAGGTTGCTGTGGACGAGAAACCGGAGCCCGGCGAGCAGCCACGCCGGGAGGCGACGGTCCCCCCTGGTCGCACTGGTCGTCGACACTACGGCATCGCCTCCGGACGGGGACGGTACGCGAGGCGAGTGCGGGACTGTCCGCCTTGCGTGTTCGACTCGTCGTCACCGCGGGTGACGGGGAACACCGCTTGTCAGGGGTTGGGTCCCGACGGAGTCAAGCGCTTCGGTGCGGCGAACGGCGACACAACTCTGCGGTCGGCGAACGGCTCGACAGAAGTAACGGGCGTTCGACTACGAAAGCGTCGCGACTACTGGTACTGGGACTCGCGTCGTGCCTGGTACATCAGCTCCCACACCGCGTCCTCGATCGACTCGGGGTTCTCTTCCTCGAGCTTCTTGTACAGGGACTCGGAGACGGTTACTTCGGGCATCACCAGCGTCTAGCACGCCCCACCTAATAAAGCTACTCTAATACGGAACTGAGTTAATTTCGGCCGAGCGGCGAGGAGGCGGCGAGATACGGCAATCACTGCCGCAAATCGAACCGAAACTGGCAGGATTTAAGCAAGGCCGGGACGGCGGTTCGAATGGTATGAAACTACATGAGTACCAGGCGAAGCAAGTCTTCGCCGACGCCGGAATTCCGACGCCGGAGTCAGAGCTCGCTTCGGACGTCGACGGCGTACTGACCGCAGCCGAGGAGATCGGCTATCCGGTCGCGGTCAAGGCACAGGTACAGGTCGGCGGTCGGGGGAAAGCCGGCGGGATCGAACTCGTCGAGAACGAGGAGGAGGCCCGCGAGGCAGCCGAATCGATCATCGGGATGGACCTCAAGGGGTATCACGTCGATCAGGTTCTCGTCGAGGGAGCGGTCGACTTCGTCGACGAACTGTACGTCGGCATCACGATGGACCGCGGCGAGGGCAAGCCCGTCGCGATGGTCTCGACGAAGGGTGGCGTCAACATCGAGGAGGTCGCCGAGGAGGATCCCGAGGCGATCGCCCGCGAACACATCGACCCTTCCTTTGGCATGCACCCCTACCAGGCCCGCAAGGCCGTTTACGACGCCGGCGTCGACAAGGCCGTCGCCCGCGACGTCTCGAGCGTGCTGACAACGCTCTACCAGCTCTGGGACGACCGTGACGGCTCCGACGCGGAGATCAACCCGCTGATGGTCACCGACGACGACGAGGTCATCGCGGCCGACGCCGTGATGAACATCGACGAGGACGCACTGTTCCGCCAGCCCGAACTGGCCGAGATGGAGGCCGAGGCCGCAAGCGGCGGCGACGACCTCGAGCAGAAGGCCGACGAGTACGACTTCGACTACGTTCGGCTGGAGGGGAACACGGGCATCATCGGTAACGGCGCCGGTCTCGTGATGACCACGCTCGACCTGGTCGATCACTACGGCGGCGAGCCCGCGAACTTCCTGGACGTCGGTGGCGGCGCGAAGGCCGAGCGAATCGCGAACGCGCTCGATATGGTGTTCTCGGACGACAACGTCGACAGCGTCGTCTTCAACATCTTCGGCGGGATCACCCGTGGCGACGAGGTCGCCCGCGGGATCAACGAGGCCCTGGAGCAGTTCGACGAGATCCCGAAGCCGGTCGTCGTCCGACTGGCCGGGACCAACTGGGAGGAAGGTATGGAGATTCTCAACGAGGACCTCGTGACGGTCGAACAGACCCTCGAGGACGCGGTCCAGCGTGCCGTCGAGTACGCTGAGGAGGGACAAGCATGAGTGTACTAGTCGACGACGACACGCGCGTCGTGGTACAGGGCATCACCGGCGGGGAAGGCAAGTTCCACGCCAAGCAGATGATGGAGTACGGTACCAACGTCGTCGCGGGCGCCGTCCCCGGCAAGGGCGGTCAGGAGGTCGAGGGCGTCCCCGTCTACGACACGGTCCACGAGGCCGTCGAGGAGGAGAACGCCGACACCTCGGTGATCTTCGTCCCACCAGCCTTCGCCGGTGACGCGGTCTTCGAGTCCCTCGATACGGACCTCGACCTCGCGGTCGCGATCACGGAGGGCATCCCGACCCAGGACATGGCACGAGTCAACAAGCGCCTCACCGAGACCGACACGCGACTCATCGGCCCGAACTGTCCGGGGCTCATCACCCCCGGCGAGGCCAAGCTGGGCATCCTGCCGGGCAACATCTTCTCGGAGGGGAACGTCGGTCTGGTCTCCCGGTCGGGCACCCTGACCTACCAGGTCGTCGACAACCTCACCAACCGCGGGCTCGGCCAGAGCACCGCGATCGGGATCGGCGGCGACCCGATCATCGGTACCGACTTCGTCGACGCCCTCGAGCTGTTCGAGGACGACCCCGAGACCGACGCCATCGTCATGTGCGGCGAGATCGGCGGCGAGGACGAGGAGGAGGCCGCGGCGTTCATCGACGACTACGTCGACACGCCGGTCGCCGGCTTCATCGCCGGCCGCACGGCTCCGCCGGGCAAGCGGATGGGCCACGCGGGCGCCATCGTCTCCGGCTCCGGCACCGGGACCGCCGAGAGCAAGATCTCGGCGCTGAACGACGCGGGCGTCCCAGTCGGCGACACCCCCGAGGAGGTCGCCGACCACATCGAGGAGTTCCTCGACTAACGCCGCGATCGGTTCTTTTTTCGAACGGGAGCGTCCCGACTACCGAATCTGTCTCAGTAGTCGACCGAGACGAACACGATACAGACGACGAGTCCGGCGAGTCCGGCGATGCCGACGAACGCCTCGTCGAAGTAGCCCAGATCGGCGATCGCACCGAAGACGACGGGACTCACGGCGCCGAGCGCGAGGTAGACCGTCCGGAGCGCGCCGAGGTTCGTTCCCCGCGTCCCGTCGGGCAACCGCCGCGTGAGATCCGAGATCACGATCGTCTCGAACCCCAGCAGGCTGCTCGCGAGGACGGTCAGGACGACGAACGGCCACGCCGCGTCGACGGCGGGCAGCGCCGCGAGGGCGACCCCGGCGGCGCTCATGATCACCAGCAGCGGAGTCCGGACGCCGACGCTGTCGTAGGCGCGGCCGGCGATCGGCTTCAGCAGGATCCCGAGCGCGAAGAAGAACCCGAAGAGGACGGTCGAGGCCTGCCCCGAGAACCCCTTCTCGTCGATCAGGTACGTCGGGTAAAAGCCCATGAACGCCTGGATGATCACCGCCCACAGCACGAGCAACGCGGTGCCACGCAGGACGATCGGATCGGACACCGTCGGGGCGACGTCCTCGAGCGAGAACTGCTCGCGCAGCGGCGTCTCGCTGCGCTCCTGTTTCGGCAGCGTCGTCCAGAGCCCGACCGCGGCGAGGACGAACAGCGGCACGGCGAAGCCGAAGCCGTACTGCCAGCCGACGGCGGCCGCGATGAACCCGGCCGCGGGCGGCATCACCGCGTTCCCGACGTCGCCGGCGGCCATCGTCGCGCCCGTCGCGGTCCCGAGCTGCTTCGAGTAGATCTCGCCGAGAATCGTGAACCTCGAGACGCCGTACAGGGCCGTTCCGGCGCCGAAAAGCGCCGTCGACAGGAACAGGACGATCGGCGAATCCGCGACGATCACCAGCGTAAGCATCGTCGCCGCGAGGACGGAGCTTGCGATCAACAGCGGGCGCTCCCCGGCCCAGTCGGCGAGGATCCCGCCGGGAAGCTGGCCGAACGCGTACGCGATCCACAGCACCGTCAGCAGGAGGCCGGCGGTCGTCAGCGTGAGCCCGTACCCCTCGCGGAGGTAGGGCAACAGCGCCGGATAGATCATCCGTACGCTGATCGACAGAAACCAGCCGAACGCGACCGCGAGCAGGATCTTCCCGCGGCCGCCGCTCGAGAGCTCTCCGACGGTCCGTCTCACTGTTGCAATGTAGCCCACGGGTGAACCGGTCACCTGCGTAGGAGTTTCCGGTCGCGGTATTCAGTCTTGTTATCCGACTGGACGCGGTCGTGGGATTCGGGTGGAGCGTAGACAGGTCGGAGCTGGCAACAAAACTTATTATCCTGTACAGCCGTCTCGATACTACGGTGGTGATGACAACGTATACCACGATACTAAAACACAGATATACCGGATACAGCGACATCGTCCCTCTGTGAGTTCGTGAGCTCCTGAGACGCCGGATCGATTGCTCGTTCACGACTCGGCGACCTTTCTCTCTTCGATACCGTTCGAACGACGAAGCCGTTCGTCCCTCGAACACGGTACGAGAGCAACCCCACAGGCTCATGGGACCGAGGAGCGTTCGTTCGGCCATGTCGGTCACCATCGAGTGTGTGGACTGTGGCCACCGCCACACGATCCCGGAGCGATCCGACGACCCCGACAGCGGCGGGACGAGCCGTCCGGCCTGCGGCGCGACGCCGTTCGTTGTCCGGCGGAGCGACCTCCGCTGGCACCCCGACCCGTGAGCGATCGCACCGCTACTCGGGAGCACGGTTCCTCGTTCAGCGCTGGCCGCGAGAACGCGTTCAGTAGGTGGATTCACGCCTCGTCGGCGCTTGCAGCGGGGAGCTCGAACGAGAACGTCGCGCCCTCGCCCGGTTCGGACTCCACCCAGATATCGCCGCCGTGGCGCTCGACGATGCGGTTACAGAGCGCGAGGCCGATCCCGGCTCCCGAATGCTCGTCCTGGGCGTGCAAGCTCTGGAACACCTCGAAGACGCGATCGCTGTCGTCCGGCTCGATGCCGATCCCCTCGTCAGTGACTGAAACGATTACGTCCGAACCGTTCCGAACGGCCGAAATATCCACCTGCGGCGGCTCGTCGCCGCTGTACTCGATCGCGTTCGAGAGCAGGTTCTGGAGCACCTGGCGTAACTGTCCCGGATCGCCCTCGACACGAGGCAACGACTCGGCCGTGATTTCGGCGTCGCTCTCTTCGATCCTCATCCGAAGGTCCTGGCGAACGGCCTCGAGAACGGCGTCCAGATCGATCGGCTCGAAGGGATCGCCGCGCGTTTCGATCCGCGAATACTGGAGCAGTCCCTCGATCATGTCGCGCATCCGCTCGGCGCCGTCGATGGCGAACTCGATGAACTCCTCGGCGTCCTCGTCGAGTTCGTCCGCGTAGCGACGCTCGATCAGCTTGAGATAGCTCGTGACCATCCGCAGGGGCTCCTGCAGATCGTGTGAAGCGGCGTACGCGAACTGTTCGAGGCGCTTGTTGGATTTCTCGAGCCGTCGCTCGAACTGTTTGCGCTCCGTGATGTCGGCCAGGGCACCGGGAAACGTTACCGGATTCCCGTCGTCGTCGTACTCGACGTGCCCGCGTGCGACGACCCACCGGAGGTCGCCGTCGGCGTCCCAGACGCGGTACTCTTCTTCGAACTCCGCTCCTGATTCGATGGTGTCCTCGATCTTTCGCTCGACCCGCTCGCGATCGTCGTCGTGGATCGCCGAGACGAACTGGTCGACCGATACACCCTCGGTAGCCGTCTCGGGATCGATCCCGAACGTCTCGGCGAACGAAGCGCCCGTGAAAATCTGGTCCTCGGGAATCTGCCACTCCCAGGTCCCGACGGCGCCGGCTTCGGTCGCCGCCTCCAGGCGCTCTTTTGCGTCCTCGAGGTAGCGTTCGCGTTCGACCCGCTCGGTCACGTCGTTTGCCGCACCCAGCCACCGAGTGATTTCGCCGTCCTCGTTCAGGAGCGGCGTGGCACGCGAGACGATCCAGGCGACGGTACCGTCTTCGCGAACGACCCGGTGTTCCAGCTCGAAGCTGCTTTTCGTGCGGATGGCTTCGTCGATGGCTTCTCGAACGCGCGGCTGATCTTCGGGCGGGACGTGTTTTTCAATCCACGACGGATCGTGCTCGTCGGTATCAGCAAGGAACTCTGCCCCTTCCAGGCTGTGCATCTCGCTCCAGTCCGCGTTCGTACTGAACACCGCGTCCGACGTGGTCGTGACCAAGGCGCGAAACCGTTCTTCGCTCTCGCGTAGCTGTTCGTACGCTTCTTGCTTCGCCTGCTGGAGTAACTCCTGTCCGCGCAGCACGATGTCCGACGCGAGCTGTGAGTCCGTCGCGTCGGGATCCTGTAGCAGCTCCTGCTCGCCGTCCGCCTGGAGCTCCTGGACGATCGGTGTGATGTCCTCGACGCTGTGGATGATGTAGTCGATTTCGCCGTCCGTATCAAACACCGGCGAGTTGACCGGACTCCACCAGCGCTCCTCGAAGTCGTCGCCGCCGGACTCGCGGTCGGGGATCGGATAGTGCGTCACCGGCATGGTGTCCGCTTCCCCGTCCTCCGCTACTCTCTCGAGCGACTCGCGCAGGTTCTCGACGCCATCGGCCGGGTCGTCGGGATTGTTCGGGAAGATCTCGAACAACGTCTTGCCCAGGATCTCCTCCCGCTCGGTCATCGTCGCGTCCAGATACGCATCGCTCACGGCCACGATTTCGTACTCCCCGGGCTGAACGATGAGGTAGTTGCCGGGGACGTTCTCGAACAGGCGACGAAAGGTCGCTTCGGTGGCTTTCGTTTCCGCCCGGTTGCGTTCGCTAACTTCGCGAACGATTCCGAGCGTTCCCCGGACGGGATCGTCCTCGTCGAGCACGCTCATCCGAAGTTCACAGCGAACCCGTTTTCCCCCGGCGGTTTCCACGGTGAGATCGAGTGGCTCGCTTTGGTCGGAGCCGTTCGCTCGGAGACGGTCGATCTCGTGTTCGACCGTCGCACCGTCGCCGCCGAAGAGCACGGACACGTGCTCGTCGAGCAGCTCCTCGCGCGTGTACCCGGTCATCTCGACGAGGACGTCGTTAACCGAGACGAGGCGGCCGTCGGCGTCGAGTCGGTAGAGCCCGTCGTCGATCGTATCGAGGAGGGTACGGTGGTGCTGGAGGGCCTCGGTGTCGTCCACATCACCCCAGAACGTTGCTTCAGAGGACCCCGCCCGTTCACTCATACACGTGTTGAGACCCTCGACTCTGATAAGTTCCTTGTCGGACCGCTCTCCGTATTATGCGGCAATTTGAGATCGAGCGGTACCGCCTCGGTCGCCTTCGCCGCGTCGGCGTGACGGGTCGACCGACTCGGATTCGACAACAGGGTCGGATACGAAATCCGTACTACCGACCACCGTTACGCTTCGGGGCTGGCGAGCAGGTCGGGGCTGTCCAGGTACTCCTGGATCCCCTCGGCGGCGCGAAACGCCAGCGCGCCGACGGTTCCGGTCGGGTTGTAGCCGCTGTTGTGGGCGAACGCCGACGCGCCCGGAACGAAGAGGTTGTGCGCGTCCCAGCACTGCAGGTAGCTGTTGACGACCGATTCCTCGGGATCGGCACCCATGATTGCACCGCCGGTGTTGTGAGTCGACTGGTAGGGGATGATGTCGAAGTCGCCCTCGAGACCGCCGGTCGCGTCGACGGTGTCGGCGCCCATCTCCTCCATCACACGTTCGCAGACGTCGCTCGCGAACTCCGAGAGGGCGTAGTCCTGCTCGTGCCAGTTGAACGTCATCCGGAGCAGCGGGAGCCCGTAGTCGTCGGTGTAGTTCGGGTCGAGGTCGAGGTAGTTGTCCTGGAAGGGGAGAACCGCACCCTGACACGAGATCGACAGCGAGCTGTGGTTGTACTCGAGGCTCTGCTCTTTGAACTCCGAGCCCCACGATGGCGTCTCCTCGGGAACGGGATTGTTCGCGATCGGCCGCTCGCCGGTCTGGCTCATCGAAACCGAGCCACCGTGCAGGAAGTCGCGGTCTCCGTGATCGAAGTTGTCGCCGTTGATGTCGTCGAAGGCAGCCCCGAGCGCGCCGGCACCCATATAGAGGTTCCACTCTTCGTCGTCGAAAAAGCCCGTCGCGGCGCCGCCGAAGTTCTGATAACAGTAGTTCTTCCCGACAACTCCCTCACCCGTCTCGGGGTCGTACGGTTCGCCGATCTCCGACAGCAAGAGCAGCCGGACGTTGTTGAGGACGTAGGCAGTGAGCGCGACGACGTCCGCAGGCTGCTCGTAGACGTCGTTCGTCCGGTGGTCGACGTACTTGACGCCGGTCACCTCCTCGGCGTCCTCGTCGTAGAGCAACTCGACGACGTTCGAGTGGGTTCGCAGTTCGAAGTTCCCCGTCTCGTGGGCGACCGGGAGGACAGTTACGGTCGGATCGGATTTCGCACCCCATTCACAACCGAACCGTTCGCAGTAGCCACAGTACTCGCACTGCCCGAGTTGCACGCCGTCGGTGTTCTCGTACGGTTCGGAGAGGTTCGCCGATGGCTGGATGAACGGCTCGAATCCAGCCTCCTCGGCGCCGTCCATGAAGGTCTCGAGCGCCGGTGTCTCCATCATCGGCGGCAGCGGAAAGTCCCGGGACCGGGGTCCTTCGTAGGGGTTGCCGTCGTCCTGGATCTCGCCCTCGATGTTACCGGCGACGCCCGAGATACCGGCCATGTACTCGAATTCATCGAAGTAGGGCTCGAGTTCCTCGTAGGTGATCCCCCAGTCCTGAAGCTGCATCTCCTCGGGGATCGCGTCCTCGCCGTACCGATCGATCGTCTCGGATCTGATCTCGAAATCGTACGGGAGGAACCGCCAGGTGACGCCGTTCCAGTGGACGCCGGCCCCGCCGACGCCGGTCCCCGGAAGGAAGGCGCCGTATCGACGCATCGGTAGCGCCGTGTCTCCCGGCTCGTGTCGAAAGGTAATCGTCTCCCGGGAGAGGTCCTGCATCAGCTTGTATCGCAGGGCGTAGCCCAGTTCGTCGTGGACAGTGAGCCAATCTTCCGTCGAACGCTCGCCGCCGCGTTCTAAGCCGACCACCTCGTAGCCTTCTTCCGCCAGTTCTTTCGCGATGATGCCGCCGGTCCAGCCCACGCCGACGGTGACGACGTCGACGGGATCGAGTTCTTGTACCATGTTGCTCAGTCTCTTGATTGGGTTTCGTTGCTTCGGTCGCTGCTGCCCGTTCTCTTCAGTGGCTGTGATCGCCGTCCGGGTTGAGCCCCTGCTCCTGGACGTCGTCGGCCATGCTCCGCGGTTCGTCGATCTCGAAGTACTCCTCGTCCTGGATGTTCGCGCGGTAACTCCCGAGCGAACCGGGCGTGCCGGGGAAGTTCTTCAGCCGCCAGCCGATCATCTCCTGGTTGCCGCCGTACATCGGGTCGGCGAACATTCCCTCAAGCGTGTTCGCTCGCAACAGACCAAAGAAGTCGCTCGGTTCGAGTCCACGGAACGTCCCGACCTCGTCGTTCTGAAGGGCCTCGATGACCTCGTCTTGCTCGTCGCCGTCGAGGTCGACGAAGCTCTCGTCGTACTCTGCCTCGCAGTACGCCTCGACGAAGTCGATCGAGTAGGTGTACGCTTCTGCCGGCGTCAGGGGCTGTTGCCAGCCCTGTCCCTCGGCCGGCTCTTCGCCGGCCCACTCGACTTCGACGTCGTCCTCCTCCGGCTCTCCGGGGTCACCCTCCTGCTCTTCGACCTCTTCCGCCGCCTCGTCGTCTTCGATCTCGTCTTCGCCGTCGTCGGCGTCGTGCCCGTCGCCTTCGTCCGCGCCGTCGTGTTCGGCCGGTTCGCCCACCCCCTCGCCGCCGACGGGTCCGCCGATAGGAGTGGCTTCTTCCACCCCCGTGTCCAGATCGAGTTGCTCGACGCCGGGAAACGGCCCCTCCATGTACCAGCGTTCGCCCTGCCCCCAGTCCTGGTTCATCTGTCGGTCGATGAAGTAGACAACGCCGGCCTCGGGGGCACCTGGCCCGTTGTCGTCGGACGGGTAGATCCGGTTGGCCATATCCTGGACGATCTGGCCCTGCTCGAGGCTGAAAAACTGCAAGCCTTGCTCTTCGATCTCGGCCTCCTCGACGTCCTCGAGCGAGAACTCGCTCGAGGCCGCCGCGCGCCTGGCGACGATGCTTAGCCCGACGAAGCCACCGCCTGCTGCGATCGCCTCGCGGCGGGTGAAGTCGAACCGGGGATTGGTGTCCGGCATAGAACGCCCGACGCCGAACCCGTATATAATGTCGAACCCCTTGACTTGCAAGCGTATCCCGTCACCGCGACAGAGACACACTATCGGAACGGCGCGCTCCCGGGCGTCTGCGGCGCGAACGGGGGCGCTAACCGGTCCGGCGGGACGCCGACGCGAACCGTGACAGTGAAAACACGGGGCGGACTCCCTTTACTCGAATGGAAGACCGCGGGTTCGACCTCGAGGGTCGGCTCGACGTCCTTGTCGAGGACGACCAGAAACGATCGCTCGCGCCCGTCGACCGCATTGCCGAGCGGGGGTACTTCGCGGCGCCGTCGGGAGGCGAGCTCCCGGTGCTCGACTCCGAGGAGGCGCTCGTGTTCGCGTCGAACAACTACCTCGGGCTCACCGCCGACCAGCGGGTTCAGGACGCGGCGCGCCAGGCCGGCGCCACCGTCGGAACGGGTGCCGGAGCGAGCCGACTGCTCACTGGCGACACGCTCGTCCACCGGGATCTCGAGCGGCTGCTCGCGGAGACGAAGGGCACCGACCGCGCGCTCGCCTTCTCCTCCGGGTACGCCGCCAATGTGGGGACGATCACGGCCCTCGAGCCGGACGTGATCTTCTCCGACGAGCGCAACCACGCGAGCATCGTCGACGGCTGTCGGCTCTCGGACGCCGAGACGGTCGTCTACGACCACTGCGACGCCGCCAGCCTTCGAGCCGAGCTGGCGGAGCGAGCCGGCCGAGCCAGCTCCACGGACGAGTCGTGGCTGATCGTCACCGACACCGTCTTCCCCACGAACGGGACCGTCGCTCCGCTGGGGTCGATCTGCGAGGCCGCCGAGGAGTTCGGCGCGTGGGTGATGGTCGACGAGGCCCACGCGACGGGACTGTACGCCGACGGCGGCGGCGTCGTCCAGGCCGAGGGGCTCGAGGACCGGATCCACATCCAGCTCGGCACGCTCTCGCAGGCGCTTGCGAGTCAGGGCGGCTACATCGCGGGCAGCGACGCGCTCGTCGAGCTGGTCGCAAACGAGGCCCGGCCGTTTGCCCACTCGACCGGGCTCACGCCGATGGCCGCCGCGGCTGCCAGCGAAGCGCTTCACCTCGCCCGCCACGGCGACGCTCGCGAACAGCTCTGGGAGAACGTCGCCCACCTCCGGGACGGGCTCGAGTCGATGGGGTTCGAGGTGCTCGGCGACTCACAGCTCCTCCCCGTCCTCGTCGGCGATCGGAAGGATACGCTGGATCTCGCGGCCGGTGTCCGGGATCGAAACGTGATCGTCCCGGCGCTTCGACCGCCAGTCGTCCCCGACGATCGCTGTCGGCTCCGGGTCTCCCCAACCGCGGCCCACGACCGGGACGATATCGTCGCCTGTCTCGAGGCGTTCCAGGCGGCCGGAACTGAAGTCGGTCTTCTCTGAGTCAGCCCGCGGTCGCCGAACGGAACGGCAAAACGTCGCCCGCGCTCAAAGCGGTGCTGCGGGCCGGTCATCCTCGAGCGTCCGCTCGTCGCCCCCCGACGAACGGCCCACCGCCGAATCGATAAACGACGAGACGATCTCGGATTTTCGGTGTTTGACCTCGAGGTGCACCCGGAGCTCCGTCCGCCCCTCGTACTCCTCCGAGCAAAGCGGGCAGTCGTAGTCGGTCATTGATCTACACTCACCAGGCGTGGGTATCGATACCAACCGTGGTAATAGTGTCGGTGAGTCTATATCTAGATATGTCGCCGCGCCGAGGACCCCGATCACATGAAATCCGAGAGGCCGGACTGGTCGTCGTCGGATTCGGCGGGCTCGTCGGTCGTCCCCTCCGAGGACGTCCCCTCGCCTTCGGTCTCGGCGACGGCCCCGAGCGACTGCTGGTCGTCACCGGTCCCCTCATCGCCTACATCGACGTCCTCGAGGTCGGCGTCGCTCGAGGCGCTCCCGAAGAAGGCGTTTCCGGAGTGTTCGACCGCCTGCTCCTCGCGTCGCTCCGCGGCGTCTTCGACGATCGACTCGACCTTGTTGGTCGTCTTCCCGCTGCCGGTAACAAAGGAGACCTCACCCTCGTCGAGCTCGTAGGTGGCCGCCATCCGCACCGTCAGCTCGCGGTTCTTGCAGTGGTGGGTCATCGCCGAGAGGAACGGAAGGATCTCCCGGCGAGCCGTCGCGACGCTCGTTCCCTCCCGCTCGGCGATCCGTTCGGCGATGGCGTCGCGGGTGTTACGGGTGCCCTTCGTGCGGCCGAGCTTCGACCAGTAGCTGGGCGGCCCGTAGCGGGTCCAGCCCCCTTTCGGATCGCGGCGAGAGGCCGCGACTCCCGCGGTCATGTTGTCGGTGGCGTACCGCCAGAACGAGTAGTTCTGCGTGGCCCGCACGCGACCGAGCCAGCGGTCGGCGTTCGAGAGGAACTCGTAGGCGTCGGCCAGCTCCGCGCCCTCGTAGTCCTTGGGCACGTTGTCCTCGATCCAGTTCAGCAGGTCGTCGGGCGTCTCGTCGACGTCGTAAGAGGCGTACAGCGCCCCCTGGGCGTCCTCCTCTTTGATCAGGGCGTCCAGGAAGTCGAAGATCCCCTCGGTGGTGTCGCGCTCGCTCGTCACGACGTCCTCGACTGTCAGGCGCTCGGCCTCCTCGGCGACCGCCTGAAGGTCGTTGACCGCCGACCGCAGGTCGCCGCTGGTCGATTCGGCGATTTTCTCTAAGGCCTCCTCCTCGAACTCGACGTCCTCGCGTCGGCAGATGTCTCGCAGGACGGGAACGATCGATCGCTTCGAGACGTCCCGGAACTCGATCGTTTCGCAGGCGTCCCGCAGCGACTGGCTCATCTCGTAGAACTCGTTGGCGATCAGCACCATTGGCTGGCTCGCGTCCTTGACGACCCGCGTGACCTCGCGCGAGCCGCCGTAGTCGGCGTTCCCGTGGAAGTTGTCCGCCTCGTCTAAGATCACGAGCCGTCGCCCGGAGCCGCCCGCGGTGAGGGTGCCGCTCTTCGAGGCTTCGCCCGCGACGCGCTCGATCACGTCCGCGCCGCGGCTGTCGCTGGCGTTGAGCTCCATCACGGGCCAGCCCATATCGTTGGCCAGCGCGTGGGCCGCCGAGGTCTTCCCCACGCCGGGACTCCCGTGGACGATCACCGCCTTTCGGTGATCGTCCCAGCTCTCGGCCCACTCCTCGAGCTGGTCCCGGGCCTTGTTGTTGCCGCGCACCTCCGACAGCGTCGTCGGGCGGTACGTCTCGGTCCAGTCGCTCATTGCTACGTTGTTGGGATGTGCGGCGTTTAGTGGTTCCGAAGCGTTACTCGTCGGCCGTTTTCAAATCGAGGCGGGAAGTGACACCGTCGTACGCATCGTCGCTCGAGACGATGGTATCGCCGTTAGATTCGACGAGGTGGAGTGCGTCGAACGGTGTGAATCCGTGGTCTTCGACGTACGTCGCCGCTGTGACGACCGTCTCCACGTCACCACGCACCTCGACGAGGTTGGCAGCGTTCGAGACGACACGCTCGGTATCGCGTTCTTCCCGGTAGGCGACCATCAGGAGTTCGATGAGCGTGAACTGTGACGTCCACAACTCGTCTCGGTGCTCTCGGTACACCGACTCAGCGGCCTCTCCGAGCCAGTCGTCGTCCTTAATCAGCGCGAGGAGAAAATCGGTTTCTGCATACATCTATCGTCCAGCCTCGTCGAGCGCTGCGTCACGAGCTTCGTCACGAAGCTCGTCAGCCGATTTCTCGACGTCCGCGAACTCGTCCTTGAGTGCCTCGAGCGGGTCGTCGGCGACCGGAACCAATTTGACCCCGTCGGGAAGCTGAACGACGTGATATCGGTCTCCATATCGCTCTCGAACCTCCTTCGGGAGCGTGAGGCGACCACGGTCGTCCAGCGCTATGTCTGCCATGTTTTGGTGTATGGTGGGTGAAAGTAAAAATGTTCCCCGATATATGGAAATACCCATTCTGTGCCTGCCGGTCGGAATTTGTCTCCACATCCATGAGCAAACAACGACGCATATTCGACATCCTCAGCACATCGAATCTACAGAGATACAGCGAGAGTGCCTCGGGGCTTGACCCCGAGGTACTTCACATCACAAGTTCCCGACTTCTCGGTCCAGTCGCTCATTAGGACGTGGTTGGTGCGAGTCGCGTTTAGGGATTGCGGAGCGTCACTCCTCGCCGACCGTCTTCAGGTCGAGCCGGGACGGGAGGACGTCAGGTCTCAGTAGGGATCGTCGCTCCGGTCCCGTGCTGTCCCCGACTCCAAGGACGAGCTGAGCTACCCGTCGACGGACCCGATCCGCCGAATCGGCGAGTGCTCCGTCTCGACGAAGTGCTCGATCGCCCGGCGACTCGCGTCCTCGGGTCCGGAGTCGTCGGCGGTGGCGTTCCAGCCACAGACTGCACAGCGAAGGCGGAACCCGGACTCCGCCGGTTCCCGCGTTCCGATCCGGGCGGTCGAGTCGGTTCTCGAACGAGGACGCTCACGCTCCAGGTCGTCGATCCGGCCGCGTTCGGTTCCGTCGGTCGTCACCTCGTGGCCGGCGTACTCGAAGCGAACGCGGCCGGATCGGTCGCCCCGGAACAGATCGCTCACTGCCTGCAGGTCGATCGTTTCGTGCAGCGGGGGCAGCGTCGTCGGATCCGCGTCGGTCCGCTCGGCGAGTTCGGTCACGATCACGTGGCCGATATCGGGAGCGTCCCCGACGAGGACGTCGCGAGGGGTCGTACTCATTAGCAGTCATAGCGGCTTGGAACGAATGTCTCTCCTGCTTGCCCTGGAACCTTTTTAGGACCCCTCGGACGGTCGTCAGTCAGAGGTCGTCGGCTGTAGCGTCGCCTCGACGGGGTTCTCCGTCGCTCGCCGGAGCACTTCCGAGAGGTTCTGGTGGGACATGTCGAGTTCCGCGGCGAGCTCGCGCGTCGAAATCTCGCGGGGGACGCTGTAGTAGCCGTGCTCCCGGGCGGCGCGAAGGGCCTCCCGCTGAATCGGGGTGAGGACCCCGATCGAGTGGCGCGGTTCGTCCGGTTGGACGAGCTCCAGCAGCCGAAACGAGTACCTCTCCTCGGTCAGTACTTCGCGGAACGCGTCGAACTGGTCGCGGGCTACGAACCGGAACCGGACCCGCCAGCCGTCCGCCGTCGCCGCCGCGCTCAACAGCGATCCCTCGTGGTCGACGTACGCGTCGATTCGCTCCTGGATGTCGTCGCTCCAGTCGCTATGGTAGTCCTTCTCGTCGTCGAATCTCACGGTTTCGACGATGGAATCGACAGTCGGGTCGTTCGCGAGCGTCCCGTCGAGCGCCTCGAAGTCGGCGTTCGCTGCCCAGAGACAGGGCATCGTCCAGTCGGTGTCGTGAGTGGCGACGCGTTCGGGATGGCGTTCGAACGTCTCCGCGAGCGCGAGCGCGTCGAGCTCCAGTCGGAACGTCGCGATGAGCATCGGTGAGAAGTACCAGCCCTGCTCCCAAAACCGTCCCCCCGGAATCGAACGCGGCGTCGGGCCCGGAACCGGCCGGCGCAGTCGCTAACTGACTCGAGTTCCAACCCAGTCCATGAACGTCGCGATCGTCACCGTCGGCGACGAGCTGCTGGCGGGGACGACCACCAACACCAACGCCGCGTGGTTAGCCGAGCAGCTCACCGACCGGGGCGCGACCGTCGAGCGCATTCTGACGATTCCCGACGACCGCGAGCTCATCGCCGCCACCGTCGCCGACTGGAGCGAGGACTTCGACGCCGTGATCGTCACCGGTGGACTCGGCGGGACGCCCGACGACGTCACGATCGAGGCCGTCGCCGCGGGGCTGGGTCGCGAGATGGTCGTCCGCGAGGAGATCTACGACAGCCTGACCGAGAAGGCCCGGCGGTTCCGCGAGGAGAATCCGGATCTCGTCGCGGAGTACGACCTCGAGATCGACCTCGAGGACGCGGCGTCGCTCCCGGCGGGGGCGCGACCGATCGTCGTCGAGGAGGCCTGGGCGCCGGGCTGTGTCGTCGGGAACGTCTCGGTCTTCGCGGGGATCCCCGAGGAGATGCGAGCGATGTTTCGCGAGGTCGCCAACGAGTTCGCCGGCGACGTCGACTCGCGGACGCTGTACACCCCCGCACCGGAGGGGTCGCTGACGGCCGTCCTCGAGGACGTCACCGACGAGTTCGACGTCGCCGTCGGGAGCTACCCCCGCGGCGAGGATCGCCCGGGTCGGATCCGGCTCGCTGGCGGGGATCCCGACGTCCTCGAGGCCGCCACGAACTGGATCGACGAGCGCATCGAGACGGTCGAAGCGCCGGCGGAGTCGACCGACTGAGTCGGCCGGGGCGCCTGAGGGGGCGACTCCGGTAGCTACTTGGGCCGACCGATCGACCCTCGCGTATGGGCGGCCGTGGACCCAAGCAGGAACTCGCCGAGAAGATCGCGGGAGAGATCACGCTGAGCGACGATCCGGGGGCAACGTTGCGCAAGTGGCGAACCGACTTCGGCGTCTCCCAGACCGACCTGGCAAACGAGCTCGAGGTGTCCTCGTCGGTGATCTCGGACTACGAGAGCGGGCGCCGGGAGAGCCCCGGGATCGGCGTCATCGGGCGGCTCGTCGAGGGGCTGCTCACGATCGACGAACGGCGCGGCGGCGACCGCATCCGCCAGTACGGCCGCGTCCTCTCGGCGGGCTTCGAGAGCGACGTCGTCTACGACCTGCGCGAGTACGCGACCTCGAAGCCGCTGATCCAGCTGTACGACGAGATCGGCGCGACCGAGGTCGCCGTCGGCAACACGGACCGGGTCAGCGGCCACACCGTCATCGACAGCATCGGCGCGATCACCCGCCTCTCGAGCGAGGAGTTCTTCCGGCTGTACGGCCAGAGCACGAACCGCGTGCTGGTCTTTACCGGCGTCACCCGGGGCGAGGCCGTCGCGGTCGCGCTGCGGGTCGTCAACCCGACCCCCAACGCCGTCGTCCTCCACGGAATCGAGGAGGACGACCTCTGGGAACACGCCGCCGACCTCGCCCGAATCGACGGCTACTCGCTGGCCGTGACGACCGAACCGCTCGAGGACGTCCTCGATCACCTCGTCACGCTCGAGTGAGCGACCGGTGACGGGACCGAAATCGACCCGCAGCAAGGATCTGTGGACCGCGGCGCTGACCGCCGTCTTCCTCGCGACGCTCGCCGTCGTCTACCTTCTCGACGAACCGACGCTGTGGCTGGCGTGGGCGGTACTGACAGTCGTCGCCTCGGGAACGGTGATGGTACTTTTCAACCGGGCGACGCCACAGGAGCCCTGATCAGGCGATCTGGTCCTCGTACTCGTCGGCCGACAGCAGCTCGTCGAGCTCGGCCTCGTCGGCGCCCTCGATCTCGAGCATCCAGCCCTCGCCGAACGGGTCCTCGTTGACGAGCTCCGGCGAGTCGAACAGCGCCTCGTTGACCGAAAGCACCTCGCCGCCGACCGGAGCGTACAGGTCGGAGACGGCCTTGATCGACTCGATGACGCCGAACTCCTCCTCCTGGGCGACCGACTCGCCCTCGTCGGGGAGTTCGACGAAGACGACGTCGCCCAGTTCGTCCTGTGCGAAGTCGGTAATGCCGACGCGGATTCCGTCGTCGGTCTGGAGCGCCCATTCGTGCGATTCGCGGTACCGTCGGTCGTCTGGAACGTCGAAGCTCATGGTTATGCTGTGTCGATAAACGGCGTGGTCTCAACTCTTGCTTTCTTCGATCGGCCGCGGACGACTACCTGCAGCGTCGTCCCCGGGTCGGCGTACTCGATCGGGACGTAGCCGAGTCCGATCGGCTGTTCGAGGGTCGGGCTCATCGTGCCGCTCGTGACCTCGCCGACGACCCGGCCCTCGGTGTTCGTGATGTCGTAGCCGTGCCGCGGAACCCCTCGATCGATCAGCTGGAAGCCGACGAGCTGTTCCTCGATGTCGTCTTTCGCCGCGGCCAGGGCGTCCCGGCCGACGAACTCGGTGTCGAGGTCGACCGCGAAGCCGATCCCCGCCTCGTAGGGGGTCCGGGGGTTCGACTCGATGTCGAACTCCTGGCCCGCGAGCAACAGGCCGGCCTCGATCCGGAGCGTGTCGCGAGCGCCCAGCCCGCAGGGCTGGCAGTCAAGCGCCGACCAGACCCGCTCGGCCTCACCGGCGGGGACGACGAGCTCGAACCCGTCCTCGCCGGTGTACCCGGTGCGAGCGGTCCAGCACTCGACGCCCTCGACGGTCGCGTACGTCGCCTCGAACTGCTCGAGATCGGTCGGTGCGTCCTCGGCGGTCTCCGCGAGCAGCTCCGCGGCCTCCGGCCCCTGGAGGGCGAACATCGCGTACTCGTCGGTCTGATTGTCGACGGTCGCCTCGAGCTCGAGCTCGTTGCGGTAGCCGATCCAGCGCTCGTGGGTCGCCTCGTCGGTGCCCGCGTTGGGAACGAAGAGGTAGGTCGCGTCTCCGTCCTCGTCGGGCAGCCGGTAGACGACGGTGTCGTCGATGATCGCGCCGTCGTCGTCCGTGATCGCTGCGTACTGGGCGTCGCCGACCGAGAGACGACTCACGTCGTTGGTCGTGAGCCGCTGCATCAGCGTCGTGGCGTCGGGCCCGGTAACGTGGATCTGTCCCATGTGGGAGACGTCGAAGATCCCGACGTCCTCGCGGACGGCCCGGTGTTCCGTCTGGATCGAGTCGAACTCCACGGGCATATCCCAGCCACCGAACTCCGTAAACTTCGCACCACGCTCGGCGTGGATCCCACGTAACGGCGGCGTCTGAAGCGGCATAGTCGGTTTGACACTCCGCGGGTAGTAATGTCTTTTCGTCGGCCGTGGTCTGGCCACATCGCACGCACCGATCACGCGCCGAGCCGATCCGTCACACCTTTTTCCCGGATCCCCGAATCGCGGGTATGTTCGACCGCCTCCGCGCCCGATTCGACGTCGGGGACGACCGTCCGACGGTCGGCCTCTTCGTCGACGGGCCGAACGTCCTTCGCGACGAGTTCGACGTGGATTTAGACGACCTGCGGACCGCCGCCGAGGACCTCGGCAGGGTCGGCGTCCTCAGACTCTACCTCGACGAGCACGCCACGCCCGGGCTCATCCAGGCCGCGGAGGCCCGCGGCTTCGAGGTGATCGTCACCAGCGGCGACGTCGACGTCAAGCTCGCCGTCGACGCGACCGCACTGGCCGGCGAGGACGCGATCGATCGGCTGGCGATCGCCTCGCGGGATACGGACTTCAAGCCCGTCCTCGAGCACGCTGGCCGAACCGGTCTCGAGACGATCGCGATCGCGCCGGGCAGCTACGGTCGTTCGGACGCGTTGCGAAACGCCGCCGACGAGGCGGTGACCCTCGACGAGTAGCGGGTCGGTCGGTCCCTCCGACGCCGGACGTCGGGTGCCGCGGGCGCCGCAGGCGCCGCGGACACCGCGAGTCGGTGACTTTTCACCCGCCGCGGCCCCACCTGCGGGTATGATCGACGACGATCGGCCGGTGCTGGACAACCACCTCCACCTCGATCCGGACAACAACCGCGGGATCGACGCCGTGCGCGATTTCGTCCGCGTCGGCGGCACCCACATGCTCGTGGTGAACAAACCCTCCTGGCACCTCGGCGTCGAGGCCGACGCGGGCGAGGACTTCCGTCCCGTCTTCGAGCGGACCCTCGAGATCGTCGCGGACGCCACGGCGGAGCTCCCGGGACGGGCCTGGCCCGTTCTGGGGATCCACCCGGGGCTGATCTCGCGGCTCGTCGACGAACGGGGCTACACGCCCGAGCAGGCCCGCGAGATCATGCAGGGCGGGATCGACGTCGCCGCGGAGTACGTCGAGTCGGGCGACGCGCTGGCGCTGAAGTCGGGTCGACCCCACTACGAGGTCGACGACGACGTCTGGGCGTCCTCGAACGCGGTCATGCGTCGGGCCTTCGAGTACGGTGCCGAACTCGACTGTGCCGTCCAGCTCCACGCCGAAGGAAGCGAGGACCTCACCGAAGTCACCGAGTGGGCCGAGGAAGCCGGCCTCCCCGCTCACAGGGTGGTCAAACACTACGCGGGCGGGCGTCTCGCGGGACCGATTCCGAGCGTCATCTGTGACAAGGACGAACTCGAGCGAGCGAGCGAGCGCGGCGAGCCGTTCCTGATGGAGACCGATTACATCGACGATCCGGACCGGCCCGGCGCCGTGATGGGGCCAAAGACGGTCCCCCGTCGGGTCGCCTGGCTGCTCGAGAACGGCCACGAGGACGCGGTCCGGAACGCCCACGTCGAGACCCCGGAGTACGTCTACGGGATCGACACCGAATCGACGCTCGAGAGCGCCTGAATCGCCCGTTTGGGGACAGTCGTCACGGAATACAGGTAGAGAAAGGCATTTCAAGCGGCCGGTGTAGGTGTCTGTATGAGCAATCCCCCCACCGAGTACTACTCGGCGGAACGCTGGCAGAACTGGATCGATCGCATCAAAGACGAGGAGATCGATCCGGAGGACGAGGACTCGGCACGACTGCTGCTCAATCTGCAGGACGATACCGCGATCGCGATCGCGAAGATCGTCTCCGATTACGACGACGGCGAACTCGACGAGGAGGAGACTCTCTCCGAGATCGAGGACGTCCGCGAGGTCGTCCTCGGCGAGGTCGACATCGAGGACGAGGAGAAGCTGATCCTCGTCGACGGCGTCCAGACGAGTCTCGTCTGTGTCTTCTTTGCCGCCGAGGAGTACGTCGCCAATGGCCCCGCCGAGGAGGGGGACGTCGCCGACTACCTCGACGCGGCCGCAAACGCCGAGGCCGAGGAGGATCTCGACGCGGCGCTGGGGTACGCCGCCCAGGCCGGGACACTGATCATCGACGGCGAGGAGCTGGATATGAGCGTCGCCGAGGAGCTCGAGTACGGCCTGGTCACCGAGTGGATCAACGGCCTCGACAGCCTCCAGAGCGCGATGAGCGATCCGGAGGTCGTCGAGGAAGACGAAGACTGATTTTCGCGGTTCGACAGCCGACGAGCGATACCGCCCGCTCGTCCGTCGCTCGGTCCGATGGGACCGTCGGCCACCGCTCCCGAAGCCACTCGTATCCTCGACGCTGGGTTCGACGACCGTCGAAGCGGGGAACGACAATATCATATAGATCGGACAATATTCGCGTACCATGACCACAGTCGGTATCGACGCCGTCGAGATCTGGACCGGGAACCTCAAGCTCGATCTACCCGGGACGTTCGCCCCCCAGAAGGGCGAGGCTCCGGAGAAGTACACGAAGGGGCTGGGGCTCAACGCCAGTTCGTTCCCCGACAGCTACGAGGACATCGTCACGATGGCGGCAAACGCCGCCTATCGACTGATGGACCGGAAGGGGCTCGATCCCGACGACGTCGGTCGAATCGACGTCGCAACCGAGAGCGCCTTCGACAACTCGAAGCCGGTTTCGACGTACGTCGCGGGCTGTCTCGAGCAGGTGTACGACGGCGATTTCCACCACGCCAACAAGGGCGAACGGAAGTTCGCCTGCATCGCCGGCACCCAGAGTCTCGACGACGCCTACAACTGGATCCGCGCGGGCCGCAACCGGGGCCGGGGCGCGCTGGTGATCGCGACCGACACCGCCCTCTACGCTCGCGGTGACGCGGGCGAGGCGACCCAGGGTGCGGGCGCCGTCGCGATGTACATCGCCGAGGACCCGGACCTCATCGAACTCTCGCCCGAGCAGGGGTACGGCTCGGCCGACGAGACGGACTTCCTCAAACCGAACCAGCAATTCCCCTCGGTCGACGGGAAGCGATCGGTCAAGGTCTACCTCGCCCGGATGCGCGAGGCCCTGCAGGACTTCGAGACCGTCGCGGGCGACGTCCACCCCGACGACGTCGCCTTCATCCCGTTCCACACGCCGTTCCCGGGGATGGTCCGCAAGGCGGGTCTGCTCGGCTACCGCTACATCACGCGGGATACGGCCATCGAAGAGGAGCTCGCCGCGGAGATCGGTCGCCAGCCACGGGCGGAGGCGTTCGACACCGAAGAGGAGTACCACGAAGCGCGCCGCGAGTACACGGACGCGCTCAAGGAAACTGACCGCTACCAGGAGTGGTACGCCGAGACGATCGACCCGACGCTAACGATCTCCCGGGAGGTCGGCAACTGGTACACCGGCTCGGTCCACATCGCCCGCATCAGCGCGCTGAAGCAGGCCCTCGAGAACGGCCGCGACATGACCGACCAGACGCTGCTGGTGGGCTCCTACGGCAGCGGCGCCCAGGCCGAGATCCACGCCGAGACGGTCCGGGACGGCTGGGCCGAGGAGATCGAGGCGCTGAACGTCGACGAACAGCTTGCCGAGCGCTACGACCTGAGCTGGGAGGACTACGAGGAGGTCCACGACGCACACAACCACGAGATGGACGTCGACGTCGAGGAGTTCACCACCCCGGAGGAGGAGTTCGTCTTCGACGGCTGGGGCCGCATGGGCGAGCGCAAGTACCGCTACGTGGAGTAGTCGTCGGTACCGTCGCTTCTGTTCTCGGGGCCGACCCCCCACAACGGTTATCAGTCCTGTCGACGCTTCTACACGTATGTTCCGTACGCTCCCATCGCGACTCCGTCGCGGAACGGATACCGGCGACACAGAGGACGAGAGCGAGGACGACGGCTCCTTCACGCCCTCGCGACTCGACGCCTCGGTGCTCCAGGCCCACGGCGCGAGCGTGGGTCCCGAGACGGACGCCGACGCCGACGAGCTCGAGGAGCGCGCACGGGAGGTCGAGCGAGGGCACGAGAAGTAAGCCCGAGGACGCGGTCGGCCGAACGAGTACGGGTTCGGAACGGCGCGACCGTGGTGCCGGCGTCCGATCGAGCCGCGAGCCGAAACGGATTACCTTGTCGGGCGGATAGCTCGGGCAACGAGTCGAGCACGCCTCGACACTGACCACGCATGGACCCGTTCACACTCCTTGGCGTCGATGTCGTCCTCTTTCTGGTCATCGGCCTGCTGGCCGGTGCCCACTGTATCGGGATGTGTGGGCCGCTCGTTACCGTCTACGCGGGTCGGATGGACGACGGCGAGCCGTCCGGGAAACGGGGATCGCACCTGTCGACCTACGAAGTGCGCCAGCACGCGCTGTTCAATCTCGGGCGAACCGCCAGCTACACGCTGCTCGGCGCCTTATTCGGCGCGCTCGGAGGGCTCCTGTTCGTCACGACCGACTCGCTGACGCCGATCGTCGAGCCGATCCGGGGCGGCGTCGGCCTGCTCGTCGGCGGGTTCGTCATCGCCACCGGAATCTACTACCTGCTCGGACGGACGACTGGCGGGATCCACCTGCCCGGTCTCGAGCGCCTGACGGGCTGGCTGCTGACCCGCGTCGACGGGCTGGCGAACGGCCCCGGAATCGTCGGACTGGGTGCGCTCCACGGGCTGCTCCCGTGTCCGATCCTCTATCCGGCCTTCCTCTATGCGTTCGCGACCGGGTCGCCGGCCGGCGGCGCGCTCGCGCTGGCAGCACTCGGGCTCGGGACCGTTCCAGCGGTGTTTCTCTACGGCACCGTCGTCGAGTCGGTCGATGTCGTCCACCGCCAGCGGGTCCACCGCCTGCTCGGCGTCGCGTTCGTCGTACTGGGCTATGTCCTCTTTGCCCACGGGCTGATGAGCGTCGGCGTCCACGTCCCCCACCCCGAGCTCCCGTTCTACGACGGGATCGACGCGCCGGGGGTCGACACCCACGATCACCACTGAACGATGACAGACCACACTCACGAACCCGGCTGCACGCTGTGTGAGCTCCCCGTCGAGGGCAGCGACGTCACCGACGACAACGGGAACCGCTTTTGCTGTGTCGGCTGTCGGGACGTCTACGACGCCTTAGGTGACGTCGAGGACGTCGCCCCCGAGGACGTCCGTCGCCAGCGAGCCGATGACGAGAGTCGGGCGGTGCCCGACGATCACGAGTCGACCTACCTCGAGGTCGACGGGATGCACTGTGCGACCTGCGAGGCCTTCATCGAGTCGGCGGCGCTGCGAACAGAGGGGGTTAGCAACGCCGACTCGAGCTACGTCACCGACACGGTCCGGATCGACCACGATCCCGACGCCGTCTCACAGCCTGATCTCCGGGAGGCGATCAGCGGCCTGGGCTACAGCGCCTACGACCGCGAGGACGCGTTCATGCGACGGAAAGCCGACAACTGGATGATGGGCCGGATCATCGTCGGCGTCCTCATGGGGATGATGGTGATGATGCAGTACCTGCTGATCATCTACCCCACCTACTTCGGCGGGCTGTTCTACGACCAGCGGACCTACGAGTTCTTCAGCCAGGCGCTGGCGAGTGACCTCGCGACGCCGTTTTACCTGATGATCGGCGCGCTGACGACGATCGTGCTGGGCGTGACCGGCAAGCCGATCCTGCAGGGCGCCTACGTCGCCACGAAGACCCGGTCGCCGAACATGGATCTGCTGGTGACGATCGCGGCCGTCAGCGCCTACCTCTACAGCACGCTGTCGATCGCGGTCGGGGGCGACCACATCTACTACGACGTCACCGTCGCGATCATCGTCATCGTCTCGGTGGGCAACTACTACGAGTCGACGATCAAGGACAGGGCCACCGAACGGCTCTCGGATCTCACCGCGGTCCAGATCGACGAGGCCCGCCGTGTCCGGCCCGGCGGGAACCACGAGGACGTCGCCGTCGGCGACCTCGAACCCGACGACCGGGTGCTGGTGCGGGCGGGCGAACGGATCCCCGTCGACGGCGAGGTCGTCGACGGCGAGGTCGCGGTCGACGAGGCCGTCGTCACCGGCGAGTCCCTCCCGGTCGGCAAGACGCCGGGCGATCCGGTCGTCGGCGGCTCGCTCGTTACCGACGGCGCCGTCACGATCCGTGTCGGCGAGGACGCCACCAGCAGCCTCGACCGGGTGACCGAACTGGTCTGGGACCTCCAGAGCTCGAGCCACGGGATCCAGAAGCTCGCGGACAAGCTGGCGACGATCTTCGTCCCCCTCGTTCTCGTGCTGTCGGTCGTCGTCACGAGCGTCTACCTGCTGACCGGAGCCGGCGTCGCCGGCGCCCTGCTGGTCGGGCTCACCGTGTTGATCGTCTCCTGTCCCTGCGCGCTCGGGCTGGCGACCCCGCTTGCCGTCGCCGCGGGGATCCGGGACGCCCTGGAGCGATCGATCGTCGTCTTCGACGACACCGTCTTCGAGCGCATCCGCGACGCCGACACCGTCGTCTTTGACAAGACGGGAACGCTGACCACCGGGGAGATGACCGTCGTCGAGACCGATCTCCCGGCGGACGTCCTCGAACGGGCAGCCCGGCTCGAGGGACGCTCGGCTCACCCCATCGGACAGGCGATCGCGGCCGAGCGCCCGGTCGCCGACGGCGGGGCCGTCGAGCCCGCCGCCGCGGCCGACGCAAGCGCTGGCGAGGAGCCGACCGCGGACGGCATCGAGGAGTTCGAGAGCTACCGCAACGGCGTCGCGGGCACCGTCGACGGCGAGGACGTCCTCGTCGGCCACCCCGATCTGTTCCGGGAGCAGGGCTGGACGATGCCCGACGAGCTCGCCGACCGAATCGCCGGGCGCCGCGAGACGGGTCGCGTGCCGGTCGCGGTCGGCCGCGATGGGGTCGCGGAGGGGATGATCGTCGTCGGCGACGAACTCCGGGACGGGTGGTCGGAGACCCTGGCGTCGATCGCCGAGACGGGCACCGATGTCGTCGTTCTCACGGGCGACGACGCCCGCGCGGCCGAGCGGTTCCGCGCGGAGCCGTCGGTCGATCGGGTATTCGCAGGTGTTCCGCCCGAGGGCAAGGCCGAGACCGTCGAACGGCTCAAGCGGACCGGTCGCACGGTCATGGTCGGCGACGGCACCAACGACGCGCCGGCGCTGGCCGCAGCCGACCTGGGGATCGCGCTGGGCGGTGGCACCGCGATGGCCGCAGACGCCGCGGACGTGGCGCTGGTCGACGACGAGATCGATTCGGTCGACACCGTCTTCGAACTCGCCCGGGCTGCCGACCGTCGGGTCAAGGGCAACATCGGCTGGGCGTTCTGTTACAACGGGATCGCGATCCCGCTTGCCGTGACGGGACTGCTCAACCCGCTGTTTGCCGCCCTCGCGATGGGCGCGAGCAGCCTGCTGGTCGTCACCAACTCCTCGCGGTCGCTGCTCGAGGATTGAGACGGAGCACGACCGGGCGATACGCCGTAGCAGGTACGGCGGAACCGATCGGACACCTCAACGCGAAGTAATTAGTTCTGGACCCCCAATCGGCAGCTATGTCGACGCGCCCGGAGCTCTCGGAGTGGCTCTCCGACCGAATGGGGTTGGTCGTTCTCACCGTCGTGAGCGTCCTTCTCGCGGCGCTTATCGTGTTGCCGTATCTCCAGTACGTCCTGCTCGGCGTGATTCTTGCGTACATCCTCATGCCGGCCCAGCGCCAGCTCGAAAAGCACGTTCGGTCGATGACGGCTGCGCTCGTGCTCGTCGTCGTCGCGATCCTGACGATCCTGCTGCCGATGATGTACGTCCTCGCCGTCGCGCTGGGACAGGCCCTCGATATCGCGATGGCCGTCCAGGACGGCTCGCTCAACGTCGAGAACGTCGAACAGCAGATCGAGCTGGAGATCGGCTACGCGATCGACCTCCAGGAAACCTACGACACCTACCAGGAGCCGATCGCGACCGGGCTCCAGGAGGTCGCGACCGGCGCACTGGAGTTCGTCGGCGGGGTGCCGTCGATTCTCATCGGGCTGACGGTGACCGTGTTCGTCCTCTTTGCCCTGCTGCGTGACGGGGATCGACTCGTCAGCTGGGTCCGGTACGTGCTCCCGGTCGAGGACCACGTCCAGCGCGAACTGCTCAACGAGCTCGACCAGCTCATGTGGGCCTCGGTCGTCGGCAACGTCGTCGTCGCGATGATCCAGGCGGTGTTGCTCGGAATCGGGCTGATGGTTCTCGACGTCCCCTCGGTCGTCCTGCTTACCGTCGCCGCGTTCGTCGCTGCGTTGCTCCCGCTGATCGGCGTCTTCGCCGTCTGGATGCCGATCTCGATCTACCTGTTGGTCGTCGGCGAAACCGTTCCGGCGGCGATCCTCGTCGGCTACGGCCTGCTCGTCAGCGCCTCCGACACCTACCTCCGCCCGGCGCTGATCGGCCGAACGAGCGCGTTCAACTCCGCGATCGTCGTCGTCGGGATCTTCGGCGGCCTCGTCGTCTTCGGCGCGGTCGGGCTGTTTATCGGTCCCGTCGTCCTCGGGGGCGCAAAGATCACGCTCGACCTGTTCGCCCGGGAGTGGGCGATCGCGGAGGGGAATCCTCCGGTCGGTCCGCTGCCGGCAGCCGATCCCGCGGCCGAGACGGCGACGGAGACGGGGATCACGGGCGAGTCGGCGCCGGGCGAACCGGCCGTCGACGACTCGAACGGCGCGGACGGACCGGAGCCGGCACCCGAAGACGACTCCGCCGAGGACGGCGAGCCGGGTTCGAGCGATGGCCCGACGCCCTGACCCGACCGACCTCGCTCCCTCGAAGAGGTGCGTTCATTATCCCGTCTCCGTAACTACCATGTATCGTGTCTCGGAACGAAACGGGTGATCGCCACCGCGAACGGTCCCCCGGTCCGAGTCCCTCGCTACCCATGAACGGATCACACGCTACCGGGAGCCCCTATGCTCCCTACACGGACGACGAACGGACGGCGATGCTCGAATCGGTCGGCGTCGACGACGTCGAGGAACTGTTCGACATCCCCGAGGACGTTCGCTTCGACGACGAGTTCGGGATCGACGCGCGAACCGAACGGGAGACGAGACGGCTGGTCCGATCGGTGCTGGGGCGCAACGACGAGCTGACCGAGCTGCTCGGTCGCGGCCACTACGGCTACTACGTCCCCTCGCTGATCGACCACCTGGCGGATCGCTCGGAGTTTCTCACCTCCTACACGCAGTACCAGCCCGAGGTCTCCCAGGGCTTCCTGCAGGCGCTGTTCGAGTACCAGTCGCTGCTGGTCGAGCTGACCGGCCTCGAGATCGCCAACTGCTCGATGTACGACGCCGCCACCGCGCTCGGCGAGGCCGCGACGCTCGCCGACCGGGTTCGCTCGACGAGCGGCCACCGCGTCCTCGTTCCCGATCTCCTGCTCGAGGGACGGCGGAGCACCCTCGAGAACTACGTTGCCGGAACCGACCTCGTCGTCGAGACGTACCCGACCGACGACGCGAACGCGGACCTCGACGCGCTCGCCGACGCCGTCGGCGACGACGTCGTGATGGTCTATGCCGAGAACCCGACGGTGCGGGGAACGATCGAGGAGGGCCTCGATCGGATCGGCGAGCTGGCGGCGGGGGCCGACGCGCTGTACGTCCTCGGGACGGATCCCGTGGCGCTCTCGGTCCTCCAGCGTCCGGCCGACGTGGGCGCCGACGTCGTCGTCGGCGACGCGAGCGTCCTGGGGCTGCCGACCAGCTACGGGATGGGACTGGGGCTGTTCGCCTGCCGCGAGTCGTTCCTCCGGCAGGTCCCGGGTCGGCTGGTCGGCGCGGGCGAGGACGCGACCGATCGGCGGGCCTACACGCTCACCCTCCAGACCCGCGAACAGCACATCCGCCGCGAGCGCGCGACGAGTAACATCTGTACGAACCAGGCCTGGGTGGCGCTGCGAACCGCGATGCACGCCGCCTCGCTGGGGCCCGACGGGATGGTCGATCTCGCCGAGCGGGGCGTGCGACGCGCGACGGAGCTCGCCGAACGCGTCGACGGGATCGTCGGCGTCAGCGCCCCGGTTCACGACCGTCACCACCTCCGGGAGTTCGTCGCCCGCGTCGACCAGCCCGCCCGAGCGGTCGCCGAGGATCTCGAGCAACGGGGCTTCGCCGTCCACGTCGTCGGCGACCACGAGCTCCAGCTCTGTGTCGCGGGCGTCCCCGACGAGCGGCTCGATCCGTTCGTCGACGTCCTCGAGGAGGTGGTACGATGAGCGGCGACGAGCCCGAGCCGACGACTCACGACCGAGTTCGGTACGACCAGGCTCGCTACGTCGAGGACGGCCAGTACGAGCCGCTGCTCTCGGAGAAGGATCTGACGCGCGTCGAGATCGGCGGCGACGGTGACGAAGACGGTGGTTCTCCGCTGCCCGACGAGCTGACACGCGACTCCCTCGAGCTGCCCGCCCTCTCCGAGCCCGAGCTCGCGCGCCACTACACGCGACTCTCCCAGATGATCTACGGGATCGACAGCGGCCCCTACCCGCTGGGGTCGTGTACGATGAAGTACAACCCCAAGTTCACCGAGGACGTCGCGGCACTGCCGAAGGCCGCGGTCCACCCCGATCGCTCGGAGCGCTCGACGCAGGGAACCCTCGAGCTCATGTACCGGCTGCAGGACTACCTCGGTCGGATCGGCGGGATGGACGCCGTGACTCTACAGCCGCCCGCTGGGGCGGCCGGCGAGTTCGTCGGCATCCGGGTCGCGGCGGCCTACCACGAGCACAACGGCGAGGGGGGCCGCGACGAGGTGATCGTCCCCGAGAGCGCCCACGGCACCAACTTCGCGAGCGCGGCACTTGGCGGGTACGACGTCGTCTCGCTGCCAAGCGACGACGAGGGACGGGTCGACCTCGAGGCTCTAGAGGCCGCCCTGAGCGAGGAGACGGCGGCACTGATGTTGACGAACCCGAACACGCTCGGCCTGTTCGAGCGCGACATCGAGGAGATCGCCGAGATGGTCCACGACGTCGGGGGACTGTTGTACTACGACGGGGCGAACCTCAACGCCCTGCTCGGCCGCGCCCGCCCGGGCGATATGGGCTTCGACGTGATGCACTACAACGTCCACAAGACGTTCGCGACGCCCCACGGCGGCGGCGGTCCCGGCGCGGGCCCGGTTGGCGTCGTCGACGAGCTGGCGCCGTACCTGCCGGCACCCCGCGTCCGCGAGGCTGACAGCGGGTCGGAGCCGACCTACGAGCTGTTCGATCCCGAGCGCACGATCGGGAAGGTCCACGGCTACCAGGGCAACTGGCTCGTGCTCGTGAAGGCGTTCGCCTACATCGCCCGGCTCGGCGACGAGGGTCTCGCTGACGCCAGCGCGACCGCGGTGCTCAACGCGAACTACCTCGCGAGCCGGATCGAGTACGACGTCCCCTACGGCCCCTTCCACCACGAGTTCGTCGCCAGCGCCGGCGACCAGGACGCGGCCGACGTCGCCAAGCGGATGCTCGACCACGGCGTTCACCCGCCGACGACCAAGTGGCCGGAGATCGTCCCCGAGGCGCTGATGACCGAGCCGACGGAGGTCGAGAGCAAGGCCACGCTCGATCGGCTCGCGGCCGCCTTCAACGCCGTCGCCGCGGAGGACGACGAGACCCTCGAGGACGCCCCCGAGCAGACGGCCGCCCGGCGCATCGACCAGACCAGCGCGGCGCGAGAGCCCCAGCTGTCCTGGCACGCCCTGGAGAGCGACGAGTAGGGGCCCCTACGTTCGGAACGGTTCGAGCATCGCCTCGTCGAACCGCGCGGGCGCTCCGGACCGATCGAAGCAGCCGTACTCGGTGATCCCCTCGATGTTGGTCCGTCCGTCGCTCGAGAGCTCGTGGGCGACTCGCAGCGTCTCCGTCGACGCCTCCAGGACCTCGCAGTCGACCCGCAGCGTCGTCCCGAACGCGACCGGGGCTTTGAACTCCCAGCGCCAGTCCCGGATCCGGTAGGGCTCTTTCTCGTTTCGCAGCTCCAGGAGGCTCGTCTCGCAGTCCTCGAGGTGGCACTCGAGGGCGACGTCGGCAAAGCGGGGGTACTCCTCGAAGTAAGCCAGCTCCGCGCCCTCGATGTGCGGAGAGCGGATCTCGAAGGTCGACGAGAACGACGCCAGCTCGTCGTCCGCGTCGGTCCCGGCGTCCTCGGGGCCGACTGCGGGAGCCCGGTCGACACAGGCGTCCGCGAACGCTGCCCGGACGTCCTCGGGCAGCGCCAGCGCGGTGCCATCGGAACCGATCGTGACGTGGGTCATCCGTGCCGTCGCCAGCCGTTCCCCGTCGTCGCCGTCGATCTCGTAGAGCAGCTCCACGCTCGAGTCGCCGACGCTCCGGGGCACCGTTTCGACCGAGATCGCCTCGCCGATGCGCGGGTAGCGGTCGACCGAGGTACTGACAACCACCGGGGCATAAGGGATCCCGTCGTCGGCGAGGATCTCCGCGAAGGAGTACTCGAAAGCCGCAGCGACCTCCTGGGTCGAGATCAGCTGCCAGTCGAAAAACGACGCACCGTGCGCGAGCGGGCCGGCGAACTCGCCGAAGCTCACTCGTCGGTCGTCGATCGTTTGCATGTCCTCGATCCTCCGTCGCTGACCCCCAATTCAGTACAGAAACCGGCAAATGACGCTCCGGTCCGTCGGCGAGTCGGTCCTCGCGACGAGGACGTCGCTTCTCCCTGATACTCGCGATCGGCGACGCTCTAGGCTCGTCCCGTCCCTGCTCGAGACGGCCGCACAGTGATTTGTTAGGATTACCACAAAATAAATAACCGCCGGACGGGATCAGATAGTTAACTGGAATGTCGGTGGTGGAACAAATAGGTCGAGCGGCGACGGCCGGAGCCGAGCGATGATCGGGACGACTGCGGCGTCCGTCGAGGCCCTCCAGGCTGCGATCCGGACCTTCGGCCTGCCGGTACTGTTCGGGGTGTTCGTGCTGAAGGGAGCCCTCGTCGGCAAGGTCTTCCCGACGAGCGTCTTCCTTCCCGGCTACGTCGTCGGCAGCGGTCTCACGGGACGGGGCGCCGCGTTGGTTGTCGTCGTCGTCACGGTCGCCCACGTCCTCGGACAGCTAGCGCTGTATCTCGGCGTCAGGCGATACGGCTGGGCCGTCCTCGAGGGGCTTCCCTACGTCGAACTCGACCCCCAGTCCGAGCGGTACCGCCGGCTCGACCGCTGGTTCGAGCGGTACGGCGGGGTTGCGATCTTTACGACCAACATCGTGCCGGTGAGCCGCGGCGTCATCGCCGTCCCCGCGGCGCTGAGTTCGTACTCGACGGCGCGGTACACGCTTCACACCTCGATCGCGACGGTCCTCTACCACGGCGTCTACGTCGGCGCCGCGGTCGCCGGCGTGGCGCTGCTGACCTGACGGGGGCGGCTCGTCGCGCTACCCGTCGTCCTCGAGGTGTTCGAGCAAGGCCGGATGGAGCGGCCCGTTCGAACCCAGCAGCGCCGAGCGCCCCTCGGTCGCGAGTTCGAAGACGAACGGCTCGCTGCGCTCGTCGGTGAGCCGCGCGCCGGCCTCGCGGGCGATCACCAGCCCCGCGGCGATATCCCACGGGTAGGTGTCGTACTCCCAGGTGGCGTCGGCGCTGCCGCTGGCGAGATAACAGAGGTTGAGCGCGGTCGAGCCGAGCCGCCTGACGCCGCGAGTCTCCTGGTAGAACCGCGTGAGAAAGGAGCCGTCGGGGTCGTACCCCGAGATGAGCATGCTCTCGTCGAGGCGGTCCCGGTCTGTCGTCTCGATCGGATCCCCGTCCCGGCGGGCGCCCTGTCCGGCGATCGCGCTGAACAGCTCGTCGGTCTCGGGGACGTAGACGACCCCAACGACGGGATACTCCCGCTCGAGCAACGCGATCGAGATCGAGTAGTTGGGGTTACCGTGGGCGAAGTTCCCGGTTCCGTCGAGGGGATCGACGACCCAGGTGTACTCGGTCTCGCCGACCTCCCGGGGGGACTCCTCGGAGACGATCCCGTGGTCGGGAAACTCGTTTTCGATCACCGTCGTGATGATGCGGTTCGCCTGGTGGTCAGCCTCGGTGACGATATCTGACTTGTCGGTTTTGACCCCGACCGATTCGACCTGTCCGTGCAGCTCCCGAAGCGGTTCGCCGGCTGCCTCGGCAGCTTCGGTCGCGATCCGGCGGGCGCGCTCGCGGATCTCGGCCCCGCCGTCCTCGCCGACACCTCCTTCGGACGCGTCGGCAGCCACCCGTGGCGGCTCGTCGACGTTGCGGACGTCCCAACCGAGCTTCTTCGAAATCGCGGTGAAAAAGTGGTCGTCGTAGCTGGTGTGGACGACGTGTGCGAGCTTCTCGGCACCCGTGACGACCACCTCCTCTCCCTCCTCGAGGAGGGTGTTGGCCCGTCCCCCGTCGACGAGCAGACTCGCCGGTCCCTGCGTCCGAACCCGTAGCTCCGTCTCCGGCGCGACCACGATCGGTCGCACGCCCAGCTGGTGGGTGTGCAGCGGGACCAGCTGGAGCGTGTGGTTGTTCGCCGGGTAGTGGATCGGCCCGTTCGCCGACAGCGAGACGCCCGTCGAGCCCGTCGGTGTCGAAACCGCGATCCCCGTCCCCTCGAACTCGCCGACGTACTCGTCGTCGGCGTAGACGTCGAGCCGGGTGACCTTGCGATCGATCGGGTTCTCCGGGGGGACGTGTTCGATCATCACGTCGTTGATCCCGGTCGCGTCGATTCCCGCCCCGCGGACCGCTACCTGCTGGCGGCTGTCGATCGTCGCCCGCCCGCGAACCACCTCGTCGAGCGCCGCCTCGACGTCCTCGGGCTCGACCCGTGCGAGGAAGGCGAGGGTCCCGGTGTTGATCCCGAGCTGGGGGACCCCCCGCGGGGCGAAGGTCTTGATCCCCTCGAGAAAGGTCCCGTCGCCGCCGACCGTGATCCCGAGGGTGGCTCGGTTCTCGTCGTAGACGTCCTCGATCGGCTCGCCGACGTCGACCGTCGAGAGCTCGATCTCGCGGTCGTCGGCCCAGGCCGCGAGACGAGCGACGACGGCGTCGCTGTCGGGGCTAACGATCGCGATGAGCTCCTCGGTCGTCGCGAGCCTCCGTCCTTGCATCGGTTGGGTCGTCGAACCGCGTCACTATGGGTCTGACGCTCGGTACCGCAAGGTGTCGGTCGAAAACCGTCGTCGGCTCAGGCTGCGCTCGAGTCGATGCCGTCGATCTGCACGAAACCGTAGTCACAGTCCGGGCAGTGCCACTTGATCTTCTCGCCGAGGTGTAGCGTCGTGCTCGCGGCGCGGTAGAACGTCTTTTCGCCGCTGCAGTTCGGACACTCGTGGTCGAGTTCCAGGGCCATGCCGACGGCTACCGTTCGAAGCGAGTTTAACGTACTGATTCGCTCGACCGGCGGGATCGAATCGCGGCGACCCCGCTCCGACGCTGAAACTAAGTGGACACCCCTCCTCGGAGCCGGTATGTCGATCTACACCGGTCGCGGCGACGACGGCGAAACCGACCTCCGGGACATGACCCGAGTCTCGAAGACGGATCCCCGAATCGAGGCCTACGGCACTGTCGACGAACTCAACGCGTTGCTCGGTACCGTCCGTCCGACGGGCCACGAGGACGTCGACGACCGGCTCCGGACGATCCAGAACCACCTCCACGTCGTCCAGGCCGACCTCGCGAATCCCGACCCCGAGGATGACGATCCCGAGATCCGGGCCGAACACGTCGAGACGATCGAGGACTGGATCGACGACTCCGACGAGGAGCTTGAGCCGCTGACCTCGTTTATCCTGCCGACCGGCAGCGACCGGGGGGCGCGGCTCCACCACGCACGCGCGGTCTGTCGGCGCGCGGAGCGTCGCGCCGTCGCGCTGGCCGCGAGCGAGCAGATCAACGAACGGACCGTCGAGTACCTCAACCGCCTCTCGGACGGGTTGTTCACCCTCGCCCGACTGGTCAACCAGCGCGAGGACGAACCCGAGGAGGCTCCTACGTACTGACCGCGGGGACGTCCTCGATCGACGACGAGTGAAAGGAAGGCTTAAGTCGAGCGCACGGATATCACGGAGTGCGGGTTGGTGATCTAGTCCGGTTATGATACCTCCTTCACACGGAGGAAGTCGGCAGTTCAAATCTGCCCCAACCCATTCCTGACGACACAACGACGAGGAGCGGAGTGACGAGTCCGTGTCGTCAGAAACCGTTACGGGTAGATTTGAATCAGACCGAGATTCTGCGAGCGAAGCGAGCAGGTTCTCGGGCGTCGTTCAAATCTGCCCCAACCCACTGCGTTGCGCCGAACGAATCCGTGACGTTTGGCAGATTCCAACGAGACCGGGGTTCTGCGGGGAAAGCGAGCAGATCCTTGGGCGTGGTTTGAGCCCGTTCCCCACTTACAACGTTAAAATTTACTTGCAGAACGATTATCTAGATAACCGCTACGGGTTCATGGCCAAGAAATATCCCTTCGGAAAGTGCACCAGAGTGCAATGACCGAAACGTCGCTCCCTGACCGAAACGAACCCCCCGGAAGCACCTCGGAGAGCGAGCTCACGACCGAGATCGTCTATGCGGTCGCCAGGGTCTCGGATACGGATCCGACGGCCCTGCCGCCGCTGTACGACGTGATCGATACCGACGCGTTAAACGCCCTCGTCGGATGCAGTCGCTCCACGCTCGACTCGATCACCTTCCGCTACTACGGATACACCGTTACGGTCACCGCTGACGGCGACGTCACCGTCGCCTCGACTACCTAGAACGATCCCCTTCCAGCCGGCCTGCACTGTCATCAAACGGCGTTTTTCTCGGACCCGAACGAGTACGTCTAACAGCAGTTTCCGTCCGGAAGCTCACCCGAACGCGGCTCGGTCGATCCGCGTTCGACGCGCTCGCGGACACCGGCGTGGTGTGCTTGCGACTCGAACAGTTCGAACGCCGACTCGAGGACTCGATCGGCGAGCCGTCGCCGCCGGAGCCCGTATCGTTCCGCCCGAGGAGTACGTCCTCGTGGGACGATCGCGGTCTCCGCGACGACCGGTGCGGTCGCGATCGGTGCCGGAACGCTCCTCCGGGGGTTACCGTTCGCGTCGACGGTTCGTTCCCGGATACATCCAGTAACAGAGAGGATATGTGTGAGAATATCGTGGCACAAAAACGCACAGCTAACGAGCGAGATCCGCACCGAGCAGCTTCACGATCGATCTCTCTGACAGTTCATCTGTAATGAAGTTAGGAGCGACTAAACCGACCGGTATCTTTACACCATTTCGAGAATCGAAACTCGATCTGGGGTGAGGATAACCGTTCGGTATCGAAAACAGCGCTGCTTGCTTGCGGTTTTGCTCGTTCGCTCTCGACGAAACTAACGGAGCTGAAACAGTGTCGAGATCGGTTGCCGTTCCGAGAGGTGTCTGGATCGGGTGGAAGTTTCGTAAAGTTCGGGGAAGTATACAGAACGGCTGAACCCGTTTATACGTCTCCCCTGAGCAGAAGCAGTCGATGTCACGGAAGTCGCAGACGACACGTCGAAGTGTACTGACAGCTACTGGGGCCTTCTCGCTGCTCGGACTCGCTGGGGTCGCGTCCGGGAACGCGTCGTCCGACGACGGGATGCCGGTACCGGACGACGCCGACGAGCGTACGTATCCGACGATCGGAACGAACGCCGACGCACCGACCGCTACCTTCTATGGGAACTTCAAGTGTCCCTACAGCGAGGACTTCGTCTCGGGGAACCTCGAGGAGATTATCGCGGAGTTCGTCGCCACGGGCCGACTCAACGTCGAGTTCTGTAATCTCGCCTACGAGCCCGGCGACAGCTCCCAACACTACATCTCCGACAGCGACCCGCGGCTTGCGGCCGTCGGACTCGCAGTCTGGGACGAGGACCCGAACAGCTACTGGCAGTTCGTCAGCGAGACCTACACCGACTCGCCATCGGGATACGTTGGCTACGACGAGCTCGAGGACCGCGCGCGTGCAGCCGACGTAAGCAACGCCGAAGCCTGCATCGAGCGTGCCCAGGCCGGCGAGTACGATACGGCCGTCGAACAGGTTGCTGAGCTGGCAAGCAGTGACGGAATCTCCTTTACGCCACAGCTCGAGCTGGCCGGTGACGCGACCGCGCCACATCACGGGACCCAGACAGTTATCGACTGGATCGAGGCGCGTCTCGAGGACGCACCCGACGGCGAGAAGTCCGAAGACAAGGTTGAGGACGAGACCGAGACGGACGCCGACGAGGCCGAGGAGCCACAGGAGAAGTCGGACGTCGAGGACGAGACCGACGACGCTGACGACGACGATGAGGCGGACGTCGACGAGGACTCCGACGACGACGGCGAGACCGTCGAAGACGGCGAAGAAGTCGACGATGGCGAGTCGGAGGAGGACGTTGAAGCGGACGATTCCGACGCGGACGACGATTCCGACGCGGACGACGATTCCGACGCGGACGACGATTCCGACGCGGGCGACGATTCCGACGCGGGCGACGATTCCGACGCGGACTACGGCGATGACGACGAAAACGACGACGGGTCGACCAGCAGCGGAGGCTCCGGTTCGAGCGGTGGAATCGGCGCCGGCGAGGACTACGATCTCAGCGGTGACCGCACGGTCGACGACCTGCCGGTCGACTGCTAACGTCTACTTTCGAACGCGCTAGCCGTTCGTATCACCGTTTTCGAAAAGTTCCGCTCGGAGCCGGCGCTCAGTCCGCCGGCAGCCGATCGTGTTCGAGTGCAGTCACGACGTGCTCGAGCAGTGACTCGAGCTCGCTCCGTTCGAGTTCCCACCACCCGGTCGACCGCTGATACTCGGCGAGTGTGTTCTGGATCGCCTCGAGCTGTGGTTCCGTAAACCGAAGCTGACCGTCGTCGATCGTATCGAACGCCTGAAACAGCTCGAGGGGCGGCGAATCGACGTCGGTCGCGTCGGTAGCGGTCTCCTCTCGTTCGATCCGGTGGAGCAGGACGTGATGGAGCGTCCAGTGCTCCTCGTGTGACAGCGAGAGGGTGGTCGATCGGGGCGGTCGGGACCTGGATGACATCGGTGTGTACGCGGGGCTATGGGTTGATACACCATAAGTATTGCTAGCAATTCTCATTCAGCGGACGACGGCTGGTCGATCCGATAACAGATGGCTGGACAACAAACGGTGGTCGATTACCGACGAATTTCGTCGTCCGACAGCTGCGCCCGTACCAGCTCGGCGGCGTAGCCGACGGTGACGGAAACGACACAACAGCCGGCCACAAACGGAATCCAGTACGCCCAGAGCTCGAATCGCGGCGCAATGAGGTTCCCGATCGCGGAGCCGATCGTATAGATCAGATACCCCGGGAGCGCGAGCGGCGACAGCAGCGACGTTCTGAGCCAGCCAAGCGCCAGTGGAACGGTAAGCACGAGAAACGTCGCGATCGTTACCGGCGCGACCAGCACGCGGCGAAACGGCGCCACCCTCATCGTTCCTCCAGCAGCCCGTGTCGTTCGAGCGTGGCTGCAGTCATGACTCGCGTCATCTCGTTTTTGGTTTCTCGGTCGAGCATGAAGTTCGTCGTTTCGAATAGATACGACGCGGCGTCGAGTTCGCGTGCAGTCTCGTGAAACAGCAATGGTCCGGAGAGGTGGCTCTCGTGGGCAACGAACCGATGTAACGGGAGATACCAGGGAACGACCTCGTCGTTGAGCGTCGCCGCGAGGACGTCGCCTTCGCTGTCCGGCGAGTAAAAGATCGCCTGGCCGACGTACTCCTGGTGGACGCCGTAGATTCCAAGCGAGCGGTGAAGATCCAACACGACGTCGGGATCGTGGCGCTCGATGGCTTCCCAGATACCGGCTGCGAGCTCGCTCGTCGGCTCGTCGTCGGCCGGGAACTGGCGGTTCAGATCGCCTTCGATCCCCTCGCGCTCGTCGTTTTCGACCGCGACGCGGTCGGTCTCCGGAACGACGACGAGTCGTCCGGCGTCGGGGACCCACTCGGTTGACTCGTGTGCGACGTCGATTCCGTTGTACTCGTCGCCGTGCACGCCCCCGAAGACCATCGCGGTCGGACCGTCCGCCGGGGCGTCGATCACGTACAGCGGCGTCTCGTGGACGGTCCCGGACAGCAGCGTCTCCGTCCTCGTCTCGGGATCGGTGTCCGATCGGCGTGCTCTCGCCACCAGTTCGTGGTCGCCCGTCGGCCGACTCGCTGCGCCGGCGACGGCCGTTCCGGCGAGGGCTCCGCCGGCGGCCAGAATGCGACGTCGCATCATCGGTTCCTAGCAGTGGCCCCTTCCTAAAGCGCCTTCCCATTCGGTGCGTCGACGACCGTCAGTTCCGGCCGGTGTCGACCGCCGGGAGCGTAAACGAAAACGTCGAGCCGGAATCGGCGTTCGACTCCACCCAGATCTGCCCGTCGTGGCGTTCGATAATCCGCTTACAGAGTGCGAGTCCGATCCCGCTCCCGTCGTGTTCCGTGTGGCTGTGGAGTCGCTGAAACAGCTCGAAGATCCGGTCCTGATCGTCGGGATCGATACCGACCCCGTTGTCCGACACCGAAATCTCCCACTCGAGGCCGCTGCGACGCGCGGTCACCCGTACTTGCGGTGACTGCTCGCCGCTGTACTCGATCGCGTTGGAAATCAGGTTCTGAAACACCTGCCGGAGCTGGTCGTCGTCGCCACGGACCCGCGGGAGCGACTCGGCCCTGACGTCGGCGTCGTGTTCGTCGATTTTCATCCGGAGATCCGCGAGCGCCTCGTCGAGGACGCCGTCGAGATCGATCGGCTCGAGCGGGCTCCCCCGCGTATCGATCCGGGAGTACTCCAGCAGCCCCTCGATCATGTCTCGCATCCGGTCGGCGCCGTCGATCGCGTACCCGAGAAACTCCTGGCCCTCCTGATCGAGGTCGTCCTCGTAGCGTTGCTCGATCAGCTGCAGATAGCTCGAGACCATCCGCAGGGGCTCCTGGAGGTCGTGACTGGCGGCGTAGGCGAACTGCTCGAGCGAGCGATTCGACTCCTCGAGTTTCGAGACGTAGTGCATCAGCTCCTGGGACTGGTTGCGTCGAATCAACAGCGTGTTCAGTCGCCGGTAGAGCAGCGTCCGATCGATCGGTGCCTCGACGATGTCGTCGATCAACAGCGGGGAGTCCCGTTCGTTCGGGTTCGGTAGTGGCACCGCGTGGTGTTCGTCGTCGCGGCGAACGAGGACGACGGGACAGAACACCGGATCGGTTTCCTCGACACGCTCGCGAAGCGGGTCGTGGTAGTCGTGAAACGAGTAGTCGTCGACGAGGTAGAGATCGACGTCTTCGACCGACCGCTCCGTCTCGACCTCGTAGCGATCCTCGAGCAGTTGCCGAACCGCAGCGCGATTTCCGTCGTCGTTGATCAGCACCTGGATCGTTTCCGTGCGGTCGGGTCTACTCATGCGTCTGATCGTGAACTCGGACTCCCGTGTGGTCGTGTCATTCGTTTCGGTTGCGGTCGGTCACCTGTGTCATCGGCGACCCCTGGAGGATCCCGTGGAGTCCAGTCAGTGGCTCGCCGACGCGGATGCCGTCGCCGGTGATCTCGAACTCCCGAAGCGTCTTCTCGAAGTTTCCGGTCCGTTTCTTGAGAACGCCGATGACCTTTCGCAGGCTCCCGTCCATCTCGACGTAGCTGACGAACGCGATGTTGTCCGCGATGTAGCTGAGCTGGTTGTCGGTCGCCTCGGAGATGCCGGTGATCTCGGAGATCTCGTTTGTGATGAGGACAGTGACACCCTTGTTCTTGAGATACCGCGCCAGCGCGTGCAGCTCCCGGACGAGCTCCTGTTGCTGGCCCTGGATCGAGATCGTATAGCCGTCGATCCCGTCGATCATCACGATGTCGGTCTCCGCTTCTTCGACCTGATCGATGACCATGTGGGCGAACTCCTCGCTCGAGAGCGAGAGCGGTTCGACCTCGGTTACCGAGAGGGCGCCGTCCTCACGAAGCTCCGTAACCGGGATGTCGATCGCTTCCGAACGGTGGGTGAAGGTTTCCATATTCTCCTCGAACAGGTAGATCGCGGAGTTGAGCCCCTCCTGTGCGGCCTGGGCCAACAGCTGCGTCCCCGTCGAGGTTTTCCCCGCCCCGGTCGGCCCGCTGAGGAAGGTAACGGTCCGCTGATCGAACCCGCCGCCGAGCAGCTCGTCGAGCTCGTCGATCCCCGAGTGGATCCGTTTGGGCGTGAACGTGTGTTCCTGGGACTCCGGGACGAGGCGAGGGAAGATATCGAGGCCGGTTTCGCGGATCTCCATCCCGTGATCGCCACCCATCTGCCCGAGCGCCCGGTGTTTCGTCGCCTCGGCGCGTCGTCCGTCCTCGCCGCGGGTCAGCTTGACGATCCCGTCGCTGAGCGAGCGAAGCTCGGTGTCGTACTCCGGTTTAGAGTACAGCGTCGCCGTCACGACGACGGTGATCTCGTGTTGTTTGAGAAACCGCATAAACGAGAGGATCCGCTTGCGAAACTGGTACTCGTTGGCCTCGACGTATCGGAGCTGTGAGATCGGATCGAGGACGACCCGAGACGGGTTGATCTCCTTGATCGCCTCGTGGATCCGTTTCGTGTAGCGGTCGCGCTCGATGTCGCTCGGTTCGACCAGATCGTAGGAATCGTCGTCGGTGAAAAAGTCCGACTCGGGGCCGAGATCGAGAAATTCAGCGTCGCTAATGTCGATGTTCACTGCCTCGCCGTTGGCCAAGATCTCCCGTCTGGACTCCTCTCCGTGGATGAACAGCACCGTCTCGTCGTTTTTCAGCCCCTCCTCGAGAAAGTGCATCCCGAGCAGCGTTTTCCCGGTGCCGGGCTCTCCGTGGACGAGATACATCCGCCCCTTCGCGAGCCCTCCGTTGAAGATCTCGTCCAGGCCGTTGATCCCGCTGTTCATCAGGGTGATGTCGGGTGCCACATCTCCGATAGAGGGACGTAAGGGGTATTAATCAATTGATTCCCTACGCGGGAAATCTGGATGAATGTTCCCAGAACCGGTCCGAGGACTGTGCAGCTGTTTTCCGATGGGCCGACCGTGACGGCCCGAGCCTACTGATATCGTCGTTCACACGGTTGTAGACAGTGAGCCTACCTGGAAGCCGGGTGGGGGCGGGAACCCACCCTGGCGTGAGAGACATGAGCGTACTCGAGGCGGGGGCGAGTCCACGTCGAGTCCGGGCACGACCGCACGCAATCGGCTGGTCAGCGCGTCGGCGGCGGGCCGAGCGCGTACCCGGCGGGGGGAATCCCCGCAGACGAAGGCAGGACCGAGAGGATCATTGTTATGCGGCGTCTTGCCAACCGGTAGCACGTACGAACTCTCGACAGGGACGGTATAACGCCGTCGTAGCGGTCGGCTACGGCCGAATGAACCGGATCTGTAGTCGACCTCGAGCGACAGCGTCCTCGAGCCGACTGCGCTCGATCGGGGATCGGAAGCGACGACGCAGCGACCCGCGAACCGCGTCGGGGTCGAGATCGCGAGCCGAACGGGCGACAGACGAGGCCGAACCGACATCTCGGGGAACTCCGCCTCGCGGTCGGAATCGCCCCGCGGAAAGACCGCGGTACCGTCCGTTCCGCCTCTGTACATCGACGGTTGTTCGGTTACTAAGATCGGCGCAACGACTCGAACGATCGCGACGCCCGCTTGCGATTATGACGCGTTTACTCGGGTTTCGACCCCCGGGTGATTTCGTCGGGAAGACCGCCGACCGAAACCGTCGTCCGGCTCCGCTTCCGACGCGGGGTAAGACCTCCATAGGTCACCCGACGCCGTCGGTTACAAGCCGGATAACTACAACCGATCACGGCTACCTCCCGGGTATGATCACCTGTGCCAACTGCGAGACGCCGCAGTTCCTGCAGATCGTCCAGAGCCGCGTCTACTTCGAGGACGGAGAGATGATCAACGAGATCTCCGAGAACTACGAGTGTACGCTCTGTGGCGGCACCGGACAGTACGTCTACGACGAGGACCGCGAGGAGGAATCCGTCTCCGGCGAGGTCGAACTCACGACCGAACGGCCGACGTTCGCCTGATCGAACGCCCCCGGAAACCGGGGGCTCGGGTCGCCGTATCGTTCCTGAACACGTCTCGCGGTCGGTGACGGATCACTCGATTTCGTCCCGTTGCTTGCCGTTGACGGTGATCGGTTCGCTTCGCTCGTCGCTTCGCTGGCGCCCGTACTGCCGGCGCTCGACCGCCCTGGCTCGGCGATCGACGTCCCACTTTTCGAACAGTCCGTACTCGGTCATCGTCTCCATCCCGGCGATCGCCGCCGAGAGCTTGATCCCGACCAGGGGGACGTCTGCGACCGAGATGATCACGTCCGCGCGCAAGATCGCGCCGTCCCGAAGGACCACGTCGAGGACGTCGACCAGCGCGTCCTCGTCCTTTTGGGGCCTCACGGGTTCCCCTCCTCGTCTCCGCCGCCCAGCTCCGGTGCGAACGTATACGGCGGCCACGGCCCCGTAAAGCGGACCTCGAGCCCGTCGGTCGCCGCGACGTCGTCGAGTATCGAGCCGATTGCTCCCTCGTCGTCCTCGTGGGCAAGCAGCGTGAGCCGACACAGCGTCTCGCCGTCGGTTTCTTGCTCGTCGGCGACCTCGTCGGAAAGCGACGCCGACGGGGAGCGCTCGAGTGAGTGGACCTCGCGGGCCTCGGCCGCCAGGCGGTCCTCGAGGTCGTCGGTCGCCGACTCCCGACGGTTCGCCCGCACCGTCGCCAGGCGCTGGTCGAGTTTCTTCTCGAGCAGGAACGCCGTTCCCTCCTCGGAGTCGTCGATCTTCGCACGAAGCTCCCGGAGACGGTCGTCGCGATCGATCAGCGTCTCGTCGTCGACGGGGTCGACCTCGACGACCTCGACGCGGTACTCCCAGTGGTCGGCCAGCCCCGACAGCGCGCGCTCGAGGGTCTCGCGTTCCTCGTCGATCCACTCGCGGACGCGCTCGTCGTCGCCCCGGAGGATCGTGTCGAACTGGAACGGGATCGGCGTCCCGAACCGCTCGCTGGCCTCGTCGATGACCGTCTGGTGGCGCACGAGCCAGCGCTTGACCTGCGCGAGATCCGCCGAGTCGTAGAGCCCCTCACAGGCGTGGACGACCGCGCCGATCCCGTCCTCGACGAGGACCGACACCGGCTCGCCGTCGATCCCCTCGATCTCGAGGGTGGCGTCCCCGTCGGTCCGGACGAGACAGTAGAGGTACCGCCCCTCGTCGATCTCGGGGACGTCCTCGTCGTCGATGGCGTCCTCGAGGCTCCGCTCGTCCGAGCTCACTGTTCCTCACCTCCGAACACGGAGTAGCCGGGTTTGTCGGTCGGGGTCGTCTCCCCCTGGAGCTGTTCGATCGCGTCCGAGACCAGCCCGTCGAGGTCGTCGCGGAGGTCCTCGACGCCGTCCTCGATCCCCTCGTCGGCCTTGAGCTGGTCGATCTCGTCCTCGATCGTCGCGAGCTGGGTGCCGAGCCGCTCGATCTCCTCGTCGGTGAGATCGCCCGACTCCATGCGCCGGACGGCCTCGCCCTCGAGGGCCTCGATCAGGATCTCGACGACGGCGATCACGAGGGTCATCAGCCCGTCGCGTGCGTTCTCGCCGTCGCCGACGTCGATCGTGGACACGGTTCAGTCCTCCCCCTCCGTTTCGTCGTCGTTCGCCTCGTCGTCCTCCGTCTCGTCGCTGAGCAGGTCGAATCCGCCGCTGGTCGGCCGGTCGGGATCCGGACTCAGCCCGGGGTGGTCGGCCGCCACGACGTCGTCGTCGCCGTCGGCTTCGTCCTCGTCGTTCGACGCTTCCTCCGTGCCGGGCTCGGCTGTCACGTTGACGCCGCGGGTCGGATCGACCGGCGCGGTCGACTGACGCTCCGCAGCGAGTTCGGGATCGTCGATGGCCTCGGCGAGTCGCTGCATGTCGGTCCCTTCGGGGAACTCGAGTCCGTACTTCGCCGCCGTCTCGAAGGAGGCGATCGCAGCCCGGAGCTGGACGCCGAGCAGCTGGGTGTCACCGATCGAAACCGCGATGTCGGCGTTGATGACGATCCCCTTGTCGAGTAACATCTCGACGACCTCGGCGAGATCGGCCTTCTGACGGCTGGGCTGAAAGTCATCGACCACGGCGATCACCCCGCCTGTCGTCTCGGATACGGCCGTGACCTGGCCGTCGGTTCGACCCCGCATCGATCGCCCTCCGGTCGCGCTCAGCGGGGCTCGGAATACCGGTCTCGGACGTCGTACGCTTCGTGTGTGGAGTGTCAGTCATTGTTCTGTTGGCGTCGTTTTCGCTCGAGTTCGAGTTCGAACCGGCGCCCGTAGATGCGTCGTCGGGTCGGCGCCGTCGAGAGCTTGACCTGTTTGGGCACCGTCGAGTGGCGCGTGTCGCTGGTGCCGATATCGCGCCGTTCGGTCGCGATCGTCGAGGCGGCCGTCGGATTCCGCGAGGACGTGCTCGTATCCTCCCGGCGCATCTTCTCCCGGTTGGTCTCGTAGAGCTCCTGGAACGTCTCGTGGGTCTCGAGCAGGGCGTCGCGGAAGGCGTCGATCCCGCGTATCGCCTGCTGCTGGATGAACACCTGATACGCCTCGGGATCCTCCTCGACGTCGGGTTTCTCGAGGGCTTCCATCGCCGCCTCCCGCGGCTCGACGTCGTCGAGGAGTCCGTCGTCGTCCTCGTCGCCGATCAGGTCGGTTCCCTCGTCGACGACCGTCTCGGCGGCGTCCTCGAGGGTGCCGTCGTCCTCGCCGTCGCCGAGCGCATCGGTCGCCTCGTCGAGCTCGCGCTTTTGCTCCCAGATCTCGGTCAGGTCCGACGCGTCCCACATGCGCAGGAGATCGAGCGCCGAGAACAGCTGCGTGAGGTCGACGACGTCGGTTACGCCGGTCTCGTCCTCGCCGACAGCGTCCGGGATTTCGCCGGTTTCGATCGCCTCGAGCAGCTCGTCGCCGTCGACAGCCTCCGGCAGCTCCGACAGATCAAGCGACTCGACCAGCTCGCCGGTTTCCTGGGCGACCCGGACGAGCGTGTCGACGTCGCCGAGCAGCTCCTCGAGCTCGCCGTCGCCGAGCTCCTCGGGCGTGTCGACGTCTTCCAGCGCCGTCTGGAGGTTCTCGAGGCTCGATTCGCCGGCCGAGAGCAGCTCCTCGAAGGACTCCTCGTCCGCGTCGTCCTCGCTCATTGTTCGTCCTCCGTCGGCTCGACGACGACCGTGAGGACGCCGTTTTTGAACGACGCCGTCGCGGTCCGTTCGGTCCACGGAACCTCGACCCGGTCGAGTTCGCTTCCCGAGACGCCGACGACGAGCTCGTCCCCGTCGAACCCGACCGTGATATCGTCCGCACCGGCGTCGTCGACGTCGGCTGTGACCAGCAGCTCCTCGCCGTGTCGCCGTGAGGCTACGTGGCCGTCCGGCGAGGACGATCGGCGCCGCCGACGGGGGCGGTCGCGGCTCCGGCTCCGGCTACCGCTGCGGTCGGTCCGAACCCTGTCGATCGCCCGGTCGAGCCCGGAGCCGATGGAGATGTCGTAGTTCAGGCGCATCGAGTTCCCGCGCCGGCGACCGGTCGCCGACGCGTCGCTACGCCCGCGCTCGAGGCGCTCGAGCGCCGACAGCAGGCTGGTCAGCCAGTGGCCGGAGCCGCTACGGTCGTCGTTCGGTTCGGTCGGATCGTTCGTGTGGTCGCTCATTATCGTTTCACCTCTACACGGCCGCTCGAGAATCGCTCGTGGACTTCGCGTGCGATCTCGATCTCCGCCTCCAGCTCTTCTTTGCGTTCGCGGTACTCCGACTCGGAGCGCTCGCCGAGTTCGTACAGCAGCTGGTTCTCCTTGAGCTGGTCCTCGAGCTCGTTCAGATCGTACAGCTCGTCGAGCGCGATCGAATGCAACGCGTCGACGATGCCGATGAACGGTCGGAACAGGAGGTCGTCGAGCACGAACATGGTTACTGGGCGCCGATCTTGACGTCGACGAAGCTGTATGGTGCGAACGGTCCGGTGTACCGGACCATGAGTCGATCCTCGTACTTTTCCTCCAGGTCGGCGACCGCGTCGTCGAACGCCTCCCGGTCGTCCTTCTCGACCAGGTACGACCGGTTGAACACCAGTCGATCGCTGAACAGGTCGTTGGGCACCGACTGGTCGGCGATCGGCTCGAGGACGTCTGCGACTTCCTCCTCGATCGTCTCCCGGTCGACGTCGGCGTCTTCCTCCTCGACGAGCTTGAGTCCGAGTTCGATCTTGCCGTCGATGTCACGCAGCGCGCGACGGAACGCCGGCTGGGCGTTTCGCAGGACGTTTTTCAGTTCGCGGTCGCCCTCGAAGGCCATCCCGAACCGCATCGGGACGATCGTTTGCCCGCCCTCGTAAGCCATGATCTCCCGGAGCACGTCGTCGTGGCGCTGGGCGTCCTCGTCGGTCTCTTCGGGTTCGGTCGTATCGATGTCCGAGACGACCGCGGCGTAGCGGCGGTGCGAGACGGTGTAGACCCGATCGGCGTCGCCGACCGCGTCGGTCTCGAACTCGACGTCGTCGCTCGCTTCGACGACGCCGTAGACGTACTTGTGGCTCACGACCGCATCACCGTCCGTCGGTGCGCCCGTTTCGATACTCCGAACGAGGTGTGTGTCCGTACCATAAGATAAGACTCCGCTGAATCGACAGCTCGTAACGAGCGATAGAAGCCCTGCGCGCGTTATGGTGCTGCTTGCAGACGCAGTGTCGGCGAGTACCCCTACCCGCTTCCCGATAGCTTGCATGCGCAGCGACAGTACTGTTACCGGTCGGGTGTGAACGGCGGGATACAATGGCATCCCAACGAAGACCCGACGCTTCGAGTCTCGCGGAAGTACTGGACCGCGTTCTCGACAAGGGCGTCGTCATCGACGTCTGGGCACGCGTTTCGGTCGTCGGGATCGAGCTCCTGACGATCGAGGCCCGCGTCGTCGTCGCCTCCGTCGACACCTTCCTCCATTACGCGGAGGAGATCTCAAAAATTGAGCAAGCCACCGCAGAGGGCGATCTCGAGGAGCTCGAAGAGCTCGAGATCGAAGAGCGACCCGAGTCCTCGCCCCAGTCCGCCGAGTAATCCACATGGGGGATTCGTCTTCGCGGGACCGAAAGGTTCGTGGCCGGAAGATCAGGGCGGATCGCAGCAAGAAGAAACGCCGGAAGGCCAAGAAGCAAGCCAAAAAGCAGCGTGCGTCGAACGGCACCGACGGCGAAAGCGCGAACGGTACCGACCCGTCCACGCTGACGAGTCCCGAGGAGATCGCCCCCGATCCGTTCGTCGAAACCGACGCCGTCACCGAGGTCCGGGACAAAATCACCGGCTGGCTCGAGGCCGACCAGCCGGTCCATCTGATCGGGCCGACGGGCTGTGGGAAGACGGCGCTTGCGCTGTCGGCAGCCGCCGAGCGAGGACGGCCCGTCGTCTGGCTCAACGGTGACGAGGCCGTCGGCACCGCCGAACTCGTCGGTACCCACTCCGGCGGCGAGCGCTACGAGGAGCGCGATCAGTTCGTCAGCGGCGTCAGCAAGACGACCGAAGTCGTCCGCGAGCGGTGGGTCGACAACCCGCTGTCGGTCGCCGTTCGGGAGGGTGCGACGCTCGTGTACAACGAGTTCTCCCGGAGCGATCCCGCGGCCCACAACGTCTTGCTGTCGGTCCTCGAGGAGGGCGTCCTCGAGCGACCCGGCAAACACGGCGAGGATCGGACGATCGACGTCCACCCAGAGTTCCGGCTGCTCGTGACCTCGAACGACGTCGAGTACGCGGGCGTTCACGAACAGCAGGACGCCCTCCTCGACCGGTTCGTCGGCGTCCACGTCGGCTACTACGACGCCGAAACCGAACGCGAGATCGTCGCCGCTCACACCGACGTCCCCGAGGAGACGATCGAACGGGTCGTCGACGCGATCCGAACCCTCCGGGACGAACTCGACGTCGTCGTGGGCACTCGCGCGGCGATCACCGCCGCGGAAGGACTGTCCGTCTTCGCTGAGGACGCCGACGAGTTCGACGACGAGCTGCTGGCGGACGTGTTTACCGACGTGCTGGCGCCGAAACTCGCCGGCGAGGACGACGAGATCGACGAGCTTCGAGAGACGATCGAAGACGCGCTGTAAGCTATGTCCGACGCCGAGACGACCGACCAGGAGCAATGCCGGGCACGCACCGGGGACGACGAGCGGTGCTCCCGTCCGGCCCAGGAGGACGGGTTCTGTTATCAACACGACGAGAGTGATCCGACCGTGAGCGAAACACAATCAGCCGACGAGCAGGAACAGGAGCAGGACGAACAACAGGCCGAGGACGCCGACCAGGACCAGGATCAGGACGTCCAGTCGGCGGAGATGGCCGACGAGGAGGCAACCGACCCCGAGGACGTCGATGCCGACGACGTCGACGCCGACGACCAGATCGCCGGCGTCCTCGCGATCCGGAAGCGGGTCCGGGAGACCGCCGGCAAACTCATCGGCCACGAGTTCGACGGCGTCAGCGAGATCTCGCCGATGGACGAGGGCTGGCGCGCGGTCGTCGAGGTCGTCGAGCGCTCGGCGGTGCCCGACACCCAGGACATCATCGGCCGCTACGAGATCGAACTCGACGAGGACGGCGTCGTCCAGGGGTACCGACGGCTCGGACGGTACCGCCGCGGCGACACGAAAGCCTTCGAGTAACGCGGCCGTCACCGTCGGTTCGCTCCGTCGATCACTCTCTAGTTTATCTGAATTTAGGCGCTAAGACCCCTTCCTCAGCGAGAGTCGAAGGCTCGAGCAGGGAGGGGATACAGCGTTCACAAGAGCGAAGCTCTTGTGCGCGAACGAGACGCGAAGCGTCTCGTCAACGCCACTTGTCTTTCATACACTATTCTACAGCAGGCCCACAGGCCCACGCCCGAGGCACTTAATTACACAAAGTGTGTAGCTTGTGTTGTGGCAACGCGAAAGAACATATCGATCCGAGATGACCAAGAGGAGTGGATTCAGGAGAACCATCTGAATCTCTCCTCGTTCGTCCAAGAGAAACTGGACGAGCTCATCGAAGAACGTTCGTAGATGAACTACAACTACCGGTACAGACTCGAGCCGTCTGATGGTCTCCGAGAGACGTTGGACCGACACCGAGATCTGTACCGGCAAGTGTACAACCACTTCCTCCACCGCCTCAACCACAACGACGGGACGACGAAGTACGACGAGATCAACCAACTTCCGTCGGTCAAGAAGTGGTGGACCGACCTCACCGACTTGTATTCCCGAACGCTTCAGAACGTCGTCGAGCGATTGTACAACAATCTCTCACGCCTCAAAGACGCGAAAGATAATGGTCGTGTGGTTGGCCAGCTCAAGTGGAAAGCACCGAACGAGTACCGATCATTCACGTACCGACAGTCTGGCTTCGAACTCAAGAACACGGGTGGTCAGACCGTCCTACGGCTTTCAAAGATCGGAGAAATACCTGTTCGGCTCCACCGGGAGCTACCCGACGACGCTACGATCAAACAGGCCACGGTGAAAAAGGAACCAACGGGCGAGTGGTTCGCTGTTCTCGGTGTCGAAACGCCCGACGACCCGCCAGAGAAACCAGAGAATCCGAAGGACATCGTTGGTATCGACGTGGGGATTCTCAAGTATGCACACGACACTGACGGCCACGCGATCGAATCGGTCGACCTCTCGGACGAACGCGACCGACTCGAACGTGAGCAACGAAAACTCTCGGACAAAGAACACGGCTCAAACAACTACGAGAAACAACGCCGTCGTGTGGCCGAGTGTCACGCCGACCTGAAGCGCAAGCGCAGAGACTTCTTGCACAAGCTCTCGAACTACTACGCTCGAGAGTACGATCTCGTCGCGGTCGAAGACCTTGACGCAAAAGGTCTGGTCGAACTTGACGGCAACTCTCGGAACCGTGCCGGTGCAGCATGGGGTACGTTCCTCCGAATGCTCGAGTACAAGTGCGAACGTGAAGGCACACACTTCGTCGCCGTCAATCCGTCCGGGACGACCAAAGAGTGTGCAGCCTGCGGTATGTCGACCGACAAACCGCTCTGGGTCCGCGAACACTCCTGTCCATCGTGCGGATTCACCGCTGACAGGGACTGGAACGCAGCCTGGAACATTCTTTCTCGCGGTATCAAGCAGTTAGGAGCGGGACGCTCCGAATCAACGTCCTCAGAATCGCAAGGCGATTCTGATGTGCGGACGAGAGCTCCGCTCTCGTCAACGCCTGTGGAGACTGCGCTCCCTAGGGGAACCCATTCGGTTCCTGCAAAGCGCGTCATCGAAGCAGGAAGCCCCACCCTCAAGGAACGAACGGCGTCAGCCGTGAGTGAGTAGGGTGGGGTAGTTCACCGTGTTCCGCGACGCTCCGTCGAAACCGCCAAGCCGCTGGCCGTCTTCGAGCCGATCGTGCAACTCGTCGGCGAGATACCCGTGTACGGCCTCGAGGTCGGCCCGGAAACCCGCTGTGAGCACTACCGCGGCGAGCGCGACGTCGTCGCGTTCCGGTTCGCCTGCTGCGAGCGGTACTACCCCTGTTTTCGCTGTCACGCGGCCGTCGCCGACCACGAGGCGGGCGGCTGGCCCGAAACGCGGTTCGACGAGCCGTCGGTACTGTGTGGCGCCTGCGGGACGACGCTGACGGCGCCGACGTATCTCGACTCGGACTCGCGGTGTCCGGCCTGTGAAGCGCCGTTCAACCCGGGCTGCAAGGACCACCTCGAGTACTACCTCGAACGGTAATCCGGAAGTCGAGCGCCGATCCAGCAAGTTATTTCCCCGCCGAGCGGCCGAGTGCGGGTATGGATCCGGCGCTTGGCCCGCCAGACGCGATGGCCGAGAAACGCGACGAGCTGACGCCGATGATGCGTCAGTACCACGATCTCTGTGCGCGCTACGACGACGCGCTCGTGCTCTTTCAGGTGGGGGACTTCTACGAGACGTTCTGCGGTGCGGCCGAACGCACCGCCCGCTTGCTCGAGGTGACCCTGACCAGCCGCGAGGACTCGACCGGCGAGTATCCGATGACCGGGATCCCGGTCGACAACGCCGAGTCGTACATCGAGGAGCTGCTCGAGGCCGGCTACCGGGTCGCCGTCGCCGACCAGATCGAGGAGCCCGGCGAGTCACCGGGGGTCGTCGAGCGAGCAGTCACCCGCGTCATCACACCCGGAACGCTCACTGAGGACGAGCTGCTGGCCAGCGACGACAACAACTTCGTCGCCGCGCTGGCACGGGGGGACGGCGACGGCCGAAGCACTGACGAGCTTGCCGTCGCCTTACTTGACGTTTCGACGGGCGACTTCCTCGCGACGAGTTCGACCTCGACCGAAGCGATCGCCGACGAGGTGAGCCGGTTCGCACCCTCGGAGGCCGTCGTCGGCCCCGACGCGAGCGCCGACCCCCTCCCGGAGGACTGCATGGTGACGCCGTTCGATCCCGACGCGTTCGTCCTCGAGCGCGCGACCGACACCGTCTCGGGGTACTTCGGCGAACCCGACGCCTTGCTGGCCGCGGACGCCGAGATTCGGGCCTGTGGCGCCCTGCTGGAGTACGCCGAGTACGCCCGCGGCGGTGCCGAGAGCGACGCGGACGAGAACGCCGACGGAACCGAACGGAGCCGCCTCGAGTATCTCACCCACCTCACCCGGTACGACCCCCGCGAGTACCTGCTGCTCGACGCTGTTGCCCTGCGGAGCCTCGAGCTGTTCGAACCCCGCGCGGTCCGCGCTCACGAGGACGCAACGCTGGTCGGTGTCCTCGACGAGACGGCCAGCGCGCTGGGCGGACGGGCGCTCCGGGACTGGCTCCGCCGACCGCTGCTCGAACCGGACCGGATCGAGGCCCGTCTCGACGCCGTCGAGGAGCTGACGGGCGCGGTCCGGCGCCGCGAGCAACTGTACGAGCTGCTGCGAGACGTCTACGACCTCGAGCGACTGATCGGACGGATCTCCCGCGAGCGGGCCAACGCCCGGGACCTGCGCTCGCTGCGGGACACGTTAGCGGTGGTCCCCGAGATCCGTGAGGTGCTCGCCGACGCCGACTGCGATCGCCTCCAGCGGCTCCACGAGGAGCTCGACCCCCTCGCGGACGTCCGCGAGCTGATCGACGACGCCGTCGTCTCGGACCCGCCCATCGAGATCACCGAAGGCGGGATCATCGCCGAGGAGTACGACGCGGATCTGGACGAGCTCCGGGGCACCGCGCGGGACGGAAAGCAGTGGATCGACGACCTCGAGGCCCGCGAGCGCGAGCGAACCGGGATCGACTCGCTGAAGGTCGGCTACAACTCCGTCCACGGCTACTACATTGAGGTGACGAACCCGAACCTCGATTCGGTACCCGAGAACTACCAGCGCCGCCAGACCCTAAAGAACTCCGAGCGGTTCGTCACGCCCGAGCTCAAGGAACGCGAGGACGAGATCGTTGGCGCCGAGGAGCGAGCCGACGAGCTCGAGTACGAGCTGTTCTGCGAGGTGCGAAGCGCGGTCGCCGACGAGGTCGAGCGCGTCCAGGCGCTGGCCGACGCCCTGGCGACGGTCGACGCCCTGGTCTCGCTGTCGACGGTCGCGGCCCAGTACGACTACTGTCGACCCGAGATCCGCGAGCGCGACGCCGACCTCGAGATCGACATCGAGGGCGGGCGCCACCCCGTCGTCGAGCGCACCCAAGAGTCGTTCGTCCCCAACGGCGCCGACCTTTCGCCCGATCGGCGACTGGCGGTGATCACGGGACCGAACATGTCCGGGAAGTCGACGTACATGCGCCAGGTAGCCCAGATCGTCCTGCTGGCCCAGGTCGGCAGCTTCGTTCCCGCCAAATCGGCCCGGATCTCGCCTGTCGACCGGATCTTCACCCGGGTCGGCGCCAGCGATGACATCGCGGGCGGGCGCTCGACCTTTATGGTCGAGATGGACGAGCTCGCGACCATTCTGCGGGAGGCCGACGAACGCTCGCTGGTCCTGTTAGACGAGGTCGGCCGCGGGACCTCGACGGCCGACGGGCTGGCGATCGCACAGGCGATCACCGAACACCTCCACGACGAGGTCGGCGCGACGACGCTGTTCGCGACCCACCACCACCCGCTGACCGAGCTGGCCGAGGAGCTCCCGGCTGCGTTCACGCTGCACTTCGAGGTCGAGCAACGCGAGGGTGAGGTCGTCTTCCACCACGAGATCGCCCCCGGTTCGGCGACGGGCTCCTACGGCGTCGAGGTCGCGACCGCCGCGGGGGTCCCCGAGGACGTCGTCGAGCGCTCCCGGGAGCTCGTCGCGGAAAACGCCGACGAGCCGGCGATCGACGGTCCCGACTCCCAGTCCGACCCGCAGGGCCGAGCGGCCGAGCCCCACGTTCCGGCGTCGACCGACGGCGGGAGTCAGGCGCTTCCCGACGACGTCGCAAGCGAGCTCCGGGAGCTCGAACTGGCCCACCTCACGCCCGTCGAGGCGCTGACGGAGCTCGATCGGTTACAGCGGCTGCTCGAGGAGTAGTCGAAACGGCAACGAAGCGATCGTCGGCGTTACTTCGAGCGACGGGCGACCCGCACGAACGCGAGCGCGGCGCCGAACAGTGCCGTGTTTTTCAGGAACTGGATCTGCTCTTGCTGTTTCTCCTCGGGATCGTCCTGGTTCCAGAAGTCGTGCATCACCGGGGTCGTACCGGCCAGGAAGCCAGCGATTCCCAGCGCGGCCGCGGCCGGGAGCTTCCAGAGGACGACGCCGAGTCCGCCAAGCAGCAGGCCGACGCTCGCTGCCGGGACGGTGCGGTCGGGTTCGGGTGCGCCCTTGAACTCGGCGTAGCCGATGCGCTCCTCGAGGTTCCGCAGGTTGTCGATCGCGTTGAACGCGAGGACGCCCCCGAAGAGGACGCGCCCGAGACGGAAGAGCGCGCTGTCGGTGACCGACCCGTCGTCATCGGTCGGCTCGGTGCGGTCGGGGGAACCCTCGTCGCTGTCGCTGCGGTTCGTGAGTCGAGAGGCGAATGCCATCACCGGGGCTAGGAAACCGAGAGGGATAAGTTCGCGCTGACACCGATGTCACTGTGTTCCGGTGTAACTTACTTCGTAGATGAAGTGGGAGAGCCGAGTGATGGCGACGCTTACCCTCACGAGTCCCGCGTTCGATTCGGGCGCACGCATCCCCGATCGGTACGGTTACGACGAGGATAACGTCAACCCGCCCCTCGAGATCGACGGGGTTCCCGAGGACGCCGAGACACTCGCGCTGATCGTGGACGATCCCGACGCGGTCGAGCCCGCGGGGACGATCTGGGACCACTGGGTCGTCTGGAACGTTCCCGCGGAGACCGGAACGATCCCCGAGGACTGGTCGGACGACGACGCGACGGAGGGCACCAACGACTTCGGCGAGGTCGGCTACGGCGGCCCGAGTCCCCCAGATCGGGAGCACACCTACCGGTTTGCGGTTTTCGCGCTCGAGACGAGTTTCGACCTCGGTTCCGGGACCGACGCCGACGGCCTCCGAGAGGCGATGGAGGGCTACGTTCTCGCGGACGCGACGCTCGAGGGGACCTACGCGCCGTAGCTCACTCCGTCGGCTCGAGCGCGACGAACTCGAGGCCGTGGCGGGCCAGCAGCCGATCGGCCCGGTCGGTTACGGAGGGTGCGACGAGGACGCCCCGGACCGAGGCGTCAGCGTGGAGATCCCGCTCCAGGGCGTCGACGTAGCGCCGGAGCTGGCTCACCGCGTCGGGACCGACCCGTCGGCGCTTGAGCTCGACGACGACCGATCGGCCCGTCGCGTCCTCGCCGTAGATGTCGACCGCTCCCGCGGGCGTGTCCCGCTCGGTCGCCAGCGGGGTGAACCCCTCCTCGAGCAGCCTGGGCTCCTCGAGGATCCGCTGGCGGAGGTCCTCCTCGGTGCCGACGACCGCGAGTTCGGTCGGATCCGACCCCGCGAACGTCGAGACCTGCAACACCAGCTCGAAGCTGACGGCCAGCCGTTCCTCCGGCGAGGACCGCACGCTCTCGATCACGAGCGCGCCGTCCTCGCAGCGAACCGAGTGCTCACAGCCCGGAGGCTGCCAGTTGACGGGCTGTTGGCCCTCGTCGGTGTGGACGAGCGCCGCGCCGTCGGGTTTGAGCATGAGGTGGCGGTCGCCGGCCTCGAGCTGGCTCGAGGCCCGCCCGTCGTAGTCGACGGTGCAACGCCCGAAGACGGTCATCATCGCCTCGCGTTCGATGCCGTCGACGATCGCGTCGCGCGCGTCCTCGAGGGCGGGTCGCTCGAGCGTCGTCGCCTGCGGGGATCGCGTACCGGAGGTCACGGATCGGCGTAGCCGGCTGAGAGAGATAAGAGGCCCGGACCGACGCGCGATCGACGACGTCCTGTCCGATCGAAAACCCTTATTTTCGTCGGGGGATGGGTTCAAACCACCAATGACAAGCGAACACGACCGCCGCCGATTCCTTCAGCTCACCGGAACGAGCGCCGCGGCGGCGCTGGCTGGCTGTGCCGACCTCAACCCGCTGAGCGACGACGGCGGCGAGTACGACGACGTCCTGACGGCCGTCGTCGGCCCGAGCACCGCCGAGATCGAGGAGCTCCAGGAGCAGGTCGCCGAGGAGGAACTCGACATGGCCGAGGCCCAGCAGCGCCAGCAGGAACTCGTCGAGAACGCGATCGACGACTTCGAGGCGCGAGCCGAGGACGACGACGGGCTCGAGATCGAGGACGCAAGCGCCGAGTACGGGCTCTACCGGATCGACGGCGACGCAGAGACGATCGTCGACGAGCTCAAGGGGGGATCGATCGCCTCGCTCTCGGAGGGGGCGGCCTACGATCGGATCCTCGAGGAGCAGGAACAGCAGCCGGCGCCGGAGGAGATCGATCCGGAGGAAGAGGAGATCGAACCGGACGAGGAGGACGCCGACGACGAAAACGGTGCCGACGAGGAAGACGCCGACGACGAAAACGGTGCCGACGAGGAAGACGCCGACGACCAAAACGGCGCCGACGGGGAGGATGACGGAAACGGCGACGTTGACGAGGACGGTGACGACGACGCGACCGACGGCGAAAACGGCGGAGATGCCGACGACGAGCCGGAGCTCGACGCAGACGACGCCGACGCGTAATCCGACGCTAACTGCTACTGGACGCTAAAGGGGCTTTCCCGCTCGGTCCAGTTCCAGCCCGGTAGCCGTTCCTGAAAGCCCGCGGCCAGCGCGGCCTCGCAGTCGTCGACGCCGGCATTCTCGGTCTCATCGCCGTGGACCTGCAGGTCGGCGTAGTGAAACGTCGCCTCGCCCAGCGTCCGCAGGGGCTGGCTGCCGGCGATCGTCGCCGCCAGCTCGCGGCCGACGATCTCGTCGACAATGAAGCCGGGGTAGTCCCCGTCGACGTCGAGGTTCCGCAAGATCGCGACCATCGCGGCGACATTGACCGCGAGGTCGCCGTCGGCGAAGACGATCTCGACCTCCTCGCGGTAGGCGTCCTCGGTGACGGGATCGACGTCGGTTTCGAAGATCGAGCCGAGGTCGTCGCGCACGTCGTTGATGATCGGGACGACGGTGTCAGCGCGTTCGAGAACCCACTCATACTCGGCGGCGACGCGGTCCGGTGTGAGGTGCATACCGCCGTTTCGAGCCGAACCACCCTGGGTTTTGCGAAGGCTTTTATACCACGCAAAGAATAGCCTCGGGTAAGCGGGTTCTCCCTGGAATTGTCCCGCACGAACCAGGATAACCGACCTGGGAGCGTCTTCGTCGGACGAATCACCACAGATGACTCGAGACACCGGACGGAACGGCTCCTCCGTTGTCCGACGGTGCCGTCGATCGCAGTCCGTGGCAGTACTGCAGCGGTTGCGGATCGGCGACCGACGAGCCACCGACGGTCCCCGCGGTGGTGCGTTCGCTCCGACGGTTTCGGCGTTCCCTCGTCGGCGAGTTCACGCAATCGACAACTGGCGATTATGAGCACTGTAGAGCAGCAACTCGACGATTTGAAAGCAGAGATCACGAGCGAGTTACCGAACGATATCTCGGTTTCCTCGGTGAAGTACGAAGGTCCGGAACTGGTCGTCTACACGCGCGACCCCAAGGAGTTCGCCCAGCAGGGTGATCTCATCCGGCAGCTCGCGAGCAAGCTCCGCAAGCGGATTACCGTCCGCCCGGATCCGAGCGTCCTTTCGCGACCCAACGAGGCCCGCGAGCAGATCATGAACGTCATCCCGGAGGAGGCCGGCGTCACCGATCTGGACTTCCACGCCGACACCGGCGAGGTCGTCATCGAGGCCGAGAAACCCGGGATGGTCATCGGCCGTCACGGCTCGACGCTCCGGGATATCACGAAAAGCGTCGGCTGGACCCCCGAGGTCGTCCGCACGCCGCCGATCGAGTCCTCGACGGTCTCGAACGTTCGGAGCTTCCTCAAACAGGAACGCGACGACCGACGTGACATCCTCGAGCGAGTGGGCCGACAGATCCACCGCGAGGAGATGTCCGACGACGAGTACGTCCGGATCACGACGCTGGGTTGCTGCCGGGAGGTCGGTCGGGCCTCCTTTATCCTCTCGACGCCTGAGACCCGCGTCCTCATCGACTGTGGCGACAAACCGGGCGCCGAGGGTGAGGTGCCGTACCTCCACGCCCCCGAGGCGCTCGGGGCGGGCGCCCAGACGATCGACGCGGTCGTGCTCACTCACGCCCACCTCGACCACTCCGCGCTCATTCCGCTGCTGTTCAAGTACGGCTACGACGGTCCGATCTACTGTACGGAGCCGACGCGGGATCTGATGGGGCTGCTCACCCTCGACTACCTCGACGTTGCGTCCAAGGAGGGTCGGTCGCCGCCCTACGAGTCCGAGATGGTCCGCGAGGCGATCAAACACACCATCCCGCTGGAGTACGGCGACGTCACCGACATCGCGCCCGACGTCAAACTCACGCTACACAACGCCGGCCACATCCTTGGCTCGGCCGTCTCGCACTTCCACATCGGCGACGGGCTCTACAACGTCGCGTTCTCGGGCGACATCCACTACGACGACACGCGCCTGTTCAACGGCGCCGTCAACGACTTCCCGCGCGTCGAAACGCTCGTGCTGGAGTCGACCTACGGCGGTCGCAACGACTACCAGACCGACCAGGAGGACTCCGAGCGCAAGCTCAAGAAGGTCATCAACGAGGCCTACGACCGCGACGGAAAGGTCCTCATTCCGGCGTTCGCGGTCGGGCGCTCCCAGGAGATCATGCTCGTCTTAGAGGAGGCGATGCGTAAGGGCGACATTCCGGAGATGCCGGTCCACCTCGACGGGATGATCTGGGAGGCGACCGCGATCCACACGACCTACCCCGAGTACCTCCGTGACGATCTGCGGGATCGGATCTTCCACGAGGACGAGAACCCCTTCCTCGCCGAGCAGTTCAACCACATCGACGGCGGCGAGGAGGAACGACAGGACGTCGCCGACGGCGGCCCCTGTATCATCCTCTCGACGTCCGGGATGGTCACCGGCGGCCCGATCATGTCCTGGCTGAGCCACCTCGGCCCCGATCCGGACTCTTCGCTGGTCTTCGTCGGCTACCAGGCCCAGGGAACCCTCGGCCGACGCATCCAGAACGGCTGGGACGAGATTCCGACAAGCGAGGTCGGCGCGATGGGCAACGGCGGCGGCCGCGGCACGCTCTCGCTGAACATGAACGTCGAGACCGTCGACGGCTTCTCCGGCCACGCCGACCGCGCGGGCCTCGAGAACTTCGTCAAGACGATGAACCCCCGCCCCGAGAAGGTCCTCTGTGTCCACGGCGACGAACGCTCCACGCAGGACCTCTCCTCGGCGCTGTACCACGATTACAACATGCGAACGTTCGCGCCGAAGAACCTGGAGACGTTCCGTTTCCTGTAGGGAACGTCGGAGCGCGGATCGGCGACACGAGAGGCGTATCGCTCGCCCGAGCGCCACCCCGGTTCGAGGACGTCCCACCCGTCACTCGTCGGTCGAGAACAGGGTGTAATCCTTCTCGGAGGCTGCGAAAGGCATCACGGTCGCGTTTCGCTGTGCGACCCACGACAGCCGAAGAACGAACGACGCCAGGACCGCAAGCGGCGCGAAGCAGGCGACCATGGCGACGAGCGTCGCAGCGACGATTCCTGCCGCCGGAAGTGCCTCGATCGCCGCGAGATCGTACACCGCGAGCGTCGCGGCGAGAAACAGCTGCGCCGGGAGGCCGATGATCAGCAGTACCCGCGAGAGAAACGAGAGCTCCTTCGTGATGTACACTGTCCGGAAGTACTTCCGGGCGACGTCGATGTGCAACAGGTGCTCGCGGATCGACGTGAACAGCTCGCGCTGTTCGTCGGTCAGTTGCGCGTCGTACTCCGTCTCGATCCGGGCGAGATCGTACAGCTGCTCGGCCTGTGTCGTTCCCAGCGTCGCCGCGATCGCGCCGAAAATCTGTTCGTCCGCGCCGGGCGTGTCGACCGCTCTCGTGACGGTTCTGACGTCGCCTCGAAGCGCGCCCACGAGTTCGTCGATCTCCGCCGAGAGATCACCGTCGAGAGAATCCGTCACCGTCTCGCGCAGCGCCTGGGCTCGCTTGCCGAGGTTCTCGTGGAGGACGAGCAGGAACGACCCCGGCATCACCGGGCTCACCGCCCGGTCCATCACGTCCTGGACCTGATCACGGTACTCGACGGCGTTGCGGGTTCGTTGCTCCAGATCACCCGGCGAGCCGAGCTCTCGCGAGAACACGAGCTGGTTGATCGCGATGACGACCGAGATGAGGGTAAGGTTTCCGCCGAGAAACGAGCTGAACAGGAGATAGAGCGGTTCGCCGGGCGCCCGCGGAAACAGGTTCACGACGAGCAAGGCGAGCAACAGCAGTGTGATTCCGCCGAGGAGCACGCCGGCGACGGTTAGCCGGTTGCCCTCGATGACTGTCCACCGAAACACCGAGTGACGCCAGCTGGTGTCGTCGGTCATAGCCCGCGTACAGGAAACGCCCACCTGAAGCTTCGCCCCGCGTTCGAACACTGTCTCGATCGCTATCGGGTGCGGGCGATCGGCGCGGCGGACGGCCTATCCAGTGTCTCTGCCGCGCTCTTTTCCGTCTGCCCCTGCGATTCGAGCGATCGAGTACCACCCAGGAGCGGCGACGAACCTTGCGTGTGAGTGCGTGACGCCCTCCACTCCCTTGCAGGGAACTCTTAGGACTCGAGTCATTCGGTCGAAACTGATGGAAACCGACGAGTGCGGTCGCCGCTGCCGGGACCGCGACACCGATCAGCTCCGGCCGAACGGCTCCCGTCGAGGGGTGAGCCGTCCGTGATATCGACCTGGTTCCTTTATGCCCTCCTGACCGCGGGGATCTACTCCGTGATCGCGTTGCTCTCGAAGGTCGTCAGCGGCGTCGAGATCGACGACCCACTGACGCTGGCGATCTACAACTGCATCCCCTTCTACGCCGTCTACGTTCTCGTCGGGCTCGTCCTCGAGTGGCCCGCAATCCGCAACAGTCTCGGCGGCGTCGGCGGCGAGGGAGTCCCGGGCGCCGAACCCGTTCCGATCGCAGTCGCGCTCGGGTTCGGCGTCGTCTCGACGATCGCCTACGGCATCTACTACTGGGGGCTCGTCAACGGCGACGTCTCCCGGTTCGTTCCGGCGCTGTCGATCGAGACCGTCTTCGTGCTCGTACTGGGCTTTCTGGTGCTCGACGAGGCGTTCCCGTCCGGCGTCTACGCCGGCGTTGGACTGGTCGTCTTCGGCGCACTCTTCATCTCCTACGACCGGGAGGCCGGCTCGATCCGCGAGAGTCTCACCTTCTCGACGGTCGGCGTCGCGATCCTGGCCGCGATCGCCTTCGCGGTCTTTAACACCGGCATGAAGGTGTTGACCGACGGCTTCGGCACCGTCGAGATCCTCTTCTGGATCAGCCTCGGCGGCCTGGCCTCGATCGCCGCGGTCGTTCCGTTCCGGGCCGACGGCGGGGTCGAACCGAATCCCGCCGACCTGCTCGCTGGTCGCGTTCGGCTCACGAAGGGGACGAAGCTGTTGCTGGTCGGGGGGCTACTCAACGCCGTCGGTCTCTTTACGTTCATCCGGGCCCTCGAGAACGGCCCCGTCTCGCTGGCGACCGCGATCACCAAGCTCGACGTCATGATGGTGTTCGTCGGCGCGCTCACGCTCTCGAAGCTCGCACCGGCCATACTCGAAGAGCAGTTCGACCCGTTTACACTCGCCCAGAAGGCCTCGGCGTCGATGATCGTCCTCGTCGGCTCGGCGCTGATTCAGTTCAGCTACTGAACGGGAGCGGCCGTCAGGAGAGCTGTTTCGACAGCCACTCGAGGTTCGTCGCGACCACCGCGAGGACGATGCCGACGATCGAGATGACGACCAGAATCGTCGAGACGACGCTCACGACCGGATCCAGCGCCTGTCGGATCTCGGTCCAGGCGATCACCGGGATCGTCTGGGTCTCGGGCGTCGAGAGGAACAGCGCCATCACGAACTCCTGGAGGCTGATGATAAAGGCGAGCAGCCCGCCGACGAAGATCCCGTGTTGCACGTTGGGGAACACGACGTGGACGAACGACTGGACCGGGCCGGCACCGAGGTCCTGGGCAGCGTCGAGTTGCTGCCAGTCGAACCGGCTGAACACCGACCGCATCACGAAGTAGACCAGCGGCGTCGCCCACAGCGTGTGTGCGAGGATAATGCTCGCGTAAGAGCCACGCAGACCGATCTCGTTGAAATACATCAACAGCGTGATTCCGAGGATAACCGGCGGAATCAACAGCGGGACGAGGACGAGCGGTGCGAGCAGCCGCCCCATCGAGCTGTCGTCGTCGAGCTCCTGCCCGAACGCACCGGTCACGCCGAGTACCGTCGCGACGAGCGCCGTTCCGACACCGACGACGATGCTGTTCGTGAACGCGTCGAGCCAGCGGACGCTGTCGAGGAACTCGCCGTACCAGGCGAGCGAGTAGCTCTCGGGCGGGAACGCGAGCCGTCCCGTGCCGGAGAACGACGTCGCGACGACGACGAGCAACGGGAGCAACATGAACACGAGCAACGACAGATAGCCCGCGCGGAAGGCGGCGGTCTCGAGGGTTTCTCTATGCAAGGTCGAACTCACCTCCGAACCGGTTGAGGACGGTAAAGATGACGGCGATACAGGCGAGCATCAACAGGAGCATGAGCACCGAGAACGCGCCCGCTTCGGGGTAGCGCATTCCGTACATCATGTCCTCGACCTGGATCGCGAACGTGAGATTGTTCGACAGCACTCCCGGTGCCGCGTAGGAGCCGACGCTCCAGGCAAAGGAGATCACGGTCGCGACGATAATCCCCGGCATCGCCTGGGGGACGACGACTTCGAGTATCGATCGGGGTCGGCTCGCGCCGAGGTCGCGTGCGGCCTCGACGACGTGCCAGTCCATCGTCGCCAGCACGCTGTAGATCGCCAACACGGCGTAGGGCAGCACGATATAGAGCTGTCCGATGACGACGGCGACCGTGCCGGGGTAGAACGCGATCGGCTCCGAGAGCAGTCCAAGCGAGAGCAGCAGTTCGTTGATCGTTCCCGTCGGCGACAGCAACGGCTGGAACGCGTACGTTCTGATGACAAGCGTCGTGAGCAGCGGCAACACGACCGAAAACAGCAAGAGCGATTTGATCAGTCCTGTCGATCGCCAGATCGCGTACGCGTAGAACAGCCCGATGAAGACCGATAGCACGGTGACGATGACTCCGATGAGGAACGAGTAGCCGACGATGCTCCAGACGAGGTCGCTGGTAAGGACGCTTGCGTACGCCTCAAGCGAGACGGTTCCCTCGGCGTAGACGAAGTCCGGTGACGACTCCGCGACGCTGATCCGCAGCAGGATGAAAAACGGGATCACGAACACCAGGAGTTCGAACGCGAGCAGCGGGGCCATCAACAACAGGGCCCGGTTCGAACTGGACTGGCCGGCGATCCGCTCTCGAACCGCCGCGAGCGACGTCGGGATACGTGTGGCTGTCTCCGTCATCGGTTTTCAGAGCGTGACCCGCGATCCGTCGGGCCGGAACGCGAGGACGTCGGTTCCTTCCCACTCGATGCGAATCTCGTCGCCGGCGGTCAAGGCGCCGGTGTTCGTCCCCGTTCGCTCGGCGAACATCGACGTTCCGTTGACAGAGACGGAGTACCGCACCGTCGACCCTCGGTAGAGGACGTTCTCGACGGTGCCGACGACGGCGTTGACCGTGCTGCCGTCGGCAAGCACCGGCTGTTCGTGTCCCTCGACGGCGTCGGCAGCCGCGTCCTGCTCGATCGAGAGCACTTCGGGGCGCAACGACAGCGTCAGTTCGGTCCCCTCGGCAACGTCGGGGGCTCCGTCCGACGGAAGGACGAGTTCGTAGCCCAGTTCAGTCTCGACGTAGGCGGCGTCGTCAGTGACGCGAACGACCTCGCTCTCGACGAAGTTCGTATCGCCGAGAAAGCCCTCGATGAAGCGGTTTGCCGGGTTCTCGTAGACCTCGGTGGGTTCGCCGACCTGGATCAGTTTCCCCTCGTTCATGATTCCGATACGGTCGGCCAGCGTGAACGCCTCGTCCTGGTCGTGGGTGACGTGGACGAACGTCTCCTCGACGTCCTCGTGGATCTCCCGAAGTTCGATCTGCATGTCCTCGCGGAGCCGCTTGTCGAGGTTCGACAACGGTTCGTCGAGCAACAGCACGTCCGGGTTGACCGCGAGTGATCGGGCGAGCGCGACGCGTTGCTTCTGGCCGCCGCTGAGGTTCGTCGGGTCCTCGTCACCGTAGCCGCCCATCTGGACCCGCTCGAGCATCGATTCGGCGCGTTCGCGGCGCTGTTCTTTCGGGACGTCGCGCATCTTCAGCCCGAAGGCGACGTTTTCCAACACCGTCTTGTGGGGAAACAGCGCCCAGTCCTGGAACACCGTCGACGTGTTCCGTTCGTAGGCCGACTGTGCGGTCACGTCGATCCCGTCGATCGTGATCTGGCCGCTGGTCGGTTCCTCGAGGCCGGCGATCATCCGCAGCGTCGTGGACTTGCCGCTGCCACTCGGGCCGAGCAGACACAACAGTTCGCCGTCGCGGATGTCGACGGAGACGTCCTCGACGGCGGTCGTGTCGCCGTACTGTTTTTCGAGTTCGGACAGCGTGATTTCTGACATTGGTCTCGGTAAGTTCGATTAAGGCGGGTAGTAGTCGTCTCGGCGCTCAGGAGCTCTGCTGGATGCTCGTGAACGCGTCGTCGAGGTCGGCTTCGTGTTCCGCGAGGTACTCCCAGTCGGGGAAGGCGATGTTCTCGGCTTCCTCCGTCGTGGTCGGCAGGTCGTCGGCGTACTCGTCGGGGTACTCGATGTTCTCGTTGCTAAAGACCATGGGGTGGGTCTGGGCCCACTCCGTCTGGACGTCGCCGTCCAGCAGGAAGTTGATGAACTCCTCGGCCTCGTCTTGCATATCGGTGCCACTGACCACACACCAGTTGTTGAACCAGCCGGTGGTCTGTTCGGGCATCGTGTGGGTCAGACCATCGTAGTCGTCGATGTCGGCGGCCGTCTGGTCGTAGTACCACTGGGCGACGTCGATGACGTCGTTCTCGAAGTCCTGCCAGATGTCCTCGCCGGATTCGGCCCAGGTCTGGATGTTCCAGCTTTCGACCGTCTCGAGGACGTCGTCGTGGAGCTCCTCGTCGTGCATCTCTTCGGCACCCTCCGCGTCGTCCATGGCGATCGCGGCGGCGTAAAGCGGGTACCACCAGAAGCCGGTGTCGACGCCGATCCCCTGGCTCTCCTCGACGGCCTCCGAGGAGAGATCGCCCCAGGTTTCGGGGTCGACGTCGGCGTCCTCGCGGTGGATGATCGTACAGGGAGCGCCGTCGACCGGGAGTCCGTACTCCGTGTCGCGCATCTCGGCGTAGAAATCGATGATCTCGTCGCTGTTGGGGACGTTGTCCTCGTCGATCGGCTCGAAGAGATCGTCCTGCCGACCGTAGTAGTAGAAGTTCCCCTCGGCGACCGTGACGTCGTACGGTGGGTCGTCGTCCGGCGCCTGCCGGATCTCGTCGAGGATCTCGTTCCACCCGCGCTGGACGTCGATCTCGATGTCGTGTTCGTCCTCGTACTGGGTGACGAGCCCCTCCTCGAAGCGGTCGGCGTAGTTTCCACTCCAGACACAGACGCTTAGCATCTCGTCGGTGTCGCTGCCGGCGAGCTCGGCACAGCCCGCGAGTGCGGTCGCCGAGCCGACCGCCGCGGCGGAGAGGAACCGCCGTCTGGACGGTGATACCGCTCGGGAGGTAGTTGCTGCTCCAGTGTCCGATTCGTCGTCGTTGGTATCTGCAACCCGGTTCGGGTCTGCAGCCATCAGTACCCGGTAAACCTGGGTTGGGACATAAAGACGTTATGATGTAGCGATAATAGCCGACACAAATCGCGCACAACAGTCATCATATCCGCGCTCTGTGGCCGAGTTCGGTAACCGACCCGTCAGGAGGAGAGCCGTTCCGAACGAAACGGGCGCAGCCGAGCACCGATCGTGAGTACGCGTCGGGTTCGGATCTGACGCTGGAGACGGTGTCGAAACCGTCACGAGCGATCCCGTCGTCGACGTCTCGGGAACGCGATCTTGCCGCTGGAGAAGCGGGGTTTCGACCCCACGCTCGTCGAACCGTCTCGTGACCGGGAACTGCACTCGAGCCACGGAGTCGGGAAAAACAGTGGTACCGTCGCGGACGATCACTCCTCGCGTTCGCCAAACTCCGTCTTGAAGTTGGAGACGCCACGGTCGGTTCCCGCGACGAGGACTTCGTCGCCGGTCTCAAGCTCCAGATCCTCATCGAACTCCGTGCGGAGCGCATCGTCCCGTTTGACCCCGACGATCACGGAGTCGGTTCGTTCCCGGATCCGTTCGTCGTTCGGGTGGGTCCCCTCGAGCTCCGGCGCGTGTGTTCGGGTGAGCTGGATCTGCTCGCGAAGCGTCATCACGTCCTCGTCGAAGAGATCGAGCGTCGTCATCCGCCCGGCGACCTTCGGGAGGGCGAGCACGTAGTCCGCGCCCGCCCGGTAGAGCTCGCTCGCGCTGTCGGCGTCGTTTGCCGCCACGACGATCTCGACGTCGTCGTCGGCCTGGCGGGCGACGAGTGTCGCGAGGATCGCGTCGTCGTCGTCAGGCAAGGCGAGAATGACGGTCTCGGCGTCGCCGATACCGGCCTCGTCGAAGGTCGGAATGCGTGTGGCGTCGCCGACGACGTCGATCCCGTCTCCCGGCTCCGTATCGATCACCGTCGTCTCCTGGTCGGCCTTTCGCAGGATCCCCTCGGCAGTCGTGCCGACGACCCCGTGGCCCGCGATGATCACCGGGCCGGCCGTCGAGGATCGTCCCCCCGACTCCGCGATCGACTCGATCCGCTCGAGCTGGGACTCGGTGCCCGCGACGACGAGGACGGTGTTCTCGTCGGCGACGGCCTCGCTCGAGGGGTCGGTAACGAACTCGCCGCGCAGCCAGACGCCGACGAGGGTCGCGCCCGTCCGTTCGAGGGGGGCGAGGGAGTCGAGGCGCTGGCCGTAAAGCGGACTGTCGTCGGTCACCGGGAACTCGGCGATCTCGAGGTCGGCGTCGAAGTCCTCGACGTTCTCGAGGTCGGTGCTGACGACGTTCTGGGCCTTGTCCGCGAGGCTCTTTCCGAGCCGGTGTTTCGGCGAGAGCACCGTCGTCGCACCGGCGAACCGGAGGTATCGTGACTGTTCGGGATCGTCGATCAGGCAGATGATCTCGAGATCCGGGTTCGACTCGGACAGCGAGAGGATGGTGCCGATCACGTTCTCCTGGCGCCGCGTGCCGACGACGACAGCGAGCGCGTCCTCGACGTGGACGTTTCGCAGGGTTTCGTCGTCGTTGATGTCGCCGTGGACGACGTTTCGTCCCTCTTCGAACAGTTGCTCGGCCTGCTCCTCGTCGTCCTCGACGATGACGTACTGCTCGCCCCGGGCCTCGAGGTCGTCGACGAGGTTCGCACACAGCGAGGTGTACCCCCAGATGACGACGTGGTCCTCGGCGTCCTCGAGCGCGTCGGGGACCCGGGTCTCGGTGAGCTCAGCCCTGGCCCAGGGGACGACGAACTGCGGGATCGCGACGGCGATGAACGCGATCCCGGTGAACTGTGCGACGATCATCAGCGCCTGCATTCCGGTCGACGTCCACGGCGCGTCCTGGCCGTACCCGGTCGAGGTCAGCGACTGGACGATGATGTTGAGCGACTCCTGCAGCGACCGGGGACGTCCCTCCAGTTCGGCCATCCCCCACCAGTACAGCATCGTCTGGACGAACACGACGACGACAAACGAGAAGAGATAGCCGACGAGACGTCTGTTTCGAACGACCCACTGAACCGGTGACCGCTTCCGAAACTCCATACGAACCCGGATAGACGGCTCGGTCGTGTAGGCGTTATAGTTGCATATGCGCCCTCGGCGGAGGTTCGAAATCGCGAGCCGTTGGACGCGACCACCACGGGCAGCGATCGTCGACGCTTGCCTCCTCAATCGGCGGCCACCGACGGATCGACGACCTCGTCGGTCTCGGGGTAGACGCCGACCTGATCGCAGACGTCACCCATCGGACAGGCGTCCGGGTCCTCGAGACAGGCCGGCTTCCGGGCCGTACAGTACTCGCGGCCGAACTGGATCGACGCCGTGTGGCCGAACCCACACTTCGCCGCGGGCACCTCCCGCTCGAGGACGGCCCGGACGTCCTCGTGGTCGGCGTCGGGCGGAGCGACGCCGAGCCGGCGGTAGATCCGATGGACGTGGGTGTCGACGGGGAAGACGCCGCCGCGTCCGCCCGCGAACAGCAACACGCAGTCGGCGGTCTTGGGGCCGACGCCGTGGATCTCGAGCAGCCGTTCGCGAACCCCCTCCGGCGCTGCTTCCCTGACGAAGTCGTCGAACCCTGCGGCCGACTCGAACTCCGCGAGGATTTCCTCGGCGGCGCCGATGATCATCTCAGATTTCTGGTTGTACAGCCCCGCGGAGCTGATCGTCTCGGCCAGCTCGGACTGTTCGGCGTCGGCCAGCGCTGCGGCGAGATCCCGATCGGGGTCGTCGTACCGGTCGATCAGCGCGTCGTGGGCCGGCTGGCTCGCCTTGTCGCTGGTGTTCTGGCTCAGGATCGTTCGGATCAGACAGGTGAAGGCGTCCTGTCCGCCGTAGGTCTTCTGCCAGTACAGCTCGCCGAGCCGATCGACGACGCGCTCGGCGCGGGTGTCGGCGGTCGCCGGGTCGAACTCGGCTGCGGTTCCGCCACCTGTGTCGCCACCGCTGATGTTCACGGCAGGCTCGCGATCGTCGGTCATAGCTGCGTGTTCGGGATCGAAGGGCAAAATCGCCCCGGAAGCGGCGCGACTCGAGCCGATCGTCTGCGTCCGAGGACGCACCGTGCGCTCGAACAGTCGCCTCGATATCGATCGTGAGCGCGTCGTCTACTCCCCCGACGTGTACGACACCGACACCGTTACCGAGAGCCCCGTCGTTCCGCCGGCGACGCTGAGCTGGTAGCCCTCCGCGCCCTCCTCGGCGGCTAGCGTCTCGAGTTTTCTCGGATCCCCGCGAGCAGCCGCTCGAGACCGCCGATCACTCGCTCCTCTCGCTGGGTGTCGATCGGTTCGGTCGACGGCGCCTCCAACACGCGTGACGCCGTGGCAACGAACGCCTGCAGTTCGTCACGAGATTCGACTCAGCTCAGTCGCTGTTCGAGGTGAGCCGTGGTTTGCGTATCGAGCAGTACGACTCTTGTCACCGATTGCCACGCTATCAGAAAAACGATCCGGTGTCCAGAACGATCGCTCTCGACGACGACGATGCCGTCGATCGACGACGGAATCCTCCTACTCGACGGTAAGCGTCACCGTCGCCTCGGCGCCCTCGGCGAGCGCGTCGACCAGCTCGCGATCGAACCCGTCGGCGGCGAACTCGGCGCCGACGACGATCGTTCGGTCGTCGACGTAGTCGCTGGTTCGCCCGACCGCGCTGCGCTCGTTCGTGAACTCGAGGGCGGGATCGCCGCGTCCCTCGACGGATTCGCGGTGGCCGTCGGCCTCGATCTCGACGGTGATCGTCGCCGCTTCGTCCCGGCAGGCCTCGACGAACTCGGGGTCGAACTCCGCGGGCGCCCGGTCGGCCTCGATCGCGAGGATGCAGTCCCCGGCCGGCGTGAGATAGTCGTCGGTCGTCACCTCGAACGTGCTCGCGTGCTCGGCGCTGACGTGCTCGTGGCCCCGAGCGCGAATGACTTCTTCGAGCGGCACGCTCTGGAAACGGGGCCTCGCGTGGAAAACGGAATCGACTCGTCCCGGCGTGACGTCCTCCCACGACTGAAGTCGTGGGCTTCCGCTATATTTGTGTCAGACCAGACTCGCGCCGTCGAACTCGCCGCGGCTGTACTCGACGTCGAGCAGCTCCAGGATCGTCGGCGCGATATCGAAGAGATCGGCGTCGCCGATCGAGGCGTCCGGATCGTCGATGTACAACGCGGTATCGCCGAAGCTGTGCATCCCGTTTCGCGGGCCGCTGGTGAAGACGTTGGAGTCGGCCTTGAACCCGGACTTGAGATCGAACCCTTTGTTCGGGATCGCGACCAGATCGGGCGCAATGTCGTCGTGATCGCCACGGAACGCCTGTTCTTTCTCGACGACGCGGTCGACGACCTTCTTTCCGTCGGGCCCTTCGAGCGCCTCGAGATCCGCCTTGAGCTCGTCCCGGACCTCGTCGTACTCCTCGTCGGGGACCGAGCCGCGTGGTTCCCGCCCCTCGAGGTTGAGGTAGAACCGCCCCGGGATGAACGAGTACGCTTTCGTCTCCGTGGCGATGTCGCCCAGCCCCTCGGGCTCGTCGTCCTCGAAGGAGAGCCATCCCTCCTCCCGGAGCCACTCGTTGAAATGGACCTCGTAGTCGAGACTCGTGAAGCCGTGGTCGGAGGCGACGATCAAGGTAACGTCCTCGGGCAGCGCCTCGCGCAGCCGACCGATGTAGTCATCGACCTTCTCGTAGAACTCGAAGAACGCCTCCTGGTACTGACCATCGCGCTCGTAGTCTTTGAACAGGAAGTGGTTGACCCGGTCGGTCGTCATGAAGACGCCGAAAAAGAGGTCCCAGTCGTCTTCCTCGATGTAGTGTTCGAACGCCTCGAAGCGGGCGTCGATCGTCTCGTGGGCGTCCTCGATGAACGCGTCCTTGTCGTCCTCGTGACCGAGCTTCGGGTTGACGTCGATCCGGTAGCCGATTGACTCGAGGTAGTCCCGGACGTCGTCGGGGTAGGCGGCCTTCTCGAGGCCGGGCGAGAGAAAGCCCGAGACCATCCGCTGGACGTTTCGCTGGGGCGGGAAGGTGACGGGGACGTTCATCACCGTCGTCTTCAGTCCCTCCTCCTGGGCGCGGTCCCAGACGCGGTCGGCCTGGACTTCCCGTCCCATCGGGACGTACGTGTCGTACGTGCCGACCTCGCGGTCCTGAAAGCCGTAGACGCCGGTCTCACCGGGGTTGACGCCAGTAGTTAGCGACGGCCAGCAGGCGCTTGACTCGGGCGGGACGATACTCGAGATCTCGCTCGCGGTCCCCTCGTCCGCGAGCGACGCGAAGTTCGGAAACCGGTCCTCGTGTTCGGAGAGCAAACTGTACGGCACGCCGTCGACGCCGATAAACGCAACTCGGGGGTTATCGTCGCCCCGCAACCGGTCGAACAGACCCATGGAAGGCCGTAGTCCGACCGCATACAAGAAGGTTCGTTTCCGGACACTGTTTTCGAGAATCCACGACGGCGATTCGAACGCAGATCGCGCTCTCGTAACCGTTCGCGTCCGCACACGGCGACGGTCGAACGATGGGCTACGGAGTCGACGGCTCGTAGACGGCGGCAAAACGGCTCGGCCGCGTCCGGGACGACGAGGACGCCGTCCGCCGAGCTCACTCCTCGGAGTCGTCCGACTCGGAGCGGAAGTTCGTCGGAACGACCGTGAGGTGGGCCATTCCGAGACCGGGGTCGGCCGGGTCTGACTCTCGAGCGGACGGGTTGGTTGCTGCCATGACGATCGGTAGTACGGCGGCTCACCCAATAAAATTACCCATGCTCATAACACATACGACCGACGGACGGAGATAACTCTCGTGAATCCGTGCGCAAGAAATCGAAAGCGAGGACGGCGCTAGAAGTTCTCGTCGTAGAGCTCCTGGGCGTGTTCGATCGCGTCGTAGGCGGCCTGGCGGTCCTCCCAGCCCTCCGTGGCGACCTCCTTGCCCTCCTCGAGGTTCTTGTAGGTCGCGAAGAACTCGTCGATCTCGTCGAGTTGCTGCTGGGGGATGTCTTCGAGGTCCTCGATGTGGTCGTAGCGGGGATCCTCGCTGGGGACGGCGATGACCTTGTCGTCCTGCTCGCCGTCGTCGTCCATCTTCATCAGGGCGACGGGGCGGGCCTCGATGACACAGCCGGGGAACGTCTGGTCTTCGACGAGGACGAGGACGTCGAAGGGGTCCTCGTCGTCGTAGTAGCTCTGCGGGATGAAGCCGTAGTCGGACGGGTAGTGGACGTTCGAGTGGAGCACGCGGTCGAGGACAACGCCGGGGACGTCCTTGTCGTACTCGTACTTGTTGCGCTCGCCCTTGAGACACTCGACGACGGCGTAGATCTCTTCGGGCGGGTTCGGTCCGGTCTCCAAGTCTTCCCAGAGATTGACCATGTGGCTTGAACCTCCACGGTGGATCAAAAAGTCCTTTCGTAATCGGTCGGTTGGTACGGCCGACGACCGCCGGACGGACGGCAAGTGCGGGGCTCGCAGTGGTGGCGACCGGCTTGGCAGCGTCGATCCGGCAGAATAGTTGAGAAGTCTTAAATAGTCCGGAGACTTTCACAAAAGTATGTCAGAGGCACAATCAATCAGCGGCGGTCAGAGCGTCGCTCGCGAGCTGACGGCGTTTCAGAACAACATCCTCACCATCCTCGCCAAGGAGCCGATGTACGGCCTGGCGATCAAACGCGAACTCGAGGAGTACTACGGCACGGAGGTCAATCACGGCCGCCTCTACCCGAACCTCGACGAGCTCGTCGAGCTCGGACTGGTCGAGAAAAGCGAGCTCGACAAACGGACCAACCAGTACTCGCTGACCGACGAGGGCTACGAGGCCGTCCTCGACGGCGTCCAGTGGTCGCTCTCGAAGATCGTCACCGACGACGACCGCGCCGACGAGATCCGCCAGCTCGTCGACGAGAGCTACTGAGCGACAACCAAGGTGTCAGAACCCTCGATCGCGCTCGATCGCACGCCGGTGTGATCGGCGCCGAACCGTTCCGTTTTATTCAACCGACGAATCCCGGAGCTCCGGGTGTGGCTCGTCGACCGCTTCGAAGACCAGTCGGATCGACTCCTCGATCACGTCGCGCTGGTCCGCGGAGGGCCAGGCGTTGCGCACGAAGTAGTCGTCCCGGAACTCCTCGAGTTCCGGAGGCGTCGCCGACGCGATCGGCTTCGCGTAGTGGTTGCTGAAAAAGGTCGCCAGCGCGGCCGCGTTGTCGCCGTGGACGTCGCCGTGGCGCTCCCTGATCGTGGCGACCAGCTCGCGGTTTCGCTCCTCGACCGCCTGCCAGTCGTCGGGGTCGCCGGTCCCTTCGAGCCGAATCTCGGTCGCGCGGTCGATGTCCTCGATGCGGTCCGTTCTGACGACGCCGTCCTCGTGCCACTCCTCGGGGTGGAGTACGAGCGTCGCGTCCTCGTCGTCCCGGACGCGAGCGGTAAACTCGTGTTCGGCGAGCAGTTCGTCGCGCCGATCGAGCCGAGCCGCCCGCTCGTTCTCGTCGGTCGCCGTACGTGCCAGCCGCGTCAGTCGTTCGGCCTCCTCGAGGACGTCGCCGGGGAGCTCGTCGGACGACGGTTCGCCGTCGGCGTCGGTGCCGTTCGCGGAGTCGCTCATACCCGCCGTTGGCGTTCGAGGCTCTTTCGCTTGCCGTTTCGAGTTCGGTTCACCCCTGGTCCAGCGCCTCGTTTGCCAGGCCGTCCGCGCGGTCGTTGACCTCCCGTGGGACGTACTCGAGGCTCCACTCGTCGAACCGCGAGAGCAGCTCGCGGGCGGTGACGCGTCGCTCGCGCAGCTCGGGGTTGTTGGTGTCGTACTCGCCCCGGACCTGCTTGACGATCAGTTCGGAATCACCCCGGACGTGGAGCTCATCGTAGTCGTACTCCGCGGCGGCTTCCAGAGCTGTGATCAGCGCCGCGTACTCGGCCTGGTTGTTCGTCGCGGTCCCGATCCGGTCGTTCCCCTCGGCGACGATCCCGTCGCCGGTGACGATCACCCAGCCGATCGCCGCGGGACCGGGGTTGCCGCGACTGGCGCCGTCGAAGTAGACGTGCGCGCGGCCCCCGCTCTCCCGGAGCAGCGACTCGAGTTTTCGGGGCGTCTCGCCCTGGATCACGACCTTGTCGTCGTAGGCGACAGCCGTCGCGCCGTCGCGGCTCGCCCGCCAGCGCTCGTGTTCCGTGTTTCCGGCGTCGACGGTGACGCCCGCGTCCTCGAGACGGTCGCGGGCGGCGTCGACGTTACACTCGATGACCGGCATTCTTGCCTGTGCTCGACGAGAGCCGGATAAAGGTTTTCCGGTTTCAAATCGTAAACCACGACCCTCAGTGCCTGTAGAGCCCTTTTTCGGCGGATACGGGAACCCATCCGAGATCGCAACCCCAGAACTTATATATCATAGTAGTACTACTATAAAAGCGCGATGACACGGTCCACCCGCCAGCGGGAGCGAATGCGTGAAACGGACGAATCCGAGGAGCAAGAGGGGGTACGTGCCTGTCCCGAATGCGAATCGGACAATCTCGTGAAAGACTCCGATCGGGGTGAGCTCATCTGTGAAGACTGTGGGCTCGTTGTCGAGGAGGAGAAGATCGACCCCGGTCCGGAGTGGCGGGCGTTCAATCACCAGGAACGACAGGAGAAGTCCCGCGTCGGTGCCCCGACGACACAGACGATGCACGACAAGGGGCTGACGACGACGATCGACTGGAAGGACAAGGACGCCTACGGGCGCTCGATCTCCTCGAAGAAACGCAGTCAGATGCACCGACTGCGCAAGTGGCAGGAACGAATCCGAACCAAGGACGCTGGCGAGCGTAACCTGCAGTTCGCGCTCTCGGAGATCGATCGGATGGCCTCGGCGCTTGGCGTTCCACGATCGGTCCGCGAGGTCGCGTCGGTGATCTACCGACGCGCACTCAAGGAGGACCTCATCCGTGGCCGATCGATCGAGGGCGTCGCCACCTCCGCGCTGTACGCCGCCTGTCGAAAGGAAGGCATCCCGCGAAGCCTAGAGGAGATCTCGGAAGTTTCACGCGTCGAACGAAAGGAAATCGGTCGTACGTACCGGTACATCTCACAGGAGCTCGGCCTCGAGATGCGCCCCGTCGACCCGAAAAAGTACGTTCCCCGTTTCTGTTCCGAACTCGAACTCTCCGAGGAGGTCCAGACCAAGGCCAACGAGATCATCGAAAAAACGGCCGAGGAAGGACTGCTCTCGGGTAAATCCCCGACCGGGTACGCTGCGGCCGCGATCTACGCCGCCTCGTTGCTGTGTAACGAGAAAAAGACCCAGCGAGAGGTCGCCGACGTCGCGCAGGTAACCGAAGTTACCATCCGAAACCGCTACCAGGAACAGATCGAAGCGATGGGGATCCACGGCTAACGCCACGTCCGTCCCACTTTTTTGCATACACCACTCTCCAGTGACGACGTCGTCCTCGCGCAGCGACCGTCACTGTCCGGACGCCGGTCGTGGCTGGCCGTAACACACCGAACGCGAAACCCCACTGCGTAGCGGGTTACTCGTCCTCGTCGTCGTCGTCCTCGAGATCGTCATCCGCCTCGTCGTCCTCCTCGTCATCCTCTTCGAGATCGTCATCCTCCTCGTCATCCTCTTCGAGATCGTCGTCTTCCTCGTCATCCTCTTCGAGGTCGTCATCCTCCTCGTCATCCTCTTCGAGGTCGTCATCCTCCTCGTCGTCGTCCTCGAGATCGTCGTCTTCCTCGTCGTCCTCTTCGAGATCGTCGTCCTCCTCCATCGGATCGTCGTCCTCGTCTTCGACCGGGTCGTCATCGGGGTCCTCTTCGGGGTCGTCCTCGGGATCGTCGTTACAGCCTGCGATCGCGATAGCGCTCACTGTACCGCTCAGTGCGATCAGACGCCGACGTGTGAGATAGTCATCCATGGTGGGTCACTCCGAATCGGATCTGAGGAAGCCACCACAAAGAGAATGCGCTGCCTATTTTCGCGACGCTGATCACAAACCGGAGTTACGTTCGGCTCGTTCCCGATCGAGAGAAGTAACGTCGCTCGAGCCGACGGATCGCCGATCGTCGGTCTCTCGACGGCGATGGTTCCGAGAGACCGACAGACTACGCCGGGACGACCGCACGGCGGAAAACGTCAGTTACCGGTTCGAACGGACGAAACGATCCGAACTCCCCGCCGAAACGTTCACTCGTCCTTGCCGACGCTGATGACCTGCAACAGCGAGTAGACGGGGACGCCCTCGATCTCCTCGACGCCCTGTTTGTCCGCGAGGACGACGCAGGCGAGTGGCTCGCCGCCCTCGGCGCGGATCGCCGAGATCGTCTCGCGCATCGTCGTCCCGCTGGTGATGGTGTCGTCGACGATGTAACACTCGCGGTCGCGGATGCCGGCGAAGTTTCGCGAGAACGTCCCGCCCAACTCCTCGATGTCGCCTTCCTCCCACTGGTGTTTCGCGGGCGTGTACGTCGAGAGGTCGGTCTCGAGTTCGCTCGCGACCAGCGTCGCGATGGGGCCGCCGGCCTTCTCGATGCCGACGGTGAGATCAACGTCCTCGCCGTGTTTGGCCAGCAGATCGGCCATCGCCTCCGCGATCGCACCCATCCGCTTGCTGTCCCGGCCGATCGCCGACCAGTCGACGTGGATGTCCTGTGGCCCGCCGGCGTCGCCGGACGGCTCGGCCGTCTGGGTTGAGGGCTCGGCCGTGGTACCGCTTCGTTCGACCAGCCAGCTGGCGGTCTCTCGGGAGACGTTCAGCTCGTCGGCGATCTCGCCCTTCGAGAGCCCCTGGTTGGCGAGTTCGGCGGCGCTCTCGATGAGGTCGTCAACGTTTTTCATGGCTCGAGGTTTGCGCGCCGTTTTTATAGTCGTGTCGCAGTCGACGAACGTCGCCCCGACCCGCCGGTGAAACGTTCGGTAGTGACAAGGGTTATCAGCCAGCTCTCCAGTATCTCGACTATGGAACGGTACGATCTCGTCTACCAGCTCTACGACGAGTACGACACGAAGACGTTACGGGAGTACCAGGAGTTCGTCGACGTCTTTCCCGCCGTCGACTCGCGGGTCGCGCTGGAACACTGGCAGGAGGCCAACGACGAACTCGGGGACCGAAAAGACGAGATCAGGTCGGCGTTCGCGGCCGGCGAGACGTTCGCCGAGATCGCCGCGCGGGCGACCCGCGATCAGGCCTTTACCGCGCTCGATCTCGAGGCCAAGTACGGCCGCGGGGTGAACGTCCTCGTGTTAGACGTCGACGAGACGCTGCGGTCGGCCGGCAGCACGGACAACGAGATCCCCCGCGAGACCCTCCACGTCCTGACCGAGTTTCACGAGGCCGGCGTCCCGATCGTGATCTGTACCGGCCAGACCTTAGAGAACGTCAAGGGGTTTGCCATCCAGGGGCTGGGCAGCGAGATCGTCCACTCCGGGGAGCTGTCGATCGTCTACGAGGCGGGAACGGGTGTGTTCACGCCGGGCCACGGCGCCGACACCAAACAGCTCCTCTACGAGGAACTCGACGAGGAGATCCGGACGGTGTTCGACGACCTGCGGGCCCGCGTCCTTCCGGAGGCGCCCGACTCGCTCAGGCGGGGCTGTCACCTTCAGGGCAACGAGTTCAACGTCACGATGAAGCCCAACTACGAGACCGGCTCGGCAGACGCCAGGGAGATCATCGACGACGCGCTGGTCTACCTGATCGACCTGCTGGCCGACGCCGTCGGCGAGGCGATCGGGAGCGAGATCGGGGCCGACGACTGCCGGGAGTTGACCCGCGCGTTCTACGCCGACCAGGACCCCGAGATCAGAACCGTCCTCGAGGCGGAGGGCGCCTACCCCGACCGGGACAGGGAGGCGATCCCCGACGCGCTCGCGGATGTTCTCGAGCGGATCGACGTCGCCTACTACGAGGCCGACGCCGCCGAGATCGGTAGTCTCGAGCTCAACAAGGTCGTCGGTGTCGAGCGCGCGCTGGACGTCCTCGGTGTCGAGGACCCGTTCGCGCTCGTGATGGGCGACTCGAAGAGCGATCGCCGCGTCATGGAGTGGGTCGAGGACCGAGACGCCGGGATCGCGGCTGCGCCGGAACACGCCTCTCAGGATACCTTAGAGCACGTCCTCCGGACCGACGAACTCGTCTTCGACCGCGGCAAGAGCGTCGACGTCCTCCGAACGGCGTACGCGCTCAACCGCCTCGCCAGGCTCGGGTAGCCGAATCAGTCTTAAATAACCGGAATAGATAGGCCGTCTCATCAACCCGCTCGGAGCTGTGCGTTCTGTCAACACGGTTCGATCGCGGGCGGTTCCCCGACGGCGGGTGCTCGCGCGTCGAGTCGGGTGATCCGTTATGAGTGCACTCGAGTCCCAGTACGACCTCGGTATCGCCATCGACCAGCGACCGGACTCGAACCCGACGAGCGGGGTGACCCCGTCGTGACGACGATCGCCGAGCTGGCTATCCCCACAGAGTCGTTCGCGCTGGAGCCGACGATCCAGTCGCTGCCGGAGTCCGAGCTGCGAGTCGAGAGCGTCGTCGTCGACGACTCGGTTCGGACGGCCCCGCTGATCTGGTTCGGTAACACCGACGCCGGGGCCGTCGAGGAGACTCTCGAGGACGATCCGACCGTCGAGCAGTTTCGGCGACTGCTCGAGCGTCCCGACGGCGACGCGTGGCTCTTCCGGATCCGGTACGCCGAGGCGGCGACCCCGATCTGTAGCGCGGTCTACGCGAACGACGGGACCGTCCTCGAGGCCGAGGTGACGAACGGTCGCTGGGCGGTCACGCTGTTGTTCCCCCATCGGGAGGGGGTCTCGGACGCGGTGTCCGATCTCGAGGATCGCGACGCCCGGGTCGACGTCAGGCGCATGGTCGAGGCCCACCAGAACAAGGACCTCGAGATGGCGACGACGCTGACCGATCCCCAGCGGGAGGCGATCGCCGAGGCCTACCGTCGGGGGTACTACAACGTCCCCCGTGAGATCTCCCTCGAGGAGCTGGCCAGCGAGCTCGAGATCTCCCACCAGGCCCTCTCGGAGCGGCTCCGGCGCGCGAACCGCGTCCTCGCGAGCGAACAACTCGAGAGCTCCGCGAGCGGACTCGGCGGCGGCTGATGTCGATGGTGGTGATTTTTGCCACCCGGCTCGAATGAAAGGGTATGGAACTCACCGACGAGCAGGCGGCGGTTCGTGACGTCGTTCGCGAGTTCGCCCGCGAGGAGATCCGACCGGTCGCTCTCGAGGCCGACCAGGAACAGTCGTTTCCGGAGGACGTCTGGGACGGGCTCGCGGAGCTCGACCTGACGAGCCTGACGGTCCCCGAGGAGTACGGCGGCTACGACGCCGATCCCGTAACGGCTGCCGTCGTCAACGAAGAGGTCGCTTACGGCGCGCTCGCGGTCGCGACGGCGCTGTCGGTTCACTCGCTGGCGACGTCCTGTATCGCCGAGTTCGGCAGCGAGGACGTCAAGGAGCGGTGGCTTCCCGAGATGGCTGACGGGCGTCCCGTCGGCGCGTTCGCGCTCTCGGAGCCCCACGCCGGCTCGAACCCCGCCGAGATGTCGACGGAGGCCCGCAGGGAGGGCGACGAGTACGTCATCAACGGCGAGAAACAGTGGATCACGAACGGGAAGCGGGCGGGCGTCTACGTCCTATTCGCGAAGACCGACCGCGACGACCCCTCGACGGTGACGCAGTTTCTCGTCCCCGGCGACGTCGACGGACTCTCGGTCGGCGAGAAGGAGGACAAGCTCGGCCTCCGGGCCAGCGACACGACGAGTCTCACCTTCGACGACGTTCGGCTCCCGGCCGAGAACCGCCTGACAGAAGAGGGGAGGGGGCTGTCGGCGGCCTTCCACATCCTCACGGGCGGGCGGATCGCCATCGCCGCCCAGTCGGTCGGACTGGCCCAGTGTGCGCTGGACGAGGCCATCGAGTACAGCGGGGAGCGCGAGCAGTTCGACCAACCGATCGCCGAGTTTCAGTCGATCCGGCACAAGCTCGCCGAGATGGCCACCAAAGTCAAGGCAAGCCGGCTGCTGACCCGGGAAGCGGCTCGCGAACGCGCGGCGGGAGACGCCGGACTGACCGCGAGCATGGCGAAGTACTTCGCCAGCCAGACGGCCATGGACGTGACCAACGAGGCCGTCCAGATCCACGGCGGCTACGGCTACGTCACCGAGGGCGAGGTCGAACGGCTCTACCGCGACGCCAAGATCACCGAGATCTACGAGGGGACGACGGAGATCCAAAAGAAGGTCATCGCGCGTCACCTGCTCGACTGACCCCCGCGGATCGAAGCCGCTATTGGGTTCTCCACCCTACGCTCGTTCGTGAGCGAATACGACGCCGTCGTCTACGATCTGGACGGGACCCTGGTCGACCTCGCGGTCGACTGGAACGCCGTCGCGATCGACGTCATCGCAGTGTACGCCCGGGCAGCCGCCGATCCGCCGAGCGAGAACCTCTGGGAGCTGCTCGAGGCCGCGAGCAACTTCGAGATCGCCCCGGCCGTCGAGGAGACGATCGCCGACCACGAGCGCGAGGGGGCCCGACGATCGCGGCGGCTGGCCCGCGCGGATGAACTGCTCGAGCGGCCGATCCCAACGGGGGTTTGCTCGCTCAACTGCGAGGCAGCCTGCCGGATCGCGCTGGAGGAACACGAGCTCGCAAGCGCCGTCGACGCGGTCGTCGGTCGGGACACCGTCGACACGCGGAAACCGGATCCCGAGCCGCTGCTCGAGACCGTCCGCAGGCTCGGCGCGGAGGCGTCGACCGCGCTGTTCGTCGGCGACACCGACCGCGACGAGCGAACCGCGCGGCGAGCGGGCGTCGACTTCGAGTACGTCGAAACGCTCGAGTAAGCAGCCCTCGGGTCGTCGGGTACGGTCGCAATATCAGCGGCGGATCTCGAACGGTCGGAAGCGAGGACTACTCCTGTGTGTGTTTCGCGTACGCGAACACCGCAACCGCCACGACCAGCCAGACGACGGCACCGACGCGGATCGCGAACTCGGCACGGGCGCCCCACGTCGGGAGGTCGACGCCGGTCGACAGCAGGGCGACGATCGGCGCGCCGACGAGGATCGTGGTCACGAAGGTCGTCTGCATCACCCAGCCGTAGTCGACGCCGTCGGGTGAGGTCGTTTCGACGCGTTCTGGCACGTTTGAACGTGTTCTCCGGGACCTCTTAAGACTCGCGGGTGCGGGCCGTCGACACGGAACGATGACGTTTACTCGCAGGCGCCAGACCCTACACGTATGCCCACCGTACGGGAGCTGCGGTCGATGGCCGGGACGGAACCGATCACGATGCTGACGGCCTACGACGCGCCGACGGCCGAGATCGTCGACGAGGCCGACGTCGACGTGATCCTCGTCGGCGACAGCGTCGGTAACACCTCGCTGGGGTACGAGACGACGGTTCCCGTTACCGTCGACGACGTGGCCCGCCACGTCGGCGCGGTCGCCCGAGCGACCGAGGACGCACTGGTCGTCGCGGACATGCCCTTCCTCTCGTTCGGCGTCGACGAGGCCGACAGCCTCGAGAACGCCGGACGGATGCTCAAAGAGGAGGGCGCAGCGGCGGTGAAGCTCGAATGTGGCCCCCACACCGTCGAGCTGACCGAGAAGATGGTCCAGCTGGGGATCCCCGTGATGGCCCACCTCGGACTGACCCCCCAGCACGTCAACCAGTACGGTGGCTACCCACGCCAGGGGACCGACCGCGAGGACGCCGAACGGATCCTCGAGCTCGCTCGCGCCCACGAGGACGCGGGCGCGTTCTCGCTCGTGCTCGAACACGTTCCGGCGAACCTGGCCGCGGAGATCACCGACGTCCTCGGGATTCCGACGATCGGGATCGGCGCGGGGCCCGACTGCGACGGCCAGGTGCTGGTCGTCGACGACGCCGTCGGACTCAGCGAGTGGTCGCCGTCCTTCGCAAAGCAGTTCGGCGACGTCCGCGGGGAGATGCGCGCTGCCGTCGAGGAGTACGTCGAGGCCGTCGAGTCCGGCTCGTTTCCCGCCGAGGACCACAGCCACGAGGAGGGCGACCTCGACGAGCTGTACTGAGAGCCGCGACGCCGTGCAGGGGCCGACCGTCCACTGGCGGCTCCCGTCGCACGGGGGCCGTTCTCGGTCGGCAACTCCGGGTAGCTGTGGCGTGATTCGGTCCGGAGCGCGTGGCTCGAACGTATGTTTCCCGGAGCTGATCTCGGTGTGAGTAATCGTCCAGCCGACCGGTAGGAACGGGTTAAACCGGGCGTTCACCGACGACGACGCCGGTCCCACTGGCTCTTCTCGGTCGTGCTGTCCCTCCTCACGAGAACCGAAGCCGGTATCGCACCCACATGAGACGAACACGAACGTCACCGCAGGCGACATCCCTATCGGCGAACCGGACGAACGAATCGCTCGACCGATGACCGACACGATCCTTGTCACGGACTTTGACTTTCCCGACCTCGAGATCGAACGCGACGTCCTCGAGGGGCGAGACATCGATCTCGTCGCGACGGACGCCGAAACCGCCGACGAGGTGATTGAGGCGGCTCGGGAGGTCGAGGCCGACGCGTTGCTCGTTCAGTACGCGCCGATCGACCGAGCCGTTCTCGAGTTGCTCGACGTCGCGGTCGTGGGCCGGTACGGGATCGGCGTCGACGCCGTCGATCTCGAAGCCGCCGCCGACGAGGACGTCGTTGTGGTCAACGTTCCCGACTACTGTCAGAGCGAGGTGGCGACGCATACGATCGCGCTCCTGTTCGCCTGCGTGCGCAAGACCGCGCTGTACGACCGCGCGATCGCCGAGGGGACCTGGGACTGGACGGTCGGCGCGCCGATCGAGCGGCTGCCGGGGAAGACGCTCGGGTTCGCGGCCTTCGGCTCGATCCCCCGACGGATCGTCGAGCGACTGTCGGGGTTCGACCTCGAGTTCGTCGCGTACGATCCCCATCAGTCCGCCGACGAACTCGCCGAGTGTGGCGTCGAGAAGGTGTCGTTCGACGGGCTGCTCGAGCGCTCCGATATCGTCTCCGTCCACGCGCCGCTGACCGCGGAAACTCGAGGGCTGTTCGACGCCGCGGCGTTCGCAGCGATGGACGACGACGCGATCGTACTCAACACGGCCCGCGGCGAAATCGTCGACGACAAGGCGCTAGCGACGGCCCTCGAGGACGGCGTCCTCGCCGCCGCGGGACTGGACGTGTTACCGAACGAACCGCCCGAGGACTCGCCGCTGGTCGACCGTGACGACGTCGTCTGTACGCCCCACGTCGCGTGGTACTCCGAGGAGTCGATCGTCGAGCTCCGCGAAGGCGTCACTCGCGACGTCGTGAGGGTCCTCGACGGCGAGGCGCCCGAGAACCCGGTTACCGGGGACGCGTCCTCGGGCTGAGCGACGGTTCCGTCGGGCGTGGACGCGTCTACGCGGAATCCGCTATGCGGAATCCGACCCTACGCGGAATCGACCTGCGTGACGGTGTGGATCTCGTCGTAGCGGACGCTGCCCTCGTCGACGGGCTGGTCGTCGAGCTCGAGGTAGCCGGGCTCGAGACCGGTGACCGTTCCCTCGATATCGAAGTCCTGGCTGTCGTCGGCCCACTCCTTGCTCGTGACTTCGACGACGTCGCCGATCTCGACGTGTTCCTCGACCAACTGTGCCGCGCGCTCCTCGTCGGCGTCCGGTGGAATCGTCAGTTCAGTCATCGTATCCGAACAACGGCGGCCACGCCTAAAGTAGTACACTCGTCGTATTCAACCGCGGACGGCGTATCGTACCACGATTTTTGTACGAACGCGGCGAAACGCCGACAATGAAGACCATCAAGGACAGCGTCCACGACCACATCCAGGTCGACGGCGTCGCCCGCGCGCTGCTGGATACGCCGGAAGTACAGCGACTGCGCCGCATCGCCCAGCTCGGGACCGTCTCCCTGGTGTACCCCTCCGCCAACCACACCCGGTTCGAACACAGCCTCGGCGTCTATCACCTCGCCTGCGAGGCCCTGGAGCAGCTCGGAGTTGAGGGGAAGCAAGCCGAGCGGGTCCACGCCGCGGCGATACTTCACGACGTCGGCCACGGCCCGTTCAGCCACAACCTCGAATCGCTCACCCACCGCCGGACGGGACGCTATCACGACGACGTCGGCAGGTTGCTCGCCGACGGTCAGGTCGGCGACGTCCTCCGGGAGCACGATCTCGAGCCCGAGGTAGTCGCCGGACTGGTCGCCGGCGAAGGGCGGTTCGGCCAGCTCGTCTCGGGCGAGCTCGACGTCGACCGGATGGATTACCTCGTGCGGGACGCCCACCATACGGGGGTGCCATACGGGACGATCGACCACGGGCGGCTGGTCCGGGAGCTGACCTTCACCGACGACGAGCTCGTCCTCGACGAGGGGAACGTGCAGGCCGCCGAGAGCCTGCTGGTCGCGCGGGCGTTAATGAATCCAACGGTGTACAGCCATAGCGTCGCCCGGATCAGCAAGGCCATGCTCCGGCGGGCAGCCGAACGACTGCTCGAGGCGCCGACGGCCGGGATCGACGCCGAGACGCTCCAGCGGATGGACGACTACGATCTGACCGTGGCGCTGCGGAACTGTGAGGCGACGAGCGCGTTCTCGCGTCGACTCGACCACCGGGATCTGTTCAAGCGAGCGGTCTGGGCCGAGATCGACGACGTACCGGGCGGGATCATCGAGGCCGACCACGAGTCGATCCGGGAGTTCGAGCGCGAGATCGCCGACCGGGTGAGCGTCGATCCGGCCCACGTCATCCTCGACGTTCCGAGCCGGCCGTCGATGACGGAGTCGACCACCCGCGTGCTGGTCAACGGCGAGATGCGCCGACTCGGCGAGCAGTCACCGCTGGTCGAGGCGCTCCGTGCCGCCCAGTACTCTCAGTGGCGGCTCGGCGTCTACTCGCCCGCCGAACTCCGCGACCGGGTCGGCCGGGCCGCCGTCGACGTCCTCGGGCTCGACATCGACGGCGCGCTCGTCACCGAGGTACGGGACGGGTTGGAGACGACGCTTGACGAGTTCGTCGACTGATCGCCGATCGAACGCGAACCGTTGAAGGGCGAGCCAGCCGACTCTTCGGTATGGAGCGAACCGGGACGATCCTTCGCGGGCGGGAACTCGAGCCCGTCGAAGGACGGATCGTCATCGACGATGCGGGTCGGATCGAAGCCATCGAGGAGGAGTCGGTCGACAGCTCGGATATCATCCTGCCGCCCTTTGTCAACGCACACACCCACGTCGGGGACTCGATCGCGAAAGAGGCCGGCGGCGGGCTCTCGCTGGAGGAGCTGGTCGCCCCGCCGGACGGGCTGAAACACCGTCTGCTTCGGCAGGCCTCCCGCGAGGAGCTCGTCGGGGCGATACGGCGATCGCTGCGGTATATGCAGCGCGGGGGGACTGCCGCCTGTCTCGACTTTCGGGAAGGTGACGTGAAAGGCGTCGAGCTGCTCGAGGACGCCGCGGCGGGCCTCAAGCTCGAGGCGCTGTCGTTCGCCCGCGGTTCCGTCGCGGCGATGGAGGCGGGCGACGGGTTCGGGGCCAGTGGAGCCAACGACGCCGACTTCGAGGACGAACGCGCCGCGACCCGCGAGGCGGGCAAACCGTTCGGCATCCACGCGGGCGAGGCCGATCCGAACGACCTCGACGGCGCGCTGGACCTCGAGCCCGACTTTCTGGTCCACGTCGTTCATCCCGAACCCGACCACCTCGAACGGATCGCCGACGCCGAAGTGCCGATCGTGCTCTGTCCCCGGTCGAACCTCGTCACCGGGGTCGGGCTCCCGCCTGCCGCGGAGCTGGCCGAGCGGACGACCCTCGCGCTGGGCACCGACAACGTGATGCTCAACTCGCCGTCGATGTTTCGCGAGATGGAGTTCCTCGCGAAGTGCTCGGAGCTGTCGGCCGAGACGATTCTCCGGATGGCGACGATCAACGGTGCCGAGCTCGCGGGGCTGGAGTGGGGGCCGCTCGAGCCGGGAGCGCCCGGAAAGTGGCTCGTCCTCGACGGCAACTCGGACAATCTCGTCGGGGCCCGCGATCCGGTTCGGGCTGCGGTGCGTCGCGCCGGCGTCGACGACGTTCGCGAAGTCGTTCTGAATCCGTAACGCTGGGGACGGTAACGTCCTCCGAGAGCCGCCGACAGGCCGTTTTTCGAGGACGTCTGGCTAATGTATAACAGTCAGTGAGTGTTTTTAATGAGTGTATTTCGACGCGTTAGCAGCCTGATTAGCGGCGGATGTATCATCCACAACGGTAGTCAGGGAATTATAAATTCAGTAATATCTGAGTTATCTGAATAGTAGTAATTCCGGATGCAGAGTTAGTCAGGAGCGTGACGCAAGATAACCGAACGAGACGGCGCGTACTACAGATCGGCAGTGGCGCGGCCGTTGCTGGACTGGCAGGATGTACCGACTTCCTCTCCGACGACGAGGACGACGAAGACGACGGGTCGCCGAACGGCAACGAGTCCGACGGCGGGAACGGCGGGAACGGCGACGATCCGGACGAGGACGACGAGATCGAGGAGCCAAAGGGTGCGCTCGATCCGATCCCGACGCCGGACGATCCGAAGTCCGTCTTCCCGATCGCCGGCGAAGGGGACGCTCCGGTGACGATCAAGCTGTTCGGCTCCTGGAAATCGGCAGAAACCTCGGAGTTCATGCTCGAGGAGTTCACGGAACTGCTCGAGGAGTACGTCAAGAAGGGAGCGGTCGATCTCGAGGTGCACGCGATCGCCTCCTTCGACGGAACGCTACTGCACGGTGACGACGGGCCGCGACTGGCCCGGGCCGGACTGGCGGTCTGGGACCACGATCCCGACCAGTTCTGGGCGTTCGTCGAGTGCGTCGCGATCAACATCGATACCGAGAAGGAGTGGGCGACCCCGGACCGACTCAAGCGGGTCGCAAAGAAGTCCGACGTCGACGATCCCGAGACGGTCTACGACGCCGCCGCGGGTGACACCTACCAGGCGGAGCTCGACGAGACGGTCGACCAGATCGAGGAGCTGTCCGTCGATGACGTCCCGCAGGTCAGCGTCGAGGGGACGGTCTACTCGCCGACGAAGGAGACCGACGAGCTGTACGCGGCCATCGAGGCCGCCGTCGACGAGAAGGCCTAACGGCTCGATCAACGCCTCCGATCGAGGGTCACTTTTTGCAATCGCACGGGGTGCACGTGCCGACAGTACGGCTTAGTAGCTACTGGCCTCAGAACGAGGCATGACGATCACCGCCACGGTCGCGGACGTCCACCGGATGACGCCGGACGTCAAGCAGTTCCGGCTGGTCGCCGACGACCACCGCTTCGAGTTCGACCCGGGCCAGCACACGACGGTCCACTTCGAGGTCGACGGCGAAGCGGACGCCCGCCCGTACACGGCGATCAACGAGCCCGGAACCAACCAGCTCGTCCTGACGATCAAACGCTACGACGACGGCACCGGTTCCGTCTACATGCACGACCGAACGCCGGGCGACGAGATCGAGATCGAACCGGTCGAGGGCAACCTCTACGTTCGCGACCTCGATCGCGACGCCGTCTTCGTCGCTACCGGAACGGGCATCACGCCGCTGTACCCGATGGTCAAACAGTACGCCAGAGCGGGAACCGGCACTGCCACGCTCGTGTTCGGCGAACGGGATCAGGAGCACCTGATCTTCCGCGAGAGCCTCGACCAGTTACGGGCGGGCGCGGAGCAGCTGTCCGTAAAGTACGTCCTCTCCGACGCCGCGGACGATCGAGCCTGGGACGGTCGAACCGGACACGTCCAGGATCACCTTCCGGAGTCGCTGGACCTCGAGGACGTCGCGGACGCCGACTGCTACCTCTGTGGGGTCCCCGAGATGGTCGTCGAAACCGAGGAGCTGCTCGCGGACGCGGGCGCCGACGAGGATCGGATCTTCACCGAAGGATGGGAGGCCGACGCGGCCGGCGAGGACTGACGGCTGCCGCTGGAACCCCGATCGGGTTCGCACCTCACCATGTTTAAAACATAACTTTGCTTACGAAATTTTTATATTAACGGGATGTGAACCATCGAGTGCCGACGTTCGTCGGCATCGATCACACTCCCCCCAGACAACCAGCGCCACACCCGCTGTACCTCATTCGGGTGCGTCGTCCACTCCCCCACCCCCACCGCTCGACGCTTCTCCCCCCACTCGAGCGGTCTTCGACGACGTACCCTGTGATCCCTTTCGTCCGGCCCCGCTCCGTTCAAGCGGGCGTCTCGGACGCTCTGAAACGATTAACAACTCGTTAGCCGTCGATAGTTGCCTCGAGCTCGAGCAGTCCGAGGTAGTCCGCCGCCGCGCCGCTGGTCCGAAACTCCGTGACCGTCGAGTCGACGAGGTTGTAGAACTCCGATTGGGTGTTCGGGATCATCGGCTGGCCGTCCTCACGAAGCAGGTACGCCGGCGCGTTCGTGCTCCGGATCCGCCGTTGCTGTTCCTCCCAGTCCTCGCCGGCATAGAGGAAGACCCCAAAGGAGAACCGCCCCGCCGCCATCGCCTCGTGTTTCGAGTCGAACTCGTCGGCTTCCTCGATCCGATACTCCTCGTCGCTCAGCCAGGCGATGGCCGCGGCCCCCTCCGTCCGGAGCAGGTAGACGTCCCACGACAGCGTCCGATCGAAGATCGCCCAGCCGTTTCGTGGTCCGATCGTGTCGATCTGGACGCTGAAGGCCGGTCGGCCGCGAGAGCCCGTCGGCTCGTGGACGAACGTCGCGTCGTAGCCGGGGATCCTGATTCCGCGGTCGTGGTAGGCAACGCCCTCGGCCGGAACGTCGACCTCGAGCTCCTCGACCAGTCCGCGAGCCGACAACCCACCGGTCTCCTCGAGCCGATCGAGAAACGACGAGAGCTTCGAAACGTCCGCCCAGACCGGTGCCTGGGGTGCGCTCATCGGTCCATCCCCCCGTCGGTTCGTCGACCCGCATTTCGCCTCGACGTCCTCGGATCGGTTCCGTTCGCGTGCGAGCCTGTCGCCTTCATACTCGGCGAAAACGCGCTCGTCGCCGATGAGCCTTTCTGACCCGGGACGGAAACCGCGGGTTCGGGCCGGAGCGACACGCCTTTTTGACCGGGCCGGGCAGGTAGAGGTATGGATCCAAAGCGGGAGCTTACGAGCGTCGACCTCGCGGCCCTCGTCGGGGAGTTCGGCACCTACGAGGGTGCGAAGGTCGACAAGGCCTATCTCTACGGCGACGACCTCCTGCGGCTCAAGATGCGCGATTTCGACCGCGGTCGCGTCGAGCTGCTGATCGAGGTCGGCGAAATCAAACGCGCCCACACGGTCGCCCCCGAGCGGGTACCCGACGCCCCGGGGCGGCCTCCTCAGTTCGCGATGATGCTTCGAAACCGGCTGTCGGGTGCTGACTTCGCCGGCGTCGAGCAGTTCGAGTTCGACCGCATTCTCGAGTTCGTCTTCGAACGCGACGACGGCACCACCCGTATCATCGTCGAGCTGTTCGGGCAGGGGAACATCGCCGTCACCGACGGCGAGTACGAGGTCATCGACTGCCTCGAGACGGTTCGGTTGAAATCGCGGACGGTCGTTCCCGGCTCCCGGTACGAGTTTCCTGACTCGCGGACGAACCCGCTGTCGGTCTCGCGGGAGGCCTTCGACCGCGAGATGGAGGATTCGGATACGGACGTCGTCCGGACGTTGGCGACTCAGCTCAACATGGGCGGGCTCTACGCCGAAGAGATCTGCACCCGCGCGGGCGTCGAGAAGGCCCTGGACATCGAGGACGCCACCGAGGACGACTACCGACGCGTCTACGAGGCCATCGAACGGCTCGCGCTCGACGTCCGGAACGGGAACTTCGATCCGCGGCTGTACCGGGCGCCCGCCGAAGACGAGACCGAGGACGAGGAGACGACCGGTCCGGTCGTCGACGCCACGCCGTTTCCGCTCGAGGAACACGAGGACGAGGGGCTGACCGCGGAAGCCGCCGACAGCTTCCTCGGGGCGCTGGACGACTACTTCTTCGAGCTCGAACTCGAGGACGAAGAGGAGCCCGACCCGACCGAACAACGACCCGACTTCGAGGAGGAGATCGCCAAACACGAGCGGATCATCGAACAACAGCAGGGCGCGATCGAGGGGTTCGAACAGCAGGCCCAGGCCCAGCGGGAAAACGCCGAGCTGCTGTACGCCCGCTACGAGCTGGTCGACGACATCCTCTCGACGATCCAGGAGGCCCGCACACAGGATCGCCCCTGGGACGAGATCGAGGAGCGCTTCGAGGAGGGGAAAGAACGCGGGATCGAGGCCGCCGAGGCGGTCGTTGGCGTCGACGGGACGGAGGGGATCGTCACCGTCGAGCTCGACGGCGAGGAGATCGATCTCGTCGCGGACGACGGCGTCGAGCAGAACGCCGACCGCCTCTACACCGAGGCCAAACGCATCGAGGAGAAGAAAGAGGGCGCGCTGGCGGCCATCGAGGACACCCGCGAGGACTTAGAAGACGCCAAGCGACGCCGCGACGAGTGGGAGGCAACGGACGACCACGAGGACGACGATGACGAGGAGGACGAAGAGAAAAACTGGCTCGAGATGGCCTCGGTCCCGATCCGCGAGAACGAACCCTGGTACGACCGCTTTCGGTGGTTCCACACCAGCGACGGCTACCTCGTGATCGGCGGGCGCAGCGCCGACCAGAACGAGGAGCTGGTCAAAAAGTACCTCGAACCCGGCGACACGGTGCTCCACACCCAGGCCCACGGGGGTCCCGTCACGGTGCTGAAGGCGACCGATCCGAGCGAGGCGTCCTCGTCGGATATCGAGCTGCCGGACTCGAGCATCGAGGAGGCAGCCCAGTTCGCGGTCTCGTACTCGTCGGTCTGGAAGGACGGCCGCTACGCGGGCGACGTCTACGCAGTGGACTCGGATCAGGTCACCAAGACCCCCGAGAGCGGCGAGTACCTGGAGAAAGGCGGGTTCGCGATCCGCGGGGACCGAACCTACTACCGGGACACGCCCGTCGGCGCGGCGGTCGGCATCCAGTGTGAGCCCTACACCCGCGTGATCGGCGGGCCGCCGTCGGCCATCGAGGGCCAGGTGGAGACGCTGATCGAACTCGAGCCCGGCCGATACGCCCAGGCCGACGCGGCGAAGCGGCTCTACCGGCAGTTCCGCGAGGAGTTCGCCGACGAGTCGTTCGTCCGGAAGATCGCCAGCCCGGACCGCATCCAGCACTTCATGCCGCCGGGTGGGAGCCGGGTCAAGGGGGAGTGACCTCCTCCCACGGCTTACTGGCCGTGGTCACTCGAGGTCGAATCGATCGAGCGTCATCACCTTGCTCCACGCGTCCACGAAGTCACGGACGAACTCCTCCTCGCCGTCAGCGGCGCCGTAGGCATCCACGAGGGTGCGAAGTCGGGCGTTCGAGCCGAAGATGAGGTCGAAGCGGGTGGCTTCCCATTCGACGTCGCCGGTGTCGCGATCGCGGATCTCGAAGCCCTCGTTGTCCTCCGAAACCGGCTCCCACTCGTAGTCCATGTCGAGCAGATTCACGAAGAAATCGTTCGTCAGGGTGCCGGGCTGGTCGGTGAGGACGCCGCGGTCGGAGTCCCCGTAGGTCGCACCCAGCGCGCGCATGCCGCCGACCAGTACCGTCATCTCGGGCACCGACAGGGTCAGCAGGTGCGCGTGGTCCACTAGCCGCTCCTCGGGCGAGTCGTACAGGTCGTCGTACTCGCCACCGAGGTAGTTCCGGAAGCCGTCGGCCTTCGGCTCGAGCACCTCGAAGGATTCGACGTCGGTCTGCTCCGGTGTGGCGTCCGTGCGACCCGGTTCAAACGGCACGTCCACGTCGTAGCCGGCGTCGGCCGCCGCCTGCTCGACGGCCGCGTTGCCGCCCAGGACGATCAGGTCGGCCAGCGAGACCTGCACGTCGTCCGAGCGCGAGCTGTTGAACTCCTCCTGGATCTCCTCGTAGGTCGAAAGGACCGGCTCCAGCTTGTCGGGCTCGTTGACCTCCCAGCTCCGCTGTGGTTCGAGGCGGATGCGGGCGCCGTTCGCGCCACCGCGCTTGTCGCTATCGCGGTACGTCGACGCCGACGCCCACGCGGTCGTGGCCAGTTGCGGGACCGAGAGATCCGACTCGAGAATCTCCGCTTCGAGGTCGTCGATTGCGTCCTCGTCGATCAGGTCATAGTCGGCGTCGGGGATCGGATCCTGCCAGATCATCGTCTCGTCGGGAACCTCCGGTCCGAGGTACCGCTCGGGCGGGCCCATGTCGCGGTGGAGGAGCTTGAACCACGCCTTCGCGAAAGCCTCCCGGAACTCGTTGGGGTTCTCCTGGAAGCGCTCTAAGACCTCTCGGTAGTCGGGGTCGTGCTTCAGGGCGACGTCCGTCGTCAGCATCATCGGCAGCTGCGTCTCCGATTCGTCCTGGGCGTCCGGCGCGGGCTCGAGTCCCTCCTCGTCTTTCGCTCGCCACTGCCACGCATCACCGGGGCCCTTGTGGGGTTCCCACTCGTGCTCGAGCAGGTTGTCGACGTAGCCCATGTCCCACTGGATCGGCGTGGCGTTCCACGGCCCTTCGATCCCGCTGGAGATGACGTCGAGTCCGCCGATCTTGTCTTCGCTGCCTTCGTGCTGCCAGCCGAGGCCCTGCAGGTCGATGGGGGCCGCCTCGGGCTCGGGACCGAGGTTCTCGTCGGGGTCGTCGGCGCCGTGGACTTTCCCAAAGGTGTGGCCGCCGGCGATGAGCGCAACCGTTTCCTCGTCGGTCATCGCCATGCGGGAAAACTCCTCGCGGATGTTCTTCGCGGAGCCTTCGAGGTCCGGTTCGCCGTACGGACCCTCGGGGTTCACGTAAATGAGGCCCATCACGGTGTTCGCGAGCGGGTCCTTGAGGTTTCCCACCTCTCCCTCGTGGAAGCGCTCGGGCGAGGTCTCCTCCCACTCCATTTCGGGACCCCACTCAACGGCCTCGTTGGGCGTGTACGCGTCCTCGCGGCCCCCCGCGAAGCCGAACGTCTCGAAGCCCATCGACTCCAGGGCGACGTTTCCGGCGAGGACCATCAGGTCGGCCCACGAGAGCTGCCGCCCGTACTGCATCTTTACCGGCTGGAGCAGGCGGCGGGCCTTGTCGAGGTTTACGTTGTCCGGCCAGCTGCTCTCCGGCGGAAGACGCTGGAGGCCGCCGGACGCGCCAGCGCGGCCGTCGAGAGTGCGATACGTTCCCGCGCTGTGCCACGCCATCCGGATAAACAGCGGCCCGTAGTGACCGTAATCGGCCGGCCACCACTCCCGGGAGGTCGTCATCACCTCCTCGATGTCCGCCTTCACTGCCTCGAAATCGAGTTTTTGGAACTCCTCTGCGTAGTCGAAGTCCTCGGCGTACGGACCGGCGTCCACGGTGTTATCGTCGAGGATATCCAATCGCAATAGGTTCGGCCACCAGTTTTGGTTGGACCACGTCATGTGGTAACAGGATCGGGAGTACCCTATTAAGATTATCTACCCCCCCTACTATGCTGAATCTCTTCTTTGCAAGTCAGGAAATGGGAAAATCGGATCGTCCCGTCCGGGCGACTCCCTGTACTGGGCCGGTCGAGCCGATCAGACAGTTCGATCGACCGCGACGACGTGTGCGTTCTCCGGATCGAACCCGACGAGGACGTCGCCGGAGAGCGGATCCCGCGTTCGCACGAGCAGTTCCTGGCCCTGCCACTCGAGGTGGACTCGTGTCGTCTCGCCGAGAAACTCCGCGCTGCGGACGGTCGCCCGGGTCGCGGTTGCCGTCTCGAGGTCGCTGTTCGGATCAGCCGCGATGACCAGGTTCTCCGGTCTGACACAGAACGCGAGGCCGTCGCCGACGGCGACGTCGCGTTCTCCGGGGGCGACGGCGAACGTCTCCGGTCCGACGTCGACCGACGCGAGCCCGTTTCCGTCGAACGACCGAACCGTTCCCTCGAAGACGTTGTTGTCGCCGACGAACTCCGCGACGAACCGCGTTCCGGGACGGCGGTAGATCTCGCGGGGTGGGCCGACCTGTTCGGGCGTCCCGTCTCGCATCACCGCGACGCGATCCGAGATGGCCAGCGCCTCCTCTTGGTCGTGAGTGACGTAGATCGTCGTAATGTCCAGCTCCTGCTGGATCGCCTTCACCTGCATCCGGAGTCGCTCGCGCAGCTGAGCGTCGAGCGCGCTCATCGGCTCGTCGAGCAGGAGGACGTCGGGACCGGGCGCCAGCGCGCGGGCGATCGCGACCCGCTGTTGCTGGCCGCCCGAAAGTCGATCGGGCTCTCTGTCCGCCATCCCCTCGAGGTCGACCAGCTCGAGCAGCTCCCGGACCCGCCGGTCGTCCGAGACACCACCGGGCGGATCGGCGAAGTTGAGCCCGTAGGCGACGTTCTCGCCGACGGTCATGTGGGGAAACAGCGCGTAGTTCTGGAAGACGACGCCGACGTCTCGATCCTCGGGCGGAACGCCGGTGACGTCCTCGTCGCGAAAGCGGACGGCGCCGTCGGTGGGCGACTCGAACCCGGCGACCAGCCGCAGCGTCGTCGTCTTCCCGCAGCCGGAGGGGCCGACCAGCGTGAAGAACTCACCCTCGCGGACCGCCAGGGAGACGGCGTCGACGGCGGTCGTCTCGGCATATCGTTTCGTAACGGCCTCGAGTTCGACGGCGATCGAGTCCGCGGCGGGCTCGTCGCTCGTCGCGTCCGTAGCGGACGAGGATCGATCGAGCGCCCGGTCGGGCTCCTCAGATGCCAAAGCTCTCACCTCCGAGGCGGTCGATGATCACGAAACTGATGCTCGTGACGACCAGCAGGACGACGCCCATTGCGGTTGCGGGTCCGAGGCGACGGCCGATGAACCGTTCGATCGCGACCGGCATCGTGTACTGGTCGGTTCCGGTCGCCAAAATGACCGTCGAGGAGAACTCGCCCATCGAGATGGCGACGACGAAGGCCGCGCCTGCGACGACGCCAGGCCAGACCAGCGGGAGTTCGACGTCGTACAGGGCTCGGGCCCGGGAAGCACCGAGCGCGCGAGCCGACTCGATGAGCGAGCGATCGACGGACTCGAGGCCCGGCGCGACGGTCCGGACCACAAACGGGTAACAGGAGACAGCGTGGGCGGCGACGATCGCCGCGGCGCCGCCCATCGCGATCCGCCAGCCCGAGAGCTCGATCCCGAAGACCGGACCCCGAAGCAGGCCGATCCCGACGATGATCCCCGAGACCGCGAGCGGGGCCATCGCCACGGCGTCGACGAGCTTCCGACCCCGGTAGCGTCTGGTCGTTAGCACCGAGACGACGACACCCATCGGCAGGGCGAGTGCGAGTGCGCCCGCGGCAAAGAGCAGGGAGTTACGGATCGCGGGCCAGGGCTGGACCTGGAACGCCGCGGCGGTCTCCTGGCGCTCGAGCAGGAACCGGTAGTGATCCAGCGTGAGCCCGTCGGGCCCGGAGACGCTCGCGTAGAGCATGCTGACGATCGGCGAGACGAAGACGACCAGCGCGATGACGGCGTAGACGGCGATTCCAGCCCGCGGGAGCAGTTCGCGAACGGAGAGCGAGGGCGGGGAGAGCGGCCGACGCGGAAGCGGACGCACGCCCCGCGAGCGGACGACGTGGGTGGCCTCGTAGCGCAGGTAGCCGTAGAGGATCCCCAGCGTGATGACGAGTTCGACGATCGCCAGCGCGGCCGCCTCGGCGTAGTTCAGATCCTGGATCAGCCGGTAGACGAACACCTCGACGGTCGCCAGCTCGAACCCGCCGAGCGCCAGCACGATCGGGAAGGTGCCGAACGTGAAGACGAAGGTCAACGCCGCACCCATCAGCACCGCCGGGTACAGCTGGGGGGCGACGACGTCCCGAAAGGCACGGAAGGGGCTCGCCCCGAGGCTGCGGGCGGTCTCGATCGCGCTCGCGTCGACGGACTCCCAGGCTGCGGTCGTCACCCGCGCTACCAGCGGGGCGTTGTAGAAGGCGTGGGCGATCAGGATCGCCTCCAGCGTGAACATCAGCTCGATCGGGCCGAGTCCGACGAGTCCCAGCAGGCGGTTGAGCGTACCGTTCTCCCCGAACGTCGCGACGAAGCCGACGGCGACCATAATCGACGGGAGCACGAACGGCAACACCGTCAACGAGCGCAGCGTCTGTCGGCCGCGGAACTCGTAGCGCGCGAGGACGTACGCCGCGGGGACGCCGAGCACGACGCTGAGCAGCGTCGAGAGGAACGCCTGGTAGGCGGTGAAGCCGACGATCCCGATCCGACGATCGCTCGAGAGGAGGTCCGCGGCGACCGAAAGCGGGGACTCGCCGGCGAACAGCCGGGCGAAATCCCCGAAGTAGAACGGATCCCGCAGGAGTTCGAGAAAGACTGCAAGCGTCACCGCGCCCTCGACGACGACGGCCTCGACGAACACCGTCGCCACGGGGTAGTAAAACAACACGAGCAGCAGCGAGACGGTACCGAGGCCGAACAGCGCGATGGCCCGTCGCTCGAGGCGGTTGCGGATCCCCCTCGCGCGGTACCGTTCGTCCTCCGAAGCGGGCCCCGATCGATCGTCCCCCCCGGAGCCGGGCGTCGGCGCGTCGACGGGTGCGGTCGCCCCGCCGTCGGTCGTCGGCTCGCGACGATCGGTCACGCCAGCACACCTCGGTGCTCGCCCGTCCGTCCTCGCGTCCTGCTACGCGCGGACAACCCGGTGGTACCGCCGATCGAAACCACTACGTGGCGACCGGGGAAACGAACGTCCATGACGGTTTTCGCACTGCTTCGCGTGACGCCGATCACCGACGACGACGCGACCGAGGACGTCGCGGCTGCGATCGACGCCCTCGAGGAGTACGACGTCGAGTACGAGACGACGCCGCTGGCGACGACGCTGGAGGCCGAGGACGCCGAGGAGCTGTTCGCAGCCTGCGGGGCCGCCCACCAGGCCGTCGACGGCAGCGAGGTCCAGACGCTGGTGCAGGTCGACGACAGACGCGAGAAGTCGATGACTGCGAGCGACAAGGTCGACGCCGTCGAGTCGGAGCTGGGCCGGGACGCCCGGAGCGACGGCGACTGAGTCGTCGCTCGCGGCGGTTGCCGATTCGCGACGCCCGCAGTCGGATCGTCCGGAGCGCTCGGGGCCACGGCTCGCTCAGTGGTCGCCCGCGGCGACCTGCTCCCACTCGCCGAGCCAGTCGTCGAGGTTCGCCTCGAGGTCGTCGTAGTCGAAAAACGGCGTGTCGTCCGGCACTTCCGCGTACTCCTCGTACACCTCCGGAAGCTCGGTCTCGTCGTTGACCGGGCCCGTCACGTTGCGTTCGGCGATCACCGCCTGCACTTCGGGATCGAGGATGAAATCCATAAACTCGTGGGCGAGCTCGTCGTTCGTCCCATCCGCGAACCGACCCATGCCGGCGATGTTGGCGTAGGCCTGGTCGTTCAGCAACGCGACCTGGTGTTTCTCGAGGTCGTTGCCGGCGCGTTGGGCGTAGACGCGGTCGTTCGCGTAGGAGGCGACGACCGGAATCTCGCCCTCCTCGAACTGGGCGTAGACCTCGCTCCAGGAGTCGAGGACGCGGGTGTCGTTGTCGAGCAGCTCCTCCCAGTACTCAAGGTACTCGTCCTCGCCGAAGTAGTCGATCGTCCACAGCAAGAAGAGCAGTCCGGTCGTCCCGCGCTGGGGGTTCGAGACCGCGATCTGGCCCTCGTACTCGGGATCGAGCAGGTCCTCGAACGTTTCGGGCTCGGGGACGTTGCGGCCGTCGTAGACCATCGCACAGAAGCTCCGGTAGGTCGGGATCACCCGGCCCTGGGGGTCGAAGTAGTGCTCCTCGTCGACGTTCGCGAGGTGTTCGAGCGCGTCGTCGTCGGTCTCGACGAACAGCTCGCCGTCGGTGTTCCCGTCGGCCCGGACGACCTCGTGGGGGTTTAGCCCCAGGTAGAGCTCGGGCTCGATCTCGACGTCCTCGTTGTGGCGCTCGATGTAGTAGTTCAGCTCCTGTTCGGGCGTGTGCCACTCGAACTCGACGTCGTACCGGTCGGCGAACTCCTCGGCGATCCACTCGCCGGGACTGTCGCTGGGCGCGTCGACGAACGAAGTGTTCGCCGCGACCCGGAGCACGTCCTCGTCGTCGCCGTTCCCGGTCGTGCCACCGTTGTCACCCTCCTGTGTGACGCAGCCGGCCAGGCCGAGCCCGGCGACTGCCCCTCCGCTTGCGAGAAACGTCCGTCGTCTCATTACCGAGTGATCACAACCGGTGGTACGTAAGGGTCGCGCTTTCGACTCGATTCGTATGGCTTACTGGAAGTCAGTTCCGGCGCAACCGCCGCCTGGGTCGCGATTGCGCCGGCAAATCGGTACAGCAATCCGTCTCAGTCCTCGGTCGGCAGCCGAAGCGTCGGTCTGTCGGGGATCGGGCCCGACGCGTCCTCGAGGTCGAGCCGACCCGTCGCGGCCAGCGTCCGCAGCGCGTAGAGGTTCCGAAACGCCGGGAGCGCCTCGAGGACGTCGTCGTCGACGATCCCGTACCACGCCAGGGGATGGGAGCCCGGTTCGCTCCAGGCCGACCGCGACGCGAGAAACGGCGGCTCCCACGCCCCGCCGCGCTCGGTGAACTGGCAGACCGGTGAATGTCGAACCAGCGCCAGGTGGCGATCCGCGGCCGAGAGCGATCGGTCCGTCAACCCCGCTCGTTCGTCGGAGACGTCGGCCGCGCGCCGGTAGCGATCGCGCGCGAGGTCGGCGTGCAGTCCCTTCCCCCGTCGGGACGCGAGCGGGACTCGTTCCCAGGCGCGAACGTAGGCGGGGTCCCACAGCGGGAGCCACCAGTCCAGACCCGCGTCCTCGTACACCCTGAGGTCCCCGTTGGTGAACGTCGCCATCCGTCCGCGCCACTCCCAGCGCTCGTAGGCTGCGGCCGCGCTCGCGGGCCCCGCGACGGCGTCCGGATCCCGGTCGCCGCGGAGCCCGCGCCGGATCCGCTCGCGCGCGGCGCGTTCGAACGTCGGATCGTCCCACTCCCACAGCGCGTAGTGGCGATCGAGGACGTAGTCGACGACGTCCTCGAGAGTCGGGTCGACCAGCTCCCGGTCGAGTGCGTCGTCGTCGGCGTCGACGGCCGGCCCGCAGCCGACGCTGGAGGACGCCTCCCACTCGCGCTCGCCGACGAACCGCGGCAGCCGCTCGCTGGGCGTCGCGACGGTGTGGCCCGGACAGTACAGCGCGTCGGTCGGCAGCCGTCCGTCGGCGACTAGCTCGCGGACGGCGGGCCACTCCGCGAGGAAGGGCAGCGCGTCGCCACCGAACGCCGCCCGTCGGTACTCCCGTCCCGCCGCGCCGCGGTACCACTCGCGCCAGCGGTCGGCGTCGTAGTCACAGAACTCCCAGCGAATCCCGAGGCGGTCCGCGATCTCTCTGCTCAGTTCGACGTCGGGGTGGCCCGAACATCCGAAGGTGAACCCGATCACCTCCCGGTCGCGTTCGACGAGCGCCGACGCGAGCAGCCGCGAGTCGTAGCCGCCCGAGAGCGGGACGACGACAGGGCGGTCGCCCGCGACGCGCTCGAGGCGATCGAGCGCGGTTTCGAGGGCCGACTCGAGGCTCGCCCGAGGGGTCGCCGATTCGTTCGTGCGTTCGTCCTCGGGCCCCGCGGGCCAGTACTCCCGGTAGGTTCGCCGTTCGATCCCGTCACCGTCGATCCGGACCACCTCGCCGGGCTGGGTCGCGTAAACCCCCTCCCAGATCGTCTCCGGACCGGTAACGTACCGCGTCAGGAGGAACTCACTCTCGAGAACGGGATCGGTTTCCGCCTCGAGCGCCTCGCGGACGACGCGACCGCGGTCGGCAACCGGCCCCTCGACGCCGTAGTACAGCGGGATCGATCGGGCGCCGTCGGCGACGAGGTAGGTGGCGTCGCCGTCCTCGAGGACGGCGGCGAAAAAGCCCTCGAGGGTGGCTGCGAGAGCCGCGACGTCCTCGAGCGGGGCGTCGGACTCCCGGATTTCGGAGAGGCGAGCGGCGAGGACGTCGTCCTCGAGGAGGCGACCGTCCTCGAACGCGCGACCCCGGACCGCGACTCCCTCGGCCCGGGTCCAGCCGTCGTGGTACAGCGTCGTCTGCATACTCGTTCGTTCGTCGAGGCGCACTTCAGTCCGCCGACGGCCGCCGACTCGACGGCTCACTCCTGGTTGTCGGCCAGCTCGCGGCGCCGTTGGTCGGTAGCCGTCTCCCACCGTTCTGCCGACGCGTCGTAGGCCGTCCCCAGCGAGATCAGGAAGCCGATGATGGCGGTGACGAGCGCGACGCTGCCGATGGCGACGACCGCGACCGAGAATAGCGCTCCCGCGAGGACCTGTGCCGAGGTCAGCAGCGAGACCGCCGTCACGAACGCGATCAGCGTTCCGAGCCGCGCTAGCCGGCCGGTGTCGAGACCGCGCTCGGAGTCAGAGCCCGTTTCGGTGCGCTCGAGCAGCTCGTCGAGGACGCCGCTGTACTCGCCGCCGTCTCGCGCGTGGCCCAGCGAGTGGAGCGACTGTGCGATCCACAGTCCGGCAGTGAAGTTCAACAGCGCGACGAACGAGACCAGCCCCAGCTCACCGCCGACGAACAGCCCCGCGGTGATCGCACCGACAAGCGACGCCGCCATGAGCCCGTGCGTGATAATCGAGCGGGTACCGAAGTCGGCCAGCCGGTTCAGCTGCGTCGTGTTCATACACCGTCGTACGATCTCGCGCCGAAAGCCGGCCACCCCTAACTATGTTAGGTATTTCCACACAATCGTTGCAGCTGCCGGGCTAGCGGCTTCCCGTTCGAGACCAATATAGCGGACGTATGGCAGAACTCGGCACCGCGACGATCGTCTACCGGAACTCGAGCGACGAGATCGAGGAGGTCACCGTCGACAACGACCACATCGCCTACTTCCAGGACCACTGGCTGTTCGCGTACGGTACCGACGAGGACGGCAACGACATGGTTCGACGGGTCCCGAGCGAGCGAGTCTACCACGTCGAGCGCTCGGTCGAAGAACTGGAGAGTACGTTCGACACCGCGGTCGACAAGGCCAAGGACACCCTCGAGGACCTCAAGTGAGCTACTCGTCGGTCGCGTCCTCGACCCGCTCTGCGTGTTTCTCGAGGTCGTCCGCGATCGTTCGAGCCTGATCGGGCGTTAGCTGGAGCTCCTCCATGTGGGCGGGGAGGTGCTCTTCGGTCATGTTGTCGAGTTCGAACTGCAACCGGACGCAGTCGGGCTCCTCTCGGTCCGCTGTCGCGTTCACGACGGCGAGCGATTCGGTCTCGAACTCGTGGCCTTTCGCGACGGCGTCGACGAGATCGAGCGTCGTGTACGCGTTGACTTTCATCAGACGGTCTGCCATCGTGTCCCGAGAGCGGCCGAACGCACTTAGGTAGCCCGGCAGCGGCGCGCAACGGGAACTGCCGAACCGACTGCTGTGGCTACGCGGATCCGCCGGAAAACAGCAATCGAGAGATCGATGCCGAGCGGTGGCCGTCGGTCGGACGGACTACTGGAAGTCGTTGACGGCGCAACCGCGAACCGTCTTGCGGTTGTGCCGGCAAATCGGTCCAGCAGACCGTCTCAGTCGTCGGACGGGATCGGCGTCCCGTCGGCCTGTGCGGGCGCGGGGCTCGCGTCCATATCGTCCTCCTCGGCGTAGGGGTACCACGTCCGCTTTGTGTTGTGCATGAACGGATCCTCGTAGCCCGTCTCCTCGGGCTCGATCAGCTCGGCGAGCGCCTCGTCGTCGCGCTCGGCGACGAACTCCCGGAAGCTCTGGGCCTCGCTATCGCGGGCCTCGGCGAAGTTCTCGAGCAGGTTCGCGATCGCACCCGGCACCTCGTCGGCGGGCACCCGTTCGGCGATCCAGGAGGCGAACTGCGGGTCCTCGCCGAGCCCGCCACCGAGTCCGATATCGAGCGCCTCGACGGGTTCGCCGTCCTTGCGCGTCTTCATTCCGCGCAGGGAGACGTCGGCGATCTGGGGCTGAGCACAGGAGGCCGTACAGCCCGAGAGGTGGATGTGGAAGTTCTCGACGCCCTCGGGGAGCTCGACGTTGTCGACGAGCCAGCGGGCGTAACGGACCTGGCGGTTCTTCGTCTCGACGATCGAGAGCGAACAGAACTCCGTTCCGGTACAGGCGATCGAACCCCGCTGGAACGGGTGCGGCTCGGGGCTGTAGTGGTCGAGTACCGGCTCGGAGCGCAGCTCCTCGAGGTTCTCCTCGGGGACGTCCGTGAAGATGATGTTCTGGCGCTGGGTGAGCCGGACTTCGCCGGAGCCGTGCTCCTCGGCGGCGTCGGCCAGCTCGTACCCTTCGTCGACGCCGATACGGCCGACGAGGACGTTCAGGCCGACGTAGTAGTCGCCGTCGGCTTGCTCGTGGACGCCGACGTGGTCGTGTTTGCCGTCGGCCTCGCCGGCGTTGTAGGAGTAGGATTCCCGGAGGTCCTCGCCCGCGGTCTCGAGCTCGAAGTCGACGTACTCCTCCTGGAGGGTCTCGCGGAGCTTCTCGGGGCCCCACTCGTCGACGAGGAACTTGATGCGGGCGTTGTAGCGGTCCTCTCGGTCGCCGTTGTCACGGAACAGCGCCGAGATGCCGCCGGCGACGTCGACGGCCTGCTCGGGCGTCGCGAAGACGTCGATGTCCCGGGCGAGACGGGGCTCGTTGCGCGAGAGTCCGCCGCCGACGCGGACGTTGTAGCCCGTCACCGTCTCGCCGTCGATCTCCTTCCTTGCAGGCTCGAAGGCGAGGTCGTTGATGTCACCCTGGCCGCAGCCCTCGTCACAGCCCGTGACCGATACCTTCCACTTCCGCGGGAGGTTCGAGTGGGCCTCGTTTTTCTTGAACGTGTCGTGGAGTTCGTCGGCGAGTGCACCGGCGTCGACGTGTTCGTGTTTGTCCTTGCCGGCGACGGGACAGCCGACGATGTTGCGCCAGGAGTCGCCACAGGCCTGAACCGTCGAGAGCCCGACCGACTCGAGCCGGTCGAAGATCTCCGGGACGTCCTCGAGGCGGATCCAGTGGAGCTGGATCGCCTGGCGGGTCGTCACGTCGAGCCAGCCGTTGCCAAACACCGGATTCTCCGCGGGGCCACGAGAGAAGTCGTCCGCGATCTCGACGATCTCTCGGAACTGGCCGGGCTCGAGAACGCCACCCGGCGGGCCGATCCGCATCATGAAGTACGACTCCTGGCCGGCGCGCTGGTGGTACAGCCCGTACCACTTGAAGCGCTCGAACCAGGCGTCGTGCTCGTCGTCGGGGATCGCGTCCCACCCCTCCTCGGCGAATCGTTCTATTTCCGCGCGGATGTCGGTACCGTAGAGCTCCTCTTTCCACTCTTCGACGTCACTCGGCATTGATCCCACCCTATGAACCGCTATTATAAGCACCCCGGCCTCACGTCAGTTCTCCCCGCATCTAGCTGGTTCCGGAGAAAATTGCCACACCGATGTTACTCGGGTTGCGGATTCGGCTCGACGATCGACTGGACTCCCTCGGGTCCGTACGGTTTGAACTCGCCGTCGACGATTCGGCCGACGGGTAACCGATCGATCGAATCCTGGGTACCACACTCGAGACATCGCCCGACGGTGTCCGCGACGACGATCGAGCCGCTGACGTCGACGCCGAAAAACCCCTCAAGCAGGACGTACGCCGGTTCGCACTCGCAGAATACGCCGTGTGACAGTGTCCAAACGTCGCTCACGCTTACCTGTCGGCTGTCGTTGACGCTGATCCACGCGCCGTCGTCGAGCGTCCGCACTGCGATCGTCATACGACCGCTTCGTCGGCGACCGGCCTCCGTTCGTCGGCCCGGGCAATGCTTACCGGTGAGCAGACAGGAGCTCGAACGAAAACCGCATGCGGGGATCGGAACGGCGCTGATATCCCGAACCAGGATAGCTGCTATTCTTGCCGGTATGAACAACCCACACTGGCGACCCGTCCCCACGCCGGGGATCTGTCCCCGAACCTATGGTGGCGGGCCGCGAACAACAGCACCTTTTAACGGGCCGGCCGGACTGGCGGGTATGCAGATCAAAGACCGGGAGCGGGTCGAGGGCGGCCGCGAACGGCTCACGGTCGTCCCCGAGAGCGTGGACGACCTCTGGCATTTGCAGTACGTCTTAGAGCCCGGCGACCGGGTTGCGGGCGATACGACCCGGCGGATCCAGCGCAACGACGATCAGATGCGGGATACGGGCGGCGAGCGCGAACATATGTGGGTCGCCATCGCCGTCGAGGACGTCGAGTTCCACAAGTTCGCCAACCGACTGCGGGTCGGCGGCGAGATCGTCGCCTGTTCGCGCGAGGACCAGCTTGGCTTCCACCACACCCTGAACGTCGAGGAACGCGAGGAGCTGTCGATCGAGAAGCGGTTCAAACCCGACCAGGAGGCCCGCCTCGAGGAGGCCGAAGAGGCCACCGAGAACCCCGACGTCGCGATCGCGACCGTCGAAGAGGGGAAGGCTCACCTCCACACCGTCGCCCAGTACGGCACCGAAGAACGGGCGGCGATCACGGGACCGACGGGCAAGGGCGACTTCGCCCGCGAGCGCTCGGAGCTGTTCGCGGAGCTGGCGACGGTCCTCGAGCGCCAGGACGCCGACGCGGTCATCCTCGCGGGGCCCGGCTTTACGAAGCAGGACGCCTACAAGTACATCGAGCAGAACGCGCCCGACGTCGCCGAGAAGATCACGATGGTCGACGCGGCGGCCGTCGGCGACCGGGGCGTCCACGAGGTACTCAAACGCGGTGCCGTCGCGGACGTTCAACAGGAGACCCGAATCGAGCGCGAAGCCGAGTACATCGACGAGCTCACCGAGCGCATCGCCCAGGGCGCGAAGGCGGCCTACGGCCCCGAAGAGGTGAAGCGAGCCGCGGAGTACGGCGCGATCGAGCGGCTGCTGATCGTCGACGACCGACTCCGCCAGGAGCGGGGTCCTGACGGGGAGTGGGCGATCGACGTCGACGACGTCGTCCGCACTGCCGAGCAGAAAGGCGGCGAGGTGACGGTGTTCTCGAGCGAGTTCCCACCCGGCGAACAGCTCGCGAACCTCGGCGGGATCGCTGCGCTGTTGCGCTACCGGCTCGACTAGGTCCCCTGTTCCTCGCCCAGGTCCTCGTAGATCTCCGGATCGGTCCGGAACTTCAACACGTTGTGGACCGCCGAGTTCCGAACGTTCGCGATGACGTCGCCGTGCTCGGAGTAACAGTCGTGGATCCACCGGGAGACCTCCTCGCGGTCCCGAAACATCATCACGGTCTTCCACTGGTACTCCCCGTCCGAGAGGAAGAAAAACAGGGTGTGTTTGTCCTCGCGAATGTGTTCCATCGCCTCGCGCCAGCCGTCGGCGAAGTTTTCGGTGTTGAACTTGAACTCGAACAGCGCGAAGATGTAGTACTCCTCGTTGGGGATGATCGCCTCCCGGAAGACCCCCTCGTTTCGCATCCGTCGGATCGACTCGCTGACGGTGACGTGGGAGACGTCGATACCGTAGTCGGCCTCAAGGACGTCGGTCAGCTCCCGCGAGGAGAGCTGCGGGTCATCAGCCAGCTCGCTGAGGATCGCGATGTCGCGGTCCTTGAACTCCCAGTCGGGTGCGTCGCTCATAACTCGTAGTATGGTAGTTACCACTGTTTACGTGTTTGGTTCGCACGCCGACGGGGAGCTCACCCGCTCGGTACCGTCCCGTCCCCATCGGTGACAGGCGCGATCCGCGTCATCAGTTTCGAATGGTAACCGACACGGTGGGAGTCAGTCTTCGCCGGAGAGCCGCCGCAGCGACTCCTCGCCGATCTCCTCGAGGACGCGCTCGTGAAACGCCTGCAGAGCCGCACTCTCGTCTTCCGCGAGGACGACGTCGCTGGCCGACAGCGTCGCCAGCCCGAACGCCCGCGGCGTCGGCGAGTCGAGCAGCTGGCGCTCGACCGCCAGCGCCCCCGAGTCGATCGCCGCGACGACGGCCTCGATCTCGGCGACGTTGAGCTTGTCCGCCAGAATTTCGCGGTAGGTCTCCTCGATCACCGCGAACTCCTCGAGATCCCGGGCGAACCCGAGCAACATCTCGCTCGAGACCTGCTGTTCGCTGGCGGACTTCTCGTAGCCCTTGTACCGCTTGAGGATCATCAGCGCCCGCGTGGCGTTGATCCGGAAGTACCGCTGGAGCAGGTCAGTGCCCTCGAGGGCTGCACGTAGATCCGCGCGGACGTCCTCGGGATCGAGGTCCGCGAGGACGCCCTCGAGGTCGAGCTTCCGATTGAGCGGCATCGAGAGGACGAACCCGTTGTCGGCGACGGCGACCTTGACGTTGGCCGTGGCCGCCTGGGCACAGTGGTACGCGAGCAGCCGCGAGAGGCCGTCGTTGACCTTCCGCCCGTAGTTCGAGTGGACGTAGTAGTGGCGTTCGTACTCGTCGCGGTCGCGCTCGACCTCGATGGCGAGGCGCTCGTCGGTGCTGACGCTTTCGGTCCCCGCGTACCGGAGCTGGTGGTCGAACAGCCGCGCGATCGCCCGGACGCTGTCGTCGTCGAGCGGGAACCCTCGCAGCCAGCCCCGAACGCGGGAGGGACCGCCCGCCTCGTAATGCTCGAGCAGCTCCCGCTGGAAAGCGAGGATCTCACAGCCCAGATCGTACGAGAGCGGAAGTCGCTCGGAGTACCACGACGGGACCGTCGGCCGCGCGCTCGTGCGGTCGACGTACACCTTCGACCCCCGCCGGTAGCGGTACTCGAAGTGGTCGCCCCCGAGAACGAAGACGTCGCCCTTCTCTAAGGTGTCGAGGTAGTCCTCGTCTAACTGGCCGACCCACTCGTCGCTCGCGCGGGTGTGGACGTCGCAGGTGAACGAATCGGGGATCGTCCCGATGTTGGTCATGTAGATCACCCGGGCGAGTCGACCCCGCTTGCCGATCAGGGGTTCGCCGACCGGGAACGACTCGTGGTGGTGCTCGCCCCCAGGCGGGTCGTTCGCGTCGCGCCAGATCTTCGCGTAGACGTTCTTGTCTTCGAGCCCGGCGTACTCGGCGGTGAGGTACCGACAGAGCGACTCCCACTCCTCGTCGGTGTAGTTCCGGTAGGGATAGGCCCGCCGGAGGATCCCCCGGACCTCGGATTCGGGTCGGATCTCGGCGATCGCCATCCCGTAGACGTGCTGGCTGGCGACGTCCTGGGCGTCCTCGGGGATCGAGACGGAGTCGACGAACCCCTCCTCGGCCTTCTTGAGCATCACCGCGCACTCGAGCAGCTCGTCACGGTCCAGCGCGATCACCCGCCCCGTCACGGTCTGGCCGACACGGTGGCCCGCCCGCCCGACCCGCTGGAGGAGGGCGGCGACGGACTTCGGGGAGCCGACCTGGACGACGAGGTCGACGTGGGGCATGTCGATCCCTAGCTCTAGCGAGGTCGAGGACGTGACCACCGCGAGCTCGCCGCGTTTCAGCCGTCCTTCGACGTCCTGGCGGACCTCCTTCGAGAGACTGCCGTGGTGACACGCCGAGTTGGCCTCGTCGTAGGCGTCGAAGCGCTCGCGGAGGTTGTGCAGTACCCGTTCGGCGCCCGAGCGGGTGTTCGTAAAGACGAGCGTGTTGGTGTGGGTCTGGACGTGCTCGTGGAGGCGCTCGTAGAAGCGGTCCTGGACGAGCTCGCGGGGCGTGTGGATCAGGTCGTCGGTCGGCGACTCGAGCTCGAGGTCGAACTCGCGGGCGAAGCGGGCGTCGACGATCTCGTACTCCCGGGGTTCGCCGCCCGGCTTCTGGCGTCCGACCAGAAACTCAGCGACCCGCGAGAGCGGCTCGATCGTTGCCGAACAGCCGATCCGGGTGAGCTCGTTCTCGGCCATCGCCTCGAGGCGCTCGAGGCTCACCGACAGGTGGGTGCCGCGTTTACCCGCCGCCAGCGAGTGGATCTCGTCGACGATGACGTACTCCACCGTCCGGAGCTTCTCGCGGAACTTCGGTGAGTTCAGCAAGATTGCGAGCGTCTCCGGGGTCGTGTTGAGGATGTGTGGGGTCTCCTCGAGCATCTTCTGGCGCTCGCTCGAGGCGGTGTCGCCGTGACGGATCGCGTGGCGGATCTCGCCGACGTCCTCACCGCTCCTCGCGGCTTCACCGCTTGAGTGTTCCACGGCAGGTGGCGCCGCGCGCTCTTTCGCGATCGACTCGATCCCCTCGAGGGGAACCTCGAGGTTGCGGTGAATGTCGTTTGCCAGCGACTTCAGCGGCGAGACGTAGAGACAGTAGACGGAGTTCTCGAGACCTTCCTCGAGGTCGCGAGCGACGCTGTAGAGTTCGTTGATAATCGCGGTAAACGACGCGAGGGTCTTTCCCGACCCTGTCGGAGCACAGACGAGCGTGTTCGTTCCCGCGTCGATCTTCGGGATCGCTCCCTGCTGGGGCGGCGTGAAGAACCCGTCGTTCTCGGGGACGTACTCGCCGAACTCCTCGAGCCACCACTCCCGGACCGCGGGCTCGAGCAGCTCGAGGACGTCGCCGTCCTCGATCGTGACGGCGTCCGGATCGAACGGCAGCTCGTCGTCGGCGACCGGCAACGCGAGCTCGTCGGTCCCGTCCATCACCCCGACCTGGGGAGGCGCGGGTCAAGAGCGTTTGGCTGGCACGGTGAAAGTGAAACCGGGAGCGGTACCGGTCCGCAGATTCGCATAGGAGTGCCGGAGACTGCAAGTGCCACGTATATATCACTACTCGGTGCGAGGACGTGACAGCTACCGTCGAACCGCAACTTCCTCGACCATGCCACGACTCACCCGTCGCAAGCTGCTCGGTGCGTTCTCGCTTTCGGCCGGCGTCGGCGCGCTCTCTCTCGTTGTCAGAGAGCGCTCGCGGTCCGCGTCGGGCGACGAGTCGGTCCCCGATAGCGTCGCGTTCGACCCCCGCGTCGACGGGTTCGGTTTCGAAAACTACGCGACGCCCCCGGTTCCGCCGGAACCGACGGAGTTCGTCTCGCGACGCGAACTGCGGGAGACGCTGGCGACTCGACTCGACGACTCGCTGGGGACGCGGCTAACGGCCCCGCTGTCGACTGCCGAACCGCAGCTCGGGTCGATCGTCGATCGGCTGTACGCGAACGCCAGCCGACTGTTCGGGACGAGGGGGTACTGTTACGGCATGGCGACGGCCGCACAGTGGTACCACGAGGAGCCGACTGCCGTCCCACTCGAGCGCGAGTCGGCGAGCGAGATCGACCACGTCGACGCCCCCCTCGAGGACGACGCGACACCGGTCAGGGACGACGTCGAACGGTTCCACCGCCAGCAGTTCCTCGATCCCCTCTCGTGGCTCCAGCGGCGACCGCTCCTCGAACCCGAGCGGATCGACTACCGCAAGCAGGCCCGGGAGCTCCAGACCGCGATCGACGAGTTCGGCACGGCGGGGATAACGATCAGCGGCGAGAACGTCCTCGAGGGCCACTACGTGTTGCTCTACGACTACGCCGTCGACGACGGCGAGATCGCGTTCGCGGTCTACGATCCGAACGACGCCGCCGAGGAGTACGCCGGTGACCGACACGCCATCGGGATCTCGACGGCCGACGGCGAGTCGCTGCTGGGCTCGTACGCGGACCGGTACGATCGGTTCCTGTTCGTTCCGGTCGACCGTGCCGTCAGCGCCCGAGCCAGAACCGATCGGTGACGGCTCGCTCAGAACTCGCTTACGACCTCGATCCCTCGGGTCCCGTAGTCGGTCATCGCGGCCAGGCGCTCGGAGACGTCCTCGAGGACGACCTCCCGCGTGACCAGCGCGCCGGGATCGAGCCGTCCCGTCTCGATCAGCCGCAGCAGTTCGTCGTACCGCGACGGCGGCATCCCTCGCGAGCCGACGATCGTGACATCCCAGCGGGTGAGCTCGTCCATCGGCAGGGCGATCTCGCCGCGCTCGGCGTCGGTCGTCAGACCGACCTGGACGTGGGTCCCCCGGGTCCGCAGACAGTCGACGCTGTTCCGGCAGGTTTCGGCCCGGCCCAGCGCGTCGACGGAGGCGTGGGCGCCGCCATCCGTCACGGCCGCGATCTCGCCAGGGACGTCGACGTCCTCGTCCGCGACCACCGTGGCGTCGGCGCCGAGGTCGGTCGCCAGCTCGAGGGGATCCTCGCGGACGTCGACCGCCGCGACGTTCGCCCCGAGCGCCCCGGCGATCTGAACCGCCGCGAGGCCGAGCCCGCCGCAGCCGTGGACCGCGACCCAGTCGCCGGCCGCGAGATCGGCCCGGTGGGCAAGCGCGTGAAAGGCCGTGACGTACCGACAGCCCAGCGCGGCCGCCTCGACCGTCGAGACCGCGTCGGGGAGCGCGACGACGTTGAAGTCGGCGTGGGGAACGGACACCTGCTCGGCGAACGCGCCGGGGACCGTCTCCTCGAATCCCAGGGCGTAGCCGTCCTCACAGACGTTTCCGTGGCCGTTTCGACACTGCGGACAGGTACCCTCGCCGAGGTTGAACGGAACGGCGACCCGGTCTCCGGGCTCGAACCGATCTACCCTCTCCCCGACGCGGGCGACCGTCCCCGCGGGCTCGTGCCCCAGGATCTGCCCGATCGGCACCTGATCGTCGGCCCATTCGCCGTGGCCCCGCCAGGCGTGCCAGTCACTCCGACAGATCCCGCAGGCCTCGACGTCGACGACGACGCCGTGAGGAGCGGGATCCGGGGGGTCGACCGACTCGATCGCGAGCGGTTCGCCGTACTCCTCGAGTACTGCAGCGCGCATGCCTTCGACTCCGCGGGCAGGCGAGTAATCAGTGACGGATACGGCGGTCGAGAGCCAACCTTATCGGGTGTGCGATCCCAGAGGCGGGTATGCGCGTCACCTTTCTCGGCACGGGCAGTGCGATGCCCACGGGCGAACGCTTCCAGACCGGCGTCCTCGTCCAGGACGAGGGCCGAACCCTGCTGATCGACTGCGGCTCCGGAGTCCTCCACCGGCTCCAGCAGTCCGGCGTCGGCTACGAGAGCGTCTCGACGGTTCTGTTGACTCACCACCACCTCGACCATGTCGCGGACCTGCTGCCGCTGATGAAAGCGCGCTGGCTCGCCGGCGAGGACCACCTCGAGATCGTCGGACCGCAGGGAACGAAGTCGCTGGTCGACGACCTACTCGACGTCCACGACTATATGCAAGACCGGCTCGACCTGCAGCTCCGGGAGGTCCATCCCGGCGAGTTCTCGGTCGCTGGCTTCGACGTCGCGGCCTACGAGACCCGCCACTCGCTGCCGTGTCTGGCCTACCGGTTCGGCGATCTGTTCACGTTCAGCGGCGACAGCGAGGCTTTTGCCGGGCTGGCGAACTTCGCGGAGGGGTCGGCGATTCTCGCCCACGACTGTTCGTTCCCGGATGACGTCGACGTCTCGAACCACCCGACCCCCGAAACGCTCGGTCGCGAACTGGCCGACCGGGAGCTCGGCCGGGTCTACCTCACGCACCTCTACCCACACACCGACGGCCGCCACGAGGAGATGCTCGAGTCGATCGGGAACCACTACGACGGCGACGTCCGGTTCGCCGAGGACTTACAGACGATCTCGATCGAGTAGCTCAACGGTCGCGACGCGGGTGCCGCTTTTTCGATATCCGACCGCCGCAAGCGACAGTGATACCGACGTCGTCCCGGAGATGGGAGATCCGAAAACGTATAAGCGGAGAGTTTGTAGGATGATAACAACAGAATGTCCCCTCGTTCCAGATCCGCCCGTATTCCCGAGGTGAGCGGATGAGCCTTCCGTATCGCTTTTCGGAGCTACTCACGTCCTACTCCAAGATCGTCATCGTCGTGTTACTGTTGACCACGGCGCTCGTCGGCGCCGGGGTCCCGATGGTCGACGACGACTCCTCGCTCGACCAGTTCGAAGGCGAGTCCGAGGAGGCCCAGGCCCTCGAGGAGATGGACGACCAGTTCGCCGCGGAGGGTGACGAGAACACGACTTCCGTCCAGCTGATACACAGGGACGACGAGGGGAACGTCCTCTCACAGGAGTCGCTGATCAGCTCGCTCGAGTTCCAGCAGGAGATTCACGACAACGAGTCGCTCAACGAAACGCTGGCCGACGAAGACCCGATCACCGGCGTCGAGAACATCCTCGCGATGACCGCGATCACGAACGAGGAGATCGACGAGCTCGAGGCTCGCGCCGACGAGCTCGAGGATCGCGAGGCCGAACTCGAGAACCGTAGCGACGTCCTCGAGGAGGGTATCGACGAGGTTACCGAACTCCAGCGAGAGTACGAGGAGGCGTCGGCCGACGGCGACGAGGCCGCGGCCGACGAAATCGACGCCGAGATCGAGGCGACGATCGACGAAACCGTCGACGAAGCCGAACTCGACGCGGACCAGGCCGACGAGTACGAGGAGTTCGCCGAGGACGCCCGGGAGGTCGAGTCCAACCGCTGGATGCTCGAGCGACAGGCCGAGCTTCCGCCCGAGGAGCTCCCCGAGTACCAGGAGCTCGACGAGGCGCTCGAGGAGATCTACACCGGCGCGACCATGGGCGTGCTCCAGGAGGAGTACGAACAGCTCGAGGCCGACGCCGAGGCCCTCGAGACCCAGCAGGCGGAGCTCGAGAACCAGGCCGCAGCGATCGAACAGCAGGAGGCCGAACTTGAGGAGCGAACCGAGACGCTTCAGTCGGGACTCGAGGACGTAATCGAACTCGAGTACGAGTACGAGCTGGCGAGCGCGGCCGGCGACGAGGCCGCCGCTAACGAGGCCGAAGCGGAGATCGAAGCAACGGTCGAGGAGACGATCGCCGAGGCCGAGCTCGACGACCAGCAGGCCGCCGAGTATGAGGCTGCCGTCGAGACGGCTCGCGAGGAGATCACCGTCTCCGAGGAGGAGCTCGCCGAACTCGCCGGCGGCGACGCCGCGGAGCTCGAGGCCCAGCAGGCGGAACTCGAGAGCCAGGCCGCAGCGCTCGAACAGCAGGAGGCCGAACTCGAGGAGCGAACCGAGACGCTTCAGTCGGGACTCGAGGACGTAATCGAACTCGAGTACGAGTACGAGCTGGCGAGCGCGGCCGGCGACGACGCGGCTGCCGCCGAGGCTGAAGAAGAGATCGAGGCGACGGTCGAAGAGACGATCGCCGAGGCCGACCTCGACGACGAGCAAGCCGCCGAGTACGAGGCCGCCGTCGAGACGGCCCGCGAGGAGATCGACACCGACGACGTCGACGAGCTCCCGACGAACGGCGCCGACGAACTCGAGGCCCAGCAGGCAGAACTCGAGGAGCGCGCCGACGACCTCGCGGACCGCGAGGCCGACTTCGAGGAGCAAACCGAGACTCTCGAGGACGGACTTCTCGAAGCCGCCGAGCTCCGCGCGGAGCTAGCGGCGACGGACGACGAGGCGACCGCTGCCGAACTCGAGGACGAGATCGAGACGACGATCCAGGAGACGATCGAGGAAGCCGACCTCAACGGCCAGCAGGCCGCCGAGCTCGAGGCGCTCGCCGAGTCCGATCCCGAGGACGTCGCGGCCGACGAGGACGACCTCGATCCGGCCGACGGGCTCGGAGCGCTCGCAGCCGCCGCGGACGGCGACTCCGACGCGCTCACCACCGTAGCCACGGGCATCCTCGGTTCGGAGTACGAACAGCTCGAGGACGACGCGGCCGAGCTCGACGCGGACCGCGAAGAGCTCGAGGCCCAGGCCGCCGAACTCGAGGGCGACGGCGACGAGGCACAGCCCGATCCCGCCGACGCGGGACTCGAACCCGACGAGGGCGAGCTCGAGGAGGTCTTCACCGCCGCAACCGCGGGCGTCCTCGAGGATGAGTTCGCCGAACTCGAGGCCGAAGCCGAAGCGCTCGAGGAACAGCAGGAAGCTCTCGAAGCGGAGGCCGCCGAACTCGAGGACGCGGCTGACGCCGACCCTGACGAGTTCGATCCCGCCGACGCGGGAATCGGACCGGACGAAGAGGAGCTCGAGGAGGTCTTCACCGCCGCAACCGCGGGCGTCCTCGAGGATGAGTTCGCCGAGCTCGAGGCCGAAGCCGAAGCGCTCGAGGCCGACGGACAAGCCCTCGAGGACGACGCCGAGAGCCTCGAGCAGCAGGAAGCAGAGCTCGAGGAGCGAAGCGGAGTCCTCGAGGACGGGCTCGACGACGTCCTCGAGCTCCAGCAGGAGTACGAGGCGGCGTCCGAGGCCGGTGACGACGCGGAGGCCGAGGCGATCGAGGCCGAGATCGAGACGACAATCGCCGAGGCCGCGGCCGACGCGGAGCTCGACGAGGATCAGACCGACCAGTACGAGGAGCTCGCCGAGCAGGCCCGCGAGATCGAGTCCAACCGCTTCGCGATCGAACAGATGCCGGACGATCCCGAGGAGAGCCCCGAGTATCAGGAGCTCAACGAGGCGCTCGAGGGGATCTACACCGGCGCGACGCTGGGTGTACTCGAAGAGGAGTACGAGCAGCTCGAGGACGACGCCGAGGCGCTCGAAGAAGGCTGGGAGGAGCTCGAGGAAGACGACGAGACGCCGTCGCTCGACGAGCAGGTCGAGGCCCTCGAGGACCTGGACGACGAGGAGTTCGAGGACCTCCTCCAGGACGTCCTCGACGAAGACGACGACGGCGACGAGGGCGCGGCGCTCGGATTCATGCCCTCGGACTACGAGCCCGGTTCGACCGAGGCCGACGCCCGGATGACGATGGTCTCCCAGGAGACCGCCGGCGGCGACGACATGGAGATGGGCGGCGAGATGGACGAGACCCTCGAAAGCCAGCTCGATCTGCGCGAGCTCGCGAACCAGGACGAACAGGAGTACGTCGTCTTCGGCGCCGGGATCATCACCGACGAGATCGAGAACTCGATGGGTGACAGCCTCGCGATCGTCGGTCCGCTGGCTCTGCTGTTCGTCGTCGTCGCGCTGGCGATCGCCTACCGCGATCCGCTCGACATTGCTATGGGGGTCGTCGGGATCGGCGGCGTGTTGATCTGGACGTTCGGCTTCATGGGGTGGACAGGGATCGCGTTCAACCAGATGATGATCGCCGTTCCCGTGTTGCTGATCGGGCTCTCGATCGACTACGCGATCCACGTCTTCATGCGCCACCGCGAACAGCGCGAGGCCGAGGGGAAGACCAGCACCGTCCGTGGCTCGATGACGATCGCGCTGGCCGGCGTCGGCGTCGCGCTCGTGTGGGTGACGGCGACGACGGCGATCGGCTTCCTCGCGAATCTCGTGAGCCCGATCGCTCCGATCCAGGAGTTCGGAGTCGTCAGCGCGTTCGGGATCATCGCCGCGCTGATCATCTTCGGCGGCCTGATCCCGGCACTGAAAGTCGAGATCGACTCGCTGCTCGAATCCCGCGGCTGGGATCGCCGCAAGCGGGCGTTCGGAACCGGCGAGGGCGGGTTCACGAGCGCGCTGACGCTCGGTTCGGAGGCGGCCCGGAAGATCCCGGTAATCATCCTGATCGCCGCGCTCTTGCTTACGGCTGGCGGCGTCTACGGCGCGACCCAGGTCGACACCAGCTTCGAGGAAGAGGACTTCCTCGCTGAGAGTCCGCCCGGCTGGACGGAAAACCTGCCCGGATCGATGGCGCCGGGCGAGTACCAGGCGGCTGACGATCTCGACTACATCAACGATAACTTCCAGCGCGAGGACACGCAGGCACAGCTGCTCGTGGACGGTGATATAACCGACGACACGGCCTTACAGCAGCTCAATGAGAGCCAGGAGGGGGCGGCACAGAGCGACGTCGTCTACACGCTACCCAACGGCGACGCGGACGTCCAGGGGCCGCTGTCGGTAATGGAGGATACGGCGGCCGAGAACGAGTCGTTCAACGAGTCGTTCCAGGACGCGGACACGAGCGGCGACGGCGTTCCCGACCAGAACGTCGAGGCGCTGTACGACGAACTGTTCGAGGTCAACGAGGACGAAGCGAGCACGGTCATCCACCGGACCGACGACGGCGAGTACGAGTCGGTTCGGCTGATCGTTGCGACTGACGGCGGTGCCGGTTTCGACGAGGTCACCACGGAGCTGCGGTCGATCGCCGGTGATCTCGACGTGGCCGGAACGGGCGACGAGCGCAACGTCGACGCCGGCGACGGCGAACTGAACGCCTTCGCAACCGGCGATCCGATCGTCAACCACATCGTCGAGCAGGACCTGCTCGAGACGGTGCTCCAGAGCCTGCTGATCACGCTGGTGGCGGTCTTCGTGTTCCTGTCGGCCGCGTACAAGCTGACGGGGAACAGCGCGACGCTGGGGACGGTGACGCTGCTTCCGGTCGCGTTCGCGGTCAGCTGGATCCTCGGGACGATGTACCTCCTGGGGATGCCCTTTAACGTGTTGACCGGGATGATCACCAGCCTCACGATCGGGCTCGGAGTCGCCTACAGCATCCACATCAGCGCCCGGTACACACTCGAACTCGAGCGCCAGGGCAACGTCTGGTCGGCGATGCACACGACCGTGACTGGCACCGGCGGTGCACTGCTCGGCAGCGCTGCGACGACCGTCGGTGGGTTCGGGACCCTCGCCTTTGCGATCCTGCCGGCGTTGCGCCAGTTCGGGATCATCACCGGGATGACGATCATCTACTCGTTCCTCGCGAGCGTGATCGTCCTGCCGACGCTGCTGGTGTTGTGGACGCGGTACTTCGGGCCGGACGTCTCCTTCGACCGATCGCGAACGGATGCGCCGACGCCGGCCGCGAGCGACGGCGGAACCGAAATGGAAACCGACACGGTCTCCGAGGATCGATCGGAGGACGAACCGTGACCGACGACGAAAGCGAGGCCATCGACGCGTTCGAGCGACTCGGCCTCACGAGCTACGAGGCCAAGGTGTTCATCGCGCTCCACCGACTGGGCTCGGGAACCGCCCGTGACGTCGCAAGCGTCACCGACGTCCCGCGATCGCAGGTGTACAGCGTCGCCGAAAGTCTCGAGGATCGCGGACTGCTCGAGGTACAGCAATCCAGCCCGATCCGGTACCGACCCGTCAGTATCGACGAAGCCGAGGACACCCTCCGGAACCGCTTCGAGCGCGAACGCGAGCGGGCCTTCGAGTTCGTCGACTCGGTCAAAGAGGAGTCGACGACCGAGGAGACCCAGGAGGACATCTGGACGGTACGGAGCCGCGATCGGGTCGACGACCGCGTCGTCGATCTCCTCTCGCAGGCCGACGAGGAGATCGTCTTCGGCACCAGGCTCCCGGAGCTGGTCACGTCCGAAATCGAACGGACCCTCGAGGATCGCGCGGCCGACGGGGTCCCGGTCACCGTGATCAGCAGAAACGAGACGGTTCGGGACCGGCTCGGCGCGCTCGAGGGTATTACGACAGCTATCCCTCCGGCCCACCGCGACGACGACCAGCGCTCGGGACGGATTATGATCGCCGACGACGACAACATCCTGCTGAGTGTCGTCGGCGACGACGGCAGCGAGACGGCGATCTGGAGCGCGGGCTCGCTGTTTGCCTCCGTTCTCATTCAGCTTATCGAGGCGAGCACGGCGGCGCCCGAGTCCGAAGCGACGGAGCCGTAGCCACGCGACACTCGCGCTAGTGGCCCTCGCGACGCATCGTCCAGAGATCGTCGAAGTCGATGACCTCGACTCCGTCCTCGCTATCGATGTACTGCAGGAGTTCTTCGTACTCGTCTTCGGCCATCGTGTTCTCTAGATCGAAGGCGTGGAAGTTGAGAATCGTACACTGGCGGTGGGCCGCGGCGAGGTCGACACACCGCTTCGCGATGTCGAGGTCGTGGCCGATCGTCCGGGGCAAGACGAGCGGGTCGAAGCCGTAGACGCCGGTGAGGTTCACGTCGCCGGCCTGGTTGAACCCGCCCGCGTAGTAGTAGTCCGAGACGACGTCCAGTACAGTTTGATCGAAGCTGTTGTGCGGGTAGGTGATGTAGTGGCCGCCCTGGAGCTCGTTGTCGACGGCCCACTGCTTGTCGCGTTCGAGGGACTCCCTGAGCTGGTCCTCCTCGAGGTCCTCGAGGAAGACGTGGCTCCCGTGAGCGATGATCTGGTCGCCAGCCTCCTGGCGTTCCTGCAGCTGGTCGAGGGTCAGAACGTCGTCCCGTGAGCCCTGGGTCCACTGCCGAACGGCGGACTGGACGGCGTTGACGTCGTACTCGTCGTGGAGCGGGCTGGCCCGCTCGTAGAAGTCCGGCGTCCCGTCGTCCCAGCAGAGGACGACGTACCCGCTCTCGGGTTTGTCGTGGATCCGGAGGTCGTCGACCCACACCTCGGCGTCGTCGGTGTTGTAGACGAGCAGCTGGATCCGTTCGACTGCGTCGCGCTCGAGCGGCGTCGTCCCCTCCTCGAACGCGCCCGGGTTCGTCCGGAACCAGCCGACGTCGTCGCTGCCGTAGGAGACCGCCCGGAGCTGGTGGTGGGTCGCACCCCCGTAGGCGTCCTCGAGGCGGATATCGATCGCCACGTTGCCGGGCGTAGTCGTCCGCACCGCAAGCGAGAGCTCGCGATCGGACAGGTCCGTCGGCTCGATCTCCCGTTCGACGATGACGTCCTCGCCGTCTTCGGCGGCGAGTCGAAGGCTCTGTGATCCCTCGAACGCGAACTCCTCGTCGGGCTCCGCGGACCCTTGCACGACCGCCCACTCGTCGGCGTCCTCGAAGTCGTCGAACCCTTCCCCGGGCTGGCCGAACTCCTCGCGGCTGTCGTACTCGGTCTCGAGCGCGAGCTCCGGCGGGCCGTACTCGTCGGCGTCGGCCTCCTCCTCGTCTGGTTCGTCGTCGTCCTCGTCTTCGGTGTCGTCCGCCGGCGGGTCATCGGCCTCGTCGTCCGTCTCGTTCGTCCCGTCATCGTCGGTCTCCGACCCATCGGAGTCCGAACAGCCGGCCAGGCCGGTCGCCATCGTTGCTCCGGAGAGCGCGAGGAATCGTCGACGAGTGTTCGATCGGTCCGTCATATTCTAATAGTGGTTGAAATTCAGTAATCATTATACTTTTGTCCGATTCGCTGACGAGTCGGCCTCCAGCGGCGACAGGCGGGAGTCGGCGTCGCGTGTCCGACTCGAATCGGTGGCCCGGCGTCCCTCCACACGAAAGCCTCGCCCTCTTCCCGCCGCCGCCGCTACGACAAGCGCTATGATCGGCGCACTTACCGTCGGGAAGAAGGCCGTTACGTTCGGCTACAAACGCTTTGGCATCCCGGGAGCCGTCGCCTCCGGCGGCGTCGCCCTGGCGGGCTACGTCGCCGTCCGCCGGGCCCTCCGGAGCGTCTCGGAATCCGAGGACGTCGACGCGGCGATCGACGCCGGCACGATCGAGGACGCGGTCGCGAACGACGGCGTGGGCGCGGTCGCCGACCCGGACGTCCTCGACGACGCGATCGACCGGGACGAACTCGACTCGGACGTCGAGATGGACGACCTCGAGTCCTCGGTCGAGGGCGAGGCGGACGCGGCCGAGAACGAGATCGACGACATCGACGAGGGAGACGACATCGACGACATCGACGAGGGAGACGACATCGGCGACATCGACGAGGGAGACGACTCCGAGACGGGCGACGAATAGGCAACGCGCTCGGAGGGACCGTCCACCGACGAGGCGTCGAAGGGAGCGATCACCGCACGAGCGTCAGCAGTTCACAGGAGATCGCGACCGTCCCGCCGTCCGTCACGAGGCGGGTCTCGTAGCGGGCGACGCCGTCACCGACGGGGTGATCGCGAGGCTCTTTCTCGATCAGTTCGGACTCGGCGTGGACCGTCGTCCCCATCGTGACGGGCTCGGTGAACCGCAGCGAGTCGACGCCGTAGAACGCGACGGTCTCGGGTCGTTCGTGGCGGTACTGCCAGAGCAGCCCCGTCGTCACGGCGAACAACAGGGCGCCGTGAGCGATCGGCTCGCCAAACGGCAGGTCGGCCGTGTAGCTCTCACTCAGATGGAGCGGATTGAAGTCGCCGCTGACGCCCGCGAACTCCCGTACGTCGGCCTCGGTGATCGTCCGCGAGTGGGTGACGACCTCGTGGCCGATCTCAAGGTCCGCGAACCGAATCCGATCGGTCGCGTCGGCCATCTCACCGCCCCTCGAACTCCGGCTCGCGGTCCGCGGCGAAGGCCGCGGTTCCCTCCCGGACGTCCTCGGTGCCAAGCAGCAGGCCGAAACCCTGGCTCTCCATGGTCAGCGCCGCCTCGAGGCTCGCGTCCTCGCCCCGGTTCAGCACCTTCTTGGCAACCTCGAGGCCCAGCGGCGGTCCCTCGCGCAGGTCGTCGACGAACGCCGCGACGAGGTCGTCGAACGCCTCGCGATCGACGGCCCGGTTGACCAGTCCCCACGCTTCGGCCCGCTCGGCGTCGATGTGGTTGCCCCGGAAGACCAGCTCCTTCGCGCGCGTCTCGCCGAGGACGCGGAGGAGCCGCTGCGTGCCGCCCCCGCCCGGAATCAGCCCGAGGCCGATCTCGGGGGCGCCGAACGAGGACCGCTTCGTCGCGATCCGCAGGTCACAGGCCAGCGCGAGTTCGAGGCCCGCGCCGAGACAGTAGCCGTCGACCGTCGCGATCACGGGTCGCGGGAACTCGTTGACCGTCTCGAAGGCGGGCGTGACGTCCATCGCGTCGGTCGGCTCGAGCGAGTCGAAGCCGCCGATATCCGCCCCGGCGCTGAAGGCACGATCGCCAGCTCCCTCGATCGTCACACACCGGAGCTCGTCGGTCCCGACCGTCGAGAACAGGTCGTCGATCTCGTCCAGCAGCGCCGTCGAGAGGGCGTTCATCCGCTCGGGCCGATCGAGCTCGACCTCGAGGACGCCGTCCTCGATCGCGGCGTTCAGGTAGCGGTAGGAGTCGAGGCCGTCGTCCCCGCCGTCGCCGTACTCGTGAAAGCCCGCGCCGGCGTCCTCGCCCGTCTTCCTCTCGGTGACGAGTTCGCGCAGGTAGGGGTGGGGTTCGAACCGGTCGTCGCCGGTCGCCTCGAGTTCGGTCTCGAGCTTCTGGAGGACGCGATCGAGGCCGAGCCGATCGCCGCGACGGCAGATCCCCTCGGGGAACCCAAGCCCGAGGCGGACCCCGGTGTCGATCGCCTCGGGGGTCGCGACGTCCTCGCCGACCAGGGAGGCCGCGCGGTTGATCATGCGGGCTTCGACCTGCAGCGTGTCGAACCCCTCCCCCTGGTCGGGTTCGTAGTCGGGACCGGCACCGTCCTCGTAGTCGTAGAACCCCGTCCCGGTTTTCTTGCCGAGCTCCTCGGCTTCGACCTTCTCGGCCATCACCGGCGGAACGTCGTCGCCGGCCTCCTTGCGGACGTGGTAGCCGACATCGATCCCCGTCAGGTCGGCGAGCTCGAACGGCCCCATCGGATACCCCCGCTCGTGGACCATCGCCGCGTCGGCCTGTCGGATCTCGGCGTCGCCCTCGGAGACCATCCACGCGGGTTCGCCGACGAACGGACCGACGATGGTGTTGACGACGAAGCCGCGGACGTCCTTGCGAACGTAGATCGGCGTCTTGCCGATCGATTCGACCCAGTCGTGGCCGGCCTCGGCGACCTCGTCGCTCGTCTCCGCCCCGTAGATCACCTCGACGAGATCCATCTTCACCGGCGGGTTGAAGAAGTGCAGCCCCAGCACGCGTTCGGGCGAGTCGACGGCCGCGGCGACGTCGGTGATCGGCAGGCTCGAGGTGTTCGTCGCCAGCAGGGCGTCCTCGTCGGCGAACCGCTCGAGGTCGGCGAAGAGCTCGCGTTTCAGCTCGAGGTTCTCCGGGGCGGCCTCGATCACGAGCTCCGCGTCGGCGACGGCGTCGGCGAGATCCGTCGTCGTCTCGATCCGCTCGAGGACCGCGTCGGCGGGCTCGTCGAGGCGATCTCTCTCCGCGAGCTTCTCGAGGCTCCAGCGAATCGACTCGTAGCCGTCCGCGACGTACTCGGGCTCGATATCCCGGAGCACGACGTTGTACCCCGCCATCGCGGCTACTTCGGCGATTCCGTGACCCATGTTTCCCGCGCCGAGGACGGCGACGCGGTCGATGGTATCGTCTGGCATGAACGTGTGGTCGGCCGGGGCGGTCTTAACTCCACCGAACGAAGTTACCACTGTTAACTGAGGAAAGGTAGTAGTGTACGAACTACGCTGAAATGTTTCGGTCGCGTACGGCGCTAACTACTCGCCGTCGCGCCGCCGGTAGATCGTGTCCGCGACCCAGCTCATGACGAGCTCGCCGTCCCCGTTGTGGGTCTCGAGGCGACTCGTCACGTAGCCGCGATCCGAACGGCTCTCCGAGGCCCGCTTCTCCAGAACTTCCGTCCGTACGGAGAGCGTGTCGCCGGGCGTGACTGGCTGGTGCCAGCGCAGCTCCTCGACGCCGGGCGATCCCATCGCGGCCCGATCGTCCTCGCCGTCGGGCCCCTCGACGAGCAGCCGCATCGACATCGCGGCGGTGTGCCAGCCCGAGGCGACCAGCTCGCCGAACATGCTGCCGGCCGCGGCCTCGGGGTCGACGTGGAACGGCTGGGGATCGTACTGCTCGGCGAACTCGACGATCTCGTCCTCGGTCACCTCGTACTCGCCGAACTCGCGGATCTCGCCGACCTCGACGTCCTCGAAGTATCGCATCAGAGCGGTTCCTCCCCATCGATGATCCGCACCGCACGCGCGGCCAGCGCGGGCACCCGTTCCTCCATCTTCGGGTACATCGGGTCGTCGCTGTTACCCTCGAGGTAGCGCCGGAAGAACATCTCGCCGAGCGCGGCGAGCTTGTACACCGCGAGCGTGCGGTAGAACCGCTCGTGCTCGAACTCGAGTCCGGTCCGTTTCTCCCAGCGCTCGACTAGCTCGAGCCGGCTCGGATACCCCTCGCGCTCCATGAACGTCGCCGTCAGCTCCGGGACGGCCGGGTCGGGGTCCTTGGGGTCGCGCCAGTAGGACAGCATCCAGCCCAGGTCGGCCCGGGGGTCGCCCAGCGTGGCCATCTCCCAGTCGAAGACGCCGACGAGCTCCGGGAGTGATTCGGGCTCGCGGGCGTCGTCCGCTCGCTCGTTCCGGGACGCGTTGCGTCCCGCTGGCCCGTATATTACGTTATCGAGCTTGTAGTCGCCGTGAACGAGCGCGTGGGGGTGTTCCTCCGGGACGTTCTCCTGGAGCCACGCGCCGACCTCGTAGAGGTCCGGCACCTCCCGTTCCTCGACCGTGGTCTCGAACGCCCACATCAGCTGCTGGCCCCAGCGATCGACCTGGCGCTCGGTGTACCCCGGCGGGTAACCGAACTCCCCGAGGCCGACCGCCTCGTAGTCGACCTCGTGGATCGCCGCCAACGTGTCCACGAGCTCCTCACCGATCCGCTCTCGCGAGCCGGGGTCGGCGAAGCGGTCGGGTTCCTCGTCCCGGAGGACGTCGCCCGCGAGTCGCTCCATCACGTAGAAGTCGCTGCCGAGGACGTCGTGGTCCTCGCAGGCGAGCACGGGCTCGGGAACCGGGACGTCGGTGTCGACCAGCGCCTTCGTCACGCGGTGCTCCCGGAGCACGTCGTGGGCCGTGTCGGCCGTCTCACCGGGCGGCGGTCGCCTGATCACCAGCTCGCGGTCGCCCCAGGTGAGAAACAGCGTCTCGTTGGAGTGGCCCTCCGTGTGGCGCTCGACCGCGTAGCGCTCGACCGGGCCCAGCCGGTCCTCGAGGTAGGTCGCCAGGGCGTCCTCGTCGACCAGTCGGTCGGAGTAGGAGTCGGTCATGGGTCGCCACCCTGTCGTTCGATCGGGGCGCTTCGGTTCGTCGACTGCGTCGAGGGGACGGCTGCCTGAAGCATGGTCGCGTACGGTACTACTCCCGTTCTGATTAACGAAAACAGTTACGACGGAACGTTTATCTTACAATGTTCGTTTATATACTGGTATGGAGTATCACGACAGCGATCGGGCGCGCGAGCTGGCCGCGGACGTTCGGGAGTTCGTCGACGAGGACGTGATCCCCGCCGAGCGGGAGGTCCTCGGCGAGGGTCCCGTCTCGGAGGAGACGGTCGAGCAACTGCGCGAGACGGCACGCGAGCGTGACCTGTACGCCCCGCAGGTCAGCGAGGAGTACGGCGGGCTCGGGCTCGAGTTCCGGGACGTGTTGCCCGCGTTCGAGGAGGCAGGCCGCAGCCTGCTCGGCCCGCTGGCGCTGCGGGTCGACGCGCCCGACGAGGGGAACATGCACACCTTAGAGATGGCGGGCACCGACGAGCAGAAAGATCGGTGGCTCGAGCCGCTGGTCGAGGCCGAGATCCACTCCGGGTTCTCGATGACCGAGCCGATGCAGGGTGGCGGGTCGGATCCGAAAATGATCGAGACCACGGCCCGGAAGGAGGGCGACGAGTGGGTGATCGACGGCCACAAGTGGTGGACCACCCAGGGTAGCGAGGCCGACGTCCTGCTGGTGATGGCCCGCACCGATCAGGACGCTCACCCCTACGAGGGGTGTTCGATCTTCCTCGTGCCAAGCGACGCCGACGGCGTCGAATACCAGCGGGACATCCCCCACGTCGGCGGCGAGGTGACGGGGACGAGTCACGCCGAGATCGTCTACGACGGCGTGCGGGTTCCCGAGGAGAACCTGCTGGGCGAGGAAAACGCCGGCTTCGCCATCGCCCAGAAACGGCTCGGCCCCGCGCGGCTCACCCACTGCATGCGCTTCTCGGGGATGGCCCAGCGCTCCCTCGAGGTCGCGAAGGCGTACACGAGCGAGCGCAAGGGGTTTGGCACCAGTCTGTCGGAGAAACAGAGCCTGCGTTACGGGATCGCCGACGCCGAGACGCGGCTCCACGCCGCCAGGACGATGGTTCGGCACGCGGCCCGCGAGATCAGTGCGGGGCGGGAGGCCCGCGTCCCGGTCTCGATGGCGAAGGTATTCACGGCTGACGTCGTGCAGGACGCCGTCGACCGCTCGATCCAGTGCTGTGGCGCCAACGGGATCGGCAAGGACCTGCCGCTGGCGGACTTCTACGAGAACGTCCGCGCCTTCCGTCTCGTCGACGGCGCCGACGAGGTCCACAAGCGGGTGATCGCCCGCGACGCCTTCGAGGACGTCGACGAGAGCGAGCTCGATCCCGTGACCCGGTTCCGGAGCTGATCGTCAGGTCGTGTCGAGGTCGAGTCGCGAGAACGTCCAGTCGGCGATCGAGCTGTGTTCGACCGCGGCGCCGGCGTCGAGATCGCGCGCGAGCAGCGTCCGCGACGACGGCTGCAGCGCCGTCGAGAGGGGTGGTCGCGTGTCGGGGTAAAAGCGGTACCGGGCCGGCCTCGGCAGCGTCTCGCCGAAGGCGGTGACGAGGCGGTGGTCGCCTGCGTCGACGAGCACCGCCGCGAGCAGGCGCTCGAGCGCCGTCCGCTCGGAGTCGATCGCTCGCGGGAGCGTCTCGACGATCCGCAGCCGGTCCTCGACCGCGGCGGTGACGAGCGCGGCGACCGGCTCGCCGGCCCGTTTCGCGACGTAGGTGACGTACTCGTGGTCCGGGTTCGCGAGCCGCCAGCGGTAGAACGACGCCGTCCGGTTCGTGTGTAACGCTTCGGGGATCGACCGTCGGTAGACCGTCTCGAGGACGTCGGCGGGCGGCGACTCGTACCGTCCGATCTCGAGGTCGACGTCAGGCGCGAGCAGTCGGTCGCCGGACCGGTGAACGCCGTCGGCGACCGCACGCGCCAGCGACGTCGCTCCCGTCCCGTCGTGGCGCTCCGTCGCGTTCCCGTCGGTCCCGTCGAGCCACTGCCCGAGGACGCCGACGGGATCCTGAATCCGGTAGTAGAGCGGAACCGTCCCGATCTCGCGCCAGCCGTGGTTCCGGTTGCCCCGGATCGAGGCCTCGTTCGGGAAGTTGAAGAAAAACGCGGGGTCGCCGTCGGTGTACCGCTCGACGGTTCGTTCGTTCATCCGGTCGAAGAGGCCGCGCCTGCGGTAGTCGGGGTGGACCATCGTATCGCAGGGCTGGAACGCCGTTCGCACGGCGCCGTCGCCGCGCAGCTCCTGGGCGAACAGCGACCGACAGCCGACGAGGTCGCCGTCGTCCTCGGCGACGACGATGGGGACGTGGTCGGCGTAGGGATTGTCCCGGTACTTCCAGCGAAACCAGTCGGTCGATCGATCCCGATCGAAGACGGTCTCGTACAGCGAGAGGAACGCGTCGCGGTCGCCGCGCTCGAACCGCCGAATCGTCACCCGGGACGTTCCGCGTCCGGTCGTTTTCATGGTCATCCAGTTCGCTCGTCGACGACCGCTCGGGCCGTTCGACAGACGGATCGTACTCCGCTCGGCGCCCGGATAGGGCTTCGCCCTGAATACGCCAGAATATACGCCCTACAGACGTTCTCCGTCCCGTTTACGTCTTCGGACGCTACGAGTTCACAGACGACGGGCGGATCCGCTGTCGCGAGGTGACCGATTCGATCAGTCGTCGACGATCTCGAGGACCTCGAGGGGCGATTCGATTCGGTAGGCAACCGCGGGGCCGTCCTCGGCGCCGAAGGCGACGCCATGAAGTCCCGCATCGTCGGCGCCTTTCACGTCGTGGTCGTAGCGGTCGCCGATCATCAGCGACCGCTCGGCCGGGACGCCCGCCTTCTCGAGGGCGGTCTCGAACATCGCGGGATCGGGTTTCGTTCGCCCGACCGCCTCGGAGGTCGTGATCGAGTCGAACGCCGCGCGGACGCCGAAGCGCTCGAGCATCCACTTCCCCTCCTCGTCGTCGACGTCGCTGATCACGCCGACATGGAGCGCCCGGTCGGCGAGCTCCTCGATCGCCTCGACGGCCCCCGGAACGGGCTCGATCGTCTTCCGAGCGACCCGCCGGAACGGCGGCTGCCACTCCTCGCGCGGGACGGGTTCGCCGACGACCGCCGCAACGCCCCGGTGGTACCCCTCGCGGGCCGCCCGGAACTCCGTCCCCTCTCGCTCGCGGAAGTGGGCGCCGACAGTCGCGCGCCAGGTCTCGAGGGCGTCCTCGGGGATCGCGTCGACGTCGTGGCGCTCGAGCAACTCCTCGATAAAGGCGGCGTGGGCGGTTCGAACCGACTCGAGATCGAGGATGACCCCGCCGATGTCCCAGAACACCGCCTCCCACTCCCGATCGCTCCCGGGGTCTCTCCCCGTCATCGGTTCTCCCGAGGACGGGGCGGTCGTCCTCGTGGTTCGGGGTCGTCGGTCCTGACGTTCGGCCGTCCCGCGCCGCGTTCCGCACCCATATTTATTAACAGTGTCTGCATATCCAGTACTGTAGCTAACAATGGTAATAGATTCTGCGGCGGGTGGTCGTCGATGAGCACGGACCAGTTCGGCGTCGACGGGGACGTCGCGATCGTTACGGGCGCCTCGAGCGGGATCGGCGCGGCGATCGCGAAGGGGTTCGCCGACGACGGAGTCGACGTGGTGATCTGTTCGCGTGAGCAGGAGAACGTCGATCCCGTCGCCGAGGAGATCGCGGCGAGCGACCGCCCCGGATCGGCCCTGCCCGTCGAGTGTGACGTCACCGACCGCGAGGCCGTCGACGCGCTGGTCGAGGCGACCGTCGAGGAGTTCGGCGGGCTCGACGTCCTCGTCAACAACGCGGGCGCCTCGTTCATGGCGAACTTCGACGACATCTCGGAGAACGGCTGGAAGACGATCGTCGACATCAACGTCCACGGCACCTACCACTGCACGCAGGCCGCCGCCGACCACCTCAAAGCGGGCGGCGGGATCGTGATCAACCTGGCAAGCGTCGCGGGCGAGACGGGCTCGCCGTATATGAGCCACTACGGCGCCGCGAAGGCCGCGGTCGTGAACCTGACGACGACGCTGTCCTACGAGTGGGCCTCGGAAGGGGTGCGGGTCAACTGCATCGCGCCCGGCTTCGTCGCGACGAAAGGCGTCGAGAATCAGATGGGAATCTCGGCCGACGAGGTCGACCGCACCGAGGTCGAGCGCCGGATGGGGACCGTCGACGAGATCGCCGACCTCGCGCAGTTCCTCGCGAGCCCCGCCTCCTCGTACATCGTCGGCGAGACGATCACCGCACAGGGAGTTCCGCGCATCGAGGAGTCGCCCGACATATGACCGACCGAGACGTCCACCTGCCCGTCGCGGCCCAGCCGAGCGTCGACTCGCTGGCCGACTACGCCCGACGGGCCGAGGACGGCGGGTACGACTGCGTCTGGCTGCCCGAGACGTGGGGTCGGGACGCGGTGACGGTGCTTTCGACGATCGCCGAGCGAACAGAGGCGGTCGATCTCGGCACTAGCATCGTCAACGCCTACTCCCGGTCGCCCGCCCTGCTGGGCCAGACCGCGGCGACCCTCCAGGAGGCCAGCGACGGTCGGTTTCGACTCGGGATCGGCCCGAGCGGTCCCGTCGTGATCGAGAACTGGCACGGCCTCGAGTACGGGAACCCGCTCCGGCGCACCCGCGAGACCGTCGATATCGTCCGGCAAGTGCTGTCGGGCGAGTCCGTCGACTACGACGGCGACGAGTTCTCGCTGTCGGGGTTTCGGCTCCGCTGCGAGGCGCCCGACCCCGCCCCGCCCGTCGAGGTAACCGGGATGGGGCCGAAGGCCGTCGAGCTCGCGGGGCGGTTCGCCGACGGCTGGCACGCGATCATGCTCACCCCCGACGGCGTTCGGGATCGGCTCGCGGACCTCGAGCGGGGCGCCGAACTGGGCGAGCGCGACCACGAGGACGTCGCGGTCACCGTCGGTGTCACCTGCTGTGCGCTCCCGGACGCCGAGCGCGCCCGCGAGCTCGCCCGCCAGCACGTCGCGTTCTACGTCGGCGGGATGGGCACCTTCTACCGGGATGCCCTCGAACGGCAGGGGTACGACGCGGCCGGGACGATCCACGACGCCTGGCAGGACGGCGACCGGGAACGCGCGCTCGAGGACGTTTCCGACGAGTTGCTCGACGACCTCTGTGCCGTCGGCGATCCCGAAACTGCCCGCGAACGACTCGCGCGGTTCGAGGACGTCGACGGGATCGACGCCGTCGCGGTCAGCTTCCCGCGGGGCGCCGAGGAGAGCGAGATCGAGGCGACGATGGACGCACTGGCACCGAAGCCGGTGTGAGTGAGGCGGCGTCCTCGCAAGCGGCTCGTTCGAGTCTCGGCAGCGCACCGATCAGTACGTCTCGACGGAAACGCCATCGAACAGTTCGAAGTCGGCTCGATTTCGTGTCACGACGGTTGCGTTTCGCTCCGTCGCGACGCTGGCGATGAGGAGGTCTCCCGCGAGCGAGTTGATCTTGTCTTGATCGAACGCATCGTCCCGACGAAGTGCGGCTTCGAGCTCCCCGGCGACGAACGCGTGTTCGGCGGTGAACGGGAGTATCGTCACCCAGTCGAACGTCGAGCGAATCTCGTGAGGATCCAGTTCGCCCTGCAGTTCCCGTCCAACGGCGATCTCCTTGATGTTGAGCGCGGTCGTCACGAACTCCGACTCGTCGTTCGACTCGAGGTAGTCCGCTACCGCATCGACACCGCCCCAGTAGTGGATGAGAAAGGTCGTATCAAGCAGTTTCATCGTCGTCCTCGTCGCCGTTGGATAGCGCTTCGAGCGCCTCCTCCTGTCGGGTCGAGAGTCCGCTACTTGCTCGTTTTCGGGAGTCAGCGACCAGCTGCTCGAGTTCGTCCGCATCCGTTTCGTCGAGCGTCCCGAACTCTTCGCGCCAGTCGGTCGTCGTTTCGTCCAGCAGTCGGTTCACGAGATCGGTAAAGCTCTCGTCCTCGCGCTTCCGGGCCTTCAGTCGCTCGTACACCTCCTCTCTGACGCCGATCGTCTTCGTTCCCATGTGTTGTGTTTGTGCTTGTGTACACAAACTATTTGCCGTCGATCGCTACGCACCGGACTCCAGCGAGAGCGGCCGCTACCCGGCTTCGGAGTGCTCGTCTCCACTCACCGACCACCAGTCCCGGTCGGCGATTCCCGTGTGAATCTGTGCGATCAGCCCCAGCAGCGGCAGCTCGAGCAGCGGTCCGATGACAAGCGCCAGCGGTATCAGAGGCTCGTGGGGGAACGCGACGACCGCGATCGCGAGCGCCGTCGGCGAGTTCCTCGAGAGAATGGTGTTGTTGAAACAGACCAGCTCGCCGTAGGAAAAGGAGAGGACGCGGCCGATCCCGAACCCGATCGCGAGGTTCAGCGCGTAGAAGGCGATCACGGGAACGGCCAGCAGGGCGAGCAGTTCGGGGTTCTCGACGACCGCCTGGCCCTGCGAGGCAAACATCGCGCCGATGGCGAGCGTCAGGAAGACGATCTGGACCGGGCCGAGCTTCGGAACGAACGATCGCTCGAACCACCGCCGTCCTCGCCAGCGGGTGAGTCCTCGGCGGGCGATCCCCGCGAGGACGAGTGGAACGACCAGTACGAGCGCGACGCTTTCGAGCAACAGCGCGAGCGGCAGCTCGACGAGTTCGCCCGCGAAGACGTACAGGTAGGCGGGAAGCAAGACGAGCTGCAACACGAGGTTGTACGGCAGGATCGACGTCGCCAGCGGCACGTCGCCGTCGGCGAGATCGGTGAAGATCAGGTACCAGTCGGTACACGGCGTCACCATGAGCATGAGCAGCCCGACCCACAGCGCGGGGTGGTCGCGGAGGAAGATCGCGCCGAGACCGACGGCCAACAGCGGGTTCCAGACGAAGTTTACGAGCAGGCTCGAGCCGGCGACCCGACGGTTGCCGAAGGCCGATCGAAGCTTCGAGAGGGGGATCCCGGCGAACGCGCCGAACAGCATTACCATCAGGAAGGGTAGAATGAGCGCGTCGGCGACGGCGGGAACGCCCGCGAGCTGGCCGAGCGCGAGCCCGCCGCCGATCGCAGCGAGGACGAAGCCAGTCTGGTACTTCTCGAGGACGTCCACAGTGAGTCCGCCTAGGGGAACGAGGGTGTATGGGTTGGGATTCCGGCACGGGCTCGCCGGGGAAATACTGGTAGGGGTCGCGAGCGTAGGTAGATCGATGACGAAAATCGTGTTCGCCTGCGTCGGAAACGCGGGCCGCAGCCAGATGGCAACCGCCTTCGCCGAACGGGAGCGGGATCGACGCGGACTCGACGTCGAGCTCGTCACCGGTGGCACCGATCCGAAGGAGTCGATCAGCGAGGACGCCCGCGACGTCCTCGAAGAGGAGGGACTCGACGTCAGCGGCCGAACGCCACGACGGATCACGACGGACGACGTGGCCGGCGCTGAATTCGTCGTGACGATGGGCTGTTCGGCCTCGGAGTTCGTGCCAGAGGACTGGAACGGAGAGGTTCGGATCTGGTCACTCGAGTCGGACGAGACGCGCGAGCAGCGCGACGAGATCGAGCGCCGCGTGGCGGCGCTGTTCGACGACCTCGAGCGAACGGCCTGACGCGGTCCGCGCCCCGAGATCGGCTTCCGGAGGGCGGACCGACTGCTGCCGACAGCTACAAACCGCCGATCCGCCCAGTTCGTTGTATGCCCGGAAAGGTACCGCCGGAGGAGTTGCTCGAGCACGTGTTCGGCCGCACGGGGACCGCGACCGACGACCCGTCGGTGATCCAGGGGCCCGCCGACGGCGAGGACGCCGCGGCGATCGCCTGGCCGGAAGGCGATAGGACCCTCGTCGTCAGCTCCGATCCGATCTCGCTTGCGGCCTCTCAGGTCGGCCGCCTCGGCGTCCACGTCGCCTGCAACGACGTCGCGGTCTCCGGCGCCGACCCGCGCTGGCTGACGACCGTCATCCTGCTGCCCGACCCGGAATCGCCGCTGGAGGCGATCACCGAGGATATCGACGCGGCGGCCCGCGAGGTCGGCGCCTCGATCGTCGGCGGCCACTCGGAGTACGTCGACCAGCTCGATCGCCCGCTCGTCTCCCTGACCGCGATGGGGGCGACCGACTCCTTCGTCCCGACGGGAGGGGCCGAACCCGGCGACCGCGTCGTCCTCACGAAGGCCGCAGGGATCGAGGGGACGGCCATCCTCGCGGCCGACTTCGGCGACGAGCTCGATGTCGACCCCGACGTCCGCGAGCGGGCGGCCGACTTCCTCGAGGAGATCAGCGTCGTCCCCGACGGGCGCGTGCTTCGGAAGTACGCGACCGCGATGCACGATCCCACCGAGGGGGGCGTCGCGGCCGGCCTGCTGGAGCTCGCCCGCGCCGCCGACGTTCGGCTCGCGGTGGATCGGGACGCGGTGCCGATCCGTCCCGAGACCGAGACGCTGTGCGGGGCGGCCGAGGTCGACCCGCTTCGAATCTTCGGCTCCGGCGCTTTGCTCGCGACTGTCCCCGAGGACGCCGTCGGGGACGCGCTCGTGGACCTCGAGGACGCCGGACTCGAGGCTGCCGAGATCGGAACCGTCGAGGAGGCGACGGAATCCGATGACGGGTTCGCGCTCGAACTCGGTTCGGAGACGATCACGGAACCCGTCCAGGACGATCTCTACCCGCTGTGGGAGGCCGCCGACGAGGACTGATCCGCCTCCCCCCGCGTCGCCCGGACGATCGCGTCGACGACGACCGCCTCGGGATCGACGATCGCGTCGGCCCCGAGATCGGCGGCCGCGTCCGGACCCCCGAGTAGCACCAGCCGAGCGTCCGTGACCGCCCGCGCGGCCGAGGACGCGGCGGCGGGGTCGATGTCCCCGGTGGCCGTAACGAGCACCGCGTCGCACGCCTCGAGCCGTGCGCGCTCGAGGACGCGCGTCTCGGTCGGGTCGCCGTCGACGGTCTCGACGGTCTCGACGCCCTCGAGGAGCCGTTTCGCCCCGCGCTCGTCGCTCGTGACGACGGTGACGCGGGCCCGCTCGGCGAGCCTGTCGACGAACCGAGCGGTTCGCTCGTCGACGCCGAGGACGACGACGCGAGCGCCGTCCCGCGACCGATCCCGCGAGCGGTACGCCGTCGCCCGACGGCCGGTCCGCGAGAGCCGGGTCTCGATCGCCGGCCCGAACAGGCTCCCGACGGCCACGCCGACGGTCGTCGGCCCGAGCACCACGAGCGAGACGGCGAACAGGCGCGCCGTCGCGGTCGTCGGGTGGATGTCGCCGTAGCCGACCGTGCTCGCGGTGACGAGCGTGAAGTAGACCGCGTCGGCGACGGTGTGGAGCTCGTCGAACTGCGCGCGCAGCGTGTACGCGCCGGCGGTGCCGTAACAGCAGACGCCGACGATAGCCACGAGCGCACCGAGCTGGGTCGGTCCGAGCGCGCTCGATCGCGTGAACCGGTCGCTGGTGAGTACGAGGACGGCGAGTCCGCCGAGCGAGAGCACGACCAGCGGGATCGAGGCGAGCCGAAACTGAACGACGCCGTGGACGGCCGCGAGGCACACGAGCGCCGCCGCGGCGACGGACGCGATCCGGTAGCCGCGGCGCATCCCCCAGGCGGCGACGAGCAAGGCGAAGCCGACGACGGTGCCGCTGAACTCGGCCGCGGCCTGAACGTCGCCGAGCGCTCCGGCCGCTTCGGAGACGGGATCGGTGAGGATGGCGACGACGCCGGTAGCGATCGAGACGAGGGCAACGACGACGACGAGTCGAACGGCGACGCGACCGCCGGGGCGGTAACTGCGGAGACGCGCGAGCATGAGCGTGGTACGACGGCGGCGGAGGTGAACGTACCGCGGAGCGATCGGACGGGGTGGCCGAATCGACGACGCTCGCAGACTACTGTCTCTCGACCAGGAGGGTGTTCAGCGCGTCCGGAACGACCAACACGTCGCTGCCGGGATCGACGGCGTCGGCGACGTCGTCCGCAGCGCCCAGCAGACACTCCTCGACGAGCGCCGGGACCTCGCTGTTGGTCACGACGAGCTCGTGGTCCCGGAGAACGCGGGCGACGACGAACGCCCGCTGGGCGCCGGGCTCGTACCCCGTTCGTAGCTCGTCGTACAGCGATTCGGGATCGTCGGCGTCCCGAAGCCGTCGATAGAACCGTCGCTCGCCGGTTCCCTTGCCCGCACCCTCTGGCAGGGCCGCGGGGACGACGAGTCGACCCCCCTCACGCAGCGGGTTCCGATCGCCGAGCGCCACGTAGGTCGCCCCGCGGGTCGCCTGATAGAGGTTCGCGTCCTTCGGCGCGCCGACGCCGCAGACGACGGCATCGTACTCGCGGGCGACTGGGACTGAGAGTGCGTCTCGGGCCACCGCCGCGAGCTCGCGGACGACTCGCCGTCCCTCGCCGGCCCGTACCCCGAGGACGCCCGCCGGACCGTGGGTCAGGTTGAGCGAGAAATCGATCCCGACGCGCTCGCCCGCCGCGTCGATCGCCTCCCTGAAGGGGTTGCCGGCGACGCGTCCGAGACGGACGTCCTCGCGGGCGAGCAGCGCCGGGCCGTGCGTGTACCGGATCAGCGACTCGCTTCCCGCGCCGATGGCGACAGTCTTCGCGCCGCCGCTGAACCCGGCGTACTGGTGGGGTTCGACGACGCCCGTCGAGAGGACCGTATCGGCCTCGGCAACCGGGACGCCGATCTCGACCGGGACGCCGTCGCTCGCGGGTCCGTCGGGTCGGTCCGGATCGGCTCCCGTCGCCCCGATCGTTCCGACCTCGACGACCGACGCCGGATCGTGGTTCACCGCCAGGTCGGCGTGGCGACCGAGCATCGTCTCGAGCTCCGCGTCGGTCATCGGTCGGTGGAGGCCGAGGCCGACGACGACCGTGATCCGCTCGCGCGCGACGTCGAGGCGCTCGAGCCGTGCGAGCAGCACGTCGAGCAACACGTCGTCGGGTACCGTCCGCGTGAGATCCGTCACAACGATCGCCACGTCGTCGTTGGGCTCGACACGGTCGGCCAGCGGCGGCCCGAGCGGGTCCTCGAGCGCCCGTTCTGCGGCCGCGCGGACGTCGACGGGCTCGCCGCCTGACGGCTCGGCGATCGTCACGTCACACCCGGGGAGTCGCAGCTCGATCGTCCCGGATCCCAGTGGAACGTTCACGTGTGACAGTCGGTTCGGCAGCTGGCGTGAAAAACGGTCGTGGTGTCGTCAGTCGCTGTCGGCTCGCAGCTACTCCGCTTTCTCCTCTCGGGCGTCCTCGATGAACAGACGCACACCCATTATGGGGATAAACAGGAAGAACGCCATGAAGACTGTTCCAGCCAGGACCGAAACCGCAAAGTCAAACGCCAGCGACGGCGGCAGCGTCCAGGCTGCGAGCAGGAATCCGCCGAGTACCGAGACCACGATGAGGACGACGATGTCGATAGCGTGAACCGGAACGTCCTGCGACATACCGGACCTTGCGATCGGCGATACATAACCCTACGCGATTCCGATCCCTTACCGCCGTCCGGGCTCGAGCGCGCCGAACCCGAGGCGCCCGACTGCGGCGGGTGCAAGGACGATCCCCGCAAGAAGTGCGGCGTAGAGCGGGACGAGCAGCGGTTCGACCGTCGAGACGACGGACTCGAGGGTCGTGATCGCGACCACGTAGCCGATGCCGACGACGACGAGGACGCCGTCCTCGAGCGCCGAGCGAGACGGCGGTAACCGGTCGAGTCGACGCGAGGCGAACAGACCGCCGATCGAGCTGCCGAGGCCGAGCAGCAGTTCGCTCGACGAACCGACGGCGAGCATCGCCAGAACGGAGAGGCCGAGCGCGATCGCGAACGCGCGCTGGGGCTCGCCGCGCGTCGCTCGGTTCATCGCGCCGAGGAAGACGAACCCGATGGCGACGCCGATGATCACGTCGCCGATGTAGTGGACGCCGAGGACGACCCTGGAGAGCGAGACCGTCAGGATCAGCGTGCCGGCTGCGGCGACGGCCCGGAAGTCGCGGGTGCGGTCGTACGCGGAGACGAGCCCGCCGTAGACGACGGTGGCGGCGAAGGCGTGGCCGCTCGGGAAGCCGTAAGTGTCCGACTCGAGCGGCTTGAGGAAGAGCTCCGCGGGCGGACGGGGCAGCCCGAGCACGGTCTTGATCGCGAGCAGCAGAGAGACGCCGGCGAGAGCGTACGCGATCACGAGGGCGGTTCGCCGCTGACTCGAGAGCCAAAACAGCGTCGCGAGCAGGAGCATGAGCGTGCTCTGTCCGCCGAGTTCGGTCACGGCGATCGCGATGTCGGTGTACGCCGTCGGAAACAGCTCGCGGATCGCGGCGCTTTCGTCCTCGAGTCGCATACACAGTGAGCGTCTCGAGCCTCGAACAGTAAGGATTCCGTTGGAACGGCGTCGCCAACGGCCGTCAGGTCTGTGCCCACTCGAGCATCCGTCCGTACACCGGATCGGACGACAGCGCCCTCGAGTCGCCGACGAGCACCAGGGCTCGCTTCGGCCGAGTGAGCGCGACGTTGATCCGGCGGTAGTCCTCGAAGATCGGCCCCTCGAGGCTCCCCGTCGCGGTAAAGGAGACGATGATGAGCTCCTTGCTCGAGCCCTGGAAGCGGTCGACGGTGTCGACGGCGACGTCCGCGGGGACGTGACTCGAGATCGTCGACACCTGGGCCCGGAAGGGGGCGATAACCCCGATGTCGGCCCGGTCGAGGCCGGCGTCCTCGTAGGCCTCGATCAGCTCGGCGACGCGGGCCGCCTCCGCCTCGTCGGTGTACTGGGAGCTCTCGCCCTCGACGTCGACGAACGCGACGGGATCGCGCAGGGTCGCGGGGAGGGCGTCCCTGGAGACGCCCTCGAGGTCGTCTACGGTACGTCCGGCGACCTCGGGCTCGGCGGGGCGCAGTTGCCCGTCGTAGAACTCCCGCGAGGCGAACGCCTGGATGCGCTGGTTCATCCGGTACTGGCGGTCGAGCATCACGCCCGCGTCGGGGTGACAGTCGACGAGCCGTTCGAACAGCGACTCGGTGAGGTCGGCTGCTCGCGGCTCGTCGCTTCCCGTCCCACCCTCCGCCTGGACGACGGGCGGGAGCTGCTCGTGATCGCCCACGAGGACGAACCGGTCGGCGAGGTTCGTCGCCGCGAACGTGCCCGGCTCCGTCAGTTGGGCGGCCTCGTCGACCAGGGCGGCGTCGAACGACTGCTCTTTCATGATCCGCGAGCCACAGGTCGCGGTCGTCGCGGCGACGACCTGGGCGTCCTCGAGTTCGGCCAGTCGCGTCTCGGGGTCGCCGGCCCGCTCGAGGCGGTACGGCTGCATGTCCTCGCGGACGCCGCTTTCCGATCCCACGCGGACGATCCGGTCGTCCGCACCCGCGCTGTCGAGCTGCTCGAGGACGGCCTCGAGGACGTTGTCGACCGCCCGGTTGGTAAACGCCGACAGCAGGACCCGCTCGCCCCGGTCGACCATCGCGCGGACGGCGCGGGCGATCGTGTAGGTCTTTCCGGTGCCGGGCGGGCCGTGGATCAGCGCGCAGTCGCGCGCGCCCACGGCCATCTCGACGGCGTCGTTCTGCGCGTCGTTGTTATCGATGAACGTCTCGTCGATCGTTTCGAACTCGGGGTTCGCCCGGTCGAACAGCACGTCCTTGCGCCGTTCGTCGCCCTTCAACAGCAGATCGTGCAACGCGACGAGCAGTCGGTCGGTCGTCAGCTCGGAGGGGTAGACGTCCAGCCGACTGACCGCGACGGGCTCGTCGGCGGTGAGGACGACTTCGTCCTCGTCCAGTCGCTCGATCCGCGCCAGCTCCGACTGGCCCCGAACCGGATGGCCGTCGCTCGCGAGGACGAGATCTCCCTCCCGGAGCTTGGAGGTCGCGCCACCCGTTCGACGGGCGCGAAGCTCCCAGCGACCCGCCTCGAGCTCGCGTTTCTCGACGAACTCGAGGTCGATCAGCGCGCGGTCGTCGTCGGCCCGCTCCCGGGCGTCTTGCTCCCAGAGCTTGGCGTACTCGCGGTGGACCGCCCGGCGCTCGGCCTCGATGGCCCGTGAGAACCGCTCGAAGTACTCCCGCTCCTCGGCGGGCAGGGGCTGGCCGATCTGGCCCGCCTTCGACTCCTGGTCGAGTCGCCCCGAGACAACCATGCAGGTGTCCTGCTCGAAGCAGTACTCGCACTTGGCGTTGCCCTCGTACCCCGTCGGCACGTCGCCCGCGACCTCGGCCGCGGCGATCTCGTTGCGCAGCCGCACAACGTACTTCAACAGCCCGTTACCCATCGAAAACTCCTTGGCGGGGGTGAGGTCGCCGGTCTCCTCGTTGCGATCCAGCGCCGAGTTCTTGGTGTACAGCAGCGTACCGGTGTCGACGTCCCCGCCGTGTTCCTCGAGCAACAGGGCGTAGCAGGCGGCCTGGACCTTGTCCTTGAAGCGCGGTTCTTTCTTCAGGTTCTTCCCCGTCTTGAGCTCGACGGGCGCGCCCCGACGGATCGCGTCGGCCCGCCCGCGGATCCCGAACGTCTCGCTGATCAGCAGCTGTTCGGAGCGCCAGGAGTCTTCCTCCGTGAGACGACCCTGTTCGAGCCACCCCTCGATCGCCTGCGCGTTCTCACGGACGTCCTCGGCGACCGACTCCGGATCCTCACCGAGCAAGCCGAGCTGGAGTCCTCGCTCCTCGACCCGGGCGTCGATCGCGTCCTCGAGGTCCCGGCCCCGGAGGAGATCGCCGAACACCTCGTGGACCAGGGTCCCTTTCACGACGGGGTAGTTCAGCGGCACCCCCGAGAGCTTGTTCAGGTAGTACAGCCGCGGACACTCCGTCCAATTCCGGATCGACGTCACGTCGACGAGGAAGCTCGGCTCGACGACGACGTAGGAGTCGCCCGTCGTCTTGAACCCCGTCTCCGCCCCATAGTCGTCGATTTCCGCGTCGGTAACGAGCAGTTCCATCCCCGGCTCGAGCAGCTCGGCCGACTCGGTCCACTTGTTCCACAGCGTCACCGTCGTCGGCTCGTAGTCGTCGCTCGGGCGGTCGGCGGCGTCGTCCTCAGTTCGCACCAGCGGCACCTCGGCGAGCTCGCTCTCGCCGTGGCTGGTCGACACCGAGCGCACCTCGACCTCGTCGGCGACCGTTCCGCGTACGTCCACGCCTATGGTCAGGACCGAGGCGTCAAAAACGGTATCGGTCACGGTTGCGGACGCAATCACCGTCGCCATCCCGGACGTAACGCCGTATTACCCCCGGTCTTCCCCGTTCGCTCACTGTAACGGTCGCGGCCCTTTTGGAACCTCGAGGCGAACCCATGAGCACCATGAGTAACTCCAACAGTGACGACCCCGAGGACCGAACCCCAACCGAGGTCGAGTCGGGCACCGGCGCCGGCGACCGCGACGACCGCGGCCGGGACCCCCGGGACGAGTCCACCCAGATCTCCAACGAGGAGCGACGGCGCCACACGCCCTTTATCAGCGCGATCGTCGCCGCGCTCGGCGCCTGGGTCGCGCTCTCGGTCCTGCTGTACGACTTCGCCGCGGCCGAACTGTGGAACAACGTCCTCGTCGGCGCGGTCGTCTTCGTCGCGGGAACCTACAACTACTACCGGCTCGCCAACGACGTTCCCCTTTCGATCGGCGTTGGCTCCTTGGTCGCGATCCTTGGGATCTGGTTGATCGTCGCACCGGCGCTACTCGGGATGACGAACGGGTTCTGGAGCACACTGGCTTCGGGCCTGCTTATCGCGGGGTTGGCCGGCTACAACGCCTACGAAGCCCGAGAGGCGCGGTCGATCATGACCGAACCCGACGCCGAGACACCGTAGCGGTCCAACTCGTGTCGGTCTGACCGAGCGCGCAGCTGTCACGACGCCTACCACCAGGGGAACAGCGTCCGACGGATCCGACGAAGCAGCGACGACCCCTCGTGGCGGACCTCGAGGACGGCCCCGTCCGCGTCGAAGACGACCTCGTCGGCGGGCAGCTGCTCCCCGTCGGGGAGGGTGATCCGACGGTCGGCTTCCGGAACCGTGCCGCCGCTGCTGGCGCCGAACAGAGTTCCCGAGCGAAGGGAGGGTTCGGGAACGGGCTCGTCGTACTCGATGACATACACCGTCGTCCCGTCCTCGGTGGTTCGTTCCCAGTCGACGATCTCTCGAGTCGGTCCCGTCCCGATCATTCGGCTCGGTGGTCCCGTCGCTCACGAGGAATAACTATCGGTCGGCGAGGACGTCGTTCAGCGCTCGAGGTCGGCCTCGAGCCGGCGACGACGGTACTGCGCCGCGTGGTGGCCAGTGGCCACGGCGGCGAACGCGATCATGACGAGTGCGAAGGCGAGGGTCACGATCGGTGAGAGACCGTTGACGTAGCCGTTTACCAGCTGGCCGACCGCCAGCGCGATCGGGCCGACCGCGAGCAGCGTACTCCGGACGGGTTCGGTTCGAAACAGGTCGTGAAACGACGGGCGTCGAGGTGTGGCCATCTGAACTCGGCGGTTGCGTGTGCTGTCGGGAGCGCGATCGTATTCCTTTCGGTTCCGCGCCGAAGTCGGGGCAACCGATACGTTCATTCTGTCCCCGCGACAAGCGTGCAGTATGCGGATTCGTGAGTGGCAGGACGTGCTCGAGGACGTCACCGAGCGCAGCGTCGACCCCGAGGACTGGCGGGCGGTCGCCGGCGACCGGGCCGGCGGCGTCGGCGAGGACATGTACCTCGCGCATCCCCGGGCGGGAGTGTTCTTCCTCAAGACGTACGCGAAAAACCCCTTCGAGGTGCGGGGCGTCGGGACGAAAGTGGCCCGCAGCCTCGACGACGAGATCGGTGCCTTTCTCCCCGAACGCGACTCGGGCGGGCGCTTCGCGGTCCAGTCCCCGCCGGAGGACGAGGACCACGTCGAAACGGTCTCGAAGCGACTGGAGACCGTCCTCGAGACCCACTCCGACGCGCCGACCCGGCCCCAGGACCTGTTCGACGACGTTATGGAGGCGATCGAGAGCCCCGCCTTCGGGCCGATGGAGTACGACCAGTACGACCGTCCCGACGAGCTCGAGGACCTCGCAGACCGGTTCGAGGAGGCCGACGAGCTGTTGAACGCCGAACTCGACGATCTCATCGAGACCGACGCGGTCGATCGCGGTTTTATGTGAGGAGCCGTGCTCGACGGCGACGCCTGCGACTGCGTCCGGTGAGCCTTTGGCGACTGACGCCGACAGCGTACGGTATGAGCGACAAAGCCGCGGCCGTCGTCCGCGAGTACTACGAGGCGCTCCGGCGGGGCAAGCCCCTGCCGCCGTACTTTCTCGAGAGCGCCTCGACGACGAAGTTCGGAATCAGCGAGGCGGCCTTCGGCTACGAGGCCGTCGCCGACGCTCTCGAGAGCCAGACCGAGACGACGACCGACTGGTCCGTCGAGAGCCATCGGCTCTCGATCGCCGAGGACGGGGCGTACGCCACGTTCGCCGACGAGGTAACGATGGCCTGGACCGACACGGAAGCCGGGGCGGATCGTCGGTTCGACACGCGCTGGAGCGGGACACTGGTTCGTCCCGAGGCCGTCGAGTCGGGATCGAAAACGGGCGATACGAGCGACGACGCTCCCGCGTGGCTGTTCCGGACGATGCACGTCAGCACGGCCGACGAAATATGAGCCGGGGCCGGGGCCCCGACCGACGCTCGCCGAAGACGAGCGTCCTGACGGCTCCCTCGACCCGCCTCGGGATCGCGTTCGTCCTGCTGGTCGCGGTCTCCTGCGGGCTGATCGCGCTCCAGGGGGGCGCCGCGCTACCGCAGATCGGGCTGGCGATGGGCGTCGGGCTGGTGGCGGGAGGCGGGCTGCTCTGGTATCTCCACTGGATCCTGGAGTAGCGTCCCCGAAACTGAACGGCGAGGTCGAAAACTGTCGGTTGCGAGCGGCCTCAGCGCTCCATTCGTCGGATCCACAGCCCCGGCGAGTCGAGTTCGTCGTGGGTCGGGAGGTTCTCGGGACGCTCCCAGACCAGGGCAGCGGTCTCGACGTCTCGCACCGCGACGACGTGCTCGAAGAAGTTCTTCCCGCGCTCGTACTGGCGTTCCTTGAGGCCGAGCCCGAGCAGCTGCCGGAACAGCTTCTGGAGCGGTCCCCGACCCTGCCGACGGGCGTCGAGCTTGCGCCGGAGGTCCTCGTACTCGCCGTCGAAGGCGTGGTCCATCAACAGCTCGGCGTACCCCTCGACGACAGTCATCGCCGCGTCGAGGTCCTTGAACGCCGCCTTGTTGAACGAACCCGTCGAGAGGTCGGCGACCCCATCTCGCATCCGCTCCTCGAGGTGGTCCGAGAGCCACGGCGCCGCGCCGAACTCGGCGGCGTGAGTCACCTCGTGGAACGCGATCCAGCGGCGGAACCGGTCGACGTCGACCTCGAGCGTGTCGGCAGCCTTGTGGATGTTGGGTCGGACGAAGTAGAGCGCGTGGTCCTCGTCAGGAGTGTCCGCGAGCAAAAGCGGATCGTACTGCCCCAGCACGTTCCGTCCCAGAAACGCCAACAGCACGGTCATCGTCCCCGTGTTGATCGTGCGCGCGACGCCGGGGAAGGTCCCGGTGGGGGTTTCGAGGGCACCCATGACCCGCTGGAACGTCTCGACGTTGGCGTCGATCCAGTGGTGGCGGTTCTGGATCTCGACCGTGTCGGGAACGTCGAACTCGGCACCGGAAACCGACCGCACCGCGGCGCGGGCCTCGCGCACGTCGCGGGCGTAGGCCTCGCGCTCGCCGGGCTCGAGGTCGAGCGAGCCGGGGTCGGTCGCCGCCTTCGCCCCCTCGGCGGCCGACTGCCAGTCGATCACGCTGTCGCCGGAGGCACCGGCGACCGCGCGGGCACTACGATAAAGGTTCACGCCCAAATCTACGGGCAGCGAACGCAAAAGGGTTCGGCTCGCGTTAGTTGACAACGACGTCGGGCTGTTCGTCCTCGGGGAACTCCGCGTCGTCCTCGTCGTCGCCGGCGTACTTCCTGGCCGCGACGCCAAGCGCGACGAGGACGGCCAGCGCGAGCAGTGCGCCGATCGCACCGCCTTTCCCGCCGGAGTCCTCGGCGTCCTCGAGGTCCTCGTCGGCGAGTTCCTCCTCGAGATCCTCGTCGCCGTACTTCTCCCCGAAGGGCAACGCGTCGTCGATCGCTCGCGGCCCGAACTGGTGGTCGCCCTGGAGATTGAGCTCGATGAGGGTAAACTTCTTCTCTCCCATATCCTGGAGTCGACGAGCGATCACTTAGCCGTTTGGCTTGGAGGGTGGCAGGGAGACCCACGAGCGGGCGGCTACGGGCGTCGCGACCGGTACGATTAAGTGTCCATCACTGGCGGTGTCTTGTATGAGTGGACGACCGCTTGACGTCCTCGAGGCGTCGCTCGGCGAACGCGTCACCGTGCGGCTCAAGAGCGGCGACGAGTACGTCGGCGACCTCACCGGCTACGATCAGCACATGAACCTGGTGCTCGAAGACGTCTCGAGAGCCGCCGACCGCGAGGTGGACGACGAGGACCCGGTCGAAGACACAACGATTATACGCGGCGATAACGTCGTTTCGATCACTCCATGACTGGCGCAGGAACCCCGAGCCAAGGAAAGAAGAACAAGACGACCCACACGAAGTGTCGTCGCTGCGGAGAGAAGTCCTACCACACGAAAAAGAAGGTCTGCTCGTCGTGCGGCTTCGGCAAGTCCGCCAAGCGCCGCGACTACGAGTGGCAGTCCAAGACCGGCGACAACTAAGTTCTCTCTGCGCTGACGCTTTTCGCGTTCTCGCTCGTAGCGACGCGGCTATCCGTTGGGCACCGTGACGGTTCGCGGTGACGACACGCGAGGACGAAGGCGAGCCCCGACGCTCGAGGCACGCGATTCGACGCCGATCGAGAGACCAGACTACAGCCGATCGGTGTTGACGTCGATCCCCGGCGGGGTGACGACCAGAAAGCCGCGGAAGTGAATGAGGTTGCCGCCCGACTCCTTGACGTCGCGAGCGAAGCCGGAGGCCAGCTCGTTGACCTCGCCCTCGACACAGAGGACGAGGACGTTCCCCGTCGAAACCGCCTCGAGCCAGTCGTCGGCGGGCGTCGTCCCGTCGAGGACGCCGAGGACGATTTCGCCGTCGAGCTCGAACTCCTCGTCGATATGTTCCTCGACGGTTCGCAGGTCGAGATCGAAATCGCTCATACGGTACGCCTCGAAGCGCGCCGAGAAAAACGTTCGCTTCACAGCTCTCGGTCCGCTGTCGATTGGTTCCGCCCACGATCCGTCGGCGGCAACGCAGTACCGCGTTGGACTCAGTCCCGGGGAAACTCCTTCTTGAACCCGCGGAACTCGGTGCGGTGGGCCTCTTCGTCGGCGAGGATCGTCACCGCGACGTCCTCGGTGATCGGATCGTTCGCGTCCTCGGCGGCCTCGAGCAGCGACCGGTACGTCTCCAGGGCGTCCTCCTCGGCCTCGAGGACGCCGTCGATCACCGACTCGACGTCGGTGGTGTCCTCGGGGGGCTGCAGACTCGACTGGCCGGCCTCGAACGCCTCCGAGCCGGGCGGGGACCGATCGAGCTGCTTGAGTCGATTGCCAAGCAGCCGCGCGTGCTCGAGCTCCTCGTCGACGTCGGCTGCGAGGCTCGATTTGACCTCCTCGGCGTGGACCCCGTCGAGCACGATGGCGTTGGTCAGATAGTTCATCACTGTCTCGAGTTCGTCGATGTAGGCCTCCGTCAGGAGGTCCGTAACGTCGTCTTCGGACATCGCTGCGCCCCTACCACCACCTGGGGTTTAGTTCTCACACCCCGCGTTCGCGACACAGTGCGAACCGTCGCCGTCCGAATCCGCGCTCGCGGTACACTCTTGACGCCCGCACCCCAACCGACACCCATGCGCGAGCTCGACGAGACGGATCTGGAGATCCTCGAGCTGTTGGCGACCGACGCCCGGCGACCGTACAAGGAGATCGCCGACCGGGTCGATCTGACGCCGCCGGCGGTGTCCGATCGGATCTCCCGACTCGAGAGCCAGGGGATCATCCGGGAGTTCACGATCGACATCGACCGCGAGCGGCTCCACGGCGACGTCTCGATGCTCGTCGAGCTCGAGCCGGCTCCCGAGGCGGTCGCGGATGTCTACGCCGCTGCGGGCGAGCTCGAGGGCGTCGAACACGTTTTCGAGGGGGGCGACGGGCGCGTCCTCGTTCACGCTACGATCTCGGGAACCGACGTCCGCTCGTGGCTCGCCGACGAGATCGATCTCGGCTCGCTGTCGGGATACGACGTGACGCTGCTCAACCGGTCCGCGCGGGTCTCCGCGCTGGCGGCGACCGGGTTCGCCCACGAGTGTGTCGTTTGCGGGAAACAGGTTACGGGCGACGGCGTGACCGCGACGATCGACGGCGAGATCAAGACGTTCTGTTGTCCCTCCTGCGAGGAGCGGTACGTGAACCGGTACGAATCCCACCGGGACGCCCTCGAGTGAGTGCGGGCGGTTGCAAGACGTTGTACTCTGTGCGATCGAGTAGTAGCTTCGTTCCGGTATCGGATCGACTAACGTACGTTCCAGAAGGAGAATGGAAATTATTATTCGTTCGTCCATTATGGCACGTCACTGCCCGCCGTTACTGACCGACTGTCCACCATGGGGCGCGCGCCAGCGATCCAAGTTTAATTTCCGCCCAGTAGTCGTGAATTTTGTCGTCGAGTCGGGCGGACGACGGCGGAAGCTCGGGTCGGGAGCGGTATGATAATAGGATCTGTGTTCAGTAATAGGTCGTTGATGTCTTGCGGTTTTCGCCCGTGTCTCGAACGGCGGGACGACTGGCACGGTCTCCCGTCCCGCGGGCAGCGTCAGCTTTATATACGACGTCGATCCTCGGATTCAGATACAATGTCTTCACAAGGCAACCCGACCTCTGACACCAGTCAGGGGGGTCGAGTTCTTCCAGGGCACGTTAGATTCCACTGACGAAATCGAGTCAGCACGTGTCTTCGATACGACGCTGCGGGACGGCGAACAGTCGCCCGGCACGTCGTTTTCCTACGACGACAAACGCGAGATCGCCTCCGTCCTGGACGAGATGGGGACCCACGTCATCGAGGCCGGCTTCCCCGTCAACTCCGAGGCCGAGTTCGAGGCGGTCAGGGATATCGCGTCCTCGACGTCGACGACCACCTGCGGGTTGGCCCGCGTCGTCGACGACGACATCGAAGCCGCACTGGATTCCGGTGTCGAGATGGTGCATACGTTCGTCAGCACCAGCGACGTCCAGATCGAGGACTCGATGCACGCGACCCGGGAGGACGTAGTACAGCGCGCCGTCGAGTCGGTCGAACGGATCACGGAGGCGGGGGCGACCTGTATGTTCTCGCCGATGGACGCGACCCGAACGGACGAGGGGTTCCTGATCGACGTGATCGAGGCGGTCTCCGAGGCAGGGACCGACTGGATCAACATCCCGGACACCTGCGGCGTCGCCACGCCGAACCGGTTCCGGGCGATGATCGAGAAGGTCTGTGCACACACCGACGCACGGGTCGACGTCCACACTCACGACGACTTCGGGCTGGCGACCGCAAACGCCCTGTCGGGCATCGAGGCGGGCGCCGATCAGGCGCAGGTCTCGGTCAACTCGATCGGCGAGCGGGCCGGTAACGCCGCCTACGAGGAGTTCGTGATGGCCGTCGAGTCGGTCTACCAGTGTGATACGGGGATCGATACGACCCGCATCGTGGAGCTCTCGGAACTCGTCGAGGAGAAGAGTTCGATCGAGACGCCGGGGAACAAACCCGTCGTCGGCGACAACGCCTTCTCCCACGAGAGCGGGATCCACGCCGCGGGCGTCATCGAGAACTCCGACACCTTCGAACCCGGCGTGATGACCCCGGAGATGGTCGGCGCGACGCGCCGACTGGTCATGGGGAAACACACCGGGACTCACTCGGTCCGCGAACGCTTGGAGGAGCGCGGGTACGAGCCCACCGACGACGAGGTGCGAACGGTTACCCGCCGCGTCAAGGACTACGGCGCGGAGAAACGTCGTATCACGGTCGATGACCTGGAGCGGTTCGCCGAGGAGGCCGGCGTCGAGCGCCGGCGAGAGGAGGTGCAGATCTGAGGGATGACACCCTCGTTTGCTACTGGCCGGGAGCCCCGGCTATCGCGATGGTGTTCCCGCCAGCGTTGCCCGGGACGAAACTATTATGATAGTCCCCGACCCTACGAGTGGAGTGATGACGGATCGCGCTCGCAGATCGGTTCGCACCCGCGACGCCGACAGCGACGCGCTCGCTCGCATTCGTATTGTAGGGGCCCACTAGCCCCTCACCAACTCCTTCCTCGATCCCGGCCCGTATCCGTCGCACCGACCGCCGAGCGACCCGCAATCCACCAGATGACATCAGCCAACAGCACGTATCGCCCGAATCCGGCAGGAGGATATCGATGAGCGAACGCGCACCACCGGTTACCGCAACCGAGGAACAGCACGACGACCAAGAGACACCACGGGACGAGCCACCGGAGTCGACCGGGACCGTGGACGCCGACGCCGAGTCGGCGACAGGCGCCGAACCGACCCCGGTCACGACGGGTGCCGAGTCGGTCGTCCGCGCGCTCGAGAACGCAGGAGTCGAACACGCGTTCGGCGTGCAGGGCGGCGCGATCATGCCCGTCTACGACGCGCTGTACGACTCCGAGATCCACCACGTGACGATGGCCCACGAGCAAGGGGCGTCCCACGCGGCCGACGCCTACGGCATCGTCTCCGGGGAGCCGGGGATCTGCCTGGCGACCTCGGGGCCGGGGGCGACGAACCTCGTCACCGGTCTGGCCGACGCCGACATGGACTCGGATCCCGTCGTCGCGCTGACCGGACAGGTGCCGACCGAGTTCGTCGGCAACGACGCCTTCCAGGAAACCGACACCACGGGCGTCACGATGCCGGTCACGAAGACCAACACCTTCTCGAGCGAGCCCGATCGCGTCGGCACCGACGTCAGCGAGGCGTTCGCGCTCGCCAGCGAGGGCCGTCCCGGGCCGACGCTGGTCGATCTGCCCAAAGACGTCACGAAAGCCGAGACCGACCGCGAACCCGACGAGCCGCAAACGCCCGACACCTACGAGGTCCAGCAGCGAGCGGATCCCGAGTTCGTCGACGCCGCAGCCGAACGCGTCGAAAACGCCAAGCGACCGATCATGCTACTCGGCGGCGGCGTCATCAAGGGCGAAGCTAGCGAGGTCTGTCGCGAGTTCGCGATCGAACACGAGATTCCGGTCGTCACGACGATGCCGGGCATCGGCGCGTTCCCCGAGGACCACGAGCTCTCGATGGAGATGGCCGGCATGCACGGCACCGGCTACGCCAACATGGCGATCACCCACTGCGATACGATGATCGCCGTCGGCACCCGGTTCGACGACCGGCTCACCGGCGGCATCGAGACGTTCGCGCCCGACGCGGAGATCATCCACGTCGACATCGATCCCGCCGAGATCAGCAAGAACATCCACGCGGACTACCCGCTGATCGGCGACGCCGGTACCGTCGTCGAACAGCTCGCCGAGGCCGTCGACGAGTCGCCACAGGCGACGAAGTGGCGTGCCCAGTGCCAGCAGTGGAAGTCCGACTACTCGATGGCCTACGAGGCCCCCGAGGACGAACCGATCAAACCGCAGTTCGTCGTCGAAGCCCTCGACGAGGCTACGAGCGACCGCGCGGTCGTCACCACCGGCGTCGGCCAACACCAGATGTGGGCCTGCCAGTACTGGACCTACACCGAGCCCCGAACCTGGGTCTCGAGTCACGGACTGGGTGCGATGGGGTACGGCCTGCCGGCGGCGATCGGCGCTCGCTTCGCGGCCGACGACGACCAGGAGGTCGTCTGTATCGACGGCGACGGCTCGTTCCTGATGACGCTGCAGGGCCTGTCGGTCGCCGTCCGCGAGAACCTGGATATCACGGTCGCCGTGCTCAACAACGAGTACATCGGGATGGTCCGGCAGTGGCAGGACGCCTTCTTCGACGGCCGTCATTCGGCGTCGGACTACGGCTGGATGCCCGAGTTCGACACGCTCGCCGAGGCCTTCGGCGCGTCCGGTTACCGGATCGACGACTACGACGAGGTCGCAGACACCATTGACGCCGCGCTGGCCTACGACGGTCCCTCCGTGATCGACGTCCACATCGATCCGCAGGCGAACGTCTATCCGATGGTGCCAAGCGGCGGCGACAACGGTCAGTTCGCGCTGGCGGAGGACCAACTATGACACGGGACCAGGGCCTCGACGGACCCGCTCCCGAGGAGCGCCCGACGCCTGCCGGCCGACGGACCAAGCAGGGGATCCGCATCGACCCCGAGGTCGAGGCGCGACGCGAGCCCCGACGGACCGTCATCTCGGCGCTGGTCGAACACGAGCCCGGCGTGCTGGCCGAAGTCTCGGGACTGTTCTCGAGACGGCAGTTCAACATCGAGAGCCTGACGGTGGGCCCGACGGACGAGGACGGCCGCGCGCGGATCACGCTGGTCGTCGAAGAGCCCGACCCGGGGATCGACCAGATCAAAAAGCAGCTGCGGAAGCTGCTGCCGGCGATCGCAGTTCGGGAGCTCGATCCCGACGCGATGCGTCGCGAGCTCGCCCTGGTGAAGGTCAACGCCGAGCGACCCGACCAGGTCGCGGCGGTCGCGGACATGTACGACGCCAAGACCGTCGACTCGAGCCCCGAGACGGCGACCTTCGAGATCACGGGCGCCCGCCAGAAGATCGAGGCCGCGATCGAGACGTTCTCCCAGTTCGGCATCCGCGAGATCGCCCGAACCGGGACGACCGCGCTTGCCCGTGGCACCGCCGACACCGCGGCACCGACGCCGCCAGAATCGTCCGCCGACAAGGCGAACCAGACCCAGCAGTACACCCACGCAGACGATGACTGAAGACGAATTCACCACCGAGATCTACTACGAATCGGACGCAGACCAATCGCAGCTCGAAGACGTAACCGTCGCCGTACTCGGCTACGGGAGCCAGGGCCACGCCCACGCGCTGAACCTCCACGACAGCGGCGTCGATGTGGTCGTCGGCCTCCGCGAGGACTCCTCGTCGCGCTCGGCCGTGGAAGCGGACGGACTCGAGGTCACGACGCCCGTCGAGGCGGCCTCGCAGGCTGATATTGTCTCGATGCTGGTCCCGGACACGGTCCAGCCCCACGTTTACGAACAGATCGAGGACGAGCTCGAGGCCGGCGACACGCTGCAGTTCGCCCACGGGTTCAACATCCACTACAACCAGATCCAGCCAGCCGAGGACGTCGACGTGACGATGATCGCGCCGAAGTCGCCGGGCCACCTCGTCCGCCGGAACTACGAGAACGGCGAGGGGACCCCCGGGCTGCTGGCGGTCTACCAGGACGCGACCGGTGACGCGAAGGAGCGCGCACTCGCGTACTCGAAGGCGATCGGCTGCGCCCGCGCGGGCGTCGTCGAGACGACGTTCCGCGAGGAGACCGAGACCGACCTCTTCGGCGAGCAGGCCGTCCTCTGTGGCGGCATCGCCGAGCTGATCAAGGTCGGCTACGAGACGCTGGTCGACGCGGGCTACAGCCCGGAGATGGCCTACTTCGAGTGTCTCAACGAGATGAAGCTCATCGTCGACCTGATGTACGAGGACGGGCTCGGCGCGATGTGGGATTCGGTCTCCGACACCGCCGAGTACGGCGGGCTCACCCGCGGCGAGCGAGTTATCGACGACCAGGTCCGCCAGAACATGGAGGAAGTCCTCGAGGAGGTCCAGAACGGCGAGTTCGCGACCGAGTGGGTTGCCGAGAACCAGGCCAACCGACCCGTCTACACCCAGCTCAACCAGGCCGAGAAGGACCACGAGATCGAGGAGGTCGGCGAGCGCCTCCGCGCGCTGTTTGCCTGGCAGGAAGAACAGGAAGCGGAAACCGAGGACGAGCGAGAGAAACTGCAAGCAGATTAGAATGAAACGAACGAACGACACCGAAGCGGACGACGACTCGATGCGCGCGGTCAGCCACACCAACCCCTACACCGGCGAGACGGTCGGCCGGCTGTTCAGCCGCGGCCCAACGGTCGTGGCCGACGGCGGCCGGCGGAACGGCACCGACGAGAACCCCGCCGCGACGGATCCGTCGGACGACGACACGATGAAGCAAGTCGATCACACGCCGCCGGAGGGCGCCGACGACGCGAACGACGTCTTCGAACGTGGCAACGAACACGGCCGCGATTCGGGAGCAACGGACGTATGAGCGAGGGAACGCTGTACGACAAGGTCTGGGACCGCCACAAGGTGACGACGCTGCCGACCGGACAGGACCAGCTGTTCGTCGGTCTCCACCTGATCCACGAGGTCACAAGTCCGCAGGCTTTCGGGATGCTCCGCGAGCGGGATCTGGAGGTCGCCTACCCCGAGCTAACCCACGCGACGGTCGATCACATCATCCCGACGGCGGATCAGTCCCGTCCCTATGACGAGGACGCCGCCGAGGAGATGATGAGCGAGCTCGAGGAGAACGTCCGCGAGGCGGGCATCGAGTTCTCGGACCCCAACAGCGGGGACCAGGGGATCGTCCACGTCGTCGGCCCGGAGCAGGGGCTGACCCAGCCCGGGAAGACGATCGTCTGTGGCGACTCCCACACCTCGACTCACGGCGCCTTCGGCGCGCTCGCCTTCGGCATCGGCACCAGCCAGATTCGGGACGTCCTCGCGACGGGCACCCTGGCCTTCGAGAAGCAGAAGGTGCGAAAGATCGAAGTCGAGGGTGAACTCGGCGACGGCGTCGAGGCGAAGGACGTCATCCTCGAGATCATCCGCCGACTGGGTACCGAGGGCGGCGTCGGCTACGTCTACGAGTACGCCGGCTCCGCGATCGAGGAGCTGGGGATGGAGGGTCGGATGTCGATCTGTAACATGTCGATCGAGGGCGGCGCCCGTGCGGGCTATGTCAACCCCGACGAGACCACCTACGAGTGGCTCGAGGGGACCGACTACTTCCAGGAGAATCCCGAGCGCTTCGAGGAGCTCAAACCGTACTGGGAGTCGATCAGCAGCGACGAGGACGCCGAGTACGACGACGTCGTCCACATCGACGCCGACGAGCTCGAGCCGGTCGTCACCTGGGGGACGACCCCGGGCCAGGGGATCGGTATCACCGATTCGATTCCCGAGCCCGAGGCGCTGCCCGCGGACAAGCAAGACACCGCGCGACGCGCCCAGGAACACATGCGCGTCGAGCCCGGCGAGACGATGGAGGGGTACGACATCGACGTCGCCTTCCTTGGCTCGTGTACCAACGCCCGTCTGCCCGACCTGCGTCGCGCGGCCCGCATTGTCGAAGGTCGTGACGTTCACCCCCACGTCCGCGCGCTCGTCGTTCCCGGCAGCCAGCGCGTCCAGGAGGCCGCCGAGGAGGAAGGGCTCAAAGACGTCTTCGAGGAGGCCGGCTTCGAGTGGCGCAACGCCGGCTGCTCGATGTGTCTGGGCATGAACGAGGACCAGCTCGAGGGCGACGAGGCCTGCGCCTCGTCCTCGAACCGGAACTTCGTCGGTCGCCAGGGGTCGAAGGACGGTCGGACCGTCCTGATGAACCCGCGGATGGTCGCCGCGGCGGCGATCACGGGCGAAGTGACCGACGTTCGTGAGCTGCCGGAAGCGGAGGTGACCGCACGATGAGCCGCGAGGACGAGCGAAGCGAGTCCTCGGAACGAGCGAGTAGCGCGGAGCAACGCTCCGCGGACCATTCGAGCGGGCAAAGCCCGCAAGAAGACGGGCGAACGCCCGCGAGCACCGCCGAGGATCGGGAGATCCGAACCGACGGCGGCGACGACGTAGAGATCCCCGAGGTCAACCACGTGTCGGGCTCCGGACTTCCGATCCGGGGTAACGACATCGACACCGACCAGATCATCCCCGCGCGATTTATGAAGGTCGTCACCTTCGACGGGCTGGGCGAGTTCGCCTTCTTCGACCAGCGGTTCGACGAGGACGACGACCAGAAGGACCACCCGTTCAACGAGGAGCGGTTCCAGGATTCGTCGGTGATGGTGGTCAACTCGAACTTCGGCTGTGGCTCCTCGCGCGAGCACGCCCCGCAGGCGCTGATGCGCTGGGGGATCGACGCGATCATCGGCGAGAGCTTCGCCGAAATCTTCGCGGGCAACTGCCTCGCGCTCGGCATTCCGACCGTCACGGCCGATGGCGAGACGATCGAGGCGCTCCAGGACTGGGTCGACGAGAACCCCGACGGCGACGTCGAGATCGACGTCGCGGCCGAAACGGTCACCTACGGGGAGGAGACGATCGACGTCACCGTCGACGACGCCCAGCGCAAGGCCTTAGTCGAGGGCGTCTGGGACACGACGGCGCTGATGAAGTCGAACGCTGGCGCGGTTCGGGACACCGCCCGCGAGCTGCCGTACGTCGAATCCGAAGCGATCCCCGAAGCGGAGTAGCCGCTCCCTTTTCGAGCGAACCACCCGGTTCGTTCCCGCCGCGAGTACCGATAGCTTCCGCCACCCCATATCTTTCGTCCGATCATATTTAGTATATTGAACGTATATGGTGCAGTAATGTTCCGGGGTCCGGTAGCCGACCGTCTCGCGGGCCGCGTCGGAGCTGCGGCGCTCGCGGTCGTGCTGGTCCTCGGGCTGTTCTCGGGCGTCGCGGTCGGCGCGCCCGGTGTCACCGCCGAGACAGGTCTCGAGGACGCCGAAACGGCGGCTGCGCCGATCGACCCCGCGCTCGAGGACGCTGACGGGGAGGTCTCCGTCCTCGTCCATCTCGACTCGCCGGCCGTCGACGCTGGCGAGGACCTCACGGCCCGGAAGGCCGCTGCCGAGGCGAGCCACGAGCGGTTCGCCCGATCGCTCGGCGACGGCAACGCCGTCACCGTCGAGCGGGAGTTCTGGCTCACGGCCGCCGTCCTCGTGACGGTCGATACGGACCGAATCGATCTCGAGACGATCGCCCGCACTGACGGGGTAACCGCGATCGACGCCGATCGGCCGGTCTCGGGAGCGAGCGATCGGGTCGTCGACGACGCCGACGCGGACGTCGACGGACAGGCCGACGAATCCGACGGTCCCGCGACCGGGCTCGAGCAGATGAACGCCCCCGACGCCTGGGAGACCTACGGGACGAGAGGCGAGGGGACGTCCGTCGCCGTTCTCGATTCGGGCGTCGACGGCGACCACCCGGATCTCGAGGTCGACGAGTGGAACGACTTCGGCGACGCCCCTTCGCCCGAACCGATCGCGTACGACGATCACGGCACGCACGTCTCCGGGCTCGTCGCCGGAGGCAACGAGAGCGGTACCCGGATCGGCGTCGCGCCCGACGTCGACCTCTACCACGGCGCCGTCATGACCGACTGCAACAGCGGCGAGAACTGCGTCGGCTACGAGCGCGACATCATCGCGGGACTCGAGTGGGCCGTCGAGAGCGGCGCCGACGTCGTCGTGTTGAGCCTTGGCGTCGACGGCTACGACACCGGGCTGCTCGACGCGATCGAGAACGCCAACGACGCCGGAACCCCCGTCGTCAGCTCGATCGGCAACCAGGGCGCGGAAACGTCGACCTCGCCGGGGAACCTCCCCGAGACGACCAGCGTCGGTGCGGTCGATCGATCGAATACCGTCCCCGAGTTCTCGAGCAGCGAGACGATCGACACGAGCGAAACCTGGGGGGAAGCGGCGCCCGAGCGCTGGCCCGGATCGTACACAGTTCCGACCCTCGCCGCGCCCGGCGTCGACGTCACGAGCACGGCCCCCGGTGGCGGTTACGAGGTCAAGAGTGGCACCAGCATGGCCGCCCCCGCCGCAGCCGGCGCAGCCGCGCTCGTCCAGTCGGCGACCGACCGGACCCTCGATGCCGCGGAGCTCGAGGACGTACTGGTCGAGACCGCGGTCGACGCCGACGGCGACCGCGGCGGACACGGGGTCGTCGACGTCGCGGCGGCGATCGAACGGGCCGGGGAGTACGCGACGGTCGAGGGAACCGCCGTCGACGAGGTCACTGGCGAACCGATCGCGGACGCGACCGTCACCGCTACCGCCGACGGCGACAGCCGCGAGACGACGACCGACGCCGACGGCGAGTTCGAACTCGGGGGGCTCGAAGCCGACCGGGAGTACGAGCTCGTCGCCGAGCGCGCCGGCTACGAGCGGACGTCCGCGACGGCGTCGGTACGCGCGGACGATTCGGTTACGGCCGATCTCTCGCTCGCCGGCAGCGGAACCATCGACGTCACACTCACGAACGAGCGGTTCGACACGGCGATCGAGGACGGGACGGTGGCTGTGACGGGAGCGACCGGGACGTACCCGGCCGAGCGAACCGACGACGGCGACTACCGGATCGACGGCGTTCCCGTGGACGAGGAGTACGTCCTCGAGGCGAACGCGCCCGGGTACGACGACCGCGAGCGGACGATCGACGTCTCGGACTCGACGATCGCCGAACCGATCGCGCTGGAGGGCGACGCGACCCTCGAGATCGCCGTCGAGAACGCGGACGGGACGCCCGTCGAGGACGCCACCGTCGAGATCGAGCGGGCCGGCGCGACGTTCGAACCGTCAGAGCGAACGGCCGCGGACGGCACACTTGCGGTCACAGTTCCAGGCGCAGGCGAGTCGTACGCGGTCGCGGCCTCGGGGGCGGGGCTCGAGCGAACGACTGCCGAGACGGGCTCGATCGGGGATGGAGCCACCGCGTCCGTGACCGTCGCGCCCGCCGAGCGCGGTCCGGGGGCACCGAACCCCCTCGTTCTCGCCGCGATCGGCGTCCTCGTCGCGGTCGGCGCAGCTCGGCTCGTCCGCTCCTGAACCGCCCGCGAGTTCGCTCCGCAGACGGGCAGTTCTCGTGGTATTCGATACCCTCTTTTTCCCCGGCCAGCGAGAGTTCCTCATGACTCACGAGATCGCCGTCGTGCCCGGTGACGGAATCGGGCAGGAGGTCACACCCGCAGCGGTCGACGTACTGGACGCCCTCGACATCGACTTCGAGTTCACCGAGGCCGAAGCCGGCGACGCGGTCGCCGAGGAGACCGGCGAGCCGCTTCCCGAGGACACCTACGACCTCGCCGCGTCGGCCGACGCGACGCTGTTCGGCGCGGCCGGCGAGACGGCCGCAGACGTCATCCTGCCGCTTCGGGAGGCGGTCGACTCGTTCGTCAACGTCCGTCCCGCAACCGCGTATCCGGGCGTCGACGCCGTCCGCCCCGAGACGGACCTGGTCTTCCTCCGGGAGAACACCGAGGGCGTCTACGCAGGCCACGAGGACCGGCTCACCGATGACGTCGCGACTCTCACCCGCGTGACGACGGAGACGGCCTCCCGGCGGCTCGCGGAGTTCGCCTGCGAGTACGTCCAGGACGGCGACCACGACGGGTTCACGATCGCTCACAAGGCCAACGTGATGCGCGAGACCGACGGGCTCTTCCGCGAGACTGTCGCCGAGGTCGCCGACGAGAACGGCGTCGCGACCGACGAGGTGTTGATGGACGCGTTCGCGACCCGGGTCTGTCTCGACCCGACGCAGTTCGACGTCGTCGTCTGTCCGAACCTCGCCGGGGACGTCCTCTCGGATCTCGCCGCGGGGCTGGTCGGCGGGCTCGGGCTGCTCCCCTCCGCGAACGTCGGCCCCGATCGGGCGCTGTTCGAACCCGTCCACGGCACCGCCCCCGACATCGCCGGCGACGGCGTCGCGAACCCGGCCGCGGCGATCCTCTCGGCCGCGATGTTGCTCGAGTATCTCGAGTACGACGACGAGGCGGCGTCGGTCCGTACCGCCGTCGAGACGACCCTCGAAGACGGCCCGCGAACGGGCGACCTCGGTGGCGACGCAGAGACGGCGGACGTGACGAACGCGATCATCGAACGGCTGTAACCGTCGTCGCTTTTCCGAAAAGACGTCTACGCTCCGAGCCGACGAAACGGGTCAGGCCGAGTCGGCGCTGAGCGTCCACTCGCCGTCGGCTTCGATGTCGATCCAGACCGTTCCGCCCGCCGCATAGGATCGCGAGCTGTCGAACGACCCCGTCTGGTCGACGAGCTGTTCGTACCCCCCGTCGGCGTCGTAACCGGTGACGACGAACTCGCCGTCCCCGTCGTGAGTCGGCGAGAGCGAGACGTCGTCGGGTGCCCAGAGCGGACCGACGAACGAAGAGCCGTTACCGGAGCGCTCGATCGGAAGCTCCTCGAGGTCCTCGCCGTGGATCTCCGGCTGGGAGAGGTCGACGAGCCAGTCGCCGTCGGCTCCGATCTCCAGCTGGTAGCTGCCGCCGTCGACTGGGAGGATCGATTCGCCGGCGGTCTGGCCTGCAGTCGTCGTAAGCTCTTCCCCGTCGAGTTCGACGACGAACTCGTCGTCGCCATCGTGAGAGAAGCTCGCGACGGCGACCCCTTCGTCGAGTTGGACTGTCTCCGTCGTCGAGTCGTCACCCTCGAACTCGTAGGAGTGACCCGCCTCGAGGATCGTCCCTTCGGGGCGGTCGTCGCTCACGTCGTCGTCGGTTTCGCGCTCGTACTCGTCGTCGACGAGGTCGGAGGGCGTGATCACGTCGAGACCGCGGTGTTCGATGTGGTTGAGGAGGTGTTCGAACTCGTCGAGGCTCATCTCGCCTCCCTCCGGCTCGTCCGTGTCGACGATCCGTTGCATGCGCAACACGGTGAGCTGGTTGTACTGGTCGGCGAGGTTGATGTGCCGGCGCACGCCCTCATGAAGCGAGGGCCCCCAGACGTGGGGGATCATGTGTCGCTCCGTCGGCGGCATCGTGCTCGGGCAGGAGCCGAACAGGAACGCCGTCTCGTGGAGCTCTCTGACGACCTCGTAGGTCTCCTCGCTCATCCGATCGCCGGGGACGAGCAGGTGGCGCGCGCCGTCCTCGAACCCCTGTTGTTCGAGCATGTCTTTCGCGTTCTCGAGGACGGTCCGCTGTCGGTCCTGTGGCGAGTCCGAGAGCGCCGTCGTCGTCGTCGGGTTCGAACAGATGTCCCAGCCTCGGTCCTGCAGCTCCTGGAGCTGCGTGGCGTCCATCCGACCGCTCTCGCCGATCGCCTCGGGCGCGAGCGGGACCGCGGCCGACCAGCCACGCTCCTCGAGCATCTCCGCGGCGATCTCGTACTGGGACTCGTAGCCGCCGTGGAACAGGAGGATCGCCTTCCCGTTGTCGACGGAGTCGACCTTGCGCAGGTCGTCGACGGCCATCTTGATCGGCCGCCCGTCGTTGGTCGCGAGGATGTTGATCGCGGTGACGTTCGTCAGGTCGGGCTCGTCGGACGGTTTGTGCTCGTAGCCGCAGTCGAGCCGGAACCAGCCGGTAAACTCGTCTGGAACTGTGCGGACAGTCGTGAGTCGGCTCTCCCGTCCCGGGGCGACGAACTCGACGACGATCCGGTTGGCCGACTCCGGCTTCGCGGCGAACGAAACGTCGCTCTCGGTGAGATCGATCGCCTCCGAGAAGTAGACGGTGAGGCCGGCCTCCTCGCCGTCCTCGTCCTCGACGACGGCGGCCTGCGATCCGCGCCGCGGGTCCTCGGACGACATCGAGAGTTCGCCGGAGCGTCGACTCGGCTCCTCCTCGAAGTCCGCCAGCAGCTCCCCGTCGTCGATCGCGGGCCATAGCGTCTCGCCTCCGCCGTCCCCACCGTCGTCGCCGTTTTCGTCTCCGTTCCCACCGTTCTCGGAGCCGTCGCCGTTCCCATCGTCGCCGTTTTCCTCGTCGGAAAGGACGTCCGTACAGCCGGCGAGCGTCGCCGACGTTGCACCGACGGCGGCCAGCAGCCGCCGCCTGGACGACCCGTATCCGGTGTTGCTACCGTTATCCATGTGTGATCGTGATTTTCCGCATAGACATACTTGTTAATAGAGGTACTAAAGGTTCCTCCAGCGGAGACCGTCCCCGAGACCGACCGCTCCGGAGTCGTTTATCCGGTCGCTAATACCGACCGACGCTAGACGATATCGAGGACGTCCCTGTCGGCGTCGGCCAGCTCGACGAGCGCGTCGGCCTCAAGGAGGTGACACTCGCCGGGGACGACCAGCAGGTGTAACGGATCGCCGAACGACCGCTCGGCGAGCTCGGACATCGTCCCCGCGGCGACGAGGGGGTCCGGACTTCCAGCGCGCGCGACGACGACGCCGACGAGGTCGGGATAGACCTCGGCGAGGAGTTCGGCGCCGACGTCGGCGCTCATGTACTCGTCTCGTTCAGCCTTAATATCCAGATAAACCACGGTGTGGAGCCCGTCTGCCCGGTTCGCGTCGATCGTCTTCGTGACGCTCGCAGGCAGGCCGTCGGCGCCGTGGGCGTAGGGAAACGGCAGCGTCGTCGCCTTCCCGAACCGGTAGTTCTGCAGCCCCGTCAGCGAACTGGCGGCCGTCTGGGCGGTGATGCCGTGGATCACCCGCGTCTCGATCCCACGGTCGTGGGCCCGCAGCCGGAGGTCAACGTGGGTCGTCGAGATCATCGTGTCGCCCGCGGTCAGGAAGGCGACGTCTTCACTCTCTGCGGCCGTGAGCACGTCGTCGGGCTCCTGTTCGACGCCCGCCCGATCCCGGACCTCGATCGAGACGTCATGTGCGTCCTCGAGCTCCTCGACGGTCGTTCCGAGCAGCTTGCTGGTGTAGAACTCGGCGTAGGCGCGGTCGGCCGCCCGCAGCGCCTCGCGGCCCTCGACGGTGATCGAGCGCTCGTCGTAGAGTCCGAGCCCGATGAAGGTGAGCATAGCCGCCGGTAGCGCGAGCGGCCGTTATAACCTTTCGAGTCCGGCGGCGGGAAGCGTCAGCGTTAGGAGCCGCGGGCGGCGAGTGGACGGCATGGAGGTGCCGTGTGTCCGCGTCGAGCGCGAGGACGGAGAGCGAACGCGAGCGACCCTCGCCGAGGCGGACCTCATCGACGATGACTACGAGATCACCGTCGCGGACGGCTGGCTCTACGTTCCAGTGACCGATCCCGACGGGGTGCCCGACGAGTACGTCCTCGTCGAGCGGGCCGTCGACGAGCGCCGGACCCAGACGACCCCCGCCGAGCTGCTCGAGTTCGAGCCGTCCTACGAGCGCCTCGGTCGGGCCGCCCTGCTCGACGAGGACGACCCCGACCGCGCGCGAGCGATCGCGGAAGCGATCCTCGAGTCGGATCTCCCGGTCGAGACGGTGCTGAACAAGGCCTCGAAGGTCAAAGGCGAGACGCGGGTTCGGGACTGGGAGCTGCTGGCGGGGGCGGGCACTGAGGTCGTCCACCGCGAGTACGGCTGCGAGTTCGCGCTGGACCTCGCCGAGGTGTACTTCTCACCGCGGCTCGCGACCGAGCGCCACCGGGTCGCCGAGCAGGTCAGAAGCGAGGAGTCACGCTCCTCGGAACGCGCGAGACAGGGTCCGGGAGCGTCGGCGGAGCGGGCGTTCGACATGTTCGCGGGCGTCGGCCCGTTCGTGATTCCCTTCGCGAAACGCGGTGCCGACTGCGTCGGCGTCGACGTCAACGAGACCGCGGTCGAGTATCTCCGCGAGAACGCGCGACGAAACGACGTCGCCGACCGGGTGACCGCGATCCGCGACGACGTCCGCGAGGTCGCGTCCGAGTACGAGGACTGGGCCGACCGCCTGGTGATGAACCTTCCCCATAGCGCCGACGAATTCCTCGCGTCGGCGGTGACGATCGCGGGCGAGGACTGTACGCTTCACTACTACGATATCCAGCACGAGGACGACCCGTTCGGTCCCGGCGAGCGCGCGATCCGCGAGGCGGCCGAACCCGAGTACGAGGTGACCGTCGAGACCCGACACACGGTCCGCTCGTACGCCCCCCACGAGCTGAACGTCTGTCTGGACGTGCGACTCGAGCGCTGAGCTAGACCGACGTCCTCGGTCCGTGACGTAGTGCCACGACCGCGACGATTCGCAATCCTTATGCCGGCTATCGCCCCTACGAATAAACGCACTCGAGAACGTGCCAGTGCCGGTGTAGCTCAGACTGGCAGAGCGAATCCTTCGTAAGGATTAGGTCGAGGGTTCAAATCCCTCCACCGGCTTACTTTCTGCGACGAACGGTACGCGAGGACGGGCCGAGAGGACGTTCCGGACGGGACGACGGGAAGCGAAGCGCGCAGCGTTCCCGTGCTCACCGCGACCGTTTTTCCGAGGACGTGAACCCGAGAACGAACGTCGACGTGACCGGAGGACGAACGGAGACGAGAGCCGGAAAGAACCACTGAAGTGACAGTCCCTCAAACGTAACCGACGAGAGGGACTGCATGCACCGACGAAACGTTCTGGCGATGGCGGCCACTGGCGCTGTCGGGGGGATCGCCACGTCGTACGGCGGTGTCCGACGAACGGACGATCACAACGCAATCCTGGGCAGTGAGGGACTGGTCGTCTTCACGTACGACGACAGCCCGATCGAAGACTACACGCTCACGTACCAGGTTCACCAGGAGTACGACGTGCCCGGCTGCGTCGCGGCCTGTCCCGGCTGGATGGAGGACGACACGGACTTCCTCGATCCCGATCAGCTCGCCGAGATGGACGAGGACGGCTGGGGCGTCCTCTCGCATACGTACCGCCACCGTGCACTCGGCTACGTCAATCTCAACCAGACGGCCGCGGAGGGCGACGAGCGGGTCTACGTGGACGTCCACCGCCACGGCGATATCGCGGAGGATCCGCTCGCGATCTTCGACGAGGAAAACCGGGTTTCGGCGACCGTCGCCGGACAGGGCACCGATTCGGGTGGCGACTACATCGAACTCGAAGAACCCCTCGACGGAACGGTCGACTCGTCCGGAGTCGTCCGACACCCCGCGGCGTTCATCCGGGATCGCCTCGAGAAGACCGACGAGCGACTCGAGTCGTGGGGGTTCGACGTGACGGGGTTCGTCTACCCGTACGGTCGGTACCACGGCGTCGCCGAGGAGATCGTTCGGGAGCACTACGGGGCGGTCGCGAACCACCGTTACGGTGGCGGTCACAACGAGCTCCCCGGCCAGGATCCGACGGCGATGCGACGGCGATACATCGAGACCGACAGGGCGGACGAGGACGAGATCGACGCGTTCATGCAAACCGCGGCGGCGGAAGACGTCCTCGCGATCGTCGGCGGCCACTCCCAGTACGATACCCTCACCGAGGACCGCATCCGGTACACCATCGAGGCGGCGCTTGAACGCGATCTCGCGATCGTCACGATCGAGGAGGCGCTGGAGGCTCTCGGCCCCCGGATCGGATGAGCTGCCGAACGCTCTCGGCAGTCGGACGGAGGCAACGGTCGCGAAAACGGGACCGATAGCGCGACGAGATCCGGATGGACCGCTCGAACGCTGCGTCGCTCAGCGGGTTCGCTGCGCCGCGTACTCCTCCTGGGTAATCTTCTCGAGGGCGTCGGACGGGAGACAGCACAGGTCGCTGCGGCGCTTCGGGAGCACGCCGTCCATCACGGCCCCGCTCGCGTAGTCGACGGACCACTCGAGGTCGACCAGTGAGACGTCGCTGGTCTCGAGGACTCGCCCGACGGCGCTTCCGGAGTCGGGGTCGAGCTCTCGTCTAATTGCGTCGGGAAGCTGTTCGGAACGGACGCGAACCATGTCACCGGGGCGCAGCTCCATTCACCTACTCCATCGCTCCGAGACGGGTTAATGATTCCGGCCCACCCAATACTCCGTCAGGTGGCGTTCGATCGGTTCACAGAAACGCCGTCAGCGCCAGCACGAGGGCGATCCCCAGCGCGGGAACGTCTCGCCGCGAGAACGCGAGCTCGGGTAGCGTCGGATTCCACGAGAAACATCTGGCCCGCAGTGCGAGCGCGAGCCGGTCAGCTCGGCGAAACGTCCGTGAGAGCCCGTTCATCCCGATCGTCGTCGCACGCTCGCGGGCGCTCCGTTCGGTACCGAGCCGCGCGGCCATCGCCTCCCGGATCGTCCGCAGATCCGATCGCACGACGGGCAGGAAGCGGAACACGAGCGCAACGCCGACGCCGAGCAGCTGGCCGGGCTTTCCCGGAACCGTCCGCTGGATCGCCGCCCGCGAGTCCCGGACCGGCGTGGTCCGGACGTAGACGGCACTGACGAGCAGGATGAGCAACACCCGGTAGCTCGCCAGCGCGGTGACCAGCCCTGCCTCGAGGTCGATCCACGGTGGACCGAGCGTCGCAGCCGCGACGAGGGGGCCGACCGCGAGGATCACCAGCGCGAACCGGTAGGCGTACAGCGTTCGAAGCGGTCGCACCCGCCCGAGGACGAGGGTGGCGAGCGTGAACGCGGTGAGTCCGGCCAGCGCCCGCGGCGTCGTGTGTGCGAGGGCGGTCGCCGCGAACCCGATCTGGATCGCGAGCTTGGCCCTGGGATCGAGGACGTGGAGGACCGTGTCACCGGGTTCGTAGGTCAGCATCGGCTATCGGCCCGTTCCCGGGTTCGTGTTCGGGGCACTCGAACCGGATACCCCTCGAGGGAGTCGACGGCGCGTTCGGGCGGATCGTCGACGACGATCCGGCCGTCGGCCATCGCGAGGACGCGGTCGGCAAGCCCCAGCACGTCCCGGAGGTCGTGAGTCGCGAGCAATACGCCGGTTCCGTCGGCGGCCAGCGCCTCGAGCCGATCGAGGACGGATCGGCGCGCGGGCTCGTCCAGTCCGGTAAAGGGTTCGTCGAGCACCAGGTGAGTGGGTTCCATCGCGAGCGCACCCGCGATGGCGACGCGGGACTGCTCGCCCCCCGAGAGCGTCTCGATGCGGTCGTCGGCACGTCCGCGCAGGTTCACCGCCTCGAGCGCGTTCTCGACGCGACGGTCGATCTCGCCACGCTCGAGGCCGAGGTTCTCCGGGCCGAACGCGACGTCGTCGCCGACGGTCGCGGCGACGAACTGGTCGCGAGGGTGTTGAAACACCATCCCGACGCTCGTGCGCGCGGCGATCGGATCCGTGGCGACGTCGACGCCGTCGACCGTCACCGACCCCTCGTCGGGGGTCAGGAGACCGTTGCAGTGTCGCAGCAGTGTCGTCTTCCCGCTCCCGTTGGCGCCCGCGAGGACGACGAACTGTCCATCGGGGATCGAGCGGGAGACGTCCTCGAGGATCGGGACGTCCTCGAAGCCAAAGGAGACGGACTGGAACTCGATCATGTGATCAGGCGTCGAGCGTGTCGATCCGTCCGCTCTCGACGATCGCGACCGCGGCGACGATCTTCAGCACCTCGCCGGGAATAAACGGCAGGGCGCCGACGGTAACCGCCTCCCAGAGCTCGAGTTCGAGCAGCCACGCCATGTAGCCGACGCCCATCGCGTAGATCAGGGCCGTCGCGGCGACGAGCGCGGCGACGACGACGGGCGTCGAGACCGCAGCGGGATCGCGCAGGTCGGTACCGCGGTGGACGATTAGCCCGATCAGGGCCGCGGCCAGGGGGTACGACCAGAGGTAGCCGGCCGAGTCCCCGACGAGGACGCCGAGTCCGCCGTTCATCCCGGCGAACACCGGAAGTCCGATCCCGCCGGCGACGAGGTACAGCAGTATCGAGGCTGGGCCCCAGACGGGGCCGAGCAACAGCCCCGCCAGGAAGACGAACAGGACCTGCAGCGTGATCGGTGCCGGTGAGAACGGGATCGGGATCGCGATCGGTGCCACCGCCCCCAGTAGCGTCGCCAGCAGCGCCGCACGGGCGAACGCGCCGACGACGTCGGCGTCGACGAGGTCGACGTCGCTTCGTTTGGTTGCCATACGTCGCGACTCTCCGTAAACCGTGATTAAAACTTCGGTTTACGGGGCGTCGACGGGCGGGACGCTACGGGTCGAATCGTCGCGGACGCGAGCGGCGGAGCGCGTCGGTCGGGACTGTGCCGTTCTCGAGCGTCGAAGCGCGTCGGAGCCGCGAGAAGGAGCGGTGCTGGCCGTTAGTGCTGGTGGCCGGTCGCTTCGGCGAAGGTCTGTCCGAACCGCTCCTCGAACAGTTCCATGATCCGCTCCTCCTGGGCCTCGAGCTCCGGATCCGTCCCCTCGCCGTGGTGGACGATGTGGTGGGCCCGGCTGGCAAACGAGAGGAGGGTGATGTCGCCGATGGTCTCGGCGGAGTCCTGTCCGCCCTCGGCGAGCAGGTCGACGAGTCCGGACGGCAGCGTGATCTCGTCAGTCGCGTCGTCGTCGGTCGAAATCGTGATCGTGGTCGTGTCGACGTCGTCGGTCATACCCCGACGGAAGGGGGGCGCACCTAAAGGTGCTGTGGCTCGTCGAGATATGTAGTGTGGTATCGACTCCCGCGGCGCTTTTGCTCCTCGGCGACGAACCTGGGAGTATGCCTACCGTCGAACTCGAGGAGGTGACGATCGAACGGCTGGACGGATTGCGCATCGAGGACGCGTCCTACGACGAGCTCGTCACGGAGCGGATCAGCATCGACGAGGCAAGCGAGTACACGCTCTTTTACGCGGGCTGAGGACCTCAGCCGTCGGCTGCGGCCTGTCGGACCGACTCCCAGCGTCCCTTCGACTCGAGTTGGGTCTGGAGCTGTTCGGCGTACTCCTGGGTGAGCTGTTCGGCCGCCCGGAGCTTCTCCGCTCGGTCGTCGCCGCCGTCCTCCCCGAGCCCGAGTGCTCCGAGGATCGAATCGAGGACGCCGCCCGAGGAGCTCGAGGCGCCACCGCCCCCACCCTGGCCGCCCATCGCGCCCATCTGCTGGTCGACGTTCTCGAGTTCGGGGATGATCTGGTCGACCTTCTCGGTGTTGGCGACGATCCGGGCCTGCTCGGGATCGTCGGCGTCCTCGATCTCGAACTCCGTAGCCGTCATGATCAGGCTCCACTGCTGGCTCGAGAACCGCGAGTCCTGGACGCGCTGTGAGAACTCCTGATCGACGGTCATCCGTTCGCCGACGATCCGATCCGTCCACGAGGTGTCACTCATGGCCGTCGATTGCGCGGGTGCGCGTATCAGCGTTTCCCTCGGCGACCCGTCGGTTCTCGCGGTATCGAGTTAGTCGAGCCGTTCCGACCCCTCGGCGTGGCGACGAGCGAGCTCGACGTACCGATCGGCCGTCGCCTCGAGCTGTGGGTCGTCGACCTCGGCTTTCGGTTCGGCGGGCGCGCCCGCGACCAGCGTCGCGGGTTCGACTACCGTTCCCTCCGTGACGACGCTGCCGGCTGCGACGACACTGCCCTCGCCGATCCGGGCGCCGTCGAGGACGACGGCGTTCATCCCGACCAGCGCGCGCTCCCCGACGGTTGCGTCGTGGACGATCGCGCTGTGGCCGACGGTGGCGTAAGGTTCGAGCTCGGCGTCCTCGTGGAGGACGGCGTTGTCCTGGACGTTCGCGCCCTCGCCGACGACGATCCGTCCGTGATCGCCACGGAGGGTGACGTTCGGCCAGACGCTGGCGTCGTCCTCGACGACGACGTCACCGATGACGACCGCGCTTTCGTCGACACGGGCCGAGTCGGCGACCTGCGGTTCCGTCCCTTCGAACGAGCGAAGCATGGCGGCTACCTCTCGTGATCGACGCTTGAATCTACCGTCCGCTCGGTCCGTTCGACACCGCTGTCGTATAAATACCAACGTGTGTTGGCAGTAGCACTAATGCAGTAACCCTCCTATCCAGAAGTAGGCAGTGGACGGACATACCCCAATGTATCCGTAGCCCGCTGCCGTGCATCGAAGGCCCCATCTTCGAGTCAGGAAGTCTACCCCGCTTCCGTTCCCCGAAGACCCCACCTTCGACGTGGAGGGTTCGACCCCGCTTCCGTTCACCCCAAGACAGTCACCGTGATCAGGGGGGGTCAGACCCCGCTTCCGTTCTGCGGCTTCCTTCCCTTTCCGCTCGCTTCGAACAGCGACGCGAGCGTCGATCACCGTAACTCACGGCGCGCTCGCGGGAACGCCGACGAGCGCCCGGTCCGTGACGCTCCCGACCGACGGGCCCACCGCGGCCGCCTCGGCGTCGGGTTCGTGCTCGCGCAGCTCCGCCGGATCCGTCGTCGCCTCGCGCTCGGCCTCGACACTCGCCTCCTCCCCGTCGGTCGTTACGACGACGTGGCCGTGAACGCCCGTCCAGTAGGTTTCGACGCCGCGGTCGGCGAACGACTCGAGGACGTCGTCGTGGGGATGGCCGTACTGGGAGTCCTCGGCGCTCGAGATCACCGCGACCCGCGGCTCGACGGCATCGAGAAACGGCTCGGTCGAGGACGTCGACGAGCCGTGGTGGCCGGCCTGATAGACGTCGGCTCCGAGCTCCTCGCCCCGGTCCTCGACCAGCCGCCGCTCGGCGTCCCGTTCGGCGTCGCCGGTCGTCAGATACGTGAACTCGCCGAACTCCACCGAGAGGGTGACACTGTTGTAGTGGAGGTCGTCGCCCGACTCGCCGGCGGGCGGGTTCAGCACCGTCGCGCCGACGGCGTCGTCCTCGAGCGGGAGCTCGTCGCCCTCGGCGACCTGAAACAGCGTGACCTCGTGGCTCTCGACGGCTTCGAGGTAGCGTTCGTAGGTCGCGCTCGTGTGGACGACCCCCGAGTCGTAGGCCGCGCCGACGCCGTCCCGGTGTGTCTCGAAGTGGTCGATGACCGCGGCGTGACCGCCGATGTGATCGGCGTGGGCGTGGGTCGCCACGAGGTGGTCGATCCGATCGACGCCCCGCTCCTCGAGGTAGTCGATGACGTCCTCGCTGTCGTCACGCCAGTCGCCGGTGTCGATCAGGATCGTCTCACCCGACGGCGCCACGAGGAGAGTCGCGTCGGCCTGGCCGACGTCGAGATGGTGGATCTCGAGCTCCCCGGTCGGCGCGTCGGGCTCGGTCGCTTCCTCTTCCCCGTCCGCACCGTCGTCGCCGATACAGCCCCCCAGCAGGAGGACGGCGACCACGGCGACGACGAGCAACGTCTGTCGCGCGCGAGAATCGAACCGGCCCGTCACTATATACGTTCCCAGCGGTCAGTGAAAAAGTAGTTCTCGGTTCTAGAAGGCGCCGCCCTCGAAGTCGGTGTCGGCGTGGAGCTCCGATTTCAGCGCGTCGTGAACCTTACAGAGCTCGAACGCCCGGTCGATGACCTCCTGGCCGGTGTCGTCGTCGACGTCGGCCTCGACGCGGATGTCGAAGTAGACCGACTCGAGCTTGTCGTCGTCGTTGAGCTCGCCCGTCGACTCGATCTCGATCCGACCGAGGTCGCCGGCGTCGCGCTGCTGGCCCCCGACGCGAAGCGCTGGCACGTAACAGGAAGCATACGCCGCCAGCAGGCTCTCGAGGGTGTCCGGCGCGTCCTCGCCCTCGGCGTCGATCGTCGTCTCGAACTCGCCGATCTCGTTCGTCGCGCTGAACCCCTCCTCGGAGACGGTGGTAACTTGTTTCGACATCGCAGTCGGGACAACCACAGCGGGAGCCGTAAACGTTGTTCTCGCGGTCAACATCGTCCGGTTCGAGAACCGGAACGCGGAGCGCGCGCTCGGACGGCTCAGAACGTCGCGATTCCGGCTCGGATCAGGCCTCGAGCTCGAACGGCTCGTCGGCCTCGAGGACGTGGACCTCGGCGTCGCTGCCGGTCCCCGCGACCTCGCTCTCGAACTGCTCGGGATCCTGCTCGATCGGCGGGAACGTGTCGTAGTGCTGGGGGAACGCGTGGTCGACGTCGAGCCAGTCGACGGCGACGGCGGCCTGCCAGGGCCCCATCGTGAAGTGGTCGCCCATCGGCACCGCGGCGGCGTCGGGCTCGAGGTAGGGACCGACGACCTCGCGCATCTCGGTCATCAGCGAGGTGTCGCCCGCGTGGTAGAACGTCGTCGACTCCTCGTCGCTGACCTGGGTCGGTTTCGTATCCGAGATCACGAAGCCGGCGGGCATCCCCGCGTCGACGTCGTACTCGGTCATGATCCCGTTGGTGTGGTCGGCCCGGACCATCGTGACGAACGCGTCGTCACACTCGACGGTCCCACCGAGGTTCATCCCCATCCCGCCGACGGCGTCCTCGAACCCGAACTCCTCCTCGCAGTAGGAGACGAGCTCGGGAGTCGCGACCAGCGTCGCGTCGCTGAACTCGCCCGCGTCGGCGATGTGGTCGGCGTGGCCGTGCGTGAGCAGTACGTAGTCCGGTTCGTCGACGTCCGACGGCTCGAGCTCCGTCTTCGGGTTGTCGAAGAACGGGTCGATCAGCAGGTCGGTGTCGCCGACGGTGACGTGCCACGTCGAGTGACCGTGCCAGGTGAGTTCCATAGCAGGCCAACGGTTGGTCGGAGATCGTCTTAAAAGTGACCGCATGAACTCTCTCGGGACGCTCCCGGCGCGACGAGCGGTTTTGGTGGGAGCCGGGACTGACGTACAGCAATCCGTCCGAGCCGACGAGCCGGCAACCCGCGAGCCGATGCCGTGGCGTTTTTTGTCCGGACCTCATACGACGGGTATGCTCTCGCTTTCGCTCGAGGAGTTCATGGTCGAACTGAACGAGGGATCGATCAAAAACGTCGGTCCGAAGAACAAGTCCGCGACCGTCAAGCTGTTCGACGTCGAGGACGCCAAGGCCCGCGAGTTCGGCGACAAACGAGTCAAACTCGTCTTCGAGGACGACGACGGCAACGAGGTCCAGGTGTCGCTGTTCCCCGAGGACGTCCGCAAGATCGTCGAGGATGTCGAGGCCCTTGAGGATGATTCCCCCGTCTTCGAGTAAACGACGGTCGATCACAGGGTAGTTCCGGGCGCGGATTGCACGGTACCGCCGCGAACGCATTCCGACAACCGTTTTAGGGCGAAACTGCTTGGTTCGTGTAGATGGGTAACTGTATCATCTGCGGTACGTCTGTCGACGGCGAGATCTGCGAGAGTCATCAGGAGGACGCGGTCTTCGAGTTCCGCGGCACCGAACCCTCGCAGCTCACACCCGGTCGCTACTACCGGGGAACCGTCGACGGCTACGCCGATTTCGGCGTGTTCGTCGACATCGGCGACCACGTCACCGGTCTGTTGCACAGAAGCGAACTGGACAAGCGACTCGAGAGTCTCGACTGGGAGCCCGGGGACGGGGTGTTCGTCCAGGTGCTCGACGTTCGGGACAACGGGAACGTCGATCTGGGCTGGTCGATCCGCCAGCGCGAACGCGAGTTCCGCGGCCACCTGATCGAGACGGCCGACGACGAGTTCCTCCCCGAGGACGACGAGGCTGACGAGGCCGACGCAGCGTCCGAGCCCGAGTCCGAACCGGAACCCGAACCCGAACACGACTCCCAGCCCAGCGCGAGCGCCGACGACACCGGTCCGAGCGACGAGGCGAGCCCGTCGACGGGCGGCGCCGAGACGGTCGCCGCCGAGAGCGGTTCCGTCGCGGCCGAGTCATCGACGGTCTCGACGCCGGCGACCGACGACGCCGCCGACGCCGAGCCCGAGTCCGAGCCCGCGCTCAAGCGAACGACGGTCGACGCGATCGGCAACCAGGTCGGAAGCGTCGTCCGTCTCGAGGGCGAGATCACCGGCGTCCGCCAGACCTCCGGACCGACGGTCTTCGAGCTGCGCGACGAGACCGGCACCGTCGAATGTGCGGCCTTCGAGGAGGCCGGCGTCCGGGCCTACCCCGACGTCGAGGTCGAGGACGTCGTCGCCCTCGAGGGCGAGATCGAGCGCCACCACGGCGATCTGCAGGTCGAGACCGAGACGCTCGACGTCCTCGAGGACGAGGCCCGCGAGACCGTCGTCGACCGCCTCGAGAGCGCGATCGAGCGCGAGGCCCGTCCCGCCGACGTCGCTCCGCTCGCCGACCACGACGCGGTCGCGGTCGTCGAGGACGAGATCGGCGACGCCGCGACGGCGATCCGGCGTGCGATCATGGAGGCCCGTCCCGTCGTCGTTCGCCACGCCGCGACCGCCGACGGCTACGTCGCCGGCGCCGCCATCGAGCGCGCCGCGTTGCCGCTGATCCGCGAGAAACACACCCGCGAGGACGCCGAGTACCACTACTTCGAGCGCCGACCGCTCGAGGGTCGGGTGTACGACATGGACGCCGCGACCGACGACGTCACCTCGATGCTCGAGGCCCGCGACCGACACGACGAGCAGCTGCCGCTGGTCGTGCTGGTCGGTGCCGGCTCGACCGTCGAGTCCGCCGACGGCTACGAGCTGCTCTCACTGTACGGCGCCGAGGCGCTGGTCGTCGACGACAGCCGCGCTGACGAGGAGATCGTCGACGCGGTGACCGCCGCCGTCGCGCCCTCGCTCGCCGGCGCCGACGTCGCCGACCTGACCTCGACCGCCCTCGCCGCGAACGTCGCCGCCCACGTCAACGACGACGTCCGCGACGACCTCGAGCACCTGCCGGCGGTCAGCTACTGGGAGGGGGCTCCAGAGACCTACCTCGAACTCGCGACCGAGGCCGGATACGACGAAACCGACGTCTCCGAGCGACGCGAGGCCGTCGCGCTGGAAGCGTTCTACCAGAGCTACAAGGACAAACGAGAGCTCATCGCCGACCTGCTGTTCGACGGCAACGCCGATCTCGCGGCCCACGTCTCCGAGCAGTTCCGCGACAAGCTCGAGACGGAACTCGAGACCGCCCGCGAGAACCGTACGACTCGGGAGGTCGACGGGCTGACCGTGACGGTGCTCGACACCGACGCGTTCACCCACCGCTACGACTTCCCGACGACGATCCTGCTGCTTGACGCGCTCCACCGCCGCGAGCGCGAGGAGTCCGCCGCGACGCTCGGTATCGGCGAGGACGAACTCCACGTCCGCACGACCGAGCGGATCGACGTCCGCGACCTCGGACACGCGGTCGCCGAGCGCGTTCCGAACGGCGGCGTCACGGTCGTCGGTGGCCGGGACGGCCACATCGAGTTCCTGCCCGGCGAACGCGACGCCGTTCACGAGGCCGCGCTCGAGGCCCTCGCCGAGACGCTCGCCTAATCGCGTCCTTCTCCGCTGTCCGCGACTCGATCAGCGGCGCCGCCGGTCAGAAACGCATTTGGCAGTCGCTATCACACGTAGCGTATGGGCACCGACCCGAGGACGCGGCTCCGCGAGAACGCCACGGAGGTGACGGCGACACTCGTGACCGGGATCTGGCTCGCCGCGATGTTCACCGGCCAGGGGTGGTGGCTCGCGGCGCTGCTCTTCGGGTATATCGTCGTCGTGCCGATGGTCGCGTTGCTGTTTGGCGACGAGGACGACGTCCGGGAGTGGTGGACGGAAGACGAGATCGACCCCGAGACCCTCGAGGAGCCGGACGACGAGGAGCCGTCGGCCACCGACGCCCTCGAACGGCTTCGCGATCGCTACGCCGCGGGCGAGCTGACCGACGAGCAGTTCGAGCGCAAGCTCGATCGCCTGCTCGAAACCGAGACCCTCGAGGACGCCGACCGCTGGCGACGCGAACGGCAAAACGAGCGATCCGAGGACCTCGAGTTCGAGACGCGGGACTGAGCGGACGATATATGAGAGCGCGCTCGCTAGCGGCGCACATGGGTATCTCACGACGGTGGCTGTGTTCGACGGGTGCGGCGCTCGCGGTCGGCGGGCTCGCCGGCTGTTTCGGCGACTCAGAGGTGGACGGTGGGGAGTCGGCCGACGGGAGCGACGAGTGGACGTGGTCGGGCTCGCTCCCGGTCGAGCACGTCGTCCAGCACCACGACCCCGACTGTGGCTGCTGCGAGGCGTACGTCGACTACCTCGACGACCACGGGTTCGACGTCGAGGTCAACGAGACCGACGACCTCGAGGGTGTCAAACGCGAGCTGTCGGTTCCCGAGGACGCCTGGAGCTGCCACACGATCGAGTTCGGCGACTACCTCGTGGAGGGACACGTCCCCCTCGAGGCCGTCGAGGAACTGTTCGCGGACGAACCGGACGTTCTCGGCATCGCGGCGCCGGGGATGCCCCAGCACTCTCCGGGGATGGGGCCGCCCGGCGACGGACCGCTGTCGATCGCCGCGTTCGAGAAATCGGGAGCCGTCTTCGAGTACGTCGAGGTCTGAGGCGGGTCGCCGTTCGTCAGTTCCGACACGGCTACACCCCGAACGCGGACCCGCCGGGACGCGGGGACGGCGGCCGTCTGAGCCGCTCACTCCTCCCGGGGTGGGTCGTTCGCTTCGGCCCGCTTGACGTCCTCGAGCAGGTTCGTGATCGTCAGTTCGAGCTCCCGGCGCACCGTTTTCGCGCCGAGTCGATCGAGGACGAACGACCAGATCGAGTCGAACGTGTACCGGGCCGTCGCCGTGACGCGTGTCTCCTCGCCGTCCTCGACGGTGAGCCGCGAGTAGCGTTCCGCGAACATCTCGCCGTCGACGAAGCGGTACTCGTACCCGTCCTCGAGCGCCGAAAACTGCACCGTCATCTCGGATCCGTCGATCGCGACCGTGGCTTCGGCCCCGTCGTCGGTCGGCTCGCAGGCTCGAACCTCGTAGACGTCCGCGTACTCGAGGATCGAACGCGGCGTCAGTCGCTCACGGAGTTGCTCGGCCGGCGGCTCGACGGTGTACGAGAGCTCGATCTCGCGCATTCAGGCTACCGTTGCGGGCGAGCGGTCAAAGCCGTACTGCTCCCGAGCGGAAGAGTAGCGAGTCCGACACGCTTATTCACGCTCCGGGACCAACTCCGTATAGTGAGTACCGAGACGCCCGAACCGACCGAAACCGACGCGTTCGAGAAGGTTTGCGAGACGCTCGTCGAGCGGATCCTCGACGGCGAGATCGACCGCGACGAGGTCGAAAAGGCCAAACTCGAGGCGTGTTCGGAACACTCGGCGCCGAAGGTGCCGAAAAACTCCGAGCTGCTTGATCACGCGCCCCAGGAGTACCGCGAGGATCTGGAGGCGGTGCTCCAGCGCAAACCGGTCCGGACCGCCTCGGGCGTCTCCCCGGTCGCGATCATGACCTCGCCCGAGCGGTGTCCCCACGGGAAGTGTCTCTACTGTCCCGGCGGCCCCGACTCGGAGTTCTCGAGCTCCCAGAGCTACACGGGCGAGGAGCCCGCGGCGGCGCGGGGCGTCCAGAACGACTACGACCCCTACGGCCAGGTGACCCTGCGGCTCGAACAGCTCCGGGAGATCGGTCACCCGGTCGACAAGGTCGAGCTGATCCTGATGGGCGGGACGATGACCGCCCGCAGTCACGACTACCAGGAGTGGTTCGTCAAACGCGCCCTGGAGGCGATGAACGACTACGACGTCGACAAGGAGCCCGAACCTGCCGAGGGCGTCAGCTTCGCGGAGGATCCCGAGGAGTACGAGTTCAAGTACCTCGAGGACGTCATCGCGGAAAACGAGACGAACGAGATCAGGAACATCGGGACGACCTTCGAGACCAAGCCCGACTGGTGTGACCCCGAGCAGATCGATCGGATGCTCGAGCTGGGCGGGACGAAAGTCGAGGTCGGCGTCCAGACGACCTACGAGCGGATCAACCGCGAGATGCACCGCGGCCACGGCGCCCAGGCGTCGATCGACGCCAACCGCCGGCTCCGGAACGCGGGGTTCAAGGTCGGTTTCCACATGATGCCGGGCCAGCCGGGGATGAGCAAGGAGATGTGTCTCGAGGACTTCCGCCGGCTGTTCGAGCAGGAACAGTGGAAGCCCGACTACCTAAAGATCTACCCGACCCTGATCGTTCGGGGGACCGCGACCTACGACTGGTGGCACAAGGGGGAGTTCGACCCGCTCGACAACGAGGAGGCCGCGGAGCTGGTCGCCGAGATCAAAGACATGATTCCCTGCTACACGCGCCTCCAGCGGGTCCAGCGAGACATCCCCGCGGACTTCATCGACGCCGGCGTCTGGAAGTCGAACCTGCGACAGCTCGCCCGGAAGCGGATGGACGAGCACGGCTGGTCCTGTGACTGTATCCGCTGTCGGGAGGCCGGCCACCACGACGAGGAGCCCGAGGACGTCGAGCTCGACGTAATGAGCTACGACGCCTGCGGCGGGACGGAGCAGTTCATCTCGTTCGAGGACTTCGAGAAGGATCTCCTGGTCGGGTTCTGTCGACTCCGATTCCCTCACGGCGACGGACCCGCGGACCGCACCGCGGCAGCCGCCGCGAACGGCGATCGACTCCGGCCGGAGCTCGAGAACGCCGCCCTCGTCCGCGAACTGCACGTTTACGGAAGCGAGGTCGCCATGGGCGACGAGGGCGAAACCGGACAGCACCAGCACAAGGGGTACGGCCGCCGGCTGATGGAGCGCGCCGAGGAACTCGCGGCCGACGCCGGCTACGACAAGATCAGCGTCATCTCCGGGATCGGCGCGCGGGAGTACTACCGGAACAAGCTGGGCTACCACCAGGACGGCCCCTACGTGAGCAAGCGACTCTGAGTTCTCCGTCCGCGTCGGTACCGTTTTTGCTCGTTCGCAGGTTCGTTCCCGAGCTGCGTCCTCGTCCGTCGCCTGCTCGGGCCGACTGACCCGTCTCGCGAGCGGCCTGTCAGTATTCGTGTGGGAATCGCTCGATACTACCACAACGTTATTACCGACGACGTATTATGCCACGTGGTAACAGATGTACGACTGCATTCTGGTCCCGACCGACGGCTCGCCGGAGGGCGAGCGCGCGCTCGAGTACGCCTTCGAGCTCGCGCGCACTCACGACGCGACGGTCAGGGCGATCTACGTCGCCAACGTCGCCAGCTACGGTGGGCTGCCGATGGAGACCGCCTGGGAAGGGATCGGCGAGGCGCTTCGCTCGGAGGGACAGGGTGCACTCGCGCGAGTCGAAGAGCTCGCTCCCCCGGACGTCGAGGTCGAGACGGAGATCCACGAGGGGTCGCCGAGCCAGGTGATCGTCCGCGAGGCGACCCCCGATAGCTGCGATCTCGTGGTCATGGGCACCCACGGCCGCGGCGGGATCGACCGACTGCTTCTGGGCAGCGTCGCCGAACGGGTCGTCAGACAGTCGCCGATACCCGTGCTGACGGTTCGACTCGGCGAGGACGGGACGGACGCCGACACCGAGCGCCAGCCCGAGACCGCGGAGGGCGAGACCCCCGAACCCTCCGACGTCTAGCGCGGCCGCAGGTGCTCGCAGTCGCCGGCCGAGACCGTCTCCCGGCCGTCATCGGTCTCGACGACCAGCGCCCCGCTCTCGGTGACGTCGACGGCCTCGCCGACGAGTTCGTCGGTTGGGCGCTCGACCCGGACGCGCTGGCCAAGCGTCAGCGCCAGCTCGCGCCAGGCCGGAACGACGTCCTCGAGATCGGTCCGGAAGCGGTCGAACTCCTCGAGCAGTCGCTGGACGAACGCGCGCCGGTCGACGTCGCCCGCCTCGGCGCGGATCGAGGTCGCCTCCGGCGGGAGGGCGTCGGCGTCGACGTTGGCGTTGACCCCGATCCCGACGACGAGCCACGCGATCCGGTCAGTTTCGCCCTCCATCTCCGTGAGAATCCCCGCCAGCTTGCGGTATCCCCCGTCGTCGCCGACGGGAACGACGACGTCGTTGGGCCACTTGATCCGGGCATCGACGCCGGCCTCCCGGGCCGCCCGCGCGGTCGCGACCGAGGCCGCGAGCGTGTACAGCGGCGCCCGGGCCGGGGCGACCGACGGGCGGGTGACGAGGCTCAGCCAGACCCCGCCCGAGGGAGCCGTCCACGCACGCTCGAGCCGTCCTCGGCCGCCGGTCTGTTCGTCGGCGAGGACGCCGACGTCGCTGGCTCCGTCAGTTGCCAGCTCCCGGGCGCGGTCGTTGGTGCTGCCGATCGCGTCGTGGTACTCGATCGAAAAGGGTGCCTCGAGCCCGTACTCGACCGCGGGGCCGTTGTAGGCGGTGACAGCGGTCAGTTCGTACCCCGACGTCCCGCCCTCGATCTCGAAGCCGGCCTCGCGCAGCGCGTCGATCTGCTTCCAGACGGCCGCCCGCGAGATGTCGAGTTCCTCGGCGATCTCGGGGCCCGATACGGGGCCGTCGCCGATCGCCTCGAGGATCGCTCGCCGCGTCTCGTTCATACCGGAGGTGGGCGGCGATCGCACTTGAATCGGCTGGATCGGCTCCCGTCCTGACCGGTCGCTCGTCCGTCCGATCCGGAGGTTTTTGTGGCCCGCTCTCGGAGCGTCGAATACATGAGGTGAGTTAGCACGACACATGAAAATCGGTACGCGCTGTACGACCTGCGGCACGCGGCCCGACGAGAGCGAGATCACGACCTGTGAGACGTGTGGGCGCGGGGTCCACGAGCCTTGCGAGGAGTACGAAACGAGCTTCGAGTGTCAGTACTGCGGCGACGAGCCGTGGATCGGTGCGGTCGAGTTCTGACCCGAGCGGGATCGTCGCGACGGCTGTTCCGCTCGGCGTCTGCTGAACCGAGGATCCAGCACCGCTGGGTCTCAGCTTCGCAGTTCGCGAAGCTTCTCGCGGCCCGGCGCGATCAGCTCGTCGAGGTAGCTCGCGAGGGTGCCCTTCGCGTCGGCGGGGTGGAGCTCGCCGGACTCGAGGTCCGCGGCGAGAGTCTCGTACTCCTCGTAGGTCAGATCCCCGCCGTACTTCTCGGGGCGCTCGACGATGACCTCATCGAAGCGCGGGAAGACGTGGTACTCGAACAGCTCGAGGACGGGGTTCTCGAGGTCGCCCTCCGGATCGCGCGTGGGCGGGCAAAAGGCCGAGTTGACCTTCTCCTCGATGTCTTCTGTCGAGTCCTCCATCGAGATCGTGACGCCCTCGCTCGAGGACATCTTCCCTTCGCCACTGGTGAGGTCAGCGACGATCGGCGTGTGCAGACAGGGACGGGCCTCGTACTCCAGTTCGGGAAGCTCCTCGCGGGCGAGCATGTGGACCTTGCGCTGGTCCAAGCCGCCGACGGCCAGATCCAGATCGAGGTACTCGATGTCCAGGGCCTGCATTAGCGGGTAGACGAGGTGACTGACCTTCGCGGTCTCCCCGCTCTGTAGCTCGGCCATCGCGCGCTGGGCGCGGTTCATCGTCGTCGAGAGCTCGAGCTCGTGGAGGTCGAGGGTGTACTCCTCGTCGAGCTGGAACTCCGAACCGTAGACGAACTCGGTGTTTTCCTCCTCGAGGCCGTAGGCGGTAAACTGTGCCTGCATCTGTTCTGCGGTCTCGCGGATCTCCTCGAAGCTGCCCTTCCCGTTGAGGTAGGCGTGGACGTCCGCGAGCAGTACGACGACCTCCATCCCGGCGTTCTGGAGGTCGATCAGCTTGTTGGCCGTCAACAGGTGTCCCAGGTGGAGCACGCCGGAGGGTTCGTAGCCGACGTAGACGCGCTTGCCCGCGGGATCCTCCGCGAGTTCGCGCACCTCCTCGTCGGTTACGACCTCGTCGGCGTTTCGCGTGATCAACTCGTAGGCGTCCATCTCTATCTCATCGCACCCGGCGAACGGTTTTATAGTAACCGACCCGCGGTTGCGACGCGGCCGATCAGCCCTCGGCGCGAGTTACCGTCGTCGTCCCGTCCTGGCGAACCCGGAACCGGTACTCCTGGTAGGTAAACTCGACCGCGGCGTCGGCGCTCGCTCGCGGGGGCGACGAGAAGAGACTCGAGAGCAACTCGTCGACGCTGTAGTACACCGGCGGCAGATCGGTGGGATCCCGACCCTCGAACTCGGCGACGATCTCGGGAATCTGGGCTGTCGGCTCCTCTCGATCGGTGTTGAGTGTTCGTCTGGTGATGACGTCTCCGTTATCTGTCGCGTTCATCTGAGTGTGCGGACTACCGACGGGTACCTTCGTAACGGTTCTACCGGCGTGTGCATACACGCCCGCCGGCCGTCGATTCGCGAACCGCGGCCATTGCCTGCCGAAGATACTTGTCCGTATCGGGGCATCCATCGGTCGTATGGGCTTTCGAGAGGACGCCGTCAACGCCGCGCGCCGAACGATCTACCCACAGATCCACTACCTCCTCCGGGGGACGTTCGGCGGCTACGCCGTTACCCACACCACCGCCGACGAGTACGCGCTCACCGCGCACTGCTCGGAGGAGGAGATCGAGTCGTTGCTGTCCGATCTCGGCTTCTCGCGCAACCCGATCTCCGCAGTGAAGGTCCGGATGGACGGCAACACCGCCGAGGGATCGTGGGTCTGGCGACCCTCGCCGCTCGCGTCACCCCAGCTTCACGTCGTCCTCCACGATCTCGACGGTCCCGACGGTGTCGACGTCTACGCCCACTGGGAATGTTCCTGGATCCGCCACCCCTACAAACACTACGTGGCGCGGGGGTACGACGCCGAGAAAGGCGTCGAACTGACCCAGCGCTGGCTCGTCGACGACGACGGCGAGACGCTACGGGGCGAGGACTGCGACATCCGCTACGAGATCGATGACTCGGTCAGCCGCCGGGCCAGTGAGTACTTCGCGCTGTCGTACTACCGGGTCAAGGAGCTTTCGGCGTCGGTCACGTCCCGAGTCCCCCTGGTCGACCCCGACGACGACGGTCACATCATCGACCGAGAGAACGGTCGCACGGCTGTCTCGCCCCGTATCACCGACGAGTTCTAGAGCTCGCCGCTACGGATCCGTTCCTCGGCCGCTCGGAGCGCTTCCTCCCGGTCGAACCCCTCGACGATCCCGCGCAGCTCCGACTCGTCAGCGTCGGCCAGTGTCCGGGCGTGGGCGGTGACGTTCGGCACCGCGCGGATGATGTTGTCGACGATCGGGACCTCCGCGACCTGGGGCGACCGCGAGAGCGGGTTGAGGTCGATCACGATCTCGGTCTTACCCATCGCTTCGAGGGCCTCCGCACGGTCGCCGTCCTCGAGCGGGACGACCACGACGTCGGCCGCGTGGATGCCGTCGGCGTCGACCTTCGCGCGCTGGTGGTCGAGGTTCGGGATCCGGGCGTCGGCCTCGAGTCCCTTCACGTCCTCGGCGCCGTGTGCCCGCAGGTGATCGGCGATCGCTTCGATCCGCTCGGGCGTGCGGTTGAAGAGGTTGACCTCGAGATCGGCGTCGACGGTGTCGGCGAGCTCGACCATCTCTCCGGGAACGAGCGCCGCGACGTTGCCGTTGATCGACAGCACCGGTCGCTCGGCGAGCAGCAGGTGGGCTGCGGCGGCCCGTTCGGCCTCGTCGGCGCTGGGGATCGTCTCCTCGCCGAGCAGGTAGTCGAAGGCGCTACCCCGTCCCTCGGCGTGCATCCCCTGTAGGTGGGTGATCCCCTTCTCGACGCCCTGCTCGATCCGGTGGCGGGTGAGCAGGTCCTGGTATCTGGGGTGGTCCTCCGGAATCTCCTCCTCGTCGTCGACGTCGGCGGAGACGGTGTCGTAATCGGTCACGAACGATAGCTCGCGACCGTCAATGAAAAGCCGACCGATACCCGCGATCGTTACTTCAGCACCGCGCCGGCAGGATGGGTCGTACACACCGACGGCTCGTAGCCCGCGTCGGACAGCCCGGTCCCGAGCGCGAAGACCGTCTCGCCGAGCATCGCCATCGACGCCTGTCCGTCGACGGCCGTTACGTCCTCGATCGCCGCCTCGAGGGGCGGCGTCAACAGCTCGGCGTCGCGTGCGAACCGCTCGGAGGCGTCCATGAACGCCTCGAGCGTGGGCTCCTCGACGATCCGCGACAGCGCCGCCTCGCCGGCCCGCGAGAGCTGTGCGGTCTCGCCCGCGAGGACGTCGGCCGTCGACAGCTCGCCGAACGGGACGTACTCGACGCGGCTCCGGGCGGGGACTGCGTCGAGTTCGTTGACCGCCGGCCCGCCGGGTTCGAGCCGGATCGGGATCCCACCCTGGGCCTGGGCGACGACGTCGCCCAGCCCGGTGCCGGCCCGCACCTCCGCTGCGTGGGCGATCGCGACCAGCTCGTTTCGCGAACGGTGTCGCTCGAAGACCCGGTTCGCCGCGAACGCCGTGCCAAGCGCCATCGCTCCCGAGACGCCGAAGCCGGCCCCCAGCGGGAGCTCCGAGACGGCTTCGACCCGGGCCGGCGCCTCGAGCGCCTCGAGGACGTCGACTACCGGGTCGATCGCGATCGGTTCGCCGTCGAGGACGACCGTCCGCTCGGCCGCCGGTTCGACCGTTACCTCGACGCCGTCGGTCAGCGTCAGCCCTGCCCCCCGTGAGCCGGCCTTCGTTGGGTCGTCGTCCGGATGCGCACTGAAGAACCCGGTTACGTGACCCGGGACGAACGCCGTCGCCTCCTCTCGCATCACCCTTCGATTACCGCTGGCCCGGTATAACGTTGCAGGTTCGAAGACGATCTCTGGCCGGTTCATGCTCCCGCCTTTTCCGTTCGGAGCATCAAGGAACGCGCGATGAGCGAACAGTCCTCGTCGCGGTCCGTCGACTCCGTAGCCGGCAGCGACGACGAGAGCTCGATCCTCGAGGACGGGTGGAACTGAGCGATGGCGGCAAACACGGGACCCAGCGGTTTCGGCGCGTTCTTCCAGCAGTACACGAAGACGTGGATGCACGCCGTCGCGACGGCCGGGCTGACTGCGTTCGGGCTGCTCACGTTCGTCCACCGTGGATTCGTCCTCCTTGCGCTTGCCTGTTATATCGTTCCGCCGATCGTCCTCTACATCTCGCGGCGAGGCGACGACACGACCGGGAGCTCGATGTCGCCGACCGACGCGGCGCTCGCGGATTCGGACGACGAGCGAGGCGACCCCGAGACACGGTCCGCTCCGGAGTCGGGAGCCGACTCCCTCGGTCCGCCGCCGGCAGAGCCGGAATCGCGAGCCGAGTCCTCGGGTCGGGACGGACGGGAGTCGCTCGAGGAGACGTCGACGGCCGACCGCGAACCAGAACCAGAACCAGAACCAGAACCAGAGCCCGAACCCGAGGCGGAGTCGAAGTCGGCCCCCTCGAGCGAGCCGACAGCCGGCGCCGAACCGTCGACCGAGTCGACGGATACAGCTGCGTCGGGTGCCAAAGGAGACGAGCCGGCTGGCGATGGCGAGGCCGAACCAGCGACCGAGGACGCCACACCGGCGTCCGAACCGCACGACGCTGACGAGCCGGAGACCGAACCCGAGTGGCGACACGCGGACGCGCCCACCGACGCGGCACTGCTCGACGCCGCGGTCGCAGACTCGAGCGCCGTCGCCGTCGGCGAGGACGGCGTCGTCGTCACGCGGGATGGCGAGGAGTGGACCGTCGTCCTCGAGGACGGCCCGGCAGCTCAGGGCCAGACCCTGTCGGGGGTCGACGTAACCGACGACGGCGGGGCCGCCTGGGTCGCCGGCGACGGCGGCGCAGTCGGCCGACTCGACCTCGCCTCGGGCCGCCACACCGACTACTCGGCGCCCGACGATCGAACCGATAACTTGGCCGGAATCGCCGTCGCGGGCGGTGCGAACGAGGAGACGATTCTGGCGATCAACGGCTCCGGCGAGGTGTTGCGCGGCCGATACCGCGACGGCGACTGCAGCTGGGACGAGCCCGCGACGCCGGGAAGCGGCTCGAGCCTGAGTGACGTCGTCCTCGGTGGCGAGGACGGCTTCTGCTGTGACACGAACGACGGCGTCTTCGCGACCGAGGACGGCGGTCGGAGCTTCGAGCGGATCGGGATCGAGGACGCGGACGGCACCCCCGCCGGGATCGCCGCGGGCGAGGGCGAAAGCGGGACCTGTCACCTCTGTACCGACGGCGGCGTCGTCCACCGCTACGACGGCTCGCGGTGGACTCCCGAGCGAGTCTGCGAGGACGCGCTGGGGGGGATCGTCCGGGCGGGAGAGCGACTCGCGGTGTGTACCGCGGGGGGAGCGATCCACGAGCGCGACGACCCGACGGCCGGCTGGGAGCGAGCCGACGTCGACGCGCCCGCAGGACTGGAGGCGATCGCGCTCGGCGACGGCCTGGGCGTCGCCGTCGGCGGCGAGGGGACAGTGATCGAGCGGCGGTGATCGCGGCTCGTGCCGTCGCCGTCGATGCGAGCGGGTCCTCGATCTGGAGGACGGCGTCGTCAGGAACAACGAACACACGAAACTGCCGAGAACGGCGCCTCGAGAACGCCAGTGGCGGTCCGCTCGGTCCCGATGCCGCCGGCGCGTCGATCCCCGGCGCGCAACGTCGTTGTCGCTACGAAACGAGATAAGATGCCACTCGGAGGAATTGCACTCGCGGCCGACTTCGCCATCGTCATCGTCGCAGCGACGGTGCTGAGCTACGCCGCCCGACGGACCGGACAGCCGACGCTCGTCGCATACATCCTGACCGGGATCGTTCTCGGTCCCGTATTGCTCGGCGTCGTGACCGAAGAACAGCTCATCGAAGTGATGGCCGAACTCGGACTCGGCTTCCTGCTTTTCGTGCTCGGGATCGAGATGCGATTCGAGCGGATCAAAGGTATCCTCAGGCCGATCGTCAACATCGCGATCGGACAGACGATCCTCCAGACCGCCGCCGCGTTCGGGATCGCGTTCCTGCTCGGCTTCCGCGGGATGGACGTGTTCATCATCGCGCTCGCGACCGTCTTCGGCGCGACGCCGATCATCGTCAAGCTGCTCGACGAGAAGGGAGATCTGAAGAGCCTCCCGGGACGGATCGACATCGGCGTCCTCATCGTCCAGGACATCTACCTCGTGATCGTCCTCGCGCTGGTCGGCGCGGGGCTCGAGGGGACGGCTGGTGAGATCCTCTTCGACGTCGCCTGGATCCTCGGACTGATGGCGGCGATGGGGGCCGCCTCCTACGTCGCCTACCAGTACGTGTTGCCGACACTGCTCGAGTCGGTCGCGAGCGACCGGAACGTCCTGTTCGTCGTCGGACTAGCGTGGGCGTTCCTCTTTATTTTCGTCGCAGAGGCTCTCGAACTCTCGGTCGAGGTTGGGGCGTTCATCGCCGGCCTCAGTCTCGCACAGCTTCCCTACAGCACCGAGCTCAAGGAGCGAATGCGACCGGTGACCGACTTCTTTCTCGTGGTCTTCTTCACGAGCATCGGGCTCCAGCTCGAGGCTGACTACCTGCTCGCGTACTGGCAGGAGGCGCTCGTCGCCTCGGCCGTGCTGATGGTCGGCAACTTCCTCATCATGTTCTACCTCATCAACCGCGAAAACTTCGCGCCGGAGACGTCGTTCCTCGGAAGCATCAACATGGTTCAGGTCAGTGAGTTCTCGCTCGTCGTCGGTGCGCTCGCGGTCACGGAAGGACTCGTCGACGAGCCGATTCTGGGGTATCTCAGTGTGATGGCGCTGGTCACGATGACGATATCGACGTACATCATCATCTACAACGATTGGATCTACGAGCAGGCCGCGCCCTACCTCGAGCGCTTCGAGGATGAGGACCAGCGCGACGCCTCGCTCTCGATCACTGAGGATCACGCGGTGGTGGTCGGCTACGACCCGGTCGTTCGCGAGACGCTGCCGGTGGTACGGGAGGCGTTCGAGGACGTAATCGTCGTCGACCGTTCGGTCGATAACGTCGACGAGCTGGAGTCGAGGGACGTCGACTTCCGCTACGGCGACATCCGACACGGCGAGATCCGCGAGCAGGTCGACCTCGAGCACGCTGCGTTCGTCCTCTCGATGGCTCGTCCTCCTTCAGTGAACAGACAACTCGTTGAGGAGACGGCCGAGGATACATTCGTCGTCGCCGCCGCGGAGCATGTCAACGAGGCAGAAGATCTCTACGAGCTGGGCGCCGACTACGTCGCGCTCAAGGAGGTGATGGCCGGTGAACTGCTCGGCGAATACATCGAGACGTTCGCCGAGGACCGGGATCGGTTCCGAGAGTCGGTCCGGGAGTCGATGGACCGGATCCGCGAACGGGGAACCGTTCCGCCCGAACCGCCCCGAGAGGGCGCCGGAACCGCCGCTGACGTCAGCGGAGGTGACGGCGAATGAGCGAGCTCGAGTTCATCGCGGCGCTTACGCTAATCTTCGTCGTCGCGGCGGTTCTGCTAATTACCGCGACCCGCCTCTCGTTGCCGGCCGTCCCCTTCTATCTCATTGCGGGTGTCGGTATCGGCCTCGTCGTCGACGAGGGACAGCTCCTCGATCTCGCCCAGTGGGGGATCGCCTTCCTCGTGTTCGCGTTCGCCGTCGAACTCGAACCCCTCGAGGGGAAACAGCTGCGACGGGATAGCCTTATCGTCTCGATCCTGCAGCTCCTCGTGACCGGATTCATCATGTTTGGGGTCGGACTCGGACTCGGGTTCGACGGGCTCAACGCACTGTATTTCACGCTCGCCGCGACGCTCAGTTCGTCGCTGGTGGCGCTGAGCCTGCTCGAGCGGCGAGTCAGGCTCCGCAGCCTACAGGAGCGGATGGCCGAGTCGATCCACTTCGTCGAGGACGTGGTCGCGATCGTCGCGGTCCTGTTGCTGTCGGCGTTCGTCTACACCGACAGCAGCCTCGCCCCGCTTGGCGCCGGGATCGCCATGATCGCCGGTGCCCTGGCGTTCCGTCACTTCCTGTTCGAGCGGTTCGTGATGGCTGCCGAGAGCGACGTCGAGATTCTCATGCTCACCGGGGTCTCGCTGATCATCGGCTTCATCGCGATCTCGGAACTGGCCGGCGTCTCGATCGTCGTCGGCGCCTTCGCGGCCGGACTCGCGGTCGCATCCGAGTACCCCCACGACGTCGAGATGGTCGACGCGATCGGCTACCTCGAGGACTTCTTCACGCCGATCTTCTTCATCACGCTCGGCGCGCTCGTCTCGATCCCGACGCTCGAGACGCTCGGCGTCGGCGCTCTGCTGGTGGTCGCCGTCTTCGTCCTCAACCCGCTGGTCACCTATCTGGTGCTTCGCTGGCGGTCGTACGACTCGCGAACAGCGACGCTGGCCGGCTACAACCTTGATCAGATCAGCGAGTTCGCGCTCATCATCGCGATCGAAGCGCTCGCCGCCGGCGTGCTCGTCCCGGAGCTGTTCGACGCGATCGTCCTCGCAGCGATCATCACGATGCTCGGCTCGACGCTCACGAGCCGGTACGCCGAGACGGGGTTCCAGCGGCTCGTCGACCGCGGCGTATTCGAGACGGGCCTCGAGCGGGTGCGGGAGCAGAGCCAGGTCAGCGACGACATCCGAAACCACGTCATCATCACCGAGTACGACCGCGAGGGCCAACAGGTCGTCGAAGCCTGCGAACGGGTCGACCAGCCCTACGTCGTCATCGAGAGCGACCCCCATCGCGAGGACGCGGCCAGAGAGCACTGCGAGAACTACGTCCTCGGCGACGTCATGACCGAATCGGCCTGGACCGTCGCGAACGTCGACGAAGCGACGCTAATCGTCGGCACCGTCGCCCGAGAGTCGTGGGCCGAACAGATCCTCGCGCTCGATATCGACGCCGACGTCATCGTTCGTGCCGTTGACGTCGAATCGGGCTCGGAGCTGCTCGAGCAGGGAGCGCTCTTCGTGGCTATCCCGGACGAGTTGGCCGCCGAGCAGCTCGCCGAGCAGATCGAGTCGGTGCTGATCGGCGACACCTCCCTGGAGGACCTCAGAGACCACGGCGAGGAGCGGCTCGAGCGCGCCGTCGAGTACGGCCCGAGCGACGTCGAACGGCTCCGGTAACGTCCACTGATCCGTCGTCCCCTCGCTCGGTCGCTACCTGGCGTTCGTTTCGGGGTTCGGCAGGGAAATTACCGGAAGTTCGGGATCGGTAACGAGGTTCGTCGTGATGTCGCCGGCGAGGATACGCCTGATCCGGCTGCCGCCGCGGGCCCGAAACGCGATCGCGTCCGCGCCCGCCTCGTCGGCCGCCGCGAAGAACGCTGGAACGACGTCGGTCGCGAAAACCGTCCGCGTGTCGACGGCGACGAACTCGCCGAGCATCGTCTCCGCGGTCGCGAGAAACTCCGCTGCGTCCTCGCGGCGCTTCTCGAGGGGCGCCTTATCGGGTGCGCCGCCAGCCTTCTCGATAACGTGGACGACCGTAACGCGCTCTAGGTCCTCGAGGTACGGTTCGAGCGCGGCACACGTCGTCCGCACGTCCGATTCGGTCGCGATTGGAACGAGGAGATGCTGAAAAAGACCCATGTGACGACTTCGAGAACTCGGTACAAGAACGTTCTCCCGAGACGCTCACCCTCAAAATACGTAGTGCGCAATCTCCTCCGAGCCGCAGTGGGGGCACTCCTTGCCGTCGTCGGCGAGCTCCAAGCCGCAGTTTCGGCACTCGTACAGCTCGGTCCTGCCGCCACTCTTGCGTAATGCGTCGAGTACCCCCATCCCATTTCTACGTTACGCATACATCACTATTAATCCTGTTACCGATGCCGGAACATGAGTCGAGTCCTCGACGCTCCGTTCAGCTCCGCCAGTAGGCCTTAGTCAGGAGCACGAGGACGGGGAAGATCTCGAGCCGTCCGATCCACATGTAGAGGATCATCAGCAGCTTCGAGCTGGTGGGAAAGTCGACGTAGCCGCCCATCGGCCCGGTGACCGGGCCGAGCCCCGGACCGATGTTTCCGAGCGTCGCGATCGAGGCGCTCAACAGGTCGAGCAGCCCGATCTCGAAGCCGACGCGGGCAGCGTCGGCCGCGAACAGACCGACGCCGACGAAGAAGATGACGAGGTACAGCAGCGTGAACGCGTAGATCCCGCGGATCGCGTCCTCGTTGAGGACCTGTCCGTTCATCCGTACTGGCCGAACCGCTTCCGGATGGATCGTCGTGAACACCTCTCGCCGGAGCGACTTGAAGATGATCAGCCATCGAAGGACCTTGATCCCGCCGCCGGTCGACCCGGTCGAACCGCCGACGAACATCGCGATCAGGAGGATATCTTACCCGTCGTCGGATTGGAACGCCCGAAGCATCGACGTATCGAAGTCGCTGCGAGAGAGGACCGTCAGGATGTCGCCGGCACGAACCTCGGTGCCGCCCGTCGGCGTCAGGACATCGTCGGTGCGCTCGATCGAGACCACGAGCGTGTCGTCTTCGAGCAGTCCCTCGCCGTCGGCCTGCTCTAAGGACTTGCCGACGATCGGCGCGTCGTCGTCGACGGTGATCTCGACGACCTCGTTCCCGCCCGCGAGGCTGATGTAGTCCGAGAACTGCTGGTGGGTTTCAGCAGGACCGAAGGCGTGGTAGGCCTGAAACTGTTCGGTCCGGACGAGCTTCTCGTCGTCGATCTCGAGGCCGAGTTTCGTCAGCTCGCGGGCGACGTCGTTCAGCGCCTCGACGTCCGGCCCGACCGCGAGGACGTGGAGGTTCTCCTCGCCTGCCATGAACTCGCGGACGTTGACGACGCCGGTGATCGTCCGCGCCTGCTGGGCAAGTCGCGGTCGCTCCTCGACCGAAGCCGTCGCCGTATACAGCGTCGTCAGCATCTCGTCCGCCGCTTCGAAGTCGACGTTCGCGTGATAACCCCGGATAACGCCCGCGTTCTCCAGCTGATCGATCCGGTTTCGAATCGTCGCAGGGGAGACGCCCACGTCCTCGGCGATCATCGGGGCGGAGGTGTTCCGTGCGTCCTGCATCAGCGCGTGGATGATCCGCTTGTTAACGTCGTCGAGACGAATGCCCATATCTGGGAGAACCGACGGGACGGGACGGTTCCTCACTTTCGGTCGCCGCCGTCTTTAGCGATCGATACGGTCTCCGACACCGGTCGATACTGAATCCGTAAATATATCTCCAATATTTTGGGGATGCTGATAATATTTGAGGAGAGTTACGGAAGGACTATTAACGGCGGTTTGATACTAGAACCCGATGGAGGACTGGCGACGCCGAATCGGATACGCGCTTCTGACGGTCGCCGCGATCATCGTCGTCTACGCGACGGTGTATCAGTGGGCGATGCTGACCTTCGAGGGTCGTGAAATTCCCTTTTACAAGGCCGTACAGGTCGTCATCGAGTCGCTCACGACCGCCGGATTCGGCGGCCACGCGCCGTGGGAGAGCGCGGTGTTGAACCTTCTTGTGATCGGGATGAATCTCACCGGCGTCCTGCTCGTCTTTCTTGGACTGCCGCTGTTCGCGATCCCGCTGCTTCGACAGGCCCTCGAGTCGGGACCGCCGACGACCAGCGATCTGACCGATCACGTGATCATCTGCGGTCACTCGGCGCTCGACGACGTGTTGCGAAAGGAGCTCGACGAGGTCGGGATCCCCTACCTCTTCGTCGACCCCGACCCGGAGCTGGTCTCGGAGCTCGCGGATCGAGGTATCAACGCCGTTCACGGGGATCCGGAGGAGATCCAGACGCTTCGGGACGCCAACGCCGCGGAGGCGCGCGGTCTCGTCGCGGACGTCGACGACGAGGCGAACCCGACGATCATCCTGTCGGCGCTCCGGATCGACCCCGAGATGCGGATCATCAGCGTCGTCCGAGACTACAAGACGGCGACGTACCACGAGTACTCCGGCGCCGACGAGGTCGTGCTGGCCCGCCAGCAGCTCGGCGAGGCGTTCGGCATGCGGGCGACGATCTCCTTCGCCGAGAAACTTCGGAGCGTGATCGAGGTCGAGAACGACTACGAGATCACCGAGCTGCTGATCGAGGAGGGCAGCGACCTCGCCGGCCGCACGATCAGGGAAGCCGAAATCTTCGATCGGAAGGGGATCACGATCGTCGGCGTCTGGCTCGGCGGCAAGTTCGTTATCTCCCCCGATCCCGACACCGTCCTCGAGGAGAACACCATCCTCCTCGTCGCGGGCGGCCACGGCGGGTTCAAGGACGTCACCGCCAGATCGATCCCGACCCACCACCACCCGTCCCGCGTCGTCGTCTGCGGGTACGGTACGGTCGGCTGGTCGGTGACCGAGACGCTGCGGGACGCGGACATCGACACTACCGTCGTCGACCACGTGGAGCGGGAGGGCGTCGACGTCGTCGGCGACGCGACCGATCCGGACACCTACGAGAACGTCGACGTCGAGGACGCCGAGACCATCGTCCTCGCGTTAGACGACGATACGACCACGATCTACGCGACGCTGGTCATCAGGGAGATCGATCCCGACGTCGAGATCATCGCCCGCGCGGACGACCCGGACACCGTCTGGAAGCTGTACAACGCGGGCGCCGACTACGTTCTCTCCCTGCCGACGGTGACGGGCGAGATCCTGGCCTCACACCTGATCGAGGAAGTCGAGATCGTCACGCCGCAGGTCCAGTTCGAGTTCGTCCGCTCGGCGGCGCCGTCGCTCGTCGGGATGAGTCTCAGCGACGCGGATCTGCGCGCCCGAACGGGCTGTACCGTGATCGGCGTCGAGCGGGACGGCGAGCTTCGAACCGATCTCACCGCCGATTTCGTCGTTCAAGAGGACGATATCCTCATCGCCGGCGGAAGCGAGGACGCCATCGAACGGTTCGAAGAGACCGTCACTCCGGACCGGGTCGCTCACTGACCGGCCTCCGCGAGCCCCACGCCGGTGGAACAATCGTCTGTGAGAGCGTTCCGAGCGGGTTCACCACGGGTACGAGACCGGGAGTGATCGAGGCTCGAAATCGAAGTTCCCTCTGCTCGAGATCGTACTTCAGCCAGTCATCGGCTCGCCAAGTCTTCGCCCTTATGGGCTCAGACGTTGGCGATCTCGCGGGAACACCGTCGGACTCGCACTGCTCGCCCGACGAGTTCCCGATCGACGAACGGCGACCTCGCCTACGGCGAGAGTCGCTGCCGGTCTCGCGGGAACAGCACAGCCTCCCGAATGTTCTCGAGACCCAGGATCGTCATGATCAGGCGCTCGCCGCCAAGCCCGAAGCCGGCGTGGGGCGGCATCCCGTACTTGAACATCTTCGTGTAGTAGTCGAACTGCTCGGGATCGAGGCCCTGCTGTTCGAACCCTTCGATGAGCTGCTCGTAGCGGTGTTCACGCTGGCCGCCCGAGACCAGCTCCATGCGCGGGTGCATCAGGTCGAAGCCCGTCGAGAGCCCCTCGTCGTCGTCGTGGTCCTGGATGTAGAACGGCTTGATCTCGCTTGGCCAGTCGGTGATGAAGTAGTGGCCGCCGACGTCGTCGCCCAGGGCCTTCTCGCCCTCGGTCGGCAGGTCGTCGCCCCAGACGAGCTGCTCGTCGAGCTCGCCGGTCGCGTTGATGCGCTCGATGGCCTCCTCGTAGCTGAGCCGCGGGAACTCGCCGTCGGGCACCTCGAAGGACTCCTCGAGACCGAGCGCCTCGAGCTCCTCGCTGCAGTTCTCGGCGACGGCCTCGTAGGCAGCCGTGACGACGCCCTCGGCGACGTCCATCGCGTCGTGTTCGTCACAGAACGCGCCCTCGAAGTCGATCGAGGTCGCCTCGTTTAAGTGGCGGGGCGTGTTGTGTTCCTCGGCGCGGAAGATCGGGCCGATCTCGAAGACACGCTCGACGTTCGAGCCCGCGATCAGCTGCTTGAACAGCTGCGGGGACTGGTTCATGAAGGCCTCCTCGCCGAAGTACGTGATCGGGAACAGCTCGGTGCCGCCCTCGGTCCCGGTGGCGACGATCTTCGGCGTCGTGATCTCCGTACAGCGGAACTCGCGGAACGCCTCGCGGGCCGCACGCAGGATCTCCGAACGGATCTCGAAGATCGCCTGGACCTCGTCCTTCCGAAGGTCGAGCGTGCGGTTGTCCAGCCGCGTCGAGAGGTCGGCGTCGACCTTCCCCGAGGGGTCAAGCGGCAGCTCGGGGTCGGCGGGAGCCAGCACCTCGAGCGACTCCGGCGTGACCTCGACGCCGGTCGGCGCGCGGGGTTCCTCCTCGACGGCGCCGGATACCTTCACGACGCTCTCGCGGGAGACGTCCAGCCCGGTCTCGACGAGCTCGTCGTCCATCTCGTCTTTCTCGAACTTGATCTGGATCTTTCCGGTCGTATCCCGGAGAATCAGGAAGGCGATCCCGCCGAGATCGCGGATCTCGTGGACCCAGCCGGCGACCGTCGCGTCCGAGCCCGGCTCGGCGTCGGCAGTGTAGGTTCTGTCCTGCATACCACCCGATTCCGGTCGCCGGAACTTAAGCGCAATCGTTCCGGATCGGCGGTTCGGGTACGGTCAGTACCGCGCTTCCGATCCGATCGTCGGCCGCGTTGCAGCGACGGGTTCGAGAGTCGGGGCTCCGGAATCGGGATCGCCCTACCGCTCGCGGACGGTCATCGGGATCTCGTGTTTCGGACGGGCGGTGATCGTCGCCATGAGGTCCAGCTGCTCGGTCCCGGGGACGAGTTCGAGGTGGTAGTTCTGGTAGATCGTCGCGAGGACGAGCCGGGCCTCGAGGGTGGCGAAGCGATCGCCGATACACCGCCGGGGCCCCGCGGCGAACGGGAAGTACGCCAGCTTCGGTAGATCGGCCTCCATCTCGTCGGTCCAGCGCTCGGGACGGAAGGCGAGCGGATCGTCGTACCAGCGCGGGTCGCGGTGGACGACCCACTGGTGCATCTGAACGGTCGCCCCAGGCTGGATCTCGTAGCCGCCGATGATGTCGGGCTTGACCGGTTCGCGGACGATTCCCGGAACCGGCGGGTAGAGCCGCATCGACTCCGTGACCACCCGCTCGGTGTACGTGAGATCCGGGAGGTCGGCCATCGTCGGCGTCTCGCCGCCGAGTTCGGTTTCGAGTTCCTCTACGAGGCGCTCCTCGACGGCCGGGTTCCGCGCGAGCAGGTGGGCGGTAAACGTCAGTGACAGGGCGGTCGTCTCGTGGCCCGCGAGCAGCAGCGTCGTGACCTCGTCGCGGATCTGCTCGTCGGAGAGGCCGTTCCCCCGCTCGTCGGTGACCTCGAGCAGCTTCGAGATGACGTCCCGCTCGGTCGGGTTCGACCGTCGTTCCTCGATCATCGGATAAATGACGCCGTCGAGCTTCTCGCGCGCGCGACGGATCCGCCGTCGAGAGGGCGTCGGCACCCCCGAGGGAAGGACGAGGTGCGAGAGGCTCTCGCTCGCGAGCATGAACTCCTCGAGGGCCTCGCCGATCGTGTCGACGTGGTCGTCGACGTCGATCCCGAACAGCGCCCGGGCAACGATCCGCAGCGTGAGCTCCATCATGTCTTCGTGGAAGTGTCGGGTCTGCCCGTCGGCCCACGACTCGAGCGCGTCCTCGGTGAACGCGGCCATCATTCCGGCGTACTCCTCGATCCGGTCGGGGTTGAACGCCGGCTGGATGAGGTGTCGGTTCCGCCGCCAGACCGCGCCCTCGCTGTTGAGGATACCGTTTCCGGTGATCGGTCTGAGGACGTGCTGGAACTGGTCACCCTTGACGTAGTGCTGGTTGTTCCCGACCAGCACCTGCTCGATGTAGTCGGGGTGGTTGAGCTGGTAAACCGGACCCATCGGGTCCTCCCAGTAGGCGATGTCGCCGTACTCGCGGGCGTTCTCGGTCATGAAGCCGTACGGATCGCGGAGGAAGGCGAGCTGGTTCCCGACGAGGGGGAGACCGTCGGGGCCGGGTGGACGACCGTCGGCGGTCGCGGAACTGTCGTTTCGCATCAGTAGTTCGACCGATGGGCCGAAGGCCCCTATCTTTGTATCCGATACTCGTCACCCCTGCCCCGTCTCGCTTTTGTCGATCCGCTCCCTTCCTCCTATATGGACGACATCGAGACGCTCGCCGAGGCGATCCGGAACGCCGACACCGCGGCCGCGCTCACGGGCGCCGGTATCTCGGCGCCGTCGGGAATACCGACCTTCCGCGGCGAGGACGGCGTCTGGGACCGCTTCGACGAGGGACAGTTCACCTACGGTCGCTTCCGGAGCGATCCTGAGGGGTTCTGGGCGGATCGCCTCGAGCTCCAGGAGGCCATGTTCGGCGGCGACTACGAGCCCAATGCGGGCCACGAGGCCCTGGCCGCGCTCGAGCGGGACGGCCACCTCGAGGCGATCTGCACCCAGAACACTGATGGGCTCCACGCCGACGCGGCCGCAGTGGTCCGGGACGCCGACGTCGACGAGCCGAGCGTCGAGGCCGCGGAGTCGGTCCTCGAGCTCCACGGCAACGCGCGTCGTGTCAGGTGTACGGACTGCGGACGCCGTCGCGAGGCCGACCCGATCTTCGAGCGGGCCGCCGACGGCGAGCTCCCGCCGACCTGTGGCTGCGGCGGCGTCTTCAAACCCGACGTCGTCCTCTTCGGCGAACAGCTGCCGGGCGCCGTCATCCAGCGCGCCCGGTCCCTGGCCCGCGAGAGCGACGCCTTCCTGGCGATCGGATCCTCGCTGGCCGTCGAGCCCGCAGCGTCCCTGCCGCGGCAGGCGTCCTCGAGCGGGGCGACCCTCGGTATCGTCAACCTCGAGTCGACGTCCTGTGACGAGGCAGCTGCCGTCGTCCACCGCGAGGACGTCGCCGAGGCGTTACCGCGGCTGCGGGAGCTGATCGAGGGGTAGCCCGTCGGTCGGTCGAAACCGCCGTCGTCGCGGGCCGCGCCGCGAGCGGTCAGGCGACGAGTACCAGCAGCGACACCGCGAGCAGACAGAACGCGATCGCAGCGAACACCCCTCGCCAGCTCCCGTAGGTCGGCTCCGTGGCGTCGCCGCGCCGACGGGCCCGCTCGTAGGAGAGCCACGCGCCCGCTACCAGCGCCAGGATCGCGAGGGGCGCGACCGCGAACATGACGAAGCTCCAGCCGACCAGGGCCGCGAACGCCCGGAAGCCGACGAGCGATCCGAGGACGCCCCCGCCCACCACGGCGTCGGTCGGCAGCCCGAGGACGCTTCCCAGCGCCGCCGCGCCGATCCCAATCGCCACGAACCAGCCAAGCGAGAGCAGCGGCGCCAGCGCGTCGGGGACGCCGCCTGCGGGCAGCGCAGCTAGTCCAGCGGGGACGAGCAGGCCGAACGCGAAGGCGATCCCGAAGCGGACGGCGTCGGATCGTTCCTCCATGCGTCGGTCTTGAACGGATTCGATCAAGAACCTATCGGCTGTTTGATATCAGCTGTCGGAACGATCGGGCCGGAGGGGCCGAGTTTGATGACGGCGTCCGTCGTAGCCGTCCCGGATGCTCACCGAACGGGACGATCGGCTGTGGACCGACGAGGAGCCGCTGGCGTTTCTCGGCATGGAACTCGGCCGCATCATGACGGTTATCGAACTCTCGACGGGCGGGCTGTTCGTCCAGTCGCCCGCCGAGCTCACGGCGGAGCTGCGGGCGGCCCTCGACGAGCTCGGCGACGTCCGGTTCGTCGCGCCCGCGAGCAAGCTCCACGGCCACCTGTACATGGAACAGTACCGCGAGGCCTACCCCGACGCCGAGTTGCTCGCCGCGCCCGGGCTCGCGGCCCGCCGACCCGATCTGCGGTTCGACGGAACGCTCGGCGACGTGCCCGACCCCCGCTGGAGCGCCGATATCGATCAGGTCGCGATCACGGGCCACCGCTGGCTCACCGAGCTCGCGTTCTACCACCGCCCGAGCGAAACGGTGATCCTCGGCGACGTCGGCTTCCATATCGACGAGCGCAGCCCGCTGCAGACGCGGCTCGTCGCGCGACTCCTGTGCGTCTACGGGCGGATCGGACCGCCCATCGAGTTTCGGCTCACGATCGCCAACGAGGCGACATTCCGGCGATCGATCCGGGACGTCCTCGCCTGGGAGTTCGACCGGGTGATCCCGGGTCACGGAGCGATCGTCGAGTCGGGCGGCAAACGGGCCGTGGCGGAGGGGTTCGACTGGATACTCTAGCCGCCGATCAGGCGTCGTTGGCCGCCCCGACGGTCTCCCGGAGCGCGTCGACGCCCTCGTCGTGAGCAAGGTCGCCGACGACGATCACGTCGGCGTACTGGGCCATCGCGTACGCGGAGTCGTAGTCGTGGATCCCGCCGCCGTAGAACAGCGTCGCGTCCTCGACGCCCTCGCCGGCGGCCTCAACGATCGACTCCTCGCCGAGGGTTCCGGAGTACTCGAGGTAGACGATCTCCTGGCCGAACATCCGCTCGGCGACTTTCGCGTAGGCCTCGACGTCGTCGGCTCCAAGGTCGCAGTCGGCTTCGGTCAGCGTCGCCACGTCGGCCTCGGGGTTCATCACGATGTAGGCCTCGGTCGTCGTCCGCTCCCAGTCGATATCGCCGATCCGGACCCACTCCTTGTGGGCCTCGGTGATCCAGAACGGCGAGCCGGCGTTGAACACCGTCGGGATGAGATAGCCGTCGAGGGCGTCGTTCTCGACGACGACGCTGGGGTTGGCTGGCTCCTGGTAGAGCGGAACGTCGTGCTCGGCGCAGGCCTCGATCACCGCCGTCATGTTCTCCTCGGTCATCCCCATCGTCCCCCCGATCTCGATCGCGTCGGTCCCGGTCGCACAGAGGTCGCCGAACGTGACCCCCTCGGGGAGTTCCTTGTCGGGGTCGAGCTTGAGGACGTGGTTCCAATCGGTCCAGGGCGCAGTCATACCGCCCCGTTTCCCGACAACCAGCAAAAACGCTACGAAACGGCCACGAGACGGCGATCCGACAACTGGTCGAGGAAGCCGTTCGCGGACCGAAAGCGCATGTCTGGCATCGCGGTTGTTTTCTCCCTGGGGGACGGTGACCACCGTATGAGCGATCGGGTCGAATCGACCGAGGACGCGACCCTCAAACGACAGCGACTTCGGGCGGTCGCCGACGCCCTCGACGGTGGCGTCATCCAGCTCGACGCCGCGGATCGGATCGTCGCGGTCACCGACGACGTCCTCGAGATCACCGGCTACTCGCGGGGCCGTCTGCTCGAGACTTCCGCGTCCGCGCTGTTCGCCGACGGCGAGGACGTCCGTGAGTGGGGAGACGACTCGGAACGGCCGACCGCGATCGAGACGACCGACGGACGAACCGTCGACTGTGCCGTTCGCCTCGAGACGCTGGTCGAGGACGGTGAGGATCGCGGCGCGGTCTGTATCGTTCGGCTCCCGACCGACGCCGCGTTCGACGACGGCGGCTCGAGCCGTGATCGGCGGCTCGAACGGCAGGTCGATCAGCTCTCGGCAGAGCTCGACGCGGTGTTCGAACGGGTGTCGGACGCCTTCTACGCCCTCGATTCGGACTGGCGGTTCACGTACGTCAACGACCGTGCCGCCGAGCTGCTCGGTCGGACCGACGACGAACTGTTCGGGTCGTCGATCTGGGAGGCGTTTCCGGAGCTCGTCGACTCCCATCTCGAGGAGCGGTTCCGGACCGTGATGGCGACGAAGAAACCGCTCTCGTTCGAGCGCTACTCCGAGGCGCTTGGCATCTGGGCCCAGATGGACGTCTACCCGACCGAGGCGGGGCTGTCGGTGTACTTCCGGGACGTCACCGAACAGGTCGAGCGCGAGCGCAAACTGGCGGCATCCGAACGTCGGTACCGCAGCCTCGCCGAGCAGTTCCCGAACGGGATCGTCGCCCTGTTCGATCACGACGGCGAGTACACACTGGCCGCGGGACGGGGGTTCGATCGGCTCCCCGTCGAGCCGGACGACCTCGAGGGAACTCACTACCGGGAGGTCTGGGAGGAATCGGTCGCGTCGACGCTCGGTCCCGTCTACCAGCGGGCGCTCGAGGGAGCGGAACGACGGACCGAATTCGAGCAGGCGGGCCGAACGTGGCTCGTCCGCGTGGCGCCGATCACCGACGACGACGGGAACGTGGCTGCCGGGCTGACGATGGCCCAGGATATCACTGGACAGAAAGAACGCGAGCGCACCCTCCGGGACGCGAACGCCCAGCTCGAGGCCGCGACGGAAGCCGGCGCGGTCGGCACCTGGGAGTGGCACGTCCAGGAGGATCGGTTCGTCGCCGGCGCCGCCTTCGCCAAGACGTTCGGCGTCGATCCCGAGGACGCTCGCGAGGGCGTCTCCCTCGAGCGGTTCGTTTCCTCGATCCACCCGGCGGACCGCGACCGCGTCGAACGGAGCATCGAGGCGGCCCTCGAGAGCTGCGGGGAGTACGAGGAGGAGTACCGCGTCCGCGACGCCGACGGCGAGTTGCGCTGGATCGTCGCCCGCGGCCACGTCGAGTGTGACGACGACGGAACGCCGCTGACGTTTCCCGGAGCAGTCGCCGACATCACCGACCGCAAGCGCGCCGAGCGCCAGCTCGCGACCCACAAGCGCCAGCTCGAGACGCTGTTCGAGCTGCTGCCGGTCGGAGTCGTCGTCGCCGACGCCGACGGCCGGCTCATCGAGGCGAACGAGACTGCCCGGGAGCTGTGGGGTGGCGACGTCTTCGACGCCGAGTCGGTCGCGGAGTACGACCGTTACGACGGCTGGTGGGCCGACACCGGCGAGCCGATCGAACCCGAGGAGTGGACCCTCGCCCGCGTCCTCGAGGGCGAGGAGGTTACCGATCCCGACGTTCACGAGATCGAGACGGCCGACGGCGACCGTCGGATCGTCATGAGCCACGGGATGCCCGTCAGGAACGAACGAGGCGAGATCAGCCGCGGCGTGGTGACCCAGACCGACGTCACCGAGCGCCGCGAGTACCAGCGCAAGCTCGAGGAGACCATCGAGAAACTCGAGACCTCCAACGAACGGCTCGAGCAGTTCGCCTACGCCGCCAGCCACGACCTCCAGGAGCCCCTGCGGATGGTCTCGAGCTACCTCCGGCTGATCGACCAGCGCTACGGCGATCGGCTCGACGAGGACGGCGAGGAGTTCCTCGCGTACGCCGTCGACGGCGCCGACCGGATGCGCGAGATGATCGACGGCCTGCTGGCGTACTCCCGGATCGAGACCGCGGGCGAACCCCTCGAGCCCGTCGACCTCGGGGACGTCCTCGACGACGCCTGCAGCGAACTTCGCGGTCGAATCAAAGAGAGCGGCGCCGAGATCGACGCGGAGCCGCTGCCCCGCGTCGAAGGCGATCGTCAACAGCTCCGGCAGCTGTTCCGGAACGTTCTCTCGAACGCGTTCACCTACTCCCGGGAGGGCACGCCGGAGGTGCGGGTTTCGAGCGAACGCCACGGGGCGCAGTGGCGGATCTCGGTCCACGACGAGGGGATCGGAATCGATCCCGAGGAGACCGAGCGCATCTTCGAGGTGTTCCACCGCCTGCACACCCACGAGGAGTACGCGGGCTCGGGGATCGGGCTGGCGCTGTGTCGACGGATCGTCGAGCGCCACGGCGGGGAGATGTGGGCCGACTCCGAGCCCGGGAAGGGGTCGACGTTTACCTTTACGTTGCCCGCCGTCGACGAGACGTGAGGGTCCCAGAACGGTGCCGGCAGGCGTTCAGACGCCCTTGCTCATCAGGTGGCTGCGAAGGACGTCGGCCTCCTTGTTCCCCGTCCCGGTGTTGACCGCGACGACCGTCTCGTCGCCGTCGAAGGCGCCCCGATCGGCGAGTTCGAAGAGGCCGCTGACCGCCGCGGCACAGGTCGGCGCCATCTCGAGGCCCTCCCGCTTGGCCACCGCGATAGCGGCCTCGAGGATTTCGGGATCGTCGGTCGCGACGGCGCCCCCGTCGCTCTCGCGGATCGCCTCGAGGATCCACGGGCTCGCGCCGGGGTCGGGGATCTCGATGCCGCCGCAGATCGTGTCCGGGTGTTCGACCGGCTCGTGGACGTCCCGCCCGTCCTCGAAGGCGTCGACGATCGGCGCACAGCCCGACGCCTGGGCGGCGTAAAAGGACGGCACCGCGTCGGTCAGGCCGAGGCGCTCGAACTCGCGGGCGGCCTTGTACATTCCGACGAGTCCGACCCCGCCACCCGTGGGATACGAGATCACGTCGGGGCTCTCCCACTCGAGCTGTTCGGCGATCTCGTAGAACATCGTCTTCTTCCCCTCGTGGCGGTAGGGTGTGGCGAACGTCTGGAGAGAGTACCAGTCGTCGTGCTCCGCAAGGCCTTCCTCGAAGGCCGCGACGGCCTCGCCGATCCGTCCGCCGACGACGTTCATGTCGCCGCCGTGGACGTTGATCATCGCCTTGTTCGTAAAGCCCGATCGGGAAGGGACGTAAACGTGGGACTCCATCCCCGCCCGTCCGGCGTACGCTGCGGCGGCCTGGCCCGCGTTGCCCGCCGAGGCCAGCGCCACCTCGCTCGCGCCGTGCCCGTCGGCAGCCGTCACGGCAACGGTCTGTCCTCGGTCCTTGAACGTCCCCGTCGGGTTCCGTCCCTCGTCTTTGATCAGCAGTCGGCCGACCCCAAGCTCGTCGGCCAGAGTCGGACATTCGACCAGCGGCGTCGCCCCCTCGTCCATCGTTACGGCCGACTCTCGGGAAAACGGGAGCAGCTCCTCGTAGCGCCACAGCGAGTCGAACGGCCGCGCGCCGAGGACGTCGTGGTCGAGGTCGACGGCGTCGTAGTCGTAGCTCGGATCGAGGATCCCTCCGCAGTCCGGACACCGATGGCTCTCCGCGTCGGCGTCGGCGGTCGCGCCGCAGTCGACGCACTCGAGGCCGGTGAAGGCGGCTGTCGTCTCCATACGGGAGTGTTCGCGGCCCTCGACTAAGGGTTGTTCATCGGACGGCAAGCGATCGGCCGCGGCCGAATCGGGGACGCTACTCCCGTTTCCCTTGCTTTCTGAAGACGGCGCTGCCGTCCTGCTCGACGGTGATCCGGTACCCCTCGTAGGAGAAGGTGATCTCGGTCTCCGCAGCAGGGGCGGGTGGATCGGAGAAGATGTGTTCGAGGACGTGGTCGATGCAGTCGTACAGCGGCGGCAGGTCGTTGGTATCGACGTCCTCGAGCTCGGCGACGGTCCGGGCGACGCTCACGTTCGGATCCGCCTCGTCGACGTCGAACGTTCGGTAGACGACGTCGCCGTCCTCGCCTCGTGGTCGATCGGGCATACTCGAGTGCTCCGACGACCGGAACGAAGGAACTTCACCGTTCAGCTGCAGGCCCGGACCGGCGGAACGTCAGCCAGTGACAGTCGGGGTCCCGGACCACGAGCTCGTCGTCGGTCTCGCGCTCGACCCGGTCGACGCGGTCGCCGATCGCCTCGCGGACCGCAGCCGGGTCCTCGGTTTCAAACCCGAGGTCGACGTGGACGCCGCCGCGGCCGTCGGCGATCCCGAGGTGGGGCTCCCACAGCTCGAGGGCCATCGGGCCGTCCAGCCGAACCCGCTTGCGGTCGTCGCCGACGTCGACGGTTCGGAAGCCGAGCGCCTCGTAGAACTCCCGGGCGCGGTCGATCGACTCGACCTCGAGAACGACCTCGAAGAGCCCGTCGATCCCCGGTCCAGCGACGTCGCGCTGGCCGAGCTCGACGCAGTTGCCGTCGGGGTCGTAGAGGTACAGCGATCGCGAGGGGCCGAACCGGGCCTCCTCGAGGTCGTAGTCGGCGCTCAATCGGTCCCACCACTCGTCGTACTCCGCGGCGGGGATCGAGAGCGCGTAGTGGGTGTGAAGCCCGCCGCGGGGTACCGACTCGGGACGCCGGAGCACGAGGCCGGTCTCGCCCGCGGCGAGGACGCACTCGTCGGCGCCGTCCTCGCGGACGGGAAGCGACAGCGTCTCGGCGTAGAACTGCCGTGCGGGCTCGAGGTACTTGACCTCGAGCGCGAGCCGGGAGAGGCCGGTGAGCATGGGTGCTCATACTCGGGGCGAGAGCATAGAAGCGTCGCCGTAGGTGGGTAGCGACGTGAGCGCGACGGGTCGGCTGTCCGAGAGTCGACCCGTCGGCGAGCGCGGCGTCGAACCGGCGGAATCGGCGGGTTCGTCCAGGTTTATGAGCGGAGCGATCGTACCCTCGGGTATGCCATTTCGCGTCGACGAGCGCGCGACCGAGTTCGCCGAGATCGACCGGTTCGACGGCGGCGTCGGCTGGATCGCCCACCCCGACGAGGAGATGCAGCGGGCCAGCCACGTCCTCGAGTTGGACGGCGAGCTCTGGGTGATCGACCCCGTCGACGCACCCGGAATCGACGATCTGTTCGCGGAGCTGGGCGAGGTTCGGGGCGTCGTCGTCGCGCTCGATCGGCACAAACGCGACGCCGCGGACGTCGCCGACCGCCACGACGTCCCGGTCTACCTCCCCGCCTTTTTCGATGGGGTCTCCGAGGAGCTCGAGGCGCCAGTCGTTCGGTTCGGCGACGAGCTCGCCGATACGGGGGTCACGGCTCGAACGGTCGTCGATAGCCGGTTCTGGCAGGAGGTCGCGCTCTACGACCCCGACGGCGGGACGCTGGTCGTTCCCGAATCCGTCGGCACCGCCGACTACTTTCTCGCCGGGGGCGAGCGCCTCGGCGTCCACCCGATGCGGCGGGCGATACCGCCCCGGGACGCCCTGGACGACCTCGCCCCCGATCGAGTGCTGGTCGGCCACGGCCGTGGTGTCATGACCGACGCGACGACGGCCCTCGAAACGGCCCTCTCTCGGTCGCGAACTCGGGCGCCGCTGTTGTACGCCAAGGCGGGCCGAAAGCTGTTGCCGTTCTAGTACTGCCAGGGCATACAGCTAACTATCGGGCGTGCGTACTGGTAACGTGGTCTACGCTACCCGCGCCCTGGTCGAGGTGTTGCTCGAGCTGGCCAGCGACGCCGATCCGGACCGGGTTCGAACCGGCGTCTCGGTGACGCCTGCAGGAGAGCTCGACGGCGACACGGGGCTTCCCCCCGAGACGCCGGTCTTCACGGACTTTTTCCTCCCTGATCCCGGGAACGCGGTCAACTCGGTGTTCGGCGTCGACCTCTCGACGCCCGCTCGACAGGCTCAGGGGCAGTTCGTCTCCCACCCCGTCAGGGAGCTGGAGGTGACCAAACGCGACGATCTCGCGGAAGTGATCTTCGTCGCGGTCCCGCCCTGGGAGATCGACGAGGCGTCGTTCGGCGCCTTCGATCGCTTCGGCGAACGCCAGCCCCTCGAGATCCTCGAGGCCCGCGCGCCGGAGGGATCGCTCCGCGATCGGGAGTAACGCTACTCGAGGTAGCCCAGCCCGCGGAGCTGTTCGGTGATCTCCTCGAACTCGGCCTCCGTCAGTTCGCCCTGTCGCTGGTGCTGGATGACGATACTGCGCAGCAGGAACCGAACCAGGTCGCTGGTGCTCTGGAAGCTCGTCCCCTCGATCGTCTCGTCGACGCGGTCGGCCAGATCTTTCGGGATCGAAACCGTCGTGTACTCGGCCATATCGAATACTCCGGCGCGGGCCCCAAAGACGTATCGCCGCCGGCGGGGGAAGCAACACCGGAGTCCGTCGAGGACGGTGACCGCGGCTCGTCACAGCCCTCCGGTATGCTCGTCGAGGATCGGCACGCGGACGAGACCACGGAGCGATTCGGCGAGCGTCTCCGCAGCGGTTTTGATATGTGGCGTACTACGTACCGCGTATGGGAGTCCGGCCACCATCGAACGACGACGACGACGAACCGGAGAGCGTCGATTTCGGCATCGCCGCCCTCGACGCTCGCCTCCGAGAGTCCGAGCTTACGTTTCCGGCGACCAAAGACGACGTCAACGCCGAGCTCGGCCACGAGCGGATCCCGTACGACGTCCACGGAAACGACGTCCCTCTCGGAGAGATACTCGCGGAGACGAGCCAGGAGCAGTTCGACTCGCGCCAGCAGCTTCTGAACGCGCTCCACGAGCCCTTCGAGGAGTACCGCCGCCAGCACTCGAACGGCGTCGTCCAGCAGGTCCGGTCGATGCTTCCGTTCTAGTCGTCGCGTCTGCGTTCTTCGCGTGTGATCTGCTCGAGCCGTCGGCGCTGTTCGCGATGCAGCGTCACGAGCATATCCGAGAGCACGCCGAACATGAGCAGCTGTACCCCGAGCAGAATAGCCGCCGCCGAGACGACCGCCAGGATCTCGTGGCCCTGCTGGTACTGGATCCACTGCCAGAGGACGTACGACGCGACGACGCCGCCGGAGGCGATACTCGCCGCACCGAGACTCCCGAAGTAAAACAGCGGGTTGTTCGTCTTCGCCAGCGAGTACAGCGCCAGCACGATCGTTCCGCCGTCTTTCAGCGGGTGGAGGTTCGTCTCCGAGTCCTCGGGACGGGCGCTGTAGCTGATCGGAACGACGGTCGTGTCGATCCCGTGTTTCACACACTCGACGGCGAGTTCGGTCTCGATCGTGAACCCGTCGGAATCGAGCGAGAGCCGCTCGAACGAGTCGGTCGTAAACGCCCGGTACCCCGAGAGGATGTCCTCGTAGGCCGCACCGTGGATCAGCCGGAACGAGCGGTTGATTAGCCGGTTCCCGAACCCGTTCAGGGCAGCCATCGCGTCATCGTCCATCTCCGCGAAGCGGTTCCCGATGACGTGTTCGTACCCACGGGAGAGGGGCTCCAGCATGCGGTCGGCGTCGGCCGGATCGTAGGTGCCGTCGCCGTCGACCATCAACACGTACGGAACGGAGACGTACTCGAGGGTCTCTCGAACGGCCTGTCCCTTCCCGTTACCCGCCTGTGTGAACACCTGTGCTCCGTGCTCGCGGGCGATCTCCCGGGTCTCGTCGTCGGAGTCGCCGTCGACGACGACTACGTTGAAATAGCCCTGCTCGCGGAAGCCGTCGATGACGTCACCGATCGTCGCCGCCTCGTTTAACGTCGGGATGAGCACGCAGACGTCCTCGGCCGCAATATCGCGCGTGCGCTCGCTCATCGACAGGACGCCCTCCCGCTCGAGCGTCTCCGCGCGGACCCCGTCATGCTCCATTGCCAGAGTTTTTCTTCCAGTCTATGAAAAATATATCGGTCATTCTTGTCTCAAAATAGTCCGTCAGTGCGACGATCCGACGATCGAACGGATCCGTTGGCGCATCCGTCCGTCGATCGGAATGTTCGCACAGCGTTCGTCGAGTCCGATCGTCTGGAGCAGGAGACTCGAATCGTCGAGCAGCGATAGCTGGAGGTAGGTCCCCTCGCGGTAGCCGTCGCTGGTTCGGGTCATAGTGATGATCTTCAGCGTCTCGTACTCCCGCAGCTGGTCGGTGATGCGTTTCTTTCCGAGGACGTTGGCGTCGATCGCCTCGGCGAACGCGCGGTAGACCCGATACATCTCGGTGGCCTTGAACGCCGAGCGGTCGGAGAACTCGTCCATGGTCGCAAGCGCCGCGATCGCGATCTTCGCCTGCGTGGGACAGCCCCGAATGAGATCCTGGATCCGGGTCACCTCGGCGTCGTCGTTCGCGACCCGGACGTGATTCTCCGTGACCTGGGCGGCGTCGTTGTCCCTTGCGACCTCGCCGGCGAGCCGGAAGAGGTCGATCGCCCGGCGCGCGTCGCCGTGTTCCTGGGCGGAAAACGCCGAACACAGTGGGATGACGTCGTCGGTCAGGACGTCCTCGCGGTAGGCGTCGCGGCGCCGCTCGAGGATGTCACCGAGCTGGTTGGCGTCGTAGGCCGGGAAGACGATCTCGTCGGGCGAAAAGGAGCTCTCGACGCGGGTGTCGAGCCGATCGCCGTACTTCAGGTCGTTGCTGATTCCGATGACGGTGATGCTCGCGTCGACGTCGTTCTCCTCGCCCGCCCGTGAGAGTTGCATGAGGAGTTTGCTGTCGTCGGCCTCCTCGGGCGGGACGTTCTCGACGTCGTCAGGGGGTGCGAGGCGGTCGATCTCGTCTAAGACCACGATGATCGCGTCGTACAGTTCGTCGATGACCGACCAAAGCCGATCGTAGTACGCCCCCGTTGCGATCCCGGAGTGGGGGATCGTGATCCCGGTCTTCTCGGGTTCGTTCAGGCTCTTTGCGAGGTGAATCACGGTCTGGACCTCCGAGCGACGCTGGGCGCAGTCGATCACCGCCCGCCCGATCCGGACGTCGTTCTCCCGGCCGCGGCCGACGACCTCGCGGCTGACGTAGCGGGTGACCAGCGTCTTTCCGGAGCCCGACTTCCCGAGCAGCAACGTCCCCTTGCCCGTTCCGCCGGTGATCGTCGGCTTGAGCCGTCGGGCGACGGTCTCGATCTGGTTGTTCCGGCCGACGATCTTGTTCTGGTCGGGGACGTGGTCGATCCGCAGCAGGTCCTCGTTCGCGAAGATCCGGTCTTCTTCGTCTAACACCGAGAGCGGATCGTCGCGAGACTTGGAGCGAGAGTGGGCGACCGCGCCGTGCTCGGCGGCGTACTCGCCGAGCGTCCCCGTCCCCTCCGCGTGCAAAGGCATACACCGTCTTTCAGATGAATTTTCCTTAGGTCTTTCCCTCCACGAGTGGTGGGTAACCGGGGAGTGGTCCCGACCGCTGGAGATGGGCCGTCGGCACACTGGGTGCGACTCTCACACCGGATTTCAGATGAAATGCGTGAGCGCGGTTCGTCCCCACCCACACCGGATTTCAGATGAAATGGGCGAGAGCAGGGCACCACCTCCACCACACCCACACCGGATTTCAGATGAAATGCCCGAAACGGGAGGAGGGTGGGAGACGAGCGCTGCGAGGAGGAGGTCGGATCCGGGCGGTCGAACAGTCCTAAACCGGACGGAAGCGAGAGAGGTAGGTAGTTGCAAACCGGGCGGAACGATTCGGGAGAAGAACCTCAGGCCATAGATATCGAGTTCGTCAGGGTCTGAAAGATCGATTTCATCTGAAACCCGGTGTCGGCCCGCAAACCGAGGACGGCGGGTGATCGGTTTCGCGACGTACCCTGTGAGCGAACTGACCCGCTCGTGAGCGAATCGGATCGATCGCGAGCGAGCCGAACGCGTCGTGGGTTGCGTTCTCACGCCAGGCAGCCAGCGTCTAATATAAAGATACCAGGAGAAAGGCAGCGGTATATCACTTCGTGCCTGCAGGAGCCTGAAGATGGATTCTCTCACTACACTACTACTACTAGATTACTGCTAGAGTAAGATATATAATAGAGTTCAGAAAGTAACGTAGCAGTAAGAGGTACAGCACCATCGAGAATCTCTCTAAGTCCATCTAATTCGTTTATGCGCCGGTTTGGTCTCATTCGACCGCCGAGGCCACCACCCTCTCCCCCACCCCTCGTTCGATCGATTTCATCTGAAATCCGGTGTGGGGGTGTTCGGTCCCAGTGGTCGACTCCGATCGGTCCGTCGAGACGACGAGGACGTCCCCGGCGAGGCCCTATCGGTTCGCCTCGATCCCGGGGGCCGGCTCCCGTTCGTCGAGCGACCGAACGTCGGGATGGTCTGTGAACTCGCGGTAGCGTTCGGGGACGTCCTCGAGCGAGTCCGCCGTCGCGAAGCACTCGCGGATCGCCGCCCACCGTTCGTGGCGAACGACCACAACGACGGGCACGGAGTCGAGGTCCAGCAGCTTCGCGATCGAGAGGCGGTGTTTGCCGGCGCCAAACCGGATCAGCTCGCCGTTCCGACCGATCCCGACGCGCGCCTCGTGTGGGTAGTCGGTGCCGTGGATCGGCTTCATCGCGGCCGTTTCGGTCTTCAGTTGCTCGCCGGCGTCCTCGCGCTCGAGCAGTTCGGTCTGTGGGACGTACCCCTCATCGGCCATCGACTCGTACAGCGCTTCGAGGTCGGCACACCGCTGCCCGAGGTCGTCGATCGACGACGACCGCCAGTCCTCGAGCCCGTTCTCGATCTTGCAGACCGCGTACTGGTACTTGGCCGTCTCCGTCCAGGATTTTCCGCCGGCGAACCGTGCCTCGAGCGACCGGTGAATCCGCGTCTCCGACCACTCGGTCCGGAACCGGTCCCAGCGACCCCCGAGGACGCCGACGATCGGCTCGTCGTGGACGGGCGAGTGCGTCGTATCTCCGTCCTTGGTCGGAAAGTGAGCCTTTCGAAACGACGACTGGTAGCGGAGGTCGTCGGGATCGATCTCGACGATCGTCGGACAGTCCGACTCGCGTGGTTCCTCGCTCGCGTCCCGGTGACGGATCGCCCACCAGTAGCCGAACGCGTTGTCGACCAGGTAGCTGTACGTTTCCACGAGGACGCACCGAACTCCCCCGAACTGATAGAGCATCCGGATCTTTCGCCAGATACCGGTCAGAACTGCAAATCCGAGCAACTGGTATCCGAGACCGAACTCATCAGTCGCTCCCGTTGCTACGGCCCGACTCTGCGAGTCGACGACGACTGATCCCGTCACGAACAGCTCCGCAATGACAGCGTTCACAGGCAGTACGAGGCGGATGCCCCGATCCTTGAGGTCGGGGAGGAAGCCGACACTCGATGAAACCCACCACGCTCGCTGACAGGGCCGACTCCCCTCCCCACACGTAAATTTTTATTAGACAACAATTGTAAATGTGAACCATAGATGGACGACGCGCCACGACGCACTATTCCAATCAAGCTCGACGTGTCCGAAGAGCGTCGTGGCGACCTCCATCAAACCAAAAGCCAATTCCTGCACTGCGCCAACCGCACCAGCGAGTGGGCGTGGCGCTACGACGACTACTGTGTCACCAGCAAGAGCAAAGCCGAAAATTCCCTGTACGACGAGTTGCGTGAGGAAACCGACCTCACCGCCAACCTCGTCCAGAAAGGCATCCGCCGCGCCATCGAAGCCGTCGATGCAGGCGTCGAAAAACTGCAGCAAGGCGAACAGACGAGTCAACCAGAGTTTGACTCGTGGAGCGTCGTCTACGACAAACGGTCTGCGTCGTTCAACGATGATCACGCCACGCTGTCCACGCCGAACGGCAGAGTCACCACTGAGTACGTCCTCCCACCCGAGGACGAACGCGAAGACACGCCGTTCGGCAGGTATTACGAGAGTGACGACTGGGATGCGTCGAGCGCCACGCTCCAGTATGACGAGCAGGATGACACGTTCTACCTGCACGTCACGCTGAAGAACCCCGACTACACGGTTGACAGAACGGAACGCCAAGAAGCCAGTCACGACGATGATGGTGCCGAGAACGGAGTGGTTCTCGGTGTTGACCTGAACGTGACTGGCGCGTTCGCCGTCACCTCCACGGGAAAGTTCATCGGCAGTGCGGACTACCTCACCCACAAACGCGACCAGTACGAGAAACGCCGTGCCCGCCTGCAACAGACGGGTACACGGTCCGCTCACCTCACGATTCAGTCCATCGGCAGTCGGTTCTCGGATTGGTCGCTGGACTGGCTCCACAACCGCGCCAACGACCTCATTGCGGAAGCCCAAGCCACGGATGTAGACGGCATTATTTTTGAAAACCTTGACCACATCCGCGAGAACATTGCGAACGAGTCGAAGTTCCAGCAGTGGACGTATGCGAAGTTCGTGGAACTCGTGGAGTACAAGGTTGAATCCACGGCGTTGTTCGTGGATACGGTGAATCCTGCGTACACGAGTCAGCGGTGTTCGCACTGTGGGTTTACCCACGAGGACAACCGCGACGACAAAGAGTTCGCGTGTCAGGACTGTGGGTATGAGGTGAACGCGGATTACAACGCGGCGAAGAACATTGCGAAACGATACTGCGGGTATATCCATCGCGGGCAGAAGTCTCGCGGTGGATGGGCCACCAGTCAACTGGCCCTCGAGTCAGGGACGTTGAACGTGAACGGCGAGTACACGCCTTCCGCCTTGCGCGGATAGAACGGGAGTCCACTGACAAGCCTCGGGGCTTGACCCCGAGGCGGTTGACGTCGGATCCACTGATTTAACGTGAGGACGCTATTACTAATATGCGAGGAAACCGGATACCGTGAATCTCATACGCAGGTCTCGCCGGATACTCCGCGAGGACGGTCTCTCGTCGCTGCTGTGGCGCTCGATCAGGTTCGGCTGGACGACGCTCGTCTGGCGCCGGGAGCTCGTCCAGTGGCTGCCGGTGTGGGCGCTCGAGTTCGCGTTCGAGGTCCGCAGTCGGCTGTTGTCGAGGATGAGCGACGCGAACCCGGCCCGGCCGATCCGGGTCGATCCCGACGAGATCGAGTACTACCACGGGAGCGATGACCCCTGGCGGCTCGGTCGCGTCCTCGACGGCGACTGGGACGAGCCAGAGGGACGGTTCGAGGAGACGACGGTCTACCGCTCGCTCGAGGCCCGATTTCTCGAGGGGGCCGACTGGGGGGAGACCGAGCTGTACGCCGAGTACCGTGACCGTCTCGAGCGAGGCGATCCGTACTGGCGGTGTTCGACCGAGGCCGAGCTCGAGGTGTACTTTCGGGAGATCGACGCGCTCTACGAGACGGTCGCCGAGGACGGGTATCGCTCCCAGCGGGAGCTGCTCGCGAGCGAGGACGCCGACCCCCGCGACGCGAACACCGACGCGGTCCACCCGGCCGTCCAGGAGGTCGGCGTCAACGTCTACCGCGACGGCGAGCTGGTCAAGAAGGGGGCCGGCTTTCATCGGCTCGCGATCGCGAAGCTCCTCGAGGTCGACGAGATCCCGGTCACAGTGCGGGTCAGACACGCCGACTGGCAGGCGATCAGAGACGAGCTCCGTGCCACCTCGAGTCCCGACGAGCTGAGCGACCGGGCCCGATCTCACCTCAACCACCCGGATCTTCGGACCATCGTCCCCGAGGGTTGGCGGGAGCCGACCCGATCAACCCAGTACGATTAACTGGCGCTGCTCGGAACTTCCGGTATGTCATATCTCCTCGAGCGAGTGAAAGAAACCTGGCGGCGCGACGGCGCGGGCGCCGTCGCCGACGAGGCGATCGCCCACCTCCGATGGCGCCTCGAGCGGACCGCCGCGTACGGGGCGATCCGAACCCGCGAACTCGAGCTCCGGAACCGCCACGTCGACGCCGACCCGCTGCAGCTCACGTGGGTTGATCCCGCCGACATCGAGTACGTCGTCGCCGAGCTGGTCCCCGACGAGACCGACGACTCCCACTTCGAACGGCCCAACGTTCCGACACAGGGGCGGGACGGGATCGGCGCCGTTCGTGGCGGCGAGTGGGATCTGTCGGCCGTGCCGTTTACCGACCTCTCCGAGTACCGGCTGTTCGAGCAACACTTCCGCGAGGACGTCCCCTGGGCCGAGACGGCGTTCGTCGAGCGCCACCGCCGTTCGCCGGCGTCTGACTGGAGCGAGCGGAAGCTGTTGAACAAGCTCGAGCGGTTCGACGCGCTGTACGAGACGATCGCGACCGAGGGGTACAGCACCCAGCGCGAGCTCGGCGGCCACCCGTTAAACGAGATCGTCGTCTACGCGGGACGAAACGGCGAGCTCCGGTGGCACGAGAACGGCCGCCACAGGCTCGCGATCGCGAAACTGCTCGAACTGGAGTCGGTGCCCGTGCTGATCACGGTCCGTCACCGGAAACTGCTCTTTCCGGGCGAGCGGTCACGACCCGAGAACCTGAAGCGGTAGCCCTCGAGTCGGTTCGCCACCACCGCGAGCCGGCTCTTCGCGCCGAGGACGGCCAGCAACGCTCCGCAGCTGATACTCGCCGCCCAGTAGTAGCAGTGGTAGCGAACGTTCCCGGGATCGATCGCCAGCGCGCCCTTGAGGTAGGCGGCCGCCGGCTTCCGCTGGCCGTTCTCCGCGTAGATGATCGCGACGTTGGCCGCGAACTCGGCCCGTCGTCGCCGATCGACGTGCTCGCCGTGGCGCTCGAGGACCCGGCGGTACCCCGCGACCTTCCGTCGGGGGTCGGTTCCGATCCGCTCGCCGTCGGTGTGTCGATCGAGGAGGACCTCGGGTACGCCGCGGATCTCGTCGAACGCCGACGACGCGAGCACGCGGAGGTAGAACTCGTAGTCCTGTACTGCGGGCAGCTCCTCGTCGAGGGGGCCGACAGCGTCGAAGACGTCCGCCCGGAACGTCGTCGCCGAGAAGCTCCCGATCGGGTTTCCCCGGCCGAGATCGGCGAGCGTCACCCGGTTCCGGGCGCGGATCAGGTCGTAGACCTCTCCGTCCCGTCGCTTCCGGTAGGAGGTGTAGACGCCGCCGACGCGGTCCGATCCCGTTCGGAACGCCTCGAGGACGCGCTCGAGGTGGGTCGGCGCCAGCTCGTCGTCCGAGTCCAGAAAGGAGACGAACTCGCCGCTCGCGCGTTCGATCCCGCGGTTTCGGGCCGCGTTCGCCCCGCTGTTCGCGCCCGTCTCGAGGACCACCAGCCGGTCGTCGCCGTACGACTCCAGAACCGCGGCGGTTCCGTCGGTCGAACCGTCGTCGACCACGATCACCTCGAGGTCGTCGCAGGTCTGTGCGAGCGCGCTGTCGATCGCCCGGCCGACGACCGAGGCGCGGTTGTACGTCGGAATAACGATGCTGACCGCGGCCATCTGCGTTGCCCCCACTCGCGGCCCCGAGATGAAAGCCCTTTTGATCGCCAGGACGTACTGCTAAACGAACCCGATGACGACCGTCTCGATCATCACGCCCGTCTACGACGACTTCCCGGGGCTCCGCGAGACGGTCGACTCGCTCGCGACCCTCTCGACGAGCGTCGACTGGGAGCACACGGTCGTCGACAACGGCTCGACCGACGGCACCCGCGAGCGCGCCAAGCGCTACGTTCCGGACCGACTCGGCGGCACCGTCCTGTGCGAGGACGGAATCCAGTCCTCCTACGCCGCCCGTAATGCCGGCGTGCGACACAGCGACGGCGACGTCCTCGCGTTCATCGACGCGGACATGACCGTATCCGAGGGGTGGCTCGAGGACTCCCTCGACGCCTTCCGGGTCGCGGAGGCCGACTACATGGGCTGTGCCGTCGAGCTCACGCTTCCCGACGATCCCTCGCTCGCGGCCCGCTACGACCACCACTCCGGGTTTCCGGTCGGTCACTACCTCGAACACCAGCGCTTCGCGCCGACCTGCTGTCTGTTCGTTCGCCGCGAGGTCTTCGCCGATGTCGGGCTCTTCGATCATCGGCTCACCTCCGGGGGTGACAAGGAGTTCGGCAACCGGGTCGCCGAGGCGGGGTACGACCTCCATTTCGCGCCCGAGGTCACGATGTTTCACCCCGTCCGGGACACGCTCGGCGCGCTCGTCCGGAAGGACCTCCGCATCGGCCGGGGGCTCTGCCAGCTCCAGCGGTACCACCCCGCCCGGTACGGCCGACCCGGCGTTCCGCCCCGTCCCTCCGGCGTCAAACAGCCAGACCCAGACCTCGACGCCCGAGAGCGACGCGCCTTTCGCGTCCTCGAGACCGCGCTCACCGGCGTTCGCGGCGTCGGCTACTACCGAGAGTACCTCGCGGGCGACCGCACGAGCGGGTCGGGCGGGATCCCCGACCTCGAGGACTGACCGTCGGCGCTCGGGGCGAGACGTCCGGGCCGCGTCCTCGGCGACGGGAACTGTGCCAACCCACGCCTATAACTCGCTTCGGAACGCGTCTCGTGATAGATGACAACCGCCGAGCCCCGATCGACGGTCGAACGAATCGAGACCCTCGTCGTCGACCCCGAAGACGTTATCGACGCGTTCAAACGCGACCGCGACGCCGGCGACGACGAGCGCGGCGTCCTTCGCGTCTCGTCGCCGTTCGAGGCGAGGATGACGGCGATCCCGTCGGTCGCCATGACCGGAGCGGACCGCTCGGACGCGGATCCCACTACGGTCGATCTCGGTCCGGCGGCGTTCGTCGACGTCCGCGGCGAGTACGACCCGGAGCACACCCTGATCCCGGCCCCATCGCGAGCGGAGTCGCGTTCGATCGCCCGCAGCGACCGCGGCGAGGAGGTCGACGAGGCGACCATCGCGGAGTACCACGAGACCGCCGTCGAGGCCTGGGAGGAGTGTGTCCGCACGAGCCTCGTCGACGAGGTCCCGCTCGCCGATCCGGAGACCGAAGCGGTAGCCTGGGTCGACGTCCGGTACGGCGGGGGCGACTGAGTACGCGAGCCGACGCCGTGTCCGACCCGTCGGGGCGTCACTTCGGCTCGCCCGACCGCGGTGCCGTGCAGCGCTATCCGGGCAACAGCCCCGCCCGCTCGAGGACGATCAGGACGACGACCGTCGCGCCAAGCACGAGTGCGCCGCTGGCGAATACGGTGTCGTACGCGAACCCGGCCTCGACGAGCGAGCCGACGGCCGACGAGCCAAGCGCCTGCATCAGCATCCACGAGGAGCTGAAGACGGCGTAGGCGCTGCCCCGCGTCGAGTCCGGTAGCGTATCGAGGAGGTAGGTGTCGATCGCGGGGAAGAGAGCGTGGATGACGAGCCCGATGACGGTCGAGAGGACGATCAGTCCGAGCAGCCCCTCCACCCGCGTCAGCACGAAGAGGCTGCCGGCGAACGCGCCGACGATTCCGAGCAGGTACGGGACGTGGGGGAACCTGTCGGCCAGGTCGCCCCCGAAGAAGAAGGCGGGGACGCCCGCGGCGAAGATGATCGTCAGCATCATCCCTGCCATCCAGTCCGAGAGCCCCTTCGACTGCATGTACAGCTCGTAGAAGTTGAACAGTCCCTGCCAGACGAACGACGCCGCGCCGACGATCGCCAGCGCGGTCACGATCAGCTTCCACTCCGAGAGCGCGCCGGCGACGAAGTCCCGATCGGCTTCCCCAGCGGTCGGGAGTTCGGCGTCTCTCGCCGCGAACCACGTGTAGATCGTGATCGCCGCCGCGCCGACCGCGATCGCCCACAGCGAGAGCCGCCAGTCGACCAGCAGCGTGAGCGCGACGAACGGTGCGGCGATCACCGCGGCGACCTGGCTGGCCGCGCCGTGGATGCCGATGATCCGACCGATGCGGGTCGGGTAGAGCTCGCTCAACAGCGGGTTCGCCGAGACGAAGTAGATCCCGGAGGCGATCCCCATGAGGAAGGCCCCGACCATGAGGTGCTCGACCGTCGTCGCGGTCGCGGCGAGCGCCGAGGAGCCCGCGAGGACAAGCCCCGACACGAGGACGACGTAGTGGCGAGGGACCTTCGTGAGGATCCACCCGGTCGGAAGCCGCGGCGAGGCGCTGCCGATCCAGGCGAGGGTCACGATGAGGCCGGCGGTCGCCTCGCCGATCCCGAACTCGGCGATGAAGACGTCAAGCAGCGGCGCGAAGACGATCCTGGCGAGGTTGACCAGGAAGACGAGTCCGCAAAGCGAGGCGAACAGTCGGGCGCGAGTCACGGTCGGTGTTTCTAACGGGTCGTCTCAAACGTTCCGAAGTCGGCGCGAGATCGCTCGAGGCGAGAGACTCGAGGGAGCCTCCGGACCCGTTCGAGCGCAAGCCTGTGGGGGCGACCCGAGGCGTTTTGCTCGACGAACCCCTATCCAGGTCGATGCCGACGACGTGTGCGCTCTGTCGACGAGTCGTCCCCGACGAGCGGATCGACGATCCCCAGGTCGTCCAGGAACACCACCTCCGGCCGGAGGAACGGGCCACGAGCCCGACGGTGATGCTGTGTCGCCCCTGTCACAAACAGATTCACGCCCTGTTTACGAACGAGGAGCTCCGCGAGGCGTACGACACGATCGAAGCGCTGCAATCGGCCGACCGCCTGCAGGGGTACGTCGACTGGATCAGGGGAACGAACAAGCTCGAGATCCAGGTCAGAACGAGTGATCGGGTGCGCGACGCCGGATGACGGCGTTCGTTGGTACGTTTTGTATCTGGGTTGCCCGTAAAACGGCCGTTCGCCTGGGGTTCGCTGTCGGTGAAACGGACGATCAGTCGTCGCCCGGACGTGGCATCGCCTCGATCTCTCGAATCTCGGCCGTTTTCCGGACGCGATCGTACTGTCGCTGCCACGCCTCCCTCGGAAACAGGTCGTTTCGGTCGAACAGGTCACGGGCATCGTCGGTGAGCGTATAAAACTTGTACGGGTAGCCACGGACGCGTTCGCCGGGCTCGACGACCAACTCCTCGAGCACGCCCGCGGCCTGCAGGATACGGAGATGACGGCGAATCGCGTCTTCCTCTAGAGGGGGGTTCATGTAGTCGAGTTCTCTTACACTCGGAGCTTCTCTGGGATGACCGACGATATCGGCGAGCAGATTCGCACGCTGCTCGTCGGTGGCTTTCTGCAGGGCCAACCACGTGTTGAATTCATCCGTCTCTCGTTCCGGCCCACTTGCACCACCAGGCTGCGTTGCGTCCGGGCGCATATGGGACAGTAATGTGTCCCTCGGACATAAACACTCGGTCGATAGACTCAACTGTTACCTCAATTGTTTCCCAAAATTGTCCCACAACCTATACGTATACTGATTCCGAAAATCATCCATCAGCCAGTATGACGGGTGATTCGGACGCTGACGAACCGGGGTACATCGACGGTATCGACCCAAACGAGATCGTCGATGAGGAACGGCTCCAGCTCACTCCTCACCAGCACGCACAGTTAAAAAATAAATTGCATGGGAGTGACCAGTTCGATGCAATCAAGCGAGCCGAGCGCAGGTATTTGATCGTCGGACGCGGTGGGGAGGAGGGACCTGGATCGAGACGGTTGCAGGTCTGTCGGCAGTTGGACGCTCGCAGAGAGGCGTCAGCGTTCCGTCTCGAGGACTTCGGCTTCACTAGCGACGAGATCGAGTTATGGGCACCGGCCTTCGATGTTCTCTCGGCGATGGCGTCCCATATCGTCGGGGTTCTCGAGGACTTCGATGGCGGGCACGTGTGGGAACTGGGCTACCTGTACCACCACCAGATGCACGTGAGGGACATTCTCTGGTTGCTCAAACGGAGCTACGAGAGCGAGAAGCGAACGCGCGAGAAGTACGATAACGGAATGGCTGCATCCCACTTGGCTGCTCTCGAAGAGGCGGCTGAAGACCGTGTTCTCGACTGGCACGACGAGGACGATCTATCGGACGCCGTAGGCGAAATCACGTGAGTGATGGGTCACATTATAGTCACAACTGAAACCGTTTGCACACCGATCGCACAGCGGTCGTGCGATCGAGTGTGCACTGACTTTCAGTGACTACTATAGCTGGCGAACTCTCTCCGTACAACCCGTTCAAATTCCCCAGTAGATAGCAACGTGGTTTCGTTATCCAGAATTTCATCTGAAACTTGTGTTAGGAACAGGCCATGTAGGTATCAGAGCAGCAATCGAGTCCGCCGATAGCTGCCAGGAAAATCCTGCTGGATAGAGAAGACAGAAGATGCGTTCAGCACGGGGTTCGTTTGTTTTATACCATCCCCGCTATTCGGCGTCTGAAGCCGATCAGCACTCCTCGTCGTCGGTCACGGTTAGCGTTCCGGTTTCGGTTTCGGTTTCGCCGTTCGCGGTGACCGTCCACTCGTGATCGCCGGGACCGAGGTCTCGACTCATGACGCCGTAATAGGTGGTCTCAGTCTCGCCGGGTTCTAGATCGAGCGGGAGCGGTTCGTCGATGGGGCCGATTTCGAACTGACCGTCGACCGAGACCGTTTCGTCGCCGCGGTTCGTCACCGTGATGCAGAAGTCGGCGGCGTCCTCGCTCGGGTCGGCCGTTTCTTCGTACGGGATCGAATCGGGTGCGGACACCGAGAGGTCGAGATCGTCTTTGTCCTTGGGTTCATCGTCGTCAGCTTCCTCTTCGTCTTCGGGCTCCTCGTCGTCCTCGGGGGGTTCGTCTGATTCTCCGATGCTGGCCACCCATGTATGAACCGTTGCTTGATCCGGATCATCGGGACACTCATCCGCTACACCCTGATTTATCTCCATACTTATGGAGTCTGATTCACCGGGATCAAGTGAAGTTTGACTTTCGTGCGTCGGGTTCCCATCTACGACAGCATAGCGGTAGAAGCTGATTCCTTCATCATCACTTAGGTTTTCAACATCCGCTTCGACGGTGCAAGAGTCGAACTCACCCGAGGACAGTTCGAGTCGTTCTTCGAGCTGTTCGTCATCTCCTTGCTCAACTGTATACGTATATTCGAACTCAACGTCCCCGTCTTCGCCTTCGTCGTCTTCGGGAGGTTCGTGTGGGTCCCCGATGTACGGGGATCGCGCAGTGATCGTAACCTGATCCGGATCGGTGGGACAGTTATCGGGATTGAGTGACTCCAGCCTTGCACCGCCGGACTCGCCCGGGTCGAGTAGGCTCTGCGTGTCCCACGTACTATGGTCATCCACGGTAGCCCAAAAGTCAACCCTGATTTCATCGTCGCTCACGTTTTCGGCACTGAACGTAACGTAGCAGTTCTGCGGCTCATCCTCGTCCCCGCTGTAATGGTACTCACCCGAGGATAGTTCGAGTCGTTCTTCGAGCTGTTCATCATCTCCCTCCCCTTCGAGCCGATACTCGTACTCAACTTCAACGTCCTGCGTCTCCGCTTCTTCGCCGTGTTCGTCCGCGGCCGTTGACAGTGACCCAAACAGTCCAGCCACTCCAAGAGCCGTTCCCGATGCGAGCAGTTTCCGCCGATTGAATCTCGTCTATAATTGGAGGGGTTGCACAAGCCAACCGCGTTTACATATTGACGCGCTGTACTGAACGGCTCCTGTCCTGTGGCAATCGACTTCCGGAGGGGGCCACATCCCCGCTGTAGATTCAGCACGGCCCTCTCAACATCTCCAGTAGCTGATGGAAGCATCCGTCTTTAGTTAGGCGCAAAACCGCACGACAGCGGCGGCTTATCGGAGTTACTTTTCGGAAGGAATGAGGAGGCGGAAGATGTGCACTCTAACCCCTCCTCACAGGAAGTGGAACGCCATCTCACTAACTTCCTTCCATCTGAAGCGCTCGAAGACCACGCCGATGCCGTCGGCGTGGTCGAGCGCGATCGGAAGCTGCAGATTCCACCGCTCGTCTGGTCATTTGCGTTCGGCTTGCGCCGCCGGCGAAGCCGAACGCTCGCCAGCTTCAGACGGAGCTACAACTCGACTGCAGACAAGACATTGTCCGCAGGAGGCTTCTATCAGCGATTGACGCCGACTCTCACAGAGTACCTCCGCGACCTCGTCGAGTACGGGCTCGACGAGGTTGCTGTCCCTCACACCGTCTCAGAGGAGTTCAACCGATTCAGAGACGTGATGATCGCAGATGGAACGGTTCTCCGGCTCCATGAGTTGCTTTCTGAGGAGTACGAAGGTCGCCGTGAGGAGCAGGCTGAAGCACGGCTCCACCTGCTCCACAACGTCACTGAGCAGACGATCGACCGGTTCAGCGTCACAGATGAGAAAAGACACGACAGCACGCAGTTCGAGACAGGATCGTGGCTCGAAGGTCGGCTAGCGATCTTCGATCTGACCTATTTCAAGTACCGGCGGTTCGCGTTGATCGACGAGAACGACGGCTACTTCGTGAGTCGACTGAAACGCAGCTCTAACCCGGTTGTAACCGACGAATTTCGGGAATGGCGCGGCCGCGCCATTCCCTTGGAGGGGAAGAAAATTTTCGACGTCGTGGACGATCTCTGTCGCAAGTACATTGACGTCGAAGTTGAGATCGAGTTTGACCGGAGAGAGTACGCGGGCACGCAGTCACGTGATACGAAACGGTTCCGCGTCGTCGGCGTCCGCAACGAGGACGCCGACGACTACCATTTGTACATCACGAATCTCTCGCGCGAAGAGTTCCTGCCGGAGGACCTAGCGACGATCTACCGGTGCCGGTGGGAAGTAGAACTGCTGTTTCGGGAGCTGAAGACGCAGTACAGACTGGATGAGTTCGATACAACGAAGAAGCACGTCGTAGAGATTCTGCTGTACGCAGCGCTGTTGTCCTTGGTTGTGAGCCGTGAGTTGCTTAGTCTGGTCATCGAACACGCAGATGATGATCTCGTGTTTCCGCCGGAACGCTGGGCGGCGACCTTCCGGTCGCACGCCCAGCTCATTCTCTACCGGTTGAGTGGCTACCTTGGGTATTCTCCACCGCCACTGCTTGATCGGCTGATCGCCGACGCACAGAAGATCCACAAACAACGGCCGGTTCTCCAGGAACAACTCGCTACCGCCATCAAACCGGCAGCTGAGGCTTAGCTAAAGTGCTCTATTGAAAACGCCATACGGCACTGGAATTAGAGCGTTTCACTGAGATTTTCGATGTTGTGAACAGCAAACATGAGGACGATCTCACGGAACTGTCTGTACCAACCGAGTGAGCGTAGCTCAGACCCCAACGACCGCTTTGTCGAGGAGTACGACGTTTCAGCCATCCACCGTTGCGTGTATCCATTCGATCTGGTCAACGTATTGTGAAGAACTGGGCCGAGCGTCGAGCCACTTCGCAAGAGAAGTGGCTCGATGCTCTCAGCCATGTATTCGTAGCGTATCGGCCAATTATGAAACGCCTTATCAGCCGCCACAGAGACCAGCTCGTCCGCATTTCGACGGACAAGCTTCCGGCCAAGTATCGTGTCGTGACGCCATTTGGCCGAACAGTGGACGTCGAGCACTGCCAACGACTCCGTATCCGTCAATGTCGTCACTTTGAGCGTCTGGATCGTACGATCGGTGCGTTTGAGGTAGTAGTGTGAGGCGTGTCCCCGTTCGAAGAACGTGCTGTCGAGAGCGACGCGCCCAGAATTCGGGTGTTGCTGCGCGGAGACGCGCAGCAACGCCCGCCAGACGCGCATCGCGTATCGATCGAACGAATGCCAGAACGTCGTTGGATCGGGCAGAGTTTCCGGTAACAAATCCAGTAGCTCGCAGATCCCTGGCATGAGGCGGAGCCGATCGATGACTTCCGGAAACGTCCAGCCTTCTTCGACTCGTAAGCAGTGCACGACGACATGGACCCAGCGGGGAAGCCCGCCGGAGGCAGGTTTCCCCGCGTGTGACCCAAACGCTTGTTTAGCCAGGCGTCGACAGTTTTGAGCGAAGTCGAGGAGGTTGATCGCCATAATCTCCTTTCCTCGGCTTCAGCTTGTTACCAAGCACAGCCTAGCCTCGCCGCTGTCGTCCGTTTTCAATAGAGCAGTTTCGGTATGCTCTCAAGAATGTATTTTGACCCATAGGAAGGATACAACAAGGTGGAAAACCTCAACAATGGACTCGAAATATTCTCTTTGGCATCACACATATTATAAGAACATATTAATGAAGAGGTTGTGTAATTCATATATGGACGAAACATTACTCGGGATACTCGGCTTTCAAATTTCGATAGTCGCTGGAATCGATCTGATACTCCGGGAAATTGGCCCTACCCCCGAGGGACCCGCCTACATCTTAATCTGGGTGGGTGTACTAATCACAGTCGTTGCTATCGGTCTCAACCACCTTTCATCTGACTAACTAGATGTTTCTGAAATCACACGTGAACGGTGAGCTACACCGTACAGGCTTGGAGCACACGTCACGGGACGCTTGAGTTTGGGAGGAAGGCAACAACGCAATCGAATACATTAGCTCCACCAAACGCACGGATGCTTCGCCGGTCGAGGGCACGGTATCCTTGAGTTCATGGACATGATGCTTGAGTTGTCGGAGTCGATAGACTACATCTGCCGTCGCTCTTCTGTAACGTAGTGGAACAAGCCCACGAGTATTAGAACCAGATTATTTGGGGAAAATACCGGAAGAACCATTCGGCGAGTGGTTGATTCGCTGAGACAGCCCTGCAGACACCAAGGGCTGTATAGGTAGTGCGAACAAACATCTCAAAGAATTTTCCGGAAGAGACGGCGTTAGGTGCGCACGCCCTACGAATCGAATGCCGAATTTGGCTGATGATAGGGAACGTCGATCCGTTCCGAACTTCTCTCAGGCGGCCGACGTCCCGTCGGCGTCCTCGCTGACGAGGACGTCGTCCGACTGCAGGAACCCGTAAAGATAACCGAAGCCGACAGCAGCCGTGAAAACGAAAATGGAGACGAGCTGCTTGACTTTCGCGCTCGAGGGGTCGCGGGCGAGCTCCCGGAGCCGCGAGGGGACGAACTCCAGCAGTAACTGCTTCAGATACTCGTTCTTGTCGCCCGCGGCCTCGGGCAACAGGAGGTCCATGATCCGCTTGGAGTACCCTTGCCAGAACGAGCGAAAGACGAGCCACCGGAACTCGCCGCGGTACTCGAACAGCTTGTGGTGGACGACGGCGTCGGTGTTGTAGATCACGCCCTTGCCGTACCTGTTTGCCATCCGGATACAGACCGGGGCCTCGTGGGCCTGGATGTGGCGGTCGCCCTTCCGACCCGTGTTCTCGTCGTAGCCGCCGACCGCGAGGAAGACGTCCCGGCGAAAGGAGATGTTCGAGCCGTAGGTGTTGCGCAGCTCCGCCATGTGCTCGCCCATTCCCCGTTCGTCACAGCCGACGAGCCAGTAGAACTCCGCGGGGAAGAAGTCGGGCTTCTCGGTCACCCAGTCGGGTTTCGCGTGGCCACCGACGGCGATCGCGTCGGTCTCCTCGTAGACGCGGGCCAGCTCCGCGATCCAGTCGGGTTCGGCGACCGCGTCGTCGTCGATAAAGGCGACGACCTCGCCGCTCGCGATCTCGGCCCCTCGCGTCCGGCTGTAGGAGATCCCCCGGTTCTCGTCGTTACAGTGAAGGACGACGTCCTCGTGGTCACCGTACTCCTCACGAACGCGCTCGAAGACGGCCTCGTTACCGTCGACGACGACGACGACCTCGAGCGGGTTGTAGGTCTGGCCGAGGACGCTGTCGACACACTCCGAAAAGACGTCGTAGCGCTCCATCGCGTACGTGCAGACGACGGCGGAGACCTTCATCGGACGCCCGGTTTCGATCTGGACGGAATAAACTTTGTCGTCGATCGGCCTCCGCGTTCCGAGAGAACAATCCATCAACAATGACAGTAAAATAATCCGAACGGTATGGGAAAGCTTATTCGGCACATCACTCTCGTGGCACCTAATGAGTACGGAGACCGAGCGCGCCGAGGAGCGGACGGAGTCGTCCGTCCTCGGCTCGTGGGCGGAGTGGTACCACGTCCCCGTCGTCGGGGCCGTGATGCTGTTTATGTTCTGGGTCAGGACCCAGTCCTACGAGGCGTTCCTCACCGAGGACGGCACCCCTGCGCTCGCGGGGATCGACTCCTGGTACCACTGGCGCACGATCCAGTGGACCGCCGAGAACTACCCCCAGACGATGCCCTACGAGGTCTGGACTGGGTTCCCGACGGGGAACTACGTCGGCCAGTTCGGAACCCTGTTCGACCAGCTGATCGTCACCGCCGCGATGATCGTCGGCCTCGGCGATCCGTCGTCGAGCACTCTCTACACCGTCTCCTTGTTCGCGGTGCCGGCGATGGCGGCGCTGGTCGCGATCCCCGTCTTCTACCTGGGTCGGCGGCTGGGCGGAACCGTCGGTGGACTCGTCGCCGTCGTGTTGCTGGCGCTTGCGCCTGGCCAGTTCCTCGTTCGGACCACTGCGGGCCAGCTTCAACACCACGTCGCCGAGGTGCTGTTCATGGCGCTCGCCGTCCTCGGGATGGCGGTCGCGCTGCGGGTCGCCGAGCGCGAGCAGCCGATCTACGAACTTGCCGCCGACCGTAACTGGGCCCCGCTCCGGGAGCCAACGCTCTACAGTGTCCTTGCGGGCGTCGCGCTCGCGCTGTACATCTGGGTCTGGCCCCCCGGCGTCGTTCTGATCGGGATCTTCGGCGTCTTCTTCGCGATCCAGCTCTGTCTCGACTACGTCCGCGGGATCTCCCCCGACCACGTCGCGTTCGTCGGCGCCGTCTCCCTGGGCGTGACTGCGGTCGCAACGGCCCTGCTGATCGAGGAGCCCGGCACGAGCGTCACGAGCTTTGGCTACCTCCAGCCGGGAACCGCGGCGCTGGTCGCCGTCGGCTGTCTGTTCATGGCCTGGTTCGCCCGCCAGTGGAACGCCCGCGGGATCGATCGCCGGCTCTACCCGGGCGCGATCGCCGCGCTCATCGTCGGTACGTTCGCGGTCATGTGGCTGGTGCTGCCCGAGTTCTACGACACGCTCGTCGGCAACCTCACCGGTCGGATCATCCCGCTCGATCCCGACGCGGGGACGCTGACCATCCAGGAGGCCCAGCCTCCTGAGGACTTCACGGCACACGTCTTCGACGAGTTCGGTACCGCCTTCTACACGATGCTCGCCGGACTGGTGCTGCTGGCCGCCCGTCCGCTGCTCGGCCGCGAGCACCGTGCGGAGTACACGCTGATCCTGGTCTGGTCGCTGTTCCTGCTCAGCATGTCCGCGACCCAGATCCGCTTCTCGTACTATCTCGTCCTCGCAGTCGCGGTCGTCAACGCCGCCTTCGTCGCCGACGTGCTGCGGCTGTTCGACCTCGACCTCCAGCGAGGCACGCAAGCGCTCCGCGGGATCGAGACCTACCAGATCATCATTCTGTTCGTCGTCGTCGTCCTCCTGTTCGCGCCGCTGCTTCCCGTCGTCGCCGCCGACGGCGATACGGCGGTCGAGCGCGGCGAGGCGACTGGGCCACACCCCGACGCGATGGTCTGGGAGGAGTCGACCCACTGGCTCGAGGCGAACACGCCCGAACCCGGTAACTACGGTGGCGCCGACTACGCCGATGAGCTCGAGTACTACGGCAGCTACGACTACCCCGAGGACGGGGACTTCGACTACCCTGCGGGGGCCTATGGCGTCATGTCGTGGTGGGACTACGGCCACCTGATCACGACCCAGGCCGAGCGGATTCCCCACTCGAACCCGTTCCAGCAGAACGCCGAGACCGCCTCGGCGTATCTCACCGCCGAGTCCGAGCGGGAGGCCGAGCTGATCCTCGAGGCGATCGCGGCCGGCGAGGACCCGCTGGACGACGACGACAACGTGCGTCCGCTCGAGGAACTCGAGACCGCGATCGAGGACGACGCCGACGAACAGCTGCGGTACGTGATGATCGACGACCAGATGGCGGGCGGGAAGTTCAGCGCGATGACCGCCTGGTCGGGGCCCGACTACGACCACTACGTCACGCCAGACGTCGAGCCCGGCGAGTCGATCGATCGCGAGGACGTCGACGACCGCCTCAAGGTTCCCTACGAGGAGACGATGGTCGCCGACCTCTACTTCGACGACGCAACGGGGATGGACCACTACCGGCTCGTCCACGAGAACGACGAGCGCACCGCCGGGTTCGTCAGCTACGCACTGATCGATCCCGAGACCGACGAGGTGCTCACCGACGAGACCGGCCAGCACCAGGTCGCGTTCAACCAGCCACTCCAGCAGGCGGAGGTCCAGCTCTCGCAGTTCGAGCAGAGCCCCGACGTCGACGTCGAGTACATCGACGATCGCGAGACGGCGGGAGTCAAGACCTACGAGCGCGTCGCAGGCGCGACGATCGTCGGCACCGCCGACGCCGACGCCGACGAGGGCGACGTCGTGACCGCCGAACTGGAGCTCGACTCCGGCACCGACCGCGGCAGCTTCACGTACGAACAAGAGACCGAAGTCGATGCTGACGGGGAGTTCGAGCTGACGGTGCCGTACGCGACCGACGACGAGCTCGACGTCGAGGACGGCTACACCGAAAGCGCCGTCGAGGCCGTCGACGACTACACCGTAACCGTCGAGGGCGAGACGCCCCAGGAGGGCGACCTCGAGGTTCCCGAGAGCGCGGTCGTCGACGGCGAGACCGTCGAGGTCGAGCTCGAGGAGACGGAGCTCGAGGACGCGGAGAACGACGGCGCGACCGAGGACGAAACGGACGGCGACGACGCGGACGCTGCCGAAGCGGACACCGAAACCGCCGACGAGGACGCTGACGACGCTGCAGCGAACGACGCGGACGCCGAAGCAGGCGCAGACGACGCTGGCGCCGACGATACTGCGTCCTCGCTCGCCCCGGCCGCCGGGCTCGCGGACTGAATCCGACGGTTTTCTCTCACTCGAGTTCCGAAAAATCCGCTCCCGACTGACGAGTCGGTCTACGACGACTCGTCGTCAGTTGCGGCCAGCGCTCGGAACGCGATCGTCGGAAACCGGGGGACGACCGTACTCGGTCGGCGCCCGCTCCCGTTGGTCTCCAGCGGCACCCGTTCGATGACGCCCCGTTCGGCGAGCTCGTAGAGGAACCGCTTGACCGTTCCGGCGGTTAGCTCCGATCGATCTGCGATCTCGGTCGCGACCTCCCGGATCGGGCGGTCGGCGGCGTCCACGTCAATCAGGTTGCACAGCACCCGCTGGCGGGTCTCCGACAGCGAGAGCGCCCGATCGACGTGGACGCCGCGGTCGGGGACGTCGTCCATCGCTGTCTCGAGGTGGGTCCGTTCGATCCGGTCGGCGTCGTCCCCGACGGCGGCCACCGCTGCGGCAAACACCGCCGCGAGCGCGTCGTGAGCGTTGCCGTCCGCCCAGATCGCGATCTCCCGGACGGTATCGTGATCGAGCGTCCCCGCCGTCAGCCCCGTCGAGGTGCGGTCGGTGACGACGTCGGCGAGCTCGTGGTGACGGTAGGCCGGCACCGTCACCGTCGTCCCCGTCCAGTCAGCGGGTTCGGTCTGGCCGACGGCGACCGTCGCGACGCCGTCGTCGACCGGGTCGAGCAGCTCCCGAACGCGGTCGTAGCCGAGCGTCTCGGGCTCGTCGTGGTGGTCGATCGCGACGACGGCCCGTCGGTCGGGCCGCGAGAGCCGGGACTGGAGCCGTTCCCGCAGGTCGTCGGTGCCGACGCCGCTCTCGGGAACCGATTCCGACGAGATCATCGAGAGGACGGTCCGGTAGAACGAAAAGGGGCTCCCGACCCGGCGCGCGTCGACGTAGACGAACCAGGTCACGGTGCCGGAGCTGCCGGCTCTGGTCGTCGTCCCGATCGTCCGCGTGGATTCGCCGAGGCGTTCGTTCAGCGCGTCGAACAGCGCCGTCACGATCGCCGACGTACCGGAGCCGGCGGAGCCGACAACCGCCGCGGACTCAGGGAGTTCGTCGTCGAACACCGGCTCGAGCGCGTCCAGCAGCTGCTCGAGGATGGGCCCCCGCCCGACCGGCTCCGAGCGATGGACGACCGGGCTGAGGTGGTTGCGGTTGACGACGATCCCGCTCGTCCGGTGTGCGGATCGCCGCCGTGCGATGCGCTCCGCGAGGTTCATTATCGTTCCGTGCCGACGAGCGCGGCCTCGAGCACCTCCAGCGTGTGGGTGATCTCGTACCCGGTGCCGTGGCCCATCTGCATCGAACAGGTCGGACACTCGGTGAGCCCGGTCGTCGCCTCCGCCGACTCCATGTGTTCGAACATCTCCTCGCCGATCTTCATCGAGGTGTCGTAGTTCTCCTCCTTCCAGCCGTAGGTGCCCGAGATCCCCGAACAGGAGTCGCCGACGTCCTCGACGTCGATCCCGTCGATCACCCCCAGAACCTCGACGGTCTGGCCGGCCAGCCCCTGGTTGCGGGCGTGACACGGCGCGTGGTAGGCGAAGCTCGCGTCGACCGAGGTTCCCTCGAGCTCCGTTTTCAGGTCCTCGTGGACCCGCAGGTACTCGACAGCGTCCCAGGTGTTGGCGGCGACCTCCTCGGTCCCCTCGAAGTCGAACAGCTCGGGGTACTCCTGGCGGATCGACATCGAACACGAGCTACAGGAGGCGACGATGTCGGCGCCGTTCTCGATCGCGTCGGCCAGCTCGCGGACGTTCGTCTCGGCGTCCCGGCGGGCGTCCTCGAGCATCCCGTTGGCGAACATCGGCGTCCCCGAACAGGCCTGCTCTGGAACCATGATCTCGTAGCCGAGGTGTTCGTACACCCGGACGAGTGCCTTCGCGACCTCCGGCGTGTTGTAGTTCGAGTAACAGCCGTGGAAGTACGCGATGCGCTTGTGAGGGTTCTCGACGTCCTCGCCGCGCTCGGCCCGGGCCGCCCGTGCTCGCTCCCGTGAGGTCTCGTTGCCGCCGCGTTCGGTCCACCACTCCCGGAACGTCTGGGTCGCGAACTCGGGGAGGTCGCGCTCGCCCGCGATCCCCATCACCTTCTCGCCCAGCCACTTCGTCACCGACAGTCCGGTCACGAAGTTCGCGGTCCGCGGGAACGTCGCCGCCAGCGGGGCCAGCTTCCGGTAGTTCGCGAGCATCCGGTTGCGCCAGTACTCCCGGGAGAGCTTGCTCATGTTTTGCTCGACGTACTCGGCCCGAGCCGTGTTGTGCATCTGGGAGAGGGGGACCTCGGAGGGACAGGCGCTGTCACAGCGCATACAGTTCGAACACTTCATCACCGAGTCGTCGATGTCGTGGTCCTCCTGGCGCTTGAGCCGCCACTGCTCGGGGCCCTGGAACTTCGGCCCGGGGAACTCGTCGTCGACCTCGGCGACGGGACAGCTCGTGTCGCAGGTCGAGCACTTGTAACAGTTGTCCGCCCCTGGCCGGAGGTCCATCTCCTCGGCCTCGGGGAACACCTCGATCGGCTCGAACCCCTCTTCCTCGCCCGGTACGTGATCGTCCATCGGCTGCTCTGCGTCACTCATCGAATCACCTGAATAGATCGCGCTCGCTCGTTCGGTTCGCTCGAGTCCGTGTCAGTCGCTCTCGTCGGTACCGTCCTTACAGTCATCTGCTCGCCTCCGTCCCGGCCCGACCGCCAGCGACGTACCCCGTCGCCAGCGAGACGCCAGCACCGGATTTCTCGGCCGCGTAGTCGTACCCGCCAAGCACCGCTCCAGCCGCCCGGAGATTCGAAAACTCGGGTTCCTCGTCGGCGTCGAGGGGCCGCAACTCCCGGTCGGGAACGACGCCGAACCGGGCGTAGGGCTGCTCGCCGAAGACGTCGTCGACGAACCAGTCGTAGCGGTCGTCGGCGTGGGGAACGAAACAGTCAAAGATCGGCTCGAACACGCGCTCGCGTTCGCTGCGGACGCCCTTACCGACGAGCCCGCCCGTCGCGAGGACGTACTGGCTCGCCTCGTGGGGGATCTCCTGACCGTGGCGGTCGACCAGCACGTGGTCGACGGCGTCGCCATCGGTCTCGTAGTCGACCACCGGGACGCCGGAGGCGACACGCACGCCGGCGTCCTCGAGGGCCTCGTACAGCACGTCCTCGAGGCGCATCCCCGGGAGGCTGGGCGGCCCCATCGGCACCTCGAAGACGTCGGCGCCCAGCGAGTCCGCGAGATCCGCACGGACCTCCGCGGCGAACTCGTCGCCCAGCAGTGCGGGGAAGCCGACGCGGGTCTCGTCCTCGAGGTGGGCCTCAACGGCCAAAGCGAGCGCCTCGCGAGCGGACTGTTCGCCTGCGGCCGTCTCGACGCGCTCCTCGTGGTCGAGCAGGTGGGCGTACCGCGTGAGTTTCGCGTCGTCCCGGACGATGCCGGGGAACTGCAGCGTGATACCGCGAGCCGAGAACGGCGCGCCGGCCGCCTCGAGGTGGGAGGCCGCCAGCGGCGCGTCAAAGTCGGTCAGCGTCTCGAAGCCGACCAGCAGCGTGTCCCGTGGGTCGCTCGCGAGTCCGTCGGCCGTCGAGACCGGGTATCGGGCCGTGGGTTTGACGGTGCCACCGTGGGTCGGCACCAGGGCGTTCGCGTCGGTGTGGTCGCCGGTATAGGCGTCGCCGGCGACCTCGTCGAAGAACGCAAGCGCTTCCCTGACCGCCTCGGTGCCGACCCGTTCGTAGGGATGGCCCGTCGGGAGCTCCGCGAGGCGCTCGAAGGGATCGACGATCGGACCCTCGCCCTCGTGGGTGTACCCAAGCACGTCGATCAGCCCGCTGGCGTTCCGGAGCGTGCTCTGTTTGTGGGTGACCAGCCGGACGTCGGCGCCCTCCTCGGCCGCGGCGAGAGCTGCGGTCGCACCGGCGATCCCGCCGCCGATCACGAGGACGTCGTCGCTGATCGCCATCTCAGTCACCTCCGGATCGGCGCCGCTGTGGGGTCCGCGCGCTCGAGTCGCCCGAATCGAACGCGGCGTAGTCGACGCCGTCGGGACGGCTCGCGGGGTCGTTGTCCCGGTTCATCGTCGTCGCGTGCAGGGCGTAGTTGAGCATCGCCTGAGAGAGCTGCTCGCCCCAGAGGGCGTGGCGTTCGCCCTTCCAGCGCTCCTGGAAGAGTTCGTCCAGGGCCTCTCGGGTCGTCTCCTCGTCGTACTCGGGGTGGAGCTCGTTGGCCATGTTCGCACAGCAGAAGCCGCCCTGACAGTTGCCCATCGAGGCCCGTGTGCGGATGCGAACGGCGTTCAGGTCCGAGCCGGATTGGTCGATCGCGTCCTGCACTTCGGCTCGGGTGACACCCTCGCACTGACAGACGACGGGGTTTGGGTCGTCCGTCTCGAGCACCTCCGACGAGCGGCTGCCCAACCGTTGCTTGCTCCGGCGAGCGATCGGCGAGCGCAGCCCGAAGTCGTCCATCCCGTCCTCGAGGACGGCGAGGTTCTCGCTGCCCGGCAGGGCCTCCTCGGCGGTCCGACAGGAGGCCCGCACTCCGAGCTGGTCGCAGACGTGGTTCGAGATCTCCTCGGCCATCGCCCGGTAGGTGGTGAACTTCCCGCCGACGATGCTGGACATCCCGGAGACGCCGTCCCGGTCCTCGTGATCGAGCAGGAAGAAATCGCGCGTGATGTCGGTGGGGTCCTTGGTGCCCCGGCCCGGGGGCTCGTACAGCGGCCGCACGCCCCAGAACGAGCGAATGGTTCGGGACTCCTCGAGGATCGGCACGAGCTCCGAGAGCGTGTCGATCATCATGTCGACCTCCCACTTCTCCTCGGGGTAGTCGTCCGGGTCCTCGACCTCCTCGTCCGTGGTGCCCAGAATCGCCGTCGTCTCGTGGGGGACGATGATGTCGGCGTCGCCCTTCGGTCGACAGCGGTTGATGACGGTGTCGACCTGGCGGACGTTCATGATCGTCATCACACCCTTCGAGGGACGGACTTCGACGTCTAAGTCGGCCATCGCGCCGATCTGGCCGGCCCAGGCACCGGTGGCGTTGACGACGTAGTCGGCGGTGATGTCCTCGGTCGTCCCCGGCGCCTTGTGCGTGCGCTTGCCCGGTCCGGAGTCGTGGCGCACCGTCACGCCGTAGATGTCGTCGCCCTCCCGCAGCAGGTCGATCACCTCGGCGTGGGTCTCGACTCGGGCGCCGTGTCGCTCAGCGTCGAGCGCGTTCGCGACGCAGAGACGGAACGGATCGATCGCCCCGTCAGGCACCTGGATCGCGCGTTTGACGTCCGTCGCGAGGTAGGGCTCGACCTCGCGAGCCTCCCGTCCCGAGAGCACTTTCGCGGGAATGTCGCAGTCGCGACAGCCCTCGAGTTTCTCCCGGAAGTAGTCGTCCGGGTCCTCGGGTCGCTGGACGAACAGCCCGCCGGTCAGCTCCACGCAGTGGCCGGCGATATCCCGAAGGATCTCGTTCTCCTCGATACACTCGACCGCGCTGGCCTGATCCGAAACCGCGTACCGTCCCCCGCTGTGGAGCAGGCCGTGCATTCGGCCGGTCGTTCCGTCGGTCAGATTGCCTCGCTCGACGAGCGTGACCTCGAGGCCGCGCATCGCCAGATCTCTGGCGATACCACAGCCGGTCGAGCCGCCCCCGAGTACGAGAACCTCGGTGTCGTGTGCCATCCCTTCGTCCGTACCTCGCTCTCCTCTCCCTTTATTTTATCGACGGCCTCGAACCACCAGTAAGGCCGGGATAGTTCGCCGAGCGGAACGATATCGACCGGTGTTCGTCTTACTGCCGAGAGGGGAAATATATCGACGTTTGAACGAATAATTCGCCCATTCGGATCACACCGGAAATATTGTTCGTCGACTAACTGGCAATAATATTATAATTTTGGCAACGTTTATAATGATCGTAGGAAATGTTTACCAGTAGAATGCGATCGTCAGTAAAGACATCGCTCGGGACGAGATGGGGTGACCACCAATGACAGGACAGACGTACGTCGGCGCAGTCGATCAGGGAACGACAGGAACGCGGTTTATGGTGTTCGACCACGGCGGAGAGGTCGTCGCCAACGCCTACGAGAAACACGAGCAGATCTATCCGGAGCCGGGCTGGGTCGAGCACGACCCGATGGAGATCTGGAAGAACACGAAACACGTCATCACGACGGCGCTGGGCCAGGCGGGGATCAGCCCCGACCAACTCGAGGCGATCGGCGTCACGAACCAGCGCGAGACGACGCTGCTGTGGGACGCGGATTCGGGGCGCCCGGTCCACAACGCCATCGTCTGGCAGGACCGACGGACGACCGACCGCGTCGAACAGCTCGAGGACGACGGGCTGGTTGACACCGTCCGCGAGAAGACGGGACTCGAGGCCGACGCCTACTTCTCGGCCACGAAAGCCGAGTGGCTCCTCGAGAACGCCGATCCGATCAAGATGGAGCGGGCCCGTCCCGCGGACATCCACGACAGGGCGGCCGAGGGCGACGTCCTGTTCGGGACGATCGACAGCTGGCTGATCTACAACCTCACCGGCGAGCACGTGACCGAGGTCACGAACGCCTCGCGGACGATGCTGTACAACATCCACGACCTCGAGTGGGACGACGAGCTCCTCGAGGAGTTCAACATTCCACGAGAGATGCTCCCCGAGGTCCGCCCCTCGAGCGACGACGCGACCTACGGCTCGACTGATCCCGACGGGTTCCTCGAGGCCGAGATCCCCGTCGCCGGGGCGCTTGGCGACCAGCAGGCTGCGCTGTTCGGCCAGACCTGTTTCAACGCCGGTGAGGCCAAGAACACCTACGGGACGGGTTCTTTTTTCCTGATGAACACCGGCGACGAGGCCGTCGAGAGCGACCACGGCCTGCTGACGACGATCGGCTTCCAGCGCTCGGGTGAGTCGGTCCAGTATGCCCTCGAGGGATCGATCTTCGTCACCGGTGCGGCCATCGAGTGGCTCGAGGATCTGACGCTGATCGACAACCCCGCCCAGACCGCCGAACTGGCCCGTAGCGTCGACTCGACCGACGGCGTCTACGTCGTCCCCGCCTTCACCGGCCTCGGCGCACCCCACTGGGACCAGCGCGCCCGCGGCACCATCGTCGGAATGACGCGGGGCACCCGCAAGGAACACGTCGTCCGGGCGACTCTGGAGTCGATCGCCTACCAGACCCGCGACGTCGCCGAGGCGATGGAAGCCGACTCGGGGATCGAGATGACGAACCTCCGGGTCGACGGCGGCGCGGTCAAGAACAACTACCTCTGTCAGCTCCAGTCCGACATCATCGGCTCGAAGATCGTCCGCCCGGAGGTCGACGAGACGACGGCGTTGGGCTCGGCCTACGCCGCCGGACTGGCCGTCGGCTACTGGGAGGACATCGAGGGTCTGCGCGACAACTGGCAGATCGACCGTGAGTTCGAGCCGGAGATGGCCCGCGCGGAAGCGGACCGGAAGTACGACCGGTGGGGTGACGCGCTCGATCGGGCACGGGACTGGGCCCGGGACGGTGACTGAGGATGCTCGACGCACTCCTCGACCTCGCCGAGATCATCGCCGCGTTCGGCGGGGGTGCGTTCGGCGCCGCGCTCGGCCCGCTGCCGGCATTTATCTTCACCGGCTTCATGGTGATCGCGGGCGAGGCTGCGACGCTGGTCGATCCCGACGCGGCTGCGATCACCGATCAGGTCGCGTTCGGACCGCCGTTCTCGCCGGCTATTAGCTTCGCCGGCGGCGTCGCGGCGACGGCTTACGCCGCTCGCCGAGGGTATATGGACACTGGTTTCGACTACCACGAGGCCAAAAACATTTCCTACGCGCTCGGGACGAAACCCGACGTGCTGGCGGTCGGTGGCGCCTTCGGCATCCTGGGCTACTGGCTCGTCGTCCTCTCGGAGAGCCTCGGAATGCCCTACGACCCCATCGCGATGGGGGTCGTCCTCTCGGCGTTTGCTCACCGGCTGATCCTGGGCTACAGTATCATCGGCAAGGTCCGGGGGGCGAACATTCTGGATATGGGCCCCTTCGAACGCGAAGAAATGCGCGTCATCGGCGAATCCGCGACCGACGGCGGGATCGAGACCGACGGTGGCGAGGTGCAGGCGAAAGCCGCCGCGACCCAGAAGGAACGGCTCAAGGTCGAGCCGTGGCTCCCCCACCAGTACAAGTGGGGTCACGTCGCCATGCTCGGGCTCGCCGCAGGGATCCTCGGCGCCTACGTCGGAGTCGTTACCGGCAGCGCCTTCCTCGGATTCGGGATCAGCGCGGCCTCGCTGGTCTTCCTCAACTGCGGCGTCGAGAAGATCCCGGTAACCCACCACATCACGCTGCCGGCGGCGACCGCCGCGCTTGCGGTGTACGTTCCCGCCGACGGCGGGATCGCGGAAGGCGCTCCGGTCGCTTACGACAGCGGCGCGTTGCTTGCGGGAACCGGTACCGAGGTCGCCCTGATCGTCGGTCTCGTTATCGGGGTGCTCGCCGCGCTGTTCGGCGAACTCTTCCAGCGGGTGTTCTTCGCTCACGGCGACACCCACGTCGACCCGCCCGCCGCGGGGATCGTCTTCGGAACCTTCCTCGTCGCGATCCTGTACGTCCTCGGGGTCTTCCCGACGACGGTCTGGGTCCCGTGGTTCTGATCGCTCGCTGACCCCGTCTCCGTTTTCGGCGCGAACCTGAGCCGCGACTTCCCGGACGAATCCGTTCGCTTTACCGTCCCGACCTCCGATATCCGGGTATGACCGCCGACCCGCCGCTCGTGCTCGACATCGACGGCACGCTGACCCGCCCCGAAAGCTGGGGTCTTGACCCGCGTGTCCTCGATCCCATCCGCGACTGGGAGGCCCCGGTCGTGATCGCCACCGGGAAGGCCTTCCCCTATCCTGTCGCGCTCTGTCACTTCGCCGGGATTCCCGAACTCGTCGTCGCCGAGAACGGCGGCGTCGTCTACACCGGCGAGGACGTCTTCTTCACCGCCGATCGGGAGGCAGCCCAGGCCGTCGCCGAGCGCTACCGGGGTGCGGGGTACGAGCTCGGCTGGGGCGCCGAGGACACCGTCAACCGCTGGCGCGAGACCGAGGTTGCGATCAACCTTGACCAGCCCGTCGAGCCGCTGCGGGAGATCGCCGCGGAGTACGGCCTCGAGGTCGTCGACACGGGCTACGCCTACCACGTCAAGGACGCCGACCCGAACAAGGGCGACGGCGTCGAGACCATCGCCGACCGCGTCGGCTTCGACCTCGCCGAGAGCGTCGCCGTCGGCGACTCGATCAACGACGTCTCGACGTTCGAAGTCGTCGACCGGAGTTTCGCGGTGGCAAACGCCGACCGGGCCGCGACCGAGGCCGCCGACGAAGTCCTCGAAGACGCCCACGCCGACGGAACGCTGTCCGTCCTCGAGCGCGTTCGCGGGAGTCGATAACTGGCGGGAGAGCGTCCGTTTTCGGGGCGTGCAGTGAGATCCAGAGCGGAAACGAAGTCTCGACTGTTGTCATATCGAGGACGTAGCGGTCAGCCGCAGTGAAACGCGAAACTGGATCGTACGCTGTCGTAACGATTGTAATACATATTGTGGTGACAAGAATTATGATGTGTGTATAGAGACACTCATTCATGACTGATCGGTCTGCTATCTTCGCTGAAGGATTAACAAAACGATATGGAGACACTACCGCTATTGCCGAGTTAGATCTCGCGATCCCGAGCGGAACAGTCTACGGGTTTCTCGGCCCAAACGGTGCGGGAAAAACCACGACGATGCGGCTGTTGACTGGACTGACACGACCGACCAGGGGGACCGGTTCCGTCGCTGGCGTCTCGATCACGGATCGGGATGACCTCCGGACACAGATCGGATACTTGCCCGAAGAACCACCACTGTACGATCAGGCGACGGCGTACGAACAGCTCGAATACGCTGCCGGGCTCCGCGATCTCTCTGGGAAGGCGATACGCGATCGAATCGAGACGCTTCTCGACGAACTGGATCTCACAGCAGATGCCGACACCCGGATCGCGGAGTATTCGAAGGGGATGCGACAGAAAACCGCCTATATACAGGCCGTCCTCCACGAACCCACCGTCGTTTTCCTCGACGAACCCACGTCCGGACTGGACCCACGCGCTGCGCGGACGCTCCGAGGGATGATTACGGATCTCGCCGACGCGGGGACGACCGTTTTCCTCTCGACGCACATCCTCCCCGTTGTCGAAGAAGTCGCCGACACGGTCGGAATCCTCTACGATGGAGAGTTGGTCGCAGAAGGTCCGCCCGCTGCTCTCGAACACCGTGCAGAGACCGGAGAGACGCGCTCGCTGGAGGATGCGTTCCTCGAGCTTACGACCGACGAACGCAGTATCGGAGACGAGACCGACGATGAGACCAGCCCCGCCGACAGCGCCACCCAGAGCATCGCCGAGGAGAACACCGATGGCTGAATCGGGCTGGCTCGGACATGCCGTTCGGATGGGCTGGTTCGACTACCGGCGTTCTGTCCGGGCGATTCGGGACGATACCGGTCGGCTACTCTTGATGGCTGCCGGTGTGGCGTTCCCGACGCTCGTCATCGCGGCACTCGCCGTCGTGGCCGCGCCAGAACTCCGTGGAACGGACCCGAAGTTCTCGATGAACCAGGTCGTCAGAGGCACGTTCGCCATGCTCTGGGTGTTCGCGGTGTTCATGCTCGCACAGCGAACGACGGCAGCCCACAGCAAACCGGTTGCCGACGCGTTCGTGCTGACGACGGTCTCACCCAGAACCGCCGTCGTTGGAGGCATTATCGCCGAGACCTTGCGGACGATGACGTATGCGCTCCCGTTCGGCCTCCTCATTGCCAGCATCGAAGCGTACACCTTCGGTTCGCCGGTGCCTCTGCTGACCGTCCCACTGGTGGGTGGTCTCTACGTCGCCAGCGCGGTCACGACCGGGCGCGTGCTGGGGTACAGTGCTGCATGGCTCGTGGCCACCGTCCCGTTCGTCGCTCGCCACAAGGGCGTGTTGGGTGGGACGGTCGTGATGCTGTTCTTCGGGATCTACTTCCTGTTCCAGACGCCCCAGCTGCCGTTTTCGATCAGCCAGGCGACGCTCGGGGTGATTCCGACTGGATGGCTCGCGGATCTGCTGGCGATCGGCACACCCATCGGCTGGTCGTCGACACACGCTCTTGGTGGGGTGGCTACGGTTGGCGTGCTCCTCATCGGTGGGTGCTGGCTGGCCGAGCGGATCTCCGCCTCGTTCTGGTTCGACGAGCCGATCACCGTTTCGGATACCGACGCCGCTGTCCCCACCCGCATAGCGGACGACCAGCGTGCCCTCGAGCGGGCCATCAGTCCTCTCGGTGTCCCGTTCACCACCGGTCCGACCCGGCATATTGCCGAGTGGTCCCTTTTGCGGACTCGGCGAGAACCTCAGCGGTTGAACGTGTTGCTGATCCCGGTGTTCGGTGGCGGTGCAGCGCTACTGAACATGCTGCTACTGGGGTCCGGGTCGCTCGCGATACTGGGACCAGCCAGCGCCGTACTGCTGGGGTGGGTTGCCGGTGCGGCGTTCGGTCTCAACCCGTTCGGTGACGAGGGCGCTGTCCTGCCGGCAACCCTGACTGCCGTCTCGAGTCGAGCGTTCGTCCGTGGACACATCGTTCCGAGCCTGCTGTTTGCACCTGTCGTCGCCGTCGTCACGCTCGTGGCGGCACTTGTGGGTGGATACGGACTCCCGTCGGCGATAGCACTGACGTTGATCGGATGCGTTCTCACCGTCGTTGGGGCCGCACTCGCACCCTTGATCGGGATGTGGCTCCCGCGCTATAGCGCCATCCGAATCGGCAACAGCGACGGAGTACGACCACCCCGGTTGCTCGCGGGCGCGCTTCACGGTGTACTGGTGTGGCTTCCCGGCGCGGCGCTGGCTGGACTGGTAGCCACACCGGAGTTGGTGCGGACGGCGCTCTCCGGGATCGGTTACGTTCCGGGAGTCGTTTTCGGGCTGGTCGCCGACGGCGGAGTGCTCACCACCCTCGCATCGTCACTGATTGACGCTGGCGAAACGATTCAGGGACTCCCGCTTGGCGCCTTCCGGAGCGGGTTCGCCATGCTGCTAGTTTCCGGTGGGCTACTGGTCGCCCTGTTCGCCTATCGTGGGGCAGTACGTCGGTTCGAAGGTCACGAACTGCACTGACAGCACACGATCCCACAGCGTCGCGACACGAAACATGATCGAACAGCTGCACCCAGTCGTCCGCTCTTTCGCTCGTTGCTCTGCCTGCGCTCATTCCGCGTCGGTCGTCACCTCGAGGACGACGTCCTCGAGCGTCGGGTCCGTCCGCTCCTCGAGCCGTTCGCGGAGATCCTTCGGCGCGCCTTCCGCGACCAGTTCGCCCGCCCGCAGGATCCCGACCTCGGTCGCGACCGTCTCGACGACGGACAGGATATGTGTCGAGAGGACGACGGTCGTCCCCGCGTCGGCGAGTTCGGTGACGAGCTCCCGGACCGTCCTCGCGGCGCGTGGATCGAGTCCGGCGGTTGGCTCGTCCAGAAATACCACGTCGGGAGCCGGAAGGATCGCCTGGACGAGCCCCGTCTTCCGTCGCATTCCCTTCGAGTAGGTGACGATCCGGTCGTCGGCGTCCGCGGCGAGGTCGAGTCGCTCCAGCAGGGGCTCCATCCGGGCCTCGATCGCCGAGGCGTCCATCCCGCAGAGGCCGCCGTAGTACTCGAGTTGCTCGCGGGCCGTGAGCTGCTCGTAGATCGGTGGTGACTCCGGAAGGTAGCCGACGCGGTCGACCAGCGACTCGCGATCCGTGATCGGGACGCCCGCGACGGTCCCCGAGCCGCGCGTCGGTGGCGTCAGCGCGGTCAACATTCGGATCGTGGTCGTCTTCCCGGCCCCGTTCGGACCGAGCAACCCGTAGACGGATCCGACGTCGACCTCGAGATCCAGTCCCGAGACGGCGGTCGTCTCGCCGTAGACCCTCGTGAGGTCGGTCGCGACGATCGCCGGCTCGCCGTTCGAGTCCGCGGAGTCGTCTGCCGATTCCGTCGGATCGATCTCGGTACCGTCGCTCGGGTTCTCGCCCGGGTCCTCGGCGTCGTCGCTCGTCGGTCGTGTCATAGCTCAGTTCAGGTGGTAATCGCGGTACCGTCGGACGGCGACTCGAGCGGCGACCCTCGAGACGCCGAGCGCGAGGACGCAGGTCACGCCCAGGGCGCCGAGGCGGACGGCCGTCACGGGGAGGCCGAGTTCGGCCACCCGCTCGTACACCGCTGTGGCGTTACCGAGAGCTGCCGGGAGGAAGACCAGCGAGACGACCGCGAACGTCTTCGCCAGTCCGACGAAGGCCGACCATCCCTCCTCCGCGTACGCCGGAACGCTCGAGAAGAAGGCGGGAACCGGCGCGAGGTCCTCGCGGTCGACGGTCAGTTCGAACGCGAGCAGCGCCGTCGCGGTACAGCAACAGAGCGCGACGCCGGTGGCGACGAGTGCGACCGTCTCTGCGAGGGTCGCAGCGCTCGCGATCCCGAGGGGGACGACGACGATCGCGACGAGGGGAACCCCGAGGACGAGGCTCGCGAGGACGTGGCCGCCGACGAAGGCCCGTCCGTGGACCGCCGTGAGCAACAGCGGGAGGACGCGGTAGTTCCGCCCGATCGGTTCGGAACCGAAGACGATGCCGGGGGCTACCCCGAGGGCGAAGACGACGAGCAAGAATCCGGGCGCGCCGAGCAGGACGCCGAACAGCGGCAGTCCGACCAGACCGACGAACGCGAGGGCGTAGCCAGCGTTCAACAGTCCGCGCGGGGTACGTCGCTCCGCGAGCAGCAGTTGCCTGGCGACGGTGACGGTCGGCCGCGAGACCCGATCGCCGAGCAACGCCTCGAGTCGGCCGTCGTCGAGCAGCGAGTGCGAGCCGGAACGGGACGCGTCGGTCGAGTCGGCGGGTTCGGTCACCCAGAGCCGACGAGCGAACGCGGTCGTCAGCCCCGCCAGGAGCGGGACAGTAACGGCGACGCCGGCGACCGTGACCACCGCCCGGAGGGGTTCGACGTCCCCACCCGCACCCAGAACGGCGAGGTCGGCGAGCGCGGCGAGGGGGAGCCACTCGAACCACACCGACAGCGTCTCGAGCGATACCGACAGCTCCTGCAGGAGGAGCCACAGCGCCACCAGCGGCAGCCAGCCGAACACGACGAGCAGGTCCCGGTAGAGCCCACCCCGGGAGAGTCGCCGCCCGACGAGCGCGCTCCCGAGCCGGCTCGCGACGCCGACCCCGACGGCGAGGGCCGCGAGCGCCCCGATCGCGATGATCGCTGTGAGCGCGACAAGCGGCGTCCTCGCGCCGAGTGCGAGCCCGACGGCGACGCCGACGGTCGGTACCGCGAGGACGGCGCCGACGCGAGCGGCCACGAACACCAGCAGTCCCATCGCCGCCGTCCGAACGGGAACCGCGGTCAGCAGGGCGTCGGGTGCGAGCTGTTCGAACCGTGACCCGGTCAGCGAGGCGCTTCGCGCGACGATCCAGGCGAACGCGACCGCCGCAGCGAGCGAGAGGGCGAGGGGCGTTCCCGTGGCCAGGTCGCGACCGACCGCAGTCGCGAGCGCCCCGAGCGCGACGGCGACCGCACAGTAGCCGAGCGCCGCTGCGACTCGGCGTCCTCGGGAACCGCCGAACTCGCGGCGGTGGCGTCGCCACTCGGTTCGGGCGATCCGAACTCCGCCGTCGAGACGGTCTCTAGCCATTCGGTCGTCCGAACGTGCAAACGCGGCACACATATCTCTTTGTATACAGCTTCGGGGTCGGAAAAGCAGGGCGCGGAAAAACGTCGGGTCGTGCCGGCCCGTTAGGCCTCGCCCTCGTCCTCGTCGGTCAGGTCCTCGATCCAGCTGATCGCGGCCATCGCCTGCGGGAAGCCAAGCGTCGGGATCGAGAGCGCCGCGACCTGTTTCAACGCCTCGGGGTCGACGTCCTCGTCGAGTCCACGCCGGACGTGGGAGTGGACGGCGCCCTCCGACTGTGCGCCGATCGAGAGCGCGAGTTTCACGAGACGTTTCGTCTCGTCGTCGATCGGACCCGCCTCCGAGGTGGCCTCGCCGAGATCCGAGTACGCCTCCCAGACCTCGGGGTAGTCGTCGGCGAACTCGCCCGCTGTCGACGGCAGTTCGTCGGGATCGTCTATCTGATCGGCCATCTGTGTGCGAAGCGTCTGTTCGGATCACCAAGATACTTCTGCCGAACTCCGGTCGCCGGGAACCGGGTTCCCCGGTCGTCGATGTCCGCCGGGCGGGTCACAGAACCCTTTTCTACGAACCGCCCAACGTTCGGATATGGACGGATTCGACGTCGCGGTCGGAGCGTTCGGCCTCAGCGGAACGGCCGCGATCTTCGTGCTTACCCACCGGGACGCGATCCGACAGGAGATCTCCCGACCGCAGCTCTGGGCCGCGGTCGCGGCGATCCCGTTCCTGCTCGGTATCGGCCTCTACCTGTTCGCGCCGGCGCCGATGACGGGCGTTATTATGACCGCCAACACGGGAATCGTGCTGTACACGTTCGAACGCGAGATCGCAAACGAGAGCGACGAGGACGGCGACGAGTCGGTCGAACCCGGGACGCTACCCGGACAGAAGTGACGTCGTTGGACGGACTCGCTCGAGTAGCTCCCGACACCGCACGGCTTTTGCCCGCGCCGTGTAAAGGGAGGCCAACATGAGCGACTCCGCGGATTCCGGGACCCCGACCAACGCCGACGGGGACGGCGCGCCGGCACAGGTCTCGAGTCCGGACTACCACAGCGAGAACCACACTGCGGCCCAGACCTGCGGCTGGACGGCAAACGCCCTGCGCGGCGAGGGCTGTTGTTACAAGAAGGTCTACTACGGGATCGAGTCACACCGCTGTATCCAGATGACGCCCGTCGTCAAGTGCAACGAGCGTTGTGTCTTCTGCTGGCGGGACCACCAGGGCCACGCCTACGAGCTGGGCGACGTCGAGTGGGACGACCCCGAGGCGGTCGTCGACGCCTCGATCCGCCTCCAGAAGAAGCTGCTGTCGGGGTTCGGCGGGAACGACGAGGTCCCCCGCGAGGTCTTCGAGGAGGCGATGGAGCCCCGCCACGTCGCCATCTCGCTTGACGGCGAGCCGACGCTGTACCCCTACCTGCCGGAGCTCATCGAGGCCTTTCACGATCGGGATATCACCACCTTCCTCGTCTCGAACGGCACCCGGCCGGAGATGCTCCGGAACTGCGATCCGACACAGCTGTACGTCAGCGTCGACGCCGCAGAACGCCACACCTTCGACCAGGTGGTCAAGGCCGTCGAGGACGACGCCTGGGACCGCCTGCTCGAGACGATGCACGTCCTCAGCGAGAAAGAGGAGACCCGTACGGTCCTGCGGACGACGCTCGTCGACGGGGAGAACATGCACCACCCCGACTGGTACGCCGGCTTCTACCAGCAGGCCGATCCCGATTTCGTCGAGCTGAAGGCGTACATGCACGTCGGCCACTCCCAGGGGCGGCTCGACCGATCCTCGATGCCCGACCACGAGGACGTCGTCGCGTTCGCCGAGCGCGTCGGAGAATACATGCCCGAGTTCACCGAGGTGAAGGGGGTTCCGTCCTCGCGGGTCGTCCTGCTCTCGAAGACGACCGACACCTGGGTCCCGAAGCTCAAAAAAGACAGCGAGTTCTGGGAACGGGACCCGATGACCGGCGATTGAGCCGATCGCCGGACCGCACGGTCGGTCCGTGACACACTCGGCTGCGCGAAGGTGTTCGCCGGAGGACTTTTCTCTTCGTCGGGTGGACGTTCCGTAGGAACCGAATAAACTGCCGTCAACTCCATCACAGTTTTGTTACGCATTCCATATCCGATACGCTTTTGGGTACCCCGACAGAACGCTTAGGTATGTCAGTGACAGCCGAGTCTGCCGTCGGCCACGACGAGCTCGCCGTTCTCAAACTCCTCGCGCTCGAGGGCGGGCTCGAGGGTGACGTGAAGATCTCCTGTTCTCGCCTCGCGGAACGACTCGACGCCTCGAACCAGACCGCCTCGCGGCGGCTTCAGCGCCTCGAGAGCGCCGATCTGCTCGATCGGGACACCGTCAGCGACGGCCAGTGGGTCGCGGTGACCGACGCGGGCGAACGTGCCCTCCACGCCGAGTACGAGGACTACCGACGGATCTTCGAGACCGACGCCGAGGTCGCCCTCGAGGGGACCGTCACCAGCGGGATGGGCGAGGGACGCCACTACATCTCCCTGCCGGGGTACCAGCGCCAGTTCGAGGACCGGCTCGGGTACGAGCCGTTCCCCGGGACGCTGAACGTCGACCTCCGCGAGGACAGCGTCCGTCGCCGGAGCGCCCTGGCTTCCCTCGAGCCGGTACCGATCGACGGCTGGGAGGACGAGGACCGAACCTACGGGCCCGCGGTCTGTCATCCGGCGACCGTCGAAACCGCAGACGGTGAGAGCTACGACGAGGCTCACATCATCGCTCCCGAGCGGACCCACCACGACGAGGATCAGCTCGAGGTCATCGCACCCAAGAAACTCCGCGAGGCACTCGATCTCGAGGACGCGGATCACGTGACGGTCACTGTGGGTGATCGCCGATGACCGGTCACCACGCCAGCGCGAACGCCGGGACGGGCGGACAGACCCCGGCAGCGTTCGAACGCGCCCTCGAGTCGCTGCGGGCCGGCGAGCCGGTACTGGTCCACGACGCGGCCGACCGGGAGGGCGAGACCGACGTCATCTACCACGCCGACGCTGTCACGTCCGACGCCGTCGCTCACATGCGAAACGATGCCGGCGGACTGGTCTGTGTGGCGCTGGCCAACGAGATCGCGGAGGCGTTCGACCTCCCCTTCTACACCGAGGAGATCGACCACCCCGCCGCGGCCGACCACGAACTCGGTTACGACGAGCGCTCGTCGTTCTCGCTGACGGTCAACCACCGCGACACCTACACCGGGATCACCGACGCCGACCGCTCGCGGACGATCCAGGCGCTCGGCGAGGCCGCTGCCGATCCCGCCGCGACCGACTTTGCGACGGAGTTTCGGGTTCCCGGCCACGTCCACCTGCTGAAGGCCGCCCCCGACCTGCTCGCCCAGCGCGAGGGCCACACCGAACTCGGGCTCGCCCTCGCCGACGCCGCCGACCTCCCGCCGGCCGTCGTGGTCTGTGAGATGTTGGACGACCAGACCGGCGCGGCGCTGACCCCCGCCGACGCCCGCGGTTACGCTGACCGCCACGACTACGTCTACCTCGAGGGCCGGGACGTCCTCGAGCGGCTGGGCTAAGGGGCGTCAGTCGCCGTTGCTCTCGGTCGGCGTCCGCTCGTCTCCGGGCCCGCTGCGATACACCGCGTAGAGAACCAGGACGGCGATCGAGAAGTCCACCCCGTGTTCGAGGAGGTGATGGAACGTCATCGGAACGAGCCCGAACAGCGTCCCCAGCCCGACGAGCGAACGGGTCACGAGCAGTCCGAGCACGACCGTGATCAGCAGGTACCGCGTCGATCGCCGGCGGAGGTAAGCCACGAGCCCGATACAGAACAGCGTGGTCGTTCCGACGACCGCGAGCACGATGACGGCGAGCAGAACGGGCGTCAGCTGGGGGTCGACCCATTCGAGGTTGAACGGGCTCGTGTGGTGCATCTCCGTTATCGTACGTCGGCGTGTGAGTCACCTATGTGCTTCGGTCGAACTGGCGGTGTCGGCGTCGAAGAACGAACCGGTCCCGCCGGACCCGAACCGCGGGACGTGCCACCGTTCCCGTCGACCGGGAGGGATCGAAACCCGTTACCGGCCCGAGCAACTACCGGCTAACAACGCTCGCTCGCCGACGGGACCGATTGCAATGACAGATACGAAACGAGAGATCAGAGCCCACGTCCGCACGAACGCTGGAATTCACTTCAATGAGCTCGTCAGAGAGTCGTCGTTCGCGCCGGGACAGGTCCAGTACCACGTTCGCCGACTGGTCGACGACGACGAGGTCGTCCGCAACGAGTTCTACGGTCGAACCCACTACTACACCCCAGAGTACGACGAGCACGAACAGGCCGTACTGGCGCTGTTCCGGCGTGAAACCGCACGCGAGATCGTCGTCTACCTGATCGAGCACGAGCCCGCGGCGCCGGGAACGGTCGCCGACGAACTGGGGATCGCCCGGAGCACGCTCGAGTACCACCTCGATCGACTGGTCGAGCAAGACGTCGTCGAGAAGGCGTACGATCGGCGCAACCGCGTCGAACTCGGGCTGGCAGATCCCGAGCTAACCGGGGAGTTGCTGTCGACGGTCGAACCGACAGTTCCCGACCGGCTGCTCGACCGGTTTACCCGCCTCGTCGACGGGCTGCTCGAGCGCGAGCCGGCCTCGAGATAGCAACTGGAGTCACGACGTCCCGAACGCGGAGCCGCTTTCTTTTACCGACGGTAGACGGCCGGAGCGGGCTTTCGTCTACTGTACCAGAAGGATAGTGGTAGCCGAAAAATAGAGGGTACATATGGACCGATCGGTGAAGCGACGGCGTTTCGTACAGGTTGCTGGAACCGGACTCGCAGTCGGACTCGCGGGCTGTGCCGGCGACAACGGCGAGGACGACGATACCGGTGACGACGATGCGGGAGACGATCACGAGGACGACGGCGACGAGGCGTCCGAGGATGTCGAGGAGGGACTGATCTACGCGTTCGCGCCGGAGACGATCGCGGTGATCGATCCCGAGGACGGCGAGGTCGTCGACGAGATCACCGAGGGACTCGACGACGAGGGATGGGGTGATCCGCGGATCACGGCCGACTATGACGAGATCTACGTCATCAGGGAGTCGCCCTCCCAGGTGCTCGTCATCGACACCGCGGCCCGCGAGATCGTCGACGAGATCGACATCGGACCGGACGGGACCCACATGTACCACCCCAACGACGACGAGATGTGGGCCCACAGCGACGAGGAGGGGACCTTCTACGTCATCGACACCGACTCCCACGAGGTCACCGAGATCGTCGAGTCGGGCCTCGAGACGGAGGGTCACGGCAAGCTCCTCTACCACGAGGACTTCGGTTCGATGGGCTACGCCACGAACGTCAACGATCCCGGCGCGCCGGTGATCGACCTCGAGAACTACGAGCGAAGCGACTTCATCGAGTTCGAGAACGAAGACGAAGGGACCCACTACAAGGCCTACGCTCCCGAAACGGAACTCGCGTACTTCGAGTTCGGAGACGAGACCGTCGTCGTCGACACCGAGAGCGACGAGGTCGTCGATACGCTCGATTTCGCGGGCGGGATGTATCTCTCTCCGGACGAGGACGTCATGGGCGTCCTCGACGGCAACGAGATCCGGTTTCTCGACGCGACCAGCGAGGACAGCGAGGAGCTCGCGGTCGTCGAGGTCGACGAGGGCCCCGACGCGCTTCGGTACCACGAGAGCGAGGACGGGACGCTGTACGCCTACACGGCTCACACCCAGGCCGACGAGGCGTCGGTCATCGACGTCGAGGCCGGCGAAGTCGTCGAGACCGTCGAGATCGGCGACATCGAGCGTCCCGAGGGCGCCGACCACCTCCACCGAACCGCCGTCGCCGGTGGCGGCTACTTCGTCAGCCCCGCCGACGCCGACGGCACCGTCGCCGTCGTCGACATGGAGGCCCAGGAGGCCGTCGACCAGGTCGAGGTCGGGGAGGGGGTCGATACGGTCCAGTACGTCGGCGACTCGGGCACCGGCTACACCGGCTCCCTCCGCTAACTGATGCCGTCGAACTCGCCGTTCGCCCGACGCGACTCGCACACGCGGCGATCGCTCGTCGCGGCGATACTGGCGTGTCTCGTCGTCGTCGGCATCGCGATCGCTCTCGTCGCGACCCCGGTCGCGGCCCACGCTTACCTCAGCGAGTCGGATCCAGCGAACGGCGAACAGCTCGAGACGCTCCCGGAGGAAGTGACGCTTACCTTCTCGGGCGACGGGGTCGTCACCGCCGATATCTCTGTCGAGGGGCCCGAGGGTGAGGACGTCGCCGGCGAGCCCGAGATCGATCCCGACGATAGCCAGATCGTCCGCGTGCCGATCGAGGACGCCGACGGCGACGGCATGTACACCGTCGACTGGGAGGTGCTGGCCGACGACGGCCACACCACGTCGGGCTCGTTCTTCTTCGCGGTCGGCGACGAACCGCTCGATCGCGACGCCGTCCTCGAGGCTCAGGACGGCGACGAGACCGACGAATCGATCCCGCCGATCGAGGCGGGAGCGAAGGGACTGTTGCTCGTCGGGATCGCCGGCCTGCTCGGGGTCCCAGCAGCCGCTGCCGTCGCCGCCGGTCCCGTCTTCGCCCGGACTGACGCGTCGCCGCGGGAGCGTCTCCAGCGGCGCGTGACGCGGCTGCTGATCGTCGCCGCCACACTCGCGGTCGTCGGCGCCGTCGTCCTCGGGCTCGCTCGGAGCACGAGCCTCGGACCGCTGTCGATCGGGACGCTCGGGGAGTTCATCGAGACGCCGCTCGGGCAAGCCTGGATCGTCCAGCTCCTCGTCGCCGCGGTCGTCGTCGGGATCGCCGCCTGGGCGACCCGAGGACTCGGGCGCCGCCCGTCGCTTGCGGGCGCGTTCGTCGGCGGTCTTGGCCTCGCGGGTGCGGTCGCCTGGACGAGCCACTCGGCGACGGCGATCGACCGCCTCCAGGGAACCGTCGTCGACGTCGTCCACATCGTCGGTGCCGGGCTCTGGGTCGGCGGACTTGCGGTGCTCGCTCTCGCCGTCGTCCCCGCGGCCAGGGCCGCTCCATCGGCCGACCGCTCGTGGCTCGTCGCCGCGACGATCCGGCGGTTCTCGGTGCTGGCGATCGCCGGCGTCACGCTCGTCGCGGCGACGGGGTTCGTCCTGGCCTCCTGGCACGTGCCGACGGCCGACGGCCTCACCGAGACGACGTACGGGCTGGTCCTCGTCGCGAAGCTGGCGCTGATCGCGCTCGCGCTCGCGCTTGCCGGCCGCACCCGCTTCGTCCTCCTGGGACGGCTCGCGCCGTCCGCCGGGGACGCCGGGACGTCCTCGCGGCCGACCGCCACCGACGGCGGCGAGGTCGACGACGGGAGCCTCCGGTCGATCGTCCGGACGGTTCGACTCGAGCTGGCCGTCCTCGTCGCGGTTCTGTTGCTCTCCGGACTCCTGACGTCGGCGCCGACCGCAGCCGTCGCCGGAGCCGACGACGGGCCCGTCGAGGCGACGATCGAACGCGAGTACGACGACGGCGTCCTCGAGATCGCCGCGGTTCCGGCCGCCGACGAGAGCGACGAGGATGAGCCCCTGCCGCTCGAGGCTGACGAGCCGGTCGTTTTCGAGGTAACCTTCCTCGCCGACGGCGATCCCGCCGAGTCCGAACAGCCCGTTCGGCTGCTCGCGAGCGGCGAGGACGGTACCGAACTGGAGGTCGAACTCGAGGCGACCGACGACGGCAGCTACGCGACGGTCCAGCCGCTCCCCGAGGACGGCCACTGGGAGCTTCGCGTGACCGGGGCTCCCGACGGCGCCTACGTCAGCGAGTGGATCGATGCGACCGTCGTCGGCGACGAGACGCACGATCACGACGACGGTACCGGCCACGAGGACGGCGAGCACGACCACGGCGAGGAGCACGCCTCCCACGAGGACGGCGAGCACGATCACGGCGACGAGGAGTCCCCGCTGACGGTCCTCCTACAGTTCGGCGCCGCCGCCGTCGCGATCGTCGGCACCGTCGCCGTCGTCCTCGAGGGGATTCGGGTGCGCGACCGCGATCCGTAACGGACTCACAGTCCGCCCCGGGACGCTCCCGATCCCTGTCCACGCCAGACAATCGCGAACGTTCATTATGCAGGGATTCGTCCCACCGTCTATGGGATTCGACGAGATGGACGTCGACACGATCTGGATGGACGGCGAGTTCGTGGACTGGGACGACGCACAGATCCACGTGCTCACCCACGGGCTTCACTACGGGACGGGGATCTTCGAGGGGGCGCGCTGTTACGACACCGAGGAGGGCCCCGCGATCTTCCGCTGGGACGCCCACCTCGAACGGCTCTACCAGTCGGCCAAGCCCTACGAGATGGAGATCGGCTACGACGCCGAGGAGCTGACCGAGGCGACCCTCGAGCTCGTTCAGAGCCAGGAGCTGGCCTCCTGTTACATCCGCCCCGTCGCCTTCTACGGCTACGACAGCCTCGGCGTGAGTCCCGGCGACTGTCCGACCCGGATCGCGATCGCCGCCTGGCCGTGGGGCACCTACCTCGGCGAGGACGCCCTCGAGAACGGGATCGACGTGATGGTCTCGTCCTGGCGGAAACACGCCTCGAGCCAGGTGCCGACGAACGCCAAGACCACGGGACTGTACGTCAACAGCATGCTCGCGGGCGAGGAGGCCCGCAGGAACGGCTACGCGGAGGCGATCGTCCTGAACAAGGAAGGCGACGTCGCCGAGGGCCCCGGCGAGAACATCTTCCTCGTTCGCGACGACGAGATCTATACGCCCGGGCTCTCGGAGTCGATCCTCGAGGGGATCACGCGCAACACCGTGATCGAGCTCGCGGAGGATCTGGGCTACACCGTCCACGACACGGCGTCGATCTCGCGGGGCGAGCTCAACACCGCCGACGAACTGTTCTTCACCGGCTCGGCGGCCGAGGTCACGCCCATCCGGAAGGTCGACAACGTCGTCATCGGCGACGGCTCGCGAGGTCCGGTCACAGAGGAGATTCAGTCGCGGTTCTTCGAGGTCGTCGAGCGTCGCACCGACGAGTACGACGAGTGGTTCACGTACGTCTAGGTCTGCGTTCGAGCTACTGCGCGAGCGACGCGATCCGCTGGACGGGTGGCGATCCGAGGACGACCCGTTCGGGCTGTCGTCGTCGATGACAGTCGTCACCGCAGGGGCGACCGTCCTCGCAGGTAGAAGACAGCCCCTTCGTGAGACCGCTGTTACTCGTTCGTCGACACTTCGAGGATCATCTCGTCGCCGTCTTCGAGCGTGTACTCCGTCGGATCGACCGCCTCGTCGTCGACCAGCGCAGTCATCTCGGTACCGTCGTCGGCCTCGCTGTACGTGTCGCCGTCGTACTCGAGGACGTGGTCACCGTCGACGGTCTCGAACGAGAAGTACGGCAGCAGGTCGATCCCCTCTGCGAACGTCACCCGCTCTTCGCCTTCCATATACCACTGGTCGCTGGTTTCGTGGAGGTGGAAGTCGATCGAGTGGTTGGCGGCGTGTTCGGCCTGGTACCGGTCCGCGGAGAGATCGACCGGCTCGCCGTCGATCACGATCTCGATGTCGCCGCGGTCGTCGACCTCGTCGTCGGAGAGACAGCCCGCGAGGACGGCGAGACTTGAGGCCCCCGCGAGTACCGCTCGTCGTTGCATACTCGTCCGGAGGGATGGATCGACTCAAAGCCTTCTGGTTTCCCCGTCGAAAACGTTGCTCTCAGTCCTCGAGGCGTCGTCGGTCGGCGTCGGTTCCGCCCTCGCCGCCGTCGGTCGTCGCCTCGTCGACGACGTCGATCGAGACTCCCGCCTCCATGTCGCGGTTGCGGTTCGAGTCGCCGAAGCCGGCGCTCAGCACGCGGGTGAGGGCGTCCTCGACGTCCTCGTCGAGCTCGGTGATCCGGCCGGGCTCGACCTCGATGACGAACCCGGTCGTGATGTTCGGCGACGTGGGTAAGAAGAGCACCTCGCGGCCGTCCTCGGTCACCTTTCCGGTTTTGAACGCGGTCATCCGGAGCCCGTCCCAGGTCTCGAGCTTGACGGGTTTCTGCAGGGAGTCCTGCTCGCCGAAGGCGGTTTCGGCGGCCATCTTCGAGGCGTTGTAGACGACCCGGATCACGGGCACCCGGTTGGCGACGTTGTCGAGGAGCCGTTCGACCAGTCCGCCGACGGTCGTTCGCATGAGGTAGCCGACCGAGAACGTGAGGATGACGAGCACCGTCAGCGCGACGATCACGCGGAGGAACTGGGCGAGCTCCTCGCGGGTCTGCTGGGCCTGGCCCCCGTCGCCGGGAATCAGCGGTCGAAGCGCGGCTTCGTCGAGGATCATCCCTGGCGTCAGCCCCGCGATAAAGCCGTAGAGCCAGTAGCTGACATAGAGCGTCACGAGGATCGGGCCGAGGACGATCAGCCCGCTCGCGAAGTCACGCTTCCACGAAGCCATTGTCACGTTCCTCTCACCAGGGGCTAATGAGCCCTTTCCTTTAGCGGCCGACGATCGCTCGCACCGCGAACCAGAGGTTCTCCTTGCGCTCCATCGCGCGCCGGTAGAAGTAGGACTTCCAGCGACCGCCGTAGGGGACGTACTGGTAGACCTCGTACTCCTCGGCGAGGTTGAACTGGGCGTCGTTCCGGACACCCATCAGCATCTGGATCTCGAAGTCAGTGCCGTGTTCCTCGTGGAGCTCGATCGCGCGATCGATCATCGCGGGATCGTGGCTGCCGATCGCGATCCCGTCCTCGAAGTTCTCGAAGGCGTACTCGAGCAGGGCCTTGTACTCCCGGTTGACCGTCTCCCGATTCTTGTAGGCGATCTCGGCCGGCTCGTCGTAGGCACCCTTGACGAACCGGATCTTCCCGGGGACGTCGGCGAGCCGCCTCACGTCCTCCCGGGTCCGTCTGAGGTTTGCCTGAACGCAGACGCCTACCCCACCGTCGTGTTCTCTGGCCAGCTCCTCGTAGGCGTCGAGGGTCGCGTCGGTCGTCGTGTGATCCTCCATGTCGATCCAGACGAAGACGCCGCGGTCGGCCGCCGTCTCGACGATCTCCTCGAGGTTCTCCCGAAAGACGTCCTCGCCGAAGTCGAGGCCGATCTGGGAGGGTTTGACAGAGACCGTCGCCCCCAGATCCGAGCGGGCGATGTCCTCGACCAGCTCCCGGTACTCGCGGGCGTCGGCGTCCGCGTCCTCGCGGTCGTCGTAGTGTTCCCCCAGCAGGTTCACGATCGCCTTTACGTTCCGATCGTTCAGCTGGCGAACGTGGTCGAGGGCCTCGGCAGGCGCCTCCCCGGCGACGAACCGGCTCGCGATTGGCGGGATCATACTCGATCTAGGTGACCGTCCGTATATGGAACTAGTGCTACGTCTCGCCCGACGAGTCGAGGACGAACCACCCCAGACTAAGACCTGCGGGTGCCTCCCGCCGAACATGGCAGTACTCGAGACGATCGTCGTCGCCTTCTGGGCGATGTTGCCGGCCTACGTTCCAAACAACGCCGCGGTGCTGGCCGGTGGCGGTCGGCCGATCGACGGCGGACGGACGTGGGACGACAAACGCGTGCTCGGCGACGGGAAGACCTGGCGGGGAACCGCCGCGGGAATCCTCGCGGGAGTCGTCCTCGCGGGCGCACTGACCCTCGTCGCCGACGACGTGAGCGCGGCGACCGGGATCGACGTCCCGGCGTTTACGCCGCTTGCGGCGGTCGGCCTCGCCGCGGGAGCGATGCTCGGCGACATCATGGCCTCGTTTCTCAAGCGCCGAACCGGACGCCAGCGCGGCGCCATGTTTCCCGGACTGGACCAGCTCGATTTCGTCGTCGTCTCGCTTCCCCTGACGGCGCTTTTGGCGACCGAGTGGTTCTTCGAGGTGTTCACGTGGAGCGTGGTCGCCGTCGTCGTCGTGCTCACCCCGATCCTGCACGTCACGACGAACATGATCGCCTACCAGCTCGGGCTGAAGGACGAACCCTGGTAGTCGCCCGAGTCGACGGAACGACGTCCGTCGATTCCGATTCCACGGCCGCTCGCCGACGTCTTTCGCCCCGCTTATATCGGTGCTCCTCATCGATAGTGATTGACTATCGAGCGACAGACGTTCTCACGGCCGACCGACGGCTATCGAACCGATTTCTGTGTACGTCCTCTATGGATACTGTGGACAAATTATTTATCACTGTTCCACCTGGCCCTACGTATGACGAGCAGTCCACCGATCGACGAACTCCACTACGACGAGGCACCGACCGTCGACAGCGTCCCCGGCCCACGATCGCGGGAGCTACTCGAGAAGCAACGCGAGATCGACAGCAGCGCGGTCGCCTACCCCGAGGACATCCCGGTCGCGTTCGAAGAGGGATCGGGCGCGACGGTTCGGGACGTCGACGGCAACACCTACATCGACATGTTCGCCGGGATCGGCGTGCTCAACGTCGGCCATGCGAATCCCTACGTCCTCGAGGCCGTCCACGAGCAGGCCGACAAGCTGGTCCACACGGTCGACTTCCCGACCGAAGCCCGCCTCGAACTGATCGAGAAACTCGACGAGATCGCACCCGCGGGACTGGCGGGGAACCAGAAGGTCGTCTTCGGCGGCCCGACCGGCAGCGACGCCATCGAGGCCTCGATCAAGCTCTCGAAGTACAACAGCGACGGTGACGGGCTGATCGCGTTTCGCGGATCCTACCACGGCGCGACCACCGGCGCGATGAGTCTGACCTCGAACACGAAGCTCAAGGAGCACTACTCGCCGCTGCTTTCGGACGTCGTCCACGCGCCCTACCCCAACCCGTTCGACCAGGACAAGACGCCTCAGGAGGCCGTCGACCACGCCCTCGAGGAGGTCCAGGCGATCCTCGAGGACCCCTACGGCGGGCTCGCGAACCCCGCGGGCATCTTCGTCGAGCCGATCCAGGGCGAGGGCGGCGTCGTCACCCCGCCGGAAGGGTTCCTGCAGGGGCTGCGCGACCTCGCCGACGACAACGACGTCACGCTCGTCTTCGACGAGATCCAGAGCGGCTTCGGCCGCACCGGCGAGTGGTGGGCCAGCGACTGGGCCGACGTCACGCCCGACGTCATGACCTCGGCGAAGGCGCTCGGCGGCGTGGGCTTCCCGCTGTCGGCGACGATGTACCACGAGGACCTCGATACCTGGGGCTCGGGCGACCACGCCGGCACCTACCGCGGCCACGTTGTCGCGATGCGGGCCGGCAGCCGCGCCATCGAGTACATCCAGGACCACGACCTGTTAGCCCACGGTCGCGAACTCGGAACGTCCCTCCGCGACCGACTCCGGGAGGTCGCCGACGGGAACGACCACCTCGGCGACGTCCGCGGCCAGGGGCTGTTCATCGGCGCCGAGTTCGTCGATAGTGACGGCGAGCCCGCCGACGACCTCGTCGACGAGATCCAGCAGTACTGCTTCGAACACGGCGTCCTCGTCTGGACGGCCGGACGACACAGCAACGTCCTCCGGCTGCTACCGCCGCTTGTGCTCACCCACGAGCTCGCGGAGACGGCGATGGACGTTATCGCCGACGCGATCGAACACGCGACCGCCGCGGCCAAACGGACAGCCTGAGGACGCGACCGATGTCCGACACCGAACCCATCAGTACCGACGGCGCACCGAGCAACGACAACCCCTACTCCCAGGGCGTCCGCGCCGGGGACACGCTCCACGTCTCCGGCTACGGCCCCGTCGATCCCGAGACAGGCGAGGCCGTCGACGGCGACATCGGGACCCAGACCGACCGCGTCCTCGAGAACATCGCCGCGGTCGTCGACGCGGCCGGCGGGGACGGCCTCGCAGACGTCGTGAAGGTCACCGTCTATCTCACCGATCTCGAGGACTACGAGCGGGTCAACGAGGCCTACGGCGAGCGGTTCGGCGACGAGCCGCCCGCCAGAGTCTGCGTCGAGGTCTCGCGGCTGCCCGAGGACGTCCGCGTCGAGATGGACGCGACCGCCTACCTCGGCTGAGTCGTCGAGAGTTCGTCGTTCTCCGTTACTCTCCGCTCGGACTCGAGCATACGGGGGATGGCATCGATGTGAGGATCGTCGACGCGCACGAGATAACCCCGGGCGAGTTTGGCGGGCTCCAACACGAATTCGGGCCCTCACTGTCGGTTCAGGCTGCCGCTGAAGAGTCGTCGCCCGCCATGAAGCGTGGGGCGAACCACGCCCCGTTCGTCCGACGCCCGAATGGCGACGTTGATCATGATTAAGTATCCCCCACACCTAGGAGCGCCAAGAATGGCCTACGACGTGCGGACCCGGTTGCGCGACCTTCGACGAGCGTTTCATCGCCACCCCGAACCTGGCTGGCGGGAGTTCCAGACGACGGCCCGGATCGTCGAGGAGCTCGAGCGCATCGGCGTCGACGAGATCGCCGTCGGCCGGGAGGCGCTCTCGACCGCCCAGCGGATGGCCGTCCCCGACTCCGACGAACTCGAGCCCTGGCTGGAGCGCGCCCGCGAGGCGGGGGTTCGCGAGAACGTCCTCGAGCGGACCGTGAACGGCCACACCGGCGTGGTCGGCGTCCTCGAGCGCGGCGACGGGCCGACGATCGGGCTCCGGGTCGACATGGACGCGATCTCGATGACCGAGTCCGATCTGGCCGAGCACCGGCCCGCTGCAGAGGGGTTTCGCTCGGAACACGAGGGATACATGCACGCCTGCGGCCACGACGCCCACATCGCGATCGCGCTGGGGACGATCGAGGCGATCGAAGAGAGTGATTTCGAGGGGACGCTGAAGGTCTTCTTCCAACCCGCCGAGGAGATCTCTGGCGGGGGGAAGGCGATGGCCGAGGGCGGCTACCTCGAGGACGTCGACCACCTGCTGGCGCTCCATATCGGGCTCGACCACCCGACGGGCGAGATCGTCGCCGGCGTCGAGAAGCCGCTGGCGATGGCTCACCTGACGGCGACGTTCGAGGGGGCAAGCGCCCACGCGGGGAAGGCGCCCAACGAGGGCGGGAACGCGATGCAGGCCGCGGCGACGGCGATCCAGAACGCCTACGCGATCCCCCGCCACAGCGACGGCCAGACTCGCGTCAACGTCGGACGGATCGAAGGCGGCACTGCCAGCAACGTCATCGCCGAGGAGATCACGATCGACGCTGAGGTCCGCGGCGAGACGACGGGGCTGATGGAGTACATGCGGACCGAACTCGAGCGTGTCTGTTATGCCGCCGCGGAGATGCACGACTGTGACGTCACGCCGCGGGTCGTCAGCGAGTCCCCTCGGGCCGACAGCCACCCGGCCCTGCGGGAGCTCGTCGGGAGTGTCGCCCGGGACGTCGACGGCGTCGACCGGGTGATTCCCTCGACGGAGTTCGGCGTCAGCGAGGACGTCACCTACCTGATGAACCGCGTTCAGGACAACGGCGGACTCACCTCCTACCTGCTCGTGGGGACCGATCATCCGACCAACCACCACACGCCGACGTTCGATATCGACGAGCGGAGTCTCGAGATCGGTACGGGGGTGCTCTCGGCGACGATCCTCGAGCTTTCCCGGCGACCGGTGTGACCCTCTCGCGACGCGCGGGACCTGTTCGATCCGTATCACGTTGCTCGGATCAGAAACGTTAATTCGCGCGCTCCGCCAGTGTTCCCTATGAGCCAGGATGACGTTCCGCAGTCGCTTCGGACCGCGGCCGACTCGGATCGCCCCCGCGGGATCCTCACACCCTCCGACCGTGATTTCCTTCTCGGTCGCAAGACCGACTACACCGACCACTCGAAGAAACAGAAGCGCAACCGGATCCGGCGTCGGGTCCGTAACGCCGTCCTCGATTTCAGTATCCTCTTCGAGTACATGGAGGAACGCGACCGGGAGACGGTGTTCGACCCCGACGACGAGGATCGGGACGCCTACACCCAGGGGATCACCGACATGCTCGCCTTTCTCCATCTCGGAACGATGGGGTACCACACCCCGTTCAAGGACATGCTCTCGCAGGGCGTCGGCAAGGCCGAACAGCGCCTCGCGGGGTCGAACTACCGGATGGTCAACGTCGAGTTCAACGTCGAACCGGTCGGTCAGATCGACGTCGACGAGGTCGTCGAGAAGCTCGAAAACGAGGAGTTCGCTCAGCTCACCGACGAGGAGCTGCGTGCGTTCGTCCGACTGTTGACGATGTCCGACTCCTTCTCCCCCGAGGCGACTCGCGAGGAGATCAAGGATCGCGTCGACGAGTTCGCCGAGCGCGTCGCCGAGAGCGCGGCGGCTCGCGAGCGAAACGCCGAGGAGCTGACGAACTGATCGGCTCGGTCGAGACGAATACAGTACCTGATTACGACGTCTTTTGACACGTCCGCCAGTTAGTGCATCGATATCGGACTTCGACCCTCTGGTTCGAGTATCGGACGTCACAGCAATACATTCTGAAGATATATCTATATACTATGGCCGTGTGTTCGATTATAGGTTCTGTTGAGAGACGTCCGTACTGATCCGTACAATAAACGTAATCTGTGTATGTGAGATACGAAAAGGAAATATTTATGCGAGATACTGGCAATGGGTTCGGTATGCCATCGCAGCGCACGGCAAGCGGACGGGAGCACCGACGCGGATCGAAGCGACCGCTCGGCTCGAAAGCGGGGGGTGAGTTCGCGTGAGCAACGACGAACCGGGGATGGTCGGTCGGTTCCTCGACGAACTCGACCCGGTCGTGTTCGTGTTCGGCGCCCTCCTCACTGTCGGCGTCATCGTCGCCTTCTTTATCGATCGGAGCTTCGTCGCCGGGGGAATCGAGACCGTCCATGGGGAGATGCTCAGCTACATGAGCTGGGCATTGCTGGTGATCGTGTTCCTGGTCGTGGTCTTCCTGCTGTACCTGATCATCGGTCCCTGGGGGAAGCTCAAGCTCGGCGACGAGGACCCGGAGTACAGCTTCCTCTCCTTTTTCGCGATGCTGTACTCGGCCGGTTTCGCCGCGGGCGTCGTGTTCTGGGGACCGACCGAGGGACTGTTCTACTACGCCGATCCGAACCCGCTGTTCGGCGCCGAAGGGGGGTCCAGCGAGGCCATCCCGCTCGCGATCCAGCAGACGCTGTTCCACTGGGCCTTACCCCAGCTTGCGGTGTTTACGATCATGGGGATCGCGATCGGCTACTTCGCGTACAACTACGAGAAGGTCCCCCTGCGGGCTTCCTCGGCGCTGACGCCGATCATCGGGAAGGACAATCTGGACGGTCCCGTCGCCAAGATCGTCGACATCCTCGCGGTCTTTGCGACGATCGGCGGCGTCGCGACCTCGCTTGGGTTCATCGGGAGCCAGTTCGTCAGCGGCCTCGAGTACCAGTGGGGGATGAACTTCGGTGACACCGGTATCCTGCTGATCGTGACGACCATGACGATCCTGTTTACGATCTCGATGGTGCTCGGGATCGATAAGGGGATTCGCCGGCTCTCGAACTTCAACATGGGACTGTTCGTCCTGATCATGCTCGCGACGTTTATCCTCGGCCCCACGATGTTCCTGCTGTTGCTTGGCTCGCAGGCGATCGGCGGGATGATCAGCGACTTCGTGGCGATGAGTCTCTACACGGGTGCCGGCGACGGCGGCACCGGCTGGGTCGAGAGCTGGACGGTCTTCTACTGGGCGTGGGCGCTCTCGTGGTCGCCGTTCGCCGGGCTCTTTATCGCCCGGATCTCGAAGGGCCGAACCATCCGCGAAATCGCCTTCACCGGGATCGTCGCGACCTCCGCTGCGACCATCCCCTGGTTCACGTTCGTCGGTGGGACCGCCGTCTTCCTGCAGGATACGGGCGGTGCCGACTTCGGCGAGGTCATCGCGGGGGAGGTCGGTGCGGAGATCTCCGGGTTCATCCTGTTCGACGCCCTGCCGTTCGGTGCGATCTTCATGGTCGCGTTCCTCGTGCTCGTGACGACGTTTTTCGTCACTTCCGCCGACTCCTCGACGCTCGCCGTCTCGATGATGACCACCGGCGGCAAGGAGTCGCCGTCGACGATCAACCGGGTCTTCTGGGGGATCGTCCTCGGGCTGACCGCCGCGATCCTGATGATCCTCGGCGGCGAGGGCGGTGCCGGCGCGCTCGAGCAGGCCGTCGTCATCACCGGCGCGCCGTTCGCGATCGTCTGTTTCCTCGCGATGGTGTCGCTGATCAAGAACCTCAGCGGCACTAACGGCCGCGTGTTGCTCCAGGAGGAGACGGTGATCATCGGCTCGACGGAACGGCGCTCCGACGATCCGACCACGACCGCGGAGCCGGGCGACGACGACTGACGATCGTCTTTCGCCGTTTTTTCGTTCGTTGTCGCTCGACCCGCCCGACTCCGTGCCCATCTATAACAACATTTAATGTACGACGTACACATTATCTGTGTATGGATAGGGACACTGCCGAACCGAACGTGGATGCGTTCCCCGGCCCCAACGCCCGCGAGTGGGTCGAGTTCCACGGGGAGAACGCGGCCCCCAGCGAGTACTCTCACGAATTCGTCTGGGACGTCACCCGCGAGGCCAACGGTCCGTTCGTCACCGACGTCGACGGCAACGTCTTACTCGATTTCACGTGTCACATCGGCGCCGCGCCGCTTGGCTACAACAACGAGAAGATCACCGACAAACTACGGGAGTTCGATCTCGTCGAGCCGATGAAGATCGCCGGTCAGGACATGTACTTCGGTGCGGGTCCAACCCCGGAGGAATCCGACGTTCCGGGATCGAGCCACCTGATGGAGACGCTGGTTGACGTCTCGAGCCAGTACGGCATGGACACCGTCTTCCTCTCGAACTCCGGCGCGGAGGCGATGGAGAACGCGATGAAGATCACCCACGACTACCGGGCGCCCGCGAAGTACGGCGTCGCCTTCGCCGGCAGCTTCCACGGACGCACCTTCGGGACGCTCTCGATCACCAAATCGAAGGAGGTCTACACGCGCCACTACCCCCAGATCGACGGGATCGAGACGGTGCCGTTTTGCGCGGATCGGGGCTGTGACGCCGACAGCTGCGACTGTGGCTTCTTCGCCGGCAGCGACTCGCAGCTCCGCGGGATGCTCGCGCCCGAGGGCGGTCACATCAACCCCGACGAGATCGCGTTTCTGACCCTCGAGCCGATCCAGGGCGTCGGCGGCTACCGCTTCCCCAGCGAGGCGTTCATGCAGGAGGTCGCGGACGTCACCGACGAGTACGACATCCCGCTGGTCGTCGACGAGATCCAGTCCGGTATCGGCCGGACCGGTGAGCTCTGGGCCGCCGATCACTACCCGATCGAACCCGACGTCATCTCGGCGGCGAAGGCGCTGCGAGTCGGCGCGACCATTTCGCGCGAGGAGATCTTCCCGAGCGAGAAGAACCGACTGGGGTCGACGTTCGGCGGCGGCGACCTGTTGGGCTCGATGATGGGCGCGTTCACCCTCGAAGCGATCGACGAGTACGAGCTGCTCGAGAACGCCACCGAGCGAGGACGGCAGGCCCAGGAGTTACTCCGGGACGACGCGCCCGACCACGTCGTCGACGTCCGGGGGAAGGGGCTGATGCTCGCCGTCGAGTTCGACACCGCCGAACGCCGCAGCGCCGTCGTCGAGGAGTCGCTGCGCCGCGGGCTGTTGACGCTTGGCTGCGGGAAAAAGACGATCCGGCTGCTCCCGCCGCTCGACTCTAGCACACGCGAGATCGAGCTCGGGATCGGGCTCTTCCTCGAGGCAATCGAGGCCGCGGGGCGGAGCGCGACGGTCGCGTAACGGAGTCGATCGGTTCCTATCGTCCGATCGGCGGCGCCGTTCCGGAGGTGATGCTCGCGGTTCTTTATCGAAGTACAGGCGCAAAATCCACGACTTCAGTCGTGGGATACGCGCTGTAAGGTTGAATGCGCTTGCTACAGTACTACCGGTTGTGCGTGGAAACTGGCAGTTGACTCGGCGTTTGCCACGGCGAGAGCCGAAATCAAACAAGTAAGCCGTCCACGCCAGCCGACAGTAAATAACTCAGATGACTCGCTCCCCCATGAGGGAACGAGTAGTGGTAGCGTGGCGCTGCCAGTGTTTGTCGGCCCGCAAAGCCTAGATTTCCAACTATCCGAATTGACGGGAGTAACATAGGAACCTCGGGAAGCCCACGACGAAAGTTGTGGGAGCACGTCACGCTGCGGGAAGCGTGAACGTAACCGTCGTTCCCTCGCCGGGTTCGGAGTCGACCCGGATCTCGCCGCCGTGGCGCTCGACGATCCGCTCACAGAGAGCGAGTCCGATCCCGGTTCCGGGGTGTTCCTCCTGACTGTGGAGCCGTTCGAACACGTCGAAGATGCGATCCTGCTCGTCGGCGTCGATTCCGACCCCCTCGTCGCGGACCGCCACCGTCCAGGTTTCGCCGGCGCGATCGGCCTCGACGCGGACTCGCGGCGGTTCGTCGCCGGAGTACTCGATCGCGTTGCTCAGGAGGTTCTGGAAGAGCTGTCGAAGCTGGGCTTCGTCGCCCCGCACCCGGGGAAGCGACTCCAACTCGATTTCGGCTCCGCTCTCGTCGATTTTTATCCGGAGCGTATCGAGCGTCTCCTCGAGTACAACGTCCAGTTCGACCGGTTCGAACGGCTCACCTCTCGTGTCGACGCGCGCGAACTCGAGCAGCCCGTCGATCATCTCCCGCATCCGCTCGGCGCCGTCGACCGCGTACGCGAGGAACTCCTCGCCGTTCTCGTCTAGGCGGTCGCCGTACCGACGCTCGAGTAACTCGAGGTAGCTCGTGATCATCCGCAGGGGTTCCTGGAGGTCGTGAGAGGCCGCGTAGGCGAACTGTTCGAGCCGCTCGTTCGACTCCTCGAGCTTCTGCTCGTACGCTTTCCGCTCGGTGATGTCGGTGAGCGTCACGATCGCCCGAATCACGTCGCCGTCGCCGTCTCTCACCGGTTCGCCGTGCTCCATGATTATCCGACGGTCGCCGTCGAAGGGATCGATCTCGTACACGTTCGGTTCCGCGACGGATTCGCCGCGAAGCACCTGGGCCATCGTCCACTCCTCGGGGTCGACGGGCTCGCCCGACTCGGCCCACGTCGCGGAGTACTTTTCGTAGTCGTCGACTGACTGCGCGTCGAACACGTCGCCGCCCCAGATCTCCTTGGCGACGTCGTTGGCCTTGAGCAACGAACCGTCTCCGTCGGCGACGACGGCGCCGACGGGCAGCACCTGAAACAGCGTCTCGAGCTGCCGTGACTGGTTTTCGGCCTCGAGCTCGGCTCGCTTTCGTTCGGTGATGTCGGTGAGCGCTCCGGGAAACGTCAGCGGGTTCCCGTCCTCGTCGCACTCGACGTGTCCCCGAGCGACCACCCATCGGAGTTCGCCGTCCGCGTTTCGAACGCGGTACTCCGCCTCGTACTCCCCGCACGTCTCGACCGCGGCATCGATTTTCTCCCTGACGCGGTCGCGATCGTCCTCGTGGATCGAGGAGATGAAATTCTCGAGCGAAACGCCCTCGCGGGCGGCGTCGGGGTCGACTCCGAACTGATCGGCGAACGACGCGCCGACGACCATCCGATCCTCGGGAACGTCCCACTCCCACGTGCCGACGGCGCCGGCTTCGGTCGCGGCCTCGAGCTGTGACTTCGCGTCTTCGAGGTACTTCGCGTTCTCCTTTTGCTCGGTGACGTCCTCTACGACTCCGATCGCACGAACCGGCTCGCCGTCGGTGTTGTAGTAGAACTCGCCCTGGGCCGCAATCCACCGCTGCTCGCCGTCGGTTCGGACGATCCGACAGTCGAACTCCCACGTCCCCGTCTCGAAGGCGTCCTCGAAACTGCGCTCGACGAACTCGCGATCGTCCGGGTGGACGTGCTCGAGAAAGGTTTCGAAGCTCCACTCCTCGCGGGGCTCTTCGTAGCCGAAGATCCGATCGTGCTGGGGGGAACGGACGGGCGAATCCCGAGTCTGGAGATCGAGCTCCCACATGCCCAGATCCCCGGCCTGAAGCGCGAGACGCAATCGTTCCTCGCTCTCCTGCAGGTCGCGCGTTATCTCGTAACCCTCTCCTTCGTACTCGAACTCGCGGTGTTGCCGGCGCCAATCCAGCTCCGTTCGGTTCCGGCCGGCAATCTCACGGACTGTTCCGACGGCGCCCCGAAGGGACTCGTCTTCGGCGAACGGGTTTACTCGGATCTCACAGAGTACCAGGTTCTCGCCGGCGGTCCGGACGGGGACCTCGAGAAGCTCGCTCTGTTGGGCTGGGTTCGTCCGGAGTCGCGCTATTTCGCGCTCGACCGCCGAGCCGTCGGTCTCGAGGACGTCGGCGATCCGTTCGCCCAGAAGTTCGTCGTACTCGTACCCCGTCAACTCGCTGAGAACGTCGTTCACCGCGACGAAGCGACCCTCGACGTCGAGCTGAAAGATCCCGTCGCCGATCGTGTGGAGAAGCGTTCGATACCGCTGATGGGCCTCGTCTTCGGCCGCATCGTCCCAGAACGCCATCTCGGACGCGCTCCGCTCACTCATATCCACACAACATCTGCACGGCGGATAAGGCCTGTGCGCGAACGACAATGGGTGGATCCGCGGAGACGGCGTCGTCGCCCGGACGGCTCTCCCGTCGTTCCGCAGCAACGGGGGCTACTCGGCCCAGTACGCCTCGCCGGGCTGTTCGCGGAAGATCGCCCGTTCGAGAATTTCGACGGCTTTCTCTAACCCTTCGCGGGAGCTGGTCAGCGAGTCCTCGTGTTCGATGCTCAGGGTGCCGTCGTAGCCGACCATCCGTAGCGTCGAGACGACGTCCTTCCAGTGTTCCTCGCCGTGACCGTACCCCACCGAGCGGAACAGCCACGAGCGGTTGGGTTCGTCGTCGTACGCCGTCGTGTCGAGGACGCCCTTCTCGCGGGCCTGCTCCTCGTAGACCTTCGTGTCCTTGGCGTGGAAGTGATGGATCGCGTCGCGCTCGCCGAGATACCGAATCGCGTCAGTGATTGAGATGTCCTGCCAGTACAGGTGGGAGGGGTCGAAGTTCGCGCCGACGCGCTCGCCGGTCTCCTCACGGAGCTTCGCCATCCCGTGTGGCTCGTAGACGAGCATGTTCGGGTGCATCTCGATCGCGAGGTCGACGCCGTGGTCGTCGGCGTACGCCGCGAGGTCCGACCAGTAGTCGACGGCCACCTCCCACTGGTAGTCGTGGGCGTCGGCGTGCTCGGTCGGCCAGGGGGCCGTGATCCAGTTCGGCACCTCGTCGTCGGGGCCGCCCGCCGGCAGTCCGGAGAAACAGGTCACCGTGTTGACGTCGAGCTGGTCGGCGAGCTCGATCGCCTCGCGGAGTTCGGTGTCGGCCTCCTCGGCCCGCTTTTCGTCGGGATGGAGCGGATTGTTGTGGATCGCGAGCGCGCTCACGTGCATCTCGAACTCCGAGAGCAGTTCCTCGAGTTCGAGCTGGGCGTCCTCGTCGTCGAGATACTCCTCCCGAACGAGGTGGTCGTCACCGGGGAAGCCGCCGACCCCGGGTTCGATCGCGTCGACGCCGATATCAGAGAGGTACGCCAGGGCGCCCTCGAGCGATTCGTCAGCGAGCGGTGGGGTGTGAACGCCGATATCCATACGACCGAACGGTCGTCACGAGACTCCATAAATCCAGGTGGAGCATCTCCCGTCTACTGCAGGTAGACGGCCTATAGACGAAGTTCGCCGAAAACAGCGACGCTCGGGACGGGCGATCGAAAGCGGTCGGCCGTCCACGACGGGTCGCCACCCGCTCAGTACAGCTGCTGTTCTCGCTCGTCTTGCTCCTCGTCGCGTTCTTGCTTTGCCTTCTGGCGCTTGCGTCCGCGGCGGTACTGTTTGATTCCGGGAACGATCTTGTTCTTTACGTCCAGACCGAACGAGACGATCCCGTAGATCCAGAAGAAGAACAACACGAGAAACCCCCCGTAGTAGACCACGGGAACGAGGCTACTCATGCTGTCCCCTCGATTCGGCCGCCGCTCTCGTTCGTTCGGACTCGGAGAGGTCGACGACGCCGTGTGCGAGCGCGTCGCCCGACCCGGTGTCGAAGAGGTGGATCTTCGAGCGATCGAGGACGATCGAGACGGATTCGTCGGCCTCGATATCGGTGTCGGGATCGACGCTCATCAGCAGCTGGTTGGCGGCGCCGGCGGCCTCGTCGCTGGTCATCGAGGACCCGCTCGAGCCGTCGAGCGAGAGGTAGACGAAAATCTCGTCGCCCATTGGCTCGAGGACGTCCGTCGTCGCCTCGATCACCTCGGAGGGGTGGTCGACGGCCTCGGAGTTTCTGGTGAGATGGATGTCCTCCGGACGGATCCCGGCCGTGATCTCCTCGCCGGGACTGACGCCGAGCTCGGTCGTGTCGAACTCGAGATCGTAGTGTTCGGTGGTGAGCCCGCCGTCGACGAGCTCGCCCTCGGTGAAGTTCATCGAGGGCGAGCCGATGAAGCCGGCGACAAAGAGGTTCGCGGGCTCGTTGTAACAGACAAGCGGCGGATCGATCTGTTGGAGCTGGCCCGCGTTGAGGACAGCGATCCGGTCGGACATCGTCATCGCCTCGGCCTGGTCGTGAGTGACGTAGATAATCGTCGTATCCAGCTGCTTGTGCAGACGCTGGAGCTCGGTCCGCATGTGAACCCGCAGCTTCGCGTCCAGGTTCGCCAGCGGCTCGTCCATCAGGAAGACGTCCGGATCGCGGACGATCGCGCGGGCGATCGCCACCCGCTGTTGCTGGCCGCCCGAGAGCTCGTTGGGTTCGCGGTCGAGCATCCCCTCGAGCTGGACGATCTCGGCGGCGTTGTCGACCCGACGATCGATCTCGTCCTGGTCGTACTTCCGCAGCCGCAGCCCGAACGAGATATTCTCGTAGACGTCCATGTGGGGAAAGAGGGCGATGTTCTGGAAGACCATCGACACGCCCCGGTCTTTCGGCGGCAGCGTCGTGACGTCGGCGTCGCCGATCCGGATCGTCCCCTCCGTCGGTTTCGTCAGGCCGGCGATCGTCTCCATCGTCGTCGACTTGCCACAGCCCGAGGGCCCGACGAAACAGACGAACTCTCCGTCCTCGATTTCGAGGTTCATGTCGTCGACCGCGACGACGTCCTCGTAGCGTTTCGTGACGTTGCTGAGTGATACGCGTGCCATGTTATTCCTTGAGTCCTCCCGCAGTTAGTCCGCTCACGATACGTTCCTGTGCGACGACCACGAGGATCAGGATCGGGATAACCCCGACGATGCTCGCTGCCGCCATGAGGTTGAAGTCGGTCGTATACTGGTCCTGGTAGCTCAGGATCCCGCCCACCAGCGGCGACCAGTTCTCTGGGACGTTCTCCAGGGCCATGATCGAGCTGAAGAAGTACTCGTTGTAGACCGCGATGAACGTCAGGACGGCCGCCGTCGCGACGCCGGGTGCCGACAGGGGCATGATGACCCGGAACAGCGCGCCCAGCCGAGTCGTCCCCTCGACCCGGGCCGCGTCCTCTAGCCCGTCGGGGATCTGTGCGTAGAAGGTGGTGAGGATGAAGATCGCCAGCGGCATGAACAGCGCGCTAAAGGGAAGGATCATCGATCCCGGTGTGTTCACCAACCGCGGCGGCTGGAACAGCTCGATCCCGAGGAACGGGATCACGACGGCGTTCCCGAGGAACGCGTCGAACAGCGGGATCAGAAACGCTGCCGGCGGGAAGTACGACACCATCAACACGGCGAGCATGAGCGGTCCTTTCCCGGGGAACTCGAGTCGCCCGAAGACGTAGCCCGCGAGACTCGCGACTAGCAACACGATGATGGTCGTGATCGTCGCGAGGACGAAGCTGTTGAACACGTAGAGGTGGAACGGGATCTGCTGGAACACCTCGACGAACGCCTGGGGGTTGAACCCCTGTGGGTGTGGGAACTCGAGTCCGATAACCGGAAGCGACCAGTCACCGGTCAGGATCTGGCTGTTCGGCGTCAGCGCAAGCACCAGGAGCCAGTAGAACGGGAACAGTGTCGTCACGAGGAAAAAGCCACACGCGACGTAAAACAGCGCCCGGTAGAGGCGGCTGCGTTTCTCGTCGTCTCCGATGACGCCCTGGGTCCACTGTGCGAGGACGCCCTTGTCGGAGTCCGAGGAGTCGGACGATTGGTCGGTTGTCGTAGCCATGTTAGAATCCCTCCTTGTACTGCCTGTAGATGACGATCATCGCGAGGATCCCGATGATCCCCGCCGTCACGAACGCGATCGCGGAGGCGAGTCCGCGGTTCGTGTTGAACGTTTCGACGACCATACACGACAGCGACGGGACGACCGTACAGCTCGAGGCGATGTCGATCAGGCCGTAGACCCGCATTGCGTCGATCGTCCGGAACAGCACGGCGATAGCGACGGCCGGCAGGACAAGCGGCAGCGTGATCAGCTTGAACTGCTGCCAGCGGCTCGCGCCGGCGACCTTCGCGACGTCGTAGAGACTGCGGTCGACGCTCTGGAGCCCCGCAAGTATCAGCAGGGCCATAAACGCGGTCGTCTTCCAGATGTCGGCGACGGTAACGATGATCAGGGCGCTCAACGGATCGTTGAGCGTATTCGTCGGTTCGAGGATTCCGATGTTCGCCAGGTACTCCGTGAGGAACCCGGTGCTCGGATGGAACATCAGGTAGAAGATCATCCCCTGGATGACAAGCGGCACGGCCCACGGGATGATGATCGCGACGCGGACGAGCCGCCGGCCGCGGAACTCCTGGTCGAGGATCAGCGCCTGACCGAACCCGATGATCGTCTCGAAGAAGACGCTCACGACGGTAAAGACGAGCGTTACGATCAGCGCGCTACGGAACCAGCCGCTGACGTGGACGAACGGGAAGCTCGAACTCGTGCTCACGTCCGGCAGGAACGTCGTCGAGCCGGGGAAGTCCGGATCGCGCTCGCCGGTGAACATGTCGACGTAGTTCTGGAGACCGACGAACTCCGGATCGCCGGTGCCGAGGACGTTGATGTACATCGATAGCTCGAACGTTCGCAACAGCGGGTAGAGCGCGATCGCTCCCAGGATGACGAAGACGGGAGTCAACAGCAGGTAGGCGAAGGCGGTTTCGCCGAGGTTTTCCAGCCACCGCGTGACCGTCACCAGCGGCCCCGAGCGCCTCGACTCTCGGGCTGCGGTGTCCGAATCTTGTTCAGTGCTCATCCTTACGATTCGCTGTCTTCGAGCGCGTCCTGGAGATCAGCCGCGGTGTCTTCTGGACTCTGGTCGCCGGCGACTGCCTGGTTGACCTGCTCGGCGATGATCTCGGCCTGCGACGGCCACTGCTCGGTAACGGGACGTGGCATCGCGTTCTCGCCGGCGACCCGCAGCGTCTCCATGTAGTGACCGATCGGCCCGACGTCGTCGGGATCGGTCGCCTCTTCGTCGTCGAACAGGTCGGGCTTTGGCGGCAGCCAGGCGACGACCTCGAGCATGCCGAGGTTGAAGTCGTCCTCGGTCATTGCCTGCATGACCTGCACCGCTTCCTCCGTGCGCTCGGAGTTGGGGTTGAGGCCGATGTGCCAGCCGCCCTGTGCGGACGTGGTACCGCCCGCGCCGGGCTGGGCGGCCTCGTCTTCCTCGACCGCGTACGGGATCGGCATCGCACCGAGGTCGTTCTCGTCGTCGAACGGGTAGTCGTCGTCGTCGAGCGTTCCGGGAACGATGTATGGCCAGTTGCGTAACATTGCGGTCTGGCCCGAGGAGAACGGCTCGCGGGCCCCCTCCTCGTCCCAGGAGGTGATGTCCGTCGGGGCGATCCCCGTCGGGAACTCGTCGAGAGTGTCGTCGTCGTGTTCGTCGGCGACGAACGTCCGCATCATCGCAAGGGAGTCGATGAACTCCTCCTCGTCGACGGTGACGGGTCGGTCGCCGACGGGGCCGCCGAGGTTCTCCTCGCCGCCGAAGTACGCGCCGCCCCAGGAGGTCATGACCTCGTTGAAGCTACAGCAGGAGGTCCCCTCGTAGATGTCGAACTGGGTCGCGAGTCCGGCCTCGGCGTCGGAGGCCTCGAGCATCTCCTCGGTCAGCTCGGCCCACTCCTCCCAGCTCATCGGCTCGGTCGCCCACTCCTCGAAGTCGTCATCGTCGTAGCCGGCCTCGCGGGCGTAGTTCTTGTTGTAGTACAGGCAGCCGTAGTCCGGGAACAGCGGCAGCGCCATCAGATCGCCGCTCTCGGGATCGCGGGCGGTGTCGACGAACGCCTCGAAGTACTCCTCGTCGATGAGCTCCAGGGTCTCGTCGTCGAGCTCCTCCGAGAGGTTCGCGAGGTAGCCGTTCTCGATGAGGACGTTCGTCCAGCCGGTGTCACACATCATGAGGTCCGGCTCGGACTCGCCGGCCTCGATCAGCTGCGAGTAGGTGTCGCGCTGGTCGCCGGTGTCGTCGGACTGGGAACTGAAGCTGATCTCGATGTCCTCGTCGAGCCCGTTCTCGTAGAGCAGGTCCGGCATCCCGTCCTCGACGTCGTCGATGGTAGTCGACCCCATCGCGATGACGACGTCGCCGTCGCCGTCGTCGCCGTCGCCGTAGATACAGCCGGCCAGGCTGGCCGTCGCGCCGGTCGCTCCGGCTGCGGCGACGAAGGTACGCCGCGAGACGCTGGATTCGTCGTTGGTACGCCCCCGTGAATATCTGTCACTCATGAACTGGGATATTGAATTGTATCTATTTATAATTGCTGGGTTGGGTACAACGGATGTAGTTAACTTCTTTCACCCCGGCCGGACAACAAGCCGCCGTCGCTCTTCGAACGGACGGTTCTGGGCGTGTACCCGAGGAGAGACGAGCCTTCAGACGGCCGCCTCGAGCGTGATCCGAACTGCCTCGACGTCCTCAACGATCGCACCCCATCCTCCGACCGTCCGTGTACGGCCGTCGCTCTCGAGCGTGACCGCGGCCTTACCCGCGAACTGTGCGATCGGGACCGACTCCCCCTCTGTGTTCGACTGACCGGTGTAGCCGACGTCGGTCACCGTTCCGGAGACTGTCGTCTCACGGCCGGAGTCGGTCTCGAACCCCTCGACGGTGACTTCGACCTGTTTTCCTTCCGCCAGAAGCGGCTCGATCCGGCGAAGCGCCTCCCGGATGTCGACGTACGTCCTCGGGAGCCGTTCGTCGCGGGCCGAGTAGACCGGTTCGTAGACGTCCCACAGACAGGTGCTGAAGTACCAGTAGAAGACGTACGCGTGGGTCCGATCGTTGACAAGGACGCCGTACTCGTTCGCGGAGTGTTCGTTCGGCGCGAAACAGCTCCAGGCGCGATCGACCAGCGCCACGAACGGGGCGGGGATGTGACGGTACCGGGCTTCGGTACAGGCCGCGGCGAGACGATCGGTCGACGGCAGCGACGGCTCGGTGGCCGTCTCGGGAAACAGACACAGCTTCACGTCGGCGCCGCCCTCGCGAGCGACCCCGAGGGCGTCCTCGAGCGCGTCGAACTGCGCGGGCGTGAGCCCGATCTGGACCTGGTGGTCGGCCGACCTGACGAGCTCGTCGGCCCTGGCGAGGACGGTGTCGAACCGCTTGACGATGCTGACGGCGTGGTCCTCGATGTCGGGGCGGGTCCAGCGCGCCTCGATCTCGTCGGCCGCGTCCTCGAGCCGGTCCGCCCGCGAGCGGAGATCCTCGAGGACCTCCGCCGGGTCTCGGGCTCTGGCCTGGAGACTCCCCTGCTCGTAGGTCTCGACGTACCCTCGCTCCTCGAGCCCCCGCAGGACGTCGTAGATCCGCGGGTCGGGGACCGAGCTCGCCTGTGCGACGTCGGTCGCGGAGGCCGAGCCGCGCTCGAGCAACGTGACGAAGGCGTCGGCCTGGTACGGCGAGAGCCCCGCCTCCTCGAGCGTCGCCGCGAGCTCGTCCGGGTTCATCCACCGATCACCGATCGACCGAACGCTCCGGAACCTGTGACGCGTCGTCGCATAGCACCGAGGTACTACAGGAATTGTAAAAAAGACTCCTTTTGGCGCTACACTGAAGGCGGTCGGGTGGAAACGCGACCGTATGAGTCGCCTTCTCGAGCGGATTCGTCGCCCGGAGTACACCGGACCGAACCGGTGTTGGCCCTGTACGATCACCAACGGCGCGCTGGTCGCGGTCGCCGTCGCCGCGCTCGCGCTCGCCCGGCGCCGGCTGCTTGCCGTCGCGGTCGGCGTCGTCGGCCTCGCCTCCATCGGCGCCCGCGGCTACGTCGTCCCCTACACCCCGCGCTTCGCCCCGCGGCTGACCGCGGCGCTCTCACTCGATCCTCACGACGACGACGAGCCCGGCTCGCTCTCGGGCGTGCCGGCAGCCGAGGACGCCCCGGACGCCGACGAGGCGGTTTCAGGCGAGGATGTCCTCGCGGCGCTGATCGAGGCCGACGTCGTCGTTCCCGACGGCGAGGAGCTCCGCCTCGGGGACGGGTTCAGGGCCGACTGGCGCGAGGAGATCCGGGCGCTTCGCGACCGCGATCTCGAGGCGCTGGCCGCGATCGCGGACCGCCATACGGCTCCGGAGACCAAGGCCCGGGTCGGCAGCAGCTTCGGCCGGTCCTACCTCGTCTTGCAAGGCGAGGACGGCGGGATCGTCACCCTCCGCCGGGAGATCGCGGTCGCCGAACTCGGCGCCGCACGCGCCCTCGAGTCGCGGGTCGACGACCCCGCGATCCGCCGTGCGGCAGGGAAACCGCTGCGCTCGCTGCTCGAGGCGTGTCCGCTCTGTGACGGCCCCCTCGAGATCACGCAGTCGACCTGCTGTGGCGAGGTGACGCCGATCGGGTCACTGCCCGCCGAGAAGCTGTTCTGCCCGGACTGTAACGTCCGTCTGTTCACGTTCGACCGGGATCCCTAATCACTCGCCTCCGAACTCCCCGACCGCCTCCCGGTCCGGCAGCGCCGTCATCGCGCCCGGAGCCGTCGTCGCCGCCGCGCCGACGGCGTTGGCGAACGCCAGGACGTCTTCAAGCGCCCGTCCCTCCGACAGCGCCGCGATCGCTCCGGCGAGGAACGCGTCGCCCGCCCCCGTCGTGTCGACGACGTCGGCCTCGTAGCCGGGGTGGCTGGCGGTCCCCGACCACGGCGCGTCGTCGCCGGCGACTGCGAGGGCTCCCTCCCCGCCCCGCGTCGCCAGCACGGTCGACGGCCCCCCCTCGATCGCGAGGACGTCCCTGGCCGTCGCCTCGACGTCCTCGCCCGCGAACCCGAGTGCCGCGAGCTCCTCCTCGGCGGCTTTCAGCACGTCGACGTGGTCGAGCGCCCGCCGAACGACCGCACGGAAGACGTCGTCGTCGGGCCACAGCTCGGGCCTGGCGTTCGGGTCGAACGAGACGGTACAGCCGGCAGCGTCGGCCCGCTCGAGCAGGTCCAGCGTCGCCTCCCGCGAGGACCCCGTCGAGAGCGCGACTCCGCCCGCGTGGACCCACTCGAGGTCCGCCAGCACGGCGTCGTCGATCCGACCCGGCTCGAGGCGGGTATCGGCGGTGTCGTCGCGGTAGAAGGAGAACTCGCGGTCGCCCGTCTCGTCGTGGGTGACGAAGGCGAGTGTCGTCTTCGCGTCGGGGTCGCGATCGATGAACCGCTCGGGCAGTCCGTGGTCAGCGAGGGTCTCAACGAGATAGCGACCGAACGGGTCCTCGCCGACACGGGTCCAGAACAGTGGCGTCCGCTCGAGGCGCGCGAGCGCGACGGCGACGTTCGCGGGCGCGCCGCCGGCGCGTCGCTCGAACCCCTCGACGGTCGAGATCGGACCCGGTCGCTCGGGCAGGAAGTCGATCAGCGTCTCGCCGGCGACCAGGATATCGCGTGTCATGCGCTCCCGTTGTGCCTCTCGGTGATAAGGCGTTACGGACGGCTCCCGGTCAGAAGACGAGCAGGAGCCCCACCACGACGACCGAGACGTACGCCGTGACGGCGGCGGCGTAGGTCGCGAACTCCCGCCAGTCGAAGCCGTAGATCGAGAGCACGCTGGCGAAGAGGAACGCGAGCCAGAGGTTCGAGACGCCGGCGCCGTACATCGTCGCCACCAGTGCGGGGACCTCCTCGATGCCCGCGGCCGCCACCGCGGGCCCCTGGAGCAGCCAGAGGGAGCCGGGATCGGGCACCAGCAGGCCGAGCGCGAACGCGACGACGTAGGCGCCGACGGACGGCAGCCCGGTCGCCGCCAGCGCCTCACCCAGCGGCGCGTACAGCTCCGCCTCCATCAACAGCGCGAACGTCGCCGCGTACAGCAGGAACGGGATCGCCATGTGGTTGGCCCACCGGGTCGCGTCCTCGGTCTTCTCGCGGAACGCCATCGGCGGCCCCTGCACCGCGAGCCCGACGACGACCAGCCCGAACGCCAGCCAGGGCAGGGTCAACGCCCCGCCGGTCCCGAAGTGCCACCCCAGCGAGGCGATCCCGATCGCGACGATGATCCAGGTGAGCGACTCGGCGTTCTCAAGGCGATCCCCGGGTTCCCAGTCGACGGGGTCGCGAACGGGCGCGTAGTGGTCGAGGGTCTCGGCGATCGAGCCCTCGAGGACGCGGTCCCGATCCTCGAGCGAGTCGATCGCGTCCTCGTCGTCGGGCGCCAGCCAGACCAACAAGAGCGGTAGCGTCAGCACGAACAGCAGCGTCGGGGCGACGTTCGCGGGATGGCTGAGGAACTCGCTCATCCCGACCGTCCCGACGTCGTCGACCATGAAGTTCGCCAGCCCGGTGTCGTCGGCCGCGATCAGCGCGCCGAGGCTCGACGGGCCCTGGTTGGCCACGACCAGCGCCAGCAGCCCGCCCGTCAGCACGGACGGGTAGTGAACCGCGACGCCGTCCTCGTGGGCGCGCTGGCAGAGCCGCTGGCCAAGCAGAATGCCGCCGATCAGGCCGAACGCCCAGTTGAGCCACCCGAGCGCGAGCGAGACCACTGCGGTCGCGTAGATCACGCCGGCCTGGCTCGTCGGCAGCAGGGTCGCGAGACGATCGAAGGCGGCGCCGACCCGTGGGGACTCGACGGCTGCAGCGCTGAGAATCCAGTAGAGGAGCAACAGCATGTGCAACGCGAACAGGTCGTAGACGTAGAACCCCCCGCCGAGCAGCTCGAGCTGGGTCGTCGGCTCGAGCTCGGGGACGGTAGCGACGAGTGCGAGGACGACCAGCCCGAGCGCACCGACCAGCGACTCGGGGAAGTACTTCCCGAAGGTCGGGACGAACGCGGTTCGGAGGGCGTCCTCGGCCTCGCCGTCGGCGTTGACGGCTCGTTCGTCCTCGGCCGTGGTAGGATCTTCCGCCATCGTGATCACCCGAGCACTCCGATCATGATCGCACCAGTTCCCATCACGATTCCGGCGAAGACGAACAACACGGCGACGTACCCCATCATATCACGGATCGTTAGTCCGGCGATACCGAGCACCGGGATCGCCCAGAACGGCTGGATCATGTTCGTCCACTGGTCGCCCATGGCGAACGCGATCATCATGTAGTTCATCTGCGTGCCCTCGATCGACTGGGTCGCGGAGGCGTAGATCTCGCCCATCACGACCCACTGCCCGCCGCCAGAGGGGACGAAGAAGTTGACGATCCCGCCGGAGACGAACACGAGCGCGTACCAGGTGGTATCGGTGGCGTACTGGGCGGCCGTGGTCGCGATCAGCTCGACCAGTCCCGAGAACACCATGATCCCCATGATCCCGCCGTAGAACTGAAACTGGATGATGATCTGGCTGGCACCGCGGATCGCCTCGTGGAAGACGTCGATGTAGCTTCGCAGCGACATGTGCGCCAGAAAGCCCAGGCCGAACATCGCCGTGATGAGGACGTTGATGTCGAGGACGTCCATGAACGGCTGAGTCGAGAACAGGTAGATGAGGTAGGCCCAGATGGCGGCGCCGACGCCGACACACACTAGCGTGCTATCGAGTACGGCCGCCTTGAGCCGTGAGTCCCGCAGCCTGTGGGGGCGCTCGCCGACGTCGCTGTCCCGCGCACCTTCGCCGCGGGCGGCCCGCAGCTTCTCCTCGGGAACGGTCGTGACGTTCTCCCGATCGGGCGCCATCAGCGGCATGAGGACGACGACGACCGCGACGATAGCGGCGATCATCACGAGGTTGATCGGGTGGAAGATCGTCTCCGAGACCGGGATGACGCCCATCGTCTCCTCGGCGAAGTGACCGTCGGTCGCGACGAGCAACAGCGCAGCGCCGGAGAGACCCTGGTGCCAGGGCAACAGCCCCGCGTAGGCGGCCGCGACGAGCAGCGGGTAGTGGACGTCGATTCCCTTCTCGGCCATCGCGATCCCGACCTCCCGGGCCAGGATCGCACCGGCGACCAGGACGACGCCCCAGTGAAAGAGCCCGAACAGCTGGCCACAGAGTGCGACGACGAAGATCGCCTGGGTCTGACTGCTCGGGATCGAGGCGATCCGCCGGAGCCCGCGTTTGATCGGCGGCGAGTCGGCCAGCGCCCACCCGGTCAGCAGGGCCAGCGAGGCCTGCGTCGAGAACGTGATGACCTCCCAGAACCCCTCTCCCCAGTGGGTCGCGACGCCGACCGGCCCCTCGTCGGTGACGACCACCGCGATGACCATCGTCAGTAGCGTCAACAGCAACGCGAAAATGAAGGCGTCGGGCAGGTACCGCTTGATTAGCCTGCTCGCGACGTCGCCCAGCTGCGTGAAAAAGCGACCGACCTTCTCCCCCGAGCCGATCGTACTCATCGTTCGCTCCGGGCGGGCGTCGGCGACCGTCCTCGTCGTTTTGGAACGTCTCCCCGATCGTGATTCGACACTGTCATCTACCGGCTACCGGATTACGGACTCGGAAAAAGATGCAGCCTGATTGGAAGTCTTGCCGGCTTTCGGCTCGACGAACGACGGCTCTCCGCCCGCTACTCGAAGCCGCCCCGGTGGACGATCTCCGCGAGGGGTTTGCGGTCGCTTGGCTCCTCTCGGTCGCGCAGCTCCTCGGGGAGGCTCTCGGGCGGTGCGCGCTCGCCGATCGCGGCCATCGCCTCGACCTCGAACTCCTCGGGGACATCGAGCTCCTCGGCCGCACGCTCGTAGTCGAAGCCGGCCATCCCGTGAACGGCCAGGCCGCGGCGGGCCCCCTCGAGCGCGAGGTTCTGCCAGGCAGCGCCCGTGTCGAAGGAGTGGACCGGTGCGGGCTCGTCGTTGTGGTCGAAGGTTGTCTTCGAGACGATCACGACGAGGACGGCCGCGTCGGTCGCCCACTCCTCGTTGCCACCCAGCAACAGGTCGGCGAAGGTGTCCCACTCCTCGTCCTCGCGGTCGGCGTAAAGGAATCGCCAGTGCTGGTTGTTGTACGCCGAGGGCGCCCATCGGGCGGCCTCGAACAGCGGCAGGTACTCCTCCTCGTCGAGGGGTTCGCCCGTCATCGCGCGTGGCGACCAGCGGTTGACGAACAGGGGGTCGACGTCGTGGTCCGGCTCGCGGTGGTCGGCGACCTCGTCTCGGATCTCGCGTTTCTCGGCGGACTCTTGCATAGCTGTTTGGAGGGTCTCGCGACCTATCACTGTTCCCGGACGGCCGAGTCACCCGGTAACGGTCGCGTCGTCGACTCGCGTTCACACGGCTCACTCCTGTCCGCGGGTCGGTTCGTGTCGCTGTCGTCCTCGTGGCGCTCGCGTCGCTCTTCCGATCGGTGCTCTCCTCGGTTCGATCGCGGTCTCGACGCTGAGAACGATGCGGCTCGTGAAACCCGCCGCGAGCATGATCCCCGACGCGAACCCGAGCGCGGCGTTCATCGCCCGTTCGGAGGGGTTCTGCCGGACGAAGAGCAGCGACGCGCCCAGCAGGTTCAGTGCGGCGATGACGAGCCCGCCGCCGAGGCCGTGAACTACGGGATCGGAGCCGAACAGGCCGATAACGGAATCGACTACCATGCGCTCCACCGCGGTCGCGTACTACCGGTATCGAGCCGACAGGGACGCCACTGCCGCGTTCGGCGAGCCATTGACGAACGCACGTCCTCGAGCGGAAAGAAACTACAGGCGCACGATCATGGTCGGCGGTCGCCGGCTGGACGACGTACGTGCCACGACACCGTCATTTCTCCCAGTCGATCGCGTCAGTCCGCTCCGCCTGACGAAGGATGAACGGTCCGAGCGAACCGGTTCGTTTCGAGATCGTTGCGATTCGCAGAACGTAGGCCGCGAGGAGGAAGAAGGGGACGAGCGTGATCGTCGTGCTGGCGCTGACGATCCACACCATGTTATCCACGCCGAGGATCGTCCCGGGACGGAGTCCGGCTCGAGATACAACACCGTCGCCGTCGCGACGACCACGCCCGGGAGGCCGGCGTACAGTATCGACCGCGTGAGGTGGACGAGCTCCCACTGGAAGTACAGCGATGTCAACTACCCCACCCTACTTCGCTCGCCCTGACGGGCTCGCTCGTTGAGGGTGGGACTTGTCCGTGGACTCGGCCTCTGACTCGGTAGAGTACGGGGTGTATCCCCGATTCGGCGTCACTGTCCCAGACTTGAGGGCGTATTGACTGACGCCCCTCCCACGCGAGGACTGTTGCTCGCGTCGGAGAGACACATCTGCCACGTTCTTCGCAGCGTTGTAGTCGGCGTGATTCCGATTTCCACACTGCTGGCACTCGAACGTATCGCGTGACGGACGATTGGCATCGTGGATGAATCCACACTCAGCGCACCGCTTGCTCGTGTTCTTCGGATTGGTCGTCTCCACGAACAACCCTTCCGCTTCGGCCTTGTACTCGACGTACTCGTACAAACGGTCGAACGCCCACTCAGAGTGCCACGCAGCTTCGGGAAGTCGCTCACGGATACCGTCTAACTCCTCGAACACGATACCGTCACAATCGTGTTCAAGGGCTTCTTCGACGATACCGTTCGCCACGCTATGGAGGACATGTTTCACATACCTGTCTTCCCGACCGCTCACGGCTTCCATCGTGCGGTGTGCGTTCCGCGTTCCGCACTTCTGTAGGTCGCCACGCACGCGCTCGAACTCCCGTCGTTTGTGGTTGAGTTCACCAGCCGAGAAAAAGCGGGCCGTGCTGGTGACAGCGATTTCGTTCACGCCGAGGTCAACGCCGAGAACCGTTCCGTTCTCGGTCGCTTCCTCAGCGTCTTGCTTGGGCTTGCGGAAGCCGAGATGCAAGTACCAGTCTCCGTTTCGATAGTGAAGCGTGGATTCCGTCGGCTCCCATTCGTCACTGTCAAGATACTGGTGCTGGTACCCGTCTTTGTCGTCGGGCAGCACGAGGTCGGCTCGAACGCGCGAGTGGTCGCCGTGTGTGGTGAGCGATACCTGCTCTTTCTCGGGGAAGACGGTCATCGTCCGACTGTCGTAGGTGATTGTCGGACTCGTGTATGTGGGTTTACTGGCTTTCTTCCCGTCTTGACGGCGAGAGATGCAGGATTTGATGTTTTCAGCAGCTTGGTGGCACGCGAGGATGGCGTGCTGGCTGCCGAGATTCGTGTTCTCGCGTACGCCGTCGTAGGCGAGTTGTTGCACGTCGGACTTGGAGTGACACCACATCCACGCTTTGTCCACGGCAATCTGACATCCTTGTTTCCACTCCTCGATGGTATCTCGGAGGAGTGACTCGTCGGTGGAGGATACAGCGAGCCGTGTGATGGCGGTTCGGCGGTGGTAGTCGTCGCCCGACACTATGCTCAATGTAGTAGCGAAGTTAGTTAATAGTGGGGTTGTCGCTTCCTCCCCGCCCTACTGCGTCCTCAGAACGCGAAGCGTTCTGATGTGCGAACGAGAGCTTTGCTCTCGTTAACGCTACTCGCTCCCTTTCGGTCGCTGCGTTGCTCCTTAAGAACGGGAACTCCACTCGACAAAGTTGAAGTGCTCGAGTGCCGGACCGAACAGCCGCAGCACGTCGATCAGTTCGTCGAAGGTCTCCAGTTCGTCGTCCGCGAGACTGTCCTCGTGTTCGTGTCGAAGTCGCCGCACCGCGTATATCTTCCAGGAGTAGTTGTAGTTCAACCCCGACCGGAGAACGCCGAACTCGCCGAACTCGGACGTCTCGAGCTGGGAGTCGATCTCCTCGGAGTTTCGGCAAACGTTCTCGACCAGGCGATCGGTCCGGCTGCAAAGCGTCTCGTCGGCGTTGTCGGCGACGGCCTCCTGGAGCGCCTCGGCCCGTTCGCTGCTCGTCTGGACGAGTGCCTGCAAGAACTGGGAAGGGTCAGGCGGACCGACCGTTCCGAACAGCTCCTCGACGCTGCGGCGGTACTCCATCGCTTCGTTCATCCACGCCTGCTGGTCGCCCAGCCGACCGAGCTCCTGTGAGAGCACCAGCTGGTTGATCGAGACGACGAGCGTCACTCCCGTGAGAGTTGCGGCGATCAGCGCCTGGAACGCCGTATCCACGGGGGATCCGTTCTCCATCATCTCCCGAAGCGGGAGGGCGACCGCTCCGAGTCCGACGAGCGCAGCGAAGGTTGCGACGGCCAGCACTCCCGCGAGCAGCCACCGGCTCGTGTCGAGGAGGATCCAGTGTGCGATCCGACTCTCGCCGGTTCGCCCCCTGAGCGTGTCCGTCGACAGCGGGTTCTCCATATCTGCCGTTCATCCCTCGGACGAAAAGTGGTTGAGCCTGAAAGCGGAACTCCTCGGGAGCCGAGACGGATCGATTCGGTCGACGAAAGAGCCGGATCCGAACAGGTCGCGTCGTCAGTCGTCGGCGGGCGCCGGCTCACCGCGCTCGACGTCGATCTCGCCCGCGTCGAGTTTCGCCTCGACGTTCCGGGCCGCCTCGACCATGTTCGCCATCTTGCCGTAGGCGACCTCGCGGGGCAGCAGCTTCACGCCGCAATCCGGCGAGACGACCAGCTGCTCCGGCGGGACGACCTCGAGTCCCTTCAAAATGTTCTCCTCGATCTGCTCGACGGACTCGACCTCGCCGACGTGGACGTCGGTGACGCCCAGCGCGAGGTCCTTCGTGAAGTCGGGATCTTTGAAGACGTCGAGCTGGTCGTAGTCGCCGTTGGCGAGCTCGAGATCGAACTCGTCGACGGGGAACTCGAGGATCTCGGGGTAGATCCGAGAGTAGTCGCCGTAACAGACGTGGAGGCCGATGCGGACCTCCTCGGGGATGTCGGCGACGATGTGCTCTAGGGCCTCGCCGACGATCGCGTGGTCGTCCGGCGTCGTCGCCAGCGCGGGCTCGTCGATCTGGATGTAGCGGGCGCCGGCGTCGACGAGCTTCTCGATCTCCTCGTTGACGAGGTCGGCAAGATCGAGGGTGAGCTCGTCGTCGTCGTCGTAGGCCTCGTTAAACGACCAGTTCGCCAGGGTGTAGGGACCCGTGATCGGGACCTTGACGGGACGGTCGGTCGCGCTCGCGGTGAACTCGTACTCGTCGACGAGCCAGCTCTCGTCGTACTCGACCTCGCTCACGACGGAGGGTTTGTCGAAGTAGTTGTGTCCCCAGACCTTGACGGGGCCGTTGAACTCGTAGCCCTCGATGCGGTGGGCGAAGAACTCGACCATCTCGTTGCGCCGCATCTCGCCGTCGACGACGGCGTCCAGTCCGGCGCGCTCGTGTTCGTCCGTGATGAGTCGGGCGGCGTCGTCTTTCGCCTCCTGCCAGTCGTCGTCGTCGAACCCGTGGTCGGGGTCCTGGTAGAGCTCCTTCGCGCGGTTGAGCCACTTGGGCTTCGGGTAGGAGCCGACGACGGTCGTTAGCAGGAAGTGATCGTTCTCGTGGTCTTCGGGTCGGAACTGGTCCTTGTTTTCGTTTGTCATGCTGCTTTCACCTCCGCGAGATCCGCGGCTTCCGCAAGGACGGCGAGTTTCTCCTCGAACTTGGCGTAGGGGAGGTAGAACGTCTCCGTGTTCGTCGTCAGGTAGACGGTGTCGAAGTTGGTGACCGGAATCTGCTCGTAGACCCAGTCAACGCGGTCCCGAATCGCCTCGGGGTCCTCGACGAGCGTGTTCTGGCCGTCGGCAAGTCCCAGCGAGACGTCGTCGGTCGCGCCGTACTCCTGGATGTTGTAGAGGTTGTCCTCCTGGTTCGCGACGAAGTCGAAGCCGACCGCGTCGATGTCGGCGTCGAGCAGGTGGGCGTACACCTTCTCCTCTAAGGCGCCCCAGTAGGGCTGGACGACGACGTCGGCGTCCGTGGCGCCGGCGACCCGGTCGATCGCCTCGCTGGCGCGCTCGTCGAGGCCGTCCTCGGGGGTCGACTCGACCAGCGACGGCTCGAGCAGGAACAGCGTCTCGTGAGCCGGGAAGGCGTCTACCTCGCCCTCGAGGAACTCCGCGACGGCCGCCAGGAACTCGGCCTCGTCGCCGTACTGTTCGTCGGTCGCGAGGTCGGCCAGCGAGTACGGCCCCGGCAGCACTGCCTGGAGCTCGTCGTCCTCGACGAACTCGCTTGCAGCCTCGAGCTCCTCGGCGACGTCGCCCGAGAACTCCAGTTCACCCTGAACGACCGGGTCGCGGTAGAAGTTGTTGTTGTCGTAGTAGCGGACGATCCCCTGGGTGTCGACGGCGTCGTGGACCGCCAGGGGATGTGCGAGCATGTCGTCCCAGCGCAGCTGGCCCTCCGAGACGCGGTCGAGCTCGGCCTCCTGCTGGACGCCGGTCACTTCCTCGCGAGCGTCCTCGTAGGCCGCAGCGATCTCCGCGTCCTCGTCGCCGCTGATGAGGTCGCCTTTCTGGTGGCCCTTCAGGTCCGAGAGGTCCTCTTTCGCCCAGTCCGGGAGCGGAAACAGCCCCGGCGTGGTCGAGACGTAGTCGGTCATTCGTGATCTCGGCTAGGCTATACCGACGCTTAATATTTTCCATACGGCCGAATACACAGCAGTAATTATTTCGCGTTCTCGTAACGACGTTCGATCGCGCCCGCGGCGGACGAGGAGTTATCTCGTTGGCCTCCGGACGCCCGGTATGGCGCTCACCGTCGACCACGTTCCGTTCGCGTTCGCGGACCTCGAGGCGATCAGCGACGAGTTCGCCCGGCTCGGGCTCGCCCCCGAGTACGGCGGCGTCCACGACAACGGGGTTACCCACATGGCTGTCCTCGGTTTCGACGACCAATCGTACGTCGAACTGATCGCCGAACGCGGCGACGGCGACCACGGGTTCTGGCCCCGCGCACATCCGCGCGGACGCGGGGCCGGCGGCGTGGTGCGTTCGCGTCCCCGATATCGTCGACGAGTGCAAGCGGTTGCTCGAGCGCGGTGTCCCGGTTCGCGGCCCGATCCCCGGTGCCCGCGAGCGCGAGGACGGCGTCCTCGTCGAGTGGGATCGTGCGGAGTTCGGCGCCGAAGCCGAGCGACTGCTGTTCCCGTTCGCCATCGCGGATCGGACCCCGCTCTCGTATCGAGTCGAACCCAGTCCGAGCGTCGCCGACGGTCCGCTCGCGGGGATCGGCCAGGTCGTCCTCGGGGTGTCGGACCTCGAGGACGCGATCGAGTCGTTCGAGGCTGCGTACCGTTTCCCGACGCCAGTCCGAAGTGAGGTCCCTGCCTTCGGAACGGTCGCGTCGGTGCCCGGCCAGCCGGTCGCGTTCGCTACGACCGAGGACGGCTGGATCGCCGACCGCCTCGAGCGGTTCCCCGACGGCCCCTGTAGCTGCCTCCTCGCGACCGACGACCTCGCGGCCGCACGGGAGACACACCCGCTGGGCGAACCCGTCGAGTGGCCCGACGGCCGGGTCGCCTTTTTCGACTCCAAGGCGCTCGGCCGACGGCTGGGCGTCCTCGAACGGGTCTGAGAACGGCGACCGAATTCGGGTCGGCTTACTCGAGCGCCAGCAACGCGGCCTCACCGTCGTCGACCTCCGCGACGACGTAGAGCACGCCGTCGTCGAGTACCGGGCCGCGACCGACGGAGCCCTCGAACTCGCGTTCGAACCTGACTGCCGGCCCGTCGCTCGGATCGCCGGTCGGTGCGGGGTCGAGCGCCCAGAGGCGATCGCCGCCGACGAATACCGTCTCGCGGCTGACGATCGGCGCCGTCCGGCTCGAGTCGCCGACGCCGAACTCCCAGCGGCGCTGCCCGGAGTCGGCGTCGATCGCGCGCAACGTATTCCCGGCGACAGCCAGGACGACGTCGTCCGCAACGGCGAGGCCCGTCGAGACGTGTCCCGTTTCCGCGGACCAGGCCGTCTTCGAGACGGTATCGCCGCCGTCGCCGACCGCCAGCGCGTACGTCTCGCCGTCGTCACATGGGACGTAGACGGTGTCCGTGTCTGCTGTCAGGGGACCGCTCGGACGAGCCGGCAGCTCCCAGCGGTCGTGCGCGACGCCGCGCTCGCCGACCGCATCGACCATCCCGGCCTCCGTCGCGACGGCGACGCCGCGAACGCCGAGCGCGGCCGGGTGATCGAGGAGCTGTCCGAACGCGTCGCGGTGCCAGCGCTCCGTGCCGTCCTCGGGATCGAGCGCGACGACGCGCTCGCCGATTCCGCAGCTCACGGTGTGCGTTCCGATCGCTGCCGGCGCCGTAACGCTACCCGGCGCGTCCAGCTCTCGGCTCCAGATTTCGTTACCGGTGTCGATATCGAGAGCGGAGACGCCCTCGTACGTCGCGACGTAGACCGTTCCCTCGAGGAGTAGCGGCGGTTTCTCCACGTCCTCGACCGTCCACAGCTCGCTCCCGTCGTCGGCATCGAAGACGCGCAGTCCCCTGTTCTCGACGAAGTAGACACGCTCGTCGGCGACGATCGGTTCGGTGAAGCCGACCTCGGCAACCGGGACGCGCCAGCGCTCGGAAACGCCGTCGACGGGCGCCTCGCCGTCCCCCACGGCGCGCGTGTTGGCCGCGTTGCAGCCGAAACTCGACCACGAGCCGTCGGCGCCGTGGACATCGTTTCTCGGATCGGGCGCCTCGTCGACGCCCGACTCGGGCGGCTCGCTGGGTTCGAGTGACGCTCCGGAGTCGTCGCCCGGAAACTGCGAGCAGCCGGCGAGCAGCGCGCTACCGGACCCAACGACCGCGAGAAACGCACGTCGCGAGGGAGTCATCGTCTCTCCCTGCTGCCGTGGCGTGCAAGTATTTTCTGCCCGTCCGAGCCGGTCAGCGAAACAGTTCGAGGACGGTCAGCGTCTCGAAGGGAAACGAGTGGTCGGCGACTGCGGCGGCGCTAAAGCCCGCCTCGCCGGCGCGTTCGGCGACCGCGTCGACGTCGGTGAGGCTGCTGACAAGCAGGTAGACGACCCCGTCGGGAGCCAGGACGCGGCCGACGCTTTCGAGAAAGGGGTCGATGATTTCGCGTCCGTCCTCGCCACCCGACAGCGCCCGCTCCATCCAGTCGTCCCACTCGGTGTCGGGCTCGGTCGGCAGGTACGGCGGGTTGAAGGCGACGGCGTCGAACGCGCCGTCGACGAACGGCGAGACCAGGTCGGCCCGAACCGTCTCGAGTCCCCGCTCTCGGGCCTGTCGAACGGCGTGGGGGTTGAGATCAGAGGCGATCACGCGGGCGTCGGTCGCCTCGGCGATGCGGTCGGCGACGTACCCCGATCCCGTCCCGACCTCGAGGACGGTGCGTCGTTTCTCGGCTGTGTCGCCCGCGTCCCGTCCGAGCCGTTCACAGACCGCGTCCGCGAGCAGCTGCGAGTCCTCGGCGGGCTGGTAGACGTCCGTTTCGATACCGCGTCGGTCCTGAAGCTCCATTATTCGTCCTCCGGTGGTGTGTACTGACGTCGGTCCTTCGGTTCCCGTTCCGCCTCCGCCCGTCCCGTCCGTCCGCCGCCGATCCGGAACCCGCCGGCCTCCTCGCGACCGGTGAGCTCCCGCTGGGGGTAGGGGATCTTGATCCCGGCGTCGTCGAACGCGGCCTTGATCGCGTGGATCGCCGCGGTCCGGGCCTCGGCCTCCCGCCTGGCGCTCGGTTTGTCGATCCAGAACCGCACCCCCAGAAGTACCGCCGAGTCGTCGAGGGACTTCGTGACGACCTGCGGAGAGGGGGCCCCGAGGGAGTCCTCGAGCTCCGCGACCGCCGACTCCGCGAGCTCGCTGGCCCGGTCGACGTCGGCCGCGTAGTCGACGCCGACGTCGACCTCGACCCTGATGCGGCCCCGCTTCGAGCGGTTGGTGACGACCTCGGAGGCGACGACGTCGTTGGGGATCATGATGTACTCGCCGTCGAACGAGCGGATGCGCGTGTTGATGATCGAGATGTCGGTGACGATCCCCTGGTCGTCCTCGACCTCGACCCAGTCGCCGATCTCGAACGGGCGGGCGAACATCAATACGAACCCCGCGAGGACGGTGCCCAGAACCTGCTGGGCGGCCATCCCGATGATGATCCCCAGGAAGCCGGCTCCGACGAGCAGTCCGCCGAGGTCGTCGACCCACAGCGCGAGGATGACGATCACGGTCACCGTCAGGATGATCACCTGCGAGAGCCGGTGGGTGACCTCGCGCTGGTGGTCGGTGACCGCCGAGGCCGAGCCCAGCAGCTCGTCGATCACTCGCTGGACGACCCGCATGATAATCAGCGCCGCGAGCGCGAGGACGAACGTGAAGACGCCGCGGGCGACGGCGTCGCCGCCGACGTCGTACTCCGTGTAGAGGTACTGGAGATTGTTCGTCTGGCCCCAGACGCCGACGATCACAGCCAGGCTGAGCACGCAGGTACCGACCAGCAGCGTCGTCGCGACGATGTCGCTGTACAGCGGCCGCAGCCGCTCGTTGAGCCGCTCCTGGAGGCGCCGAAAGGAGAGGAAGACGGCAACCAGCGCGGCCGCGGCGAGAAGCGTCACCGCGATTCGGGGTGGCGTCGTCTGGAAGACGTCGGATAGCCAGTCGAGGGCCACTGTGTCGGTCATCGTTCCGTTCCCGCTCGAGTCGACGGTCCAGCCACCTGTATCCGTCGGTCAGATCGTTTCACGGCTGGTTTCGGTTGTATTAGTCGCCCTCCGGCTCGCCGACCGCGAGCGCCAGCGTCGCCAGTTCGGCGAACTCCGACGGGGTCATCGCGTCGGCGCGTTTCTGCAGGAGCTCGTCGTCGGCCGCTTCGACGACCGCGTCGGGCGCTCCGAGGTTCGTGATGTGGGTCGTGTTCCGGATCGCGTTCCGGATCGTCTTCCGTCGCTGGGTGAACATCGCCTTCACGAACCGAAGGAAGAAGTCCTCGTCGTCGACCGCGTAGTCGGGATCGCGGGGTTCGAGCCGGACGACGGCGCTTTGGACCGCGGGCGGTGGTGAGAACGCTTCCTTCGGGATCGTCTCGACCAGCTCCGGCTCGGCGTAGTGCTGGGTCGAGACCGAGAGCCGGCCGTACTCGCTGGTGCCGGGTTCGGCGACCATCCGCTCAGCGAACTCCTGCTGGAACATCAGTACGAGCGGGCGCTTCTCGGGCAGCAGCCGGAACGTGATCTCGCTCGAGACGCCGTAGGGGAGGTTCGATACCGACGCCGAAAAGTCGGGGAGCTCCACCTCGAGGGCGTCGCCCTCGATTACGGTCAGTCGTCCGGCGTCGATCTCCTCGCGGAACTCCTCGCGGAGGAAGGCCGCGAGGACGCGGTCGCGCTCGACGACGGTCACCTCGTCGGCGACCGCAAGCAGTCGGTCGGTCAATGCGCCCGTTCCGCCCCCGATCTCGAGGACGTGGCTCGTCTCCGCGTCGATCTCGTCGAGCGGGTCACTCCCGCTCGCGTCTCTCGAGGCGCGTTGTGCCTCGCTTTCCAGGTAGGTCGGCAGCCGGTCGAGGACGCGGTCGTCGACCAGGAAGTGCTGGTCGTGGTCCGGATCGCCGCGAACGCCGGCGCGGGCGATCAGGTCGTCGGGATCTCTCATCGCCCGTGCTAGCGACGGGGACGGTGTAAACGCACCGTCTCGACTCCGATGCCGTTTCGACTCGAGTGCGGACCGCTGTGGCTGTGGCGGACGGCCGGCTACGACTGGTCGCGAACGTAGGTTACCGGACAGGGCGCGTTGAGCATGATCTGCTGGGCGGTGCTGCCGAACACTGCCTTCCCCGCGGGCGAGCGCTTTCGTCCGCCGACGATGATGTTGTCCGCACCGGTCTCCTCGGCGATTCGGAGGATCTCCGACTGTCGGTTGCCGACCGAAGCCCTGACCTCGACGTCGATGCCGGCCTCCTCCAGTCGATCGACGATCTCGCCGATCGGATCCGTCTCCCGGGCGACCTTCTCGGCCGGGAGGTCTCGGCTCTGGATGTCGAATCCGATCTGTGCGACCGCGTCGGGGTAGCTCTGTACGTCGTCATCGTACTCGTCGGAGCCGACGACGTGGGCTACGACAACCGTGGCGTCGGCCGGTTCGGCGACGTCGATCGTGTGTGAGACGAGGTCGTCGACCCGTTCGTTGTCACCCGTACCCACCGGGAGCAGAATCGTCGAGAGCATTGGTACTGATTGACGCGATCGTCTCTTAAATGTGATGGACGGCGGCTCTCGCACGCGCCGCCACCGACCGGGTTCACTCCTCCGCTTGCTGGCGGCCGACGAACGTTCGGTATTTCAGGTCGTCGTCGCGAAGCTCCTCGAGGATACGCTCGACCAGGATGTCGCTGGGGTCGTGTAGCCCCGAGACCCGCTCGGAGAGCTCCTCGAAGCTCTCGAAGGGTTTGCGTTTTCGCTCCTCGAGGATGCCGTTGCGAAGCTTCTTGCCGATCCCCGGCAGCAGGTTCAACTGGTGGAGCCGCAGCGTGATCGGCTGGGCGTCGTTGTAGAAGTCGACGAACCGCTCCTCGTGTTCCTCGACGAGGTCCTCGACGACGTACTCGAGTTCGGTCTGGGCGCCCGAGGAGAGCTCCTCGTACTCGACCGCCTGGCACTCCACGACGGCGTCGCGCTCCCCCGTCGGCTCGATTGCGACCTCGCTACCGATGGTAAGCCGGGTGTCCTCGTCGAACGCGACCTGGTAGAGCTCGAAGTCCTCGACGTCGAGGGCGTACCCCGCGGGTGACTTCGCGTACTGCGGTCGGCCGTCGTCCGAGAGCCCGTGTGCGAGGTAATCCAACACGACTGCGCGGCGTACGTCCGTCTCGTCGCTATCGGCTTCGCTCATTGGATGTTGGTACGGCGACGTTGCACTTAAAGAATCGGCTCGCCGTCAGGCGTACTGCGCGACGATGTCGAGAATCTCGTCGAGCTCGTCGCCCGACAGCGAGTAGCGCTGCTGGGCGTACACCGATCGGAGCTCGTCCCGGTTGCGCGGGAGGAGGTCGGTGATCTTGTACGCGGTCGGTTCGTCGACGTATTCGAGTTCCTGTAGGTCCTCGACGAGCTGCCGGGACTCCTCGGGCTCGAGGACGGCGAAGCGGTTGGCGTGCTCGATGGCTCGCGCGAGCTCGTAGCGCAGCTCCCGTTCCTCGTCCATCGCCCGCTCGGTCTCGATGTCGGCGAGGAGCTCCTTCGTCTCCGAGACGGTCAGGTACTCCTCGTCGACGATCTCTTTGAAGATCGTCATGCGTTTCAGACGCTGACTTCGTCCTGGTCCTGTGCGCGGAGGTGGGCGGCGGTGACGATTACGGTTTTCTCTTTCCCGCCGTCGTTGATCTGCACCTTGAAGGCGTTGCCCTGTTTCCCGAGGACTTCGCCGGTGAGGCCGTCGAAGCGCGGGTGGAAGCGTCCGTCCTGGACGCTGGGGTCGATTTTCAGGTGGACTTTCTGTCCCTCGTCGTACTGCTGGATCGCGCGCTGGGGCGGCGAAGCGCCACGATCTCGCGGATTGTTCGAAAGCTTGTCCCTGGTTCCTTGGCGAGGTCCATTAGAGTTCGGCATAGTCGTACGGCTCCCTTACCTCGTGACAGTTATAAAACGCACGTTTGTTCCTCGAGCGCGCCCGTCGCCGACCGAGAACGAACGGCAAGAGTAACCCTTCCCGGTCTCGTTGGCCCGGATATGGACGACGACCCCGCAAGCGACGAGCACGAGCGCTTCCGGTTCGAGACCCGATCGATCCACGCCGGCCAGGAGCCCGACGCGGACACCGGCGCGCTGATGACGCCGATCCACGCCAACTCGACCTACGAACAGGACGCCCCCGGCGAACACCGCGGCTACGAGTACTCCCGGACCGGCAACCCCACGCGAACGGACCTCGAGGCGAACCTCGCCTCCCTCGAGGACGCCGAGTACGGTCGGGCCTTCGCCAGCGGGATGGCCTCGATCAACACCGTCCTCAACCTCCTCGACTCCGGCGACCACGTCGTGACGGGCAACGACGTCTACGGCGGGACTCACCGGATCTTCACGCAGGTGTACGAGGACTACGACATCGACTTTACGTTCGTCGACATGACCGATCTCGACGCCATCGAGGCGGCGTTTCGCGAGGAGACCGAGCTACTGTGGCTCGAGACACCTACCAATCCGCTCATGTCGATCGTCGACATCGAGGGCGCCGCCGAGATCGCCCACGCTCACGGCGCGCTCTGTGCGATCGACAACACGTTCGCGACGCCGTACCTCCAGCGGCCCCTCGAGCTGGGTGCGGACATCGTTTCGCACTCGCTGACGAAGTACCTCGGCGGCCACTCCGACGTCGTCGGGGGCGCCCTGCTGACCAACGACGAGGAGCTCGACGAACGCTTTGGCTTCTACCAGAACGCCGTGGGCGCGACGCCGGGTCCCTTCGAGAGCTTCCTCGTCCTCCGGGGCACGAAGACCCTTCCCGTTCGGATGGATCGTCACTGCGAGAACGCCCGGCAGATCGCCGACTGGCTCGCGGACCACCCGGACGTCGATCGGGTCTACTACCCCGGGCTCGACTCTCACCCCGGCCACGAGATCGCCCGCGAGCAGATGGACGACTTCGGCGGCATGCTGAGCTTCGAACTCGACGCGAGCCTCGAGGACACGAGCGAGGTCGTCTCGAACACCGAGGTCTTTACCCTCGCAGAGAGCCTCGGCGGCGTCGAGAGCCTGATCGAACAGCCCGCGCCGATGACCCACGCCGCCATCCCCCGCGAGGAACGGCTCGAGGCCGGCCTCACCGACGGGCTCGTCCGTGTCAGCGTCGGCATCGAGCACGCCGAGGACCTGATCGCCGACCTCGAGACGGCCATCGAGTCGGCGCTGCACTGAGCCCGGACGCAACGCTTTCCTCCTGCCTCGCCGAACCGCGAGTTATGACAGACGAGGACCCCGGCGTCTACGTGCTCCCGATCACCGTCGACTACGGCGGCCGCGAGCTGACGATCACCCCGACAGCCGTCGAGACCGACCGCGGACTGGTGTTGATCGACGTCGGCCCGCCCGGCGCCGTCGACGGGCTCCGAACCCACCTCCGCCAGCTCGGCTTCGGGCTCGCAGACGTCTGGTGCGTCCTGGTGACCCACCACGACGGCGACCACGTCGGCGGGCTCGCGGAACTGCTCGAGCACACCGACGCGGTCGTCGCGACCCACCCCGCCGAGGCGCCGTACGTTCGCGGCGAGCAGGAACCGATCAAGGGCGACGCCGACGACTACCGCCCGGTCGGGGTCGATCTCGAGCTCGTCGACGGTGCCCGACTGTCGACGGTCGCGGGACCCATGGAGATCGTCGAGACACCCGGCCACTCGCCGGGACACGTCTCCGTCCACTTTTCGGACCACGACTTGCTGCTGGCCGGGGACGCGCTGGTCGCCGATGGATCGGCGCCGCTGTCGGGCCCGAAACCGGAGTTCACGCCCGAGATGGAGCGCGCCGCCGAGTCGGTCGGTCGGCTCGCCGACCTCGACGTCGAGCAGGTCGTCTGTTTCCACGGCGGCCACGCCGAGGCCGACGACGAGCGGATCGCGGAGATCCACGCCGAACTGCACGAGTAGGTCGGCGGTCGCGTTCGGTGCGACTACGACTATGCTGTCCGCCCGAGTAGGGACGACTCGGCATGTCACCCGATCGGGCGTCAGTACGGATCGCGTACGCGGCGACTGTCTGGTGGGTCGCGTTCGCGGCGCTCAGCTTCTACTGGGCTGCCGGCGGAACGGTCGGGCTCGCCACGCTCGGCGAGGGGATCCGTTCGCTCGCCGCGGAGCGCGATTCCTGGTTCGTGGCGACGGTAGCGGCGACGGGCGTCCTGAAACTCGTCCCCGCAGCGCTCGCGCTCTCGCTGGTTCGCCCGTGGGGGGATCGCGTCTCGCTCCGATGGCGTCTCGCCGCTGTCGGCGGGCTGGGCGTCCTCTCGGCGCTGTACGGCGGGATCGGGATCGCGACGAAGCTGCTCGTTCTGGTCGGCGTCATCGCTCCCGACGGAATCGACCCGCAGGGGTTCTGGGGACACCTGCTTCTCTGGGATCCCGTCTGGGTCACCGGCGGCGTCCTGCTGTGTGCGGCGGCGTTCTCGTCCCGCACCTCTGCCCGCAGCGAGCCGCGGTTCACTCCGTGACGATGTGGCCCTCGAGGTAGTTTTCGATCTTGTCGTTGCTCGACTGGACCCGCTTGCGGAAGGTGAGGACGCGGTCGCCGTCCTCGCGGCGATCGGCCTCGACCTCGAGGGTCAGCCCCTGATCGCGGAGGTGCTCGAGCAGGACCTCGACGGTCTCGTAACTGGCCCGAACGGTGTGGCGCTCGCCGACAGATCCACCTTCGTCGACAGTCTGGATGGCCTCGCGCATCGACAGCAGGATCGCCTCGCCGAGCTCGTGGGCGCGCTCGCGGGCGGCGTCGTCCTCGTCACACTCGACGGTGCGAAACCCCTCCCTGAGCAGCCGTCGAAACATGAACGCCTGTCCGTAGTCGAACGGCAGCGAGAACGCGTAGGCGAGGTCGTCCCGGGTCGAGGACGGCGTCGTGTACTTCAGCAGCGTCGTCGCGTCGGACGAGCGCATCACGACGCCCTCGCGACCGTCGGCGTCGAGCGTCTCGATAATTCGCTCGACCTCGCTTGCCGCGTTCTCGAGCGTGTACTCGCCGAACAGTCGCGTCTGCGGGACGCCGTAGCGCTCGTATCGCTCGCGGCGATCCGCAACGTCGAGGGGGTCGCCCGTCTGTCGATCCCGCCAGTCGAACGCTCGAAAGGCGAGGGAGTCGACGTCCGGGTAGTCGTGGGCCGTGTAGGGGTTCTCCGGACCGATCATCTCGCCACAGACCATCGCCTCCGGGTGGTCGTCGAACAGCGCCTCGAGGTCGACCAGCCGCCCGAGGATGCGCGTGGTGAACGGGCAGACCATCCCGCTGCGGGTAAACGCCAGCTGTTCGCCCTCGAGCCGGACGATCCGGACGTTGTAGCCGTTGAGCTTCTCCTCGACGGCGACCGGGCCGTCGAACTGGGTCGGGATCCCCGTCTCGAGGACGAGGGTGCGAGGGACCTTCGGGAACCCGCGGACGACCTCGCCTTCGATCAGGGCAGTCCCCCGCTCGATCCCGCGACGGTAGTCGGGGACGTGGCGGTACTCGACGTCCTCGTGGGTGTGGCGCTCGAGATGATCCTCGAGGGCCTCGAACGCCGACGCCCCGATGCCGAGCGCCCTGTGGTACTCGGTATCATCCATTGTGAGAGGCTACCACGGCGAAGGGGATAACTGCCGGGGCGGATTCTCGACCGGCGCTCCGATCCGCCTCGGGTGTGGTCGAAGCGGAATTCTCATCGGTGCGCGGCGACAACTCGCGGCCATGCGAATCGAACTCCGCGTCTGCCAGCACTGTCTCGAGGGCGACCACGGCAACGACCAGCGCACCGCGGTCATCAACGACATGGTCGACTGCGCGGAGCGGATCCGCGAGCACAAGGACGTCATCGACCTCGACGAGGTCGTCATCCGCAGAGTGACCGAAACCGACCAGGGGAAACCCGAGGCGCTGCCGGTCGTCTCGGCGACGATCCAGGACGACCAGATCGTGCTTAACGACCTCCAGCTCGTCACGGAAGGGCCCGACGGGAACATGCTCATCTACATCCAACCCCAGGACATCATGACCGTCCTCGCGGGCAACGTCGACGAGATCAGCAAGGCCGTCCACGAGGACGTCACCGTCGACCTCTCATCGACCAGCGCGGAGATGATCTCGGAGGCTGACCTCGGGGCGCGGGGACCGAACGCCGACGAACCCTGATCTCGAACCCAGCTATTTCCTCCTCGAGGACGTACCTCCGTTCATGTCTGTCGACGCGTTCAAACAGCGGTTCGTCCTCGACACGTCGCTGTTTTTCACCGAGGAGATCCGCCGGGACGGCGAGTCGCTCGAAGACGCGGTGCTCCGGCTGCTCGAGCTGATCGCCAACGCCCGCCTCAACCTCGGGATCTCCTGTTACGTTCCGCCGACGATTCACAACGAGCTGACGACGATGCTCGAGGCCCGCGATGTCGACGACGAGGTCTACTCGAAGCTCAATACCTGGGTGATCCGCAAACACCCCGACCGGTACGCGGTCTCGATTCCTGCAAACGTCGTCTACAGTTTCGTCGACGAGATGAGCGGACGGGTCGACCGCGGGCTCCGGGTCTCCGAGCGGGCGGTTCGTCGCGCCGAGGATAGCACCGACGAACTCCTCGAGGATCATGACCACAAGACCGAGGTCGACGCGGTGATCTCGGAGCTCCGGGAGAAGTACCGCGACGCGATGCGCACCGGGGTGTTAGACTCCCGCGAGGACTTCGACCTCCTTATCCTGGCCCGCGAGCTCGAGGCCGGCGTCGTCACGGAGGACCGGGGGATCATCGACTGGACGGAGGACTTCGGGCTGCGGTACATCCGCGGGCGGGAGTTCCCGGATCTGCTCGAACAGTACCTCACCGCAGTCGACTCCGACTCGAAACGGACGATCGACTGATCGCGGGAGCGGTTCGATCAGCGGTAGTGATACACACCCGTGGAACGAATTACCTTGTCCGATATTCCCATACAATTGTTTATCTTCGACACGGTTCTACGGACGTTCGTGTACTAAGTAGCTGTAACTCTTGCAGGTGCGGTCATACTTATCACCGCTTCGGCGGCTACGGTGGGTCGTGAACCGACGCAATCTTCTGAAGGGGATCGGTGCAACGTCTGCGATCTCGCTTACCGGACTCGCGGGGTGTCTCGACGACGAGTCGGACGGCGGGGAGTTCCCCTCCGACTCGCTGACCTGGATGGTTCCCTGGTCTGAGGGGGGCGGGACGGACACCTACGCCCGCCAGCTCGAGCCGCTGATGAGCGAGGAGCTGGGCGAGCCGATCGAGATCGACAACAGGGCCGGTGCGGCGAGCCTGCTTGGAATCGAGTGGCTCCACGGGCAGGACGACGATGGCTACACGTTCGGGACGGCCAACACCCCGAGCTGGCAGTTCGCCTGGCGGATGGAGGGCACCGACGGCTGGGAGCCAACGGAGTTCGAGCCGATCGCGTACTTCGCCGTCTTCGGCTACACGATCATCGTCAACGACGACTACGGCATCGAGGACTACGCCGACCTGCAGGACGCCTACGCCGACGGCGAGATCGAGAACTTCGCCGTCCAGGGGGTCGGCCACGACAGCCACGTCGCGGCCTACCTGCTCCGGGACGACTACGACCTCGCGTGGGACAACGTCGTCCCCTACGACGGCGGCGGCGAGGTCAACGAGGCGGTCATCTCGGGCGAGGCGCCCGCGGGAATCGCGACGAACACCTCCGCGATCACGGCCGAGGAGTCGGGTAACGTCTCGACGGTCGTCAACCTGATGGACACCGAGATCGACGCCTTCCCCGAGATCGACCAGATCACCGACTACGGCGATAGCATGTCCTACCTCACCGAGTTCCGCCTGACCCAGATCGCGCCGCCGGGGACCCCCGAGGACGTTCGTGCGGAGCTCGAGGCCGCGACCGAACACGCCGCGACCCACGAGGACGCCGAGGAGTGGGCCGAGGAGACGGGCAACATCCTCGAGTTCGGTGACATGGACGCGGCCGCCGAGGATATGGAGGGAGCTGTCGAGGAGCTCGAGGCGAACATCGACTTCGAGGAGTTCCAACAGCAGATCGAGGACGACGAGTAACGGTTCGGATCGCGGTCGTCGGCCGTCGCTCGCGCGTTTTGTGCCGTTATCGGTCCCGAACCAGCAGCCAGCACGCACAGCAGAAGCCAACGAGCACCGTCGCCGCGAGGATCCCGAAGGCGATCCGGTAGCCGAACTCGGTGTAGGCGACGGTCCCCTCGACGGTCTCGCCGGTTTGGTAGGCGTCGAGCGCGACCCCCATCGCCGCCGGCAGGACCGTGCCGCCGACGAACCCCGCGGTGTTTACCGTCGCGGTCGCGACCCCGCTCGCGCCCGCCGGATACCGCTCCTTGACGACCGACAGCGACAGCATTGCGGCGCCAAACAGGAATCCGCAGGCCAGATAGGAGACGGCGACGACGGCGAGGGGCGGGCGACCGAAGACGGGGATAGCGGTCAGCGCGACCGCGAACAGCCCCGTTCCGGCCGCCATCGGCACCAGTCGTTGCTCGATCCGATCGGAGAACCAGCCGATCGTCGTCGGCCCGAGCAGGACGCCGACCGAGGCGAGCAGGGTGAAGTAAGAGGCCGTCGTCACGTCGAGTTCGTAGACGACGACGATGTAGGGAACGCCCCACATCCCGACGAGCGTCAGCATCGCACCGTTGCCCGCGAAGAAGACGATCGACAGCAGCCACTGGTCGAGGTCCCGCGCGAGCGTCCGCAGGTGGCCCCCCAGCTCCGCGAGCGTGATCTCGGGCTGTTCGGGGACGTCCTCGATCGGCTCGAGGCCCGCGGCGGACGGGGACTGACGCGCCAGAACGAAGACGGCACCCGCGGCGACGATTCCGACGCCACCAAGCGAGAGGATCGTCGCTCGCCAGCCGAACTGGCCGACGGTGACCGCGAGCGGCGTCGTCGCGAGGATCGCGCCGAGTCCGGCGATACTGCCGGTGAGTCCGGCCATCGTCGCGAACTCGTCCGGGCGATACCAGTTGGCACAGAAGCGCAGGATCGAGACGAAGATGACGCCGCTGCCGAGGCCGATGAGCGCTCGGGCGGCGAACGCCGTGAGGTAGCTCCCGCTTAACGCGAACCCGACCGCGCCCAGGCTGAGAACGACGCCGCCGATCGAGCCGACGTAGCGGGGGCCGACCCGATCGGCGAGGACGCCGGTCGGGATCTGGATCGCCGCGTAGATCAGGAAGAAAGAGGCGTGAAGCGTCCCCAGCTGGGCCGCGGTCGTCTCGAAGTCGACGGTCAGCTCCTCGGAGATGACAGCCGTCGAGAGCCGGTGGAGGTTGACGAGCAGGAAGACCGTCGCCAGCGCTCCCCACGCGAGCCACCGCCGTTTCGTCGGGTCCGACAGCGCGTTCACGCCGGAGCGGTTTCTCGAGGACGTACGTAAAGCGTTGGAAGAACGAGACGGTTGCCGCAAGGACGCGGGGCTCGCGGGTTACGGCGAGCGGCGCGACGAAAAGACGCGTTCGCGTTCAGATACGGCCGACGTTCTCGACGTCGACGCTTTCGACGCCCTCGACCTCAGTGAAGTTCTCCTCGACGGCCTCGGTGCCGCCTGCGCCGTCGGGGACGATGACGGTCGGGATGAGCGCGACGAGACCGAACGCGACCTCCTCGCGTTCGACGCCGTTGATCTTCGCGCCCTCGGGGAGGGAGCTCTCGAGGCGCTCCTGGAGTGCGTCCAGGTCCATCTCGGGGCTGTCCGGCATGACCTTGATCTTGGCAGCGACTTTTCCCATGGTAGTATCAGGGTCCGGTGAATCCGCAGTCGGGACATTTGTAGAGGTTGCTCTGCTTGCGACACTTGGCACAGCGGAAGATCCGCGTTCCGCAGTCGGGGCAGCTGAACGCCGCGGCGTTCGTGCCCGCAATGTTGATCCCACAGGAGACACAGGAGCGTCGATCCTGCTCGTCCGTCGTACTCATACCCCTCCCTTTTTGCCCGTCGTTTTTAACCCTTGCGAGGTTGCTCCGGCCGGGAGGCGCCGTCTCGACCCCGCCGCCCACGGCGAACTCAACATTCAACTTCGCTCGGCTCCAACCGTCGTCGAATGCGCCTCGACGACTACATCGAGAGCCTCGAACCCGACGAGGAGGCCGAGCGACGCCGGCTCGCGAAGGAGAAGTCCTACGCGATCACGGACCACCTCGAGGAGTTCGAGCGCAACTTCGAGCGGGCGCTGTCGGGCGACAGCCTCGTCGGGTCGACGGCGCCCTCGATCTTCGTCGGGCGGTCGAACTACCCCGACATCCCGATCGGGGTGCTCTCGCCGGTCGGCGACGAGGACGCGGCCGAGTCCTACGTCACCGACGGGGAATGGTACCGACAGGGGTACGGGATCGACGACGTTCTCCAGCGCCGCACCGGCTTGCTGAACTCGAACAAGCGAGCCAACGTCGACTCCCCGAGCATCGCGAGTCGTCTGACGCCGTCGGTTCACGACAGCTGGGACGGATTCGTCGGCGTCCAGCGGGAGGTCGCCATCGCGGACCGACCCGTCGACCTCGAAATCGGGCTGGACGACAAACCCGATCTCGGCCTCGATCCGGGCACTGACGTCGCCACCCCGCGGGGACCCCGCGCGAACGCCCGGAACGCCGAGCTCCGGGAGAACCCCCACGTTCCGCGGCCGGTGAAGAAGACCCTCGAGGACGACGACTGGCAGGCACAGGGCGCGATGACCTACCTCTACCGGCGCGGGTTCGACGTCTACGAGATCAACTCGATCCTCTCGGCGGGCGCCCTGGGGGAACGCGACCAGCGCCGGCTCGTCCCCACGCGGTGGTCGATCACGGCCGTCGACGACACTGTCGGGCAGTTCCTGCGAGGACGCATCCGCAACGAGCCCAGCATCGACGAGGTCCAGGTCCGGGTCAACGAGTACATGGGCAACCGCTACTGGATCGTCCTGGCGCCCGGAAGCTGGGAGTTCGAGCTCGTCGAGATGAAGGCGCCGGGCAGCATCTGGAACCCCAACCCCGACGACGAGATCTGGCTCCAGAGCGCAAGCGAGGGGTACGAGGGCCGGACCAGCTACGTCGAGGAGACCGCGGGCGCCTACTACGCCGCCCGCCTGGGCGTCTTGGAGCACCTCGAGTCGATCGGCCGCCAGGCGAAGTGTCTGGTCCTCCGGGAAGTCAGCGACGACTACTGGGCACCGGTCGGCGTCTGGCAGGTCCGCGAGAGCGTCCGCAACGCCTTCGACGGCGTCCCTGGGAAGGCAAGCGGGTTAGCCCCCGAGAGCAGGGAGACGCTCGCCGGCGAGTACGGCGAGGCCGAGACGTTCCACGGTGCGATCGCCTCGATCGCGCCACAGCTGCCAATATCGTTCGAGCGCCTGCGGCGCAAGTCGGAGCTGGCGGCCGGCGTCCAGTCGAGTCTAGGGGCGTTCTCCGGCGGGTCGTCTGACCCGCGAAACTAAATCCGTCGGGCCCGTTCGGGGACCCATGTGGATCGCGCTCGTCAGTACGGAGCTGCTGTCGGTTCTGGCAATGGTAACCCTGCTGTTCGGCGTCCCCGCCTTTGTCGTGGTTGTGCTTGCGGTCCTCTCGGGATACATCCGCTACGACGCCAAGCAACGGCTAGCGGAACTCGAGGACGAGCAGCCTTCGGTCCCCGCCGACGAGGACCGGTAACCAGTCTTCCACCTTCGGCTTGCTTTTCGTGGCCATTGAAGCTGCTACAACGCCGACGGCTCCGACTGACGTCAATCGTCGGCGGTCCCGGGATCGGTGTTCGGACGCTCCGTGGCTGACGACTCCAGGTGGAGATCGTCCGTCGTGAGCGCGGTCTCGTTGAAGACGTTCAGGCCGGCCTTGAACACCGCGAGCAACACCGGGCCGAGGAACAGTCCCATGATCCCCAGCAGGTAGATCCCGCCGATGACGCCGATCAGGACGACCGCGGGGTGGAGTCCGGTTCGCCGGTCGACGAAGATCGCCCGCAGGTAGTTGTCGACGACTGAGAGGACGGCGATCCCGTACAGCAACAGCGCGATCGCCGGGAGCGGTCCGGCGGTCATCAGGAGGTAGGCAACCGCAGGCCCCCAGACGAGCCAGACGCCGATCGCCGGCAGGAAGGAGACGACGACCATAACGATCGTCCAGAAGGCGACGTTGGGGACGCCCAGCAGGTAGAACCCGAGTCCGCCGAGCAGCCCCTCGACGACGGCGACGAAGACGTGGCTCTTGATCACCGCCCAGGTGACGACGTCGACCTCGGTGAACAGCTCGTCGCGCACCTCGTTCTCGAGTGGCGACACCTCCGCCAGCCAGCCGACGAACGTCCGACCGTCGGCGAGCAGGTAGTACAGCAGAAAGACGAGCACCAGCATCCCTAACCCCATTCGGACGCTCGCGTCGAGCAACCCGACCAGCTCCCCCAGCGCGACGTCGACGGCGCCGTCGAACAGTCCGTTCACTTCGGTGAGCAGCTGTGCGCGCATCGTCGCGACAAGTTCGGGATCGATTCCGAGTTCGACCGCCCACTCGCTCGCCGTCTCGATGGCTGCAGCCTCGTCGAACCGATTCAGGAAGGTAAACACCGTCTGGACGGTGACGATCGAGAGATAGAGAAGCGGAATGACCGCGGCGACGATGGCGACGCCGGTGAGGACGAGCGCCGACGGCCGGGAGCCGATCCGTCGCTCGAGGCGCTCGTGGGCCGGGAAGAGCACGAACGCGAGCAACGCGGCGGCGAGCACGTACTGCAACAGCGGCGCGAGGATAAGCGTCGTGACCGCCGCGAGGGACAGAAGGAGGAGGGCGAAGAACGTGGTTCTGACGTCCATACGTCAACATAGTTCTGAATGTATGTAAACCTTGACATTCAAATAAACTAACGTAACGTCCGACACACGTCGGCCGACCGTCGGACCCGCGGTTGCGTCGAACGGATCGGTCGTCCCGGTGTCGAGACGGACCGGCGGAAGAGTGTGTCGAAACCGCCCGTCGGTGACCGTCTCAGTGGCTCGTCTCGGCGTCGACGGAGTCGAACTTCGCGAACGCCTCCTCGGTGAGTTCACCCGTCTCGTCGACAATGTCTGCCCACTCCTCGCTGTCCGGAGCCAGTCCGAGCAGCCGGGCCATCTTCATGATCGAGAGGTGGTACACACGCTGACGGCCCGGCTCCTCCTCCCAGACGATCATGTTACACGGGAAGAACCCGCCGATCCGCAGCGTCTCGTCCAACGCCCGGTCGGCGATCTCGGGGTTGCAGGCGCCCAGCACGTAGTAGGGATCGCGGTCGGCGTCGACCTTCTCGTTGAGCAGTTCGGACGGAGAGAACTCCGCGGGGATGCCGAAGCCGACCTCCTCGCAGACCTCGCGGACGTGTTCGATCGCCTCCTCGTGTTCCATCTCGAGGACGGCCTGTTTCTCGCCGACGTCCTCGGGATCGATCTCGGCCGGGTCGATTGGGAGACTCATATCCGGATCGTCGGTCGGGAGCCACTAAAGCCCCACCGTCGCGGCTGCCACGGCTCTCAGATCGGGATCGGGAGCCACTCGAGGTACTCCAGGAACCCGGTAGGATCGAACAGCGGGTCGTGCAGGACTAGCCAGTCCAGCAGAACGAGCCCGGCGCCGTGGGCGATCACCGAGGGGAGGATCGAGTTGGACTTGTAGTCGACCGCGCCGAACAGCACGTCGGTCGGTCCCGACAGCAGGAACTCCAGGGGCGGTTTCGACATGTGGTGGATCATGTAGACGACGGGGCTGATCAGAACGGCCTTGAACCCGATCTCCCGGACGCCGACACAGAGCAGCCCGCGGTAGTAGGTCTCAGCGGCCAAAGCGAGCGCGAACAGCTGGATCGCGTGGGGGATGAACTCGCCGGGTGCGGCCGAGGTCTCCCACATCGGGTAGAACGCCCGGATCGTCGGAAGCGTCGAGCCGACCAGATAGAACGGGAGGACGAAAAGCGAGAGCAGGACGGCGTTGCGGACGGCGGTTCGGTTGACGTTCCAGCCGATGTGGTTGCCGTGGGTCAGCCCCAACACGAGCGGGCCGCCGATCAGCAGTACCGAGTCGACGACGACGCGACGCTCGAGCTCGCCGGGGACCAGCTGCATCCACAGGACCGTGAGGACGGCTCCCGTAAGGAGCGACTTCTGGAACCAGCTGAGTCCGTCCAGCGGGCCGGGGAGCCAGTCGACCCCGCGTTGCTCTTCCTCGGCCGACACGGCTGATTACTCGTCGGCGGTCGGAACCGGCCCCGTGCCGACGACGTCCCGGACGTGGCGCTCGAACTCCTGGTGGCGCTGGAAGTAGGTCTCGTCGATCTCCTCGAGCACCGCCGAGAGCTCCCGCGGGCCGTCGGGCGTCCGGATGACGCTGTCGCCCTCGAGGCGGTCGATCTCGCTTTTCTCCTTTGGCCAGAAGAGCCGCGAGCTGATGCGGGCCAGTGGAGCCCCCTCGACGGGGGTTCGCTCGCCGAGCTCGACTGCGGGCGCGTCCTCCTCGTCGTCGTCGCTCATGAGAGAGCGTTTTCGAGCCCGGCGATTCAACCTTTCGCTTCCGGGAACCTCTAATACCTGACCTGTGTCTGACGTTATTGTTTTGTAGTTGTAATTCAAATATATGTGCATGACGAGTCTGACGGAGGTGTACCAGGGCGACGCACGGTCGGGGCCGAGCCGACGGCGGCTGTACGTCGGGACGGGCCTCGTCGCGTCCGGCGCCGTCCTCGCAGTGCTGGGGGTCGTGCTGGCGACGACCGAACTGTTCGACGGGATCGTCGCCTCGGCGACTGGCTGGGAGATGGCGGCCCACTACGCGACCGTCCGGCTCGCCGGGATCGTGGCCGGAGTCGGGGTTCCGGCCGCCCTCGTCGGTCTCTTTCTCGTCTTGCCCGCGAGCCGTCGGCTCCGCGCAGCCGGCGCGGTCGGCGCCGGGCTCTGCCTGCTCGGGGTCGCGCTCTTCTGGGTCGCCTACCCCTACCACTGGCGCGGGGTCGGCGCGGATCTGACCCTCGAGGTCGCCGCGGTCTACCTCCTCGGTCTGTTCGCCGCGATCTGGTGTCTGTTCGTCGGCGTCGTCAACTTCAAGACCCGCAACGACCCCGGCGGCACCCTCGAGATGCACGTCACGCGACAGAACCGGACGATCGTCGAGCGAGACGACGAGGGACCCGCCGGGGGACTCGGCGGGATCGGCGTCCTCGGCGCCGAACCCGACGGCGAGATCGAACCCGAACCGAGCGCCCGCCGAGACGGTGGCCCCGCCGGGACGGCCGAGCCCGCCCCGGACCGCGAGGACGCCGAGCTGCTCGAAACCGAATCCGAGCCGACGCTACCGAGGGATCGCTACTGCGGAAACTGCGAGCAGTTCGCGTACGCTCGCGAGCGCGGATCGGACGAGCTGATTCCGTACTGCACCCGCCACGAGGAGGCGATGACCGGGATGGACGCCTGCGAGGACTGGACGCCGAACCGCCGGTAGCCGCTCAGAACCAGAGCCCGAGCTCCGCGACGTCGATCCCTCGACGCGGGAGCTCGTACAGCAGGAGGACCGCGACCGCGAGCTCGAACCCGGTCACGAGCACCGTCACGAGATCGGCCCGCCCGCTGCTGACCGGGACCCCCGTCGGCAGATCGAACTCCCTGCTCGAGAGCGGGTAAAACAGCGCGATGCCGCGCCTGCTGCCCGTGACGTCGAGGACGTAGTGGGTCAGGACGCCGATCCAGACGTAGTGGAGGTTGCCGAAGACGAACGGGAAGGCGACGAACAGCCCGAGCACGGGGAGGTTGTGTAGCGTCTTGCGGTGGCGACCGAAGGCGGTGTCGACGTCGGGAAAGAGCGCCCCCAGCGTCACCGGAACCGTGATAGCGACGACGGACTCGAGCGTCCCCAGATCCGCCGTCGGCTCGAGCAGGATGCCGAGCCCGACGCTCAACAGGACGGCGTTGAGGACGTGCCCCCGTTTGTTCATACGCCGGAGTCGACGGGGGAGCCTCGAATAGTTTTCTCTCGCGGACGGTCAGCGACGGTGAGGAATCGTCCCGGTTCGTCGCGCCTCGGCGCCGCGCGATCGCTACCCCCGAACGTCCTCGACGGCGGCAAGCAGGTCCTCGAGCGCCCGATCGACGGTCTTGGCTCGTACCGTCGCGCGGTCGCCGTCGAACTCGTATCGAGAGACCGTCGCGAACGAGGACTCGCTGCCCCACGGGCCGGCGTAGGCGATTCCGATGTAGACCGTGCCGACGGGGTCGTCCTCGGTACCGCCCGTCGGGCCGGCAACGCCGGTCGTCGCGATCCCCCAGGTCGTATCCGTCGCGTCGCGGACCCCCTGGGCCATCTCGCGGGCGACCGGTTCCGAGACGGCGCCGTACTCGTCCAGGGCCTCGCGGCTGACCCCGAGGTGGCGCCGTTTGGCGTCGTAGGCGTAGGTCGTCAGCCCCGAATCGAAGTAGTCGCTGGCTCCCGGCACCGCTGTGATCGCGGCGCCGATCAGCCCGCCCGTACAGGACTCGGCGACCGCGAGCGTGTCTCCGGTCTCCCGCATCACGTCGGCGACGTCCATCGGCAGTTCGCGGTCGATGTCGTCGTTCATACGCGTGTCCAGGAGCGGGGGCGGTTTGAAGGCCAGGGTTGCATCGGTGCGCCGTCTCCCTCTGGGCCCGCGACGAAAGAACGACGATGGGCGAGCACCCAGTAGCTCGCATGGAGTACGAGACGCCGCTGTTCTTTCGCGTGATGCAGTACGCCGACCGGGCCGACCGGGACGTGATCGACATGGTCAGTGGGAACCCCGACTGGGAGCCACCGGAGGCGCTGCGGGAGGGGCTGGGCGACTACGCCGACTTCGAGCCCGACCGGTTCCAGTATCCGCCCAGCGAGGGCCTCGTCGAGCTTCGCGAGGAGATCGCCGCCCGACGGAACGTTGACGTCGAGCAGGTCGTCGTCACCAACGGCGCGGGAGAGGCGAACTACCTCGCGATGGCGCGGGCGCTCGAGCGCGACCGCGGCGACGAGGTCGTACTGACCGATCCCGTCTACCCCTACTACCCGGGGAAGACGACGATGCTCGGCGGCCGTCAGCGGTTCGTCGCCGCCGACGCCGAGGGCCAGCTCGATCCCGCGGCCGTTCGCGAGGTCGTCGGCGAGGAGACGGCCGCGATCGTCGTCAACTCGCCGAACAACCCGACGGGAGCCGTCTACCCCGAGGAGACGATCCGCGAACTCGTCGCGATCGCCGAGGAGTACGACGCCGTCCTCGTCAGCGACGAGGTGTACGACCACTTCGACCTCTCGGGACGGTTCGCCTCCGCGCTCGGAGTCGACTCCGACCACCGCATCGTCACCAACGCCTTCTCGAAGTCGATGGCGATCACCGGGTTCCGAGTCGGGTACGCGATCTTCCCGCCACACCTCGTCGAGAACGCCAAGAGCCGCCACATGCTGGTCAACGTCGCGGGCAGCCGTCCCGCCCAGTACGCGGTTCTCCGGGGACTCCGGGAGACCGAGCCCGACTACTACGAGCGAAACCGGGAGCTGCTGGCCGAGCGCGTCGAGACGTTCACCGACGCCCTCGAGGACGCGGGCGCCGACTACACCACGCCGCAGGGATCGTTCTACGTGATGGCTCGCTTCGAGGACTACCCGGGGACCCTCGAGAACGTCGAGCGACTGATCGACGAGGCCGGCGTGGCCGGGATGCCCGGCGAGGCGTTCGGCGACTCGCGAGCCGACTGGCTTCGCTTCGCGCTGGTCACGCCCCGCGTCTCGGCGGCCGCGGAGCGGCTCGCGGCGTACTTCGATCGATAGCCAGCTCTCTCACCTCAATCACCTATTCTACACATCCCAAAAGTTCCGCAGTTCGAAGCGATCGGCTACTCGGGAGACGCGTGAGCCATCGACAACGCGGCTGACTACCGCAAGGTTCCGCTCCAGGAACAGTCGGGACAGACGTACAGCCCCGCGCCGTTGACGGTTTCTGCAGCACAGTCCGGACAGGCCGTCGAACCGGCGGCGCCGACGGCTGCGGTCGGGTCCTCGGGTCGAAGCACGCCGCGTGCGTTCGCCACCGGAAGCGCCAGTCCGGGCTCGCCCCCGTCGTACGGGAACGTGCGGTCGTCGGTCGTCGGTTCGTCGGTTCGGGGTTCGGTGAGTTGTGCGGTCATGAGTGAAGGGTTCGAAGCGCCACCACCGCTTCGGTGTGGGCGTATCGTCGACGGCATCGTAATTAAATCTACCTCCGGATATGAATATATGGATAAGGAGACTCCCTATGCCTTAAATTCGAGCTGTAGTACTAGTATCATGCGTGGCTCGGCGACGTCGGATCGTCCCTCTCCGAGACCGACGAATACTCGTGTGCCCGCCGGAAACCGGACCGCATGAGCGGAATCGACGTCGAGCCCGTCGACGAGGCCGAGACGGACGAAGGGGGTACCGACGACGGGGACCACACGATCGAAGTGACGCCAACGGAGTCGGTGGCCGAGGAGCGCGAGACGATCAGCGTCGAGCCGTCCGACGAGGACGTCGACGGCCCCGACTACGTCCTCTACGGCGGGAAGGGCGGAGTCGGAAAAACGACGATGGCGGCCGCGACCGCGCTGGACAGCGCCCGCGCGGGGGTCTCGACGCTGGTCGTCTCGACGGATCCGGCCCACTCGCTTTCCGATACGTTCGAGACCGACGTCCCCTCGGAGCCGGGCCGGATCCGCGAGGACGTCCCGCTGTACGCCGCCGAGATCGATCCCGAGGCGGCCGTCGACGACGCCGGCTTCGCCGCCCAGGCGCAGGCACAGGGCGAGGGCGCCGGAATGTTCGGCGGGCTCGAGGGAATGTTCGGCGAGGACTCCCCGATGGAGTCGCTGCTGGGCGGGCCGATGCCGGGCTCCGACGAGGCCGCGGCGATGCAGTTGCTGCTCGAGTATCTGGACGACGAGCGGTTCGAGCGGGTCGTCGTCGATACGGCACCGACGGGCCACACGCTGCGCCTGCTCCAGCTGCCCGAGCTCATGGACACAATGATGGGCCGTCTCATGACGTTCCGCCAGCGGATCGGCGGGATGCTCGACGGGATGAAGGGGATGTTCGGCGGCGAGGAGATGCCCGACCAGGAGCCCGACCTGCAGAACCTAGAGGAGCTGCGCGAGCGTATCGAGCAACTCCGGGCCGCCCTACGGGACCCCGCCCGAACCGACTTCCGGATCGTACTGGTCCCCGAGGAGATGAGCGTCCTCGAGTCCAAACGACTGCGCGAACAGCTCGGGGAGTTCGGGATTCCCGTCGGAACCGTCGTCGTCAACCGCGTCATGGAGCCGCTGTCGGACGTCACCGACGACGTCGAGGGTGAGTTCTTACAGCCCGACCTCGAGAGCTGCGAGTTCTGCCAGCGCCGCTGGGACGTCCAGCAGTCGGCGCTCGCGGAGGCCCAGGAGCTGTTCCGGGGGACCGACGTTCGCCGGGTGCCGCTGTTCGCCGACGAGGTCCAGGGCGAGGGGATGCTCGAGGTCGTCGCGGCCTGCCTGCGGTAGCTACCGCTCTTCCCCTTCGGCCGCGGGAACGGTCGTCACTGGCCGATCGCTGTCGAGGATCACGCCCTGGGCGACGCTGCCGAACAGCACCTTCCCGACGGGCGAGCGCTTCTGGATCCCGATGACGATCGCGTCGCTGTCCCGTTCGCTTGCAGCCGTGAGAATCGTCTCGGCGGGATCGCCGACCGATTCGTGGACCTCGTAGTCGACTCCGCTCTCCTCGAGCAGTTCGGTCGCGGTATCGACGGCGCTTGGCAGGTTCGCCCGCTCGCGCAGGTTCTCGTCCATCTGCTCGGCGTACTCCTCGGAGAACCCGCCCGCGGCCCACTCGGCGTCGGGACCCGACACCCCCTCGTGGACGTGGAGGACGTCGACCGTAATCTCGTCGCTGGCACTGGGCAACTCGAGGACGGCCGCGGCCTGGGCGCGACCGCGGGCCTCGCTGTCGTCGACGGGGAGCAAAACGCGGTACATGAGCGGGAGTTCGTCCTCGGAGGCCATAGTGGTTCGTTCTTCGGATCGATCAGTCGGCCAGCGCGGGGTCGTCGATCGGGGGTTCGCTGCGAACCGCGACGACAAGCAGCCCCGCGGCGAGGACGCAGCCGGCGCCGAGCAGTCCCCACGAGGCGCGGTAGCCGACGACGTCGGCGAGGTAGCCGAAGGCCGGTGGGGCGACGATCGAGCCGGCGACCAGCGAGAGCTGCCCGCCCGCGGTCGCGCCGCCCATCTCCTCGCTGCCGACAAGCGTCGACATACAGGAGTAGTAGACGCCCGTGTTCCCGAGGACGAAAAAGCCGAGCGCCGCGAACGCGACCGTGGCCCCGATCGGGCTCGAGGTCGCGGCGACGACCGCGAACAGGGCGGCGCTGGCGAGCGCCTGGACGATCAGGATCGACCCGATCCGGACCTGTGGATCGCCGGGCAGCGCGTCGCTTAGCCAGCCCGTCGCGAGCCGGCCCCCGCTGCCGAACAGCTGGACGACCGCGAGGACGACCCCGCCGAAGGCAACCGAGGCGCCGATCTCCTCCTGGACGAACAGGACGGTGTAACCGGTCGTCGTGAACAGCGCGGCGCCGAGAAAGAAGCCAGCCGCGACCAGCCAGCGGTACGGACGGTTCTTCGACAGCGACCGGAAATCGGGGTACTCGGCGGTGCCGCCGCCGCCGGAGCCGTCGTACAGCACCGCAAAGAGTGCGGCGACGACGATGGCGGCGACGGCGGCGACGAGGAATCCGGCCTGCCAGAAGAGGACACCGGCGAGCCCGGTCACCAGCAGGGCGCTGATCCCGCTGCCGGCGGTGACCCCGACCTGCTTGATCCCGACCGCGAGGTTCTGGCGACCCGCGGCGACGTTGTCATAGACGGCCTTGTTCGTCCCTGGGATCGCGCTCGCGTACGCCGAGCCCAGGAAGAAGGCGGCAGCGAGCAGCGTCGCGACCGACGGCGCACCCGCGACGAACGTCGCGCCGGCGGCGAGTCCGACGAGGCCGACCAGGAGCGAGCGGTACTCGCCGAACCGATCGATCAGCGCCCCGACCGGGAGCAGGAAAACGGCGTAACCCAGCGTCAGGGCGGTAACGACGAACCCGACCTGGAACCGGGAGAGCCCGAACTCCGCGCGGAAAAACGGCGTCGCCGCGAAGACGGTGTAGTAACAGATACTCGCGGCGACCTGCCAGAGCGCGATCAGCGAGACCGTCCGCCAGTAGGATCGATCCATCGCTCGCGCCTTTCCGACGGGGCCGCTTTACCGTGACGGAACCGGCTGCCGGCGCGGGGTTTCACTCCGATCCGTTCCACTCGCCGCCGACCCGATCGACGCCCATCATCGCCTCGCCCTCGTGTTCGGTGAACACGACCTTCATGTTCGGGTCGGGGATCCCCAGCGCCTCGCCGGCGTACTCCATCGTCGCCAGCGCGAACGCCCGCTTGCGCTCGAACGGCCGTCCGCGACGGATCTCGGCGTCGAGAAAGAGCAACGGCCCCTCGACCTCGCGTCCGAGGTGCATCGCCGAGGACGCTCGTTCGCGGATCGTCACCGCGACGTGGCCCGTGGTCGTTGCCATCTCTTCAGCGTACAGCGCCGTCACTCGATCGGCCAGCGCCGTCCGCTCGTCGGCCGACAGCGATCGAGTCGTGTCGAACTGTAACAGCGGCATGGCCCGAATTGTGCGGGCGACGGGATGTGCGTTCCGCTCACTGGGAACTCCTCTCGCGGGAACGTCGAACGTCGTTGACATCCTCTCGCGAGGGAATCTTGGCGTTTTTTAATCCCCGGTTCGGAACGTCGAGCAGATGGTATCGAACGCTTTCGACAGGTGTGAGCTGGCTATACAGCGGCTCTGGGCGTATCTCTGGTTCCTGAACGAACGAACGAAGGCCTACCTCAGACTCGACGGACACGCGATCGCCGCGGATCTGGACGGCGTCTCGGACGAGGAGCGCCGCGTCGCGAAACGGGCGTTGTCCGACGGCGGACGCGATCCGAACGGCGATTCCGAAGCTACCGGTTTCGGGGGTGGGGACGACGGCGGTTCCGACGACGATCGGTCGCCGTTCGACGTCGGCGGGGAGTACGAGCTCCGACAGAAGATCGGCTTCGTCCTCGGGCCGATCCTGTTCGCGATGATCTTCCTCTCGCCGACGCCCGAGGGGCTCACGCCCGAGGGGCAGGCCGTCGCCGCCGCAACCGCGTGGATCGCGGTCTGGTGGATGTCCGAGGCGATTCCGATTCCGGCGACGTCGCTGCTCCCGATCGTCCTCTTCCCGCTGACCGGAGCCGTGCCGGCCGCCGACACGACCCCCTCCTACGCCGACCCCCTGATCTTCCTCTTTATGGGTGGGTTCTTCCTCGCGATGGCGATGCAACGGTGGGGGCTGCACCGGCGCATCGCCCTGCGGACGATCAAGGCCGTCGGCACCGCTCCCTCGCGGCTCATCCTCGGGTTCATGCTCTCGACGGCGTTTCTCTCGATGTGGGTGTCGAACAGCGCGACGGTGATGATGATGGTTCCGATCGCGCTGGCCGTCATCTATCAGACCGCGGACCTGGTCGACGAGACCGAGCTCGAGATTGACACGAGCGAGGGGAACTTCTCCTTCGGCGTCGCTTTGATGCTGTGTATCGCCTACGGCGCCTCGGTCGGCGGCGTCGCGACGCTGATCGGCACTCCGCCGAACATCCTCTTTGCGGGCCAGGCGGGCGAGCTGTTCGGAACGACGATCGGCTTTGCGGAGTGGATGCTGTACGGCGTCCCGATCTCGATCGTCGGGCTCGCGACGGTCTACGTCTACGTGACGCGGGTCGCGATTTCCCCGCAGTTCGACGAGTTGCCGATCGGCGCCGACACGATCGACCGCGAGCTCGAGCGACTCGGATCGATGAGCAGCCAGGAGCGGCTGGTGCTGGTCGTCTTCGTCGGGATGGCGCTGTCCTGGATCACCGCCAGCCTGCTCGAACCGCTGGTCGGGATCGTGCCGCCGGACGACGTTGACACTATCGTCGCGATCGGCGGTGCGCTCGTTCTCTTCACCCTGCCGACGAAGACCGAGGACGGCGACCACACGTTCCTGCTCGACTGGACCAACGGCGTCGACATTCCGTGGGGCGTTATTCTCCTGTTCGGCGGGGGGCTCGCGATCGCCTCCGGGTTCGGCGACACCGGGCTCGCGGCCTGGATCGGCGAACAGCTCGCCGCCCTCGAGGGCGTCTCGATGGTCTTCATCCTGCTGGCCGTGGTCTCGATGACGGTCTTCCTGACGGAAGTGACCTCGAACACGGCGACCACGGCGATGCTCATGCCGATCCTGGCCGGCGTCGCGGTCGGCATCGGCGTCCACCCCTACGGGCTGATGATCGCCGGTGCGACCGCGGCCTCGTTCGCGTTCATGCTTCCCGTTGCGACGCCGCCAAACGCCATCGTCTTCGGCAGCGGCTACATCTCCCTGCCACAGATGGCCCGCGTCGGCGTCGGGCTCAACGTCATCGGAATCATCCTGATCACGGCCGTCGCGCTGCTGTGGCTCCCGATAGCCTGGGGGATCGACATCGGAACGCTGCCGGCCGACTTCGCCGAGGCGTTCAGCGGATAGTCCGCGCACGTTCTTTTCCGTCGGCGTGCGATCGGCACAGACGACCTCGAGCCGCGGGTCGACCGACATCGTTCGCTCGGGTATCGGGATCGAGATCACCCCTCGAGACCGTTCTCATCGACTGGGAACTGGAGCGCCATTCATCCGTCCGTTCGCCAATGTGGAAGTAACTCCCATGCCGACGGACGACCCGTCAGCCGACCGGACCGAACGCGAGATCCTCGAGATACTGGCAGCCGACGGCCCGATGACGGTCTCCCGACTGGCCGCGACCCTCGCTGCCCACCCCGTAACGATTGAACGCCAGTGTCGCGACCTCCAGCGGGCGGGACGAGTCCGTCGGTGCCCCGGTGGCGCGTTCGCTATCGACGACTCCGGTGACGACGCGCGGGCGGTCGGCGACTGACGCTTGCGCTTCTCACTTCGCGCGCTCGAGGACGCGACGGTCGGGCTCGGGCTCGGCGCTCGAGCCGGCGACGTCCTCGGCACGGAGTCCGACCGTCGTACACTCGAGACAGTAGTGGTTGTACCCTTCCGAGCACGTGTATACGGGAACGCCCGCGAGCGCGTACTCCTCGCGGTAGCGTCGGACCAGCCCCTTCTCGACCCGGTCGTCGCAGTCGACACAGCGCTCGAGACAGCGTTCTTCGGGACGGACGACCCGTCGATCGACCGAGCGCACGCGACCGAACGTGGAGGGCCCATGGCGCCGATCCAGCCGACGGCGAAAGCGAGGGTTGACGAAGAGCCCGAGCGCGACGGTCACGAGCCCCGTCAGAAGCAAAACCAGTGCGAACAGGCCGGCGGCGATCGCGGCGTCGACCCGGGCAGTGCCGGTCGCGACGCTGTAGCCGAACCGGCCCGCGGCGACGGTCAGTAACAGTCCGAATCCGACGGTCAGCCAGCCAGCGATCCCGTACAGCAGCGCGGAGATCCTGTCGGCGAGCTCGACGGCCCCGGCGGGAGCGTCCGACATCGTTGTGTGACACCTCTCCGCGCCGAAGTATAAGAGTTCTGTAACGACGGGCCGTGGCGTCAGACGAGCTTTCGGACGACGCCGTAGAGTGCGTCCTGGAGCCGATCCGGGAGGAAGCGGGCGTAGACGCCGAGCTGGCCGATCGGCCCGACGGGGTACCGGGCGGGCGGCTCCGAGCGGATCGCCGACTCGACGATCGCCGTCGCGACCTCCGCGGGGGTGGAGGCGAAGGGACCGCCCTGTCCGCCCCCGATCAGCTGGGCCTCGTCGTAGATCTCGTACAGCGACTCGTAGGCCGGAGTGCGCTCCGAGCCGGGCAGCTCCTCGTCGACCCGGTCGGAGAACTCGCTTTCGATCGGGCCGGGCTCGATCAACACGACCTCGATACCGAACTCCTCGACCTCGCCGCGCAACGCGTCGGTCATCGCCTCGAGGGCGTGTTTCGACCCCGAGTAGGCGCCGTAGCCGGGGAAGGATACCCGGCCGGCCACGCTCGAGACGTTGATGATCCGGCCCTCGCCCTGGGCGCGCATATGCGGGAGCGCGGCCCGCGCGAGACGGTGGGGGCCATAGACGTTGACGTCGAACTGGCGGTGGAGATCGACCGTCGAGACGTCCTCGATCGGTCCCATCTGGGCGTAGCCGGCGTTGTTGACCAGACAATCGATCGCGCCGCCGATCTCGACGGTGCGCTCGACGACGTCGGCGACCTGGTCGGGGTCGGTGACGTCCAGTTCGAGGGTCGTACAGCCGGCCTCCTCGAGGTCCGCGACGTCCTCGACGTTTCGGGCCGTCGCGATCACCTGCCAGTCTTTCTCGAGGAACGCCCGCGCGGTCGCGTGGCCGACTCCCGACGAACAGCCGGTGATCAGCACGCACTGCTTGCGCGTGTAGCGATCCTCGGTCGCGTCGGTCGTTTCGGTTTCGTCCGTCGGTTCCCGTCGAGTGTCGTCCGCGACGGTCGCGTCGTCCCCCGCATCATCGTCGGCTTCCTCAGCGATGGCCATGCGTGACCGTTTCGAGTGAGGATACCTAAGTATCGACGGTTTATCGTGCCGGTCGAAACGGCACTCAGGAAACGTGACCGATCGATCGTCCGCCAGTCGCGAACCCGGATTCCGACCCTTACTCCCCGAGTCCGCGCTTCGCCTCGTCGGCGTAGCTGTCGGCCAGCCGGACGGGATCGGGCAGCTTGTACGACGAGGACGTCGCCAGCGCGACGTCGGCTGCCGTCTCGGGGCCGACGCGGTGGCCCGGGCTGACGTACAGCGGGTTGATGTGCCGATCCGGCGAGTCGTACTGGCGGGTCTGGACCGCGTAGCCGAGCAGGGTACCCTCGGCGGCGTCGACCCGCGAGTTGGCCTCGATCGGCACTCGCGTCCCCTCGGGGAGATTCTCGACGTCCTCGCGCGGGCTGCCACAGAGGAGGCTCTTGGCGATCCCGATACTCGGGACGTCCAGCACGACGCCCATGTGGGTCGCGATCCCGGCCTGCCGGAAGTGGATGCGCCCGCTGCCGTCGAACAGGAGGAGGTCGGGCTCGACCGACAGCTCCTCGAGGGCGTCGATGATCGGCGCGCCCTCCCGGAAGGAGAGCAGACCGGGGATGTAGGGGATCGAAAGCGGCGTCACCGCGTGGACCCGTTCGATCACTTCGTCGCCCTGTACGGCGACGACGGCCGACAGCGCCCGGTCCTGGTCGCCCGCGTCGTTCGTGAGAAACGACTGGTCGACGCCCGCGACGATCGGGGGGTCGTCCTCGCTCGTCGACGCCACCAGCGGGTCGCCGAGGACGGCGGGATCGAACTCGAGGGCGTCCTCGAAGACGGCGGCGTCGGCGATCTCGCGCTGGAGGGTTTCCATCTCCGAGCGCTCGAGCGAGGCGTCGGGAACGAGGTCGGGGCGGGAGACGTGCATCGGTACCGCGGGATTGACGGCGCGGGAAAATCAGTGGGTGGGCTTTCGGCTGCGCGCTCAGAAGCGACGGCGACCGCCTGGTCCACCGGGGCCACCGGGACCGCCCGGGCCACCGGGGCCGCCCGGTCCGCCGCCGCCGAGCTGGAACTGGTCGGGCGTTCGCACGTTCCTGGTCCGTTTGATGTACTCACCGTATCCCAGTCCGACCACAAGTCCGACGAGGTGGGCCGCGTGGGCGATGTTCCCGCCGCCGCCGGTGCCGATGAAGATGACGCTGATCAGCGCCGTCCCCGCCGCGAGGATCCAGAGCGGGACTGGCAGGATGAAGTAGAGGTAGACGGTGAGATTGGGGTTCAGGATCGTGAGCACACCCAGGATTGCCAGTGCAGCGCCGCTGGCACCGACCACGCCGCCGAAACCCGGCGGCACGCCCTGCAGAATCTGGATCCCGATCTGGCTGAGGCCGGCGACGGCGCCGCTTATCAGGAACAGCCCCAGGAAGTCCCGCGAGCCGACGTAGCGCTCGACCAGCGGGCCGAAGAAGAAGATCACGATGCTGTTGAAGACGATGTGCAGGAACCCGCCGTGGGCGAAGATGGAGGTAACCCACGTCCAGACGTACTCCGGGCTCTCGGGAGCGAGGACGAACAGCGATCGATGGACTCCCGAGCCGAGCGTCAGCTCGACGATCCCCTGGAGCGCGAACGTGATCCACATCAGCGCCAGCACCGTGTAGGTCATGTTCCCGCGGAAGTACGCCAGCGGGCCGCCGGGACCGGTGTCGATCGGGAGTTTGTCGGTCAGGCTTCGACTCTTCGCCGTCCCTCCGTTGTCGACGCTCTCGTCGAACCCGCTGTCGAAGACTCCCTGCGGATCGTTCCAGTTATTGAGCCGCGAACAGTCGTGGTTCTCCGGCAGGCGGTGTTCGGAGCAGTAGGTCCCCCCACAGTGCCGGCAGTTGTAGGGCATGCTCTCTTCGTTCCCACACACGTCGCACGTGGCCATTAGCCGGGGATAAGGGTGGCACTCTCAAGGGATTTGGGGTTCAGTTCCGGCGCTGGCGGGGAATTCTCATGGCTTCGGCTGCCGGTTTACCGACGCCGACGGTAGCCCCGACGTCCTCGGGATGATCGATCACCGTCGGAACGTACATTTTTGCCGTTCAGCCCCCAACGACGAAGCGTGCAAGAGTACGAGCGCAAGCAGCTGCTCGAGCGCGTCGAGCGCGAGGGCGCCACTGTCGGTGCGGACATCCCGGAGACGATCACCGTCCAGGGCGAGGAGATCGACCTCCGGACCTTCGTCTTCGAGATCAAACGTCGCGACACGGTGCCGCCCGGCGAGCGCGACCGCGTCGAGCAGGCCAAACGGAACCTGCGCCGCGAGCGCCTCGAACGCCTCGAGGCCATCGAAGAGGGTGCGGTCTCCCGCGAGGAGGGCGAGGAGCTCGCCCGGAGCATCATCGGGATCGACCGGGCGCTGAACGTCCTCGAGAACCTCGGCCCGACGAACCTCGAACAGGAACAGAAGGCCCAGCAGGCCGCCGACAAGAAGCGCTGGATGTCGTTCCTAAAGAAGGCACTGGGCCACGAGGACGACAACACTCAGGGGCGGGGCCGATGACGACCAACGCCGAACTCGCAGGGCGGCTCGAGGAGTTCGCCGACCTGCTCGAGGCCGACGACGTCGAGTACAAACCCCGTGCCTACAGGCGGGCGGCCGAGAGCGTTCGCGCCCACCCGACGCCGATCGCCGACTACGTCGCCGCCGACGACCGCGAGTCGATCGAGACGATCGACCACGTCGGCGACGCCATCGCCTCGAAGATCGTCGAGTACGTCGAGACCGGGTCGATCGAGGAACTCGAGGAGCTGCGCGCGGAGCTCCCGATCGATATCGCCGACCTCACCCGAATCGAGGGCGTCGGCCCGAAGACCGCGGGGAAACTCTACCGCGAGCTGGGGATCCAGACCCTCGATGACCTCGAGGACGCCGCCGAGGCCGGCGAGATCCAGGCGGTCAAGGGGTTCGGTCCCAAGACCGAACAGAACATCCGCGAAAACCTCGAGTTCGCCCGCACGATCGGCCAGCGCCAGCTGCTCGGAGAGGCCCGCCCGCTGGCCGACGACGTGCTGGCCTTCCTCGAGAGCCTCGAAGACGTCCGGCGCTGCGAGGTCGCCGGCTCCATCCGCCGGTGGCGCGAGACGATCGGCGACGTCGACGTCCTCGTCGCGACCGAGACGTCCGAGGACGTCGTCGAAGCGTTCGTCGGCTGGGACTCCGTCGACAGCGAGATCGAGTCCGGCCCCGCGAAGGCCAGCGTCCGCGTCGGCGAGATCCGGGTCGACCTGCGGACCGTCGCGCCCGAGGAGTTTGGCTCCGCGCTGCAGTACTTCACGGGGAGCAAGGACCACAACGTCACGCTGCGCAACTACGCGATCGACCGTGGGATGAAGCTAAACGAGTACGGCGCCTTCGACGTCTCCGAGATCGACGACCCCGATTCCGGCCAGCGGGTCGGCGAGCGCGTCGCCGGCGAGGACGAGGCGGGGATGTACGAGGCGCTCGGTCTCGAGTGGATTCCGCCCGAGCTGCGCGAGGACCGCGGCGAGATCGACGCCGCGGCGAACGGCGAGCTCCCGGAGCTTCTTACCCGCGACGATATCCGGGGCGATCTGCACTGTCACACCGAGTGGTCCGACGGCAACACGTCGATCGACGCGATGGTCGAGGCGGCCGAGCAGCGGGGGTACGACTACCTCGCCATTGCCGACCACGCCGAGGGGCCGGGCGTCGTCGCCGATATGGGACTCAGCGATACGGAGATCGTCGAGCAGATCGAAGCGATCCGCGAGGTCGCGGCCGCAGCCGACCTCGAAGTCTTCGCAGGCATCGAGGCTAACGTCGACGCCGACGGGGAGATCGGCCTCGTCGAGGACGTCATCGACGCCCTCGACGTGATCGTCGCCTCGCCCCACAGCGGCCTGGGACAGGACGCCGAGACGGCGACCGACCGACTCGTGACGGCGATCGAAAACCCCGCGGTGGACGTGCTGGGCCACCCCAGCGGCCGGCTGCTGAACGAGCGTTCCGGGCTCGACTTCGACGCGACCGCGCTGGGCGAGGCCGCCGCCGAGCACGGCACCGCCCTCGAGATCAACTCCAACCCGAAGCGGCTCGACCTCTGGGGGAGCGCCGTCCAGGCCGCGATCGCGGCGGGCGCGCCGATCGCGGTCAACACCGACGCCCACCAGCCCGCGACGCTCGAGTATATGCGCTGGGGCGTCCACACCGCCCGACGGGGATGGGCCGAACCTGCAGACGTGATCAACACCCGAGAAATCGAGGACTTGCGGGCGTTCCTGCACTGATCCCGTGAAACTCCTTCTCGACGTCATGTGCGGTGGGCTCGTCGCCTACCTGCGGATGTGCGGCCACGACACCGTCTACGCCGGAGACCGTGATATCGAGGCCGACGACGCTCTGCTCGCTGTCGCGGAGGACGAGGCCCGAACGCTCCTCACGCGGGACGTCCAGCTCGCGACCCGCGCCGACGACGCGATCCTCCTCGAGTCCCGCGAGGTCGAGGCCCAGCTCGTCGAACTCGCGTCCGTGGGAGTCAAGCTCGTCCTCGAGGACGTCCCCTCCTACTGTGGCCGCTGTAACGGCCCGCTCGAGGACGTCGAGCTCGAGACGTCGACGCCCGAGTACGCCCCCGACCCAGCTGAGCGTGCGGTCTGGCGCTGTCGGGACTGCGGCCAGTACTTCTGGCGCGGGAGCCACTGGGAGCGGGTCGAGCACACGCTCGAACGGGTCCGGGACGCCTCGCGCCGAGAGTGACCGACCGTCGGGGGGTTCGAAAGCGCCAGCCGGCCAAACGATTTCAGGGATCGGTGACGAACCCGATACTGATGGCAAACGATACCACAGAACTCGACCGGGCAGGCAAGCAGGCGGCCTACATCACCGACGAGTGGACGACCGATCCGGCGATCATGCAGACGCAGGCGCTGTGTTACGTCGGGCTGCAGCTCGAGCGTATCGCGGACGCACTCGAAGACGACACCGAGGATCAGTAGAGCGCGACGTCGTCGAACCGACCGTCGTAGGCGATGTGGTCGGGATGGGTCGGCTCGATCCCCGAGAGGAAACAGCGGTCGGCCTTCTTCCAGGTGTTCTCGTAGCAAAGGTGTGCGAGCTCCCGGACCGACGTCCGCAGCCGCCTCGGCCCGTTGTCGTGGACGATCCGCCGGGCAGCAGGGTTCTCGAGGGCCGCGACCAGGTCGTCCTCGTCCTCGATCGTCGCGTCGAAGGCGGTGTAGGCGACGCCGACCGAGCTCGGTAGGTGGGCGTACGAGGAGGTAAACGGCGGATAGGAGAGCATGTCGGCCAGTTCGCGGGCACGGCGGTTGTGCGACGGGAGGTGTTTCGGGTTGAAGATCTCGACCGCGTCGATCGTCTTCGCGTACGTGCGCAGCTCGGGCTCGCCGAGGCTGACGGTCGCGAACTCGGGGTGGGGTGCCAGCACCGCGGCCTCCTGGCGGTCGAACTCGGCCATCGCGACCTCCAGGGGAATGAAGTCCGGCACCGGCTCCTCGAGCCCGATCGCGAGGACGTGTTTGCGATCCCGCCAGGTGCCGGTAAAGACCTCTCGGGCCGGGACGACCAGTAAGTCCTCGTTCGAGTAGGCCGCTGCACGCTCGCGGATCTCCGGCAGGCGGGTAAAGTGCGGTGCGTAGACGATTGCGTCGAGGCCGGCACGCGTCGCGCGCTCGACGACATCGTCGTTGAGCACCTTCACGTGACAGTCGACCCGAACTTCCTCTCCGTCGCTCACGAGTACGTGAGCCCTTTCGCGAGCGTCGGGTTATGCATTCTGATTCGGCACGCACGCCGGTAGCGAACGGATACTGTTGGCAGGGGAACACGTCACGGTCGTTCGGTTTCCACTCCCGAGCGACGCCGTCGAGCGGGTGTTCGATCGACTGACTGACGCCGGAATCAGCGAGGACGCGAGCGTCGTCGTCATCGACGCCCGGACGGTAACGGTCGAACTCGACGACTACCCGATACGGTCGATCGATGCGATCGTCGTCACGGTTACCGGGCGAGCGGGATCTCGATCCGCCACTGTCGGACCGACTCGTCGCGGCGATCGAGCCGCACGTGGACGAACCGGTCGACGTCCGCATTCAGCAGGTCACGACGCACAGTGAGACACTCCCCAACGACGGCGATCCGGGGAACGCGTCGTCAGGTGCCTCGCTTCGCGTCGACACCTCAGCTTGCAGAACGGAGTAGAAAACGTCCTCGGTGCTCACGTCGTTCGCCCCGAGCGAACCGACTCGCTACCGATCGTTGGAGACACCTACGGGCACGGTGTGCCCGTTCGTACTGACTGACGAACTACCGTTCGTCACTGTCGAGCACGCGAATCTGGTCGCCCCGTACCGTCACCGGGATCGGAACCGTCGCCTCGTACAGTTCGACCGTCACCTGATCCTTGCCTTCGTCGATGCGCTGGACCTGGGCCTTCTCGCCTTTGAACGGGCCGGCGATGAGCTCGACGATGTCGCCCTCGGCGATCCCCTCGACGTCCGGCTTCGGCGAGAGGAAGTGCTCGACCTCCGAGATGTCGGACTTGCCGGGCACCATGCTGCGCGCGTGGGGGATGTCCTCGAGCACGCGGTTGATCACGGCGTCGCCGTCGGCTTCGACCATCACGTAGGAGGTCAGCGAGTCGGGCGCGAGCGCGGCGTGAATCTCGGGCTCCTCGCGGTTGATAATCATCTCGGCGACGGTGCGCTCCTGGCTGGCCGTCGTCTTGACTGCGTAGATGCCCATTAGAAGGCACCACCGGCGTCGCCGGTCAACAGCAGCATAATCCCGCCGATGATGAACCCGAGGAACCCGACGAGCAGGATCCCCGCACCGGCGATCTTCGATACCTGAAAGAACTCCTCGCTCGTGGGCGTCGTCGCCATCTTCAACACCCGAACGTACGAGGTGAGGTCGTACGGAACGTCCATATCTATTCGTTCACAGTGCGGGCTCTTTTATCTGTCTTTCGTGTCAGCCACCCTGTTATTGAAACGAAGCGTCCTCGCGGTCGACGTTGCAGTCGACGGCCCGAGGACCAAACCGCTCGGTCCCAAAACAGCAGTCGATATGGCCGAAGACGACACCGACCGCGCCGACGAGTACGAGGCCGAACGGGAAGCCGAGGTCGAGGAGGAACTCGAGCGCGTCGACCGCAAGGACGACGCGGCCGACGACGGCGACGACGACCTGGGCACCCAGAACGCGCCGCGATCGGACGGAGAACAGCCCGACGACCTCGAGGAGGCGGAAGGCGAGACCGAGGAGTCGTCCTGACGTCCCCGCAGCCGGGCGACTACTGCACCGCCGGTAGCACCTCCTCCTCGTAGAACTCGACGAACTCGGCCTGGTTCGAGCCGACGTTGTGGACCGCGACGTGATCGAAGCCGGCGTCGACGTACTCCCTGATCCCCTCGATGTGGGCTTCGGGATCGGAACCACAGACGACGACCTCCGCGACGTCTTCCTTCGAGACCGCCGCGGTCGCCTGCTCGAAGTGGGCGGGCGTCCGCAGCTCCCAGAGCAGCTCCCCCGGCAGCGCCGCTTGCGGCCAGATCTCGTGGGCGGTTTCGATCGCCTCCTGCTCGTCCTCGGCGTAACAGACGTCGATCTCGGCGTACCGGGGTTTGTCCTCGCCGCCGCCGTCCTCGAAGGCCTCGATCAGATCGGGATCGGGCGCGACCGCGACGAGCCCGTCGCCGATCTCCCCCGCTTTGCGCGCCGTCTTCGGGCCGTCAGCGGCGATCGGAATCGGCGGCCGCTCCTCGGGTAGCGTGTAGATCTTGGCGTTTTCGACGGTGTAGTACTCGCCCCGGTAGCTCGTCGTCTCGCCCTCCCACAGGGTTCGGATGAGGTCGACCGCCTCCTCGAGCATCTCGAGGCGAACCTGGTGTTCGGGCCACCGATCGCCCAGCACGTGCTCGCTCAGGTTCTCGCCGGTGCCGACCCCGAGGAAGAATCGACCGGGGAGCTGGACTCCTGCGGTCGCGGCTGCCTGCGCGATGATCGCGGGATGGTACCGCAGGATCGGACAGGTGATGCTGGTCCCCAGGGTGAGGTCGTCGGTCGCCTGCGAAACGGCGCCGATCACGTTCCAGACCAGCGGGCTCTCGCCCTGGCTCGAGGTCCAGGGGTGGAAGTGATCGGAGATCATCGCGAAGTCGAACGCCGATCGGTCGGCGAGTTCGGCGTAGTCGGCGAGATCGTTCGGCCCGTGTTCCTCGCAGATGAGCTTGTGACCGATTTCGGTCATACCACACTCCAGCACGCTCCCGTCCCTAATCGATGCACCTGCGTTCGCCTGCGGAGCGAGCGGTCACGGTCAGGGGACGTCCACGTCGGGCCGTGGTTCGAGTTCGAGTTCGACGGTCTCGCGCTCGCCGTCGCGGATGACCTCGACCGCGACGGTCTCGCCGGGCGAGGTCTCGAGCGCGATCGTCGCGGCCAGCTGCTCCTGGTTGGGGATTTCCTCACCGTCGATCGCGATGATCGCGTCGCCGCCGACCGGAACCGGCTCGCCATTGACGGTCGCGACGTCGTCGACGGGCTCGAGGACGTCCTCGGCCGGCGAGTCCGGGACGACCTCCGCGACGAGGACGCCGCGGGGATCCTCGAGCTCGTTGGCCTCGGCCAGCGGTGGGCTGACGGGGATCACGTTGACGCCCAGGTAGGCGTGGTCGTACTCGCCGTCCTCGGCGAGAGCGGGAACGACCCGGTCGGCGAGCGCCGCCGAGATCGCGAACCCGATCGTCTGGCCGGCGCCGGCAAAAACGACCCCGAGGACGTCGCCGTCGAGGTCGACCAGTGGCCCGCCGCTGTTGCCGGGGTTGACCGGCGCGTCGGTCTGGATCGCGGCGGGGATCGAGAACCCGGTCGGGCTCGGTAGCGAGCGGTCGATCCCGCTGACCAGCCCTTGCGAGATCGAGGCGTCGAGCCCCAGCGGGTTGCCCAGCGCGAGCGCCTCCTGGCCGACGGTCGGCTCCGACTCGGTAAACGAGAGCGGGGAGACGACGTCGGGGACGTCCTCGAGCTCGAGGACGGCCAGGTCGCTGTGGACGTCCGAGCCGACGACCGACGCCGTCCGCCACTGCTCGTCGCGAAACTGGAGTTCGACCTCGCTGGCCTCGCCGACGACGTGGTCGTTGGTCACGGCGTAGTCGTCGACGACGAACCCCGAGCCCAGCCCCTCCGGTCCCTCGTCGTCGGAGACGTTGACCAGAACGACCGCGTCGATCGCCTCGTCGTAGATCTCTGCGTAGCGTTCCGTCTGCTCTTGTGCGCTCGCGACGGTCCCCACGCTGCCGAAACCGGTGGCGGCGCCGACGACGCCCAGGAGCCGTCTGCGAGTGATATCTGGTCTCATGCCCCGTCCCACTTCGAGCAGGCCGATAAAACTCTCACCCGAAGCGTCACAGTCGGCACGCCCCGGCGCATGCCGGCGTACGCTTTTGCTCCCGGCCGATCGTATTCGAATCCGAACCCGTCGGCGAAACGGAATTCGAACGACGATCTCAGTGTTTACCATGGAACACCTCCCACTTCGCGACTACGGCGTCATCGGCAACGACGACCGCTGTGCGCTCGTCAGTCGCCGCGGCTCGATCGACTGGTGTTGTTTCCCTCACCTCGAGGACGCAAGCGTCTTCGCTCGCGTCCTCGACCTCGACCGGGGCGGTCACTTCGCCGTCCACCCGGAGGCGAACTACGAATCCCACCACCGGTACGCCGATCGAACGAACGTCCTCGAGACGGTGTTCGAGACGACCGACGGTCAGGCGACGGTCACCGACTTCATGCCGATCACAGATGAGCAGGAGCAAAACGAGGACTTCCAGCAGGCGATCTACCGCCGGCTCGAGTGTGACCGCGGCGAGGTAGAGTTCGCCGTCGAGTTCAAACCGCGGTTCGACTACGCCCGCGTCGATCCCGTCCTCGAGCGGATCGACGACGGCGTGGCGGCGCGAAGCGACGACGAGGAGCTGCACCTCGTCGCGGACGATCGGCTCGCGTCCGAACTCGAGCTGGCCGACTCGGAACCGGCAGCCACCGGAACGGTCTCGCTCGAGGAAGACGAGACGTGCTGGATCGGCGTGCAGTACGGCGGCACCGAACCGATGGCCTCGCTCGATCCGGAGACGACGCTCGACGAGACGAAGCGATACTGGCGGTCGTGGCTCAACGCCCGCGAGGAGACCCCCGACTCGATGCCCGAGCGATGGTACGAGATGGTGATCCGCTCGGAGCTCGTCCTCAAGCTCCTGATCCATCACGAAACGGGCGCGATTCCCGCCGCGGCGACGGCCTCGATCCCCGAACAGATCGGCTCGGATCGCACCTGGGACTACCGATACAACTGGATCCGGGACGCGAAGTTCACCGTTCAGGCCTTACACGACACCGGCCACCGTCAGGAGGCCCGGGAGTACTTCGACTGGTTCGTCGAGATCATGCAGAACGATCCCGACGAGATCCAGCCGCTGTACGGACTCCACGGCGAGACCGACATCGGGGAGGAGGTTCTCGAGCACCTCTCTGGATACCGGGACACCCGTCCCGTCAGGATCGGTAACGGCGCGGCCCCCCAGCGCCAGCTCGACGCCTACGGGACGATCGTCCAGGCGATCTACGAGACGATCCAGTACGACGAGGACATCTCGTTGACCGGCGAGCAGTGTGACGCGATCTGCGATCTGGTCGACTACGTCTGTACCCACTGGTCCGAGCGCGACCCCGGTATCTGGGAGTTCCGCGAGGAACACCGCCACTTCCTGCACTCGAAGCTGCTGTGCTGGGTCGCGCTCGACCGCGGCATCGCGATCGCCGAGCAGAACGGGTTCGAAGCGCCCCTCGAGCACTGGCGTGAAGAGCGCGAGGCGATCCGCGAGGCGATCGAGCAACGCGGCTACAGCGAGGACGCCGGCAGCTTCGTCCAGCACTTCGAGACCGACGAGGCGATCGACGCTACCGCCCTGTTGCTCCCGATCTACGAGTTCCTGCCACCCGAGGACGAACGGGTCCAGAACACGATCGACACCGTCCTCGAGGAGCTGACGACCGACGACGGGCTCGTCGTTCGCTTCGTCGGCAGCGACGTCCGCGAGGACGAAAAAGAGGCGTTCGTCCTCTGTTCGTTCTGGCTGATCGACGCCCTGGTCCTCTCGAACCGCCTTGAGCTCGCCGAGCAGTACTTCGAGTCGCTCGTCGAGTACGCCAGTCCGCTCGGACTTTACTCCGAGAAGATCGATCCCGAGACCGGCCGGCTGCTGGGGAACTTCCCGCAGGCGTTCAGTCACCTCGGCCTGCTCAACAGCGCCTCTTACCTCACGCGGGCCCTCGAGACCGACGGCGAGGTCTCGCCGGAGGACTTCCACCCCGATGGGATCGAGACGTTGTTCCGGTCCGGTTCGTAGCCCGGACGGAGAGCCCGCAGCTATCGGATCGCGTCGAGACGCCGCTGCATCTCCGATCCGACACGTTTTGCGACCGTCGCTTCCGGCTCGTCGGTGAGCGCGTCTCGAAGCTCGCTCGCGTTCGTCGCCGTCTCCGGAAGTAGCTGGTCCTCCGCCCGGTGAAGCTCGCGGGCCGGATCGCCGACGTGGACGAGCTCCCAGTCGACGAACCCCGTTCCCGCCGCGCCGCGAACGCAGTTCGGCCGGGCGGGGTCGCCGTGAACCCCGACCCGATGAGGATCGCCGGTGCCTCGTCGAGTCGCCCGCGGCTGTCCTCGACGGCCCCAACGACTGCATCGAAGTGGTGGTCGAACCGATCGCTCGAGGCCAGCTCCCGCATCCACGCGATCCGCTCGACGAGCACATCGGTCCAGGCGCCGGTCTCGAGCTCGAGCCCCGATAGCCGATATATGGTCTCGGTGAGGTGGGGGTATCGTTCGCGATAATCGGCGACACGAGGAAGCGTGGTTTCGTCGAACGAGGCGGGTGGGACTCCTCGAGTCTGAGGAATCGTACTGTGAGTCGAGAGTGCTATTTCGTTATGCTTATTGATCAGTTCAAGAAGGTGAGTGCTGATCACAACATCACCCATACCACTACTTGAGTCTCCAGAACGACAAATGCAGGTAATCAATACCTGAAGGAACGTCCAGCTTTGGGCACAGTGGCGTTTCTGTTACTGATAATTGCTGGTCACACAGTCTGGCTACGGATACTCGAACCTAGCCGTTCATTTGCCACCATACTCTCTGACACCGGCTTCTGGGTCGTTACTGCCATCTTTGCCGTCCCAATGGGTCTGGGTTATTTCCTGATGGCAAAAAACACTACACATAACATCGCGTACTACAGCACCGATACGTAACGTGACTCTTTCACAACTATCTGAATAAACAAACTGCACTCCGATCTGCTATTGTTCCTCGCCGAATAGCACAAATCAGCGATTCGATGGCTCGATGACCCTACTCTTCGTCGAAGAGTTCCTCGCCCTCGACCATCTGCTCCTCAACGACGTCCATGTCGAGGGTCACGCCGAGGCCGGGTTCTTCGGGGATCTCGATGTAGCCGTCCTCGATGACGTCTTCCTCGACGAGATCCTCCCACCAGTCGAGCTCGTAGGAGTGGTACTCGACGGCAAGCGAGTTCGAGATGGCGGCGCCGACATGGGCGCTGGCCATCGTCGCGACCGGCGAGGAGACGTTGTGCATCGCGACCGGGATGTAGTACATGTCCGCGAGGTCGGCGATCTTCCGGGTCTCGCGCATACCGCCCACTTTGGGCATGTCGGGCGCGATGATGTCGACGGCCTGGTTCTCGATGAGGCTGCGCTGACCGTGCTTGCGGTAGACGTTCTCGCCGACCGTGATCGGCGTCGACGTCGACTGGGTGACCTCCCGCTGGACGTCGTGGTTCTCCGGCGGGACGGGGTCCTCGAGCCACCAGACGTCGTACTCCTCGAGACGCTGGGCCAGGCGCTTGCCGCTGCCGCCCGAGAACGTCCAGTGGCAGTCGAAGGCGACGTCGGCGCGGTGGCCGACGCGCTCGGTGATCGCCTCGACGATGCTGGCCTTGTGCTCGACCTCGACGCCGCGCAGGTGGCGGTTGGCGCGGTCCTTCTCGTGGCCCGAGGGGACGTCGAGGTCGAACTTCAGGGCGTCGTAGCCCAGCTCCTCGACGACGCGCTCGGCCTCGTCGGCGCAGGCGGCGGGGTCGGCCTCCTCCTCGGTGTGACAGTCACAGTAGACACGGACCTCGTCGCGGTACTTGCCGCCCAGCAGCTGGTAGGCCGGGACATCAAGGATCTTGCCCGCGAGGTCGTGCAGCGCGACTTCGATCCCCGAGATCGCGGTGACGGTGACGCCGCCGAGCGATCCCTCGCCGGACATCTTCTGGACGAGGTGTTCGGTGAGACGGTCGATGTCGAGCGGGTTCTCTCCCTGCAGGAACGGTGTCATCCGCTCGATGAGCTCCGGCGCGCCGGCACCCCAGTACGCTTCCCCGGTACCGACGATCCCGGCGTCCGTGTAGACGCGCACGAGCGTCCACGGGAAGTTGCCGTCGATCATCGTCGTCTGGACGTCGGTTATCTTGACGTCGCGGCCCTCGCCGCGCTCGCCGGTGACGCCCATCGTCTCCGCGGAGAGTTCCCGCATCGTGTACTCCGCGTTCGGGTCGTGGAGCTTCGAGTAATCGACTCCCATAGAGGGCAGTTCTCACTCGTGATCGGGTAATAGTTTCTATTTTGGGACACAGTCTCTCTCATACCGACACGAGCGTCGCCACTGATCGAGGACGCCGACCGTCAGCCGTCGCGGTTGGCCGAGGACGTCGCCCCGCGTTCGACCGAGACTCCGTGGCCCCTATTGGACGGGCGCGAATTCGACGGCGGTTTTCACGACGTCCTCGCCAGTCTCGAACGCCCGCTCGTACTCCGAGAGATCGTAGACGCCGGTGACGAGCTCGTCGAACAGCCACTCGGGCAGCCCTGCGAGCGTGTCCGTCGCGGCCTCGAAGTGGCCCCGGTGGGAGTTGACCGACCCCACGAGCGCCTTGTTGTGCAGGACGAACTCCCGGTGGAGCCGCCCGCCGTCGATCTCGAACGACCAGGGTTCGGGGACGCCGACGAGTGCGGCGACGCCGTTGGGCGCGAGTGCCTCGATCGGCTCGAAGGCGTGTTTCGCGTAGCCCGTCGCCTCGTAGACGAAGTCGACCGACTCGTACGCGTCGGGGATCTCGGGGACGGGCGTCTCTCGCGAGTCGACGTAGGTTGCGCCGAGCTCGTCGATGATGTCGATCGTCGGATCGGGGCGGTCCCGCCGTCCGAGACAGTACGTTCGATCGAAGCCGAGGACGTCCTCGAGCATCGCCAGCGTCACCAGCCCGAGCGAGCCGTTGCCGAGCACGAGCGCCGACTCGGGTTCCCACTCGAACGCCGAGCGGGCGGCGACGGCGTGCTCGATCGCCTTCTCGGAGACGCTGATCGGCTCGACCAGAAAGCCCAGGTGAGCGAGCCGCTCGGAAATTCCGACGAGGGTCTCGGCGGGACTGGTGAAGTACTCGGCCATGAACCCGTGGGCGCCGACGATCCCGCGCTCGAGGTACTCCCCCTCGGGGGCCATGTCGGGCTCGCCGCGCTCGAAGTACTCGTTCGTCCCGTTGGGTGGTCTGCGTACCGTCGGGACAACGTACTCTCCCTCCTCGAGGTCGGTCCCGTTCGGGTCCTCGACGACGCCGACGGCCTCGTGGCCCAGCACGAGTCGGTCCTCGCCGGGGGGAACCTCGCCGTGGTGGCCCGCGATGACCTCGTGGTCCGTGCCGTCGACGCCGACGCGAAGTGTCCGCACGAGCGCCTCCCCCTCGTTCGGTTCCGGCCGGGGCCGCTCGACGAGGGTCGGCTCGCCGGCGCCCGGTTCGACTGCGATCGCCTTCATGGTCCGCCCTACGCGCTCGGCGAATAAAAGATTACGCTATCTGTAGTAAATATTTGAACAGCGGTCGGGCAGCGGCGGTATCGATCCGGAACGAGACGCGAGAACCCCCGCGGACACGAAGGCTGACGTCGAGGGGAGCGTCGCAACTGGTCGTCATCGACGCTCGAAAAACGAACTCGCAGAGTCGACGCTCGCAGTTACTCCGCGCGGGCGTTCTCGACGGCCTCGACGAACGCGGCTGCGCTCTCCCGTACCTGGTCCATATCACCTTCGGCGATCGCCTCGTAGTCGACGAGCGCACTCCCCGCGCCGACGGCGACCGCGCCGGCCTCGAGGTAGTCGGCGACGTTGTCCCGATCGACGCCGCCGGTGGGGATCACGTCCACGTCGCCGAGCGGTCCCTGCAACGCGCCGATGTGGCCCGGCCCGACCGTCGAGGCGGGGAACATCTTGAGGACGTCGGCGCCGGCGTCGATCGCGGTGACGGCCTCCGTCGGGGTCATCACGCCCGGCGCCGAGAGCACGCCGTGGCGGTTACAGACTTCCACGACCTCGGGATCGACGTGTGGCGAGACGAGGAACTCGGCGCCGGCGTCGATGACCGACTGGGCGCTCGCGGCGTCGAGGACCGTCCCCGCGCCGACGACGGTGTCGGTGTCCGCGAGCTCGCGGTCGATCGCGGCGATCTTCTCGTAGGTGCGGGTTCCGTCCGCGGTCACCTCGAGGGCGCCCACGCCGGCCTCGGAGATTGCGCGCGCGACCGGGACGACGTCGTCCTCGTCGATCCCCCGGAGGACGGCGAGGACGCCGCTTTCGATGATCCGATCCCTGACGTCGTGGGACGAACTCATCGGCGCCCTCCGTCGGCGTCTCTCCGCGCGGTCGTCGACTGCGTCGCTTCCGTCGAACGTTCACCCGGTGCCGAAAGAGCGTTCATCACGGTCGGGTTCGCCGCCCCCGGCCAAGAAAGTTGCCGAGGCGGTCGGCCAGCCGTTCGCCAGGAACAAGCCGCCAGGACGGGCGCGAGCTGCTCCCGGGGCAGCGAGATCGCCCGCGACTCGCTGGTCGAGTCAGGCACCAGCTCGCTCGGCGCGAGCAGCCCGTGTCGGCGATCACGCTCGCTTTCGACTCGCCGCACTCGAGGGTTGAAAGTGAGAGCACTTTCTTCAGCACTCTTTATCCGGCGGGCGACGAACGATGGATCGATGAACCTCGCTACGGCTCTCGACGACGTCAAGCGCTCCCGGGACGACCCGCGCCTGTTTCCCGGCGAGCGCCGCTCGACGTCGGGACTGTTCTCAGGGCTCGACGATCGCCTCGTCCACGTCGCCCCGGACGGCTCGCTCCGGGACTACTCCGCGCCGCTCTCGGGACTCTCGGGGATCGACCGCTCCCGGTTCGGACTCGAACTCGACGACGAGGTCGTCTGGTTCGGCGACGCTGCCCAATCGTACGTCGACGACACTGCGGTCGTCGAAACCCGCCACGAGGACGACGACTACGCCTGCCGACAGTACGATCTGACCCTCGGCCGAACGCATCTCACGCAGTTCGTTCTCGAGGAGCCGACCGCGACCGACGCACGGCTCCGCGCCTGCGTCGAGTTCGCTCCCGACGGCCAGGAAAACAGGATCGGCCAGCTCCGGCACGGCGACGCCGTCGAGGTCTACCATCGGAGCGAACGGGACGTCCTCGCGGCCTCGGGCGACCTCTCGATACGGGGCCACCCGTCGGTGCGATTCGAGGACGTCCTCGCCGACGAGCCCGCGCCCTTCCCCCGGGACGAGGGCGACGACCGCTACGAGGAGGACCGCCTGAGTCCGATCGTCGTCGCCGACGTCGAGCTCTCGGGGTCCGAGCCGACCGCGACGATTGCGACGGTGCTCTCGACCGGGGATCGCGAGGACGTCCTCGAGCGCGCTCGCCGGGACGTCGCCGACTTTGCCGACCCCGAGGCGCTGCTCGAGGCCGGGCGACGACAGGCCCGGGACCGGTTCCCCGCAGAGACGTCCGTCGACGGCGCCGTCGCCGACCTGCGCGCGCTCTCGTTGCTGCGGGCGCCGTCGGGGGCCCGGATCGCCGGCCCCGAGTTCGACCCGTTCTACCGCCACTCCGGCGGATACGGCTACACCTGGTTCCGCGACGACGCCGAGATCGCCGGCTTCCTGCTCGCGGCCGACCGACGGGCGGGGCTCGGCCTCGACGAGTGGCACGCCGCGAGCGCGCACTTCTACGCCGAGACCCAGCTCGAGGACGGCACCTGGCCCCACCGGGTCTGGCCCGACGACGGCAGCCTCGCACCCGGCTGGGCCCACGGCCGACTCGAGGAGGGCGATTCGGTCGACTACCAGGCCGACCAGACCGCAAGCGTCGCGGCCTTCCTCGCGACCTACCTCCGAGAGATCGACAGCGACGACGAGCGCGTCCGGGAGGCCGTCCTCGCCGCCCTCGAGGGGCTGGACGCCTCCCTGGCGGACGACGGCCTCCCCGGACAGGTCCAGAACGCCTGGGAGAACATGACCGGTCGGTTCACCCACACCGCCGCGACCTTCCTCGAAGCCTACGCCGCGATCGCCCGGGCGCCCCTCGAGGACGACGTTACGGCGCGGGCGCGCGAGAGCGCGCAAGCGGTGTTCGAAGGACTCGACGCGCTGTGGGTCCCTGACCGAGGCTGTTACGCGCTCCGGCTCGACGCGGGCGAGCACGACGAGCGCCTCGACGGGAGCACGCTCGCGCTCGCTGGTGCCCACCGGGAGTACGCCGCGATCGACGGCGTCGACGCCGACCGCCTCGAACGACTCGTCTCACACTTCGAGACGACGATCGAGGGACTCTACCGCGATCCCGAGGGTCCAGTCGAGGGGCTCGCCCGGTTCGAGGACGATCCGTGGCGGCGCAGCGACCAGGACGAGCCGAAGATCTGGACGGTGACGACCGCGTGGGGCGCCCACGCGTCGACAGAGCTGCGGACGCTGCTCGCCGAGGCGGGCCACGACGCGGCCCCGACCTTCGACGCCCGCGCACGGGCGCTCCTGGAGCTGGTCGCCCCCGGCGGCCCGCTTCGCGGCGACGGCGACTTCCTCCCCGAACAGTTCTTCGACGACGGAACCCCCGACAGCGCGACGCCGCTTGGCTGGCCCCACGCGATCCGACTCGCGACGGCGACGGCCCTCGACACCGACGCGCCCGCGACCAGTGCGGATCGGGTGTAGCCACCCAGCCGTCGCCACCCGCTTCCGTACGTTCGGTCCCGCAGCTACCCTGCGAACCCCGAGAGGAGCCACTCGCCGTCCACGTCGTCCTCGTCGGCGATCCCGGGTGCGCTGACGAGGACGAACGCGCTCTCCTCGTCGCCGTTGCGGATCTGGCGGGTCGACTCCGGCGGGATCCACAGCGCGTCGCCGGTTTCCATCCGCACGGGATCGTCGTCGACGACGACCGTCGCCTCCCCCTCGATGAGGACGTACACTTCCTCGTGTTCGTTGTCGGCGTGGTCGTGTGGCTGACTCTTCCAGCCCGGATCACAGCGCGCGACCGTGACGCCGACCTGCTCGGTCTCGAGCGGGTCGCTCAGAAAGTGCATCGCGCTCGAGACCTGATCGACGTCCTCGTAGTTGACCTTGCGGTAAGACATGGCTGTCAGTACGAGGGGATCCCAGTAAAACTACGCGTTCGCTACTGGCCGTGGCCGTCCTGCGAGATCGGATCGAAACTGTCGACGGGGGTCACCGAGTAGTCGACGGTCAGCGCGTCTTTCGTCGCGCGGATCTTCCCGACGAACGTCGAGATATCCTCGAGCTGTCCCTCGAGGACGAACAGCTCCATACAGTAGTGGTCGCCGACGTGGCTGTGGAAGTTCGAGGCGACGAGGTCCTCGTGTTCGTGGCGGAGCTGCATCATCCGTTCCTCGACGGTCGTCGTCTCGTAGTCGAACAGAACGGTGACGATTCCCATCAGATCCCGGTCCTCGAGGCGGGTGTCCTCGAACTCTCCGAGAAGGTTGCGGGAGGCCTCCCTGACGACCTCGCTCCGGCCGGTGTACCCGTGCTCGTCTGCGAACTCGTCGAGTCGCTCGAGAAGCTCGTCCGGCATCGAGACGCTGACGACTGCCATATATTAAATCGGCGGCCGTTTACTATTAAGGCTTACTATCGCTCCGCTACCGGCACCCGTTCCCGCAGCTGCAGAACCGAACGGAGTAACACAACGTTTTGACGGCTCGGTGTAAGAGTACAGTATGTTCCTTCCACACCAGTCGTGGCCAGATCTGGCCGACTACGTCGCCGACGAGTCGCTCGCGGTCGTCCCCCTGGGCTCGACCGAACAACACGGTCCTCACCTTCCGGAGGGAACCGACTACCTGATCGCGGAGGCGCTCGCTCGGGCGGCGACCGATCGGACCGGCTATCTCTGTACCCCGCCGATTCCGGTCGGCGTGAGCTCCCACCACCGACAGTTCCACGGCACTATGTGGGTCGATCCGCCGGTCTTTCGGGACTACGTGGAGAATCTCTCGCGAAACCTCACGTACCATGGGATCGATCGCATCGTCTACGTTAATGCTCACGGCGGGAACGTCCAGCACCTTCGTGAGGTCGGCCGCCGACTCCATGAGGACGAGACTGCCTTCGCTATCGAGTGGATGTGGGACGAATCGATCCCCGGGCTTATCGAGGACGTCTTCGAGACGCCGGGTCCTCACGGCGGCCCCAAGGAGACGGCGATGATCATGCACATCGCCGAGGAACTCGTCCACGACGATCGACTCGAGGACGCCCGCGACGGCGGCGCGATCTTCGACTACGAGGCCGAACTCGTCCACGGCGCCCGCATCTTCTACGATGCGATCGAGAACAGCCCGAACGGCGTGTTCGGCGATCAGACGGACGCGACGCCCGAAATCGGTGAGCGACTGTTCGAGGCCGCGACCGAACAGCTCGTCGCCCTGCTCGAATGGCTCGACGACCAGCCGTTTTCGGATCTCGTCGCGAGTCCTCACGTCGATCCCCAGCCGGCTGAGTCGGGACGTAACTCGAATAGATAGGCGCGGTTCGTATAACGAGGAGACGGTTTCTCAGTTTGATTCGAATTCGATTCGTCCTCATTTCGGGTGCGCGGACACACCATTAAGTTCGACGGCCACTCAGAAACTACCACTCAGTTCACAGGAAGACCGCACGACGGCGACGTGTTTGTGAGTGCCTGACGGCGAGGGTTGGGTTCGAAGGCCTTATGTAGTAACCGGGTACTCTGATTTAGTACGAAGAAGATGAGGACTTCACCCCTGCGGTCCGCCGCAAGATGAGGTCTGATGTGAGCCTTGGTAGTTCGGTGACGCCCGATCGGTCTGCGATCGCGGCCGATCCGAACGTGGACCCATTCAAGTGAGTGTGATTCGATTCATACTCCGCCAACCTCCCCCACTTTGGGGGAAAGAGCACTCCGGTTGATCCTGCCGGAGGCCATTGCTATTGGAGTCCGATTTAGCCATGCTAGTTGCACGAGTTCAGACTCGTAGCAGATAGCTCAGTAACACGTGGCCAAACTACCCTCTGGAGGGGACCAACCTCGGGAAACTGAGGCTAATTCCCCATACCGCTCGACGCCTGGAACTGGCGCGAGCTCGAAACGCTCCGGCGCCAGAGGATGTGGCTGCGGCCGATTAGGTAGACGGTGGGGTAACGGCCCACCGTGCCAGTAATCGGTACGGGTTGTGAGAGCAAGAGCCCGGAGACGGTATCTGAGACAAGATACCGGGCCCTACGGGGCGCAGCAGGCGCGAAACCTTTACACTGCACGCCAGTGCGATAAGGGGACTCCAAGTGCGAGGGCATAGAGCCCTCGCTTTTCTGCACCGTAAGGTGGTGCAGGAACAAGTGCTGGGCAAGACCGGTGCCAGCCGCCGCGGTAATACCGGCAGCACGAGTGATGGCCGCTCTTATTGGGCCTAAAGCGTCCGTAGCTGGCCAGGCAAGTCCATCGGGAAATCTCCCCGCCTAACGGGGAGGCGTCCGGTGGAAACTGCCTGGCTTGGGACCGGAAGATCCAGAGGGTACGTCCGGGGTAGGAGTGAAATCCCGTAATCCTGGACGGACCGCCGGTGGCGAAAGCGCTCTGGAAAGACGGATCCGACGGTGAGGGACGAAAGCTCGGGTCACGAACCGGATTAGATACCCGGGTAGTCCGAGCTGTAAACGATGTCTGCTAGGTGTGCCACAGGCTACGAGCCTGTGGTGTGCCGCAGGGAAGCCGTGAAGCAGACCGCCTGGGAAGTACGTCCGCAAGGATGAACTTAAAGGAATTGGCGGGGGAGCACTACAACCGGAGGAGCCTGCGGTTTAATTGGACTCAACGCCGGACATCTCACCAGCATCGACAGTAGGAGTGACGGTCAGTGTGATGAGCTTACCAGACCTACTGAGAGGAGGTGCATGGCCGCCGTCAGCTCGTACCGTGAGGCGTCCTGTTAAGTCAGGCAACGAGCGAGACCCGCACTCCTAATTGCCAGCAACACCCTTGTGGTGGTTGGGTACATTAGGAGGACTGCCAGTGCCAAACTGGAGGAAGGAACGGGCAACGGTAGGTCAGTATGCCCCGAATGTGCTGGGCAACACGCGGGCTACAATGGTCGAGACAGTGGGATGCAACCCCGAAAGGGGGCGCTAATCTCCGAAACTCGATCGTAGTTCGGATTGCGGACTGAAACTCGTCCGCATGAAGCTGGATTCGGTAGTAATCGCCGTTCAGAAGACGGCGGTGAATACGTCCCTGCTCCTTGCACACACCGCCCGTCAAAGCACCCGAGTGAGGTCCGGATGAGGCCCCTTCTGGGGGTCGAATCTGGGCTTCGCAAGGGGGCTTAAGTCGTAACAGGTAGCCGTAGGGGATCTGCGGCTGGATCACCTCCACAGACCGGGACCACCCCGACGGGGTGGCCCACCAAACTCGTGGCGCGTTGCGCCACGCAGTCCACGTTCGGTTCGCGCCCATCACGGGCCGACCGGGCACCCTTGAACTACCGAGGCTCACACCATCTACGCTCTCTACGGGCCACATCCGGCCTGTAGAGAGTGGGCCCATAGCTCAGTGGGAGAGTGCCTCCTTTGCAAGGAGGATGCCCAGGGTTCGAATCCCTGTGGGTCCATGATTGCGGAAGCGATCGAAGATCGTGTCCCTTAAGTGGGGCAGGAACTTTCGATCAAATCCGCAGACGCAAACCGATGCACCAGCCCGCGCAAGTGTGGCTGGGAAGGGTTAATGCAGGCCGGCCGTCTACCGGCGTGCAGATGAGACCGTGTGTACGTGTAGTCCAGGCGTCCACTGGACCCGTTCCCGGGTCACTACACGGTTGCTTTGCAACCCTGATCCGACGAACGTGGCTACTGTGCCAGCTGGTGGATCGCTCGGCTTGAGAGCTGAAGACGGACGTGCCAAGCTGCGATAAGCCCAAGGGACCCGCACGGAGGGGAAGAACTTGGGATCTCCGAATGGGAATCCCCTCGCAATTGCTTCGCGCAATGGGGAACGCCGGGAATTGAAACATCTTAGTACCGGCAGGAAAAGAAAACGCAACGTGATATCGTTAGTACTGGCGAAGGAACGCGACATCAGTCCAAACCGAAGCCCCTACGGGCAATGTGGTGTTCGGACTGACGATCACTTCCCGACACTCGACACGAAGTCTCCTGGAACGGAGCACGAAACAGGGTGACAGTCCCGTACTGTCGAGCAGTAAGGAACGAGTCAGCTCCAGAGTATCGGGGGTTGGATATCCCTCGAGAATCTCGCAGGCATCGACTGCGAAGACTAAACACTCCTCAAGACCGATAGCGAACAAGTAGCGTGAGCGAACGCTGAAAAGCACCCCGAGAAGGGAGGTGCAATAGGGCGTGAAATCAGTTGGCGATCGAGCGACGGGGCTTAGAAGGTCCTCTGCAAAACGAACGTAGCGCGAGCTACAAGTAGGACGCAGCGGAAGCCGAAGTTCCGTCGTACGTTTTGAAAAACGAACCAGGGAGTGTGCCTGTTTGACGAGTCTAACCTGATCATCAGGGAAGGCGTAGGGAAACCGACAGGGCCGCAGCGCTTTGCGTGAGGGCCGCCGTGTTCAAGCGCGGGGAGTCAAACGGGCACGACCCGAAACCGGATGATCTAGACGTGGGCAAGATGAAGCGTGCCGAAAGGCACGTGGAAGTCTGTTAGAGTTGGTGTCCTACAATACCCTCTCGTGACCTACGTCTAGGGGTGAAAGGCCCATCGAATCCGGACACAGCTGGTTCCGACCGAAAGATGTCGAAGCATCACCTCCGCCGAGGTAGTTCGTGAGGTAGAGCGACGGATTGGGGGACCGCACTCCGAGAGGAGTGCGCCCCCCTGTCCAACTCCAAACTTACGAACGCCGTCGACGCGGGGAGATCGGTGCGCGGGGTAAGCCTGTGTACCGTAAGGGAGACAACCCAGCGCCGGGTTAAGGTCCCCAAGTGTGGATTAAGTGCGATCGAAGGTGGTCTCAAGCCCTAGACAGCCGGGAGGTGAGCTTAGAAGCAGCTACCCTCTAAGAAAAGCGTAACAGCTTACCGGCCGAGGTTTGAGGCGCCCAAAATGATCGGGGCTCAAATCCACCACCGAGACCTGGCCGCGCCCCCCATAGGGGCGATCGCGTAGGTCGGCGTTCTGTTCGGGTGGAAGCACGGTCGAGAGATCGTGTGGACCGTTCAGTAACGATAATCCTGGTCATAGTAGCAGCGTTAGTCGGGTTGAACCCCCGACGGCCGAACGAGTAAGGGTTCCTCAGCAATGCTGATCAGCTGAGGGTTAGTCGGTCCTAAGTCTCACCGTAACTCGAATGAGACAACAGGGAAACAGGTTAATATTCCTGTACCAGTGTGAACTCAAAGCTGACGCTTTGGGGCCGCCGCTGCCGGGCCTTCGCCCGGTCGAACAGTCGAAATTCGTGGAAGCCGTAATGGCACGAAGCGAACGAATGACTGGATAGCGCAAGAGCGGTCAACCCAGAGCCCGTGAAAAGGCGATCACACTGTCCGTACCGAGATCCGACACAGGTACTCATGGCGGCGAAAGCCAAGGTCTGTCGGGAGTAACCGACGTTAGGGAATTCGGCAAGTTAGTCCCGTACCTTCGGAAGAAGGGATGCCTGCCCCGCAATGGGGCAGGTCGCAGTGACTCGGGCGCTCCGACTGTCTAGTAACAACATAGGTGACCGCAAATCCGCAAGGACTCGTACGGTCACTGAATCCTGCCCAGTGCGGGTATCTGAACACCCCTTACAAGGGGACGAAGGACCCGTTAACGGCGGGGGTAACTATGACCCTCTTAAGGTAGCGTAGTACCTTGCCGCTTCAGTAGCGGCTTGCATGAATGGATCAACGAGAGCGCCACTGTCCCAACGTTGGGCCCGGTGAACTGTACGTTCCAGTGCGGAGTCTGGAGACCCCCAAGGGGAAGCGAAGACCCTATAGAGCTTTACTGCAGGCTGTCACTGAGACGTGGTCGCCATTGTGCAGCATAGGTAGGAGGCGCTACACAGGTAGCCGCGCTAGCGGCCCACCGAGCCAGCATTGAAATACTACCCGATGGTGACTGCGACTCTCACTCCTGGCGGAGGACACTGGTAGCCGGGCAGTTTGACTGGGGCGGTACGCGCTTGAAAAGATATCGAGCGCGCCCCAAGGTTTCCTCACCCGCGTCGGAGACGCGGGAAAGAGCGCAAGAGCAAACGGAAGCCTGACAGTGTCCGGCACAACGACGGACGCTGACGCGAAAGCGTGGTCTAGCGAACCAATCATCCTGCTTGATGCGGGAGATTGCTGACAAAAAAGCTACCTTAGGGATAACAGAGTCGTCACTCGCAAGAGCACATATCGACCGAGTGGCTTGCTACCTCGATGTCGGTTCCCTCCATCCTGCCCGTGCAGAAGCGGGCAAGGGTGAGGTTGTTCGCCTATTAAAGGAGGTCGTGAGCTGGGTTTAGACCGTCGTGAGACAGGTCGGCTGCTATCTATTGGGGGTGTAATGGTTCCTGACGGGAACGTTCGTATAGTACGAGAGGAACTACGAATGGGTGCCCACTGGTGTACCGGCTGTTCGAAAGAGCACGTGCCGGGCAGCCACGCACCACGGGGTAAGAGCTGAACGCATCTAAGCTCGAAACCCACCTGGAAAAGAGGAACCGTCGAGATCGCTCGTAGAAGACGAGTTCGATAGACTCGGGGTGTACGCGCCAAGGCAACGAGGCGTTGAGCCCGCGAGCACTAACTGATCGAGCCACACATTCATATTCGCATTCGGATCACAGTGCCCGGAAACGGGTCCGGACGCAAACTGGACTACACGTACATTACGGTCGTTGACCGATTAGGGTTTGACGACGGTTCGACTCCGTCGATCGGCATTACGGCGGCCACAGCGGCGAGGTGCCTCCCGTACCCATCCCGAACACGGAAGATAAGCTCGCCTGCGTTTCGGTCAGTACTGGAGTGGGAGACCCTCTGGGAAATCCGATTCGCCGCCACCACTCATACTGATTCACGCCCGCACAGCGCCCGCTGTGTGGGCGTTCCGTATTTACTGAGAACATGTCCGTAGTCTCCTGCACTGTACGATAGTTACAGACAGATCGAACCATAACGGAAGTCACAGCCGCTCCGTACCGCTATATTTAAACGAGCGCAGTGATAAGGGAGAACCGCGCCAAGGTGGCAGAGTCCGGCCGAACGCAGCGGCCTGCAGAGCCGCCTACCGCCGGTTCAAATCCGGCCCTTGGCTCTCATACGTTACCCTAAAGCCCAGGACAACTACATTTTGGCAATACCTCTTATTTCGAGAGGCTATGTATGTCTCCCGAGATGAATCTCCCGCGTGGAGATCGTCTACTTCGAATCAGTGTCGGACTTGTCGCCCGCTTCGATGATCTCCGCCGCTACGTCTTCCACGTGCTGCTGGTGGGCCGCCGACGTCTGTACGCTTTGGGCCGCATCAAGCTGGTCGTTGACGACCGCGTTCTGTTGTGGTCCCCACGTCTCGGGGGATTCGGACTTGATGTATTCGACCCAGCGCTTGATGCCTTCGAAGCGCTGCTCACGGTTGCGTTCGTGCTTCGCATCCAGATCCTCATGCGCGTTTGAGTCGCTCATATTCGTCTTCGACGTCGAGTCGCGTTACCCACTCTTCGAGGCGGGGCACACTAAGACTTTCCTCGAAGAGCGTGTAGAGGTGGACTGCATCCTCGACGTCTTTTGCGCACCGAGGTAGAGTTTGTACGCGATCTGGAGCTCTAGGGGACCTATCGGAATCGTCTTGCCACCGATTCGGGCTGTGAGTGCGTTTTTGAGGGACCCGCGGTCGAACTCGTTGCGCGCGAACTTGACTTCGAGGTACGGCGTGACCTGATCTGTTGGTGCGACCCAAATGTTGTCCCCGTTGTCGAGCATCTCGTGCATCGATGTGAGTGGCATTGTCGGTCCCCAGGACCCGTTCTCGGCAAGCGTCTCTGCGAGTTCGTCTGCAGTCTCCTCGTCGATCTGTTCGATGAGGACGTCGACGTCTTCGGTAGAGCGTGCCCGACCAGCGAGTATGGAGACGTACCCTGCGATGTAGACGTGCTTGATGCCGAACTGACCGAGAATCTCGGAGAACCCAATCGTCAGCTCGTCGAGCTGATTCGGTTCACGTTCGACGACGAGTGTTCCGTTTCGTAGCTCGATACCGCCTATAGAGGTTCGTTTGCAGGTGGGCGCATAAATCGTCGGGACTGAACAATCCCTTCGTGTTTGCTATGTACGACGAGGCGACGACTGAACGAGCGTAGCGACGTGAAGAAGTGGCCTCACCAGGAGTCGGTGGTCAACTCTCAAATCAGACTTTGATTCCAGTGGTTGGTCCCCTGCTCCAGAGATCTTTCGGTACAGAGTGGCCGAATCATTTCCCGAGCGGGGGACTCGGCCGTCATCGTCGCTCTTCGAGATCGTCGATCGCTCGGTAGAACTGCTCGGTGTTAGCTGAATGTTCCGATGCCGCTTGGTCTTCTAGCACACTGATGTATTTCTCGAACTCGCCTTGGTCAGGATCAGCCGCGAGCACGCACTTGACGTATCCATCGAGGGCGGACTGCAAGGCTTTAGCGTAGTGGTCGTACGCGGCATCGATACGGACTCCGTTATTGTCGATCCCCTCGAACAGCGCGCGATAGACGGTCGCGGCTTTTAGGTAGCGCTCGCGCTCGTGGTACCGCTCAGCCAACTCGAAGAAATGCGAGAAGTCGATGGCGTCGGTGACGACCGGATAGTCCTGTGCGTGCCGGTCGAACAGTTGCTCGATTTCGACGCGATATTCTTCGACAGATTTGCAGGTGTCGCCAAAGCGCGCGAGGAACCGATCACGGAGATCTGGATGTTCGGCGAGTACGTCGCGTAGGAATGTCCGGAGACCGTCGGCCGAGACGTTTTGGAGTGCTGACTCCACACGTTCGCTCTCGTCTCGGGGTGTGTCGGCGGCGACGTCCAGCAATACCGCGACAACGTGTTTGCATTCGCCAGCGCCATCGTAGGGACACGTACACCGGGCGTCGATGGTCCCTTCTCCTCGTTCGACGGTCACGTCGTACTGGGACGACCCTTGCACGATGGCGGTGGCGACGACGTCGAATCGTTCGATTCGCTGGATGCGTCCCTCGTTGCGGTACTTCTGTCCCCGTTCGAACGCGGGATCAGTACACAGATTTCGGATGGTCTTTTCGTCGATGTTCATCTGCCGAGGAGTACTATGGACCTGCGGTCGTTTTGTTCCCTCGTCGTGTCGGCCTCCACCGTCGACCGCCGTCCCCGTGTCAGTAGTTCCGCACTCTTGGATTGGCCGTATCAGGAATTGAGTTCGGCTATCTTCCGAAATTAACCTCGTCTCAACCCTCGTACTATATAAAACGCCGCCTTAACTCGGGCCCTTGGCTTCCATACGTTATTTGAGATCCCGGAGCGGGTAGTGTCGAGACTGTTTTCGTATAGAGCAGAAATGTCTTCATCGGTGTTGAGCAGTCCGTACGCCGGTGTAAGAACCCTGTTGACTATGACTTCCCACTCCGTTCACATAGCATCGGCCCCGAGGTAGCACTCACCGGCGCAGAGGCATGTACAAACGAATAGTACGGTGTTCAATAGTGGCCCATTACACCTCTCGAACGGGCACGATCGGTGCAGTACTGAAAGAGGACGTAGCCGACGAGAAAGTACACGACACCCACGATCGCCAGCACCGCGATCTGAGTGGGCTCGATCTCCCAGAGGCGAACGTTTTCGTTCATAACGCGCTGGAGCAGGTAGCTCCCCTGAGTGAGTGGAAGTGCTTTCAGTGCGAAGACCTCCGCCGAAGCAGGACCAAGTGCGATACAGGCGACGAGGACGAACTTGACGAGCCCGAAGATCGAACTCACGTTCTTGTAGCGGACGGTAGCACCGCCGAGTAGTAGTCCGATTCCGAGCGTCGACAGCAGCGCGAGGACGACGACTGGAACGATACTGAGGAGATCGAGTGAGATCGACTCTCCAGTCGTCAGGAGCATCAAGCCCAGCATCACGAATCCGATCGCGAACGTCACGAGCAGCGAGCTGATCGACACTAGCACCGCGACGGAGCCGAACCCGATCGGTGAGAGATATAGCTGCTCCAGCGTGCCCCACTTCGCCTCCGTCGCGAACAGTCCGGCGAGCGACTGGTAGGAGGCGTTGCCCATGATGAACAGGAAGAAACCGACGATAAGTGCGCCGAGCGTCTCACCGAATCCCGGACCGACGAGCGACCGTCCGCCTACGTAGACGAGCAGAAACAGCGCGTACAGCCCCAGTATTGCACCAAGAGTGTTCAACGGGTACCGCCACATGATAAGGATATCTCGCCGCACAAGTGCATACAGCGCCGATCCGAGCATCGCTGGTGTCCTTGAGCTGGCGCCGTTCATGATACGCTCCGCGGTCTACGTTGAGCGTCGAGTCGCGACTGATCGAACGCGAGTGATTCGAGAACTGTCTCGAGGCTTCCTTCGCGGATCCGAACCGATTCGATTTGCGAGCCCTGAGCGACCACTGTTCCGGTCAGATCGTGGATACGGTTGGTGTCCGGAACCGCGACTTCGAGCGTCGTTCGATCTCGAAGCTCGGTGGTGGAGACGAGGTCGTAGGTCCGCTCGATTTCGTTTCGTGTGGCCGCAGGGAGCTGTCCTTCGATAACCAGTTCGTAGACCTCCGTTTGGAAGACTTCGAGTAAATTCTCGATGGCGTCGTCAGCCACGATGCGTCCGTTCTCGAGGATGACGCCTCGATCACAGATCGATTCGACTGCGTCGAGATTGTGGCTCGAAAGCACGATCGTTAGCTCTCGGCGTTCCGCGAGTTCGACCAGCGATGCCTGGAATTCGAGTGACGTCTCGGTATCGAGCCCGAGCAGTGGTTCGTCAAGAATCAACACGTCGACATCCTGTATCAGTGCAGCGGCAAGTGAGACGCGTTGTTTCTGTCCTCGGGAGAGGTCGTTCACGACGGTCCCCGAGAGATCAGTGAGAGCCAACTGATCGAGCGTCCTCCGAATTCGCTCGTGTTCGTCGTCGTGCTCGGCGGCGTTCAGTCGGCTGAAAAACTCGAGGTTTTCACGAACCGTGAGCCGCCAGTACGTACTTCGAGCTCCTTCCAGCACCGCGGCCACAGTCGTGTGAGCGCGATGAGGGTGTTTCGATACGTCGATACCGTTGATCTGAACTCGGCCTCTTGTCGGAGAAACCAACCCGAGCATCGTCTCGAGTAACGTCGTCTTCCCGGCACCGTTTGGGCCAATCAGTCCGACGATACTTCCCGACTGAATCTCTAGATCGATATCGTCGATCGCACGGACCGTTCCTTCACTTCGATCGTACGTTGCGACCAGATTCTCGGCGGAGATAATCTGGCGCGTCCCCGAATCCACGTTCTTGGGCATACAGCTGAGCGTGTGCCTCGTGATCCTACATATATTCTCGCTCACTTTGATCGATTTGTACCGAACCACCTACTGGTAGGCTTGATCGAGTTGAATCGCTTCGTATGAAGCGTGTCGTTCCGGGCATCTCACCTATTTTAGATTTATAAGTTATAACGCGTCCATTTCGACTCGGGTGTTGATACCCATGCTACAATACGTCGAAGCAGGATACGATGGCGACACGCTGAGTGCCAACTTCAGTATCGATATCGGATCCTTCTAGAGCGACGACCCTGGAGGAACAGCCACATCAGTAACCCGTTTTGGTGGTGACAAGCTGTTGTCGGAAAAGTGACCACCGATCGGCAGAGATCGAGTACAATGACACCGAGCGTATGAGTTCAGAATACGACAAGAGTATTGAATCTATCGAGGAGTGGAAAGTCGCAACGATGTCAATGGCCCTGCTCGCGGCCATGTTCGTGATACTGGTGGGATCCCATATTGTCGCGAACAGTTACTTATCGATACCCTGGCTTCTTTCGGAAGCAGAGGGCGCAGTGATCGGAATTCCGGCTGCACTAGTCATTTACTTACTCGCTTCGAGAGCCGTTGGAATTCCACACGAGGCAATCTTTGTGACGATTCCGGGTCGATCGATCCTTCGCTGGGTAGGGTTCGGAGCCGTTCTCGTCGGGTTTGTCGTCGTCAGTGCCGTCGGAATGCTACCGGGAGCACTCTCAATAGACGTTGGAGAGCCTCACGTTCTATTGACTGTATTACTTAGCGCGGTGCTGTTAGGATTACTCGCCGCGATAACAGAAGAACTCGTATTTCGTGGATATCTGCTCTCGTTCGTCGGCCATCACTGGGGCTGGAAAGAAGCGATCGTACTGACATCGGTGTTGTTCGGTCTTCTCCACAACGGAAAGGTAGCAGATGTCGGTGCATCGGAACTTTACGTGTTGGTCGCAACCGCGGCGGGATTGCTGTACGCACTTGTTACGTACTACACGAAAAACATCTGGAACGCAGTCGCGCTCCACGCAATCTGGAACACAGCGTTTCACACCCGGGTCGTTTCGATCGAGTCAGCCGAACGACAACCGGACGAAGCAATAGTTGATTATCAGTACACAGAGTCGCCGTTCCTTTTCGGTGGTGACCTGGCAGCCGTTACTGCCTCTCCGTTCGTACTAGTCGTCTTAATAGTCGCATCAGTCGCCGTGTTAGTTGGATATGAGGGAAAATTCCTACACTAATTTCTCGATAGTAATAATTTTCACAAATAAGTACTATAGGCTAACTACTGATAATCTGATGAGTGCAATTCGGACGAACGAGTTGACGAAGCGGTACGGACCACAGACGGTCGTTTCGGAGATCGACCTTGCGGTAGATAGAGGAGAGGTATACGGATTTTTGGGACCGAACGGGGCCGGCAAATCGACGACGATTGCGATGCTGCTTTCGTACGTACATCCGACAGCAGGAGCTGCCCGGATCTTCGGCAAAGACGTCCGCGAGGACGGAGTCGAACTCAAACACCGGGTTGGGGTACTACCGGAGGCGTGTCGGCTGTACGACCGACTCTCGGGTCGGAAGCACCTCAGTTTCGCAATCGACTCGACGGGATCGGACGACGATCCCGATGAATTGGCCGATCGGGTTGGCCTCGAAACGACCGCAGTACGACAGCCAGTCGGCGAGTACTCGACGGGAATGAAACAGCGATTACGACTGGCACTAGCATTGGTCGGTGAGCCCGAACTGCTCGTACTCGACGAACCTTCCAGTGGACTCGATCCGGCAGGAATTCAGCTGCTCAGACGACTCGTCCTCGAGGAGCGGGATCGAGGCACAACCGTCTTTTTCTCAAGTCACCTTCTTGAGCAGGTCGAAGCCGTATGCGATCGGGTCGGTATTCTCGTTGACGGCAAGTTACTAACGAGCGGTAAGCTCGATGAGCTGAAATCCGAGATCGGACCTGCAGTCGAATTAGCAATCTCCGTCGACGCCACATCGTCGCAGCTCGTAGCGGACGTCGAATCGCTCGAGGGAGTTACGGCGTGTACAGTTCTCAACGGCCGATTGGAAGTATCGCTCTCAACGGATACCTCGAAGGCGGAGGTCATACAGACGGTTGAAGCATACACGACAATTAAGGACTTCACAACCGAGGAGCCGTCGCTCGAGTCGCTGTTCGAGGACTGTGTCACGGAGGCGAATCGATGACAGTTGCTGACGTCGCACGCAAGGAGTTCGCCGACGCCGTGCGTTCGCGGGCGCTGTGGGTCGCCACCGTGATCTTTCTCGGAATGATTGCCCTCACGCAGGCCATCGTCGTCACGGTCGTCGAGGACCCGGACCCAAAACTCGCGGCGCGCTTTCTCGAGGGGCCGGCGACGGAGATCGTTCTTCCGATGCTTGGACTCCTCCTCGGCTATCAGGCGATCGTAGGAGAGCGTGAGTCGGGGAACCTTAGATTCCTGCTCGGACTGCCACACTCGCGACGGGACGTTATCCTCGGCAAGTTCCTCGGGCGGACAGCGGTGCTCTCGGTTGCGATCCTCGGCGGGTTCCTGACCGCCGTCGGTCTTATCGTCGCAACGGTTGGTGTTCCGCCACTCGTTCCGATCGCGGCGTACGTCCTATTCGTGTTGCTGTCGGCGGCGGCGATCGTTGCGATCGCGATCGCGATTTCGGCCATTGTCGACACGCGGACCCGGGCGATTAGCGTCGCCGTCGGTGGGTTTCTCCTTGCGACGGTTCTCTGGTCGTACGTCATCGACGGGATCCACTACGTGGTCACCCGGGAGTTTCCCGGTGCGGACCCTCCGACGTGGCTCGCCGTCGTTGACCACCTCAACCCACTGACCGTGCTGGGAACGAGCGCCGACGTGTTGCTCCCCGAAGCGAGTCAGATCGCGATCACGGTGACCGAGGACGGAGCGTCCGCGACGCAGGCCGAACAGACACCGTCCGGAGCGACGGATGCCCTCGTTCATGAACCGGCGTTTCTGGCAGCGGTACTCGTCCTGTGGACGGTTGTCCCGCTCGCGGTCGGCTACCTCCGATTCCGTAGCGCCGATCTCTCCTAGCCGAGCCGCTGTCCAAATCGTTTTTCACCCGCCCACCGTAGTGCGAGTATGGCACTCACTGCAGGCGACGACGCGCCAACCGTCACCGCGCGCAACCAGGACGGCGAGGACGTCACCCTCGAGTTCGAGCGGCCGACGGTGCTGTACTTCTACCCGCGAGACGAGACGCCCGGCTGTACGACCGAGGCGACCCAGTTTCAGCGCGAACTCGAGACCTACCACGAGGCCGGCGTCGACGTCTACGGCGTCTCGACCGACGACGTCGACTCCCACCAGTCTTTCTGCGAGTCGGAGGGGTTGGAGTTCGACCTGCTTGCCGACCCCGACGCAGAACTGGCCAAGGCGTTCGACGTCGAGGTTCGAAACGGAGCGACGGCCCGGACGACGTTTTTCATCGGCGACGGCGAGGTCAAGGCCGCCTACGAGGACGTCGATCCCGACGGCCACGCTCGCCAGGTGTTACTCGACGCGCTCGAGGACGGTCGCGTCTCACTGCCGGAGTAATCGACCGTCGACTACACGACTGGACGTCAGGAGAGCGATCGGCGCCATGGCATGCATGAGTATCCCAAGCACATGTTTTATGAGAGCAGGGAACAAACGGATAGCTGTCGCTGGACGATAGCAAGTCCGGTGATCGGCTGGACGATGTATCGCGTGTGAAAACCACGACGATACGGGCCACGCCTCCTCGGGGACGAGAGCACGGAGGAGCCGAGCCACCTGTTCGCGTGGCCCTTCCGGAGAGACTGGTTCGTTTCGAGCAGAACTTATCCCGATCGAGCACCTACGGTAGCGTATGCGCCGCAATCCGTTCGAGGAGATCGAGGAGATGCTCGACCGCGTCAGCGAACAGGTCGAGGGCGGGATGACAGGCGGCGGCCTCCAGGTACCGGGTTCGGTTCCGGTCGACGTCGCCGATCGGGCCGAGGAGTACGTCGTCACGGCGGATCTGCCCGGTTACGACACCGACGACGTCGAACTCACTCTCGCCGAGGGAACGCTGCGACTCGAGGCCGAACGGACCGACGAGATCGAGCAGGCATCAGAGCGGTACCTCCGTCGCGAGCGGACCCGCAAGTCAGTCAACCGTCGAATCCGACTACCCGAACCCGTCGAGGAGGAGTCGGTGTCGGCAAGCTACGAGAACGGCGTGCTGACGGTACGGTTGCCGAAACTCGAGGGCGGCGACGACACGAAGGCGATCGATATCGAATAAGCGCACTCGACGTGCCGTCGACCCCACCGTGGTATCGATGGCCCCGAAGGCCGAACGACCTTCTACCCGGGTAGCCATTGGAAGAACGTTCAGTAAGCTGTATAGAAAGGTATAGGTCGGCGACGGCTCCTACACGTATATAAACAGATGAGCGACGCGGAATACGACCACGCGGCGGTCGAACGACGCTGGCAGGAGGCGTGGGACGAGGCGGACGTCTACCGGACCCCCGACAACGTTGAGGATCCGACGTACGTCCTCGGGATGTACCCGTACCCGTCGGGGAAACTCCACATGGGTCACGTTCGGAACTACACGATCACGGACGCCTACGCCCGCTACCGACGGCTTCGCGGCGACGACGTCTTGCATCCGATGGGGTGGGACGCCTTCGGCCTCCCCGCCGAAAACGCCGCGAAGGAACGAGACACCAACCCCCGGGACTGGACCGTCGACTGCATCGAGACGATGCGCGACCAGATGGAGTCGATGGGGTTCGGATACGACTGGGAACGGGAGATCGCCACCTGCACCCCCGACTACTACAAGTGGAACCAGTGGCTCTTCGCCCGGTTCCACGAAGAGGGGCTCGTCGATCGGCGTGACGCCGAGGTCAACTGGTGTCCCCACTGCGAGACCGTCCTGGCCGACGAGCAGGTCGAGGGTGAGGCCGAACTCTGCTGGCGCTGCGATACCCCCGTCGAGCAGCGCGAACTCGAGCAGTGGTTCCTGCGGATTACGGAGTACGCCGACGAACTGCTCGAGGACATCGACGAGCTGGAGGGGTGGCCCAACTCGGTGCGCCAGATGCAACGCAACTGGATCGGCCGCCAGGAAGGGACCGAACTCGAGTTCGAGGTCGGCGAGGCGCTACACGCCTCGGACGGACGCGGCGAGGAAAGCGAGCCGCGGGAGTACGGGCCGGTAACGGCCTTTACGACCCGCGTCGACACTATCCACGGCGCGACGTTTTTCGCGCTCGCGCCGGACCATCCCATCAGCGAGGACGTCGCCGAGGACGACGAGGACGTCCGACACTTCATCGAGAAGGAGGCCGACCCGGAGGGCGACGAGCCAAACGGCGTCGAAACCGATCTGACGGCGACGAACCCAGTGACGGGCGAGGAGATCCCCGTCTACGTCGCCGACTTCGTCCTCTCGGACGTCGGGACGGGCGCGCTGATGGCGGTGCCGGGCCACGACGAGCGCGACCACGCCTTCGCGACGAAGATGGACGAGGAGATCGTCCCCGTCGTCGCCCCCGAACCGGACGACTGGGACGGCGAGACCGTTCCCGAGGCGCCCGACGTCAGCGAGGCGGCGTTCACCGAGGACGGCGTGCTGGTCAACTCCGGGGAGTACTCCGGGCTCTCGAGCGAGCGGGCCCGCGAGCGGCTGACCAAGGGGATCGACACCGCCGAGTGGACGACCCAGTACCAGCTGCGGGACTGGGGGATCTCCCGCCAGCGCTACTGGGGGACGCCGATCCCGGTCGTTAACTGCGAGGACTGTGGGCCCGTCCTCGTCCCCGAGGAGAACCTGCCCGTCGAGCTGCCGGAGTTCATCAACACCACCGGCAACCCCCTCGACGCCGCCGAGGAGTGGAAAGAGACGACCTGTCCCGATTGTGGCAGCGACGCGACCCGCGAGACCGACACGATGGACACGTTCGTCGACTCCTCGTGGTACTTCCTGCGGTACGTCTCGCCCGACCTCGACGAGGCTCCCTTCGATCGCGAGCGGGCAAACGACTGGATGCCCGTCGACCAGTACGTCGGCGGGATCGAACACGCCGTGATGCACCTGCTGTACTCGCGGTTCTTTACGAAGGTGCTGGCCGACCACGAGGACCTCGAGCACCGCGAGCCTTTCACGAACCTGCTTGCCCAGGGGATGGTCCAGCTGGAGGGCGAGAAGATGTCTAAGTCGAAGGGCAACGTCGTCTCGCCTCAGCGGATCGTCGAGGAGTACGGCGCCGACACGGCCCGTCTCTTCATGATGCAGGCCGCCCAGCCCGAGCGGGACTTCGACTGGAGCGAGGAGGGCGTGCGCTCGACGTATGCCTTCCTGACGCGCCTGCAGCGGATGGTCGAGGACTTCGTCGAGAACGATCCCGACGGCGACGACGACGCGATCGCGAGCTACGTCGAGAGCGAGATCGACGCGACGGTCGCCATCGCGACCGAGAAGTACGACGAGCTGACGTTCAACCGGGCGCTGCGACAGACCCAGGACCTGGTGCGGACGCTCCGGCAGTACGCTGACTACGCCGACCCCCACGCCGACACCTACGAGCGAGGACTGTCGACGGTCGTCCGGCTGCTGGCGCCCGTTGCGCCCCACATCGCCGAGGAGCTGCACGAGGCGCTCGGCTACGACGGGTTCGCGGCCGAGGCCGAGTGGCCCACCGCCGAGATCGACCGCGAGTACGTCCAGAAACGACGCCAGTTAGTCGAGAACACACGCGAGGACGTCCGCGATATCGTCGACGTCGCCGGCATCGAAAACCCCCAGGAGATCGAGGTCGTCATCGCACCCGACTGGAAGTACGACGCCTTAGAGATCGCCGTCCAGAGCGACGCCGACAACCTGATCGGCGAGCTGATGCAGGAGCCACACATCCGCGAGCAGGGCGACGCCGCGGCCGACTACGGCCAGGACCTGCAGGCCGAGCGCGAGGCGCTGTCGGCGACGCTCGATCCCGGGGCCGAGTACGAGGCCCTTGAGGCGGCCGCGTGGCTGCTCGAACGCGAGTTCGAGGCGCCGGTCACCGTTCGCCGCGCCGAGGAGGCCGACGACAGCGTCCTGAAAAACGCCGAGCCCGGACGGCCGGCGATCGAGATCGAGGACGGCTCCGCGAACTGACGGCACCCTCGCCGACGAGCGTGGAACGGGCAGGCTGTTCTTTTATTTTCACTCCTGTGGGTAGTGGAGACACCGAATGAGAAACGACGGCAGAACGCAGTCGGATCCCGCCCGGTGGCCGGTCGCCGACGAAGCGAGCCCGAAGGCGCCGTACGTCGGCGCGATGACCTGGCGGAAGGGGCTATTCGTCCACTGGCCGATCGACCCCGAGGCGCTCCGCCCCCACGTTCCCGATCAGCTCACCCTCGAGACTCGGGACGGGCAGGCCTGGCTGAGCGTGTTACCGTTCGTCCTCGCGGACGCCGGAGTGCGAGGGACGCCCGCGTTTACGAGGGTTAGCATTACCGAGCTCAACGTCCGGACGTACGTCGAACACCGCGGTGACCCTGCCCTCTACTTCTTCAGCGTCGACGTCGACAACCCAGTGGTCGGCGAATCGATCGGTCGGGCGACCCGGCTCCCGGTCTACACTGCCCGGATGTCCCTCAAGGACGACGGCGACTGGATCGAGTTCTCGAGCGAGCGGCGGCGGTCAGAGACGGGCAATCCGGCCCGGTTCGCGGCGTCGTACCGTCCGGACGGTGACGTCTCCCCGCCCGAAACGGGTTCGCTGGCCTACTGGCTCACCGAGCGACGGCGGTTCTACGCACCCTCCGGACGGGGCGTGATGGGCGCCGAGATCGCTCACGACCCGTGGCCGCTTCAGCCGGCCGAGGCCACGATTCAGGCGAATACGATGTTCGCTGCCAACGGGTTGCCGTCACCGACGGCCGACCCCGTCGTCCACTACTGCGATCGGCTCCCGATCTGGGGGTCGATCCCTCGCTGGCTTCCTGACACAAATATAGCGGAAGCCCACGACTGAAGTCGTGGGAGGACGTCACTCGGAGTAGCTTCGAGCGGCGGGGAACGATCGGTGCCGACGATCGTTCGTTATATTCTACTATTATTCTCATCTGTTATATGAAAGCGACAGATTAGTTTACTCGGGTTAGAAAGAACGCTCGAGTTCTAACCGCATGGCAACGAAAGACGCGACTCCAGAGGGGACCGGACGAAACTCCTTCGTCTACGTCGTCGCCGCGCTGGCGGCGCTCAACGGACTGTTGTTCGGCTTCGACACCGGCGTCATCGCCGGCGCGATGCTGTACATCCAGAACAGCTTCGATCTGACCGCGCTGTTTGGTTACCCGATGAGTGCCTCGTTCGTCGAGGGGCTCATCGTCAGCGGAGCGATGGGTGGTGCGATCGTCGGGGCGGCGTTCGGAGGCCGTCTCGCGGACCGACTCGGCCGACGGCGACTCATCCTCGTCGGTGCCGTAATCTTCTTCGTCGGCTCGCTCGTCATGGCGATCGCGCCGAACGTCGAGGTGTTGATCTTCGGTCGACTGATCAACGGCGTCGGGATCGGCTTCGCCTCCGTCGTCGGACCGCTGTACATCTCCGAGCTCGCGCCGCCGAAGATCCGCGGGTCGCTGGTCTCGCTCAATCAGCTGACGATCACGAGCGGGATCCTCGTCGCCTACCTCGTGAACTACGCGTTCTCCGGGGGCGGCGACTGGCGCTGGATGCTCGGTCTCGGGATGGTTCCTGCGGTCGTACTGTTCGCCGGGATGTTGTTCATGCCCGAGAGTCCCCGCTGGCTATACGAACAGGGGCGGGTCGAGGACGCCCGCGACGTGCTCTCTCGTACTCGCACGGAGGGCCGCGTCGCCGCGGAGCTCCGCGAGATCAAGGAGACGGTCAAAACTGAGTCCGGCACCGTCGGCGACCTGTTCAAACCGTGGGTCAGGCCGATGCTCGTCGTCGGCGTCGGACTGGCCGCCTTCCAGCAGGTAACCGGGATCAACGTCGTCATGTACTACGCGCCGGTGATCCTCGAGTCCACCGGGTTCCAGGACACGGCCTCGATTCTGGCGACGGTCGGGATCGGCGTCGTCAACGTCGTGATGACCGTCGTCGCAGTGCTCCTGATCGATCGAACCGGTCGGCGCCCGCTGTTGCTCACGGGGCTCGTCGGGATGACCGTCATGCTCGGCCTGCTCGGGCTCGCTTTCTTCCTGCCCGGGCTCTCGGGGATCGTCGGCTGGCTCGCGACGATCGGTCTAATGCTGTACGTCGCCTTCTTCGCGATCGGGCTCGGCCCGGTCTTCTGGCTGTTGATCTCCGAGATCTACCCCACACAGATTCGGGGTACCGCGATGGGCGCCGCGACGGTCGTTAACTGGGCGGCGAACCTGCTGGTCTCGCTTACCTTCCTCGGGCTGGTCGACGCCGTCGGCCAGGCCAGCACGTTCTGGCTCTTCGGCGCCTGCTGTCTGGCCGCGCTGGTCTTTTGCTACAAGCTCGTTCCGGAGACGAAGGGGCGGACGCTCGAGGAAATCGAGGCCGATCTGCGCGAGAAGACCCTCGTCGGACCGGACGATCGCCCCGACGCCGTCGGGAGCGACGACTGAGCGCCGTTTCTGTTTCGGGAGAGAAGCGAAGTTCGGTCGGTCGACTGCAGCCAGCGACTACCGGTCGGTGTGAATCAGTCCGAAGTCGAAACCGGCCTCGTGCTCGCGGGCGTCCTCGTAGACGACGCGGGCCGCCGCGACGTCCTGGATCGCGAGCCCGGTGGAGTCGAAGACCGTGACGCCGGTGTCGTCCTCGCGGGCCGCCTTCTCGCCGACGACGAGTTCGCCGATCTCGCCGTAGATATCGTCGTCCGTAAGCGTCCCCTCGTTGTAGGGGACGTTGACCTCGCCGGAGTGGGTACACTGTTTGTGATCGTCGATAACGACGGTCGATTCGAGCAGCAGCTCGTCGGACAGCTCGTGTTTCCCCTCGGCGTCGGCGCCGATAGCGTTAATGTGGGTGTGGTCACCGACGTCCTCGAGGCCGACGACGGGATCTCGGACCGGCGTCACCGTCGAGAGGACGTCGCAGTGTCCCGCCTCGGAGATCGAGCCCGTGCGGACGTCGAACTCGTCGTCGTAGGCGTCGATGAACCGCTGGACGCGGTCGTCGTCGAGGTCGCTGACGACGACCTCCTCGATCGGACGGATCGCGCTGATCGCGTCGAGCTGGGTGTAAGACTGGACGCCCGCCCCGATGAGTCCCATCGACGTGGCGTCTTCGACGGCGAGGTAGTCGGTGGCGACGGCCGCCGCCGCCCCCGTTCGTTTCATCGTCAGCGCGGTTCCGTCCATGATCGCCAGCGGCGAAGCGGTCTCGGGGTCGGAGTAGATCATCGTCCCCAGCACGGTCGGCAGATCGTGGTCCTCGGGGTTGTCGGGGTGGACGTTGACCCACTTGACGCCCGCCGCGTCCCACTCGCCCGCGTCCAGATAGGCGGGCATCGATCGGAAGTCGCCGTTGTACTTGGGGAGGTCGATGTAGGATTTGGCCGGCATCTGGGCGTCGCCGCGCTCGTAGGCGCCGAAGGCGTCCTCGACCGCACCGATGACGTCCGCCATCCGCGCGTGCTCGTCGACGTCGTCGCTGTCCAGGAGAAGCGTCTGCATATCGGCGAATATTGCGGGCTGGTACTTAAGTCGTGCTAACTGTCGAGCGTACCCGCGGCTGTCGGGACAAGCGGCGAAAGAAATCGACGTGTGGGCCGACGATCGGTCGAAGACGATACGCGAACGGATGGGTGGGTGGCCGAGCGGGCCGATCCGACCCTCGCGGGTCGCACACTCCCCGCTCGAATAGTTGAGGTTCTTCGAACCTCGCTTACATCATGCCGCCCATACCGCCACCCATGCCGCCCATGCCGCCGCCCATACCGCCGCCTGGCGGCATCTCCTCGTCATCATCGTCGTCGGCGACCGCGAGGTCGCCCGCGGCGATGACGTCGTCGATGCGCAGCAGCATGACGGCAGCCTCGGTGGCGGACTCGATCGCCTGGGTCTTCACTCGCAGCGGCTCGTAGACGCCTTCCTCGCCCATGTCGATCGTGTCGCCCGTGAAGGCGTCCAGTCCGGCAGCCTCGTTGCCGCCGTCGTGGTCGGCGCGCAGCTCGACCAGCGAGTCGATGGGGTCGAGACCGGCGTTCTCCGCGAGCGTGCGCGGGATGACCTCGAGGGCGTCCGCGAACGCCTCGACGGCCAGCTGCTCGCGCCCGCCGACGGAGTCGGCGTAATCCCGCAGGGCAAGCGAGAGCTCGACCTCGGGGGCGCCGCCGCCCGCGAGGACTTTGCCGTCTTCGAGGGTCGTCCGGACCACGCCCAGCGAGTCCTCGATGGCACGGTCGACCTCGTCGATGACGTGCTCGGTGCCACCGCGCAGGATGAGGGTGACGGCCTTGGCGTCGTCGACGTCCTCGACGAAGATGCGCTGGTCGCCGGCGATCTCCTTCTGGGCGACGCTGCCGGCGAAGCCGAGGTCGTCCTCGGTCAGGTCGTCGACGCTGGTGACGGGGGAGGCGCCGGTCGCGCGGGCCAGCTGGCTCTGGTCGCTGGACTTGACGCGACGAACGGCGATGATGCCCTCCTGTGCGAGGTAGTGCTGGGCCATGTCGTCGATGCCGCCGTCGACGAAGACGACGTCGGCGCCAGCGTCGGCGACCTTCTGGGCCATCTCCTGGAGCTGCTGTTCTTCCTGCTCGAGGAACTGCTCGAGCTGGTCGGGATCGGTGACGTTGACCTCGGCGTCGATCTCGGTCTCCTGAATCTCGAGGTCGCCGTCGACGATCGCGACGTTGGCGTCCTCGGCGAAGTACGGCATGTTCTCGGAGACCCGTTCCTTGTCGACGATGACGCCCTCGACGAGCTCGGAGTTCTCGATCGAGCCGCCGACGACCTTCTCGACTTTGATGTTGTCCGTGTCGATCTCGTCGTCGTCGGCGACCGACTGGACGGCGTCGACGACGAGTCCGGCGAGCAGGTCGCGGGCGCTCTCGGCGCCCTTGCCGGTCATCGCCGTCGCGGCGATCTGGTGGAGGATCTCGTCGTCGTCCTCGTCGACGTCGACGGCGATCTCCTCGAGGGCCTCCGTGGCCTCCTCGGCGGCCTGGCGGTACCCCTGGGCGAGGGTGGTCGCGTGGATGTCCTGGTCGAGGAGGTCCTCGGCCTGACTGAGGAGTTCACCGGCGACGACGACGGCGCTCGTGGTACCGTCGCCAACCTCGTCCTCCTGGGTCTCGGCGACTTCGACGATCATGTCCGCTGCGGGGTGGTCGATCTCCATCTCCGAGAGCAGCGTCACGCCGTCGTTGGTGACGATGACGTTGCCCGAGGAGTCGACGAGCATCTTGTCCATCCCCTTGGGACCGAGTGTGGTCCGTACCGACTCGGCGACCGCCTTGCCGGCCTGGACGTTCATCGACTGAGCGTCCTTACCGGACGTTCGCTGGCTGTCCTCCGAGAGAACGATAAGGGGCTGGTTGCCCATCTGCTGTTGTGCCATAGTCAGACGAAGGATTGATTGCTATTCTATATAAGTGTTACGCTGTCGGCTGCAGCTGATCGACAGACTCGAACGCGACGGCGTAACACGGAACCGGCGAAGACCGTTGAAGAGTGATCGGCCACCGCACGTTCTCGCGTCGGTACCGCGCTCGTGTCGGCGCTGATCCGTTCCGGGTCACCTCGTCGCCCGAACCGCCGGAGTTTTGCTCGCGCTCCCGTGCCCGTGACGTATGGAGGATCGACAACGAGAGGTCGCGGCGTTCGTCGCCGAACACGACCTCGAGACGCCGCCCGCGTACCGACTGCTCGATCTCGTCTCAGAGGTCGGCGAACTCGCGAAAGACGCCAACGAGTCGACGGAGTACGGTGACGACCCCGACGAGCTCGAGATCAGCGCCGACGAGCTCGGGGACGTGCTCTTCGCGACGCTTGCGGTCGCCGACGCCCTCGAAATCGACGCCGACACGGCCCTCGACGAGGCACTCGCGAAGTACGACCGCCGGCTCTCGATGGACGGATCACCGGGCTCCGGCGAGTAGCGTCGGCACCGACTACGGGGCCGGATCGCCCGCGAGCTCGAGGACGTCGACGGTCGCCTCGCGAACCGACTCGAGGACGTCCGGCGGGGCGTAGACACCGAGCCGCCAGATCTCGCGCGCGCAGGCGTCGAGACCGGCGACCAACGGCGAGCGGTCGCCGAGCCGCTGGGGTTCGCCGTCGACGAGAATCCGAGCTCGGGACTCCGGCGACGAGGACGTGCCGGGACTGTCGAGGATCACGGCCGACGGATCGGCGCCGGCGACGTCCGCGATCTCACGCTCGAGGGCGCGGGTGCGGTCGTACGAAAGATCGACGAACGTCTCGGGGACGTCCTCGCGTCTGGCCCAGGCCGCGCGCTTGTAGAGCCGTCGGTTACGCAGACGGCTCGCGAACTCGGCGGTCGGCTCGTAGTCGGCGAGGACGCCTAGCAGCTCCTCGTCGGTCAGGCGGGCGAACGCGTCGGGATCGGCGACCCCGTCGGCGAGGACGCGCTCGCTGGCGCGATCGAGCATCGCGCCGGCGATCCGGGAGACGTGGTGGCGGTAGACGGTCGCGTTCATCAGCGTTCGGGCGATCAGGGCGCTTTCGGCGCTGGCGACGCTGTCGTCGGCGATGACCAGCTCGCCGTCGACGAGCCGGAACGCCCGGATTAGCCGCGCGTGGTCGATCGTTCCGTAGGGGACGCCGGTGTGGTGGGCGTCCCGGACGAGGTAGTCCATCCGATCGACGTCGAGCGGGCCCGAGACGAGCTCGCCCAGCGGCCCGCGACCGTCGACGGTCGCCGCGACGGCGTCGAGATCGATCCCCTGTTCCTCGAGGACCGTCCCGAGTTCCGTCTCCGCGAGGAGCCACCCGATCTCGTCGTGGTGGCGCCCGAGGTGGCGTTCGATCGCGCGCTCGGTCTGGTGACCGAACGGGCCGTGGCCGACGTCGTGGACCAGCGCGGCGGCCCGCAGGCGGTCGGCGAGGGCGTCTTCGAGGTCGAGCTGGTCGACGGCCCGCGAGGCGAGATGATAGACGCCGAGGCTGTGCTCGAAGCGGGTGTGGTTCGCGGCAGGATAGACGAGCTGGACGGTGCTCAGCTGCCGGACGTACCGGAGCCGTTGCATCGGCTCGGTATCGAGCAGCGCCTCCGCTGTCGGATGGAGTTCGATGTAGTCGTGAACGCTGTCCTTGATCGTCGTCACGACCGACAGTCGGCGGACCGGACTCTTAGCCGCGATGGTCTCGGTGTCGACTGGGAACCGATCTCAGACCTACTGTGTGGCGACCGGTGCGAGCAGCGCACGGTCGATCTGTGTGTAGGTATCCTCGAGCGAGCCCGAGTTGTCGATCGTAAGGTGGTCGCAGTCGAGGGGGTCGAACGTCTCACGCAGCTGAAGGTACTGTTCGAACCGGGCGTCGCTGACGGAATCAGTTCGACTTTCGATGCGGTCCTTGACGACCGAGAGGTCACAGTCGACGTGGACGAACGTGCAGTCGGCGCCGACGGCGTCTGCGATCTCGCCGGCCCGATCGCGGTACGGTTTCGACTGGAACGTCGCGTCGAGGACGACGTCGGTACCAGCCGAGAGGTCCTCGCGAGCGAGCCCGAGCAGCTCGGTGTAGGTCGCGTCGGTCTCCTCGCTCGTGTAGTCGGGGTCGGGGAAGAGCCGTTTGCGGACCCGGTCGCTTCGGTAGCGCTCGGCCCCGAGCTGTTCGGCAGTGTAGGCGGAGGCGACCGATTTGCCGACACCGGGCAAGCCACAGTAGACGATCAGCGTTGGGCGGGCCACAGGATGTGGTCTGTCGTACTGGTATTAAATCCGACCGAATTCTTCCGACCCAGCACGCTTCCAGTCGTATTTTATCGGACACGTACCGATAAATATGAAAAGAGCAAAATAACGCGTGAAATTATCATTGTTTTTATCCCGGCTCGGTTCACCTACTAGATATGGCGCAGACACCACGCCGTGGCGACAGCACCCGACGAACGTTCCTGGCGGCCTCCGGGGGAGCCGCGCTCGCAGGGCTGGCTGGTTGTCTCGGAGAAACCGGTGACGGAGACGACAACGGCGGCGACGCCGTTCGATTCATTCTCAATCCGGCAGAGGAACAGACCGACATCATCGAGGAGTACACCCCGATGAAGGAGTACCTCGAGGACGAAACCGGTGCCGACATCGAGCTCATTCGTGCCGGCAGCTACGTCGAGACCCTCGAAGCCCTCGACGCGAACCAGGCCGAGATGGCCGACACGTCGCCGACGGCAGTGCCCGGTGGCGAAGGGTTCGCCGACGTCCTCGGAATGCGAACAGCCTTCGGCGGGCCGCTGTACTTCTCGACGATCATCACCACGCCGGACAGCGACATCGAGAGCGTCGAGGACCTCGAGGGTGAGTCGGTGGCAGCCGGCGCGCTGATGTCGTTCAGCGGGACGCTGGCGCCGGCGACGATGCTAAGCGACGCGGGACTGGATATCGGCACCTTCCCGCAAGGAGACGCCGAGGATCTGGAGATCCAGACCGCAGGCGACCACGACACGGCCCGCGAGCAGATGGTCAACGACGACACAGTCGCGGCCGCGACGACGGGTGCGTTCGCGTCCGCACCGCAGATTCCCCAGGAGGCGTTCGACGAGTACGAGGAGTTCGTCGAACACTCCGCGGAGTACGACGACGCGGGGAGCGCACTCGAGGACGGCGCGGACGAACTGCAGCTGCTCGACGTCTCGGAGCCGCTTCCCCGAGCGCCGATCATGGCTCGAAGCGAGTGGGACGACCCCGTCCGCGAAGACATCGTCGAGGCGTTGCTCGCGGCCGAAGAGGAGGATCTCATCCCCGAGGACGTCGACGACGACTACGAACTCTGGTTCACCGGAATCGAGGAAGCCGACAGAGACGACTACGAACCGGTCAACGAGGTCCTCGACGAGCTGGGGCTCGAATTCGAAGACTTTGAGGAGGAGTAGCCGGCAGAGAGACTACATAGGGCAATCGAATTATTATGTCCGCAATCCGGGTTGAAAACCTTACAAAACGGTACGGAGAGACCGTCGCACTGAACGACGTCTCGTTCGAGATCGCCGAGGGGGAGTTCGTGATCGTGCTCGGTATCTCGGGATCGGGGAAATCGACGCTCCTGCGGTGTATCAACGGGCTTACCGCGCCGACGGAGGGTGCGGTGTACGTGCAGGATGAACCGGTCACGTCCCATCGACAGGACGTCTCGATGGTCTTCCAGCAGCACAACGTTATCGAGGGGATGAGCGCGTACTCCAACGCCCTCACCGGGGCGTTGAGTCGGGCCGACTACATGGAGAGTCTCCTCCGGTTCAACGATCGAGAGGACAAGATCAAAGCGCTCGAGGCGCTCGAGACCGTCGGGCTGCTCGACGAGGCCGAACAGCGGGCCAGTCGCATGAGCGGCGGCCAACAACAGCGGGTCGGTATCGCGAGAGCGCTCGTCCAGGATTCGGATATCCTTCTCGCCGACGAACCGGTCGCGAGCCTCGATCCCGGGAGCGCACAGACCGTGATGGGGTATCTCCGTACCGCGGCGGAACAGCGCGGCCTGACCGCGATGATCAGCCTCCACCAGGTTAACCTCGCCCGGCAGTTCGGACAGCGGTTCATCGGACTCGCCGACGGAGAGTTGGTCTTCGACGGCTACGGCGACGAGCTGACGCTTGACGTCATCGACGAACTGTACGGCGGTATCGATATGGAGGAGTTCCTGTCGACCGGCAACGACACGGCGGAGGCACAGCAATGAGTGCGGATACGGCGATCGAACAACGGTTAGAGGAGATCCGGCTGACCCGTCGGGTGCGCTGGATCATGTACGCGCTCTTCTCGGTGGTGTTCGTCGCCGCGCTGTACGGCTCGATCCGGCTGATGGATTTCTCGTTTAGCTATCTTTACCAGCAGTGGCCGTACTTCACCGATCAGGTCGTCAACTACGTTCCGGATCTCGAGTTCCTCATCGAGGAGAACCTGCCGCTCGAGGCCGGGATCACGCTCGCGATGGGATTCGTCGGGACCGTCTTTGGCATCCCGTTCGCGCTCGCACTCGGCGTTCTGGGGAGCGGTCGGGTAACTCCTTTCCCGTTTAACTTCATCTTCCGCTCGATCATGGCCGTCTCCCGTGCGATCCCCGCGCTGGTGTGGTTCTTCATCTTCATCCCGCTGAGCGGGCTGGGGGCGATCACCTCGACGATCGCGATCTTCGTCAGCACGATCGGTAACCTCGGTCGTCTCTTTACCGACGAACTCGAGGAGGTCAAGGAAGGCCCCATCGAGGCGATGGAGACCACCGGCGCGTCGAAATCCCAGACGGTCACCTTCGGGATGTTGAGCCAGGTCAAGACCTCCTTTATCGCCTGGACGCTGTACATCTTCGAAGTCAACGTCCGACAGGCCGTCACGCTCGGACTGCTGGGCGGCGGCGGGATCGGCGTCGTCATCGAGGTCCAGCAGGGGATGCGGGCCTACGACAACATGATGGCCGGCATTCTGGTCGTCTTCGTGCTGATCGTCGTCGTCGAGATGATCAGCCAGCGGATCCGTTCGTACCTCCGGGACGACGAGGAGGCCGACGGACTGATCGCGCTCATCGTCGGCTTCCCACAGCGGATGGCGGAATCGGCCGTCAAGTAGAACCGCTCGCCGGCGCTCTTTTCAGTCGATCTCGATTCCGAGCGATCGCGCTCGTTCGAGAAACAGCGTCTTCGCGTCCGTAGCGGGATCGATATCGTCGGGGACGTACTTGAGGGCGGGCTTCTCGCGGATCTCGTTCGGAAAGTGAACCGCGAGCTCGTAGCGGCCGACGTCGGCGTCGACCGTGTCGACGAGCCGTTCCGCGTTGGCCGTCAGCTCGAGCCCGACGGCGTCGCGGACGGCCGTCTGGAGCCGTCGCTCGGCGCGCGTGTATCCGGGGAGGCTCCGCTTGACCGGCGCGGGGACGTCCGAGAGGTAGGCCTCGCTGGCGTCGTGGAGCAGTCCCCACTGCTGTGCCGACCGATCCCCGCCGCGGGCCTCGACCTCGCGGCTGACGTGGACCGAGTGGCGAGCGACGCTGTAGAAGTACTTCCCCTGTCCAGTGAACCGACTGAGATTCGAGAGCGCGTGGGCCACGTCGACGAGGTCGATCCGCTCTGGCGTCGGCGAGAGCGGCGTGATCGTCCCGCCAGTCCGGGTGTCGATCGGTGCGTGTCCGCCGTCGGCCGCCGCGAGGAGATCCTGCAGCTCCCCGACGACCGACTCCGCTCGACGCCGAAGCTCGTCGTCGGGCTCCTCGGCCGTTCGTAGCGCCCCTATCAGGGCCGTGACCTCCTCTTCGAGTCCGTCGGCGTCTACCACATCGACGTCCTCGTTCGAATCCGCCATACAGTGGCCGATCCGCGAGCAGAGAGAAAGGTGTGGCGTTGTAGCTACGGTGTCGACTCCGGATTCGAATTTAAGTACCGAAGCGCGGCCAACACCGTCCGTGATCGACGACGCCATCCGCGTCCTCGCGGGCGACTGTACCGTCATCGCGGAGGACAGCGATCAATCGGAGTACCGCGGCCGAGTGACGACTCTCGTCAAGCCCGACAACACCGTCCTCGTCCACGACGTCGACGGCTACCAGCCAGTCGCCTGGCTCACCCGGGCCGACAGCGTCTCGAGCGACCGGGCGAACGACTTCACGCTCGTCGCGAAGAAAGACACCCAGACCCTGCGGATCGCCGCCCACGATCAGGACGGGTTCGCCCACTACCCGTCCTCGGCGGCGGGGACGCCCGTCGGTTCCTGTCCGGACTGTGGCGGTGCACTCGTTCGCTCCTCGGGGGTCCACTGCGTCGACTGCGGCGACCGGTACGGGATCCCCTCCGACGCGACGATCCGCGAGGAACGCTGTGGCTGTGGCCTCCCGCGAATGCGCGTCGAGCGCGGGCTCGCGTTCGACGTCTGTCTCGACCGGGGCTGCGAGTCGCTGGACGAGGCCGTCCGCGAGGCGTTCGACCGCGAGTGGAACTGTCCGGAGCCGAACTGCGACGGCGACCTGCGGATCCTCCGCCGGGGCGGGCTGATCGCCGGCTGCGAGCACTACCCCGACTGCGACACCGGGTTCGCGATCCCCGCCGGCGTCCTCGACGGCGACTGCGGTTGCGGGCTACCGACCTTCGAGACCGGAACCGGCGCGCGCTGTCTCGACGCGACCTGCGGGCGGGTCGGCGAGTACCGGGTCGAGGCCGGCGTCGACGACTGATCCGGCCGGATCGCCACGGACAGCTCGTGTCCGGGCGCGATCCACAGCCACTTAGTGATGTCCGGCAAAGAATCGCGTATGTCACTCGAGGGGCGGTTCGAGGACGGCGTCGTCCGCGTCGGTGGCGACGCCCGCCAGCGCTATCACGACTCGCGGGGCTACGGCTACCCGCTTGCGGGCAACGAGATCGCCCTCGCGCCGGTCGAGGCGGCACATCTACTCTACCGGGGCGATCTCGCGGCCGTCGTCGACGGCGACGAGCGACTCGACTTCCGATCGTTGTTGGCCCGCGAGCCCGGCCCCGACTTCGGGGTTCGCTTTCTGGTCTATGCCGACCTCCGTGAGCGAGGCTTCTACCTTTCGCCGGCCGCCGAGCCGTGGATCGAGGATCCACCGGAGACGGAGTTCGCCGTCTTTCCCCGCGGAAAAGGACCCGACGACGGCGAGATCGCCTACGCCCTGCAGGTTCTCGGAGAGCGAACCGACGTCGCCGGACGGGACCTCGAGGACGGCGTCCTCGCGGTCGTCGACGAGGAAAGCGAGATCACGTACTTCGAGGTGAGCCGACGGGACCCGTCGGGATCCTCCGCGACGGGACTCCCTGACGGCTGTAGCGCGGATCTGCTCGCCGACCGGGTCGTCGTCTGGGAGCCGCCCCTGGAGCTGTACGAACGGACGTTCTACGGCCAGCCCCTCGAGGGTCGGGAGTACGACGAGCCGACGCTGCAGTGTTCCCTGCTCGAGGCGACCTACCTCGCCGAGCGGGGCGCGCTCGGCCTCGATCCCGCGGCGGTCCGGGAGCGGGGCCGCGAGGTCGAGGGCGAGCGGTTCGATCGCCGACTGCGGGTCTACGCCGAACTCCGCGAGCGCAATATCGTCCCCAAGACCGGATACAAGTTCGGCGCGGACTTCCGGACCTACGCCGACGTCGAGAGCGTCGAGGATCTCGGTCACTCCGAACTGCTGGTGCGGGTCCATCCCGCCGATCACGTCTTCGAGCCTCGCGACATCGCCCTCGACGTTCGGCTGGCCCACGGGGTCCGCAAGACGATGGTGTTCGCGCTGGTCGCCGAGGACGACATCGAGTGGTGGTCGGTCGAGCGGCTGACGCCCTGAGGAATTCCACGACCGTTGCCTACAGGCGAGATAATTACCGTTCCAAGTACCACGAGAGAGTTCAGGTTCGAATCCCGGCTACTGGTGTTCGAGTCCCGGAATCGAACCCCCTTCGTGCTCGAGCAGGCGCCGTTTCAGCGCCAGGCCGCCGGCGTACCCGCCGAGCGAGTCGTGACCCACGACGCGGTGACAGGGGACGACGACGGGGACCGGGTTCCGGCCGCAGGCCTGCCCGACGGCGATCGGTGCCGTCTCGAGGTCGGCCGCGAGGTCGCCGTAGGTGCGGGTCTCGCCGAACGGAATCGCCGCGATCGGTCGCATAACGGCTCCCGTGAAATCGTCGGGGTACGCTATCTCGAGGACGAACGTCTCGCGGGCACCGTCCTCGTACTCACGGAGCTGGTCGCGAATCGTCTCCGAGGACGCCTCGATTCTCGAGTCGTCGATTTCGATCCCGTGGTCGAACACGTGACTCCACATTCGGTCCCGGTTGGGTTCGCTGACGGTTCACGCTACCGATCGCCGTGGCTTGACTCACTCGGGGCGTCCGTCTCGAGGCAGTCGAACGTCGTCGAGAGCTCGACTCCCCAGTCGTAGTCTTCGACGGTCGTCGCGTCCAGGTAGTCGGTAGCGTCGAGCCGGTGACTCGCGAGGAAACGCAACGTTTCGCCGAGCGAGTACTCGAGATCCTGCGTCTCCGCCGACGGCTCGAAATCAATCGCCGTCGTCTCCAAATCGTCGGCGGCGATACCATCCAGTAGCTCGTCAGCGACCGCAGGGATCGGCTGATGGAACGAATACTCGTCCCCGAAATAGAAGCAGTACATCTCGTCGACGCCGTTGAGATCGTGACGGACCACCCGCGTTCGCTCCGGATCCGCCTTGACGAGCCGGTGAACCGCGACCGTCTTCGTTCTGTACAGGGCCTTCTTCCTGAGCGAGTAGACGCGAGCCCGGGCACCGTCGCCGATCCGGTACGCTCGATCGGCTTCGGTGTCGAACCGTTTCGCGTGGCGATTGATCGCGTGAACCGCCGCGAGGACGTCGTCGGTCTGTGGCAACGGGTCGAGCGCCTCGTAGTCGACGCGCGGGTGTCGAGGCGACGGGTCGATATCCACCGTCTCGACCTCGGGCTCGGTCGGCCACTCTTCTAGCTCATCGAGGATTTCGACACCGCTGATTCGGCCGACCTCGAGCCGGTCGAAGCCGTTGGTTCGCGACGCTGCGTCCTCGGCGTGCAGAACGGAGAGAACGAGCTCCGGGGTCGATAGCGGAACCGGCGGCCGATCGGGTCCGTCATCAGCGGGGGGTTCCCACTCCTGGATCAGCGGTGACGCCTCCGGAATCGGCTCGAGGTGGTCGAACGACCAATCGTCGCGCTCGCTTTCGTAGAGCGCATCCTCCCGACTGGCCCACACCTCGAGCCGTCGGGCGGTGTTCGAAAACGGTTCGCCGACGGCGGCGCCGTCCGCGTTCCAGTGTCATCCGAGTCCGGTTCGCTCCCACTCCGACGCCGGTATGTGGAGGCCGCCGAACCTGCGACGTTGCGCCCACCATCGACTACGTCAGCACGCTCGATCACGGCATCGAGGTGCGAAACGGACAGTTCGATGGTCGGCGGCGTTCCGCTTCGATACGGTTTCGTGGGTACCGTGAGCGTCTCGTCCGTTAAGTGGATTCTGGCGGGAGAGTCGGTGTTTGTAACCAGTTTGTGAGCGATATGGTCCGGAGAGTGTTCGATATTCGGGATCAGTTCAGTACGTGCATACTCTCATAATCCGACAAAAACCTGCGTCGAACGAGGGTCGACGCGTCGTTCGACGGCGATCGAGGGTACGATTCGTGGAGATGGCGACAACCGTTTCACGAGCCGACTCTCGACGGATCGACCTCGAGTCGCGAAGCCGAAGCCTTTTGCGCGCTGGCGCGCCAAAACGCAGCTAATGACCGGAGACGAGTCAGTCGAGGAGTCCGAGTCAGGGGAACCGCTCGCGGATGGTGGAGCAGCAGGCGCGGATGACGTCGCGCTGGATCCGTGGGGCTCCTCGGCCGTCTCCGACTACCGGAAGCTGTTCGAGGAGTTCGGCATCGAGAAGTTCGACGACGTCCTCGAGGAGGTGCCGAACCCCCACTACCTGATGCGTCGCGGGGTCATCTTCGGCCACCGGGACTACCGACCCGTCGCCGAAGCGCTGCGGGAGGGCGAGGACGCCGCCGTCCTCTCGGGCTTTATGCCCACCGGCGACCCCCACATCGGCCACAAGCTGGTCTTCGACGAGATCATCTGGCACCAGCAGCAGGGTGCCGACGCCTACGGGCTAATCGCCGACCTCGAGGCGAACTCGGCCCGCGGGATGAGCTGGGACGAGATCGACGAGCACGCTCGGGACTACCTCCTCTCTTTGCTCGCGCTCGGGTTCGACCCCGACGAGGGAACGCTGTACCGCCAGTCGACGAACCGCGAGCTGCAGGATCTGGCCTTCGAGCTCGGCGCCGACGCCAACTTCTCGGAGCTGGAGTCGATCTACGGCTTCGACGGCGAGACCGACGTCTCGCACATGCAGTCGGTCGTCACCCAGATGGCCGACATCCTCTACCCCCAGCTCGAGGAGCCCAAACCGACCGTCATCCCGGTCGGTCCCGATCAGGACCCCCACGTTCGCCTGGCCCGCGATCTGGCCGAGCGCACCCGCTTTTTCAAGGTCTCGAAGGCCTACGCGAGCTTCGAGCTCGAGCCCGAAGAGCGCGACCTCGTCGCCGACTTTCACGAGAAACTCGACCCGGAAGCCTTCGACGACGACCAGCTGCGCTGTGTCCACGTCGCCGAGGCGATCGAGGAGACCCCCCTCGAGGAGCTCGCCGTCCCCGCCGACACGCTCAGTTCGGTCCTGACGAAACTCGAGGAAGCCGGTATGGAGCCCGTCCGCCCGCGGACGCGCTTTTTCGACCGCCGGGCGACCGACGAGGCGTTCGACGCGCTGATCGACGCGATCGACGGCGAGAAACGCGTTTACGAGAACCACGTCGACGCCTTCGAGCTCGAGGTCGGCGCGGCCGAGGAGCTGGCCCGCGAGGTCGAGGTCGAGAACGGCGGCTACGGGTTCCGCCCGCCGTCCTCGATCTACCACCGCTTCATGACTGGGTTGACCGGCGGGAAGATGTCCTCCTCGGTGCCGGCGAGTCACATCTCCCTGCTGGACGATCCCGAGGACGGCTACGACAAGGTCAAGGCCGCCACGACGGGCGGTCGCGAGACCGCGGAGGAACAACGCGAAAAAGGTGGGAAGGCCGACGAGTGTCCCGTCTACGAGCTGTACGCCTACCTACTGGCGAGCGACGACGACGAGTTCGCAAAGCGAGTGTACGACGAGTGCGTCGGCGGCGAACGGCTCTGTGGCGACTGCAAGGAACAGGCCGCCCAGCTCATGAAGGAGTTCCTCGAGGAACACCAGGAGAAACGCGACGAGGTCGAAGGGTTGCTCGAGGACGCCGACATCGAGCTCGAGTCGCCGCGGACGGCCTGATTAACTCCTCCGAGGGAGTCATAGACCGGTTCCTATACCTCTTTTCAACCACTCGACAGACGGTACGTACATATCTGTACGTAGCGGTTGGTACACTGGAATAAGGATGAGAGCAGCTCCACGAGAATAACTCTATGACACGCTTTCCTCCAGCTACCCGTATTGTTTCTCCGTGACGGCCCCTCGTCAGCCGCCGCTGGGTGGGACTTTCGGAGTAGTGCTGTCGCGTGGAACACTACCGGCCGAAGGATGAATCCCGACTAGTGAACGTTGCGTAACGCTTTTGCACCACAGTTGCAATCGTTCGCATATGGCATCCGAACCCGGCGATCGGTGCGTCGTCCGCCAGTCAGCTACGGCTCAGGGGTTCGGCTTCTTTTTCGCCCGGTAACCGGGCCGGTAGAGCCGAGGACGACCACACCGATCGTCCTCAGCGAAACCGTCCGCGACCGTCGCGCCCTCGAGCAGCGCCCGAGTCGGGCAGTCCGATCGAGGAGCGCGCGCCGAACGGAGTCGGAACCGCTAACTGACCGACCGACAGCCATTCAGACAAGCGAATGCAACTACCAGAATCACAGGTCGCGGTCTTGGAGGCCGCGAACGCCGACGAGGCGACGCCCGTCGACGCCCTCGCCGCGGCGACCGACCTGCCGCCCGAAACCGTCACCGGGGCGGCCTTCGAGCTCGAGGAGCAGGAACTGGTCGCCGTCACGGAGCGCGTCGACGAAACGATCTCGCTCACCAACGAGGGACGCACGTACGTCGAGGACGGCCTGCCCGAGGTTCGGCTCTACGAGGCCGCCCTCGAGGCCAGTGCCGACGCCGACCCCGCCCAGATGGGGCAGGTCATCGGCACCTCCGGACTCGAGGGCGACGAGGTCGACATCGCGCTCTCGAACTACGCTCGGAAGGGGTACGGCTCGATCGACAGCGGCGAGCTCACGGCCGATCCCGACGCCGACCCCGCCGCGGATCCGGAGGCCACCGCCCTCGAATCGCTCGTCGACGAGGGAACACTCGAGGGGAGCGAGGACGTCCTCGAACAGCTCGAGCGCCGCGGGCTCGCCGAGGTCACAGAATCGACGGTCCGCGAGGTCGAACTCACCGAGCAAGGCGTCACGGAGCTGATGGCTGGTGTCGAGACCGCAGAGACGGTCGGCCAGGTAACGCCCGAGCTACTCACCAGCGGCGAGTGGGACGAGGTCGAGTTCGCCGAGTACAACGTCGAGGCCGACGCCGAAACCGTCGAGGGCGGTCGGGTACACGTCCTTCGGGAGATGTCTGAACGGGTCAAGGACGTCCTCGTCGGGATGGGGTTCGAGGAGATGGACGGCCCCCACGTCGACGCGGACTTCTGGATCAACGACTGCCTGTTTATGCCCCAGGACCACCCCGCCCGCACGCACTGGGATCGATTCGCCCTGGAACAGCCGACTCACATCGACGACCTCCCCGAGGACCTCGTCGACGCCGTCGAGCGTGCCCACCGCGAGGGCGTCGGCGAAGATGGCGAGGGTTACCACTCCCCGTGGGACGAAGAGTTCGCCCGCGCGCTCGCGCTGCGCGGACACACGACCTCGCTGTCCACGCGGTACCTCTCGGGCGAAGAGATCGGCGAGATCGAACCGCCCGCCCGCTTTTTCAGCGTCGAGAAGGCCTACCGCAACGACACCCTGGACGCGACCCACCTGCTCGAATTCTACCAGATCGAGGGCTGGGTGATGGCCGAGGATCTCTCCGTTCGAGATCTGATGGGCACCTTCGAGGAGTTCTACGCCCAGTTCGGGATCGAGGACATCCGATTTAAACCCCACTACAACCCCTACACCGAACCGAGCTTCGAGCTGTTCGGTACTCACCCCACGACGGGCGAACTGATCGAGATCGGCAACTCCGGGATCTTCCGCGAGGAGATGTTAGAACCGCTCGGAGTCGACTGTGACGTCATGGCCTGGGGGCTGGCCCTCGAACGGCTCGCCATGCTCACGACCGGTGCGGAGGACATCCGCGACCTCCACGGGACGCTTGCCGACCTCGAGTTCCTGCGGAACGCGGAGGTGACCTACTGATGCCAACCGTCGACATCGACCCCGACGAGCTGCGCGAGCTGACCGGCCACGAGGAGAAAAGCGACGAGGAACTGCAGGAGGATCTGTTCGGGCTCGGCCTCGAGTTCGAGGGCTGGACCGAGGACGACGAGTTCGAACTCGAGTTCGCACCCGACCGTCTGGACCGGCTCTCGGTCGAGGGCGTCGCGCGCTCGATGCGGTACCAGTACGGCGACGCCCAAGGCGTTCACGTTCCCTCGACGAACAGCGCCGACTGGACCATCGAGGTCGAGGAGTCGGTACCCGACGAGCGACCGTACGTCACGGGCGCGGTGATCCGCGACGTCGATCTCGACGAGGACGGTCTGGACTCGCTCATCCAGCTCCAGGAGAAGCTCCACGCGACGATGGGCCGCAAGCGCGCGAAGGGCGCGATCGGGATTCACGATCTGACGATGCTGCGGGGCAGTCCGGCCACCGAAGGTAATCCGACGATCCGGTACGTCGGCGTCGAGCCCGACGAGGACCGGTTCGTGCCCCTCGATGCCGACACCGAGATGACGCCCGGGGAGGTCCTCGAGGAGCACCAGACGGGCCGCGAGTACGCCGAGCTGGTCAGCGAGTACGAGCGCTACCCCGCGATCTACGACGATCTCGGGCTGTTCTCGTTTCCGCCGGTGATCAACGGTCGTCGGACCGAGGTCTCGACCGATTCGCGCGATCTGTTCGTCGAGATGACCGGCACCGATCAGTGGACGATCGACAAGATGCTCAACATCGTCTGCTACGCGCTCGCGGCACGAGGTGCGACCCTCGAAGACGTTCGGGTTGAGTACCACGACGGCGAGTTAGTGCGTCCCGACCTCTCGACGAAGACGAAGCGAATCCCCCACGACCGCATCGAGAGCATCCTCGGGATCGGCCTCGACCCTGACGAAGTGATCGACCTGGCCGAACGCTCGGGGCTCGACGCCGCGAGAAGCGAGGACGGAGCGACGGATGACGACGAGAGCACCATCACACCCCTGGAAGACCGAGACGGGCTCGAGGAACGGGGTGGCACGGAGGGTTCGAGCGAGTCGGAAGCCGACGACGCCGCGTCGACGGACGACCTCGTCTACGAGGTTACGATCCCGCCCTATCGCGTCGACGTCCTCCACCCGCTGGACGTGATCGACGACCTCGGGCGGGCCTACGGGTTCAACGACCTCGAGCCCCGGTATCCCGAGGTCGGCACCGTCGGCGGCCGCCACGACCGATCCCGGCTCGAGCGCGCGGTCCGAACGCAGCTCGTCGGACTGGGCTTCGAGGACCTGCTGAACTTCCACATGATCGACGAGGAACAGAACTACGAGCGCCTCGACGTGGAACCGGGAACGGACGCCTACGGCACGGGCGAGCCCGCGACGATCAAAGAACCCTACAGCGAGGACTTCACGATGCTACGAACCTGGACGCTGCCCTCGCTGTTGCAGGTCCTCGAGAACAACACCCACCGCGCGTATCCCCAACATCTCTCGGAGGTCGGCTTCGCCGCCAAACTCGACGAAACCGAGAACACCGGCGTCGCCGAGGGACGTCACGTCGGCGCCGTCCTCGCCGACCACGAGGCCGGCTACGAGGACGCCAAGGCGCGTCTCCAGGCGATCGCTCGCGACTTCGACGCCACCCTCGAGACGCCCGCGACCGAGCATCCGACCTTCATCCCGGGTCGGGCGGCCGACGTCGTCCTCGACGGCGAGGTCGTCGGCGTCGTCGGCGAGATTCATCCGAAGGTCCTCGTCGAACACGATCTCGAGGTCCCCGTCGCCGCGTTCGAGTTTGATCTCAAGGCGCTCCGGTAGCTGGCCGAACGACGGTCGGTTCGAACGCAAGCGGACGTGACGGCGTGATGGTCCCACGACGCGCGAGAACAGGACCGGTCGGCCGAAACGAACGCAACCGCTAGCAAAACGGAGCTTCGTCCCGGAAGAACGCCTAAAACTCGTGTTCTACTTCTTCCTCATTGGCTTTCTGGATGATGATCTTCCCGTCCCGAACGCGAACGAAAACCTCGTCGCCGATATCCATACCCGCGACTGCGAGTTCGTCCTCGTGGAGGTTCAGATGGACGTTGTGGTAGTTGCCGTCTTCGTCTTTCGCACCGCTTGGACTCAACTTCTTTTTCCGGACCATCGCGGGATTCTAGGTCGCACTTCGCCGTAGGATATACTTAAGTGTTTTCTACGACACAGCAAATGACTCCGGTTCGTGCCCTCGGCCGGCTCGGTTCGAACGGGCCGGACGGCGTCTTCGATCCGCCGACCGTACTTAAATGGGCGGGCGCAGTCCGTCGATTTTGGGGGATATCTTTATGTCGGATCGTGTGCAGAACTGACATGGAGGCCGAAACTATGGTACGTGAAGACGGAAAGCGAAACTTCGCACTGCGAGAATCGGGCGGCGACGAGACCAGCGTCTTCTCGGGAAACACTCCCCGACAGGCGGCGCTCAAGGCGGCTCGGCGCCTCGAGCCGGGCTCGAGCGAGGACGCGGCGGATCGCATCGAGCTCCGGCTCCGCGAGAAGGGTACCGACAAGGTCCACATCTACGACGGCTGGGCGTGGGAGGAGACCGCTCCCGACGACAAGCCCGACTGGATGCCCGAGGAGATCACGGAGGCCAACGTCGCAAAGAAGGGGATCGAACACCTCGAGGAGTAGCGTCCCGAACGGCGACTGTTTTGTGGGGGGATCGCCGCCCGGCCCGTAGGTCGACCGATCGACGGCCCGGTTTCCGTCTGTGAGACGGACCGCTCCGACGCTCTTTTGGCGTGGTCCGGCAAAGAGTGAGCCGATGCGCACAGTCACGCTCGGTCCGGAAGGGACCTACTCGCATCGGGCAGCGAGTGCGATCGCCGACGACGACGAGATCGGTTTCCGACAGTCGGTCACCTCGATCGTCGAGGCCGTCGCGACCGGCGACTACGACCGCGGGATCGTCCCCATCGAGAACAGTATCGAGGGCAGCGTTACGGAGAGTCTCGACGCCGTCGCCGAGTACGACGTCGCGATCGTCCGCGAGATCGTCACTCCGATCCGTCACGCGCTGCTGGCCCAGGGGCCGGCGTTCGACACGATCGCCAGCCACTCCCAGGCGCTGGCGCAGTGTCGGTCCTACCTCGAGCGCGAGCACCCCGACGCGACGCTGGAAGCCGTCGCCAGCACCGCCCAGGGCGTCGAGTTCGCTCGCGACGACCCCTCGGTCGCGGGAATCGGCCACCCCGCGAACGCCGACCTCGAGAACGGGCTTGAGGTCCTCGCCGAGGACATCCAGGACCAGGACTCGAACGCGACGCGGTTTTTCGCGCTCGCGCCCGCCGAGGAGCGCTCGAAGGGCGGCGGGAAGACGACGCTCGTCGTCTACCCGAACGCGAACTACCCCGGCCTCCTGCTCGAGCTACTCGAGCCGTTTGCGGACCGAGATATCAACCTTACTCGCGTCGAATCGCGCCCGAGCGGCCAGCGACTCGGCGACTACGTCTTCCACATCGACATCGAGGCGGGGCTGTACGAGTCCCGGACGACGGAGGCCCTCGAGGAGATCGAGGAACTGGCAACGAACGGTTGGGTTCGTCGGCTGGGATCGTACGATACCGAACACGTCGTCGAGTGACGGGAACACGGGCCACTCCGCTCATCACGAACCGTTCTTCACAGAAGCGGGCCGGGCGCGATTGTGAACTACGCCGAGACATTCCGGGTTGCTCGCTACGCTCGCTTCCCGGGCTGTGACTCGTCACCTTCAAATCGCGCCGGTTCCGTTACCTGTCGCTCACGGATTTGTTCGCGACAGCAAAGCGGGCCGGGCGCGATTTGAACACGCGACCGTCTGGTTAAAAGCCAGACGCTCTGCCAGACTGAGCTACCGGCCCTCGATTTCTACTTTCGGGGAGTATCGGTTAAACGTTTCTCTCTGAGCTTGTGACAGCGAGGATATTAGTCGAAGTACTCATCGAGTGCATCAGTGACGAGTTCGCCGGGATCGACGTCGTTGATAGACGCACGGCGGCGGAGGTCGCGGTACCTCTCCGGGGCGAGCGTGAGCTCGATCCGGCCGAGTTCGACGTCGTACTCCGCTAACGCCCGTGCTATCGGAACGTCGTCGTTGACCGCGCTCGCGACGCTCCGAACCTCTCGGACGGTGAGGCCGCCGTCGAGGGTCGCCCAGGCAAGCAGGAGACGCGCTTCGCCGCCGACGCGGGCGATGTGTTTGGCAGCCGTCGGCGCGATACGGCCGAGCGCGACCTGTTTCCGAACCGATCGGGGGAGGTCGTGGACCCGAGCCCACTTGCGAATGAACGAGACGGTCGCGTTCCCGCCGGCGCGTTCGGCCGCAGCCTTGTAGGATCCCTCGCCGCGGACGAGTGCGGCACAGGCGGCAGCGCCACGAAGCATGTAGAGATGATCGTCGTTGGTATCACCGCTCGCAAACTGGCGGACGGTGTCGGCGGCGTCGGCGAGGCGGTCCGGGTCGTCGGGGTCGAACTGGACGGCCTCGCGGGCGTGTGGCCCGGCGACCGACTCGTCACCTCGAATAACGGGTGCGCCGACCGGCGACTCCCGGTCGGTGGGGATGGGGTCGGGAGCCCCGTCGGCGTCGTCCCCGGTGTGCTTCCGAGAGCGATCGTCAGTCATGACGTAATGGATGGGCCGTGAAGCCAAAAAGAACGAGGTTTTTTGCGGCGCTCAACTCTCATTCGTCTCGCTTTTCGGCGAGGTGTTCCCAGATCTCTGTGCAACCGGCACCCTCTTCCAGTCCGTCGAGGTGTGAATCGTCGGAATCGTCGTCTTCGGTCGGTTCCGGTTTGCAGTCCGGGGAGTGTGCCATGGACATCCGTTGGAAGGCTGAGGGAATAAGTGACGCTTCAGCCGCAAAGGATACCCGTGCTCACCCGTCTCGGACAATGGTGCCGCTATCTCGGAGCATCTACCGACCGGTCGTTCGACGGGCCAGCGCTGGCGACGGTCTGTCAGCGCCGATCGAACGGAGTTTTCGGGCCGAAACCGACGTTCGAACGCTCGGTGTTCCCGATCGACGTCAACTCCAGGTCCGATCTCGCCGGAGACGACACGAGGACTGGTCTCCCGGCTTTCGTAGGCAGAACAAGAGCAGGAAAATTTTACCGGTACGCATGGGGACGAGTGGAGTAGCGCGAACCGGGATGGCTCCTGCGGTGCAGACCGCGGAGGCTCCGGCGTGTTGGGGATTCTCGTTCGAGTGTACCGTCGCTCCACTGCCGCTTGTCCTCGCAGGGAGTCGACTTTTTCTCTCCGCCGGCGGAGACGGTGGCGAAACGATGACAGTCGAAACCATCCAGGAGCTGTTCGAGCACGGTCTCGAGGACGTCTACCACGCCGAGCACGAACTGCTCGAGGCGCTCGCGGATCTCGAGGAAAACACCGAACGGGAGGAGATCTCGTCGGCGTTCGCCGAACACCGCGAGGAAACCGAGGCCCACATCGACCGCCTCGAGGAGGTGTTCGAGATCTTCGGTGAGCCGCCGGAGAAAGAGGAGTGTGAGGGGATCAAGGGCCTGATTCGGGAGTACGAGGAGTTCGTCGACGAGGATCCCTCTCAGGAAGTCCTCGACTATCACAGCATGGCCGCCGCGGAGAAGACCGAACACTACGAGATCGCGGCATACGGAAACCTCATCCCGCTCGCGGATCAGCTCGGGATGGACGAGGCGGCCGACCTCCTCGAGGAGAACCTTCGAGAGGAGCAGGAGGCCCTCGACGAACTGACGGAGCTGACCGAATCCTTCGAGATGGACGCGATCCCCGCGGAATGATTCCATGACCGACGAGACCGACGACGAGCAGACCCAGTACGGCGGTACCGAGGACGAACAGCCTGAAACGTCGATCGACGAAGACGGCGAAGACGACGAAGACGACGAGGAGTAACCGACCCGAAACGCCGGCGGACGACGCCGCGCTCTTTCTGACGTGTGACGGTACGGGAACGTCACGGGCGAACTCCGCCATATCGACCGCGGCTACCAGGTGGCGTCGCCGGGTTCGATTCGCCGTTCCCGAGGTTCGTGCTGGCACATAACACATATAATCCTGGTCGGGGTAGATCCCGCGGAGGGATACAAGATGGCAGACGCCAAGACCGCTCGAGCGGAGTGGGGAACGAGATTCGGCTTCCTGATGGCGATGATCGGCGCGATGGTCGGCGCCGGGAACATCTGGCGGTTTCCGTACGTAATGGGCGAGAACGGTGGCGGCGCGTTCGTTCTTGCCTTCCTGGTCCTGCTGTTCTTGCTTGCAGTACCGGGACTGATGGCCGAGGTCGCGCTCGGCCGCTACACGAACAAGGGCGTCATCGGCGCGTTCCGGGACGTCCTCGGTCGTGGCGGGATGGTCGGGCTCGGGGTGATCGTCCTGCTGGTCAACATCGCGCTGATGTCGTACTACTCGCCGCTGATCGGATGGACCCTGTACTACGCGGTTCACTCACTGCTGTTTACGTTTACTGCAACCGGGTTCGAGGCCGAGCCGTTCATGGAGGCGTTCTTCGCGAATTCGGCCCTGATGATCGGACTCCACACCGTCGTGATGGGTACGGTCGCAGCGGTGCTCCTGCTTGGCATTCGACGTGGCGTCGAACGGCTCGTCGTCTATGCCGTGCCGGCGCTGGTGATCGCGCTCGCGATCATGACGATCCGAGGCCTCACCCTTCCGGGTGCGAACGAGGGGATCGCCTTTACGTTCGGCGTCCAGTGGGGGTACCTGTTCGAGGGGTCGACCTGGATCGCCGCACTCGGACAGGCCCTGTTCTCGACGGGGCTGGGCTGGGGGATCGCGCTGACGGTCGGGAGCTACCTTCGTGAGTACGACGACGTCCCCCTCGGTGGGGGCGTCTTCACCGCGATCGGCGAATCGAGCATCGGGATTCTCGCGGCGCTGGCGATCTTCCCCGTCGTCTTCGCGGTCGGCGTCGAACCCGACGCCGGGGCGGGGCTCGCGTTCGTCTCACTCGTGCAGGTCTTCCCGGAGATTCCCCTCGGCGGGCTCGTCGCGATCCTGTTTTTCGTCGGCTTTTTCCTGGCGACGTTCACCTCGGGAGTGGTCATCACCGAAGTCAGCGTCACGACGCTGGCCGAGGAGACCCGATTCAGCCGGTCCCAGACCGTCCTCGGCGTCTGCGGCGGGATCTGGCTGCTCGGAATTCCGAGCGCCTATTCCGTCGACATTCTCGACTACCTCGATTTCGTCTTCGGTAACTGGGGGCTCCCCCTCGCGACGCTCGCGATCATCGGGATCATCGGCTGGGTCCTCGGTCCCGAACGGCTTCGGCTGCTCGCGGTCAACCGCAACGCCGGGATCCACGTCGGCAAGTGGTGGGATCCCGTGATCAAGTACGTCATTCCGCTGGTCATGATCTTCATCATGGCCTACTACGCCTGGGAGGATTTCGGGTCGGCAGAGATGGTCGGCGGGATGCTCGTCATCGTCCTGTTCCCGATCATCGGCTACGGCCTGATGTCGGTCCTCGAGGGCAGGGGCGGCGGTCCAGAAACGACCGACGTAACCGGAGGTGACGACTGATGGTGCTCACGATCGAAGTCGTCGCGATGCTCGTGTTCACGCTAACGGCGTTCTGGGGTGTGGCAACCTGGGCGCTCGTGCGGACGATGCGCCAGGAGAGTCGAAAGGTCGAACTGCTCGAGCGTCAGGACCGGATCGACACCTACTCGCCGACGGCGCTGGCGGAGCTGCGGGAGTGGATCGAGGACAACCCCGACGATCCGCTCGTCGACGACGCGCGACGGCGCCACAACGAGTGCGTCGAGACGCTCAGAGGGACCGACGACCGATTCTATGACTGGTCAGACGAGGAGATCGACCGTCTCGAGCGGGTCTGAGCGGTAGCTCTTTTATCGCTCGAGGCGGTAGGGCGAGTGTGACGACGTCGGTTTCGCCCGGGGACGACGAGATCACGATCCGGCCCGCCGAGCGCGCTGACCTGCTCGCGGTCGTCCGCATAGAGCAGGCGTCGTTCTCCCAGCCCTGGCCCTACGACGCGTTCGAGCGCTTTCTCGGCGAGCCGGGGTTTCTCGTCGCGACCGAGCCGACGGGTGCGGTGGCGGGGTACGTCGTCGCCGACGTCAACCGCCAGTACGGCCGCAACCGCGGTCACGTCAAGGACATCGCCGTCCGCCCCGACAGCCGGGGCGACGGCGTCGGCTCCGCACTGCTGTCCCGGATCGTCGCCGTGTTGCTCTCTCACGGCGCCGACTCGGTCAAACTCGAGGTCCGGGAGTCGAACGACCCGGCAAAACGGCTCTACCGACAGTTCGGCTTCGAACCGCTCCGTCGGGTTCCGGGCTACTACGACGACGAGGACGCGATCGTGATGGTTCGGAAACTCGAGTGAGCCGCGGTCGGGGACGTTTTCCGCTCGCCGACCGTACCCGCGAGCATGGGATATCGCTGTCCGGTCTGTGACGTCGAGGAGGCCGACGCGGAACACCTCGCGAACCATCTCGCGGTGACCGCCTCGCTCGGGCGCGAGGACCACGCGACCTGGCTCGAAGAACACGCCCCCGGGTGGGCCGACTGTGGCCCCGAGGAGCTCGGCGAGATCGTCGCCGACCACGCGACCGAGGTCGAGACGCCGGAGTTCGACGACCACGATCACGAACGGGGCCGCCCGTCGGGGTTCGAGGACGAACTCGCCCACCAGACCCGCCAGCGCGGGCGCGGGTCGCTAACCGCCGAGGCCGAGCAGGTGCTCCGGGAGGCCCGTGAGCTGACCGAGCGAATGGCCGACGACGCCGACGAAAACGAAAACGCGTAACTGGCAGTCGGCCGATGAACCGCGCATGCAAACGGCGGGGACGTTCACGTTCGAGTCGGTCGAGGAAGCGCGCGAGCAGTACGAGTCGGTTGGCCCCGCGGCCCAGACGGTCGTCCGCGAGGTCGCGAAGGCGATGGCCTTCGACCGCGAGGAGTACGACGAGCGGGTCACCGACGACGTCGTCGAAACCGCCCGCGACGCCCTGTTCGCGAGCCTGCTGGCGGTGCAGGTCGGCTCCCGCGAGGAGTACGAGGAGTGGCGCGAGTCCTACGATGGCGAGGTGACCGAGGTCGGTCACGAGCGGGTCGATCGGGTCGTCTGGCACGCCGCCCCCACCGGCAAGGCCGTCGCCGCGACCTTCCAGGACGAGGCGGACGCCGCCGTCGCGACGCTTCGCCGCCAGGCGTTCGGCCGGCTCTACCGGGACGTCCTCGAGGACTGATACGGGTTGCTGTACCGAGTTCCCGGCGCAACCGCCGCCGGATCGGGGTTGCGTCGGAATGAGGTACAGTAACCCTCTCGAGCCGAGGCGACATCTATTCCGTCCTCGAGCACGCAGGCGTTTCCCATGCCCGACGACGAGTGGGAACTTCTGGAGGAAGCGACCGAGTACGACACCCCCTGGTACGAGGGCGGCTACGATCGGCTCCGCCAACCCGACGGCTCCGAGAAACGGTACTACTGGGCCGACCTCCCGCCCGCGGTCGTCGTGGTCGCCCGGATCGACGCCGACGTCCTTGAGGACGGTGACGGCGACGGCGATCGCCTGCTGTTCGTCGAGCAGTACCGACCGACGATCCGGGAGACCCACCTCGAGCTTCCGGCGGGGATCGTCGAGGACGACGAGTCGTACACGACGGCCGCCGCCCGCGAACTCGAGGAGGAGACGGGGTTCCGTCCCTCGAGCACCGCGCTCCTCCAGGAGTACGCCGTTGCGACCGGCGTGCTCCGTCACGACCGTGCGGTCGTCTACGCCGAGGGACTGGAACCCGGCGAGCGGGAGCTCGACAACAACGAGTTCCTCGAGGTGCGGACGGTTCCTGTCGCCGAGGCCCTGGAGCGCGCCCGCGAGCAGCCGGCCAACGACTCGACGCTGACCGCGCTGTTGCTCGCGAAGGAAGACGGTCTGCTCTGATCGGCGCGGCCGTGCTGGGCCTCATCGTTGCGGCCGTAGCGCCAACCCGGTTCGGCCCCTCCCGGATCGCATGCGCGTCTTCGTCGCCGGTGCGACTGGCGTCTTCGGACGCCACCTCGTTCGCACCCTCGCCGACGGCGGCCACGACGTCGTCGGGCTCGCGCGGGACGAAGCGGGCGAGCGACGGGTCGCCCGGGCCGGCGGAACGCCACACCGCGGGGACGTCCTCGATCCCGCCTCGCTTCATGCGGGAGTCGACAGCGTCGACGCGATCGTTCACGCCGCGACGCGGCTCCCCACCGGTCCCAGGCCGACCGCCGCGGACTGGCGGCGCAACGATCGGGTCCGCCTGGACGGCGCCCGCTCGCTTCTCGCGATCGCCGACTCCGTCGGGATCGACCGGTTCGCGTTCCCGAGCGTCGTCTGGGCCTACCGGCACCCGGACTGCGGTGCAGTCGCCGTCGACGGTCCGCCGAACCCCGACCGGACGACCCGATCCGCGGTCGCAACCGAGCGACTGCTTCGACGCGCCGCGGCCGACGGTGCTCTCGAGGCGACGATCCTCCGGTACGGCTGGGTCTACGGCCCGACGTCGGCACAGACCCGCTCGTTCGGTCGGCGGCTGCTCGGGGGTCGGCTCCCGATCGTCGGCGGCGGGTCCTCGGCCGGCAGGAGGCGTTCGTCTCGCCGATCCATGCGGCAGACGCCGCGCGGGCGATAGTCGCCGCCCTCGAGGACGGCGCGACCGGAACGTACCACGTCGTCGATGATCACCCCGTTACGACGCGAACGTTCTTCGAGACGTTCGCCGACGCGCTCGGAGCCGACACCCCCTTGCGGATCCCCGGCTGGCTCGTCCGCCCGCTGATCGGTCCCGACGCCGTTCGGTTCCTCACGCAGGGGTTCCCCACGACGAACGATCGCTTCGGCCGCGCGGTCGACTGGAGTCCGCGGTATCCGTCCGTCCGTGAGGGGTTCGCCGCGGTCGTCGATCGGTGGCTCGAGCGTGACCTGCTCGACCCGCGTTCCGAGGACGGAGACGCGTGGCAGGAGCCGTCCGCACCCGAACGCGCCTCAGTGGCCGCGGCCGCGACCGAGAACGCGAACCCCGAGTAGCGACCTCAGCCGTGGTGCTTATTCGCGTGCCGTCCCAACCCCGGCCCGATGGACGGCGAAATTTCGACGGAAGAGGTAAAGCAGCTGTTGGACGAAGACGCCGACGTTCGCGTCGTCGACATCCGCGACCAACGCAGCTTCGGACACAGTCGGATTCCGGGCAGCGAGAACCTTCCGTTTCAGGAGCTCTCCAGTCGAGTCGAGGAACTCGAGGACGCCGACCGTATCGTCACGGTCTGTCCCCACGGGAAAGCAAGCGTCCAGGCGGCCCAGCTCATCGGCTCCTACGAGGGGACCGCCGACGCCCGCGTCGAGAGTATGGCCGGCGGGCTCGAGGAGTACGGGATGAAGTACGGTCTCGTTCGCAGCGAGGACGACCGGTCCTCGGGGGACGCCGAGCCGACGGAGTCACCGTTCTGACTGCGATCGACGGACTGCCGGCTCACGGTTTTACTTCGTGACGAGCCGACGGCTCGCCGGCGGTCGGGGTCGTGAAAAGCGGTAGTACGGAAGCGATGCGCGAGTCGGTCGCGGGTTCGGAAGTCGTCTCAGAGCATCGCGGGCTGGATCAGGCGACGTTGAAGCCGCGGTCCCGAAGGAACTCCTCGATGCGACCGGTGTGGTTGCCCTGGAGTTCGATCTGGCCGTCTTCGACGGTGCCGCCGCAGGCGAACTTGGACTTGAGATCCGACGAGAGACTGTCCAGATCGACGTCCTTCGGATCGAATCCTTCGACGATCGTTACCTCTTTTCCGTATCTGCGCTCGTCAATGCGGATGTTGAGTTGCTGTTGTCCCTTGGCTACGTCCTCGCAGACGCAGAGCTCCTCGGGCAGCCCGCACGTCGAGCAGACTTCCGACATTACGATCGAAAGTAGGGAATGCGCATATTAAACACTATCGGGACCTGCGTCCCGTCCGGCGATCTTTTTAATGTAGTCGTCGACGGAGCGACAGTCGCTCCCGCGCGAGCTCGTCGACGATGTCGACCGCCTCGTCGGCCTCCTCCCGATCGACGCCCCCGCCGTAGGTCGCCCGCTCGTAGTGTCGAGCGACCCGTTTCGCGCGCTCGTCGATATCGTGTTCGGCCGACAGCGCCGCCAGATACTGCCGGCTCGACTCGCCGCGACGGCGCGGCCGGTACTCGCGGGCCAGCAGCTCCTCGAGCCGACGGTAGGCTCGTCGGGCGTCCTCGTCGGGCTCGCCGCGGCGGCCGTGCCAGTAGAGCCGAAGCTCCCGGCGGGCCCGCGCGGTCGCGCCGGTGTGTCGAACCGCCGCCGCCAGGCCGACGAGTCCGACGAGCGCAAGCGCGAGTTGCTCGCGGCTGATCGTCACGAGCTCGCTCGGGTCGATGCCGTCGTCGGCACCGACGCTTTCGTCGGGTGCGTCGTCGGTTCCGTCGTCGGACGTTTCGTCGGTTTCGCCGTCGTCGGTTCCGTCGGGTGCGTCGTCGGTTCCGTCGGGTGCGTCGTCGGTTCCGTCGGGCTCGTCGTCGGATTCGGCCTCGGACTCGTTCTCAGCTTCGTCGTCCGAGACCGGGACGTCCTCGCTGTCCTCGGTGTCGACGTCGTCGTGGCCGTCCTCCCGGGCGTCCTCGAGGCGGTCGTTGTGGACGTCCTCGCGGGCGTCGCCCGGGGTCGGCTCGAACGCAACCCAGCCGTGGTCGGGGAAGTAGACCTCGACCCAGGCGTGGGCGTCGAGTCCGCGGACGACGTACTCGCCGTCGTCGATCTCCTGGCCCTCGGTGTAGCCAGTGGCGTACCGGGCGGGGATCTCCTCGGCGCGAAGCAGCTGGACCATCGACGTCGCGAAGTAGACACAGTACCCCTCGTCCATCTCGAAGAGGAACTCCTCGGCGACGTTACCCGGGGGCTGCTCGACGTCGAGCGAGTACGACTTCGACGAGCGGAGGTAGTCTTCGATCGCGACGGCGGCGTCGTAGCGCGTATCGGCGTCCGCGGTCAGCTCGGCGGCGCGTGCCTCGAACTCGTCGGAGGTGTCCTCGGGCAGCTGCAGGTAGTCGTGATCCTCGGTCACGTGCTCGGGGTCGTCGGTCCCCGCCGCGCGGAGCTCGTCGGGATCGGGATCGACCACCACGCTCTCGACGGCGTACTCGTCGCCCGCGACGAGCGTGTCGGCCGGCTGGGGCTGGCCGTGACTCGAGACTTCGGCGTGTCTGGTCGGCGGTCCCTCGAGTTCGACCTGCTGGGCCGCACCGGGTAGCACGCCCAGTTCCGTCTCGGCGGTCACCCGCTGGGTGACGGTCTCGCCCTCGCCGGGCGGACCGTCGATCGAGCCGTCGTACTCCGAGAGCGGACCCGACCGAACCCACTCGTCGCCGGCGAACCGGTCGTAGACCCCGGTGCGCCAGTACGACCGCTCGTCGGACTCGACGGTGAACCGAACCTCCGGCGAGAGATCGACCTGCCCGCTGATTCCGGACCGCTCGCCCGCGGTGTCGATCGTTCCCTCGAGGGTGCCGTCTCCGCCGCCGGTGAACGTCGGTCCAGCGTCCTCGCCGGGAAGGATCGTGACCGACAGCGAGAGGACGACGATCGCCGCGAACACCACCGCGAGCAGGTCGGCCTGGGCGATCGAGCCGCCGCGGCGCTCGAGCTCGCCGAAGCCGACGGCACCGATCGCGCCGACGGTGCCGATCAGGGTGACCGTCGTTCCGGCGTCGCCGGTCAGGACGAGAAACAGCAACGCGAGGCCCGCGGGCACGGCGCTCAGCGCGTACCGGCCGCGAACAGCCAGATACCACGAGAGGAAGGCGGGCCCCGGAGCGAACCCGAGCGTCCAGAGCCCCGCCTCGACCATCCGCAACAGCGGGAGCCCGGTCGCGAGCGCGGCGGTGTCGGTGAGGATCGTCTCGGTAGCCCCGAGCGCGGTGCCGACGCCGGCCCCGCTGGCCTCGAGGTAGTAAGTAAACCCGAGGACGACCAGCACGACCGCCGCGGCCGTCGCGGTTCGGGGCCGGATCGCCCGCGCGAGGATCGTCGCCGCGACGAGCATCGAGCCGACGAGCACCAGCAACGCGTCGGTCCCGCCGACGACCTGGGTAACGTCGCGCAACACCCAGACGTACGAGCCGATCAGCGCCGCCACGCACGCGAGCGCGAGCAGCCGGAACGGGCCGGTTCCGACCGCCCGCTCTAGATCGAGCGAGACGGTTCGCCCGCGAGCGTCGGTGCTCACGCGACCACCTCCCACGAGCCGTCCGCGGACTCGTCGTCCGTCGAGCCGTCCTCGACGCCTCGGCCGTCGACTTCCGTCGATTCGTCGGCGCCACGAAGCCGATCGAACGCGACCTCGCGGTCGTCGACGACGACTCGCGTCCCGGTCGCGTCCGACTGGATCAAGACGTCGGCCTCGGCACGGTCCCCGTCCTCGAGCTCGCGAGTCTCGAAGCGGGCCAGCGACCGAAGCAGCGAGCGGTGGTGTCGACGGCCGTCGTCCGGGGGGTGGTGGTCGGCGCCGACGGTGAGTCCGACCCGCACCTCACACTCGAGCAGGTAGGTCGCGACGCTGGCGACGGCGACGGCCAGCTCGTCCTCGCGGCCGGGGATACACTCGGCCGCGATCGTGGCCGCGCCGACGGTTCCGTCGTCGTCGAACTCCCTGACGACGAGCTCGTCGTCAGGGCGTTTGGCGGCGGCCTTCCAGGAGACGTCCCGGAGCGGGTCGCCACGGCGGTACTCCCGGAGGTGGGTAAACTCCTCGCGGTTCGCCCGGCGCGCGAGATCCGCGAGGACGTCGAGGCCACGCCCACCCGTTCGGTGGAGGTCGTCGATCCGCGGGTAGACGACGACGGTCGTCGTCTCCTCGTCCGCGAAGCGCCGTTCCCAGAGCCCGAAGACGTCCCGGACCGCGATCGAGAGCGGTCCGATTCGGTGCTCGCCCCGGTCCTCGAGGGTCAGTTCGTACTCGGCCGCGGGATCGGCAAGGGTCGTTTCCACGGTCGTGTCCGCCGCCGCGAGCCCGTCGTCGAGCGTGTCGGTGACGGTCGCGGCCGCGCTCGAGTCGCTCTCGATCTCGACGGCGACGGTTCGGCTCTCGCCGGGGAACCCGTCCGGAACCGGTTCCCGTCGGCTCTCGGGTCGATCGGTACGGATCGTCGTGAGCGCGCCGGCGACCAGCACGACCGCAAGCGGGATGACGACGGCGTCGAGCGACCGCGGTCCGTACTGCCAGCTCATCGCGGTGCCGAACGCGACGACCGCGAGGACGCCCCAGCCGCGGCTCGTGGGTCTCATTCGACGCTGGTGCGTTCGAGGGCGTGTGCGACGACCGATTCGCCGTCCCGGTCGCGTCCCTCGGTTCTGATCCGGTGGCTCAGGACGACGGGGGCCTCCGCCTGGACGTCGTCCGGAACGACGTAGTCCCGCCCGTCGAGGGCGGCCCGTGCCTGGGCGGCCCGCAGCAGCGAGATCGTCGCCCGCGGACTGACGCCGATGTGGGCGTGCTCGCGGGTGTACCGCGCCAGCCGCGTCGCGTAGGCCCGGACCGGCTCCTCGACGCGGATCCTGGCGACGGTCTCGCGGGCGCGAACGATCGTCTCGAGGTCGGTCACCGGTTCGAGAGAGTCGATCGGGTGGTGGCCGACCGCGCGTCCGAGCAGCTCTGTCTCCTCGTCGGCGTCGGGATACCCCAGGCTGAGCTTTTTCATGAACCGGTCGATCTCGGCGAACGGCAGCTCGTAGGTCTGGTTGGGTTCGACGGCGTTCTGGGTCGCGATCACGGTAAACGGGTCGGGCAGCTCGCGGGTCTCGCCGTCGACAGTGACCTGCTCCTCGGCCATCGCCTCGAGCAGGGCCGACTGGGTCTTCGGGGGCGCGCGGTTGATCTCGTCGCCCAACACGACGTTCGCGAACACCGGCCCCGCGTTGAACTCGAACTCGCGGGTCTTCTCGTTGAATACGTTGACGCCGGTGACGTCGGCCGGCAACAGGTCAGGGGTAAACTGGATGCGACGGAACGTACAGTCGACCGAGCGCGCGATCGATCGGGCGAGCATCGTCTTGCCGACGCCGGGGACGTCGTCGAGCAGGACGTGTCCGCGACCGAGCACGGCCGTGATCACGTGCTCGATCGCGTCGTCGTGGCCGACGATAACCCGGGAGACGTTCGCCTCGATATCCGCACAGAGCGATTCGAGCGTCGAAAGAGAGAGGGACTCCGGTGCGGACGGCTCGCGGTCGGCCGTGGAGGAGGGGGTCGGCTCAGTCATGGGTCGGGACCAGCTCCGTACGACACCCGGCCGAGTGACTCATGGGTACGTCTTCGGAGAGTTGCGACTATAGGTTTTGTGTCGGTCGGGGTGAGGGTCGCGCTCCTCGTGCTCGAGTCCTTCCGACGACGTTCGGGTTGGCGTTGTCACTCGGGGATCGAACACTCAGAGAACGATACCCCCGCTGTGTCGCCTCAGAGCCGTTCGAGGTCGTTCGCTCGCGGACCCTTCTCGGCTTCCACGATCTCAAACTCGACCTCCTGGCCCTCCTCCAGATCAGGGCCGCCGATGTCTTCCATGTGGAAGAACACGTCCTCGTCCGCGTCCTCGGTTTCGATGAATCCGTAACCGCCAGTGTCGTTGAAGAATGCGACCGTACCTTTCGCCATTGCAGGTCTATAAAGCCGCGACAGAGATATAAATGTTCGGGAGCGTGCGGCCGCTCCGAGGGACATCTACAGAGATACAGCGAGAGTGCCTCGGGGCTTGTCCCCGAGGTACTTCACCAGGACTTGCAGTCCGGACAGACGAACGCGCCGTCGTCGCGCCAGACGCGCTCGACCTCGCGATCGCAGCGCCGACAGCTGTACGACCCCCACGCGTAGGTCGATAGCCCGGTTCCGGCCTCCGTCTCTGTCCCCCGATCCGGTTCCGGCTCGTCGACGCTCCTTCCGTCTTCGCTCCTGTCTCCGTGCTCGGTCGACCCCGTAAACGCCGACAGCGTCTCGTCCTCGGTCATCGGTTCGACCGACGATCGGGAACGGGTTAAGTTCGGCCCTCCCCCGATCGGATCGGCACCGCCAAGTACCACCCCTGACAACACCCACCTATGAACGCCGCCGTAGTGATGAACGTCATCATCGACAACGTCCAGGAGATGAACGAGTACTTCACCGACGTCGCGATGGGCGACGGACTCGCCCCCCTGCTCGTGTTCGTAGGAACGCTGCTGATCGTCTTCTCGGTGGGCGTCTTCGGCGCGTTGACGCTCGGCGCCGTCGGCAACGTCTTCACCTCGAACTGACCGCACTCCGTTTTCGGGCTACGCGACGTCCTCGAGCGCCGCGCTCGCCCGCTCGATCGCGTCCTCGATCTCCGGCCCCAGTGGCGAGCCGACCACGATCCCGTCGACGTGCTCGAGGACGTCCGCGAAGCGGTCGGCGACGGTATCGGTCGTGCCGGCGATACAGAAGCGATCGATCATCCGCGGAGTCACGTGCTCGAACGCCTCGCCCAGCTCGCCGCGCTCGACGGCGTCGCCGACGGCAGCCGCGGCCTCGCGGTCGATGTCGTGGCGATCGATGACGGGGTCAGCCGCCCCGCCGACGATGAAGGCCACGGGCGGTCGGGCCGCCTCGCGGGCCACGTCCTCGTCGGCGGCGACGCTGGTGCTGGCGAACGCGAGCGATTCGAAGGCGCTCTCTCGCGGGTCGCTTCGCTCCCCGCTCGACTGTCCCGAGGCGCTTTGCGCCTCGCTCTCCTCGGGACGATCGTCGAGCCCCTCCCCGATCCGTTCGGCAGCCCACTCGAGGTCGTCGGGGTGGGCCGCGTTGATCAGCACGCCGTCGGCGTGTTTCGCGCTCATCCGGAGCATGTGCGGCCCCTGCGCGCCGACGTAGACGGGCAGCTCGCGGCGATCGAAGTTGAGCGAGGCGTCCCGTGCGGTGAACGTCCCCTCGTGGGTAATCGTCTCGCCGGCCCAGAGATCCCGGGCCACATCGAACGATTCGAGGACGCGCCGGAGCGGTCGCTCGTGGTCGTAGCCGAGATTCGAGAGCGCGGAGCGATCGCCCGCGCCGATCCCGAAGACGCCGCGGCCGTCGCTGATCTCGTCGATCGTCGCGGCCTGGCTTGCAAGCTTTACCGGGTGGGTGTCGTAGGGGTTGACGATTCCCGGCCCCAGTTCGATCGTCTCGGTCGCCTCGGCCATCCGCGAGAGCGCGACGAACGGGTCGCGGTTGAAGTAGTGGCTGCTCGCGAACGCGACGTCGAACCCCTCGCGTTCGGCCGTCGCGGCGAGTTCGCCCATCCGATCGGGCGAGTGTTCCGGCGTGAGTTCGATACCGCTGGTCGGCTCGTTGGTCGTTGTTTCGTCGGTCATGGGTCGAACCTCCAGTTCCGCAGGGCCTGGCGAACCAGGTCGTCCTCGACGTCCCGAAACAGCTCGTCGCTCCCCTCGAGCTCGCCGAACTCCCAGTCGCTGACGACGACCGCGGGGGTACCGCCCGCACCCTCGCCGGTGACGAGGTTCGCGGCGCTTGCCAGCTCGTCGACCACCGACTGGACGGTGACGCCCAGCTCGCGGCCGTCGCGGTCGGGCTCGCCGCGCCAGTCGCGGCTCGCGGACATCCCGGCCCAGCCGAGCGCGACGCCGCGCTGGCCGTGACGGAACGGTCGCCCGCAGGTGTCGGTGACGATCACGGCGACGTCCTCGTGGCCTCGGTCCGCGAGTCCCGCCCGGATGCGCTCGGCGCTCTCGGCCGGTTTGCGCGGGAGCAAGAGGAGATCGTGCTCCGGGACGTTCGAGCGATCGATCCCCGCGTTGACACAGATGTGTCCGAACCGCGTCTCGGTCAGCATGAACGGACACTCGATCAGGAGTTCGGTGCTCTCCTCGAGGACGGCCTGGGCGAACCGGGGATCTTTCTGCTCGCCCGCGGCCGCTCCGATGCGCTCGGCGAGCTCCTTCGCACGACCGCTGACGGGGAACTCCTCGAGGTCCGCCGTCCGTCCCTCTGCCTTCGAGACGACCGTGCTCGCGACGGTGAGCACGTCGCCCGGTTCGAGGACGGCCCGATCGGTGACGAGTTCGGCGAGGTCGTCGCCGGGGCGGACCTCGGGCAGATCCGTGACCGCTGTCAGTTCCATACCGGAGGGTGGGGAAGCGCCGCCAAAAGCGCACCGTCACCGGAGCTTTCGACCGCCCCCGTCGAGCGCGGCGCTCCGAAAGCGACTCCAGGGGGCCGATCGTCCACCCGAGTATGACCGGGACCACCAACGATCGCGACCGTACCCACGTCGTCACCGCCTTCCTCCGACACGACGGTGACGTGCTCCTGTTGTGCCGCAGTGACGCCGTTGGAACCTACACGGGCCGGTGGGGCGGCGTCTCCGGCTTCGCGGAGGGTGACCCCGACGAACAGGTCAGAACGGAGATCCGCGAGGAAACGAGCCTCGAGGACGCCGCCTCGCTGGTCCGTTCGGGCAGACCCGTCGAGTTCGCCGACCCGGAGCTCGATCGGGAGTGGGTCGTCCACCCCTATCTCTTCGACTGCGAGGACCGCGAGGTCGAACTGAGCGAGGAACACGACGCCGCCGAGTGGGTTCCCCCGACCGACATCGTGGTCCCCGACTCGGGCTACGAGACGGTCCCGCAGCTCTGGACGGCCTACGAGCGGGTCGCGCCGACGGGACGCTCGATCGCGGCCGACGACGAACACGGCGCGGCCGCGCTGTCGATCCGTGCCCTCGAGGTGGTTCGTGACCGCGCCGGGCTACTCGTCGCCGAGCGCGCGACCGACGGCGCCGAGGCCGACGAGGAGTGGGACGAGCTCGCAGAACTCGCCCGTCGGCTGCTCGAGGCCCGCCCGTCGATGGCCGTCCTCCGGAACCGCGTGAACCGGACGATGGCCGACGCCGAGGCCGCAGCCAACGGGACACAGGCCGGCGCCCCCGAGGTGCTTGCCGCGGCGCTTGCGGGCATCGACCGCGCCCTCGAGGCCGACACCGAGGCCGCGGCGACCGCGGCCGACGTCCTCGAGGGCAGCGTCATGACCGTTTCCCGGTCGGGTACCGTCCTCGAGGCGATCCGGGCGGGCGACCCCAGACGCGTCCTCGTCGCCGAATCCCGCCCCGCCCGGGAGGGCGTCGCCGTCGCCGAGACGCTGGCCGAGGACGTCCCCGTCACGCTCCACACCGACGCGGCCGCGGCCCACCTGCTCGCGACCGAGGACGTCGACCGCGTCCTCGTCGGCGCCGACACGATCCGGGCCGACGGTGCCGTCGTGAACAAGACCGGGACACGAGCGCTTTCGGTCGCTGCCGTCCGCGAGGACGTCCCGGTGACGGTCGTCGCGGCCACGGACAAGCTCTCGACCCGCGCGGAGCTGAACCTCGAGTCCGGCGACCGCTCGGCGGTGTACGACGGCGATGCCGACCTCGACGTGGCGAACCCAACCTTCGACGTAACCCCGCCGGACTGCGTGACCGAGGTCGCGACCGAACGTGGGCGCCTCGATCCGGAAGGACTCGAGGACGTCGTCGAGGAGCTGCGCGAGCTCGAGGACTGGCGGTCGTAACGGGCTCGGAAGACGGCGACCACCGACCCGTCGAACTCGTTCGGCAGTCCGTTGCGTGGGGTTTTTGCGTGCGACCGGCGTACTCCCGGCCGTGGCGGCCGTGACGAAGTGTTACCCCCACCGAGCCCCTTGTGACGAGGGATTTTCTCCGAGCCGCCCACATCTTCGTGCAAAGCTTGATCCTCGAGTCGTTCGTACCGGTCGGCCATGCAACCCGACATCGAGCGACTCGGCGTCCACGACTCCGTTGAATCGGTGTTTCCGCCGTCGGAGCTCGCGGACTCCCTCTCGGACCTCCCCGTCGAGGTCGCCGTTATCGGCGACGACGAGATCGACTCCTGTGACGCCGTCGTCACCCTCGAACATCGCGACGCCTTCCTCGAGCTGGCGTGGATCCACTCGATCCAGGCCGGCGTCGACCGCTTCCCGTTCGACGACCTCGAAGAACGCGGCGTCCTGTTGACCAACAGCACCGGAATCCACGACCGGTGGGTCGGCGAGACCGTCGCGAGCTACCTCCTTGCCTTCGCCAGACGGCTCCACGAGCACGTCGCGAACCAGCAGGAGCGCCGCTGGGAACAGCCCGCGTGGGACGACGGCTTCACCCTCCCGGGGACGACCGCCTGCGTCGTCGGTACCGGAACACTGGGCAGCGGCGTCGCCGAGGTGCTTGGCTCGCTGGGCGTTCGGATCACGGGCGTTCGCCGCTCGGGCGACCCCGTCGAAGGGTTCGCGGAGGTCTACGCGAGCGAGGACCTCGAGGACGCCGTTGCCGACGCCGACTTCGTGATCGTCACGCTCCCGCTGACCGAGGCCACCCGCCACCTGTTCGACGCCGACGTCTTCGGGGCAATGGCCGACGACGCCTACCTCGTCAACGTCGGCCGCGGTCCGGTGGTCGACGAGGACGCCCTGATCGACGCCCTCGAGGCGGACGGCCTCGCGGGTGCGGCGCTGGACGTCTTCGAGACCGAACCGCTCCCCGCGGAGTCGCCGCTGTGGGAGATGGACGAGGTGATCGTCACGCCCCACTGCGCGGCGTTCACCGAGGACTACTACCGGGCTATCGGGGACCTCGTTCGGGAGAACGTCGAACGGTTCGCCGAGGGCGAGGCGGCGACGAACCGGGTTGTGTAACTCCGGGTTCGAGCGCGACGAGCCCCTTCGAGGAGTCTTTCGACGCCGACGCGGCGTCCTCGCCGAGGTCGGAGCGACTACTCGGTGGTGTACCCGACGCTGTTGTTCGTCCCCTCGTCGATGAACTCCGCGTCCTCGTTGTCAGCGAGGACGTTTCCGTCCCCCGTGTTGTCGGCCGATTCCTCGTCGAGCAACAGCCCCGCCTGGCCGTTGTCGGTCGCGACGTTGTCCTCGAGTGCGTACGCACGGCCGCTGACCCGGATTCCGGACAGTTCGTTCGCCGAGGCCGTGTTCGCCTCGAGACGACCCTCTTCGCCCTCGACGGTGATCCCGAACGCGGCGCTGTCGGTGACCTCGTTCTCCCGGAGCAGGTTCTCGGCGCCGGAGATCCTGCAACCGAATCCTCGCGTGTCGCGCACCTCGTTGCCGACGAGTTCGTTCCCCGTTCCTGACACCTCGACGCCGACCATGTCGGCTCCCGTAACGGTGTTGTCACGGAGCGTGTTCTCGTCGTCCTCTCGAAGGACGATGTTCCGGAAGTTATCGCGGACGGTGTTTCGCTCGATTTCGTTGTCGTCCGAACTGTCGAGTTCGACGCCGATCTGATTGTCGTCGAACGTGTTTTCCTCGATCGCGTTCCGGTTCGAGTGGAGCAGTTCGATTCCGCGACTGAGGGGATGGCTCCCGTCGCTGCTGGTGTTTTCCGTGATCGTATTCTCGTCCGACTCGAACAGCGCGATTCCTCGCCACCCGTTTCGAACCCCCTCGTTGTCGACGACCGCGTTCGAAGTCGACGATTCGAGACAGAGACCGACGTTGTTCTCGCGGGTTGTCGTTGTACTGATCCGACCGTTTCGTACGCGAACGAAGTGAACTCCCGCTTCGAAGTTCTCGACGGTCACGTTCGTCACGGTCACGTTCGAGAGCGTTCCTGCACCGGGCGATGCCGTCCCTACACCGGCCGTCTCCGGATTCGGACGGTCAGGATTTGGAAGCGGACGGTCGCCGGGTCGAGTGATCGTGTGTCCGCGCCCGTCGAGCGTGACGTTGCTCGCTCGGATGGTGAGACCCGATTCGTCCTCGGGCGCCGTCAGATCATCGCCGAGGACGTAGTCACCCGGTTCGGTGATCGTCGTACACTCCGTGATGACGGTCGGGTCGTCAGATTCGTCGGCGCTGGCGCTCGTGCCGAGCGCGACCAACCCCGCCGTGGCGACGGTTCCTTGACGCAGAAGCGTTCGTCGACCGAGACTCGACGCCGTTGTGCTGTCGTCTCGCATAGTCGAATGCCGAGACGGTGCCCGTATTGTTACCGGCTATTTATACACTTTCGAAACAGTTGGTTGAGCGAGAACTGGTCGAAAAGTTATAGGAAGAATGAAACAAATAGAATAGGGGTTACGAGGGGGTGAACCGTCGAAACGGCGGAGCGCGAACGCAACCGAGGAAGCGCTTTCGAGGCGTTCGCGCCACGCTTCGTTCGAGCGATCGCGGTGTGGACCACCGCCACGCGACCGCCGACCTAGCTTCGCAACAGGCCGCCGTCGATCGGCACCTCGGCGCCGTTGACGAAGCTCGCCCGCGGGCTCGCGAGGAAGGCGACGACCTCGCCGAGTTCCTCGGGGTCGCCGATGCGATCCATCGGGATGTCGCTGGCCATCTCAGTCAGTCCCGACTCGTAGTCCGCGTAGTCGCCGCGGTCGACCCGGGCCTCGACGAGCTCCTCGATGCGGGGCGTCTCGATCGTCCCCGGCAGGACGGCGTTGGCGCGTATTTCGGGCGCGAACTCCCGCGAGACCGTCTTGACCAACCCGATCACGCCTCGGCGTACGGAGTTCGACAGCAGGAGGCCGTCCGCGGCCTCTCGGACAGTCCGGGAGGTGATACAGGTGATCGTCCCGTGTTCGGAGTCGAGCAGGTGGGGGTGGGCCTCCTCGATCGTCCAGACGACACTCATCACTAGCAGGTCGTAGGCCTGGTACCAGTCCTGTTCGCTCGTCTCGAGGAAGGTCGTGCTCGGGGGACCGCCCGCGGAGGTCACGAGGTGATCGAGGCCGCCGAACGTCTCGACGGTCTCGTCGACGAGCCGCGAGACGTGATCGGGATCGGTGATATCGGCCTCGAGGGCCAGCACCTCGCCCGCCGCGGTCGCCTCGAGTTCCTCGCGTGCGTCTGCGAGTCGGTCGGCGTCGCGGCCACAGATCGTCACGTTCGCTCCCGCCTCGGCCAGCGCCCGGGCGCTCGCGAACCCGAGGCCGCTCGAGGACGCCGTTACCAGCGCGGTCGTTCCGTCGAGTTCGAGCTCCATACCGCGACTGACGGACGCCCCGTACAAAGCCCTCCGGACTCCGGCAGTCACTCCTGGTGGCGCACTCGGACGACGCCCTCGGCGCTGACGCTGACGGTCAGCGGGGCGGCGACCTGCCGGCCCGTGATCGCGTTGCCCGCGGCGTCGCTGACGACCTTCATCAGATCGGGGGCAGTGTGGTCGACCTTGACGCCGGCCTCGTCGCAGGCCTCGTAGACGAGCTGGGGGACGTCGTAGAGGTCGGTCCCCTCGGGGACGCGCACTCGCACTGGCGCCTGGAGCGCCTCGGCGAACGCGACGGTCTCTCTCGCTTTCGCGACGTTCTCGCGGGCGCTGGCCTCGATCGAGGAGACGTTCGCGCGGGAGGTCCCCAGCGCGTCGGCGATGTCGGCCTGAGAAACGTCCCGTTCGCGCAACGCGAGCACCTGCGCCTGTCGGTAGGTTAACACGCTGTCGTCTGGATCGAAACCGATCTCCTCGAGGACGGCCGCGACGTCATCGATCACGGCGATCCCCTCCGGCCGCACTCGGTAGGGCTCGCGTCGACATACGAAACAGTAGCCGTCGGCGGGATGAAAGCTCCCACGGTCGCGGGTCGATCTGGACGGCGCTACAAGGTGGCTGTCCACTCGGTAGGCGCTACGATCCCCAGAAGTTCTCGCGGCTTCCGAGCCGTTCGCGCTTGGCCCTCGCGTTCGATCCGTCGGTCGTGTCTGTCGACGCGTCGTCGGCCGCGTCCGCCTCGGCTTCGGCGTCGTCGGCGTCGTCCTCGGCGTCGTCGTCGGCGTCGTCCTCGTCCATCGGTAGCAGCTCGAGCTTTTCGGCGCGAGCGTGGTTGCTGTGGACCTGCGTCACCTCGACGCGGGCGCGCGCTTCCGGGAGGACGCCGTCGACCAGCACGATGAATCCGTCCTCGGTTCGTCCGACGCCGGCGCCGCTCTCGTGCATGTCGACGACGTCGATGACGATCTCCTCGCTGGGTTTGACGGGCTGGGTCTTCAGGTCCTCGATCGGCTGGTTGTAGTGGTTACACCACTCCTTCCCACCCCGATCGCCGTAGTGTTGACAGCCCATCCCCGAGATACGCTCGGAGAAGCTCGGGCAGTCATCAGCGAGTGGACAGTCTGCCATGCGGCGTACTACCGGCGGCGTCGTTAAACCGTTTCCGTCTCGAGACTGCCGACTGGCCCGTCTGCCGCTTGATCCGTCACCAGGACGCGCAACGCGTGCCGAACACGCGTCCCGTTCTTGGAACGAACACCGAATCAACTGGAACTTCGTGACACGGTGTTTCGAAAACGTTTACGGGTGGGGCGTGCGATCGATAAATGATGAAGATCCTCGTAACGGTCAAGGAGGTCTCGACCGTCGAAGACGAGTTCGAGATCGAGGGAACGACCATCGCCGACCAGTACCTCGGCGCCGATCTCAACGAGTGGGACGACTACGCCGTCGAGGAGGCCGTCCAGCTCCAGGAAGACGGGATCGCCGACGAGGTCGTGACGGTGACGATCGGTCCCGAGGACTGCGAGCAGACGATCCGCCAGGCGCTCGCGAAGGGCGCCGACCGGGCGATCCGCGTCTGGGACGACGCTCTCGCGGACGTCGACCTGCTCGACGTCGGCGCGAAAACCGAGATCCTCCGGGCGGTCGTCGAGGCCGAGGACCCGGACCTCGTCCTGACGGGCGTCCAGTCGGGCGACGACAGCTGGGGCGGCACCGGCGTCTCCCTGGCCGAGGAGCTGGGCTTCGAGTGGGGCGCCGTCGTCAACCACCTCGAGCACGATCTCGAGGACGGCGTCGCCTCGGTTCGACGCGAGCTCGAGGGTGGGGTCGAGGAGCTGACCGAGATCGAGCTTCCCGCCGCCCTGACGATCCAGACGGGGATCAACGAGCCCCGCTACGCCAGCCTGCGCGGGATCCGGCAGGCCCAGCGCAAGGAGCTCGACGTCCAGACGCTCGGCGACCTCGGCGTCGACGAGGGTGCCGTCGAGGGTGCGGTGACGGTAACGGAGATGTACGAGCCCGAAAGCGAGAGCGACGCCACCGTCTGGGAGGGCAGCGCCGAGGAGACCGCCGCGGAGCTCGGTGAACTGCTCCGCGAGAAGGGGGTGGCACCATGACTGATGTACTGGCCGTAGCAGACCACCGCCGCGGCGAGCTGCGCGACGTCAGCTACGAGGTCATCACGGCGGGTCGTCAGCTGGCCGACGAGACCGGCGGCGAGCTCCACGTCGCGGTCATCAGCGGCCCCGTCGAGGAGTTCGCCGAGAAGCTCGACCGAAACGGCGTCGACGCCGTCCACACCGTCGAGTACGGCGAGGAGTTCAACCACGACGTCTACACCCAGACGCTTACGCAGCTCTACGACGACCTCGCACCCCAGTACGTGCTGGCGCCCAACAGCGTCAACGGACTCGACTACGCGCCCGCCGTCGCGAACGCGCTGGATCTGCCGATCGTCACCGACACGGTCGCCCTCGAGACCGACGGCGACACCCTGACTGCGACCCGCGAGATGTACGGCGGCAAGGTCGAGACGACCACCGAGCTGACCGGCAGCGCCGTCGTCACGATCCGCGGAGCCGAGTGGCCCGGCGCCGAGGGAACCGGTAACGCCGCGATCGAGGAGTTCCACGCCGAGATCGACGAGGACGCCGTCCGCTCGACGGTCACCGGCTTCGAGGAGGTCGGCGGTGGCGACGTCGACATCAGCGAGGCCGACGTCCTCGTCTCCGTCGGTCGGGGGATCGAGGAGGAGGAGAACCTGGAGCTCATCGAAGAGCTCGCGGACGCACTCGACGCGACGATCTCCTCGTCGCGTCCGATCGTCGACAACGGCTGGCTGCCCAAGAACCGCCAGGTCGGCCAGTCCGGGAAGGTCGTCACGCCCGACGTCTACATCGCGATCGGCATCTCGGGTGCCGTCCAGCACGTCGCCGGCATGAAGGGGTCGGATACGATCGTCGCGATCAACACCGATCCCAACGCCCCGATCATGGATATCGCCGACTACGCGATCCACGACGACCTCTTCGAGGTCGTCCCCGCACTTACCGAAGAGTTCCAGTAACTGTTTCGCACGAGCGGTGCGCGGTTCGAAGTGAGCCCGTGAACGAGAACCGCGACAACCGAACGGACGTGAAGCGTCCGTGAGGGAGCGAGTGCGGTCTTTTTGGTCGAGATTTTTGCACGAGAGGTCACGAACGAAGTGAGTGACCCGAGTGGAAAAAGGTCGTTCTGACGTCGTCCCCGCACTTACCGAAGAGTTCCAGTAGCCGACCGTCCGGCTCGACAAGGGACGTCCGAACGCGGAACGCGAGGCGCCGTCGATAACCGTCACCTACTTTTTCGCCCTCTCCTAAGCGCGGGTAATGGAACGGCTGGAGCGCCGACGGGCGCTGATCGAGGAGCGTCTCGTCGCCGTCGTCGACGGGGTCGATCCCGAGACGCTCAACGAAGAGGTACGCCACGTCGCGCTCTCGGGGGGCAAGCGCGTCCGACCGATGGTGACGCTGCTTGCCTGCGAGACCGTCGGCGGCGACCCCGAGGACGCCGTCGACTTCGGCGTCGGGATCGAGCTCGTCCACAACGCGTCGCTGGTGATCGACGACATTATCGACCGCTCGGACCTGCGCCGCGGCACCACAAGCGCCTGGGCGGAGTTCGGTCACGGTCCCGCGATTATCACCAGCGACGGACTGCTCGGGGAGGCGTTCGCCCTCTTTTCTGCTGATCCCCAGGCCACCCAGGTCGTCGCCGAGGCGATGGTCGAGCTCGGCGTCGGCGAGGCGACCGAGCTCGCCTCCCAGCCGACCAACGAGGCGGAGTACATGACCCTCGCCAGGCGAAAGACCGGTGCCCTGTTCCGGGCTGCAGCCGAGCTCGGCGCGATCGCGGCCGACTCGGATCCGTTCGCCGTGGAGGCGCTCGGCGAGTACGCCGAACGCGTCGGCGTCGCCTTCCAGATCCGCGACGACGTCCTCGACGCCGTCGCCGATCCCGACGAGCTAGGAAAGCCGACGGGTCACGACGCCGCCCTCGAGCGCCCCTCGGTGGTTCAGGTAACCGATCTCAGTCCCGAGGAGGCAAACGCCCGCGCCCGCGAGGAGGCCGATCGGGCGATCGATGCCCTCGAACGGGTCGACGCCGTCGACCGGGAGGCACGGGAGTATCTGCGCGAGCTCGCGGAGTTCGTCGTCGAACGCGAACAGTAGTTCAGCGCCGCTCGTACCGCTTCAGGCGCTTTCGGTCCGGCGTGGCTCCTCGCCATCGTCCTCCGAGAAGTGTGACTCGGCGACCGCGAAGGTGAGCGTGCTCACGATACCGAGCAGCGTCCCCGCGGTCAGCGCGGTCGCGAGGACGGTGAGCCCGACGATACCCAGGAAGTACGCGCTCACCGCATAGAGGACGATCGCGATCGAGACGACGTAAAACGGTGCGTTGAGGTAGCGCCACTCGAGGCGACCCGCGATGTACTCGTCGGTGATCTGGCCGAGGCTCGTCGTGACGCCGGCGGCGGCGAACCACTGGACCGAGCCGTACAGCAGCGCCGACAGCATGACGGGAACGCCGACCTCGCCGGCAGCTTCGGCCTGGATCCGTTCGAGCTCGTTGGCTCCACTGACGCCGCCGAGAACGAGCAGGGCGGCGGCGACAACGTACGCAAGCAGTGTCGTTCGGCCGGCGTACAGCGACCGCCTGGCGCCCTCGACGGCCTCGTCGAGGCGCTCGCCGAGCCCGAGCCCCCGGGAGATCAGGTAGAAGCCAAGCAGCGTCGAGGTCACGCCTAGCACGACGCCGGGCATCTCGAGGACGGTGCCGATCAGCGCGAGCGGGTAGATCAACAGGAGGATCCCGATCGGAATGAGGACGGTGCCGCGGGTCTCGGGATCGTTCAGTACCTGCTTGAACGTGTAGTACATCGATTCGAGGTTCTGGGCCTGCCTGACGACGACACGGCGCACGCCGTCGATGGGGACCCGCGAGCGGATGACCGGAATCACCGACTCGTCCTGTGCGCCGTCGGTGACGACCAGGGCGGTGACGTCCTCGGCCGTCGAGAGGCTCGCGAGGACGGTGTCGACCTCGTCGCCGACCTCGCGGTTGGCGTCGACGTCGCCGTCCTCGTTGCCCGTGACGATGGCGACCTCGACGCTCTCGCCGCGAGCGGCGAGGTCGTCGTAGATGTGGACACCCTGGAAGGCGACGTTGACGTCGGAGTCCTCGGGGTCCGTGGTCGCCAGCGCGACGGCTGCCTCCTCGACGGCGTCCCGACCGATCACCGGCGTCGTGAACTCGGTCTTCCGGCCGAGGTCGTCGTCGAGATCGACACACAGGACCAACAGCATCGGGTCGTGGTTGGATACCACGGTATTTCGGTCTTCTGGGAGCGACGAAACTCCGGGCCATCGTCGCTGATCGGCCCGTGTGAACCTCGGACAGGATCGGACGCGGCCGTTCCGCACAGTTTTTGGGGCTTGGCCGGTTACGTCCCATCGAATGATATCGAAGGGCTGTGAGCAGTGCGCGAAAGGCGGCAAGATGGTGCTGTTCGTCTACGGTTACTGCGACCAGCGCGACTGCTTTTACTGCCCGCTCGGCGAGAACCGCAAGAACGTCACCGACGTCTACGCGAACGAACGGCAGGTCGAGGACGACGCGGACGTCCTCGAGGAGGCCCACCGGATGGACGCTCTGGGAACCTCGATCACCGGCGGCGAACCCCAGGAGGCCTTAGAGCGCACCTGTCACTACCTCGAACTGCTCAAGGAGGAGTTCGGCGAGGACCACCACACCCACCTCTACACCGGAATCACGGGCGGTCGCGAGAACATGCGCAAACTCTCGGAAGCCGGCTTAGACGAGATCCGCTTCCACCCGCCCTACGAGCTGTGGGGCGACATGCACGGCACTGAGTGGGAGGAGATTCTCTACATCGCCCGCGAGGAGGGGCTAACGCCGGCCTTCGAGATCCCCGGCATCCGCGCCGAGGAGGAGTTCCTCGAGTTTCTCGACGAGGGTGCCGCCGACTTCTGTAACGTCAACGAGTTCGAGATGTCCGACGGGAACTACCGCCGGATGCAAGAGGAGGGATACGAGCTCAAGGAGGGTCACATGAGCGCCGTCGACGGCTCCCGCGAGGAGATCCTCGAAGTGATGGGCGACCACGAACGGGTCTACTTCTGTACCTCCGTTTTCAAGGACGCGGCCCAGCACCGCCGTCGACTGAAGCGGGCCGCCCGTAACGTCCGCCGGGAGTTCGACGACGTCACCGACGACGGCACGCTCGTCTACGGGAAGACGTACGCCGATCCCCAGCAGTTCGTCGAGCTCGGCGTCCCCGAGGAGTTCTACACCGTCAAATCCGACCACGTCGAGGTCGCCTGGTGGCTCTTAGAGGAGATGATCGAGGAAGGGGATCTCGAGGACGGCGAGATCGTCGAGCAGTATCCAACATACGACGGGCAGGTCGTCGAGCGGACGCCGCTGGCGTGACTTCTGTACCGCGAGCGAACAGCGTGAGCGAGCGGTCTTTTTCATCGAAGTTTTTGCGTGAGTGGTGCGCCAAGGGCGCACCCGAACGGAAAAAGTTCGCGACGCGGTATCCAACATACGACGGGCAGGTCGTCGAGCGGACGCCGCTGGCGTAACGGAGTTCGTCCGAGCCGACGAGCTCCGGACCGTCGAGGACGGCCACCGCAAGGAGTGGGAGGTCGAGGGCGTGACGATGGAGATCGCCGTCGAACCGGTTGCGGCGGCGGAAGCGTCGGACTAAGCGTAAAACCGGATTTCCGTTACCGGTAGTTGGTAATCCGATTTTTTGTCTGGTCGTGATGTCGAACCCAGAACGGTCGATCGTTATGGAGAGCGTGCGAACGTAACGCTGTTACTTCTATCAGCTATCCGTGGTGTTGATAGAACCGTGCTGAATACAGCGCGCGAATGTTGCACGAGATCCGGCTTAATTTGAGACAGTGGCGATTGATCAGTACAGGCGAAGGATCTAACGGCGCGTGCTGCGATCTGTCCCCTAACTGGTAGGACAATTGATGAATATTTAGAGTCAGACTTTAACCTGGCAAGAATTCCGGCCCAAAGCAAAGTGATTGGATCAAGTATGGTCGCATATCTTCTACAGAGATACAGCGAGAGTGCCTCGGGGCTTGACCCCGAGGTACTTCACCGCGTCACCTTGCTCGAGGTATACAGTTCTCCGTCAACGAATATCTGTTCGTCCTGGGTTATGGTGACTTGATGAGCAGCATATTGGAACGTAAAGCTCCATTCGCCCTTTTCTGGTCCAGATAGATTCTCTAACATTCCTGGGTCGATGTATGTGTAAAGCGGGTCGAGTTCTTCTTGATCTACGCCATCCACGTTAGCTATCGCTTCGACGACTTTGACGACGAGGTCAGTCTCAGTCATCTGCACCTAGTTCCCCTAAAACCCGACAGTTTTTGAGCAAGGAATCGGGAATCTCCTCTATCGATTCGAACACCTTCTCAACGATGAATTCCGCTTCGGCAAAATTGGGTCCACGCTGGGCACAGAACGGTTCAGACTCCCAATGAACGTATCCTACGTCGGCGAGCTTCGGAAGGTGGTGATGTCGCAGCTTGATGGCTAACGTTTCGGAATCCATTGATTGGTTGGGCGACTCTGCAGCGTCAGGTAGTGGAACCCGTTGATCCGGGGGCGCATCCCGCAACGAAATAATGATCTCTCGTCGTGGCTCGGCCGAAAGAACATCAAATAACTGATCCCACCGCTCTGCCCATTTCTGTTCATTAGGTGAATTGAATGACATACCATTCCCAGTTTCTCCAATCTATTCAGGCTTGCCAATCGATAATGCGGCATACTATCGGGAAAGAAAATTCTACAGAGATACAGCGAGAGTGCCTCGGGGCTTGACCCCGAGGGAGAATCGCGTAAGCTATATGACGCATCCCACCGTATTGACGAGTACAGTTGCGACGTGGATTAAAGACCGTAATCCGAAGCAACTGCGCGCAGTTGCGAGGAATGCGACACCTCTCAAAACCCGCGTCCTTGACGTGGTGAGACGGGTGTTGTCGGGTCGTGGTGGAGCGACCGACCCCCACGGACGCACCGAGCGTTCGGGTGTTAATTCCAACCGACCCATTTCGGGAAGGTCGAGGGGAATTAAATTCGCCTGCGCCCACCCGTCCGTTTCTGGACGGCATGGGCAAAACGGTGAAGCCTCAGGGCTTGTCCCCGAGGTACTTCACCTTGTTTTGGCCACAGGGTTCACTGATTTTGGGTGGAACAAACGGGATCGTCGTGCTGGATTAAACGTGTTGGCCGAGCTGGCGGGCGCTGTATCCCCTCCCTACGCCCTCGCGTTGCTCGGGCGTTGAGGAAAGGGGGCTTAGCGCCCTCCATTACAGCTAACACGTCGGCTCCCCTAGGGTTACGCGATGCCGATGCGCGCGTACCGGATCGCCTACGACGGAAGCGACTACCGCGGCTTCCAGCGCCAGCCCCAGCCCGACGTCCCGACCGTCGAGGACGTCCTGTTCGACGCGTTGCGGGCGCATGGCGTCCTCGAGCCCGACGCCGACAAACCGACGGGGTACGCGGCGGCGGGCCGAACCGACGCGGGCGTCTCGGCGCTCTCCCAGACGATCGCGTTCGAGGCGCCCGACTGGCTCGCGCCGCGGGCGTTTAACGGCGAACTCCCCGCCGACGTCCGGGCCTGGGCGGTCGCCGACGCGCCCGCCGACTTCCACGCGACCCACCACGCGAGCCGGCGCGAGTACACCTACCACCTCCACGCTCCCCCGGCCCACCCCGCCGAGGACGTCGACGACCCCGAGGCGACGGCGACGTCCTCGCGGGTCGACGACGAGCGGTTCCACGCGGCCTGTGACGCGCTCTCGGATGCCCACGACTTTCACAACCTCACGCCCGACAATCACAACACCGAGCGCTCACCGACCCTCGAGGCGACGCGGGACGGCAACTACCTCGTCGTCACCGTGACGGCCGACGGTTTCGCCCGCGAACTCGTCCGTCGGCTCGTCTCGCTCGCGCGTGCGGTCGGGGCCGGCGAGCGTACGCGTGCGGACCTCGAGCGCGCGCTCGCGCCCGAGCCGTTGCCCGGCCACGAGGGGATCGCACCGGCCCCGCCCGAGCCGCTCGTGCTTACCGACGTCGACTACCCCGGCCTCGAGTTTACGGTCGACGAGACGGCCGCAGCGAGCGCTCGGACGGTGTTCGACGCCCGTCGGGTCGAGCGACGGACGGGGGCCCGGGTCGCGGGCGAACTCGGGGACGGGCTGCGGTGACTCGGGGAGAGCGTTTTTCACGCCCCCGTTCGACGGACGGGTATGGAGCTCTCGCCGGAGGAGTACGGCGCCTACTGGCGCGCCTCGATCTACGTCGCCGCGGGCGTCGTGCTGGTCGTTCTGAGTTATCGATTCGTCATCTCGACGCTGTTCGCCCAGTCCGAGGGCGGACCGATCGCGGTCGGAGTGTTCCTGTTCGGAGCGGTGACCTTCGTCGGCTGTGTCGTCGCGATGCTCGGAATCGCCCGGGTCGTCAGAACCGCCGTCGACGCGGAAATGCGCTGAAAACGGCTAGTTCGGTGCCGCGGACTCACCGACCGACCCGATCTCGGCTCGCTCCTCCCGCGAGACGACGTACCGAACGACCTCCCGCTGGGTGTGTTTGCCGACCAGATGCTCCTCGAGATCCCGGTCTAGCTCCAGTACCTCCTCGCAGACCGGACACGAAACTGGTGGGTCGAATGTCATGTTCTCATGCTCGTCGAGAACGGGCAAACCGATACAGCCTGCATGTGCTCGCAACCGCACCACGGTGTCGGGGCGGGTCTCAGTCCCACTCCGACGGCCAGACCTCGGCCGCGCGCATCCCGGCGACGTAGTTCTGGGCCTCGAAGCGCTCGCGAAGCTCGTCGGCCGACACCCGTGGGACCTCGGTCCGGGTCAGCTCGCGGACCAGTAGCGCGGTCAGCATAGCGTGCTCCCGCAGGTTGCGCGGCTCGACCTTGTCGCGGGTGTCGGCCGCGGTGTGGCCCCAGCCCCGCCCGCGCTCCCCGCCGTCGGCCGGCTCGCTGTGAAGCTGTAGCGAGGGGACACCCGCCCGGAGGAACGGCCAGTGGTCGCTGAACGGGTGCGGGTCACGGTCGTGAACGATCGGCTGACCGACCGACTCGGCGACGTCCGCCGCGAGGTCCGCCAGCGTCGCCGAGGCGTGCGAGAGCGCCTTCAGATTCCGGAAACGGCCGGCGCCGTCGACGTTGACGACCGCCCGTACCGACTCGGGGTCGACGTCCAGGGCCAGCGCCTCGGCGCCCAGCAGCCCGATCTCCTCGCAGCCGACCCCGGCGATCCGAACCCGACAGTCGAGGACGTCCTCGATGTCGGCCAGAATCGACGCGGCGCCGGCGACGGTCGCGATCCCGCAGCCGTTGTCCAGCGCGCCCTCGGCGATGTCGTGGGCGTCGTAGTGGGCCAGAACGAGGACTTCCTCGTCGGTCTCGGGGCCCAGCGTCCCGTGGACGTTCCGGCTCGTGCCGTCGGTCGTCGCGGCGTCGACGCGCAGCCGAGCCCGGGCGCCGCGGTCGGCGTACTCGACGAGCCAGTCGTGGGTTTCGGCGCTGACGCCGACGCCGGGAATCGCGGCCTCGGCATCGAACTTCAGGGCGCCCGTCGGCGGTAGCTGGCCGGGGACGTGGTTAGCGAAGACGAAGGCCTCGGCCCCCGCAGCGACCGCGTGGCCGAACTTCTCCATCCGGTGGACGAACCGCCGCTCCGGGGGCGTCGTCGTGCTCGCGACCGCGATCGTACCCTGGAGGTCGACGTCCTCGATCTCTTCGGGGGTGCCGTAGCCGACGTCGACCAGCGGTCCCTCGAGGTCGCCCGGCGGACAGTACGGGAGCGCCGTCGCCTCGAAGGAACGCTCACTCGCGACGGCGTCGGCCGCGCCGTCGTCGACGTCGGTAATCGCGAACTCGGTCGCCCCCCGCTCCCAGTACTGCATCGGGAACTCGTCGGTTCGGCGCCCCGAGACGCCCGCGTCCTCGAGAGCGTCCCCGACGATCGCTGCGGCTCGCCGTTCGCTCGGGGATCCCCCCATCCGGTGGGGAAGTGCCGTCAGTCGGGTCAGCAGCTCCCAGGGTCGGTCGTCGGCCCACGCGCGGCCGAGCGCTCGCTCGAGGGTCGGGTCGCGGTCGCGAGTCGTCGCTCCGGCGTCGTCGTCCATATCCTGGCGTTTCGCGTCGACGATCAAAAGCCGTCGGGTGGTCGATGTGGGGCTTCGATACCCTTTACCAGCTTCGTTCCGAACTGCCGTCCATGAGTTCCGTTCCGGAGCGCTCGGAGATCGACGAGGAGTACACGTGGGATCTCGAGAGCATCTACGCGACCGACGACGACTGGGAGGAGGCCTACGAGGCGGTCGCCGAGCGCGTCGACGAACTCGAAGCCTACGAGGGGGAGGCGACCGAGGACGCCGAGACGCTGTATGCCGTCCTCGAGCTTCGCGACGAGATCATGCGGGAGGTGGCGACGGTGTTTTCCTACGCGCGGATGCGACGCGACGAGGACACGACCGACCAGGAGGCCCAGGCGATGACCGCCCGGGCACAGTCGCTTGCGGCCGACGCCCAGTCGGCCGCGTCGTTCATCGAGCCCGAACTCCAGGAGCTGACCCGCGAGGAGTTCGAGGCGATGGTCGACGACGTTCCCGAACTCCAGACCTACGACCACTACGTCGACGACGTGTTGCGGATGAAACCCCACACGCGATCGTCGGAGGTCGAGGCGCTGTTGGCCGACCTGAGCGAAGTAACGGGCGCGACGGGAGAGGTGTACAACATGCTCTCGAACGCGGACATGTCGTTCCCGACCGTCGAGGACCCCTCGGGCGAGCCCGTCGAGATCACCCAGAGCAACTTCACGAACCTGCTCAAGCGTCCCGACCGCGAGTTCCGCAAGGAAGTCTACGAGGCGTACTTCGACGAGTGGAGCGACGTCCGGAACACGGTCGCGGCGTCCTACAAGAACAGCGTCAAGGCCGACGTCAAGATGGCCCGGGCGCGTGACTACGACACCGCCCGCGAGGCGGCCCTCGACGGGCCGAACGTCCCCGTCGAAGTCTACGACAACCTCGTCGACACCGTCAACGACAACCTCGACAAGCTCCACCGCCACGCCGAGCTCAAACGCGATGCGCTCGAGGTCGACGAGCTGCGGATGTGGGACCTGTACATGCCCCTGACCGCAGACGAGGGGCCGACGGTCGAGTACGACCAGGCGACCGAGTACGTCGTCGACGCGCTCGAGCCCCTGGGCGAGGAGTACCGGTCCCGCGTCGACGAGGGACTCGATTCGCGCTGGGTCGACGTCTACGAGAGCGAGGGGAAACAGTCGGGCGCGTACTCTGGCGGGACGTACGACACCCAGCCCTTTATCCTGATGAACTACCAGGACGACATCGCCTCGATGTACACCCTGGCCCACGAGCTGGGTCACTCCATGCACTCCGAGCTCACGAGGGAAGAACAGCCCTACGTCTACTCCGACTACGAGATCTTCGTGGCCGAGGTCGCCAGCACGGTCAACGAGGCGTTGTTGACGAGCCACCTCCTCGAGACCGTCAAGGACCCGCACTTCCGCAAGCACGTCCTGAACGAGTTCCTCGAACGGGTTCGCTCGACGCTGTATCGCCAGACGCTGTTCGCGGAGTTCGAACACGAGGCCCACCGCCTCGAGGAGCAGGGCGAACCGCTCACCGCCGACCGCCTCGACGAGATCTACGGCGGACTCAAGGAACGGTACTACGAGCCGGCCGCGATCGACGACCGCATCGCCCGCGAGTGGATGCGCATTCCCCACTTCTACCGGGCCTTCTATGTCTATCAGTACTCGACGGGGATCTCCGCCGCGCTGGCGATCGCCGACGGCATCGAGGACGACGGCCAGGAGGCAGCCGAGAGCTACCTCGACTTTCTCCGACGGGGCTCCCGCGAGTACCCCCTCGAGCTGCTACGGATCGCCGGCGTCGATATGGGGAGCGCGGAGCCGATCGGCCGCGCGCTCGAAACCTACGGCCAGCGCCTCGACGAACTCGAGGAACTGCTCGCGTAGACCGCTGCCGACGCTACGTTTCCGTCAGCGGTCGAGCCGAAGGTACGCGACTCCGACCGCGATCAGTACCGCGCCGAAGCCAGCGACGAGGAGTTCCTCGACGAGCAGCCCGTAGCCGACCATCGCGATCCCGGCGAGCCCGTGCGAGGCGACGATCAGCGGCCGCCGACGTTCCCGGTTCACGTTCGCCCGGACGAACGCGGGGCCGATATATCGTTCGTCCTCGGGCTGTCGGATCCGACGGAACCACCGAAAGAGCGATACGATTACCGGTTGACGTTTCGAAAGAATGCGAGAGCGAATCGTCGACATCCTTCGACAGCCGGAGTACACGGGCGAGAACCGGTGTACGCCGTGTACGGCACTCAACGCTGCGATCGCCGCCGCGATCGGTGCCGTCCTCGCTCGCCGATCCAGAGCCGCGGGCCTGGTCGCCGTCGGCGTCTCCGCCGCCGCGATCTGGCTGCGGGGGTACCTCGTCCCGGGAACGCCCGAACTGACGAAGCGCTACCTGCCGTCCTCGGTGCTGCGCCTGTTCGGCAAGGACCCCGAGCCGGAACTGCACAGCGGACTCGGCGCGGGCGAGGACGCGGCCGACCCCGATCCCGAGCGCGAGGACGCCGCGCTCTCGAGCGCGACCCCGGGGGTCGACGGCGCTGCTTCCGAACGCGGGCGCCAGGACGACACCGACCGTCCGCAGTCATCCGACCCCGAGACGTACTTCCTCGAAACCGGCGTCGTCGAACCATGCGCGGAGATCGACGACCTCTGTCTGACCGCGTCGTTCGAGGACGACTGGAGCGCGGCGATCGACCGGGTCGACGCCGACGTCCTCGCGGCCGCGGACGCCGCCGCGGCGCTGGGGTTCGATGTCGACGCTGGCGAGTTCGAGATCGACAGCCACGGCGACGACGCGCGGACGCTTCGGCGGGACGGACGGCTGCTCGGCAAGTGGCCCTCGCAGGCCGCCCTCGTCGCCGACGTCACCGCCGCCCGCGTCCTCGAGTCCCGGGACGACGACTGGCCGAGCTACGAGCCCCGGACGAAAGGCGAGTTGCTCAACGGCCTGCGACTGTTCCTCGAGACCTGTCCGACGAGCGGGGGCGAGGTCGTCATGGGCGAGGAGACCGTCGAGTCGTGCTGTCGCTCCCACGAGGTCATCGCCGTCTCCTGTGGCGAGACGGGCGAGCGGCTCTTCGAGTACCCCGTCTCCCAGCTCGATCTCGAGTAGCCCGTGAACGGATTCGTCCGTCCTCGAGCAACGGAATTCGGCGACGATCTTCCTCCGGGACCCAAAGGCACATTTATCGTCGAAAACTAACCGCCTATAACAGATGTCTCGAAGCCCGTCTATCCCCGACCGACCCCACCGCGAGATCGATCCCGATCTCCCCGACGACGAGCGACTCGAGGCGCTTCGCGACCACTTCGAGGACCTCGCCGACGTCAACGAGCAGCTCTCCGAGCAGCTCGACGAAGCCGAGGGCCGCAGACAGCGCCTGCAGGAGAAAGCAGACCGGGTCGAACGCGAGAACGAGACGCTGAAGAGTTCCTCGCTGTACATCGCGACCGTCGAGGACGTAATCGACGAGGAAGTCATCGTCAAACAGCACGGCAACAACCAGGAGGTGCTGACGGACGTCTCCCCGCGGCTGCTCGAGCGCGTCGAGGCCGGCGACCGCGTCGCCGTCAACGACTCCTTTGGAATCCAGACGATCCTCGAGGCCGAGACCGACGCCCGCGCCCAGGCGATGGAGATCACCGAGCGACCGGAGGTCGATTACACGGATATCGGCGGGATCGACGAGCAGATCCAGGAGGTCCGAGAGGCCGTCGAGCAGCCCCTGACCAACCCCGAGATGTTCGAGGAGGTCGGCATCGATCCGCCAAGCGGCGTGCTCCTACACGGGCCGCCGGGGACAGGGAAGACGATGCTCGCGAAGGCGGTCGCTCACGAGACCGACGCCACCTTCATCAAGATGGCCGGCTCCGAACTCGTCCGGAAGTTCATCGGCGAGGGCTCCCGGCTCGTCCGGGACCTCTTCGAGATGGCCCGCGAGCGCGAGCCCGCTATCATCTTCATCGACGAGATCGACGCCGTCGCCACCACCCGCACCGAGTCCAAGACCTCCGGCGACGCCGAGGTCCAGCGGACGATGATGCAACTCCTCAGCGAGATGGACGGTTTCGAGGCCCGCGGTGAGATCCGCATCATCGCTGCAACCAACCGCTTCGACATGCTCGATCGCGCGATCCTCCGGCCGGGCCGGTTCGATCGTCTCATCGAGGTTCCCGAGCCTAACCGGGAGGGTCGCGAGCAGATCCTCTCGATCCACACCCGCGGCATGAACGTCGCCGACGACGTCGACTTCTCGGCGCTGGCCGACGATACGGAGGGGTACTCCGGCGCGGACATCGAGAGCCTCGCCACCGAGGCCGGGATGTTCGCGATCCGGAACGAACGCGAGGAGGTCCGCCAGCAGGACTTCCGGGACGCCTTGGAGAAGATCGAGGAGGACGACTCGAGCGACGTCGTCTCCTCTGCGGGCTACTTCTACCAGTAGGACGTCGTTCTCTCTTCGCCGTTCACAGACGCGGAGTGGCCTCCCGTAGCGACGGATCGCAACGCCTTACGCCGCGCGGCCCCAACCGCAGCCATGAGCATGATTCGCGTCGTCTGGGGAACCGGCTCGGCGCCCACGAAGATGGCCTCTTACGACGCCGCGCTGGCCGCAGCCGGCGTCGAGAACTACAACCTCGTCTCGGTGTCGTCCGTTATCCCGGCGAACACTGACGTCGAGGCCGTCGGCACCGCGCCCGATCTGGGCCCGGTCGGCGAGCGTCTGACGGTCGTCGAAGCGCGTGCGACCACCGCCGGGCCGGGCCGGGCGAGCGCGGCACTGGCCTGGAACCAGTCCGTCGACGGCGGACCGGGGCTGTTCTACGAGACGTCCGGCGAGATGGACCGCGAGGACGTCGAACGTCGCGTCCGGGAGGGTCTCGAGTCCGGCCAGGAGCTGCGAGACTGGCCGTTCGACGAGCCAAGCGTCATCGTCGAAAGCAGCCGAGCCGAGGCGGGGACGTACACGACGGCGCTGGCGCTTGCGGTTTACGGCGAAAGCGAGCCGATCTGTTGAGCTGCCTCAAAGCGAACGCTTTTCACTCGGAAGCCCTATACACAGGATACAACTTCTCATGAACGGAAATACGCCGTATGCAGGGCTGCCGGGCGAGACTGGTGCCGGTCAGCGCGCCGCGGCGGACGTGCCCGAGCTCTCGCGGACCCAGAAGCGAACGCTCAGCCGCGACGTTTCGCGGATCGCCGCCCGAACCCGGGAGTTTCTGCCCGACGAGTACGTCGTCGACGCCGACGTCGCCACTGGTCAGGCCGGCTTCCAGGTCACCGTCGCCGTCCAGCCCCCGGTCGGTCACCCCGTCAGCGCCGGCTTCCGTCCCGACCTCGAGGACGCGGCCGAGGAGCTCATCCCGGCCGACGAGCGCGACGAGGTCGCCCGCGGACTGGCAGCCAGCGCCGCCTTGCAGGTCAAACAGGCCGTCAGCGACAACGTGACGCCGACTGCGAAGTAGCGGTAGCGGTTAGCGGCTCTCGCCGTCAGTACAGCAACTGTTCGAGCTGGTGGCGTCGCCGTTCGAGGTCGACGGCCGGCTCGAGGTCGGGATCCGCGACGAGTCGATCGATCACCAGCAACGGGTCCGCTCCGGCGCGTTCGACGTCCTCGAGCAGCGACTAGATCGCGGCGCGGTTGGTCGCAAGCGACGAGCACAGATCGATCGCGAGAACCAGCGGAACTGCCCGCTCGGGACGGGTCGGGACGGCGTCGCTGATCCGGCCGAAGTCGGGGTCGGCGGGCTCGGCGGCGGGCTCGACTGGATCGACAGTGAGACAGCGCGTGCAGACGCTAATTATCGCGGCGTTCGACGGCGCGTGGTCGCGGTACTCGGCAGAAAGGGAGAGTGCGATCGTCGCGTCGGAACCACACGCCGAACAGGCCATCGGGTCTCAGTCGCCGCCGGGGACGCCGCCCGCGGTCGACTGCCCCATCTCCTCGGATTCGGTCCCAGCGGTGTCGCCGGTCGCGGCCTCCTCGGTTTCCTCGACGTCGTCTTTGGCCTCGCGCTCAGCCTTCTCTTCTTCCTCTTTTTTCTGTTTGATCTTCTTCATCCGGAACGTCTCCTCGCGCTCTTGCTCCTCGAGTTTCTGCTCGATGTACTCCTGGCTGTCGTAGAGGTCGGGCAGGAGCTTGAACTCCAGCTCGTTGACGCGCCGTTTGGTGGTCTCGATCTCCCGGAGCATCTTCTTCATCGCCGTCTCGACCTCGGCGGCGAGGATGATGCTCTCGAGGAGGTCCTCGTAGGCCTCGGCGGCCTCGTCAATGCGCGCGGAGGTGCCCATGATCCCGTAGCCGCGCTGATCGAGGCTCTTCGTGACTCGCGAGGACTCGATCTGCGGAACGACGACGCCCATGATGTTTTTCGACTCGGTGGTGATCTCGGGGTGTTCCTGCAGGGCCGCGGCGGCGCCCCGAACGGCGACGTCGCCCTCCATCGCCCGGGCCATGTTGATCTTCTTCTGGGCGTCCTCGTAGTCGTCGGCGAGGTCGCCACGGACGTCCTGGGCCTTGTCCAGGATGTCCATGAACTCCATGATCAGCCCGTCCCGTTTCTTCTCCAGGGTCCCGTGCCCGCGCTCGGAGAGTTCGATTCGGTCCTCGATCTCCATCAGATTCTTGCGGGTCGGTTTGACGTCCTTGGCCATCTTGTGGATGGATTACGTTCCCAGTCGGATAACTGTTTACAGTTTTCGTTGGTGCGGAAGACGGCGTCTCGACCGTCTCCGTCCGGTCACTGGCCGTCGATCCGGCGCCGTGACTCGAAGCGAGACGACGCGCGGCTACCCCTGACCGACCATCCCCTCTTCCTCGTCCCACTCCTGCTCGCGAAGTTCGTACTTCTGGACTTTCCCGGTCGCGGTCGTCGGGAGTTCGGCGACGAACTCGATTCGCTGGACGGTCTTGTAGTTCGCGAGGTGTTCCCGGGTGAACGCGACGAGGCCGTCCTCGCTGACGCCCGGCTGGTCCGGATCGCCGCTCTCCGGAACGACGAACGCCTTCGGCGTCTCGCCCCACTGCTCGCTGGGTGAGGGGATGACGGCAGCGTCGGAGACCTCCGGGTGGTCGAAGAGGGTGTCCTCGAGTTCGATGCTCGAGATGTTCTCCCCGCCGGAGATGATGATATCTTTCTTGCGGTCCTGGATCGCGATCATCCCGTTCTCGTCGATCGTCGCGAGGTCACCGGTGTGGTAGTAGCCCTCCACGCGATCCGAGAAGGCCTCCTCGGTCTCCTCGGGTTTGTTCCAGTATCTCTCCATGACCTGGTTCCCGCGGACGACGACCTCGCCGAGCGTCTCGCCGTCCCGGGAAACGTCCTCGCCGTCCTCGTCGACGACCCGAACCTCGGTACCCATGAAGCCAAGTCCCTGGCGTTTCTTGACCGCGAACCGGCCGTCGCTGCCGTCGTCGAAGTGGCGCCGGGCGTCCGAGGTCGTGATCAGCGGCCCGGTCTCGGTGGCGCCGTAGACGTGTTTCAGGTACCAGCCGAACTCGTCCTCGACGGTCCGCAGCGTCGCCTCCGGCGGCGCCGACCCCGCGGTCGCGATCCGGACGTCGTTCGCGCCCGTCGTCTCGACTGCGTTGTCCCCGTAGTAGTCGATCAGCATGTTCAACACCGTCGGCGCCCCACAGAGGTAGGAGACGTCCTCCTCGCGGATCGTCTCGAAGAGCCACTCGGCGTCGACCCCGCGGGTACAGACGTGTTTCGCGCCCATCCCCGTGACGGCGTAGATATGTCCCCAGCCGTTGACGTGGAACATCGGCAGCGTCCAGAGGTAGATATCGTCGTCGGTGAGGTTCTGGTGGACCGCGACCAGGTAGGCGTGGATCGTCTCGCCACGATGGGTCCGGCAGACGCCCTTCGGATCGCCCGTCGTCCCCGAGGTGTAGTTGATCGTGATGATCTCGTCTTCGTGCATTTCAGGACGGTCGTACTCGGGCGTGGCGTCCTCGAGGACCTGCTCGAAGTCCTCCCAGTCACCGTCGGACGAGTCCGACGAGGATCGCCCGCCTTCGATGGCGTCGACGTCGTTCGTGATGAACGTCTCCGTCGGTACCTCGTCGCGGATCTCCTCGATCCGGTCGGCGTACTCGTAGTCGGCATAGATGGCGTCGACGCCGGCGTCCTCGAGGATGTACGCGAAGTCCTCGGGCGTGAGCCGGTAGTTCAGCGGCGTGTGAACCGCGCCGATTTGCATCGAGCCGTAGGCCGCCGCGAGGTGGTAGTGGGTGTTCGGGTCGAGCACCGCCACGCGGTCACCCTTCTCGATACCGCGCTCCTGCAGCGCCGCGGCGAACCGATCAGCACGCTCGCCGAGTTCGTCGTAGGTGAACCGTTCGCCGTCAGTACCGACGACGGCTTCCGTCTCGCCGTAGTGGGTTCGCGCCCGATCGAGAAACTCCGTGACGAGCAGTGGTTTCTGCATCGAGTCAACCTCAAGCAACGATCGTTATGTTCGTTTTGATTCCGACGGCGGACGGAGTCATCGGTGATCGGGCCGTGTACGACGGTCGTCTGAAAAAACCGAACCTGCAGGCCGCGGACGCGTTTGCGGCGTTTCGCCGCGCTAGGCCTCGACTTCGGCGGTCTCGGCTTCCTCGTCGCGGTAGTACTTCTCGATGAGGTCCTCGTCGATCCGGTTGAGCGCCTCCTTGGGCAGCATCGACAGCAGGTCCCAGCCGAGATCGAGTGTTTCCTCGATCGAACGGTCGGTGTCGTACCCCTGCTGGACGAACTCCGCCTCGAAGCGGTCGGCAAAGTCGAGGAACTTGTTGTCGCGCTCGGATAGCGCCTCGCGACCGACGATGTTCACCAGGTCACGAAGGTCTTCACCCTCCGCGTAAGCGGCGTACATCTGGTCGGAGACGTCGCCGTGGTCCTCACGGGTCAGGCCCTCGCCGATCCCGTCGTCCATCAGCCGCGAGAGGCTCGGCAGGACGTTTACCGGCGGCTCGACGCCCTGACTGTTCAGGTCCCGGTCCATCACGATCTGCCCCTCCGTGATGTAGCCGGTCAGGTCCGGAATCGGGTGGGTGTCGTCGTCGCCGGGCATCGTCAGGATCGGAATCTGCGTGACCGATCCTTCCTTGCCCTCGATCCGGCCCGCACGCTCGTAGAGCTGTGCCAGGTCGGTGTACATGTAACCGGGGTAGCCACGCCGGCCCGGAACCTCCTCGCGGGCCGCACCGATCTCGCGCAGTGCCTCGCAGTAGTTGGTGATGTCGGTCAGGATGACCAGCACGTGGTAATCCTTCTCGAAGGCGAGGTACTCGGCCGTGGTGAGCACGAGCCGCGGCGTGACCTGGCGCTCGACGGCCGGGTCGTCCGCGAGGTTCATGAAGACGACCGATCGCTCGAGCGCACCCGTGCGCTCGAAGTCCTGCATGAACTCGTTTGCCTCCTCCTGGGTGATCCCCATCGCGCCGAAGATGACTGCGAACTCGGAGCCGTCCTCGTCGTCGCCCTCCTCCTCTTCCGGCACCGTCGCCTGCCGGGCGATCTGGAGCGCGAGCTCGTTGTGAGGCAGCCCCGAGCCGGAGAAGATCGGCAGCTTCTGGCCCCGGACCAGCGTGTTCATGCCGTCGATGGCGGAGACGCCGGTCTGGATGAACTCCTCCGGGTACTCCCGGGAGTAGGGGTTGATCGCTTCGCCGACGATGTCGACGCGGTCGTCGGGAACGATCTCCGGGCCGCCGTCGATCGGGTTTCCGGAGCCGTCCAGCACCCGCCCGAGCAGGTCCTCGGTGACGGGCATCTTCATCGTCTCACCGAGGAACCGAACGGAGGCGTTACGGTCGATACCGCCCGTTCCCTCGAACACCTGGATCGAGACGAGTCCGTCGCTGGACTCCAGGACCTGCCCACGAAGGGTCTCGCCCTGTGGCGTTTCGATCTCGACCATCTCGTCGTACCCGACGGGTTCGTCGACCTCGGCGAACACCAGCGGACCGCTGACTTCCGTGATTGTCTGGTACTCTTTCATGTTAGTACAGTGCTCTGATCTGCTCTTTGAGATCCGATTCGAGCTCGTCGATGAACTCGTTCCAGTCGTCGGCGACGCCCATCCGGTTGAGCTGGGGTGCAGCGTCGACGTCCTGGATCTCCTCGACGGGAACGCCGGCCTCGAGGGCCTCGAACGCCTCGTCGTTGAACGTCTTGATCGCGCCGAGCATCCGGTAGGTCTTCTCCGGATCGCAGTAGGTGTCGACGTCGTGGAACGCGTTCTGCTGGAGCCACGCCTCGCGCAGGTAGCGAGCGACCTCGAGGGTCAGCTGCTGGTCCTCCGGCAGGGCGTCCTTCCCGACGAGCTGAACGATCTCCTGGAGCTCGTCCTCCTCGTCGAGGACGTCGATCGCCCACTGGCGTCGCTCGGGCCAGTCGTCGGCGACGTTCTCCCGGAACCACGGATCGAGCTGCTGGCGGTACAGCGAGTACGACTCGTTCCAGTTGATCGAGGGGAAGTGGCGTCGCTCGGCGAGGTCGGCGTCGAGCGCCCAGAACGTCTTCACGATACGCAGCGTGTTCTGGGTGACCGGCTCCGAGAAGTCCCCGCCGGGCGGGGAGACGGCGCCGATGACCGAAATCGATCCCTCGTCGCCGTTGATCAGCTGGAACTTGCCGGCGCGCTCGTAGAACTCCGAGAGCCGCGCGGCGAGATAGGCGGGGTACCCCTCCTCGCCGGGCATCTCCTCGAGTCGGCTCGAGATCTCTCGCATCGCCTCGGCCCACCGGGAGGTGGAGTCTGCCATCAGCGCGACGTCATAGCCCATGTCGCGGAAGTACTCTGCGATGGTGATCCCCGTGTAGATACAGGACTCGCGGGCTGCCACCGGCATGTTGGACGTGTTCGCGATGAGACACGTCCGGGACATCAGCGGCTTCCCCGTCTTCGGGTCCTCGAGTTCGGGGAAGTCCTCGATGACTTCCGTCATCTCGTTGCCACGCTCGCCACAGCCGACGTAGACGACGATATCAGCGTCGGCCCACTTCGCGAGCTGGTGTTGGGTGACGGTCTTTCCGGAGCCGAAGGGACCGGGAATCGCCGCGGTTCCGCCCTTCGCGATCGGGAACAGGCCGTCGAGGATCCGCTGTCCCGAAACCAGCGGCACCGTCGGCGTCTCCTTCTCGTCGGACGGGCGGGCCCGGCGGACGGGCCACTCCTGGTGCATCGTGATCTCCTCGCCCGAGTCGAGTTCGGCGATCACTTCGTCGACCGTGAACTCGCCGCGCTCGATCGAGGTGATCTCCCCGCCCTCGTAGTTCGGCGGCACCATCACCTTGTGGGTGATACTCTCCGTCTCGGGGACCTCGCCGATCACGTCGCCGGGTTCGACGATCTCGCCCTCGGCGACGGAGGGAGTGAACTCCCACTCCTTCTCGAAGTCGATGCCGGGCGCGTCGACCCCACGGTCGAGAAACGCCGACCCCATCTTCTCCTCGAGCTCGTCGAGGGGACGCTGGACGCCGTCGTAGATGGCGTTTAGCATCCCAGGTCCGAGGTCGACCGAGAGCGGCTCGCCCGTGTTCTCGACGGGTTCTCCCGGACCAACACCGGAGGTCTCCTCGTACACCTGAATCGTGGTCAGGTTCCCTTCGATCTCGATGACCTCGCCCATCAGTCCTTCGTCGCCGACGTAGACGACGTCGTTCATCCGGGCGTCGAGGTCCGTGGCGGTCACGACCGGACCGCTCACGCTTTCGATTACACCGTCTTCGTCGACGGATTCGATGTCTTCTGCCTGGCTCATAGTTACGTGTCCTCTTGCTCGTCCTCGTCCATGAGGTCGATACCGATCGCGCGCTTGATCTGGTCGCGCAGCCCGCCGCCACCGGTTCCGCTACCGATCGTGACGACGACCGGTTCGACGCTCGTCTCGACGTCCTGACGGACGCCCCGCGAGAGGTACTCGAGGTCGTCGTCGTGCATGACGACGATCCCGACCCCCTCGTCCTCAAGGGCAGCCGTCGCGGCGTCGTCGAGCGATTCCTCCTTCTCGTCCTCGGGAACGTTCTCGAAGCGGCGAACGCCCGCGAGGCGGAATCCGGTGGTGAACTCCGGACTGCCGACGACTGCGATTTCCTGGCTCATTGGATCACCAGTTCCTCCTCGATCTCGCTTTCGGAAAGCCCGACCTCGCGGCCGCGTGCGATCGCACGGATGTTCTCGACCTCGCGTTCCTTCGCGAGGATGTACGACAGGACGGCCGACACGGAGGTCGGGTAGATACTCGAGAGCATGTCAGCGTACTCGAGCAACGCAGCGTCTAGTGCGTGCTCGAACTGGATAAGGCTATCAGCATCGCGCAACCGTGACAGCGCCTGCGAGAGTCGGTTGCCGTAGCGCTTGCTCTCGGCGATGTGATCGACGAGCTCGTCAGGGTTGGCGACAAGCTGGTTGAGGTCGGACTCGTCGAACAGCACACCTCCTTCGATGTAGTAACTGGCCGGATCCAGATCCGCGCCACTGCGGGCAAGCCGCAGGGCGTTTCGTGCGTTTCGGAAGTCGATCTCGGCCTGGAGGAACTCGACGTATTTGGCCTCCGGACCTTCCTGTGGGCGGCCGAGGTCGTCGAGCAGATGCTCGTAGAACTCCCGGTCGAGAGCGTTCTCGAGGGGAACGAGCGTGTTCGTTTCTTCGAACTCCTCGGAGGCGTCCTCGAGCGGCTCGGCGTAGGTCGTCCCATCGAGCAGTTCAACGACGTCTTCGATCGCTTCGACCTCGAGCAGCCGATCTAGCGTCGCATCCTCGAGTTCGCCAGCACGAATCAGGTCCGTCCGGATCTCTTCGGCAGGTGTGTCCGTGTAGATCCCACGGATAATCGTCTTGATGTTCCAGACGTCGAACTTTCGGAGATACCGAGCGATGAGGTCGTACAGTCGACCCTCGGACCACTCGAGCAGGTCTCCGAAGTGTTTCGCGAGATTGCGGTTGAGGGCGTGTTCGATCAGGTCGACACCCGAAAACCGCGCACCGAGTTCGTTGATCTCGCGTTCGTACTCCGACTCCTCCATAAAGCGTGCGATTCCGCTTGGCCCCATACGGACGAGTTTGCGATAATCCTCGTCCGTGAACAGCGCTGCTTTGCGTGCACGGACACGAGCGCTGACGTATTCCGTGTTCGAGGCGCCTAAGCTCATTGCTCGAAGAGCCGGTTGCTGATCTCCTGGAGGTTGTCCTCCCAGACGTCCTCGAGCACCGAGTCGAAGGTGTTGTTGACTCGAACGCGGGATTGGTCGCTTTCGACGACGACGCCGCCGAGACAGTCGTATTCGTCGGCGTACTCGTAGCCGTCGTAATCCTCGAGAATCGACTCGATCAGCTCCTCGTCGTCAGCACGGCCGTAGACGCGAACGGTGTCTGCGTTCTCGAACTCGGCGCTGGATGTCTCGACGAGTGCTCGCGTAAGCTCCTCGCGGGTCTCGCCTTCGAGGTTGGCGAGTTCGGCTTCGACGTGCTCGCGGACGTCACTGAGGACGTCGCGTCTGGCCTCCAGGCGTTTCTGTTTCGCCTCCAGTTTGGCACTGGAGAGTCGCTGTTCACGCAGTTGCTCGATCTCGCGCTCGGCGTTTCCCTCGGCCTCCTCGAGGATTTCGTCGGCATCGTCCTCGGCTTCCGAGATGATCTCCTCGGCGCGAGATTCGCCCTCTTCGCGCAGTTCCTCCGCACGCGCGTGGGCCTCTTCTCTGATGTCCTCGACGACTGTGTCCAAACTCATTGGTGGGAGAAGGGGGTATGCTTAGATAACGAAGACGACGACGAGCGCGAAGATGACGAGCGTCTCCGGCAGGACTGTCATAATCAGGCCCGGCACGAAGAGGTCGTCGTCTTCCGCGATTGCGCCGACTGCAGCGGCCCCGATACCACGCTCGGCGTATCCGGCTGCGAGCGCCGACAGACCGACGGCGAGGGCGGCTGCACCTTCATCGGTCAGGAACGGGGACTCTTCGACGGCTCCATTCTGTAGCACGGTCTCGGTCGCGAGTACAAGTTCTTCCATCATGGGTTATAGATGTTCTCTGTGGGTCGATTGCTCCGAACAAGCGTATCTGTCTCTGCACACCCTATAAAACTCTCGAAACGAATCGACGGAGCCGTGCTATCCCACCGATTCAGCCAGAGCTGGTATCTATTACCAAGGTAACGTTCACCGATGATCTTCGACACCGAAACGTATCGAGACAGCTCGTCTCGGACTGAGAGACAAAAACGGTGAGAACGACCGACAGCAGCGCGATCAGTCCGCCTGCGGAGCGGACTGGCCGTCGTGGCCGAACGGATCGTACTCCTCGCCGCCGCCGTCGTAGAACTTCTGGAAGAACTCCACGTACTCCAGGCGGAGCATCTGGATCCCGGCTGCGGTGATCCCCAGCAGCAGGACCACGATGTGACCGAGGACGAACACCACGACGGCGCCGAGCAGCGCCAGCGCCATCACGATGGGGCCGCCGTCGAGCCCGATCCAGACGAGGCCTTCGAAGACGACTTCACCAGCCTCGGGAGCCATCGGCGCGTCGAAGTACGCGAACTCCATGTAGCCGGTCTCGTCGGCCGCAGCACCGAAGACCAGGAGGTTCACGACGAACGCCATCCCACCCTTCGCGAGCAGGACGGCGACCATCCGGAGATACGAGAGGACGTGACCGAACGCCCAGGCCGGCGTCTCGAGGAGGCCGGCGACGCCCTCGGCGCTGCCGACCATGACGACGCCGACGAGCAACATCGCGAGCCCCGCGAGGCCGACGATCTCCGGAAGTCCTTCGAATCCGAGCGCGAACTGCTCCGTCTCGTAGAGGACGCTCTCGGTCCCGACGAGGAAGTCGGGCTTCTGGCCCTCCAGGTGGGTGCTGAACAGCCAGAGGAACAGGCCGTTCATCGCGAGGATCCAGGAGAACTTCTCCATGACGGCCGCCTTCAGGCTGTGTTTGAGCTCGTTGACGAAGCCCAGCACCAGGCCGATGTTGAGGTGGACGATCCCGAACACGACGCTCAGGATGATCCACAGCATCGCCCAGCTCTCGGGATGTTGCAGACCCTTGGTGAGCGAGCCGGCAAGCGGCAGGTGGATTCCCAGGTCGCTCATATAGACGCCGAAGATGTCGTCGTACAGATACCCGAAGATGATCGTGAAGACACCGGCCCAGATGCCGATAGTACCGAGGGCCTTGCCGGCGTCGGAGTCGAAGACCTTCCAGGCTCCCCAGCCCATCAGCATGTAGAGGATCCCGTAGCCGATGTCACCGATCATGAAGCCGAACGCGAACGGGTAGGTCAGGAAGATGAAGAAGGTTGGGTCCAGCTCGCTGTACTTGGGCTGGCTGACCATCTTCACCATCAGCTCGAACGGCTTTGCCGGCGTGAGGTTGTCGAGCCTGACCGGCGGCTCGCTGTCCATCGTTACGGCACGGTTGCCGTGTCCGCCGCCATCGGCGCGTGTGGGCTGTCCGCCGTCGGTCGCCGCCTTCTGCTTGGGCGAGGACGCTTCGTCGGAGTCGGCGTCGGCGTCGGTGTCCGTCTCCGTGTCGTCGGTGTGCTCGACGGAACCGTGTTCGTGCTCGTCGTACTCGGCTCGCTCGAGTTCCTCGATTTCGACGCTTTCACCGACCGTATCGCGCAACGCGGTAACGAGCTCGTCGTACTGCTCGGTGGGAATCCATCCCTCGGCGATAAACGCCCGGTCGGTCGTCGCAAACTGCAGGGGCGCTTCGGCACGCTGGACCTCGATGGTCAGTTCCGCCTCGAGCGCGAGCAGGAACGACCCTTCGTTGGCCTTGATCCGTTCGAGCTCCGCGTCGAGCTCGTCGGTGCGAGACTCCAGTTCCCGCTTTTCCTCCTCGAGCTCGGCGACGTACGCTTCCGGAGTGCGGGCGGTCTCGGGCACCTCGTGGCGCGTAAACTCGACGCCGACGAGCGCGTCGTCGATCAGGCCGTCGTCGGCAGCGACGTCCTCGGCGGGTGCAGCCACGATGGCGACGACGTCACCGCCAGTAAACGTCTCGAACGCCCGAATCTCGTCGGCCGTCTCGAGAGCGGCTTCGATCTCGTTGGCGGGTCCTTCGCCGACAACGACGTCGACCGTCTCGTAGCCCGAGAGCAGATCGAGATCCACCCCGAGTTCCGCGAAGGGCTCGACGCGGTCGAGCCGCTCCTCGACCTGTCGGAGCTCTTCGCGGATCTCGCTGCGGTTGTCGTCGAGTTCGTTGACCCGTGTCCGCGTTTCCTCGAGTCGCTGTTCCCAGTCGTCGTCGACCGACCCGATGGTCGTCTCGTCGGCCGACAGCTCGAGGGTGCTCTCCAGGGCGCGGACAGTAACCAGTTTCTCGGAAGCGTCGTCGGCCCCCTCGATCGGCGTCCCGTTATCAAAGCCCTCCCACGAGCCGTCGTAGTCCGAGAGATGAACCAGATTCAGATCGTGAATCGTCTCGATGACCGTGGGCATGACGCCCTTGGAACCGGCCACCGAGACCTTGCTCATCCGCTCAGGTCTGAGCATGAACGTCCTCCTGGAACAGTTCGACGACGTAGTCGGTCACCTCGTCGACCCGGCTCTGGGCACGCTCGGCGAGCGCCTCGCGCTCCTGTTCGCCCTCGCGAAGGACGCGCTCGCACTCCTCATCGATCTCGTCGCGCGCCTCTTCGAGGCGACGCTCCTTGAGATCCTGCGCCTCCTGTTCCGCTTCCGTGCGAATCTCCTCGGCGCGTTTCCGGGCCTCGGCGATTCGCTCGTCGCGGTCGTCTTCTGCCTGTGCGACGATTTCGTCGGCCTCTTCCTCCGCCGACTGTATTCGTTCGAGAACCTGTGGCCTCGGCATACTCTAAGCAAGCGAAGTTTGAAGCAACGCGTATATGGTAGTTGCGAAAGTATCCCAGCCGAACGGCATCCACAATGGGAGAAGTCGACCCCGAATCTCCTGCAGTCGTCGGGGAACAGCAGACATATGCCGGTTCGATCGTAATCCGTTTCCAATGGGAGTTCTCGAGAACAAGGCCCGGGCGCGGCTGTTCTATAAGTACCTCTCGACGGTGTACGATCGAATCAACCCGTTCATCTGGAACGAGCAGATGCGAACTGACGCCCTCGAACTGCTCGATCTCGAACCCGAGTCGACGGTGCTCGACGTCGGCTGTGGAACCGGGTTCGCCACCGAGGGGCTGCTCGAGCACGTCGAGGAAGTGTACGCTCTCGACCAGAGCGAGCACCAGCTCGAGCAGGCCTACGCGAAGTTCGGGAAGCGATCTCCGCCGGTCCACTTCCACCGCGGCGACGCCGAGCGGCTCCCGTTCGCGACCGACACGTTCGACGTCGTCTGGTCGTCGGGCTCGATCGAGTACTGGCCGAACCCGATCCTCGCGCTCCGGGAGTTTCGCCGCGTGTTGAAACCCGGCGGCCAAGTCCTCGTCGTCGGTCCGAACTACCCGGACAGCCCGATCGCACAGCGGCTGGCCGACGCGATGATGCTGTTTTACGACGAGTACGAGGCCGATCGGATGTTCAAGCGGGCCGGCTTCGAGGACGTCCGCCATGCCTTCATGGGGCCGGAGTACGAGCCCGAGGTCGCGATCACGACGGTCGCCCGCGCCCCCGAGTAGTTAGTCGGCGGTCGTCTCGAGCGCAGCGATCCGCTGGCCGTCGACGGCGAGTGTCACGGAGACCGTGTCACCAGGCTCGATCGCGGGGCCGTTGGTTCCCGCTATCGAGAGCGTGGATCGTTCACCGGTGGTCCAGCTCGACCCGCTCGCCGAGTTGAACGGGCCGCTTGGCGCCTGATCGAAGCCCGTCGCTCCCGTGAACGGGACCGGAGGCTGGTGAGCAAGCGGATCGCCGTTTACCGCGACCGTCACCGAGAGCTCCTCGACGTCGATCGGGTCGCCGGCGACGTGCTCGACGGTGATCGTCCCGTCCTCGCCGTCGGCCCTGAGTTCGAACGCCGCCGTCGTCTGGACGGAGTCCGGACTCAGCCCGCCGATAGCGACCGCGACGACCGTCGCCAGTGCGACGGTGACCCCGACCAACAGCACGACGCCGACTACCGGCGCGACGCCGCGCTCGCGGAGTGATCGAGTGAACGGGAGTCCCATTACGCGTCCGCTGGCCTCGTCTTCCGAGATAAACCGTCGGACCGACGACTACGAGTCGGTGTCCGAAACCGTCCCTGCGACGCTGTCGCCGTCTGCGTCGGCCCGCAGGTCGAACTCGCCGTCGGGCGGAAGCACCCACAGCGATCCGCTCGACCCCGTTTCGCCGGCGAACGCTCCCTCGATTGAGACCGTCGCTGCCACCGGGTCGCCGGTGTCGGCGTCCGCGACCGACACTTCGGCCGGGCCGTTCGCGGCGGTTTCGGTTATCGAGAGCTCGAGGCCGTCCTCGGTCCACCGATCGTCGTCGATCGGCGGCAACTGCTCGTGATCGAGGGTTTGCAGCTCTCGGTGGACCGTACCCGTTCCGCCGTCGAGATACGCGGTTAGCTGACCCTGATCGTGGATTGCCTGAATTCGGTACAGCTGGACGGTTCTGCTCTCGGCCATCGATGAGTGGGTTTCGTGATCGGCCTCGAATACCCACGGGTACAGCTCCTGGGCCGTTCCGTGTGCGTCGGTGATGTCGTTGAACTGGTCGGGCTGACTCGCGTTCCGGCTGTCGAACCGGGTCGCCTCCCGAACGTAGTTTCGATCGAGCACGGAGAGGGAGTAGCCGGTTTCGGCGGTTCTGACGGCCAGGTGCGTTCGGTCACTCTCGCCTCGATCAGACGTCGCATCGAGCTGTGAACGGACGTCGGTGCGATACATCTCCAGGACGCTCTTGTCGTCACGGATCGAAAGCGAGTACTCCGGGACCCGATCCGCGTACCCGACCAGTTCGTCGAGTGCGCTCGCGATCACGCTCGACTCGTGATAGTTCCGCGAGAACGTCTGTAACAGTCTGGTCGTCGACCGATCGTCGGCCGCGTGTTCCCGTACTGCCGCTCGTTCGCGCTCCTCGAGGACGTCGGTCCGTTCCTGCAGTCGTTCGTACCCCAGCTGGACCATCTCCTCGCGATCCCCGCTCGAGGCGTTCTCGAACCCGTTCCGGACGATAGCCTCCTGTTCGTAGTCGACTCTGAGCTCGTCGTCGGCGCTCATCAGCGTCGTTCCGAGATCGTCGCCGTGTTCGGTGCGCTCGCTTCGCGGGTCAGCGCCGGGATCGAGACGGTTCGTCGTTCCGTTCGTTTCGACGAACGGCTGGCTCGGCTCGTCCGTTTCGAGGGCAGTCTCGTCCGTTTCACTCGAATCGGTCGCCGAGACGGCGACCGCCGGCAGCGAGAGGACGAGCAGCCCCGCGAGAAGGACGGCCATCGCACGCTTCATCGATACACCGTAAGAACTCATGATATAAAATATGACCGGCTTGCTGGTCTCGGCATCGGCCGAGAGGGACCGAGACGGGTCGAACGGTGCTGTACTGTTTTATTTCTCATAGAAAGTGTTTTTTACTCTGAGAATAACGGTGGTATGCATGCGGATCTCGACCGTCTTGTCAGTCGTCCTTGTGGTTCTCCTCGCCGGCTCGGTCGCCGTCGTCCCGGCAGTAGCGGCCGCCGACGGATCGGCGAGTTCGCCCCAGGACCGATCGACACAGTTCGCGGTCGGGAACGATTCCGTCCTCGAGACCACCGACCCCGCACAGGTGATCCGAATCAACGTCACCGAAGGCGGGGACGCCGTCTGGCAGATCGAGAGTCGGTTCCTGTTGAGCGACGACGAGGAGACCGACGCGTTCCTCGAGTACGCCGAGGAGATCCGCGACGGCGAACGCGGGGATGTCTACGACCGCGGGCTGTTCGAGCCCCATGTCGAGGCGGCCGAGGAGACGACGGACCGAGAGATGACACTCCGGGAAGACGGCTGGGAGGAGCCGGCGGTGTACGACGACGGCGACTCCGCGAGCGACGAGTCGGAGCCGATGGTCGGCGTCCTCACGTACTCGTTTACCTGGACCGGGTTCGCGGCGGTCGACGGGAACCGGGTCCATGTCGGCGACGCGTTTCAGGGCACGGACGGTCCGTGGCTATCGACGCTCGCCGACGATCAGCGGCTCGTGATCCAGTCGCCGGCGAACTACGGATTTCACGACTACAACCTCCCGGTGAGCCCGCAGGATAGCGCGCTCGTCGTCGACGGACCGTACCAGTTCAGCGAGGGCGAACTCGAGACGACGTTCCTCCGTGGCGCCGGTGACGGAGCGACCGGGAGTACCGGCGGGTTGCTCCCCGCGAGCACCGAACTGTTCGTTGGCGCGCTCGTCGTCATCGCGGCGATCGGCGTAGCGGGGTACGCGCTGATCCGGCGGGTCGGAGCGAACCGACTGTCGGCGACTGCCGCCGCCGTCCTCGCCTCCGACGAGAGCGACCGCGCCGACGAGACGGCCGAGCGATCGGCGAAAGGCGACGAGCGACGACGCGGCCCGGTCGACTCCGCGTCCCGACGGGGGCCAGTGACCGACACCACCTACCGAGAATCGACCGACGAGCCGGCAGGGCAGACGTTCGCGTACGCCGAGGACTCGAGCGCTGACGACGCCGACGCGGTCGATCTCGAGCTGTTGAGCGACGAGGAGCGGGTCCTCAGACTACTCAGGCAAAACGGCGGGCGGATGAAACAGGGGTCGATCGTCTCCGAGACCGGCTGGTCGAACGCGAAGGTCTCGCAGCTGCTTTCCCAGATGGCCGACGACGGCGATATCGAGAAGCTCCGTATCGGCCGGGAGAACCTCATTACGCTGCCGGAAGTCGATCCGACTGAACTCGACTGAACGCCACGGCAGCCGTCGTTCGACCGGCGAGCTGCCGATCAATCGTACCGTTGACAGTGACCAGCACGAAAGCCCACGCCGTCACTCGGGAGTCGCCGAGCTCCCGTCGCGGATCTCGAGGACGTCGAGTTCGATCTCGACGGGGACGCCGGCCAGTTCGTGATTGAAGTCGACGGTGGCGGTCCCGTCGTCGATCGCGGTGATCCAGCCGCGTTTCCCGTCGTCGTCCCGGACCGGCGTCTCGGGTTCGATCGCGTCCGTCTCGTCGGCGTCGATCTCCGCGAGCGGTAGCTCGACGACCCAGTCCGGATCGTGCTCGCCGAAGGCCTCCTCGGGGTCGAGACGGATCGTCGTCTTTGCTGGGACGTCCTCGTCATCGACCTCGAACTCCCGTAACGCGCGCTCGACGCCGGGGACGGCTTCGCCCTGTCCGACCCGGATCTCGAGGGGTTCGTAGTTGCGGTGCTCGTGGTAGATCCCCGCCTCCCGCGCGAGTTCGGCGTCGGTGGTGTCGAACGGCTCGCCCGCTTCCCCGTCGTCGACGACGCGTCCAGTGTACTGACAGACCACAATCCGTCCGAGTTCGACCATCGTCGACACCGACGACGGCCCGACTCAAGAAGGCGACGCCGGCGCTCGTCGGCCGACGCTCGCGGGAGTCGCCCGTGACACCTGTTTTCCACCCCGTTCTCACGTCGACTCGACGTGCGGCCGTCCGCTCAGTTCGGTCCGTCCGAGCCGTTGAGTCGACGGTAGGCGGCCCGTCCCACCAGCCCGATCGTCGCGAGCAGCCCCGTTCCGGCGGCGATCGAGGGACCGTTCTCCCGGATCGCCGAGCCGACAGTTTCCTCCTCGGTGCGCGCCTCGCCCTCGTCATCCCCGTTGTCGCCGTTGGACTCGGCTCCGTCGTCACCGTTTGCGTCCTCGGTCGACTCCTCGTCGTCGGCTCCGAGCACCTCGTCGGGACCGACCCCGTGTGCCGAAAGCGCCTCCCGGAGCGTGACGATCTCGAGGTCGCGCTCCCGTGCTTCCTGGATCGCGAAACGGACCCGTTCCTCGGTCGTCTCCTCGAACTGGCTGTGACCGACGACGATTCCGAGATAGTCGCCGGCGGCGACCTGATCGTAGAAGGTCTCGATGTCGGCCCGGCTCGAGGATCGGCCGTCGATGCTCGTCCGCCCGAGATCGTAGGGATCGAGGTTCGCGAGCCCGTTCAGTCCGTCGCCCTCGCGGTTCGCGAAGCCGGCGTAGTGTTCCCCGACGAGCTCCTCGACGAGACCCTCGCTGCGACCGAACGGGGAGACGAAGTAGTCGACGTCGACGCCCATCTCCTCGAGTTCTTCTTTCGAGCCGACGACCTCCTTGCGGATCCGCTCGTCGGTAAAGCGGACGAACGTCTCCTCGGCCGCGAACGCCTCGCCGACCGGCTCCTCGAGGTCGAGGAAAAAGCCGTCGTCGTCCTCGCCGCCGCCGGCGATGACGTTCTCGACGGTTCCACCGTCGGTCCCGATAACGATCGGTTCGCCGTCGTGATCGGTCAGAAAGCTGCCGTCTACCGCGAGCCGATCGTCCTCCGGCTCGGCGGGTTCGGTGAGATAGAGGTTACCGACGACGTCGTGAGCCGAAGTGTGTGACATGATCTCCCATCCCGACTCCTCCATCTCCCGGAGGTGTTCCGGGAGCAGCCCCCAACTCGTGTCGACGTACTCCGTTACCGCGGCACAGCAGGCCGGTGCGTCTTTCTCCTGGTGAACCGGGAACGTCTGGTCCCAGTCCTCGCGCCAGCTGTCGTCGTAGATAAACACGACTTTCCCGCTGGTCTCCTCGTCCGCGGTGCTGGCGGCGCCCGCCCCGGTTCCGGTCAACGCGAGCAGCCCGCCCGCGGCGAGCCCGAAGAGCCCGCGGCGCGTGGTCTGGGTCTCCAGGGCCGCGGCTCCGGCCCCTCGATCGTCGTCCATACTCGAGGACGTCCCGTTCGGGCTATAATTATCGTCCGGTTAACCGTCGGGAAGGCGCCAGGAACGGCCGAGAATCGTGCCGAGAGCCAGCACGTGCCATCGGCCTTCTGGCACGAGACGCCGCCGCGGGCACGAGAGACGACGCCGTGGAGACGGGAGACGACGGACACACGAAGCCCGGGGAGCGACGCCGAGGACGCGGTCAGAAGAACTTGAAGAGGTCGTCCCGGTTCTGCTCGTGGAGGTGGGTACGAACGGCCTCGTTCAGCGGCTCGATTCGGCCCTTCTTGGCCGTGATCGGTGCGATGGTCTCCTGCCACTGCTTCCAGGGCGGGAGCAGCCCCAGCCGATCGCAGAGCTCGTTCAGTCGCTCGTCGCGGTCGTCGACCTTGTCCATCTTGTTGACCGCGACGACCGTCGGAATATCCAGATCGCGCAGGAAGTGAAACATCTCGACGTCGTAGGGAATCTCGTCGGGCCCCGAGTGGCGGTCGATGATGTCGATAACGCTCTTCCCGTCGACGACCAGGATCCCAACGAGGACGTTGTCGGCGTACTCCTCGAGGTAGCGGACGATGTCCGTCTTGATCTGCTCGCGACGGTCCTCGTCGACGCCGCTCATGAAGCCGAAGCCGGGGAGGTCGGTGACGACGAAGTCCTCGGCGGTCCAGTCGAAGTGGTTCGGTTCGCGGGTGACGCCGGGCTTGCCCCCGGTGTCGAAGCTGTGGCCGGTGATCTCGCGCATGAGCGTGGATTTGCCCACGTTCGAGCGACCGACGAGGGCGACCTCCGCCTCGCGGTCGGGACGTGTATCGAACATGTGTAGCCGTAGTCGCGGCCCGGGATATAAGCACCGCGAGCGCGACGCCGCGACCTACGCCCGCTCGAAGAGCCGTCCGGGAGCCTCGACCCTCGCGTCGGCCGCGCGGCAGACGTCCCACAGCGTCGCCCCGTTGCTCGTGACGACCGGAACGCCGAGTTCGGCCTCGAGTTCCGGCACCGCCGCCAGCGACCGGTAGTTCGTACACGAGAGGAAGACGGCGTCGACGTCCTCGAGGACGCCGTCGGCGTCGAGTGCGAGCACCTGCCGGCGCGCGTCCGCGGGCTCGAGCGCGCCGATCTCGGTGTTGGCCGCGATCCCGCGGCCGTCGATCGTCGCGACCTCGAAACCGGCCGCCTCGAGGAACGACCGCTCCTTCTCGTCGAGGACGTCGGTGTAGGGTGTCGCGACGGCGATCCGATCGGCCGAGAGCGCCTCGAGCGCCCGGACCACCGATCGGGCCGTCGCGACGGCGGGGACGCCCGCCGCGGCCTCCAGGTCGGCCTCGAGTTCGGCGTCGAACCCCGGGCCGTGGATCAGGCTCCCCGTCGTGCAGGCGTACGCGACCGCGTTGACGTCGGCGTGGGCGAGCAGTTCGGCCGCCCGAACCGCGTCGTCGCTCATCGCGTCGAGCTCGTCGACGGTGACCGATTCGAGGGGCATCCGCGCCGCGTGGACCGTCGCCCCGTCGGGTCCGAACCGGCGGAACTCGGGTTCCGCGGTGGTGTTCGACGAGGGGACGATCAGCCCCAGCCGAACCGTTCGATCGCCCGTCCGCTCACTCATCGGCGCCGTCCTCGTCGTCGATCTTTCCGTCGGCGCGGTCCGCCTCGAGGGCCGCCGCGTCGCGCTCGTCGGGGTCGCCGTGGCCGCCCCCGCCGGGCGTCCGGACCGTTACCGTGGTTCCGGCCTCGACGTCGACGGTCGTCTTCGCGGGCACCGACTCGCCGTCGATCAGATTCTCGCCGCGGGCGCCGTCCTCGCCGCCCGCGACGCCGCTCGGGGCGTGGCGCCGGCGCTCGGTCAGCAGGGAGACGGTCGCCTCGGTCTCGACGGTGAGCGCTCGCTCGAGTCCCAGCCCGCCCCGCTGTCGGCCGCGACCGCCGCTGTCGGGCCGGAAACCGTAGCGTTCCACGCGGAGCGGGTACTCCGTCTCGATCGACTCGACGGGCGTGTTGAGCGTGTTGGTCATCCCGACCTGGACGCCATCCATCCCGTCCCGCTCTGCTCGCGCGCCGAACCCGCCGCCGATCGTCTCGTAGTACGTAAAGGAGCCGTCGCGGGCGCCGACGGTGAGGTTGTTCATCGTCCCCTGGCTCCCCGCGGGAACCCGATCGGGCGCCGCCTCCGCGAGGGCCGCGAAGACGACGTCGGTCACCCGCTGGCTGGTCTCGACGTTCCCCCCGACGACGGCCGCGGGCGCCTCGGGATTCAGCAGCGACCCCTCGGGGGCTCGAACCGAGACGGGCTCGTAACAGCCCTCGTTCGGCGGGATCTCGGGGTCGGTGACGCAGCGAACGACGAAGTAGACCGCGCTCGTCGCCACGGCGAGGGGCGCGTTGAGGTTCCCCTCGAGCTGGGCCGCCGTCCCCGTGAAGTCGACTTCGATCGCCTCGCCGTCGACGGTCACCGCCACGCTGATCTCGACGTCCTCGTCGGTGATCCCGTCGCCCTCGAGGACGTCGGTCGCCTCGTAGGTGCCGTCGGGCAGCGCCCGCACCTGGTCGCGCATCCGGTCGGCGGAGTAGTCGATCACGGCGTCGAACCCCTCCAGGACCGTCTCGCGGCCGTGCTCGTCGAACAGATCGGCTACGCGCTCGGCCGCGCGGTCGTTGGCCGCGAGCTGGGCCCGCAGATCCGCCCGTCGCTCCTTGGGGTTGCGGACGTTCGCGAGCACCAGCGCCCGGACGTCCTCGCGGATCTCGCCGTCCGCGACGAGCCGCGTGGGCGGCAGTCGGAGCCCCTCCTGGTAGATCTCGCGGGCTCCAGCTGGCATGCTGCCGGGGGCCATCCCGCCGACGTCGGCGTGGTGGGCCCGGGAGACGGCGTAACCGACGATCTCGCCATCCGACCCGATCGGCGACACCATCGTCACGTCCGGCAGATGGGTGCCGCCGGCGAAGGGGTCGTTGAGGACGAACACGTCGCCCAGTTCGGGATCGTGCTCGCGGACGGCGTCGACCGCCTGGGGCATCGCGCCCAGGTGGACGGGGATGTGCTCGGCCTGGGCGATCATCCGCCCGTCGGCGTCGAACAGCGCCGTCGAGCAGTCCCGTCGTTCCTTGATGTTCGGGGAGTATGCTCCCCGAATGAGGGTCTGGCCCATCTCCTCGGCGACGCCCTCGAGCTGGTTGCGCAGCACTTCCAGGGTCACCGGGTCGATCCCGTCGTCGGTCTCGTCGTGGCTTCGGGTCATCGGTCTGCCTCCGTGCGCGTCATCGCGAGCGTTCCGTCCTCGTGGACGTCGCCCTCCCATTCGGGCGGGACGACGGTCGTACTTTCGGCCTGTTCGAGCACCGCGGGCCCCGTAACGGTCGCGCCGGGCGCCAGCCCGTCGCGGTCGTAGACGGTCGCCTCCGCCGTGCCGCCGTCAGGAAAGTGAGCCTCCCGTGTGCCCAGTCGGGCGTCGCCGGCCCCCTCGTGGCGGACGGTCGGCGAGGCGCCCGCGACGGTCGCCGACGCCCGCAGCGTGACGACCTCGACGTCCTCGTCCATCCGGTAGCCGTAGGCCCGCTCGTGAGCCGCGTGGAACCGCTCTCCGACCGCGTTCGGATCGAACGACTCGCCGACGGGTACCGTCAGCTCGAAGCTCTGTCCCGCGTACCGGCAGTCGGCCGCGCGCTCGACCCTCGCGGCGTCGGGCTCGGTGGCGTCGTCGAGGACGTCCGCGACCAGTTCGTCGTAAACGTCCTCGATTCGGTCCGGCTCGGCCGCGGCAAGCGGCGTGCGGACGGTTCGAGCCGCGTCGTACCCCTCGTCGGCCGCCAGTAGACCGAAGGCCGAGAGGACGCCCCCGGGTCGGGGGACGACGACGCGGTCGACCTCGAGCGAGTCGGCCAGCGCGGCGGCGTGCATCGGCCCCGCGCCGCCGAAGGCGACGAGCGCGAACTCGCGGGGGTCGTGGCCGCGCTCGACGGTCACCGAGCGGATGGTTCGGGTCATCGTCGCGTTCGCGACCCGGTAGACGCCGCGTGCGGCCTCGAGCGCGCTCTCGAGGCCGGCCTCGTCGGCGAGTCCCGCGAGCGCCTCGCGGGCCGCGTCGACGTCGAGGGTCATCTCCCCGCCGAGCGCGGTCTCGGGACCGATGTAGCCCAGAACGACGTTGGCGTCGGTGACGGTCGGCTCGGTTCCGCCTCTCCCGTAGCAGGCGGGGCCGGGTTCGGCGCCCGCGGATCGCGGCCCAACCCGGAGCGCGCCGCCGGCGTCGACCCAGGCGATCGAACCACCGCCCGCGCCGACGGTGTTGACGTCGACCATCGGCGTCCGGATCGGCAGTCCGTCGATCTCGGCGTCGGTCGTCCGCTCGGCCTCGCCGTCCCGGACGAGGCTCACGTCACTCGAGGTCCCGCCCATGTCGAAGGTGACGAGCCCCTCGAGGTCGGCGTCGTCGACGGTCGCCGCGGCCCCGACGACGCCCGCGGCCGGCCCCGACAGCGTCGTCGTTACCGCGTGCTCGCGGACCGTCTCGGGGTCGGCGATCCCGCCGTTGGCCTGCATGATCTGTGGGGCCGGAATCCCCGCGTCGGCAGCCTCCTCGACCAGCCGCCCCACGTAGCGGTCGATCGCGGGCCGGACGTAGGCGTCGACGGCCGTTGTCGAGGTGCGCTCGAACTCGCGGAACTCCGCGAGGACGTCGTGGGAGGCCGACACCGGAACGTCGAGCTCCTCGCGGAGGATCGCGGCGACGCGTCGTTCGTTCTCGGCGTCGGCGTAGGCGTGGAGCAGACAGACCGCGACGCTTTCGACGTCCCGCTCCCGCAGCGTCGCCGCGAGCTCTCGAACCTCGTCGGGATCGACCGGTCGCTCGACACCGTCGGCGGTCGTGCGCTCGTCGACTTCGAAGCGCCGTCGCCGCGGGACGAGCGGGTCGGGTTTCTCGGCCTCCAGATCGTACAGGTCGGGTCGGTCCTGGCGGCCGATCTCGAGGACGTCCCGAAAGCCCGCCGTCGTGACGAGGGCCGTTCGGGCGCCGCCCCGCTCGAGCAGGGCGTTGACCGAGACGGTCATCGCGTGGGCGAAGGCGTCGATCTCGCTCGGGTCGATCCCCGCCTCGTCGCAGGCCTTCGCGATCCCCTCGAGGACGCCGACGTGTTGCTGGTCGGTCGTCGTCGGGACCTTCGCCGTGACGAGGCGGTCGTCGACCGACAGCGCGACGTCGGTGAAGGTGCCGCCGACGTCGACGCCGATCCGGGTAGTCCGGTCGGTGGTCGTTTCTCCGCTCCCGTCGGTCAGCGTCGGGGTGGACGGAGCGTGGTTCGATGCCATGGATTTCTCTGGTGTGTCGGATGCGTCGTTCATAGTATCAGGACGTCGTAGAGCGTCTGCAGCCCGATGCCGATCACGACGAGCGTGACGAGTCCGCCGAGGACGTTCTGGAGCGTGCTGTTCGTGTACTCGCCGAGCAGTTCGTCGTTGTTCATCGCGTAGATGAGGAAGACCGCGAGGATCGGGAGCAGCAGGCCGTTGGCCACCTGCGCGAAGACGATCACCTCGACGGGGTTGTAGTCGAGCGCCGAGAAGACGATGCCGACGCCGAGGATCGTCCCCCAGATCGCCCGGAACCGGGTCGACTGCAGGTCCCGCTCCCAGCCCAGCGCGCCGGCGGTCGCGTAGGCGCCGGCCAGCGGCGCGCTCATCGAACTCGTGAAGCCGGCGGCAAAGAGCCCGATCGCGAAAAGCGTCAGCGCGTAGCCGCCGAAGACGGGCTCGAGCTGGTCGGCCATCTCGCCGACGTCGGCGATCTGTGTCCCCTCGGGAAACACCGCGGCTGCCGTGACGACGATCGAGGTCGTGATGACGCCGCCGACGGCGACCATCGCGATCGTGTCGGTGCGACACTCGGCCAGATCGCCCGCCCCGTCCCAGCGCTCCTGGACGGTGCTTGCATGCAGGAACAGGTTGTAGCCGACGACGGTGGTCCCGATGAGGCCTGCGATCAGGTACGCCGAGCCGTCGGGGATCGTCGGGACGAGTCCGCTTCCGAGCGCCCCGAGGTCCGGGCGGACCATGATCGCGTTGATAACGAACGCGAGCCCCATGACCACCACGAGGCCGACGAACACCCGCTCGATCAGCTTGTAGTTACCCGTCCAGAGCAACGCGGCGGCGACCAATCCCATCAGCGGTCCCCAGACGTTCTCGCTGACGCCGGTGATCGTCGCGAGGCCGGCGGCGCCGCCGACGATGTTGCCGGTCTGGAACGCCGCCGTTCCGATCCCGATCGCGCTCACGACGAGCGCGACCGTCGCCCCCTTCGCGAGGGGGTTTTCGAACTCGCTTCGAAACGCCTCGCCCAGTCCCTCGCTGGTGATCAGGCCGAGGCGCGCGCTCATCTCCTGGAGCACCATCGTCGCCAGGATTGAGAACGCGATCGTCCACACCAGCACGTAGGCGTACTCCGCGCCGAGGACGCTCGCAGTCGTGACAGTCCCCGGACCGACGAACGCCGCCGCCACGAGCGCGCCCGGTCCGATTGCTTTCAATCTGTCTACAAGACCCATGGTGAGTGCACACACTCTTCGCTCTCCGAGAGGCGGATAAGGGTTGTTGAGACGTGATCACACGCGTTCGGCGGCGCCACCGTTCGATCCGACTCCCGTATGAGGGAGTGTGAACTCGTATGAACGACCACTTACCTGTCGCCGGACCGTTCGGCGATGATCGTCTTCGAGACGCCCCGCTCGATCTCGATCTCCGTCGGCAGCGAGGACGTACTGCGCTCGATGAACCGCGTCATGAACCACTGGATCGCCTCCGAGGGAAAGACGACGTGGTAGACGCCGTCGGCCTCGTCGCGCACCTCGAGGAAGCCACAGAACGAGAGCCACTCCAGGAGCTCGCCGACGTCCTCGAACCGGGTCTCGTACTCGCGGGCGTGGTAGTCCGAGACCCGGTCGGCCGCCTCGATGAACGCCGGGTCGGGATCGCCGTCCGCGTAGCAGTACTCGAGGAAGGCGTGCAGGAAGTCGACGTCGAGCAGGACGTGCTCGCCCGAGGAGAGCATCTGGTAGTACTGCTCTAAGTTGTCGCTGGGTCGTTCGCTTGCGGCCTCGAAGTTGGCTGCATAGAAGGAGATCGCGCGGCGAACGAGTTCGCTTCGTCCCATCTCGGCCTTCGTCTCGAGCGTCTCGAGGGCCGCGTGTGCGTCGTCGTCGAGCGAGACCGTCACTCGGTGAGCCATACCGGGTCGGACGAACGCGAGCGGGGTATAGTTCACGCACAGACCGGGTCCAGTCGACGTCCGCGTCCGGGAGTCGACGACCGAAACCGACCGACCGTCCGGCGAAAGTGCCCGAAGTTATGTCCCGGGGGGTCGATCTACCGAACGTGCGGCTGGTACAGTTGACGGTTCCGACGGGAAAGCGACAGACGATCCTCGAGACGCTCGACGACCGCGGGATCGACTACGTCGTGACTGACGAGGGGAGCGATCGGGAGTACACGGCGGTAGTCTACTTTCCGCTGCCGGCGCCGGCGGTCGAGCCGGTTCTCGACGAGCTCCAGGAGGTGGGAATCGGCGAGGACGCCTACACAGTCGTCGTCGACGCCGAGACGGTGATCTCGCGGCGCTTCGAGGCGCTGCGCGAGGAGTACGAGGAGGGCGACGTCGAGTCCGATCGGATCTCCCGCCAGGAGCTTCAGACGGAGGCCGAATCGCTGACGCCGACGTTCGGCGTCTACTCGACGATGACGGTCATCAGTGCGATCGTCGCGACGGCGGGACTGTTGCTCGACTCGCCGGCCGTCGTCGTCGGCTCGATGGTGATCGCACCACTGATCGGTCCGGCCCTTGGCGCGAGCGTCGGCTCGGTGATCGACGACGAGGAGCTGTTCGTCGAGAGCATCACCTACCAGATTATCGGGATCGTCTTCGCGATCGGCGCCGCGGCCGTCTTCGCGTGGGCCGTCCAGGCGATCAACATCGTTCCGCCCGGGCTCGACCTCGCGGAGGTCGACGAGATCTCCGAACGGCTCGCCCCCGACCTGCTGTCGCTTGCCGTCGCGCTCGGTGCCGGCGTCGCCGGGATCGTCAGTATTGCGACGGGCATCTCGGTCGCGCTCGTCGGTGTCATGATCGCCGCGGCGCTGATCCCGCCCGCTGCGGCCGCGGGGATCGCGATCGCCTGGGGCCAACCCGCGGCGGCGATCGGGTCGACGGCGCTGGTGTTCGTCAACGTCCTCTCGGTGAACCTCGCCGGCCTGCTGACGTTGTGGTATCTGGGGTATCGTCCGGAGAGCCTGTTTGCACTCGGGGAGACCGAACAGCGAGTCCGCAAACGAGTCGTCGGGCTCGTCGTGATCGTGGTCGTCTTCTCGGTCTTTCTGGGAGCGATTACCTACTCGTCGTACCAGGTCGGCAACTTCGAGGAGAACACCCGCGAGGAGATCACGATGGTCCTCGACGACGAGGAGTTCGAACAGTACCAGCTGCTCGATATCGAGGTGGTCATGGACGAGGACTATCCGATCCAGAGCCCCGAGCGAGTGGTCGTGACGATCGGCGGCCCGCCCGGCGAGACCGCGTCGGGATTAACGACCGAAATCCGCGAGCGCGTCGAGTCACACGCCAACGGCGACGTCGATATCGAGATTCAGTACGTCACCATCCTCGAGGAGTAGTTACCTGGCTTCTCGAGGACCGATCAACGGCTGCGGAGCTTCTCGAGTCGCGACCGGACTCCGGTCTCGCTCTCGTCGGTCGCGTCGCCGGCTTCCGTCGCGTCGGTGTCCGCGTCCGATCCGTCCGTGCCGCGACCGATCCGCCGTCGGAGCCAGGCCCGGGGCCCGCCGATGCGGTTGACGATGTAGGTCGGGAAGTACAGGACGAGCAGCGCGAAAAACAGGAATCCCGCGCCCCAGACGTACCGTCCCGACAGCAGGTGGCTCCCCGCGAGGTAAAACAGCGGTCCGGCAAGCGAGAAGCCGGCCGCGGTCTGTACCATCCAGAGGATTCCGGGCCCTTTCATCTCACTCCTCGAACGGTAGCTCGGGTTCGTAGCCGATCGCTTCGACGGCCGCGTCGAGGACTCCCTCGACGTTCTCGCCGGTCTCAACGCTCATCGCGTGATCGTACTCGTCCTCGGCGGCCGCGTCCCAGCGGTCGGCCCGATCGGCCTTGTTCGCGATCGTGAACACGGGAACGTCCTCGAACTGTGCGGCGATGGCGTCCCGAAGCTCGAGCTGGGACGCGAGCGGGTAGCCACACTCTCCGCTGGGATCGAGAACGACGAGCATGCAGTCCGCGAGGTGTTCGATCGCGCTGACCGCCTGGGACTCGATCTGGTTGCGCTCCTCGGGTTTGCGGTCGAGCAGCCCCGGCGTGTCGACGATCTGGTAGCGGATGTGATCGCGCTCGAAGTGGCCTAACCCGATCCCTTTCGTCGTGAACGGGTAGGAGGCCGTCTCGCCGCGGGCGTTCGTGACGTCGTTGACGAACGAGGACTTGCCGACGTTAGGGTAGCCGGCGACGACGATCGTCGGCTCGTCGGGGTTGATCTCGGGCAGGTCCCGCAGGGCGTTGCGCGCCTCGTTGATCCACAGCAGGTCGTCCTCGACCTGCTCGACGATGTCGGCCAGGCGGGCAAACGCCTGCTTGCGGTGTTTGCGCGCGGTGTCGATGTCGGTTTTGCGGAGCTTCGGCTGGTACTCCTCGTGGATCTCGCGGGCCTTGCGGCTGGCCCACATCACCTCCGAGAGGCTCTTCCGGAGCGCGTCGACGCCGGAGTCGGCGTCCGCAGCGTCGGGGATCTCGAGAATCGCGTCTGCGAGCTCGTAGTAGAACGGGTGGGCGTCGTACTCGAAGTCGGGCCAGGCCGTGACGACGTTCTCCAGGTTGTCCGAGATGATGTTCGCCGCCGTCTGGAGCATCGACTGCTGGGCCTCAAGGCCGCCCTTGGCCTTTCCGGCCCGCGCCGCCCGCGAGAACGCCTTGTCGATCAGCTCTTCCGACGTGGGCGTGGTCGGAAGGTCTTCGAAAATCATGCGTTCAGCTAGAAACCGCGACCGTAAAAGGTCGTTCGTTATCCCGCGGCCGGACGGAGCCGGATCGCCGACGGCCCGCGACCGGCAGCGGCCACGCCGAGGGCTTATGTCCGCTCGCGTCCGACGAATCGGTATGACCGACTGGCGCGCCGTCATCATCGGCTTTCTCGTCATCACCGTCCTCGGAATCGTCGGGCTCACGCTGCCGGGCGTCGGCCAGCTGGCAGCGGGGCTGGTCGGCGGGCTCGTCGCGGGCTACCTGGCGGGTGGCGGGCTCGGTCGTGGCCTCTGGCACGGACTGCTCGCCGGGGCGTTCGGCGGTCTCGTCGGCGGCCTGCTCGTTGCCGTCTTCGTCGGCCTCGCCGGCTGGGCGGGCGGCCCGATCGGGGGTCTGATCAGTGGACTCGCCGGGTTCGGGATCTTCCTCGTAGCGCTTGCGATCTCGTTTATTATGGCTCTCGAGAGCGCGATCGCCGGCGCGATCGGCGGTCTGTTCGGTCCCGATCGCTCGCGCGAGCCGCGCGGTCCCGGTCGCCGAGTGTAGCGATCGGGAGGAAACCGCGAGCGAAGCCGAAACGCACTCTACGCGTTCAGCTAGCCATCTCGCGGCAGCTCTCGACGCAGTCGGGAAGGATCTCCGCGCAGGCCTGACAGTGGTCGTGGTCGTGACCGTCGCACTCCTCGGCACACTCCTCGCAGATGTCCGCACAGAGCTCGCCCAGCTCCTCGTGGTAGGCCGAGTTCCGGGCCATGAACCGCGCGTGCAGCGACGCGATGTCGGCTACGTCCCGGCAGAGCCGGATACAGCGGGCCATCTCCTCGCCCTCGTCGGCGCAGGCGTCCGCACACCACTCACAGACCTGTGCGGCCTCGAGGCAGTTGTCGATACACTCCTGCATGTGGTCGTCGGCGTGTTCGATCCGTTTGACTGCCATGCGGACACGTTAACACCGGACGGTGTCATCAACCTGGCCCGGGCGACTGCAGGCAGCCCTCAGCGCCGGGCCTCGAGTTCGTCCTCGAGATCTTCGAGGTCCATCCCCTTCATCGACAGCAACACCAGTAGATGGTAGACGATGTCGGCGGACTCGGCGGCGATCTCCTCGCGCTCGTCGTCCTTGGCCGCGAGGACGAGCTCGGTGCTTTCCTCGCCGAGCTTCTCGAGCACCGCGTTCTCACCCTTCTCGTGGGTAAACAGCGACGCGGTGTAGGAGTCCTCGGGCAGCGTTTCCTTACGATCCTCGATGACGGCAAACAGTGATTCGAGCGTGTCGTCCATTCAGAGCTCACCGGAAACCTCGCGGACGGATTCGAGGTGCTCGAACTTTTCCCTGTCGTCTCGGCCGTCCTCGAAGACGTCCTCGGTGATCTCGATCGGGGCGTTGGTCCGGGCCGCAAGCGCGAGCGAATCGCTCGGACGGGCGTCGATCACCGTCTCGCCGCGAGGGGTCCGGAGGTGGAGATCGGCGATGTAGGTTCCCCCACGACCGTCGTCCCCCGTCTCGATTTCGCTGACGACGACGCGCTCGATCCGGCTACCCAGCTCCTCCATCACGTCGAGCAGCAGGTCGTGGGTCAGGGGGCGACCGATGTCCTCGGCTTCGAGCCCGCGATCGATGCTTACCGCCTCGTTGAACCCGATGAATATCGGGACGACGTCGTCCTCGTCCTCGACCTCGAGGACGACGACGGGCACCGGCCCCTGGGGCGTTCCCGCGACGCGGACGGCGTCGATAGCTGCGTCCATACCTCGACCGACGTGTGGCAGCGGAAAAACCTGTTCGGTCGCACATGCTTGCCCGAACGGGACCGACCAGCCGGCGTCGATCGGCGCTGCGGTCGCGATCGACCGTCGCTACGCGGACTCCTCGAGCTGGGGACCGGTCGACGCCGCGTTTTCGAAGAACGCGAGCCCGTGGAGACGGCTATCGGGGGTCAGCTCGGGGTGGAAGGCGGTAGCGATCACGGGACCGTCGCGTACGGCGACCGGACGCTCGTCCCAGCGTGCGAGGACGTCGACACCGCCGACGTCGTCGATAGCGGGCGCGCGGATGAACACCGCCGGGAACGGCTCGGCGAGCCCGTCGATCTCCAGGGGCGCCTCGAAGCTGTCCTTCTGGCGGCCGAAGGCGTTGCGCTCGACGCTTGCGTCGACCAGTCCGAGCGCGTCGACGCGGTCGTCGTTCGGATCGCGCGAGGCGACGATCAGACCGGCACAGGTCGCAAGCAGGGGTTTCTCGGCCGCGACGTGGTCGCGGATCTCGGCGTCGATCCCCTCCTCGTGAACGAGCTGGGAGATCGTCGTCGACTCCCCGCCGGGCATCGCCAGCAGGTCGCAGTCGGGGACGATCCCCGACGTGCGGATCTCGCGGACGGTGACCTCGCGGCCGTGGTTCCGGGCCGCGCGCTCGATCGCGGTCGCGTGTGCGTCGACGTTGCCCTGGACGGCGACGACGCCGGCGGTCAGTGTCATCGCTGTCGGGTACGAAGCGGACGATCAAAAACGCCGCGTCACGGACGCGACCGGCGCCGCGGCTCTCGGCGGCCGGTGAACGGAAAGGGGGTCGAGGACTTAGGAGACGAAGATCAGCAGCTGGATAACCACGCCCAGCATGATCCCGGTCGCGATGACCGTCTTCGGATCGATACGGATCGCGTTCGAGTCCTCTGCGTCGAAGTACCGGACGAGTCCGGCACTGGACATCAACCCACCGGAGTTCTGTCCTCTATCCATACGTACACCATCGGGTCGGGTTGAACTAAAGCTTTCGCCGATCGGGTGTCCCGCGGAGCGATGCCAGGCTGGCGAGTGCGATCGCCGACGTCCGGCGGAGCTGCGTCGATCGCCAGCGCAGAGCGTTGCTCGAGGGATCGCTCGCCGACCGGAACCCCGTGACGACGGCGGGGATCGACCCGCGGCGTCCTCGACACCGGCGTGAACCCCCGAGTGGGAAACCCTTATGCGCGGCGCGTGGCAACTACCTGTGATCACATGTCCGTCACGCTCAAGGACTTTTACGCAGACTGGTGTGGCCCCTGCAAGACCCAGGATCCGATCCTCGAGGAGCTCGAGGACGACTGGGAGGGCCGATTCGAGGTCGAGAAGGTAAACGTCGACGAACAGCAGGACGTCGCCAACGAGTATCAGGTACGATCCCTGCCGACCCTGATCATCGAGAACGACGACGGCGTCGTCGAACGCTTCGTCGGCGTCACCCAGCGCGATGACCTCGAGGACGCCCTCGAGGACGCCGGCGCGTAACCCGATCCCTTCGCTTTTTGCCGCCGACCACCGCTCGAAAGCGGTGCCGCCGGCGTTCGCGGCCGTTCGTCGCCACCGGAAGCCGGCTGGCCGTCGAGCGTCCGGCTCGCGAGGTCGGCCCTCGGTCCGGCCGGCGACACGGCGACGACCGGTCTCCGGAGCCTGATCACGGGAGGGGGTATTTCAATGCCTGAAATAACAGGCATCGACTGCATGGGGGAGGCGGTCCCAGCTAGGCACATGTCGGATGGTGCCGGTGGGCTTCCAGCGTCGCTCGAGATCTTACTCGTCGAGGACAACCCCGGCGACGTGCGGTTGACTAAGGAGGCGTTACGGATGACGCCGATCGATCACACGCTACACGTCGTCAACGACGGGAGCGACGCGCTCGACTTTCTCCACCGACGGGCGGAGTTCGTCGACGCGCCCCGCCCGGACCTCGTCTTGCTCGATTTCAAACTGCCGCGGCTGAACGGCGACGAGGTCGCGACCGAGATCGAGGGGACCGAACTCGAGGCAATCCCGCTGGTCGTGCTTACGGGCCACCCCGCACAGGACCGCGTGCTCGGGCTCGATGAGCTACCCGTCGACGACGCACTCACGAAACCCGTCGACGCCGACGGGCTCCTCGAGACGCTGCGTTCGCTGGAGACGTCGTGGTCCGGAATCGAACTCGAGGCCGAGCCGGGGCCCGAGGCCGACTCGGGCTCGGAACCGGCGAGCTAGTTGAACTTCACGCCGACGTCGTGGAGCTCGTCGTTGTACCGGGCGACGTTGATGACAAGCGGCGTGACGCTCTCGACCTCGGCCGCGTTAGCAAGCGGACCGACGTCGAGCGCCCGAAGTCCCTTGATCTCGTTCGCGAGCGCGATCACCCGTTCTTTCGCGTCCGTATCGTCGCCGACGACCAGCGTATCGAGATCGAGCTCCAGTTCGAGGTCAGTGAGCGCGCCGGCGGCGAGGTTGTGGAAGGCACCCACCACGGGAACGCCGTCGGGCGCGCGCTTCGCGACGAGTTCGGAGACGCTGCCGGCGCTCGGGGGATGATAGTGGAGCCCGTCGTCGTCACCCTGCATGCCGACCGCGGGCGTCACCAGCACGGTATCGGAGTCGAGGACGTCCGCGACGTCTTCGACCGTGTCGCCGGCGTAGTACGGCGGGACCGAGAGCACGACGACGTCGGCCCGGTCAGCGGCCATCTCGTTGATAAAGCCCTTCAGGTTCGCCTCGGCGCCGATCGCTTCGAGGACGTCCTCGTACTCGGCGACCGCGTCGCGAGCCTTCTCGGGGTCCCGGGAGCCGATGAGGATCTCGTGGTCGGTGTCGCGCGCGAACCGAAGCGCGAGCCCCTCGCCGATATCGCCGGTACCGCCCAGTAGTGCGATTCGCATACGCGTCTCTGAGGACGGCAGCCGAATAAAACGGTGGGGGGTCGGCCGATCTCGCCGGGTTCCCGGGCGCGTCCTGACGACCGTTTTTCAGTCGCAACCGCGACTCGACCGCGGTTGCGCGAAGCCGACGTCTCCCGGTCCGACTCAGGGCGCGTCGTGGTCCTCTGGATTCATCGCCTCGCCGACGTTGCCGTCGTAAGCGTCGCGCTCCTCGATCTCCCGCAGCCGCTGGTCGAGGCGATCCTCGAGGGCCTGACGGCGCTCCTCGTCGACGTCGGCGTCGGTACTCATCGCCTCGAGGTCCTGCTTTGCGGTCTGGAGCACCGAGATCGCCTCCTCCTGTTCGAGCTCCTCGACCCGACCCAGGTTTCGTTCGACGTCGTCCAGCGTCGTGTCCGTCATACGTCCTCGGTTCGACCGGTAGCGTATTGAAAGGCAACCCGGCAGGCGAACGCGAGGAGCGTTGTCGTCGCAGTGGATCGGTGTCAAAGGAGGCGGATCCGCTGATCACGCTCGCGAACCTAACACCGCTACTTCTCTTAGCTATCGATTGTGTGGATAGAGCAAAGCGGAATACAGAACTCGAATATAGCATGAACCGATGGCTATTCTGAACCGAATCTCCCCGAGCAACGGGAGACCCTAGTATCCGTTCTGATCAAAGTAGTTAACACAATGTCAATGGAAATGAGTATATGGACAGTATCCGGGTTCGAAAATTCAGTGGGGCTGCCTCAATTGTTATTGGTGTACTCTTGGCAGGTTCCTTCTTCGTATCGAACGATTGGGTTACCGGTGTAGTCGGTATCTTTGTCGCTCTCATTGGAGCTGCGACCCTCTATGACTTGCACACTACTTCGTAAGCAGTCGTACCAATCGGTCAGCCCAGCATAGTTTCCTGAACAAGCGGAACTGATTTGCTGAACCCATTTTCTCTCCAACACACCGCTCCTGGCAGTCATCAGTGAAATCAACTGTCGTTCCATTACCTGTTTGCCCTGTACTGAACGCAGGTTGCACAGCGACCGACCGAACCGCACTGCCAACCACTGATAGGGGTCCCAGCCGTGGGCGTCGGTATGCACAGTCCCGCTCTCATCGCCCACCGCGGCTACGCCGGTGTCGCCCCCGAGAACACGATCGCCGCGGCCGTTGCCGCCGCCGAGCGCGACGCGACCGCGATGGTCGAGATCGACGTCCAGCCCGCCGCCTGCGGCACCCCGGTCGTCTTCCACGACGAGCGCCTCGAGGGAACGCGGGACGGCCGACCCGTAACCGACGCCGCTGGGCTTCTCTGGGAGACACCCCTCGAGCGGCTCACGTCGCTGTCGGTACTGGGGTCCGAGGCGTCGATCCCGACGCTGTCGGCGCTGCTCGAAGCCGTCCCCGAGACGGTCGGGCTCAACGTCGAGCTGAAGAATCCGGGGACGACCGACCTGCGCGTCGGCGACTCCCTGCCCGCGGACGAGCGGGCGGAACGCCGGGAGCTGTGGCAGCCGTTCGTCGAGCGCGTCCTCGAGGACTGCGAGGACTTCGGCGGCGAACTCCTCTTTTCCTCGTTCTGCGAGGGCGCGCTCGCCGCCCTTCGGGAGGTCGCCGACGACGCGGCCGCACCCCTCGTGTGGGACGACCTCGAGGCGGGCGTCGAGATCGCGCGCCGGTACGACTGCGAGGCAATCCACCCGCCGCGGAACGCGATCGCGGGGACCGCGCTCGCGAGCGAGCCCTACTATGGGCTCCCGACGAGCGAGCCCGAACTCGACGTCGTCGAGCTCGCCCACGATGAGGGCCGCGCGGTCAACGTCTGGACCGTCGATAGCTGGCTCCAGTTCGACGAGCTCGCCGCGGCGGGCGTCGACGGGGTCGTCGCGGACTACCCCGGGCTCGAGGCAGGGGCGGGGACGGGGCTCGCCCGGTAGCTACCCCTCCCGAGCCGGCAAGTCCTCGGTCGCCGGCCCCTCCAGGACCTCGCCGTCGGGATCGAACCGCGAGCCGTGGCAGGGACAGTCCCAGCTCTCCTCGGCGTCGTTCCACTCGACGAGACAGTACATGTGGGTACAGACCGCCGAAACGGCGTGAAGCTCGCCGTCGTCGTCGCGCGCGCAGGCGATGGGCTTCCCGCCCTTGCGGACGACCTTTGCCTCGCCGGGCCCGAGCGCCGTCAGATCCGGGGTGACGAGCGTCTGGAACCAGTCGGTGACGAACTCGCTCGCCGTGTCGGCGTTCTCGGTGAGGGTCTTGCCCAGCGAGGCCTTCGGCGTCAGCCGGAGCGGGTCGAACAGATCTAGGTCGGGCACCGGTTCGCCGTCGATATCGGCCGCCAGCAGTCGTCCTGCGGCAGTGCCGTTGGTCATCCCCCAGCCCCGGAACCCCGTCGCGACGGAGAGGTTCTCAGTTCCGGCGCCGGCGCGGCCGATGAAGGGCATCTTGTCGACGGGCTTGTAGTCCTGGGTCGACCACCGGTAGGCGATCTCGTCGACAGGGAACCGCTCGCGGGCCCACGACTCGAGCCGCCGGTAGCGGTCGGCGGTCGAGCCGCCCTGGCCCGTCTTGTGGTTCTCGCCCCCGACCAGCAACAGCTCCTCTCCCTCGTCGCGGTAGGTGCGAACGGAGCGGTAGGGATCGCCGGTGCGGTAGTACATTCCTTCCGGAGGGTCGCCGTCCAGACGGATCCCGAGGACGTAGGACCGCTTGGGGTGCATCCGGGCGAAGTAGCCTGCCCGGTCACGGATCGGAAACCCCGTCGCGAGGACGACGTGTGTGGCCCGGACGGTTCCCGATTCCGTGCGAACGACGCAGGGCGTTCCGTCCTCGAGGTCGGTCACGCGAGTCTCCTCGTGGAGGTGGGCGCCGTCGTCGGCCCGGAGCTCGTCGGCGATCGCGAGCAGGTACTTCCGGGGGTGGAACCAGGCCTGGTCCTCGAACCGGACCGCGGCCTGCGCGCGCTCGAACGGCGGGACGGAGGTGACGTAGCTGGCCTCGAGTCCCGCCGCGCGGGCGGCGTCGACCTCCCGTTCGATCTCGTCGGGCTCGTTGCTGTAGAGGTAGGAGGGCTGGCGCTCGAACCCGCAGTCGATCCCCAGCTCCTCGATCCGGCACTCGACCCGATCGATCGCCTCCTCCTGGACGGTGGCGTACCGACTCGCCTGTGCCTGGCCGAACTCCCGGCGCAGGTGATCGTAGATTGCCCCGTGCTGGCTGGTCAGCTTCGCGGTCGTCTTCCCCGTGATCCCCGTCGCGACGCGATCCCGTTCGAGGACGGCGACGGTCAGGTCCCGCTCGCGCAGCTCGATCGCCGTCGAGAGCCCGGCGATCCCGGCGCCGACGACGGCGACGTCGACGCTGCGGGCCCCCTCGAGCGGATCGGGGTCGGGATCGTCCTCGCGGGTGTTCGCGAGCCAGACTGAGGTCGCCTCGCCGGGGAGGTCGCCGCTTGCGAAGTCGGACATCGGAATCTGCGGGTAGTACGGCGAAGGCGGGGAAAAAACGGATGGGGGGAGCTGCAGGCCGCGCGGTCTCGGACGCTCAGTCGGGCACCCCCTACTCGAGCAGGTCTGGCAGCTCGTTGACCGACTCGAGGACGGCCGCGGCGTCCTCGCGCTCGTAGGCCCGACGGCCGTCCTCGCCAGTGAGCCCGCCTGTCAGCACGCCGGCGCCGCGGTACGTTCGGTCGGGATCCGCTTCCGCCGCATTGTTCGCCGTCCGCACGTCGTCTAAGGTGTCGCCGACGAAGACGACCGCGTCGGCGTCGAACCGCTCGGCGAGGACGGTCAGCGCCCGGGGGTGGGGTTTCCCCTCCTCCCAGTCGTCCATCGTAAAACGGCGGTCGGCGGGGATCGCCTCGTCGAGGCCGACCCGTTCGAGGGCGATCTCGGCCTCCGCGGCGGGACGCCCGGTCAGGACGCCGACGTCGTAGTTCTCGAGGAGCCGATCCCGTACCTCGGGCTCGAGGACGACGGGCTCGTCGTGGATGAATCCCCGCGTCTCGAGGTCGGGCTCGGCGTCCTCGAGGCCCCGGTAGAGCTCGCTGCCGAGGTACAGCTGCTGGAAGACGTCCCGGAGTTGCTGGCGGTCCCACCGATCGGTCACGCGCTGGGTCGCCCGCGCGCCGATCGCCTCGCGGACGACGCCCTCGGCGGCCTCGAGCCCGCCACCGCGCTCGGCGATCGCGTCGGTAAACTCGTCGATCGACGCGCGATAGCCCTCTTCGGTCGCGAGCACGTACAGCGCCGCGGCGTAGGTCAGTTCCCAGTCGTTGTTGAACCCCCCGGCGTTCTTGAACGCCTGGATGTCTTCTTTGCGGATCGTGCGGTCGTAGACGTGCTCGACGGATTCGACGATCGCCCGGCGGTAGGAGTCGGCGACGTCGACGAGCACGCCGTCGATGTCCAAGACGACTGCGTCTGCGTTCATACGGGGACGAACGCGCCCCCGGGAATAAAGCTGGACGGTTCAGATCGCGAGCGCGCCGACGGTCACGAGCGCGAGGACGAACAGACCGACGGCATAGAGGACGTGGGCCCACAGCCAGGAGAGAACGTTGACGACGTAGATCAGCGCGACGATCGGGAGGCCGAGCAACACGACCGGGGATCGGCGCCACTCCCGTCGGGAGCGGGTCCACAGCGTCCGCGCGTCGGTCGTGCTCGGGAAGGCGGCCATTCCGATCGAGAGCCCGATCCAGCCGAGGACGCCGCTGGCGATCGCGTACTCGAGCGGAGCCGTCCGAACGCCGCCGGCCGCAGCGACGACGAGGACGGCGCCGACGAACGCGGCGACCGCGGCGACCGTGTTCAGCAGGAACGGGGCGACGCTGATGACCACCGACTGGCGGTACCGATCGGGCGTGGCGTGGCGGACGTACCCCGGCGGGTTCCCGAACCTGAAGTAGACGGCCTCGATCACCCTGACGCCGACGAGCCGACAGGCCGTCGCGTGGGCGAACTCGTGGACGACGACCCCCGGGAAGGCAAAGAGATGGACCGCGATCCGGAGGAGGACACCCAGTCCACGCAGGACGATAGCGAGCGCGACGACGAGCCCGAGGACGGCGAGGAGAGTGGAACCGGACGGGAGCGACTCGACGGCCATCGTTGCCCTCACTCTCGCGGACCCGGGTAACTCCTTTCGTCCGCTCGCGAGGCCTCGTCGCGGGCAACGTACAGCGTCCCCTCGCGCACCGTTTTCCGTTCGACCGGCACCGCGGGCTGGTCGCCCCCCAGCGTCGTAAACAGGAACGCGGCGCCGACCCGCTCGGCGACCGCGAGGGTCGGCCGGTGGAGCTCCGGGGGCAGGTTTCGTGCGTAGATCGCGTCGGCGTCCTCGTAGATGCCGATCTCGGGGTCGACGACGTCGTCGACGACGAACTCGACGGCGTCGGGCACCGCTCGTGGCGTGACGTCAGTCGCGGTTACCGAGACGCCTGCCTCGGCGAGGGCTCCCGACAGTTCGGTGCGGCGGCCGATCCCGACCTCGACGACCCGATCGTAGGTCGTGAGATGGTCCTCGAGCGTCCCTGGATTCCCGCGGAAACTGGTCACGGCGGGACGTTTATGCTACCCGCGACCATAGCAGTTGTCATGCTCGTCGATATCGTGCCGGTCGGCAGCGTCTCCGCGGAGGTCAAGCGGGCGGCTTCCTCCGCGTTGCGATCGGTCTACGACTGCGACGTCACGGTTAACGATTCGCAGTCGGTTCCGACCGGCGCGTACGACTCCGGCCGGAACCAGTACTGCGCAGAGACGTTCATCCAGCTCGCCGAGCGGGTCGGCCGCGGGGAGAAAAACATCGCCATCACCCCCCACGACCTGTTCTACCGGCGTCGCAACTACGTCTTCGGGCTTGCCTACCTCGACGGAAGCGGTAGCGTCGTCTCCACGTACCGCCTGCAGACCTCCAGCGACGGCGGTTTCTCGAACAAAAGCGCCAGCGAGATCTTCGAGAACCGCGTCCGTAAGGAGATCGTCCACGAGATCGGCCACACCTACGGGCTCGAGCACTGCGACAACAACCGCTGTGTGATGAACTTCTCGCCGACCGTTCGGGAGGTCGACATCAAAGAGGAGAACCTCTGTGGGAGCTGTCAGCGACACGTCCACTGACACTTCGATTCTCCATCGTCGGGAGGCGACGTCCTCGAGCGGCTCGTTTTACCCTCACGTTCCGGACCGATCGTCGAGTCCGGCGATCCTCGGCCACCGATACCAAGCACCGCTGAATGGCCGTTCAGGCTGCCGTACGTGTTCGTGGTTGCGATTCTCCGGGAACACGTTTATTTCCGTTCCGCGTAGATATGTCCGTATGGTAAAACAGCAACTCGAACTCGCGCTCAGTCGCGCACGGTACGCAGCCATCGGCGCCGCCGTCGGCGGCGGCCTCGGCGGACTCGTCAATAAAAACGTCGCGAGCTCCGGTGCGGCGGTCGGTGCCCTCGTCGGCGCGACGGTCGGCGAGAACCGACTGAGCGCCCAGTCCCGACTCGACGAGCTGCGAACGCGAAAGGACGAACAGTTCGGTGGCGTGCTCTCGAAGTCGGACTCCGAGTAGCGCCGTCGAATCGAACTACGGCGAGTAGTAGTACTCTCCTTCCCGTTTTTGCTCGCGGTCCAGCTGCGACTCCGGCTTGTTAATCCGTGGACGCGAGGTGCGCTCGTCCCGCCGGAACGTGATCTCGAGGTTCGAGAGGAACTCGTTCATCCCCTCCCGCATCGGCTGGGGTTTGCTGGCGTGGCCCGCTACCGCGGGCTCGCCCTCGAAGACCATCAGGCGATCTGCCAGCAGGTCGATCGTGTAGATGTCGTGGTCGATGACCATCACGGTGGCGTCCTGCTGTTCGGCGTAGCGCCGGATCGCGCTCGTGGCCTGGACCCGCTGTTCGACGTCGAGGTGAGCGGAGGGTTCGTCGAGCAGGTACAGATCCGCCGAATCGGAGAGACAGGCCGCGATGGCGACCCGCTGGCGCTCACCGCCGGAGAGATCCGAGAGGTTCTGTTCCATGATGCGCTCTAACTGTAGTGGCTGGGCGATCTCGGTGTTCCAGTACGAGGACCCGAACTGGTCCGTAATGGAAGAGAGGAAGGCGTCGACCCGCATGTGCTGGTCGATGGTGACGTACTGGGGTTTGTAGGAGATGTCGAGATCGAGGTCGGCGTCGCCTGCGGTCGGCCCGAGGTTCCCCGTCAGCAGCTTCGCGAACGTCGACTTCCCGATCCCGTTGGGACCGACGATACCGAGCACCTCGTTGCGGTGGATCTCCCCGCCCTTGACCTCGAGGGTGAACTCGCCGTCGCCGTAGCTCTTCGTGAGGTCGGGGTAGTCGACCAGCACGTCGCCGTGGGTCGCGGTCCGTGGGGCGTGTTCCTCGAACTCGATGGGGTCCTGTCGGATCCGCATGTTCTCGTTGTCGAGATAGCCCGAGAGATACTCGTTGATCCCGTTTCGGACCGACTTCGGCGAGGTGATGACACCGTAGGCACCGGGCTCACCGTATGCGACGTGGAGCGTGTCGGCGAGCAGGTCCAGGATGGCCAGGTCGTGCTCGACGACCAGCATCGATCGGTTCTCCTCCTCGGCGAGTTCGCGGATCAGCCGCGCTGCGGTGACGCGTTGGCCGATGTCGAGATAGGGCGTCACCTCGTCGAGGAAGTAGAAATCCGTATCCCGTGCGAGCGTCGCCGCGAGCGCGACCCGCTGAAGCTCTCCACCCGAGAGATCTTCGATCGCCTGGTCCATCACGGGCCCGATCTCGAGGCGCTCGACCAGCGAATCCAGCGCCCCCCGTTCGTCGGTCCGCTCGAGCAGCTCGCGGGTGTTGCCGTCGAAGCTCTCGGGGATCTGGTCGACGTACTGGGGTTTGCGGGCGACGGTAACCTCGCCGTCGCGGACGTCGGCGATGTAGTCCTGCAGTTCGGTCCCGCGGTAGGCCTCGAGGACGTCGTCCCAGTCGACGGTCTCGTCGCGGCCGAGATTGGGCTGGAGTTCGCCCTCGAGGATGCGAACGGCGGTGGTTTTCCCGATCCCGTTCGGCCCGAGGATCCCCGTCACCTTCCCCTCCTGGGGTGCCGGCAAGCCGTACAGCGAGAAGGCGTTCTCGCCGTAGCGGTGGACGGGGTTGTCCTGGAGTTCCTGGGGCAGGTTGATGATCTCGATTGCGTCGAACGGACACTTCTCGACGCAGATGCCACAGGTTTCGCCCAGACAGATTTCCTCGGAGATGTGGATCTGGTCGGGCTGGCCCTGGTCGGCCTCCTCGCCCCGAAGCGTAATACACTCCTTGCCGGTTCGGTTGGGCGGGCAGTAGTTCTTGCACTCGTAGCTACACCGGTCGGGCTGGCACCGATCCAGGTCTACGACGGCGATGCTGTCGTCGGCCATCTCAACCCATTGCCTCCGTCGTGAGGAGGATCCCGAGGACGACGAACCAGAACGAGAACGTCATGAACGTGATAAACAGGTAGTGTTTCACGCCGAACTCGTCCTCGCCGTAGATGTCCGTGAAGTCATAGAGGACGAACTGGACGAGAACCGCCCCCAGGACGAGCAACAGCCCCCGTGTGTCGGTCGCGGCGGCCTCGGCGGCCTCGACGGACGAGACGTCGCCGGCCAGCGCCAGCGTGGCGAACGCCGCGCCGACGCCGAGCAGCGCCGACAGCGCCGTCACGCTGACCGAGCGGATGTGCTCGCGTCGGTCGCTAATCGATTCGGTCGACATGGCTCGAATTCTGTTGTCGGTGGTGAAAAGGGGTTCGCATTGCGGAGCGACCGAACGCGCTACTCGATTTCGAACGACTCTACTGCCGTCTCTCCCGTGTCAGTCCGTGTGAACGATACCTCGCCGGGACCGGGGGCCGTCGCTTCGACGCCGATCGAGACGACGATCTTCTCGCCGCCGGTCCCCCTGTCGTTGACCTGGTAGACGAGTTCGTCCTCGTTTCGCCAGACGTTCCCATCGTTCCCTGGCCCCTCCTCGAGGACGACGTCCCAGTCGTATGCGAGTCCGTCCACGTCACCCAGATCGATTCGGACCTCGTCTTCCCACGGCTCGAGCCCGTCGGTGGGGGTGAAACTGAACGTCTGACGGCCGTCGCCGGAACGGACGTCGTCGGCGCCGACTCCGACGAACGGGTCCGATCCGGCGCCCGTGCCGTCGATCTCGAACGGCGCCGTCCCGACCTCGCCGGTTTCCGACCGCGTGAACGACACCTCGTATGGGCCGCCGTCGCCGTCGGTCGCGTAGCCGCCGGCCTCGACGACGATCTCATCGTCGTGACCGTCCTGCGGGGCGACCTGGTAGACGATCGTCCCGTCGTCTCCCCAGATCTCGCCCGCTCCGTCGACGATCTCGAGTGTGTCGTCGTCCCAGAACGTCTCGGTGTAGTCGACGCCCTCCCCGTGTGGATCGCGCAGGTCGATCTCGATCTCCTCGTGGGGGTCTCGGTTCTCGGCGAGCGTGAACCGGAACTGCTGGCGTTCCTCGCTCGGACTCACGAACCCGGAGACGTCGTCGACGGAAACCGAGTCGAACCCGGTTCCGGGATCGGCTTCGCCGGGCGGATCCGGACCGGGGCGGCCGGGACAGTCGCGCTCGATCGTGAACGATCGCTCTAGCCCCTCGATCGAGATCCCGTCCCCGCTGGCGGACTCGACCGTGACCTCGAGGTCCGTCTCACCGCTTCCGGTCCCCGGCTCACAGGTCACCGCAACCGCCGTCGTGTCGCCCGGACCGAGCTCCCGATCGAACCCGCTCGCCGCCTCGAGACCCGGACCGTCGATCGTCGCGTCGGCGTCGATCGCCAGCGTCTCGTCGGCGTTGTTCGTCACCACGACGACGTCCTCGGCGTCGTTCCGATCGTCGACCACGGTATCGACCGCCTCGACACCAAGGTATCCCGACCCGTCGTCGGCGGTGCCGATCGAAACGCCGCGATCCGCCGAGATGGAGACGAATCCGAACGTCGGCCCGGCCAGTAGCGCGACGCCGAGGACGAGACACACGATCGCAATCGCGTTCGTCGCACGCATCTCAGGGTGGACGCTCCATCGCTCCCAGTCGCATTCGTCGGTTCTGGACGACGTGGACGGTCGACGACACGACGAACGACGCGACCACGAGCGTCGTCCACCCCAGTGGCGGGATGGTCCCGGTCGGGACGACGCCGAGCCACAGACCGAGCATGACGATTCCGGCAAGCACCGATAATCCGAGGTAGTACAGTCCCCACGGAATACTGTCGCTCGGGACGATATCGAGGTAGACGTCAAGCTCGGACGCGCTGTCGGTGAGTTCGATCGTCCCGTTGTCAAAGACGACCATCTCGGCCTGCTCGAGGGTCGGCAGGTGGGTTTGCTGGAGGGACGTGTAGACTCGCTTTCGCTCCGCCGAGGTAACCTCCGGAACCTCCTTGTCCAGCTCCCAGGCGGCGACGTGTTCGGCGAGGTCGCCGAGCTCGACGGGACCGTCCTCGCGTTTACAGTAGTGGATCGCGTACCGTCGCCGACTGTTCGCAAGCAGATCGAAGATCTCCCCGCGATCCGGGGTCCGTTCGTCGGCGTCGGTTCCCCTCTCCCCCGCTGCCGTGTCCATCGCCATTAGAACGTCAGTACGGGGTACTGTACCGACCACCGATAGATAAGCCTACTGGCCAACCGGTTCGCATAATTTTCGTTCGGAAACGAGAACGGGAGAGAAGACCGGCGCTGCACCGTTCTGGCCGACCTTGAAAACAGTATTATTCACCAATACGACTTTCTGGAACGCCAATACAAAGGGTCCGGGACGAGACGTATCGAACACCTAATCGGCTGCGGGCACGTCGACGCTCTGGGTCGACGGTCGGCACGAGGTGACCACACTATGAGACTCAACCGACGCAACACGTTGATCGGACTTGGAACGATCGTCGCCGGCGGCGGCGCGGCACTCGGTACCGGCGCGTTCAGTACCGTCGAAGCCGACCGAAACGTAGACATCGAAACGGACGGCGACGGTGACGCACTTCTGGAGTTACGCATCGAGAGCGAGACGTTGAGTGGAGACAACGAGAACGACGTCATCGAATTCGCTCTCGATAACCTCAACGAGGACGCAACGACGAGGTTCAACGACGCGCTCGTGATTGGATATAACGGAGACGAGGACGACGTCACGTACTCGATCGAGATCGAAATGGCAGAAACTGAGGAAGATATTCTCAATACGGACGGAGGTGCGATGTATTTCGAGGGAGACGGACCCTTCGATGTCACAGGATCAGATGAGGAGGACGAAATATCCCTCGACGTCGTCTTCGATCTCCGGGAGAACGACGAGGGCGACATTCCCGGGGAGATTACCATCATCGCTGAGAGCGACGAGAGTACCGAGTAACGAACGCAACCGTCACTGATCGATGGGCGTTTCAGTTACCGATCCGATCGGTGAGAGCTGACGACGATAGCCGTCGTCGCACGCTACGAGCCCGACTCCCGCCGAGCGGAGAGCTGACTCCGAGTGCAGGTTACAAGACGGGGTAGATATGATGAGGAACGAGTAAGAATGCGATCCGTCGCTGCCCGTGTTACGGCCGGAGTCGTCGTCCTCGCCGTCGCCGTACTCGTACTCGGCCAGCTTCTCGGGCAGCCGATCCTGCTTGGATACGTCGCGACGGGGAGCATGGAGCCGACAATGGACGCCGGCGACGGGTTCGTCGCCGTGCCAAGCGCCGTCGCCGGCTCGCCGGAAGAGGGGGACGTCGTCGTCTTCGACGCCGAGGAGCTCCACGGGGGCGAGCTGACGACCCACCGGATCGTCGAGGACACCCCCGAGGGGTACGTCACTGCCGGAGACGCGAACCCGTTTACCGATCAGGACGGCGACGAGCCCCCCGTAAGCGACGATCAGATCGTCGCCGTCGCCTGGCAGGGACACGGCGAGCCCGTGACGATTCCCCACCTCGGCACCGCGGTGATGGGCGTTCAGGGCGCCCTCGAGTCGGGGTACGGCGCGGTCGCGTCGGTCGTCGACGCGCCGGCGGCCGACAGCCACAGTCTCGGTGCGGCGCTGGTCGGCCTCGGCGTCGCGCTGTTCGGGCTCGGCCTCCTGTTCGATCGACTGGGTGCCGGCCGGCGCGAGACGGCCCGATCGACCTCCCGCGAGGACGTCTATGCCCTCTGGGCGACGGTCGCGCTGGTGGTGGTCGTCCTCGTCGCGCTGGCGACGGCGGCGATGGTCGTGCCGACCGGAACGACGGCGTACGAGATCGCCGTCACGGAGTCGCCGACCGACGACCCGCAGGTGCTGGAGCCGGGCGAGACGACCGAGCTGTCACGGACGGTCGAGAACGCGGGGTACGCGCCGGTGGTCGTCGTCCACGAGGCCGAGAGCGATCGTTTCGAGGCGGATCCCGCCCGACAGACCCTCGCCCCGCGGAGCGACGCCGAGACGACACTGTCGGTGTCGGCACCCGCGGAAACCGGCGAGTACGGCTACGATGTCGGCGAGTACCGCTATCTCGCGGTGTTGCCGCCCGCGGTGCTTACCACACTGCACGGGATCCATCCGCTGGTCGCGGTCGCCGCAGTCGATCTGGTCGTCGTCGGCCTGGCGATCGGACTCGTGGTGCTCCTGTTCGGACGCGGCGATCTCCGGATCCGGAGCCCGGGCGATCACGTTCCGCTCTCGACGCGGCTACGGCGTCGGCTCCGACGATGGCGCTAGGCCGCTACCGTTATAGCGGTCGCGCCACACCTCGCATGTATGAACAGTTCTCTGTCCGAACCTGTTCGCTCGGGCAACGGTCGTCCTCAAGCGACGGACGGGCGGGTGCGACCGTCGGCGGGTGGGACGCGTGATCGATAACCCGCGAGTGAACCTGGCCGTCGCCGGCCGCGCCCGAACGATCGCGATCCTCCTCGCGGTGATCGGCGTCCTCGCCCTGGCCAGTGCCGGCTGGGTTGCGGCGACGCCGGGAACGTCGACGACGACCGAGGACGTCGACCGGGAGACGGTCGCGACCGAGGTGACGACCAGCGCGACCGTCCTCGAGGACGGTCCCTGGGAAGTCGGAACCGAACTCGAGGACAATCCGGTCTACACGCTGCCCGAGACCCCGGAGCTGACGATCACCGCAGAGACCGACGTCCCGTCCGACGAGGCCGAGGTCGAACACGAGGTGCGGCTCCGCCACGAGGCCGACCGCGACGAGGCGGTCTTCTGGGAAGAGAGCGTTCTCGAAGAACGGACCGCTGCGACCGTCGAGGACGGCGTCGCTCGATCCGAGACGACGGTCGATATCGAGGGGCGCTACGAGGAGCGCGCCGAGATCGAGGCGGAGTTCGACGGCGTCGGAACCGTTCGGACCGTCCTCGAGGTCGTCGCGGTCTACGACACCGGAACGTACGCCGACGAACAGGTCGTCTCGAGTCCGCTCGAACTGACCGAGGGCGCCTACTGGCTCGAAGACGACGAGGAGCTGGCGGCGTCGACCGAGCACAGCGACACCGTCCAGGTTGCGGTGCAAGACTCGCCGAACGTCACGCTCGTCGCGGGACTGGCGGCGATCGGCCTGCTCTCGTTTGCCGGCGCCGGGTTCGTTTACAGCCGCGAGCCGATCGATCGGGAGTCCGCCCGACGAGATCTCCACAGACACCGCTATGCCGAGTGGATCTCGGAGGGATCGATCCCGATGTGGGTCGGCGACTACCACCTCGAGCTCGACACCCTCGAGGACGTCGTCGACGTCGCGATCGATACGAACGCGCGGGTCGTCCACGACCGACAGCGGGGGCTGTTCGCGGTCGTCGACGACAACGTCGTCTACTACCACTCCGAGCGAGGTCAGTGGGAAAAAACCGCCTGGCCGGAGCTCGACCTCGGCGACGAGACTCCCGCTCCCGCCGACGAAACGGCGCTTCCCCCCGAGGAGTCGTTCGGCGAGCTTCCGGACCCCGACGACGACGACGCCTGGGAACGGATCTGAGCCCCGACGGAGTTCGTCCGCCGGGCGACCGTTTTTGCCGAGCCGTGGTTCGGCTGACCGACCGGTCAAACAGCCGAGAAGTTTCGGTATAGCTCCCGTACCCAATTTTTTCTCGTTGGAAGTTATAGATATATTTTCTCGATTTCCGTCCCAGTAAGGCTCAACTTTTATACTACTGGGACCTTTCGAATCGTAATATGACCGCGACTGACGGCGAGGACCTGGAGGATCTTCCACCGAGCGCGAAACTCGTTTTCAAGGTTCTCGAGTACGACGGTCCCTTGACCCAGAAACAGATCGTCGAGGAGTCGATGCTCTCGGCTCGAACCGTCCGGTACGCCCTCGAGCGTCTCGAGGAGATCGGAATCGTCGACGAGGATATCTACTTCGCCGACGCGCGCCAGAGCCTCTACCGTCTCGAGGAACCCGTCGCGGCCGACGGGAGCGGCGTCGAGGAGTCCCCGAAGAAAGACGCCTGCTGTGCGGAGTAGACCGGAAACGGCAGGATTATTTTTCGCTAGCGGTCGTTTCGGTGTATGGACAAGGAGCGCTTGCCGCGCTGGGGATGGTTGCTGGTCGGGCTGTTCGCAATGTCGATCGTCGCACAGCTGCTCAATCAGCTGGTGTTGTTCCCGATCGGGCTCCCCGAGGTGTATCAGTCGATTACCGTCATCACGCTGATGTCGCCGGTGTTGATCTACGTCGGCGTCTGGTACGATGAGGACCGCCAGCACTACTGGGACCAACCCCAGGAGCGGATGGTCGCGGATCTGGCGTTCGTCCTCGCCGGCGCGGCGCTTGGTTCCTCGATCGCGCTGGTCGCGATCGTCGACTTCGGGCTCCCCCAGATCGTCCAGGACATCGTTGCGATGGCCGTCGGATTCATGCTCTCGTGGGGGCTGTTCTGGTGGCGCAACCCCGATATCTATCTCGAGTAGGAATCGACGTCGCCGAACCCCTCGCGGTCCGCGATTCCCGGAGTCCGGGGGGTCTGTCGCTTGTGGGCCGTCCGGACACACCGCGCGACGATCTCGTGGGCGAGGTCGGGCTCGATCCCGAGGACGTCGATCGCGTCCTCGAGGGGGACGTCCTCGTCGACGAGCCGCCACAGCAAGGGGTCGATGACGTCGTAGGCGGCGCCGAGCTCGTCGGCGTCGGTCTGGGTCGCCCAGAAGCCGGCGGTCGGCGCCTTGGTGACGATCCGACGGGGGACACCGAGCCGTTTCGCCAGCGCTCGGACCTCGGTCTTGTAGAGGTCGCCGATCGGATACACGTCGGCCGCGCCGTCGCCGTACTTCGTAAAGTAGCCGAGCAGAAGCTCCGAGCGGTTCGCCGTTCCGACGACGAGCCGCGACTCGCGGTTCGCGGCGTAGTACGCACAGGCCATCCGCAGCCGTGCGACCACGTTTCCGAGCGCGTAATTGCGCTCGTTCGGCCGGTCGGGCGTCTCGGGTTCGAACTCGGCCGCGACCGTCTCCTCGAACGCGTCAAGCAGCGGCTGGAGCTGGATCTCCCGAAACTCCATCCCGAGCCCGTCGGCGATCGTTCGGGCCTCGTTGACCTGCGTGCGATCGCTCTTATGACAGGGGAGTCCAAGCCCGAGGACTCGGTCACTGCCGAGCGCCTCGACGGCCAGCGCGGCGGTTACTGTCGAATCGATTCCGCCGCTCATCGCAACGACGACGCCGTCGGCGTCGGCGCCGGAGACGGTTCGACGAAGGTCGTCGACGATCCGCTCTCGGACCGTCTCGAGGCCGTCGCGATCGGTGATGAACGGACCTGGATCGGTATCGATCTCAGAATAGACGAACGTCTTTCTTTTGGCACCCATGGTTGAATCACTCGATGTTGATCTACGAATATCAAGACATTTGTCTCGTATAAGTGCTTTATGATTATACAGCTAGTACGCTCGGTATGGGTGACGGTGTCACGAACAAGTCGGAGAAAAGTTGGGCGCCCGTCCGCATATTTCCGAACAATCGAAAAACAACCCAATCCGAGCGGCGAACTGCGCCCGCCGGGGTCTCAGGAGGGGACGACCGTGATCGGATCCTTCCGATCGATCGCTCGCTCCAGGTCGTCCGCGATCGCGCTACCCCGGGAAACCTGGATCTCGCCGCCGCGGCTCACCGTCGCGGTAAACAGGTAGTCGCCCCCGGCCTGGACCTCGACGGTCTCGCCGTGGCTGCCGTCGACGGGGATGACGATGTGGCGCGAGGTGATCTCTGGTTCGACCAGTTGGCCAGTTTGGGAGCCCGCAGCTCCGCCGGAACCGCCGCCACCGCCGCCACCGCCGCCGGCGCCGTAGCTCGGGTTCTCGTCGTGAGTTCGGACGTCGATGTCGATCCCCAGGCGGTTCTCGATGTCGGTGATCCGACCGCCACCTTTGCCGATCACGCTCGAGATGTCGTCGTCCTCGACGTAGGCGACCGCCTTGTCCTGGCTCTTGAGATCGACGTCGACGTACCCCCGGGCGACCGAGCGGATCTCGCGTTCGATCTCCTGTTTGGCGATGCGATCGACACCCGACTCGCTTCCGGGGCCGTCCTCGTCGTCGTTGAGCGGGACGGTGACGACCTGGCGGTTGAACGTGTAGATCTCGTAGTCGGGTTCGCCCGTCTCGAAGTCGGTGACCTGGATGACGGGCCGAGCGAGATCCTCCTCGGTGAGTCCCGCAGGGACCTTGACCTCGGTTCGGACGTCGTAGACGGTGTCGACCTCCCCAGCCTCGATGTAGACGACGGTGTCGACGACCTGGGGGATCATCCCGAGCTCCACCCGGCCGACCAGTCGCTGGAGCGCGTCGATCGGTCGGGTCGCGTGGACGACCCCGATCATCCCGACGCCGGCCAGCCGCATGTCCGCGAAGACCTCGAAGTCGTCGGTTTTGCGGACCTCGTCGTAGATGGTGTAGTCGGGGCGGACCATCAGCAAGGCGTCGGCGGTCTTTTCCATCTCGCCGGCCAGCTCGGTGTACTGGGTGATATCGGGGCCGACCTGCAGGTCACGCGGTTTCTCCATCGTCTTGACTGCGTAGTCGTTGTTCGAGATAAACCGGGCGACCGCCTGGGCGAACGTCGACTTCCCGGCGCCCGGCGCCCCCGAGATGAGGACGCCCCGCTGGCGCTCGAGCAGCCGCTCTTTGAGCTCGTCGGCGTTCTCGTAGTCCTCGATGTCGGTCTGGGCGATCGGGCGGACGGCGGTGATCTCGATGCCGTCCGAGAACGGCGGGCGGCCGATCGCGATCCGGTAGTCCCGGAACTGGACGATCTTCATCCCCGGCTCCGAGAGTTCGATGAAGCCGTCGGGTGCTTCCTTGGCGCCGTCGACGACCTCGCGGGCGTACTCGTCGATCGTCGCCTCGTCGAGGGGTTCGTCCGCGATCTCCTCGTAGCGCATTTCGCCGAGCTCGCCCCGTTTGGCCATCGGTACCGCCTCGGCCCGGAGGTGGACGCTCATCGTCTGGTCGTCGAAGAACTCCTCGACGGTCAGGGTTCCGACCTCCCGGACCTCCGGAGAGACGTGTTCGACGTCGAGGCCTTTGGCCTGTGCGACCTCGGCCTGGACGATGTCGCTGGTGAGGAAGGTCGCGTCGAGCTCCTCGGCGAGATCGCGGATCAGCGCGTCGATCTCGCCCTCGGAGGCGTGGCCGCGCTCGATGGCGCTTGGCCGCTCGCCGATGTACTCGAGGACGATCGTCCCCTCGTCGGCCAGCTCCGCGAGCCGCTGGAGTTCGGAAAGCCCGTCCCAGCCGCTGTCGAGGCCGTCGTTGGCCTGCGCCTCGAGCTCCGCGACGACGGCTTCCGGCACCGAAATCGTCGCTCCCTCGAACTGCCCGTCTTCGATCGTCGCCGAGACGCGGCCGTCGATGACCACGCTCGTATCCGGCACGACATTCATACGCTATACTGGTTTCCGAACGCCAATAAGGGTGTTCAAGCATGTGAAGGGTCGACGTCACCGGAGCCGCCGATTGCGGTGGTCTCAACACGCTCGCGCCCGATCGATTACGCATGTCAGTCGTCGATCTCACCCGTAACCTCGCGAGAGTGCCGAGCCACGAGGACGCGACCGCCGCGGGCGACCTGCTCGAGGAGTGGCTCCGTCGCGAAACCGACGCGACGGTGACCCGAGACGAGGTCGGGAACGTCCTCGCCAGGAAGGGTGCGGGCGAGGAGACCCTCGCGCTCGTGGGCCACCACGACGTCGTCGCACCCGCCGACTCGCAGGTCGGCCCCGACGGGGAGTACCTCGTCGAGGAGCGGGACGGACGCCTCTACGGCCGCGGCACGGCGGACATGAAGGGTGCAGTCGCCGCGGCAGCGATCGCGTTTCGGGACAGCGAGGTGCCCGACACCGCGGGGAGCCCGGCCCGGTCCGCCGAGCTCGTTTTCGCGAGCTTCGTCGGCGAGGAGGTCGGCGGCGTCGGCGCGCGCCACGCCATCGACGAGGGGTTCGCGCCCGACTACGCGGTCGTCGGCGAGGGGTCGACGGGGTACTCCGCATCCGGCGTCACCGACGTCGCCGTCGCTCACAAGGGTCGGCGCGGAAGCACGATCACCGCCCGCGGGAAGCGCGCCCACGCGAGCGAGCAGGAGGCGGGCGAGAACGCGATCTACCGGGCGAGCGACGCCGTCGATATCGTCCGCGAGCTCGAGCCACCAGCGGTCGATGTCGCCGGCGAACGACTCGCGGGCAGCGTCGTCGTCACCGAAATCGAGGGCGGGACCGCGATGAACGTCGTCCCCGATCGCTGTACGGTGACCGTCGACGAGCGGACGGTGCCCGGCGAACGGGCCCCGCTCGAGGACGTAACCGACATCGACGGCGTCGAGTGGACGGTCGATCAGGACCTCCCGCCCATGGAGTGTGGCGACGAGGCGTTCGCCGAGACTGTCCTCGAGGCGGCCGACGGCGCCCAGACCGGGGCGCCGGAGCTCGTGACGAAACCGCACGCGACCGACGCCGGCTGGCTCTCCCAGGCGGGTACCGACTGCGTGATCTGTGGTGCCGCGGAGCCCGGTGAGGCCCACACGGACACCGAGAGCGTCTCGACCGACGTCCTCGAGCGCTGCGTTGCGATCTACCGGCGGGTGGCCGAGACGTGGCCCCGATGAGCCGTCACTCCCGTTCTGGGTCGTCGGCGGGGTCCGTCGAGGGAGCCGTTCCGTCCCTGGTCGGCTCTGTGTCCTCGTCGGTCGCCGAGGACGCCTCGTTCTGCTCGGCCGGCTCGGTGTCTGCCTCGTCGGAAGCGGTCTCACGTTCGGTCACGCGTTCGCTGCCACACTCCGGGCACGGCTGGTCCGTGTAGAACTGGTTGCCACACGCCTCGCAGACGTACGGTGCCTCGTCGGCGGCTGCCTCCTTCGCCTCGTGTGTGAACTCCCCGACCTTTCGGCCGAGCTTCTCGAAGAAACCCATTTGGTGGACGTTGTCGACCGATGCGGATAACTCTTCACCGTCCTGTCGTTCGACCTGCCGGCCGACGACGCAAAAACGTGTGCGAACGACGCCGGTGAGATCAGGCGCCGGGGACGCCCGCGGCCTCGAACCCGGTGACGCCGACGAACGCCAGAATGTACAGTACGACCAGCACCGACAGCCAGGCGACCACGGTGATCGTGAGCGCCTCGAACCAGCCGCCGGGGTACCGGGAGTTGATCACCGCGAGGTACGCCAGGAACACCAGGACCGGACCCAGCAGCGGGATCCACCCCACGAAGAACCCGACGACCGCCCAGATAATCGCGCCGATGAGGGCGGTGATGAACGCGTAGGTGTAGTCCTCGACGTCGACGACGAACTTCGCGCCGAGGAAGATACCGAGACCACCGATCAGCAGGCTCGCGATGAACACGACGAGTGATGCTACTACCATTGCATCAGGGTACTCACCACTATCGGAAAACAGTTCGTGGCTTGCAGTTTCCACAGCTGTCTCACATTCGAGATGTTTCAGGCAAACTGACCCGAACTCACACTCGATCGGGCGTTCCGGAACCACGACGTTGATGACACTCCCATAAGTATTGCCAGCCAATGGCAACCGATCAGGCCCAGAGCGAGCAACGGGACGAGACGTACGAGCAGTTCGAAGAGCGGATTACGCGGATCTCGAACGTCGGGAACGCGGCCGGAATCCTGCGCTGGGATCAGGAGGTCGTCATGCCCGAGGCCGGAACCCCGGCTCGGGCACAGCAGCTGTCGACGCTGTCCTCGATCAGTCACGAGCTGCTGACCGCCGACGAGACGGGCGAGTTGCTCGAAAAGCTGGAATCGGACGAGCTCGCGGACGAACAGCAGGCTGCGGTTCGGGAAGTGCGGCGACAGTACGACCGCGAGACGAGCGTTCCCCAGGAGCTGGTCGAGGAGATCTCCGAGACGACCGCCAACGCCCACCCCACCTGGAAGCAGGCCAAAGAGGACGACGACTTCGAGCAGTTCGCGCCCACCCTCGAGAAGCTCGTGGAGCTCAAACGGGAGTACGCCGAGCACATCGACCCCGACGCCGACCCCTACGCCGTGCTGTTTGCCGACTACGAACCCTACCTGGACCTCGAGACTGCCGAGCGCGTCCTCGAGCGCCTGCGCGAAGAGCTCGTCCCCTTGATCGACGCGATCCAGGATGCCGACGTCGATCGGGCGACCGACACCTTCGCCGGAACGTTCGACGACGACGACCAGGAGGCGCTGGCCCGCGACGTCCTCGACGCGCTGAACTACGACTGGGAGCGAGGCCGTCTCGACACCGCACCCCACCCGTTCTCCTCGGGGACGCAGTTCGACGCTCGCGTCACCACGCGCTTCGAGGAGGACGACCTGCTCGGCTCGTTGACCTCGACGATCCACGAGTTCGGCCACGCCAACTACACCCTCGGCCTGCCGGACGAGGAGTACGGCACGCCGCTCGGCGAGTCTCGTGACCTGTCGGTCCACGAGTCCCAGTCCCGCCTCTGGGAGAACCACGTCGGTCGCTCGCGGCCGTTCTGGGAACAGTTCCTGCCGACCGTCGCCGACCGGTTCCCCGAACTCGAGGACGCAACGCCCGAGGACGCCTACGAGGCCGCCAACCAGGTGTACGACGACAACCTCATTCGGGTCGAGGCCGACGAGCTCACCTACCACCTCCACATCGTGATCCGCTTCGAGATCGAGCGCGCTCTCATCTCGGGGGACCTCGAGGTCGAGGACGTCCCCGAAGTCTGGAACGACAAGTACGAGGAGTATCTCGGGGTGCGCCCCGAGACCGACGCGGAGGGCTGTCTGCAGGACATCCACTGGTCCCACGGCTCCTTCGGCTACTTCCCGACCTACTCGCTGGGCTCCGTCCTCGCGGCCCAGCTGTACGCCGCCGCCGAGGACGACCTCGGCGATCTGAACGACGATATTCGTGCTGGCGAGTTCGACGATCTCAACGGCTGGCTCCGCGAGAACGTCCACCAGCACGGCAAGCGCTACACCACGCCCGAGTTGATCGAGGAGGCCACCGGCGAGTCCTTCACCGCCGACTACTTCCTCGAGTACGCGAAATCGAAGTACGGCGAGCTGTACGACCTCGAGGACTACTGAGACCGGTTGTGGGGATTTTAATCTGAATTTAGGCGCTAAGACCCCTTCCTCAGCGAGAGCCGAAGGCTCGAGCAGGGAGGGGATACAGCGTCCCCAGAAATCTTCGATTTCTGGTGTGCGAACGAGACGCTTCGCGTCTCGTCAACGCCACTCGTCTTTCATTTTCGAGCAAGCGATGAGTGTGCTGGACAGGACATGCGGGTGCCGACATAGCAATCGATTCCGTCGGTAGTGTCCGTTCGGCAGAAATTGGACACACCAAACCGCCCGTGAGGGGACGTCGCCTGCGGAGCCGGAACCGTTCTCGGAGCCGCCGGTTCTGACGGGCCGCAGAAGAACTGCGTTTTTCCGGACGCTGTGGATATCGTTCCTGCACGTTCTAACGCAGAACCAGGAACCCCCCCGACAGGCGAGGACTGGATGAGCCCGAGCGCAGTAGGGCAGGGTAGTTCATTGCAGTACGACGATTTCGTCTGTATCATATCGAAATCAGTGACTCGCCAACCCACCACATAGTGGGGCTGTCCGAACTCCCGTGAGACCAACGCGAACGTGTCGGGACTTTCGACACCGTTAATCCAGGGTGTGCACATCGTTCGAACAGCATGATCACTGAGGCGGCGCTTACTGTTGACCTCGCCATTATCCTCTTGAGTGCGACGCTCGCCGGCTTCGTCGCCAAACAGACGGGTCAGCCGACGATCATCGCCTACATCCTCGTCGGTATCGTGATCGGGCCGGCGGCCCTCGGGCTCGTCGAGGTCGGCGACCTCACCGAGTTGCTCTCCGAACTCGGGCTGGCGTTCCTGCTCTTCCTGCTCGGGATCAAGATGCGAATCGACGAGATCCAGCACGTCCTCTCGCCGATCGTCAAGATTGCGATCCCCCAGATGATCGCGATCTTTCTCGCGGGCGCAGGGGTCGCGTTCGCGCTCGGATTCGGCCCCGTCGAGTCGTTCCTGATCGGGCTCGCAGTAATCTACAGCTCGACGGCGGTCGTCATCAAGATGTTAAACGACAACGGCGAGGCGACGTCGCTCCACGGCAAGGTCGACGTCGGTGTGTTGCTCGTTCAGGACATCGTCGTCGTCATCATCCTGGCCGTGCTTGCGGCCGGACAGCCGGACGACCTCGCCGAGGTCGCGACGACGCTCGGCGTCGTGCTCGTCCTCGTCGCGCTCGTAACGATCGCGGCGCTTGCCGCCTCGCGGACCGTTCTGCCGCGTCTCTTCCGCCGGATCGCTGACAACAAGGAGGTGTTTTTCCTGGTCGCCCTCTCGTGGGCGTTCCTCTTCGTCTTCGTCTCGGACAACATCAACCTCTTTCTCGCACCCCTCGGCATCGAGGCGTACCTCTCGATCGAGATGGGCGCGTTCATGGCTGGCGTCGCCATCGCACAGCTGTCCTTTAGCAAGGAACTCCAGGACAGAATCAACCCGCTGACCGACCTGTTCGTAATGGTGTTTTTCGTCTCGGTGGCGCTCGACCTCGAGGCCGCACAACTGCTCGCCTACTGGCAGGAGGCGATCGTCGCCGCACTGGTGCTGATCCCGATCAAGTTCCTCGTCTTCATGTATCTACTCGACTGGCAGGGCTTCGACACCGAGACGACGTTCCTCGGCAGCATCCACATGATCCAGGTCAGCGAATTCGGCATCATCGTCATAGCCGTCGCCCAGACGGCCGGCTTCGTCGATGCGGAGGTGCTCGGCTTCGTAACGCTGCTCGCGATCTTCACGATGGCCGTCTCGGTGTACTTCATCGAGTTCAGACATCCGCTGTTCGATCGCTTCGAGCCGACGCTCTCGCGGGTGACGAGCGAGGGAACGTTCGAAACCAGCACGCGGGAGTACCGTGACCACGCGGTCGTCGTCGGCTACGACGACGTGACCCGAAACGCCCTGCCGATCCTCGCGGACCGCTACGAGGATATCGTCGTCATCGACCGACGCGTCGACCACATCGACACGCTCGAAGCGGACGGATACGACGTGGTATACGGCGACGCGCGTAAAGCGACGATTCGAAAGGACGCGGCGCTGAAACGTGCGGATTTGGTCCTCTCGTCGTCGGCCGACCTAGCGGTGAACAAGGCGTTGCTCAGGGAGGTCGGCGACGAGACGGCCGTCTTCCTCGAGGCGGATCGGGTTCAGGACGCGCGCGATCTCTACGACAGCGGTGCTCACTGTGTGCTCATGACGGCCTACCTGTCCGGTAACAAGCTCGCGGAGTACCTCCGGGCGTATCTCGACGAAACGGAGGCACTCGAGGCAGCGATCGACGACGACGCCGAACTGTTACGGAGCGAGAAATCGATTCCGGATATTCGCTTGCTCGGAGGTGAGCCCGATGAGTGAGCTGCTCACCGCAGTTTCGATCATCTTCATCGTTATGGGGCCGTTCCTCCTGGTCGCAAACCGGTTCGATCTGCCGACCGTTCCGTTCTTCATCCTCGCGGGGATCGTCGCCGGGATCGGAATGGACTGGTTCGGGATCGACGAGGCGCTCACGCTCGAGCTCGCCCAGTACGGGATCGCGCTGCTCGTGTTCACGTTCGGCGTCGGGATCGAGCTCTCGTCGGTCAGGTCGGTGTTGGTCGACAGCGAGACCGCCGCTCTCGGACAGATCCTCGTCGTTGGTGGGCTTGGTATCGGGGCTGGTGTCGCGTTCGGGATGCCGCTCTCCGAGGCGCTCTACCTGGGTATCGCCGCGGCACTCTCGTCGACGATCGTCGGAACCGCCCTGTTGCAAGCCGATATCAGCATGGACCTCGTCCACGGACGGGTCGCCGAATCGATCCAGTTCCTGCAGGACCTGCTCGCCGTCCTGTTGCTGCTCGTCCTGAGTGCCGGAGTGCTTGCCGCCGATCCGATCGCGGAGATGTTGGGGTACGGACTTGCGTTACTCATCGCCGCCGTCCTCGTCAACCGGTTCCTGTTCGACGCGATCGGACGGCTCGCAGGAGAGTCGTCCGAACTCATGATCCTCGGAACCGTCTCGCTGCTCGCACTGTTCATCGGTGCGGCGGAGTTCGCGGACGTCTCCATCGTCGTCGGCGCCTTCGCCGCCGGCCTCGCGATCCGTCACGACCCCATCGAGCATCTCGGCTTGGTCAACGGCCTCCAGTCGATCAGGGACTTCTTCGTCGCGATCTTCTTCGTGACGATCGGGGCACTGGTCGTCTGGCCGTTCGTCGAGGTCGGCTGGGCTGCCTCCGTCGACAAGGTTCTCATCGCCGGTGTACTCGTGTTCCTGACGGCAGTCGTGAAACCGGCGGTCACGACGGCGATCCTGCTCTACCGTGGCTACGAGGCCCGGTCTGCGACGCTGGCCGGCCTCAACACCGACCAGGTCAGCGAGTTCGCGCTCATCATCGCGATCGAAGCGCTGTTGCTCGGCGCGCTGACCCAGTCGGTGTTCGACGCCATCATCCTCGCTGCAGCCGTGACGATGATTTCCTCGAGTCTCACCAACTATTACAGCGACGGGATCTACCGGGTGCTATCCGACCGCGGGGTCCTCAAAAGCGGACACGACAAGATCGATTCGTGGAGCGAGGTCCCCGACGACATCTCCGATCACGTCGTCATCCTCGGTTACGGTCGACACGGACGGAAGCTGGTCGACGCCTGTGAGGAACGTGACCAGCCGTACGTCGTCGTCGAGAACGATCCAGCTCGCCGGGACAAGGTACGAGCCGAGTGTGACGCCGTCGTCATCGGCGACGCATGGGAATCGTACACCTGGGAGAAAGCCAACGTTGGGGACGCGCGCGCCGTGATCTCGACGGTCGAGACTGAATCCCTCTCCCGGCGAATCCTGCAGCTTGACCTCGAGCCCGACGTCGTGTTGCGCGCTCGCGACCAGGAGACGGCGGTTTCCCTGCTCGAAGAAGGGGCGCTGTACGTCAACGTCCCGGCGTTGCTTGCCGGCCGGCAGTTGATCGAGCAGATTCGGTCACTGCTCGATGGCGATCTGACGGCCACAGAACTTCGTGAACAGCAGCTAACCGAATTGGAATCCTACACTCACACGCCCCTCGGCGGGTCCACAGACGACACGCCGTCGGTTCGGCCCTAGGACGCTGTCAACGAGTTCGCCGTCACACCCAAGCTGAACCTCGTGCGACGTTTGCGCCCTCTATTCGACAGAGGTCCCGAAACAGCTCTAGCAGCTGATTGGTGTACTTACTCCGGGCCCGCTTTTTGAGTACTGTATCGCCCCCACTGCCCACCGGACTCGAGTCACTATCCGCTCAGCCGTCGCCTCGACCCGAGCGTTTAGTACGCTCTCCAATGTATTTCGAACCGAAACATGGCGACCGCCGACGAAACCCACGACACCGCCGACGCACCCGATGTCTACCACGCCCTCCTCGAGCGTTCCGAGAAGCTCACCGACGTCCAGATGGCTTCGATGGCGCTGGGCTGGGACCAGCGCGTGATGATGCCCGAGGGCGGAACCCCCGCTCGAGCCGGCCAGCTCTCGACACTGTCCGGACTGGGTCACGAGCTGCTGGTCGACGACGAGGTCGGCAAGTGGCTCGAGGAGCTCGATTCTGTCGACCTGAACGAGGAGCAGGCTGCCGTCGTCCGCGAACTGCGCCGGGAGTACGACCGTTCGGCCGAGGTGCCCGCAGCGCTGGTCGAACGGCTCGCGGCCCACCAGGCCGAGACCCAGCAGGTCTGGCAGGAGGCGAAAGCCGACGACGACTTCGAGCGCTTCGCGCCGAACCTCGAGGAACTAATCGTCCTCCATCGGGAGCGGGCGGCCGCGATCGACCCCAACGCGAACCCTTACAGAGTGCTGTACGAGGACAGCTGTCCTACCTCCCGCTCGAGACCGTCGAGGGAATCTTCGACGAGCTTCGCGAGGGGCTCGTCCCGCTGATCGAGACGATCGAAGCCGAGGGCCGGGAGCTTCCATCGCCGTTCCGGAATCCGGGGTACACGTACGACGAGGCCGATCAGATGGCTCTCTCGGGAGGTCGTCGACCTGCTCGGCTACCCCAAGGAACACGGTCGCCTCGACACCGCACCGCATCCGTTCATGTCGGGCAACCAGTTCGACGCCCGGATCACTACTCGATTTCGGGAGCACGATCCGATCGACGCCCTGATGGCGACGATCCACGAGTTCGGTCACGCGAGCTACCAGCTCGGACTCCCGAAAGAGGAGTACGGGAACCCGCTCGGCGCCTCACTCTCTTCGGGCGTCCACGAGTCCCAGTCGCGATTTTGGGAGAACCACGTCGGCCGGACGCGGGCGTTCTGGGAGTTCTTCCTTCCGACGATGAAAGCGCAGTTTCCCCATCTCGAGGACGTCACCGTCGACGAGGCCTACGCCGCGGTCAACCGGATCTATAAAGAAAACAGCGCGAGTACCCCGACCCACCGTGGTCGGGGGTGAAGCGCGTCGAAGTGTTTAATAAATCACCTCACGTACATAGTAGTAACAAGTCAGAATTAACAACCTGAAAGTAGGGTCGGCACTGAAAATGCGACACCTCTCAAAACCCACGTCATTGGCGTGATGAGACGGGTGTTGTCGGGTCGTGGTGGAGCGACCGCCCTCCACGGACACTCGCTGTAGGCGAGTGTTCGGGTGTTTACCCGTGCCGGGCACGAGACGTTCAGTCAAGTGCGGAGGGAATTAACGGCCGGTGCCGGTGCAGTGCGACCCCAAACCCGGACGCCACGGGCTACCGTGCCCGTGGTACTTCACCCGGAGAACCTGATTCGGGTCGAGGCGGACGAACTCACCTACCACCTTCACATCATCTTCCGCTGTGAGATCGATCGGGCGTTCGTCGAGGGGGACCTCGATGTCGCCGAGATTCCCGAGGTCTGGAACGAGAAGATGGACGACTACCTCAGGGTCGTCCCCGAGACCGACACCGACGGCTGCCTGCAGGACACCCACTGGTCGTACGGCTTCGCGGCGTTCCAGGGCTACACCGTCGGCAGCGTGCTGGCCGCCCAGCTCGACGCCGCGATCCGCGAGGATCTCGACGTCGACGGGCTGATCCGCGAGGGCGAGTTCGAACCGCCCTGGGAGTGGATGACCGAGCACGTCCACCGCCACGGCCAGCGCTACCCCACCGAGGAGCTGATCGAGGTCGCGACTGGGGAACCGCTCACGGCCGACTACTTCCTCGAGTACGTCAAGTCGAAGTACGGCGAACTGTACGAGCTCGAGGGGTACTGACGAACCCGAACCGGACACATTCGGGCCCTCCGGAAACGCTTAGGGGGAAACAGCCGTCCGACTCGGTACGATGACTGACCAACTCGAGCAGCAGACGGCGATCGTCACCGGAGCGAGCGCCGGAATCGGCGCGGCGACCTGTCGGGAGCTCGCGGACGCGGGCGCGAACGTCGTTCTCGCGGCCCGAAGCGAGGACGTCCTCGCGGAACTCGCGGACGAACTCGAGGCCGGGTACGGGGTCGAGACGCTCGCGGTTCCGACGAACGTCCGCCAGGAAGACGATGTCGACGCCCTGATCGGGGAAACCGTCGATCGCTTCGGCGGATTCGATATCTTGGTGAACAACGCGGGGCTCTCCCGGGGCAGCGAGATTGCCGAGATGAGCACAGAGGAGTACGAGACGATACAGGAGACGAACGTCGACGGCGTCTTCTACGCGACCCGTGCGGCGATCCCTCACATCCGTGAACGGGAGGGGCACCTGATCTTTCTTGGCAGCTTCGCCGGACAGTATCCGCGATCGTTCAACCCGATCTACGCCGCTTCGAAGTGGTGGGTCCGGGGGTTCGCCAAGAGCGTCGCGGCCCAGGTCGGCGACGACGGCGTCGGCGTCAGCGTCATCAACCCCGCCGAGGTTCGCTCGGAGTTCGAGACGACGAGCGGCGAAACGTTCGCCGAGGCTTTCGACGAGAGCGAGGCCAGCGAACCCGAGGAGGTCGCCGAGGCGATCCGGTTCGTCGCGAGCCAGGATCGCTCGAGCGTGAGCGAGCTGGATATCAACAGACGAGACAAGTACGCCGATCGCTTCTGAGGCGACCCTCGATCCACTGCGGATAAAAGAGGCTGGGAGTGCCGGCTCTATCCTTACCCCCGACGGGACCGACGTTCGCGTATGCGAATTTCGATCCCCGGCTTCGACGGCGTCTACTTCGACACCGAGGCGGAGTCGTCGGCCCTGACACTCGCCTTTACCGCGGCCGGTCGCCGCGCGCCGAAACCACAGGGGTACGCCGTGCAGCTGTTGCCGTACCTCTGGTCGTTCGACGTCGACCTCCGCGAAGTGCCCAACGAGCACCCGATCCAGTACCTCCACCCCGAGGGCGCACAGAGCCTCGGCAGGCTTCCCGCCGAACGGGGGGTCCGACAGGCGGGCGCCGAGCTCGAGACCGTCCTCCGGTTCGTCTGGGCGGTCAACGACGAACTCGAGTCCGCGACCGGCAAAATGGTCGGCCGCGACCCGAAGGCGATCCACGACGGGGTCACCATCGAGATCACCGACGGCAGCGTCGGCGTCGAGGGAAGCGAGCTCGAGACCGACGAGTTCGACGTCGACGAGGACGCCACCGAGACGACCATCGACATCGAGGACGACCCGACCGAGCAGCCCGGCGACTCGGAGGAACCCGATCACGACCTCGGCGACGACTCCGAGCGGGATCTCGACGAGTACTGACGTCGGTCGCCGTCGGGGCGGCTGTTTTTGTTCTTGCCGTTCCTACGGCCGGTATGCGAATCGTTACGACGCTTCCCTCGGCGACCGAGCTCGTCGCCGCGCTCGGGCTCGAGCCCGTCGGCGTCTCCCACGAGTGCGATTATCCGCCCGACGTCGAGTCGCTGCCCTCGGTTACCCGCTCCCGGGTCGACGCCAGTGCCTCGAGCGGCGAAATTGACCAGCAGGTCCTCGAGATCGGCGAGACCGACGACGGCGTCTACGAGGTCGACGTCGACCTGCTCGAGGAGCTCGACCCCGACCTGATCGTCACCCAGGCGATGTGTGACGTCTGTGCGGTCGACGAGGCCGTGATCGCCGATGCGGTCGCGCGGATCGAGTCCGACCCCGACGTGCTCACCGTCGACCCCCACACCGTCGCGGACGTCCTGGACGACCTCGAGCGGATCGGACACACGACCGGACACGAGGACCGCGCCCGGGAGGTTCGGGCAGAGCTCGAGGAGCGAATCGACGCCGTGCGGGAACGAACGGCGGGGGTCGCGAGCGAGCGCCGACCGCGGGTCGCCGTCCTCGACTGGACCGATCCAGCCATGGTCGCGGGCCACTGGACCGCCGAACTCGTCGACTGGGCCGGCGGGGAGTATGGGCTGGCCGACGTCGGCCAGCGTTCGACGCCCCGAGAGTGGGAGACGATCCGCGAGTACGATCCCGAACGCCTGATCGTCGCCCCCTGCGGGTTCGGCCTCGACCAGACGGCCGCGAACCGAACGGACCTTACCGAACGCGAGGGCTGGGACGAGCTCGCGGCGGTCCGTGATGGTCGCGTGTGGGCGATGGACGGCCACCACTACCTCAACCGCCCCGGCCCGCGGCTCGTCGACACCCTCGAGTCGCTGGCACCGATCGTCAGCCCCGAGCTGTTCGACGGGCCCGCCGACTCGGTCGCGGTCCCGTTCGACGAGCTCGCGGGGCTCGAGACCGACAGGAGCGACCCAACGACCGAGTCGCGAGCGGACCCGGCGCCGTAGCCGTGCTGGTCCTGCCCGCAGCCGTTCGAGACGAGATCGTCGACCAGGCCCGCGACGGCGTCCCGCTGGAGATCTGTGGCGTCCTCGGGGGCGAGTACGAGTCGAACGGTCGAAGCGAGGTCCGGTCCCAGTACCCCGCCGAAAACGTCGCCGACCGTCCTCGCACCCGGTACCGGATCGATCCCGAGGACCAGCTCGCGATCTTCGATCGCCTCGAGGCCCGCGGTGAGGAGATCGTCGGCTTCTATCACTCCCACCCGCAGGGCCCACCCCACCCCAGCGAGACCGACACGGCCGAGGCAACCTGGCCAGACCGCTCGTACGTCATCGTCTCGCTCGATCCCTTCGAGATCGGCTCCTGGCGCTGGCGCGAGGACGACGAGTTCGAGCGCGAGGACGTCGCCGTCGAGTGACCGTGCCCGGTTCAGGTATCGGGTCGAGTACCGTCGCATACCGGTTAGCTGGCAACAATTATGGCGTCCGAGGGGTAACCGAACGTCATGGGTGAGCCCCCGCCGAGCGACGGCCGCCGATACGAGGCGGACCGACGGTCGTTCGTCGGTCGGCCGCTGCTGGTCGCCATCGCGATGACCCCGCTCTTGCTTCTGGGTCCCGGTCGCGAAATCGTCTCGACGGAGGCGACGCTGCTCGCCGCCGGCGTCGGTGTCACAGTCGGCGCCTCGGCGTCGGTTGCCCTCGAGGAGGTCGATCTCTCCCACGTCGACGACATCGCAGCGACGATCGGGAGCGTCCTCGGTATCGTCGTCGCAACGGTCGGGCTGTGGCTCCTGGTGCCGACGGACTACGCGCCGACGCTGCCGCAGTTCGCGGTCGCGTTCCTCTGGGGGTTCGCGCTCGCGGACGTGGCACGCCGACGCCTCGAGCCGGAACGTAAGTCGCCGGAGTTTGGCGCCTGACGGTCGTCGACGCCGAGCGCCGTGGCTTTCGTCCTGGCCTCGCACCCCCGGCAGAACGGACTCGAGACGGAGCCGACCGAACGGGGAGTCGAGCCCTCGTTCAGCAACACCGTACCGTCTCCGTCCCCGGCTCCAGTCGGAGGCGCCCCCCGATCGGAAGCGGCGCGATCGGGGTCGTGTGTCCCCAGTCGAGACCTAACAGGACGGGCGCCTCCGAGTTGTACCGCCGAACCTGCTCGACGATCTCCGCGTACAGTCGCTCGCGGTAGGTCTCCCGCTGCTCGCGGGGCTCCTCCTCCAGGAAGCTCCGGGTCGGCGGACGCGCGATCGCGACGCCGTCGAACCGCTCGAGCAGTCCGCGCTCGCCGAGACACATGAGGGTCCCACCGACGGTGTCGGGCTCGGGGATCGATTCGGCGGTTTCGAGACACAGGATCGCCCCGTCGAGGTCACTCCGCGCTGGCATGAACCGATCGCTCGCCAGGAACCACTCGACGATCGCGCGACACCCGCCCCACGCTCGCCCGTCGACGGCGTCGCTTCCACCTGCCCACCGTCGGCCCGGGTTCGGCTCGTAGGTCGGCGGCGAGTCCATCGCCGAGGGATCGGTCCACCACGTCGAGGGTTCGTCGGTCCATTCGGCGGCCGGCTCGAGCCGACCGAGGACGTCCTCGAAAAACGCGCGCCGACAGTACCGCTCGGTGTAGCCGGGCAGCTCGCCCGGGACGGCGAGCTCGTTCATCAGCTGGGCGCCGTTGTACGAGACGATGCCAGCGTTCCACAGCAACAGCTGGAGGGCGGTATTGTCGCTCATTCCGTAGAACCGGGTCGGGTTGGCCCGGAGGACGTCCGGGTCGAGGTGTTTCAGGATCCGTAACTGGTCGCTGCCGCCGATGGTGGCGACGATCCCACCGATGTCGGAATCGCGAAAGGCAGCGTGGACGTCCGCAGCTCTGGCGCGGGGGTTGGCAGCGAGGAAGTCGTTTCCCTGTCGGGCCGTCGGGTAGACGACCGGTTCGAGGCCGAATCGGTTCCGCAGTCGCTCGAGACCCAGCTCGAAGACGTGGGGCGCTTCCCGCGCGCCGCCGCTCGAGGGTGCGAGGACGGCGACGCGGTCGCCCCGTTCCAGCGGCGGCGGCGTGACGAACTCGGACATACGTCACCGTCCAGCCGAGCTGACATATTTCTGTCGCGACTCGTCGGCGTCAGCCTCGAGGACGTCACGTTCGGTCGTCGAACGGCCCCCGAGGCGTTACTCTCCGTCGCCGTCGGCCTCGAGCTCGTCGGCCTCCTGGCGTTTCTTCGCAGCCGCTTCGCGGAACTCCGTGATCCGATCCTGGAGCTCGCGGCCGACCTGGTACTTGAAGTCGTCGGGCATCAGCCCGCGCTGGATGTCGATCGTCACCATCGTGTCGCAGTCGTCGACGATCTCGGGGGCCCACTTTCCCTGGGCGAGCTTGGACTCGTCGGTGACGATCGCCGCCCCGTCCTCGACGTCGATGAAGGCGGTGACGGTGTTCCAGATCCCCGGATCGCTGGTCGTTGCCTCGTCGAACAACCCCTCGAGCCGGCTCTCCTTGATCGGTTCGTCCCGCAGTTCGACGACCAGGTCCTCGAGCGCGTCGGCGATCGCCTCGTCCTCGGCGGCCTGTTCGCGGAGCTCCTCGGGGTCCGGTTCGTCGCGTCCGGATCGACTCATCGGTTCCCCTCCGTCGCGATCGGTCCGTCGGTCATAGGCGTGGCTACCCGCTTCGGAACCGTAAACGTACGCTTCCCGCCTCCCGATCAGTTCCGCTCCCGATCTCGCAGGACGTCCGGCACCCACTTCCGGTTCGGGTCGTCGGTCCGGTCCATCCAGTCGACCAGTCGCTCCCGCATCGCCCCGCGGACGTCGGCGTAGCCAGGGTGGTCGATCAGGTTCTGCAGCTCCGCGGGATCGGTCTCCAGGTCGTACAGCTCGTCGATATCGGGGCCGTTGTAGACGTACTTGTACCGCTCGGTGCGGACCATCCGCTGGGTGTAGAGCCCGAACTCGTCGCCGTGGTACTGCGCGAACACGGCGTCGGGACGGTCCGTTCCGTCCTCGCCCTCGAGCAGGGGAACGAGACTCCGCGCGTCGAAGGAGTCCGGCGCCGCGACGTCACCCATCTCGAGGAAGGTCGCGGCCAGATCGTGGAGGTGAACCGGGTCCTCGCAGACGGAGCCGGGCTCGACGACCCCCGGCCAGCGCACCTGCAGCGGGACGCGGTAGGTGTCGTCGTACATCAGCGGCCCCTTGTTGAACTGGCGGTGGCCGCCGACGAAGTCGCCGTGGTCGGCGGCGTGGACGACCGCGGTCTCCTCGTCGAGACCGTGGTCTTCGAGGACGTCGAGGATCCGCTCGAGCTGGTCGTCGATCATCGTCACGAACCCGCGGTACTTCGCGATCGCTTCGGCCCAGGTTTCCCAGTCGAAGTCGGCGACGCCCCGGTAATGCAGGAAGTTCTCGTGAACCTGGGGTTTCCCGTCGTAGGTCTCGGCGTAGCTTTCGGGCCGTTCGATCGCCGCGGGGTCGTACATCGAGGCGTACGGCTCGGGGACGACGTAGGGGTGGTGGGGGCCGTAGAAGTCCGCCCGGTGGAAGAACGGCTCCTCGCGGTTGCCCTCCGCATGGGCCTCGATCGCGTCGATCGTCCGCTCGGCGAGGAAGTACGCCCGCGTGTCCTCGACGTCGACGGGCGTTTTCGCCGCGACGAACGTCCCCGACTCCTCGCCGCCGCGGGTGTAGATCTCGTCCTCGAGCTCGGTCTCCCCGAGCGGCGTCCCGCGCTCCTCGCGGTACTCGCGGAACGCCTCGTCAATGTCGTCGTGGTGTTTGTCGCTGCCGCCCAGGTACGAGAAGCCGAAGTCCTCGGGGGTCTGGTCGTCGCCGACGTGCCACTTGCCCGTGTAGGTCAGCTCGTAGCCCGACTCGGCGAGCAGCTCGGAGAACGTCGGCAGCTCCGTCGGCAGGTTCGCCCGGATCGCGTCGGCCTCGTGGCTGTTGTTCAACATCCCGTGGCCGTGGGGGAACAGCCCGGTCAGCAGGGAGGCTCTGGCGCTCGTACAGATGCTGATCGGGGTAACGGCCCGCTCGAACCGCATCCCCTCGCTCGAGAGCCGATCGATCGTCTCCGTCTCGACGGGCGGACCGTCGGGTGCGGAGTAGTCGTACCGCTCCTGGTCGGTGAGGACGAACAACACGTTCGGACGACCGTCGACGTCTGCCATCGGGCGTCGTACGGCGGGCCCGCAGTTAACGGTGGTCCCCGATCGCCGCTGGATCGCGCCTCTGGTTCCCGGGACCGGATCACATAATTCAAGAGCCCGTACTCGAAACTCCGTCTGTGCCAATCGCGTACTGTGAGGAGTGCGACTGGAGCCGCCGCGTCGAGGACGACGCCGACGGCGAGCTCAACAGGGTGATGATTTGCCACCACGTCGAGACCGGTCACTCGGTCGAACAACGCGAGCTCCGGGAGTCGGATCGGGAGCTCGAGTCCTAGCGCTCCGTCCGACGGCGGTACGAACCCGACCGGAGCCGTCAGCGGTCAGCGCCGACGAGCCCGCAGGCGATCGACTCGGGCTCGCGCAGCTCCACACCGTCGACGGCCTCGGGATCTAACAGCAACACGGCGTCGTCGGGCATCCCCTCCTCGACTCGCAGCTCGCGGCCGAGTTCGTCCTCGAGACCGTCGACGTCCTCCAGGTCGTCCTCGCGCTCGAGGACGCGGTCGGCGTTCTCCCGTGAGAGGAGAAACGTCAGCGAGCCCGGTTCGCTCGCGTCGGTCTCGACGGTCTCGAGCAGTTCGGCGAGCGCGTCGGCATCGAGCTCGCCGAACGAGCGAATCGTTACCCGGTCGGTGTCGGAGCCGGCGGCGTCCTCGGACTGGGTGCGGACGCGGTCGACCAGTTCCTCGAAGTCGGTGGCCGAATCCATGGCGGCGACTCCGCTACCGAGGTTCTTGAGGCTGTGCCCGGCCAGTTCCGGTGGCGGTCTCGACGTCGGCCGACGGCCGCGGGGTGTCGATCAAGTTACTCCGCGGGTTCGTAGGTCGGCAGCCTGTCCGAGCGATCCGACCCCTCGACGAACGGGAGCGCGGTGCGTGCGGCCGGGACCTCCTCGCCGCCGACCCGGACCGTCACTGTCTCGGCCTCGAGGCCGAACTCGACGACCGCGAGCGCGATCGGCTCCTCGAGCAGCGGACTGGTGTCGGCCCGGGTGATCTCGCCGACCGACGAGTCGCCGTCGAAGACCGCGGCGCCGGCCTCCGGGACGTCCTCGCCCTCGAGCTCGAGTCCGACGAGGCGCTTGCTGGGCTGGCCCCGGTTCTCGACCCGGGAGACGACCTCCTGGCCGACGTAACAGCCCTTCTCGAAGTCCAGGGCGTTCCGGAGCCCGAGGACGTTCGGAATCTGTCCCTCGAGTTCGGTTTCGAATAGCGGCGATCCCGCTTCGAGCGAGAGGGTGTCCCGCGTTCGGTAGCCGAAGGGAGCGGCGTTGAGCCCCTGGTTCAACAGGACGTCGTAGACGTCCTCGGCCGCGTCGGCGGCACAGACGACCTCGTAGCTCTCCTCGCCGGTAAGCGCGTCGGTGCGGACGACCGTAACGCCGTCGTCGCCCATCGTGCCCCGGACGAACGAGTAGCGTTGGTCAGGGGAGGCGGCGCCGTTGAGCACGCTCGCGATCTTCTCGGTGGCCTGGGGGCCGTGGACGCCGAAGATGGCGTAGTCGTCGGTCCCGACCCGGATCTCGACGTCCTGGATAAAGACCTTCTCGGCCCACTCTGCGGCGAGCTCGTCGGCGTGGGCGGGCGGGGTAAACAGCAGCAGTCGCTCGCCGGCGTTGTAGACGTAGAGCTCGATCTCGATGCGGCCCTGTGGACCGAGGACGAGCGCGTAACAGCCCTGTCCGTCCTCGCTCGGAACCCGATTCGAGACGACGTTGTCGACGTACTCGAGTCGGTCCTCGCCCTCGACGACGACGACGCCGTAGGCGGCCTCGAACAGTCCGACCCCGTTTCTGACCGCGCGGTGGGTCCGCTCGGGTCGACCGTAGTGTTCGACGACCGTTCGGCCGGCACGGTCGCCGAACGTGGCTCCGAGATCCGCGTGAATGGACTCGATAACGCTCATGAACGCCGAAAGGGGACCGACACCTTCAGGCGTTTCGATTCAAAAGGGAAGCCGGTCGCGAAGCCAGTCGCCGACCGACTGGTCGTCCTCGTCGTCGGTCGGGACCTCGGGAACGACGCGGTCGTCGGGTTTGATGACCGTCTCGCTGGTGTTGGACTCGACGTCGATCAGATCGTCTTCCTTGAGCGTTGCGAGCGCTGCCTCGAGCTCGTCGATGTCAACCTCGGCCGCCGCGCGGAGTTCGAAGATCGTCATCCCCTCCTCGGCGCGGTCGACGAGCGCGTCGAGTACCGCCACCTCGGTCTCCGCCCGATCCCGGTACTCCCGCTTTGCTCTCATCCGTACGCCTATTCGTCGACCCGGGATTTGACGTTTGTCGTTCGATCTCGGTTCTTCGGCTCCAGCGGGTCCGGAGCCGACAGAACGGCGGCACCGACCATGCAGTACGTTTTTTATGGCCTGACTTGATACGGTGAGAGCATGGGCCTGCGATGTTCGTTGCTCGGTCACGACTACGGAGACGTTGCCGTCGAACGCGAGCGCGAGGAGCGGGGGAGCGAGGTCGTCCTCACCGTCCGGGAGTACGAAGAGTGTACGCAGTGTGGGGACAGACACGTCGTCAGCGAGAACACCGAAGTGCGGAGCATCTCGACGGACGACGTCGACCCGCGACCCGATGCCTCGGAGCCGCGATCCACACCCCGGTCGGCAGAGCCACCCGGAGCGGACCCCGACTCCGGCAACACTGGCGCGTTTGCCGCCGAAACGGGTGAGACTGACGCGACGTTCATCGACGCCGACGAGGACGGCGCGGTCGACGCCGACCCCGAGCGTCGATCGGAACCAACCGAGACCGAGTACGAGTTTCCCGGAGCGAACGGAGCCGACGCCCCGACGACCGAAGCCGGGATCGGGCCGCGAGAGGCCACGTCCGAAGCGGACCCGCAGGGTGCCGCCGACACCCGGCCAGAGCCGTCGGATCGGGGCAACACCGCCGACACCGGGATCGAGCTCCCGACCGACGAAAACGGCGATCCCGTCACCGACGACGGCGAGATCCTCGAGGACGACGGAACGCCCGCCCGGGAGCGTGAGTACGGCGAGTGGCCGGACTCCAGTGACGTCGGACCGCCGATCGAGACTACGCCCGAAAGCGACGACGAGGACTGGCCCGACAGGGAGTCCGAGCCGCTCGAGGACGACGCGATCTTGCTCGACACCGGAACGACCGAGCCGTCCTCGGATCGTGGCGAAGCCGAGCCAGCCCCGGAGACGGCCGCTGGCGGCCCGCCGGCAGCCGACGACCCGGAGACGGCGAACGACGCGGAGTCGGTCGCCGAGCCGGGCAGCGGGATCGAACGGGCCAGCGAGGCGCCGACGCCCGGCAGCGAGGGCGGGATCCCCGGTGGCGACGGCCAGGCGCAGCTCCACTGCCCGCGGTGTGGGTTCACCGCGGGCAGCGACCGCAGCTCGCTCCGGACCGGGGATATCTGTCCCGACTGCCGGAAAGGGTATCTCGGTGTCCAGCCCGACCGCTGATCGGATCGGTGCCGCTCTCGGGTGAGCGGTTCGGTTTCCTCTCACCGTCTCGAATCGATCGCGTTTCGCCCGGGGCGGCCCGGAGACCCGACAGCGGCTATGAAAAGAGGTAAACACTCCCCCGTGTATCTCCAATCCATGAAGGAGTACAAGATGCGCCGCGGTGAGTATCTCGAGGAGCGAATCCCCGACATGGAAGGAACCGTCGAGGACTACTTCGGCCCGATTACGGCCACCGAGGAGTACAAGGGAAGCGACCTGTTCGTCATCGAGGAGCCTACCAACCCCGTCTTCGAGAGAATCGTCGTCGGCGCCGTCGAATACTCCGGGAAGAAGGACAAACTCGCCGTCGAGTTCCACGAGCGCGATCCGACCGAGCTCGGCCCCGACGAGCTCGAGGCCGCAGGCGAGGCCGTCGACGCGAAAAACGACTTCCTGCTCGAGGCGACCGGACGGGACGCCAAATCCCGCCGCGAATCGATGAAACGCCAGGTCGAGGACGACCCGGACCACGACTTCGACTGATCGAGTTTCTCCTCTGTGGGCAGCGTCGCGTTCTGTACGCCGGTCGACTTTCGATCGTCAGCGCTACGTTCGAAACGCCGCCACAGGAACGGATCGCGGCGAGTGCCGAACGGATCACGGCGGTTCGAAACGGCTATTGGACCGACGCCGAATCACACGAACGATGGAGCTCGCACCGTTTCTGCTCGCGATGGCAATGGGAAACGCCGGCTTCGCGGCCTTCGTCGTTGTCCACGGCCACCTGACCGACCACGACACCGGTAACTGGCCCTACATCACGCTCGTGCTCGGACTGGCCGGAGTTGCGGGGTATTTCTTCTACGACGGAGTCGGTCCGTCGGACCCCCTCTAGGCCAGGAAGACGTGTCGAGGACGCTCCTCGAGGACGTCTCGGCCGAACTCGACGGCGTCGGCGAAGGCGTCGCTGCGGAAGAACTGCATGGCGTCCTCGCGGGAGTCCCAGCGGCTGGCGATGAACATGTCGTTCTCGTCCTCGCGGTTGACCAGCAGGTCGGTCTTCCGGTGGCCCTTCATGTCCGCCAACAGCGCGCCGGCGTCCTCGAAGGTGTCGACGAAGTCCCCGCGGTGCTCGGGCTTGACCGCGTAGAACATCCCCATCGTCCCCCAGGAGTCGTCGCTCGCGGGGTCGTCGCCCCGCTCGCCATCGGCGCCGGCAGGCGCCCTATCGTCGCCCGCCTGTCGAACGATTTCGGGAAGGTCGGCGAGGAACCCGGCGGCGGTGTTCGCCGCACGTTCCGTCTCCCAGAGGCTGACAACGGCGGTTTCGCTCTCATCGTCGGCGAGCTCGCTGGGTTCGTAGACGGCGGTCTTGACGTGGGTGTCGTAGTGGTCGAAGTTCGTCCGCAGGCCCTCGACTTCCTCGAACAGCTCCTCGGGGTTGGCCGCCGAGTAGAGGACGACGGCGTGGACGTCCTCGCCGTGGGGCTGGCCCGCGTAGACGCCTATCTCCTCGAGTTCGCTGCGGACCGACTCCTCGTCCTCGTCGTCTCCACCGTGGTGGCCGTCGGAATCGCCGTGATGGGTGTCGGTGTCGTGGTGGGCGCCCGACTCGCCGTGGTGGTGACCGCCGTGGGGATCGGATTCGTCCTGTGGAATCGGCTCACCCGCAAGGAAGGCCCCGAGCTGCTCGGGCGGAAACCGCCGCCCGGAGAGGAACCGACCGAACTCGGCGAACCGGGAGGTCGAGGGGTCGAACCGCATCTCGTAGAGCAGATCCTTGACGTCGGTCGGGTCGTCGGCGAACAGCGTCACGCCCCACTCGAAGTCGTCCAGGCCGATGCTGCCGGAGATGATCTGGGTGACCCGGCCCGCGTACTCCTTGCCGATCTCGCCGTGGCTCGAGAGGTGGTCGGCCCGCTCGTCGAACGGCAGGTCGTACCAGTTGTCCTCGTCGCCGCGGCGTTTGTCCATCGGGTAGAAGCTGACGAACTCGCTGTCGGGGATCGACGGCTCGAGTCGGGTCTCGATGTACCGGCGCATCCCGGTGTCCTCGACCTCCGCGTCGTCCTCGAAGAACTCCTCGGACATGTACCCCGAGACCTCGGTCACCGAGAGATACGAGTCCGCCCGTTCGGTGTACTCCGCAAGCGCGGTCTGCTCGAACCCACGCTCCAGGGCGTCGATGTCGGAAAGCGTCGGCCGCAGATGGAGCACCAGCAGGTCGGCCTTGTGCCCGAGGACGGCGAACGTCGCCGACTCGCCGTCCTCGGCGTCGACGGCGTCCTCGGCGGCCCCGAGGAAGTCGATCCCGTCCTCGAGCGCGCTCGAGCGGTGCCGTTCGGGAGCGTCCCGCCAGGCGTCCCAGTCGATCGACCGGAAATCGTGGAGCACGTACCAGCCCTCTTCGGTCTGTGGCGGTCGTCGTCGTTCCATACGCGCGGGTTAGGCCGGCGTCGACAAGAAGGACGGGGTTTCGTGCTGCCGTTCGATTATCGAACCCCCGCGAATGTCTGCCGCTCCTTCAGGTGTTTCGAGAACGAAACGGAACTGATGACCCGAACCGAGCCACGCTCGCGCCGATCGACGCTCCGGCTGGTCGGTGCGACTGCCGGAGTCGCACTCGCCGCCGGCTGTACCGAAGGGACGGGCGACGGCGAGGGGGTACCCGACCAGAACGAGAGTGACGAAACCGTCTCCGAGGAAGCCGACGAGGACGATCCGGACCCTCCCGAAGACGAGTGGGAGGACGTTTCGACGCTGGAATTCGAGGCCGACACCGACGGCTGGATCGGTGTCGAGCCCGAGGCGATCGAGGACGTGGAGAATCCGGATATCGTTCTCTACGAGGGTCGCGAGTACGAGTTCCGGGTCACGAACGTGGACGGAGACGTCCACAACTTCGCACTGTGGGATGGCTCCGACCCCGTCGCGTCCACGGCGTTCCTCGAGGACGACGGAGCGTCGACGACGTTCGAGGCCGAGGTGACCACGGAGGTCGAACAGTATCTCTGTGAGACACACCCGGAGGAGATGGCCGGTGCCGTCGAACTCCGCGAGGAGTAGCTCTTGGCGACCGACGCCGAGTCGTTTCGACTATCCTCTCGACCGTCGGTCAGCGGGCGAATCCGACACGTCTTCCAAGCCGGCCTCGACAGTACACTCGGTACAGAGTGTCCCCCCATCGGTCGCTAGAACCCACCGGGCGGTTCGAATCGCTGACGACGGCGATCGGCGGATCCGTTAGCCCTCGATCGGTCGCGCGCCCCTCGGCTCTCGCGAATGGGGTGACCGAAACCCTTTACGTACGTCCGTTAAAATCTCGGATCACATGCGGAAGAGTGGCCCGCCGAAGGGAGTGATCGCGTATCTCGTCCTCGAACTGCTCGAGGAGAAACCCCGCTACGGCTACGAGATTCTCAAGGAGATCCGCGATATCAGTGGCGGCCACTGGGAACCGTCCTACGGCTCGGTGTACCCCATCCTCTACAAGTTCGAGGAGAAGGGGTGGGCCGAACGGATCGAACGCGAGGACGAACCCGACCGGAAGTACTTCGAGCTGACCGAGGACGGCCACGCGGAACTTACCGACCGCCGGGAGTCGAGCACCGAGAACGCCCGGGATTTCGCCGACGTCATCCTCGGATTCTTCCACGTCTACGCGGCGTTTGCGACGGACGAACGGTTCGAGATTCCCGAACCCGACGACGAGTGGCGGTTCGACGAGACGTTCAGCGCCTGGATCGTCGAGCAGGTCGTCCGGCATCACGAACACTACTTCGATACCGACTTCGAACGCATCGAGGACACCCCCGAGGAGTTCTACGAGCGCCACGGGATCGACGAAGAGGAGTAGCCGCCGTCGTCGGTTCTGAGGGGCCGTTCAGTTCAGTAGCTGCGGTCCGAACAGCATCAGCAGGAAGCTGGCGAGCATCGCCAGCCCGACCGTCGTCGTTACCATTCGGACCATCCCCCGAGTGGCGTCGATCGGCAGCCGCGAGACGACGGCCTCCGTGCTGGTCCGAAGGATGTGGCCGCCGTCGAGCGGGAACGCCGGGATGCAGTTAAAAAAGCCCAGCTGAACGTTGATCCACCCGGTCCAGAACAGCAAGTTGGCCGCCGTAAACACTGCCCAGTCGCCGAACACGGAGAGCGATCCCTCGACCTGATAGAAGTTCTCGATCCCGCCAACGAAGCCCGCGAAGTTAAACGGCAGGACGTCGAGAAAGCCCGCCAGCGGCAAGAACAGCGCGAAGCCGATCTTCCCGAGGAACGAGTCGACGAGCGGGCTAACTTCGGTGTCGCCGTCGCCACCGAGGACGGTGAGGTACGCCTCCGCGGGGTAGTGCTGGACGCCGAGTGCCTCGGTGGTGACACCCGAGACCCCCTCGATCGGCTGGTAGCCGGCCGTTCCGCCACCGGTGACCTGACTTCGGTCGCCGAGGGTGATCTCGTACTCGACGCGCTCGCCGTCGAGGTAGCCCGCAACCGTGACCTCGTCGCCGGGATCGGTGTCGCCGAGTCGATCCTGGAGCACCGACGCCGAGTGGGTGCGTTCGCCGTCGAGTTCGGTGATAACCATCCGGTCTCCCGCGGGGGCGCCGGCGTCGGCCAGCGGACCGTCCTCGGCGATCGCGACGGCCGCGCCGATCGGGACCTCGCGTTCGTCAGTGTCGCCATCCTCGCCGACGGTCAGCGTGACGACCTCGTCGTCGCCGGCAGCCTCGAGCAGTTCGTCCTCGGTCGCGACCGGATCGCCGTCGACCGCAAAGACCGACTCCCCAGTGTCGAGGCCGGCCGGGTTTCCGTCGACGGCTGCGGTCACGACCAGCGACCGCTGGACGGTCACCGTCTCCTCGTCGTTGCGCTCGAGGGTGACGCTCTCGCCGTCGACGTCCTCGAGCAGTTCGAGGAAGTGGGCGTTGTCCTCGATCTCCTCTCCTTCAAGGGCGGTAATGCGGTCGTTGGGCTCGAGGCCGGCGTCGGCGGCGGGCGAACCGGGGGCGACCCCGCCGACTGCGGCGCCGGGGGCGACGGCGATCGAGCCGACGATCGGACCGAAAAGCAGGGCGAACGCGACGATCGTGATCGCGAAGTTGTTGGTGACGCCGGCGGCGAACATCCGCGTCTGGGCTCCGCGATCGGCGTCCTGGCTACTCTCCTGGTCGGGCTGGACGAAGGCCCCGATCGGGAGGATCGCGAGCATCGCGACACCCATCGACTCGATGTCGATGTCTTCGACGCGACAGAGCAGGCCGTGGCCCCCCTCGTGAACGACCAGCCCGACGAGCAGCCCGAAGACGATCCCCGGCGTCGCGGAGAGCGGGAGAAAGTCGTTGACACCGGGGATGATCAGGACGTTCCGTGGCTGTTGGACCGAGGACGTCGGCTGGGGCGCCGACAGCGCGGCGATCGCCGCGAACAGCAGAAAGCCGAACATCGCGACCATGACGACGACCGCGATGCCGATCCCCGCGTTAGCCCACGCTCGCCAGAACCGCTTCGGGCCGGAAAGCCAGTCGAGAAACGCTCGGCCACGCGTGGTGTGAAACGTCGTGATCGGCCCCTGTGTTCCGACGTAGCTCGGCAGCAGTCCGGCGTTACGAAGCGAGAGGATCAGGAACCAGTAGGCGAGAAGGCCGATCAGCACCCACGTCAGCGTCGTCGAACCGAAAAGTTCCGGCACCGAGACGAAAGCGGGAGAGCCGTATTGCATCTATCGTAGTTGGGGGAGGGGTTCTCAAATGGTTTGTGTTGCCCGGAGCTCGTCGGGCGACGGTGGAGAACCCGTTAGCGCTCCCGCCGGAGTCGCGCGACGACGAACTCCCGGTCGAGCTTGCCGAGGAACGGGCCCAGCTTCGGCCCCTGCTCCTCGTCGAAAAAGAGCCGGTAGCCGGCCCCGAAGAAGTCGCCGATCTCGACGTCGTGGCGCTTTGCGGTCTCGTAGATCTCGCCCTGAATCTCGTCGGGCTCGTGGCCCGCCGCGACGAAGTCGGCGAGCTCGTCGAGGGCGTCCTCGGTCGTCGCGTCGAACTCGTGGTCGGGGATCGCGCTGCGCTTGAGCTCGTAGTCGAACTCGTTGCCGGTTCGGCGCGCCCAGTTGCGCGCCCGCTCGACGCGTGCCAGGGCGTCCTCGACGGCCCGCTCGGGGGCGTCCTCGGGGATGTGGCCTTCCTTGCGGGCGACCTCCTCGCGCAGCTCGGGGTCGTCGAACATCCCCAGCACGGCGGCGAACGTGTAGGGGAGCCGAATCCGGTCCTCGCGGGGCTCCTCCACGACGAGGGGGTAGACCCGCTCCGCGAAGGCCCGTTCGTCCTCGCTGGCGTCGACCTCGCCGAAGTAGGTCGCCTCGAAGCGATCGAACTCGTCGACGAGCTGGTCGAGCCGTTCGACGCTGAAGTCCCGCGCCTTCGAGGGGTCCTTCGCGAAGAAGTACCGCAGCACCTCGGGTTCGAGCAGCTCGAGGACGTCCGAGACGAGGATGACGTTGCCCTCGGAAGAGGAGAAGGGGTCGCCGTCGAGGGTGAACCACTCGTAGACCATCGGCACCGGTGGCTCGGTCTCGAGGACGTTGCGCGCGACGTCCTGGCCGCTTGGCCAGGAGCCCTCGGCGTGGTCCTTGCCGAAGGGTTCGAAGTCGACGCCTAAGGCCTGCCACTGGCCGGGCCACTCGAAGCGCCAAGGCATCTTCCCCTCGCGGATGGTGGCGGTTCCCTCGTGGCCACAGCCCTCAATGGTGCGGTCGCCGGCGTCCATGTCGGTACAGCGGTAGTCGACGGTCGCAGGGTCGGTTGCTAAGTCGACGTCGGTGACGGTCTCGGTGATCTTGCCACACTCCTCACAGATCGGGTTGAACGGGACGTACTCCTCGTCGACCTTGTCCTGGTACTGCGAGAGTACCTCGCGGGCCCGATCCTGGTTGGCGAGGACGTGTTGTGTCACGTCGTCGAACTCGCCGTCGGTGTAGAGCTCGGTCGTCGAGACCATCTCGATCGGAACGTCGACGGCGTCGGCGCTGTCCTGGATGATCTGCGAGAAGTGCGCGCCGTAGGAGTCACAGCAGCCGAACGGGTCCGGAATGTCGGTGTAGGGCGAGCCGAGGTTCCGGCCGAGCGCGCCCGCGTCGACCTCGCCCAGATCGACGAGGTCTCCGTCGAGATCACAGAGGGTCCGAGGGAGCTTGCGGAGGGGGTCACGGTCGTCGGCGGTAAACACCTGGCTGACCTCGTGGCCGCGCTCACGGAGCACCTCGGCGACGTAGTACCCCCGCATCACCTCGTTGACGTTGCCCAGGTGAGGAACGCCCGACGGCGAGATGCCGCCCTTGATCACGATCGGTTCGTCGGGATCTCTCCTTTCGACCCGGTCGGCGACCGCGTCGGCCCAGAAGACGTGACGCGCGTCGTCCTCGCGCTGGAGGGTGTAGGGGCTCTCGGTGTCCGGTTCGTCCCCGTCGTTCGCGTCGTTCTCGTCGGCGCTCATCGTTCCCCGTTCGCCCAGTAGGTCGGTTCCTCGCCGACGCCGTCGGGGACGACGTCGGTTCCCTCGTGGTCGCCGTGACGGACCGCCCGCGAGATCCGGTCGGGGTCGGTGCCGTCGAGGACGATCGTCCGCATCCCGGAGCGCTCGATGATCTTGGCCGCAAGCAGGTCGACGGGCGCCGAGGAGCCGGCGTTCATCTCCAGGCCGGCGATGACGTCGACCAGCTCCGTCGCCGAGAGGGAGTCGTACTTCGTCGCGTCGTCGACCTCGTTGGGGTCGTCGCTGTAGACCCCGGGGACGCTGGTCGCGTAGACGAGCAGGTCGGCGTCGACGTACTCCGCGAAGGCGGCGCCGACGGCGTCGGTCGTCTGGGCCGGGGCGACCCCGCCCATCACCGAGACGTCGCCCCGTCGCAGCGCCTCGCCGGCCTCCTCGTAGTCCTCGGCCGGCGCGGTGACGGCGTCCTCGCCGAGCGCGGCGATGAGCAAGCGCGCGTTGAGCCGGGTGACGTCGATCCCCAGCTTGTCGAGTTCGATCTCGTTGGCTCCCAGTTCGCGGGCGGCGCCGATGTACTCGCGGGCGACGCCGCCACCCCCGACGACGGTCCCGACCCGGCAGCCGTCCCCGACCAGGTCATCGATAACCGCGGCGTGCTCGGCAACCCGATCGGCCCCGGGCTCGGGGACGAGTACACTCCCGCCGATAGAAACGACCACTTTCATCCTAACCCGGTGTAACGGAGTCGCTATCTTAAGGATTGCCAACTCCGCGGCGGCCGTGACGGACTCCCGTGAGGCGGACTCGAGCGCACCGATGACGTCGGTCAGTCCCCGAGCGACAGGACCAGCGCAGCCTCGTCCCGTTCGAACGCGGTTCCGAACGGGTCCGACAGCTCCCGCATCCGATCGCGGGACCAGTCGGCGGCCTCGGGGCTCGCCTCGTGGACCGCACAGTCCTCGATTTCGGTCGGGTAGAGGCGAAGCTCGAGCAGCTCCCCGTCGTCACCCAGCTCCAGTACGAACAGGAAGCTCCGATCGTTGCGAAGCTCCGGATCGACCGCGTAGTCGTCGACGAAGTCGCCCGTGTCGTAGAGGATCGGACGACCCTCGTGGAGTTCGATCCCCTGGAAGACGTGGGCGCTGTGGCCGTGGACGACGTCGACGCCCGCCTCGATCAGCCAGCGACCGAACTCGCGGAACGACGCGGGCGGCTCCGTGACCATGTTCGGCCCCCAGTGTAGCGAGGCGACAAGCAGGTCCGGCTCCACCCTGCGGGCGTCCTCAAGCGCCTCGCGGACGCGCCGTCTCGTCGCCGCGTCCTCGTGGTCGATCTCGATCCAGGCGGTTCCGGGAGAGTCCTCCTCGGCCGCGTACTCGGGGGTGTTGTCGGTCAACGAGACGACCGCGACCTCGAGCCCGTCCGTCGAGACGACCGCGGGCTCGAGGGCGTCCTCGATCGTTTCACCCGCACCTGTCCGGGCGATCCGCGCCTCGTCGAGACGATCGAGGGTATCGCACAGTGCGGTCTCCTCGTAGTCGAGTACGTGGTTGTTCGCCAGCGTACAGCAGTCGACGCCCGCGCGCTCGAGGGCCGGGACGGCCCAGTCGGGATCCGCACGGAAATGAAACGGTCGGCGCGTGCGTCGCCATTTCGTCCCGCGTTTCGAGAGGACGCATTCGAGATTGATCACCAGGCCGTCGAGCTCCCGTAACCGATCGAGGACGTTCCCCCACACCGCGTCGACGGGACGGCGCTGCTGGCGGTCATCGACGACCCGGCCGAGCATGACGTCGCCGGTGAATCCGATTCGGATGGTCATGTCCGTTCGTTCGCGTCCCGGCTACAAAGACCGCACCCGCGACGGCGACAGCTACAAACCGGAACCGGACCAATCCTCCGCCATGTACGTACTCGGCTGTCTGAACCGCGGGGCGAGCGACGAACGGCTCGACCGCGTCGTCGACCGCGTCGTCGATCGGCTCTCTCGGGAGGGACGTGTCGGCGTCGTCCGGTACGACGCGACGATCGCCGACGGCACCCAGGAGTCGCTGACGATCGGCGGCGACGTCACGTACGGACTCGGCGCCGACGGCGACTGGACCGCCTCGGGAACCGGACTGTCGGTCGCCGGCGCCCTGGAATCGCTCGCAACCGACTGCGAGTACGCCGTCGTCGTCGGCGTCCCCCGTCTCCGGTATCCGACGCTCGTCGTCGGCGACTCGCCCGACGACGCCGGGAACGTCCTCGCGACCGTCTCCGGTCCCGGCGATCTCGAGGAGCAAGCCCTCGTCGAGGCTCTCGAGGACGAGGAACCCTACGAGACCCTCGAGTCGCTCGTCGCGCGGGTCAAACGCTCGCCGCGGGCCGACCGCGCGGGTGCGATCGCGACCTTTACCGGCCGGGTGCGGGCGAAGGACGAGCCCGACGACACCCGTACCGAGTACCTCGAGTTCGAGAAATACGAGGGAGTCGCCGAACAGCGAATGGCTGCCCTGGAGAGCGACCTCAAGGACAGAGAGGGCGTGTTCGACGTCGAACTCTACCACCGGACTGGTGTCGTCGCGGACGGCGAGGACATCGTCTTCGTCGTCGTCCTCGCGGGCCACCGCGAGGAAGCGTTCCGAACGGTCGAGGACGGGATCAACCGTCTCAAGGACGAGGTTCCCCTGTTCAAGAAGGAAGTGACCGTCGAGGACGAGTTCTGGGTCCACGAGCAGGCCTGATCGAACCGAGCACGACGCCGAAATGGGGGAGGGGGAAACGGCCTGCCATCGCAGGCAAAACTGAAGCAATCACTTAATATTATAATTATTCTATTCCTTGTAGATTGTATGGAAATAATACGTTAGAGAAGCCAATAAAACGTCTAGACGATTCTTAATCGCTCGTGAATAGTCTCAATAAAGCCGGCAAGGCACATATTATTTCACGCTGATCTGAACGCAATTGAATTCTCGCTAATCAACCTTCCTTTATAACATGTATTCGCTGCAAGAGGGTATCGTCGATGAGCACGACAGCCCAACCCTCCACGGAAAGCAAAGAACGGCGGCTCAAGAACTACCTGCGCGAACAGGCTGAAGACGGGGAACTATACTTCAAGGGGAAGTTCATCGCGGACGACGTCGACATGTCCCCGAAGGAGATCGGCGCGTTGATGGTCAAACTCTCCGACTCCGCGAGCGACCTTGAGGTCGAGAAGTGGTCGTACACGAGCGCGACGACCTGGCGCGTGGAAGCCGTCTGAGCTGTCGGCTCTCGACGGAACTGACACCTCCCGCGCCGACGCGACTGGGGTCGTTCGGCGCGGTACCCCCTGATCACACGATTGCGACTGCGCCCGCGTGCCGCCGACTGTCTCGGGACGCGGGGTCACTCACTTTTGGGAAGGAAGCCGATTTATACGAGCAGCCGCTGCCTCCGTACGATGGACGACGTCGATCCGTCCGGCGACGGGACCGCGGGCCGCCGGACCGTTTCCCTCGACGACGGGCCGCCGCTTGAGCGCATCGAGTCGGTGTTTGCGGTCTACGAAACCCGACGGGAGGACGGCCAGCTCGTCTACTACGGCGATCCGCTGATCGCTCCCGAACCGCTGATGCGGGAGCTATGGCCGGTATTTCGCGAGGACGGGTACGACGTCGAGCTGACGCGGCGCCACGGCGAGTACGTCCTCGTCGCCGAACCCCGGTCGATCGGGATCGACGGTATCCCCTGGACGAACGTCCTCCTGTTGCTCGCGACGGTCGTCTCGACGCTGTTCGCCGGGTCGATGTGGTACCACATCGATCCGTTCGCCGATCCGCTGGCGATGGTCGAGGCCTGGCCGTTCATGGTCGCGATCCTGGGCGTCCTCGGGGTCCACGAGATGGGCCACTACGTGCTGAGCCGCTACCACGGAGTCGACGCCTCCCTGCCCTACTTCATTCCGGTGCCGACGCTGATCGGGACGATGGGCGCCGTGATCAAGATGAAAGGGCGGATGCCCGACCGGAAGGCGTTGTTCGACATCGGCGTCGCCGGCCCGCTGGCGGGCCTGGTCGCAACGGTCGTCATCACGATCGTCGGGCTCCATCTGCCGCCCGTCACCGCTCCCGAGGACGTCGTCGCGGATCCGAACGCGATCCAGATCGAGCTCGGCTACCCGCTGTTGCTCGAGGGGCTCGCGGCCGCCTTCGACCAGCCCCTCTACCGGGACGATCCGGCGATGGCCGTCAACCCCGTCGTCATCGGCGGCTGGGTCGGGATGTTCGTCACTTTCCTCAATCTGATCCCGGTCGGCCAGCTCGACGGCGGCCACATTCTCCGGGCGATGGCGGGACAGCTCCAGGAGACGATCGCGGCGCTCGTGCCGGGCGCGCTGTTCGGGCTCGCGGCGTACCTCTACTACGTGAGCGGCCACAGCGGCAACTCGGTGTTCATCTGGGTGTTCTGGGGGATCTTCACCGCGGTGCTCGCATCGGTCGGCCCGGCCCGCCCGATGCAGGACGAACGGCTCGGCGCCGGGCGATTCCTGCTCGGAGTCGTCACGTTCGTCCTCGGCGCGCTGTGTTTCATGCCGGTTCCGATCGCGATCGTCCAGTGATCAGGCCTCGCCGTGGGTGTACCCCCGGTCCGCGAGCGCCTCGCCGTCCAGGGTGATCCCGTCCGCCGGCTCGACGACGGTTCCGATCCGGGAGAGCGGGACGTCGACGGCCTCGCGAACCGCCTCGAGAGACGTCTCGGGTACCGTCGCGACGAGCTCGAAGTCCTCGCCGAACGTCGTCGCGCGCTCGAGCGCCTCCGCCTCGCTCTCCGAGAGCGATCGCACGGCGTCGTCGATCGGCACGTCCGCTGCGTCGATCGCGAAGCCACAGTCGCTGGCCTCGGCGAGCTGGTGGAGCGACCGCGCGAGGCCGTCGCTGGAGTCCATCATCGCCGTCGCGTGCGGTGCGAGCGCCCGACCAGCCGCGATCCGGGGCTCGAACCGGAACAGCTCGTTCGCCCGTTCGCGGGCGTCGGCGTCGTCCTCGCGCTCGCCCCGTCGAAACAGCTCGAGAGCGGCCGCGCTCCGTCCGAGCGTGCCGGTGACACAGACCGCGTCGCCGGGCCGGGCGCCGCTGCGCGGAACCGGATCGTCGGTCCGCCCGATCGCGGTCGTCGCGACGGTAAACTCCTCGTGGCCGTCGAGGTCGCCGCCGACGTACTCGCCGTCGACGCGTTCGCAGACGTCTCGCGCGCCCCGAACGAACGCGAGCAGCTCGTCCGCGAGGAACTCGGGGGCCGCGTAGGCGGCGACCGCGGCCGTCGCCGTGGCTCCCATCGCGGCGATGTCCGACAGCGAGGCGCCGACGGACCGCCAGCCGGCCGTGTAGCGGCTCGTTCCCGACGGAAAGTCCGTCCGCTCGTGGAGCATATCCGTCGTCACGACAAGGTCGTCGACGACGGCCGCGTCGTCCCCGACCGGGTCGAGTTCCCCCTCCAACAGCGCCAGTGCGGCGCGTTCGTCCATACCCAGCGTTTCGGGGCCAGAACGAAAAACGGTCCGGACCGCGAGGACGGCGCTCGGGGTCGAGCTCGGGGAAAGACGATGGCCTTAAATGCCGCGGCAGGGAACCCAACGCCAATGGCTACGATGTACGACGTTCCGGCGGACGACCTCATCGAGGCGCTCGCCGAGGACCTCGAGGACCGACTCGACGAACCCGACTGGAGCCAGTTCGCCAAAACTGGCGTCGACCGCGAACTACCTCCCGAGCAGGAGGACTTCTGGGCGACCCGCGCCGCGAGCCTCCTGCGGAAGGTCGCCGACCGCGGCCCCGTCGGCGTCGAACGACTCTCGACGGAGTACGGCGGTGCGAAAGGCGGCACGAACCGCTACCGCGTCGCGCCCGACCGTCGCACCGATGGCTCGAAGAACGTGATCCGCACCATCCTCCAGCAGCTCGAGGAGGAAGGGCTCGTCGAGACCGCCGAGGGCGAGGGACGGCGCATCACCGCCGACGGCCGAAGCCTGCTCGACGACACCGCCGGCAACGTCCTCGAGGAGCTCGACCGTCCGGAGCTCGAGCGCTACGCGTAAGGGAGTTTTCGTCGAATCGCTTTCGTACCGCTCGCCCGATCAGCGGCGCCTCTTGCCGTGATCGTCCGTAATCATTTTCTGCGCAGGCGAGCAACGTCCCACTATGAGCGGCTCACCCGACGAGGAGAAACTCGAGGAGCTCCGACAAAAGAAGATGGAACAGCTTCAGGAGCGTGCCGAAGGCGGCGAGGCCGACCAGGCCGGCCGGGAGGCCGCCCAGCAGCAGGCCGAAGCCCAGAAGAAGGCACTGCTTCGCCAGCACCTGACCGACGACGCCCGGAAGCGGCTCAACACGGTCAAGATGAGCAAGGAACAGTTCGGCGAACAGGTCGAACAGCAGGTGATCGCGCTGGCTCGCAGCGGGCGCATCCAGGGGAAGATCGACGACGAGAAGATGAAACAGCTCCTCCAGGAGCTCAAACCCGACTCGAAGAGCTTCGACATCAAGCGCCGCTGATGGAGCTCGGACTGCTCTACAGCGGGGGCAAGGATTCGACGCTCGCGGCACTCGTCCTCGAGGAGTTTTACGACGTCACGCTCGTAACTGCCTGTTTCGGCGTCAGCGACGACTGGAAACACGCCCGCGAGAGCGCGGAAAACGCTGGATTCGACTTCGAGCGACTCGAACTCGGCTCCGAGGTAGCTCGCGAGGCCGTCGATCGGATCCGCGAGGACGGCTTCCCTCGCAACGGGATTCAACACGTCCACCAGCAGGCCCTCGAGCGCCTCGCCGAGGGACGGTTCGACGCGATCGCCGACGGGACCCGCCGGGACGACCGCGTGCCGACCGTCTCGCGGGCCCAGGCCCAGAGCCTCGAGGACCGCCACGACGTCGACTACATCGCGCCGCTGTCGGGGTTCGGTCGGACGGCAGTCGACCGACTCGTCGAGGACCACCTCGAGGTGACCGTCGGCCCGAGCGAGGCGATCGACCGCGCGGACTACGAGGCGGAGCTGCGGGCGATCATCGCCCAGGAAGACGGCCCCGAAGCCATCGAAGAGCTGTTCCCCGACCACGAGCAGACGTACGTGACGAACGTCCGGTAGTATCCTATCGACCGCGGTTGCGTTTCCAGAGTCCGTAGTTCAGCGTCGTCGCGAACGCGACCCAGCACAGGTACGGCACCAGCAACAGCGCCGCCCGGCGATCGATGCGAGCGAACGCCGCGATCGTCACGGCGATCGCCGGTCCGAGCAACGCGATGACGACGAGCCCACCGAGGGTCGACCGCCGACCGAAGAACACGAGCGACCAGAGCGCGTTCAACGCGAGCTGCAGGAGGAACGTGCGCTCTGCCCGCCGTTTTCGCCTCGGGCTCGCGGTTCGGTCCCGACGGATCAGGTGCCACGCGACCCCCATCGTCGCGAACAGGACGGTCCAGACGGGCGGAAACACCCAGCCCGGCGGCGTTCGCGGCGGTTTCTCGAGGGTCGGGTACCACTCGTCTACGTCCTTGGCGGTCAACAGACCGGGGACGACACCGGCGAGCTCGCAGAAGCCGACGGCCAGGCCCAGCTCCCGCCACTCACCGTCGCCGAACGTCTCGGGAGCGGTCCGATCGATGCGCGGAGGCATACGGCGCCTTCGTCGACGCCGTATAAATTCCTCCGCCCTCTCGGCGGGCGAGCCGCGCTCGTCGCGGCCGACGGTCCGAATTTGCGGGATCGCCGGCCAAACGAAAGGTTAGAAGGTCGCCGTCGCCGAACGGTGGGGTATGTACGACGGCATCAAGGGGTTTCGTGACTTCTACCCCGGCGAGATGGCCGCCAGGCGGGCGACCATCGACACGATCGAGGACGCCGCTCACAGGTACGGCTTCCGCGAGATCGGCACCCCCGCACTCGAGCGCGCGGAGATGTGGACCGACAAGAGCGGCGACGAGATCGTCGAGGAGCTGTACGCCTTCGAGGACCAGGGCGGGCGCCACGTCACGCTGACCCCCGAGCTGACGCCGACGGTCGCGCGGATGGTCGTCGCGAAACAGCAGGAGCTCTCGAAACCGATCAAGTGGTTCTCGACGCGCCCGTTCTGGCGCTACGAGCAGGTTCAGCAGGGCCGCCAGCGCGAGTTCTACCAGACCAACGTCGACATCTTCGGCTCCTCGGAGCCCGAGGCCGACGCCGAGATCCTCGCGTGGGCCGCCGACGCCCTGACCGATCTCGGGCTCACCGGCGACCACTTCGAGTTCCGGATCTCCCACCGCGACATTCTCGGTGGTGTGCTCGAGAGCTACGAGACCGACGTCGACACGACCGAGGCGATCCGGGCGGTCGACAAGTCCGGTAAAATCTCCACCGCGGAGTACCACGACCTGCTGGTCGAGGCCGGCCTCTCCTACGACCAGGCCGCCGAGTTCGACGAGCTGATCGCGAGCGGCGACCTCGAGGACGTCGAGTCGTTCGCCGACACCGAGCGCGTGACGGCGGCCGTCGAAAACTTGCAGCACGTCCTCGGGGCGGCCGAGGACTTCGGTGCCCGCGAGTACTGTACGATCTCGCTGGAGACGGCCCGGGGGCTCGACTACTACACCGGCGTCGTCTTCGAGTGTTTCGACTCGACGGGCGAGGTCTCCCGGTCGATCTTCGGCGGCGGGCGCTACGACGACCTCATCGAGAGCTTCGGCGGCCAACCGACCCCCGCGGTCGGGGTCGCGCCCGGCCACGCGACGCTGGCGCTGCTGTGTCAGCGCGCGGGCGTCTGGCCCGAGGAGGAAGTGACCACCGACTACTACGTGCTCCAGGTCGGCGACACCCGCGCCGAGGCCGCCCGGATCACCCGCGAGCTGCGCGACCGGGGCCACGTCGTCGAGACCGACGTCGCCGGTCGCTCCTTCGGCGCCCAGCTCGACTATGCGGACTCGATCAACGCCGAGACGGTCGTCATCGTCGGCGAGCAGGACCTGGCGAACGACGAGGTGACGATCAAAGATATGGAGTCGGGCGACCAGCTCCAGACCGCCGTCGAGGAGTTCCCCGGCGACCGCGAACGTCCGACCTACGAGGACTTCGCGTAGCGGGTCTCGTTTTTACTCCGCTTCGGCGTCGGGCCGATACCGTCGGCTCACGGCCTTCCAGCGCCCGCGCCGGAACAGCCAGTAGTTGATTCCGCCCGGAACGTACGTTTCGAGCAGGAAGGCGAGATAGAGTCCCCCGACGCCGAGCGGGGTGACGAGCCCGAGTGCCGCCGCGGGTAACGCAAAGAGGTACCGCCCGATCAGGGAGGCCACGAGCGGCAGCCGGGTGTCGCCGGCGCCGAGCAACGCGCCCGCCGCGGCGCCGTCGACGCCGAGCCCGATTGCGCTGACGGCGCCGACCGCGACGAACGTCGCGGCCAGGGAGACCTCGGCTGGCTCGCTCACGAACAGCCCCGCGATCGGCTCGGCGAACGCGAGGACGACGGCGGCGATCCCGACGTAACAGACCGTCGAGAGGCGGACGATCCCCTCGCCGTAGGCGCCGGCTTCCTCCACCTCGTTCGCGCCGAGATGTTGGCCGACCAGCGAGCTCGAGGCGAGTCCCATCCCCCAGTTGACGCTGTTGATCAGGCTGCGGACGCGGCGACCGACCTCCAGGGCGGTGACGACGACCGGGCCGAAGGAAGCCGCGATCCACAGCAGCGGGAAGACGACGATTCCCTGAGCGAGCCGGCGGCCGATCTCCGGGGCCGAGATCTCGACGAGCTCGCGGATCACGCCCGCTTCGAGCCACGGCCCCTCGCGGGTGATCGGGACGGGGCTTGGCTCCATCCCGAGCGCACCGTAGGAGCGTCCGACCATCCCCCACCCGAGGACGGCCGTGACGAACCCCGTCGAGAGGGTCGTCCCGAGCGCGGCGCCCGCGACGCCCATCTCGAGGCCGAAGATGAAGAGGGCGCTGAGCACGACGTTCAGCACCGCGCCGCCCGCGCGGGCCATCATCTCGGTGAAGGTGTCGCCGACACCGGTGTAGGTGCGACTGGCGATCAGGTTGAGGATCTCGAAGAGCACGGCGGGCGCGACGTAGACGAGGTAGGTGCGGCCGTGAGCCAGCGACTCCGCGTCGCCGTCGAACAGGCCGATCAGTGTGTCGGGGACGAGCAGGAACGCGGCCGCAAGCGGCATCGAGAGAACGACGGCGAGTATCACGCTCTGGGTGACGACCAGCGACGCCCGTTCGTTCTCTGCCCCGCCGTAGTTCTGGGAGACGAGGCTGACGGTCCCGCCCGCCAGGCCGAGTCCGAGCATCGCGACGATCTCCCAGTAGGCAAGCGCAAAGGCCAGTCCCGCGGTCCCGGTGGTGCCGACGGCGATCCCGACCATCGCGAGGTCAGCCGTCTGTTTGGACATGATCGCAACCCCGGTGACGATCCGGGGCCAGGCCAGCTCGACCGTCGGGCGCAGTCGCTCGGCGTCGATGATCCCCAGCCGCTCGAGGACGCTCGCCACGAACGCGGCGATGGCCGCCAGCCGTTCGGTCATCTGTCGGCGGTTTCGAGACGAGGGGCTTCGATTCGTCGCCTGCGGTTCCGGGGTGGCACGTCCGAACCCGAGTACGGCCGCACGGGAGTCACGGCCGAAGCCGCGACAGCATCGCCTTCAGGTGGGTCGGCGAGACCAGCGACGTCGGACGATCCATGTGGACGCCGATCTCGCCCGACAGCGCGCCCAGCCCGATCCGCTGGATCGGCTCGGGCAGCGAGTAGGCCCGACGGATCCAGTGCCCCAGCCGCTGGTCGCGTTCCAGGTCCTCGCGCCAGGCGCGCTCGTAGGCCGCGACGGATGTCGGCCGATCGGGGTCAATCTCGCGGGCCGCGTGGTCCGCGGCCGTCGTCCCGTAGAGGATCCCGCCGCCGGTGAACGGTTTGGTCTGGGCTGCGGCGTCACCGATCAGAAAGCCCCGACGGCTCGTCACTCGATCCGCAGGGCCGATCGGAATCGCCCCCGAACACCGGTGGGAAACGTCGATCTCGTAGCCGTCGATCAGCTCCTCGAAGTGTTTGGTCACCTCGACGCCCGGCGGAGCCGCGAGACCGTACTCGACGCCGGCCTCGCCACGGGGGATCCGCCAAGCGAAAAACGTCGGCGGGGTGAGGTGGACGTCGACGAAGTCCTCGTGATCGTCCTCCTCGGAAAACGCCAGCACTCCGTGGAGCAGCTCGTCAGGTTCGGGCAGTCCGAGCTCCTGGCGGACCCGCGAGCGCGGGCCGTCACAGCCCGCGACCATCTTCGCCTCGTGGGTGACGGGCCCGTCGGGTCCGCTCGCCACGACCTCGACGCGGTCGTGGTGTTCGGTGACGCTCGTGACCGAATGGTGTTCCCGGACGTCGGCGCCGGCCTCGCGAGCGAGGTCGGCAAGGTGACGATCCAGCCCGACGCGGTCGATGACGTTCGAGGCGACCTCCTCCTTGTAGAAGGGGTAGGCGTCGCTGCGGGGACCGCCGACGTGAAAGCGCGCGCCGTAGATCTCGTTCTGGAGCAGCTCCTCGCGGGCGTCCTCGCCCGCTACGCTCCAGATGTCCGTACTGACGTGGCCCGAGCAGGCAAGCGGCGTGCCGACCGTCCCCTGCTCCAGGGCGAGGACGTCGTGGCCGCGCTCGGCGGCTCGACGCGCGAAACGCGCGCCGGCGGGGCCGACGCCCACGACGACGAAATCATACATATTCTGTACGTCTCACTCGGACGGTAAGAAGGTCCCGAGTATCGATCGCGGGCGAGGACGACGTTCGAGCCCGTCATCTCGTTTCCGGTGGAAAGAATTAGTAGACAGTCGACACTAGATCGCAGTATGCAGACCGGGAACGCGGTCGACGAGCGGATGCTGGAACGCGAGCGGCAGCTACTCGCCGTCCTCGTCCTCGGTCCGCTCCTGCTCGTCCAGGTCGTTCTACTGTACGCGGGGTTCGGTAATCGCGGCGTTGCCGGACTCGTTCCCGGCCTGATCGGGCTCTACGCCTGTGGGGCAGTCGCCGCCGGCGTCCTCGTCGACCGCCATCGCACGCTCGAGTTCCAGCTGCTGCTTTCGGGCGGATTGGCCGTCCTCACCGGGACCGCCGCGGCCCTGACCCCGGCGACGACCTACACCGTCGGAGCGATCGGCTTCGCCGCAGCGACGCTGTACTACGGCTGGCGCTGGCGGGCTCGAGGTGGCTCGATTCGACAGTAATCGAACAGAAGTCGTTCTTCGACTCGAGGTCCGGCAGAGGAAACGCATCCTCGAGCCCCACCGGCCTGCGGTGGCGCACGCTGGACTACCGCGAGCGATAGTCCGATGCCGTGCGAGGTCGTCGCGAGTACGCGAGACCGACGGGCCCGCGTACCGTGCGAACGGGCACTCCGTGCCCGTGAGCAGATAACACGAACGAATGGCTTGGCAGAGCAACCTCTGCCAGTGGATGAGTGAGTGAGCGGATACGAACGAACGAATCGGTTGGGGTGGGTGTGGAAACTCCCTGTCGTCGGTCAGGGAGGATGGTCGAATCTGTGGTCCGATTAAAACTATGGCGTAGTTCGAACTGGTCAATTCGTCACGTCGTCTCCGAACGAACTGGGAGCAACCCTCAGTACCAGCCGTCTATTTCACCGGCTCTGGCTACATACATTGTGGCGTATACGAGCACGGATGCGATCACTCCGACCCCGAAGCTGGCCACGACCGCAGTCAAAATATCGAACTGATACATCGTAACTGCCACAACGAGTGCGGCCAACGCAGTCGTCGCGATCCGTCCGGCGCCACCGATCTTCCGGAACCAGCTTCCTGCCTGCAGACCGATCGCCGAGTTAGCCAGCGGCCCAAGGGAACCGAGTCCGAGTAGAAACCCGATAGCCACCCATCTCCAGAGGATGGGGTCTGTCCTGATCAGGTGCCGCGACGGCACTACCAGCGCCAGACCTACGACGAACACGTCCGCCCACGTCGGAGCACGTTCCGGATACCACCGGTCCAGAACCATTGGATCTCTTATACCTATATTTAGAAATAAGCATTGGGGTTCAGCATCAGTAGTAGTTGGCAGCACGATTTCTTCATTCAAAGGAGGAAGTGAAACTCGCGTTATGTATAGTAAACTCTTTTACTCGCGCCGCGTCCGTCACCGTCTGCAGATTGCTCAACCCCTGCAGATCCATCACAGAGTAGCTCTTTGTGACTTCGTCTCGCAGATTGGTCCATCAGATGACAGACGCCAGTGATCAGTTCGAAGCCGGAGAGAAGCAGGTCAAGGGTGGTTCTTTCGGGAGCAATCGCGCTGAGCGTCTGACGACCGGGGTGGTTCGACATGGAAGCGCCTGAGGCGGATTATCTGGTGGTGGGTGCGGGGGCGTCGGGGATGGCGTTTACGGACACGCTGATCGAGGAGTCCGACGCCGATGTCGTGATGGTGGACCGACGGGCGAATCCGGGTGGCCACTGGAACGACGCCTACCCGTTCGTGCGGCTCCACCAGCCGTCTGCGATTTATGGGGTCGACTCGCGGCGGCTCGGCAACGACGAGGTCGACGAGGACGGCCCCAACGCCGGCTTCTACGAGCGGGCGACCGGTGTGGAGATCTGCGACTACTACCGCCGCGTACTCGACGAAGAGCTGCTCGGCTCGGGGCAGGTCCGCTTTTTCGGCATGTCCAACTACATCGGTTCCAGTGGTGGTCGCCATCGGTTCGAGTCGCGGCTGACCGGCGAGACGACCGAGGTCGAGGTCCGGCGCCGGGTCGTGGACGCCACCTACGTGGAATCGTCCATCCCCGCGACCCACACACCACCGTTCGACATCGACCCGGACGTGCGGCTGGTCACCCCCAACGAACTCGTCGACCTCACCGATCCAGCCGACGGATTCACTGTCATCGGGGCGGGGAAGACGTCCATGGACACCTGCGGCTGGCTGCTCAACCAGGGCGTTCCACCGGCGGAGATCCGGTGGATTCGACCACGCGACCCCTGGACCACCCCCCGGCGCAAATACCAACCCCTGGAGCGCGTGCCGTTATTCATGGAGATGTGGTCGCTGTGGACGAAAGCTGCCGCGGAGGCCGAGGACGTCCCCGACCTGTTCCGCCGGCTGGAAGCCAACGAGGTGCTGATCCCGCTCGATCCCGAGATCGAACCCGAAACCTATCGCGGGGCGATCCTCAGCCAGGACGAACGCGACGACCTGCGCCAGATTCGCAACGTCATCCGCAAAGGATACGTCCAGCGTCTCGAGGCCGACCGCATCGTACTCGACGATGGGACCGTGCCCACCAACCCACAGCATGTGCACGTCGACTGCACCGCCCACGGTGTCGATACTCCCCCGACTCGGCCGATCTTCGCCCCCGACCGGATCACCCTTCAGTATATTCACGCTCCCGGAGTCATTCCGTTTAGCGCTGCTATCACCGCCTACGTCGAGGCGAACCGCGACGACGACGCGGAGAAAAACCGGTTGTGCCCGCCCAACCCCGGGTTCGGCGACGCGGAGAAGCTCGTCCGCCAAACCCTCGTCATCCAACGGACCCTCGTCGCGTGGCAGGCGGAACCCGACATCGAGGACTGGCGACAAGGATGTCGACTCAACATTACGCGGGGAATGAACGAACACCTCGAGGACCCACGCATGCAGGACGCGCTCGAACGGATCGCTGAGTACCAAGAATCGGCGATTACCAACCTCGAGCGACTCCGCGAACTCGCCGAGCCCTCGACTGCCTGAACGTTTTTTGAGGGGCTGCCTGTAGAGAAGACGTACCACCATTTATACGCAGCGTCCAGCGACGAACTGGCGTTCCCGAGAATCGGTCTCCGACTTCCGTCTACTCCTCGAGCAGCTCCCAGAACCGTTCCTGATCGCCCTCGAAGCGCTCGAGCAGGGCACGGACCTCCCGGCGTACCTCGTCGTCGACGACGACGTGGACCATCCCCTCGTCAGGCTGGCCGTAGACGACGCTGGCGCCGTCGGGCGCGACCATGATCGCCGGGAGTACGACCAGGTCCTCCTCGCCGTCGACAAGCACCGTCGTCGGCTCCTCGCGCTCAAGGCTCTCTCGGAGCGTCTCGAGGACGTCGCTGGTGAGTTCGGCGGGCGGGTTCCGGGCCTCGACGTTGACTCGCTCGGTGACGGTCTCGCGGATCTCCGCCTCGACGAGCTGGCGTTTGGTCCGTTCGTCGACGAGCGCGACGTCGGGGTCCCGGCCGGCGCGGACGATGTGGTAGGTGACGACGTCGCCGACGGCGATCAGCGGCCCCGAGACGTCCTCGAGGAGAACGTCGGCGTCGGTCTCGATCGGGCCCATCGGCTCCTTGAGCTCGTGGCGTAGCTCGTCGGGCAAAACCAGAAGCTGCTCGTCCGCGCGGTCGGGGTCGCTGTCGTCGCGAGTCACGTTACCGGACCTTCAGCGCGTACGCACCTGGTTCGGTGACCTGCATCTCCGTGGCGATCTCGCTGTCCTCGGGGTGGGCGATGACGACGTAGCCAGCCCAGTCCTCGGTCAGCGACGATGAGTTACAGGAGTCGCAGGTGTCGCTGTCGGGGTCGTTGACCCGGTGGCACTCGCGACAGACGAGTCGATCGGATGCCATTGTTACTCACCCGTGGTCGCTTCGCGCTTCTCGTGGTCCTCCTCGAGCCAGCCGTGCTTGCCGAGCCCGGGCTGTTTCGCGGTGAGACCGATCTTCGAGTCGCGCGGGTTGCGTTCGTCGATGCTCTTGGTGACGATACGAGCCCGGACGGCGTCGTCGACGCCCAGCGTTCGGTTGGACTCGTTGGAGGCGAGCTGCTGGTTCTCGCCGTCGAACGCGAGGTACTCGTCGCTGATCTGGGAGACGTGGAGCAGCCCGTCGACGGGGCCGATTCCGACGAAGGCGCCGAACTCGACGACCTCGACGATCGTGCCGTCGACGACCTCCTGCATGTCCGGATCGAAGGTGACGGCGTCGAACTCGGCCTCGTAGTAGACGCCGGGCTTGTTCGGGAGGACGGCACCCTCGCCGATGTCGTGGACCTCCGTGATCGAGACGACGCTGCCGACCTCCTCGTCCATCCGTCCCTCGAGTTTGTCCTGCAGCAGTTGTTTGACCAGCTTCGGCGAGACGTCACCGAGCGCTTTCGGCGGTACTTCGATCGTATCCGTTAGTCTGACCCGTTTGTACATCTATGGTTGAGTGATTGCCAGCTTGTTTCTCCCGCGTAATGCAAGTACCGGTATGCTCGCTTCGAGCACCCGGTCCCGCAGCGGGCGATCGTTCGTGACGACGTAGTCGACGCTGCCCTCGCGGGCGAGTTCGACCAAGGCGTCGTCGGCGTACGATTCCTCCGTGTCGACGACGAGACAGCGTTCGGTCGCCAGGTCGTACCCGACCGACGCCGCAGTTCCCTCGGTGCCGCCTTTCTCCGACAGTCGTCGGAGCTCCTCGATGACGGGCTGGGGAACGATCAGCTCGGCGGCGCCGAGCAGCCGCTCGAGCTCGTCGAACAGCCGGACGTCGAGTTCGACCGGCATCATCAACGCGCTCGTGTCGAGGGCGACCCGGGTACTCATGCTCGCTGTCGTCTTACTCGCGAAGCGTTCCAAGCCCGATCAGTCGCCAGCGGGCGCCGATCCGACGGTTGATCGCGATCTTCGAGCCCGGCTCGGCCGAGACGGGGCGTTTGAGCTTGACCTCACACTCCCCGCTGCGGGCGCTTGTAACTGCGCCGACGGTCGTCGCCGTTCCGATGGTCATCATCAGGGGTTCGCCAGTGTTGATCTCGTCGATGTCGGCGGCGTCGCCCTCCTGGCTCGCGTCCTCGACGTTGCCGACGACGCGATCGAGCAGGTCGACGTCCATCGTGAACTGCTCCCAGGTCGGCGGGAGCGATTCCGGCGGACCCGCGATCCGTCCAGCGAGCGCGTCGCCTTTCGTCAGCGACGGGTCGAGTCCGGTGCCGACCCCCAGCAGCCCGCCGGGGGTGACCGACTCCGCGTCGGCGCCACCAGCCTGCAGCGATCGGACCGTCGTCTGGATCGGGACGTACTCGGTCTGGCCGCCCTCCTCGACCTCCCGTCCCGGACGGATCTCGAGTTCGTCGCCGACCTCGAGCTCGCCCCGGATGAGGCTCCCGCCGAGGACGCCGCCGGCGAGGTCCTTGGCGGTCGTCCCGGGTTTGTTGATGTCGAAGCTCCGGGCGACGTGCATCCGGGGGTCGGTCCCGGGATCCCGTTCGGGCGTGGGGATCTCCTCCTCGATCGCCTGGATCAGCAGGTCGAGATTGACCTCCTGGCCCGCCGAGACGGGGACGACGGGAGCGTCCTCGGCGACGGTCCCCTCCACGAACTCCTGGATCTCCCGGTAGTTCTGTCGGGCCTGCTGGGAGTCGACGAGGTCGACCTTGTTCTGGGCGATGACGATGTTGTCGATCCCGATGATATCCAGCGCCATCAGGTGCTCCTCGGTCTGGGGCTGGGGAACGGGCTCGTTGGCGCTGACGACCAACACGGCGCCATCCATCAGCGAGGCCCCCGACAGCATCGTCGCCATCAGGGTCTCGTGGCCCGGCGCGTCGACGAACGAGACGGTCCGCAGCGGCTCGCTGGGCGAGCCGTCCGGACACTCCTGTTCGACGGTGTAGCGTTCGGGTTCATCCAGATCGGGACAGTGCCGGAACGTCGCGTCGGCGTAGCCCAGTCGGATGGAGATGCCGCGTTTCATCTCCTCGCTGTGCTGGTCAGTCCACGATCCGCTGAGTGCCTGCACCAGCGTCGTCTTGCCGTGATCGACGTGGCCGACGAGTCCGATGTTCACCTCCGGTTGTTGAGTTCCTGCCATAAGACGATGAGTAATCTTAGGTAGAAGTTCCCCGGTGCGACTGATAAACCTACTGTTCTCGGGGCGTATCACGGTACCGACCAGTCCCGAGCAGTCCGGTGGTCTCGGTCGCCGTCAGCTCTCGACGAAGGCGTCGATCGGCGGCGCCTCCCAGACGGCCTCGCCGTCCTCGAGCAGCTGGAAGACCACCGCCGTCTCCCCCGTCTCCGCACCCGATAGCGAGAGGAGCGTGGGGCCGACGTCGATGTCGACGACACCCTCCGGCTCGCCGTCGGCGATCTCGAGACCGGGCTGGTAGGGCTCGCCGTCGCCGACAGCGACGTCCTCGCCGTCCTTCGTGAACCTGGTCTCGAGGTCGAGCGTCGACCCCGGCTCGACCACCGGCAGGCCGCCCGTCCGGGTCTCGTAGTGCCAGTGGCCGGCGTGGGAGTTCGCGAGCTGCTCGCCGTCACGCTCGTAAACGAGTAGCTCCGAGATATCGACCTCGTGATCCGTGTCGTCGGCCGGATCGTCGACCAGATCGTCGTCGAACGCGTCCGCAGACTCCCCATCGGCCGGCTCGTCGTCGGATTCGTCGTCCTCGAGACAGCCGGCGGTTCCGAGAATCGCGATCGAACCTGCGCCGACGAGCGTTCGTCGGCGCGTCAACGGATCTTCGCTCATGAGCACAGACGAGTACGGCAGAGCAAACGCGTTCCGGTTCGGACGCTACTCCGCCTCGTCCGGCGTCCGCCCTTCGACCTCGTCGTCGGCCGCGACCGTTTCGACGAGCGAGAACTCCGTCGAGCCACACTGACAGCTCTCGCTCCCGATCGTCTTGATCCGCCCATCAGGCCACTGTCTGGCCGCGTAGACGGCACCACACTCCGTACACTCCGCGAGTTCCCTGGAAACGTCGTCCCGGTTTGCCATTCCTCACCGGGAGGTAGTCTCGATCGTAAATCAGCGTTTCGCTCGCGGTGGGACGCGTACTGCGGCTGCTCGGGGTGTACGGACGCCGAACCGAGTCAGAACTCGTAGTGGGCGATCTCCCGGGAGCCACAGCCGGAGCAGCTCTCGTCGTCTGCCGTCAGCTCTCGCCCGCAGTTTCGACACTCGTACCGCGTCGTTCCGTCGCAGTTTCGAACGCCCAACGCATCGAGTACCCCCATACGTCGTCCGGCTTCGAACCACAGGGTGATCAATCCTGTTGTTCGAAGAGACACTGTCGGAGAGCGAACCGACGGATCCGACCCCTTTTCTTTCCGTCGGCCGTTCGTCCGTTCGTGAGCGAGTTCGCGTTCGAGCTCGAGCTGTGTGCCTTCCTCGAGGGCCGGAGCGATCGGCTCTTCGCCCGCCAGCTCGGGGCCGGCGTCGCCAACCCAGGCGGTCGCGTCCTCGATATCGTCGGGATCGAACCCGGCCCCGGGTTCCCGGATCGAGCGGCGATCACGGCCGAGTCGATTCCGACGGCGGCGATCGAGTCGCGAGTCGGCCCCGGCCGCACGCGGTACTGGAAAGACGCCTTCGACTGCCATCCGAACCGGGCCCGGCGCGCGACCGAGCGCGCGATCGAAGTCGGCTTCTTCGAACGCGAACGCCGGAACGGACGGGAGTACGTCCGCCAGGTCGCCCGGTACCCCGACTGGTACGACCGCGTCCTCGCTATCGAGAACAAGCCCGATCTCGGCCGACCGGGCGACCTCGAGGCCCAGCTGCGTACGGACGTCAGCCTCGGCGTGGTCGACGAGGTCGTACTGGCCACCGAGAGCTACGTGACCGGGGCCCACCGCAACCGGATCCCCGACGAAGTCGGGATCTGGCGCGTTCACCGCGAGGACGGCGCGGTCCGCGAGATCGACGTCCTCCGGGAGCCGACGCCGCTGTCGGTCGCCGAACCCGGGATCGAACCGCTCGAGTCCCACCCCGGTCGGACCGATATCGCGATCGCTTCGCCCGCGGCGAAAGCACGCACCCGCCGTCGGCTCGCAGAACGGGCCTACGGGAAGGGGTGGCGCACGTACGGGCTGCCGGCCTGTGAGCGCTGTCGGGCCGCCGACTCGAACGGGGCGACGGTGCCGTACTGCGAGTGGGCGGGTCGGGCCGTCGACGCGGAAGGTGACTGTGGGGTCGACTGTCCCGGCTACGTCCGGGGGTCCGCTCCGGCAGTCGACCACGAGACCGAGCGAGACCACCGCACCGACTGGGTCGCCGATCCGAGCGGACGGCGGCGGACACAGACGGGGCTGGAGCGGTTCAGCTGACCGATAGCGCGGCTTTCAACACACCTCAGTTCAGGCGATTCAGGCGCTGTTTCGGCCGTAGCCCGGAACTTGAAACGCGGGGGCTTTTCCGTGCGTAACTGCTATATTTGGCTGACTTCGCAGTACTATCTCTATAGGATGAACGAGCGACAGACGGAAACAACCGCAAATTTAATTCATGGGTACTACTGAAAACTTCACGGCAAGAATCGCTAGAGAACTATCCGAGGCGGTACAGGAGTACGGGCTGGCGTTCGTCATGGTCGCCAGCTACTTCGGCTCTGGCTCGGTCTTTATCGCGAGCCAGGCGGGGATCATGCACGGCTACACGCTGCTGTGGGCCGTCGTCGGAGCGGTGTTGCTCGGCGTGATGGCCCAGGACATGAGCGCGCGGCTCGGAATCCACGGCAAGCCGCTCATGATATTCGTCCGTGAGAAGGTCGGAAAGAGGCTCGCGACGGCGATCGCGGTGTTTCTGTCGATCGGCTGTGTCGCCTGGACGCTCGGCCTCGTCGCTGCCGTCGGCGCCGGAGTCTCCTTCGTCACCGGTGGCGCCATCGCCTGGCAACCCGTCGCCGTCGTCACGACACTGGTTGCCATCGGCGTCGGCTTACTGAACTACCAGAAGATCGAACAGCTGATGATCGTGATGATGATGGCGGTGATGGTGCTGTATCTCATCGTCGCCGGTTGGAGCAACCCCGACCTCGGCGGGGTCGCGCTCGGGTTCGTTCCGACCTCGGACTCGCTTGGCGCGCTCGCGATCGCGGCCGGCCTGCTCGGGACGACCGCGCTGTGGCCAAACTTCTTCCTCGAGTCGATTCTCGTGGAGGAGAAAGGCTGGACCGACGAGGGCGACGTCTCCGACGCGCGCCAGGATCTGGTCCTCGGCTTCACCGTCGGCGGGATCACCACTGTCGCGATCCTGGTCGTCTCGGCCGCGGTGTTACAGCCGATGGGGTTCACCGAGCTCGAATCGTTCATCACGCCCGGCGAGGCCCTCGTCGAAGTGCTCGGGACGTGGGCGATGGTGCTGTTCATCGCCGGCGTCACCGCCGCGGCGTTTAACAGCATCATCCCGATCATGTGGACCCCCGCCTACATCATCCCACAGGCGATGGATATCGACGTCGACCAGAGCAGTCGCCTGTTCAAGCTCGTCTTCGTCGGGCTGACCGCGAGCGGGTTCGCGTCGCCGATCGTCAGCAGCGTCCTCGACCTGTCGGTCGTCGACATGGTCATCCTCTTCCCGACGTACAACGGGATCTTCGGACTGCCTCTGGCCGCGCTGTTGCTGTTCTGGGCGGTCAACGACCGCGAGACGATGGGCGAGTACCGCAACACGACCGCGCTGAACGTCGTCAACGCCTTCCTCGTGTTGCTGGCGTTCGTCCTGGCCGTCTTCGCGGTGCAGGACTTCCTCGAGTTGTTGTTCGGCGGCGGGTTCTAACTCCGTCGCTTACTCGAGGACGTACCGTTCGCCGTCGACGGCAAGCGGCTCTTCGAACGCCTCGTCGGCGGGATAGTAGTGTGCGGCGTGGACGAGACGGGTTCGGCTCGCCTCGAGTTCGTCAGCCAGCGCCAGCGCCCCCTCGCGGGTCATGTGTTTCGAGCCGAAGGTGTAGGGCGTCCCGTCCGGTGCCTCGTGGCGGCCGCCTGCGGGGTGGGACGCACAGAGATGCGCCGGCACGATCGCGTCGGCAAGCAGGAGGTCGGGACCTGCGAGGACGTCCCGTGACCGCTCGGGAACGGCGTAGTTCGTATCGCCCGTGAGCGACAGCTTCGCGCCCGTCTCGGGGTCCTCGATCGCGAGGCCGTAACAGACCAGCGGCGGGTGGTCGACGGGGACGAACGTCACGTCGAGCCCGCAGATCCGGACCGGCTCCAGCGGCGTCGTCGGCCGAACCGTGATCGTGTTCAGGTAGTGGTAGTCGTCGGCGACGGTCTCGGCGACACTCTTGCCGGTCCGCGGATCGGTCTCGTCGGCCGCGTAGACGGTCAGCGAGTCGAACACCCGGAAGGCGTTGCCCAGCCCGTCGAGGTGGTCGAAGTGAATGTGGGTGACGATCCCGGCGTCCGGCAGGGGGACGTCCTCGCGGAGAAACTGGGTGCGAAAGTCGGGGCTGAAGTCGATCAGCAGCGACTCGTCGGTGCGTTCGTTCTCGACGTGGACCGAGAAGCGAGTCCGTTCGAGTCCTCGCTCCCGGGCGAGCCGGCAGGTCTCGCAGTCACAGCCGACCGTCGGGGTCCCGGTCGTGTCACCGGTGCCGAGCAGGGTGACGCGCATCCCTACTGCGCCCCCTCGGTCGCGGCGTCGGTGCGATCGTGGCCGTCACTCGGAACGGAACCGCGTCGCCTACACATATACCTCCCCTTCGGCGAACGCCCGCTCGACGAACTCGTGGTCCTCGCGTTCCTCGTACCGCTCGGCCGGCAACACGTGCAGTTCGAGGACGGTCCCGTGCTCGAGGCCGACCTCGCGAGCCAGCGCCTCGAGTTCGCGCTCGGGCTCGACGTCCTCGAGGACCAGTAACAGCTCCGCCTCGCCGTGGACGCCCCGCTCGCCGCCGCGGACGGCGCTGCCGAACGCGACGAGGTGACGGATCGACTCGCCGTACTCGGCCTGTGCCCGCTGGGCGAACGCGTCGGTGGCGTCCGTCCGGTTCGATCCATCGATCATCTACCGGCCATTCGAAGCCGTCGTATAAAGGGTGTTCCCCGATCGCTCGCTTACTTCGACCGCTCGTGAGCGGAGTCGGAGTCGCCGTCGATCGGCCCGTCGTGCTCTCGAGGATCGTACTCGTGTTCCCGGAGCAGGTCCGGATCGACGTCACGAAGGACCGCCTCGTGGGTCGCCTCGAGGACGACCGGCGGCGCACAGTCTGCGTCCTCGGCCTCGAGCCACCGTCCCAGACAGAGACACCAGCGGTCGCCGGGCTCGAGCCCGGGGAACTCGAGTTCGGGGCGGGGCGTCGTGAGGTCGTTGCCCTGGGCCTTGCTGAACCGCAGGAACTCCTCGGTGAGCACCGCACAGAGCTCGTGGCGACCCCGGTCGCCCTCGACGCGCCGACAGCAGCCGTCCCGCAGGAAGCCGGTCATCGGATCGGTGCTACAGGGTTCGAGCTCGGTGCCGAACACGTTCCGATCGGAGGTCATACCGAACCGACGGACGGCGCGCGGAAAAGCGTGGCGTCGGCGCTAGCGGTGTGCGTCCAGCCCCGGCGGGCTCACCGGCTCGAGTTCTCGGTCGCGCAGGTACTCCTCGAGGAAGGTCGTTCGCTCGCAGATCTCCTCGGGTGCGTGTGAGTCGGTTCCCAGTGTCACGGGAACGTCGTACTCTCGGAGCGCCTCGAGGAACTCCCTGGAGGGGTGGACGATCGGGTCCTCGCGGGTCGCCCGCCCCGCGTTAATCTCGGGGACCGTTCGGGAGTCGGCAAACGCCCGCGCGACCCGCTCGTAGTGGTCGGTCGTCGTCCGTCCCTGCAGCGGCGGCGTGCGCTCGATAAGATCGAGGTGGGCCGCGACGTCGAACAGCTCCGAGTCGATCAGCGCCACGAGACGATCGATGTAGTCGTCGACGACGGTGTCCCGGTCGGATTCGGAGAGCCCCTCGAAGTTCGAGGCCACCTGGACGTTCTCGCCCTCGACGGCGTGGACGCTGCCGATCACATACTGGAAGTCCGCTTCCGCGAGGAAGGCTTCGATCTCCGCTTCGTCGCGAGGATCGTAGTCCATCTCGACGGCGTCGTAGACGTCGATCCCGGTCCGTTCGCGGACCTGCTCGATCGCGTCGCGGCGCCGCTGGTAGGTGAGATCCAGGTTGAACCCGTAGCGGTTGCGGGTGGCGTTGGCCCGGTCGCGCGAGCTGATCGAGCAGTGGTCGGTCAGCCCAATTCCCTCGAGTCCTGCCTCCTCGGCGGCTCGCACCATCCCCGGTAGAAAGGAGCCGTCCGAGTAGCTGGTGTGGGCGTGGAAATCGTACATACCGGCACGACGAACGCCGAACAGTTGGTCGTTGCGTTCTCGACACCGAACGGGGTCAGTGATCGTGGTCGTGGTCGTGACCGTGATCGTCGCCGCTGCTTCCGACGTCCCCGCCCGCGACGAGAGCGTCGTGGTCGCCGTCGATCATGTCCATGTTCTTGAGATTGTCCCGCTCCTCGAACTCCTCGACGGCGTTGAGCAGGTCCTCCTGGGTCAGCGCGGTCCGATCCTCCGTCAGCGCCTCGAGGACGGCTTCCCGGAGCACCATCCGGAGGTCGCTCCCGGTCATCCCCTCGGTGGCCTCGGCGACGAGTTCGGGGTCGAACTCGTCGATGCGCATCTGTCGGGTGATCACCCGCAGGATGTCGGCTCGCATGTCGTAATCGGGTTTGGGGAAGTTGACGATCTCGTCGAAGCGCCGCCAGGCCGCGGCGTCTAACTGGTCGGGGTGGTTCGTCGCCCCGATCAGGAGCACGTCGTCCTGGATCAGCGAGATGTTGTCGATGCTCTTGAGCAGGGTGTTGACGGCCCGCTTCAGGGCGGCGTGTTCGTCGCTGCGCCGTGTCTTGGCGACGAAGTCGAACTCGTCGATAAACAGAATACACGGCGAGAGCCGCTTTGCGACCTCGAAGGTCTTGTCGACGTTTTTGGCCGTCTCGCCCAGATACTGGGAGGTGATCATCGAGAGTTTGACCTCGACGAACGGCAGATCCATGTCCTGGGCCAGCGCCTGTGCGGTGGAGGTCTTCCCGGTGCCCGGCGGACCGACGAACAGCAGCTTCCCGATCTCGCGCAGGCCGATCTCCGCGAGGTAGTCGCGGTGTTCGATCGCCTTCGCGATCTTGTCGATCTCGGCCTCCTGGCCCTCGGTCAGCACGAGGTCGTCGAGGGTGACGTCGACCTCCTCGGGGGCCCGGACGTCGACGAGATCGAGCATCTCCTCGTCTTCCTCCTCGTCGAAGTACTCCTCGAGCAGCCCGTCGATCCAGACCCGGTCGGCCTGGATCGGCCGGTTTCGCTCGCGGGCGTCCTCGTGGCTGACGTCGACGTCGTACCCGTCGGCCTCGTCGAAATGTTTCGCGAGGGTGGGGTTCTCGAGCAGGCGCTCCTCGTCGACCCGTTCGAGATACCACTGCTCGGCCATCCCCTGCTCGGTGAGCGTGATCGTCCCGGAGAACTCGTCCCGGTCGGTAAACATCAGCCCGGAGACGGCCTCCCAGGGCCGATCGACGCCCGTCGCCTCGCGTGCGGTGCTGTTGGTCGCCGAGAGGGGACGGGTGATCCCCCCGCGGGTTCGGCCGTCCTCGTCGTCGCCGTCGTCGCTCCCGCCCGTCCAGAACACCCGACGGTACGACGGCGGGAGATCGTTCTCGTCCAGCGTCCTGTCGTCGGAGTAGACGCTCGTCGTGAGCACGAACTCGACGACATCGAGCGCTGCGTCACTCATTCGGTCAACGTATTCTCCACGCGCCCTTAACATCGTCGTCACGCGGTCGCTCCCGCGGGCGGCACAACCGTTTTCGTCCATTAGCTCACACACGTAGCCATGAACGTGTTGCTGGGTCTCGCCGGAAGCGACGAATCGATCACGGCGTTGCGCCGAACCATCGATCGAACCACCGAGATCGGCGACGATCTCACCATCGTCGTCCTCGAAAAAGAGGAGACTGAACGCTCCCAGGAGGAGATGTACCAGCAGGCCGAGAAGCTGCTCTCGGAGGCCGGCGTCGACGCCGAGATCGAGCGGCTCGAGGGTGAGCCGGGCAGCTCGCTGGTCAACTACGCCGAACAGGGCGAGTTCGACCAGCTCGTCATCGGCGGCGGGACGATCAGCCCGATGGGGAAGATCCAGCTGGGATCGCTGACCGAGTTCGTCCTGTTGAACGCCCCGACGACGGTCAAGCTGGTGCGATAACGATGCCGGATCGCGTGTATCCCGACACGACGTCGGGACCGTTTCCCGCCCCGCCGACGACCGACACCGACCAGTCGGACCGGGAGATCGAGTACCGCGCCGTCGAGGAGTTCGCCGGCGAGGTGCTCGACGACACCGTCGAGATGTACGTCGAGTTCGACCCGACCGACCGCGCCCAGGGGATCCCGCCGACAGGCGCCGAGCGGATCCGCAACTGGCTCGAGACGATCGCCGAAAACAGCGTCAACGTCGTCGCCCGCCACGGCGAGGACGTCGTCGGCCACGCCGTCCTCGTCCCCGACGTCGACGACCCCGAGTCGGTCGAAGACGTCGAGGACGTCGAGTGGGAGCTGGCGATCTTCGTCCTCCAGGCCTACCAGGAGTCCGGCATCGGCACCCAGCTGCTGAAACATCTGCTAGGTCACGCAAGCGAGCTGGGGATCCAGTACGTCTGGCTGACCGTCGAGCGCTGGAACGCGCCGGCGATCGCACTGTACGAGCGGGTCGGGTTCGAACCAACCGGCACCGAGAACTTCGAACAGGAGATGGGGATCCTGCTGGCGTAGCGGCTACACCGAGAGGACGGGCTGGCTGGCGTAGGACAGGACGTACTCCGCAGCCTTCTCGAGGACCTCGGCGGAGGCCCCAGTCACCGGCTCTCGTGGCAACACGATGAAGTCGGCGTCGACGGCGTCGGCGGTGTCGAGGACGACGTTGCCCGGGTGGCGGGTCTTGCGGGTCGTCGAGAACCCATTGTCGACCGACGTCGACAGCGAGACGTCCTCGTCGGCGGCGATGTGACTGATGTCGTCGAGAAAGCCCTGCGTGCTGTCGGCGACGGCCTCTTCCTCGACGGTGCCGGCGTCTATCCCCTGTACGACGCCGCGGCCGAGCACGAACAGTGCGTGGACCGACGCGTCGTAGCGGTCGGCGACGGCGACGGCGTACTCGACGGCGGTCGCGGATTCCTCGCTCCCGTCGACCGGTGCGAGGACCGTGTCGACGGTAAACGACTCGCTGGCGTCCATAGCGGCAGTGTGTGTTCCGGCGTCAAAAAGACTCCCCACCGTTCTCGCTCGAGGGCTCGCAAGCGTCACACGAGTGCTCCGCCGGTGACGGGAGCGTTTAAGCCCTGGCGCTCGTACGTGCCGGTATGTTCGATACGGTCGTCGTCGCCACGGACGGCTCCGACAGCGTCAACCGCGCGGTCGACGTCGCGCTCGATCTCGCCGAGAAGTTCGACGCCGAGATCCACGTCCTCTCGGTGATCGACGCCAGCGAGGTCGATGCCTCGCCCGAACAGCTCCGGGAGGAGCTGCGCACCGCTCTCGAGACGACCGCCGACGCGGCTATCGCGTCGGTCAAGGACCGAACCGACGACGACGTGACGACCGCGGTCAGGGAGGGACGGCCAGCCGCCGAGATCTGCGAGTACGTCCGGGAGGTCGACGCCGACGTCATCGCCACGGGCACGCGCGGTCGACACGGCGAGAACCGACTCCTGCTCGGCAGCGTCGCCGAACGGGTCGTCCGTCGCTCGCCAGCGCCGGTGTTGACGGTTCGCCAGCTCGAGACCGGCGGGGCCGAAGCCGGGGCCTGAAGCGGCTACGGGGTGTGGATCGGCGGTTACTTCCGGCCAGCCCGCCCAGTGGAAGACATGTACGACGAACTCATCGACAGCGGCGATCTACCGACTGCCCGCAAGTCGGTGCTTCCCGGTACCGGATTCTTCCTCCCCGACGATCTCGAGGACGACCTCGAGGACGAACAGACTCGGGCGGCCCTGGAGGGCGCCGAGGTTGCGGTCGTCGCGGACCCGGACGCCGACGGACTGGCCTGCGTCGCCCTGTTGCGCGAGGCCTACGACGACGTCCGGAACGTCCCCGATCCCGACGAGTCGGACGCCGCCGACGACGCCCACGAGGAGAACCTCGCGCTCGCGGCGGGGGAAGCCGAAGACCCCCTCGAGGAGCCCGAGCCCACGCCCCACGAGGTCGCGCTCGTCCCGGCGAGTCCCCACGACGTCGAGGACGCGCTGGCGCGAGTCGCCGAGTACGGCAAGGACGGGATCGACCTCTACGTCTGTGACCTCTGTCCGGACAAGTACGAGTACGTCGAGGACGAGCTCGCGGCGGCGACCGAGACCGCCGACCGGGTCTCGTGGTACGACCACCACCAGTGGGACGACGAGGTCGCCGCGGCGGTTCGAGACGCAGGGGTCGAGCTCGTCGTCGGGGACTCCGACGAGGAGTGTTCGGCCGACGTCGTCTACCGTTCGCTTGAGTACGAGTTCTCCCCGATGTACGAGGAGCTGGCGGCGGTGACGCGGGATCACGACCTCTGGCTGCGCGAGGATCCCCGCAGTGACGATCTGGCGGATTACGCCTACTGGACCGACCCCGCCGAGTACGTCGAGGTCGTCCGTGAGTACGGCGTCGATCTGCCCGAGTGGGTCGCGGACTTTCTGACCGAGCGCCGCGTCGAGAAGGAGGCGCTGATCGAGCAGGCCGTCGGTCGCGCGGAGTTCCGCGAGATCGAGGGGTACACGGTCGGGATCACCTACGGGCGCTGCTCGCAAAACGAGGTCGCCGAGGCGATGCGCGAGCGGGGTGCCGACGCCTCGATCGTCGTCAAACCCGCCGGCTCGGCCTCGATCCGGGGGACCGACGCGTTCGAGCGCTGTCACGAGGTTGCGGGCCAGGTCAACGGCGGGGGCCACCCGAAGGCTGCGGGCTGCAAGCCCGATATCTACGACGACATGCTCGACTACGCGATGCACTGGACCTCGCGAGGCGCGGTCGCAAAACAGGTGTTACTCGACGCGTTCCGCGACGTCGCGGAATCGGACGAAGCGTCGGAGACCGCGGACGACGTCGACGAGGAGTCGGCGTAGGCCCTCGGCGAGCCGTTCTTACTCCTGGGAGAGGACGTAGGCCCGGACGAGCTGCAGGACGTGGACGAACACCCCGGCGACGGCGACGTAGACGCCGATCGTCTGCAGGCCGACCGAGGCGTTGTGGTTGTCCCGGACCTGCCAGATCTCGTAGCCGAGCCGGAGGACGAAGCCGAGAAAGAACAGCGCGAAGCCGGCCAGCAGCAGCTCCGGGAGGACGAAGCTGCCGACGAGGATCGCGATCACGCCGCCGATGAAGGCGTACGTCGAGAACCGCCCCCAGTGTTCGAAGGTGATCGAGCGGGCGTAGACGTACCCCGAGATCACGGCCATCATGATCGCGGTGATGACCGCCGTGATACCGAGGATCGTCACCCGGAGATCCGGCGGCGCGAACGCGATCACGCCCGCGCCGAAGGCGGCGAACGCGACCTGGAGGATGACCATCCCGAGAAACGCTGACCCCATGTTGTCGTTTTTGACGCCTCGCTCGGCGATCAGGTCGCCGATCGTGATCGCCGCGCCGTAGACGATGACGCCGACGATGGGTACCGAGAACACGAGCTGGTTAAGCTCGGCGATCGGGGTCATCGCGAAGGCGTACATCAATGCGATGGTGACCGCCATCAGGCTGCTCGCGCCGCCGACGACGGTTACCTCGCGACGCGACAGCCCGAAGCCGCGGTCGGTCTCGTGTGGCGTCTCGAAGGAACTCATTGCGGGCGAGTAGCCGGGCCGGCAGGAAAAGGCTGCTCCTTGGCGGTGCTCGTCGTCGTACGGGTCCCAGTCGACGGGCGTCGATCAGTCGTCGACGTTCCAGCGATCCGAGTAGGCCGTCCCGCAGGAACACTGCGCGTAGGCGTGGACGACCGCGCCCTCGGCGTAGATTCCGCCGACGTCCTCGTTCTGTTCCTCGGCGAACGCGAAGACGAACTGGGGCTCGTGGGCGCCGTCCTCGTCGGTGTCGGGACACTCGCCGCTGGTGAGGTCGTCGTTGATCTCGCTTTCCCGCTGCATCGCGGTCTTGGCGAAGCTCATCGCGTCGGTGTCGGTCGCGGCCTTGAACGCGTTGCGCCCGCTCTCGCCGTCGACGATCATCACGGTCCCGTCCTCGACGGGGTCGCCGAACTTCTCGAGGCGGTCGTCTTCGACGTACGAATCGGCCAGAAACAGGGCGACGTCGTCGGGACGCTCCCCTGCCAGAAACTCCTCGCGTGGATTGCTCATGGGCCGTTCTCGTCGCTCGAGGGGGAAAAAGGACGCGTCATCCGTCGCGTCCCGAGTCAGCGCTCAAGGTCGGCGTGTTCGAGCATCAGCCGCAGGGTCTCTTCGGGCGAGAGATCCGCGTCAAGCTGGGTCGCATACCAGGTCAGCAGTTCGGCGAACACCTCGCGGACGTCGTTCGAGGACGTCCGATACCGTGCGACCTCGCCGTCGACCTTCAGGGCGATGTCGACCGCGTGGGGTTCGGGGGTGTCGCCGACCCGCGGGGTCGCGTGATCGTGTCCGCCGCGGCCGTCGGGGAGCGCCCGTTCCGGGCTCGCGTCGCCCTCCGAGCGCACCAGAAACCGGTTCTCGCCCAGTTCGGCGACGGAATCGTGCTCGAGCGCGAGCTCCTCGGGGGTGAGCACGCCCTCGTCGCGGGGGCCGTCCTCGGTCATGGCTGGTCAGTCGCTCTCGTTCTCGAGGACGTCGTCGGTCGCGTTGGCCGCGGTCTCGTTCGCGTCCGTTTCGTTGCCGACCGCCTCGACGTCGTCCTCGTACACTTTGGTGTTCATGATGTTGCTCCAGAGGGTGACCTGGTCCATATCAAGCCCCTCGCTTTCGTTGCCCGCGGAGTCGTTGCCCGCGCTCGCGTTGGTCGTCTCGTCAGTGACCGACTCGTTGCCCGGCTCGTCCGCGTCGTCCTCGCTGTCGAACCGATGGACCCACTCCGTGTCGATCCCCCAGCCGTGGGCCTGGCCGTCGAAGGGGTCCGCGATCTCGGTGTAGAGAAACTCGATCTCCGAGCCGCGGTGGATCAGCGCCAGCTTGTACACCTCGTAGATCACCATGATCTCTTCGTCGGACTCCTCGACGTCCGCCGCGTCGGAGTCGTAGGTCAGAAAGAGTTCGTCGTCCTCGCGGGCCAAGTCCTCGACCGCGATGTCGTTGTCCTCGAGGAAGTAGTAGAACTCCTCGGGGCTCCCCTCGCGGGGCTCCGAGGGCTCTTCGGGCTGGATCTGTCCGGTCGAACCGGTACAGCCGGCCAGTCCGGCCGTCGCCACAGCGGCCATCGCCGTCCCGAGAAACCGCCGTCTCGAGGACGTACCGTCGTCGATCATACTATTAGTGAATAGTATACCTGTAAAAATCTCTGGGCGATATCGAGTGGTGAGTTGTGAGCGACGGATGCTTGCTTCAAGTCAATTTTCAACTAGCCTTCAGTTATCGGTGCTCGAGAAGAGCACTCTCGGTTAGCCAGCCTGACGTCTAAAAATGCTGTAGGAGCAGACTCGGGTGTGTGCTCAAGTCGGCTCCGAAATTCGATGGGTGTGGTAGTCGGAGTGGCGATTAGACGTCGACGACGGTCTGATCGTCACTGACTGTCTGCGGCATCGTCACACCGTAGCTGAACTGTGCACCGGACTGGTCAATGAGCTCGACCGTTGCGCTGTCACCAGGGCTCAGAACGTTAGGTTCGTCCTCAGAATCATCCAAGTCGATCGTTAGCTGAATCCGATCGCTAGTTGCAGTGAGAGCGTCGTCGTCACTGTCATCGGTACCAGCCTCAGTTTCGAAGCCCTCATCGTGTGCAAGAGTCAACGAGTCGTCCGAGTCCGTATACTGAACGGTCATCGACTCCATATCGATTACGTCCGAACCGGCAGACTTCTTCACGATCAGATTAAGTTCGTCGAATCCGTCAGGACCCTCCTCTGTATCTTCCGCATACGCGTGAACGACTTCGATCTGGTTCGCCACTGCTTGTTGGGTTTCTGTACCGGTGTCGGAGGCCTGGCTCTGGAGCGAGCCGGCCGTATTAATCAGAACGCCGGCCGCGATCGCTGCGACCAGGACCATCGCGATGAACACGATGAGCGTTCCGATTCCGACCTGACCTCGGTCATCGTCGTTTGCGACTGTTTCGAACATTAGTTAGACCTCCACAACGTCACCGCCGAACGTTGCCGGAACCGTTACACCGTACGAGAACTTCGCTCCGGATTGGTCGACTAATTCGATAGTCGCACTATCTCCGGAGTTCAATTCTTCATCACCATCGAACGTCCCGGTAATTCCGATGGATATCTCGATCCGATCGCTAGTGTCGGTAAGTGCCGTACCGTCCTCTTCGGTGTCCGCTAGTCCAGCCGTCCCGAATTCTCCGTCACCATCTGCATCACCGTATTCGAGCGTCTCAGCTGTGGATTCACTCGTGTACTGGAGAGTCATCGACTCCATATCGATCACATCTGATCCAGCGGATTTCTTCACGACAAGATGAAGGTCGTTAACGGTATCTTCTCCATCGGTATCACCATACGCGTGAACGACTTCGATCTGATTCGCCACTGCCTGTTGGGTTTCTGTACCGGTGTCGGAAGCCTGGCTCTGGAGCGAGCCGGCCGTGTTGATCAGAACGCCGGCCGCAATCGCTGCGACCAGGACCATCGCGATGAACACGATGAGCGTTCCGATCCCGACCTGACCGCGATCATTTTCGGAGTTTGAATTTTGTGTGTTAACCATTGTATCACGTTAGACCGTTACAACCGGTTGCTCTGCTGGATGGTCGACAGTCTGGGGCATCGTTACACCGTAGGTGTATTCGGCACCGGACTGGTCGACGAGCTGAATCGAGACGCTGTCACTAGGCTCGAGAGCGGACGGCTGGTTCTGGTCTTCAGTCCAACCGTTCTCCAATACACCACCAGCCTCACCTTCGTCACCAATCAGTGGGATAATAACGTCAACTCGATCTTCCGTTTCAGTGAGAGACGTCTCTTCGGAGTCTCGATCGGTAGATTCTGTGGTAACGAAGAACGGTTCTAAGCTCTCTCCCTCGGCGAGTTCAGTATCTGGGTTATCGATTCCCTCTACCTGACTCTCGTGAGAGAGTGTGTGTGAGTCCTCACCGCTCGTGTACTGAACGGTCATCGACGAAAGATCGATAACATCAGAGCCGGCCGACGATTTGACCGATAGCCGAAGCTCGTTATAGGTCTCTTCGTCGTTGACCTGGTACTCTGCCCCGGTATCTACGTCGTCACCAGGGATCGATACGGCTTCAACCTGAGTATCATCAGATAGATCGCCTGGAGGATCGTCTACGTCATCCCATTCGAACTGGTTTTCAGCAACAGCGTGAGTCACTTCGATTTGATTCGCCACTGCCTGCTGCGTTTCCGAACCAGTGTCGGAGGCCTGACTCTGGAGGGAGCCGGCCGTGTTGATCAGGACGCCGGCTGCGATCGCCGCAACTAGCACCATCGCGATGAACACGATCAGCGTACCGATCCCGACCTGACCGCGCTCGTCCTCGGAGTGGATTCGCTCGAACATGGTTAGACCTCCACCACGTCCTTATCGACGAAGCTCGGCGGCGTCGTGATGCCGTAGGTGAACTGCGCACCAGACTGGTCAGTCAGTGCGACCGTCGCACTGTCACCGGACTCGAGTGCGTAGTCGTCCTCGATCGCATCGACGTTGAGCCGGAGAAGCGCTCGATCGCTGGTGTCCGTCAGAGCATTTCCTGCCTCAACAACGTTAACCTCTCCCTCGTCAGAGTTCTGACCAGCCTCAATCGTTGCGAACGTGTCGTCAGAATCCTCAGTGAGGAAGTCATCGAGAGAATCGCCACTTTCATCGCCGAAGTCGTCTTCATACTCGAGCGTTGCATCAGCAGACGAACTCGTGTACTGGACGGTCATCGACTCGAGGTCGATGACGTCAGAACCGGCCGACTGCTTGATGATTAGGTCAGCGTACCCGATCTCATCTTCATCGGCGTCAGTGTTGTCATCAGCGACAGTGCCATCGTGACCGACGTACCCAACTGCATGGGTCACCTCGATCTGGTTCGCCACCGCCTGCTGGGTCTCTGTACCCGTATCGGAGGCCTGACTCTGGAGTGAGCCGGCCGTATTGATCAGGACGCCGGCCGCGATCGCCGCGACCAGCACCATCGCGATGAACACGATCAGCGTGCCGATACCCACCTGACCGCGTTCGTCGTTGTCTGTAATTTGTTCGAACATTGGTTGTGTTAGTGTCTCCGCGTGCCACGCGATCCCGAGGACGTCCGATCCGAACGTGACGTTCGAACGCCCACCCACGCGAACGCGGGCGGGGTCCGAACGGGCGTCCGAGCCGCCACGCTGGCGGCTGCCGTCCTCGGGCGCTCGGCCCGCGGCCACGCGGCGTGACAGCGAGTCGAGGGCTGCACCGTCTCCCGAGGACGGCCCGGGCGATGTCGACGGCGACGCGGTTGCAGGGGTTCGTCCCCGGTAGAATCTCAAACAGGTTGATAATCAAGATGTTTGTCAGCTCACGATTCGATTCGAGGCTCGACTCACCGCTCGAAACGAGGACTGAACTCGTGGCGAGAATTTTAGCGGTGGTCTCACAAGAGAGGAGTATGTCTAACCACGAGACCGCGCGAAAAATACTGTCCGGGGCAGACGTCCTCGGAACGACGGAGGACCGGTAGGATGGCTTGGAACTGGCTCATGAGCCTGTTCGGCCGCGGCAGGGAGTCCGCCGAGCGGGACTCGCTCGAGCCCGCCGACTGGGAAACCGACACGACACCCGAGGACGCCGAGGCGGACGCCCCGGAAGACGAAGACGTCCCCGAAGACGAGGACGACGAGACCGCGACGGAGAGCCCGGACGAGGACGACCCTATCGACGACCCCCTCGAGAAGAAACCGGAGCTGACGATCGACAGTGAGGAGACGCCCCCGGAGGAGGACGACGAGTTCGCGGCCCTCGAGCCCGCGCCGCTTGACGAGCCCGACGACGACGGGTTCGATCTCAGCTGGGCGAGCTCGTTCACCCAGTCCAACGACGACCCTGAGGAGCAGGCCGACGGCGGCGTCGACGAGGAGGTCGTCGACGACCTGCGCTACCGGACCGAGAGCCTCGAGGAGTCGATCGAGGACACCGAGATGCGCCTGGACGCGATCCAGGACTCCCAGGAGCAGGTCGTCTCACAGGTCGACGAGCTCAACGACCGGGTGCGACGGCTGCTGGGACTGTACGATCAGGTGACCGACGACATCAACCCCTTCACCGGCGAGGGCGAGGCCGACAGCGGGTTCGAGGTCTTCGGCGGCGCGAGCGCCGACGACGGGGAGACCGTCTCGTTCGACGACCTGAAGGAAGACGTCGAGGTCGAACCCGTCGCCGACCTCGAGGAGGACGATCCAGCGCCCGAGCCAGAACCCGAACCCGAGCCCGATCCGCAGCCGATCGACACCCCCGCGGACGCCCCGACGCTCCGGACGCTGCCAGACACCTACGCGACCGACGTCGTCGTCTTCGAGTGGCTCGCGACGCTGCTCGAGTCGGGCGGCCCGCGGGCGACCCTCGAGGCACTGTCGTACTACGTCGAACTCGGCTGGATCGACGAGGACGTCCGGGCCCACCTCGAGACCGTCCTGTCGGGGCCCGGGCTCGCGGACGTCGACGCCGACCCGTCGGGATCGCTCACCGCGGCCGACCACGCCGACAGCTACGCCTACGTGGTCCAGCTGCGGGAGATCGGCGAGATCAGACGAACCGTCGACCCCTGACGGTCGGGTGATCGAAGATGGGATTTAGCACCAGCGGTGCGACAGCAGTTATCCTCGTCGGCGTCCTCGTCGCGGTCAGCGTGGCCTACCCCGCCCTGCAGTCGGCACAAGACTTACGCCAGAATGCCATCGAGGATCGGGACAACCGTGCCCTCGAGGCCCAGAACGCGGCGGTCGCCGACGTCGAGGTCGAGCACGCCGACGGTGAGCTGACGGTGACCGCACGAAACGACGGCGCGTCCTCGCTGTCGGCCGCCGACACGACGGTGCTCGTCGACGGAACGCTTCCCGCAGACCGGGAGACGACGATCGACGGGGAGTCCGACCACGAGCTGTGGCTCCCCGAGGAGGAGCTGACCGTCACCGTCGAAACCGAGGACTTGCCCGAGGACCCCGAGCGCATCAAGCTCGTCACCGAACACGGCGTCGCGATCACGGAGTCGATCTGAGATGTCGAGCACGTCGATCTCGAGTCTGATCCTGTTTATCGCCGCGATGATCGTCGCCGCGGGCGTCGCCGGGACGCTCGTCACGGCGGTCACGGACGTCAGCGGCTCGGTCAGTACCCAGACGGGCAACACCGCGGAGACGATCGACACCGACATCGAGATCATCAGCGACGCGGGCAGCGACGCGGTCTACGACGGCGACACCGTCACCCTGTACGTCAAAAACACCGGCGAGAACACCCTCGCCAGCGACGGCTCCGGGCTCGACGTCGTCCTCGACGGCGAGTACGTCGTGAGCGAGGCCTACGTCGACGACGGCTCGGAGATCGAGCTCCACGGCGACGACCACTGGCGGCCCGGCGCCGTCGCCGAACTCGAGATCGATCTCGCGGCTGCTGACCTCGAGGACGGCTTCGACGCCGGCGGGGAACACCGGGCGGTCGTCACGATCAACGAGACCAGCGCGGTCTTCGAGTTTCGAACGTAACCATGAGCGAACACTACTCAATCGGACTGGCGGATCGAGATCGGGTGAACAACGCCGTCGGCGACGGGATCCCGACCGGAAGCATCGTACTGATCGAGGGCGAGGACGGCGCGGGCAAAAGCGCCCTCTCCCAGCGGTTCGCCTACGGGATGGCGACCGAGGGGACCGACGTCAGCTACGTCTCGACGGAGCTCGGGGCCGGCGAGTTCGTCGACCAGATGCACTCGCTGTCCTACGACGTCGTCGACCTCCTGCTGGCCGAACGGCTGCTGTTCTTGCACGCGAACGTCGACACCCGCGATACGGGGCCGACCCGACAGCTGCTTGCCCGGCTCGTCGACGCCGAGCAGCTCTGGCGGGCCGACGTCGTCTACGTCGACACCCTCTCGGCGCTGTTGCGCCACGACCCCAACTACGAGGCCGGCAGCGAGGCCGGCGAGGAGAACCGGGTGCTCCAGCGGCTGGTCACTTTCCTCCGGCAGATGACCAGAGGCGGGAAGACGATCGTGTTGACCGTCGACCCCTCGGGGATCGACGAGGACGCCCTGCACCCGCTGCGAAGCGTCGCCGACGTCTACTTCGACATCGAGACGACCGCCGTCGGCAAGGAGGTCAGACGCAGCATCCGCGTCCGGCGGTTCCAGAACATGAACGCGCCCGTCGACGACACGATCGGGTTCAGCGTCCAGCAGGGTCGGGGCGTCTCGATCATCACCCGGACGGTCGCCTAACATGTCCGACTTCGGGACGCCGCGACTCGAGGACGACCTCGCCGCTCTCACTGAGGACCACCCCCACCTGCGCGAGCATCTCGAGGCGTTCTACGCCGAGTACAACGAGTATCCGATCCTGATCGACGAACCCGACGTGGAGTGGGAGTCGCCCCGGCCGAACGTCATCTACACCCCCGAGGAGCCGATCTTCTGTCACGTCCACGGCGACGTCGGCATCTCGACGACCTACTACTGCGTCGAGCCCGTCCTCGAGGACGTCGACGGCGAGCTGTACGACGAGATCCGCCGTCGGATTCTCGACAAGAGCGTCACGCGGCCGGCTCCGACCGACAGCGAGGAGTTCGAGGAACACATCGACGCCCTGCTGGAGGAAGTCGTCACGGTCGGCGGGGAGCGGACCGGGGAGTCCACGGGGCTGCTCGGCGCCTTCGGCACCAGCTCGATCGGGGTCACCGAACAGCAGTTCTCCCGGCTTCGCTACCAGCTCCAGCGGGACATCGTCGGGCTCGGTCCCCTGGAGCCGGTGATGACCGACACGGCAAACGAGGACATCCACGTCATCGGTCCCGACCAGTGTTATCTCGATCACGGCACCTACGGGATGATCGAGGCGACCGTCGACTTCGGGACGGCCGCGGAGTTCGAACAGTGGCTGCGCAACATGGGCGAGCGGATGGACCACCCCGTCAGCGACTCCGATCCGGTGATCGACGCGACCCTGCCCGACGGCTCGCGGATCAACATCATCTACTCCGACGACGTCTCGGTCCAGGGCCCCTCGCTGACGATCCGCCAGGGCGAGGAGATCCCGCTGTCGATCCTCCAGATCACGAAGTGGGGGACGCTCAGTCCCGAGCTGGCGGCGTACCTCTGGCTCTGTCTCGAGAACGAGCAGACGGTGTTCGTCGTCGGCGAGACTGCCTCGGGGAAGACGACGACGCTGAACGCCGCGCTCTCCTTTATTCCCCGGGACGCGAAGATCTACACCGCCGAGGACACCGCGGAGGTCGTCCCGCCCCACGACACCTGGCAGCAGCTGCTCACTCGGGAGGGGTCGGGCGACGCGAGCGCCGACGTCGACATGTTTGACCTCGTCGCGGCCGCGCTGCGCTCGCGGCCCGACTACATCGTCGTCGGCGAGGTCCGCGGCGAGGAGGGCCAGATGGCGTTCCAGGCCGCCCAGACCGGCCACCCCGTCATGCTGACGTTCCACGCCAGCGACATCGTCTCGATGATCCAGCGCTTTACCGGGAGCCCGATCAACGTCCCGGAGACGTTCATGGACAACTGCGACGTCGCCCTGTTCCAGAACCGGGTCAAGCAAGGCGACGACGTCCTCCGGCGGGTCACCTCCGTCCAGGAGATCGAGGGCTACTCCGACTACGAGGACGGCGTCGTCACCCGCCAGGCGTTCCGCTGGGATCCCCGGGACGACGTCGTCTCCTTTACGGGCCGGAACAACTCCTACGTCCTCGAGGAACAGATCGCGACGCTGCTTGGCTACCAGGACACCCGACGGATCTACGACGAGCTCGACCGCCGGGCGGAGATCGTCCGCCAGCTGATCGATGCCGACGTGCTCGGCTACCACGAGGTCAACCGCGCGATCGCGGACTTCCAGCGCGACGGCCTCCAGGGGCTGCCGATCCGGATCAGGGGGGTCGATCAGTTCGCGTAGCATGTCCTCGGAGACTCACTCGTCGCCGGAGCTGGCCGCCCGATCGGCGCTTCGCGAGCTCGGGATGGCCTACGAGCGCATGGAGATGTCGACCGATCGGTATCTCCTCTTCGTTGTTGCTCCCGCTGTCGGGCTCTCGCTGGCGTTGCCGCTGCTGGCGATACTGGTGGGTCTCCCGCTACTGATCGCCGTTCCGCTGTTTCTGGTCGGCCTGCTCGCGGTCGCCGTCGCGGTGGGTTACCCGAAGCTACTGGAGGACCGCAAGCGAAAGCAGATCCGCCAGCGGTTCCACCTGTTTCTGACCCACATCACCGTGTTGTCGATGACGAACGTCAACCGGGTCGAGATCTTCCGTATCCTGGCCGAGGAGGAGGAGTACGACGCCCTGGCCGACGAGATGGGACATCTGGTCGCGATGGTCGACACCTGGAACATGAGCCTCGACGACGCCTGCCGGATGCGGGCCAAACAGACCGCGAGCCCGCTGCTGTCCGATTTCCTCGAACGGCTCGCCTACACGGTCGGCGGCGGCCAGCAGATCAGCGAGTTCCTGATCGACGAACAGGATACGATCATCCAGCAGTTCGTCACCCGGTACGAGGCCGACCTGTCGAAACTCGACGTGATGAAGGAGCTGTACATGTCGATGATGCTGTCGGTCGCGTTCGTTCTCGTGTTCGCGATCGTGTTGCCGATCCTGATCGGGGCGAACCCGACGCTGCTGATCGCCGGCACGATCGTCATGTTCCTGATCGTCCAGCTGGGGTTCGTCTACGCGATCCACCTGATCGCCCCCGCGGATCCGGTCTGGTATCTCGAGGACACCGCGGGCCCGGGGCCGACCAGCGGGATCCCGACCGCGCTGGCGATCGGCTGTGGCGGAAGTGCCCTGCTGGCGCTTGCGGTCGTCGTCGTCCTGTCCGGGCTCGTCCCGGTCCCGGACGTCGACGTCCCGCTGTCGATCCTGCTTGCGGTCCCGGTGACGCCGCTGTTGTACCCCGGCTGGAAGATGCGCCAGGAAGAACAGAAAGTGAAGACTCGCGACGGGGAGTTTCCCAGCTTCGTGCGAACGCTCGGGGCCGTCGAGAGTGTCAAACAGTCCTCGACCAGCAGCGTCCTCGCGAGTCTGCGACGGAAGGACTTCGGCGCGCTGACCGAGAACATCGACGCGCTCTACAAGCGCCTCAACATGCGGATCGACGGGATCCGATCCTGGCGGCTGTTCGCTGCCGAGACCGGGTCGTATCTCATCCAGAAGTTCGGCGACATGTACGTCGTCGGGCGAGGGATGGGTGGCGACCCGAAGCTGCTCGGCCAGATCATCAGCACGAACTACAACCAGGTGCTGAAGGTCCGCGACCAACGACGGCAGGCGACGATGACGCTCATCGGTGTGTTGTACGGCATCACCGCCGCGAGCGTCTTTGCCTTCTTCATCGGGCTCGAGGTCGTCGATATCATGATGGACATCACGGACGAGATGGATCTCGGCGACACGGCCGACGCGGGCAGCGACGTGGCGGGTGGGCCCGCGCCCGGCGACTTCACCGACGGCTTGCTTCACACCGAACAGTACAACATCGGCGCCATCGAGTACCTGCTGACGTTTACGATCCTGCTGAACGCGGCGCTGTCGGCGGTGATCATTCGGCTCACCGACCGCGGTCACCTCATCAGCGGACTGGTACACTTCGTCCTGTTGACCTGGCTCGGGGCGGTCGTCGCAGCCACGACCCAGTACGTCGTCGAGTTCGTCGTCACCGTCTGACGACTCACCGCTCGTAACGGAACGAACCTTCATGCTCAGTTAGATATATCGTTCGATAGATACCGATGGCAGACTCGACCCCATACCTCGAGACGCTCGACCCCTCAGCCGACCGAACGGACGCGACGATCCGGTGGATGCGGTTTCTCACCGATCGGTTCGGGACAACGGGCGCGCTGAACTGTCTGCGCTACTACGAGGACGTGGGCTGGATCGGCCCACGGGCCCGCGAGCGACTCGTCTCGTACGTCCGGGGGATGTCCCGGGAGCCGGGCGAGGCCGACGCGTCGCCGACGCTCGAGGAATCGGTCGACTCCCTCGAGGGAACGGTCTTTGCCGCCCACGCCAGAAGCCTCGCCTACATCGCCCGGATCGACGGCGAGAGTCTGGCGGACGAGGCGCTGGTCGGACGGATGGCCAACCAGCGGACCGACCGGCAACTCGACGCCGACGAGCGTCCCGACGGGCTCGTCGGCGTTGTCGACGACACGTAGCACCTACCGACGCCGCGACGGCCGGGAGCCGAACGGGACGGAGATCGTTCACGAGACATTATGGTTCAGCAGATACACTTTCGGCAGAACTGTCGAGAATAGCGATACCGTCGCGAATGAGCCCTCAGACGTCGATTATCCCACAGGCGGAAATCAATATACTATTCTTTGACTTTCACGAAACCTGGTATTTATTACGCTTCGATACGTGGTGAGAGTAGTCGATGGGTCACGAACCGCTCGATCGAAGCCGACGGAAACCCGCCGCTGTGGCGACCGAAGCCCGTCGTTCGACCGGCGCGCGCCGGTGAGATCGACGCCGACCCAGCTCCGACACCACGGTGACTGTCAATGAGTAAACACGACCCCTCCATCGCAGCCGCGTTCGACGACCGAACCGCCGCGAGCGCCCGTGCGTCCGGGCACGCTCCCGACACCGTCGACGCGGCGGCGACCGAACACGATCTCGACGAACTGCTCGATCAGGTACCCGACGCGCTCGCGACCGAGGACGTCGCGTTCGACGACTCGCTGGTCAAAGAAAACCTCGAGGAGCTGTTGCTCGTGCTTGTCTCGGCTCGCGGGTCGACCCACGGAAAGGAGCTGCTCGCGGATCTGGCCGACCTGTTCGACGCACAGCTCAGCCCGGGGACGGTGTATCCGTGTCTCCACGCCCTCGAGGATCGGGACGTCCTCGAGATGCACGCGAAGGTCAGGACCAAGGAGTACGCCGTCGTCGACGAGGAGTACGTCCAGGCGACCCTCGAGCGGACGATGCACCAGCATCTGGCCTTCGGGCTGTTGCTGGAACGGTTTCTCGCGGCGTCTTCGTCGCCCGAGCGGTAGCGACCGCTTACTCCAGATCGCTCGCGATGTCGCTCAGGCTGTCGTTTGGCGGCTCGCGGGCGTCGTAGAAGTTCGTCTCGCCGGGTTCGCGGAGTCCGTAGAGAAACTCGGATTCGACGACGTCGATCAGCACCGACCCGCCCGAACGGATGTCGTGGTCGTCGATCCACTCCGTGAGTCGGTCGGCTCCCTCGCCGGGGTTCCGGGCCAGCTCCGGCGTGTCGTAGACGCCGGGAACGGAGAGCTCCTCGCCCGTCAGTGCGCGTTCGATACGGGCGAACCGTTCGGTTCCGTCGAGGACGACCCGAACGACCTCGTCGGGCACGAACGCGTCGCGGTCCTCGGCCGGAATCTCGAGTTTGCTTCCCGTCGCGGTCTCGGTACGCGTCGAGCGAACGGTCCGCACTGACGGATGATCGCTCGAAACTCTATCTGCCATAAGAACGTGAGTCGTTACTCGTCGTCGCCGCCCAGCAGCTCGTCGATGTCGCTGCTCCCGGATTCGACCACGGAGGCGTTGATCTGTGCGACGGCGTCGGAGACCTCCCGTCCACGGACCGTGACGCGGCGTCGCTCGCCGTCCCGGGTGGGGTGGTAGCCGACCTGGCGGCCCTTCATCAGCACTTCCTCGAGATTCGGTCCGGCGACGTCGGGGCTGAGCGGTCGGCCGGCCTCGTCGGAGCCACCGGTGATCTCGAGAGTGTAGCCGTCGAGTCCGACGGCGGTGCCGTCGACTTCCTCGCCGATCGACTTGCCGATGAACCGGTTCGCGTCCTGATCGTCCGCTTCGAGCTGGTAGGTCGACCCGGAGTCCGGATCGCCAACGACGACTGTGAAACTTGCCATGCCCGGTGAAAAACGGCGGGTGCCCAAAAACACATCGAAACACGGTCTCGACGAGCCCCCGCCCGCGGCCGCCGACGTTTACCACCTCGAGTGCGTACTCCCCCGCGTGAGCATCGACCGCGACCGCCTCGAGGACCGCCTGCGTGAGCGCTTCGGCGGGACGAGCGGCGGCGCCCGCGTCGTCGCCCGCCAGGCCGTCGACCTTGCCGACGCCGGTCGCTACGAGGACGACACCGACATCCCGCTGACCGAGGACGTCGTCCTCGACGAGCTCGCGGACGCGCCCGACGGCGGGCCGCCCGAGCGCTGGAACTGGTGGATCGGATCGCTGGAGGTCGCCTTCGGGGGCTACGAACCGTTCGGCGTACGACGGTACCGTCCGTAGCGGCTTCGAACCGAAATACCCTTTATCGTCGCTGACTAACTAGTCAGTTAGTGACTGACCCTGACGTTCGTACCTCGATCATGCGCGCGGCCTACGAGGCGCTCTGTGAACACGGCTACACCGAGCTGACGGCCCAGGATATCGCCGACAGGACCGACAAGAGCAAGTCGCTGCTGTTCTACCACTACGACTCCAAGGAGGACCTGCTGGCGGACTTTCTCGAGTTCCTCTTCGAGCGGTTCGACGATCGGGTCGCCGAAACCCGGGATCTTCCCCCGGTCGAGCGACTGGCGACGTTCGTCGACTGGTTTCTCTACGGTCCCGGCGAGAACGATCGCCAGTCGTTCCACGTCGCGATGCTCGAGTTGCGCACGCAGGGGCCGTACAACGACCGGTTCCGCGAGAAGCTCCGCAAGAGCGACGACCAGCTTCGCGAGATCCTCGAGGAGATCCTCCGAGACGGGCTCGAGGCCGGCGAGTTCCGGGACCACGACCCCGAGACGACCGCGGCGGTGCTGATCGCGGCCTTCGACGGCGCGCGGATCCGCCAGCTGACGATCGGGCGGGACGCCTATCTGGAGGAGGTCCGTGAGGGAACCGCGACGTGGGTGTTCGACGACCTGCTCGCCGAGGACGCGTCGTTCCCGGCCGATCGCGACCCGCGGACTCTCCCCGAGAACGACCACCAGCATCGGCTCGCCGCCGACCTGGGAGCCGACACGAGAGAGGCGGACGACGAGACGGCCGAGCGTGATCGGGAGTGAGCGAGTCGCGGACGGGAACGGATCGTTCGGTAAACGTCATCGACGGCGGCCTGTTCAAGCCGCTGCTCGTTCTTTCGGCACCGATCGTCGCCAGTCAGCTCCTGCAGGTCGGGTATAACCTCGCTGACACCTACTGGGTCGGGCGGCTCGGCGGCGACGCCGTCGCCGCGCTGTCGTACTCGTGGGCGATCGTCTTCCTGATGGTCAGCGTCGGTGGCGGCCTGACCGTCGCGGGGACGGTGCTGATCTCCCAGCACAAGGGTGCGGGCAACTTCACTCGGTCCTCCCACGTCGCCGGACAGACGCTGTCGTTCGTCACGATCGTCGGCGTCGCCTTCGGCGCGCTCGGCTATCTGCTCTCGCCGTGGCTGATCCGACTGGTCGGCGCCGAACCCGGCAGCGACGCCTTCGCCTACGCCGTCACCTACACGCGGATCGTCTTCGTCGGCGTCGCGTTCATGTTCTGGTTTTTCATCTTCGACGCGCTCTCGCGGGGGTGGGGCGACACCCGAACCCCGCTGTACCTGATGGTGATCAGCGTCGCCATCAACGTCGTCATCGATCCGTTTCTCATCCTCGGGTTCGCCGACAACCCGATGTTCGCCTGGGTCGGCCTGACGGGTCTCGAGGCGACGCTCTACGAGGCCACCGGGTTCGAGGGGTACGGCGTCGCCGGCGCCGCCGTCGCGACCGTGTTCTCCCGGGGGATCGCGGCGGTCGTCGGCCTGTACCTGCTCTTTTCGGGCCGGGTCGGGCTGAAGCCGTCGCTGTCCGACCTCCGCCTCGAGAGCGAGACCGTCCGAAAGGTCCTCGAGATCGGCGGACCGATCGCGACCGAGCAGGGGTTTCGAGCCTTCGGGATCACCGTTCTGACGGCGCTGATCGCGATCGCCGGCACCGAGGCCGTCGCGGCCTACGGGATCGTCAACCGCCTCTCGTCGCTGATGTTCCTGCCCGCGCTCGGGCTCGCTCGCGGGACCGAAACCGTCGTCGGCCAGAACCTGGGCGCTGGCCAGGTCGACCGGGCCAAGAAGGCGGTCACGCTCAGCACGGCGCTCGTTCTCTCGATCTTTGCCGTCGTGATCGGCGTCGCCTACCAGTTCGCCCAACCGATCACGGCGATCTTCATCGAGGGCGAGGAGTCCGCACAGGTGATCGCCTACGGCGCCGCCTACGTCACTATCGTCGGTCCCTCCTACCTCTTCCTCGGCGCCTTCCAGATCATGCTCGGCGGGATCCGGGGCAGTGGCTCGACCCGCGCCGCGATGCTCCTTTCGATCCAGGAGCTGTGGCTCTACCGCATCCCGATCGCCGCCGTCGCCATCGTCGTCCTCGAGATGGGCGTCATCGGCGTCTGGTACGCCGTCGCGATCTCGTACGTCGTTTCGGCACTCGTCACGGCCGCGTGGTTCCTGCGAGGAACCTGGACCGACAGCGTCGTCGCCGACGAGGCGCCGACCCCGGACCCGAGTCCTGGCGACTGATCTCCGTGCGAAAGGAAAACAGGGATTGGTCTCCGTACCGAACCGGTACCTATGACCGGGCTTAGCCGACCGATCTGGCCGGCGTATCTCCTGACGGTCCTCGTCGCCGGGCTCGGCCACTGGTATCTCGGCCGGTGGAAACGGGGCGCGATCTGGTTCGTGCTCTACGTCCTCGCGCTTGGCTTTCTGAGCGCGCGGTCCGTCTCGGGCGCGCTCGATCTCGGCGACCCGTTCGTCGTCACTGCCCTCCAGGTCGAGTCGGTTAGCTACACCGACATCGCGGTCCCGCTCGCGATCCTGATCGTCTGTCTGGTCGACGTCTACCTCATCGGGCTCCTGCGCCGGACCGCGTCCCCGAGTGAGACACCCCCCGGTGAGGCGCGCTCGAACGGACCGTCCTGAGCCTGCCCGCCACGCGACGTCCCGTTCGTCGCCACGCGAGCGTAACCAGTATTACCCCTCCCGGAGTCGTTTCGTTCATGGCAACTGACGAAACGGGACTGTTCAGTGGCGGGATCGCGATCGGCGCCGTCCTCGTCGTGCTCGGTATCGCCGCGTACGTCGGGACCGGGTTCGCGAGTATCACGGCGCTCATCCCGGCGATCTTCGGCGTCGCTCTCGTCGTCCTCGGCTGGATCGGTCGCTCAACGGGTCGTCGACGAGCGGTCGCGTACGGCTACGGACTGCTGGGACTTGTCGGCGTTGCGGGCAGCACCCGAGGACTCACCGACGTCTGGACGCTCGCGACCGGTGGCTCCGTCGACAGCCCGATCGCGGCCGGCTCCCAGGCCGTCATGGTCGTACTGTGTATCGGATTGCTCTTTCTCGTCGGTCGGTCGCTCGGCGACGACCGCTGAGCTGGCGGATCGACGGAGGCAAGCGAGTCGAGTGAGAACGCCCCTGCATGGACGTTCGGTTGCTGGGCGGGGCTCGCGAGATCGGCCGGAGCGCGGTTCTCGTCGACGACTCCCTGCTGATCGATTTCGGGATGGACTCGGGGAACCCGCCGTCGTTTCCGATCGAGGACGTCGACCCCGACGCCGTCGTCGTCAGCCACGGCCACCTCGATCACGTCGGCTCGATCCCGACGCTGCTGTCGGGGGAGGCCCGCCCGCCGATCCACTGGACGTCGCCGACCTCCGAGCTCGCGATGGTGCTCGCGCGGGATACGCTCGAGCTCCACGGCGGGACGTACAACTGCCCGTTCACCGAGACCGAACTCGCCCGCCTCACGCAGGTGTCGGAGACCCACGGCTACGGCGACCCCTTCGAGGCCGCAGGCTACGAGATCACGTTCTTCGACGCGGGTCACGTCCCCGGTAGCGCCCACGTGTTGGTCTCGGACGGCGACACGCGGCTGCTGTACACTGGCGACTTCCACACCGAGGACCAGCAGCTCCTCTCGGGGACGACCGCCCGACCCCCGGCCGACGCCGTGATCTGCGAGAGCACCTACGCCGACGTCACCCGCCCGCCACGCGCGGAGATCGAGCAGGCGTTCGTCGACAGCCTCGAGCGAACCCTCTGGGAGGGCGGCACCGTCGTCGTCCCCGCGTTCGCGATCGGGCGCACCCAGGAGATGCTCTGTCTCTGCGAGCAACACGATCTCGAGTGTTACGTCGACGGGATGGGGAAACGGGTGACGGAGCTGTTCCTCCGCGAGCCCAACCGGGAGTTCCTGCGCGATCCCGACCTGCTCCGGCGGGCGAAGGGCAACGCCCGCTTCGTCGACGGCCGGGACGGCCAGCGGAAACGCATCGCCGAGCAGAACACGGTGATCGTCACGACGAGCGGAATGCTCCACGGCGGCCCCGCGATGACCTACGTTCCCGCCGTCCGCTCGCACCCGACCAACAAGATCGCCCTGACGGGTCACCAGGTCGAGGGGACGCCCGGCCGCGAGCTCTACGAGACCGGCAGCGCGGTCATCGACGGCCGCTCGATGCGGGTCAGCGCGCAGGTCGAGCAGTACGATTTCTCGGCCCACGCGGATCGAGAGGGACTGCTCGCCTTCCTCGAGGAGTACGCGGACGCACACGTGTTGGTCAATCACGGCGACCGCTGCGAGGAGTTCGCTGCGGACCTCCGCGAGGACGGGTTCGACGCCGCGGCTCCCGCGCTGGGGGATCGGCTCGCGCTCTGAGCGAACCGCAGCTGGGGCTTGATGGGGATCGGTGTGGAAGGGCGCGTATGCGCGTTCACACAGTCCGGGGTGGCCACTGATGGCGACGGTGCTACTCTGCTACGGAACGACCGAGGGCCAGACGGCGACCGTCGCCGAGCGCATTGGCGACGTCCTCGAGGCCGAGGGCCACGATCCGACGCTGGTCCACCTCGCTCACCCACCCGACGTCCTCGAGCCTGACGCCTACGACGGGATCGTCGTCGGCGCCTCGATCCACCTCGGCAGCCACCAGTCCTCCGTCGAGACGTTCGTCCGGGAGCACCTCGAGACGCTGAACCGGCGTCCCTCGGCCTTTCTCTCGGTCAGTCTCACGGCGGCTCACGACGATCCGGAGGAGCGTGCGCCCGCGACGGAGCTGCTCGAAGCGTTCCTCGAGGAGACGGGATGGGATCCTGACGGCACGCTCGCCGTCGCGGGGGCGCTCAAGTACAGCGAGTACGGCCTGCTCAAGCGGTTCGTGATGCGCCGAATCGCCGGGCGATCCGGCGGGGACACCGACACCGCGCGGGACTACGAGTACACCGACTGGGAGGCCGTCGAGTCGTTCGCCCGGGAGTTCGCCACGCTGCTCCGAAGCGACAGCTGACGGACGTCTGCAGGCGCAAGCACCGCAAGTTGGATAGATAGGCCGAAGCCACTTTCCCGGTGTTTCCCCAGAGACGGGTACGATGGTCGGGGTCTGTGGCGCGTTCGGGGAGCACCGTCCGGAGATCGATCCGCTGCTGGACTGGATCGATCGCGGAAGCGTCGGCGAGATCGCACGCACCGACGAAGCGGGACTGACCTGCGTCGCCGCGACCCACGAGCCGTCACCGCAGCCGATCTCCGTTCCGGAACGGGGGGCGACGCTGGTCGTGATCGGCACCGTCTACGGCCGTCGGCGGAACGGCTCCTGGGAGCGACGGCCGATCGGCGTCTCGACGCCGGCTTACTGCGCCCGCGCCTACGCCGCCGACGGGCTCGGGGCGCTGACCGAACTGAACGGCGAGTTCGTCGCGTGCGTCCTCGAACGGGAGGAACGAACGCTACGACTCGTGACGGATCTGCTCGGCAGTCGACCGGTCTACTACCACTCGAACACGGATCGCCTCCGCTTTTCGTCGTCCGTGCAGTCGCTGGTCGGCCATCCCGACGTTCCGGCCGCGTTCGATCCCGCGTCCCTCGTTGAGTACCTCGCTCACAAGACCGTCCGTGGGATCGAGACCCCCTTCGAGGACGTCGCCCAGCTCCCGCCCGCGTCGATCGTGACCGTCAACGCCGCGAGCCCGGACCGAATCGAGTGCGAGCGGTACTGGTATCCGACCCCACAGCCGAGAGACCGACCGATCGACCGCTTCGTCGATCGATTCGTCGACCGGTTCACCGACGCGATCGGCGATCGGATTCGGGCCGACCGTCGACACGGGCTGTTGCTTTCCGGGGGGAGCGACTCGCGACTGCTCGCGGCCGTCCTCGAGCCCGATCGGGCGTACGGCTTCGCGGCCGGCTCGGCCGGCGAGTCGACCGTCGCGGCGCGGGTCGCCGACGCCATCGGCGTTCACTTCACCCGGTTCGAGCTGGGGCCGGACCGAACGCCCGCGCTCCTCGAGGGGTACGCCCGCCACGGCAACGGTATCGGCTGGTTCAACGAGGCTCGAACCCTCGCGGTCGCCGACGAGCTCCGGGCGGACGTCGACGCGCTCGTCTCGGGGCTGTACGCCGACGTCTTCTTCAAGGGGTGGACGCTGTCCCGACGCCGCGTCCCCACGCCGTTCGGCGAGCTCTCGCTGCCGATCGAGCGTCAGATCGACGACCTCCACCGGTATATGGAGAGCCGCGCGGCCGAGACGCCGTCGTACGTCGATACCGACGAGATTCCCGACGCTCGACGGGTGCTGAAACGATCCCTGGAGACGACCGCTGACGGCGTCCGTGACCACGGAATCGACCACCCGTCGGTGGCGGCGCTCGATCGAACCGGGTTCTGGTACCCGCTGACCAACGAGACGTCCTTCGACCGCTACGGCGACGCGCAGGTGCTTCCGACGGTCTATCCGTTCCTCGATCGGCGACTGATCGAGCTCTCGCTTGAGCTGCCCCGGTCCGACGCCGTCCGGCACAACGTCGTCAACCGGGCGGTGTCGCGGCTCGCGCCCGACCTCGCCGCGATCCCGCACAACGAGAGCGGTGTCTCGCTCGACCGGGCAGAGACGGTTCACTGGCTCGCACGGATCTACCGCGACCGTCTCGAGGACTCGTCGGGCGGAGCGAACGCCGAGACGCTGCGCGAGGGCTGGCTGCCGACGTTCCTCGAGGATCGCGAGGCGACGATCCGGGCTCTGCCCGGGATCGACTACGAGGCGGTCCGGCGACGCTGTCGGGACCACCGCCGCGGCGAGAATCACACGGGAGAGCTCTCGGCGCTCGTGAGTCTGCTGGCGATGCCCGCGACGCGGACGGCCGTCGAGTCCGAGGACGCGACGATCGAGCCGGACCCGGGTCGGTAGCACCTGGCGCGCGAAACCGGCACCCGTTGCCGTTCCTGAAACGACTTTTCCGCTCGTTGCCGTCGGAACGACGGCATGACTTCCGACGCCGATTCCGATCCGGACGAGCTCGAGCTGAGCGACCGCGAGGAAGCCGCCCTGCACGACCTCCAGCTCGGTATCGAATACGTCCATCGGGCGTACGGCGATCTCCTCCGATTTCACCACGAACTGGGCCACGCGATGGACCGCCTCAGTGACGCCGAAGACGCCCTGCGCGAGGCCGGCCACGAGGAGCGGGCCGACCGACTGCGCGACGAGCACCTGCCCGCGGGCGCGATCAGCGACCGCTGGACCTACGAACTCGTCGAGGAGTTCTCGACGGACTTCCTCGAGGACGTCGACGCCTTCGAGGACGAGGTCCGCGACGAGCTGGCCGACGGGGTCGGGCACGTCACCGAACGCCGACAGCAGCGGCGGATCCGCGAGCGCGCCCGCCGAGACTGACAACTGTTTTCGAACCCCTCCCCGTAGACGGCCTCATGAGCGAACGGTACGACGTGATCGTTCTCGGGGTCGGCGGAGTTGGTAGCGCCGCGACCGCTCACCTCGCGGCTCGCGGCGCCGACGTACTGGGTCTCGAACGCTACGACGTTCCCCATGGCCGGGGCTCCTCGCACGGCCGCTCCAGGATATTTCGGCTCGCCTACGCCGAGGACCCGGCCTACGTCCCGCTCGCGAAACGCGCCGCCGAGCTGTGGGCCGACCTCGAGGACGAGAGCGGTCGTCAGCTGTTTCACCGCACGGGGTCGGTCGACGCCGGACCTGCGGACGGCGACGTCGTGGCGGGGTCGCGACGGGCCTGCGAGGAACACGGGCTCGCCTACGAGGCGCTCTCGAGCGCCGAGCTGACCGACCGCTACCCCGGCTACCGGCTCCCGGAGGGGTACGAGGCGATCTACCAGCCCGACGGAGGGTTCCTCGAGCCCGAGGCCTGTACCGTCGCCCACGTCGAGCGCGCCCACCGCGAGGGGGCGACGATCCGCGCCCGCGAGCGGGTCGTCGACTGGCGGCCGACCGACGACGGCGTCCGCGTCGAGACCGACCACGACGGCTACGAGGCCGACCGGCTCGTCGTCACCGCGGGCGCCTGGACCGGACGGTTCGTCGACGTCCTCGAGCCGGCCCTGGTCCCCGAGCGACAGGTGCTGGCGTGGTTCCAGCCGACCGAACCCGAACGGTTCGAGCGCGAGCGATTTCCCGTCTGGAACGTCGAGGTTCCGGAGGGGCGCTACTACGGGTTCCCAGTCCACGACGTTCCGGGGTTCAAGCTCGGACGGTACAATCACCGCGAGGAGGCCGTCGATCCCGACGCCTTCGAGCGCGAGCCGACCCAGACCGACGAGCGGCTCCTCCGGGAGTTCGCCGAGCGGTACTTCCCCGACGGCGCGGGGCCGACGATGGGACTGCGGACCTGCCTCTTTACCAACACCCCCGACGACGACTTCGTTCTCGATACGCTCTCCGAGGACCCGCGGGTCGTCGTCGGCGCCGGGTTCTCCGGCCACGGCTTCAAGTTCGCCAGCGTCCTCGGCGAGATCCTCGCCGACCTCGCGCTTGAGGACGGAACCGACCAGCCGATCGAGCCGTTCGCGATCGACAGGTTCTGACAGCACGGCGGGCGGGACCGTCGCAGCCGTCGACGGCGCGGTTGCAGTCGCCGGACCCACGTTTATCCTATCGGCTCGCGTGACGGTGTCCATGAGCGGAGCGAGCACGCGACTGTCCGCGGCCGGGATCGCGAGACGCGTCAGGGACGGCGAGCTCTCTCCCGTCGCGGTCGTCGAGGACCACATCGAGCGCATCCGCAAGCGAAACGGGCGGACGAACGCGTTCGTCACCGTCGCCGAGGAATCGGCACGCGAAGCGGCCCGCGAGGCCGAGCGCGCGATCGAGGACGGCGAGCCCCTGGGGCCGCTCCACGGCGTTCCCGTCGCTGTCAAGGACATCGACGGCGTCGCGGGCGTCGAAACGACGTACGGATCGCTGCTGTTCGAAGATCGGCCCGCCGATGCCGACGCGGCGTACGTCGACCGTCTGAAGGCCGCAGGTGCGATCGTCGTGGGCAAGACCAACACCCCCGAGTTCGGCGTCGGGACGACGACAACCAACCGCGTCGCGGGTCCGACGAGCACGCCGTTTGATCTCGAGCGCACCGCCGGCGGCTCCTCGGGCGGGGCCGGGGCGGCGCTGGCCGACTGCCTCGTCCCGCTCGCGCCGGGGTCAGACACCGGCGGCTCGATTCGCATCCCGGCCAGTGCCTGTGGCGCCTACGGACACAAACCCACGTACGGGCTGGTGCCGAACGTCGATCGTCCCAACGCCTTCGCGAGCCACACACCGTTCTACCACGTCGGCCCGATGACCCGCACCGTCGAGGACGCCGCGCGCTCGCTTTCGGCGATGGCCGGCCCCCACCGCGACGACCCGCACTCCGTGCCCGCGACCGACGACTACCTCGCGGCCGTCGACCGACCGATCGACGACCTGCGGATCGCCTACAGCCCGGACCTGGGTGTCTACCCGCTCGAGCCCGCGGTCCGGGAGACGATCGACGACGCCGTCCGCGCCCTCGAGCGAGCCGGCGCGACGGTCGAGGAGGTCGACCCTGACCTGGGTCACGACCGCGAGGAGATCCTCGACGCGTTTTACGCGATGGCGACCGTTCGGTGGCAGGCGATGCTCGACGATCTCGAGGCGGTCGGGTACGATCCGCGTGGCGAGGATCGCGATCGACTGCACGACGCGTTCGTCGAGACGGTCGTGGACGCGACGTCGCCGACCGTCCGGAAACTCACGCAAGCCGACGTCGTCCGCTCGCGGATCTTCGACGGCCTGCAGGACTGCTTCGAGGAGTACGACCTGATCGCGTCGGCGACGCTCGCCACGACCCCGTTTCCCCACGGCGAGCCACCGGCGACGATCGACGGCGCCGACGTCAGTCCGCGACGGGGCTGGGTGCTCACCCAGCCGTACAACCTCACCGGTCACCCCGCAGCCTCGGTCCCCGCAGGGTTCGTCGACGGGCTCCCCGTCGGGCTCCAGCTCGCCGGGGCGCGGTTCGGCGACGCCGACGTCCTCGCGGCCAGCGCCGCCCTCGAGCGACGGCGGCCGTGGCGCGATCGGTATCCGGCGTGAGCGTCCGCGACAGAGACGGCGACCTACCTTTGATAGCGAGAGAGTCCCGCCCTTCCTGTGAGTAACGAGTGTTCCGACATTCGTTGTCGGAACCGAGGAGCGAACAGGAAGGGCGTGAATCGCATCAGTTTCGGTGGCAAACCACTACCAGACTGCCAGGCCTGGGTCTCCACCAGTCGGTATCAGGTTCACTTTCACTCCGGATGGCTGGCCTTCAACACGAGTCAGTTCAAACATCAAAATGGGAATGAAGCGTACCAACATGTTCACCGTGCGACCGCTCTCCGATAGCGGAGAGCAGCTGCTCCGGGACCTGTTGGACGCTTCTGCCGCTCTCTGGAACCAAACCAACTACGAACGCCTCATGCGGTACAACGACGAGGACGGGTATGGCGGCGAGGACGTATGGGACGCCGATACAGGCCAACTTGAAGGCAGGTACAAAGGCGTTCTCGGTGCGTCTACCGCCCAACAGGTGATTCGGAAGAACTCAGAAGCGTGGCGAGGCTTCTTCCGACTCAAAGAGCAGTACTACGATGATTCGGATACGTCGGTCACTGAACACCCCGAGCCGCCGGGCTTCCGTGGCAACGAAGACGACGGGCGGCAACTCAAGACCGTCATTCGCAACACCTCGTACACCGTCGAGTGGGGCGACCGTTCCCGGCTTGAGATACTGGTCGGAAGTGAATTGAAAGACAGATACGACCACACCGGGCGTCTCCGGCTGGAAATCGCTGGTGACCCGAACTGGCCTGACTACGAGAAACAGGGTCGGTTGGACTTGTGGTACGACGAGATTGACGACACGTTCAGAGCTTCGCAACCCGTGACTGTTTCTGACGATGCATGGGACACTCCACTGGCTTCCGAAAAAGCCGCTCTGGACATCGGTGCGAACAATCTCGTCGCCTGTACCACCACGACCGGTCAGCAATATCTGTATGAGGGCCGCGACCTGTTCCAGCGATTCCGCGACACTACACGCCACATTGCCGAGTTGCAGTCGAAACTCGGAGATGGCCGATACAGTAGCGAACGTATTCGGCGACGGTATCGGAAACGGACCCGTCGCCGCGACCACGCACAAGAGGCGTTGTGTCGTGATCTGCTAGACCGACTGTACGCCGAAGGCGTTGATACCGTGTATATCGGCAGGTTAACCGACGTGCTGGAGACACACTGGTCGGTTGAAACCAACGCCAAGACACACAACTTCTGGGCGTTCAGGCAGTTTACCGAACGACTGGCGTGTACAGCCGAGGAATATGGAATCTCGGTTGAGGTTCGGTCGGAAGCATGGACCAGTCAAGAATGCCCGCAGTGTGGGTCCACAGACCGAACGACGCGCCACCAGGACACACTCATCTGTCCGTGTGGGTTCGAGGGCCACGCCGACCTCACGGCGTCAGAGACGTTTTTGGAGCGGCAGACAGATCAAGCAGTCAGGCCGATGGCACGGCCCGTGCGGTTCGAGTGGGACGACCATGACTGGTCGGAGTTACCACGCTCTCATCGTCCCAAAAATCAGCGCACAGACCCGAGTACCGTCCACTTCGACGGGAATGTTGCCTCTAGAGGCTCTTAGACCGACTGAAACTCCCACGGAGGAAACCCCGGCGTTCACGCCAGGGAGGATGTCATAGCTCGTCGAGGATCTCGTCTGCGAACCGCTCGAACGCCCGCTCGCGGTCCTCGTTTTGCAGCCCGATAATCGCGTGATCGAGGCCGTACTCCTCGAGCCGGCGGAAGTAGTCGCGGTACCACTCGACGCCGGCCCGGTAGCCCAGATGCAGGGGTTCGGGCTCGGCGGTCGGGTCCTCGGCGAGCTCGACCCGGACCGCGATCGCGAACGGTTTGTCGCCTGCGGTTTCGCACCACTGTGCGATGTAACTCTCCAGGGTCGACTCCGGCAGATGATAGAACAGCCAGCCGTCGCCGTGCTCGGCGATCCACTCGTCTGCCTGCCGGGAGTTTCCGGTCGGCAGCAGGGGGATCGTCCCCGCGACTGGTTTCGGGACGACGTCGAGCTCGCCATCGAGGCGACCCCACCGGCCCTCGAGGGTGGGATAGTCCTCTGTCCAGACGGTTCGGAGGGTGTCGACGTCCTCGCGGAACAGTTCGCCTCGACTCCCGCGGTCGATCCCGAAGGCCGAGTACTCCGGATCCCGGTCCCCGGAGGCGACCCCCATCACGAGCCGACCGTCCGAGAGGCGATCGACCGTCGCGGCCGACTTCGCGACGTGCAGCGGGTGGCGAAGCGGGAGGACGACGCTCGAGGTACCCAGCGCGATTTCGTCGGTGTGGGCCGCGACGTGGGAGAGCCACGGCCAGGTGTCGAACGTCTGGCCCGCGTCGCCGAACTTCGGCCAGAACGTGGGGACGTCCCGTGCCCAGAGGCCGTCGAATCCCAGCTCCTCAGCGAGGGTCGCGAGTTCGATTTCGGTCGTGGGATCGGGCGTCGACCGGTTCGTTCCGGTCAGGGGAAAGCCCGCGCCGAAGGTCAATCCCTCGCGGTCGAACAGCCGTCGGTAACCCGCGTTCGCGTGATCGGAGGGCATTCGCTCGAGCTACCGGTCGCGCGTACAAGACGGTGTTCGTTCCCGTCCGCGCTCACCGGGTTCGAGACCGGTCCAGGTCAGGCCGGAATCCGATCGCGAACGTATTCGAGCCCGGGACAGCCGTCGACGTACCACAGCGCGATCGCCACGCCGAACAGGACCCACTCGAACAGGACAAAGACCGCGGGGTTCGTGAACGGGCCGACGACCAGCTCGACGACTGCGGGCGGTTCGAACAGCCGCTCGCCGTACCGGAACGTCGGCTGCTCGAGCAGCGGCCAGAGGAGGAACTCGGTCTCGAAGGGGTAGCCCAGAAACGCCCGCGGCGGGACGTCCGCCAGCAGGTGTGAGAGGTGTGCGATAATAAACGCCGTCGCGGTCTCGACGCGGCCGAGCGCGAACCCAGCAGCGTAGACGACGGCGAGCAACACTGCGGCAAACAGTAGCGAGTGAGCGAGCGAGCGGCCGCTGGGAAGGAGTCCGACCCACCACGCCAGCGGCTTGTCGATCAGGTCGGCGAACTGTGAGCCGACCAGAACCGCAAGCGCCGGTTCGGGCCGAGGTGGCCGTCCGAACCGACCGCGGGCGTACAGCGAGTACAGGAGGTAGGCGACGCCGAGATGTCCCCAGGGCCACATGGATCGGCCGTAGCCGTCCGTGGCGTGTAGTTACGGCGTCCGTACCCCGAGGACGCGACCGGAGGCTGGCGAGTAGGTGTCGCCTGAACCGGGACGTGGGACTCTCGGTCGGTGCAAAAAAGAACGAGACTACTGCGTCGCGATCAGTCGTCAGCGGTCGCGGCGCCGCCGTCCTCGGCCTGGTCGCGGGTCCAGGAGAGCTTGCCGCCGGCCGCGAGGATCGAGCGCTCGCGCTCGGAGGCGTCGAGCGTCGCGGTGTACTCCTCGTCGTTGACGCGGACGGTGAACTCTTCCTGACCGCTCGTGACGGCCTCGTAGACGTCGTCGACGATCTCGATCTCGTCGCCCTGGTCGATCGACTCGTAGGTGTCCTCGTCGATCGTCAGCGGGACGATACCGAAGTTAAAGAGGTTCGCACGGTGGATCCGGGCGAAGCTCTGTGCGAGGACGCCCTCGATGCCCAGGTACATCGGGCAGAGCGCGGCGTGTTCTCGCGAGGAACCCTGGCCGTAGTTCTCGCCGGCGACGAGGAAGCCGCCGTCGGCCTCGAGCGCGCGGTCGGCGAAGGTGTCGTCGACACGCGAGAGCGTGAACTCGCTGAGCTTGGGGACGTTCGACCGGTACATCAGGATGTCCTGGGTCGCGGGGATGATGTGGTCGGTCGTGATGTTGTCCTCCATCTTCAGCAGCGCCTCGCCCTCGATGTCCGAGCCGAGTTCGTCGCGGATCGGGACGTCGCCGATGTTGGGGCCCTTGATGAGTTCGTCGTCGACGGCCTCGTCGGGGGCGATGAGGTCCGTCTTCGAGCCGTCGTACTCGTCGGGGAGCTCGACGCCGGGCGCCTCGACGTCGTCGAGGTTGCGCGGGTCGGTGATCTCGCCCTCGAGCGCCGCGGCGGCGGCGACCTCCGGCGAGCAGAGGTAGACGTTGTCGTCCTCGATACCCGAGCGACCCTCGAAGTTGCGGTTGAAGGTCCGCAGCGAGACCGAATCGGAGGCCGGAACGTGGCCGATCCCGATACAGGCCCCACAGGTCGCCTCGGAGAAGTTGACGCCGGCGGCCATCATCTCCGCGACCCACCCCTCGCGGGCGAGCATCTCGGAGGCCTGCTTGGAGCCGGGCGCAACGATCGTCTCGGTCTCCAGGGAGGTCTGGCGGTCCTCGAGCATCTTCGCGACGGGGAGGATGTCCTCGTAGCCGCCGTTCGTACAGGAGCCGACGATGACCTGGTCGACGTCCTCGCCTTCGACCTCGCTGACCGGAACGACGTTGTCCGGCATCGAGGGCTTGGCGATCAGCGGCTCGAGGTCCGAGAGGTCGACGACGATCTCGTCGTCGTACTCGGCGTCCTCGTCGGGCTGGAGCTCGACGTACTCGTCGCCGCGGCCGACGCGCTCGAGGTAGTCCTCGGTCTGCTCGTCGGTCGGGAAGATCGACGTCGTCGCACCGAGTTCAGTCCCCATGTTGGTGATCGTCATCCGCTCGGGGGCGGTGAGCGTCTCGACGCCGGGGCCGGTGTACTCGAGAATCTTGCCGACGCCGCCCTTGACGCTCAGGCGACGGAGCAGCTCGAGGATGACGTCTTTCGCGGTGGCCCACTCGGGGAGCTCGCCCTCGAGACGGACGTTGACGATCTCGGGCATCTCGATGTAGTAGGGAGCACCGCCCATCGCGACGGTGACGTCGATCCCGCCGGCACCGATGGCGAGTTCGCCGAGACCGCCGGGGGTCGGCGTGTGGGAGTCCGAGCCGAGCAGCGTCTTGCCGGGCGCGGCGAAGTTCTCGCGGTGGACGTTGTGGCAGATACCGTTACCGGGACGAGAGAAGTGGGCCCCGTACTTGCCGGCCGCAGAGCGCAGGAAACGGTGGTCGTCGGTGTTCTTAAAGTCAAACTGGTAGGTCTGGTGGTCGCAGTACTGGGCGGCGATCTCGGTCTGGACTTCGTCCAGTCCCATCGCCTCGAACTGCAGCCAGACCATCGTTCCGGTCGTGTCCTGAGTAAGTACCTGGTCGATCTCGATCCCGATCTCCTCGCCGGTCTCGAGCTCGCCTTCGACGAGGTGGTCGTCGAGAATCTTTTCGGTGAGAGTCTGTCCCATAGCATGCGAATTTCGGCTTTCCGCCTTGATAAATCCAGCGTGTTTCTATCGGGAACGACCGTGTTATTTTCGGGCATTCGACGGGCTTTTGCGTAAGTATTGCCACGCCACTGAACGTTCGTCAGCCCGCGAGCGCCGTCATGCGGACGCGGCGTGGGCATCGCCGTACGGTCCGCGCGTGTGATCCGTAAGGCCCTGCCACGGCCGATCCGAACGGATACCCTTTTTTCAGCTCCGGCGCATACCGACGCTATGTTCCGCTCCGGCGCCTTCGTCGCGGAGTACGTCTCCCCGACGGCCGACGACCAGATCCAGCCCAACGGCGTCGATCTCACGCTCGATGTCGTCTTCGAACAGCTCGAGCCCGGCCGGATCGGCCGGGACGGCAAACAGATCGGCGACCGCGTCGCCCGCCCGCTCGAGGAGTTAGAGCAGAAGGCTCCCGACACCTACTACCTGCCGGAGGGTGCCTACGTCGCCCGCTACGGCGAGCGCATCCAGATCCCTGAGGGCCACGTCGGGTTCGTCTACCCGCGCTCGTCGCTGATGCGCAACTCCTGTATGTTAAACACCGCCGTCTGGGACGCCGGCTACGAGGGACGGGGCGAAGGACTGCTGCAGGTCCACCACGACGTCGAGATCGCCCGCGGCGCCCGCATCGCCCAGCTCGTCCTCGCCGAGGCCGACCACGAGGACGCCTACGACGGCAGCTACCAGGGAGAGAATCTCGACTGACGGACGGACGACGCGACGAGGACGGCCCCTACTCTCGCGCTCTCGGTTCCGATCGTTCTCCAGTTCGCTGACGCGGCGCTCGAGTTCCCTGACCTCCCGGGACGGTTCCGCCACGCGCTTCCAGAACGGCCCGCCGAGGGCCGGCCCGAATATCGCGCCGAGAAACGTTCCAATCGGCCCGACCAGCGAGCCGATCAGCAGGTCGAGGACGCCACGGCAGACGCCGACATATATGAAACCGAGTCTATCATTCTGACGAGATCCTCCAGCGAGCGATATCTCCCTTCTGCCGCGGGAGTCCTACACTGCTCGCCGAACATTGACGGCGACCGGCCGTGACGTCTCGGGACGCATGACCGAATCCGAACCCGAACGACCGTCGCTCGTCGGCATCAACCACGTCGCGCTGGTGGTCGGCGATATCGACGACGCGCTCGAGTTCTACGAGGACCTGTTCGCGTTCGAACTCCGGAGCCGATCCGACTCGAAGGCCTTCCTCGATATGGGCGATCAGTTCGTCGCGCTCGCAGAGAGCGGTGACACCGCCCGCGACGACAAGCGCCACTTCGGGCTCGTCGTCGAGGACGCCGACGCGGCCGAGCGACGCCTCGAGGCGTGTGGCGTCGACCGACTCGACGTTCCTGGCCTCGAGTTCCACGACCCGTGGGGGAACCGAGTCCAGCTCGTCGAGTACGCGGAGATCCAGTTCACGAAAGCCGACCACGTCCTCGCGGGGATGGGACTGGACGGACTCGAGAAGACCGACGAGGCGATCGCGGAGCTCGAGGAGAAGGGGCTCCGGTGAGCGCCGAGCGGCGCTATTCGTCGATCTCGAACTCCCCGGTCATCGTCTCGGGGTGGACCGGACAGCGGTACTCCGTCAGCTCCTCGTCCGCCTCGACCGTCAGCCACTGCTGGGTGTCCTCCTCTTCGGTAACGTCCGTGGCTTCACGCTCCTCGTCGCCGTCGCCCCAGATCGCCAGGCCGTGGCTGTCGGCGTCACGGTTCACGTAACCGATGTCGTACTCATCGCCGGCCGTGAGTTCGAGCGTCGGATTCTCCTCGTTCTCGATCACCGACGGCGCCTCGCCGACCCAGACGTCCCCGTCAGTGGCGAGCAGGATCTCCTCGACGTCCTCCCAGGAGTCGGCCTCGGTCACCTCCTGCTCGTCGTCCTCGCTCGCGTCGTCGCCCTCCTCGTCTTCGCCGAGGTCTCCATCGTCGTCGTGGGCGACGTCATCGTCGTCCCCGTTCTCCTCGTCGTCGGCCTCCTGTCCGTTGCCGGTCCCCTCCTCGGCTTCGGCCTCGTCGGTCTCTTCCTCGTCGTCGGCACAGCCGGCCAGCAGCGCCGTCGACGCCGTTGCCGCCGCAGCCGCGGTTCGGAGCACGCGGCGTCGCGGTCGAGTGGTGTGATCCATACTACAGGTTGCGGGCTGCGATTGAAAAGCCGTGAGCAAGCACTCGCACACCGGCAACGGTCGCTCGTTCGCGTACCGTTTTGCCGACGGCGTCCCTCGGGACGACCATGATGGCGACGACCCACGTCTTCGCGGGGCTCGCGGTCGTCGCCCCCGTCGCCTACGCCGTTCCCGAGCTGGCAACGCCGCTTGCAGTCGGGGCCGTCCTCGGCGGACTTCTGCCGGATATCGACCTCGTCTTCGAACACCGGCGAACGTTTCATTTCCCCGTGATCGGTGCTCCAGCCGCTGTGGCCGCGATTGGCGCGGCGCTGCTGGTTCCCTCGAACGCTACCGCGGCGGTCGCCGCCTGCTTCGTCGCGGCCTGGCTCCACGCCGCGAGCGACGCGCTCGGGGACGGTCCCGAGTTCGATCCCGCGACCGGCGACGGCGACCGCGCCGTCTACGACCACGTCCACGATCGCTGGCTCCGCCCCCGCCGCTGGGTTCGGTACGACGGCGCACCCGAGGACGGCGTCCTCGCGGTCGCGCTCGCGGTACCGGCCCTCGTGGTCTTCGAGGGGTGGATCGTCTCGGTCGTCGCGGCGGGCGTTGTGATCTCGATCGGCTACGTCCTGGTCCGTCGTCGGCTGGTTGCCCGGCTCCCGGAGTGGCTCGAGTGACGGCGGCGAGTCGGAACGCTGATACCATCGCTCGCTAACCGTTCGGTATGGTCGACACGTTTCTCGCCCAGGCTACCCACCTCGTCTTCGCCGCGCTCTGGGCCGGCAGCGTCTTCTACGTCGCGTTCGTCGTCCTGCCGCTGGCTCGAGACGGGGCGTTCAACTCGACGAAACCGCTCGAGTCGATCTCCGGGAAGCTAACGCTGCTCTCTAGGGTGAGTGCGGTCGCGCTGTTGCTCTCGGGGGGCCACCTGGCTGGGACGGGCTACACCGCCGAGGGGCTGTTCAACACGATCAACGGCCAGCTCGTGCTCGCGATGGTCGTTCTCTGGCTCGTTCTCGCGGCCCTCGTCGAGATCGGCGCGAAGCGGTTCGAATCGGGGCTCAACGGCAAGAAGCTTCGCGAGCCGGCTGCCGACGCCCTGCCGCTGTTTCGGGCCGGGGCGGTCGTCGCCCTCTTGCTGCTGGTCGTCGGCGCCGCGATCACGACCAACGTCGCCGCCGTCCTCTGACTGGTAGTTCCTTGCTAGATATATTTGGAAAGAAGATTGTTACGAAAGATACTTAGTTAGCTACTGAGAGGTATGAGTATGATGTTCAGGGGTAAAGGGATGGCCCTGTCGCTGCTCGCGGTCGGAACGGCGGCGGCCGCCGGCTACGTCCTCCAATCGGACCGCTCGCGGACTGAAACGGGCCGTTCGAAGGCGAACCTCGGCGCCAAGATCGTCGGCGAGGTACCCGACGGTGCGACCGTCATCGACGCGTCCGCGCGCCGGCTCGCCGAGATTCCGGGTGCACGACGGGCCCTCGAACGGGCAGTTCGCAACGACGCCCGAGAGGAGTGGGAACACGTCACCCTCGAGCGCGACGGCGCCTGGTCGGTCGTCGACACGATCCGGGACTCGCTGCCGTACTACGAGGCCGATCGTGGCGAGTACAACGGCGTCTACGTCGAACACGACGGCCGGATCGTCGTCCTCGACGCGATCGGCTGGGCCCGCCTCGAAGAGCCGATCCACTGATCGCCGCGACCGCGAGTGCGTTTTCGGCGGCCACAGCTGTCGTGCTCGCTTTCGACTTCCGCGGAGCCGCGACGAATCACAACCACTACTTCCTCCGCCCGCCCATCTCCACTCGTGCAACTGGGCGTTATCGGACTCGGACGGATGGGACAGATCGTCGTCGAGCGGGTGCTCGGGGTGGGCCACAACGTCGTTGCCTTCGACCTCGACCCCGAAGCCGTCGCCACCGCAGCCGACGCGGGCGCGGAGCCGGCCGACTCGGTGTCGGATCTGGCGGACCGGCTCGGCGAGGAAAAGCGGATCTGGCTGATGGTTCCCGCAGGCGAGGCCGTCGACGCGACCCTCGAGGATCTCGACCCCCACCTCGAGAGCGAGGACGTCGTCGTCGACGGCGGCAACTCCTACTTCGAGGACTCCGTGCGCCGCGCGGAGGCCTGCTCGGCGGCGTATCTCGACTGCGGTACTTCGGGCGGTCCTGCGGGTGCCGAACTCGGCTTCTCGCTGATGATCGGCGGCCCCGAGTGGGCCTACGACGAACTCACGCCCGTCTTCGACGCCGTCGCGACCGGGCCCGACGGCCACGAGCGGATGGGGGCTGCGGGGTCGGGCCACTACGTCAAGATGGTCCACAACGGCGTCGAGTACGCGCTGATGCAGGCCTACGGTGAGGGGTTCGAGCTGCTCCACGAGGGGCGGTACGATCTGGACCTCGAGGACGTGGCCTCGGTCTGGAACAACGGCGCGGTAATCCGCTCGTGGCTGCTCGAGCTCTGCGAGGAGGCGTTCCGCGAGGAGGGCTCCGACCTGGGAACCGTCGCGGACCGCGTCGAGGGCGGCTCGACGGGCACCTGGACGGTTCAGGAGGCCCTCGCACAGGAGGTGCCGCTACCGCTGATCTACACCGCGCTCTCCGAACGGTTCGGGTCGCGGGCCGACGACGGCCGCTTCTCCCGACGGCTGGCGAGCCGGCTGCGGTACGGGTTCGGTCGCCACGACGTTCCCCGACGGGAGTAAGGACGACGGCGCCGCCGGACATCGATCTTCTCTGTCATCTTGTCGCCGGAAAATTGAGTCATTTTCTTTACTCCTGCTCCGCTCACCGCTAGTAGTGACCTCTCACCGACCGACGACGAGCGTGGCCGCAACCGAGGATCGACGAACGAGTACTGCGGTCGTCCAGCTGGTCGCTCGGGTCGACGAGGTCGATCCCGTCGAACTCGTGCCGCTTTACGACGCGATCGACCCCGAAACGCTGGATTCGATCTGTGATCCCGACTCCGGGTTTCGGTCCCTGTCTTTCCGGTATGCCGGCTGGCTTGTGGCCGTCGACGCCCGCGAGAACGGGATCGAGATCGAGCTCGCCGAGCCCGCCTCCCCGGACGGTGCGACCGTCGACGTCCCCGACGCCGAGTCCTCGCTGTAGGCGGGGTTCGAGGGGCGAGTTTCGACGCGAAAAGCAACCGTTATACGGCCGGTCTCAGTAATTCGTTATAGAGGGCGCGTAGCTCAGTGGACAGAGTTCTTGGTTCCGGACCAAGATGTCGCGGGTTCAAATCCCGTCGCGCCCGCTGCGTCGCGATTTACTTGGAATCCACTAGCCTGCGGAGGGGTGCGGGGTTCCTTTTAACTGTCGCGTGTGATCGGGGTGTCCTCATTCCATCCCGATGCGGGTCACGGCCCTTCTGCGTGCCACGATAGTAACTGCAAACGAGATTATTGTACTTAAAGCTCTGCCGGCAGACTACCTTTACAGAAAAAGTAGAAAGTGAGGCGCGAATGAGCAACATCGTAGCCTCACTCGTATTTAGTGTTGTACTGTCAAAAAAGTAACTAATCTTAAGCGTTACTCGGTAACCTCGTACTCAGCGAGTACTTGACTGGAGTCAGCACCGTCAGCATCCCAAACCACCTGAACAGTATCACCATCACCAGCAGTAACTGTAGCAGTATCACCCGCAGACACATCCGCGTCACTGTCAACGTCAAAGTCTACTGGTTCACCTTCACTTGGTGCCTGCACTTCGAGTTCACTGGACGGAATTGCGTCACCGCCAGCGTGTGTTACCGTTAGTTCATCCTCATAATCGAAGTCGAAGTCTGCTGTCGGTGCAGTTGACTCGGTAACGTCGTCCCCTAGACCGAGTACGAAAGTACCGATAACAGCGGCGAGTATCACAGTGATAGCTACCATCAAAATCACACCGATAACCGGTGAAACAGCGCGTTCATCATCTATGTTAGTTTCTTGCAATACCATTGCAAATGGTATTTAACTTCTGACATTTTTATAATGTATGCGACAAGGGGTGATATCACCCGAACGTGCGTGCTAGATAAATATCAACAGAACATATTGTCCAGTGTGAAGGTCTACGAACTCCTCGGCGCAATTTCACTCGGCGGTCTCGTAGGCGTCGTCGCACTACTCTTCATTGATGATATCATTGCGGCCGGAATCTGGCACACTGGCCTACTCGTCATCGACACCACGAATACAGTCATCGCGGTGATCGTAGAACCAGTCGTCGCATCACTACCAGTCGCACACGCAATCGGAACAGGATCAATGGGATACACTGGCGGGGAAACCATCATCCACGACACCGGATATGGCGAAGTTTCTGAAGAAGATATCATCGTGTTCGACTCGCCCGCCAGCGACAATGGAACGGTTCATCGTGCCCACTTCTACGTTGAGGAAGACGAAAACTGGTACCAACAGACGGATCCCGAACTGGTTGACGGTGCTGAAGACTGTGAGGAACTGCGGAATTGCCCCGCACCACACGACGGATGGATCACTGCTGGTGACGAGATGGACAGGTATGATCAAGCTGGAGAGTACGAGCCAGTGAAGTCAGAGTGGATTGACGGACGTGCAGTGGTAGTGCTACCCCTGTAGTCGCGTGTAGCTTTTACGAGTTGACATTTTAGCTAGATGTGTGGCACGAATTAATCAACTGTTCGTGGCCTTGCTGGTAACTATGCTCGCTCTCACGGGTGGTGTAGGATCCGCAATGGCCTACGACGACGAAGATCTGCCAGTCGAAGACACCCTAGTGGTGGACGACGATAGAGATCACACACAGATACTAATCACCGCCGCTGAGGATGGTGACCTTGACGTAACCGTTGAAGACGACGCTGACAGCGAAGTGGCCAGTGAACTGTTTGAAGACGTTGATGAGCACGAGACCGTAGCAATCGACGTTTCTGACGAGGATGCAGACGAGTTTGATGTTGAAGTTGACGACACACACCCAGAGTCAATGACCTTGGTGTATGAGGCAGAAACATACGACGTTGAAGTAGATGAAGACGACACCGCAGACCAACTCTACGCCGAGTTTGGCGAAATGACTGACGTTGCCGTAACCGTCGAGGCGTACGATGAGGAAGATGAGGAGTGGGTTGATATCACCGAAGAAGAACAGCTAATCCACGTCCACCTGGACGATGAAGACGACACTGGAGCCGCCGAACTTGACGTGGATGGTGACTACACCGAATACGAACTGCACATCGAGTACGACGAGGAACCTGATGAAGTCGATTACACGACTGCTACTGCTGGAACCGCCCTCACTGACGATGGTGGACTGACCACTGTTGGTATTGGTGTTGTAGTTGTTGGCGTGCTGTTCGTTGGGTCGTTGTTCTTGGGTGCTGTTGGTGGCAAAGACTAACCAACTCGTTCATTTTTCAATTTTTCAGTTGACGGTTAGTTGTATGTCTTGACCCCTTGACCCCACCTGTCGCGTGTAGTTTTTACGATTTGACAAATAAAATATACGTGTATGGTAGATACAGATGAGATCAAGAAAATGCCTGTCAAGGCGTTGCTAGGCTTTTACGCCTTTATTGAAGGTTTCGCGCAGTTGCTCTTCCAGGAATCAGTCATTACGAACATTTACTCGGCTAGTGATCCGGCCGGAACTCTTGCGGCAGTGATTATCGCGGGTGCGGGTGCGTTGGTGATGTACTACGCTGTTCAGCGAATTGGTCGTTAAAACAATAAATTCAATTTAGGAATATGAGTACAACTGAAAATGAAAACACGACACGAGAATTTGACGGAGGTGACGACGACATAGACGGGGAATTACACGACACAGTACAAGCACCAGACCGGCACGAACTACGAAGGCGTCAAATGATGAAGGCGATGGCAGCCACAGCCACCGCCGCTGCAGTCGCAGGCACAGGTGTAAGCACTGCCACTGCCGACGAGGAAGACCCTGAGGATATGGAGGAAGCCCTTCACGTAATGGGCAGTGAAATCAGGCAAGACGTCGCAGCCTGGCAAACCGCCCTAACCGGTGAAGAACCAGAATGGGCGGATGGATTTATGGATGAGGATGATGCGGAGGACGCCCTTGCTGACTATTTGCAAGACGATATTTACAGTAGCGCCACCGAGATGATGAATTGGACTGACCTATTCCTGACCAGCATCGAGAATCAGTTGGTGATGCTGAGCGACTTCATCAGGAACAACGTCCAATACAGAGTAGTTGCAGAAGCTCAGGACGGTAAGACGCACGAAGAAGTCGAAGCCGCCGCAGTTGAAGAAGCAGAAGAAAGCATATCGCAAATCGAGCAGAACTTCTTGCAGACGTGGACAGAATTGATGCACCAGGTATCACAACGTGCTTACGTCGTCGAAGAAGTTAACGACGATATCGACGCAGAAGATTTAATTTTGGCGCTAGGGTACGACGAGGACGGTAACGCTTTCCAGGAAACAATAGGTAGCGATAATTCAATCGGTCTTTGGTGGGGTAATGTAGCTGATCTGTATACAGATAATTTCAACGCCGAAGGTGGTTTAGAAGAGGATGACGGATCATCGAACGCTGTCGTTGAATATCCACTCGCTGACGGTGAAACGGTACTAGTCCCAGTTACGAATCGCGGAGACCACAATGGTAACGAAACGTGGGTAGCCCCCTGGGCGTCGTGGCCAGACAATGACCCCCCAAGTCTTGACAGTGATTGGGACGACGAAACGATAGAACAACCACTGTCAACCATTCGATCGTGGGATGGGGCAGGTAGGGGCAACCCGATCACGAAGCAGTTTAACGCTGAAAGTCGTGTTGATACTGGTGATGGCGCGACTAACAGTGTATTAGTTGACTGTGAGGAGTGGATGGAAGTCCACGAAGACATAATTACGCTCCGGGAAGAGGAACCCGCGTACGCTGAAGACATCACTGAAACGTTGTATGAACCCGCTTCGGAGGGGGAGATCACTGTTGAAGAAGTCAGTGGCGCGAGTGCGATCCTTGACGTAGCCGACACCGAGGAGTGGGAGGACGCTAACGAAGCCGCGGCCGTCTACCGTTCAGTTGGGATGCCGGAGGGAGAGCAGTCGGCAGTGATTGAATCCGCTGGTTCGGAATATGAAGGGGTGTTGTTCTGGACGCAACCAGGAGGTGAATACTTGACTGTTGGCGAAGAAATAGATCCCAGTGAACGTGATGGAAGCTTTTACTTGGCTGCTGAAGTCAACAACGCGACGGAACCAGAGGATCTAGCCTATCCAGTCGAGTTCGCAGTGCGTGACGGGGACGATGATCCGGTAGAAGATGCGACTGTCAGGGTGTACGACGACAGTGGTGACGTACTCGCTGATGAAGAGGATCCTGAGGACGGCGAGGCATCCTTGGACGTTCAGGGGGGTAGTAATCGTGAGTTTGTCGTTCAGTGGACTGACTCTGAAGGCGATTTAGAGGAGGCGAGTGAAACTCAGAATCTGAGTGGTGGAGTTGAGGTTGTCGTTGAAACTGATTCGCAGTCGATGGAAATCTTCACACAGGAAGAGTACATTTCGGCGGCGGATGAAACCGAAGGTGATATCCTCGCGAACGAACTCGCTGCACCATTCACGATCACTGGAGTGGATGGTGGAGGGGACGAATTGACGTTCCCAGAGCGTGAATTGATCGAACCTGACGCATCGCAGGAGGAGATGATCGAACGCCTGCAACAAGCCTACGAAGCGGAACAGGAGTCGCAGGAGGAGCTGCAAGTAACCATCAGCGACGACACTGGCGGTGGTTCTGGATTCGTCGATGACGACGATGATTGGATTGTGTGGTTGGCTGGATTGTTCGGGGTGGGTCTGATTGTGACGATCCTCCTGTCAGCCGTGAATTCCCTCAACGGCTTCCTTCCGGATGAGGTCAACATCAACGGTGGTGGTGAACGATGATACACGCACTAATATTCAACAAGTTCCTGCGATACCTCAGTCTGACTGGGGACGCAGCCCGCGTCGTAGCCGCAACCCTCCCAGTGATTGGCGGGTTGGCGGTCGCGTTCGGTTTCTGGTACGTGACAGGGATCAATCTCGCGTACGAGATCGGCCTTGTGGTGTGGACGATTGTTGAAAGCTTGTTCTGGGCATTGATGCCGTTCTAACCCCTGTTTCGCGTTCAGTTTTTCCCTCGTGAACTGTGATTTTCAGATGGATGTATAGGTTAATCATCATATTTGCAGTATTGATATCCACTGTTGGTGTCGGAGTTGTTGCCACGCCCGCAGCTGCTGAAGACGACAACGGTGACGGCGATGAGGCTCCGTGGCAAGACGAAGACGACGAAGAAGATGAGGACGAATCGGTAGTACACCAATTTTCAGATGACGCCCGCATCACAGACTACGAATGGGAAGAACGCACACTACACCTGACAGTTGAAGCCGACAGCCGCACCACGTTCACCCTCACCGATGCAGGCGTTTGGACGGAAATGGATGAAGGAGACGATCAAGAAATCCCATTCGATCAAGTCACGCTCTCGAGCGGTGAAGAGAAGACCATCGAATTCACGGTAGGTGACCACGGTACTCGAGCAGTGAGCGTGATGGCGGATGGCGGAATGTGGGGTACTCTCGACAGCAGGTTTGGTGCCTTCTCTGGCGCACCAGCGTGGTCAACGGTGTGGGTTGGTGTTGGTACTGCCTTGGCTGTTACTGGCGGAATCGTGCTATTGGTTGGAGTATTGACTTATAAAGCGATGAATACGGATCATAGACAGGTGTTCTAAAATGAGGGGACTAATCATACTCTTGCGATTGATTTGGCGAAGAAGGTACATCGTCCTAACCACGATCTTTGGCACGGCATTCGTAACGCTGTCAGCGTGGGTACTGCTTGACCTTTCAGTTGGAGATATCCCTGACACGGCGTGGGTTGCTGTCGCAGTAGTCATACTAGCAGCCCCATACGCAATCTTCATCGCAGCTATCGTGGTTGGATTAGTGGCAGAAGCCCAGCACGTGTTCCTGCACGTCTTGGAGGGTGAAACTGGGAATGCTGAAGGACACGAATTGAGTCAGGCGCAGTGGGAAGATTTGGTAGTGCTGGACTGGAATGACAACGAGGTTGGGAAGGAGCGGTTGGTTAGTATCGATGTTAGCAGGTACGGGAAGGCGGTCGAAGTAGACGCGTACAACCCGGAAACCAATACGGCCCGTACGTCGTATATGGGTGAAACCTCGAATAGAGAAATCCGGCGATTCCCAAAACTCATCGAAGCTGTTAAAGAGAAGATTTCGCCGCACGCCAGAGCCTACAGCGAGATGCACGCTAAAATGGACTTAGAAGTAGAAGACAGGGCTCAAGACGGGGTAAACTCGTTCATCGCGATGTTCGAACGTGTATCCCTGCCACCGGAGTTGCATATTAACAAGATTATGAACCGGGAAGCAGGCGACACCCGACTTGACGAACTTCCAGATCCTAACGAAGCACTCGACGATATCAACCGAGAACCAAGTGAACTCCCAGACAACAGCGCGGTTTACAACCCCGAAACGGGGGGTGGTGACGAATGAAAGACGGAGACGGATTCGACGGAGCGTCATACCTGCGCGAATACACCCGCGACGAGGACAACAACATCCACGTCCACGCAGGACTCGTTCCAGACCCGAAGATCAGGAAGTGGTTGTCGTGGGTCGCGGAACGATATCAACCACTCACTGACGAAATGCCAGCAAGGTTCTGGGAAACACGGTTCGCCAAGGAAGCCCTGGCGAAGTACGGTACGGAAACCGCGCAGTACGCGCTCGAAGAAGGGCAGATGCACGTCATCGACTACCTGACAGGGATGCCTGACACGAAGGTCGATATGTCCACGATGGACGCCCTGGACTGGTTAGGAGACTGGGTGTCCCGTGACGCCCCCATCACGCTCGTTTCGGGGCATATGAACACGGGGAAATCCAGCACGACACTCAAAATCTACGGAAAGTTGTGGCAGGACGAACACCCCCGAGGAACCGTCCTATCCAACATCCGTACGTGCCCAGCTACTGAGTCGTGTAGCCGTATGAGTACCCTGGTGGAGTACGCTCGTGATCACAAGGATGAACCGACGATGATGATCCTAGACGAAGCAGCCGCACACGCGAGTGGGGATCTCGACGATTACGAGGTTAAAGAGCAGATGCGGCAACTCATCCGTTTCGCCGCGAAGTATGACCTTGGACTGACTATCATTGGCCACGCAGAGGGCGGTCGAGATATCTCTCCCGAGATCCGTCGTTTCGCGGAAGTCATCCATAAGACCAGCAAGAAACGCGCCACGATCTACGAGAACATCACAGAGAAAAAAGAGTACGTCGACAAAAAGTACGAACTGAAAGCACTGCCGGACGTCACGTCGAAGTGGAAGTACGATCCAGACGAAACCAGCACCTGGAAGTGGGACTACGACGGCGACGATCTCGTTGACCTTGATAACGATGTGGACGAGTTGGACTGGGGCGAAGGCACTGACGAGGAACCAGAGTGGGAGTCTTGCCAGGGAGTTCGCCAGGATGGTGAAGCGTGTCAGCAGGACAACCCTGCCGCACTTGACGAGAACGGATACTGTCGGCATCACACGGATCAGTACGAACCGGATGAAGAAGACGAAGACTGACCCCGGTGGTTGAATTTATTTTGTAGTAGAACAGGTAGTGTCTATGGATCAAGACGAGTTCGAGGAACAGTATCCTGAGATCGCATCGCTTCTCGGAGATGATTGGTGGTCGAAGGCAGATACGCACCATCAAGTGTATTTTTCTGTCGTGATGGACAATTGGCGTGGACTGGACTATTATTCTCGGTTGATTGGCCGAACACCTGCCGAGGAGATCGCAACTGAGTATGAGAACGATCTGTACTCGATGAGAGGATTTGACTCGTTCTTCAGTGAACTGATTGGGTATGTTGCAACGGAACGGTGGTTGTGTGACGATCCAGGCGTATTGGACGTTAAGGGAACTACGGGACTGCCGGAGTATGGGTGTGAAGATCTGGACGTAGAAGTGGCTTGTATAAGGGAGTCACAGGAAACGAAGCGGATTCGTGTTCATCTTGCAGAAGAGTTGAACTGCGAATACAAGCCCGTAATCCGGAAGAAACACGCGTACAACAACTATGCCAGTAACGGTGAGTCTTGGGCGGAGAACGAGAGGCAGGTTGATGAAGTGATTGATGAGATTGGGAGTCTCAGCGTGAATGATCTACCGGTTACGGTTGAAACTGATGCTTTTGAAGTAGAGGTGTTGGAACCTGATTCTGGGGAACTGGGAGGTATCATACAGTCAGGACTCGTTGGAATCACGCCAGATGAAAACGAGAAGATACCGGGCAATGTTCGGCAGAAAGCAGCGAAGCAGAGGGGTGAACGACCGCTTATCGTTTTCATCGATATGAAGATTGAAACGGTGCATTCTGTTGAGGAAGTGGTTGAGAAAGTGATCGGTGAACCGTACGGATATGCAAGTGAGGACGATGTCGAAGTCTCAAGTGCAGTTCAGGACGCAACCAGTGTGTGGGAGAATTATTTGACCGAAGTCGGTGCGATTCCGGGTGGGTTCGATCGAACGTATCCTGCTATACGGCCGGGTGATGAGGGTGTGTTTGCGAGTGATGATGTGTCGGGAGTTGCTGGTGTTATGGTTCGATTCTCCCATAACGAAGTCGCGTATGTTCCGAATGTTTACACGGATGATGTTGATGCGAAGGGTGTGTTCAATCAGCTTGGTTGGGGGTTGGATACCCGGTCGTTGAAGCCTAGTGATATCTGACTGGCTCTCGCGGACGCGCGCGTGAGAGAACCGCTGAACGGCGTCGGTTTCCGCGTCTCGCGTGCGCGCGCATTCACGTAGGACACCCCACCCCATACCACTAACCGAAGATGTACCGCCACGGAATCTTCGTCTGACTGCCTTTACCCTCGTGTCCAGATGCGTACCAAGATATCCCACCAAGCTGGTGTTCGACTTCCCTTGCACTCAGTCGCTTGAGTTTCAACACCTGTCCCTCGGATACGACGGCGAAAACATACCCACCACCATTCTCCTTCAATTTCTCGTGTGCTTCCCGCCAAAGCCTGAACCGTCCATACCGCCCATTCCTATTGTGCTGCGCTGCCTTCACATCCGCCGGCGTTCCGTTCCGGTAACGGATGTCGTGCCAGCTACTGTGATCACTTCTTGCACTGTACTTACGACGGGCTGCTTCCTCTGCAATCCTTCCAACTCGAGCTGAATCCTTAGATGGCATACAAAGAAATAGTCACTCAAACGGTAAGAACCATACTCGACTGCGGGGTCAAGTTGTGGCCCCCACCCCGGGCAGGGGTGGGTGGCCCGGGGGGCTTGACCCCGAAATCAGAAGGCTACCTCACCTGATATTGATTACTAGGTCTTTCAGAATCACCTACATATGATGCCTCTAACCGATAATAACACGGCCCCTCAACCGTATCAATCCGTAATACTGCGCCGCAATTCGAACCAGGGTCTAAGGCACTCTCTTCCGGAATATCTCCGGATTCATCTCCATACAATCCCGTTACTCCGCCCACGTCCAATTCGGTGCGAGAAATGTCAAGAGTGTGGGTGTGACGTGGACTGCGAAAACGGTACCAATAACGCGGTGGTATACGCCATTTGGGTTGTTCAAAATAGATTTCTGCACCGTTGATGGTTGTTGCTCTCCCACCCCCGTTCTGCACTTCCGCATCAAGCCTAATGCTGAATTTATCACCCGCGTATTCATACCACGTGAAATTGTCTAAATTACCGACATCTACATCCGGTCGTTGTGATCGCAGGTGCTGGACTTGATAGTATCCGATAACGAGCGTCGACAAGCCAAGTACTAGGGTTAGTGCATCGTTCCAGTAATCCGCTAAGAGGTCGATCATACACTGAATGAATAGTAATCCCACATACAGGTGTCGGTGAGAGTGCTTCTATATATCAGGGCGTGTTGTCCCAGTGTCACGTAATTTATCACGTGGATGTGTGTATCAAGTCGTATGCCTATCACTGTCGTACAACTAACTCTCTCAGCATTGGCCGCAGTCTTCGCTTTCATTACGGCAGTTTACGGACGACTGAATTACGCTGATGGTGAGCTAGACCGTCAGAAGAAGATTGAGAACAGGATACGTAATTGGAGTCGATGTATCGAGTACGAAAGGGAACCAGAGTCCAGTTCATCGGTTGGGATAGAGTTGTCAGCAGAGAAAATTTTTCAGGACGATAACCCGGAATTCAATTTCGAAGTCGACGAAGTGTTTGTAACGGAGGCGAGTGGATGGAGGTACCTGACGGAGAAGATCCTGTATGGCTTCGATGGAGATGTCACAGTTTCGATCGAGTCAACACGTTCTCCAATGATATCGGAAACACCCCCAGATTTCGGTTTAATTACCAAGTTCGAATTCGAGAAGTATGAGATGGATTGCCATCTCCGTCCGGAGGACAATTGTGTCGAGGTGACGATCCCGTATGCTGATGTCGACCGTGTTTCTTACTCTGTTGACGATTTACTAGACTACATCGAGGAAGAACTTGGAGACGAGTTGGTTCCGCGAGAGGATTGACAAACCGTTCTCGGCTGCTACTTAACCTTCCTGACAACAAAACAATAGGTATGTTTCCAGTAGGCCCTGAATTGCTCGTAATCATAGCAGTCGTCGTACTCCTCTTCGGAGCGAACAAACTACCAAAACTCGCCCGCTCAATTGGCCAAGCAACTGGCGAACTCAGAAAAGGCAAACAGCAGGCAGAAACTGAACTCGAGGAAATGCGGAACGATATCCACGAGGAAGAACCGACGGAGGATTAATCCTCGTAGTCAATCAACAACACTTGATCATCAAACACACCCGGCGTCAGTACATCATACTCCAACTCATCCCGCAGGTACGCGATTGTATGCCACGTAGCAGACTTAGGTGCTAACAACCGGCCGCTTGGAAGGCGGCGGAAACGATACTCGCGGGGATTATCCAGTTGGTGAGGTTCGGTCGTCACAACCACAGCACCATCCTCTTCACGCAACGCAGTACGGTAATACAGGTACGGATCATCAGCGTCGCTGTCGGCCGCCTTGCTCATCGATCATCACCCGCTGACGCGGAAGACAACCGACTCGACGGGAAACCATACACTTTGACTCCGTGATCCTCCAACTCGCCTTCCTCGTGCCCCTCGATGATCTCGTCAAGATCCCAGTCAGCGATTGAACGCTTGATATCTTCCAAATATGCAGCTTCAACAACCGCCTCACTTGGATCGTAGTCGCGGTTCTTACGGAACACGGTGATGTCAGCATCATCAGGCGGCGTTTCCCAGATCACATACTCATTCGCTGGCACACCAGTGTGTGAGAGGAAGACGAGGAAATCCGATGAGTCAGACTCCCTGTCAACAGCCAAGTCTCCAGGTTCGAGCTGCGTCATACTTCATCACCCTCCATCGGTTGGAGACGCAATCCAAGACGCTGCTGCACTGCACAGATATGCTTACAATCTACATCACGATACTCATAGTCTTCACAACCACAGATCCAGGAATCCTGGTCGATGCGGTCTACAACATATTCCTCATTCACAATCCACGCGTCACGATCACCGATCCTCGCAACGCTATCGATGTCGCGAACCGCGCGGATATCGCGTTTGTAATCATTTGCTCTCATCAACTCTGCATCTAACGGTAAGGTGGTTATGATTAATAACCTGTTGGTTGAGAAGGGTGTCAGCCGAAACCGTTTTAACACGTATAGAGCTGTGAAAATGCACTATCTAACCCCTTCAACCAAGCAACTTATCAACTAAACGTACTAACTATACATAGGTGATGAAAGACAACCAAGTATCGCCAAAAGCACGAGAAACAGAACAGATCCTCGCAAGAGAAGGACGCGCAACGCGCCTGATGATCGCCGCCGAACTCGAAGTCAGCGGGACGAGAGCCACGCAGTTGCTTAAAGAACTAATCCGTGACGGTCGCGCACGACGCGTATCACGTGGTCTGTACGAACACGAGTACTACACACACGATTCAATAGAAGATCTCGAAGGACTTCGAAAAGTCCGCGAAGCAAATGATGACTTCTTCGCAGCAATCCTACACGAAAGCATTGAAGAATGTAATCTAGGCGATAACGCCCACGAGGAAGCAATGCAGAACGCAATCGATCGACTCACCAACGACGGGGAGTCGGGTGGTGAGGATGAATGATAGTAACACCGTACTTTTCCGCTGCACAGAATGCGACCACACAACGACAGATGTCGCATCACTACACGCCCACTGCGAAAAACACCGTGGGTACACACGCTTCGGCATCCAAATCCCCTTCACCAGAACATCAGCCGGCGATTTTAACGCACTGATGGAATACACCGATGTGCTTCGCGTTGAAGACACCACCAAAATCAGCCTAAAAGACATCGATCGGCTCACCGACGAGTCGGGTGGTGAGGATGAATGAACCACTCAAACCAAAGGAATTCGCGAACCAGCTCGCGGAACTACCAGGCACACAAGTAGACACCAGCAACCGCTACCTGCTAACCTGCTACGAATGCCAAGTCGTCAAGGCACGATCAGGAATACGAGAACCACTAGAAGATCAAGAATTCCTTCACGCGATCACCGAGTATGGCGGCGTCACGACTGACTGTCCCGGTGAAATCGTGGTACGATATCTGCAACAACTCCGCATAGCTCGAGAAATCGAGGATGGGGACAGGTGCAGTGACTGCGGATCCGCGACAGTGAACGTGCAAGGAATCCAGCACTGCCCAGACTGCACCACCACGGTGGGTGATCACGATGAGTGAAAGCGTCTGGATCTACGTCGCACGGTACGAAGAACCAGACTTCGACAACAGCGGAAAACTCGCCTTCACAGACATCGAGAGTGCCAAAAACTGGATTGAACAGAACCTACATTCGGGTTACGAGTGGGTACGTGTTGGCGACTGGAGTTGGGAGTACGACCTACCCGAATACACCCCTGATTCTGCGGAGATCGAGGCCGTACGACTGTCCTCATACTCAGACTTGATCGAGTGGCAGACAGAACCGAATCCACGACAGAACAGAGGTGGATCGCGTAATGCGAGTGATCAGCAATGACCTGCCCACGATGCCACGGCAAGGGCGAAATCATCGCCTGCATCGACGACATCTGCCACGCGAAGGGGAGATGTATGCACGACGGGAACAACACCTGCCCAGAATGCAAAGGGAAAGGAGTCGTCGTCCCCGATGAATGCCCCGTGTGCGGCCGCGAAGCAGCCCCGTACCCACATTGGGAACTATTCCTTGATCACATCAGAAACTGCTCCGACGGTGAATCGGAGGGTGATCACGATGCCTAGGCTAAAAAACAAAGTCTTGATCGACTTCACCATAGAATGCCACGTATGCGATAGCATAACAACCCACGAAGGTGAACACCTAGATCTACCACGGGAATCAGAAGTCGTATGCCCTATCTGCGGTGCCATCTACGCCCTCGAAATCAACTTCCGCGGGGTAGACACACGATACAAATCTTCTGACGGTGATCAGCAATGAATCACGACACCACAATCACACTCATCTTCATAGTCGGATTAATCACCGCCGGACTCGCCTTCGCTGGTGGTAGTGACGACGATATCACGTTCAGCGATGCCGTCGTCGTAGACTACCACACGCCCGACAAAGTTGACGATATCAACAAAATCCACGTCCACCAAGAATCAGGCACCCCATCTCAGGTAACTTGCAACTTTGACTCACCACCAGAAGAAGAAACCAAGTGGAGTACACTCGAGGAATCACCCACGGAGGACGGTGTGTACACCGCCACGATCACCGACGGTGACTGCAAGTCAATTACCGTTGCAAGTACGTCGAAACCAGACAAGGTAGTCATCGAGGCAGATGATGGGGGACTGTACGAAGCAGAACGCCCAGAAACCAACAACGACGACGACGACGAAACTGATTCTGAAACTGACGACAGCGACGAAGATGATTCTAAGAATGGGGACGATATCGACGAAACTGATTTTAAGAATGGAGACAACGACGACGGTGAAGAAGGAGACAATGAACAACTCAAACCCGCATCCGCAGAATTAAAACCAGATGTACAAACCAGAGAATCACCGCTCGGTGAACATCGGGTCTATGGCTGCGGAGTCTACACCGATGATGTCACGTGGGGCGACGACACTGAACTACTGATAGATGGCGCGCTCGCACCCAACGCCATCGTGCTCGTCGAAGGAGAACACTACCGCGAAGGTGATACTGCCAGTACAACAGTGACACCCGGCAGTGAAATCCACGTCTACGGAGACATAACGAAAGAAACGATCTACGAAGGCACGGTCGTGATGGACGGCTATGATGAGTATGTGTACGAGAACACCAGAGGGTACGAGTACACAGACCATCCAGACGAACTCGACTGCTCGCTCGAAGGCGGTGATCAGCGGTGAACAGCATCACCACCAGAGCAGTCGAAATACTCGAAAACGTCGACAACGACACCACCATCTTCGAACTCACATCGATACAGATAATCGCACTGCTCTACGTGACATTCCTGGGTCAACTCATCCACGCCGCAGAATCAAAAGGTGATCAACAATGAAAACGAACGATATCACCACCACGGAAGACACCCACGAAGTCACGTGCCAGTTCTGCGGCCGCACCATCACCGCCGAAACGATCAGAGACACGGTAGACGCGTACCGGTCGCACGTCTACACCCACCACACCTAACTTTTCACAGAGTGATATCCCCCGCACACTCCGCTGGGTCAGTACGCGCACGCATAACCCTCGTTGACAATCGCAGCCACACACAACCCGCCAGCACACGCTCAGCAGCATTCGATCACTAAACGTAATGAATCAGTCACAGTCTGCGTTCAAGTCGTCTATAATGCTCGTGAGTGGACGCTGATGGTTGTCGTTTGATCCAAACGTTTGTTCCAGTGTCTTTGTTACCGTAATCGTTTCCTGAGTATCCTGGGGTAAACCTACATTCGAAGCTGTGAGATGAAAAATACGTTAGTATAACACGTGTATTAATGGTATGTGTATCTATAATGCGAAATAGCTTCCACCCCAGGAACCCCAGGAGTAATCCGCCGTCTTGCGATTATTTTTTACGCGGACAATGCGGACACGGGCGTTATATTCGTTGAAAATATTGGGGGAGTGGTATGTTTATATCCACGATAAATGTCGTTTCGTGTATTTCGTGTATTTCGTGTGTAGTCGAGTGGGTATGTACTTACCACTAACACAGAATCGAAAAGAGCCGAAGAAAAACGGCTCCTACCCGTCTAAACATACGTTATCAGCGGTAAAATATCTTTCGTACAAACCTATTTTGGGTTATTTCGTGTATTTCGACTAAAATATTTAAACATATAACAATTATAATATAGCACGATGGAAGGCTCCTACCCAGAGCACGACACAGTTGACGTCGTCAATCCAGACGACAACAGTATAGATTCACGCGAAGATATCGAAGCTATCCTTGAAGCAGTCAGCAATGAAGTTGAACTAATCGACGAGTTCCTTTACACTGAGAAGAATATGAACACGACGTGGTTCCCATCAGCTCTCGTGGCGCAGTTAATCGCGCCGTGGATGCATTGGGAATGGGCTAACGTCAGTGCTGCATTGTCTATGATAGACGCGCAGAAGTACGGTGACACGTTAACTGAAAGTGAAGAACGACGAGTGCATTTGGCGTACAGGAAAGCTGAAGACGGCAATTATGGTGATTTGATTACGGAGTGTGAAAGCGTCGAAGCGATTAACGCGACTGTTAATGATGCCGCTGAAAGACTGGATCGTAACGCGTCTGATTACATTGTACACGATGATGACCCAGGTGAGAAGTTCACTGAGCGTCGTGGTATGACGTTATCGATGAGGGTTCGTAAGGATATCTTGGAGCAGTGGAAGCCTAACAAGTACGCGCGTTCAGAAGAGGTTGACGGCCCTACGCTTGACAAGGGTGACGCGGTTCAGATGATGGTTGGCGTGCTGGAGGATCATTGGGATTACGTGATGCCAGCTGGCGATGTGAAGGATTGGAGACCACGATTGCACGTGTTTAACGAAGCGCGTGGGATTTACGAGCCACGTGGTGAGGAACAAGTACGTGGCTTGATGGAGCATTTAATGCAGTCTGAGTCAACGACTGCAATGGTTGACGAGGTTGTGAAGAAGCTGAAACGTCGGAACTTGGTTCGTGTGCGCCAATTGGAGCAGCGTGAACCTGGCCCATTCCGTATTGCAGTTGGGAATGGTGTTCTAGATCTTCGTACTGGTGAGTTAGATGATTACACAGCGGATGAGTACCACCGGGCGAGCATCGATGTTAATTATCATCCGACAGCTGAATGCGGTGAGATTGACGAGTTTATGCACGATGTTATGGAGGATGATGATGTGCCAACGATGTACCGTGCGATCGCTCATACTCTTCTTAAAGAGTACGTGAGTGCGAAAGCACTACTTCTGGTTGGTGAAGGTAAGAACGGGAAGTCGAGGTTGTTGGAATTGGTTGAAATGTTCATTGGTGAGCATAACGTCAGTGGACGTAGTTTGCAGGATCTGACTAGTGACCAGTACGCTGCCAGCGACCTTCAAGGAGCACTCGCGAATATAAATGGTGATATGAGTGAGCAGCAGGTTCGTAATACGAGTACGTTCAAGAAGCTCACTGGTGGTGACAGGATTACGGGTGATATCAAGTGGGAGAAACCTGTTAAATTCGAGAATCACGCGACTTTGATCTTCGCATCGAATGGTGTGCCTGAGATGCCTGATAACGATATGGCACTGTGGCGCAGGTGGATTTACATTAACTTCCCTTATAAGTTCGGGCCTGATGGTGACAAAGAGGCTGTTCCGCGGCGGAAATTGATGAGGCGTATTGCATCTGACGATCAGTTTGAGGGCTTGTTGGCGCGTTGTGTCGAGGAGATTGGTGAGTGGTGGGAATCCGGACGGGACTTCTTCCCTAACGTGGATACGCCAACTGAGGTGCGTGAAAGGATGCTGAAGGCGTCTGACCCAGTATACGCGTTCGCTTCTGACTGTCTGGATAGCGTGAACCCTGAGGATGTTGATGAGCTTTCAGATGCTATGGAGCGTACTGAGCGCGTTCGGAAGGCTTACAGTCTGTACGCGTCTGAAGAGAATTTGCCTAATATTAGTGCTGAGCGGTTCGGTAGTAAGATTAAGTCGTTATCTGATTACGCGGTTGAACGCCGGCGTACGACGGCTTTGAGTGATGGCCCGAATCGTGAACCTGCTTATACTGGAATCAGGTTGAATCAGCGTGGTCACGAGCTGGTGGAGTACGATGAAATGAATGAGGGTGATGTGAGGAATGCGAGTTTAAAGGATGAGTACGAGATCCCGGAGCGTATTGGTACTGCGCATCGTGATCAAGTGAAGCAGTACATTGAGGAGAATCCTGAGGCGACTGTTGAAGACGTTCGCGAAGACTTGTTCATCAGCAAAGCGGCAATTGATGAGTTGGAAGTGGTTGTTGATCGTTGGGGCGACGGTTGAAGGGGGTGTTCGGTTTTATTTTTATAGTTTCACCCTGACCTGCTCGAGTAGCCTACCCTGTGTGGGTTTTGTACCGGTGAAGGTGGTGTCTCCTTCGACCTTAGGGGATTTGGATCTGCTTGATCACGAACGATCCTTAGAATTAATACATAATAGAGAGATCAGAGACGTATGCCCAGTGAAAAGGTTGGATTTGTAGACTTCCCCGAAGAGGACTCAACTATTTGGAAATATATGGATCTCCCTCAATTTGTATCCCTGGTAGAGGACGAGTTCTTGTATTTCTCTCGTATTGATAGGTTTGATGATCCGTTTGAAGGTTCACTCACTCAGGAAAATCTAAAATATAGAAATCTTCGAAAGGGATCAGATACCGCCGAAGAGCCAATTGGACAATACAGAAAGAGCCTAAACCAGGAATTGACTAAATACACATATGCTGATTGTTGGCATCTGAATGACGGCGAATCAATGGCTATGTGGGATTTGTACACCACACGTGGCTATGGAATTGCCATTACTACAACAATCAAACAATATGTCGAAATGATCTCAGAGTGTCAATCTAAAGTCTACGTGGGGGCAGTAGATTACATTGATTACCAAGAAGATCATATTCCAAGGTACAATACTTTGGCACCCGTTTTCCATAAACGAAGAAGTTTCGAACATGAAAACGAATTCCGTGGGGTAGTACAGGATCTGCCGTATTTTTTGAAGGCTGCAGAGTGCCACGGAAACGCTGAGATGTTAGAATCTGACATTGAGAACTTCGACACAGAGTTTCCTCCAGGGGTTTCGATCGATGTTAACGTTGATCAACTTATTAATCAAATCTACATCGCTCCTGACACGCCTTCGTGGCAAGCATCAGTAGTTGAAACTATTACTGAATCGTTTAGTAATCTCCAACACGATATCACTCATTCGTCCCTTGAGGAAAATCCAGTTTACTAATTTGGTTGTGTCTGATCAGAACCAGGTTCAATATCAGATATTTTCCTAAACCCTGAAAGGGTTATTTGTGCGTTTCACGTGTTTTCGACCGCGTCGATGAGTCGATCGAGTTTCAATGATATCTCGTCAACTTCGCGATCTAACTTTTCGATGTCTTCTCTCAAGTCGTCTATGTCGTCTTCACTCTCAACGATGCGTTCTTTGACTTCACCGTACGTCTTCTGCATCGTTCCGGTCTGCTTCTCAACCCATTCCACACGATCTTCTAATGTCTGCGGCCGGTTCTGCGATGGGTCTGCTAACTCGTCGTGGCCTTCCTGTGTGATCCAGCTTTCTTTTGGGTTGAGTGGGTAGCGTGGGTCTTCGACTTCTTCACGCCGGATCAACCCGTCACCTTCGAGTTTCGACAGACGGTAGTTGATATCACCATTCGATTCAGCCCAGTGGACTGCTTCTGCGAGTGTTGATGCTCGTGCTGGTTCGTACTCTGCGACAAGCGACAGTACCTCAACGTCTCTTTCTGGCAGTTCAACCATAGTTGTATTTATGGTTTTCTTCTTGATAAGTCTGTATAGCGAACTGGTCAGTGTGTCTTGCTTGCTAACCTGGTTGTGAATTTCTGTTGTGATTCACAAGTGAATGGCGTGGCGTCAACTATAGACCCTTGGTCAGGCCGGTAAAGGAGGGTTCTCGAGATCCCTCGAGAGGAGTGTGGTTCAAAATTTCTTTTCAGAGGACGTCCGTCCTCGATGCTCCTTCAGCAATGTGGGGGTTCTGAATTCTAAGAAGAGGGTTTCTCGAGATCTCGAGCGACCTGCGAAGGAGTAGAGACACACCGGATACAGAATGAAAACCAATCTGCGGAGAGACACCGAATTCCGAATGAAAAATACAGAGCGGGGACACACCGCATTCCGAATGTAAACTAGGACAAAGGGACACCTGTGTCGCCGCTGTAAATCACTCTTCGAGTGTCGTGAAGAGCTGGATGGGCTGGTGATAGGTGCAGGTGGTGGTAGCCCATCCGTTTGCGACACTGTGCCGCAGGTTTAGATGGAGTGTGGTAGCTGTTAACACTATCGGAAGAGTAGCGTTTAGCCTTCGTTTCGTTCTCAGGACAGGGGGACACACCCCCGTCGCCGCTCTAAATCACTCGAATTCCAAGTCTTCGGTGAGTGAGGCGTGTATTTCTTCACCAGTACTGTCTGTGATTGCGACTGTTGCTGGGTCTGTCCTGATGATGACCTGTGCTTCTTTGCCGTCCTCGTCGCTGATGTGGATGAGGCAGTGATCGTCTGGGTTGTCGCGTGTGATGTCTCGTATGTTTAGCTTGGGTGTTGTCACGCACTACGCGTGCCAGTGGTGGCTGATAAGTGTTTGCTCGAACGGGCTGCGATCCCACGTGAGGGGTAGTTGGAAATAGATAGTAGCATGGTACCTTTATTCCGAATCTCGCGTGAAACCTATGTTACGTACAGGTGAGAAATGTAACACAGCCATTGGAAACATATACAATTCGTACCTAATACTGAGATTGTGTTCATATCAGAGTTTTACAACCCATGGAGAGAGTATTGTATTCTAGCCTACTATTTTTTAGTTGTTTCTGAGACATGTGAATCGATACTTTCGAATAAATCAATATGGTCATTAATAGTTTCGTCAGTTATAGTACGTTCTATAGTATATTGGGGTTTCCATAGCTCATTTTCGTGTATAGGTGAGCTTTTTCGTTTACCGAGTGAGGGATTGTCTGGGGCAAATCGAAACCCTGGAAAAAGAGGATCTCCACAATTCTGCATCTGTAATTTTAGTGCATTAATGATCGTTTTTTGCATTTCAACTGCATTACCTGCTATAGTAAAATACGCCTCATGTGCTCGTTCACCAATTGGAATTTCAGTTGGTTCGAGTTTCTTATCTATCGTTATAAGAAAATCATCTATTCCCTCTGGTAGTTGTTCACGCTCCATTTTTGCTGGTCGAGGTCGGTTTTCTAGTTGTAGCCGAAACCCGTGTGTGATATTATCACGAGGCTGTTTTAATACGTCCCACGTATCTCTTGCCAGTTTGTAAAATTCAAAATATTTCTCAGATTCATAGTCTATTGCGCGCCGATAATAATTTCGATCATCGGCGTGTATATTCATGTTTGAAACACTTGGGAAATTGAGTGTCTTTTTTACTTCTTCTTTGGAGAACGAGTCACCAATCGATTCATAATATTCGTGTACTTCACGGTTGCTATATTTGTAGTATCTCTTCGCTCTCTCCTCAGGTGGGTCTGTCGGTGATTTACTCACTGCGGCAAGTCCTTCTAATATACTAATAGTCTCATTAAACATCTGTGTGCTTAACGCGAGGAGCTGATTACGTACTTCTACCCCGTTTGATGATGGATCATCGTATGGTTTTTCGGACTTTTTATACATTTGATCTGCTACGCGAAATTTGGTCATCCGAAAGTCAAGAGAACGTTCAACCAGTTCCAGAATTGCATAGGCTTCAATACGCTCATCATTCCAGTAGTCTGGAAGCTCTTCTACGTTTTCTACATCAATCTCCATCTTATTAACCATACTACAGGATACTATACTATGCCTAAATAAATTACTCGCGTTCAGAACATCACATGAACCTGAGAGAAAGCTAGGCAGTCAGTTCGCATCTGTAGGTAACGAATCGGCCAACTCAGATTCGCAACTTGAGCTGAATACCGAAATCGTACTACCAACTACTGTTAGGTTTAAGTACGAAAGCGAGGCCAACCCCCGGTATGCTTCCAACTGAACACGCGCAGGATGACCTGCTCGTCGTAATCGCGCTCGCACGATACTCGTACGAGTTTGAGGAAACGGAACCGGGGAACGCGTCTCGGGCTTGGCAGCTCGCCGTCGAACTTTCTCGCTGGCACAGGCTTGACCCCGGAGATGCTGTCCAGCAACTCGAGGACAAATAGACCGATCTACTCGTGAGGGATGAGATCGAAAAATGACGGAAACCCACCCCGAGCGGGTTATCCCCGTCAATGGGTTGTACGGGGTACGAGTAGCAGCCGAGTTCTCGTCCAGTTTTCTCGCTGAGTGAATCCTCAAAACGATCCACAATGATGCACACGGTTTTGTTCCGGTTAGCACTGTTCCGATTAGCACAATACTTAAGTTCGAAGAGTGATAGTACGTACTATGAAACGAATCCCAGATGAGAAATTCATTGAAGCATTTGAGAAACGATCCTCAGAGGACAGTGCTATTGTGATGGGCACTGAGGAAATTGCCGAGTACGTCGGTTGCACTCGACAAGCCGCTCACCGTCGGCTAGAAGAACTAGATGAGAACGGCAAAATCCGAAAATGGGAGATCAGTGAGCGGAGTGTAGCGTGGCAGTACCCAGCAAGTAGACTGCTTCGACGAGTAGAATAGACTACTTATGCTGATAGAATCTTTTCTGGTAGTTGCAGGTGGATTAATCCTATACGGTTGTAAGAAGATAGTGATTGATCCAATTCAGGAATTTAGATCGGTTCGAAAGAACATCTCGAAAGACCTCGTGAAATACGGGAATGTGATCTCCAACCCTGGTTCAGCTGATCAAGGCCGTATCGATGATGCGGAGAGTGATCTTCGTGATGATGCATCCGATTTGAAATCTGCTGTGGATGATATCCCGAAGTATGATTCCTTTGCTGATATCGGAATAGTTCCTTCAAGAGAGGATGCTAAAACGGCTAAAAGGAACTTGATAGGTCTCTCCAACTCTGTTGAGGAGGGTGATCCAATGACGAATCACGAGATGAGGGAAGACGTTGAATCTTCTCTTGGATTGGATGATTGAGTTAGTGTATTGGCTTCGTTTTTCGAAGGGTTAATTCGATGTGAGGGGTGTCCTGGTTCCCCCCGAACACAGGCGCGAATTCATCGTCACGCGTCGATCACCACTCATATTTTTGCTTGTAGAAACTGGAAGTACTGTACCACTTGTGAACTTCGGGGACAGGTTCAGTCTAAGTCAATCCCGTCCAAGTACATATCCTTCCGCTTGATGATGTTTCGGATAGTCGATCTGGCGACACCAGTATGCCTGCTGGCAGCTCGAATACTTTCGCCATCTTCCTCAACCAAATCGATAACAGCACGAGCCGTATCGTAGTCTTCGTCTGGAACTAGATATCCCTCATTGTCGGTCTCGAACCCATAAGGAGGACGCCCGGTGTGCTTGCCTGCTTCTTTCGCTGCTTGCAGTCCCGCTTTTGTGCGTTCCTTCGTCAGCTTGTGTTCGAGTTCGGCTGCGATACCGAGGATTTGCATTACGAGCCGGTCGTCGAACAATCCGTCTTGTTCTTCTCCTTCGTTGATCTGGAGTCCACTGTCGAGTACGTGAACGGCTGCATTGTTGTCGTCGCACAAACGTCCGATGGTTCGGTTGAGGTCTCGCATATTGCGGGCGAAGCGGCTAACCTCTCGTACAACGACTCGGGAGACTTCTCCGTTCTCGGCGTCTTGCATCAGTTCATCGTATCCATCTCGTTTGAGGTTGGCACCTGTGGCTTTGTCTTCGTAGACTTCGATGTCACTAGGTTCGACGTTGAGATCCTCGATGCAGTAGTCCCAGCAGTTTTGTTTTTGGATTTCGAGTTCTTGTTTCTGTGTGGAAACGCGTACGTAGATTGCGGTTGTTCCTGTTGTCATTGTGACCACCCCCGGAGGGGATTTAAAGAGCAACTGTTTTCGCCAGTCTGACGAGAACCGTATGGTTCTGACCCATCACAGATGTTACTTGTTTCTGGTCGGATTTATGTGCTCATCATCAGGGGGTGATTAAGCAGCCATCGTGCTTACTTTCAGAATGATCCGTTGAAATGTAGAAGAGTCGTCAGTTGGTCTTGTGCTTGACGGGGTATAGTCTTGGTGAAAATCACTGTTATAGAGGATTTCTTTTGTCGAATAATTAGCTGTACAGCACTTCTCAAGCCACTATCCCGTTGCCTTAATATTTCCCGCATTAGCTTAATGCTGCGAACGGGGTTGTGTGCCTTTGCTTTGTTTGCCTCGGTAAGCAAACCGCTTGTATAAGCATAAGTTTGAAGTACCCTCCACACTATATTGGTTCCGTAAGACAAATGAGACAGGCGAAACTCAACGTCGGTCTGCTTAACGAGCTAAAGTCACTCAAGACCTCAGAGCAAGTCGAGGATTTTCTCGAGCAACACGATCTCGAATGGAAACACCTCGGAGGACGGGATACCAACGAAAACTCCGTGCATATGGTAAAAGACCCCGCCAACGCGCTAAATGAGCGGGTCACCAATGCCATCGACGCCTGTCTCGAACGAGCCGTCCACGAAAACAAAGTGGACTCTGCTTCGTCCCCTCGGGAAGCAGTCACAGAGGTATTCGGCCTCTCGAAGGCTGGTTACAATGATATGTCCCCGCATTGGGTAAAGGACACTGCAGATTCCAATATCAACGTCGCAATTGAGGAAAACAGTAAGCCAAACAGGCCGGTTATCGAGATTTCAGACCAAGGGATTGGTCAACAACCACAAGACTTCGAGGACACTTTCCTCAGCCTAGACCGAAACACCAAACTGACGAAGCCCTACTTGATCGGGAAATATGGACAGGGTGGATCATCGACTTTCGCGTTCTGCGAATACGCCATTATCATCTCACGGCATTGTGACGGAGGAGATGTTGGCTGGTCAATTGTTCGGTACAATGAGCGAACCAGTGGCGACGAGGAGTACAGTTTAGGTGTTTATGAGTACTGCGTCCTTCCCAACGGAGATATCCCCTCCATTCCCGAATCTGAAGTCGACGACTTGAGCGGTTCAATCGTTCGTCTTATCGAGTACGACGCAACCAATTTTAAGAACAGTCTGTCCGCTGGCGCTGGCAATCTCTACACAGTGCTTCACCGAACGATGTTCGGTTCGATCTTCCCATTTATGCTTGAAGATCGTCGAGTCGAGCGTTTCAAGGGCTATAATGACAAGCCGAAACGCCGAACTGTCGTGGGGAGTCGATACCGACTCGATAAACCTTCTAAATACGTTGATAAATCTCGAGATTTCCGTCGAGTTGATCTCGGTGAATATGGTGCGCTTCGCATCAAATATTGGGTGCTGAATGATCGAAGTGCAGTCGAGCAGTTCGCTGATCCGACTGAACCCATTGTGTTCACATTAGATGGTCAGCGGCATCATACGGAGACTAAACGATACTTCAAGGACGGTACTGGGTTCAACTTCCTCAAAGATAGGATCATTGTCGAAGTAAACTGCGAAGATCTATCACACTCCGGAAAACGTGCGTTCACATCAGACAGGGAGAGTATGGCCGACAGTGATCAGGGGCGCGTGATCCGTCGGAAGGTAATCGAGGCGTTAGCAGAAGACGACCAACTCGATGCCCTGAACGAAAACTACAAGCATAAAGCCATCCGCGAGACTTCCTCGGAGCAGGAGGAACGAGCGAAAGATTTGCTCGCGGATCTGCTACAAAATCCAAAGGAAGGTGACGAGGAAGAAGCACCAGCAGAAGGAGGTGACGAGGAAGAAGAGGAACCAGTCTATGAGGGTGGAGATGGTGAAGAGGATGAAGGCCCCGAGGAGCTGCACGATTATCCCACCTACGTCAAAATCATCAATAAACAGACTCCGATCCCAGCCAAGCAAGGTCGTACAGTTCGAGTAAAGATCGAAGTTGATGCGGACTGGAAGTTCGAAGAACTCGAACGAGGTGAAATCACTCTCGATTTGAGTGATGTCGATGGTCTCACCTATAACCGAGAAACAACGTTAGAGGACGGGCGGAAATACATCTACGCGAAGGTAGACGAAAACGCAGAGATTGGTGAGTCTGGAGTGATTACTGCTGTCGTCGAATGGGAAGACGGACGGTTCGAGGACGAACGAGATCTCGAGATCGTTGAACCACCAAAAACCACGTCAACCGGCGGAGCTGGTGAACTCCAATCCCCGGAAATCACACAGGTAACAGAGAATAACAATTCTCTCGGATGGGACGAAACAGACGTTGTTGAGTTCCATCCCGATGAAGGAGATACAGGACGAGTATACGTCTCTATGTTCAACGAAAACATTGAGCCGGTTCTTGAAGATATCCCCACTGAGGACACCGCCAGACAACGCAAAAGCGAGTACACCGGTTATATGGCGTACTATGAGGTGATGCGAGAGACCGAAGCTCAAGAAGTGGATGCCGATATCGACGAAACATACGTGAAACAAGAACAGAACCGCGTCGCCAAAGTACTAATGAGGCAAATAGTGGACGGGATGACCCCTGAGGTAATGTAATGAGAGTATTCTCGGATATCGACCCGGATACGTATGATCGCATCGAAGAGGTAGTCAGAGACGGAAAATACCGAGATGTCGATCAGTTCATCCGAGTCGCCGTACAGAACCAGCTCAATATTGAGAGAGCAGATGAGGAGCAAACATCTCCTTCACCAGATGTACAAACCAACAAAAAATCTGACGGAGGATACGCGTGGGGATACTCTATCCCGGATAATCCGCCAGTTAGCTCACCTCACGAAATGAATAGGGAGAACGAACTACTGTTTCAGCAATACTACCGGTTCTTTCCCCTGTTCCCTGTCTTGGTCGAACTCGCTGAGGTAACTGCCGAGACGGGTGAGCCTGCTGTTCTCGACGAATTCCGCGATCATATCGTTGAAAAGATCGAACCGCTTAGAGACGCTATTGTTGACTGGGAAGAAACTAACAACGTAAAGAAGAAGAACCGGAAATCAACCGGTCTTCCCAAGAAGGACGTTAAGAATCCAGAGTACAGTGAGAAACGCTACCTCGATCATTTTGTAGGGAAGATCCGCAAGCGGGACTTGGCTCCGAAGTCGTTCCCTCACTCGCTTGGATTCATCGCGTACGAACCGATCGACGAGGAGAAGTGTCTAATGCAACTCACGCCGGCGGGGAAGGAGCTGCTTCAGTATGAAAATCCTCTACTAGGAAACGGCCCAGATTCACCCTCACTTAGCCGAGAAGAACGTGAGTTCCTTGTCACTCATATCGAATCAGAACTTCCCGCAGAGTACCGTTTGATGGAATTCGTCTACTCCACTCTGCCAGATGATGGAAACAAGACATATACAAACTGGTTGGATGAGTTCGGAGAGTATCTTAAAGAAGAGGGTGAACTCGATGAAGATGCGTCTGAGGAACGTGTTCGTTCACACATCGCGGGGGTGTTGAGCCGGATGGTAGAACTGGGAATTCTTGACCGCGGCTCGAAGAGAGGTGTGTACATACCTACCATTCCACCTGGCGAGTTCCTTAATGGGCCGACAAAACCCACCGCTTGACTTTTCTTCCGGATAATCCCACATAGTTGGCCACTGCAAACTCATTGCTTATCATTTAAGTAGCGAGAGCTGCATCGATTCCATATCTAAGATGAACTCTAACGATGGGGCTTCGATGGACGCGATATACAAAATCCTGGATGGTAAAGAGCCAAGGGATGTAACTGACCTGATGTCGGTCGATCCAGAATACATCACCGTAGCTGGTGTAGAGGGAGACCTTGTTCGCGAAGATACCGCCTATCCCGAACCCAACAGGCCCGTCCAGGGGGCGTCCTACTGTGGTGATAGTCGAGAACTTCTTGATGAACTCCCAGATGAAAGTGTTGATCTCGTCGTCACGTCCCCTCCGTTCGGGTTGCGAAACAAGAAGCAGTACGGGAACGAGGATCCTGAAGACTATAACGAATGGTTCCTCGAGTTCGCTAAAGAAGTCTATCGTGTTCTTGACGATGAGGGGAGCTTTGTCGTCGATATTGGTGGTGGATGGGAGAAAGGGAAGCCAGTTCGATCGCTCTATCATTTCAAACTTCTACTCGAACTTGCTGACGAAGATGGAAAGATGGCCACTAAGTGGGACAGCAAATTCAACCTCGCACAGGATCTCTACTGGTATAACCCAGCCAAACTCCCAACTCCTGCACAGTGGGTTACCATTGAACGTATCCGACTTAAAGACGCGGTAGACCACGTTTGGTGGTTCACGAAAGGCGAAGGCCGAGAGAAGCCAGACAATCGAAACGTGTTGAAGCCCTACTCTGATTCGCAAAAGAGTCTAATGGAAAACGGGTATAAATCTCGACTACGCCCGAGTGAACACGATATCAGCGATAAGTTCGACGATCCGGAAAAGAAAGATGGCGCCATTAGGCCAAATTTCTGGGATGTGTTGAAAGAAGCCGGGATGTCAGAAGATATGTATTATAATCTAGAGAACGTAGAGGTTCCACGAGAACTGATGAAAGTTGCTATTGAAAATGACCTCGTTGAGGAGCTGGCTGAAGTCGCCGTCAATCCCTACTTAGAGGACGAGGTGCGGGAAATACCCAACACTCGATCGAATACAAAGTATTTGAAGGCTTGTAAACTACACGACCGGGAGGATGATATCCATCCTGCTCGCTTCCCGAGAGAATTCCCAGAGTTCTTCATCGACTTCGTAACTGAACCTGGTGATGTTGTGCTTGATATTTTCTCCGGGAGTAACACTACAGGACAGGTAGCTCAGCAGATGGGACGGAAATGGCTTGCTTTTGAATTCAATTCTGACTACGTCGATACGTCTCGCTACCGGTTTATGTCGTGGGATACCATTGAGCAAAACGCTGTAGCGAATGATGATGAACAACAACAACTGGATGAGGCATCTGTAGAACCGCAAGAGGAGGCAGCTGGGACGAGTACAAACTAACGAGAAGGTCTTCCAACGGTTTGAACCGTGCAGCCTTCCGTGCCGGCATTCAAGTAACATCTCGTACTATTAGTGATTGTGAGGTGACAAGGCACGCACTGGAAAAAGACCACATCACGATTGACTCATCGGTTCACAGTGCAGTGCAGTTGCAGTTTGCGGCCCCACTTCCCTTACAGCGATTCTAGTTCCTCATCAGCGTCGTCCAACGTGTGGTAGTCGCCAGCGATCATATCCTCTATTGACACTACCCATTCAGATTCTGATTCTGTTTCGTCTGTCATACGTAGTGTTGGTGTTATTCCTCCGGCAGATACTCTTGCGCTTGCTCTGGCGTGTCATACAGATATGGTGCAACATTAACCAGCACACCGTGCTCTTCCAACCGCTGCACACGTTCGCGTACGTGTTGATCGTGCCTGTCGATGATATCTGCGATTAGTGATACTGTTGCACGGCCGTTCGATCGTATTTCGGTGATTATTTTTTCGTCAGTTCGGGTAAGGTGTATTTCTGTCTCTATCACTGTATTTTATTGTACGTACGCACGAGACTTAAGCCCTTCTCAACTAAACATTACATAGTTAACCTTGGCAGTCAATGGGTTTTTATTCTACCCTGGTCTAACCAATTGTGGTGCCAGAAAACACCAACGATGAAAAATCTGAACGACAAGCGAGAATAGCTAAACAAATAATGCAAGGAGACGAGTCGGGTCTAACGAACCTGTTGACGATAGCAGTCGGAGATCGGCCAGGGTTCCATCAACCCCATTACCGACCATACCTCATCGTGTACGATTCCGGGGAAGAGTACGTGGTATGGTGTACTAATTACGAACACGATAATTTCACGTTCGTTGATAAATCGGGGGAGATCAGTGTTGATAATCTCGTATTCGAATTAATCCCGTACGTGAAGTTTGAGATGGCTGAAAATGATAGAGACCCCAGGGATGTGATCGATGTGATGGTTGCAGAGGGTGATTTTGAGCAGGTTGCGGATGATGTTGTGGATGGGTTGTTGGATGAAGTTGGTGTGAATTAACACACCCTCACTCAAACAACCTTGTTTAGCGAGGGGTTTAAGTAAAACCCTATCTTACTAATTATTGATGTCAGCAAACAATAACGACATCGACCTTGCCGCCCTAACTGAAGACCTAGAAGTCGCTGAAGTGACGATCGCGAACAACACCGTAACCATCGAAGTGCGAGAAAACGTACGAGAATACGACAGCTGGAACAACGAAGAACACGAAATCACACACACCCACACCTGGACGTGCGACGTAACCCGTGACGGCGACATCACAACGCCCGCAGCATCTCCCATTGAAGTACGGGAACTCGTTGAGGAACTCGAAGTCTCCTTCGACGAAGAAGAAGAAGATGGTGGGGAAGAGAACGCACGAGTAATCGAAGTCTCCGAAAATGAAGCACGTGAAGCAGTCGCAAACGATGAAACGTACGAAGTAGACGGCATCACAGTCTACGCCAGCCAACTCCTCGATGATGATGGAGAACTGCGTGACAGTGTGAAGATGTGCGACGGCCGTATTGTGCAGATCAGCGAAGTACCATCTGTGGACGCTGAATCAGGATCTGCTGAAACTGTTGTGATGACTGACGGAGGAGAAGAACCCGAGTTTGAGAGCGTTACTGCAGACGACTACCCCGAAGAACCACCAGAAACGGTAGAACTGACAGTCGAAAAAGACGGGTACACAGTAGACATCGAACACCACGGAAACAGGATCAGAGTAACGTCTACTGGAAAACACGAGTTCGCTAACAGGGTAAAACTCAAAGACGACGACGAGTACGGGAAGATACTCGAAACGTGCGACACAGTCCCCATAGACGGTGAACGTCAAGTAGCGTGCATCAAAATCCCAGATGACGTTTACAGACGCGTACAGTCTATTTCCGACGAGTACGACGAATGGAAAGAGTCAGCAGCTGAATGGGTAGAAAACCAACCACTGTGTATGCGCGTCGAAAAACACGAGTACACTACCGGATGGCGTACCAAATACCACCACGAAAACCCCGTGTTGAAGGCGAACAAAATGGACGTGTACCTGACGCATAGCGAAGAACGACTCATCGATTCATTGATTGATGAGTACGGAGCTGCAGATGGATATCCCGACGTAAGCGATGAAGACGGGTTCTCTGAAGGTGATGTGTTCACTGCTGAGGAACTGGAAGAGCGAGTCGCGGAACGAGTCGAGGAGAAGGAAGCTGAGGATCGGGAGGCAGAGCGTTGGAGCGAAGTGTGCGAGCAGTACCCTGGTGTACGCTCTGTTGGTGGTGCAACGGCAGACGAAGTGTTGGAAGCGTTCGAGCAGGCTGAGCAGACGGGTGAACGGCTGGAGATCGTGACAGAAACTACGATGTGTGATGGTAGTGCAGCTGAGTGCGACATTGATCACGTGACGTACTACGCTACCCCGGAGGGAGACGTTGAACGGAATAGAACGCACTGTCACTGAGAACCGTTTGTCAAAACAGTTAGCGTGTGTTGGCCACCCCATAGCGGGGTGCAGGGTTCGACTCCCTTTGGCACGCCCTTCGACGACACAGGAAGCCAAAACGAGGTGATTGACGAGAGAAACGACACAAAACCAACAAGACAAGATTGAACGAAATATGAAACGAGAAATCGACGAACTACGAAACGAACTACACACAACAATAGGAAATCCAGTGGACACTGCACTGCCAGTATTCCTGGGTGAATTAGACGCAGATATCACGGTTGGGATAGACACGCCGGAAGGCACTGACGATGTTGACTTTGAAGTTTACACACGTGAAGGTAAGGTGATAATGGCAGTACGACTGCCAGAAAGGTACGACGACTTTGGATTTGTCACTAGCGTGGACTGGGGTACTGATCGCGTCAAAGAAGTCGTTGAACGCCCTGACAGTACAATCATCGAAGGTCACACTGAACTCCGCGAAACGTTCGACGTCGAATTAGATGCTGAGCCTGTTGAAACGCCTTCGTGGATCCTACCAGCAGCACGCCGCCTCGAAGACGAGGGTGATCAGCAATGAAGTGCGCTAACTGCGGTTGGGGTTACGGAGATTACAGACAACCGTTCTACTGCCCTGGCTGTGGCGAAGAATGGAACGAGAAGACTGTGGAGGATGTTGACTGGCCGATCAGAGTCCATTACGCTCCACGGCCCGACATCCGACGACTGGTATCTGAGACAACCGGGGTTGAGGAAGGGAGACTCAGAGAGGATTTCTCTGACGAGTATGAGCTATTCATCGAGCTTCTGGTTCACCGTGACGGTTCGGTTGAACTGACCGGTGATCAGGAATGAAAGCACTAAACGAACCCATCCGAGGCGCCCGGAAACACCAATTCCTGAGATGCAAGTCGTGTAGCAGCCCAGTCTGGTGGACTGCACGCGCCCGCACACCCCAGGGATACGCGGCCGTGGAAACCTACCGATGCAAGTCCTGCAATAGTAGTGGACGGCAAGTAGTGAAGCCAGACCACACACTCCGGTTCGAGTTAAGTCGCCGGGAATACGAGGGCGTGAAGCCTGTACTACCCGACGGTGGCAGTGGAGTTGAAGAGTATCACCGTGAAGGATATCGCATCAATCGCTCCAACTAAACTTTGAACGGAAACGTTCTATAACACTCCGCGATTCAGTTTCCTTCGCACCGTGATTGTGTTCAACGGTCTCTGCTGGTGAAGACAGATCGTATTCATCCATATACGATTCAAGGAACTGCTTCGTTTCTGCCTGTTGCTCTGACTTTGGATCACTATGCTGATGCGCAAATACGACAAGCTCTCTATCATCTTTCGTAATCTCATCCTCATCCAAGACCCCAATCGCATACTTTTGAGAAAGAATGGCAGGAGTTATTTGCCCCTCAACTTCTACTCGACGATGAATCACCTCCGGATCTAGCCCAGCACCAGACTCCCAATCCACGTCTGAATCGATCAGCATCAACTCTTCAAAGGTAATGGAGTCGGAGAGATTTTCCAATGCACTATCCAGCTGTCTCATCTGATCATATGCTTGCAACACGATCCGAGCAGTCTTCGTATCTAATTCACCTATTTTGTCTGCATTCGATCTGAATATTTCGTCAGAAAACGATCGACTATTACCTGTAGAAACGTACATTGTCAGCCTGGCGTGCGGATCTGACTCAAAGACTTCTGAGTATTGCTCGTCGGTTAGTGCGTATTTTTCCTCTCTGAATTTATCCATATCGTACTTTGCGTACAACAACTCTTTCAGAACATCGTCGTACGCCCGCAGCTCAACGATTAACGCGTCACGGAACGCTTCCAATTCCTCTTCTTTTTGACGCTCCCGACGACGTTCCAGCAGGTATTGGCCAAGAAGAACACCAATCAGTGTCATTGTGCCTGCGATGATGCTGCCCCAGATAGCCACTGGAACGCTGGTTAGCCACTCCAACACTGCTTCGATCACTGGTGTTGGTTTATCCAGTAATGTGATAGTTGTTACGCCGGGGATGGAGTGGGTTAGTTAGTCGTCAGCGACAGCCGCATCACCACCCACATCCTCATCATCAACCAACCGAACCAACACCCTCGACCGGAAACTCTGCTTGAGGTGCGTGTGGAAGAGAATCTCCGCCCGCTTGTGTCCCTCCACGACCTGAATGTGCCCGGGTTCAACTTCCACACCTTTCGGCGGATCAACACGGTACGAACCGTTATTGTACCTGATCCCTTCGCGGTTAGGCGACCGGAAGTAAGTAACAAGATCGTCAATGTCGTGTCTCTCCCACACAAGATTCTTCGGTTCGACGAAGGTCTCATCCGGCGAATCACGACGAACGCGAAGGATCTCCATCTCGTCGAACGGCGGAATATCGTCTTCCGGATATCCAAGTTCATCTGCCAATTTCAACTGGCGCTCGTAGGCAGTTTCAACCCGGTTATCCACCATACGGTTAGTCGGGTTGTTTACGAGGTGTTCGCGAACTTCCGACCAGTCGATGTCACCGGCAATGATGTCGTCCACCTCGTCTTTGTGTTCGTGGAAGGTGTGGTAGATTTCGACGACTCGGTTCCAGAAGTCGGGCGAGTGGTTCTGATGCTTAACGTGCCCGAGTTCGTGGATAACCAACTTGAGACGTCGGTTTACGTCCCAACTCCTCCACTTTCCAGTGTTCACCCGGTAAATCACTTCTCCATTACTCGTCACACCGAGGCTTCCGTTGACGGACGTCAGATTGTCGTGGAAGTCAACGTGTTCGGGTTTCAGGTTAGACCCTGTCGGCGGGTTCCAGTCGGGGTAGGCGAGGTTGAACAGGTCGACGAAGACGCGGAGTCGCGGGTCTACGTCACTCATCGCTGACCACCCCGGTTTTGATTCGGTCGTTAATTTTTAGGCTGTACAACTCGATATTCGATTCGCACACAGTCTTGTTGTTCATTCTTTGTGTTTTCGATAGCGGCTGCTATTCGGCGGTTGATTCATCTACGCAGTCTCATACCTAACTACTGATATTTCATCGCTCGTCTCGGCCGTGTATGGCTTTTTGCCTGTCTTTGGACGTCGACATTTCGCGTCTGTTGACGTCTATTGATAGGATGTGTGGACATTATGTTTAAACTCTGTGCTTTTTTCGATTTTCGGCACTTCAGACCTTGAAGGACAAGAAAACACTGGATAAAGGGGTTAATTCCACAACTAGGGCGTGGAATATATCTGTGTCTTGTCGAGAAGGAACACGAAAGAGTAGTTATAGCGAGTCTGGTAATTGCTCTCGCCTTACGTCAGCCTTCTCGGTGTCAGATAGTGTTGAGTAGTGTTCGTCAATCACGGATGGGGAAACATCCGCCCTATCCGACACTGTTTGCTTCCCCGTTTCCTCTCGAAGATGCCAACTGATACTCCCTCGTCTGATTGCGTGAGTGCTTTCAGAGGAGTCGCATTTACACGCATCATTGTTGGTCTGAGCAGCCTCGCAAGTCTCTGGATCTTCCTCGTGAGGACAGTTCCGAACAAGACACGGCCGAGTAACTGCGTACACGTGATTGCGCAGAGTATTCCTATGATATCTGCCGTACTTGCTGGCGAGTAATGGTTCGCGGTCGTAATCATCCGTCACTTCGGGGCGTGTCTGATCGATGTAGTCGCGTAGGATTTGGCACGTTTCACGGTTGATACTGATAGTACGCTCCGACTCCCCCTGGTTCTTCAACGAAGTACCCGTCTCCGGTCGGTGTTCCAACGTGATGTAGCCGTCTTCGAGGTCAAGATCATCGAGGTCAATACTGTGAACTGCCCCAACCCTGCACATAGACCACCACAACAAGTGCGTGAGGGTATGTTGTAGGGACGCGTACTGGTATCGATCCAAGTGGGTGAGGATGTTTTTCGCTCGTTCTGCGGTAATCTCGTTGCTACGCTGCCCTCCTCGGTTTGGTGACTCTACTTTCTCGGGTAGCGTTGGTTCGATTGCGTCGATGTTCCTGAGGAATTTGCAGAACACGCGTAGGGTGTCCAGTTGTGTTGCGATCGTGTCGTTACTGTGGTCAGTGAACCGCCAACTGCGGAATCGTCGGATGTCCAGTCCACCCAGTTCGTGAACGTGGGTGTAGTCTGTCTCCTGCTGGAACCAGTCAATGAAGTGCGACAGGCGGCTTCGATGGCTACGGATCGTTGCAGGTGAACACTCCTGTCCTTTCTCTTCGAGATACAGTTCTAACGCTTCGCTGGGTGTGATGTGTTCGTATTCACGTTCGCTGTTTCGTGCCATTTTTGGAATCGCTCCTCGTGACACGGCAGAGGGGGTTCCCGTTACCCGCATCGGACGGGTCTGGTGTCCCGTTTTCCGACGGTACAGGGCGTCACGGTATTATTTTCACCCTGATGTCGCGGGTTCAAATCCCGTCGCGCCCGTCGTTCTGCCGCGAGCAAATTCGCGAGCGGCAGCGACGGGAAACGGGATTTGAATCAGGGAGGAGCTTTGCTCCAACCGTGGTTCATAATCCCGTCGCGCCCGCTCGGCTCGTTTCACTCGTCTCGCGAGCGCGACGTAGCTCGCGAACGCGGTGCGTTCGCTCACTCCCGTCGCGCCCGCTTTATAAGCGTACATCGGGTAAAATCAACAGATGACGGTAATCTTTTTACCGTTCTTTTGATATTCTCCTTCCGAGCGCTCGTTCCGTTAGGGAACGACCCACATCCGTCAGACGGCGTATATAGGACGCGTTCTCACTTTTGATGATTTGATTCCGTTCCATAACGGACTAGGTGCGGGACAGTTCTGTTCTCTCTTGTAGGTCGACTCTGTCTTATACTTCCGTACAACCAAACATTCCGATAGCATTATTGTGGTACTGACTAGCACATTCAGTGGCACAGCAGTATTATGCAACTCTCAAAATGATACTTTTCGTATAAGGGCTGCATTTTGAAGGCCGTGGGAAGGATTCTACGGCAGAGCCTAACGGGTTACTGATAAACAGTTTTGTCGATCGAAATCTCCCCGTAGACGAAGTACACCCACGTGAGAATCGCTATCGTAGTAAGCCCCATACGGACAAGTTCCACATCTGGTGCCGCGGCTGTGAATTCAATCACTGCAGACAACCCGAGGGGATCTGCAGCACCAACCACCAGCAATTCGATCGGAAAGCGACCGAAGTGAACCCCGATTGCGAGACCCAAGTTGCCCGTGAGGACGTACGCCAACGCAAACGTAAGCCCAACAAAGGCTGCATCGATCGACGGAGCGATACCTCGAAGCGGGATATGAAACACCCCGAACAGCACGCTACTGCCGAGGGCTGCAACCAGGATGCTCCAGAGCGGTGAGAAGCCACGCTCCACGAGCCCCTCCGCAAAGTTCTGTAACATAATCCCTCGGTAAACGATCTCTTCAAAGATGTTCTGAATGAGAAAAGACACGCCGAATGCGATCACGCCCGTTACAATCATCACCTCGAGGCTACCCACCGAAACTTCAGACAGCAACGAGCTTATCTCGATCACTCCCCGGAACTGTGCATACCATGTCGAAAGCAGGAACGCCCCGAGACCAATCACAACCCCAACAATAAAATTCCCGAGCCAGCGACGAGTGACATCTAAGCCGAAGGCGCGATACTGGCGTCTATCAAGCCGACTAGCCACCCACAGCGCAACGAGAATCGCCACTACGTACCCGATACTGTCGACACTGATCACGCTCATCGCCTCCAGCCACGAATCCGTCTCGATTCTCGCTACCGGGGAGACTCCCTGTTGCCAGACGAGTATCAACGCGAGTGTTACAACCGCAGGGAGTACGGCCCGCAATCCTGCCCGAATTCGTCCCGAGGAGGAATCACGGATCATGAGCCACCTACTACCGAATTCCCATTAAAACGATCAATCAGGTGTTGCGGAACTTGAGACAGTGTATTTACACGTTCCGGTCTCGTTCAGCTCGTCGTCCTCGTCCCGGGACTGCGACGTAGCGCGTTCTTCCGTTCACTGGCGCTTTTCGAGGACGCAACCCCAACCATCCGTCCTCGAGGACGCCCCGTCGCACTCCGGGCGAAGGTTCAGAACCGTCGGTCGCGTGGCACCGATACCATGACTGACGAGACGACCGACGAGGAGAAGACCGAGGAGATCCCTGAGGACGAATCACGCCAGGACGAGACCGACGCGGAGCCCGACGAGGAGAACGAGGACTAATCCCGCGATCCCCGGGTGCGGTTACCGACGGTCGAGACTCTTGGCGCCAACCGTCGCCGACGGCGCTGCCTCCCGGATCGTCTCGACGACCCGATCGCCGACGTACGCCGCGTCCTCGGGCGAGAGATCCCGGTGGATCGGGAGACAGATGTGCCGTCCCATCGCCGCGGTCCCCTCTGGGGCGACCCCGTCGGTGTCGTACCGATCGGTGACGAACGGCTGGCGGTGCAGCGGCGGGTCGTAGGCCCAGTCGATCGTGATTCCGTCTGCGGCGAGGCGGTCCCGGATCCGCTCCCGGTCCAGCCCGCTCGCGAGCGCGACGGGGTAGCGCCAGTAGCTCGAGCGAACGTTCGACGGCGGCGCAATCGGACGGGCGAGCCCGTCGGCTGTGAGTTCCGCGAGCCGATCGTCGTAGCTCCGGGCGAGCTCGTTGCGGTGGACGACGAACTCGTCGACGTGCTCGAGCTGGCTGCGCCCGAGGACGGCCGCGAACTCCGAGAGGCGGTAGTTGCTCCCGAGGAACGTAAACCGGGCGTCGTCGCTCGCGGGATCGAGCCCGCGGTTCCGGATGGCAGCCACCCGTCGGGCGAGGGTGTCGTCGTCGGTCAGGACCATGCCGCCCTCCCCGGTCGTCAGGACTTTCGTCGCATAGAAGGAGAAGCAAGCGAGGTGGCCGATGCTCCCGGCGGGCCGGCCGTCGATCGTCGCGCCGTGGGCGTGCGAGCAGTCCTCGATCAGGACGGCGTCGTGGGCCTCGCACAGTTCTCGCAGCTCGGCGGTTCGCTCGCAGACGTTACCCGCGAAGTGGACGGCGACGACGGCCGCGGTGTCGTCGCTAATCTTGTCGGCGACCGACTCCAGTGAAATGTTGTGGTCCGCGGGCTCGATGTCGGCGAAGCGGAGCTCGTAGCCCGCGGTCAGCACCGACGAGGCGTTCGCGGCGAACGTCTGGATCGGGACGATCACCTCCTCGCCGCGGTCCTCGAGGGCCCGCAGGCTCGTCTCGAGAGCCGAGGTACAGGAGTTGGTCGTGATCCCGTGCTCGCGGCCGACGGAGTCGGCGACCTCCCGCTCGAACGCTCGGCAGTGCTCTGCCATCGTCAGCGCGGCGTCGCCGTCGAGCATCCGCTCTATCGCTGCCAGGATCCACTCCTTGCCCGGGAACGAGCCGCCCGTCGCGATCGGATACTCGTCGGTCATCGGGCCACCCCCGATCGACCGGGCGCTCCGTCGGCTTCCGTCCCGCTCCGGGTCCTCGGATCGATCGATTCGGTTCCCCCGCAGCGTTCGTCGGCGCCCCTGTTCGTGCACATGGGTAGCGCTGTCACGATCTAGGGAATAAGTATGGACCGCAGAACCGCCCGTAGTCGACGATTTCTCGTACACCCTGGCGCTCAGACCGACTCCCGCAGCGCCCAGACGTCGTCGGTCGGGTCGAGACGATGGGGCTCGCGACCCCGCTCGGTGAGGATCCCGACGTGGTACAGCATCGTCTTCAGCTGGAACACCGTCGGCGAGTGGTAGCTCTCGCCGTCCTCGAGAGGGGTCCGCCGGAGCTCACCGTCGCTCGTCAGCGCCCGCCCGCGGACGTCCTCGTCGCCGCGGACGAACAGCTCCACGGCGAAGGAGGGGTGGAGCTCGTGGAGGTACTCAAGGAACTCGACGAGCGACGGCTCCCGGAGCCCGTCCCGGTGGAGCGCCTGCAGTTCGGTGACGAGCAGCTCCGTGGCCGGGTACGCGAACACGACCCGACGGGCGAGCTCCCCCCACGCGGGCGCCAGCTCGACGAACCGTTTCCGTGAGCGGTACCAGTCGGCAAACGTCGCAAGGGCCCCCTCGACCGATCCAGCGGTCCGCTTCGCGAACCGGACGACCTCCTTCCCGAGGGGAGTGAGCTCGATCCCGCCCGGTGCGTCCTCGATCAGGCCCAGGAACGCGGCGCCCTTCCGGGCGTCGTCGACGGCGCCGACGACGTCGTACCGCGAGAGCAGGGTCGCGGTGTCGCCGTCGGCGTAGTGGGCGATCGGATACCCCAGGTAGTTCTTCGGGTGGTTCAGGCCGAACGATCTGTCGGCGACGCCCTGCGCGCTCGCCTGGAACCGGATCGCCGTCGCCTCCGTCGTCGTCCGCCCGCCGACGACCCGCGGGACCTCGAGCGTCGCCACCGACCCGTCCCGCTCGACGCCGAGGACGCCGACGTTCAGCTCCCGGGCCAGCGTGCGATCGGTCTCGGAGACGGCGGGTGCGGGGGCAGCGAGGTAGGCCGCGTTGGCCTCCCCGAGCCGGTCGTAGGCCTGGACGATCCCCCGCCGAGTGTCGACGCCGTCGCTCGCCACCCCCTTGGCCTCCACGGCGACCAGCGGCGGCTCGTCGCTGAGCCGTTCGACGGCCAGCAGCTCTCGGTCGAGCCGGCCGACGCCGACGAGATCGGGGTAGCCGCCGCCGATCCGGACGTGGTTGAAGGGGGCGAGGCGCTCGCGAACCGCGGGGTCGACGGCGCGACCGGGACGCCACTCCTCCCGGGCGAACTGCGTGTCGGCGACCGCGTAGGCGGGGGCGTCCTCGTCCGGAAAGAGTCGTCCCTTCGCGCGGACCAGCACCTCGGGTTCGTCGAGCGATTCGGCCGCACTGCTCATACTCTCGAGTCGGCCGTCGCCGTCAAGAGCGTTCCGGCTGGAAGACTGTCAGCGATGACGACAGCAAACGGGCGCGGACAGCGAGCCTGCCGACGACGACGTCTCCGACGAATCGTCCCGTCTCGGAGCGACCGATCGCCCGTGGGACGTGTTCCCGGCCGAGGAGCTAAGTGAGCTGACGTCGAAAATTTCCGATACGATGACCGAACCGACGCTCGTCTTCGACGACGACTGCGGGTTCTGTACGTGGTGGGCAGAGCTGTTCGACGACCGCACGGACGTCCGTATCATCGGCTTTAGCGACCTGACTCCCGAGCTACGCGAGCGACTGCCCGCGGAGTACGAGGACTGTTCACACTTCGTGACCGACGACGAGGTCTACTCCTGTGGCGCCTCGATCGAGGAAGGGCTCGCCCGGATGGACGACGTCGGCGCGGTACGGGAGGTAGTCGAGTTCCTCCGGAACTTCGAGGACTACGAGCGCGTCCGCGAACAGGGGTACAGTCGGGTGGCAGGAAACCGCGACTTCTGGGGACAGTTCGTCTCGAAGACGCCGCCAGTTCGGCGAGAGGAATCGGAATAGCGTCGCGCCCGCTTGGATCCGGTCCACGGCTTCGGTCCGGCGCCGCGTCTCAGGCGGACTCCGGACCCGCTGGTCGCTCCGCCGAGACGTCGTTTTCCGGGACCGGTGGCTCCGACTCCCCCGTCCCCTCGCTTCGACCGCCGCGGAGCGCTCGAAGCGTCGTGGCCACCGCCATCAGGTAGAGACCGGTCCCGACGAGCAGAACGCTCGGAGCCGGCAGCTCAATCATCACCGGCCTCCGTCGCGGTCACCCCAGTGAGGGCCGGCAGCTGGTCACCCGTCTCGTGGGGGTCGGCGTCCTCGTGGCCGGCTTCGACGACGTACTCGACGTCGTTCTCGAGGTGGTAGTACGTCGTCGTCTCGTCGAACGCCATTCGACGACTCGGCTCCGTCCGCACGCACCGGATCCAGCTCCCGTTGGTCCGCTCGAGCACGGTTAGCTCGTCGACCTCGATCTCCCGCCCGTCAGTCAGCCCGACGACGATCGTCTCGCTCATGTTTCCGTCGATGGAAGTCACACTAATTGTTATGTGGTGATTTTCGGACGTTAGCCGGTAGTTACCGGATCAGCTCGTACTCCGTGTGGCCCCTTTGGGCGTGCTATCGCGAACAAATATATCATTAATCTGTGACTCTGGCGCCGAAACCGGCTCCGAGGACGCGGTCGGGACCGAGGGGAGCCGGAGGCGGGTAGCGCTACCCCCGTCAGAAAAGCGAGCCGTCTCGCCCTGGAGCATGAGCAGCCCCGAACGTGTGAGCGCTCGGCGGGACGCCGCCGGAACGGCCGGCCTACTGGGGTGGGAGGCGGGCGTGATCGAACCAGAACCGTTCGACGCTTCTGATCATCGAGACGAGCTCCTCGGGCGCGATCGGCTTCGCCAGGTAGGCGTTAGCCGCGCGGCGGTAACACGCCTCGACGTCCTCGCTGGCCTCCGAGCTCGAGAGGACGATCACCGGAAGCCGCCGGAGCTCCGGCGACTCTCTGATCCGCTCGAGGACGTCTCCACCGTCGATGCCGGGCAGGTTCAGATCCAGTAAGACGAGATCCGGGATCGCCTCGTCGCGGGCTCGTCGTTCGAGAAACTGGACGGCGTCCTCACCGGTCATCACCGCGTGGAGCTCGTGATCGCCGTCGGTCGCCGCGAACGCCTCCCGAACGAGCCGGACGTCGCCGGGGTTGTCCTCGACCAGCAGAACCTCCCGGGAGGGGATCATCGCCGTCCTCGGCGGAACGATCGCCCGTCCTGGTCGGCCCGTTTCCCACCGGAACCCGTACCGACCGTCGACTGCGCTCGCCCGCTTTCGTCTCGCCTCGAACGGACGGAGAAAACGAAATCGAACCCGTCTGCCATTACCGGAATCCGGAGTTTCGAACGGTTGAAGGTGGTGCTGCGTAGGCAAGGTCCTTTTATATCCATTACCGCGCTACTCCAGCATCGTGCTCCCGACGAGCCGCCGGAGTCCGCGCTGTAATCGCGAGGACAGCGACTGACGAGTGATATCGAGTTCCGCGGCGAGCTCCGCCTGGGAGGCCCGTCGCGGCGAGTCGAAGTAGCCACGCTCGTAGGCCAAAAGCAGCGCCTCGCGCTGGGCGGGCGTGAGGACGTCGTCCTCGTCGGCCCACGGCGGCGAGAGCGGGCGGAGCCGCGTGAGCTCGATCGGGATCGACGCCTCGAGACAGGCCGACTGGAAGGCGGCGACTTCCTCGTGGTCGTCACCGCGGATCTCGAACGACCAGCGGCGTCGCGTTCCGACCGCAGAGACCAGCACGATCGCAGACTCCAGCAGGATCGTCAGGAGGGTTTCCCGGTCGGGATCCCACTCGACTTGGACCAGCGCCTCCTCGCCGATGGTTTCGACGACGTCGATCGTCCGGAGCGCCGGGTGCGAGACCGCGTTCGGGTCGAACGAGTCGACGTTCGGATCGCACAGCCAGAAGGAGGGGATCGGCTCCCCGTTCGTCGGGACGATCCGATCGAGTTCGACCGTCGCGTTCGGGAGTTCCTCGAACACACACGCCAGCGGAATCCGCTCCCCCGACACGTCGAAAGCGGCCTCGATCGCCATAATTTCTCATGCGTTTCGATGTAGTAATGGCTAGGGTTTGCAGGAGAAACACTGTATCCGGGCCGGAAGTTCGACGACGGGACCGTCGCTCGCGACCGCAATCGAGCTCGGTCGGCTACGCCTCGAGTCGGATCTCGAGCAGCGAGAGCTCGTCCGATGGGGGAGGTCTGATCGATCTCGTCCCAGCTCTCGGGGCGGGAGGCGTCGATTTCCTCGCTCGCGACGTCCCTTCGCGGGAGGGCCGGCGCTACTCGGTGTCGGGAACGTCGTCGTCAGCACCGGCCGACTGGACCCAGACGGTCTTGCGGTTGACGAACTCGTGGATCCCCGCCTCGGCGAGCTCGCGGCCGTGTCCTGACGCCTTTACGCCGCCGAACGGCAGGCGCGGGTCGGACTTGACAAGCTCGTTGACGAACACGCAGCCGGCCTCGATCTCACGGGCGAGTCGCTCCCCGCGATCGAGGTCCTCGGTCCAGACCGACCCCCCGAGCCCGTAGCGGGTATCGTTGGCGAGCTCGATCGCCTCGTCATCGTCTTCGACCCGGAAGACGGCCGCGGCCGGGCCGAACACCTCCTCGTCGGCCGCGGGGCTATCCCGCGGGGGCTCCGAGAGCACCGTCGGCGGGTAGTAGTACCCCTCCCGATCGAGGGGTTCGCCGCCACACTCGAGGGTCGCGCCCGCTGCAACGCTTTCCTCGACCTGCTCGTGGAGATCCGTCATGAGGTCCTCGCGGGCCTGGGGGCCGACGTCGGTGTCCGACGCCAGCGGATCGCCGACCTCGAGGCTCTCCATCTCCGAAACGAACCGGTCGAGAAAGTCGTCGTAGACCTCGTCGACGACGATGAATCGCTTGGCCGCGATACAGGACTGCCCGGAGTTGATCGTTCGGGCGGTCGCTGCAGTCTCGGCTGCCGCCTCGAGATCGGCGTCCGCACAGACGACGAACGGGTCGCTTCCCCCGAGCTCGAGGACGTGTTTCTTCAGCTCGCTTCCCGCCTGCTCGGCGACGGCGCGGCCGGCGCCCTCGCTGCCGGTGAGGGTCACCGCGTCGAGACGGTCGTCGGCGATCACGTCCTCGATCGCGTCAGAGCCGGCCAAAAGCGTCGAGAACACGCCCTCCGGATAGCCGGCGTCGCGGAAGATCTCCTCGATCGCCAGCGCGCAGCCGGGGACGTTCGAGGCGTGTTTGAGCAGGCCGACGTTGCCCGCGGTCAGGTGGGGCGCGGCGAACCGAAACACCTGCCAGAACGGGAAGTTCCAGGGCATCACCGCGAGGACGGCCCCCAGCGGTTCGTAGGAGACGAACGTCCGCGAGTGGGGTTCGCTGCCAAGCGCCTCGTCGGCGAGGAACTCGTCGGCCCGCTCGGCGTAGAAATCACAGACCCACGCGCATTTCTCGAGTTCCGCGCGGGACTCGGCGATCGGTTTCCCCATCTCCTCGCTGATCAGTTCGGCGTACTCGTCCTCGCGCTCCCGGAGGAGTTCGCCGGCCCGCTCGAGCAGCTGCTGGCGCTCGGTGATCGGAGTTTCGGCCCACGATTCGAACGCGTCGTCCGCGCTCGCGAGGATGTCCTCGATGTCGCCCTCGTCGTGGTCGTCGTACGTTTCGAGTCGCTCGCCGGTCGCTGGATTGTGACTGTCCATGGTGCTCACCGTGTATCGCGCTCGCTCGTACCACGAGCACCCGGCTCAAAGATCTACGCCCGGCAGCCGAACATTGAGGCCGTGGCATTGCGCTGCTTCCTCTGTAACCGACGGAGCCGAGGCCATCACCACAGTGAGCGCCTACCGTTCGAGCGACTGTGGTTCGGCCGGGATCGACCGACTCTGCTGTGCGATCTCCAGGGCTTTCATCAGATCCGTCCGCGAGAGCAGCCCCGCAAGCGAGCCGTCGTCGTCGACGACGAGGAGACGACCGATATTCTCCTGCTGGATCGTCCGGAGTGCGCTCGTCGCCTCGTCGTTGGGTCCAACGGTGGCGAGCTCGGTGGACATCACGTCCGCGACGACGGTGTCATCAGCGTCGGCTCGTTCCTGGAGGTCCTCAAGGGTGACGATGCCGACGAGCTCTCCCTCGTCGAGAACGGGGTAGCCGGTGTGGCGCTCGCGCATCATCCGCTCGAGGAGCCGATCGAGTGGGAGCTCCGGCGAGACCGTATCGAGCCGCACTGCGGGAGTCATCAGCTCCGTGACGGTTATCCCCTCGAATGCGGTCTCGACGAAGATCTGCTGGGTTTCGCTCGAGGCGGCGATGTAGATGAAGAAGGCGATCGCGATCGCGAAGATGCTGAACGTAAGAATTCCGAAGAACCCGAGCAGGAGCGCAAACCCCTTTCCGACTGCAGCGGCGGTCTGGGTCGCTTCCAGCCGGGAGCGGTTCCGCGAGAGCAGCGCCCGGAGCACCCGACCGCCGTCCATCGGGAATCCGGGAAGCATGTTGAAGAACGCCAACACGACGTTGAGTATCGCCAGGTAGCCGAGCACGAACAGCACCGCCGGGAACTCGGCTGGCAGCAGGACGAAGCCGATATAACAGACGACCCCGACCGCGACGCTGACGATCGGGCCCGCGATCGCGATGACGAACTCCTTGTGCCAGTCCTCCGGCATCTCGGCGAACTGTGCGAGTCCGCCGAGGAACCACAGCGTGATCGACTGGGTCTCGAGGTCGTAGCGGCGGGCGGCCAACGCGTGGCCCAGTTCGTGGAAGAAGACGCTGGCGAACAGCCCCAGCGCGGCCGCCAGCCCCAGCAGCCACGGGGTCGCGCCGTCGGCCAGCGGCTCGGGGTCGATCCCCGCGGCGAACGCGTCGTTGAGCAACTCGACGGTGAGCTCTATCTGAACGCCGATGATGTAGGCCAACAGCGGGACGACGAGCAGAAACGAGGCGCCGAGCTTGATCGGAATGCCAAACGCGGAGCCGATACGGACACTGGCCATACCCATCTTAGGGACCGGAGCCTCTTCAGGCGATCTCCTGCATACGCCTCTCAGTCGGCGAGCCGACGCAACGTCGCGCCCGCGGTCACCACGACGACTCCCGCCGTCGCGATCAGCCCGAGCCCGAGGACGTACGAGCCGGTCAGGTCGTGGCTCGTCCCGATCAGGACGGGCCCGAGGAAGCCGCCGATCTCGCCGACCGCGAAGATGAAGCCGACGGCGGTCCCGGTCAGGCGCGCGCCAATCCCCTCGAGCGCGGGTGGGATCGCTCGGACGAGCGGCGAGAGCCCGCCGACGCCGAGCCCGGCGACGACGATGCTCGCCAGGAGCGCCGGCCCGAGCCCGTCTGCGAGGACGACGCCGACCGTGCCGGCACAGAACACCGCGCCGCAGCCGATCAGCGCCGTCGGCCGCGCCTCGTAGCGGTCGGCCAGCGCTGGGACGGCGAAGATCCCGACGGCGTAGGCACCGACGAAGAGGCTTGTCGTCTGACCCGCGATCCCGGGCGAGACGCCGCGGGACTCGAGGATCGTCGGGAGCCAACCCTGAATCCCGTGGCTCGCCAGCAGGTACATCGTGCCGACGACGACCACGAGCTGGAGCTCCCGGTGGGTGAGGATCAGCCGGAGGTCCCGTCGGATCGACGCGATCGGGGCCGCGTCCTCGTCACGGTCGGTCTCGTCCGCGTCTTTGGCCGCGGCACGCTCGTCGATTCCGAGGCGCCTGGCCAGGACGTACCAGCCGATCCCGTAGCCGATCGCGACGAGCCCGCTCCAGAGAAAGAGGGGACGCCAGCCGCCGAGCCACGGGCCGAGGACCGGGCGGCCGACGCCGAAGACGAGCGCGGTCCCCGCCGAGGCACCGACGAGGTAGATCGAGGACGGAAGCCCCGTCCGGCTCGGCGGAAACAGCGTCGAGACGAGCTTCGGCAGACCGAACGTAACCGCGGTCGCGCCGACCCCCAGCAGCAGGGTCAGCGCCAGCAGCGACGGGAACCCGTCGGCGAAGCTCCGGCCGACCTGCGCGACGCCGTAGAGCACGACGCCGACCGCGAGGCTCCGTCCGGGCCCGATCCGATCCACCGCGAGCCCCGAGAACAGCGCGATCGGGATGTAGGTCAGCGGCACCGCGCCCGCGACGACGCCGGCCTGGGTGCTCGAGAGGTCCAGTTCCGCGATGATCGTCGAGAGGTACGCCGGCAGCGAGAACCAGACGAACATCAGGCAGGTGTAGGCGAGCGTCGCGACAGCGACGACCCCGTACGCGCCGGGGCGATCGGCGATCCCCATTCGTCACCGGGATGCGGGCGATCCCCCGAGTAGGTTAGCCTTGCCGGGAGGGGTTGCCGCCTCGTCGTCCGCGACGAGAACGACTCTCGAGCGCGGCGGTCGTGTCGGCCGCGGTCAGCGCTCCCCGAGCAGCGGTCGCGAGGCGTTGGCGACGATCAGCGCCGCGGTAAGGATGAGCGCCCCCGCCGTCACCAGCGGGCTCAACAGCCCGGCCAGCGCGACGGGGATCACGACGACGTTGTACGCAAGCGCCAGCGCGAGGTTCTGGGTCACACGGTCGCCGGCAGCCCGGGCCAGCGAGATCGCCCGCTCGACGCCCGCCAGGTCGTCTCCGAGGATCGCGAGGTCGGCGGCGTCAGCCGCGAGCGCGGTACCCCCGCCCAGCGAGATTCCCAGATCCGCCGCAGCCAGCGCGGGCGCGTCGTTTGTCCCGTCGCCGACCATCGCCACCCGTCGGTCGGCCGCCAGCCGCTCGACGGCCGCGGTCTTGCCCGCCGGCGGGACGTCGGCGAAGACCTCGAGGTCGGCCCGGTGCTCGAGGAACGCGCTTGCAGCCGCGTCGTCGCCCGTCAGAACGACGACCTCGACGCCGGCCGTTCGCAGTCGCTCGAGGCTCTCGAGCCACCCGGTTCGGGGCTCGTCGCCGACGACGACGATCCCGCTCGCATGCCCGTCCTCGCCGACGAGGACGGGAAGCCGTCCTCGCTCCCTGGCAGTGGCGGCCCGCGACGCGAGCTCGTCTGTGAGGGCCCAGCCCCGCTCCCGGAAGAGCTCCGGGTGGCCGACCACCACTCGGCGACCGTCGACAACCCCCTCGACGCCGGTTTCGTGGGTTTCGAACTCCCGGACCGTCGGCGGCTCGCCACTGCCGTCGCCGACCGCCCCGTCCTCGGGCCCCTCGCCGCGAGCGAACGCGTCGCGGATCGCCGTCGCGGCGGGGTGGGCCGCCCGATCCTCGAGCGCGCCCGCGGCCCGGAGCAGTTCGGGGGCCGCGTCGGCCTCGAGGACGCGCATCTTCCCCGTCGTCAGCGTTCCCGTCTTGTCGAAGACAACGACATCGAGCTCGCGGAGCCGTTCGAACACCGTCTCGTCGAAGACGACGATCCCGCGATCGTGGGCCTCGCGGATGCTCGTCGCGACGGAGACGGGCGCCGCGAGGCCGAGCGCCCACGGGCTCGCGACGATCGCGGCCGCGAGGACGGCCAGGGCGGTATCGATCGCGGACCAGCCAAGGACGATCGCGACCGCGCCGACCCCGAGGACGGCCGCGGCGACGGCGGGGGTCAGTCGGGCCGCGAGCCGATCCGCGCGGCGGCCGACCCCGTGGGTCGCGCTCTGGAGGTTCCAGACCGTCTCGGTGAGCCGTTCGAGGCTGCTCTCGGTTCGGTCGGCGGGATCGACGACGGCCGCACCCGAGATGACCAGCGACCCGCCGACGACGTCCTCGCCTGCCCGCTTCGAGACCGGGAGCGACTCCCCGGTGACGATCGCCTCGTCGACCGTACACTGTCCCTCCGCGAGCCGCCCGTCGACCGGGATCCGCTCACCTTCCCGGACGAGCAGGCGGTCGTCGGCTGCCAGGGACTCCGTGGGGACCGTTCGGGTCGAGCCGTCGGCCCCGAGCAGGCGCGCCTCGCCGACCTCCGAGACCGTGAGTTCGGTGAGTCGATCCAGGGCCCGCCGCTTGACCGTCGCCTCGTAGAACACGGCCGCCATCACCGTCGCCGCGACGAGGATCGTCAGATCGTAGTAGACGTCGTTGTGCCCGAGCGTGAGCGCGACCGTCCCGTAGACGAACGCGGCGACGACGGTAACCGCGGCGAGCAGCTGCGTGTTCGGCCGGCGGAGCTTCAGGCTGACGTAGGCCCCACGCAGGAGCGGCATCCCGCTCAGGTAGAGAACGGCGCCAGTGACGGTGAGAAACAGCGGGAGCAGCATCAGTCCGTCGAGCGTCGCGAACGCCCCCTCGTAGGGAGCCAGGAACCCCCAGTCGACGAAGTCGGCGAGGTAGACGGGGTAGAGGATCGCGACGTACGGTACCAGCAGAAAGGAGCCGAAGACGACGCCGACGACGTAGCGCATCTCGAGGACGTCCTCGGTTCGGCGCTTGCGCAGCCCCGTTATCTCGCGGGAGCGCTGGGTAGCGCCCGTCTGGCCGTTCGCTAGTTCCTCGGCGTCGGCACCTGTGTCGACCCCATCGCGGCGGTAGGCGGTGTACCCGGTCGTGGTCAGGGTGACCCGGAGTTCGTCGGCCGAGGTTCGGGCAGGGTCGTAGTCGACCCGGACCGTTTCGGTGACGTAGCTCGCCGTCGCCTCGCTGACACCCGCCCGTCGCTCGGCGACCCGCTCGAGGTAGGTTTCACAGAGCGCGGAGTACATCCCGTCGATCCGGAAAAACGCGCGGGCCGCGTCGTCGGAGTCGAGGCCGTCGCTCGCGGCAGCGTCGTCCGGGCCGAGGCCATCGCTCGGGCCCGCGTCCTCGTCGACGATCGCCGACCCCTCGGCGGCGCTCCCGCTATCATCGAACGCGGCGTCGAGGTCCTCGTGGATCGCCCGGCAACCGCTCGAGCAGAACCGCTCCTCGCTGCCGACGTCGGCGCCACAGAGCCGACAGCCGTCGGACTCCACGCGGGTATCGGACACGTGTCCCGGTAAGACGACGGAGGGGTATAACAGTAGTCGGTGGCGGAACCGGTCGGATCGCAGACGTGGGACGGAGACATCGACACCCCACAGTTTGTATGTCGATTACTGTTGGTCTGGATCGGTCGATCGTCACGTACAGGTCGAGCAGTTAACGGGGGAGAAAAATCGAGGCGAACGGGAACTCTGCCGCGATTACGGGAATATTTTGGACTACTAGAGATACCCCAGATCCGCCAGTCGATCCTTGGTCCCGGCCTGCATCTCGACCTCGCCGCTCGCGCCGGCGTCCTCGAGCGAGTCGAACTGCTCCTCGAGGCGCTCCCGGAGCTCCCGGACCCGATCGGGGTCGTCGTCCGCGAGGTCGGTCTCCTCGTTGGGGTCGCCCTCGAGGACGTGGTACCGTTCGAAGCCGTCGTCGCCGCGGACGTACTTCTCCTCGTGGGTCCGAATCGTCCGCAGCCGGCGATCGAACGCCCGTACCCGGTCGGGAACCTCGTCGAAGCGGGCCTCGAGCCGATCGATCGAGGGCTGGGGGGCGGCGTACTCGGCGAAGATCGCGTCCCGTCGCTCGTGGGTCGCGGGGTGGAGCGACCGCCCGTGACCCTGCTCGAGCAGCTCGGGGTCGTCGATTCCGAGGGAGTCGAGCAGCGTCGCGGGAAGGTCGAGCAGCTGGACCAGCTCCCGTCGATGGCCGCCGCCCGTGAAGGGGCCGCCGTGGAAGACGAGCGGGACGTTGATCAGGTGGTCGTAGAGGTTGTACTGGTGGCCGAAGAAGCCGTGCTCGCCGACCTGCTCGCCGTGATCGCCGCAGACGACGAAGAGGGTCTCCTCCCACTCGCCGGCCGCCTCGAGGGCCTCGCGGAGGCGCGCGAGCTGATCGTCGGTGTAGGCGAGCTCGGCACGGTAGAGCCCCCGCAGCAGCGAGAACTCCCGCTCGGTGAGCTCGTAGTCCTCGCAGTCGTAGGCCCGGGGGTCCTGCCGGATCGCGGTCGCCTCCTCGTAGCTCGCGTCCTCGGGGAGGAACTGCTCGGCGTACTCGCGGGGCGGATCGTACTCGACGTGGGGCTCGATGAGGTTACAGAACAGGAAGAACGGATCGTCGTCGTCGCGGTCGCCGAGCCAGTCGCCGATCCAGTCGACCGATCGGGCCGCGCCGTCGTCGCCGGCGGGCTGGAACACCTCGCTGTAGAGGATGTTCGCCGCGTTGACCAGCGGGTTCCCCTCGAAGAGCCGATCACGAGTCGCCTGAAGTTTCTCGCGGACGTCCTCGCCGCGGACGACCGCGCCCATGTCGGCGTCGGACTGGATGTACTGCCATCCCTTCCGGAGCTCGTCGAACCCGCGGTCGAAGCCGAACTCCTCGGTGATCCAGGTGTTGTTCGAGACGCCGACGGTGTCGTAGCCGGCGTCGGCGAAGGCTTCCGCGAGCGTCCGCTGATCCTCCTCGAGGTAGGTGTGTCCGCCGTGAGCGCCGTGCTCGGACGGGTAGCGACCGGTGAACATCGAGGCGTGGGAGGGAAGCGTCCACGGTGCCGTCGCGAACGCGTTCTCGAAAGTCGTCCCCTCCGCGGCGAGCGAGGACAGCGCCGGCGTCGTTTCCGGCCCGACGCTTTTCGCTCGAGCGGTGTCGAAGACGACGAGAACGACGTTCCGGACACTCGTATGTGACTCCCTGTCACCCTCGTTGGAATCTCGCATGGTTATCTATCTTCCGGCGCTCGCCGGGAAGGCGCCAGGCCCGGCTAATGCAGGGAATTCAGGGACTCGAATCGCGTCGGGTGACCGTCTCTGTCGACGACCGATCAGGCTGTAGCCGGCCCAACGCTTACTCGCCGGGGTTCCGTACGCCGGAGCAATGGAGCCGCCAAACATCGTTTTGATCCACTGCCACGATCTGGGGCGGTACCTCGGCTGTTACGGAGCCGACGTCGAAACACCCCGGCTCGACGGTCTCGCCGACGAGGGAGTTCGGTTCGACCGCCACTTCGTGACGGCTCCGCAGTGTTCGCCGAGTCGGTCGAGTCTGGTCACCGGCCGTCACCCCCACCAGAACGGGATGCTCGGGCTGGCTCACGGAGACTGGGAGCTCGGTCCCGATGAGCGGCTGCTGCCACAGCTGCTCGGCGAGGCGGGCTACGAGACCCACCGCTTTGGTCTCCAGCACGTCACCGAGTATCCGGATCGGCTCGGCTACGATCACGAACACGTCGAGGAGCCGCTCCGGGTAAACACCCCGCCGTCGGTCCACGAAACTGCCCGCGCCCGCGAGGTCGGCGAGGAGTTCGCGTCGGTGGTTGCGGCGGACGAGCACGAGGATCCCTTCTTCGCCTCGGTCGGCTTCTTCGAGTGTCACCGCGTCGAGGACGAGGACGGGTTCGGCTTCGATCCCGATCGCTACGAGACGCCCGACCCCGACGACGTCGACCCGCTGCCGTTCCTCCCGGACCGTCCGGGGATCCGCAGCGACATCGCCGAACTCCAGGGAATGGTCCGGGCACTCGACGACGGCGTCGGCACCGTCCTCGACGCGCTCGAGGACGCCGGCCTCGCCGAGGACACCCTCGTCGTCTTCACGACCGAGCACGGACTGGCGTTCCCGCGGGCGAAGGGCTGTTGTTACGACGCGGGGATCGGCGCTGCGCTCCTGTTGCGATACCCCGGTGTCGTCGACGCCGGCGTCGTCGACGACCTCGCCAGCAACGTCGACGTCTTCCCGACGCTGCTCGAGTTTGCCGGCGTCGAGGTGCCCGACGGCGTCGTCGGGCGAAGCCTCCGTGGCCGTCTCGTCGACGAGTCGGCCGGAGGCGACGGCGAGTACGATCCCCGTGAGCGCGTCTTCGCGGGGATGACCTGGCACGACCGGTACAATCCGATCCGGGCCGTTCGGACGGATCGGTACAAGTACGTCCGGAACTTCTGGCACCTTCCCGGGATCTACCTGACGCGGGACATCTACGAGAGCGCCGCGGGCAGCGAGGTTCGCGAGGAGTACTACTGCGAGCAACGTCCCTACGTCGAACTCTACGACCTCGAAACCGACCCCGACGAGCGGGAGAACCTCGCCGACGACCCCGACTACGAGGGGGTCCGAGAGCGACTGCGGGACGATCTCATCGAGTGGATGCTCGAGACCGACGATCCGCTGCTCGACGGACCCGTTCGGCCCAGCGACTGGGAGGAGATCCACCCGACGATGGGCGACGAGTCGGCGTAGCTGTCACAGTCAGCGTCGGTTGACCCTCTCGGGATCCACAACGAGAACGGGCGTCGCGTTCCCGGGGAAGGTCACATCCGCGTCGACCGACAACCGAACCGATTTTACAGTCCGACACTCAGTTCCGGACGTGTCGGAAGCGAACCCCGTCGAGCGCTGGCAGGCCCGACTCGAGGAGGCAGGCGAACTGACGCCGGAGCTGGTCGAGCAGATCACGCAGTGTCACGGCGATCGGGGGGTTCGCGCTATCGAAGCCGTCGGCGAACACCGCGTCAAGTCCTACCGGGATTTCACGATCGTCGTCGGCTACGGCGACGAGTACATCGTCGAGGACGGCGGCTGTACCTGCAAGGACAGCGAGTACAACCTCGACGACGAGGACCCGACCGAGCTCTGCTGGCACGCGCTGGCGGTGGCGATCGCCCGCCGGGTCGGGCACGTCGACTACCACGACATGTGGTACTCCGACGTTCGCGAACTGCTCTGAGAACCGGAAGCGGCTCGCGGCGTTCGAGGAACCGCTACCCGTCGCCGGACTCGTCCTCCACGTTCGGGACCACTCTGAACGGACGCATCATGTCGTAGTCCTCGTGCTCGATCATGTGGCAGTGCCACATGTACTCGCCCGTCTGATCGTTGAACACCCCCTCGTACTCCCCGAAGTGGACGATGATGTGGATCACCTCGGCGGGATCGACCGAGATCACGTCGTTCCAGCCCAGCTCGTACGGCTGAGGATCCTCGAGCGTCGCCGGATCGACGCCGTCCTCGGAGGTGTCGTAGTCGGCCAGCGGCTGTCGGCCGAGCAGCTGGAAGTGGACGAGATGGAGGTGGATCGGGTGGGACATCGAGGTATGGTTGGCGATGCTCCAGATCTCCGTGTCGCCGAGCTCGGGCTCCTCGGTCACGGGATCGTCCAGGTTGTGTCCCGACGGCTGTTTTTCGCTGCCGAGGAGGTGGATCATGCGTCCGTACTCGTCGGTGTCCCCGGCGAGCGTGAGGTGACGGTGTCGGTCCGCCGCCTCGACGGGGATCTCTGGAACCTCGGTCAGCTCGTCCGGGAGCTCCCCGACGTCCTCGACGCCGTCGGAGTCGGCCACGTCGACGAGCACGAGCTCCGGGAGCGGCTTGGTCTCCTCGCTCTCTTCGCGCGTGCCCCGATACAGCGACGGCGCCGCGTTGTGGAGGAGTAACGTCTCCCCGGCGTACGCCGAGAAGTCGACGAGGACGTCGGCGCGCTGTCCCGACCCGATCTCGAGGCGCCCCTCGACCGGGACGGGTTCCGAGAGGAGTCCCCCGTCGTTCCCGATCTGGACGAACTGCGGGCCGTCGTCTCCGACCTCGCCTGACTCCTCGTCGTACTCGCGCAGCGCGAGGTCGTAGTACCGACTGTTGGAGCCGTTGAGTAGCCGAAGCCGATACTGCTCGGGTTCGACCGAGAGGCGGGGCCAGGCCGTCCCGTTGACCACCGGCACGTCCCCGTAAAACTCCGGCACGATGCTCGGCTCGGGGTGTGAGTCGTCGCCGCCACGGTCCTCGGAGACGGCCGACGGGTAGAACAGCGAGCCGTCCTCGTTGAGGCTCCGATCCTGGATGACGAGCGGGATCTCGTACTCGCCGTCGGGCAACTCGAGCTCGCGCTCGTGGTCGTTTCGCAGCAGGTAGAAGCCGGCGAGACCCGCGTAGACGTTCAACCGCGTGATACCGACCGCGTGGTCGTGGTACCACAGGGTCGCCGGCGGCTGGTCGTTCGCGTAGTAGTAGTCTTTCTTCTCGAACGCGGGACCGGTCTCCTCGAACTCGCGGGTGAACCAGCCCCTGGCCTTGCCGTCGCTCTCAGTTTCGATATTGCCGCCGTGGAGGTGAGTCACGGTCCGGACGCCGGGGATGTCGTACGGGATCATCTCGCCATGGATCGTCGTGTCTACAGGAAGGAGATGGTCGTCGGGGAGCTGGTTCTGCCAGCGCACGTAGATCGGCTCGCCCTGTTCGGCTTCGATCGTCGGCCCCGGGAACTGTCCGTCGTACCCCCAGACGGTCGTCGGCGGCAGATCGCTGTGGAGCCGCTGTTCGACCTCGCGCATTTCGATCTCGTAGTAGGGCTGTCCCTCCTTCGTGCCGTCGGGCTCTACGACGCCCGGACGTGGCACCTCGTCGACCCACTTCTCGAGATCGGGCGACGAGTGGGCCGCGACGGTCGGCTCTGAAGGGACGGGTTCAGTCTCCGACGGCGATCCGTCCGCCGAGCAGCCCGCGAACGCCGAAAGTCCCGTGGCACCGATCGCCAGGAGCACCTTCCGACGTGAGAGATCCGTTTCGGTCACCGGAGGTCGTTGCCTCATATTCGCCCGTAAGAAACCCCCGCAAATACCGGGTGGAGACGGTTCCTATTCGGTGGGAGGCGAACGATCTATCCCTCAGCGTAGGGACCCGAGAGCCGAAAACCCTCCGCTCTGAGGTCTTCGAACGATTGGCTTCCGGCCGTCGCGGCTAGTCGGACTCGTTACAGGCCGCGATGATGACCTCCGGATCGTCGATCAGCCGGTTTTCCATGTAGTTTCCCTTCCCTTTTCCCGCCCACTTGCGCTCCTGTTCGATGATCGAGAGGAACTCGAGCTCCGAGAGGATGTCCCGCACCCGACGGAGCTTCAGGTGGTCCGAGCGGTCCCGATCGCACAGCCGTTTGTAGAGGTCGTAGGCCTCGTTGGTCGTCACCGGGGCGTCCTCGCCCTCCTTCTGTTGGGTCAAAAGCGCCATCGCCTCGAGGACGAGCTTCGCGTGACTCGGACTCTTCGAGATGAGTTCGGCCAGCCGGCTGGTCTCCTCGCGTTCGTGTGCGTGGTCGACGCAGGCCTCGGTGACCGTCTCGATGTCGTCTTCCTCGGCGATCTCGCCGGCAAACCGGAGGATGTCGATCGCCTTCCGGGCGTCGCCGTGTTCGCGCGCGGCCAGGGCGGCGACGCGAGGAACGACGCCGTCCTCGAGGACGTCGTCGTGGAAGGCGTCGGATCGCGAACGCAGGATCTCGCGGATCTGAGCCGCATCGTACGGTGAGAACACGTACTCTCGTTCACAGAGGCTCGATTTGATCCGCTCGTCCAGCGAGTCCTTGTACCGAACCTTGTTCGAGATCCCGATGACGCCGACTGTGCTCTCGGTGAGCTTGCCGGATTCGACCGCCCGCGAGAGCTGCATCAGGATGTCGTCGTCCTCGATCTTGTCGACCTCGTCCAAGATAATCAGGGCGACGTCGTACCGGGTGTCGACGATCCGCCAGAGCCGACGGTAGTACTCGGAGGTGCTCAGCCCCGAGTGGGGGATCGAGATCCCCGTCTCGGGCTGGTCGTTGAGCTGGTGGGCCGTCGACTGAACGGCCTGGGTCTCGGTCGACTCCTGAAGACAGTCGACGTACGCGACCCCGATCGAGACGCCGTTGTCCTTGGCGCGGTCGATCGCCTGGTTCGTGATGAACTTCGAGCACAGCGACTTCCCGGTCCCCGTCTTCCCGTAGACGAGGACGTTGTTCGGCGTGTTCCCTCGCGTGGCCGGTTTGATCGCGTTCGCGAGGTTCGTGAGTTCGTCCTCGCGGCCGATGATACGGTCGCCGTCAGGGAGGTGTGACACCTGCAGCAGCTCCTTGTTCCGGAAGATCTCGGTTTCGCTGCCGAAGTAATCCATCGAATCCGACATTCAGCTACTCCGATTGTCGGGAAGCCGGCTTGTAAACGTTCGGAACCGGGCTGCCGCTGTATCTCCCACGGTTTCGGAGCATTACGTCCTGAGAAACGAGAACCACACCCCTCGATGCCGCTGTATAGGTCGACCGGGGACTCCGGAGTGCCGCTGTATGAGTGTGTCTCCCGCGGTCGGCCGATCGGGAGGACGTTCGCGGACACACCCCTCGGTGCCGCTGTATGGGTGGAACCCTCGCGGCGGGTCGACGCCGTGCGAGGCGAGATGGGCAACACCCCTCGGTGCCGCTGTATCGGCGAGGAGGGTGGAGGGATAGCGGTGTCTCCGCTGGCGTTGAGGAGGGGGAGATACACCGGAGTTCTTCTGTATACGAGATGATCTCCACGGAGAGACTCTCAAACTCTCTATTCTTACCCCTCGGTGCCGCTGTATGAACACACACACACCCCGCGTTGCCGCTGTAAGCGATCGAAGGGGTGGGGGAGTCGAAACGGAGGTGGTGTGGACGAGTGGAGGACACAAGCAGCGGGAGGACACAAGCAGCGGACCGGTCCACGACGATGAAGCCGAAGACGAGAGAACGCGATCGAGCGGCCGAACCGGCCGCGAAACTGCTGTTTCGGCTGGAGTCGATCGCCGTTCGATCTCGGGAATCGAACTTCTGTTCGATTCAGCTAATGGACTTTTACTCAATAATAGTATTTAGTAGTAGTGATCTCCGCGAGGACGTCTGGTGACCGAGAATCCTCTGATGGACCGAGGAGCGTCTGGTGAGCCGTTAGGTTTGCGGGATCCGCTAGGTGCGCCGGGGGGTCATCCGGTGTCGGCCAACGGGTTCGGATCCGAGATCGTCCTATCGAGGGAGCCACACCCCTACCGAGAACTGGGGGTCTACCGCGAACCCACCGACCGCTCCCCGGAACTCCACCTCCCCTCCAGACCCCACCCACCCTCCGGACGCTATACAGCGGCAACGCGGGGTGTGTCTCTCCCGGCTTCCGTGCCTTCACTTTCCAGCACGGGCCTTCGAAACTGTCGTCCGATCACGACGATTCCGAAACGAACGTCAGATTACCCCTTCCCGACGCCGGCGTCCCCTCCGTCGGCGGGATCGAGGACGTCCCGGTCCCGGCCCCGAAGCCGAGCGATCGTCTCCCGAACCGTCTCGACGTCCTCGGGGTAGGTGCCGTAGACGATCTCGTCGGCGTGGGGCTGGACTCGTCGGGTGACGTCGGCGAGTCGCTCGGGGTCGATCTCGGCTCCCGAGAGCTGGATCGAAAGCGAGACCTCGAGTTCCGCGAGGCGACGCGCGAACCCGCGAGCCAGCGACTCGACCCAGTAGCTCGTCCCGTAACCGGGGCCACAGAGCGGTACGAGGACGCCGTCGACGTGAGCCGCGAGCGTCTCCGGATCGAGCCCCGCACGCGCCCGGAGGTCGCCCGGATAGGGATCGGGGTACAGCGTCGCGAGCAGGTCGCCGTCGACCCGGCTCGCGGCCGCCGCGACGAACGCGGTGATCGTTTCGGTGCGCCAGGCGGCGCGGTCGGCGTGCTCGCTCGCCGCGAACCGCCCCTCGCAGCGCTCGCACCGGCAGAACTCCTCGCCGGGAAAGCCAAGCGTGGTGAGTCGTACGTCGCCTGCAGTCTCTCCGATCCGCTCGAGCAGTCCCTCGCGGTAGTCGGGATCGGTCGGACAGACGGTCCCCCAGTGGTGGCCCTCGGCGTCGGGTGTCGCGCGCGTTCCGTCGGCGTCGACGGCCGCCCGCTCCGGTTCGTCGCGAACCGTCTCCGTATCGCCCCAGCAAGCAATGGAGCTGACCGTCTCGGGGAGCGGCGACTGCCGTCGCCCGTCGACGGACTCGGTGAAGTAGTAGCTGCGGTCGCCGACGCCCGACCGCGCCAGCTCGCAGTCGTCGGTGAGGATGGCGTACATGGCTCGCAGTGCCGCGCGAACGACCTTAAAAGGTTACTCGTCCCACGACCGCCTGAGCGTTACCCGTCTCGCGATCGCGAGCGTTACTCGTCCCACGACCGCCCGATCGTTACTCGTCTCGCGACGGCCGAACCGCTACTCTCCGCTACAGATCTCGACGAAGTTCCGCAGGATCTGCAGTCCCGTCTCGCCGCTCTTCTCGGGGTGGAACTGCGTGCCGAAGACGGTACCGTCCTCGTTGGCGACGATCGCGGGGAACTCGCGCTCGTAGTCGGTCGTCGCCACCGTCGCGTCCTCGTCCTCGGGAACCGCGTAGTAGGAGTGGACGAAGTAGGCGTACCGTCCGTCGACTCCTTCCACGAGGGGGTGGTCGCGCTCGACCGACAGCTCGTTCCAGCCCATGTGGGGGACTTTCTGGCCCTCGGCGAAGCGGACGTTCGTTCCCGGAATCAGATCGAGTCCCTGGACCGCGGACTCGCCCTCGTTCGCTCCCTCCTCGCTGGTCGTCAGCAACATCTGCATGCCGAGACAGATCCCGAACAGCGGCGTGCCGGCGTCGGCGACCGCGAGTAAGTCCTCGCGGAGCGGGTCGGCGTTCTCGACGCCCTCGCGGAACGCGCCGACGCCGGGGAGGACGACCCCGTCGGCGTCGGCGAACGCCTCGGGATCGTCGGTGATCTCGACGTCGGCGCCCGCGCGTTCGAGTCCGCGGGTGACGCTGCGGAGGTTGCCGAGACCGTAGTCGACGACCACGACATCGGCGAGCGACTGCTGCTGGTCGGACGTGACGGTGTTCATGCTCCGATCTCGGTGGGGCGGAAGGAAGTGTATTACCATTGCCGCAGCTTCCTGGCCCCACCCACCCCTCCAGCGTCGAGTGCGAACCCAGGAGTTACTACCCGCACCGTTCGTAGCTACTCCTATGGTCGAAACCGATCCGGAGACCGTAGTACAGGACTACTACGACGCCGTCGACGACGAGCGGTACGACGATCTCGTCGAACTGTTCGCCGAGGACGTCCGCTACGAACGGCCGGGCCAGGGTGCGATCGAGGGCCGCGAGGAGCTTCGGGAGTTCTACCTCGAGGGGCGTCCGCTCGAGAACGGCAGCCACGAGGTCGACGACCTCGTCGTCGAGGACGACACGGTCGCCGTGCGGGGGACGTTCTCCGGCCGACAGGACGGCGAGGACGTCGGCTTCGCCTTCGCCGATTTCCACGAGTTCGAGGCCGGGAAGATCGCGCGGCGCTACTCGTTTACGGATCGCGACGAGGTGTAGGGACCCGACGTCCGATCCGCGGTGTCGGCGCTTGCGACGTGTACAGCGTCAGAACCCGTCGAGACGCGTCTGGCCTCCTTCCGATCCGTCGACGTCCGCGAGCTCTGCGGCGCGTTCGATCGCGTCCGCGAACGTCTCCTCCTGACTGCGGTCGTACAGCGTCGCCGCGGGGTGGACACAGATCAGCAATCGGCGCGGCGTCCCCTCGATGCGGATCTCTTCGACGGAGCCGGCTTCTTTCGTCACCGACACCGAGCGATCCAGCAGGTGTTCGGTCGGCACCTTCCCGAGCGTGACGATCACGTCCGGATCGAGCCGATCGATCTCCGTCTCGAGGTAGCCCCGGCAGTTCTCGAGTTCCTCCGTCGTGGGATCCCGGTTCTCCGGCGGCCGACAGCGCACGCAGTTGGTGATCCGAACCGTCTCCCGATCCAGACCGACCGTCCGCAGCTGGTCGTCGAGGACGGAGCCGCTCCGGCCGACGAACGGCTCGCCCTGTTCGTCTTCGTTCGCCCCGGGGCCTTCGCCGACGAACAGCACGTCCGCGTCCTCGGGGCCGGTGCCGTTGACGATCCGACTCCGCGACTCGACGAGCTTCGGACAGCGCGTACACTGTGTCACGCGGAGATCTTCCATCGCTCCCATGGCGGTGGCTCAGACGGCGACCTACTACGTCTTTCGGGTCGCGGCTGCCGGCCGTCCCCGAACCGGAATCACTCGCCGAGAAGCGCGTTCGCGTACGAATCGGCCGCCCGAGCGGCCTGACGGGCGACCCGGATCGGCTCCGGACGACCGCCTTCCGGCGTGAACGCGCGGACGACGTCGGCAGCGTCCTCGGGCTCGAGGCCGACGCTGCGGACGTAGACCGTCTCGCCGTCGACCGACACCGGTCGACGCTCCGGCAGTCGGCGATACCGATCCAGCCGCGCTTCGAGCGCCGGTCCGGAGAAGGCGTCCTCGAGCCCGGCTTCGAGCCCCTCGCTGTCCTCGAACGTTACCGACACCACCGGCTGTTGGACTCGTCGTTCGATCGCCGAAAGATCGAGAACGTTGAACCACGCGGGCGCGATTGCGCCGAGCAACACGTATCTGACGTCTGGTCGACCGAGGTCGTCGATCAGTTCGCACACGGCGTCGGTCGCGTCGGTGCCACCCACGGTACACCGTCGGTAGCCGAGCCCGTCGACGACGCGGTCGGCACGGACGACGGCCCCGGCGACCGTGCTGCGTTCCGTGGTCGACGACTCACCGCGGAACGACTCGGCGACGCCGAGCGCCCGCGTCCCGGCCTTCATTCGGGGTCGTCTTTGATATCCTTGAGGCGATCGAGCAGCTCGTCGCTCGAGGCGCCGTTCTCGAACTCGATCGAGCCCTCGTGTTGGTTCTGTTCCGACTGGACAGCGTCGTCCTCGTCGAAATCGGCCTCGACCTCCTGTTGCTCGGATTCATCGTAGCTCCCGAATCCCATACAGTGTATAGTTGGAGAGTAGGACTGAAAAGTTTCGTGGTGGTCGTCATTTAACCACCTTAAATATCAACTACCGAACCGGTCCGGGCCGGGAACGTTCCGACACGACCTTCGAGAACTCATCCAGGGACCGCGACTCCGGCAGTACCGTTTTGCCGTCGGCTCACGACCGATCCCGTATGGAGGTTCATCACGTCACCGAGGACGCGGAGACGTTCACCTGTAACGCCTACCTCGCCACGGGCGAACGAACGACGCTGGTCGACGCCGGCTCGTGGGACGGTATCGTCGACGAGGTCCGTAGCCACACCGACGAACTCGACGCGGTCGCGATGACCCACCAGCACGGCGACCACGTCGAGCAGCTCGAGGCCGTCTGCGAGGCCCTCGATCCCGACGTATACGCCTACGACCACCATCCGACGCGGACGTCCTCGATCGAGGACGGCGACACGGTCCGGATCGGCGACGAGGAGTTCGAAGTCGTCTACACGCCCGGTCACGCCGACGACCACGTCTCGTTCGTCTCTGAGACGACGCTGTTTTCGGGGGACGTGGTCGTCCACGACGACGGCGCCTTCGACTACGGCAGCTTCGGCCGCACCGACATGGCCGGCCAGTCCCGGGAACGGCTCATCGAGAGCATTGAGGACCTGCTCGAGCGAATGCCGGAGGGAGTCGAACACATGTACGCGGGCCACGGTGGGGCCTTCCACGGCGACGTCCGGGACGTCGTGGAGACGGCGCTCGAGCGTGCGGAGAAGCGAGAGCCGAAGTACCCCGACGAGTAGCGCTCCGGTTCGACGCGGACCCGAGACTGTCGGTGCTGGGAGCAGAGAACGCTGCGGGCCAAAACACGGCCCGCGGAGAACGACTCGTTACGCCGCTCGTGGCTCGGTCGCCTTCGGGCGGAGGTTCTTGTAGCCGCACTTGCGGCAGCTGTCGGCGTCGCGCGGGTTGCGAGCGTTACAGCGCATGCAGATCATCTTCTGGAGCGTCCGGCTTTCGGCGGCGTCGAAACTTGGCATGTCGCTCCGTTGGCCCGTAGTGCATATAACCGCTGTGGTCCGCCGAGAGCGAGCCCAATAGTTATCGTTTTCCGACACGAACCGTCGCCCATGTCCGGACCGGTCCACGAGTGGTCGGCGCTGCCGGCCGAGACGCCGTTCCGCCGGGTTCTGGTGTACGCCCCGTACGGCCTGTACGGGGGGTTCGGCGCGTGGATCGTCGCGGCCGCCGTCGTCCTCGTCATCGGCCAGGCGCTGATCGGTTCACCCGTCGCGCTCGCACTCGTCGTCGCGCTCGTCGGCGGCCCCGTCTCGATCGTCGCCTGCTGGCTGGTTGTTCGCCACGACAGCCTCCCGACGTGGCTCGATAGGCTGTACCTGACCGATCGACTCAGCCTCCGGGGCCTGGCGCTCGCGATCGCCGTCGGCGCCGCGGCGGTCGGCGTCGTCGGCGTTCTCTGGCCGAGAGCGACGTTCCTGCTGGTCTTCCTCGGAACGATGGTCCTGGCGATCGTCTCGAGCGCCGCGGAGGCAACCGTCGAGTTCGCGCCGTCAGAACGCCGCGTCACGGTGCGAAACGACCGCCGGCGCGACAGCGGTGGGACGAAGCGGATCGATCTCGCGAACGTCACGGCCGCTCACCGGCTCTCGCTTGGAACGGTAAGCCTGTACGTCTGCCGACGCGTCGGCGCGAGCCCGACGATCGTCTCCGTCCCCGACCGTCACCGCCCGACGTTCGAACGCGCACTCGAGGACGGGACCGAAGCGGCGCCGACCGCGGCGCCGAGGACGCCGAGCACGACCCGACCGATGCGGATCGTCCTCGGACTCGTCGCCGTCAAGTTTGCCGGTCTCGGGCTGGCAGTCGGCTATTTTGCTGCCAGTGAACCGGGCGGAGACGTCGGTCGAGTGCTGGCCGTCGTCCCGGTGTTGCTGTTGGGCGGCGGTGTCACGTTCGGCTACGCCTGCTACGAGTGGTGGCTCGCACGCCGCCAGCGGGCCAGCGCGAGCGGTCGCGGGCGTCCCGACGCGGATCGGCGCTGAGCTCAGGCCGCGTCCTCGTCGGCCAGATACTCCTCCTGGACCGCGACGACCTCGCTCGAGTCCGCACACTCGCTGTACCGACGTAGCGGTTCCTCGTTGAGCGTCAGGAACGTCTCCCCCCAGCGGAACGGTTCGAGCAGCTCCTCGGCCCGCTCCCGGGCGCCGAGGATACAGCAGGCGGCCGCCAGCGCCTCGACGGTCGTCAGCCGGAACGGACGGCCGTAGTTGACCGGGTTCGCGGCCACGAGGAAGGGCAGCGCCCGATGGACCCCGTTCATCCGGAACGCGGCCTCCTCGGCGGACTCCCAGGAGCAGTCGAGCGCGACCAGCGTCCCCAGGGCCTCATCGGCGTCGGCCGGCGAGAGCGCCCGCTCGGCGTGGGGGTTGAGAACGACGCCGTAGGGCACCTGTCCCATCGTCCGGTACAGCGTCGCCTCGTCGAACTGCTCGAGCCGGCGCGCGGTGCACTTCTCGGGATCGTCGTCGCCCTCGTAGTAGACGTGACACTCCACGGTCAACCGACGGTAGGTCCGGCGACGAAAAAAGCGAGTCGATGCGACCCCACCGATTCAGTTCGGCGTCCCGGCCCGCCCCGAACGTCCTCGAATCCGGAGGTACTCGAGACCGCCGACGACGAGTGCGAGCGCGAAGGGAACGAACCACAACACCGCGTAGGTGATCATCGGCGACGGGGAGGCACCCAGGTGGACGGTGTCGTGTACGTAGCGCCACGTGCGAACGGTGGCGAGCGCGAAACCGACCGCGACGACCACCGCGGGCAACCGCAGCCCCCAGCGGGCGTACAGCAGCGTCGGAACCGCGCCGAGCGCGACGAGGCCGGTCACCACGAGTGCGAGCATGGCGTACTCGACCGGCTGTGCGGCGAACGGTTCGCTGACGATACCGGAGACGCCGTCGCCGGCCGCCTCGGCGACGAGGACGACCGTGAGCAGATGACCGACGCCGACGCCGAGGCTCGCGATGATCGTCCCTCTCGAGACCGACTCGAGCACCCGTTCCCGGTTCCGGACCGCGTGCTCGAGCGCGATCAGGACGGTTCCGCCGACGCAGGCGAACGCGAGCGCGCGAGTGACGGCGCCGAAGGTCAGAAAGTACGGCCCGAGCCCGAGGTCGCCGAGATGAGGGACGAGCGCGAGGACGACTACCGAGACGAGGACGGCGGTCCACGTTCCGGAACGAACCGCGAGCGCGGCGACGAAAGCGAACCCGCCCACCGAGACGAAAAACAGGATCCAGGGCGGCGTCCCGACCGCGAGGTCGTACCCCATCGCGGCGAGATACGCGAGCATGACGACCGAAAGCCCGACCGCGGAGAGAGCCACCACGTCGTCGCGAACTGACATATCAGGGAGCTACGAGAGGACCCGTCAAAACGGTATCGGCGCCCGAACCGCGATCGCGGACGTCGTCCTCGTCACTCCTCGTGGATCGCCTCGCCGCGGTTCAGCCGCGCGGCGATCGTAAATGTCTGTTCGGCCTCCCGACGGGTCGGGAAGTGCGCGGCCATGTACCGGGCCGTGGCGATCAGCGGAACGCGCCGACGGAGCTCGCGGTCGACGCTCCCGGTGCGCTCGCCGCTCGAGCGTCCCTCGGCGAGATCGAACTGCCGGATCGCGGCCTCGACGTTCTGGATCGTGTGGAAGCCCGCGTCTTCCCGCAAGAGCCCGCGTCCGAGGACTCGTTTCAGCTCCTCGGGGTCGCCCCCACAGTCGAGGAACTCCCCGACGAGCCGTCCCGCCTCATCGACCTCGCCCTCGACGTCGAACGTCGTGAGCAGGTCCGCGAGGACGTCCGCGGGCTCCCTGTCGGTGTCGGTGGCGCCCGGCTCCGGGATCGGCGCGGGCGGCGTGTTGAGGAAGCGATCGAGGTAGACGCTGAGCGCGGCGTCGAAGACGCCCCGGTAGAGCTCGACCGCGTCGGTCCGACGGGTCGCGCCGTGGACGGCGTTGGCGTAGGTGAACGTGTGATGGACCGTGTTCCAGTCGGCGAACTCGTTGCCCGTCCCGAACTGCGCGACCCGCGTCGCGGCCGCGTGTGCGACCTCGCTCGCGAGGTTCTCGCTCGCCGCACCCTCCCGGATCGCGTCCGCAAGCGCCGCAACGATCGCCTCGGGGTCGTCCGAAAGCAGCGTCTCCTGGAGGTCGGCCGGTGGCTCCCAGTCCGCGCTCGCGGCCTCGGCGACCAGGTCCTCGAGCCCCTCCGTTTCGGTGACGTCGCCGCCGTAGACGTCCTCGAGCAGGGCGACGAGGTCGACGGGCTGGCGCCACGCCGAGCGCTCGTCGCTTCGCCCGGCGGTGACCAGCGGCTCGACCAGACTCGCGAGGACGTCGTCGGTGTGCTCGCGACCGGCGTGCTCGAGGCTCTCGAAGGCCTTGTTCGCGAAGTCCAGCACGTGCCCGGTCGAGAGGTAGGGGTGGTCGGTCGCCGCGGCGAAGACCAGCTCGGCGAGTTCGCCCGCGGATCGGTCGGCGGCGACGGCGGTTCGCAGACACCGCTCCGCGCCGTCGGCGTCCCGGACCTCGACGCAGTCGCGGAACCAGCGCTTCAATCGGTCGAACGCGACCTCGCGGGTCGAGAACGAGGGCTGGTCGAAGCTCGGCGGTTCCCCCACGCAGTCGTCGGCGACGCGGCGGGCCCCGGTGTACAGCGCTCGCTTCCGGTCCTCGGGTTCGAGGACGTCGATCGTATTCGCCAGACAGCCCAGGATCGTCAGCCCCGACCCCCAGCCGTCCTCGCGGTAGCTGGTGCCAAAGTCGAGGACGGTCGCGGTCGGCTCGCGGTAGTCGACGCCGGCGTCGAGCAGGCCGATCGTCGCCTTCGCCAGGACGAGCCCGAGGTTCTCCTCGAGCCCGGCCTCGAGGCGGCTCGCCCAGCGTTCGGCGGGCGGGCGCTCGCGATCGGGTGTCGGATTCACGCGGACGTCGCCGTCCCGAACCTCGACGGGGTAGGTCTGGACGTCGTCGGCCCAGGGATCGAACGTGTCTCCGCAGGCGAGTTCGAACCGCGCGTGGTGCCAGTGGCAGGTGAGGACGCCGTCGTCGACGGTCCCCTCCGAGAGGGGAAATCCCATGTGCGGACAGCGGTTGTCGACGGCCCGCACCTCGCCTTCGTGGTAGAACAGCGCCAGCGGCGTCCCGTCGACGCCGACCTGCGCGCGGCCCTGCTCACGCAGTTCCTCGAGCGAGACGGCCGTCCGGAAGTCGTCGGTCGCCATGCGTATGGTATTGCGGGGCACGGCCGTAAGCGTTCCCGGGGACGACGTCTGCGCCTGCGTCTGTTCGGTTCCGGAGAAGCGAGCCAAACCTCGCACGCCGAGGACGGCACTTTTCTCCCTGCCGCCGAGAGCTATGGGTATGGACGCCGTCGCCCTCGTCGAACGCTACTACGAGTCGCTCGACGCCCACGAGTACGCGGCCCTCGAGGACGTCCTCGCCCCCGAGTTCGTCCAGCAACGCCCCGATCGTCGCTTCGAGGACCGGGAGTCGTTCGTCCGGTTCATGCGCGAGGACCGCCCGAACGCGGAGACGCGTCACGAGCTCGACGGCGTCCTCGCGGACGGCGGAGCCGTCGCGGCCCGGGGTCGCGTCTGTGACGACGCCGACGACACAGTCCTGTTCGAGTTCGCCGACTTCTTCCGAATCGAAGCGGGAGCGATCGTCCGCCTCGAGACGTACAGCCGCTGAGGGGCGGTTACGGACGGGATCCCACGGGAACAACCGGTGGAACTTTTGGTCACCGGTCCGAACGTATCAACTGATCATGAGCTCGGCCACGCGCTCTACCGGCGTCGGACGACGGGCGGTCTCGGGCGGTCTCGGCGCGCTCGTCGATCCCCAGACTTACAAGAACGTCCTCTATCTCTTCCTGGCGATCCCGCTCGGGTTTTTCTACCACATGCTGTTCGGCGTCGGGCTGATCGCGGGGCTCGTGCTGTCGGTCGTCCTCGTCGGTGTGGTGATCCTCTTCGGAACGCTGCTCGCCGCCCGCGTCGTCGCGGGGTTCGAACGCCAGCTCGCCAACGTCTTGCTCGATACCGACCTCCGGGCGTACGACGACCTCGAGGCGACCGACGGCACGCGGTCGCGGCTCCGAGCGTTCCTCGACGCCCCCTCGACCTGGCGGGCGGTCGGCTTCCTCTCGCTGAAGGTGCCGATCGCGATCGTCGCCGTTCTCGGGCTCTTCTTGCTGGCGTCGATCGCGTCGCTGCTCGCGGCGCCGCTCCGGTATCCGACGACCGCCGAGTTCGGCGAGATAAACGGCGAACCGGTCACGTGGGCGATCGAGACGGCGCCAGAAGCCGCGCTGGCGGGCGTACTCGGCGCGGTGGGGTTGATCGTCTTCGTTCACCTCGCGAACGGCGTCGCCTACGTCTGTGCAAGGATCTGTGCGGCGCTTGTGGGCGAGCCCGCTGCGGCGTCGGCGTCTGATTCGTGAGAGTCTCCCGACGGGCCCGTGGCCGCAACCACTACGGCATCGGCCCCGAAACGATCGCTCGATGTCTTCAGTACGGAGCATTCTCCGCGGACTGCTCGCGAGCGCGATCGGGATCGTCGTCGTCGGCCTGCTGGCGACGGTCGTGTTCACGGTCGCGATCTTCGTTGTCTCGACGGGTGCGGGACTGGCGGGCTACGAACCCAGCGCCGACTTCGTCGTCCTCTCAGCGGCGTTGGTCGTCGTCGCCGTCATCCTCACGGGTGGGTTCACGCCCCGGCTGTCGAACTCCGGGTCCGAGGACTCGAGCGACGGCGCCACGTTCGACGATCGGACGTACAACTGATCCTCGCGACGGCCGCGCGGTTCACGGCTCGAGGGGCTCGAGGCTCCCTCGACCTGGCGGGCGGTCGGCTTCCGCTCGCTGAAAGTCCCGATCGCGATCGTCGCCGTCCTCGGGCTCTTCCGACCGGTTTCGGTCGCGTCGCTGCTCGCGGCGCCGCTCCGGTATCCGACGGCCGCCGAGTTCGGCGAGATAAACGCCGACGACGATTCGACCGCAACCCCGTCGTCGACGTTCCTAATCGTTTATCTCGGTAGTGGCGGTTTCACATCCTCACACGCCGGTCGTCGACTCGAGACGGGTACCGCGTGTCACGTTCGAGTTCGAGCGACGACGGCGTCACTTCCTGGGCGCTTGCTACCCGGTTCGATCGTCCCAACATCCGAACTACCGGTCTCGACCCTGGTACGTGTTACCTATGAACTTTCCTGCGGAAACTCCGTGCAATTATTGTGATCAATGTGCGGTTTAACGATCACTATAATTCAACACCGACCCGTATGCGAGACAGCTGCGATACCGAACCCCACTGCGTTCACCTCGAGAGACGGAAGCTCCGACAGCGGCTCCAGTCGGGCGGAACGTCGATGGCCGGTTCGAGCGTGAGGGGAGACCGATGACCGACGACGAGACGCCGAACGGTGAGACCGCCGACTACCTCGACAGCAGGATACACATGTTCAAGCCTGCAACGCCGTTCATGCGGGATCACCTGAAGGTGATTTGGGGACTGTTCGCCGTCTGGGTACTGGTCACGTTCGGGCCGGTGACGGCGACCTGGATCGCGACGGACACCATGACCAGTACGCAGGTGTTTGGCTTTCAGCTTCACTACTTCCTGACCGCACTCGGCTCTCCGATCGGCGTGTTCGTCCTGTGTGTGGCCTACGCGTGGCAGCGCGATCGGCTGGACGCGCAGTACGGCGTGAGCCACGAGGTGTCGACCGAAGCCGACGGCGATGCCGGCCAGCACGTCGCTGCCGACGGTGGTGAACGCGCGTGATCGAAGCGGCGGTTCTCGAGATCAACACCGGTCTCTTCGACGGCGGTTTCAAGCTCGTCCCGGCGCTGACGCTCACGGTGATGCTGGCGCTGTTTCTCGGCGTCGGCTGGTTCTTCCGCGTCGCGGCGGTCGACGATATGTGGGTCGCCGGCCGTTCGATCGGGGCGATCGAGAACGGGATGGCGATCGCGGCGAACTGGATGAGCGTCGCCGCCTACCTCGGAGTTGCCTCGACGGTCGCGCTGCTTGGCTACTTCGGGCTGGCGTACGTCGTCGGCTGGACGGCCGGTTATTTCATCCTACTTATCTTTCTGGCCGCGCAGTTTCGCCGGTTCGGGAAGTTCACCGCCCCCGACTTCGTCGGCGATCGGTACTACTCCGATCTCGGCCGTGCGATCGCGGCGTCGACGACCCTGCTGATCGCGTTCGTCTACATCATCGCGCAAGGAAACGGGCTCGGCCTGATGGCCCAGTACATCTTCGGCGTCTCCTACGAGGTCGGCGTGATTCTGCTGATGGCGATCACGATCGGGTACGTCGCGCTCTCGGGGATGCTCGGTGCGACCAAGAACATGGCACTGCAGTACGTCATCCTCATCGGTGCGTTCCTCCTCGGACTGTACGCGACCGGCTGGACGCAGGGATGGTCGACGGTCGTGCCGTTCGTCGAGTACGGCGAACAGGCGACCGCGATGGCCGAGATCGAGCGCCAGTACACCGAACCGTTCCAGGACGCCGGGTACTACCACTGGATCGCGCTCTGTGTCAGCCTGATCGCAGGGACCTGCGGTCTGCCCCACGTGCTCGTCCGGTTCTACACCGCCGACAACGAGCGCAATGCCCGCTGGGCGACCGTCTGGGGGCTGCTCTTTACCCTGCTGTTGTTCCTGGGAACGACGGCGTACGCCGCGTTCGGCTCGTTGCTGTACCAGGACAACGTCGGCGAGTACACCGAGATGACCGGGACGGAGTCCGACACGCTCGTTGTACTGACCGCGTACCTCGCTGATCTTCCGGAGTGGCTCGTCGGTATCGTCGCTGCCGGCGCGATCGCGGCCGGACTGGCGACGACCGCCGGCCTGTTCATTTCCGCGTCGTCCGCCGCGGCACACGACATCTACACGAATCTCTACAAGGAGGACGCGACCGCGCGCGAACAGCTGCTCGTCGGTCGGTCGACGATCCTCGTGCTGGGTGTCGTCGTTACGTACCTGGCGCTCAACCCGCCCGCACTCATCGCCGAGGTCGTCGGGATGTCCTTCGCGCTCGCAGGGACCGTGCTGTTCCCGGTGTTCTTCCTCGGACTCTGGTGGGAAGACGCCACTCGGGAGGGCGCGATCGCCGGCATGTTCGTCGGCCTCTTCTTCGGCTTCGGGTCGATCCTCAACGAGATCCTCCCGCAGTACGTCGCCGCGCTCTCCGGGGAGGCGATCTTTCCGACGTTTGCGGTGATCGTTCCCGCGACGTCGTCGTCGCTCGTCGGCGTCCCGGCTGTCATGCTCACGATCATCGTCGTCTCGATGTTCACCGAGGAACCACCCGAGGACGTCAAACGTCTCGTTCGCCAGTGTCACAGCCCCGAACCGATGGAGACGATGCAGTCCGCGGAAGACGTCGCCACGGACGGCGGAAAACCGACCGACGAGTGAGAGTCGCGTTCGTTCTCGGCTGAACATTCAATCGATTTTAACCCGGGGAAGACCGAACCGTCGGTATGGCCCTCTCCGAATCCGTTGCTGCTGCTATCGCCGTCCTTCGGCGTCGACCGGCAGACATCCTGCCGTTCTACCTGCTCGGCGCCGCGATACCGGCGATCGTCCGCGTCCTTCCGTTTCTGGGGATCGCGGTCGCGTTCGTCTATCTCGAACTGTCCGGACGCTTAGACGCCGCGCTCACCGAGTTCGAGACCGGCGTCCCCGAACCGCCCGACCCCGAGACCGATCCGGAGGCGTTCGAGGCCTGGGCCGAGAACGTCGCCCCGCTGGCAGAACAGCTGTTCCCGTTCGAACTCCAGGTGCTCGCGATCGCGGTCGTCCTCGGATCGATCGTGCTCGCAGTCGCCCTCTACGCGGCCGTCTCGGCCGCACAGCTCTCGTCCTGCTACGGCCGGCTCCGGGACGACCGCGGACTCGTCATCGGTCTCGTCGGTGCAGGCCGGTTCTGGCTCCGCTTTATCGGGCTCTACGTTCTCGAGATCGCTGCCTGGCTCGCCGTCGGCGTGCTCGTTTTCGTCGGCACCGCGTTGCTCGGCGCCGCTCTCGCGCCCGCGGCCGGGGCCGCAGCCGTTTTCGTCCTCCTGCCAGCCCTGCTCCTGGCGATCGTCGCGTTCGCGGCGATCCGGGCCGTGTTCGCGTTCGCGCCCGTCGCCGTCGTCGTCGACGACGCGGGCGTGTTCGGCTCGCTGTCGGCGACCCTTGGCTTCCTCCGGCGCCACCCGGTCGCGGCTGGCTTCTACTACGTCCTCGCGATCGGTGCCTCGGTCGCGATGTCGGTTCTCACGGGGCTGTTCGTGTTTCTCGAGGTGCCGTCGCTCGGAACGCTGCTCACGACGCTGCTCGTCTTTCCGTTTCTCGACCTGCTGAAAACGGCGCTGTACGGCGGCCCGAAGGGGAAGCTCTCTCCGCCGTCGGCCCCGGAGCGTCCGTTCCGGAGTCGCTTCGCTGACGGGCTCCGACGAGGCATGGCCGAGATGTTCTCGTTCGTCCGGGCGACGCCGTTCCTGCACGCGTTCGTCGTCGTCGCGGCCGTCGGCACGTTCTGGGCCGGCTGGGAGCTAGCCGAGCCGCTGGCCGGCACCGTCGAGACCTCGATCGACGAGCGCCTCGAGGGCCACGTCCCGCCGACGGCCGCCCTCGAGTTCTTCGGGAACAACTGGACGGTCGCGTACACGACCGCCTTCGGCGGGCTCGCGCTCGCGATTCCGGCGCTGTTCTCGCTGGCGTTCAACGGCGTCGTGCTCGGAGCCGTCGCTCGACTCGAGGTCGAGATCGCTGAACTCGCGGCGTTCGTCATCCCCCACGGGATCCTCGAGGTGCCTGCGATCTTCGTCGCCAGCGCGCTGGGGCTCTGGCTCGGCGTCGTCGGTTGGCGGGCGTTCAGGGGACGCGCGAGCCGACGCGACGTCGTCGAGGCTCTCGAGCGGGCGTTCTGGGTCGTCATCGGCCTGGGGATCGTCCTGGCCGTCGCGGCGTTCATCGAGGGGTTCGTCAGCCCGTACTACTACGAACTCTTCCTCTGAGATCCGAGGACGGCGGGACCTACTCGGGCGTCAGCCGAACGATCGGGGCGTCCGCGTCGTCGACGGCGACGTACAGTGCGCCCGAGTCGGGGTGGGTCACGACGTCCCGGATCCGCCATTCCCGGCCGTCGAGCAGCGGGTCGACTTCCTCGACGTCGGTGCCGTCGACGCTGAACCGGCCCAGGTACTCCCCGGCGAGGTTCCCGACGAACAGGTCGCCCTCCCACTCCTCGACGGCGTCGCCCTCGGAGAACGTCATCCCCGCGGGCGGGAACCCGCCGCTGTTGCACTCCCAGTAGTAGACCGGATCGACGACGTCGTCGCGATCGTCGAACTCGTCGCCGACCGGCTCGTCGGTTCCGTACTCGCAGCCGTAGTGTGCGATCGGCCAGCCGTGATCGGCGCCCTCCTCGACGATCCGGAGCATGTCGCCGTCCTCCTCGCCGTGTTCGGACTGCCAGAGCTCGCCCGTCTCGGGGTGGACCGTCATCCCCTGAGCGTTGCGATGCCCGTAGCTGTAGAGTTCGTCGAGGACGTCCTCGTCGTCGAGAAAGGGATTGTCGTCGGGGATCGACCCGTCCGGCTCGAGGCGCAGCGTCGAGCCGATGGCGGTGGTCGTGTCCTGGGAGACGTGGTCGGGACCGAACTCCTTGGAGCCCCGGTCGCCGACGGTGACGTAGGCCGTCCCGTCCTCGCCGAAGACGATCCGGGAGCCGTAGTGGTCGGTCGCATCGAGGAGCGGCTCGACGACGTACAGCTCCTCGAACTCCTCGAGACTCCCGGTCTCGGGATCGAGCTCGCCGCGGCCGAGCGCCGTGGTCGACTCGCCGTCGCCGTTCGCCGTCGCGTAGGTCAGATAGAGCCACGGCTCGTCCGGGAACTCGGGGTGGAAAGCGGCGTCGAGCAGTCCGCCCTGTCCCTCCGCGTGTACGTCCGGGGCGCCGTCGACGTCCTCGACGTCGCCGTCGTCCGGATCGAGGACGGAGAGGGCGCCCTCCCGTTCGGTCACGAGCAACCGACCGTCGTCCGGGACGACCGAGAGGCTCCAGGGGTGTTCGAAGCCGGCGGCGACCTCCTCGACCGCGAGGTCGTCGTCGCCGGACTCGTCGAGCACGCCGGCACAGCCGGCGACGGTCGCCGAGAGCGCGCCGCCGGCGGTGGCGAGGATCGTACGTCGGTTCACGCGAGGGTTTCCGACGCCGTCGGGGAAAAAGCTTCCACGGCGACTGCCGACTTCGGTGTCCTCGGAGTCGCCACCTCGGCCGGCGATCGGCCCGCTCCCGGCGGGATCTAACCGAATCAATAAAGGCTGACGGGTTCAACCTCAGAACACATGACAACGACGCTCGGAACGGCGAGCGCGGACCCCGGCGAGATCGATACGGGTCGTCTCGAGGTCGGCGAGACTCGAGACGGGAGCCCGTTCGGCCTCCCCGTCGCCGTGGTAAACGGTGCGAAGTCGGGCAAAACTCTCTACATGCAGGCGGTAAGCGACGGCGACGAGCTCAACGGCGTCGGCGTCGTTCGACGCGTCGTCCCGCAGCTCGATCCGGCCGAACTCAGCGGCACGATCCTGATCGTCGGCATCGTCAACTACCACGCCTTCCAGGTTGCCGAACACCGCAATCCGATCGACGACACGAAGATGAACCGGGCGTACCCGGGCAACGCGGCGGGAACCTCGAGCGAGCGGATCGCGGCCGCAACGTTCGAGGCGGCCACCCGCGCCGACCTCATCCTCGATCTTCACCAGGGGTCGACCAGCCGGATGATCGACGAGGTCCGGGTTCGCTGTGGCACCCGCCACCGCCTCCACGGCGAGTGTCTCGAACTGGCGAAGGTCTTCGGCTGTGGCTACATCCTCGACCAGAAGGGTCCTGACGGCCAGCTCGCCCGCGCGGCGCCCGACGAGGGGATTCCGACCGTCGATCCCGAACTCGGCGGCGCCGTCGGCTGGGACGAGACGAGCGTTCGGAAGGGCGTCGAGGGCGTGTTCAACGTGCTTCGCTACTACGACTTCCTCGAGGGCCAGCGCGATCCCGATCCCCAGACCCGCGCGAAGGGGTTCGAACAGTTCGGCGCGCCCGCCGGCGGGCTCGTCGACCTCAAGCCCGACCTCGGCGACCGGGTGAGCGCAGGCGAGACGCTGTTTACCGTGACGACGCCCTTCGGCGAGCCCAAGCAGACAGTGACCGCCGACAGCGACGGAATCCTCTGGCGGAGCCGTCGGCTCCCGCAGGTCGCGACCGGGGAGTACGTCTGCTCGGTCGCGACTGACATCGACGAGTACTGATGGCCGCCGATCTCGCCTGCCCCGACTGCGGCGCCGTCTACGCTGCCGGTCCCGACGAGCCGTGGCGCTGTCCGTGCGGCGCTCCCCTCGAGTTCGCCGACCGTCCGCTCCCCGACGATCCGGGCGCGCTGGAACTCGAGCCCGGCCGCGGACTCTGGACGTTCGCACCGTGGCTTCCCCTCGAGAAGCGGGTCTCGCTCGGCGAGGGCTTTACCCCGCTGGTCGAGGCCCCCGGCTGGGACGCCGCGTTCAAACTCGAGTACGTCTTCCCGACCGGATCGTTCAAGGATCGGGGCGCGACGACGACCCTCTCCCGGGCGGCCGAGGCTGGGCGTCGAGCGCGTCCTCGAGGACTCCTCGGGCAACGCCGGGGCCGCGATCGCAACGTACGCAGCCCGGGCGGGGATCGACGCAGAGATCTACGTTCCGGCGGACGTCAAGCCGGCGAAGCTGGGGGCAATCGAGCGAACCGGGGCTCGACCGGTTCGGATCGAGGGCACTCGGCAGGCCGTCACCGACGCCTGTATCGAGGCCGTCGAGGGCGGGAACGGGGGCGCTGAGGCGGAACTCGCCACCCGCCAGCCTGGCGAGGGCTGGTACGCCAGCCACGCCTGGAACCCCGCCTTCTACGCGGGGACGATGACCTTCGCCTTCGAGATCGCGGCCCAGCGCGGGTGGACGGCGCCAGACGCCGTCGTGCTCCCGGTCGGCCACGGCACCCTGTTTCTGGGCGCCTACCGGGGGTTCTCGCTGCTGTCCGAGGCCGGCATTATCGACGAGCCGCCGCGATTGCTTGGCGCCCAGGAGGCGGGCTGTGCACCGATCGCCGACGCCGTCGGCGACGAGTCTACGCTCCAGCCGGACGACGGGACGTCCGTCGCCGACGGGATCCGGATCGCCGAGCCCGCCCGCTTCGAGGAGATCCGCGAAGCGATCACACAAACCGACGGCGACGTCCTCGCCCTCGAGCCCGATCGGATCGAGGACGCCCTCGGGCGGCTCCACCGCGACGGATTCTACATCGAGCCGACCTGCGCGGTCGCGCCGGCGGCCCTGGAGCGGTACCGCGAGGCGGGCGTGCTGGACGCTGGTGCGGACGTCGTCGTCCCGCTGACCGGGAGCGGGCTGAAAATCGAGTGAGAACTGCGTAGTTGCCGGGGTTGTTCTCGCGTCTCGAGCCGACCGTTACGCGAAGGTGAGTCCGTCCTCGAGCTTCGCGTACAGCTCCTTCTGCTGGAAGTACGACGCGGCGCCCAGCAGCGTCGGCGCCCAGAGGCCGACGAACAGACCGGCGACCTTGTCCTCTTTGAGGTAGAACAGGTACCACGAGTACGCAACCGACAGCGCGGCCATCACCGACACGGGATCCCCGGACGACATCGGGGTGTCCTCGATCGCGTTCGATACGTCCGTTTCGGCCTCGTCGCCTTCGGTTAGCGTCGTCATGCACTCGCCGGAAGCCACGGCCACGGTTGACGCTGCGGCCGTCGATTTCAGGGCTCGAGCGGAGATCGCCCGACTGTGGGCCGACGAACAGAGCCGGAACGAAACCCGACATTCCTTTACTTCCCCCCTGAATACGGGCGGGTATGTTCCTCTCCCTACGCGCGGAGGTCGAGAGCGCCCTCGAGACGGCGCTCTCGGCGCTTGGGTATCCGACCGACGACCTCGGGCTCGAAGAGCCCCCCGACGACGTCGACAGCGTCCTCGCCTCGAGCGTCGCCTTCCGGCTGGCCGGCGAGGCCGAGGCCCCGCCGCCGCAGGTCGCCGACGAGATCGCGGCGGAGCTCGACGCCGACGAGCTGACCCACGTCGCGGCGATCGAGACCCAGGGCCCGTATCTCAACTTCCTGCCCAGCGAGGCCTACCTCGAGACGACTCTCGAGAGCGCGACGGCCGCCGACTACGGCGCGCTCGAGGACCGCGAGGAGAGCGTCGTCGTCGAACACACGAGCGCGAACCCGACGGGACCGGTCCACGTCGGTCGCGCCCGGAACCCGATCATCGGCGACGCGGTCGCGAACCTGCTCGACTACGCCGGCTACGACGTCGACCGCCACTACTACGTCAACGACGCGGGCCGACAGATGGCCGTCTTCACCTGGGCCTACGAAACGTTCGACGAGTCGGACTTGGAGAGCGAGCCCGAACGGGATCGCCCGGAGTACGACCTCGTGCGCTACTACCGGAAGGGCAACGCCGTCCTCGAGAACGCTCCCGAGGACGAGGTCGCCGACGCCGAAGCCGAGATCGAGTCGATCATGCAGGGGCTCGAGAACGGCGACGACGAGGCCTACGAGCGGGTCAGCGAGGTCGTCGACCAGGTGCTGGGCGGGATGAAGGAGTGTCTGGCTCGCCTGCCCGCGGAGTTCGACGAGTTCGTCAAGGAGACGCGGTTCATGCGCAACGGCGACACCGACGAGCTCGTCGCGCGGCTCAAGGAGCTCGACGAAGCCGTCTACGAGGACGACGCCTGGCAGCTCGAGCTCGACGCCCACGGGATCGAGAAGAACCTCGTCTTCCTGCGGGCCGACGACACCTCGCTGTACCCCACGCGGGATCTGGCCCACCACGAGTGGAAGTTCGAGGAGTACGATAACGCGGTGACGGTGTTAGGTGAGGACCACAAGCTCCAGGCCCGCCAGCTCCGGACGACACTCGAGTTGCTGGGCAACGACACCGACCCCCTCCAGCAGGTGCTGTACTCCTACGTCAACCTCCCGGAGGGGAAGATGTCGACGCGACGCGGAACCGGCGTCGATCTGGACGACCTGCTCGACGAGGCGATCGACCGCGCCCGCGAGGAGGTCGAGGATCGGCTGGACGACCGCATCCGCGACGACGACCTGGACGACGACGATATCGAACGCATCGCCCACCAGGTCGGCATCGGCGCGGTCCGGTACGACATCGTCTCGAAACAGCCCACGAAGGCGATCACCTTCGAGTGGGAGCAGGCGCTCGACTTCGAGGCCCAGTCCGCCCCGTACGTGCAGTACGTCCACGCGCGCTGCTGTGGTATTCTGGAAGAAGCAGGACTCGACCCCGAGACGGCGCTTGCCGACCAGGAGCTCGACCTCGAGGACGCGGCCGACGCCGACCTGCTCGGGGCGCCCGAGGAGCGGGAGCTGCTCGAGACGATCGCCCGGTTCCCGGCGGTCGTCGACGAGGCGGCAGACGACTTAGAGCCCCACCAGATCGCCACCTACACCCGCGAGTTCGCCGACCGGTTCAACGCCTTCTACCGGGAGTGTCCCGTCCTCGCGGACGACGTCGACGCCGAGGTCCGGGAGGCCCGACTCGCCCTCGTTGCGGCCTCGAAGCACACGGTCGCGAACGCCCTCTCGATCCTGGGCGTCGCGGCCCCGCGCTCGATGTAGGGGGAGACGCCGGGCTCCCGCGATCTCTCGTCGAGTCCGGAGTGCGTGAACGACCGACGGGCGCGTAGCGCGTGTCAAAGGATACTTAGCCACAGCACCGTTTTGTACGCCCAATGAGCCAGGAGGCCGAACAGGAGCAATCCGACCGGAAAAAGTACGAGTTCCGGAAGGTCATCGAGGATCTCAAGGACTTCGACGGCTCCGGCACGCAGCTCGTCTCGATCTACGTTCCCGACGACCGCCAGGTCAGCGACGTCGTCCAGCACGTCACGCAGGAACACAGCGAGGCGGCCAACATCAAGTCCAAACAGACCCGGACGGCCGTCCAGGACGCGCTGACGAGCATCAAGGATCGATTGCGCTACTACGACACCTACCCGCCCGAAAACGGGATGGTGCTGTTCTCGGGCGCGGTCGACTCCGGCGGCGGCCGGACCGAGATGGTCACCAAGGTCTTAGAGAGTCCGCCCCAGCCCGTCGAATCCTTCCGCTACCACTGCGACTCCGATTTCCTTACCGAGCCGCTCGAGGAGATGCTGGCCGACAAGGGTCTCTACGGACTGGTCGTCCTCGATCGCCGGGAGGCAAACGTCGGCTGGCTGAAGGGCAAACGGATCGAGGCCGTCAAATCCGCCTCGTCGCTGGTGCCGGGCAAACAGCGGAAAGGGGGGCAGTCCGCACAGCGGTTCGCCCGGCTTCGCCTCGAGGCGATCGACAACTTCTACCAGGAGGTCGCCGGGATGGCAAACGACCTGTTCGTGCCCAGACGCCACGAACTCGACGGGATCCTCGTCGGCGGTCCCTCGCCGACCAAAGACGAGTTCCTCGACGGCGACTACCTCCACCACGAGCTTCAGGACAGCGTGATCGGCAAGTTCGACGTCGCCTACACCGACGAGTCCGGGCTGTCGGACCTCGTCGACAACGCCGAGGACGCGCTGGCCGACGCCGAGGTGATGAAGGACAAAAAGCAGATGGAGGAGTTCTTCGAGGAGCTCAACGCGGGCGACCTCGCCACGTACGGGTTCGCACAGACCCGCCGTAACCTCATGATGGGCGCGGTCGACCGGCTGCTGATCAGCGAGGACCTCCGGAAGGACGTCGTCATCTACGACTGCGGGGAGTGTGGCAACACCGACCGCGAGGTGATCGACCGTCGCAAGGCGACGCCAGACCACAGCTGCAGCGACTGTGGCACCGAGATCGAGGCCACCGAGGAGGATCGCGAGGACGCCATCGACCACCTCATCGAGATCGCCGAGCAACGCGGCACCGAGACGAAGTTCATCTCGACGGACTTCGAGAAGGGCGAACAGCTGTACAACGCCTTCGGCGGGTTTGCCGGCATCCTCCGGTACAGCACCGGCGTCTAGAGCCGCGATTGGCGGTCCGGGAACCCTCCGCGATCGACGTTCTCTTTTGGCGGAGCTTACACCCGAGTAAACCCGTGATTGCTCGCGAAACGGTCACGATCGCTTATCGCTCCGGCGGAACGGGTATCGACCACTATGTGGTGGGGGAGACAGCCACGACGGCGCGTCCTCGCGGGGATCGCTGCCGGGACGGCGCTCGCGACGACGGGTGCGGTCGGCTCGGAATCGGCCGTCGAGCCCCGGATTCTGGAGACGACCGCGCCCGTCGCGGCGGGCGCTCGGATCGAGGTGACGGGTTCTATCGAGAGCGCCGCGGCGACGACCGTCGACGTCAGCCTCGTCGTCGGGCGCGATCCCGAGACCGTCGAGGAACGGCCCGTCGAGCTCGAGACCGACGAACGGACGTCGATCACGCTCGGATACGAGACGCCCCGCGTCGCGCGCACCCAGACGTTCCCGGTTCGACTCGAGACGGGCGACGGGAGCGACGAACGCCTCGTCACCGTCCTCGGAACCGACGACGGAGCGAGCGCGCCGCTCAGGCCCGCGAGCGATCGCGTCGAGGTACGGCCGGACACCGCGGTGCTCTTCGAGGTGGCGACGGGACGTCGCCTCGAGCCCGGCGACCTCGAGTGGTCGGTCGACGACGAGCTCGCGGGGGATCTCGCGCTGGCGGCCGACTACACGTACTTCACCGGGACGGGCGCCTCCCTCGCCGCGCCCGAGGACGTCGGTACTCACGAGATCGGGGTCACCGTCCCGACCGAATCGGGGTCAGCGACCCACGAGTGGACGCTCGCGGTCGATCCCGGGGGCCAGAGACGGCCGACGATCGAATCGCTCGAGAGCGATCCCGGCGCGGACGCGACGGTCGGAATCGACGACGCCGTCGAGACCACCCTCGTCGCGCGAGACGACGCGGGCGAGCTCGCCCGCGTCGTCTGGATCGAGGGCCAGAACCACACGGTGGTCGGGATCGACGAGCTCGAGGACGACCGCGCCGAGGCGACGTTCACCCGCACCGGACCCGGCTGGGTGGCCGCGGGGTATCCGACGATGGCCCGGGTGGTCTGTGAGGACGGCCGGACGAGCGAGCTCGTCACCGTCGACGGCCCCGAGATCCGCCCGCCGTTCGAGGTCGAGATCGTCGCGACGAACGAGCCCCTCGAGGGGGGCGATCGGCTCGCAGTCCGTGTCGCGGTCACCAACGAGGGCGGGATGATGAACGTCGGCGACACGACCCAGGAGATCGAGCTGCTGGTCGGAACCGATCGCGAACGGGTCGATACGACCACCGTTACGGTGCCGTTCGGGACCAGCGAGACGGTCGTCCTCGGCTACGAGACCTACCCCGTCGCCGAAACCGACGTCTTCCCGATCCGGGTCGAGAGCCCCGACGACGCGGCCGAACGGACCGTCGCGGTTCGAGGTATCGGCGGGTGAACCTTTTGCATGTCGCGTGCGAACATACAGTATGGAAGGGGATGGTACGGCGGGGGAGCAGTACACGATCGTCGTCGCGCTCTCGAATCCTGCGGCCGTCGAACAGCTGTTACGGTCCGCCTCGGACCTGGCGACCCGCCACGACGGTCGGATTCACGCGATCGCGATCGAGCACAAACCCGTCAACTCGCCGTTCCTGATGTTCTCCGACGAGCACATCTCCGCGGAGTACGCCGAGGAGAGCACGCAGCTGCTCGAGCGGGCCGAGGACGTCTCGGAGGTACCGATCACGACCGACCTTCGGGTCGACAGCAACGTTCCGAGTGCGATCCGGGGCGTCGTCGACCAGGTCGACGCCAACGTCTTGCTCATGGGGTGGCGCGAGCGTGCCAGTACCGCCGACGCGATTCTTGGCAGCTCCGTCGATCCGATCCTGCGTCGACCGCCGTGTGACGTGCTGGTCGAGCGGATGGGGACGGTCGCCGACGGCGTCGAGACCGTGCTGGTGCCGACCGTCGGCGGCCCTCACGCCGGTCTCGCGAGCGACGTCGCCGCGGCCGTCGCCGCAATGAACGGCGCGACGGTGACCGTCCTCTCGGTCGTGACCGGGGAGGGCCCGATGGCCGATCCCGACGCCGCACGACGGAAGGTCCGCCGGACTGCGGCGCAGTTTCCGGACGTCCCCGTCGAGCAACGCGTCGTCAACGCTCCCGACTCGGCGGCGGGGATCCTCGAGGTGGCCGTCGATCACGACCTGGTCGTCCTCGGGGCGACCGGAACCGGGCTGGTCCGCCCGCCGGTGATCGGCTCGGTCGCCGACACCGTTGCCCGCGAGTCGGACTGTCCCGTCCTCATCGCCAAACGTCGCGCCGAATCGCGGCTGGAGCGGCTGTTCGAGCGGGTCGGCTCGATCTCCGATCGGCTCACGGGTTCCTCCGGCGGGACCCGTCGGCGGTAACGTCGAGCGACGCTTCCTCGTCGGCCCCGAGACTTCGCGGTCGCGGATCGAGCGCAGTGTTTGGCGACGAGACGCTGACCGCAATCGAGGACGGACCGAACTACTGTCTGAGTGAGGAGACGCAGTTCCAGCAGTACGTGAACGTCTGATCGGCGTCGTTTCTGGCCCCGCAGTGGGGACACCTGATCGTCTCCCCGTCGGTCTCGGAGCTCGCCTCGGGGTCGTCGTCGCCGACGCCGTCCGGGGCCGAGGAGTACTGCTCGGATCCCGGCGAGGATCGGGACTGGTTGCGGCCGGGGTCGGCCACCGACGGCGACTGCACGCCGTCGTCCTCGCGGCGAACGTAGACGTAGTACAGTAACAGATGAAGGAGGGCAAACAGCACTACGTAGCCCGCGAGCCAGCCCCAGAGCTCCATCACCGTGCGGTACGGTCTCAACGCACTTGGGTATTCCCTACCTCATCGCTCCGTGACAGTTTCCCGTCGCTGAACGACGCTTTTTACGACCGCGAGGACGTCGGCGACGGTGCCGTACCGAACCGTCACCGGGGCGGGCGGAGATCCCGCTGGAACTCGTCGAAGACCTCGAGATCGTCGGGCAGGTCGTACTCGAGGTGGCGCTGTTGTTGACGGTTGACGCCGGCCTCGTCGATCGGCGTCGCGACGTCCTCCCAGCCGGGCTTGATCTTGACGCTCTTGGCGGGCATCCCGACCGCGATGTGGTGGGCGGGGATGTCGTGTTGAACGACGCCGCGGGCGCCGACGATGGCGTTCTCGCCGACCCGGTTGCCCGCCTGGACCATCGAGTCGTAGGTCAAGCGCACGTCGTCCTCGACGATCGTGTGGTAGTTGCGGACCTCGGTCTGGTCGACGACGTCGTGGTCGTGGCTGTAGACGTGGACGCCGTCGGAGATCGAGACGCGGTCGCCGATCGTCAGCTTTCCGCGGTCGTCGAGGTGGACGTCGTCGTGGACGACGGTGTTGTCCCCGATCGTGATGTTGTGGCCGTACGTGAACGTCACGCCCTTGAAGAACCGACAGTTCTCGCCACACTCCTCGAAGAGGTGGTCGGCGAGCATCCGTCGAAATCGTAGCGCGAACTCGACGTTGTCTGCGATCGGCAGGCTGTCGAACTGCCGCCAGAGCCACTGGATGTGTTTCGAGTGGCGAAACTGCTCTTCGTCTTTCTCGGCGTAGTACTCGCTCTCCAGGGTCGTGTTACACGGGTCGTAGCTCTGCAGGCGAACCTGCTCGGCCGGCGTCATCGACTCGCCACCCTTCCACCGTTCGTAGGCCTCGCGGTCTCCCGAGAGATCGATCAGTACGTCCTCGACGACCGAACAGGTGTCCTCCTCGCTCGAAAGGCGTCGATCGACCTCGTCGATGAACTCGCGCATTCCCGCTTCCGCCTCGTCGGGAAGCGAGACGTCCCGCTTTGTCATACTGTTCCGTTTTGCCTGGGGCGGTGATATGCGTTCGGTTGTCGGCTCGCGTCCTCTCGACCGCCCTGTTCCGTCGCCGAGCGTACTTCCCACACCTCCCGTCGGTCGATTCTCGGCAATATTCGAAATTCGAAATCGAGTTACGAGAATCGTATCGTTTCGTGGGGCTTATTACGATGTACGAACTTCGGACGGACAGGACCAATGAGTACGGACCACCAGGGCGACGAGGACGTCGCCACAGGGGACGGACGCACGATCCTGCTGATCGGTAGCGGGCCGATCCAGATCGGCCAGGCCGCCGAGTTCGACTATTCGGGCGCGCAGGCCTGTCGAGCGCTCCAGGAGGAGGGCGCGCGGGTCGTGCTAGTCAACTCGAACCCTGCGACGATCATGACGGATCCGGAGATGGCAGACGAGGTCTACATCGAGCCGATCACGACCGAGGCCATCGCCGAGATCATCCGCAAAGAACAGCCCGACGGCGTCATCGCCGGCCTGGGGGGCCAGACCGGGCTCAACGTTACCGCCGAACTGGCCGAGGAGGGCGTCCTCGAGGAACACGACGTCGAGATCATGGGGACGCCGCTGGACACGATCTACGCGACGGAGGACCGCGATCTCTTCCGCCAGCGCATGGAGAAGATTGGCCAGCCCGTGCCCGCCTCGACGACGATCGCGCTCGACGAGGACGAGGCGGTCGCCGAACTGACCGAGGACGACCTCGAGGAGCGGGTTCAGGACGCCGTCGACGAGGTCGGCGGCCTGCCGGTGATCGCCCGGACGACCTACACGCTGGGCGGTTCGGGGTCGGGCGTCGTCCACGAGTTCGACGAACTGCTTCGCCGCGTCCGCAAGGGACTGCGTCTCTCGCGCAACAGCGAAGTCCTCATCACGGAGTCGATCGCGGGCTGGGTCGAGTACGAGTACGAGGTGATGCGCGACGCCGACGACTCCTGTATCATCATCTGCAACATGGAGAACATCGACCCGATGGGTATCCACACTGGGGAGTCGACGGTCGTTACCCCTTCCCAGATCGTCCCCGACGAGGGCCACCAGGAGATGCGTACCGCGGCGCTGGACGTCATCCGCGAACTCGGCATTCAGGGCGGCTGTAACATCCAGTTCGCCTGGCGCGACGACGGGACGCCCGGCGGCGAGTACCGCGTCGTCGAGGTCAACCCGCGCGTCTCGCGGTCCTCGGCGCTCGCCTCCAAGGCAACGGGGTATCCGATCGCCCGCGTCACCGCGAAGGTCGCACTCGGCAAACGGCTCCACGAGATCACTAACGAGATCACCGGCGAGACGACCGCGGCCTTCGAACCCGCGATCGACTACGTCGTCACCAAGGTGCCCCGGTGGCCCAAGGACAAGTTCGACGACGTCGACTTCGAGCTGACGACGGCGATGAAATCGACCGGGGAGGCGATGGCCATCGGCCGGACCTTCGAGGAGTCGCTGCTGAAGGCGCTCCGGTCCTCGGAGTACGAGCCCGACGTCGACTGGGCCGACGTGAGCGACGCGGAACTCGAGGAGCAGTACCTCGAGCGTCCCTCGCCCGATCGTCCGTACGCGATGTTCGAGGCCTTCGAGCGCGGGTACGACGTCGACGAGATCGTCGAGCTGACCGGGATCTTCGAGTGGTACACCGAGCGGTTCAAGCGCATCGCGGAGTCGACCCGGGCTGCCCAGGAGGGCGACTTCACCGAGGCCGCCATCGCCGGCCACACCAACGCGACGATCGCCGCGACGGCGGGTGGCGACGTCGACGTCGATACGGTCGAACAGGAGGTCCCGGGCCGCACCTACAAGCAGGTCGACACCTGCGCCGGCGAGTTCGAGGCCCAGACGCCGTACTACTACTCCGCCCGCAAGTCGGAGTTCGACTCCGGACCGCTCGAGGGCGCGGCCGCGGCCGGCGAGCTCGAGGTCGACCGCGACGTCGAGAGCGTGATCGTCGTCGGGGGCGGCCCGATCCGGATCGGCCAGGGCGTCGAGTTCGACTACTGTTCGGTCCACGCCGTCCAGGCGCTGCGCGAGCAGGGGATCGACGCCCACGTCGTCAACAACAACCCCGAGACGGTCTCGACCGACTACGACACCTCCGACGGCCTGTTCTTCGAACCCATCACCGCCGAGGAGGTCGCCGACGTCGCCGAGGCGGCCGACGCCGACGGCGTGATGGTCCAGTTTGGCGGCCAGACGTCGGTCAACATCGGCGACCCGCTGCAGGACGAGATCGACCGCCGCGGGCTCGACTGCGAGGTCATGGGCACAAGCGTCGAGGCGATGGATCTCGCCGAGGACCGCGACCGGTTCAACGCCCTGATGGACGAGCTGGGCATCGCCCAGCCCGAGGGCGGTGCCGCCCACAGCAAGCCCGAGGCGATGGAGCTCGCCCACGACATCGGCTACCCCGTCCTCGTCCGTCCCTCCTACGTGCTGGGCGGACGCGCGATGGACGTCGTCTACGACGACGCGGAGCTCGAGGAGTATATCGAGGAGGCGGTCCGCGTGAGCCCGGACAAGCCGATCCTCGTCGACGACTTCCTTGCCGACGCCACCGAGCTCGACGTCGACGCCGTCGCGGACGGCGAGGACGTCCTGATCGGCGGCGTGATGGAACACGTCGAGACCGCCGGGGTCCACTCCGGGGACTCGGCGTGTATGATCCCGCCCCGCTCGCTCGACGACGAGACGATGGCCCGCGTCCGCGAGGTCACCGAGGACATCGCCGCGGCCCTCGAGACGGAGGGGCTGTTGAACGTGCAACTCGCAGTGCGCGACGGTGAGGTGTACGTGCTGGAAGCGAACCCCCGGTCCTCGCGCACCGTCCCCTTCATCTCGAAGGCGACGGGCGTCCCGATCGCGAAGCTCGCGGCCAGGGTGATGGCCGGCGAGTCGCTCGAGGACCTCGCGGTCGAGGAACAGATCCCCGAGCAGACCTCGATCAAGGAGGTTGTGCTGCCGTTCGACCGCCTGCCGGGCTCGGATCCGCGCCTCGGGCCGGAGATGAAGTCCACGGGTGAGGTCATGGGCAGCGCCGACAGCTTCGGCAAGGCCTACGACAAGGCCCAGGACGCGACGGGTAAGCCGATCCCCGACTCCGGGACGGCGATCGTCGACCTCTCGGCCGACGAGTTCCCCGATCCGGACACCGAGGACGGTGAGGCGCTCGTCGAGGGGTACACGGACCACTTCGATCTCTGCGAGGAAGTCGACCTCGTGGAAGCTGTCAAGCGCGGCGAGGTCGACCTGATCGTCTCGCGGGACCGCAACCTGCTCGAGGTCGCCGTCGAGGAGGAAGTGACGTACTTCTCGACTCACGCGAGCGCACGGGCTGCCCTCGAGGCGCTGGAAGCGAAGGACGAGCCGATCGACGTCCAGGCGATCACCGAGCGCCCGAAGCGGACCGCCGAGTGGGGCAAGTAGCGGCGACGTCGACGGAGTTGTTTTTTAACGGCTACTCGAGCGCGTAGCGATCGAACCGCTCGATCGCGTACAGCGCCGACACCGGCGGCGCAAGAACGCCGACGACGAGGACGGTCCAGGCGGCGACGCTGATCTGGGCTCCGGTGACCGCGATCTCGGGAGTCGGCGCCCAGGCCGCCGTTGCCGTGAGGAGGCCGGCGATCGGGGCTGCCGCGTCGGCGTAGAGCACGGCCCCTGCGGCCGTCGGCAGAACGACCGCCAGCGAGTAGGCGACGAACGCCGCCTTGCTCGGCATCACTGCCTCGCGGCTGTTCGTGACGTTGACGCTGCCGAACCGCGGCAGCGCCGTTCCGACCCCGGTGGCCAGCGCCGGCGTCGCGACGGTGCCGACGGTCGTCGCGACGACGAGCGCCAGGGTCCGCTCGATCGAGAGCGGGCTGACGAGCCCGAGCGCCAGCGAGACGACGAGCCCGACGGGCGCCGCGACGAGGACGCCGGCGAGCACCAGCCCGGCGATCGCCTGCCGACCCGAGAGCGTCGAGGTGACGACGGCGGGCAGCGCTCGTCCGAGGTCGCCGAGCGGATTGAGGGTGAACAGGGCTCCGGCGGCCCAGACCAGATACCCCGAGAGGACGACGGCGACGTAGGCGGGGATCGTACCGGCCTCGACGATCGCCTGGACGAATCCGACGGCGCCGAACAGCGGGTAGCCGACGTACGCCAGGCGGATCGGGGCTCGCCTGGTTCGGCGGATCGCGGTGAGCGTCACGGTCCGGGTCGGACGATCGACGACGCGGGAGAGCGCTTCCGCCAGCCGGCTCGAGGACGCCCCGGAGCGCTCTCGGTCGTCGAACCGCGCCGGGTCGGCGAACCAGTGGACCCGCGCGGAGGAAACGCCGATCGCGAGGGCGATCGGAGCGACGAGCGCCGTCCCGACGAGCGCGCCGAGGATCGTCGTTCCCGAGGCCGGAACGTTCGGCACGGTTGCAAGCAGGAGATGGCCGGGCCAGCCCAGCGGCCCGTCCTGCAGGGCGACGAAGAGTTCGCTGACGACTAGGTCGAACCGCCCGGTCGCGATCGCGCCGAAGTACGCCACCCAGAAGCCGACGAACAGGAACCACCGGTAGCGGGCGATCGGTTCGTAAACGGTCACGAGGTGGCGAAACCAGGTGCCGACCACGAACCCGACCGGAACCGCGGTCAGAAGGGCGAGAACGCCGACGAGAACGGTGCCGACGACGGGCAGTGCCGTCCCGGCGCCGACAGCGAACGCACTCGAGAGCACGATCGCCGGGGGGAGCACCCAGACGCCAAACAGCAGGATCTCGGCGCCGATAACGCCGAGCGTGGCGTTGCGGGTCGACGTCGAGACGAGCAGGAACGCCGCTTCGTCGGGGTCGGCCGCGGCGGTAAACGCCCGGATGGCGCTCATGCCGACCAGGAACAGCCAGCCGATCGCGACGCCGCCCGTCGCCGCCCCCGTCGCGAGGGCGACGCTCTCGGCTCCCGCGCCGTCGGCGAAGCGCTCGCCAAGCGCCGGTAACAGGTAGCCGCCGGCCACGGTCACCGAACCGAAGACCAGCGCCGCGAGCAGGGCCAGCATCAGCAGCTTCGTCCGATCGGTCGTCATCGCACGGACCGTCCGCCGGAACTCCGTCCGGGCGACCAGCGCGGCGACGCGCGTCACCGCCGACCACCGCCGGAAACCGGGCGACGGCGTGCCGTCTGGAGGAACATGCCTGATACCGTGTTCCGCCACTACGTAAACGGTTTGGGTTCTGATACGGATCGCTGTACCGAGATACCGACGCAGCCGCGACCCGGGCGGCGGTTGCGCCGGAACTGACGGACAGCAAACCGTATGACGGCGCAACGACCGGTCCGAGGACGTGGGTCCGTCCCGAAACGGCGGCTGTCGTCCCCGATCGATCTGTCGGTTTTACGTGGTCGGCGTCGAACGGAAGCGTATGAACGGTGCCGACGGCCCCGCGATCGAGACCGACGAGCTGACGAAACGGTACGGGGAGACGACGGCCGTCGCCGGGCTAACGATGACCGTCGAGCGCGGCACGGTGTATGGCTTTCTCGGCCCCAACGGGGCGGGGAAGACGACGACGATGCGGATGCTAACGACGCTCACCCGGCCGACGTCGGGCACCGCGAGGGTCGCGGGCCAGTCCATCGCCGACCGCGAGGCCGTCACGCCCCACATCGGCTACCTGCCCGAGGAGCCGCCGATCTACGACGAGCTCACCGGTCGCGAGCAGCTCGAGTACGCTGCCGGCCTTCGGGACCTTCCCGAGCGCGAGGCCGTCGAGCGGATCGAGTCGCTGCTCGAGCGCTTCGATCTCCGCGAGGACGCCGACAGACGCATCGAGGGCTACTCGAAGGGGATGCGCCAGAAGGTCGGGGTCATCCAGGCGGTGCTCCACGAGCCCGTCGTCGCCTTCCTCGATGAGCCGACAAGCGGGCTCGATCCCCGCGCGGCCCGGACGATGCGGGAGACGATCGCCGACCTCGCCGACCGGGAGATGACGATCGTCCTCTCGACGCACATCCTCCCGGTCGTCGACGAACTGGCCGACGAGATCGGCGTGATCCACGACGGCGAACTGGTCGCCCAGGGCGACCCCGAGACGCTCAAATCACGCGCCGAGACCGGTGAAACCCGCAGCCTCGAGGACGCCTTCCTCGAGGTCACCCGGGAGACCCCCGAGGCCGAACGCTCGACCGAGCCCCGACCGGAGTAGTCGGCTGCAGCTCACGACCAGTTACCAACAAAATATATTCAACCGAGGGACACGATCGGTAGGGGTATGGCCCTCCTTCGAAGTCGCCGTGAGGATTCCGGCGACGATCCGCTGCGGTTCGCGCTTCTCGTCGGGCTCGCGACGGTGCCGTTTACGGTCGCGCTCTCCTGGCAGCCCCCGCCGGAGGCGACGACCAGGGTCGGCGGCAGCGTCTCGGGGCTGCCGCTCCTGATCGCCGGCGCGCTCGTCGGCTACCGCTACGGTGACTCCCCGTCCCGGGTTCGCCGCGCCGGCGTTCGGGCCGGTCTCGCTGCCTCGATCGCGACGGTGTTGCTGTACGCCGCTAATGCGGTTTCGACGGTCGGCGCTGCGTCGACGACCATGACGGCGGTCGGGATCGCCCTGGCGCCAGTCGTCGTCGCGGTCGGTGTTGCGCTTACCGTTCTGGTAACCGCGGGGACGGCCGTACTCGTCGGCTGGCTCCGTCGACGGGCCGACCCCGACCGCCGTGTCACAAAGCACGAGGACGACCGACGGCGAGGTGCCTTCGAGTCGCGGTGGTGGCTGCCCGTCCTCGCGTACGTCCTGCTGGTGCCGACGGTCGCGCTCGCGGAAGGCGTCCTCGGTCCCGACGGCGCTGGGGTTGTCGTGGTCGTGTCCCTGCTCGTCGGCACCGCCCTCCTCTCGGTTCCCGCTCTCCTGGGCGTGTTCGTCGACGCGACCGTCCCTCGACACGAGTCGGCGTGGTTCCCGAACGTGTGGGCGTACGTCAGTCTCCCCGTCTGTGGGTTCGCCCTCGGCTACGTCGCCGCGTCCCTCCTGGGATCGCCGCGTCCCTCGGCTCCGGCCATGGCTGCCTTCGTGGCCGTCCTCTGGCTGACGGCAGTCGGCTACCTCGCGAACAGGTATCGCCACGCCGGAACGCTGTCGTGACCGTTCGCTACGTGTTGGAGTGGGTATATCATCCGTGAGAACGACGCTTCGGACACGATTCGTCCTCGCAGTCGCCGCCGCGCTCGAGGCGGCGTTCTGATCTCGGCTTCCGGGTGGGAGGGCGGACGGTTCACCGACACACGACCGCAGTAGGTCGGTTGCAACCGCGAGTCCCGACTCCGACATTCCTAAGCGCGACGACCGCCGTGGTGGGGGTATGGAGTATGACGAGGCGGCGGAGTTTCTGTTCGGGTTACGGCGGTTCCGTCCGAAACCGGGGACGGAGTCGACCGCCCGGCTGCTTGCCCACCTCGAGGACCCTCAGGAGGGCGTCGATTTCGTCCAGATCGCGGGGTCGAACGGGAAGGGGAGCACGGCGCGAATGGTCGAGCGAACGCTTCGGGAAGCGGGGCTCTCGGTCGGGCTCTACACCTCCCCCCACCTCGAGGATCTGCGCGAACGCATCCGGGTCGACGGGCGAAAGATCCCGAAGTCGTCGGTGTCAGCCTTCGTCGCGGAGATCCGCGAGCACGTCACCGAGCGGGCCGCCGACGGGGAGTCGCCGACGTTCTTCGAGGTGCTGACCGCGATGGCGATCCGGGAGTTCGACCGCGCCGACGTCGACGTCGCCGTCCTCGAGGTCGGCATCGGCGGGCGCTACGACGCGACCAGCGTCGTCGACCCCGTCGCCAGCGCGGTCACGAGCGTCACCCTGGAGCACACGGGGATCCTCGGCGACACCGAGGCCGAGATCGCCCGCGACAAGGCCCACGTCGCCCCCGCGGACGAACCCCTCGTCACCGGTGCCTCCGGCGAGGCCCTGGAAGGGGTTCGCGAAATCGCCGACGAGGTCGTCACCGTCGGGTTCGGCAATCGGGAGGGAGCGGAGCCCGACGTCAGCGTCACCTACGAGGGACGGGTGAACCACACCGAGGCCGCGGTCTCGATCGACGACGGCGATCCGATCGAGGCACGGATCCCGCTTCTCGGGCGCCACCAGGCGGCGAACGCGGGGATCGCGGCGACGCTCGCCCGACAGGTCGCGGCCGTCTCGGACGAGGAGCTTCGGCGCGGACTGCGGGGCGCCCACTGGCCGGGACGGTTCGAAGTCCTCGAGACCGAACCGCTGGTTGTGCTCGACGGCGCGCACAACCCGGGCGCCTGCGAGGGGTTGGCCGAGACACTGGCGGGCTACGAGTACGACGAGCTCACCCTGGTTGCCGGCGTGATGCACGACAAGGACGTTACGGGGATCGCCGACGCGTTACCGACCCCCGACGCGACGATCGCCACGGAGCCGTCCCTCGACCGCGCCGAGGACGGCGACGTCCTCGCGACGGTGTTCGAGCGAGCCGGCGTCCCCGACGTGCGGGTCGTCCCCGACGTGCGAGACGCCCTCGAGGCGGCGATCGCGAGCAGCGACGCCGACGACTGCGTCCTCGTGACCGGGTCGCTGTTCGCCGTCGCCGAGGCCCGCTCGCGGTGGACCGGCCTGCAGATCCCCAAACGGATCCGGGATCGCGAGGACGCCCGGGACGTCCTCGCGGGAGCCCACGCGACCGAGGCCGACGTCGCCGAGGCGACCGACGCGGCCGTCCACCGGGTCGTCAAGACCGCGCTCCGGGACGAGCAGGCGACGGCGCTGCAAACGGAGCTGTCCCGGATCGGCGGGGAGTGTACCCTCTCGGGGCTTCGTCGCAGCGATGAGCGGATCAACGCCGTCCTGACGGGCACTCTCGAGCAGTTCTCGCGGCTCGTCGATCGCCTCGCGGCTCGCTCGGACGGGCTAGCCGCGATCGGTCGGGAGCTGTCGTCGACCCTCGAACTCGAGGACGGCGCTCGCGACGGGAACGGCGAATCGGCCCCGCAGCCGGATGACGGATCGTCACCGCCCTGGAACGACCGAACCGCCGTCATGGGCATCCTCAACGTCACCCCCGACAGCTTCCACGACGGCGGGGAGTACGACGTCCTCGAGGACGCCGTCGCCCGCGCGGAGGCGATGGTCGAGGCCGGCGCCGACGTGATCGATATCGGCGGCGAGTCGACCCGTCCGGGCGCCGATCCCGTTCCGGTCGAGGCGGAGATCGACCGCGTCGTCCCCGTCGTCGAGGCGCTCGCGGACCTCGACGCGATGCTCTCGATCGACACCCGAAAGGCCGCGGTTGCCGACGCAGCCCTCGAGGCGGGCGCCGACATCATCAACGACGTCTCCGGACTCGAAGACCCCGAGATGCGATTCGTCGTCGCCGACCACGACGCGACCCTGGTGGTAATGCACAGCGTCGACGCGCCCGTCGTCCCCGACCGGGAGATCGCGTACGACGACGTCGTCGAGGACGTGATCGACCAGCTCCGGGAGCGGATCCTGCTGGCGGAGAAGGCAGGTCTCGACCGCGAGAACATCGTGGTCGATCCCGGGATCGGCTTCGCGAAGTCGGCCCGCGAGAGCTTCGCGCTGCTCGACCGGCTCGGGGAGTTCCGGGCGCTTGGCTGTCCGATCCTGTTCGGTCACTCCCACAAGTCGATGTTCGCCCACGTCGGCCGCGAGGCCGGCGAGCGCCTCGAGCCCACCGTCGCGGCGAGCGCGCTCGCGACCGAGCGCGGCGCCGATATCGTTCGGGTCCACGACGTCGACGAGAACGTCGCCGCGGTCCGGACGGCGCTCGCGGCGCGCGATCCCGATCGCTTCGAGTGGTAGCCGGAAGCTGGAGCGAGAGCGCAGTTGCCGGTCAAAGCTTCAACTGTCGGGCCGGAGTACTCCTGTGTGAGCGAAGCGTGCTCGAGGACCATCTATGACAAGCGAACACGAACACGATCACGATCTGCAGGCCGAGGAGCTGGAGGAACTGGCCGACGACCCGATGGACGCGGCCCGGGAGATCGCAGGTGAGAGCGCCCGCGACGGGCGACTCGCCGTCGTCAGCGGCGGACTGATGCTGCTGTCGACGCTGCGGTCGGTCGCCCGCGGACAGCTGCGGGCGATCCCGAAGGCGGCGATCGGTGCTGGACTGGTCGGGATCGGCCTTCGACAGCGGCAGGCGGCGGAGCCGACGACGTTCGAACCCGATCTCGAGGAGGTCGAGGACGGAACCGACGGCAAGGAGACGTCCGACCAGGCCGCGGCCGCGGCCGAACGCCCCGACGCCGGTCAGGAGTCCCAGATCGACGCCGACGGCGACGTCGACGAGGAGGCACAGCTCGGCGAGGCTGCCGACGACGACGAGGGCGAGATCGAGTTCACCGACGACCCCGAGGACGAGGAACCCCGCACGAAACCGGACGCCGACACGGGGACCGAAGATCCTCGTCGGGACACCGACGGAGAGACGACCGAGGTCGACGTCTCCGACACCGCGATGGCCGAGGAAACGGCGGAGGCGACCGGCCCTGACCCCGAGCAGGCCCAGCCGGCCCAGACCGACGCGATCGAGCCCGAGGAAACCCCCGAGGAGGACGCCTCGGACAAAAAGGTCGAGCCCGACGACGAGGACGACGAGGACTGACGCGCGATCTGCAGTTCGTTTTGATGGGTTCTTCCCTCCGATACTATACCCGAGAGCTCCGGCGACGCCTCGCCCACTACGCCGAGAAGCGTCGCCGCGGCTACCGGCGAGCGGGATCGCTCGCGGACGCCGCCGACCGCGTCCTCGCGAAGCGGGCCGACCGGGGCCTCGAGTCGGGCGGGCACTTCCAGGGAGTCTGGCCCCGGGACCTCTGTTTCGCCGCGCGAGGACTGGCGGCGGCGGGGTACGACGCCGTCGTCGCCGACACCGCGGCGACACTGCTCGCGGAGCTCTCGGACGCCGACGCCTTCTACACCGACTTCCATCCCGGCTACAACGCCGCGACGCCGGCCGAGGGCGTCGACACCGTTCCCGCACTCGTGCTCGCGCTGGACGCGGTCGGACGGCTCGACGACCACGCCGACGTCGTCGCCGAGCTGGCCGCGCGCCACCGCGAGCGGTTCGTCGAGGACGGGCTCGTCACCGGCTCGGGGAGTTCCTGGTGGGATTCGGCCGCGGCGCCCCGGGAGGCGTACAACACCGCGATGTGGCTGGCGGCGCTCGAGGCTCTCGAACGCCGCGGTCTGGAGACGGGCGATGCGAACGCGGCGACGGTACGAGAGAGGCTCGATACCCTCTGGAACGGTCGCTACTTCGACGAACGCCGGGGCGACGCGGCGCTCGCTTGCGACGCGAACGTCGTTCCGCTGTACCTCGGGCTCGTCGACGACGAGCGCGCGCGATCGATCGTCGACGTCCTCGCGACCCTCGAGACCCCGACCGGGCTGTGCATGCGCGAGCGACCGTTCGGCTACGGTGAGGTTCACCCCTTCTTCCTGCTCCATCGGGACTACCACTACCACGTCTGGCCCTGGAACAGCCTCATGTACGCAAACGGCCTCGCGCGATACGGGCTCGCGGAGCGGGCCCGCCGCGAGGTCGATCGGATCGAACGCGTCATGGCGCCGTACGGAACCTTCCTCGAGGTGCTCACCCTCGAGGGCGAGCCGTATGTGAAGCGAGGCTACGCGAGCGCCGAGGAGTTCACCGTCGCCGCGGCGCTGTGGCGGGAGTTCGCCGACCGACCGCGCTGACTCGCGACACTGCCGCCGGGCCTCGAGGACGTGCTCGGTATCCCGGAATCATGTTCGCGAACGCGGCAGCTTCGGACGAGTGGTGACGTAGCTGGCGGCAACAAGGGCTTCGTGTCACAGACAATCGCAATATCAGCTTCAACCTACGACACTTTCGTCGTAGCTACCAGCAATTATGACCTCGGTCTCCGACGAACCGATAAGGGTTAAGTACGCAGATCCGAAGAACTTACACGAATGGTTAGTGATCGACTGCGTCGGGATGCTGCGGCCGTTCGATCCCGCTGGACGGACCTCGAGCGCGACTGGCAGAGCGTCGCTGTCGGCGCGATGACGGTGACGGCGATCGCCGCTCTCGAGCTGCAGATCCCCTGGTAGCGAGATGTCGGCCACGCGGTTTCTTCCGGGGCTGGCCGCGCTGGGTCTCGGCGCCATCCTCGCGCGGGCGATCGAGCTGACCGTCGGATTCAACCACCTGCTCGTCGCCATCGCGCTCGGGTTCGTGCTGGCAAACGCCGTCGGCGTCCCCGACCGGCTCGCGCCGGGGGTCGGAACCCACAAGCTCTGGCTCGGCGCCGGAATCGTTCTCATGGGCGCGTCGCTGACCCTCGAGACCGTCCTCGAGGTCGGTGGCGTCGTCCTGCTGGTCGTCGTCGCCGTGACGGCGCTGACGATCCTCGTCGTCGAACTGCTCGCGCGCAACGTCTTCGGGCTCGCCGATCGGCTCGGCTCGCTGCTTGCGGCCGGCTCCGGGATCTGTGGTGTCTCTGCGGTCGTCGCGGTCGCCGGCGCGATCCGTGCCCGGGAGGAACAGATCGCCTACGCCGCGGCGACGGTGTTGCTGTTCGATGCGGTCACGATCGTCGTCTACCCGATCGTCGGCGACCTGCTCGGTCTCTCGGATGTCGTCTTCGGCGTCTGGGCCGGCGTCAGCATGTTCTCGACGGGCCCGGTCGTCGCGGTCGGGTTCGCCTACTCCGAGATTGCCGGCCAGTGGGCGACGATGACGAAACTCGCCCGGAACGCCCTGATCGGCGCCGTCGTCATCGCCTACGCGAGCTACTACGCCCGCTCGGGCTCCGCGGGCCGCCCCTCCCTGCGGACCCTCTGGAACGAGTTCCCGAAGTTCGTGCTCGGCTTTCTCGCCCTGGTCGTCCTCGCGAGCGCCGGCGTCTTCTCGTCGGCCCAGCAGGCCTCTATCGAGAACGCCTACAACTGGCTGTTCGTGCTCGCGTTCGTCGGTCTGGGGACGGAGATCCGGCTCGCCGAGCTCCGGAGCACCGGCGTGACCCCGGCGGTGGTCGTCCTGCTGGCGCTACTCGTCGCCAGTACGGTCTCGCTCGTCGTCCTTACGATGTTGTTCGGGACGTAGCGATCCCGAAGCTTCATCGATCGTTGTGACGAGGCCGTCGAAGGATACGGCAATACTTGCAAGTGGATTCGCATGGTTGTTCTTCTACCGTCTCGGGGTGTTTCAGCTACGAACGGCCGGAAACGAGTTCGAAGAGTGAACTCGGCCGTCCGTCGTCCGCTGTCGCTGACGGGCCGTCATTTGCCGATTCCCTCGAAAACGTCGGTAACAGGCGTGAGCGAGAACGTCCCCTCAAACCGTGGGTCGCGTTCGCGTTCCATCGAGAGCTTTGCTGGTTTCGGGTTGAAAACCAAAGAATTGCAGGCTAACGAGGGGATACAAGCGTCTAGTTGATAGGGCGGAGTACGTATGGATCGGGGTTACTCACGCCGTCGTGCGCTGACCGCGCTCGGAGCTAGCTCTGCGGTCGCGCTCTCGGGGTGTCTTGCCGGGTCGGACTCCGACTCCGGCTCGGAGACGACGATACGCATTTCCGGCGGTGTCGGTCCGCTGCCGATGGTACAGGTCTGGGCCGATATTTACACCGACGACCGCGACGTCAGCATCGACGTTTCGGGTGGCGGAACCGGCGTCGGCGTCTCCGACGTTATGAACGATCAGGTCGACGTCGCGATGATGGGGCGCGATCCCGACGAGGCCGAACTCGAGCGGGGACTGGTCGCCACCGCGATGCTCATCGACACCGTGGTCGGGACGATCAACGTCAACAACCCCGTGTACGACGAAATCCGTGAGCACGGACTCACCCAGGACGAACTCGCAGCGATCTTCAGCAAGGAGATCACGAACTGGGGGGAGGTCGTCGAGAGCGACGTCGACGAGCCGATCTTCGTCTACGGGCGTTCTGACTCCTCGGCGGCCTACCAGGAGTGGGGCGAGTTCCTCGGCGGCTACACCGAGAACGAACTCGAGGACATGGCCGACGGCAACTTCGACGGCGACCAGCAGGTCGCCCAGGCGATCAACAACGACTCCCACGGCATCTCGCTGAACAACATCAACTACGTCTACGACTTCAACACGGGCGATCTCGAGATGAACATCCGCCCCGTTCCACTGGACCGCTCGGAGAGCGGCACCCTCTCGGACGGGGAGGACTTCTACGACACTCGCGACGAGTTCCTCACCGCCGTCGAGGAAGAACGGTACCCCTCTCCGCCGGCCCGGGATATGTACCTGGCCGCAAACGGGGAGTTCGACGCCGAGGCCGCCGACTTCGTCGAGTGGGTCCTCACCGAGGGCCAGCAGTACGTCCGCGAGAACGGCTACGCACCGATCGACGACGAGAAGCTCGAAGAACAACGCGAGATCCTCGCGGAGGCCTCGTAGATGGGGGCGACCGAAACCAGCCCGGATGACTCGAGTCGGCTCGACCGACGGCTCCTGCTCGAGCGACTGAGCTCCTACTGGATCGGCGGCGCGGGACTGTTCGCGATCGCGCTGTTCGGGCTGATCGTCCTGACGCTCGTCCAGCAGTCGATCCCGATCGTCTCCGAGTACTCGCTGTTCCAGATGATGACCTCGGCGAACTGGGACCCCGCCCAGAACGAGTTCGGGTTCCTGCCGGCAATCGTCGGTACGATCTACGTCACCGTCCTCTCGATGGCGATGGGGACGCCGCTGGCGATCCTCGCGGCGATCTACATCGCCGAGTACGCCGAGGGACGGACGAAGGTGCTGGTCTCGTCGTTCATCGACGTCCTCGCGGCGATCCCGAGCGTGATCTTCGGGCTCGTCGGCCTGATCGTCGTCGTTCCCTTCGTCGGCGACTACCTCGCGCCGGCGCTTGGCGCCCACAGCATCGGGCTCGGCATCGTGACGGTGAGTCTGGTGATGGCGATCATCGTCACTCCCTTCATGATCTCGCTGTCCGTCGAGTCCCTCGAGGCGCTGCCCGACGAACTCCGCGAGTCCTCGCTGGGCGTCGGCGCGACGAAGTGGGAGACGATACGCACGGTTCTACTGCGGGCCGCGGGGCCGGGAATCTTCTCTGCGATCCTGCTCGGCTTCGGTCGGGTCTTCGGTGCGACGATCGTTCCAGCAATGTTGATCGGCGGCCAGACGGCGATCCCCGAAGGACCGTTCGACGCGGGGGAGACGCTGCCGACGCTGATCGTCAACGACTTCGGCGAACTGATGTCGATCCCGCTGACCCAGTCGGCGCTGATTCTCGTTGGGCTGACGTTGCTCGTCGTTGTTTGGATTTTCAACTTCGGGGCGATGCTCATCCGTCGCCGCCTGCAACGGAGGTGGCAGTACTGATGGACCGCTACACCGAACAGCGGCTCTTCGGCCTGCTGGCCCGCGCCAGCGCCGCGCTCATCCTTGCGGTGCTGGCGATGGTCGTCGGCGTCACCCTCTACCGGGGCGGACAGGTCTTCATCACCGACCCGGCCGTCATGGTGACGCCGCCGGGCTCGCGGTACATGCTCGACGGGGGCGGCGGGTTCCTCCACGCCGTGCTTGGCAGTATCTTCATCGTCGTCCCCGCCACCGTGGTCGCCTCGATCCTGGCGATCTCGACGGCGATCTTCCTCCAGAGCGACTACTCGAGCGAACGCACGTCGGACGTGATCAACATGTTCCTGAACGTGCTCTGGGGGACGCCCCCGATCGTCTACGGGGTGTTCGTGCTGACGATCATCATCGCCGTCGGCGCCCAGACGAGCCTGATCTTCGGGACGATCGCGATCGCGATCTTCCAGTACCCGATCATGACCCGGTACGCCGACGAGGCGCTTCGCTCGGCTCCCGACACGGTCAAGGAAGCTTCCTACGGCCTCGGCGCGACGCGGTTCGAGACCGCCCGGATGACCGTCCGGGCGGCGCTACCGGGCGTCATCGCCGGGATCATCATGGGCTTCGCCCGCGGGATCGGCGACGCCGCCACTGTTCTCTTTACGGCCGGCCGCAGCACGCAGATGCCCGGCGGACCGTTCGATCCCGCGACGACACTGCCGATCCTCATCTTCGAGCAGGCAGCGTCGTTCAACGCCGAAGTCCGCTCGCACGCCTACGCGGCGTCGTTCGTCCTGATCGTCGCCGTCCTCGCGCTGATACTGACCTCGAAACTCCTCGCGGGACGGTTCGCCCGCTTCGCACCAGGAGGGAGACACTCATGACAGACGACATCGCACTCCGCACCGACGACCTCGAAGTAACGTACACCGGAAACAGGGAAGTGACCGCCCTCGACGGCGTCAGCGCAGAGTTCGCAGAGAACAAGCTGACGGCGATCATCGGTCCGTCGGGCTGCGGGAAGTCGACGATGCTGAAGGCGCTGAACCGCCTCCACGAGATCCAGCCCAACGCCGAGATCACCGGCGAGGTGTATCTGGGTGATGAGGGGATCTACGACACCGACGAGCCGCTGCCGGAGATCCGTCGTCGAGTCGGCTACGTCCCGCAGACACCGACGGCGCTGCCGCTGTCGATCTACAACAACGTTGCCTACGGGGCGAAGATCCACGGCGACTACTCGTCGGCGGAGCTGGACGAGCTCGTCGAGAGCTACCTGCGGAAGGTCAACCTCTGGGACGAGGTGAAGGATCGACTCGACGATCCGGGTGCCGAGCTTTCGACCGGGCAGATCCAGCGGCTCTGTCTCGCCCGCTCGCTGGCCGTCGAGCCCGAGGTCCTGCTCTGTGACGAGGTCACCTCCGCGCTGGACCCGATCTCGGCCGAGCAGGTCGAGGAGACCCTCGAGGACCTCAAAGAGGAGTACACGATCGTCATGGTCACCCACAGCATGGACCAGGCGAAACGGCTCGCCGACGACGTTATCTTCCTCTATCTGGGCGAGCTCGTCGAGGCCAACGACACGCGGTCGTTCTTCGAGAACCCCCAGCACGAGCGCACCCAGGAGTTCGTGAAGGGACACACCGCGGTCGACTACGACGACGAGCCCGACGAGGAGTCGGTGACCGACGAACAGGTCGCAGCCAACCGCTAACCCCCGTTTTCCGACGCAGACGGATTCCACCGCGCGACGATCGAGACGCGGTGATCCGATGGACGAAGGCCGTCGACCGGCCAGCGGCGGGCTCTCGATCCCGAGTCAGCTACGCCGCTTCGTCGTCCGCCGCCAGCTCCTCGTCGTCGACCTCGGTGTCCGGCGTCGCCCCCTCCAGTACCAGCGTGACCTCCGCGTCCTCGTCTTCCTCGACGGTGACCGTCTCTTCCACCTCGTCGAACTCGCCGTCGGTGCTCTCGGCGACGACCGCGTACTCACCCTCGTAGAGCAGCGTGTCGGCGACGATACGGCCGTCCTCGACGTCGTCGTAGTTGCCCGTGAACTCCTCCTCCTCCTTTCGGAGGGTTACCTCGACATCGGTCGAGACGGGCTCTCCGTCCTCGGTCTCGAGCAGGATCGTCAGCGTCCCGGGATCCTCGAGATCGAACGTCTCGTCGTCTCCGTCGTCTCTGTCGCCGTCGTCACCGTCGATACAGCCTGCAGTTCCGATCGTCGCCAGAGCGACGGTGGCCGCCCCGAACCGTCGTCGGGTAAGCGGAGTTCGTTCCATACAAACCCGGAACTCTCACGAACCTATAAGGGTTCATTTTCCCTATGTTTTGGTGGACGGTAACGGGAGTCACGGATCGAGTCGGAACGAGACCACGCCGCTTTTCGAGGCCGATCGACGAGAGGACGTATGCGCGTCACCGAGGGCGGGATCGAACTCGAGATCCCCGGCGAACAGACCGAGGGGATCGAGGAGTCGGTGTTCTACAACCCCCGCCAGGAGCTGAACCGGGATCTGACGATCGCAACGTTGCGGGCCTACCGCGAGCGCGAGTCGCGGGCGGAGTCGTACCTCGACGCGATGACCGCAAGCGGCGTGCGCGGCGTCCGGGCGGCAGCGGACGGCTGGGACGTTACCTGCTGTGACGTCGACGAGGACGCCGTCTCGCTCGCCCGCAGCAACCTCGAGCGAAACGACCGGGAGGGCAGGGTCGTCCGCCGCGACGTCAACGCCCTCATGCACGACGAGGTCTTCGACGTGATCGATCTCGACCCCTACGGGACGCCGATGCCCTTTACCGACGCCGCGTTCGCGAACTGTCGGGATCTGGTCTGTGTGACCGCGACGGACACGGCGCCGCTGTGTGGCGCCCACTTCAACAGCGGCGTTCGTTCCTACTCTGCGGTGCCGCGAAACACCGACTACCACGCCGAGATGGGCGTCCGGATCCTGCTGTCGGCGCTGGCCCGAAGCGGAGCCCGGTTCGACGTCGGCGTGGAACCGATCCTGACCCACGCGACGAGCCACTACGTCCGGACCTACCTCGAGCTCGAGCACAAGCCGACCGCGGCCGACGCTGCCCTCGAGGAGCTGGGGTATCTCTCTCATTGCGAGGACTGTCTCTACCGGGAGGCGAGCCCGGGTCTGATCGCCGACCCGCTCGAGACGTGTCCCCACTGCGGCGGGGATCGCGTCCTCGTGGCCGGCCCGGTCTGGCTCGGCCCAGTTCGGGACCGCGAGTTCGTCGCCGACGTCCGCGAGCGGGTTCCCGACGGGTTCGGCACCGCCGAGACGGCCCGGGAGCTCTGTACCACACTCGAGGCGGAACTCGACGCGCCGACCCACTACGACCAGCACAAGCTCTGTCGCGAGTGGGGGCTACCCGCCAACGCGATGGACGAGTTCCTGGCGGACCTCCGCGGAGCCGGCCACGAGGCCTCGCGGGCCCACTACGGCGGGACGACGTTCAAGACGACGGCCTCGGTCGGTGAGATCCGCGAGGCGACCGCGGATTCGCTGACGTAGCCGACGAGTCGAACGCGTCGCGGCCGTCGCCGCGCCCACCTGCAGGCCGGTGCCACACGATCCCATATTTGTCCGGGGCGCGAACATCGAACCGTGCTCGACTACAGCCACGCTCGCGAGCTCGCGACACAGCTCGTTCGACTGGCACGGCGTGAGCAGCTGACGCTTCTCGCGGCCGGGGTCGCGTTTTACGCCTTTCTCTCGCTGGCACCGCTGGCGTTGCTCTCGCTGGCGCTTGCGGCCTCGATCGGCGGGGAGCCACTCGCCGCGGAGGTGACGGCGACGACCGAGGACGTCCTCACGCCCTCGGCACAGACGCTGCTCATGGAGATGATCGTCGACGAGGCGGGCCAGCAGGGGGCGACCGTCGCCGGCGCCCTGGGCTTGCTCTGGGGGTCGAGTCGGGTCTTCCGCGGGCTCGATCGCGCGTTCTCGTCGGTGTACGGCACCGTCGCCTCGAAGTCGCTGATCGATACCTTCTGGGACGCGACGATCGCCGCCGTCGCGATCGTGATCGGACTCTCGATCGTCACCGGAATCGAGGTGGCGGTCCGATTCGTCCCGTTTACCGGCCAGTTCGTGATCGGCCCGCTGTTCGTCCTGCTGGGGTTGGTCGCCGCGTTCCTGCCGCTGTACCTGATCTTTCCCGACGCGAACGTCGACCTTCGGGAGGCGCTTCCCGGAACCGTCCTCGCCGCGGTGGGCTGGTTCGTGCTCAGTCGCGCGTTCTCTCTGTACGCCGCCGTCGCCGGACAGTACGCTATCTACGGCGCGCTCGGGGCGGTCTTTCTCGTTTTGGTCTGGCTGTACGCCGGCGCGATCATCCTCGTCTTCGGCGCGTCGGTGAACGCGGTCCTGGCCGACCGGGAAACGGACCGGCAGCTACAAAGTCCCCGCGCTCGACAGCTTTCGACAGAAGCGATGACTGATGACGCCACGGGTGCCGACGAGGGGACCGCGCGAGATCGCCCGACGCCGGGCGATGCGGATCGCACGAGGACGGACTCGAGTCCGAGTGCCCGGACTCGGGACCGAGCAGACGACGCCGACGCGCTTCGCGAAGAGATCGAGCGGCTTCGCGACCGCGTCGACGAGTTCGAGTCGTCGGTCGAGCGCCGAACGGTCGAGAAGGAGTCGCTCCAGTCGGAGCTCAAGCGATACGTTCGCCGCCGCGTGCGACGCGGCCACGCCCACGGCTGGGGCCCGTATCTCGTCTTGCTGTACGGGACCGCGATGTCGATCGCGGCGTTTTACTTCCTCGAAGGCGGGTGGGCGATCCTGGCGATGCTGGTCGTCTGGACCTCGACGCTCGGACTGTACGTTCTGATGGTGTTGCTCGGCGCCGGACTCACCGTCCTCGGCGTTCCCGGTCGCCTCCGGAACCGGATCGGCGAGTGGCGGTCCTAGAGCGGACAGCCCGTTGACTTATTGGTGCTCCGGCCGTACCGACGACCGATGTGGTTCGAGTCGGCACGGGTCGAGGTCGTCAGAGACGCCGTTCCGGAGTGGCTGGCGGTGTTCGTCGGACTGCTCTCACACCTCGGCAGCGTCTGGTTCGTCGCGCCGACGGTCGTCCTCGCGTTCTGGTATCTCGACCGCCACCGGTTCGCCTCCTGGCTGGGGATCGTAATGGGGTGTTACGCCCTCATGATCGGGCTCAAGGGGTTCTTCGAGACGCCGCGTCCCGGCGTCGATCCGGCGATCGCGGTCGAGTCACTACCCCTGCTCGTCGCGGTCGTCTACGCTCCGGCCGTCGAGATCAGTACCTCGAGCTTTCCGAGCGGGCACGCGATGGCCGCGGTGGTGATCTGGACGATGCTCGCGCTCGAACTCGACGTCGGCACGCGTTCGGGGCGGATCGCGACCGGCGCGGCGATGGTTGGGCTCGTCTCGCTCTCCCGGATCGCCGTCGGCGTCCACTTCCCGATCGACGTCGTCGTCGGCGCCCTAGTCGGCCTCGGCTACGTGGCCGGAATGGTGGCCCTTCGCGACCGAGTCCGCAGCCGGATGCGATCCACCCGCGGCGCCACGACGGCCGTCCTCGGGGTCAGCGTCGTTCTGTCGGCACTGGCACTGGCGACCGACGGCAGACCCGAGACCGCGGCGCTGTTGGGCGGCTCGGTCGGCGGTCTGCTCGTCTGGCAGTATGCGACGCCACCCCGTGATCCCTGGGACCGCACGCTTCGTGGCGCGGTGCCGGCCGTCCTCGGACTGGGACTGCTCGGGGTCGTGGCGCTGGCCCTGCTCGTCGTCGACGCGCTCCCCGTGTGGCTTCTCGTCGGGTTCGTCGGCGGGGGCGTCGTCGTTGGACTCCCCGCGCTTACCGCGGCGAACTCGCCGACGAGGACGTTGCGACGGAGCGCGAGTTAGCAACGAGTCTCGAATATGTTCGCTTGTTAGCTTTCCCGTCGCTGTCTCGAGTATTCTCGTCACTAACTTCTACTCTCCCGATCAAACCTCCGCTCTCGAACACGCAATTGGATGTTCGTAAACTTCTAAAGGGCAGCGTGTGTGGAACGACGTGATGACGTACGAAAATCTCGACGCAAAGCTAGTAAACGCCCTGCTGGGCAACGGGCGGGCCAGCCTGCGGAGCCTCGCCGAGGAGCTCGACGTCTCGGTGACGACGGTCTCGAACCACCTCTCCGATCTCGAGGCCGAGGGCGTGATCGAGGGGTACACCCCGCGGGTGAACTACGACGCGATCGGCTACGACGTGACCGCCGTGATTCAGCTCCAGGTCGAGGGACACGCCCTCCCCGACATTACGGAGACGCTTCGAGATCACAGCCAGATGACGAGCGTCTACGAGGTCACCGGCGACTACGACGTGATCGCGATCGGGAAGTTCAAAGATACCGATGGGATGAACGACCAGATCAAACAGCTGCTGACCGATCCCGACATCAAGGCCTCGAACACGAGCGTCGTCCTGAACTCCGTCTCGGAGAACGAGCAGTTCGAACTCGACGTCGACGACGCCTGAGACGGCCCGCCGTCCTCGTTGCCCGTCTCGCCGGAGCTGTCAGTCGTCGTTTCCGAGCAACGCCTCGCTCGCCCGCTCGCGGTCGCCCGCCTGTGCCGCCCACAGTCGGGCGTACGTTCCGTCTTCCGCGAGCAGCTCCTCGTGGCACCCTCGCTCGACGACCCGGCCGTCCTCGAGGACGAGGATCCGATCGGCGTCCTTGATCGTCGACAGCCGGTGGGCGATCGCGAGCGTCGTTCGATCCTCGGTCACCCGGTCGATCGAGCGCTGGATCCGCAGTTCGGTCTTGGTGTCGACCGCGCTGGTCGCCTCGTCCAGGATCATGATCTCGGGGTCGGCCAGGACCGCCCGGGCGAGCGCGATCCGCTGGCGCTGCCCGCCGGAGAGCTTGATACCCCGCTCGCCGACACGGGTGTCGTACCCCTCGGGAAGCTCGGTGATGAACTCGTGGGCCTGGGCCGCCCGCGCGGCGTCCCGAACTGCCTCGTCGGACGCCTCGAAGCGACCGTATCGGATATTCTCGGCGATCGTCCCGTCGAAGAGGAACGTGTCCTGGCTGACGTAGCCAACGGCCGAGCGCAGGTCGGCGAGGGCGACGTCCCGGACGTCGTGGCCGTCGATCCGGACCGCCCCCGACTGGACGTCATAGAGGCGCAACAACAGCTTCAGCAGCGTCGACTTCCCGGCACCGGTCGGACCGACGAACGCCACCGTCTCGCCCGGGTCGGCCTCGAAGGAGACGTCCTCGAGGACGGGTTCCTCGAACGTCGTTTGGGTGTCCCCGTCGGCGTGTGCGGTCTCGTCGTAGCTAAAGGAGACGTCCTCGTAGGTGACCCGGCCCGCGACGGGCTCGATATCGACGGGGTCGTCGGGGTCGTCGACGGAAACCGGGATGTCCATCAGCCCGAAGACGCGCTCGCTCGAGGCTTTGGCGTTCTCGTACTGGTCGACGATGTTCGACACCTCGGCCAGCGGGTCGACGATCCGCTGGGTCAACATTAGGAAGACGACGAAGTCCCCGACCGAGAGGGTTCCAGTCAGCGGTCCTGGCGCAGTCCCCGTAGTGAGCCAGAGCCCGCCGACGAGAAAGGTCGCAGCGAACGCGACTCCGGCGAGCAGCTCCATTCCGGGCCGATAGACGTAACTCAGCTTCAACACGTCCATCGTGCGATCGAAGAAGTGCCGCGAGGACGCCCGGACGCGGTCGACCTCGTGGGTCTCGCTCGAGGTGGCCTTCGTCAGCCCCATCCCGGAGATGGCGTTCTCGAGGCGGGTGTTCAGTCGGCCGACGGCCGAGCGCTGGCGGACGTAGCGCGGTTCGGCAGCCCGCATGAACCAGATCGTAAAGGCGACCATCGCCGGCACCGCAAACAGCGTGACGACCGCCAGCTGCCAGTTCAAGTAGACGAGGACGGCGGCGATCCCGCCGACCATCACCAGCAGCCGCGCCGAGTTCATCAGGGCGTCGTCGAGGAACCGCTCTAGGTTCTGCGTGTCGTTGTTCAGGACGGCCATAACCTCCCCGGTCTGTTTCTCGTCGAAGAAGGCCGTGTCGAGCCGTTGTAGCTTCTCGAAGCTTTCGACCCGGATGGCGTGCATCACGTCGTGGGCGAACAGGTTGGCGGTGACGCCGTAGATCCAGGTGAAGACGGCGACGACGAGAAACGAGACGGCGATGGCGACGACCGTGAACTGGAACTGCTCGGTCTCGCCCGCGGGGAGCCAGGCGTCGGGGACGATCGGCAGTTCGAACGGCCCCGCGTCGAGGAAGATCGCGTCGATGGCGACCCCGAGGACCAGCGGCGGGACGAGCGTTGCCATCCGCGCGACGAAGTTGGCGACCATCCCCGCTCCGAACCAGCCGAGCCGGCCCGGCGCGTACTCACGGAAGAGTCGCGCGAGCGGACGGTCGACGTCCTCGCGGTAGGCGTCGAACGGCGTCTCATCGTCGTGGGTACTCACTGACGGTGCGGTACCGTTTCGAATCGTAAACGTTCACCGGTTCGAAGCGACCTGAGACGGGTACTACGGCACTCTACCGCTCGCTATCGGATGTAGAGAATGGCAGCGCCGAGCGCGAGCAACAACAGCCCCCACCAGAGCGAGTCACCCGGCATGACCTTGAGGATGAGCGTGACGATACCCGAGGAGAACAGCGACCAGCCGAGAGTCGTTTGATACGCCATACTCGAGCGACGCCGTCGAGCACAATAATTTGCGGGCCTGCCGACTCACCGACGACGTCCTCGAGGGAGCCACCGCGGAACCAGCTCCCGGTACCGCTCGTACTCGGTGCCGTGTTTCGCCGCCAGGTGGGGCTCCTCGTACTCGAGGACCCGATTGTGAAAGCCCAGCCAGCAGCCCGCGACCCACCAGGCGACGAGCACCGACCGATACAGCAAGGCCTGGCCGAGAAGACACAGCAGGACCGCGACGTACATCGGGTTTCGAACGTAGCCGTACACCCCGTCGGTCACCAGCTCGGGCGGTTCGTCGGTCGGCGACGGCGTTCCCTCGTGTTCGGCGAACCGACACGTGGTGTGGAGATACAGCAGGACGCCCCCGAGGAGCGACCCGACGCCCGCGACCCGAGCGACGCTCGACGGGACCGGCAGCGTGAGCTGATCGCGCCGGGCCAGAACCCACGGGACGAGTCCGGCGACGGTTCCCGGAACGAGCGCCGAGAAGACGGCGGTCTTCAGCAAGACGAGTGGGCGTGCCATACGATCGCTTCTACGCGTCGATTCAAAGCGTTTGGCAGGGGCTCCGGAACGATACGGACGGTCAAAAAACGCGAGATGTCGATCGGTCGACGGACGGTGCGGGCGTTCGGGTTGGACGTGGGCGGAAATCGGCGGTTCGAGCACAGTGAGCGTCGAACCGCACGTTGCCCACGGCGCGATGCGCCGTTCGCTACGCCGCGGTTTTGGCTTCGTTCGAACCGCGCTTACATCATGCCGCCCATGCCGCCACCCATACCGCCGCCCATGCCGCCTGCGCCGGGGGCGCCCTCTTCGTCGCCACCCTTGTCGGTCGAGAGGTCGCCGGCGGAGATGATGTCGTCGATCTTGAGGACGAGGTTCGCGGCCTCGGCAGCGGAGGTCACGGCCTGTTCCTTGGCGTGGGCCGGTTCGACGACGCCGGCGTCGAAGGTGTCCTCGACGTCGCCCGTGAGGACGTTCAGACCGGCGGTCTCGTCGTCCTCGTCGTGGGCCGCACGGAGGTCGACGAGCGTGTCGATCGAGTCCAGTCCGGCGTTCTCGGCGAGGACGCGGGGGACGAGCTCCAGCGAGTCGGCGAAGGCCTCGACGGCCAGCTGCTCGCGACCCGAGACGGAGTCGGCGTAGTCACGGAGCCGCGAGGCGAGTTCGACCTCGATGGCGCCGCCGCCGGCCAGCACGCGGCCGTCGGAGACGGTCTGGGCGACGACGTCGAGCGCGTCGTTGACGCCGCGCTCGAGCTCGTCGACGACGTGGTCGGTCGAGCCACGCAGCAACAGCGTGACGCCGTGGGCGTCCTCGCCCTCGACGTAGAACAGCTCGTCTTCCTCGTCACGGGTGACGTCGCCGTGGCCGAGGTCGTCGCTCGTCGCGTTCGCCAGGTCGGAGACGATGTTCGCGCCGACGACTTCCTTCAGGAACTCTAGGTCGGACTTCTTGGCGCGACGGATCGCGAGGATGCCCTCCTTGGCGAGGTAGTGCTGGGCGAGGTCGTCGATGCCCTTCTGGCAGAAGACGACGTCGGCGCCCAGGTCGGCGATCTGGTCGACCTTCTCCTTGAGCTGTTTCTCCTCGCGGTCGAGGAACTGCTGGAGCTGGTCGGGATCGGTGACCGAAACCTCGGTGTCGATGTCGGTCTCCTCGACCTCGATCGGCGTGTTCAACAGCAGGATGTCGGCGTCTTCGGCCTCGGTGGGCATGTTGTCGTGGACGGGGTCTTTGTCCACGATGCCGCCCTCCAGCAGGTCGGACTCGCCGGCGCTGCGGCCGGTCTGGGTCTCGATGTTGAGGAACTCGAGGTCGACGACGTTCTCGCCGTCCTCGTTCTCAACGGTAACCTGGCTGATCGCCTCGATGATCAGATCGGCGAGGTGTTCCTTGTTGACCTCGGTTCCCTTGCCGGTCATCGACGTCTCGGCGACCGAGCGCAGGAGCTCCTCGTCGTTGGTGTCGACCTCAGTAGCGATGTCGTCGATCTCCTCGCGAGCCTGCTCGCTGGCGAGGTGGAACCCTTTGATGATCGCCGTCGGGTGGATGTCCTGCTCGAGGAGGTCCTCGGCGTTCTTCAGCAGCTCGCCGGCGATCGCGACGGCTGTCGTGGTGCCGTCCCCGGCCTCGTCCTCCTGGGTCTCGGCGACCTCGATGATCATCTCGGCCGTCGGGTTGTCGATATCCATCTCCTCGAGGATGGTGACGCCGTCGTTCGTGATGGTTACCGATCCCATCGAGTCGACGAGCATCTTGTCCATCCCCTTCGGACCGAGCGTGGAGCGAACGGCCTCCGCGACCGCCCGTGCGGCGCGGATGTTGTAATCCTGCGCGTCCTGGTCCTTGACGCGCTGGGAGTCCTCGCTCATCACGATCATCGGCTGTCCCTGCTGCATTCGCTGGCTCATAGTCAGCTCATTCATTGATTGTCCTTCTATATAAAACTATTGCTATCGGTCCGGTACTGCTCGCAGCCGTATTCCCGAACCGTTCCGAAAACCGCAGTACTGAAAGCTGATAGCCGCCCATTATGCGAACATCTGTCATGGCAGTCGATACGAGTACGGATCGCGACATCGGTCATATTTAAGTGTTGGTAGGAACGGCCCGATCGTTCGCGGCGCCGATCCGAGCGCTCGCTACGCCCCGAGCGGTTCGACCAGCGACGGCTCGTCGGTTCCGGGGTCGTTGACCGCCGTCGAAACCGGATACGCCCGCAGCTCGTCGGCAGGGTAGGGCTCCAGACACCCCCGGGGATCGTCGGCCGTCAGCCACTCTCGCTCCCGACCCGGTTCGAGGACGACGGCCATCCGGTGGTGGAGCTCCGCGACCAGCTCGTTGGGTTCGGTCGTGACGATCGTAAACGTCTCGAGCGGGCCGTCGTCGGACCCGTCCTCCAGCCCACCGCCGAACGCGTCCAGTCCCGTCTGGGTCGTCTCGGGCTCCCAGCGCTCCCACAGTCCCGCCATCGCGAACGGACGGTCGTCCTCGAAGGCGACCCGGTAGGGCTGGTTCCCACCGTCAGATCTCCGATCCGAGGAGGAGCGCGACTCGCCGATTCGCTCACCCCCGTCGGTCTCGACCCACTCGTAGAAGCCGTCGGCCGGGACGAGACAGCGCCGCGACTCGTAGGCCGCCCGGAAGCTCGGCTTCTCGTCGATCGTCTCTGCACGCGCGTTGATGAGCCCGCCGCTGTCGTCGTCGGCCCAGGACGGGACCAGTCCCCACTCGAGGCGTCGGATCTCGTCGGCGTCCTCGTCCGTGATCACCGGGAGCTTCTGGCCCGGTGCTGCGTTGTACCGCGGCTCGAGCGGGGCCGCCGAGTCGGCGACGCGAGCGTCGAACCGGTCCTCGAGTTCCTCCTGGTCGACGAACAGCGTGTAGCGACCGCACATGTAGTCGAGTAGGCGCTCCACGAGCAAATATGCTCCACTCGTCGCCGACCGTTTCGTCGACGAAACGGTCACCCAAGGGCCGATTTCTCCTCCGTCGATCCGTGGTACGCCACACGTACTCATAGTGGCCCCCGTGATCGGGTCGGGTATGGAATCGAACCAGCAGTCGGAGTACGAGGCACGGTTCAGCGAGGACGGGTTCTTCGAAGTTCGGGAGCGCTCGGATCCGGACCGCTGGATCGCCTGCGACACGCCGGTCGAGATCGAGCAGTAGCGCGGCTACGCGTTACTACGCGCCGCTACCGGTGTGAAACGCAAAAACGTCAGGACTGGGATTCGAACCACGTCCGAGAGCCTGCTCGCGTTGCTTGCAGAACCTCGGCCTGATTCGAATCCGGTATCGGGTAGCTGCCGCTCGTGAGTTTGCTCGCGGTAGAGTACGCCAGGACTGGGATTTGAACCCAGAATCCCAAAGGGAACACGCTTTCCAGGCGTGCGCCTTACCGTTCGGCCATCCTGGCTCGGGTTATCCTAGCCACGTCGGTCGTTTAACTGTTACGAAGAGCCGGGAGAAAACCCCGCTCTTTGGGGATGTGAAGCGATCCCATCACTCTGCGCGACGGGTCGCCCAGGCGGCGATCCGGTGTTCCAGCAGGTAGCTCCCGAGGCCTGCGCCGAGCCCGACGAGGACGGCGACGAGCGCTCCCTGGGTGATCGTCACCAGCGGCTCGACCAGCAGGGCATAGCCCTGGACGAGGACCAGAAAGGCGAGGGCGCCGACGACTCCCCACAGCAGCGCGGATTTGGCCCGCCGTGAGAGGCCGAGTGAGGACGGGGTTTCGGACATCGCTTTGACTGGAGACTCCGCTCGCTCGTCCTTAACGGCACCGTTCCGTACGACCGCTCTACGCGAGAACGTCGACCTCGTATCCTTCCTCGCGCAGCGCGGCGAGGAACCGTTCGACGTGATCGGTCCCTCGCATCTCGAGTTCGATCTCGACTTCGGTGTCGCTCATCTCGACGTCCCGCGAGGTCCGGTCGTGGTGGATCGCGTAGATGTTCGCCTGGTGGGCGGTGAGGATCGCCAGCAGCTCTTCGAGCGAGCCCGGGCGATCCTTGAGTACCGTCCGGATCTTCAGATACCGGCCGGTCTCGACCAGCCCGCGGACGATGACGTTGCTGAGCGTGTTGAGGTCGATGTTGCCGCCGCTGAGCACCGGAACGATCGTCTCGCCGTCCTCGTACTCGAAGCGGTCGAACAGCAACGCCGCGAGCGGCACCGCGCCGGCGCCCTCGACGACGGTCTTCGAGCGCTCGAGCAGGTTCACCGTCGCGACCGCGATCTCGGGATCGGTGACGGTGACGATTTCGTCGACGTACTCCCGGACGATCGGAAAGGTTCGCTCGCCGAGGCTGCGAGTCGCGATCCCGTCGGCGATGGTCTCGACGCCCTCGAGAGTGACCCGCTCGCCCTTCTCGAGGGAGGGTGCAGCGCTCGAGGCACCCTCGGCCTGGACGCCGATCACGCGCGCGTCGGGGTTGCGTTCTTTGACCGCCGTCGCGATCCCGCTGATGAGTCCGCCGCCGCCGATAGGAACGACGACGGTGTCGAGCTCGGGACAGTCCTCGAGGATCTCGAGACCGATCGTTCCCTGGCCGGCCATCACGTCCTCGTCGTCGAAAGCGTGGAGGTAGGTCCGATCCTCCTCGCGTTCGATCTCGTGGGCACGCTCGGCGGCCTCGTTGTAGTCGGTACCCTCGAGGACGACCTCCGCGCCGTAGTTGCGGGTCGCTTTCACTTTCGAGATCGGGGCGTGCTCGGGCATGACGATCGTCGCCTCGACGCCAGCTCGGCTCGCGGCGAGGGCGACCCCCTGGGCGTGGTTGCCCGCGCTTGCGGTGACGACGCCGGCCTCCCGCTCGGCCGCCGACAGCGTCGCGATCCGGTTCGTCGCGCCGCGGATCTTGAACGCCCCCGTTCGCTGGCTGTTCTCCAGTTTCAGGTGTACCTCGGCCCCGGTCATCGACGAGTAGGTATGAGAGTACTGCAACGGTGTCCACCTGGAGGTGTCGCGAACCCGCTCTTTCGCCTCGAGAATATCCGATAACTGAAGCATACGTTCGACTATCGGGCGAGTACTGTAAGGATTTACTATCGGGAATCGGTGTGGTGTGTCGTTGCCCCCTCAACCCGATAGTCTGTGTTGCCGACGACGGCAACACGACAGGGAATACAGGATCGCACGGCGCGTGACCTGCGACTGTAGTCGGGGGTGGAACGACCATAAAACCCATGCACCCGTAGCGAAAGTGAAACCGCAAGACGGCGACGGGATTATGGGGCCGTCAGACGCGGGACAGACGCCCGTCATTCGGGTGTCGAAACGACGACACCTCGATCGGAGACGTAGGATCGAACCCGCTCTTCGAGCGAGGACGTCCCGGGCCACTCGACCGGTTCGGCGACGCCGAGCCGATCGGGGTCGCCGACGTAGAGCCAGCAGTCGTCGCCGTCCTCGCGAGGCACCGCGATCCGCTCGTACAGCCCCCGGTCGACGCCCTCGTATCGGTCGAGCGCTTCGAGCCCGCGGTCGTCGACCGAGAGGAGTCGCCCCTCGGTCCGGTCGCCGGGCGCCAGCGTCGGATACTCCCCTTCGACGCGGGTCAGTCCCTCCAGGACGACCGTCGAACCGAGCTCGAAGGTCGCGTTCGGGACGCTCCGGAGGACGTCCTCGACCCGGTCGGGGTCGGTCAGCGTTCCGTAGACGAACACCGTTTCGGTCGGACGCGTCGACACCATACGCTCGCTCTCTCGCGCGTCTCCAAAAGTAGCGCCGGTTTCCGGGTCGGTTCCGCTCGCTGGCCCGTTCTACCGCTCTTCGAGGGGGACGAACTCCTCGTCCTCGGGGCCAGTGTACCGGGCGCGTGGGCGGATGAGACGGTTGTCCTCCTGGTACTCGATGACGTGGGCGATCCAGCCGCTAACGCGGCTCATCGCGAAGATGGGTGTGTACAGATCGATCGGGATCCCCAGCTGGTAGTAGACCGAGCCGGAGTAGAAGTCGACGTTCGGCGCGATCCCCTTCTCGGCGAGGCCCTGTTCCTCCACGAGGTACTGCTCGATGGTCGTGGTGTAGTCGTACCACTTGCTCTCGCCCTGCTCGGCGAGTTCCTCGCTGCGTTCCTCGAGGATCTTCGCGCGGGGGTCCTTGACGTTGTAGACGCGGTGGCCGTAGCCGGGGATGCGACGTCCCTCTTCGATGGCCTGTTCGATCCACTCGCGGTGGTCGAGGTCGCTCTCGTCGATCTCCATCAGCACCTCCATGACGTCCTGGTTCGCGCCGCCGTGAAGCGGTCCGGAGAGGGCGCCGATGCCGCCGGTGACCGCGCTGTAGATGTCGGCCATCGTCGAGCCGATAACCATCGAGGTGAACGTCGAGGCGTTCAACCCGTGATCGGCGTGTAGCGTCAGCGCCTGATCGAACGTCTCGGCGGCCAGCTCGTCGGGCTCCTCGCCGGTGAGCATGTAGAGGAAGTTCGCGGCGAGGCCGAGATCGGGGTCCGGATCGACGGGTTCCTCGCCCAGGCGGTAGCGCTCGAACGCCGCGAGGACGGTCGGCAGCTTGGCGGTGATCCGTCGCCCCTTCCGGAGCGTCGCCTCGAGGTCCTCGGGTTCGGTGTCGGTTTCCGGCTCGTACGCCGAGAGCATCGACACCGCCGTCCGTAGCGCCGCCATCGGCTGCTCGCCCGCGTCTGCGAGCCGTTCGACCGTCTCGAGGACGTCGTCGTCGACCGCCCGCTCTTCGTTGAGCGACGCGGTAAACGAGTCGAGCTCCTCGGCGGTCGGGAGCTCGCCGTGCCAGAGGAGATAGACGACCTCCTCGTAGCTCGCGCCGCGAGCGAGGTCTTCGATCGGATAGCCGCGGTAGATCAATCGCCCGGCATCGCCGTCGACGGAGCTGAGCGAAGACTCTGCGACCAGAACACCCTCCAGCCCTTTCTCGAGATCGTCAACCATACTCGGGCTTTCGTATAGTAATGGAAAAGTATTATCGTTTGCAGGCCGCGGGAACGGGGTTCTCGGCCGTGTCAGTGATTACACTCGTCGAACAAGGAAATCGACGTCTGTCGACAGACGGTGGCTCGGGAGGTCGGCGGTATCAGGAGTCCTGGCCAAGCTTCGTTCGGTTAATCCGTACACCCGCCGGGGTGACGATGATCTGATCGTCACCCTTCCGGACGATGTCGCCGTCGACCTCCTGGGCGACCTGCCGGAGCTCGTCGACGATGTGTTCGACCGTGCTGTCGTTGGTTCGCAGTCGGGTGATGTCCGCGAACACGATGTCGCCGTCGTAGACGGCGTCTTTGATCGCGACTGCGTCGGCCTGGCCGCTGATCTCCGCGATGCGAACCTGCGTTCTGGCCTCGGCCGACTCGGTCGAGACGTCGTCGAGATCCAGTTCGACGTAGTCGTCGGTCGTGGTTGATGGCTGTCCGCCACCGCCGACGAGCTTATCCATAAATCCCATTGACGGTATCCTGCGCACCCGTTAGTATAGTTCTTACGTCAGACGACGCCACCGTTCGAGACGACGGCCGTGGGACGCGTTTTCCGTCGGGGTCGAACCCCGGGAACGGAGTCGACCGTTCCGAACGGTGACCGGCCCGAGTGCGACGTCCCCTCCGTGATAGTCTTATAAAATAGCAATATAGATAATTACGAAAAACTAATATATAATACTCTTAATTGTAGGTACAAGTGTGCGGCACGTCAGACTGGAACACGGGTTTCGGTCGCGGCTCGAGGACGGCGATGTCCCGGCGAAGGGCCGACGTCACACCGATTCATGAGTGAGACGATGGACGTCCTCGCTGTCCCGTCTACGAGCGCTGACGCCGCGCATTCACTACCATGTCAGAACACAACGTCAGTCGCCGTCGTCTGCTTCGTGGCACCGCAGCGGGTGCGACGGCCACGGGTGTCGTACACACGGCAGCCGCACAGGGACCGCCGGAGCGAAAGATCATTGGCCTGACTGCCGACGCCCCGCCGGGTCTCGCCCGGCAGAGTGCCGAGGAGATCCACCACGAGCTGGACTTCGATCGGATCGGGAAGGCGATCGTCGGCAACTTTCCCGAGGAAGCGATCGACGGCCTCGAGAACAACCCGAACGTCCGGTACGTCGAGGACGACCAGAGGGCCACGGCGCTCCAGACGACGCCGTGGGGCGTCGATCGCGTCGGCGGCGATCTGGTCCACGACGCGGGCGAAACCGGTTCCGGCGGGTCGATCGCGATCGTCGACACCGGTGTCCAGGTCGACCACGAGAGTCTAGACGTCGCGGGTGGCGAAGCGTTCGGAACGACCTGCACTACCTGTCAGGAACCGTACGGAGACGACAACGGCCACGGCACTCACTGCGCCGGAACGGCGGTCGCTCCGGACAACGAAACCGGCGTCGTCGGCGTCTCGCTCCAGTCGGAGCTGTACGCCGTGAAGGTACTCGACAGCCAGGGAGGCGGCGACTTCGGCGACGTTGCCGCCGGCGTCGAGTGGGCCGCGGACCAGGGCATCGACGTCGTCTCGCTGTCGCTCGGCGGTTCCATACCGGTACAGGCGCTCGAGGACGCCTGCCAGTACGCGGTCGACCAGGGGTCGCTGGTCGTCGCCGCGGCCGGTAACGACGGCTGCTGTGACAGCGTCGGCTACCCTGCGGCGTACGACTCCGTCGTCGCCGTCTCGTCGACGAACCAGAGCGACGATATCTCGAGTTTCTCCTCGCGCGGCCTCGAGGTCGACATCGCCGCACCCGGCAGCGACATCTACTCGACGTACACCGGCGGCGACTACGACACTCTCTCGGGGACGTCGATGGCGTGTCCCCACGTCGCCGGCGCCGCAGCGCACCTGATGGGCGACGGGATGGAAAACACCGAGGCGCGCGACCAACTGTTCGACACGGCCGAGGACGTCGGGCTCAGCGGCAACGAGCAGGGTCACGGACTGCTCGACGCCGAGGCGGCGATTCTGGACGACGTCGACCCGCCCGAACCCGAGCTTTCGGTCTCGACGGACTCGGCGACTGGAGTCGGCGAGACGGCCGTAACGTTGAACGGGTCGCTCTCGGACCTCGGCGACGCGAGTAGCGCCGACGTTCGCTTCGAGTGGGGCGAAGCCGGTGGCGTCCTCCCGAACGAGACGGACGCACGGACGCTCACCTCGACGGGATCGTTCAGTCACGACGTCTCTGGGCTCTCCGAGGGAACGGACTACGAGTTCCGCGCTGTCGCCGAGAGCGCGACCGAGGAGGACGCCGGGTTCGTCCAGACGTTTACGACCGATACTACCGGCGGCTGTTTCATCACGACGGCGACGACCGGCGAGGGACACACCCTCAACTCGCTGCGTCGCTTCCGGGACGAGTCGCTGGCGACAACCCCGGTTGGTCGCGGCCTGGTCGAGTTCTACTACCGAATCAGTCCCCCGATCGCCGACACGCTCGCCGACCACCCCGACGGCCGTACCGCGCGAGCGACGCGGTGGCTCGTCGAACGCTGTGGGACCCTCTCGGACACCCAGGACGAGACCGACTCGCGCGCCGCGAGCGCCGCGCTCGGGACCGTGCTCACGACGCTGTACCTGGTTGTCGTTGCGGTCGGCGCGGGCGGCCACGCCGGCGCCCGCACCCGGTCGAAACTCGAGCGCGAGTCGTCGTGACCACCGACCGCTGATCCGCGACCGCCGCTCGAGCCGCAGCTCGGCCCCGCGTCGCGATCGTCCGCGATACCGACTTTTTTGCCGGCTCGGCGCCTGCTCCCCGATATGACGTTCAGCATCTGCGTCCACGAAACCTACGAGACGCCCGACGGAGAGGTCCACGAACGGTTCGGGGTCGCCGTTACGACTCGCCTGCCGGGGGTCGGCACGCTCTGTCCGTTCGTCAGCGAGAACGGTGCCGTCGCGACCCAGAGTCTGGTCAACGTCGACCTCGGTCGGGACGGGATCCGCTACGTCAATGACGGGCTGGCCGTCGACGACGCCCTCGAAGCCTTGCTCAACGCCGACGACGGCGCGTCCCAGCGCCAGCTCCACGGCGTCGACGCCGACTCGACGGTTACCTTCTCCGGCGAGGACTGCGAGGGCTGGTTCGGCGACCTGGAGGGCGACCACTACACGGTCGCCGGCAACATGCTGGTCGGCGAGTCGGTTCTCGAGGCGGCGGCCGACGCCTACGCCGAGAGCGCGGTCCACGAGACGACAGACGAGACCGCAGGCGCAGGGGTCGGCGCCGACCCGCTCGCGAAGCGGCTGATCGACGTCCTCGAGGCAGGCCACGGCGAGGGTGGGGACAAACGCGAGGAGCTCCCGGTCCAGAGCGCGGCCGTCGTCGTCGAGACGACCGAGGACTACGAGTTCACCCCGCCGTACAACGATCTGCGGATCGACGCCTCGGAGTCGCCGATCGTGGACTTGCGGGAGACGTACGAGCTAGCTCTCGAGGGCTACGAGGACACCCTGGGCCGGTACGCGGACGCCTTCGAGGAAGACTCCCTCGAGGAAGCTACGGACTGACTTCCGCCCACGACTGAAGTCGTGGGCTTTCTCCTCGAACCCCTGTAATCCGTGGAGCGACTCGAGGACTCCCTCGAGGTCGACCTCGGGGCGTTTCTCGCTCGACCGCTGTTCTGTTTTGTGGCCCGGCGGTCCGACGAGGGGCCCGTGTCTCGCCGCTGTGGTTCCTGTGGGCGGGCCAACGGGTGTGGTTCATCGCCCAGCTCGAGAGGCGCTCGTATCCGGATCGGGCGCGACGGAGCCCCGAGACCGCACTCGCGATCGTCGACTTCGACCCCGCCACCGGTCGGGTCGAACACGTCGGCATGCGGGGAACGGCGTTGCTCGAGCCGTACGACGAGGGGCTGGCTGGACGGCTGCTGACAAAATATCTGGGTGCGCGGCGCGAGGACTGGCCCGCGGCGTTCGTCGACCTCGATCCCGACGCGTACCGGATCCTCGAGTTCACGCCCGAGACGGTCGTCACGCGGGATCAGTCGTACCCGGAACCGCCGACTCCGGAGGATGACGACGGTTAGCCGGCGAACTCGTAGAGCTCGTCACCGACGTGGTGCAGCGAGTCGACGACCTTCCCCTCGTCGCCGACCATCTCCGACCCCTCGACGCGGGCCCGCCCGACCGCCAGCACCTTCCCGTGGGACTCCTCGGCGATCAACACGAGGTCGTCGGGCGAGATGTCGTCGGTCGCCTCGGTGATCCCGGGTCGCATCACGTCGGCACCGTCGCTGACGAACGAGATCGCGCCGCTGTCGACGGTGACCACGTGCTTCTCGGGATCGTACGCGTTCGCACCCCGGACCGTCAGAAACGGTTCCTCGTCGAAAAAGGCGACCTGCGGTTCGCCGTCGATCAGGACGACCTCCCAGTCGGTTGCCTCGAACTCGACGCGCTCGTAGGTGTCGCCCTCGGGCGAGACGCCGAGTTGCTCGGACAGCATCTCCTCGATTTCGGAGATGGCGTCGCTGCGGAGGTGGTGTCGCGATTTGACCTGCATACCCGCAGGAAGGGTTGGTCGGAGTATAAAACGACCGTTCCCGTGGCTGGCCGATCGCGGATCCCGGTCGAACGCGAGCCGTGGTAACCGCTAAGTGGATCCGTGCGGTCGTCGGACCTATGTGGTTCTCCCGGAACCGCGACCGCTCGGTCGTCTGTCCCGCCTGTGGCTCCGAGATCTCGCGGTCGCGGGCCCGCGAGTACGACAAGTACGGCGATCGCTGGAATCGGGCGGACAAGCGCTTCGAGTACCTCTGCAAACCCTGCTACGGCGAGCTCTGTCACTATCCGCGGGACGGGCTCGAGGACGTCCTCGTCGAACTCGAGGCCGAGCCTTACCCCTGGGAGTCAGTCGTCGCCCGATATCTGCGGACCGTCGCGGAGCGCGACGAGCCGATCGAGGAGGAGTCCTGACCGTTCCCGTCCCGACACGACTTTCACTCCGACGTTCGTAGCCCTCTTCATGAGCGACGACGCACAGGCCCAGGCCGGCACGGCCGAGGGTCAGGGCCCGGTCGAAATCTCCGAGGAGGTCGCGCGCCACCTCGAGAACAAGCGCGAGGAGCTGTTCGAGAAGTTCGAGATCCGCGACGAGTTCCCCGAGGACGTCCTTGAGGAAGCCCGCGAACGCACGGAGGGGGTCCAGGCCGAAATCTCCGAGGAGGTCGACGACCGCGAGGACCTCCGGGAGCTGACGACCTGGACGACCGACCCCATCGACGCCCAGGACTTCGACGACGCCATCTCGGTCGCGGAACGCGACGACGAGTACGTCCTCTGGGTTCACATCGCCGACGTCACCCACTACGTCCACCCCGAGTCGGCGATGTGGGAGGAAGCCGTCGAGCGCGCCAACACGGTCTACCTGCCCGGCTACACGATCCATATGCTTCCGCCGGTGCTGGCCGAGACGGTCTGTTCGCTCGTCCCCAACGAGGATCGGCTGGCCCACACCGTCGAGATGCACCTCGATAAGGAGAACCTGGGCTACGAGAACATCGAGATCTACAAGTCGGTCATCCAGTCCGACGAACGGCTCACCTACACCCAGGCCGAGAACCGCCTCGAGGATCCCGACGCGCCGTTACACGAGGAGAACGTCCTCGTCCACGAACTGGCCGATCGGATGCACGAACAGCGCAAGGAGGACGGCTCGCTCGTGCTCAATCCTGCGCGGGATCGCGCTCACACGATCATCGAGGAGTGTATGCTGAAGGCCAACAAGGCCGTCACGCACGAACTCATGTGGTCTCGTGGCGTTGAGGCGATGTACCGGGTTCATCCCCAGCCGAGCCCCGACGAGTGGTCCGAGGCGCTGCGAGAGATCCAGGACCTCGAGGGCGTCTCGATCCCCGGCGACAAGTGGGACGACCCCCGGAAGGCGGTCAACGCCACCCTCGAGGACGCCCCTGGCCGCCAGCTCGACAAGATCCAGTGGGCCGTGATGAAGGTGATGCCCCGCGCGAAGTACATGAACGATCCCTTCGGCGGCCATCACGCGCTGAATTTCGAGATCTACGGCCACTTTACCAGTCCGATTCGTCGACTCAGCGACCTGATCAACCACTGGATCGTCTACCAGAACGACGTCCCGGAGAACCTGATCGAGCTCTGCGATCGGGCCAGCGACAAACAGAAGGACGCCGAGCAGTGCGAACGGGAGTACAAGCAGTTCCTCCAGGAGGTCGGTCTCGACCCCGCGGCCGTCAACAACCGCGGTATCGAGGTCGTCGACGACGCGTAGTCGCCACTCCTGTCCTGTTCGATTCGACGAACGCCGTGACGGCGCCGCGTTGCGCGACCAACGTGCCGGACGCTGTCAGCGGTTCGTCTTATCTGTATCGCCGAGATTCAGGCGCCGAGAACATGACAAGCTGTCTTATTAGATAGTATATAAGTACGCCTGGAGTCGGGATCCCTGTCACACGCTCCACGACTCCCTTTTCCGTTGGACGGCGCTTCGACGAGAGCGACGCGCCCGGGTCGCGTCGGCGTCCTCGAGCGCCGGTCGACCGAACCCGCGGTCGTCGACCGGGAACTCCCCGTCCCAGTTCGAGCGGAAACTGGTCGAACATGCGGTCCGTCTCGCGAAACGTGTGGTTCATCTCCTCAAATGATCTCATAACTGATCGAGATATCTAAGGAACGCTTAGTAACGATGGCTTCGAGAACGGGAGTAATACGCCGCTACAGCGCCAGATCGCGGGCGTCGGTGTCGTCGACGCAGTCTTGCTCCTCGCCGAGTTCCTCGCAGGCCTCCCGGAGCAGTCCGTCCAGAATCTCGGGCGTCGTTGGGTGGTAGGCCCGTTTGGGTACCTCGCGGACGTCGACTTTCATCTCGACGAGTACCTGCATCGTCTTGGCCATCACGTCGGCGTGGAGATGCAGTCCCTGGAACCCCAACACCGTCCCGCCGTCGGCGTCGACGATCAGCGTCGCTCGCCCTTCGGGGTGGCCCTTCGTCTTGAACACGCCGTCGTCGCTGGCCTCGCGGGTGACGACGATCGTCTCCATCTCCGTCTCGGCTGCCGTCTCGGGCGTGTGGCCGATGCGGGCGAACGGGTACGTTCCCAGTCCCGAGAAGATCACGTGGTGGGGAACGTTCGCGTACGGCTCGCACTCCACGTTGCGAACGTGGTTGACCACGTTCTGGGCGGCTGCAAAGCCCTGCTCCTTGGCGACGTGGAGGATCGGCTCGCGACCGTTCGCGTCGCCGACGACGAAGACCCGATCGTCGGCGCTTGCCTGCATCGTCGGCTCGACCCACCCCTCGACGGGCTCGAGACGGGTGTTCTCGAGGGCGAGGCCGTCGAGGCTCGGCCGCCGACCGGTAAAGCAGTAGAGATGGTTGGCCTCGAGGACGCGCTGCTCGCCCTCCCGGTCGGCGTACAGCCTGACCCCACCGTCGTTCGTCCGCTCGAGTCGCTTCTCGTCGGTGTTGGTCAGGACCTCGATGCCGAACTGCTCGCGGTAGAGCTCGAGGATCGTCTCGCCGTACTCGGGCTCAAACTCGTCGAGGGGGTGGTCGTCGTGTTCGATCACCGTGAGATCGACCCCGCCGACCTCGCTGAGGTAGGGGGCGAGTTCGAGGCCGATGTAGCCAAACCCCATCACGATTCCCGAGTCCGGAAACGTCGTCGCGTCGAGGACGTCGGCGCTCCCCGAAAAGTCGACCTCGTCGATCCCCGAGAGGTCGGGGACGTCCAGCGTCGACCCCGTTGCGACGACGACGTAGTCGGGCTCGATCCGTCGGCCGTCGACCTCGAGGACACGGTCGTCGACGAACCGTGCGGGCTCCCGGATGAGCTCGACGTTCTCGCGGTCGGCGAGCTCGTGAACGTGCCCGCGGCGGTGCTCGGCGAACCCGGAGATATGGTCGTCCTTGCGGGCGACGACGGCCTCGGGATCGACCTCGGGGACGCCCTCGAGGCGGTCGTCGTGGCGCGCCCGGAACCGGTGGTCGGCCGCCGAGAGGACCTCCTTCGAGGGCATACAGCCACGAAGGATACAGAGCCCCCCGCCGGGATCGCCGTCGTCGATCAGCGTCAGTTCCAGTTCGGACAGTTCCGCGCTCCGTTCGAGCAACCCGTCGGCGACGGCGACGCCCGCACTCCCGTACGCTCCGACGATCGCGACGTGAACCATACCTGGAGTACGGACGACGGGCAAAAAGAGATTCTGCAGGCCGACCCTACCGCGAAATCTCGGCGTCGTCCTCGGCGACGACCGACTCGACCTCCTCGCGGGTCACCAGAGCGATGTCGCCGGGAATCGTCCGTTTGAGTGCCGCCGTCGCCGCGGCGTACTCGAGGGCTGTCGCCACGTCCTCGCCCTCGAGGCGGCGCGCGAGGAAGGCGCCGGTAAAGGCGTCCCCGGTGCCGATCGGATCGAGCGTCTCGGTCTCGTAGCTGGGTTGTTCGACGATCTCGCCGTCGTTCCAGGCGAGGGCACCCTCGGCGCCGCGAGTGATGATGACAGTCTCGAACCCGAACTCGTCGGCGAGCTCGGTTCCCAGCTCGGCGGCCTCCCCCTCGAGTCCCAGCACGTTCCGGGCGTCCCGGGCGGCGACGACGAGGACGTCGATCGAGGGAAACAGCCCGCGCAGGCAGTCGGCGGCCTCGTCGGGCGACCAGAGCTTCCCGCGGTAGTTGAAGTCGAAGGCGGTCTTCGTCCCGCTCTCTGCGGCCGTCTCGAGCAGCTCGGCCGTCGTCTCCCGGAGCCGGTCCGACAGTGCGGGCGTGATCCCAGTCGTAAAGAAGAGCTCGGCGTCCTCGATCAGTCCGGTATCGAGCTCCCCGGTCTCGGCGGTCGTGACCGCGGCGTCGCTCCGGTCGTAGATCACGTTCGTTCCGCGGGGTTTGCCGCCGTGCTCGAGGTAGTAGGTACCCTGTCGGCCCTCGTCGCTCCAGACGACATCGGCGTCGATCCCGTACCCCTCGAGCTCGCCGACGACGCGCCGTCCCAGCGGCGAGTCGGGCAGCTTCGAGGTCCACGTCGCCGGCGCGGATCCGAGCCGCTGGGCCGCGACGGCGACGTTGCTCTCGGCGCCCGCCGCACGGACCTCGAGCTCCCGCGTTTCCTCGAGGCGGCGCTGGTCGGGCGGCGAGAGCCGCAGCATCGTCTCGCCGAAGGTGACGATCTCGCTCACCGCCTTCCCCTCCGTTCGACTCCGTCGGTGCGTGCGATCATGTGGGGGTGATCGATCGGCTGCGGTTAAGGTGTGTCGTTCCCCCGGTCGTCGGCAAGCGAGACGACGACGTCCTCGGCAGTCCGCTCGAGGACGGTTTCGATCCCGAACGCGGCCAGCAGCTTCCGGCTGCCCTCGACGTGGTCGGTTACCCGGGGAATCCCCACCCGGCCGCCGGCCAGTGCGAGGAAGACCAGCAGCTGATCACCCATATGGGTGTCGACCGACCCCCGTCCCTCGAGAAACCGGTTCGCGGCGTCGGCGGCGTCCTCGCCGACCCGCTCGGCGGGTTTGCCTCGCTCGCCCAGCGCACCGAACCCGGCGACACCCGTGCCGTGATCGATCCTGATCACGAGCGCCGAACCGGGCGAGTGGCTCTCGGCGGATCGTTCCTGGCGCTCGAGTATCGGAAGGCCGGCGTCCTCGTCTCCGTCGTCCATCGCGAGGTCGAGCCGCTCGAGCGCCCCCTCGAGCTGGCGGTGGGCGACGTCCCGATCGGCGAGCGACGCCGATTCGGTCGAGTACAGTCGCACGCCCGCGAGTTCGCCGCGCCGTTCGAGCGCCAGGGGCTCGAGACTCGAGGGAGCGACCCGAAGCGTTACCCGACCGCCCCCGTCGGGGTAGAACCCACGGCGATCGACCTCACAGGACGCGACGAGCCCGTGCCGGGCAAGCAGGGGGAGCTTGACGAGTCGGAAGTAATCGAGCGGGGGCGACCACTCGACGTCCGTCCCGCCCGTCGCGGTGACTGACAGCGGCGCCTCGAGGACGGTCGCCAGCGGCAGGAGGGCGTCGAACAGCAGGGTGACGCTGCCGGCGGTGCCGATGTCGACGGCGTAGGAGCCGCCAGCGAGCCCGTCCGCGCCCGCCCCGTCGGGGTCGAATTCGATCGTCTCCGCGCCGAGTTCGGCGCCCGAGACCGTGGCGTCACAGACCTCGGCCATCGTCTCGAGGACGGCCAGGTGCTGGTGGGCGAGCCCGGGCGTGGGACGGTCGCCGCGGACGTTCTCGATCCTGATCGGGACGTCCTCGAGGACGGACAGCGTGAGGGCGCTCCGGAGGAACTGCCCGCCCGCGTTCGAGCCGTCGAGTTCGCGCATGGGACGGGATACGAGCTGGAGCGACCTACCGTTATCGTCGTCGTGCGTCGCTCCAGCTCTCCGTCCTCGGGGTCACGACAAAAACGACGATCACAGCGAGACGGCGCTCAGATTCGCTGGGCCGTGTTCAACGCGTTGATGCGCCCGGCGCCGAACTCGGGGCTGCTCCTGCCGGGGACGAGCTCCGCACCGTGGGCGATGTTGTTCTCGACCTGGTTCACGTGCATCTCGGGAGCGAGCTCGCGAACGAGCCCAACCAGACCGGCGACCTGCGGTGCGGCCATCGAGGTGCCTGCCTTCCAGCCGTACGTGCCGTCGGGTTCCGTCGAGAAGACGAGATCGTCGGGGGTCACGGTTTCCCCTTCGGTCGCGCGTCCACCGCCGGGCGCCCCGACCTCGATCTCGCTCGTGCCGTAGTTCGAGTAGAAGGCGAGTTCGTCGTTCGGTCCGCTCGCAGAGACGGTCATCACGCCCTGGACGGTTCCCGGCAGATAGAACGTCCCGCCCCGCTGGAGGTCCGTCTCAGCGTTCCCCGACGACACCGTCTGAACGGTGCCGCGGCGAGCGACGTCCTGCATGACCGTCTGGACCGCCACGCGAAGGCCGTCGCTGTTGGCCTGGGGCGGGTACGGCCCCGCGCCGAGGCTGAAGTTCGCGGCGTCGGCGCCGATCTCCGCGGCGTACTCCGCGCCGACCAGGATATCCGCGAACGAACTGCTATCGGGCCCGAGGACTCGAACCGAGACGATCTCCGCGTCGGGGGCGGTTCCAGTAACTCCCTCCGCTCCCGACGCCGCCGCGGTTCCAGCGACGTGGGTGCCGTGGTCGCCGCTGTCTCCGATGTGTTCATCAATTTGGCCGCCGTCGACGACCGAGACGCTCAGCTCCTTGTTGAAGTTCTCGTCGAGGTCCGGATGCGTGCCGTCGACGCCCGTGTCGGCGATGACGATCCGGGAGCCCTCGCCCGTGGCGTGCTCGTGGGCCTCGAAGGTGTCGGTGATCTCCTTGTCCCACTGCAGGTCGGTGAATTCGGCGTCGTCGGTCGTCTGCGGTTCGGCGCTGCTGACCGGGTCGGCGAAATCGACCTCGAAGTTCTCCGTTACGCCGTCGACCTCGTCGATCGCCTCGAGGTCGTCCTCGGCGTCGGCCGGGCCGGTGACGATCGAGACCGACCCGCCCGCGAGTTCACGCGTGACCGCAAAGCCCGCGTCCTCGAGCCGTCCTCGCGATCCGCCCGTAATGACGTACGTCGTCGTCGAACCGGCGCTTCCCGAACCGATCATTCCGGCCGAGAGTCCCGCCGCGGTGATTCCCTGCAGTACTCGTCGCCGGGTTTTGGTATGCTCTCTCATATCTACATTAAAGCCGATAACGATTAGTAATGTAGTCGTTATGGAACCGGTGATCGAGAGGGGATAAACTATCGACGTTGAGAGCTAAATTTTGGAAATGGTGTGTCGTGAGATCGCCCCCTCTTTTGGGGCGTTCGAGACGCGTCCCAGCGCTACCGTGAGCCGCGGCGCTGTGACGCAAGGTCGGACTCCCGACGATCGCGTTCGGGGACACCCATACCGATAAAGAACCCGAGGTACAGGCAGAGCACCACCAGCCACCCGACGGCTATGAGTACCACACTCATCTTTCAACAATAGTGATTTTATTTCTATCCTATAAATGCTTTCTGCCCGGAACGGACGACGCCGTCCTCGATACGCGAGAGACCGAGCCGTTCGAAGGGAATCTCCGCAGAGCGACGGAGAACGATAGCGAACGCCGTTACCCGTGGTGGCCGGGGTAGTCCCGCTCGAACCGCTCCTCGATTTCGCCGTCCTCGAGGCGGACGATCACGGGTCGGCCGTGGGGGCAGCTGTAGGGGTTCTCGCAGTCGTCGAGCGCCCGGAGCAGGTCGACGACCGACCCCTCCGTCAGCGAGGTGTTGCCGGTGATCGAGGGGTAACACGCCAGATCGCCGAGGAACTCGTCGGCCAGCGCGTCGATCGTCTCCGCCCCGGCCTCGCGGTCGCCCTCGACGAACGACGTGAGGACGTCCCGCAACCGCTCCGGTTCGAGGGTCTCCTCGAGGACGGCAGGGACGGTCGTCACGGCGACGGTGCGGTCGTCGACGCGGTTCGCGTGAAAGCCGAGTCGAGCGAGGGCCTCGCGGTAGCTCTCGAAGGCCTCGGCCTCCGTGGCGGTGAGCTCGAGCTCGACGGCCGAGGCCAGCGACTGGGCGGCGGGGTCGTCGGCGAAAGCCTCCCGCAGGCGCTCGTAGTTGACCCGCTCGTCGGCGGCGTGCTGGTCGATGAGAACGAGTCCGTCGGTCGCCTCACAGACGAGGTAGGTGTCGGTGTACTGGCCAAGCACCCGCAACGCGGGCAGCGTCTCGAACTCGGTGGCGTCGCCGTTTGCGGCCTCGCCCGCCAGCGTCCGCTGCTCGGTGGGGCCCGAGAACCGACGGTCGCGGTCGTCGTGTGCCTCGGACGCGACGCTTGGAGCGTCGTCGTCCTCGGATCCCGCCGTGTCGTTGCCTCGATCCGGAGCCGTTCCGGGAGCGTCCGCGGCCGAGCCGGGGCTCGCTCCGTCGTCGGACACGGCCTGTCCTCCGAGGCCGCGATCCTCGCGGGAAGCGTCCGCGCTCGACTCCGAAACGGCGTCGGCGTCGCGCTCCTCGGCTCGGGGGGTCGACTCGTCGCTCGACGGTGTTGGCTCGGGCTCCGGCCCGGCACTGTCCGGTTCCGAGGACTCCGACCCCGGTTCCGCTCCGGCGTCGCCGGGCTCCGGTCGCTCCGTCTCGGAACCCGGATCGGTCGTCCGTCCTCGGGAGTCCGTCGACGCTCCCGCCTCGGTGGGCGAGTCTGCGGCCCCGGGTCGGCCAGTCGATCCCTGCTTCCCACCTGGATCGAGGCGCGCCTCCTCCGGCGCCGACCGTCCTCGGGGCGCACCCGAGCGCAACAGCCCCTGCTCGAGCAGCGCCGACTCGACGGCCGCGTCGACCTGTCTGCGTACGGCGTCGTCGTCGTCGAACCGCACCTCCCGCTTGCGGGGGTGGACGTTGACGTCGACGGCCTCGCCCGGGACCTCCAGGAAGAGTGCGACGAACGGGTAGCGATCCCCGCCGAGCTGGGTGCCGTAGGCACCCATGATCCCCTCGCGGACGGCGTCGGCCGAGACCGCCCGTCCGTTGACGTAGGTCGCGAGGTACTCGCGGCTCGAGCGGTTCGTCTCGGGGTGGGAGACGAGCCCGGTGATCGACTCGACGGGGCCCACGGGAAGCTCGTCGTCCTCGGCCTCGACGGGGAGCATCGCCGAGGCGACCTCGCGGCCGTACACCGAGAGGACGGCCGCCTGCAGGTCGCCCTGCCCGGTCGTCGCGAACACCTCGCGGCCGTCGTGGGTCAGCGAGACCGCGACGTCGGGGTTCGCGAGCGCGTAGCGGGTCACGACCCGGTTGACGTGGGCGAACTCGGTCGCGGTCGTCTTGAGGAACTTCCGGCGCGCGGGGGTGTTGTAGAAGAGCTCCGCGACCTCGACGACGGTTCCTGCGGGACAGCCCGTTGGCTCGACCGAGACGACGTCGCCGCCCTCGTAGACGAGTTCGGTGCCGACACCGTCGCCCCCCTGCGGACGGCTCCGGATGGTCAGCTTCGCGACTGAGCCGATGGTGTGTAAGGCCTCGCCGCGGAAGCCAAGCGTGGCGACGCCGGACTCGAGGTCCTCGAGTCCGGCGATCTTGCTCGTGGTGTGCTGGCGAACCGCGGCCCGGAGGTCGGCCTCGCTCATCCCGCTGCCGTCGTCGGCGACCCTGATCAGCTCGGTCCCGCCGTCCTCGACGGTGACGTCGACGCTATCGGCGCCGGCGTCGAGGCTGTTCTCGACGAGCTCCTTGACGGCGCTGGCGGGTCGTTCGACGACCTCGCCGGCGGCGATCCGGGCGACGGTGTCGTCGTCGAGCTGGCGAATCGCGGTGTCGTTGGGGGTTGTCGTGTCCTCGCTCATGGTGGGTGGGTGCGCTCGGAAGACCGCTCGCTCTCGACGGGCATCGATACCTCGTAGCCAGAGCGGCTGGTTAGGTCTTACGCGTCCCCCACCGAGGACGCCGGCGAAAGAACGAGCACGCCACGCGTCGAACGGTCGAACGGATGTCCCTCCCTCCCGCTCTCGTCGACGGCGACGCGTTTCTCGCCGCGGCGCTCGTAGCCGCGGTCGCGGCGGTGCATCTCCTTCCCGACGAGTTGCCGCTCTCGAGCGGTCGCTCCCGACAGGAGCTCCTCTCGGCCGCTGGCGGGGTTTCGATCGTTACGCCGTCCTCCATCTCTTTCCGGAGCTCGACGGTCGACGAGAGGGCCTCGAGGACGTCGACGTCCTCGTCGGTTCGCTCGCCGACCACCACATCTACGGGCTCGCGTTCGTCGGGCTGGCGCTGTTCTACAGAGATACAGCGAGAGTGCCTCGGGGCTTGTCCCCGAGGTACTTCACAACGCGTTTATCGGCTACGTGCTGGTGCAGGGGGAGACGGGGACCGAGAGCACCGCGCTGTTTGCGGTCGCGATGGCGCTGCACCTGTTCGGAAACGACGCAGCGATGGAGTACCACCACCGCGAAGCGTATCAGCGGGTCGGCCGGTGGGTCCTCGCGGCCGCGGTAGTGCTTGGCGCGGGTCTCGGCGCGGCGTACACGATCGGCGACGCGGCGTTTACGATCCTGCTCGGTCTGCTGACCGGCGGGATCGTTTTCAACGCGATCAAGGACGAACTTCCCCGGACCCAGGAGAGTCGCTTCTGGGCGTTCGCCGTCGGTTCCGTCGGCTACGCCGCACTCTTGTTGTTGCTGTAGCGCTCCGATACGGTGCGGACGCGACGAGCGCACGGCCGCAGCTTCCGGCTTCGTCCGTTTCCTTTCGACCATCGTACGTCCGGTATAAAAAGCGGCGAATCGCGACTGCCGTTCGAGCGGTCGCGAGCGTGATCCGCGAGTACAACGTGACGCTCATGGCCGGCAGCATCGCCTGCGCCGCGTTCCTTTCGATACTGCTGTTGCTCGTCTGGCTCTCCGGAAACGCCCTGGTCTTGCTCGTCGGCGCGTCGATCAACATCGTGGTCGGCGGTCACCACGCCGACGACCCGAACCGGGACCACGGCGATGAGTCGGACATAACAGAGGCCGTTCGCGTGTCGTCCGCACCGCTACGCGAGCCGCCGGGCGCCACCCAGCCGTTCGGCGAACCGCCGTAACTCGTCGGGCTCGATCGGCTTGACGGTGTACGCGTCCGCCCCGCCCGATTCGGTCCGGAGCGATTCCACCTCGAGCCGCGAGCCGGTCATCACGACGACGGGAACGCCGGCGAGTCGCTCGTCGGCTCGCAGTTCGGCCAGCACCTCCCGGCCGTCTTTCCGCGGCAGGTACCAGTCGAGCAGGACCAGATCCGGACGCGGCGCGTCGGCGTACTCGCCGCGCCGGCGGAGAAACCGCAACGCTTCGACCCCATCACCCACGACGTGTCGGTCGCTCTTTACCCCCGCTTCCTTCAGCATCTCCTCCGTGTACCGGACGTCAGCCGGATTGTCGTCGACTATCAGCAGATCTCGTAACACCCGTTCCACCTCCTACCATTATCGTGGATATAGTAGCTAATAAATGTATTTCAATATCTCTGATTATGGTGTGATACTACTAGTTAAATCGGAGATAAGTACAACCGACGATGAACTACTCGAGAACCGGCGAGGACGCGGTCGCCGCCGTCTACTCCTCGAGGCGCCGTTGCCACTCCCGGACCTTCGAGAGCAGTTCGACGGGCGGGGTCTCGTTGACGTCGACGTCCGCGAGATCCTCGAGGACGCGTTCGGTTTCGGGGTCGAGCGACGGCTCCGGATCGGCGTCCGTCGGTCGCGCGCCGCCGTCCGCGTTCGCGGGGCCGCGGAACTGCCCGCTCGAGACGTCGAACACCGTCTGGACGGGCTCGTTCGACGTCCCTCCCTTTGCCTCGATGGCCTTCTCCTCGCGCAGGCGCTCTAAGACCTCCCGCGAGCGGCCGACGACGGGGTCGGGAACGCCCGCCAGATCGGCGACGTGGATCCCGTAGCTACGATCCGTGGGCCCGTCTCGAACCGTCCGCAGGAAGGTGACCTCGCCGTCGCGTTCGTCGGCCGCGATATGGACGTTGGCTACCCGCGGGAGCTTCTCGGCGAGCCCGGTCAGCTCGTGGTAGTGGGTCGCAAACAGCGTCTTCGCCCGCACTTCGTTGTGGAGGTACTCCGTGGCGGCCCAGGCGATCGAGATCCCGTCGTAGGTCGCGGTCCCCCGGCCGACCTCGTCCAAGATCACGAGCGACTCCTCGGTCGCGGTGTGGAGGATGTTCGAGAGCTCGCTCATCTCGACCATAAAGGTCGACCGTCCCTGCGCGAGCTCGTCGAGCGCCCCGACGCGGGTGAAGATGCCGTCGACCAGCCCGATCTCCGCGTCTTTCGCGGGGACGAAGCTCCCGATCTGGGCCAGCAGCACGATCGCGGCGACCTGGCGCATGTAGGTCGACTTCCCGGACATGTTGGGTCCGGTGACGACGAGGAAGTCCCGATCCCCGTCCAGGCGGACGTCGTTGGGGACGAACTCGGTCGTCTGCTCGACGACGGGGTGGCGGCCCTGCTCGATCTCGAGGCGATCGTCCCGGCGGAGCTCGGGTTTGATCCAGCGGTTCTCCGCGGCGTGGGTCGCCAGGCTCGCCAGCGCGTCGACGGTCGCCAGCGCCCGGCCGACGTCCTGCAGGAGTTCGGCCCTCTCGGCGACGTCCTCGCGGAGCTCCTCGAACAGCTCATACTCGAGTTCGCCGCGGCGCTCCTCGAGGCGCAACACGTCGCGTTCCTTCTCCTCCAGCTCGTCGGTCGTGAACCGTTTGGAGTTCTTCAGCGTCTTGATCTGCTCGTAGTGGTCGGGAACCCCGTCGGCCGCGGACTTCCCCACCTGGATGTAGTAGCCGTCGGTCTTGTTCCGGTCGACGGTCACGTGACTCAGGCCGTGCTGGCGTTTCTCCCGGTCGGCGAGCGTGTCGAGCCACTCCCGGACTTTCTCGTGGCGCTCGATTACCTCGTCGAGCTCGTCGTCGTACCCCTGCCGGAACAGCTCGCCCTGGGTCACCGTCGACGGCGGGTCCTCGGCGATCGCGTCCTCGAGCTCGGCGCGCAGCTCGCGGGCGTCCTCGCGGTCCGGACGCTCGAGGACGTCGGCCAGCGGCGAGTCGGCCAGGTCGGGGTTCGAGGTGACGGCGTCGGCGACCGCGGGTAGTACCGAAAGCGTCTCCCGGACCGCCACCAGGTCCCGCGCGTCGGCGCTGCCGTGGCTCGCCTTCGAGGCGAGTCTGGCCAGGTCGTAGGCCTCGCCGAGGACGTCCTGAATCTCGTCGCGGGCCAGTGCGGCCGTCGACAGCGCGGCGACGCTCTCCTGGCGGCGCTTGAGGTCCGCGAGCGATCGCCGGGGACGCTGGAGCCACTCCTTGAGCAGCCGACCACCGGCGCTGGTCGCGGTGTGGTCGATCGTCGCGAACAGCGAGCCCTCGCGGTCGCCCTGCATCGTCTCGGTGAGCTCGAGGTTACGCTGGGTGGTCGCGTCCAGGGTGACGTGGTCGTCGCCGCGGTGGGCCTGGATGCGGGTCATCGAGGCGAGCACGCCGGCGCCGGTCTCCTCGACGTAGTCGAGTACGGCGCCCGCGGCGGCGACGGCGGGCTCGTCGACGCCGAGGCGGTCGACGGTGCCGTCGCCGAACTGCTCGCGGACGGCGTGGTCCGCCCGTCTGGGCGCGAACGACTCGGTTTCGTGGAGGGTAAGCGTCGCCTCGAGGCGCTCGCGAACCTGCCCGAGCAGGTCGTCGTCGGCTCGGACCTCGGGGCCCGGCAACACCTCGACGGGGTCGAACCGGTACAGCTCAGTCAGCGCCTCGTCGGCGTCGTCGGCTTCAGCGACGAGGAATCGACCGGTAGTCACGTCGGCGAACGCGAGGCCGTACCCTGGATCGTCGCCGCGAGCGCTCGAGTCGGCGACGACCGCGGCCAGGTACTGGGCGTCGGCGTCGCTGGTCTCGAGCAGGGTCCCGGGGGTGACCACGCGAACGATCTCGCGGGCGTGGCCGGAGTCGGTCTCGTACTGGTCGGCGACGGCGACCCGGTAGCCGCGCTCGACCAGGGCCTTCAGGTAGGGCGTCAGGTCGTCGACGGGAACGCCCGCCATCGGGTACGACGAGCCGTGGGAAGACTTCTGAGACACCTTCAGCTCTAACTCGTCGGCGACGATCTCGGCGTCCTCGGCGAAGAACTCGTAGAAGTCCCCACACTGCATCGTCAGCAGGTCGGCGTCCGTTTCCTCCTTGAGCGAGAGAAACTCCCCGACGATCCCCGTCGCCTCTGTCATAGGCGGAGCCTGGCGTTCCATCGCAAAAACCCTGCGGGATCCGCGGTGGAACTGATCGGTGTGAGTCCCGATGACTGTCACGACCGTCGTTACGGAGGTCTATGAGGGCCACTGGCGTATGCTATCACAGCCCCATGCCTGCACCCGACAACAGCGTGCTCGTTCCGATCGACGTCCTCGGCGGTGAGAGCGTTCCGCGGACGGTGATCGACGTGCTCGCGTCGGTGCCGGTCGTCCTGCTCGGCTACCGCGAACTACCCGAACAGACCGGTACCGATCAGGCCCGTGACCAGTACGGCTCGCGCGTCCGGGCCGAACTCGACGAGCTGCATACCGTCTTCGAGGACGCCGGCTGTCTCGACGTCTCGTCCCGGGTCGTCTTCACGCACGATCGGTTGAAGACCTTCGAGCGCGTCGCCGTCGAGACCGACTGCGACGCGATCCTGTTGCTCAACCCCGCCCCGGTGCTCGAGCGGGTGCTTGTCGCGGTTCGGGGCGACGTCAACCTCGAGTACATCGCCCGGTTTCTGGGCGCGGTGCTCGCGGACACCGACCTCGAGGTGACGCTGTTCCACGTCGCCCCCGACGAGGACGAACGGAACCGCCGAACGGAACTCCTCGGGGCCGCCGTCGACGAACTCGTCGCCACCGGCGTCGACCGCGACCGGATCGACACTTCGATCGTCGTCGACGGCTCGCCGACGCAGGCGATCCTCGAAGCCGCGGCCGACCACGACCTGCTCGTCGTCGGCGAGAGTCGGCCGTCGCTCCGCCGGTACATCTTCCGGGATCGGGCGAAGAAGCTGGCCAGAGGGACCGTCGACCCGGTGCTCGTGATTCGCGGGGAGTACCTCGAGGACGACGCGGACGCGACCGACTCCTGACCGTGGGCGCTCCCGTCCGTCGCGTCGCCGCGCAGGGCTCGGTCACCCCTCGTCTGCCGACGCGTTCTCGACGTTTCGGACGACGAGCACCGGACCGACCGACTCGGCCGCGACGCGCTCGGCGTCCTCGCCGAAGACGAGCGTCAGCAGCGAGGGCGCCCGTTCGCCCATCACGACGGCGTCGTGGCCGACCGCCGCGTCGACGAGCGCCTCGAGGGCGAGTTCGTCGACGGCGAGTTCGGTCTCCACGTCGATCCCCCGGTCGACCAGCGGGACCTTCGAGGCCGCGAGCAGCTCGCGACCCGCGTCCTCGTCGTCGGTCGCCAGAAAGAGCGTGACGCCGATATCGCGGTCGCCGACCAGCTCGGCGACAACGGAGACGATCCGCTCGACGGCGACGTCGCCGGTCAGCGCTACGAGCAGTCGATCGATCGGTCCCGTCGCGCCCGGGATCGCGTACGCGTCCGCGTTCGTTTCCCTGGCGACGCGATCGAACGTCTGCTTTCGGTCGTGCGTGAACACGAGACGGTGGTCGGCAGTCCCCGTGGCCGATCCGAACTCCGCCGCGAGGTCCTCGAGCGCGTCGGTCGCGCGCGCTCCGTACTGGTCGCGGGCCTGGTCGGCCGGCGTCTGTTCGGGAAGCTCGTGGTAGCCAAGCACCGTGACGTTCGTCGGCTCGAGCAGCGCCGTTAACCCGGCCGAGACCGATTCTCGCTTCAGTATCGCCAGCGGAACGAGTACGCGTGTCATAGCTTTCCTTTCAGGTCGATGTCGCGGGCGTAGTAGTAGTACCAGCCCGCGGTCGCGATCATGATTCCGACGCCGACGAGCTGCGAGGCGGGCTGCATGAACCCGATCAGCGCGAAGCTGGCGATCGCGCCGAGCGCCGGCACGACGGGGTAGCCCGGCACGCGGAAGTCGGGGTCGTACCACTCCGGCTCGTTCCGGCGCAGCGCGATCAGCGCGACGCAGATCAGCCCGTACATGATGAGATGGAGAAACGAGGCGACCTCCGCCAGCAGTTCGACGCGTCCGGTCGCGGTCAGGACCAGGATCGGCCCGCCGGCCATCCCCAGCGCGACGTGTGGGGTTCCGTACCGGAGGTTGATCCGGCTCGCGCCCTGGGGTAACAGGGCGTCCCGCGAGACGGCGTAGATGGCCCGCGACGTGCTCAGGATCGACGCGTTGGCGCTGGACATCGTCGCGAGCAGCCCGCCGAAGACGATCGCGAACGCGCCGGCGGCGCCGAGGTAGTGACGACCCACCTCGACCATCGCGGTCTCGCCGAACTGTGAGAGCTGTTCGCTCCCGAACGCGCTCGTCGCGACGAAGATCGTCGCCACGTACAACACGCCGACGATCAGCACCGAGCCGACCATCGCCAGCGGCAGGTTTCGTCCGGGATCCTTCATCTCTCCGGCGACGGTCGCCACCTGGGCGAAGCCGAGATACGAGGTAAAGACCAGTGCGGCCGTCGTCATCACGGGGACGGCCCCGAACGGCGCGAACTGTTCGGGTGCGGTCGGTTCGCCGATGAGTCCCGCCGCGTCGAGCCCGCCGTAGCCCAGAAACACGACGAGGATCGACAACAGCAGTGCGACGATCCCGTTCTGGAGCTTCGCCGCGTTTTCCGTTCCCGTCACGTTCAACACGGTAAACCCCGCGCCGAACAGCAGCGCTAGCGGAATGACGAGCCCCCCGCCGACCGTGACGCCGAGCTCCGCGAGCGTGTCGACGGCGTAGTAGCCAAAGCCGACGAGATAGAACGCCGTCGCGAACACCAGTCCGAACCACAGCGAGAGCCCGACGACGGCCCCGGGAAGGGTCCCGAGTCCGCGGGAGATGAAGTAGTACCCCCCGCCGCTTTTCGGCATCGCCGTTGCGAGCTCCGAGGCCGGTAGCGCGACCAGCAGGGCGACGACCGCCCCGATGGCGAACGAGGCCGCCGCGGCGGGCCCGGCCCGTCCGGCCGCGAGCCCCGGGAAGACGAAGATTCCCGCGCCGATCATCGTCCCGATACCGATCGCCAGTCCGCCCGAGAGCCCGAGCGTTCGCTCGAGCTCGGCGTCGTCGGTGATCGTCGCCTCCTCCGTCTCGACCGTCGGCTCGACCCGTGGCGACTCACCTTCGACGTTGGTCCCCTCAGGCGACGGCTCGTCCATGCGCACCGTTATTCTAGCGGGACGTATATTTCTGCTGCGGGCGATCGCTGCAGTTCGGGCCGTCCTCCGGCCTCAGAACAGCAGTCCGCCCAGCGGGACCGCCTTCTCCCGGTCGGGTTCGACGAGGACGGGATACCCCTCCTCGTCGGGAACGCCGACGGTCAGGGCCTCTGATTTGAAGCCGGCGATCCGGACCGATCCCAGGTTCGTCGCACACAGTACCCGTCGTCCCTCGAGCTCGTCGGGATCGTAGTGGTGATCCAGCTGCGCAGCCGACTGGATCTCGCCGTCCTCGTCGCCGAGGTCGATCCACAGCTTGGTCATCTTCGGCTTGTTCGCCTCCGGGAACGCTTCGGCCGCGAGGATGTCACCGACCCGAATCTCGACGTCGAACGGAGGTTCGACCATACCCCGACCGCGACTCGCGATCGCATAGTTCTAGGGCCGACAGCAGTATCAGCCGGCACGGCGAATGTCTCCGGTCCGAACGTTCAATATCGTTGCTACGAAACGCCTCGTATGGACCGCCGCTCGTTTCTCCGCTCGGTCGCCGGCGCCTCGGTCGCCGCGACGCTCGCCGGTTGCGCGTCCTCGGTCGAGAACCCCCTCTCGGATCCGGGCTCGATCGACGATCGCGATCCCACGCCGCTTGCCGACGGGACGACGGCTTGGCCGGGTTCGAGGGTGAGAACACGGGATCCAATCCCGAGGCTGAACTACTCGAGGCGCCCCCATCGTCGACTCCCGTCACCCGCGACGGCTCCGGAATCGAGACCTCGCTTGGCGGCGGGGTCGCGGTCGCCGACGGGCGGTGTTACTTCGGCACCGCCACCGGCGATGTCGTCTGCGAGACACCCGGCGGGCGCCGCTGGGCGTACGAGGCCGATACCGCCGCGGGGGTCCGCTCGATCCCGTCGCTCGCGAGGGACGTGGTCTACAGGCGGAGCAGGGCGAGTGCCCCGAGGCTTGACCTCGGGGTAAAGCCCGTCGAAACAGTTACCAAACCACAGGATCTTATAAGGGATAACGACCAGAACACAACCCTCAAAATAGGGCGTTGAAGACCTCAATGCCTTTGCTGGTCGTTCGAATGTTTGGAAATGCGGCTCCTCTCAAAACCCGCCATTGGCGGTGAGACGGGAGTTGTCGGGTCGTGGTGGATCGACCGACCCTCACGGACGCACCGCGCGTTCGGGTGTTAATTCCAGCCAACCCCGTTCGGGGAAGGTCGGGGGGAATTACGTTTACCTGCGGTGGCAGTGCGGGCCTAAACGGCGAAGCCTCGGGGTCGTACGAGAGAGCGAAGCTCTCTCGTGATCATGCGAACTCTTGAGTTCGCGGACCTCGCGGGATCTTCGATCCCGCTCAGTGACGAGAATCGACGATCCTCGAACCACTTGACCCCGAGGTACTTCACGTCTCTTCGGACAACGGGACGTACGCGCTCGACCGCGAGGACGGCGAGGAACTGTGGACGACCGACGCGTTCGTCCGCTGGGGGTCGTCGGTCCTGACCGACGAGTACCTCTACGCGCTCGATGGCAGCGTCGTCGCGCTCGAGCCCGACACCGGCGCGACGGCGTGGGAGGCCGATCCGCCACACCCGCGAGCGCTGGCGATCGCCGACGGAACGGTGTATACGACGAGCACGAGCGACGACGGCGGGGCGGCAGCCGTCGTCGACGGCGAGGTCGTCTGGACCCGCGAGGACGTCACCGACTGCTTCGAACCGCCCGTCGTCACCGACGACCTCGTCCTGGCCAGTTCGAAGGAGGGCCGACTCGCGGCGCTCGACCGCGAGGACGGGACGACCGTCTGGAGCCACGATCGTGAGACGACGGGAACCACGCAGCCGACCGTCGCGCACGGGCAGGTCTATCTGCCGCGGGACACCCGATCGCGAACGGTCTGTCTCGACCTCGAGTCGGGCGAGCCGCTGTGGACCCTCGAGACGGACTTCTACAGCGACCAGCCCGTCGCCGTCGCCGACGGGGTCTACAGGCGGAGCAGGCCGAGTGCCTCGGGGCTTGACCCCGAGGGGGTTCACGCGGTCGCGTTCGGCGGTCCATTCGGCAGCGGCGACCTCCACGCGCTGTCTTCCGCCGACGGGAGCGACTGACGCGACGACGACTCACTCGAGCCGGTCGCAGAGCTCGAGGGTTCGCTCGGCCAGCGTCTCGGCGTCTTCGGCGACGAGCTTCACCGTCGCCTCCTGCCCGACGTCGGCGCGGTCGATCACCGCAACGGGGGGTGCCTCGCTGTCGGCGAAGACGTCCTCGTCCAACCCGTTCTCGGCGACGGTCCAGTCCAGTTCCGCGAGCGCGTCCTCGATCGCCCCGTCGAGCCGGCAGTTCACCGCGAACCGCAGCTCCGGCGCGGACTCGCGGGCTGCAAGCAGGACGGCGGCGAGATGGGTCGAGGCGCCGAACTGAACCCCGCGATTCGGCCGGACGCCGTCGAGCGTGCGCGTGATCCGACCCTCGACGGCGGCCGTCTCGGCGACCGACTCGGCGTAGGGGGTCGCCCCGACGACGTTCATCCCGACCTCGGGGACGAGCCGCGAGACGTCCCGATCGACGAGGTCGGCGACGACGGTCCGGACCGCCTCCGCGGTCGGCTCGCGGGCCGCCGCGTTTCGCAGTTCGACGGCGTGGTTGACCGCGCCGTGGCCCTCGCCGACGTCGGAGTAGTACCGGACCGCCCGCGCGAGGACGTCGGTCGCGTCCTCGACGGCCGACTCGAGGGGCTCGCCACCGGCCAGGCGAGCGGCGATCGCCGCGGCCAGCGTACAGCCCGAGCCGTGGGTCGCCTGGGTACCGATCCGCGGGTGCTCGAACGTCTCGACCCCGCTTTCGGTGACGAGCCGATCCCGGACCGTCTCGCCGGGGACGTGGCCCCCCTTCACGAGGACGGCGTCGACGCCCGTCTCGAGGATCGCCTCGCCGGCCTCCCGGGCGCTGTCGGCGTCGACGACCTCCACGCCCGACAGCACCTCGGCCTCGTCGGCGTTGGGCGTCGCGAGCGTCGCCTCCCCGAGGAGGTCCTCGTAGGCCTGCTCGGCCTCGGGTTCGAGCAGGCGATCCCCGGAGGTCGCGACCATCACGGGGTCGACGACCAGTGGAAAGTCGAACTCGGGGGCACGGTCGGCGACCAGGCGGACGATCTCGGTGGTCGCGAGCATCCCCGTCTTCGCCGCGCCGACCGCGAAGTCGCCGGTGACCGCGTCGAGCTGGGCCGCGACCTCCTCGCGGGGCAGGACGAACGAGGACTCGACCCCGCGGGTGTGCTGGGCGGTGACGGCGGTGATCACAGACGTCCCGAAGACGCCGTGGGCGGTCATCGTCGCGAGGTCGGCCTGGATCCCGGCGCCGCCGCCGGAGTCGCTGCCCGCGATCGTCAGCGCGACCGGCCGCGTCTCGGGTGCTGGGGTTCTCATACCCGAAGCTATCGGACCGTTGTACTAAGCGGTGGTGGTCGGCACAGCGCTCGTCAGCGGGTGGCGTCCTCGGCCAGCCGCGCGTGGGCCTCCCAGGAGGGATCGACCCGCGGGTGCTCGAGGACGTCGCCGTCGACCCGAACGGTACCGGCCTCGGCTCCCTCGACGACGCGACCGATCTCGGCGACGACGGTACCTCGCTCTGTGAGGGCCTCCCGAACCGCGTCGACGCCGTCGGGGGCAACGGTAAGCAGCAGCGAGCCGCAGCTGGTCGCCGCCCAGGGATCGATCCCGAGGTGGGCACAGACCTCGGCGACCCCAGGACGCAGCGGGACGGCGTCGCGATCGATTTCGAAGCCGACGCCCGCTCCCGCGGCCATCTCGTTTGCGGCCCCCGCGAGTCCGCCCTCGGTGACGTCGTGCATCGCCGTCACCGGGCCCGCCGCGGCCGCCGTCAGCGCGTCCCGAACACAGTAGACGTCCTCGAGCCGCTGCTGGGCGTCGGCGATCACGTCCTCGGGAAGCTCGAGCTGGTCGGGGAAGAGGGTGCTCAACAGTCCGACGGATTCGACGGCCGGACCGGTCGTCAGTAGGAGGTGATCGCCCGGTCGCGCGCCGTCGGGGCGGACGATCTCGTCGTGGTCGCCGACGCCCATCGCCGTCGCCGCGCCGACCCACGGGTGGGAGGGGTCGGCGTAGCGGGCGGTGTGGCCCGTCACGACCGCGACGCCTAAGTCCGCACACTCCTCGTGGATCGTCTCCCAGACGGTCGCGAACGCCTCGTTGTCCATCGTCTCGGGAAGCGTAAAACAGATCGAGAGGTGGGAGGGCGCGATGCCGCTGACGGCGACGTCCGCCAGGATCAGATCGAGCGCGAACCGGGCGGCGCGCTCGAGACCCAGCGCCGGGGGGATCGAGACGGGGTCGGTCGCGGTCACCAGCGCCCGCCCGCCGACGTCGAGGACGCCGAAGTCGACGCCGTGGCTGGGACCGAGCGCGACGTCCTCGCGCTCGGCGCCGAGGTTGGGGGCGATCCGTTCCTCGAAGAACTGCCGATCGATCTTGCCGAGCTCGCTCACGGCCGGAGGATTCGCTTGCGAGCCCTTAGCGATGCTGATCGACGGCGTCGCGATAGGCACGGCCTGAGCAGCGGCGAAGAACGGGTGTAGCGGTTTCGCGACAGCTCTCGTCGTCACAGTTCGCGGACGTAGATCGCCGTTGGGTGCGTCTCGCCCCCGATCTCGAACGTCGAGCTACCGTCCCGCTCGAAGCCCCGCGCCTCGTAGAACCGCCGGCCGATCTCGTTTTCCGCCAGCGTCTCGAGGCGCAGCCGCTCGACGTGCTCGGGCAGGGCCTCGATCCCTCGCTCGAGCAGCGCCGTGCCAATCCCCTCGCCCCAGTAGTCGGGTCCGACGTACAGCTCCTTGAGCCCGGCCTCGTCCTCGCCGACGAAGGCCTTCGTTCCCTCCCCCCAGCGGACGTAGCCGTAGCCCCGGACGGCCTCGTCCACGTCCGCCAGAAAGATCCCCTCCCGGTCCTCGCGCAGCCGGTCGGCGAACGCCCGCAGCTGCTCTTCCGTGGGCTCCGCGTCGAACTCGGCGAGGACGTCCTCGGGAAGCAGGTCCGCGTAGGCCGCGCGCATCGCCGTGGCGTTGATCCGGACGATCGCTCGCGCGTCGGCAGACCGGTCCTCGAGGCGACGCAGTTCCATACGTAGGCTGTCACCGCCGGTGGACAAAGTCGCTCGGGTGCTATGAGGGTCCGTCTCACTATCGCTGCCTCAACCCGACGTTCCTTGACCCCAACCGTCGTACCGCGACGCATGCACGGAACCGGCGTTCCCCTCGTGACGCCCTTCTCGGACGGCGCGATCGATCACGAACGGCTCCGCTCGCTCGTCGAGTGGCTCGAGCGCTCGGGCGTCGATTTCCTCGTTCCCTGCGGCTCTACGGGCGAGGGGCCGTCGCTGACGACCGCCGAGCGCGCCACGGTCGTCGAGACCGTCGTCGACGCGACCGAGCTCCCGGTGCTCGCGGGCACCGGTCGGGAAGCGCTCGAGCCGACCGTCGAGACGACCGCGCTCGCCGCGGAGGCGGGCGCCGACGCGGCGCTGGTCGTGACGCCCTCTTACTACGGCGCGGACAACGCGGACCTCGCGGCCTACTACCGCGCGCTCGCGGACCGCTCGCCGCTCCCGATCTACCTCTACAGCGTCCCGAAGTTCACGGGACGCGCCCTCGCGCCCGAGTTCGTCGCGGAGCTCGCGAGCCACGAGGACGTCGCCGGCATCAAGGATTCCAGCGGGAGCCTCGGTTCGGTCCAGCGGCTGGTCGACCACACCGACGACGACTTCGATGTGCTGGTCGGCAGCGGCAGCGTCTACGCGGCCGGGATCACGGCGGGGGCCGACGGCGGCGTGCTGGCGGTCGCGAACGTCGTCCCCGAGCGTGCGAGTGCGGTCTTCGGACTCGCCAGTGCGGGCCGCACCGACACGGCCCGCGAGCGAAACGCGGCGTTCGTCGAGCTCAACCACGCCGTCACCGCCCGGTTCGGCGTTCCGGGCGTCAAGGCCGCCCTCGCGATGCGGGACCAGTCCGTCGGCCGCCCGCGGCGTCCGCTCCGCCCGCTCGAGCGCGAGGACGAGGCCGTCCTCGAGTCGATCCTCGAGCGAACCCTCGGGGAGTAACCGGGAGCAGTTGTATCCGAAGCCCGAGTGAACCACGAAGAGTTACTGACAAGCGTCAAGTTCCTCCCCGGGTAACCCCGGGTAGATGGCGTACTCGATCGGATCCGGTGCCGACTGGGAGCTCGACTTCTCCGCGTCGGAACTGACGGGTGCGCTAGGAGATTCGGTTACGGTGTTGCCGCTGCTCGTCGCGCTGGCCGCGACGACCAGCGTTTCGCTTCCCCACGTCCTCGTCGGCTTCGGCGTCTTCCAGATCGTCTGGGGGGTGTACTACGGGATGCCGCTCTCGGTCGAGCCGATGAAGGCCCTGATCGGGCTGGCGATCGTCGGCTCCCTCTCGTATCCCGAACTCGCCGCAGCCGGGCTGCTCGCGGGGGTCGTGTTGCTCGTCGTCGGTCGGCTCGGGCTCGTCGGCCACCTCCAGCGGGTCGTTGGCGAACCCGTTATTCGAGGGATCCAGTTCGCCGTCGCCCTGCTGTTGCTCGAGTCGGCCGTCGGCCTCTCGCTCGAGAGCCTCCCCGTTGCCGCGGCCGGGCTCGCCGTCGTCGGCGTCCTCGCCGTCGTCGGCTACCGCCAGTCCAGCGTCCTCGTCGTCCTGGCGCTTGGCGCCGTCGCGGCCGTCGCGACCGCTGGCGTCCCGACCCCGCGCTTCCCGGAGCTCGCGCTCTTTCCCGCCGGTGAGCCCGCGTTCACGACCGCGGCCCTCGAGGGTACCGTCGCCCAGCTGGGGATGACGATCGGCAACGCGGCGATCGCGACCGCCCTGCTCTGTGGCGACCTCTACGATCGGGACGTCCGTGCCGACGACCTCTCCCAGAGCATGGGCGTCACCTGCCTCGCCGCGGTCCCGATCGGCGGCGTCCCGATGTGTCACGGCAGCGGCGGCCTCGCGGGCAAGTACGCCTTCGGCGCCCGAACCGGCGGGGCGAACGTCCTGCTCGGGATCGGCTACCTCGCGCTCGCGCTGGTCGCCGCCGGCGCCGTCCTCGCCGCGTTCCCGCTGGCGCTGCTCGGAGTCCTGCTGGTCGTCGTCGCCCTCGAGCTCGGCCGTGCGGCGTTCGCTCCCGTCGAGGACGGACGGGCGCTCGCGCTGGTCGTCGGCGTCGGGATCGTCGGCCTGGCGGTCAACGTCGGCATCGCGTTCGTCCTCGGGACCGTCGTCTTCTGGCTGCTCGCCCGCGAGGAGTGATCGAACCGAATCCGTCTGCCGCCAGCATGCGGGCGACCTTTCCGCTCGGCGGTCGAACGCTTCCCTATGACCGCAAGCTGGGAGGACCTGTTCGAGCGCGCGAGCGAGTACGACGTCGACGGCGAGGACGTCCGCAAGACGTACGACGCGCGGACGGAGGGCGAGGAATGAGCGAGCGCCGCGACGAACCCGATCCGAGCCGCGTCGTCGCCGATCCGGCCGTCCTCGCGGCCGACCTGCTGGTCGGGGGCGACGCCAGCGAGGCGCTCGATCACGTCCGCCGCCACTCCTGGGTCGAGCTCGTCGCGAGCGACGAGCTGCTCGCGGCGACCGAGGACGTCGTCGCGGCGCTCGCGGACGAAGACCTCGCCGCGGCCCACCGGGAGCGACTCGAGGCCGACCGCGTCGCGGTCGACCAGCCCGAGGACGACCACCCCGCGCTGGCCTCCGCGTACCAGGGGGAGGCCGCACACCTCCTCTCGTACGACGATCGGCTGAACTCCGCGAAGGCGGGGCTCTCGCTCCAGCCGCGGGTCTCGGTCAGCGTCCGTCCGCCGGACGCGTTCGCGACCCTGTTCGACCCCGAGAGCCTCTACGAGGCGACCGTCGGCGGCGAGTACCCGGGACCGGACCGGGACCCGCGAGCATAGCGGGCGCCGAACCGCGTCAGTCGGGGCTCTCCTCGGCACCGACGTTTTCGTGGCTCTCGAAGGAGGCGGGATCGGGCTCGATGTTCGCGAACTGAACCGCCCGGACCCCCAGCGTCTCGACGCGCTCGCGGAGGTCCTCGTCGGCCAGCTCGCGGTCCTCGAACCGTCGGTGGGCGTTCGGCACCGCGGCCTGGTGGGGCAACACCCACGCGTCGAGGGCCCGACAGACGACCCGCAGGTGATCGAGTGCGCCTACCGGGAAGCTGCCGCCCGAGACGGCCAGCAGGCCGACGGTCTTGTTCTCGAACTCGTCGAACCCGCAGTAGTCGAGCGCGGTCTTCAGCACGGAGGAGTACGAGCCGTGGTACATCGGCGTCCCCAGCAGGACGGAATCGGCCTCCCGGATCCGGCGCGCGAGTTCCGGGGCGTCGCCGGCCTCGTCCTCGTCGGCGTCGAACAGCGGGAGCTCGAGCTCCCGGAGGTCGATCAGTTCGGTGGTCGCGCCGCTCGATTCGGCCGCGTCCAGGGCGTGGCGAGGCGCTGGCCGGGTGTAGCTCTCCTCGCGGAGACTCCCGACGACGGCAACGACGTGAACCGCATCGTCAGTCATACCTGGCGTTCGTCCGGGCGGGTTAAAATACTCCGCTCGGCGCCGTCCTCGAGAACGTTCGTCCGTCGCCTGTGAGCGTGAGGGTCGCGAGCCCCGCCGTCGCTATCGGCCGGCGTACCAGTCCGCGAACGCAGCTAGCGCTCGGCCGCGGTGGGAGATGGCGTTTTTCTCGTCGGTGTCCATCTCCGCGAACGTCCGGCCGTTGTACTCGAAGATCGGGTCGTAGCCGAACCCGCCGTCGCCCCGCGGCGCGACGAGCGTACCCGCGACCGATCCCTCGAAGGTCTCGGTTCGCTCCCCGTCAGCGTAAGCCAGCACCGTCCGGAATCGGGCGCGTTTGCTCTCTTCCTCGCTGGCGAGTCGCCAGAGCCGTTCGATCCCGACGGTGTCTTCGACGTAGGCGGAGTACGGCCCCGGGAATCCCCCGAGCGCGTCGACGAACAGCCCCGTGTCGTCGACCAGTACCGGCTCCTCGTTGCCAAGTGCCGCGTATGCCTCCTCGGCCCCGGTGACGACGATCTCCTCGAGCGAATCGCTTTGCAGCTCCGCATAGTCGTACTCGACCTGCTCGACGGTGTCGATCCCCTCGAGGTAGTCCTGTGCTTCCGTGACTTTCCCCTCGTTGCTCGTGACGAACCGAACGGTCATACACGAACCCGCGTCCACCGGCGTCAAAGCGTCGTCGGTTGCGCTTCGTCCGCCGTCCTCGCGGGGCCGCGACCCTCCCACGGCACGGTCGGCCGCCACAGCAACACTTTCGTCGGTGTACTGATTTACTCGGAGTGTGAGTAATACTGACATCGTCCGGCTCGGCGTAGTCGGACTCGGATTCATGGGACAGACCCACGCGACCAACGCCGAAACCCTCGGCCACGAGGTCGTCGCGGGCGCCGACCTCGTCGCCTCGACCCGCGAGGAGTTTGCCGCCGCCTACGACGCCGCGACCTACGAGGCGTTCGAGGAGATGTACGAGAGCGAGGAGCTCGACGCGGTCGCGGTCTCGACGCCCAACGCCTTCCACGAGCCCGCAGTGGTCGCCGCACTCGAGCGTGACTACGACGTCTTCTGTGAGAAACCGCTCGCAAGCGACCTCGAGAGCGCCGAGCGCATCGCCGACGCGGCCGCGCAGTCGGACGGGTTCTGTATGGTCAACTTCCACAACCGCGTCTCGACCGCAACGGAGGTGTTCAAGGACCGCCAGGCGGAGGGCTTCTTCGGCGACGTCACCCACGTCGACGCGAACTACGTTCGGCGACGGGGGATCCCCGGCGTCGGCTCCTGGTTCACGAACCGCGAGCTCTCCGGCGGCGGCGCCGTCGTCGACATCGGCGTCCACGCGATCGACTACGCGCTGTACCTGATGGGCTACCCCGAGGTCGAGGAGGTCTTCGCGGTCACGCGCACGGAGTTCGGCCACCGCGAGGACTACGTCGACCCCGGCGACTGGTACGACGAGACCGAGGAGGCCGTCTTCGACGTCGAGGACTCGGCGACGGCGATGCTCCGGTGTGCGGACGATCGGACGATCTCGCTCGAGGTCACGTGGGCGGCCAACCAGGCTGAGACGAACGACTTCGTCGTCCGCGGCACCGAGGCGGGGGCGGCGCTCGAGCTCGGCGGCGAGGAGCTGACGCTGTACCAGGCGGGCAAGCAGGGCACCGATCACCTGGTCGACTCTACGCTGACGAGTGGCTCTCTCGATCGGACGGGCTGGGAGGGCAGCGACGAGCGGTTCCTCGAGGCCGTGCGAACGGGGGAGCCGCCGGCGCTAAACGGGGTCGAACAGGGGCTGACGGTCCAGCGCGTGATCGACGCGATCTACCGCTCCGCCGAAGCGGGGACGTCGGTGTCAGTCGAGTAGCGGAGGTCGTTCGAACCCCATCGAACGATCAGCGCTGTGAGTCCCGCAGGATCAGCGGTCCGATCGCGAGGGTCCGCTTCGCGGCCGTCGCGACCCGCATGATGTAGGACGTCAGCAGGAAAAACGGCACGAGCGTGATCGTAAAGGTGATCGCGACGAGCCACAGCAGCGTCTCGATCCCGAGAATCGTCCCGGTAAACGTCGTCACGTCGACGAACGTCAGCATCATCCCCGAGACCAGCAGCGCCGGAATCGCCGCGTAGAGGATGAACCGCGAGAGGTTGATCAGCTCCCACTGGAAGTACAGCGTCTTGATGTGTTCCCGGGCGGGTCCGAACATCGCGAAGGAAGTCCGCAGATCCTCGAAGGCGTCGCGCTGTTCCTCGGTGATGTCGTCCTCGTAGTCGGCGATCAAGCGTTCGATCTGGAAGATCTTCCAGGAGTAGTTGTAGTCCATCGAGGCGTAGACGACGTCGAACGTACCGAATTTGGCGCCGTCGAGCTCCTCGCGAACGGTTTCGGCGTTGCCCGTGATACTGTCGACGAACTCGGAGACCTCGTCTCTGAGGTCGTCGTTGTCTGTCGACTCCATGACCTCGTCGAGGGTTTCGGCGCGCTCCTGGGTCGCGTCAACGATCTCTCGGAGAAACGCCGACGGATCGGCCGGCGCCGGTTTGGCGGTCAGCTCCTTGACATAACTCCGGAAGTCCATCGTCTCGCTCATCCGGGCTCGTTGCTCGCCGAGCGGGCCGTTTTCCTGGGAGATGATCAGCTGGCTGATGGTGACGACGAGGGTGACGCCGGTGATCAGCGCGCCGATCATCTGTGCGTACAGCGACTCGATCACGCCCCGGTCCTGAAGCAGGTCAGAGAGCGTCGGATCCAGCAGGCTCCCGAGCATGAACAGCACGAAAAATCCGACCGCAAGTACGGCGGTGACGAGCTGTCGGTTCGCACCGACGATCAGCCAGAGCTTGAGCTTGCTTTCGTCGGCCCGCTCGCGCATCGTGTCCCCGGTGCTGACATCGTCGTCGCTTTCACTCATCGCTACTCCTGTCTGCCGGTCGTTTGAACACGAGGTACTTGGTGCCGCCGCCGGTGTACTCGATCGTACTGACGAGCTCCCAGCCCTCCCGGCCGTACTCGTTGAGTAGCTCCTCGGGATCGCTCGCTTCCTCCATCGTCGCTGCGCGGGGCGGTCGCGCCGTCTCGTACTCCCAGACGGTTCCCCGTTCCGTCGCCATACTTCTATATCGTGGATTCGCCGAAAAAGGGTTCGCGTTGCCACTCCGTGGTCGACGACCCGAAAACCGATCCGCGGGCACAGTGCCCGGACCCGAACGCCGTTACTCGTCGTCGACGATGACCTCGACGGGCTCGTCCTCCTCGGTCCCGTCGGCGCCCTCGGTCTTGCCCTGCTCTTGCTGCCAGAGGAGCAGTCCGGCGACCGCCACGACGATCCACGAACGCCAGTTCGCGAGGTTCAGCGTGTACCCGACGCCGAACGGCTTCTCGACGAGCATCCCCTCGCCGGGCTGCCAGTACGCCGAGAGCATCCGACCCATGCTCGGCCGGTCGAAGTTGTACGGTACGCCGAAAACCTCTCCGGAGGTTGGCTTGTCTGCCATGCGCGACCGAACGTCGTCCACGATTAAGAGTATTGTGTGCGCAGCCTGCGATGAAACCGTGAGCCGGCGCGGTCCTCGGATCGTCTCCGCTGGTCGACGGCCCGGACTCGCTCGCCGACCGCTTCGCGACCGCAACCTCGAGCAGTGGCGACACAGCTAACTGAATTCGTGCCAACAACTACCGTATGAAGCGGAACGTCGGCGGTCTCGACCGCATCGTCCGTGGCGTGCTCGGCATCTGGCTGGTCGTCGTCGCGGCCGCGGCCTACCGGGACGGCGCCCGCGAACGCGCGGCGATCGCGGGCATCGCCGGGCTCGGCCTGCTCCAGAACGCCGTGACGTGTTTCTGTGGCGGGAACTACCTGTTCGGAATCGATACGACGGCCGATTCCGACGGCCGGAACTGACCGCGGCCGTCACTCGACGTACCGTCCGCGCCCCTCGACGTCCTCGAGACGATCGAGGACGTGCCCCTCGCCGACCTCGCGGTACCCCTCGCGCAGGGCCCTCCGCAGCGGTTCGGGATCGGCGGCGGTGCCGACGAGGCTCTGGTCGAAGACGTGCAGGTCCATCGCGTAGTCCTCGACGTGGTCGGTGTGGTAGCCGAGCCCGAAGTCGATGAGGTAGGTACGGTCCGCGCCGAGCCTGACGTTTCGGGTCGTCGGATCGCCGTGGACGAACCCGGCCCGGTGGAGCCGAGCGAGGTGGCCCGCGACCTCACGGACCCGAGACGGTGACAGCGATGTCCGGAGGTCCTCGTGGCCGACGTACTCGAGTTCGAGCCGGGCCTCGCGCCCGTCGACGTCCGAGAGCACCGGTGTCGGCACCCCTTCCCGTCGGGCGAGACTCGTCAGCCGGGCCTCGCTGCGGGTCCGCTCCGTGCGGAGCCGCTCGTCGAGCTCGGGGTGGCGGTAGCTCTTGGGCTCGCGGCGTTTGGTCACGCGACCCGCCTCGGGCTCGAGGTCGACGAGCGCCTCGGCACCCTGAACGGGACCCTCCTCGCGGCCGAGCGTCAGGTTGGCGTCGTCGGCTCTCCAGGAGACTGGCACCTGGTCCGGCCGAAAGTCCGGATTCACCCGCGAGTCCTCGATCGCCAGGGTGTCGCCGGCGTTGTACATCTTCGCGCCCAGCACGGCGATCATCCCCGCGTTGTCCCGCAGGAACCGGGCCTCGGGCGCGTGGAAGCTGGCGCCCCGCTGGTCGCACATCTCCGCGAGCATCTCCCGAAGGCGAGCGTTCTGGCCGACACCACCGCCCAGCACGAGTTCGTCGCTGCCGGTCAGCGACAGCGCCCGCTCGGAGACCTCCGTGAGCATCCCGAAGATATTCTCCTGGAGCGAGTAGCAGACGTCCTCGACGGACACGCCACCCTCGTCGGAGGCCTGCTTGGCCGCGCTCATGATCCCCGAAAACGAGAAGTCCATCCCTTTGACGACGTAGGGGAGGTCGACGTACTCGCCGTCCTCGGCCGCGTCCTCGACCTTCGGGCCGCCCGGGTGTGACCAGCCGACGTGGCGGGTGAACTTGTCGATCGCGTTGCCGACGCCGGTGTCCATCGTCTCGCCCAGTACGCGGTAGCGGCCGTTCCGATACGCGAGCAGGTGGGCGTTCGCACCGCTGGCGTTCAGACAGACCGGCGACGAAAAGCCCGAGGTGTGGCGCCCGATCTCGAGGTGGGCGACCATGTGGTTGACCCCGACCAGCGGCACGTCCAGCGACTGGGCCAGCGCCCGCGCGGCGGTGCCGACGATCCGCAGGCAGGGACCGAGTCCGGGGCCTCGAGAGAAGGCGACGCAGTCGACGGGCGGTTCGTCGGCGGGACCATCGTCGCTCTCCCGAGCGCGATCGAGGACGGTCTCGACGACGCGGGGGATCGCGTCGTGCATGTGCTCGGCGGCCTCGCGGGGGTGGATGCCGCCGCTTTCGGGCTGGTAGGCGTCGCTCTCGATGACGACCTCGTCGGTCGCTGCGTCGTAGACGGCCGCGCTGGCGGCCCAGGCGGTGCCCTCGATGCCGAGGACGCGGGTGTGAGAACTCACGACTGGATGATCGGTGTCAGTTCGGAACGCAGTACGGGTGCGGGCGAGGCGGTGCGGGTCCGCGTTCGCTCACGGCCGCTGGCCGTTCGCGTACTCCGATGCCCCTCGCTCCGCTCGGTGCACCGCGTCTCGCTCACGAGTCACTTCGTTCCCCGTTCGCATATTTCGAGGGATCTCGCTGTGCTCGATCCCTCGCTACTCCCACTCGGTGTAACTGCACTTCCCGCAGTGCAGTCGGTCACCGTGGTCCGCAAGGAAGCTGTCGCCACAGCGGGGACACTGCTCTCGATCGGTGGTGCCGTCGTCGCCGTAGAGCTCGTGTCGTGCCATCTTAGGCCTCCTCCGCTTCGGCCTCGGCGTCGGCCTCGTCGGCGCCGATCTTGTTGCGCTCGAGCATGTGGTCCTGCTCGACGTCGCGGGCGTGGTCGGCCGTCTCGTAGACCTTCGCCTGGCCGACGGTCTTTCGCATCCCGAACTTCGTGTCGAGCTTGCGAACGACGACTTCGTCGGCGTCCTTGTTCATCTTCGCCGCGAGACTGTCCCGAACCTGCAGTCGCTCGGGAGTCGCGTCCTCGTGGGACAGCTCGAAGGTCACGTCCGTTCGGTGCAACATGGGGTTCTCCTCTTCGGAGATGATGTCGACGTCCATGATATCACTCAGTTACGCTAGTATCCCCGTGTAGCGCCTAAAAGGATTTCGAAGCGCCCGATGCTCGCCGTCGACGCTCCGGTATCGCCGGGCGAGCCCGCAAGCTCCGTCCTCGGCCGTCGTACCGCCGGACCCGAGGACGTGATCCGTTCGGTCCCGACGTTCCCGATCAGAAGACATAGTATACAACTGAGGTGGTCTGGGGCCGACATGCGATCCAGACGGCAGCTTCTCGCTGGACTGTGCGCGACGGCGGGGGTGCTCGTCGGTAGCGCCACGGCTCTCGCCCGCGAGCGCGAGGACGCCGGTGACGGCTGGCCGATGGCTCGGTACGACCCCGCCGGGACGGTGCACGACCCCGACGCCGTGGGTCCGAAAGACGGCGTCGCGGTCGCGTGGCGCAGCGATATCGGCTCCGCGATGCCCCCTCTCTCGGCGCCGATCCTCGTCGGCGGGACGCTGTACGCGGTCGGGTGCCACGACCTGATCGCGCTCGACTCCGACACCGGGGAGGTTCGGTTCACGCGGGGCGAACAGTACTGGTCGAGCCCGACACGTGCCACAGCGCGGACCTACCGGAGCGACGCGCTCGCCGTCAGCGGCCGAGCGGGCGTCCACGGGCTGAGCGCCGACGGTGGCTACGAACTGTTCGGACTGTCGATCGGCACCGAACGCTGGCACAGTCCGGGTTCGGCAACGCGGCGCTGGTCGAGTTCGACGCCACGGGAGCCGTCGCCCGTCGCCGCGGACGGGACGGTGTACACGATCGATCCCGGAACCGATCGTCTTCTCGCTCTGGACGCGAGCACCGCCGCACCAGCGATCGGTTCGAACCCTGATTACGCCCCGAGGACGGCCAGTCCACGCGGCGCCTGCGTCTCGAACGCGCCGGGCCGGCTGACGGGGACGCGCTCCCAGTCGTCCCCGAAGCTCGCGGTCCGGAACAGCCCGCGGTTGGTCGCGGCGTAGACGACGCCGGGCTCGGTCCCGGCGGCGAGCTCCGCCCGGACCACGCCCTCGCCGGTCGGAAGGCCGACGTCCTCGAGTCGTTCCCACGGCTCCCCGCCAGACGTTCGATACACGTACGATTCCGCCGAACTCGCCGTGTGAGCCGAGCCGGCGCCGCTGGCGCTCGAGACCAGCACCGCGTCGGGGTCGCCGGGATCGGGCGCGACGCTCCAGCAGTACCGGTGGTCGAGGCCCTCCTGCGGGTGGTCCCAGCTCTCGCCCCCGTCCGTCGACCGGGCGAAGCCGTCGCCTGCGGCCGAATAGACCAGCCCCTCCCGATCCGAGTGGGTCGCCAGACTGTGGTTGTCCCGGCGCGAGCCCTCGGGCCGTTCCCGCCAGCTCTCGCCGCCGTCGGGACTCAGGACGAACGCTCCCGCCTCGATCCCGACGTAGAGCCGCTCCGGGTCGAAGGGATCGACCTCGAGCCAGCGGACGTGGTGGGTGTGGGGTCTGGGCGGGAAGAACCAGCTGTCGGCCGACGGGAGATCGGTCAGTCCGTCGCGGTGCTCCCAGGAGTCCCCGCCGTCCGTCGAACGGTAGACCCGACTCGGTTCGGTGCCGACGTAGACCACGTCGGGATCGTGGGGGCTGACCGTCACCGCCGTAACGGCGTCGCTCTCGAGGTTCTCGGCGCCGCCGAACCCCGACTCGCGCTCGGGGACGAACTCGGTCTCGACCGACTCGAAGGAATCGCCCCCGTCGGTCGATCGTTGAAGCCCGCCTTCGAAGGTGCCGACGAACACCCGCTCGGGTGCGGCGGGCGAGACCGCCAGCGACTCGAGGTCGTACCCCTCGAGGGCGGTCGTCGTCGTCCACTCCTCGTCGTCGTCCTCACAGACCAGCACACGATCGCGCAACGCGGCGTAGACGGTCGTCATACGCGATCGAAGGGACCCGGAACGCAGAAAGGTTCGGCCGGCACTACGCGATAAGCCAGTACGCGCCAAGTCCAAGCCCGGCGAGGACGACAGAAAGCGCGAGCAATACGCCGTACTTGATCGCGACGTTGCGCCTGTAGTGGCGCTCGCAGACGGCGACGTCCTCGTAGCGCCTGAACGTCATCGTTCGTTCGGCCTCGCGCGGACAGCCGCGCATCTGGCAGTCGTCGGACCCCATACGCTCGCTCGAGTCGCGGCGATCAAATCCGTTCCGTTTCACTTGACCGCGAACGTCTCGGCGGGGATGCCGACGCCGCCCAGCCAGCACTCGAGGGCGAGCAACACGAGCACGAGCCCAACGACCAGCATGACGAGGCCGTTGAACAGCGTCCAGCCGCCGGCGCCGGCGAGCAGCTGGGTGAACCCAAGCGTCGTCGCTCCGAGCGCGAGCACCGCCAGGCCGACGGCGCCGATTCGTGGCCAGCCGACGCTCGCGACCCGCTCGCGGACGCTGGCGACGACCAGCAGACTCCCGGCAACCGCGAGCCAGCCGAACAGCGCCGCCGTCACGGGCGTCGTTCCCGCGAGGACGATGATCCCCAGCGCGAGGACGACCGTGACGACCCCGGCGCCGAGAAAGCCCCGTCGGAGGCGGTCCTTTCGGTCGGTCATTCGTCCGCGAACGTAGGGCGATCGCGCTGGTAACGGTTCCGATCGCGCGCCGACCGTCTCAGTCGTCGCTCGACGCACTCGCCGCGCGGTCCCTCGAAGGTAGGGGGAGCAGGGCTAAATAGTTAATAGAATCTCATATAATAGAATATATATATAGTATTATAATTTATAGATGAACTCTAACCTTAACTTCATGTATAACAGAAGATATATTAGTTAGTACAGAAATATATTACCGTAGACAACAGCTATCGGAGATCGTTTCTGGCGATGAGGGTATTACATTGACTGGAATCGGTACGGTTTCGGCCTCGGGGGATTCCGATGAACCGGGCGGCGTTCGGACAGCCAGAGAGACAAGCGATACCGAGACGAAACGGATTTCCTCCGAAAACCCGACTGACCTCATGTATCAGAACGAGGAAGACTTTGTTAGGCGAGTTGCCGACAATCACGTGAGCGAACCCGATGATCAGCTTGCAGAGCAACTCGGAAAGATCGGTGCGAATTTCGCTCAAGAATCTCCAGGACCCGACATTACCGGCGAAAAGGTTGGACGAATGGATGGAGAGACAGACTCTGCCTATGCGACTGCTAATCACGTGACGGAGATATACAAACTCAACGAACGCTCCCGTAATGACGAAGCAATGTATGTGTCGTGGCATTGGAGCGTTGGATCGGAAGACGGAAACAGTGTCTGGGGTCGTGACCCACGACTGACCACGATGGAAAACCAGATTGTTATAGATGACGGAAACCTCCTGTACTTTACTCCGGATCGAACGATCGAGCGGAGTAGCTCCAACGTAGACATTACGCTCTCCCTCTCCGGACAACACAAAGGCGTTGACGCCGGTGGCAAGGCTTCAACCACCTTTGAGTACGTCACCGACCAAGTCCAGCCAAACATGTCCGAGACCAGTACAATATCCGATAAGTTTATGCTTGAATGGGAGGGACGAAGCACCCGGACCATCCAAATGGAAGGCCTGACGCTATTCGAAGGTGAGAGTGGCTACCAAGTGAGTGCTAACTACTGGGATAGCGGAACCGTCGTATAAGTTGATCATGTCACTATACTCCAGACGGCACGTTCTAGTGGGTGCGGGAATCGCCGTATCGCTCGCCGGCTGTGTCGACAGCGTTCCACTGAACAGCAGCGGCGAAACGTCCTCGGACCTGTCGGTATCGCTCCCCCCGGACGATCGTCTGTCGGCCGAGGAAGTCGTCGAAGCAACTGACGAGTCGGTTGTCGAGTACGGCCACAACGGGTTCTGGGGTCTCGCTGAGTCCCAGCCGGAGCACGAACTCGAAATAACCGCCGGCTGGATGTTCAAGGACCTGTTCGCCGATGACGATATCAACTCCCGGCATATTGCCCTTCTGTACGAGTTTCCCGAGGACGATTTCGAAGGAAAGACGCAGTACTCGCTATGGACGTGGGGACTCGTTGATCCACCCACAGACGAGACGGTGACCGAGCTGGCATTCGAACTCCAGCTTCCCTCGGTACTCCGGATGATCGATCACTCACCGAAAGGAACGTCCGGTGACGACCGAATCCCCGTCGGCTTCGACAATCCTGAGGCAGCTACGGTCGTCGACGGAGCCCCTCAGATTCACTACCGACACTCTCAGGAGAATATCGCGCTCGACGTTGGAGATTCGTCGTTCGGCTGGGGCGGCTCATACCGCGTCGCGGTCGAAACGTCCCGCGTACCACTGTCACTGACCACGGCGACGGTCCTCTCTTCGGAGACGCCAGATGTCGACGTGTTCGAGAACATCGAGTGGACGACCAGTATCCGAATCGAATAGCCCGTCTCGTGGGTTTGGACACGGGCCCACCGTGTGCGTACAGGACGGTCCGTCTCGCTTTTTTCATAACGCCTTTCCAGACATCCCACACATCGTCGCTACAGTTTTTTACGACTCACCCCTCGTCGGCGAGCGGAAGTCACTCGGGGCGCGTACCGGTGTGGACGCAGTTACGATAGGCTGTCTCATACGGTCTACTGTACGTTATTTTCGGTGTGGCCGTGACCACTTCTGCGGTCGCACGGTAAATCGTTACAGCAGTCCGTCTCAGTCGTCGTCCATCGGCGCGGTCACGGGCTCGACGCGCTCGCCGCGAGGACCGTCGAGATCGACTTTCGGGAGCAGATCCCGGAGGTACCGACCCGTGTGGGAGTCCTCGAGGCGGGCGACGTCCTCGGGGGTGCCGGTGGCGACGATCTCGCCGCCGTGTTCGCCGCCCTCGGGACCGAGGTCGACGACGTGGTCGGCGTTCTTGACGAGATCGAGCTCGTGTTCGATGACGACGACCGTGTTGCCCTCGTCGGTCAGCCGGTGGAGGACGTCGATCAGCTTGCGCTCGTCCTCGCTGTGGAGCCCGGTGGTGGGCTCGTCGAGCAGGTACAGCGTCTCGCCGGTGTCTTTCTTGCCCAGTTCCTCGGCGAGCTTGATCCGCTGGGCCTCACCACCCGACAGCGTCGTCGAGGGCTGGCCGAGCGTCATGTAGCCCAGCCCGACGTCTTTCAGCAGCTGGAGCCGACGGCGGATCTGGCTCGAGGACTCGAAGAAGTCGTAGGCCTCCTCGACCTCCATCTCCAGCACGTCGGCGATCGTCTTCCCCTTGTAGGTGACGTCGAGCGTGGCGTCGTTGTAGCGGGCGCCGTCGCACTCCTCGCAGGGGACGTACACGTCCGAGAGGAAGTTCATCTCGATCTTTACTGTTCCCTGTCCGCCACACTCCTCGCAGCGGCCGCCCTTGACGTTGAACGAGAACCGTCCCTTCTCGTAGCCGCGCTGTTTGGCGAGTTTCGTCTGGGCGAACAGCTCGCGGACGTAGTCGAAGACCCCGGTGTAGGTCGCGGGGTTCGAGCGGGGCGTGCGGCCGATCGGCGACTGGTCGATCAGCCGCACCGTCTCGATCTCGTCGATCCCCTCGAGAACGTCGTACTCGCCGGGGATGACGGAAGTGTTGTCGTTCATCTCCCGGGCCAGCCCCTTGTACAGCACGTCGTGCATCAGCGTCGACTTCCCGGAGCCGGAGACGCCCGTGATCGCGGTGAAGTTCCCCAGCGGAAGGTCGACGTCCAGATCGGCGAGGTTGTGCTGGCGGGCCCCCCGGATCGTCAGGGCGCCGTCGGGGTCGCGGCGCTCGTCGGGCACCGGGATCTGCCGGCGGCCCGAGAGGTAGTCGCCGGTGATCGACTCCTCGCAAGCTTTTAGCTCGTCGACGGAGCCGTTGACGACGACGTCGCCGCCCCGCTTCCCGGGACCGGGACCCATGTCGATGACGTTGTCCGCGCGGCGCATCGTCTCCTCGTCGTGCTCGACGACCAGCAGGGTGTTCCCGAGATCGCGCAGCTCCTCCAAGGTGTCGAGCAGCCGGTCGTTGTCCCGCTGGTGGAGCCCGATCGAGGGCTCGTCCAGCACGTACAGCACGCCGACCAGTCCGGAGCCAATCTGGGTCGCCAGTCGAATGCGCTGGCTCTCGCCGCCCGACAGCGTGGCGGCCTCGCGGTCGAGCGTGAGGTACTCGAGCCCGACCTCGCACATGAACCCGAGGCGGGCGCGGATTTCCTTGAGGATCTCCTCGGCGATCACGCGCTCGCGCTCGGTGAGGTCGGCCTCCATCGCGTCGAAGTGATCCCGGGCGTCGCCGATACTCATCGCGTTGATCTCCGTGATCGCGGTGCCGTCGACCAGCACCGCCCGCGAGGCGGCTTTCAGGCGAGTGCCGTCGCAGGCGGGACACTCCGTGGCCGACATGTAGTCCTCGATGTGCTCTCGTGTCGAGTCCGAGTCGGTCTCGAGGTAGCGGCGCTCGAGGTTCGGGATGACCCCCTCGAAGCGCTTCTTCTTTCGCCGAGTACCGTTCTTGGTCTGGCGCTTGAACAGCACCTGTCCGCTCGTGCCGTAGAGGAACGCCTGCTGGATCTCCTCGTCGAGCTCCTCGAACGGCGTCGACAGCGCAACGTCGAAGTGGTCGGCGACCGCGTCGAGCCGGGTCCGGTAGTACGAGCGGTTGTAGCTCCAGGCCTCGAAGACGTGTTTGATCGGTTTCGAGGGATCCTGGACGACCAGGTCCTCGTCGACCTCCTTGGTCTCGCCCAGCCCCTCACACTCGGGGCAGGCGCCGTGGGGCGAGTTAAACGAAAAGGAGCGGGTCTCGATCTCGGGGACGTCGATCCCGCAGTGCGTGCAGGCGAGGTCCTTCGAGAACTCGACGACAAAACGGTCGTCGTCCTCGCCCTCGTCGCCGAGCGCTCCGGTCTGGCGCGACTCCGCGCCCAGGTCGGCGGCGACGTCCTCGGGGGCGTCGGGCAGGATCACCTTCAGGACGCCCTCGGCCTCCTCGAGGGCCGTCTCGACGCTGTCGATGATCCGCGGACGGGCCTCCGTCGAGACCTTCACGCGGTCGACGATCACGTCGATCGTGTGATCGAAGTTCTCGTCGAGTTCGGGATCGTCGAGCGTGAGGTCGTACTCCTCGCCGTCGACCTCGACGCGGGAGTACCCCTCGGAGACGAGCTCCTCGAAGAGGTCCTCGAAGGCGCCTTTCTGGTCGCGGACGACGGGCGCCCCGAGTTTCGCTTTCGTCCCCTCGGGAAGCTCGAGGATGCGCTCGACCATATTCTGGGCCGACTGTTCGCCAACCTCCCGCCCGCACTCGGGACAGTGGGGCGTGCCGACCCGAGCGTAGAGCAGGCGGAGGTAGTCGTGGAGCTCAGTGACGGTCCCCACCGTCGAGCGGGGGTTGTTCGCCGCGTTCTTCTGGTCGATCGAGATCGCCGGGGAGAGTCCCTCGACGGTCTCGACCTGGGGTTTGTCCATCTGTCCCAGGAAGTTCCGGGCGTACGCCGAGAGACTCTCGATGTAGCGTCGCTGCCCCTCAGCGTAGACGGTCTCGAACGCCAGCGAGGACTTCCCTGACCCCGAGAGACCGGTGACGACGGTGAACTCCTCGCGGGGGATCGAGACGTCGAGATCCTCGAGGTTGTGCTCTTCGGCGCCGCGAACCTCGATCGTGTCTCGACTCATAGATCCCTCCGGAAGCGGGCGTGACACGGTGATCGAGCGGACGATCGAATCATTATACCCGAGTCAGGTGTCGGAGCAACTTAACCCGTCTGAAAGCCCAACCAGCAGTGAAACGGTACCGCTTCGCACACCTCGAGGCGAACTGACTTCGGTCGGAAGCCCCTTGGAGGCGGTATGAGCGACGACACCGGTTTCGGTTCGGCCCCGGCGGTCTCGGAGTACGTCGAATACTGTCAGACGCAGGCCGGCCTGTTGTCGGGTCGCGTCGAGACGATGACCGAGGAGGCAAACGAGCTGCTCGACGAGATCGACGAGCAGCTGGCTGAACTGCGCTCGGAGCTCGAGGACCGATCGGGCGACACGCCACGAACCGAACGTCCGCCGTCGGCGACCGGACCGGACGGCGGAACCGACGTCGACGACCTCGAGGCGACGGGCCGCGACCTCGAGGAGAAACAGACGCTAGTCGACGCCAAACAGGCCCGGATACAGGCGTTTCAGGAGCTCTCGGCGGGCTACACCGAGCTGGCTGCAGACCTCCAGACGGAGGTCGAGGACGCCGAGGAAGCGCTGACCCGGATCGTCGAGTTCGAGGCCGAGGCCGACGCACCGGCGTACTTCGACGAGCGCGAGACCCTGTGTGAGGTCGCCCTGGAGGCCGACGGGGAGTGAGCTTATGAACCGAGCGCCCGAACGCTCCCGTATGTCGCCGACGACCCACAGCTGCACCTGTGGTGCGACGCTGCGGTTCAGACAGGACATGATCGAGGACCGAAGCGGGGTGCGCCGGAGCTGGCGGTGCAAGGACTGTAACACACCGATTCCGAACGTCGTCGCCGAGCGTCTCAGCCACCAGCATCCGTCCTGAGTCGCTCGAGCCAGCGGTCACTCTCGGGCTCTCGAGCGCGGAGCAGCCGACCGCGGCCCTAGATGTCGCCCTGCAGGACGATGGTATCGTCGTCGATCCGCTCGACCATGCTCTCGGTGACGAGGTAGTCCTCGTCGTCCTCGCCCTCGACGCCGATCTTCGCGAGCAGGTGTTCGGCGACGCTCGGGTTCGGGTCGACGGCGGCCTCGCCGTTCTCGGCTTTCGCGACGATTCCGAGCTCCTTCCCTTCCGCGTCGATCACTTTCTTCCCGACCTCGTCGTCGGACAGTGTCGCTACCATACTCCCCTGTTTCTCGGGCGGGGGAATAATCGCGGTGCCGTCTCGTGCCTGCCCCGGTGGCTGCATACGCGCCCCCGAGCTATTTCCTCGCGGCGACCGAGTGTTCGACCGACGATACCCATGACTCAGACACTCGAGATCAGCGACGACCTCATGGACCGACTCGAAAGCCACTGCGACGAGGGCCAGTCCCCCGCGGAGCTCGTCGAAGAGCTGGTCTCGATCTACGAGACTGAGGGGACGTTTATGCAGGAAGGATACACCGAGTGATTCGTTCCGGAACCGTTGCTCACCCGGCATCGATCGCACCACTGTCCCCGGGTTCCGTCGTCGGGCCGAGGACGCAACTGCTTGGACAAACTCATTAGGGGGCGAGATAGTTTCAGCAGTATGAACGAGCGCTACGATGTAGTAGTCGCCGGGGCCGGACCAGCCGGCGCCCAGTGTGCTCGCGATCTCGCGAGGCGCGGCCACGACGTCGTCGTCCTCGAGACCGAGTCCGAGGACGAGTTCCCGCGCCAGAGCAACAAGTCCACCGCGGGCACGTTCCACTCCATGATGGCTGCGTTCGGGATCCCCGACGACGTCGTGATGCAGTACACCGACACGGTCGTCCTCGAGTCTCCGACCAACCACTACGTCAAGGACCACTCCGGCGCCGTCCTCGAGTTTGCGGATTTCAAGCGCTACCTCGTCGAAGACGGGCGGGAGAAGGGTGTGGAGTATCGCTTCGACGCGCGAGCGACCGCGCCGATCACGGAGGGCGGAGAGCCCGTCGGCGTCACTTACAACGGCGACGAGGAGGTGTACGCCGACATCGTGATCGACGCGACGGGGCCAGCCGCGCCGCTGGCGAAGAAACTCGGCGTCACCGATCTCGAACGCGAGAACCACGCCATCGGCATCGAGTACGAGCTCGAGGGGATCGAGGTCGACCGTCCCGGATTCGCCGATCTCAACGACGCGATGATGCTCCGGCTGGATCACAACATCGCCCCGGGGGGCTACTCCTGGATCTTCCACACCGGCGAGGACACCGCGAAGGTCGGGCTCTGTTACATCCAAAACGAGTACCACGACCAGCGCGCCAAGGAGAGTTACACCGTCGACGACTACCTCTCTCACTGGCTCGACACCGACCCGCGCTTTCGCAACGCCGAGCGACTCGAGGGGAAACAACACCGTGGATCGGCCCACATTCAGCCGCCGGGACAGATGCACACGGACCGATTCATGGCGATCGGCGACACCGTCCCGACGGTCGATCCGGTCTGGGGCGAGGGGATCCACACCTGCATGAAGTCGGGGCGAGCGGCCGCTGCCGCCGCCGACAGCTGTCTCAAACACGCCAACGTCGAGCCCACCGCCGAGAACCTCTCGATGTACGACTCGCTGTGGCACAAACAGGTGGCCCCGAACGCCACAAAGCGGCTGCTGATGACCCAGCTGCTCTATCTCGCGGACAACGAACGGTACGACGAGTTCATGCGCGACCTCGGCCGGATGGACGAGGAGACGCTGGCGAAGGCCAACGACGGTAACCCGTTGGGGATCGCGAAGCTGCTCGGCGCCGAGGACGTCCCGATGCTCGCACAGTTCGCGAAACGACAGCTCGCCGGCAAGCTACCGTGGTAACCGACTGCGGTCGGTAGCGCCGAGAGACGCTCGATGGACCTGTTCGGCGAACTGCTGCTTGTCTTTGCGGTCGGGCTCGTTACCGGACTCGCGACCGGGCTCGGCGTGCTCCCGTTTTTCGTCCTCGATGAGATCCGGGACCGGTGGCTCGTCGTCCTCTGGGGGCTCGCCGTCGGCATCCTGTTGTCGGCCGCCACGTTCGGACTGCTCGCCGAGGGTGTCGCCGCTGGCGGCGTCGACGCCGTCGCGCTCGGCGCGCTCGCGGGGGTCGGGTTCGTCGCCCTCGCGGACCGCGCTATCGACGGCTACGACCTCGCCCCAAGTGACGTCTCCGACGTCGATCCCCGGACGGTCGTCCTCACCGTCGCGGTGTTGACGATCCACAGCATCCCGGAGGGGATCGCGGTCGGGGTCTCGTTCGTCGATCTCGGAACCGACGGCAGCGTCGAGGTCGCCGGACTCGCGCTCCCCTCGCTGGCGGTGTTCATGGCGATCGCGGTCTCGATTCTGAACGTGCCCGAGGGGTTGGCGATCGCGATCCCGCTGATCGCCTACGGGATGTCGCGGTGGAAGGTCGTCGGCTGGGCCGTCTTCTCGGGGCTGCCACAGCCGATCGGCGCCGTCGCCGCCTACTACTTCGTCACGGTCTTCGAGGGGCTGCTGGCGCTGAGCTTCGGCTTCGCGGCCGGCGCCCTATTCTACCTGATCGTCGTCGAGTTCCTCCCCGCCGGCGTGGCCGCGGGCGCCGATCTCGAGAACCGCGGTCGCGTCGAACTCGCTTCGGGCGCGCTCGTCGGGTTCGTCGCGACGCTGGCGATCATCGCGGCGGTCGAGGGGATCGGAACGGTCTGATCCGGGGACCCAAGGACGTCGCCACCACCGTCAGTTTCCGTCGCCCACCAGCGCCGTCGTCGTCGCGACCGTCGCGAACTCGCCCTCGAGGTGGGCAAGCGCCGTCCGGTGGGTCGTCTCCGCGTCGAAGCGCTCGCCGTCGAACTCGCGGTCGAACGTCGCAGTCGCGTCGGCGACCACGGTGACGTCGAACCCGAGGTTCTCGGCCATCCGGGTCGTCGTCGAGACGCAGTGGTCGGTCGTCAGCCCGGCGACGACGAGCCGTTCGAGCCCGCGTTCGCGGAGCCAGGACTCGAGGCCCGTCCCGACGAACGCGCTGTTGACCGACTTCTCGAAGGTCGGTTCGTCCTCGCGGGGGGCGGTTTCGGGTTTGAACGCAAAGCCCGGGCCGTCACCGCGCAGCGGCGAGTCGGGCTCCGTCGAGTCGTGACGGACGTGGACGACGGGGCGGTCGGCCCCGCGCCAGGCCGACAGCAACTCGGCCGCCCGTTGCTCCGCGTCGGGGTTGTTGCGCCGTCCCCACGCCGGATCGTCGAACCCCTCCTGGAGGTCGACCAACACGAGCACCGCGTCCGCGAGTGTCGCGTCCGTCACGACAACCGCGCCCCCGGCTTCGGGTGTTCCCGGGTGACGGTGATCGGACAGCTGTCGGGCGCCTGCGTCTCGTCGGCCGAGAACAGGTACTGGGGCCACTCGCGGTCGCCCTCGACGCCCCAGTCGCCCAGGTCGGCGTGCGGACAGACGCCGTCGTACCCCTCAAGGCGGTCCTGGATCACGTCGCGGGCCTGCTGGCCGGCCTGCGTGTCGGCGGTCACCCCGAGGTTCTCGAACAGCGCGCGTGGCTGGAACGTGATCTCCAGGCCGATCGGGCAGTAGCGGCTCTTCCGCTGGTCGTAGAAGGGCGCCCGACAGGTCGGAAACATCGGCTCCCCGCCCAGACAGAACTCCCAGTGGCGGTCGTCGGGATCCGTGGGGACGTCCTCGGGCCAGGGCTCGGGATCGTGGCAGTGTAGCGTCTGCAGGATGTGCCACAGCGCGTCGTGGTACTCCCGTTCGGAGAGTGCGTCCTCGGGCGGTTTGAAGAACGTGACCAGCGAGGTCCGCCCCCCGCGCTCGCGGTAGATCTCGAGGTACTCGAGGATCCGATCCCGAAGCGTCAACAGGGCGTCGGCGTCGGACATCGACGGCACCGCCGTGTAGAGCGGCTCACCGTCCCGGACCGACTCTGCACCGAAAAAACAGGGAAACGGGGTTCCGTTTCGCTCGCCGAGCAGTCCCTCCCGAAAGGAGCGCCAGTGAGCGGCGACCCAGTCGGGGGTGTCGCCGTTTCGGACCCGTTCGTCGAGCGTCTCCTGATCCAGCAACGATTGGACGCCGGGCTCGTTCATCACTCGGGTATTGGAGTCGGCGCCAATGTGCGTTTCCCTCCGTCGAGCCGTCGAGCGGCCGAATCCGTTCGGCACGGCTCCCGCTCACGGATCTCGCCGAAGACGGGCGGATCCCCCGGCCGTCACCAGCGCCGACTTCGGGACGTGACGACGTCGACGCCGGGGCTGTAGTAACAGACCGGGGCGGCCGCGGGCGGTTCGAACCCGTTGGCCTCGAAGAGGGTGTTCCGATCGATCGTCATCGTGGCCGGCCGGAGCGACCAGCGGTCGTGGACGATATCGGCGTACCGCAACTCGCCCCGACGCCCCGTCGTGTAGTAGCGGTAGCGTTCGGTGAGAAAGGCCGCGAGCGAGTCGGGGTCGGGAGCGAACGCCTCGCCGACGGGTTCGTACCGTCCCGCGAAGCTCGCGGACGGAGCCCCCGGGTGGCGGCGCTCGCTCTCGAACCGGACGTGTTTCGCTCCCAGCCCCATCTCGATTCGCGCGTTGTAGTACGGCAGGCGGTGAAAGAGCCGGGCTGCGAGGACGCCCAGAACGCCGTCGGCGTCGAGGCTAAAGAAGTACACCCCCGGTGTCCCGTCACAGCGGACGTAGGTTCGAAGGTTGAGTTCGGGGAGTCCGAACCCCAGCCTTGCCGAAGTACCCCGAGGACGGACGACGACGTTTCGAAACGGGACGATCGAGAGCCACGCGCGGCCGTCGTACGTGTCTGGTTCGAGCCCTGCCGGGAGGTGTGCGTCGACGAGTGCGGGAGCGACTGGCCAGTTCGCGAACAGCAGGTGGCGCCACCCCATCGCAACCGGAAGTACCATACCGCGGGTACGGGAGACGCCGCAAAAAAGGGGTCGTGCGATGACGCCTACACGGTCTCGGGGAGCCAGCCGCCGTCGACCTCGACGTTCTCGCCGCTGACGTACCCGCTGTCGGGATCGAGGAAAAACAGCAGCGGAGCGATCAGGTCCTCGAAGGAGGCGGGACGATCCCGCGGGAGCTCCTCGGGGAACTCCTCGGAGTTCTCGACGACGTACGGCGAGATTGCGTTGACCGTGATCCCGTCGTCCTGGGTGTCGGCGGCGAGCATCCGCGTGAACATCAAGACGCCGGCCTTCGCGACGAAGTACGGGAAGTTCTCCGGGCTCACGAGCCCCTTTTCGCTGGAGGCGTAGCCGACGTTGACGATCCGGGCGTACCCGTCCTCGCGCATCGCCGGCAACGCGCGCTTCGTACAGAGATAGGTGCTGTTGAGATTGGTCTCGAGGACGCGGTTCCAGGTGTCGAACTCGAGTGCCTCCCAGTGGGCGGGCGCGAAGTCGCCGACGTTGTTCACGAGCACGTCGACGGCGCCGAGTTCGGCCTCGACGGCACCGAACAGGCCGTCGACGCTCTCGGGGTCGGTGACGTCGCCCTGGACGGTCATCGCGTCGGCGGCGCCGCGCTCGCGGGCCTCGTCGGCGACCTCGCGGGCGGCGTCGGCGCTCGTGTGGTAGTGGACGGCGACGCTCGCGCCGCGGTCGGCGGTCGCGAGCAGCAGTTCGCGGCCGACGCCCCTGGCACTGCCCGTGACCAGCACGATGCGATCCGAGAGATCGGGCTCGTTCATACGCCGTGTCGTCGGGGACGGGCGGGAAAAGCGACCCGAAATCGGCGACCGACGCGCCGGCCCGCGTGGCGTTGCAACTCCTGAATTTAAGCCGACACCGCCACATAGTCGAGGCATGACGCTACAGACGATCCTCCTTGCCGTCGGTCCGGGTGACGCCGATCGGACCGAGGAGCTCGCCGAGACCGTGATCGAGGTCGCAGCGCCCGCGGACGCGACGGTCGTCCTGGCCCACGTTTTCACCCAGGACGAGTACAACGAAGTCCTCGAGAACCTCGAGATGGACGCCGAGAGCGACCAGGTTCGCCCCGATGAGGTCGCCTCCCGCCACTCGACGATCAGGAAGATTCAGCAACGACTCGACGAGGCGGGCATCGACTACGACGTGCGGGGCGACATCGGCGACCACGGGTCGACGATCGTCGAGCTCGCGACGGGCGTCGCCGCGGACCGGGTCGTCGTCGGCGGACGCCGTCGGTCACCGACCGGAAAGGCGGTCTTCGGCTCGACCGCCCAGGAAGTGTTGCTCTCCTCGCCGTGTCCGGTAACCTTCGTCCGCAGCGCCGAGGACGCCGCCGAGGACTGAGCGGAACGCGGTCTCGTCCGGCCGAACAACTGCGTGATCGCGAACACTTAACCGGGCGGGAAGATACCACCCCTCATGGGCATCGATACCGTTTTACTTGCCGTGGGGCCGATGGACACCGTCCGTGCCGACGACCTCGCTGACACCGTCCTCGAGATCGCGGCGCCGCTGGAGGCGACCGTCGTGATCGGTCACGCCTTCACGGCCGCGGAGTACGAGGAGTTCCGCGACAACTTGGGGTTCGAGGACCGCGCCGAGGACGTCGACCCCGACGCGGTCGCGACCCGCCGATCGCCGGTTCCCACCCTCGAGGAGCGACTGTCGGAAGCGGGGGTCGAGACCGAGGTTCAGGGTGCGCTCGGCGACGTGGCCACCGAGGTCGTCGAGATGGCGAGGGCGGTCGACGCGGATCGGCTGGTCGTCGGCGGTCGGCGCCGTTCGCCGGCGGAGAAGGCGGTGCTCGGCTCGGTCTCCCAGGAGATCATTCTCGCTGCGCCCTGCCCGGTCACCTACTACCGGGATCTCGACGTGATGGAGTGATCGGGCCGAAGTCCGGGCCCGAGTACCCGTTTTGACGGCGTTCAGTCCCGTTCGGCCCGCTCCTTCCAGCGTCGTTCCTGGCGTCGCTCCGGGACGTGGCGCCTGCCGTCGGCCAGCTCCCTGCGGACGCGGCTCTCGAGGACGTCCGTCTCGGTCAGCAACGTTTCCTGAAAGTCCTCGAGGACGTCGTACGACCAGCGGTCGCCGTCGACGACGCCGTGGGGGAGCAGCTCGGTTCGGATCGCGTCGGCGAGCGCTTCGTGTCCGCTGGCTCTGAGCAGTATTTCCGCGTCGGCGAGGTGGTCCATCCCGTGGCCCGTCGCGTGGTGGAACTCGAGCAGACAGCCCTGGGCGCGCTGGAGCCACTCGAGACCGAGTTCGACCTCGTGGAGCGCCTCGAGCTCCCGGTCGGTGAGCGCGGCGTCTGGCTGCGGGTCGGGGTCGTGCTCGTCGGTGGCCATACAGCAGTTACGTGGTCACATTCCATACGTGTGGCGCACGGGTCGCTACTCGCACTCGAGTGAAGATACGGGTAGTTAAGTACGCCGACGGCACTCGCTAGGATAGCATGGTCTACTACGCGGGCGTCGATCTCGGCGCGACCAACGTCCGGGCGGCCGTCGCGGACGGGGAGGGAGCGACGATCGGCGTCAGCCGCAACGGGACGCCGCGAGGTCCCACGGGAATCGACGTCACCGAGGGAGTGCTCCGGACGCTTCGCGAGGCGTGTGGTGAGGCGGGCGTCACACCGGGCGAGATCGTCGCGGCGGGGATCGGCTCGATCGGGCCGTTCGACCTCGCCGAAGGGGCGGTGATCGACCCGGCGAACCTTCCCGACTCGATCGATCGCATTCCCCTCACCGGTCCCGTTGCAGAACTTATCGACAGCGACGAGGTCTATCTGCACAACGACACGACCGCGGGCGTCATCGGCGAGCGGTTTCACGCCGACCGCAACCCCGACGACATGGTCTACATCACGGTCTCGTCGGGGATCGGCGCCGGCATCTGCTGTGACGGCCAGATCCTCGCCGGCTGGGACGGCAACGCGGGCGAGGTCGGTCACTGCGTCGTCGACCCCCGCGGCCGACTGACCTGCGGCTGCGGTCACGACGGCCACTGGGAGGCGTACTGCTCGGGGAACGCGATCCCGGACTACGTCCGGCTGCTGGCCGACGACGATCCGACGATCGATACCGAGCTTCCCCTGGAGAGCCCCGACTTCACCGCGAAGGACGTCTTCGAGCTGGCCGGCGAGGACGAGCTCGCCGACTACGCGATCGAGCAGCTCGCCCACTGGAACGCCATCGGCGTCACGAACGTCGTCCAGTCGTTTGCGCCGATCGTCGTCTCCTTCGGCGGGGCCGTCGCCTTACACAACGAGGAGCTGGTCGTCGATCCGATCCGCGAGCGGGTCTCCGCGATGTTGTTGAACAACGTCCCCGAGATCCGGGTCACCGACCACGGCGACGACGTCGTCCTCGAGGGCGCGGTCGCGAGCGCGCTCACGCGAGGAACCGGGGACCGCGAGCGGATGCGAAGCTGAGCGCGTCCGGAGAGCGACCCGGAGGCTATTACGACTCGACCCCGTCCGTTCGGATATGCATCGTAGAGCCCTCCTCCGAGCAGGTGCGAGCTGTCCCCTCGCGATCGCCGCGACGACCACGGGGACGGCAACTGACCGGGAGGACGCGTTCGGCCCGCTCGGACGGGTCGCCGTCGACGGCGCCGCCGAGGCCGTGGTCGGCGACGACGGCGACACCGCCTACCTGGCCGCGACCGACGGGTTCGCGACCGTCGACATCTCCGATCCCGCCGAGCCGAGGGTGTTGACCGAGCAGCGCGGTCTCGAGGCCGACGGACAGCGGCTGATCGAGGTGCTCGACGTCGCGGTCGACGGCGATCGACTGGCGGTCGTCGGTCCCGCGAACGTCCAGTCCGAGGACGTCTTCCACGGGATCGTCGTCTACGACGTGAGCGATCCCGCCGCGCCGGAGCGGGCGACCGACCCCTACGAGACCGGCTATCACGTTCACAACTGCTATCTCGAGGATGACCGCCTCTTCGTCGTCGCCAACGCGGAGGACGACCACGCGCTCGTGATCTTCGATATCGCCGACGACGTCGAGGAGCTCGGCCGCTGGTCGCTGCTCGAGCGCGAGCCGGAGTGGGCGGAGCTTCACTGGCTGGCCCGCTACGCCCACGATGTCTCCGTCCGGGACGGGATCGCCTACCTCGCCCACTGGAACCCCGGGACGTACCTGATCGACGTCGAAGACCCGACCGACCCGACGTTCGTCTCCCACGTCCGCGAGACCGACCCGGAGCGCCAGCTCGAGCGAAGCGACGAGGACGCCCGGCTCGGACTGCCGGGCAACGACCACTACGCCGCGGTCGACGAGACGGGCGACCTGCTGGCGGTCGGTCGGGAGGCCTGGGCCGTCGAGGGGGGTGAGCCCGACGCGCCGGGCGGGATCGATCTCTACGGGACGAGCGACCCGGCGGCGCCCGAGCAGTTCGGGTCGATCGACCCGCCCCGAGCGGACGACGAAACCTACGGTGCCGGGCGGTGGACGACCGCCCACAACTTCGAACTGCGCGACGATCGGCTCTACTCCTCGTGGTACCGCGGCGGCGTTCGGGTCCACGACGTGAGCGATCCCGCCGATCCGGTCGAGATCGCCGCCTGGAGCGACCGCGACGAGACCGCGTTCTGGACCGCCCGGGTCGCCAAGCCCGGCGAGACGTTCGTCGCCAGCAGCACCGATCTGCTCCCGAACGCGGACCTCGAGGGGGCACTGTACACGTTTCCGATCGACGCGACCGACGGCGACGCCGACGACGCGTCGTCGATCCCCGGATTCACCGCCGTCGGTGCGCTCGGTGCCGGCGGCGTCCTTACCCTCGAGGCGCTTCGTCGGCGCTGTACCGAACGATCGTGAAGGTTTCGGGCCAAACCTATTCAGCCCTCGAGTCCTTAGGTCGGGCGATGACTGACTCCGAGGACGACCCGCTGAAAGAGCGCGTCGAGTCGTGGCTTGCCCGCGAGATGCCGATCATCCAGATGCACGGGGGGACCAGCGCGGTCCGGAAGGCCGACCCCGAGGACGGCGAGGTCATCGTCGAACTCGGCGGAGGCTGCAAGGGCTGTTCGGTCAGCGACGTGACGACGGGCAACATCGAAGCCGAACTCATCCAGTGGCCCGAGATCGCCGAGGTGACGGTGCGGGTTCCCGACGCCCGCGAGAGCCTTGGTGGCCCCGACCAGGCCGAATCGATCATGGGGATCGACCGCACCGAGGGCGGACGGGGCGACTGGGGGTCCTCGAACCCCGGTGAGGACCACCTCTAGCGCTTGGGTCGTGGCGGCTGTTGACACGCCCGGATAGTTTTGGGAACTCCTATATCCTTTTACCCGCCCATTACGGAGTCACAGAGCATGACGACGCCTGAACGCCCGCACATCGGAGGTGACGACGATGGGTAACGTCCCCGAACCCGAGTCAGACGAGGAGGAAGCCGAGACCGACGGCGGCGTTCGCGCCTACACCGTTCGGCTCGAACTGGTCGACGAGCCCGGCGAGTTGCTTCGCGCGCTCGCACCGATCGCGGACAACGGCGGCAACCTGCTGAGTATCCACCACGAGCGGGGCAACATTACCCCGCGGGGCCACATCCCCGTCGAGGTCGACCTCGAGAGCCCGCCCGAGCGGTTCGACGGGATCGTCGACGCGCTCCGGGACGCCGGTGTCAACGTGATCCAGGCCGGCGAGGAACACTACGGCGAGGAGCTCAACGTGATCCTCGTCGGCCACCTCGTCGAGACCGACCTCTCGGAGACGCTCTCGCGGATCGAGGACGAAGCCGACGCGGTCGTGAAGGACCTCTCGCTCGCAGCGCCCGACGGCACCGACGAGACCGCAAGCGCCCGCCTCCGGCTCGCGATCGACTCCGGGCGCACCGAGCAGGCCTTCGAGACGATCCGTTCGATCGGGACCGACAAGGAACTGACCGTCGTCGAACCGCTGGTCGGGGGTGAGGCCTGATGCGGCTCGCGATCCTCGGTGCCGGCGACGTCGGCCGCTCGGTCGCCGACCTCGCGGGCGAGTACGGCCACGAGGTCGTCGCGCTCGCCGACTCCGAGCGTGCGGCGATCGATCCCGACGGAATCGACGTCCAGGACGTCCTCGAGCGCAAGGCCGGGGGCGAGGCGATCGGCACCGACGACCCTGCGCGCGCGTTCGAAACCGAATACGACGTCCTGATCGAGGCGACGCCGACGACGCTCGGCGACGCCGAGCCCGGCTTCACGCACGTGAAACGGGCCCTCGAGGCCGACCGCCACGTCGTGCTAGCGAACAAGGGTCCCGTCGCCGAGCGCTACGACGAGTTGCGCACACTCGAGGACGACAGCGCGGGCTCGATCCGATTCGAGGCGACCGTCGGCGGCGCCATCCCGGTGCTGTCGACGATCGAGGACTGTACGCCCCAGGCCGTCACCGCCGTTCGTGGCGTGCTCAACGGCACCGCGAACTTCATCCTCACCCGGATGGCCGCCGAGGGGCTCGACTACGAGCACGTCCTCGCGGAGGCACAGGATCTCGGCGTCGCGGAAGCAGACCCGACCTTCGACGTCGACGGCACCGACGCTGCACTGAAGTTCGTCATCCTCGCGAACGTCCTCTCGGAGGGCGGGTTCTCGCTCTCGGACGCGACTGTCGAGGGGATCCAGTCGATCCCCGGCAGCGCGCTCGAACTCGCGGCCGAGGACGGCCGGACGATCCGGCTCATCGGCGAAGCCTCCCGCGAGGGCGTTCGGGTCGGACCGCGGCTGGTTCCGGAAAACGGCGCGCTCGCGGTGACGGGCACCCGAAACATCGTCCAGCTCGAGACCAAACACGCGGGCAGCCTCCACAACAGCGGCCGGGGCGCGGGCGGTCCCGAGACTGCGACGGCGGTGTTGTCCGACGTTGGGCGGCTCCCCGAACTGTAGTCACACAGACGGGCGTTCGACCGCCGTCGTCCGGATCCGAAATCGTGTGGACGTGACACAAACCGCAAGCGGGCGTCGGGTTCGGTCGAATACGCTTTCGAAATGGTTTTAACCGCAACGAGCAAAAGAGACCAATATAAGCGCCTTTGCGCGTGAGCTACAACAATGAGCGAAGACAAACCCCACCAGAACCTGGCCATCATCGGTCACGTTGACCACGGGAAGAGTACGCTCGTGGGCCGACTCCTCTACGAGACGGGGAGCGTCCCGGAGCACGTAATCGAGCAGCACCGCGAGGAAGCCGAAGAGAAGGGCAAGGGCGGCTTCGAGTTCGCCTACGTCATGGACAACCTCGCCGAGGAGCGAGAGCGTGGTGTCACCATCGACATCGCCCACCAGGAGTTCGACACCGATCAGTACTACTTCACCATCGTCGACACGCCTGGCCACCGCGACTTCGTCAAGAACATGATCACCGGCGCGTCCCAGGCCGACCACGCCGTGCTGGTCGTCGCCGCGGACGACGGCGTCGCGCCCCAGACCCAGGAGCACGTCTTCCTGTCGCGCACCCTGGGCATCGAGAAGCTCATCATCGCGGTCAACAAGATGGACGTCGTCGACTACAAGGAGGACACCTTCGACGAGGTCGTCGGCGAAGTCAACAAGCTCCTCGATCAGGTTAACTTCGAGGTCGACGACAACTCGTTCATCCCGATCTCGGCGTTCGAGGGCGACAACATCGCCGAGGCCTCCGACGAGACGCCGTGGTACGACGGCCGTACCCTGCTCGAGACTCTGAACGACCTGCCGGAATCGGAGCCGCCGACGGACGCGCCGCTCCGACTCCCGATCCAGGACGTCTACACGATCTCGGGTATCGGTACCGTCCCCGTCGGACGTATCGAGACCGGTATCATGAACGTCGGCGACGACGTCTCGTTCCAGCCCAGCGACGTGGGCGGCGAGGTCAAGACGATCGAGATGCACCACGAGGAGGTCCCCAAGGCCGAGCCCGGTGACAACGTCGGATTCAACGTCCGCGGCATCGGCAAGGACGACATCCGCCGTGGTGACGTCTGTGGTCCCGCCGAGGACCCGCCAAGCGTCGCCGAGACGTTCCAGGCTCAGGTCGTCGTCATGCAGCACCCCTCGGTCATCACGGCTGGCTACACGCCGGTCTTCCACGCCCACACGGCCCAGGTCGCCTGTACGATCGAGTCCATCGACAAGAAGATGGACCCGTCCAGCGGCGAGGTCGCCGAGGAAGACCCCGACTTCATCCAGTCGGGCGACGCCGCTGTCGTCACCATCCGACCGCAGAAGCCGCTGAGCATCGAGCCGTCCAGCGAGATCCCCGAGCTCGGGAGCTTCGCCATCCGCGACATGGGTCAGACCATCGCGGCCGGCAAGGTCCTCGAGGTCAACGAATAAATGCAGCAGGCACGCGTTCGACTCGCGGGCACCAGTCCGGACGATCTGGACGACATCTGCGACGACGTCCGCGAGATCGCGAACAACACCGGCGTCAACCTCAGTGGGCCGATCCCGCTGCCGACGAAGACCCTCGAGGTGCCGACCCGGAAGTCGCCTGACGGCGAGGGCACCGCGACGTGGGAGCACTGGGAGATGCGCGTCCACAAGCGCCTGATCGACCTGGACGCCGACGAACGCGCACTCCGTCAGCTCATGCGCATCCAGGTGCCAAACGACGTTTCGATCGAGATCGTCCTCGAGGACTGATCTCGGCGCCACGGATTTTCCGTTTTTTCACACTCGCCAGCTGCTGCACCGTCACTGCAGGCGACTGTCGGCCACGTGAACTTTTGTCGTCCAGTCCCATACCGAACGTATGGCGACCCGCTCGCGTTCCGGCGCCGACACCGACTCCCGTTCCGGAAGTCCGATCCTCGAGTTGCTGGTGCTCTTCGTGGTCGTCCTGCTCGCCCAGACCGTCACCGCGATCATCAGCGCGGGGTTGATGACTGGACTGTTCGTCCTCGGGCCGCCCCTGACCGTGAACCCCTGGACGATCGTCACTAGCGTCTACGCCCACAGCGGGCTCGGTCACCTGCTCTCGAACAGCGTCGGGCTCGTGTTGTTCGGCTGGCCGATCGCCCGCGCGACGACGCGACTGCGCTTTCATACGTTCTTCCTCGTGACGGGGGCGCTCGCCGGCATCACACAGGTAGTGACGAGCAGCTTCTTCGCCTCGATCGGCGTCGGCGATCCGACCGCCGTGCTGGGCGCCAGCGGCGCAGTGTTCGCGCTGGCTGGCTACCTGATCGCCGGCAACCGCCTCTCGGACGCGTTCGCGTCGGTCGTCGAGATCCCGCGGTGGGCTGCCGTGGTCGTCTTCGTCGTCCTCGCGGCCGTGATCACGATCGCCACGGGTGCGCCCGGCGTCGCCCTGATTGCACACTTCACCGGGTTCCTGCTCGGGCTGCTCGCGGGCCGGGCCGGTCTGTTGAACACTCGCTCGCAAAAGCCCGGACGCGGATCGGCAGCGTGAGCGGTCGGCCGAGGACGCAATGGACGCCGACCGCGGGGCGCTCGGCGCGTGTGTTCGCGGGCCACGACGTCCTCGAAACGCAAGCTACAAGTAGATCTCGCCGGTAGAAACGGTCGCGGGCTCGTAGATCAGTGGTAGATCGCTTCCTTCGCAAGGAAGAGGCCCTGGGTTCAAATCCCAGCGAGTCCACTAATTTTTCGGCGAGCAGTTCGCGAGCCGCAAATTCGTGATACGAGCGGGATTTGAACAAGACCAGTCGCAGCCCGGGAAGCGAGCGCAGCGAGCGACCCGGAACGTCTTGGCGTAGTTCAATATCCCAGCGAGTCCACTTCTTCACGTCGCTTCGCTTGTCCAGTCGTGGATCCGCTGTACATCGCAAACCCGAAGCGTAGCGTTTGCTCGATCCCAGCGAGTTCCCGATTTCGTACCGCGAGCAACTTCACGAGCGGTGTACGGAGTCGTCGAAGTCGGACGTTGAACGACAGCGATCCCGCTAGTCGCGCCAGTGACGAAATCACTCGATCCACCGCGCGAAAAAGTGAGGAGTGGTCGAGTGCAACGCTTCTCAACCGAGTGGCCGGAACTGCTTGGACCCGCACGAACAGGAGTTGCTCCCGATCGGGCGGATCCCTCCATCCGTAACCACTTTCGCTGCGTATGCCGACCCGCAGTCCTCGCAGACGGCCACAGTACGATCATGGTCGCCCAGGACTATCACCTCCGGAATTAAAAACGGACCCAGCAACTTCAACCCCTCTCATAAACCGGGAACAGGTCTCGGGCAAGAGAACTTCACCAGCTACCGTTCGTTTCCGAGAAGCGCTGCTCGCGAGGACGTCGCGATACGTTCTCGAACGGCGGCTTTCGAGCGTCGGGAGCCGACGGCGACCCGACGTGCGAACGTCGGCCGCTCTCGTGCCGAGCGAGTCGCTACCGCCGTCTCCGTCGATTCGGTCGAGAACAACGGCTGCCGGATTCGAACGGGACCGAACAGCCGAGCCATGCGCTCTTCAAGCCAAATTAAAACTGCGGTCGTTCCCTCTCGGGTAGAACTCGAGGGAGCTCTTTTCGTGCTCTGGCTGGAGCACGAACACGTATGACGGATTCATCACCCCTCCGTTCCGGTCGCTCAGAGACCGGGTCGGACGCTTCGTCCTGTCCGGCGAAAACACGGTTCGGCCTCGAGCGGCGACACGTCCTGCTCGCAGCGGGAACTGCGGGTAGCATCGCGCTCAGTGGGTGTCTCGACGACGACACGGACGATGACGACGAAGCGGCTGCGACCTACGATATCACTTTCCTCGAGGACGGAGCGGAGACGGAGGTGACGATCGAGGAGACCGAGGAGCTGCTGTATCCGGCCCTCGAGGCGGACGTGGAGATCCCGTATTCGTGTGAAGTCGGAAGCTGCGGGGAGTGTACCGCACGGTACGATGGGGACGCCACCGACGTCGTCAGCCACGACGGAAACGAGTATCTCGACGAGGACCAGATCGCCGACGGCTGGCTGTTGACTTGTGTCGCGTATCCGCGGGACGATGCTGAACTCGAGGTGGCCCATCCCGATGACGCATAACACCGTGTTCGTCTCACCGACAGCTGACCGCCGAACTCCGCTCGAACGATGACAGTTGATCCGTTCAACCGCGGGAAGCACCACGCCGCCGTCGTCGGGACCAGTCTCGCGATGGCAGCACTGCTGTGGGCGCTGGGTTACGCACTGCCACGGATCATCGCTGCCGTCCCCTGGTTCCTGCTGTTTTTCGTCATGGTCATCGGCCCGCTGACGAAACTCCGGCCGTCGATCAGGCGACAGTTCTCGGGGAACTTCCCACTGAACTGGCGGTCGGAGCTCGGGATCTGGTTCGTGATCTGGTCGCTGGTGCACGTCCTCGTCGTCTTCGAGTCCATGGGCTGGGACGTGATCGGCTTCGTCGTCGGCATGAGCGCCTGGGCGTTCGCCGCTCTGGTCGGGGTACTCCTCGCCGTGATTCTGGCGCTTACCTCGAACAACGCCGCGTACCAGTACATGGGGCCGAAAGCCTGGAAGTGGCACCAGAGCCACGGCACGTACGTCATGTTCTGGCTGCTGACGGTTCACATCTACGACCAGGTCTTTGCCCCGGGTACAACGGTACCAGAGGATCCGCTTCACCTCCTGTACGCGGCTACCGTCCTCGTCGTCGTGACACTGCACGTCGGCGCCTTCCTGAAAGTCGTCGCTCACTACCGAACGCACGGCGAGTATCCCGGGAGTATCTAGCCGTCTCCGAGCTGCAGACGTTCGCTCACTCGGACCCTGCAAACCCACTCGAGCGAATCTCCAGCACTCGCTCGGGCGGATGGTAGTTGATCGTCGGTCGCTCCTCCGGACTGTCCTCGAGCGGGTCGGTGCCCCGGATCCAACCCGACTCCAGCACGTCGACCGTCGCGAACGTTCTGACCACCGTCTCCTCCGTCGTGTCATCGACCCCGCGACGCTCGATTTCGACCTCGATGCCCCCCGTTTCGTTCGTTCGGTGACCTCCGTTCACCATCGCGGGTTTCTCACTCAGCAATCAATCCACGGGCACGGGCAAAACCGACGATGAACGCGCTCGAGGACGGGAAAGTAGCGCCGACTCTGACACGACAGCGGCTCTCTCCCGAGACGGCGGGGAACGGATCCCCGCGGCTGGTGGGTGGAGGCTCCAACTACGCGCCTCTGTCTGAGGGACCGTGTTGTTTTCTCTCGTGGAAGATGATAAGAAGCCAGTTGTCTGCCAAACGTTGCCGGTTTTTCGAACACGTGTTTCGCCTCGAGCCGACGCGACGATCGTGGATCGGCCCGTGTTGCGTTATGCCTCTGGGCTCGGCGACTGGACCCGCGAGAGGTAGGCGGTAAGATCCGTCGTCGTTACGATACCGATGACACCCTCCTCGTCGTCGACGACGGGAAGGTGATGAAACCCGTGTTCGACCATGAGGTCCGCAGCGTCGCGGATCCCCGTCTGGGCGTCGGTCGTGACGACGTCGGTGCTCATGTACCGCGACACCGATGTTTCGGCCTTCGGCTGGCTCTCGGCGACGATGTCGACGAAGTCGGTCGTCGTCAGAATCCCCTCGAGTCGGTTCTGCTCGTCGATGACGATCACCGAGCCGACGCCGCGGTCGCGCATTACCTGTCCCGCGTCCTCGACGAGGGTCTCCGGTCGAACCGTCTCCAGTTCGGTCGACATCACCCGCGCGACGAAAATATCGTCCATACGAATCGATACTCGCTTTCGACCATAAGGATTGGCCAACCGGTCGATGTGTTCGTTCCCGCGGAACGTGACCGTCCTCGCCGCAGAACGCGACGAACCGACGACGCGACACTGACCGAGATCGAACGCGTTTATTCGCCGTCGGCCCAAGTTCGGGGTATGATCGAGGCGACGCTGTGTTTTCCCCGTCGCGAGAACGGCGGTACGGACGAGGTGCTCCTGATCGAGAAGCGCCGCGGGCTCGGCGAGGGCTGGTACAACGGACCGGGCGGCAAACTCGAGGACGGCGAGACGCCCCGGGAGTGTGCAGTCAGGGAGACCCGCGAGGAGGTCGGCCTCGAGATCGATCCCGACGAGCTCGAGAAGGCCGGCGAGCTGTCGTTTCTCCTCGACGGCGAGTGCCACACGTTCTGTCATGTCTTTCGGACACGGACGTTCGCGGGCGAACTCCGCCCCTCCGAGGAGGCCCGGCCGGAGTGGGTTCCCGTCGAGGACGTCCCCTACGACCGAATGTGGGAGGACGATCGGCTCTGGCTGCCCGCCGTCCTCGAGGGCGACACCGTCGCGGGGGAGTTCCGGTTCGTCGGTGGCACACCCCTCGACGAGGCAGATTTCGAAGAGCACGACCTCGAGCGCAGCGTCGCGTTCGACGACGCCGGGCGCTCTCGGACCAGCAGCCGCTGAGGGGAACTCGATGCGTGTCGTCGTTCGACGGTGTGGCGTCGGTTCGATTCCCCGTCGTCGGCCTTCTATCGCAACGGCAACCCACTTTCGGTGCCGACGGGTAGTACTCACGATGGTTGACAGCAATCGCCGACGAGTCCTCGCGGTCGCGGCCGCCGGTGCGGTCGGTGCGATCGCCGGCTGTGCGGACGGAGACGAGGAGGAAGGCGAGGGCGACGAAGACCTGGACGACGCACCGCCGGACGAAACCGAGCAGGAAGACGACCCGGACTCGGCCGACGACGTCGACGAGCGGGACGACGACGAGAACGAAGACGAGTAGCGATCCCGTCCGCAGCGACCAGTTCGTCGTCTTTCAGGCGAGCCCGGGACGCTGACGCCGACGATCGGTCGAATTGCGAGGCCCGCACCGAGCGAACGATCTGCCCTGGAATTCGGTAGATGGCTTTCTATCGCAACGTCAATCTCCTTCCAGTACTGGTCAGTACGTTAGAACGTCGCAATGATTGATATAAGTCGCAGGCGGATGGTAGCGATCGCAGCAACCGGGATGATCGGAGCTGTAGCAGGTTGTGCGGACGACGACGAGAACGGCGACGACGGGAACGGCGACGACGACGCGGATGACGACGGTGTCGACGACACCGACGACGGAGCGGACAACACCGAGGACGACCTCGACGGGAACGAAACCGACGACGGGAACGAAACCGATGCCGGAAACGAAACCGACGACGAGGACGGCCTCGACGACAACGAGACCGATACCGAAGACGACGGCGAGATGGACGACGCCGGCGACGCCGCCGGGGGAGAGGAAGTCGACGACGAGACAGAGGGGAACGAGACGGACGACGCACTCGGCGACGACTGAGCAGGCTGAACCGACCGCTGCTCTGCTGGCGGTCGCTGATCCGACCAGCGGTTCGATACCAGCGTCAGTTCACGTTCCGAGGAGCACCGCCGACGGATCGGTGGCCCTCGAGGCGGACGTCGAAGTCGACGGCGACGTGAGCGGCGAGCCCGTCGAAACCGGCAACGACGTGGCGGTCAACGATGAAATCGAAGAGAGCGGTCGGGCTCGGCCGGCGACTACGGCTTCAGCAGAACTTTGCCGGAGCTCTTTCGATCCTCGATATACTGGTGGGCCTCGGCCGCGTCCGCAAGCGGGAACGACTCGCCGACGATCACCTCGAGATCGCCGCTCGTGAGTTCCTCGGTGAGTTCGGGGACGGCCTGCATGATCCGGCTCGGGTCGTGCATCGCGGCCTGGCCGAGGTGAAAGCCCCGGACGCTCTTGTTTTCGAAGAGGAGTCGCCGGTTCTCCGCGCTCGCGGGCTCGCCGCTTGCCACGCCGAAGGTGACCATGCGGCCGAAGTGTGCCATTGCGTCGAGACTGCGTTCGAAGACGTCGCCGCCGACCGACTCCAGCACCAGATCGACGCCCTCGCCGTCGGTCTCGACCTCGACGGTCTCGCGGAAGTCGGTCTCGGTATAGTTAATCGGGTGGTCACAGCTCAGATCGGTCGCGAGATCGAGTTTCTCCTCGCTGCTCGCCGTGCCGAACACCTCCGCACCGGCGTTCGAGGCCAGCTGAACGGCCGCAGTGCCGACCCCGCCGGCTGCGGCCTGGATCAGCACCGACTCGCCGTCCTCGAGTTCGCCCCACTCGAACAGACAGGAGTGGGCCGTGAGGAACTGGACGGGGAAGCCGGCAGCCTCCTCGAAGCTCATTTCGTCGGGGATCGGAAACAGCATCTGGGCGTTTGCGGTAGTGTACTCCGCGTACCCGCCCCGGTCGAGCATCGCGACGACGCGGTCGCCCTCGTCCAGATCGACATCCTCGGCAGTTGCGTCGATTGTCCCTGCAGCCTCCATCCCGGGAACGTAGGGCGCCTCGGGACCGCCCGGGTAGACGCCGCGTCGCTGCATGACGTCGGCGAAGTTGATCCCCGCGGCCTCGATCTCGATCCGGACCTCGCCGGCGTCGGGCTCGGGTACGTCCCGATCGACGACCGCGAGTTCGTCGCTGTCGCCGTACTCCGTTACCTCGATGGCCTTCATAGGTTACCACTCGTAACGAACGCGTATAAACCTCCGAGAACAGGAAACCGAGCGTCGAGCGTTTCTTCGAACCCCGCGTCCCTAGCAGTCGTCGGCCAGCGGCTCCGGCTCAGACGGCGGGTTCGGTTCGCCCGGTGGGTCAGGGTCCGTGGAACCGCTCTTCCTGGGACGGTATATGACTCATCCCTCGGCGGGAACGGTGAGCTCGACCGTGCAGTCCGCGATCGGCGACGGGCGGTCCCAAACGGGGCCCATTTATTGCTCCGGTCACGAAGGTGGCGGTATGAGCGACGAGAGTCAGGAGCTCGGGATCACCGAGACGAAATCGCACAAGCCCGGCGAGTGGTACGCCGAGGTCGTTCAGAAGGCGAATCTCGCGGACTACGCCCCGATGGGCGGCTTTATCGTCACGAAGCCGCGCGGGTACGCGATCTGGGAGGGAATCCAGGACGCACTCGACACTCGGTTCAAGGAAACCGGCGTCGACAACGTCTACTTCCCGATGTTTATTCCCGAGAGCTTCCTCGAGCGCGAGAAGGACGTCGTGGAGGGCTTTGACCCCGAGGTTGCCTGGGTCACCCAGGGCGGCCACGAGGAACTCGAGGAGCGACTCGCCGTTCGTCCCACCAGCGAGTCGATCATCGCCCCGTTCATGGCCGACTGGACCCGTAGCCACCGCGACTTACCCCTGAGAATCAACCAGTGGTGTTCCGTCGTCCGGTGGGAGGCCACCGAGACCAAGCCGTTCTTCCGGACGAAGGAGTTCATGTGGCAGGAGGGCCACACCGCCCACGCCGACGACGAGGGCGCCTGGGAGGAGGTCTGGACCCGGCTCGACCAGTACGAGGAGGTCTACGAGGACGTCCTGGCGATTCCGGTCCTGCGGGGAAAAAAGCCCGAGCACGACAAGTTCCCCGGTGCCGATACGACGACGACCGTCGAGGCGCTGATGCCTGACGGGAAGTCGGTCCAGGGGGCGACGAGCCACAACCTCGGCCAGTCGTTCGCGGAGGCGTTCGACATCACGTTCGCCGACGAGGACGAGGACGAACAGACGGCCTACACGACCTCCTGGGGGCTGTCCTGGCGCGCGATCGGCGCCCTGATCATGACTCATTCTGACGACCAGGGGCTCGTGCTCCCGCCGACGATCGCACCGACCCAGGTCGCGATCGTTCCGATCTGGCAGGCCGACACCAAGGAGGACGTCCTCGAGTACTCCCGGGAGATCGCCGACGAGCTCGAGGACGCCGGCGTCCGCGTCGAGCTCGACGACCGCGACGAGCGCAACCCCGGGTTCAAGTTCAACGAACACGAGCTCAACGGCGTCCCGCTGCGGCTCGAGATCGGCCCCAACGAGGCCGACGACGGCGAGGTGACGCTGGTCCACCGCCCGGACAGCGAGAAGGCCGTCGCCGATCGCGAGGGGATCGTCGACACCGTCGACGACCACCTCGATACCGTCTTCGAGAAGCTCTACGAGGCGGCCGAGGAGAACCTCGCGGAGAACGTCCGCGAGGCCCACAGCCCCGAGGACATCCTCGGGACGATCGGCCAGCACGGCGGCTACGTGAAGACGCCGTGGTGTGGCGACCAGGCCTGCGAGGAGGCCATCAAGGAGAAGATCGCCGCCGAGATCGTCATGCAACCGCTGGAGGACGAGGGTGGCCAGTCCGCGGGTGAGGTCCCCGAGCCCGACCGCGACGAGTGTGGCGTCTGCGGCGAGCCCGCCGACGAGATCGCCTACTTCGCGAAGAGCTACTGACGAGCCCGCCGTCCTCGGGCGGTTTTCGGTCCGTTCGAGCGCCCGCCCGTTTCCAGATACCTAACTGTTTAACCAAATAGTGCTTACCGTCCAGGAACGAGGTACGAATGTGGTGTTCACTCTGGTGGGTGAACACTACGTGCCTCTGACACCTTTCCGTGCTACCCGTTCGAGGATAGCAACCGGTATCTCCATCGATCGGGCGGCCGTCCTGTGATCGGCCGAAAGCTGAGTCTCTCGATCGACGCCGTTCCGATACCTGTCATTTAACGAATATTACTCTCTCGGATCGTGCAGTATAAATTATTGTATTATAGACCACATTACCTTATATGTGTTTATAATACACTTAGTCATTATGGGTCACCCTCTTATAGGAGATCTCCAAAGGAGGGTGCATGTCACAGCCACACATTTCAAACACCGATCGTGTTCCGGGGCTCGCCGACCCGACGGACGAACGATCGAACTGCGGTGTCGGCGTCGTCATGGACCTCGACGGAGCGGGCGGTCACGATGTCGTCGCCGACGGACTAGATCTGCTGGTCAACCTCGAGCACCGCGGGACGACCGGGGCCGAAACGGACACCGGCGACGGCGCCGGCATCATGCTCCAGACGCCCGATCGCTTCTTTGCGGACGTCCTCGAGGCCGATCTCCCCGAGACCTACGCGGTCGGCTCGCTCTTTTTCCCGACCGACAAGGCGGCCCGCGAACGACTCGCCGAAATCGTCGAGGACGCCCTCACGGAGTACGATCTCGAGGTGCTCGAGTGGCGCGACGTTCCGACGGACAACGCCGATCTCGGTGCGACCGCGGTCGACTCCGAACCCGCCGTCCGGCAGGTGGCCGTCGCACCTGCAGACGATATCTCCGCGGACGCGTTCGACCGACGGCTGTACGTTGCTCGACGCGCCCTCGAGAACGCCGTCGAGAACGCCGACGTCGACGGGAAGGAGCGCTTCTACGTCTGTTCGCTCGACGCGGATACGATCGTCTACAAGGGCCTGCTCAAAGGCGAGCAGGTCGCCTCTTACTACCCCGACCTGACCGACGAACGGATGGAGTCGACGTTCGCGATGGTCCACGAGCGGTTCTCGACGAACACGCTCGGTGCCTGGCATCTCGCCCATCCGTACCGGAACATCATCCACAACGGCGAGTTCAACACGATCAGGGGGAACATCAACTGGATGCGCGCCCGGGAGACGGATCTCGAGAGCGAGGTCTTAGAAGACCTCGAGGCCATCACGCCGATCATCGACGACCCCGATCAGTCCGACACGGCAAGCGTCGACAACGCCCTCGAACTGCTGATGCAGGACGGGCGCGACCTCGAACACGCCCTGCGGATGCTCGTTCCCGAGGCCTGGCGGGGAGACGAGTCGATGGACCAGGACCGCAAGGACTGGTACGACTTCCACGCCTCCCTGGTCGAACCCTGGGACGGCCCCGCCCTGGTCGCCGCCACCGACGGCGAGCGCGTCGGCGCCGTCCTCGACCGCAACGGCCTGCGGCCGTGTCGATACGACGTCACGACCGACAACCGCCTGATCATGGCCAGCGAAGCCGGTGCACTCGAGACCGACCCCGCAGAGATCGAGGAGCGCGGTCGCCTCCAGCCCGGACAGCTGTTCCTCGCCGACCCCGAGGAGGGGCGGGTCGTTCCCGACGACGAGGTCTTCGAGGACCTGACCGACGACCGCTACGGCGCGTGGGTCGAACAGGAGCAGGTTCGACTGGACGACATCGTCACGACCGGCGAGAGGGCGCCCCAGGAGCCCGTCGCGGCCCTACGAGACCAGCAGGCCGCGTTCGGCTACACCCACGACGAGCTCGAGAACCTGATCGAGCCGATGACCCAGAAGGCGAAAGATCCCGTCGGCTCGATGGGCGACGACACGCCCCTGTCGGTGCTCACCGAGTTCAACCGCCCGCTCTTTTCGTACTTCAAGCAGCTGTTCGCGCAGGTCACCAACCCGCCGCTCGATTACATCCGCGAGGAGCTCGTCACCTCGATGGAGAGCCGGCTGGGCTACCAGCGCAACCTGCTCGCCGAGTCGCCGGACCACGCCCGACAGCTGGTGCTTGACTCGCCGATCCTCACCGACACCGAGCTCGCCTCGATCCGGGACTGTTCGGCCAACGGGATCACGGCGGCGACGATCGACATCACCTACGACCTCGAGAACGAGACGCTCGAGGACGCCGTCGAACGCGTCCGCGCCGAGGCCGTCGCGGCGATCGAGGACGGCCACGACATCCTGATTCTCTCCGATCGGGGCGTCGACGAGGAGCGCGCGGCGATTCCGAGCCTGCTCGCGACCGGCGGGGTCCACCACCACCTCGTGCGCAACGGGCTGCGTAACCACGCCGGACTCGTCGTCGAGTCGGCCGACCCCCGCACCGTCCACCACTTCGCGACGCTTGTTGGCTACGGCGCTGGCGCGGTCAACCCGTACCTGGCCTACCAGACGATCGCCGACATCACCGCGGGTCCGGACGGCGCCGAAACCGAGCTCGCGATCGACGCCTACGTCGAGGCCGTCGAGGACGGCCTGCTGAAGATCATGGCGAAGATGGGGATCTCGACGGTCGAGAGCTACCAGGGCGCCCAGATCTTCGAGGCGGTCGGGCTCGACTCCGATCTCGTCGCGGACTACTTCACCGGGACCGAGAACCGCACCGAGGGGATCGGGCTCGCCGAGCTCGAGGCCGACGTCCGCGAGCGCCACGAGGCGGCGTTCGGTGACGACGACTCGGAGCTCGACCGCCACGGCGAGTTCGAGCATCGATCGAGCGGCGTCCACCACCAGTGGAACCCCGACACCGTCGGCGCGCTCCAGCAGTCGGTCCGGGCTAACGACTACGAGCGCTACCAGGAGTTCGCCGCTCAGATCAACGACCAAAACGAAAATCTCCAGACCCTGCGGGGGCTGCTCGGGTTCGACAGCGATCGGGAGTCGATTCCGATCGAGGACGTCGAACCCGTCGCCGACATCGTCGAGCGGTTCTCGACGGCCGCGATGAGCCTGGGCTCGCTGTCGCCGGAGGCCCACGAGAACAACTCGATCGCGATGAACCGCATCGGTGCCAAGAGCAATTCGGGCGAGGGCGGCGAGCCGCCCGAGCGGTTCGGCACGGAGAAGGAGTGCAACGTCAAGCAGGTCGCCTCGGGACGGTTCGGCGTTACCTCGACGTATCTCTCCTCGGCCGACGAGCTCCAGATCAAGATGGCCCAGGGCTCCAAGCCCGGCGAGGGTGGCCACCTCCCCGGCGAGAAGGTAAACGAGATGATCGCCCACGTCCGCAAGTCCACGCCCGGCGTCGGGCTGATCTCGCCCCCGCCGCTGCACGACATCTACTCGATCGAGGACCTCAAACAGCTGATCTTCGATCTCAAAGCCGCCAACGAGGACGCCGACATCAACGTCAAGCTCGTCTCCGAGGCGGGGATCGGCACCATCGCGGCTGGCGTCGCAAAGGCAAACGCCGACGTGGTCCACATCTCGGGACACTCCGGCGGTACCGGGGCCTCGCCCCGCACCTCGATCAAGAACGCGGGGCTGCCCTGGGAGCTCGGTCTCGCCGAGGCCAACCAGATGCTCCGCCAGACGGGCCTGCGCGACCGCATCCGGGTCTCGGCCGACGGCGGGATGAAGACGGGCCGGGACGTCGCCGTCGCTGCCCTGCTTGGCGCCGAGGAGTACGTCTTTGGCACCGCCTCGCTGGTGACCTCGGGCTGCGTGATGGCCCGGCAGTGTCACGAGAACACCTGCCCGGTCGGCGTCGCCACCCAGCGCGAGGACCTGCGCAAGCGGTTCCCCGGCGAGCCCGAGCACGTCATCAACTACATGACCTTCATCGCCCAGGAGCTCCGGGAGATCATGGCCGAACTGGGCTTCGAGACCGTCGAGGAGATGATCGGCCGAGTCGAGGTCTTAGAGCAGCGCACGGACGTCGACCACCCGAAGGCTCGCAACGTCGATCTCTCGGCGGTGCTGGCCGAGCCCGCGGGCGATGCTCGCTACAAGGTCCGCGAGCAGGACCACGAGCTCGACGATCAGCTCGACCGCGAGCTGATCGACGCCGCCGGTGACGCTATCGAGGACCGGGAGCCGGTAACGCTCTCGACCGACGTCACCAACGTCGACCGCGCGGTCGGCGCGATGCTCTCGAACCGGATCACCGACCGCTACGGCGAACCCGGGCTACCCGAGGACACGATCACGGTCGACGCCGGGGGGACCGCCGGCCAGAGCTTCGGCGCGTTCCTGGCGAGCGGCGTCTCCTTGCACCTCGAGGGAAGCGCGAACGACTACGTCGGCAAGGGCCTCTCGGGCGGGAAGCTCACCGTCCGGACGCCCGAGACCGCCAGCTACGATCCGACCGAGAACGTCGCGATCGGAAACGTCGCGCTCTACGGCGCGACCGACGGCCAGCTGTACGTCAACGGCGTCGCCGGCGAGCGCTTCGCGGTGCGTAACTCCGGTGCGAAGGCCGTCGTCGAGGGCGTCGGCGACCACGGCTGCGAGTACATGACTGGGGGCGTCGTCGCCGTCCTCGGGGAGACGGGAACGAACTTCGCGGCCGGGATGTCCGGTGGCGTCGCCTACGTCTTCGACCCCGACGAGGAGCTCGCCGAGCGGGCAAACACCGGGATGGTCACGCTCCACGAGGAACTCGAGGACGCAGACGTCGAGATGCTGCGCCGACTCGTCGAGAACCACGTCGCCTACACCGGTTCCGAACGGGGCCGCGAGCTGCTCGCGAACTGGGAGCAGTCCCTCGAGTCGTTCGTGAAGGTGATGCCCGAGGCCTACCACGAGGCGATCACCGAGCAGGGCAGCGACGACGTCCGCAGCGAGCTCCCGGGGACGCCCGAGACGGGCGCCGACGCCGACGCGTCCGGCTTCGTGGCCAGCGACGACTGACTCCCGACCCGCTCCTCGCTTTCCTTCAGTCGTCGGCGTTCATGTGCGATGTGGCGTAGGCGACCAGCGCGCAGTTGAGCGCGACCAGTGCGCTACCGAGCAGATACACCGTTAGCCGTCCGCCCTCCCCGACGCCAGCGGCGACGGCCGCCAGGGCGCCGACGCCGACGACGGCCAGGCCGATCGCCAGTAGCCGATCGAGCCGCGGATCGGCGTCGACCGAAACCGCCTCCCGAATCCGGTCGTCCTCGCGCTCCCGGTGCTCGCGGTACCGTTCGGCGCTGGGATCGTCCTCGGGAACCGATCGGAGCCCGAACGTCAGCAGGCCGCCGAGATCGGTACGTGCTTTCGCGACCGTTCCGCAGGTGAACGCGACGAACAGCAACCCGACGACGGCGATCCCGGAGCCGAGCGCTGCGGCGGGCACCAACAGTAGCGCGGCGAGGACGGCAACCACCGCCGCGAGCCGTTCGAATCGAGAGGGGACGGGGTCCACGTCGTCCTCGGGTTTCGTGTCATACCACAAGACGATTCCGCCCACGAACCCGCCGCCGACCCGTGCTACCGCTGGAGGACCGATGCCGGCTGAACGCACTTTCCCGGGGGATCCGATCGGACACCGATGACGAACGCGACGCCGTTCGCACCGCTCGAGAGCTCGGTTGCCGAACTCCTCTCCGTCGGCCCGAGATCGGTCCCCGACTAGGTGATCGCGACGATCGTCCTGCTCGTCGCCTGGTACGGTTCGAAGCTGACCGCCCGAACGAGTCGGCCCCAGATCCGCAAGCGAATACAACGACGGTCGGTCGCCGAAGTCGTGTTGCGACTGTTTCGGGCCGTCGTGCTGTTGTTCGCCGGCTTCGCGGTGCTTGGCATCTACGGCGTCGATCTCTCGGATCTCGTGCTCTCGGCGACGATCATCTCGGCCGTCGTCGGCGTGATCCTGGCACCGGTCGCGAGCGACGTCGTCGGCGGCTTCTTCATCCTCACGAACCGCCCCTACGAGGTCGGGGATATGATCGAGTTGACCGACCGGGAGGAGAGTGGCCACGTCATCGACGTCACGCTCCGGTACACGAAGATCCGGACCCTCGAAAACACCTTCCTGGTCGTTCCCAACTCGACGATCCGCGAGCGCGACGTCGTCAATCTCTCGGCCGACGACGTCGCGCTCGCGGGTCTCGATCCCCTTCCTCGTCACCTACGAGGGGGATCTCGAGGCGGCCCGGGAGCTGCTCGAGGACGCCGCCGCGGGGATCGACGGCGTCGTCGAGGGCGGGCCAGGGATCGCGATGGGCGGAACGAAGTACCCCGTCCAGCCGCGGGCGTTTATCGAGGCGTTCGCGGACCACGGCGTTCGACTCCAGCTCAACTTCTGGGTCGAACGCCCCTATCTGTCCCGACTGATGCGCTCGAGATCGACGAGGAAGTCTGGGACCGCCTCGAGGACGCCGACGTCGAGATCGCCTACCCCCACACCCACCTGGTGTTCGACGAGACCAGCGGCACCGCCCGCGTCGCCCTCGACCGCGGACGCGACGACGCGCGCCCGGAGACGGTGTTGCAGGACGGCGACGCCGAGGACGACGGCGAAGCGTCCGTCGCCGACTGACGGGCGGTCGCGGCTACCGCCCCAGCGTGTGGAACTCCTCGTTCGGCCGCATCTCGGCGAACGTCGCCAGCCGATTGCTCAGGTTGTAAAATGCCGTCACCGAGGCGATGTCCCACAGGGCTTCCTCGCTGAATCCCGCCTCGCGAAGGGTCTCGAGGTCTTCTTTCTCGACTGCGGCCGGGTGCTCGGTGAGCTTCACGGCGACGTCCAACATCGTTCGGTGGGCGTCGTTGATGTCGGCAGTGCGGTAGTTCGCGACCAGCTGGTCGGCAAGCAGCGGATCGTCGGCGTAGATCCGCACCAGGGCGCCGTGGGCGACGTTACAGTAGTAGCAGTGGTTCACCCCCGAGACCGCGACGACGATCATTTCGATCTCCTCGCGCTCGAGGGCCGTGTCCTCGACCAGGGCGTCGTGGTAGGCGACGAAGGCCCGGAAATGCGAGGGTTTGTACGCCAGTGCCGAGAACACGTTCGGCGTGAATCCGGCGCGCTCGGTCTCCTCGTCGATTCGCTCCCGGAGGTCCTCGGGGACGTCCTCGTAGTCGGGGACGGGGAACCGTTCCATCGCGTCCTCTCGCAGTACGGGTTCCGAATCAGCGTCGGCGTCGGACATACCCCGGCGTTCGAGGGCGATCCCTATAGTTCGCGGTGCCGTCGTCCACACCTACTTGTGTACTGACCGTTTAGTCAGATCCGATCACGATCATGGCCGCGATACGCGTCGACGGGCTGACCAGAACGTTCGGGGAGACGACCGCGGTTGACGACCTCTCGTTTACCGTCGCGGACGGCGAGCTGTTCGGCCTGCTCGGCCCGAACGGCGCCGGAAAGTCGACGTTGATCAACGTTCTCGTCACCCTCCTCCGGCCGACCGCCGGAACCGCGACGGTCGACGGCCACGACGTTCGCGAGGACACCGCCGCGGTCCGCAACAGCATCGGCGTCGTCTTCCAGGAGCCCGCGCTCGACGAGGAGCTGACCGGGGCGGAGAACCTCGCCTTTCACGCGCGGCTGTACGGGATGGGACGGGAGCGACGCGCCGAGCGGATCGACGACGTCCTCGAGCTCGTCGGGCTCGAGGACGAGCGCGACCAGGCGGTCGGTACCTACTCCGGCGGGATGAAACGCCGCCTCGAGATCGGTCGCGGACTCCTCCACGAGCCCGCGGTGCTCTTTCTCGACGAGCCGACCGTCGGTCTGGACGCCCAGACCCGACGGGACACCTGGGAATACATCCGCCGGCTGAACCGCGAGGGGGTGTCGATCGTCCTGACGACCCACTACATCGAGGAGGCAGAGCAGCTCTGTGACCGCGTTGCGATCGTCGACGACGGGGAGATCGCCGCGATCGATACCCCGACGGCGCTCAAGGAATCCCTCGGCGGCGATGTCGTCCGCATCGAGCTCGAGGACGGCGCCGCGTCGCTGGGCGATCGCCTCGACGCGCGGGCCTGGGTCCGGGAGTACGCGGTTACCGGGGACGTCCTCGAGGTCACGGTCGAGCGCGGGGACGCGCAGGTCGCGGAGCTGGTGCGGCTGGCCGACGACGTCGGCGCGTCGATCGTCGCCGTCGACGTCCGTCGGCCGACCCTGGAGACGGTGTTTCTCTCGCTTACGGACGCGACCATCGAGGACGGCCGTCGCCGAGCCGACGACTCGGAGTCCGTCCTCGAACCGTCGACCGGTCGAGCCGACGACGCGGCCCGGTCTATCCACGCGTCGGGGGAGAACCGATGAAGCTCGTCGATCCGACGGCGATCTACGCGCTCTGGCTGCGGGACCTCAAGCGGTTCCTCCGGACGCCCTCTCGGATCGCCGGCTCGATCGCGATGCCGCTGCTCTTTCTCGTCTTTCTGGGCTTTGGCTTCGACGGGGCGATGATTCCCGGCCTTCCCGAGGACGTCGACTACCTCCAGTTTCTCGTCCCGGGGATGGTCGGGTTCGCGATGCTGTTCGGGGCCTCGTTCGCCGGCATGTCGATCCTCTCTGACCGGGACATCGGCTTCCTGAAGGAGATTCTCGTCGCACCGGTCAGTCGCACCTCGATCGTGCTCGGACGGATCGCGGGCGGCTCGACCACGGCGCTGGTGCAGGCGCTGTTGATCCTCCTGCTGTCGATCCCGCTCGGGTTCCGGATCGCGAGCCCGCTCTCCCTGCCGCTCGCGCTGGTCTTTCTGGTCCTGATCGCGATCACGTTCGTCGGCTTCGGGATCGCGCTGGCCTCCCAGTTCAGCGACAGCGAGGGGTTCGGACTCGTCGTCCAGTTCGTCATCTTCCCGTTGTTTTTCCTCTCGGGGGCGATCTACCCCGTCTCGAGCCTGCCCGAGCCGGTGCAGCTAGTGGCCATGCTCAACCCGCTGACCTACGGCGTCGACGGGCTGCGCGCGGCGCTCGTGGGCACTTCGGAGTACCCGATCGCGCTCGATCTCGGGGCGCTCGTCGTCTCGGCGACGATCACGGTCGCCGTCGGCACCTACCTCTTCGAGCGCGTCGAGGCGGTCTGAGCGCTGGACGACCCGTCAGTCCCGCGGACGCCGCCCGCGTCCGTCGCCGCCTCGAGCAACGTCTCGAGGTCGGGCGTCTCCAGCAGGTGGGACCCGCAGTCACAGTCCGAGGACCCGAAGTCGGGAACCGCCTCCCCGGGGAGCGAGGCGGCGAGCTCGCACTCCCGGTCGGCGTCGGGGAACCTGACGGCCGCCTCGAGGGTCGCCGCGTCGCTTCCGAGCAGGTAGTCGACGTGCCAGTGGCGCACGTCGCGCTCGCCGCGGGCCAGCTCGCGGTGGCGATCCAGCCGTGCGAACCCGCCAGAACCGAACGCGCTGCCGACGTAGGCGTACGTTTCTGCCTCGAACGCCAGCTCGCCCAGCGCGCCGACCGTCAGGCTCGTCGGCGCGTCGACGTCGATCGCGAGGACGTAGGTGCCGCTCATACCCGTCCTCGTTCGCGGGCGGCAAAGAACGGACCGGAACCTGGCCGTCGGCGTCGCGTCTTACTGTCGGTCGCCGTCGTCCTCGTCTTCTTGATCCTCGGTCCAGCTTCCCGACTCGTCGCGGAGACGGTCCTGGTCGTGTTCGAGTCCGCCTCCGGATCGGTCCCCCGTCTCGGCGTCGGGGACCGGGTCCTCGTCGTCGTCTTCGTCCTCGTCGGGGGTCGCCTCGGCTTCGCGGGTCGGCTCCTGTCCGGTTTCGTCACCCGCGGCGCCGGCAGTCGCCGACGTCTCGGTCGCGTCGGGAGTGCCGCCGTCCTCGCCGTGGGGCCCCGACTGCTGGGATCGGTGCTGGCGCCCCGCCTCGCTGCCCTCGGGTCGCTGGCGGTGCGTGTCGCCCTCGGCGGGATCGCCGTCGGGCCGCTCCTCGCCCGCGGAGTCACGCTGGGCCGTGCGTTCCTGTCGCTCGGGCTCGCCGAGCTCGTCGTCGGCGTCGGTCGAGTCCTCGGTCTCTCGATCACGGTCCCGTCGTTCGTCGTCGGTTCGGTCTGTCATGATTGGATGAGGGGGGCTCGCAGACGCTTGCTGAGGTCGCTCTTCGGCGGGAGTTGGCCGATGACGCGGATAAGGGCAGGGCGCGCGCTCGCTTGCAGGAGGTTCACACGGTACCGTCAACGACGGCGTCCGTCACCGTTTTCCCCCGAAGCGACGACCGTCGACCATGGACGACGCACTCGTTATCGGCGGCACGCGCTTTATCGGCCGCCACCTCGTCGACGAACTCCTCGAGCACGGCTACGACGTGACGATCTTCAACCGGGGGAGCCACGAGAACCCCTTCGCCGACGACGACCGCGTCCGTCGGATCGAGGGCGACCGAACGAACGACTCGGCGCTCGAGGCGGCCGCGATCGAGGCCGAGCCCGACGCGGTCTTCGACTGCGTCGCCTACTACCCGAAGGACGTCCAGGCCGCGACCCGGATCTTCGAGAACTGCGAGGCCTACGTCTTCGTCTCGAGCGGCGCGGCCTACGGCCGCGAGGAGATTCCGAAACGCGAGGACGCGACCCCACTCGCGGACTGCAGCCCGGAGCAGGCCGTCGACGACTCCGGCGCGACCTACGGCCCCCGCAAGGCCGAGGGCGATCGGGCGGTGTTCGCCGCCGCGGAGCGCGGGGTCAGGTCCATGGCGGTCAGACCCTGTATCGTTTATGGGCCCCACGACTACACCGAGCGACTCGACTTCTGGATCGACCGCGTCAACCGCTTCGATCGGGTCGTCGTCCCCGGCGACGGAACCAACGTCTGGCACCGCGCGTACGTCGAGGACGTCGCCAGCGCCTTACGGATCGTCGCCGAGCGCGGCGAGGCCGGCGAGGCCTACAACGTCGGCGACCGACGGCTTGCCACGCTCGAGGAGACCCTCGGGCTGATCGCCGACCAGCTCGACACCACGGTCGAGGTCGTCACCGCCGGCCCTCGCGAGCTCGCGGCCGGCGACATCGAGCCCGCGGACTACGTCCTCTACCGGGAGTACCCCCACGTCCTCGCGACCGGGAAGCTCGCGGGGCTGGGCTGGGAGTCGACGCCGATCGACGAGGCGATGGCCCGCTCGGTCGGCGACCACCTCGAGAGCGATCGCGACGGGAGCGAACACGAGCCCGACCGCGAGAGCGAGGAGCGTGTGCTGGGGATCCTCGACACGCTCTGAGCCGGGACTGTGGCCCGTCTCCCGATCGGACCCGAAGCCGCGAGCAACAACACGTATATTGCGGTGGTGACTCAGCTACCGTATGTTCGAGAAGTCGACGTGGATTCGCCTCCCGCGGAACGTGATCGTCGGCCACGACGTGCTCTCGAGCGTCGTCGACGCCGTCGACGAGCTCCACCTCCAGGGGCGACCGCTGTTCGTGACCAGCCCGACGCCGTGTCGCCTCGCGGCCGAACCGATCGCGGCCGACTTCGAGGCCGTCGGCGTCGAGCCCGCGGTCGTCACCGTCGAGTCGGCGTCGTTCGACGCCGTCGAGGACGTCATCGAGACCGCCGAGGCCGCGGACGTCTCCTACCTCGTCGGGATCGGCGGCGGGAAGGCGATCGACATCGCGAAGATGGCCAGCGAACAGCTCGGGATGGGGTTTCTCTCGGTGCCGACCGCGGCCAGCCACGACGGGATCGTCAGCAACCGCGGCTCGGTGCCCGATGGCGACAGCCGCCACAGCGTCGCCGCCGAGCCACCGCTTGCCGTAATCGCCGACACCGGCGTCCTCGCGGAGGCCCCCTGGGAGCTGACGACTGCGGGCTGTGCCGACATCATCTCGAACTACACCGCCGTGATGGACTGGCGGCTCGCCCGCCGGCTCCAGAACGTCGAGTACTCCGAGTACGCCGCCGCGCTCTCGGAGATGACCGCCGAGATCCTCGTCGACAACGCCGACCACGTTCGACCCGGGCTCGAGGAGTCGGCCTGGGTCGTCACCAAGGCGCTGATGTCATCCGGGGTCGCGATGAGCATCGCCGGGTCCTCGCGTCCCGCAAGCGGGGCCGAACACCTCTTCTCCCACCAGCTCGATCGGCTCGCGCCCGGGGCAGCCCTGCACGGCCACCAGGTTGGGGTCGGCTCGATCATGACCGCCTACCTCCACGGCGGCGAGCGGGGAATCTGGACCGACATCCGTGACGCCCTGGCGAGCATCGACGCGCCGACGACCGCGGCCGAGCTCGGGATCGACGACGGGACGGTGATCGAGGCACTGACGACCTGCCACGCGATCCGCGATCGCTACACGATTCTGGGCAACGGGATGAACGAGCGGGCGGCCCGCGAGGTTGCGACGAAGACGGGCGTCATCGACGACTAACGTCGACGTGGACGCTGATTAGGAGTTCGATCCTGTACGGCTAGCCGAGGTCGGCGCGTCGGAACTGCCAGATGCCCGCCGCGAGCGGAACGACGATCCACCCCGCAAGGATCACGAGCATGAACCAGTCCTGGACGTAGAAGGCGTCGAACCCGCTTGCAGCTCCGCCCATCGCCGCGTCAGGAAAGACGAGCCCGAGCCCGTTGAGATAGGCGCCAGTCGGACTGAGACTGAAGATGAGTTCGATGTGTTCGTCGGCGTATCCCAGACCGAGCTCCTCGAAGACGAACTCGGCCATGTAGGCGGGGCCAACCGGGAGGAAATTCCAGCCGATGTTGAAGACGAAGAAAAAGCCGATCGCGCTGCCCATCGCCCGCGATCGGCTCGCGGTAGCCGCCGAGATCGCGACGGCGACCGAGACGTACGCGAGCGCGTACAGCAGCGTGAGCCCGACGAAAGCGGCATAGTCGCCGTACTCGACGGTCATCTCCGGGACGAACGTCCAGGCGACGACGATTCCGAGGGCAAACGCGCCGAGCAACGAGCCGAGGACGACGCCCGCTCGGGAGAGGAGTTTGCCGAGGACGACGTCGGTCCGTGAGACCGGAAGGCTGAGCTGGTAGCGAATACTGCCCGAGCCACGCTCGCCGGCGATAGAGAGGTAGGCCGCGACCAGCGCGACCAGCGGAACGAGCAACACGCCCCCGACCGTCGCGAGACTGAACATGATTACGTCGAAGTCCGGGTTCGCAGTGTTGCTCTGGCCCCAGTAGAAAAGCAGCATGAACAAGACATAGAGCACGACGGGTACCCAGACGAGTCGGGCGCGTCGAACGTTCAAAAAGTCTCGTCTGGCGACCGAGAGGACGTTCATGCGGTTACCTCCCGCTCGATCGGTCCGGACTCGTCGGCCGACTGACGCGGCCCGGAGCTTCCGGTTCCGTCGGTGTAGCGGTTGAACAGCTCCTCGAGGGAGGTGTCGGTCGAGCGAATGTCAGTTACCGTCGCCCGCTCGTCGAGACGTCGAACCACGTCGACTTTCACCGTCGGGTCCTCGCAGACGGCAGTCACCGTTCTCCCGTCGACGGCCGATCGGGAGACGCCGTCGACGCTCTCGAGATCGAGGCCGTCGGGATCGAGAGCCGTTGCCAGCTCGAGTTCGATCGTCGCCCCGTCGGCAGCCTCCTCCCGAAGGGCCTCGATGCTGTCCAGGGCAACGAGTCGGCCGGCGTTCATGATACCGACGCGGTCACAGATCGCCTCGACCTCAGAGAGGATGTGACTCGAGAAGAAGACGGTCGTGCCGTCGTCGGCTTCCGTGCGCAGCAGTTCACGCATCTCCTGGATCCCGGTCGGGTCCAGCCCCGAGGACGGCTCGTCGAGGACGAGCAGGTCCGGATCACCGACCAGCGCCATTCCGAGGCCGAGACGCTGGCGCATCCCCTTCGAGAAGCCGCCGGCGGGTCGGTCGGCGTCCGCGAGGATGCCGACGCGCTCGAGGGTCGCGTCGACGTCGAGATCGACCCCTTTCGTATCGGCCACCCACTCGACGTGCTCGCGGGCCGTCAGTCGCTCGTAGAGGGTTGCTCCCTCCGGTAACACGCCGATTCGATCGCGGATCGCGCCGGGATCGTCCTGCGCGTCGTAACCGAGCACCGTCGCGGACCCCGACGTCGGCCGGACGAAATCGAGCAGCATGTTGATCGTCGTCGACTTCCCGGCACCGTTCGGGCCCAGAAAGCCGAAGATCTCTCCTTTCTCGACGGTCAGGTCGAGATCGTCGACGGCGAGGACGTCCTCGCCGTAGCGTTTGGTCAGGGCTGTCGTTTCGATAGCGGGCACGATCGAATGTTCGGTCAGCGAGCTGTAAATCTTCCTGACTAAACCGTCCGAATCGAGAGGAGGTGGGTCGTCCTCAGACGTGTTCGTCGAGGAAGTCGGCGATCGCCGAGTAGGCCTCGATGCGGTTCTCGAGCTTCGAGAAGCCGTGGCCCTCGTCCTCGAAGAGCAGCTTGCGCACGGGAACGTCCTGCTCTCGGGCTTTCTCGGCGATCTGTTCGGCTTCCCCGACAGGAACGCGGGGGTCGTTCTCGCCGTGGAGGACGAACAGCGGCGCCGCGATATGCTCGATGTTGTTGGTCGGCGAGATTTCCTCGAGGAACTCCCGATCGTCCTCGAGACTGCCGTACTCGGCCTCCCGTAGCTCGCGGCGCCAGTCGCCGGTGTTCTCGAGGAACGTGACGAAGTTGGCGATGCCGACGATGTCGATCCCCGCTGCCCACAGGTCGGGGTACTCGGTCATCGCGGCCAAGACCATGAACCCGCCGTAGGAGCCGCCCTTGGCGACGATCCGATCGGGGTCGACCGCCTCGTGATCCTGGAGCCACTCCACGCAGGCCTCGATGTCGGCTACGGAGTCCATCCGCTTCTCGACGTCGTCGAGGGCGGCGTAGTCGGCGCCGTACCCCGCCGACCCCCGAACGTTGGGCTCGAAGTAGGCGTACCCCCGATCGAGGAAGTACTGCTTGACACTCGAGAAGGAGGGTCGGCGCTGGCTCTCGGGCCCGCCGTGGATATCGACGATCACGGGGACGCCGTCGCCGGTTTCGTCGTTTCGATCGGAATCGTCCGGTAGCGTGAGGAAGCCGGGCACCTCGAGCCCGTCGAAGCTCTCGACGTGAACCAGCTCGGACTCGTCGAACGTCTCCCGGGGGATACCTGCCGTCGGCGCGCTCGTCCAGCGTTCGGTCTCGCCGGTCTCGAAATCGACGACGAAGACGTTCGTGTTGACCGTATCCCCGCTTGTCGAGACGGCGAAGCGCTCGGCGTCGGGGCCGAAACTCACGCCACCGGCGACGCCGCCCGGCAGATCCGGTTCGACGACGGTCTCGAACTCGGTCGGGTTCTCGGCGTCGAACTCGCCGACGGTGAGGTCGGTGTACCCCTCCACGTTCCGAGAGTAGACGAACCGTCCCGTCTCGTCGTCCAGCGCGATACCGTCGACGTTCCACTCGTCGTCGACGACCGTCTCGAGTTCGCCGCTTGCAAGGTCCAGATAGGCCAGATACAGCGTGTCAGCCGCTCCCTCGTCGGTCACGAGGTAGATTCCCTCTCCGTCGGGCGCCCAGCTGGCGCTTCCGTAGCGGACGTCGCCCTCGTGGGGTGTGAGGTGGTCGAGCTCCTCGGTCTCGAGATCGAGGACGTACAGGTCCTGATCGAAGTTGGAGTAGGCCTGCGAGACCAGCAGCCGGGAGTCGTCGGGACTCCAGCCCGACAGGGAGAGCCAGCCGTCGCCCTCGTAGACGAGCCGAGCCTCGTCGCCCGTTGCGTCCCGATCCTGCACGTAGATGTCGAAGACGGACTCGTCGCGTCGGTTCGAGGCGAACGCGAACCGCTCGCCGTCGTGGCTCCAGCCGCCCCAGCGGTGTTTCGCGTCGGGCATCGCGGTCAGGTTCTCGATCGCGCCGGTGTCGGCGTCGAGCCGGTAGAGCTGGGCGCGCTCGTCGCCGCCCTCGTCCATCCCGAATATCAGTTCGGGCCGTTCGGGCGACCAGGAGGCGAAGGTTACTCGCTCCTCGTAGAACGTACGCTGCTCGGGCCACTCGCGGGCCCCCTCGAGCGTCCAGACCTGTGCGACGCCGGTGGTGTCCATCAGGAAGGAGAGTCGCTCCCCCTCGGGACCGAAGGAGGCGCCGTAGGCGCTGCGGACGTTGAGATACCGCTCGATGTCGTAGGCTCCCATGCCACAGCGGTACGGACGGGAGTCGGTAGTCGTTTCGGTTCCGGAACACAGCGTCCCCGGCGGGTAGGCGGCGACTACTGCGGGCGATTCCGAACGGACTGTACCCGGGGGAGCGTCCTCGGCCCGCGACGTCGACGGACTGACGGTTCGGAGTGCTTAACAATACCGTTCGGTGCGCGTACTCCCGAGCATGTCGGAAACGCGCGGGCACGACCCGGAACCGGGTCCCTCCTCCAGGACGGTGGTGGTCACGGCGGTCGTCGTCCTCGTCGCCTTCGGGCTGACCGTCGCCGGCGTCTTCCTCGGCCTCGGCGCCGGCGACGCGGGCAACGAGACCGAGACCGAGGACGTCGAGGAACCAGTTGGGATCGACGAGGACCCCTCGGAGACGGTCGACGTCGACGAGCCGGACGACGAGGACGGTGAGAACGAGAGCGAAACGGAGGCGATCGAGTGGGCAGAATCAGATGACGACGCCGACGAGGAAGTCGACGACGGGAACGAGTCCGACGGCAACGAGACGGACGGAAACGAATCGGACGACGAGGACAACGCCGACGAGGGTGACGATGACGATGAGAGCGACGACGAGGACGACGGTGACAGTGACGAGGAAGACGAGGAGGACGAGAGCGATGAGGATGATGATGAAGACGACGACGATGACGATGACGACGATGACGATGATGATGATGATGATGACGACGATGACGATGATGATGATGACGACGATGAAGACGACTAACTGAGCGGGAAGCACCTCTCGGGACCGTCCTTCCGGTCCCGCCGTTCTCCGCCGGCGATTCTGCATCTGTCGTTGTGCGAGCCACGGGCCACCCCGTCGGTCACCGACGTCGGCGAGAGGAGCAGCTACAAGTGGTCCCGAGCCCTTCCTCCGGCTATCGCTATGGAGCTTTCGGAGGCGCTGAACGCGAGGGGCAACGTAACGTGTGTCGTCGGCGCGGGCGGGAAGAAGTCGACGCTGTACGCGCTCGGCGACGTCCTCGAGCGCGCGGTCGTCACCGCGACAGTGCGGATCCCGCCGTTCGAGGATCAGGTCGCCGACGTGGTCGTCAGCGACGCCCCGCTCGAGGCGATCCGATCGGCAGAGTCCTGGCCGCTCGGGCTGGTCGCCGGCCGCGAGGGCTCCGACCGCTACCTCGGCTACGATCCCGCGACCGTCGACGAGTTCGTCGACGAACTCGACCCGGAGACGTCGGTGGTCGTCAAAGCCGACGGCGCCCGCACCCGCTGGTTCAAGGCGCCTGACGACGACGAGCCCCAGCTTCCCGCCGCGACCGACGTCGTCGTCCCGATCGCGAGCGCGAAGATCGTCGGCGAACGACTCGACGAGGAGCACGTCCACCGCCCCGAGCGGGTCGCGGCGATCACCGACCTCGAGCCCGGCGATCGAATCTCGGCGACCGACGTCGCGACGGTTGTCGCCAGCGAGCGGGGCGGCTGCAAGGACGTTCCCGAGGACGCGACCGTGATCCCGCTGGTGAACATGGTCGACACCCCCGAGCTCGAGACCGCCGCCCGCGAGATCGCGACCGCAATCCACGACCGACGAACGGTTCCCAGGGTCGTCCTCACGCGGCTGCTCGAGGACGACCCCGTCGTCGACGTCGTCTCTCCCTAGCCGAGAGCTTTAACTATCGTTCGGCGGTTACGATCAGTGGACTGCATGGAAACGGGGGAGTCTCTCGTCCGCGTCGACCTCGCGGCCGAGTCGGTCACATACGAACCGGTACCCGAGTCGTGGCGCAACGACTTCGTCGGCGGGAAGGGGCTGGGGGCTCGCTACCTCTACGAGGAGCTCGAGCCAGGCGCGGACCCGCTTGGCGACGAGAACGTCCTGCTCTTTCTCACGGGGCCGCTGACCGGGTTCCTCCCCGGCGAGCAACGCTACGTCGTCGTCACCAAGTCGCCCCTGACCGGCGCCTTCCTCGACTCCTACGCGGGCGGGGAGATGGCCGGCCGGCTCGCGGGCTCGCTCGGCGACAACGTCGGCGTCCTCGTCTCCGGACGGGCCGAGCGCCCCGTCAGGCTCGAGGTTGCCGACGGCGAGGTCTCGATCGAGCCGGCCGAGGACTGGTGGGGGCTCGACGCCCGCGAGACCGCCGAGCGGGCGGACGAGGCCGCGGTCGCCTGCATCGGTCCCGCCGGAGAACAGGGTGTCTCCTACGCGACGATCGCCTCCGGGGGCGGCGACCACCACGCCGGCCGCGGCGGCGCGGGCGCGGTGATGGGTGCGAAGCGGCTGAAGGCGCTGGTCGCTCACGACGATCCGCCGACGCTCGACGATGACCTCCGGAAGCTCCACCGTCGGTACGAGGTGGCGTTTGCCGACGACGACACCGGGCGCTGGCAGGCCGCCAGCGAGACCCTCGAGACGATCGATTTCGCCAACGAGGTCGGCGTTCTCCCGACCCGCGGCTGGCAGGAGGGTCAGTTCGACGGCGCCGAGGGGATCGGTATCGAGGCCGTTCGCGACGCCGCTCACGACCGCGAGCGCGCCGACGACCCGGTTCCCGGCGGGTTCCAGGTCGAGAGCGAGGACGGCGAGAGCGTCCCGCGGGGGTCGACGCCGATCTCGCTGGGTGCGGGCCTGGGAATCGACGATTTTGACGCCGTTGCGACGCTGGGCTCGGTCTGCGATCGGCTGGCGCTTGACGTGATCTCTGGGGGCAACGCCGTCGCCTGGGCGATCCGCGCGAGCGAGACGGGGTTGATCGACCGCGAGCTCGAGTTCGGCGACGAGGACGGCGCCCGCGAGCTGATCGAGGAGATCGCTCGCCGCTCGAGTCCGCTCGGTGACGCGCTGGCAGACGGCGTCGACGCGGCCGCGGCCGAGTTCGGCGGTGACGACCTGATTCCCTCGGTGAAGGGGATGGCGCTACCCGCCTACGATCCCCGCGGCGCGTCCGCGATGGCGCTTGCCTACGCGACCAGCGATCGGGGCGCCTGCCACCGTCGCGCGCGCCCGGTCGAGGTCGAGGCGCTGGGTGGGACCGACTGGAGCACCGTCGACCGCGTGGACGCGGTGATCGCCGAGCAGGACCGCCGGGCCGTCCTCTGGAGCCTGATCGCCGACGACTTCTTCGGGGAGGCGCTCTCGAGGACGCTGGGCGCGGACTGGCTCGCAGCGATCGGCCGCGACTACGATCCCGAGGAGTTACGCCGGGTCGGCGAGCGCGTCTGGACGCTGATTCGACTCTTCAACTGTCGCGAGGGCTTTTCCCGCGAGGACGATACGCTCCCCGAGCGACTCACGGAACCGCTCGAGGGCGGCCCCAACGACGGCGCGGCGATCGACGCGGCCGGCTTCGAGGAGACCCTCGAGCGGTACTACGAGCGTCGGGGATGGGACGACGGCGTCCCGACCGGCCGAACCCTCGAACGGCTCGGTCTCGAGGAGCTGTAGCGTTCGTTCCCTGCGATCGCAATCGCCCGAGAGAGCCGACGAAAAACGAGCTACTCGCCGTTCGTCGAGAGCTGCTCGTAGCCCGGCGAGAGGTCGTCGGGGTCGAGACCGAGCAGGTAGGTGTCGGCCTGAAAGACGCCCTCGAGCAGCCAGCCGACGCCCTCGTAGAAGGGGTCGTCGGCCATCTCCTGGATGTCCCGGGCCAGCTCCCGCAGCCACCAGCCGTGGGCCTGCAGGAAGGCGCGTCGGTACTCGTCGTTACTCTCGCGGGCCAGGATCTCGAGGGCTGCCAGCTCGACGGCGGCGTGGTCGGCCTCCTCGCGGAGCTCCGTCGACGGCCGGATGCCGAGATCGCGGTAGGAGCTTTTGACGGCCGCGAGCGGCTCGCCGAGGTAGTCGTCGGCGTACCAGGACTCGTGGACCTGCATCCGCGGTCGCGGTCCGACGAACAGTCGGGTGTGGACCCGATTCAGCTCCGTCGCCGCGTCCTCGGGATCGTCGACCCTGGCCCGCCACTTGTCGAGCAGCTGGAAACCGGTGTCGAGCGCCTGCGGCGACGCCTGCCGCGGAAGCGGCTCGTCGGCGAGCCGTTCGACGGCAGCCTCGTCGGGCGGGTCCGCCAGAACGCCCGAGAGAAACGCGTACAGATCCGCGAGCTCGGTCGTGGGATCGTTCGTCCGTTCCATACCGGTACCACGGGTTAGTTCGGGTTAAAAGAGTTGACTCGGGGCCGCCTACAGCGGGAGGATGAGCGGCTCGAACTCGGCGGCGAGCAGGTAGGTCAGCGCCAGCGCGACCTTCCCGACTACCGCGAGGAGGGCGACGGTGACGTACGACGCCGTCGCCGCCGTCGGCGAGAGCGCGCCGCGTCGCTGGCCGACGACCGCGCCGACCGACAGCAGGATCGGCACGACCAGTCCGCCGATCACGGCCACGCCGACGAACAGCGTGGCGTACGTGGTGAGCAGGTTCTCGACTGCCGGCTCCGCGGCGGGAAGCTGCTCGGGCAGCAGCGTGACCGTCGCGACGACCATCGCCAGCGCTGCCGCCAGCAGCCCGGCGACCGCCAGCGAGTACTGCTGGACGGCGCGGCCGGGGTTGCGGTTAGCCAGCGCAGCCAGCCCGACCGCAGCGGCCAGTCCGACGCCCAGCCCGCCGAAGATCTGGAGCGGTAGCAGGAACGTCTTGTCCCAGAGCGGGACCCGCTCGGTCATCCCGGAGCCGTACGCCATCGCCGAGTAGATCAGCACGCCGGCCGCGGCGAGCGAGAACACGCCCCCGATCGCGAGCCGGACCGTCTCCGAGGGACGGGTGGCGTCCGCGATCGAGTCGACCAGGTCGAGCAGGCCGACCCGATCCGCGACGCCGCGCAGTCCACCGTTCGCGTCGCTCGTCGCGGCTCTGGCGGGGCCACGCTCCGTGCCGCCGTCGGCCACGACGGTACCAGAGCCGGTCCGATCGGGCGCGTGCGGTCGGTTTCGGCCGAACGCGACCCAGGCGAACATCAGAAACGCTCCCAGCCCGAGCCCGCCGAGCAGGTACGCGCCGATGGTCATCCACGAGTCGAAGTTCGTCATCGTCAGCGGCACCAGCATCGCCCGGAACGGCGTCGCGAGGTGCGACAGCAGGATCGGCGGCCCGATCGCCAGTCCGAGCAGTCCGGCGAGATACCCGTACTTCGCGACGTCGCCGTGGCCTCGGGCGTCCCGCCGCGAGGCCAGCAGGTCCGCGACGTACCCCGTCAGGTACGCGCCGCTGGCGATCCCGATCAGCGCGATGTAGACGCCGATCTGCCAGTTCCACTGACTGTACGGAAGATCGAACGTGACTTCGGTTGGCATCGGTGGTCAGTCCCCCATGATCTCGTCCGCGTCCTCGCCGAAGACGATCTCGGCGCCCTCCTCCGAGAACGGCGTCGAGACGCCGTCCTCGTCGAGCTTCTCCGAGAGCTGCTCGGGGGTGCCAAACAGCAAGGCGTCGGTCGGACACTCCGAGGAACAGGCGGGCTCGAGACCCTCCTCCTGGCGCGGCTCGCAGGTCGTACACTTGTCCATCAGGCCGTTGCTCCGGGATCCCATCGGCTCGGTCTCCTCGGCCTCCGGCACTTCCGCGTCGGGATACTGGGGCGCGCCGAACGGACAGCCGACGCCGCAGTAGTGACAGCCAATGCACATGTCCGCGTCGACGCGGACGCTCCCGCTGTCGCGGATGCGCAGCGCCTCGGTCGGACAGACCTCGACGCAGGGTGCTTCGGCGCAGTTGTAACACTGCATCGGTTTGTTCGCCTCCTCGTCGGTCCCGTGACCGATCGCGACGACCTGGATTCGGTCGCTCTCCGGCGGGAGATCCCAGGTGCGCTGACAGGCGACCTCGCAGGCGCCACAGTCGATACAGGACTCCCAGTTCGGAATTACTCGTGCCGGTCCGCTGTTAGATTCTTGTGTGCTCATGTACTCTCACCTATCGCTTGTGACGGTTGATGCGCTGTTCCTGCCACTGGAGCTGCTGGTCCGTCAGCTCGGGGATCTCGTCGTCCTCGGCTACCCGGACGTTACACAGCGTCGTCTTCGTCTCCTGCATCTGGGTCTCGCGGTCGTACGCGGGGGCGGTCCCGCTGTTGATCGTTTCGCCGATCACCAGCGGCTCCATCCCGTCCGGGACGCTGTCCATCATCGATTCGCCCTCGAGGATTCCGCTCCAGTGGTACGGGGCGAACGCGTGGTCCTCGGGGACCCGACCCGTCGGTCTGGCCTGAATGACCATCTCGGCGTGCGGGGTCGTGACGACGATCCAGTCGCCCTCCTCGACGCCGCCGAGGTCGTTCTCGGCGACGTCGGGATGGATCTCGAGGTACATCATCGGCGCTCGCGATGCGGTTCCCTGCGTGCTGCGGGTCACCGCGCCGGCACCCTTGTGTTCGACCTGTCGTCCGGAAGTGAGGACCAGCGGGTCGGCGTCGCCGGCGTCGGCGAGCTCCTCGACCGCGTCGATGTTGTCCTGCTGGACGCCCGCGTTGTCGAGTTCGAGCCGCCAGTGATCCTCGACGCGCTCGTTACAGGGGTAGTCGTCGACGAGGTCGGGCCGGGGCGTCACCGCGGGCTCGCGGTGGACGGGGATCTCGTCCTCGAGGTTCCAGGCCTTCATCCGGGCCCGGCCGCGGCCCCACGGGGCGTCGGGCTGTGGGTTGTCGAACTCCGCGTACTCCTCGAGGTCGATATCGTACCCCTCGTCGGCCAGTGCCTGGGCGACGTCGGCGACCGACGTCCCCTCGTCGAACGCGCCCTCGATCGGGATCGTCGCTGCGGCCGGGTTCTCGGGGTCCGGAAGCACCGTCGAGAACATGGGGTACTGGGGGACGCCCTCGATCTCGCCGTCCCACCAGTCCGGCTCGAACGGATCCCGAAGCTGATCCTCGGGATCGACGTCCGGGTCCTCCTCGCCCCACCACCGGGCGCGGAAGTCCATCCCGCCCTCGGAGGGGTGTAGCGAGGCGTCGTAGAGGATCGGCGTCCCGGGGTGGTCCTCGTGCCAGCACGGCCACGGCAGCCCGTAGAAGTCGCCGTCGAGCTCGTCGTACAGCTCGTGGTCCTCGTCGAGATCCGCCTGCAGGTCCTCCGCGCTGAACAGCTCGGTGTTCTCCTGGTGGAGCTTCAGCCGTTCGGGCGTGTGCCCCACGTATCCGACCGATCGGACGCCGAGGTTGATCTCCCGCGTGACGTCCTCGACCTCGTCGTAGTCGAAGTGCTCGCCGAAGCCGAGGTGGTCGGCGAACTCACACAGCAGCTTCCAGTCTTCCTTGGAGTCGTGGCGGGGCTCGATCGCTTTGGACCGCCACTGGATCTGACGGCCGGTGTTGACGACGCTGCCGGCCTCCTCGATGTTGGTCGAGGCCGGCAGCATGTAGACGTCGGTGTCGCTGTCGGTGAGTTCGGCGACCTGGTTCGGGAAGACGTCGATGTTGACGATGAAATCCAGCTCGTTGACCGCGCGTCGCACCTTCTTGTACTCGGTGAGCGACGCGAGCCCGTGGCCCCAGAAGACCGCCGCCCGAAGCGGATCGGGCTGGTAGATCTCCCAGTCCTCGTCGAGGACGCCCTCGTACCAGCGCGAGACCGCAAACCCGCGTTTCTCCATCAGCTCCGTCGAGTGGAACCGGTCGTGGAGCTCGTCGTAGCTGATCTCCCCGGAGGTGCTTTCGGTCTCGGTCCAGACGTTGGCCCAGTGCTCCCAGGCGTCCTGGCCGAGCCCGTAGTAGCCGGGGGTGTTGCCCGAGTCGACACCGAGGTCGGTTGCGCCCTGGACGTTGTCGTGACCCCGGAAGATCGGCGTGCCGCCGCCGGACTGGGCGGCGTGGCCGAGCGTCAGGTTCAACATCGCGTACGCCCGGACGTTGCCCGTCGCGTTGTTGTGCTGGGTGCCGCCCATTGCCCACTCGACGCAGCTCACCTCGGCGTCGGCGAGCTCCTCGGCGAGCTCCCGCAGTTCGTCCTCGGAGATCCCACAGATGTCGGAGACGGTCTCGAGGTCGTACTCGGGGAGGACGTCGTCGCGGAACTCCTCCCAGGTGTCGACCATCACGCGGCTCTCGATGAACTCCTCGTCGTGGGCCTCGAGGTTGTAGACGATGTGATAGATCAGCCCGTAGATGAGCGCGACGTCCGTTCCCGAGCGGAACTGGTAGTAGTCGTCGGCCGCGGCCGCGGTCTTGGTGTAACGCGGTTCGGCGACGATGTGTTTCCCGCCCCGTTCCTGGGCCTCCTGGAAGTACTGCCAGGCGACGGGATGGCTCTCGAGGGGGTTGTGGCCGATAATGAGGTTGACGTCGACGTTCGCCATGTCGTTCGAGTTGTTCGTCATGGCGCCGACACCCCAGGTGTTCGCGATCCCCTCGACGGTCGTCGAGTGACAGATCCGCGCCTGGTGGTCGATGTTGTTCGTGCCGTAGAGCGCGGAGAGTTTCCGGATCAGGTAGGCGGCCTCGTTGCTGTGTTTCGCCGACCCCGCCCAGAACGTACCGTGGGGGCCGACGTCCTCGCGGATCTCGTTGAGCCGACCGGTGATCTCCTCGAGGATCTCGTCCCACTCCATCTGGATCCATTCGCCGTCCTCGAGTTTCAGCGGCTTCTTCAGCCGTCGGTCGGAGTTGACCGACTGGGTCAACGAGGCACCTTTCGAGCAGAGCCCGCCCTGATTGACCGGGTTGTCGTCCCAGGTTTCCTGTCCGACGACAGCCCCCTCATCGACGGCCATCTGTACCCCACAGCCGACCGAACAGTGTGTACAGACAGTCTTCACCAGCTCATCCGCTGCGTCGGGGTCGACGACGTCGTCTTCGTCCGCGGCTGCTCGCTGCTGAAGAAGCGTTCGCCCCCCGACCGCCGTTGCGAGGGTCCCCGCAGCACCGGCTTTCAGGAACCCCCGCCGATCAAGGTCGAGTGATGACCGAGACATAGGTCGGTGAAAGTAATCTCGAGTTATTAATCCTTTGAATCGGAATAACCTGAATCGGTTATTAAATACTCTTGAGTGTTTACGCTTCTGGGTAGCCATATGTTCAACGTTCCAACAGCAGCACAGACACCGTGGCATTTACCAATTCTACACCGCGAACTACTGACGATGGCCACGACAACACTGCCGATCGACCGGTCACGGAGCGTCCGAACGGCCGAGGACGCCGGGAGACGGTCCGTCACGGTCGGGGTGGAACTGGCAGCCGCGACCGCGAGAGACGGGCGACGATCCGGAACCGGTAGCCGACCGCTCGAGGGGGGCGTCCGTCGCCGATGACCGACAGTATCGACCTCGACGAGATGGACGTCGGCGAGGACGAGGACGACGAGGCGGCCACCTACGGCGACTGGCTCTGGCAGGGCGAGGGAGATCCGGAGAACGAGGCCGACCCCGTTTGGGGGGAGACGTCCTCGGAGGCGACGACCGAAGCGTCTCCCGGGAGCGACGCCGAGGACGACGGCGACGACACTGAGGCGCCACGACGCGTGCCACAGGTCCCGGGAGCCACGGAGGGGCCGGTCGGCGTCCCGGAGGATCGCGGCGGAGGCGGCGCCGGCGGGAGTACGAGCGCGGCGTCGGAGGCCGAAACGGAAACGGACGGGACGGCGTCGACCGACTCGACGCCCCGGACGACCGATCACGGCGAGGCGACGTCGGCCGACGACATGACCCTCGCGTTCACCTACCAGGCGATCAACCGGCTCGAGGACCCGCAGTTCGTCGTCGGCGACGCCAGGGGGTGGGCCGACTGGATCGGGATCGTCGGGACGGTCTCGACGCCGGCGATCCGGAAGTTCCAGCGCGACGAGCGGATCGAACTCGACTTCTTCGGCGGTTCCGAGACTGGTCCGGCTGAGCGACTCGCGGACGTCACGCCCGACTCGATGTTCTACGCCGAGCGGATGGTCGTCGTCGGCGCCGAGAGCGAGGCGTGGATCGCCGACGAGGCCGGCTGGGAGTTCGTCCCGCTTGCGACGGCCGCCGAGAAGGCCGACTGGACGATCGAACACCCCGAGTGAGCCGCGGTCCAAAAACAGCGATTCGAGAGTCCTCGAGAGCGGCTACACGTCGTGGAGCAGCCGCGCGCGACACTCCGGACAGTACTGGAAGATGCTCTCCTCGGTGTCGGGAGCGAGGTCGGTGACGACGTCGCCGATCTGGTCCTCGATCGCGTCGGCGGTCGCCTCGCTGGTGAACTCCTGGCCGCAGCCGGCACACGACAGCATCGAGCCCTCGTACACCCGCTCCCAGGCGGGGTCCGGCTCCGTCGCCTTGTTCTCCGGCAGCAGCGACAGGTCGAGCCCGTCCTTGACGCTGATGACGCCCTCGACGCAGACGTCCTCGCAGAGCCCGCAGTTGACACAGCGCTCGTGGTTGAAATCGAGGCCGTTCTCCGTGCGCCGGAGCGCGTCGGTCGGACAGTAGCTCGTACAGGTCGGGGTCAGCGTACAGCCGTCCGCGACGTCGACGATCCCGAAGTCCTTCAGCCCGCGGATCACCTCCCGCTCGGGCTCGACGTGGTCGAGGATCGCCCGGACGCTCTCGAGGGTCCAGCCGTGGCTGTCGAACGGTGGATTCTCCCGCCCGGGGTCGTCGATCTCGCCCGTCGCCTCGTGCTCGCCGGCGGGGATCGGCGACGCCTCGAGTTCCGTGACGGCGAACTCGGAGAGCTCCTCGACGAACGCCTCGGGCTCGTCGGGGTTGGGCGCGAAGAAGGAGACTCGCTCGCCCAGTCCCAGATCGGTCGTCGCCCGGTTGACCCGCTCGACGAGCTCGGCTTTCGGATCCGGGCCGGAGTGGAGACAGCTCCCGCCGCAGCCGACGATCGCGACGCCGTCGGCGCCGGCCGCCAGCGCGTGGAGGACGTGGGCCTCGCCGACGGTGTCGGTGCAGTTGACCGAGACGGGCAGGATCGGGGGATACTCGAGATCGGCCCGCCCCGCGGCCGCCAGTCGGCCGTACTCCTGGAGCGCGTTCTGGGCGCGCTCCGAACAGACGAACGCGATCATCGGCGTCTCGATGCTCGCGCTCGAACCCCCGAGGAGTCCGCTGACGAACCCGCCGTCGTCGCCCGTCGGCGCCAGCAGCGCCTCGACCTCGCGGGCGAGGCGCTCGTTGCTCGGCTCCTGGAGCTGGGTCGCACCGGTCGGACAGGCGCTGGTACAGGCCCCGCAGTTCTGGCAGCTGTCGAGGTGGAACTCGACCTCGTCGATCGCGGCCCGCTCGACCGCGTCGTGGGGACAGGCCTCGACGCACTCGTTACAGCCCATCTCGCCGGACGTCCCGGCGGCACAGACCTCCATCTCCAGATCCAGGAAGTCGATCCCCTCGAACCCGCCGAGCAGCCGTTCGACCTCGTTGACCGTCGCCGCGTCGACCGGGCCCGTGTGGTAGCCCCGCTGGCCGCCGATCGGCCCCTCCCCCTCGGGGTAGATCACCTGATCGCACTCGATCGTCCGCTCGACGCCCTCCATCTCGATGGCGTCGGTCGGACAGACCGTCACCCACTCCCCGACCGGGGCCTCGGGATCGATGTCGACCGGGTAGCGGGTCACCATCCCGTCGGGCCCCTCGTGGACGCATTTCATACAGGAGATGCAGTCGTCGGTCACGAGCGCCTCGACGGTCAGCTCGAACTCGCCGTACTTGCCGTCGACGTCGACGACGCGGCCCCGCTCGACGTCGACGTCCTCGAGGTCGGCGTCGGCGGTCGCCAGCTCCTCGCCGTTCGCGAGCAGCGTCACGTCCGCGGAGTCGGCGATCGCCGCGGCCGTGCTCGGATCGCCGACGACGACCACCTCGTAACCGGCCCGGTGAATGCTCGACCGCGGCCGTCGGTCGGCCTCCTGGCCGGCGGTGGCCGCGTTGACCAGCCGCGAGGTCTTGGCGGTCGCGGCCTCGCGCTCGTGGACCCACCCCGCTCCCTCGCGCTGATCGACGAACTCGACGTTGTCGGCCCGGAGCCCCTGTCGCTCGGCCGCGGCCTCGATTTTCTCCTGGGCTTTCGCCTCGGGACAGGTGACGACCATCTCGTCGAGTTCGTACTCCTCTATTACCTGTTCGAACGCCTCGAGCTTGTCCTGGCAGAGCAGCTGCGAGCTCGCAGCAACCTCGACGTCCTCGATCCCCTCCCGCGCCTCCTCGAGATCGATATCGCAGGTCCCAGCACAGGAACAGACAAACGCACCCTCGTTCATCGCACGCAGGTAGCAATGGCTCGGTTGTAAAACTGTCGCGACGAAAAGCTCCGACGAACGGGCAGTTTCGGGCCGTCAGTCAGGGTCGGATCCGACCCTGACTCGAGGAGCGAACGGGCGGCGCGACGCTCCGTCGCGAGGACGGACGTCGATCAGGTGATCAGTTCCGCGCTGTCGGCCGAGATGTCGACGACGACGTCCTGGCGGGTCCGCTCGTTGATCTGATCGAGGTTCCGGGTCAACACCTCGAGGATGTCCGCCGGCTCGGGGTAGACCAGGACGCTCTCGTCTTCGTCCTCGATCACGAGCTGGGTGTCCCGCAGCGTGATCGTGTCGTCCTCGATCCCTGCGACGTTGATCGGCAGCTCCTCGGAGCCGCCGACGTCGCCGGCCTCGACCTTGGTGATGTACACCGCGTCCAGCGAGATGAGATCCTTGTACTCGCGGATCGCCTCGGCACAATCGACCATGTCCTTCGTGATCGCGGTCTTCTGTTCGTTCCCGTGCTCCCCGGTGTAGCAGTGTTTGCACACCCGCAGTTCCATCCGCATACGCGTCGGTTGGCGGCGAGTCGGTATGACGATTACGAACTGCGACCTCGCGGGCTCGTCGGTCCCGCGATGTCGGGCGGTAAATCGTTACAGCACTCCGCCTCAGAGGTCGAACTTCCGCGCCGCGGTCTCCATGTCCTTGTCGCCCCGCCCCGAGAGGTTCACGAGGATCGTCTCGTGGGCGCCGTCCTCGGCGAGCTCGATCGCGCGGGCGACCGCGTGGCTCGACTCGAGCGCCGGAATGATCCCCTCGGTCTCGCTCAGCTCCCGGAACGCCGCCAGCGCCGCGTCGTCGGTGACGCCGGTGTACTCACAGCGGCCGACGGCCCGGAACATGGCGTGTTCGGGACCGACGCCGGGGTAGTCCAGCCCCGCCGAGACGGAGTGGACCTCGACGTCGTCCTCGAGGACGCGGGTCCGCATCCCGTGGAGGGTGTCGTCGGTGCCGCTGGTCAGTGGCGCCGCGTGGCGCGGCGAGTCGCTGCCCTCGCCGCCGCCCTCGGCGCCGTAGAAGGCGACGTCGTCCTCACGGAAGGCGTGGAAGAGCCCGATGGCGTTCGACCCCCCGCCGACGCAGGCGACCGCGGCGTCGGGCAGCTCCCCCGTTCGCTCGTGGAACTGCTCGCGGGCCTCCTCGCCGATCACGCTCTGGAAGTCCCGGACCATCCGCGGGAACGGGTCCGGCCCGACGACGCTGCCGACCAGGTAGTGAGTGTCGGCGACGTTCTCGGCGAAGTCCTCCAGGGCGACGTCGACGGCCTCGGCGAGACCCGCGTCCCCGCGCGTGACTTCGTTGACCTCGGCGCCCAGCAGCCGCATTCGGAACACGTTCATCTCCTGGCGGGCGACGTCCTTCTCGCCCATGTAGATCTCCGTCTCGAGGTCCAGCAGGGCCCCCGCCATCGCCGTCGCGACGCCGTGTTGACCCGCCCCGGTTTCGGCGATCAGTCGCTCACGGCCCGACCGTTTCGCGAGCAGCGCCTGGCCTAGCACGTTGTTGATCTTGTGGGCGCCGCCGTGGAGCAGGTCCTCGCGCTTGAGGTAGATCTCGGCGCCGTAGCGCTCGCTCAGGCTCCGGGCGTGGTACAGCGGGGTCGGCCGCCCCGCGAAGTCCTCGAGGTGGTCCCGCAGGTCGGCCTGGAACTCCGCGGTCGAACCGACCTCGTCGTAGGCGGTCGCGAGCTTCTCGAGTGGGTCGCGAAGCGGTTCCGGAACGTGTCTCCCCCCGTAGCCCTCGAACTCTCCGTCGGACATGACCGACCGTTTCTCGGTGACGGTAAAGTAAGTTCCGCGGCCTGGTGGTCAGTCGTCCGCGTCCGTGGACCCCTCGCCGAAGCTGCCTCGCTCGCGCATCATCGAGGTGCCCCGTTTGACCCACCGGCGGCGGTAGAAGACGACGCCGAGGTAGGCGACCCGGAAGGCGAAATCGAGGACGACGGCGACGTAGGCGGCGACGACGCCGTAGCCGAGGACGACGCCGACGACGTAGGTGAAGCCAAGCAGGAAGACGAAGGTGCCGATGACCCGGGAGACAAAGGGGACGACCGTCTCGCTGCCGCCCCGCAGCGAGCCCGACAGCGTGAGGTAGGCGGCGATCAGCAACGCGGCGACGGCGTAGGCCTGGGCGAAGCCGCTGGCGTAGCCGACCGTCGCCGGATCCCGGGTGAACACGAGGACGAACTCCTCGGCGAAGAAAAACAACAGCGTACAGAGAGCGCCGATAGTGAGGGTGCTCAGGGCCGTCGCGGCCAGCCCGTTGTAGTAGGCGGTCGCCCCCTCGCCCCGGCCGAGCGACTGGCCAACCATGATGTTCGCCGCGACGCCGTACCCCCGCGCGAGCGGCGAGGCGATCTGCTGGTACATCCGACGGCCGACGTGGTAGGCGGCGTTGACCTCGGTGCCGAACGCGAGCAAGATTGCGTTGAACGGAAACTCGGCGATCATCTCCGTGACGCCCTCGGCGATCCGTGGCCAGCTGATCAGGACCAGCTGCTTGGTGATGACCAGCTGTTCGGGCACCACGTACCGGATCTCGCTCCGAGGTGTAGCGAGAATCGCGAGGAACGCGGTCGCGCCGAGCGTGTCCGCGACCGCCGTCGCGATGGCGATCCCGATTATCCCGAGCTCCGGCAGCGGGCCGAGCCCGAACGCCAGCCCGATCGTCGCGAGGATGTTGAGCGCATTGACGACGCCGTTGACGTACATCGGCGTCTTGGTGTCGCCGGTGCCCTGGATCGAGCGAGCCGCGATGAAGTTGACGTGGATCGCGGGCGCCGAGAGCATGATTACCATGAGGTAGACGCTGCCGTACTCGACGACGGCCGCCATCGTCCCCTCGTCGGTGAGCGCACCCAGCACCGAGATCGCGTACTCGTTGAGTAACAGCCCGAAGAGCATAAACGGGATCCCGCCGAGGATCCCGATCAGCAGCGCCTGCGAGACCGCCTCGTCGCGGTTCGCGGTGGCGTCGGCGCTCGTGTCCTGGCTCGAGAGCGCGATCGCGCCGTCGCCGATACCGATCCCGAACCGCAGCGGAAAGCGAGCGTAGATGTCCGCGAGGCCGACCGCCGCGACCGCCGCGGGGGAGAAAAAGCCCGCGACGATCAGGTCGGTCGTCCGCATCAGCGTCCGCAACACCTGCTCGGCCATCACGGGCCAGGAGAGGCCGAACACGCGCTTCCAGACCCGCCAGAACCGGCGGTTCGACAGGGAGAACAGAACGACGAACACGGTCGACGTTCTCCCGGTCGCCGATTAAGGGTTGAGTTGGCGGAAACGTAGCCCGGTTGGGGGCCGGTATCACTACCCGCTCGAGGGTCGGCGTCTCTCGCTCGGAGCGCCCCGGCCCGCGGCGGTCGATCCTGCCGGCCACAGTACTATCCACCGCTCCGTCGTATCCCGACTAACTGATGATCCACGATGGCCGACGATTGATCCCGCTACGGACGCCGGGACTGGTGCGACGGGTCGAGGTGGGCGATCGATGAGACTCTCACGGCTGTTCGCCGACGAGGAGTCGACTCCCTACGGGCTGCCGAACTTCGACTCGACGACCGCCTTCGTCCGGGCGGCCGCCAGCTACCTGCGGGGCGAGCAGTTCCCGCGGCTGGGGATGATCCACCCCAAACTGGCGCCGCTCGCAAAGCGGGTCAACGGTCTCTCCAGGGAGACCCGCGCCAAGATCTACACGACGGGCGGAGCCAACGAGGGGATCGACCCCGACGACCTCGGCGAGATCGACGTCGAGCGCTTCCGGGAGTGGGTCGTCGATCAGTACCCCGAACGGGGGTACCCCGCGGTAATCGTCGGCTCGAGCAACGGCGCGGCGGTACATCTCGCGGCCCTGCTGGGAGTGCCGTTTCTCCCCCAGACGTTCCTCCTGCCGATCCGACGGTCGATGGGCGCTGACGAGATCCGCGAGGACGTCGCGTGGGGCGCCGAGCACGCCCCCGACTTCCTCGAGAACAACCCCGACGTCTCGCTGGCCCAGATGCACGACCCGAACCAGGACCGGCTGATGGTCCGGAAGCTAGCGTACTTCCGGGTCAAGTCCCGTCGGCTCGGCGAGGCCTACGAGGAGTTTCTCGACACCGTCCTCGAGCCCGGCGGCACGATCATCTCGCTGGAGTGTGAGTACGACTGGCCGGTGGTAGACGTCGGCGACCGCCACACCTTCCAGCTGGGTGGTTGTGGCGGACTGGCGCCCGAGGAGTACTACGAGGGCAGCGAGACGGTCGCCGAGTTCCTTCGCCTGCAGGGCACGGACCGACGCGAGTGGGACGTTCCCGAACCCGATCGACGGGCACCGGAGGCTGAGTGGGGGTTCGACCCGGCCTTACGCGAGGACCTCGAGCGCGCCGCTGACGAACGCGACTACGAACTCCGGCGGCTCGCGTTCGACGACCCGCGGGAGCTGAGCCCGTTCGTCGCCGACCGCTACCGGGATCGCTACGCCGCCCGCGACCGTTCCGTCGAGCGGCTGCTCGTCCAGTCGTTCGCGCTGGTCGAGCCCTGGTGGACGCTGCGGACGGGGTCGGTCCCCTACTGGACCGCCTTCAACACCCGCTCGGACGTCGCACACCTCGAGGACTACCTCGAGCGCAGCGACCCCTACGACGAGATCCGCTCGACGCTGTTCTCCCACGGGATGGAGTCGGCGGGGCTGGCCTCAATCGGGGAGTGGAAGCGAGTCCTCTCGCGCGCTCGCGACGAGCACGGGTTCGTCGGTGTCGACGAGGACGAGTTCCCCTACGACGTCGAGACCCAGGTCCGGTACCACGACGACCTGCCCGACGAGATCGACGCCCGCCACCCCCACCCGCCGGCGATGGCGTTCGACCGGTTCGAGTCGATCGCCGAGGACGTCGCCGAGGAGTACGGGCTCGCGTGGGACCGCGTCGACTGAGGCCTCAGTCCGCCGAGATCGAACAGCTGCCCTCGTAGGCGACGTCCTCGACCGAGTCGATCTCGGGATCGTCGCTACAGACCGGACACTCGGGGTTCGCGAGAACGTCGACCGACTCGAAGGTCATCCCCATCGCGTCGTACATCAGGAGCCGTCCCTCGAGGAGGTCGCCCTTCCCGAGGAGGTACTTGACGACCTCGGTGGCCTGGATACAGCCCACGGTCCCCGGGAGCACGCCGAGGACGCCGGTGGTCGCACAGTCGGGGACGGTGCCGGGCTCGGGTGCCTCGGGGAAGATGCAGCGATAACAGGGCGGGTCCTCGTCGTCGCCGCGGTCGTTCGTGAACGTCGTCACCTGCCCCTCGAAGCGGTAGATCGCTCCGTGGGAGAGCGGCGTTTCGGTGAGCACGCAGTGGTCGTTGAGCAGGTACCGGGTGCCGAAGTTGTCGCTGGCGTCGAGGACGATGTCGTACCCGCTCGTTAGCTCGGCGACGTTCTCGGCGGTGATGCGGGTCTCGTGGGTCTCGACGTCGACGTCGGGGTTCAGCGCTTCGACGTAGTCGGCCGCGCTGTCGACTTTCGGTCGATCGACGTCGCCGTCGCCGTGGACGATCTGGCGCTGCAGGTTCGAGCGTTCGACGACGTCGTCGTCGACGATCCCCAGACGGCCGATCCCGGCGGCCGTGAGGTACTGGATCGCCGGCGATCCCAACCCCCCGGCGCCGACGACGAGGACGCTGCCTTCGAGCAGTCGCTGTTGGCCCTCGGGACCGATCTCGTCCATGATGACGTGTCTCGAGTAGCGATCGAGCTGCGTCGCGTCCAGGCGGAGCTCGCTCATACCGGTCGTTCGGGCGAGAGCGAGAAAAGTTCGCGGGTCGGGAACCGGTTCGGCGGAGCCGGCAGAGTACTGCGGGAACCATGGCCTTTAATACCACGTCCGCCCATGCCATGTGTATGGCAACCTCACCCAATGATGCCGGTGACGATGTCTTCGATGAATTCCTTACGGACCGCGGTCACACGGTAGAGCGAGTGGGGTGGGAGCAGGAGTATAACAAAAAGCAGTGTCCCGACTGCGGCGGCCTCCACGAGGAGGGGGCCAGCTCCTGTACCGTCTGCGGGTGGACGCCGGCCCGGTAGCTCGAGTCGGAGCTACCGGATTTCGGCTCACCGCTGTTTTTGGGGCTAACCCACGTCACTTATGGGTATTGCGACCCTGAACAGCTACAATGGCTACTACGGAGACGAAGGTCACCCGGTTGTTCGGTGGACCGGGGAGCGGGAAGACGACCGCACTGCTCGATCACGTCGAAGAGATCCTCGAGCAGGATGGGGTGACGTTCCGGGACATTCTCGTCGTTTCGTACACGCGAGCGGCCGCACAGGAGGTTCGGGAGCGACTGGCCGAGCGGCTCGGGGAGAGCCCGCGCGCGCTGCAGGGTAACGTCTGTACGATGCACGCGAAGGCCTATGAGCTACTGGACCTCTCTCGAAGCGACGTCATCGGCGAGTCCGACAAGGAGGAGTTCTGTGACGAGTACGGTATCGAGTACGAGGACGAGTACTCGGGTGCGGGCCGTCGAACCGCCCGATCGACGACGATCGGGAACAAGGTCATCGCCACCAGCCAGTGGCTCCAGCGGACCAGCCGCGAGGTTTCTGACTGGTACGACGTCCCCTTCCAGTGGGACGACGAGGAGGTTCGCCTCCCCCCTGAGATCGACGACCGCGCCCAGGAGGGCAACAAGTACACGCCAACCTGGCCCTCCGACGACGACCGGATCGACGTCCCCGAGGCGATCCGCGCCTGGCGCAGCTACAAGGGCGAGCAGGGAAAGATCGGCTTCGCCGACATGCTCGAGCGCGTCAAGCAGCGCTCGCTGCTACCGGACGTCGACTACCTGGTGATCGACGAGTTTCAGGACATCACCACGCTGCAGTACGACGTCTACGACGAGTGGAAACCCCACATGGACCAGGTGCTGATCGCCGGCGACGACGACCAGGTCGTCTACTCCTGGCAGGGCGCCGATCCTGCTTTGCTGCTCGAGGAGGAAGTCGACGAGGACGTCATCCTGCCGAACTCCTACCGGCTCCCCTCGAACGTCCTCAACGCCGTCAACCAGGAGATCCGCCACATCGAGACGCGCCAGGATAAGGACCTCAAACCCCGCAAGGAGGGCGGTTCGGTCGAGGCCCGCGCGAACGCCTCGATGCTCGACGTCGTCCGGATGGTCCGGCGCACTCTCGTCGAGGGCGACGGGACGATCATGCTGTTGTTCCGTGCCCGGTACCAGATGTTCCAGTTCATCGACGAGTTCATCACCGAGGGGGTGCCGTTCCGGTCGCTGACCGACCAGCGGATGTGGACCGATCGGCTCACCCAGTACGTCCGGGCCGTCGAGGCGATCGACGACGGCGAGGACGTCACCGGGCTCCAGGCCCGCCGGCTCGCCGATATGCTCCAGGAGTCTGCGTTCGGCACGAACGACCGCGACGACCTCTTCGACGAGATCGACGAGCGCCAGGAGGAGGCGGGCGTCGAGGACCTCGAGGAGCTTGCGGTTCCCGCCGCGGTCATCGAGGACCACGCGCCGTTCATGCCCGGTCCTGCCTCCGCGGGTGATATGGTCCGGAAGGTGACGAACTTCCAGAAAAAGAGCATCCGCTCGTACTTCAACATCGGCGAGTACCAGGGGATGGACACCGACCGGGTCCGCGTCGGCACCATCCACTCCGCGAAGGGGCGCGAGGCCGACCACGTCTTCATCGGTACCGACCTCACTGAGAAGGTCGTCGAGCAGATGGTCGCGACCGTCGACGACCCGACCGACGTCCCCGGCTGCGAGGAGTTCACCAAGACGACCTCGCCGGTTCCCGTGCTGACCGACAACGAACGCCGGGTCTTCTACGTCGGGATGTCCCGGGCCCGCGAGCGACTGTACATCCTCGAGAACCTCGTCGACGGTGCCCCGACGCTGCCGATCGACGTCCTGCTCACCAATCAGCTGACCGAGATGTCCCTCGAGGAGCTGCTCGAGCAGGCCCAGGCGCCCGTCGACGACCCCGACGAGCTCGAAGCCGAAGCGCCGTGACCGGCGACTCGCCCCTCGAGCCCGCCATCGCCGACGTCCTCGCACGCGAGGACGCGACCGCGTTCGTCGCCGTCGGTTCGGCCCGCCAGCCGACGCTGCGGTACTGTCGGCCGGAACTCGACGACGGCCGTCACGCCGTCGCCTTCGACGGCCGCGAGTGGCGGGTCCGCTCGGCGACCGACCCCGGCGCGGCTCCTGCCAGCGAGCTGGCCGACGTCCTCGCCACCGACGGGCTCTCGGGGACAGTGCTGACGCCGGCTCGCATCCCCCACGACGCCGCGCTCTACCTCGAGGACGCCGGGTTCTCGCTTTCCTCGACCGACGTCGTCGCCCGCGGGAGAGCGACGAAGACGGACGCCGAGCGCGCGCGGATCGAGGACGCACAGGCGGCTGCGGGCGCCGGACTCCGGCGGGGGGCCGCCGCGCTCGCGACCGCCGAGGTCGTCGACGGCCGACTCGGCCTCGAGGACGAGGCCCTGACCGCCGAGCGACTCCGGATCGCGATCGACGAGGCGATCGTCGCCGCGGGCGGGTTCCCCGACGGCAACACGACGGTCTCGACCCCCGGCGACGGCCCCGTCCGTCCGGGCGAGCCGGTCGTCCTCGAGGCCGCGCCACGGGAGCCGTCGGGCTACCACGGCGTCCTCGCTCGGACCTTCGTTCGGGACGGCGAGGGCGGGAGCGAACGCCGCGCCCACGTCGGTATCACCCGCTCGTTCCGTTCGGCCGCGGCGATGCTGACGGCCGACGCACAGTCGGTTACTGCCGTCGAGGCCGATCTCGAGGCGGAAGTGCGTGCGTTCGGATTCGAGGACGGGATCCACACCCGCGTCGCGGGCGTCGGTCTCGAACCCGTCGAACGTCCGCGCCACGGCTCGGCGACGGTCGAGTCGGACGCGGTCGCCAGACTCGACGTCGGCGTCGATCTCGCAGACGGACGGATCCGACTGACGGAGCTGGTTGCGGTCGGCGACGACGTCGACCGCCTGGGATCGATCCCGCGATCGCTCGATCCGGAAGCGGCCGTCGCGGACTAGACTCCTGGTATATATGTTTGGGGGCTGCACTTTCATCCCCTCCCAACGTGTGTAGTGATCGCTCTTATTGACGTGTCGTTCGTCTCCCTCATATGGGAACAGTGACGGCGTCCGAATCAACTAATATTCTTCTCGTCGAGGACAATCCCGGCGACGTCACTCTCGTTCGGGAGGCGTTCGACGAGGTCGCCGATGACGTGCGCATCGACACCGTGCCCGACGGTGACGAGGCGATGCGCGTGCTCTCGGAGCGTCGGGAAACGGGTACCCTTCCCGACATCCTGCTGCTCGATCTCAACGTTCCGGGGATGCACGGTCTCGAACTCCTCGAATCACTCCAGAAGAGCCCCGAACTGACGGCGATTCCGGTCATCGTCCTCACCTGCTCGGACGACGAAACCGACATCGCCGAGAGCTACAACCGCCGCGCGAACGCCTATCTCACCAAACCGGACAGCTCCGACGGGTTCGTTTCGCTCGCGCAAGCCGTCGACGAGTTCTGGCTGAGAACCGCAAAACTGCCGACTGCACCGGCGGTCTAGGCGCCGTCGATCGATTCCGACTCGACCGGACCGCGGATTTCGGACGCGTCCGTCTCGTGGGACTACTTCTCGGTCGTCTCCTCGCCGTCGCTTCGCACCGCTCCGGCGATCCGTTTCGCGACGACGGCGGGAACGTCGGAGGGAAGCGTGAGCCACCGTTTGACGAGGACGAGTGCGACCGCCAGCCCGATCAGGATCGCACCGACGGCCGTCTCGCCACGCACCAGAAGCAACTCGAGTCCAGCGAGTGCGGCCGGGAGCGCGAGGACGAGGACGGCCGCCAGCTTGATCGTGTCGATGACGCCGGCCATGGAGGTCGCCTACGAAGGGGCCCCTCAAAAACGCGGCGGCTGCCGTGCCGTCACGGATTCGAGACGCATCCGCGATCCGGAGCGGTTTTATCCGTCGGCTCGGACGTTCGGATATGTTCACGGGAATCGTCGAGGAGACCGGAACGATCGTCTCCCGGACCCGGACCGAGGACGGGCTCCGGCTCCGAATCGGCGCCGACGAGGTCGCGATCGGACTCGAGCACGGCCAGAGCATCAGCGTCAGCGGGGTCTGTCTCACGGTCGAGCGGTTCGAGAACGGGGAGTGGTTCGAGGTCTTCCTCGCGACCGAGACCGTCGAGCGAACGTATCTGGGGGGTCTCGAGGAGGGTGACGCGGTCAACGTCGAGCGGGCGATGCCCGCGGACGGTCGCTTCGACGGTCACGTCGTCCAGGGCCACGTCGACGCGGTGGCGACGGTTCGGGACGTCGAAGCCGTCGATGAGGATTGGTACTTCGAGTTCGAGCTGCCGGCAGGGTACGAGCGCTACGTCGTCGAGAAGGGGTCGATCACGCTCGACGGGATCAGCCTCACCGTCGCCGAGTTGACGGCCGACGGCCGGGTGACAGTCGCGATCATCCCGACGACCTACGAACTGACGACCCTCTCGGAGAAAGAACCCGGGGATCCGGTCCACCTCGAGGTCGACGTCCTCGCGAAGTACGTGGAACGGCTGCTCGAGGCGCGCTTCGAGTAGGTCGTCACCGACTGGGGGGATCGAACTCGGTCAGTTCGGCCGGGGGAACTTCGTCGGAATCGCCCCGAACGTTGCGGTAGGTCCGGCGGTAGCGGGCGATCTTTCTGTAGAGGTAGTAGCCCACCGCGAGGTCGAAGACGATCACGTACGCCAGGAAGGCGAGTCCGAATCCGATCGGGTACAGCGAGGCGACGACGTCGGGGACGATACTGACCGTCACGTTGTAGGTGCCGTGGACGAACGCGGCGATCAGCAGCCCCTTCAGAACGATCGGGCCGGCGTGCTCGCGGTTGAACTTCGCCAGTCCGAGGAAGTAGCCCGCGATCGCCGAGTAGATGACGTGACCGGGGCCGACCAGGGCCCGCTGGGTCGCGATGTCGGTCGCGGCGGTGAGCGTACCGACCTGGGCCTCCGCGACGGTACCCGTGATGTAGATCGTGTTCTCGATGGCGGCGAAGCCGAGTCCGGCGATCGCCCCGTAGACGGCGCCGTCGATGACGGCGTCGAAGGTATCGCTCCGGAACGCGAAGATCCGGACCGCCAGGAGCTTCACCGCCTCCTCGACGGGGCCGACGATCAGGTAGAAAAAGAGGACCGTTCCGATCGCGCCGAACAGCTGGAAGTAGGGTCTGGTAACGGAGTTGACGACGGCCGCGAACGTCGCGAACAGGATCGCCAGGATGAACGTCGCCACGAGTAAGCCGAGCGGTTCGTTCGTCGTGATGTCCGAGTACCAGATGAACGCCGCGAGCAGGGCCGCCGGTACCACCGAGAGCCCGAAAAAGAAGGCGAGCCACGGATCGTCGATGACGAGCACGCCCGGCTGGACGAGCAGGAAGGCCGTGATCGCGAGCGCGACCCCGATGACGATCGCCTGGAATCCGTACGCGATCCCGTTGTACGCCGCGACCGAGAACCGATCGAGCGCGTTCCGTGGCTCCCAGGTCGAGACATCGTGCAAATCCCTCGACTCGTCGTCGGCCCGTTCGATCGGGTCCCGCCGTCGTTTCATGCGGAACCGTACTCCACCCTTCCCGGTAATAGTTCGGCACGCGATCGATCGTCGCCTCTTCCTAGTATGATATGAGTTCTCATGTTAGGTATTAGGATCGAGCTTATGTGTACACGATAGTGAGAACAGGTCACGATGTACAACGCAAGCCGCGGTATCCTCTACACCGCCCCGCCGGCTCCCGAGGACGAGGCCGACGAGTCGAACGAGGACGCAACCGAGTCGTCGACGTCCGCGAGCGCCGCCGACGCCGCGAGTCCGGCCGAAACCGGGCTCGCCGCCGACGACTGACGAACCGAACGCACAAAGGGCCGCCCTGCTAACGCTTTGCCATGCACTTCGATCAGCGAACGCAGCGAGCGCTTCGCGAAGTCGGCCTCGCGACCGCCGAGCTGCAGGCCGCCTCCGAGGCCGTCGTCGCGGCCGTCGAGGAGGACGCCGACGCTCTCGAATCGTTCTTCGACGCTCACGAGACGGTGTACTCGGATATGGAGATGGCCCACTCGAGCGCCGACTACCCCGAACACACGGTCGATGCGCTGGATCTGACGACCCACGCCGACGAGATGCGTGGCTGGCTGCGGTTCGACAGCTGGGGCGTCTACGTCGAGGACGGCCGCGTCCTCTCGGACGGCTCGGTGGAGCTGACGCTCGGGCCGACGGTCCACGACCGGGTCCGGTTCGCGCCCGATCGCGAGACGCTGCGGTGATCGCCGTGTTCGCGATCGCTCCACCGCTTGCGCGTTTCGAGGGCTCCTCGCTACCGACGGAGGGCCGACGATGACGACCGCGCGCGTTCGTGGTATCTACGCGACGGCACTGACGCGACTGCTGAACGACGACGGGGTCGAGGTCGTCCAGGCCTCCGAGCCGATCCGCGAGCGCTTCGAGGACTCCTTTGTGGCCGCGCCGGCGGATGTCTCGCTGGAGACCACCCGCGACCGACAGGGCGTCGAGCTGTCGGGCGACCCCGACGCCGTCGCGTCCGTTGCCCCACGGCTCGCGGAGCTGGCGATCGATACGTTCCGCTGGGACGACAGCGTCCCCCGCGGCGCGGTCTTCGACGCCGAGGTCCGCGAGGCCGACGGCGGGGGCGGCGCCGTCCTCGATCTGGGCGACGGCCGCCGGGGCTACCTCGCGTACGACGACGCCGACGACTACGTTGACGCGGGCGACCGCTACCGCGTGCAGGTTCGCGAGCCGACCCCGCCCTGGGACGACGACCATCCGCGGGTCGCCCCGGCGCTCGAGGCCGAGGGCGGGCTCTGTACGCTCTCGCAGGCCCGCAGTGGCGTCTCTGCGAGCCTATCCGGCGAGCGGGCCGAGGAGCTGGTCGGGATGACCGACCTCCTCTCGGTCGACGTCCCCGAGGGATGGGGAGTGCGCTGGCATCGTCCGGCCGCCGACGCGGACCTCGAGGCGATGGGCACAGCCCTCGAGGACGCGGTCGGTCGGGCTCACGAGCTCGAGGCGGCGCTTTCCGACGCCCCGGAAACGCCGGGCGAACCGGGTCGGCTGGCGGTTCCCGAACGGACCGTCTGGCTCTGGTTCGGCCGGGAGTCGCGGCTCGCGCTCGACGACCACCGTCGCACCGTCGAATCGACGATGCCGGGACACCACCGGACCAAGGCCGCCGACCGGGCCGCGAGCGCCGCCGTCGACTTCGCGGAGGCGGTCTGCGGTGTGGACGGATTCGACGGCGAATTTCCCTTCGACGCGGTCTCCCGGCAGTTCGGCCCTCTCGAGGGCGACCGCCTCGAGATCGGGCACGGCAAACCCGACGGGCGCCTGATCTCGCTGGGTTACGGCGACGTCACCGACCGGGATCCCGAAGGGACGATCACCCTCGAGCGCTCGATGCGCGGGGGCGGCACCTACGACGCCCTCGGCGTCCCCAAGGAATCGGGCGACGTCGCAGTGACGAAGTTCCGAGAGGGCCGGTGGTGGTACCCGACGACCTACAGAAGCGAGGAGGGAACGGCGAAGGGGACCTACGTCAACGTCTGTACGCCCCTCGAGCTGTTTCCGGACTGCGTGCGGTACGTCGACCTCTACGTCGACGTGATCCGCACTCCCGACGGCGCAGTCGAGATCGTCGACCGGGAGGAGCTCGAGGACGCGATCGACGACGGGCTCGTCGCGGCGCCGCTTGGTGAGAAGGCCCTCGGCGTCGCCGAGGCCGTCGAGCGAGCGCTCTCGAACTGAGGATCAGTCGTTCGCGACCGTCGGCTCGTACCGACGGGCGTCCGTGTCGTCGACCCGCGTGAACAGCGTCGCGAGGACGGAGCCGGAGACGTTGTGCCAGACGCTGAACAGCGCCGGGATCAGCGCGGCGAGAGGGTCGAAGAACGCGACCGCGAGCGCGGCCGCGAGCCCGCTGTTCTGGAGGCCGACCTCGAACGCGCAGGCGCGGGACCGCTCTGCAGGCATCCCGGCCAGGGAGCCGACGCCGTAGCCGCCGACCAGCCCGAGTCCGTTGTGGACGACGACCGCGAGGACGACGATCGCGCTCGCGGCGCGGATCTCGCCGACGTTGAGCGCGACGATCGCTGCGACGATCACGACGATCGTGAGCGCGCTGATCGCTGGAAACACCGAAAGGCCGACCCGGGCGACCGACGGCGCCGTCCGCTCGAGCAGATACCGCAGTCCCAGCCCGGCGACGATGGGCAGCAGGACGATCAGGACGATCTCGCTGGCCATCGCGGCGAACGTGACGGTGATCGACTCCCCGGCGAGGACGACGATCCAGGCGGGCATCACGATCGGCGCCGCGACGCTCGTCACCGACGTGATCGTCACCGAGAGCGCGACGTCGCCGCGGCCGAGGTAGGTCATCACGTTCGAGGCGGTTCCGCCGGGCGCGGCACCGACTAGCACCAGCCCGATCCCGAGCTCCCAGGGAACGCCGAGCCCGGCGACGAGCGCGTAGGCAAGCAGGGGCATCACTGTCCACTGGGCGGCCGCGCCGACGAACACGTCCCGCGGCCGCTCGGCGATCCGCCGGAAGTCCTCGAGGGTCAGGGTCAGCCCCATCCCGAGCATGACGACCCCCAGCAGCGGCGAGATGTAGTCCCCGATCGGGACGAACGCCGACGGCGCGTACAGCGCGAGGGCCGAGCCGAGCAGCACCCAGACGACGAGGTACGTGCTGGTGAACCGACCGATCCGCTCGAGAAGCGCGATCGACATCACCGGCAGCTCATCCCCCGCAGGATCGCTGTACCCATACCGGCTGTGGACGCCTCCCACACAACAAACTACCTCTCCGGGCCGTCCTCACAGCGCCCGGTCGTGCTCGCTCTCGAACTCCCGCTGGCGGCGGTACTGTTCGACGAATTCGCCGACGTCGAACTCGAGCATCTGTCGTTCGAACTCCGAGACGGCGGTGTCGTCCTCGGCGTGGCTGATCGCGTGTTCCATCAGCTCGACGACGAGCTCGACGACGATCTCGTGTAGCCGTCGGGCGTCGAAGTCAGTGACCCACAGCATCGAGTAGCCGACCGCGCCGTCGTCGCTCGCGTCGTGGGTGGCGACGTCCTCCGGGAACTCCTCCATGACGACCCCGAGCAGGTGCGGCGTGCCGAACTCCTCGAACTCGTCGTCGGTCTCGATCAGCTCCTGGAGGACGACCACGAACGACTCGGGGAAAAAGCGTGAGGGCGGGTGGACGTCCGTGACGACGGCGTGGGTCTCGTCGCAGGAACAGGTGTACTCGCGCATGCCGAGGTCGATCTCGTGGGGGTCGAGCGAGTTCCCACAGGGAAGCTCGAGGCGGTCGTCGGGGTCGGGACCCGGGACGCGGGGCTCTGCCATTGCTCCCGATTGGCGCGGCGACAGTAAAAGGTCGGCGCCTCAGAGGTCCGATCCGCCGAACCGGTAGTAGCCGATCGCGAGGGGAACGACCAGCCACAGCCCGAGGACGACGATTCCGATCTCGGGACTGGCGTAGAACGGCTCCGCGTCGGCGGCGCTCACCTCGACGCTGGCGCCCGTTTGGGCGGGTTCTGCGCCGACGGCGTCGGCGAGGTCGGGCAGTAGCGCCGCGATCGTCGAGAAGTACGCCGAGGAGGGCGAGAGCTGCGTGACGGTAAACACCCAGTCCGGAATCGTCGCCGGGAACGAGAACCCCTCGACGACGTACAACACCGCCATCGGAACGACGTCCCACAGGAGCTCGAAGACGACGAAGAAGCCAAGCGCCAGCGTCGTCGCGCGCGAGGTCGACCCCGTCGTTGCCGAGATGCCGACGACGATCGTCGCGTACACCGCTGCGAACGCCAGCGTAGCCAGCACGAACACCACCACTGCGCCGGCCTCGATCTCGCCGAGCAGCGCGGCGCCGAAGCCGAGCCCGACCACAAGGCCGACGCCGAGCCCGAACGCGAGGACGCCGGCTCGTCCGAGGACCTTCCCGGCGAAGACCTGCCCGCGGGTGGTCGGCAAGGAGAGCAGGAGCTTGATACTGCCGAGCTCGCGCTCGCCCGCGAGGGACTTGTAGCAGACGACGATCGCGGCGATCGGGACGAACAGGCTGATGAGCCCGACCGTAAAGAAGAGCAGCCCGCCGAACGTCGCTCCCGCCGGCGAGCCGAACAGCTCGGGGACCTCCACGTAGGCGTACGTGGAGACGAGCGAGAGCGCGACGAAGACGACGACGAGCGCCCACAGCGCCCGCGACTGGACGGCGTCGCGGAAGTCCTTCTTCGCGACGGTAAGCCAGGTCACGCCTCGACCTCCTGGTCCTCGTTGGTGTAGCGGACGAACAGGTCCTCGAGCGAGGACTCGACGACCGAGAAGTCCTGTACCGACGCGACGCGATCGATCGCGTGCAGGGTGGCGAACTTCGAGACGCCGTCGGCCGCGACGCGAAGCCGACCGTCGTCGATCGACGCGCTGGCAACCCCCTCGAGTCCTCGGATGCGCTCGAGGACGTCCTCGTTCAGTTCGGAAACGTAGACGTACAGCGTCTCGCCGGTCTCGGTCGAGTCCCGGAGGCCGTCGATCGTGTCGACGGCGACGAGTTGGCCGCGGTCGATGATCGCGACGCGGTCGCAGACGGCCTCGACCTGTTCCATGACGTGACTCGAGAAGAAGACGGTCGTCCCGCGGTCGTTCTCCTCGCGGATGATCTCGCGCATCTCGCGGGCGCCGTTGGGATCCAGCCCCGTCGAGGGTTCGTCGAGAACCAGCAGGTCGGGATCGCCCACCAGGGCCATCGCCAGTACGAGCCGCTGGCGCATCCCTTTCGAGTAGCCGCCCGCCTTCCGGTCGGCAGCGTCGGCGATCCGGACTCGCTCGAGCAGCGCGTCGGGATCGTCGTCGACGTCTTTCATTTCGAGCGCGAACGCGACGTGCTGGCGACCAGTCAGTCGGTCGTAGACGTGGTAGCCGTCGGGAAGGACGCCCGTTCGGCTGCGGACGGTCCGGCCGTCCGCCTGGGCGTCGTGGCCCAGCACGGTCGCCGTTCCGTCGGTCGGACGGATGAAATCCAGCAGGACGTCGATCGTCGTCGACTTGCCCGCCCCGTTCGGACCCAGGAAGCCGAAGATTTCGCCCTCCTCGACCGTCAGGTCGAGTCCGTCGACGGCGACGATGTCGCCGAACCGCTTCGTCAGGCCCTCGAGTTCAATCGCCGCCACGTTCGCCCTCCCGCAACACCATCACACTGCCGAGCGAGACGGGGTACATGGGCGATCGTACGCAGCGGCAGGATAAATAGTACCGTTTCGGTGCGCGACGGGAACGGGAGCCGATTCAGGGCCAGTCGTCCCGGACCGGCTCGGCGTCCTCTTCGGCCTCCTCGGCGTCGGTCGCGACGATCCAGTCGGCGGCCTCGGCGGCGTCCTCGACGGGGAGGTACTCCCAGTCGACCCGCTCGGCGAGGTTCTCGTCGGCCTCGGCGGCGCCGATGAAGACGTACCGGTCGGTGTCGAACTGGTCTTTGACGGCCTCGAGACTCTCCTCTTTGCCGCGAGGACCCGAGAAGAAGTCCTGCCGGATGCGGTTTTTGCGCGTGTAGTTCGTCACGACGTAGGTCGGCTGCTCCGAGACTACGCCGATGTACTCGCTCCACCCTCTGGCGTCCTCGAAGACGCTTTCGGGTGAGGCAAGCTCTTTCAGCGCCTCGAGCTCGAACGCCAGGGTCATGTCGCTACCGCCGTTCATACGCTATCGAAGCGGCGCAGTGGGGAAAACGGCTTCGATACTTCCAACGTTCTCGGAAGACTACGCGGCCTCGACGCGGTAGTAGCTCGTCGCGACAACGACGGTGCCGGGGTCGAGGTCGGTACCAGTAGCGGACAGCTGACGACCCCCCTCGAGCGCAGCGTAGAACTGCTCGAGGGTCCGTTCGTCGAACTGATCGATGTGTCGAACCGTCGCGTCCGGCGCGACGGAGTCGACGCGCCTGAGCGTGAGAGACTGCCCTGTACTGGTAGTAGTTGCCATGTGTGTGACTACCATACCCACGATATCACTTAACTGTTATCACTGAACGGATTGGAACGGACGGCGAGCAACGATCGAGAGTCCGCCGTTCGTGGTGTGAACCGCTGGTCGGTTCGGAGAAGGTAGCCCGACGACGCTACTGTTCCTGTGGCGGCGCGAGGTCGTCGAGGTCGACGGTCTCCTCGAGCAAGACCTCCCTCTGGTCGGCGACGACGCGCTGTTCGCGCATCAGCTGTTTGAGCTTGCTCTGCGGGGAGAGATCGCCGATGAGGACGCCGCCGACGACCTTGCCGTCCTTGAACGCGATGCGGCGCCACTCGGTGTCGCTGTACTTGCGTTCGGCGTAGTCGTCGCCCAGCGTCGGGTGACCGAACGAAAGGAAGGGGAAATCGAAGTGCGTGATCGAGTACGAGGACACCCACTCGAACTCCTCGGCCTCGCCGTCGGCGGCCATGTTGACGCCGGCGATCCGGCCCTGCTCCTTCGCGGAGCCCCAGGAGCCGTTCTGGGCCTGCTCGCCCAGCAGAACGTCGTAAAAGCGGGTGATGTCCCCGGCCGCGTAGACGTCCTCGAGGTTCGTCTGCATATACTGGTCGACGACGATCCCGTTGTCCTGTTCAAGCCCGATGTCGCCGAGGTACTCGGTGTTAAACGTCAGCCCGATGGCGACGCCGGCGAAGTCACACTCGTAGCGGTCGCCGTTCGGATCGACGGCCGCAGTGACGCGACCGTCCTCGTCGGTCTCGAAGCGGTCGACGCCGCTGTCGAAGACGGGGTCGACGCCGACCTCGCGCATCCCCTCGTGCATGATCTCCGCACCCTCTCCCGAGAGCGCGTAGCGCCACCAGCGGTCGCCCCGCATCAGGTACTTGCCCTCGACGCCCTGGGCACCACAGACCGCGGCGAAGTCGATGCCGAGCAGTCCGGCGCCGACGATAACGCCCTTCTCGGCGTTCTCGGCGCTTTCGCGGATCTTGCGGGCGTCCTGGAACGTCCAGAAGTGATGAATTCCCTCGGCGTCGCTGCCCTCGACCGGGAGCTGGGTCGGGGTACCCCCGGTCGCGATCAGGAGCTTGTCGTAGGGAATCTCGTCGTCCTCGTGGGTGTAGACGACCTTCTCGTCGGTGTCGACGCCGGTGACGTGAGTGTTCAGCGAGAGTTCGATATCGCGCTCCTCGTACCACTCCTCGTCGTGGATCGAGATCGGCGCTTCCGGAAGCTTCCCCTTCGCGTGCTCTTTGATCAGAATCCGGTTGTACAGCGCCTCCCCCTCATCGGTGATGACGGTAATCGAAGACTCCGGGTCCTCTTCCCGGAGCGTCTCGGCAGCCGAACTGCCCGAGATCCCGTCACCGATGATGACGTACTCGGTCATATCCTGACCGTTCGTAATGCGGGTTAATGGATATTGCTATCTCGTCTATTTTCTTCGTCCGGCCAGACTGTCTCCACGGTCGTACACCGAACCCGGCCGCTGGAGCCAAGACGGCAACCGCGGCCCCGCTCGCGTCGAGGGGGGAGCCGACGGTTCGAGCGACCCGCCACTCGATCCCAGTCGCCTTCGCCCCCTCCGAACGGCTCTTTACTGGCGGGCCGCTAGCGGGGTCCATGAAGCTTCGTCAGAACGCGCGTCACTTCGCCTCACGGAAGGCCCTCGAGACGCCGGTCGTTCGCTCGGTCGCCAAGTCGAGTCTCGTCCGACTGCACACGAAGATCTTCACGGAGAAGGCCGATCCCGCCCACGCCGAGACACGCACTGACCGCCTCGACGGCTTCTTCGACGCGACGATGGACACGTACCTGCGCGCGCTCCAGGAGGGGTACTCGGAGGCCGAGGCCCGGGAGATCACCCACATCCAGGCGAACTTCGATTTCTACAACCACGGCTGGACCGAGATGATGGAGTTCCCCGTCGACGAGCTCGACGACCACTACGACCGCTACCGCGACTTTTTCGAGCGCTGGGACATCACGATCGACGACCCGCTCGGCCAGTTCGCGCCCGCCGACGGCGTTCCCGAGGCGCCCTCGACCCCCGAGCGTCTCGAGGAGCCCGAACACCCCTACGCCGAGGGCGGGTTCGCCGACGACGTCTACGTCGAGACCGAGGACGGCGAACTGGTCGTCGGCGGCCGGGAGGAACCGGCGGACGTCGACGTCTCTCGAGCCGTCGGCGTCGACGAAGACGACACCTAGGCACCGACTCGCGCTCGGGATCCAAGCCGATAAATAGTCGGCGCGTTCCCGTTTCGATACCGAATGGCACTGAACGCAAACGATCGGTCGATCGCCGGCTTCACGATGGCCGGTCATGCGCTGGTCCACTGGTTCGAGACGGCGATCCCGATCCTGCTTGTCGTCTGGCTCGCGGAGTTCGACGTCTCGTTGCTCCTGCTCGGACTCGTCCTCGCGCCGAGCTACGGACTGTTCGGATTCGGCGCCCTCCCGGCCGGCGTGCTGGTCGATCGGTTCGGCGCGAAGCGGCTCATTATCCTCTGTCTCGGCGGGATGAGCGCGGCGTTTTTCGTGATCGCGGGCGCGTCGTATCTCGACTCCATCTACGCGATCGCGGTCGGACTGTTGTTGTGGGGACTCGCCGCCAGCGTCTACCACCCGGCGGGGCTTGCGCTCATCAGCACGGGCGTCGAGGAGCGGGGAACCGTCTTCGCCTGGCACGGGATCGCCGGCAACGCCGGGATCGCCCTCGGGCCGTTCGTCGCGGCGACCCTGCTGATCTTCCTCGAGTGGCAGTACGTCGCCGCGATACTGGCCGCGCCCGGCGCGCTGGCCGTACTGTACGGACTCTCGGCTGACTTCGAGGCGACCGCCGCGGTCGACGACGACGCGGACGCTGGCCCGAGCGATGCGCTGTCGCTGTCGGAGTTTCTCGCGAACTCGAAGGTGTTGTTCGCGAGCACGTTCGCGCTCGTCTTCGTCATCGTCACCTTCGAGGGGCTGTACTACCGCGGGATGCTCACCTACCTCCCCGAGATCCTCCACGGGCTGCCCGCGATGGACGCACTCGCCCTGCCCGAGGGGCTCGACGGGATCGAGCCGGCCGACTACATCTACGTCGGCCTGCTGGTCGTCGGGATGGCCGGCCAGTACGTCGGCGGCAAGCTAACGGACCGGATCCCGCCCGCCCGGGGGATGGCCGCGATCTTCGCCGTCCTCGTCGTGCTCGCGATAGCGTTCGTTCCCGTGACCGGGATGGGGCTGATCGCCATCGTCGCGCTCTGTGGCGTCTTCGGCTTCTTCCTGTTTGCGATCCAGCCGTTCTACCAGAACGCCGTCGCGGTCTACACGCCCGCCGACACCCGGGGACTCTCCTACGGCTACACCTACCTCGGCGAGTTCGGCTTTGGGGCCGCCAGCATCGCGCTCGGCGGGTTCGTGCTTGACGTCTCGCTGGGCTGGTTCTTCGTCATGATCGCCGCGTTCGCGCTCGTGGGGATGGTCCTCTCTGTGGCGCTGGCCGCGGGGCTGGACTGGTTCGCCGACGCCGAGCCGACCCCGGAGACCGCACCCGACGACTGACACGACGTAGCCGTCGATTCTCTCGTCGTTCGCTACCTTTTTGGCCGCTCTCCGGAAATCACTCGGCATGCTCACCGTGCGGGCTCCGGCGACCAGTGCGAATCTCGGGAGCGGCTTCGACGTCTTCGGCGTCGCCCTCGGAGCGCCCGCCGACGTAATCCGGGTCGAGCGTGCCCCGGAGACGTCGATCACGATCACCGGTGCCGGAAGCAACTACATCCCGACCGATCCGGAGCAAAACACCGTCGGCGCGGTCGCCGACGCGCTCGATGCGCCCGCGACGATCCGGATCGACAAGGGGGTTCGGCCCTCCTCGGGGCTCGGCTCCTCGGCGGCCAGCGCGGCGGGGGCCGCGGTCGCGCTCAACGCCCTCTACGACCGCGGGCTCTCGCGGGAGGAGCTGGTCCCGATCGCCGCCGAGGGCGAGGCGCTTGTGTCGGGCGAGGCCCACGCCGACAACGTCGCCCCCTCCCTACTCGGCGGGTTCACGATCGCCACCGACGACGGCGTCACCCAGGTCGACGCCTCGATCCCCCTCGTGGCCTGCCTGCCGGAAACGAGCGTCTCGACCCGGGACGCCCGCGACGTCGTCCCGAAGACCGCCGCCCTCGAGGACGTCGTCGACACCGTCGGCCACGCCGCGACCCTGACCGTCGGCATGACCCGCGACGATCCCGAACTCGTCGGACGCGGACTGACCGACGCCATCGTTACGCCCGAGCGAAGCGCCCTCATCGACGGCTACAACGCGGTTCGAGAGGCGGCCCTCGAGGCGGGCGCGACCGGCGTCACCGTCAGCGGTGCCGGCCCGGGCGTCCTCGCGGTCTGTCGCGAGGGGGCTCGCCGCGAGATCGCCGGGGCGATGATGGACGCCTTCGACGCCGCCGGGATCGAGAGTCGCGCCTACCAGACGGCCGTCGGCGAGGGGGCACGCCTCTACCGGGACGGCTGATCCGCACCCGATGGGTACGCGAACCGACGCGGCGCTGGCGCTCGCCGTGCTCGCCGTCTTCGCCGGGTTCGCCGTCCTCGTCGACGCCACACTCTCTCCGTTCTACCTGCTCTGGGGCGCTCTCGGGACGATCCTGTTCGAACTGGTCGCGACCCGCGAGTACGTCCTCGTCCGTCGGTACTGGGAACGGCGGGCCGTCCAGACGATCTCGCTCGCGCTGGCGGTCGGACTCGCAGCGGTCGGGGCACGCGTTGCCCCGGGACCGGTACTGTCGCTGTGCTGTGGCGCGACTGGAACCTACCTCGCCTTGCTGGGACTCGTCCGGGTCGGCGTCGTCCCGCCGCCGCGGACGTGGTGGTAGCGTCGGCTCACTCCGGCAAACAGCTACAGCGAACCGTCTCACCCGCGTCGGGCGCTTCGCCAGCGCCGTCCGTACACGTGGGGGAAGGTCTCGACTTTGGCGTGGCGAACGTCGGTCGGCACGGTCGAGACCCGTGTCGAGGCGCTCGCCGGGAGCGGGCCGACGGGCATCGAGGACGCCGCCGTCGGGTTGTTCGACGTCGGTCGTCGGCCCTCGGAGCCGGGGCCGCGCTGGTGGGACTCGTACAGCTCCTCGACCGTCGCGTGGGCGTCGATCACCGCTTCCCGAGCCGGCTCGATCCGGTCTCTGACCTCCTGCTGGAACGCCGCGTTCGTCGCCTCCCCCTTGACCTCCTCGGCGACCGCCTCGAGCTCCGACGGCTCCGAGCAGTCGCCCGAGTCGAACGCGTCGGGTCCGAGGACGTCCTCGAGCTCGTTCCGGAGCTGTTCGGACTCCCGTCCGAACTCGGCGAGGTCGACGGCGTTCCAGAGCTCCCGCAGCTCGATCGCCCGCCGCAGGGCGTCGAGATCGAGCGCCAGGTCGGGGTCCCGCTCTCGAATCGCCTCGGATAGCCGCTCGAGTTCGAGGACGTCGGGCAGCGCCGCCGCGTCGACGGCCTCGGGCAGTCGCTCGAGGTCGACGGTTTCGAGGACGTCCTCGAGTTCCGCGACGACGTCCCACAGCTCGGCCGCTGTCGACGCCACCCGGTCGTCGGTCGCGTCCTCGGCGACGGCCCGAAGCAGCCCCTCGAGGGCGTTCGCGAGGCGATCGAACAGCTGCTCCAGAGATGTCGACTGACTCATGGGACCGGTACGTTCGGCACCGAGAAAACGGGGCTGCTTACCGATTCGTTCGGACGAAAACCGGCAGGATACGAGAACAGTCTCGATCGCTACCCGCTCAGACGCCCCGACCCTGCAGCTGCTCCTCCTCGGCGAGGTCGGCGTTGGAGTCGCCTTTCATCCCCTTGCCGAGGTTCGAGGCGATGTCGGCGAGCCGATCGGGATCGTCCCAGTTGTTGACCGCTTCGACGATCGCCTCGCCCATCGCACGCGGGTTCTCGGCGCCGAAGATCCCGCTGCCGACGAAGATGCCGTCACACTCGTGGTGCATCATCAGGGCGGCGTCGGCGGGGGTCGCGATCCCGCCGGCGGCGAAGTTCACGACCGGGAGCCGACCCATCTCTGCGGTCTCGTGGACCAGCTCGGCGGGCGCCTCGATCTCGCGAGCGTAGGCCTCCCGCTCCTCGTGGGTCATCCCCTCGAGCTCGCGGATAGCGCCCTTGATCGTCCGCTGGTGGTGGACCGCCTGATTGACGTCGCCGGTGCCGGCCTCGCCCTTCGTGCGGATCATCGCTGCCCCCTCGTGGATCCGGCGCAGCGCCTCGCCGAGGTCGCGCGCGCCACAGACGAACGGCGCCGTAAACTCGCGCTTGTCGATGTGGTAGGCGTCGTCGGCCGGGGTCAGTACCTCGGACTCGTCGATCATGTCGACGCCGACGGCCTCGAGGATCTGGGCTTCCTTCGTGTGACCGATTCGGGACTTGCCCATCACCGGGATCGAGACCTCCTCGACGATTTCGGCGACGTCGGCGGGGTCGGCCATCCGGGCGACGCCGCCGCGCTTGCGGATGTCCGCCGGGACGGCCTCGAGAGCCATCACGGCGACCGCGCCCGCGTCCTCGGCGATGCGGGCCTGTTCTTTGTTGACGACGTCCATGATGACGCCCCCCTTCTGCATCTGTGCGAAGCCGCGCTTCACGAGGTCCGTCCCCCGTCGAAGCTCCTCGAGATCGGTACTCGCTGGCATATCGCGCCGTTAGGATCGGGCCCACTTACGCGTGTCCTTTGTCGACGTTGTTCGCCGCGATCGACTCCCCCTCGAACAGCCGCGCGCGGACGCGGGAGCCATACAGCCGAGCCAGCGGCCGACGCCACAGTCCCAGCCGGGCGGCCAGTCGTGGCGCGATCTCGACGTCGGCTCCGATCGGCGGCCCGACCGAGATCTCGCCGCGGAGCTGCATCCGCGCCCGGATCAGCTCGCCGTCGCGACGGGTGAAACTCGAGCGCTCCGTCCCGCGAAGCGAGACCGTGGCTCGAGGACGCGACACTTCGAGCCGGACCGCGTCCTCGCTCGCGTCGCGATCGCCGACGACGACGCGGAACCCCTGCGGACCGTCGGTGACGGTGATCGGTGCGCGTTCCTTCGGATACCCCCAGAGCTCGCGGCCGAGCGCGACCGACGCGTCGGTCGTCACGGGGAGCCAGTGGACGTACCCACCCGGCTCGCCGTCGAACAGCTGCGCGAGCGGCCGATCGGTTCGACTCCCGCGAACGGTGGGGACGATAACGGCGAACTCGTCGTAGGGCTCGAGGCCCGGGTCGCGGCCGACGCGGTGGTATCCGATGCCGACGAGCGCGACACAGCCGAGACGAGGCGCGATCGTGAGCGACGACAGCTCGTCGGGGAGAACCGCCTCCAGACGCGCCCGACGGGCCGGCACGACGACGCCGCCGAGCGTACACGAGAGCTCGAGCGGCAGCGAAACCGCGTGTCCGGTCGAGAGTACCCGACGTCCTCGGTCGTCGGTGTGGGGTGCCATATCCGAGCGAACGGTGACAGGGATGATAGGACTGTGGGCGAGCACCGACGGGTCGCAACCGCTACCGTTTTGCGGGTTCCGTTCGTCGCGCCGAACGATGACCGCGCCGACCGGGCTGCCCGACCGCGATCCGCTGCCGAGCTCCCTCGCCCCCGTCCCGAGGACGATCGAGGACCTCGGGCTGCGGTTCGCGTGGGTCGTCGTCGCGATCAACCTCGCGGGCACCGCCTTCGGCTTCTGGTACTACTCGGCCCAGCTCGCGGCGACGCCGACGCCGATGTGGCCGTGGGTGCCCGACAGCCCGCTGGCGACGCTGTTTATCGCGCTGGCGATCGCCGCCTGGAAGCTCGGCCACGAACTCCCCTGGCTGACCGCGCTGGCCTTTTTCGGGAACGTCGTCCTCGGGCTCTGGACGCCGTACACGCTCGTCGTCTTCCACGAGACCTACCTGGCCCAGACCGACTTCCTGATGTACCAGTTCCTGTTCTGGAGCCACCTCGCGATGGTCGTCCAGGCGTTCGTTCTCCACCGAATCACCGACTTCCCGGTCTGGGGAGTCGCCGTCGCGCTTGGCTGGTACACGTTCAATCTGATCGTCGACTACTTCGTCCCGATACTCGAGGGTCCCCACGGCGTCCACCACACGACGATCCCCGTCGCCCAGGACGAACCGATGTTCCTCGGTGCTGACGCGCTGGGCGTCGTCGCGGCCGGCGAGACGACGTTCGTGCTGCTGGCGCTGTTTGTCGCGCTCGCGACGCGGGTCAAAAAGTGTGAAAAGGCCCGAAACCGGCCGGTCGATCGCTGACCCGAAGCCTGACGTTACCGTGTGTCGTTGCCGACGATCTCGAGGTGTCGCTCGAGCGCTCGCGCCGCCGGACGCCGCTCGACCGTTCTGGCGTCCCGATCGTACCGGACGAAACACAGTCGTCTCGTCCGGACAGTTCCCGACGGTACGAACACGATTTATTCCGATCCGGGATGTCGAGTAGCGCGTCGCGGCCATCGCGGCCGGCGACACGTCCTCGAAACAGGTAGTGATCCATGCAAACCCAGGTCGACGCGAGCGAAGGCGAGTCGAACCACGACGAGCCCACGATCAGACTGGACAGTCTCACCAAGCGGTACGGCGACGTCGCGGCCAACGACGGGATCAGCTTCGACGTCGAGTCGGGCGAGATATTCGGCTACCTCGGGCCGAACGGCGCGGGCAAGACCACGACCATTCGACTGCTGCTCGGACTTATCAAACCGACCGCTGGCACTGCTGAAGTGCTCGGTGCGGATATCCACGACCGGCGAGCGCTCACCGAGGTGAAAGCTACCATCGGCTACCTGCCGGACACGCTCGGCTTCGAGGAGCGGTTGACCGGCCGTCAGGTCCTCGATTACTTCGCCCGGATGCGCGGGGACAAGCGACGGGACGAACTCCTAGACCTGTTCCATCCACCACTCGAGAAACCGGTCGAGACGTACTCCCACGGAAACAAGCGGATGCTCGGTATCGTCCAGGCGTTCATGCACGATCCGGACCTCGCGATTCTCGACGAGCCGACGTCCGGACTCGACCCGCTCAAACAGGATCGGATGCACGCGTTCCTCGAGGAGGAACGCGACGCCGGCAAGACGATTTTCTTCTCCTCGCACGTCCTCAGCGAAGTCCAACGCGTCTGCGATCGCGTCGGGATCATTCGGAACGGAGGACTGGTCGTGCTCGAGGACGTCGACGACCTGCTCAAACGCAGCGGCAAACGCGTCCGGGTGCAACTGGCAGAGCCGGTGAACGAATCGGCGTTCGTTACGTCGGAAATGATCGACGTCGAGATCGTCGATGCTACGGTCCGGTTTACCTACACCGACAAGCCCGCCGAATTACTGGAGCATCTCGTCCAGTTCGCGGTCGAGGACGTCGACATCAGTGACCCAGAGCTCGACGACATCTTCAAACACTACTACGGGGCCGACTCCCCGGCGGGTCCGGGATGACGGCGATCCTGCGTGTCGAGTCGACGAAACTGGTTCGCAGCTCGCTCGTCCTTACCGGGCTGTTCGCTCTCCTCTCGGCGTTTTTCTTCGTGGTATTTCCGGCCTTCGCCGAGGAGGCGGAACTCATCGAGGAGGCGTTTCCGGCGTTTCTCGCCGGCCTGCTCGGGATCGAGGAGTTACACACCATCGAGGGGTTCGTCGGCGGCTATATTTTCTCGGTCATCTGGGTCCTCTTTGCGGGGATCTACTTCGCCTACGCCGCCGGCGGACTGATCGCCGGAGACGTTCGCGCGCGTCGGATGGATCTGTTGCTCTCGAACCCGATCTCGCGCGAGTCGGTAGTACTCCAGAAAGTCGCCGCGCTCTGGGTGCCGCTGGTCGCACTGAATATCGGCCTGTTCGTCGTCGTATACGCCGCGGCAGCGGCGATCGGTGAGACGCTCGACCTCGTCTCGCTCGGGGTGGCGCACCTCCTCACGGTCCCGTACTTGCTGGTCTGTGCCGGGATTGGCCTCCTCTTTTCCGTCACTCTCGACCGCGTCGAGAGCGCGCAAGCCGGCGCACTCGGGCTCGTGTTCGTTCTCTGGCTGGTCGAGGGGCTCTCGGAGACGGCGCCGGAGTACGACTGGATCGGTATCGTCTCGCCGAGCCGGTACTACGATCCGTCCGCGATCCTCGTCCACGAGGAGTATGCGATCGGAGACGCCGCGGTCCTGCTGATGACGTTTCTCGCACTGCTCGGAATCGCACTCTTCGTCTTCGCACGGAGGGATATCTGATGGGGCCAAAACCGGACTCCGACGGTTCGGACGCACGCCGGGCGGCGAAATCCGACACACGACCCGCGATCGACGGCGCCGCGACGGCGATCCTGCGCGTCGAATCCGGCAAGCGCGTCCGCAGTTCGGTCGTGCTCGTTGTCGTCTTCGCCCTGCTCGCCGCGATGTACTTCGCGATGTTTCCGAGCATCCAGGAGGAGGCGGAACTGCTCGAGGACGCGTTCCCGGCGGTTTTCTTCGACATGTTCGGGATCGAGGCACTGCACACAATCGAGGGGTTCATCGCCGCGGAGATCTACTCGTTTTTCTGGATCGTCCTCGTCGGCATCTACTTCGCCTACGTCGGCGCCGGCATGATCGCGAACGACGTCGACGAGCGGAAGATGGACCTCACGCTCTCCAATCCGGTCTCGCGTGAATCGGTGATACTCCAGAAGATTGCTGCCCTCTGGCTCCCACTGATCGTGCTGAACGTCGGCGTCGGCGGGATCGTCTTCCTCGGCGGGATCAGCATCGGCGAACCGCTCGATCCGGTTGCTGTCGCGATGGTCCACCTGCTCTCGATCCCGTACCTGCTGGTCTGTGGCGCGATCGGGTTGCTCATCTCCGTCGTGATCGACCACGTCCGGACTGCTCGGGCAACCGCGCTGACCGTCGTCTTCGTCCTGTGGCTGGTCGAGGGTGTCTCCCGGTTGGACGAGGACTACGAGTGGATCGGTGCCGTCGGTCCGAGCCGGTACTACGACGAGACGGCGATCCTCGTTCGCGAGGAGTACGCGTTCGCCGACGCCGCGGTTCTACTGGCGGCGTTTCTCGTTCTGCTCGTCCTCGCCGTGTTGATCTTCACGCGCCGCGACATCTGAGCGGTCGTCTCGATCGAACTGTCTCTCCGTCGGGAACGATGACCCGACCTATATCGAGCTCGCCGGTGTGGGACTCCCGCATGACACCCACCCGACGGGACGTGTTGAAGCTCGCGGGAACGACGACAGCGATCGCGACGGTCGGAACGACTGGCGCCGCCACAGTCGCCAGACAGGACGACGAACTTCCCGCGTACGGCCGGTGGCTCACGCTCGAGGACGGGGCCCTCGAGTTCACCTACCTCGACTGGGCCGCCCTCGAGGAGTTCGTGGCGGACGAACTCGAGGCCGCCGAGCCCGACGAGGAGGTCCCGGCGGAGTACGAGGCCGATCCGATGATCGCGCCCGTTTCGGAGGGAGCGCTCGGGACCTATCTCTACGCCGGGCTGGACCTCGCCCAGTACCGACTCGGCAGACTCCTCGACGACGGCGAGACGTTCGAGTCGACCGTCGAGGAACTGCTCCGGACGCCCGCGGCGTTCGTCGCCCTCGGCGCGATCGATCCCGCGGAGATCGACGCCCGGCTGACGGCCGAGCCGGAGGCCGGGTTCATCACGCAACTCGAGCGAACCGACGGGATCGGTGCGTACGACGTCTACACCCCGGTCGACGCCGACGACGCCGCGATCGCCGTCGACGAGGACGCGCTCGTCGTCGCAACCGAGAGCGAGGATCCGATCGCCGCCCTCGAGACGATCGTCGACGCCGCCGACGGTGAGACCGAACGGGCGATCGAAGACTCCGAGCCGTTCTCGTGGGTTCTCGAGAGCGCCGGCGACGGCGACGCCGTCGTCGGCCAGTACGGACCCGAAGCTGGAACCGAGGGACTCGCCGACTTCGAGTTCGAGGAACTCGAGGACGCCGAGGCGATCGTGTCCTCGCTGACCGTCGAGGACGCCGAGACCTCCACCGGCGAGTTCGCGGCGGTCGTCGACGAGCCGGACGAGCCCGCGCTCGAGGCGTTGCTGGGTGCGTCCGGCGAGAACCAGTCGGTCGAGGTCGACGGCGACCGGGTGACCGCGACGGCGACGTGGCGCGAGGAGGCCGTCACGGTCCCCCGAGTTCGATAATCGGTCGCCGATCCGTCCCGCGGTGGCGCCGACCCCGAGACGCGAGGTCGGTGTCGCCGGTTCCTGAGGACTGTCGCTCAGTCGGAGCCGCCGACCGTGTCGCCGAGCTCGTCCAGTTGATAACTGATATACACGTTGTAGCCCGCACAGCCGACGATACCGAGCCCCCCGAGGACGTTACTCCAGAGGGGCCAGCCGCCACCGTCGAGAAGGAGGCTCACGAACGGCGAGACGATCGCCCACAGACCGAGCGCTACCACGACCGTCGCCCCCTTGATGTGGAGCCGTTCGCCCTTCGCACGTTGCGTTTCGTTGTACGCGGAGATCATGACGATCCCCAGACCCACGATCGCGTTGTTCCACATCGCCGCCTCGGGGGCGTCGAACGCGATCGGCGAAACGGCGATCCAGAGCGCCAGGGCGACGGTGACGTTAGCTAGCCATTCGCTCAGCCTGCGACTGTCGTCTTCTCCGTCCGTATCGGCCACAGTCAACTGCTCAACCCGACGGCGGATTGCTCTTTCCACTGAAGACGCCACCGGGAGCCCGACGACCCGAAACCGACCGGTACGGTCGTCGGTTCGTTCCGTTTCGGAACCACCGCCGCGACCCGACCGTCGCGCTACTCGAGGACGACGACGGCCGACTCGGTCTCGAGCATCTCGCCCTCGCCGGAGTAGGTGCGTTCGAGTTCGACCTCGAAGACGTCGTCCTCGAGCTCCTCGCCGGCGACTCGCAGGACGTCCTCGTCGTCGTCAATCTCGTACTCTCCGCTCTCGATCCCGGCGTCGATATCGCCGACTTTCGAGCCGTAGCGGGGGCCGAGCGTCGAGTAGTCGAGGTCGATCGCGGCGACCTCGGTCGTGATCTCCGGGGGCTCATCCAGTACCGTCAGCTCCTCGACGTGCATCACGTTCTGGATTGCGTCCTCGAAGCCCTCGATCGGGCCGTACACCGAGACGGCCTCGAGGGGCTCGTTCAGCGGGAGCTGGTTCTGGCTCTTGTACCGGCGCAGCGCCGAGATGACCTCCATCGCGGTCTCACCGGCCTCGAGATCGGCCTCGTACCCCTGCGAGGTGGGCCAGTCGCGGACGTGAATGCTCGTCTCGGCGAGGTCGGCGTTCTCGTTGCTATATCGGGCCTGCCAGATCTCCTCGGTGACGTGGGGAAGGAACGGTGCCCACAGCTCGAGGAAGGTTCGGTGTGCGGTCCGCAGCGCGTACTGCGTCGAGGGGTTGTCCTCACGTTCCTTCGCGATCTCGAGGTAGTCGTCACAGAACGTGTTCCAGAAGAACGTCCGCAGGCGGTCGCGGGCCTTCGCGAACTCGTACTCCTCGAGGTACGCCGTCAGCTCCTCGATCGCGTCGTCGAGTTCGGCCAGCAGCCAGCGATCGATCGCCTCGAGCTCGGCGGGCTCGTCCGGATCGGCGGGCGCCAGGTTGTCGACGAGCTTTGAGGCGTTCCAGAGCTTCCGCAGCAGCTTCTCGCCCGCGGTCAGGTCCTTCTCCTGGTAGGGGAAGTCGTCGCCGACCGCGGCGCTCGCCGCCCAGAACCGGACCGCGTCGACGGGATACTCCGCGAGCACCTCGTCGGGGGCGACGACGTTGCCCCGAGATTTGGACATCTTTTCGCGGTTTTCGTCTAGGACATGGCCGTTGATCAGCGTCGCGTCGAACGGCACCTCGCCGGTGTGCTCGTAGCACTTGACGATCGTGTGGAACAGCCAGAACGAGATGATGTCGTGGCCCTGGGGACGCAGGTCGAACGGGTAGAGCTCGGGGTTTTCCATGGTGAACTCCTGGGCCACCTCGTCCCAATCCCAGCCCGCGTTGATCAGCGGCGTCAGCGACGAGGTCGCCCAGGTGTCGAAGACGTCGTCCTCGGGCTCGAACGACGTGCCCCCACACTCCGGACAGGTGTCGATCGGCGGATCGTCCGAGAGCGGATCGACGGGCAGATCCTTCCGCCGAGCCATCACCTCGTGATCACAGTCGGCGCAGTACCAGACCGGGAACGGGATCCCCGAGTCGCGCTGGCGCGAGATCAGCCAGTCCCACTCGAGGCCTTCGATCCAGTGTTTGTACCGCGAGAACATCTTCTCGGGGTACCAGTCCATCTCGCGGCCGGCCTCGAGATACTCCTCCTTGTGATCGAGGATCTCGACGTACCACTGCTTGGAGACGCGGTACTCGACGGAGGTGTCACAGCGCTCGTGGACCTGGACGGCGTGGGTGATCTCCCAGCGATCGCGCAGGTAGCCCGCCTCCTCGAGGTCCTCGACGATGGCCTTGCGAGCCTCCTCGGTCGACAGCCCCTCGTAGTCGCCGGCCAGCTCGGTCATCGTCGCGGACTCGTCGATGGCGACCCGCAGCGGGAGGTCGTGGGCCTGATACCACTCGATGTCGTTCTGGTCGCCGAACGTACAACACATCACGACGCCGCTTCCCTTCTCCATGTCGACGCGGTCGTCCTCGATGATCGGCACCTCGTGGCCGAAGATCGGGACGCGGGCGGTCTCGCCGACCAGATCCTGGTTCTCCTCGTCGTCGGGGTGGACGAACACGGAGACACAGGCCGGGATCAGCTCCGGACGGGTCGTGGAGATGACGAACTCGTCGCGCGGGGCGTTCTCCCCCGCGAGTTCGAAGGCGATGTCGTTGAAGTGCGAGGCCCGTTCCTCGTCTTCCATCTCGACCTGGGAGATCGCCGTCTCGCAGTCGGGACACCAGATCGCGGGCGCCTTCTTGCGGTACTCCCGGCCCTTCTCGTAGAGATCCAGGAAGGAAAGCTGGGAGATGCGCCGCACGCGGGGTTCGATCGTCTTGTAGGTGTGGTTCCAGTCGATCGAACAGCCCAGCCCCTGCATCTTGTCGGTGAACTCGGCTTCGTACTCCTGGCAGACCTCGCGACAGAGCTTCTGGAACTCGCGGCGCTTGTAGTCCTGGTGTCGGATGTCCAGTTCCTTCTCGGTCAGGCGCTCGCTGGCGATTCCGTTGTCGTCGTAGCCGAACGGAAAGAGAACGTCGCCGTTGGACATCCGCTGGAACCGGGCCGCGAAGTCCTGGACCGTGTGGCCGTAGAGGTGGCCCATATGGAGGCTACCCGAGACCGTCGGCGGCGGCGTGTCGATCGCGTAGGTGGTGTTGGGATCCTGGCCGGGGTCGCCCTCGTAGGCGTAGACGTCGGCGTCGACCCAGCGGTCCTGCCAGCGGTTCTCGACGGCCTCGGGGTCGTAGTCGCCCTCGAGGCTCGGCGCGTCGCGCTCGGCCGCGTCGGGGTCCGTACTCATGCTCTCACCGCCCGGTGTGGGCGTCGTCGGTGCGTCGTCGTTGGGAGGATTCGATCGTCCATACGGGTCGTTGCTCGATACATGCTGGTCGGCTACAATACATCCGTCGATACGGGGTAGGAAGGCGGGGCTACGGGGCCCCTACGAAAACGGCGTCCCGGGCGGCGTCGAGACGCGCCGTCAGTTCCACGGAGTCCGCCATACGTCTCTTTTGCCCGCGATTCCTGTTAGGTGTTTCGCGTCGCCCTACTCGTTCTCGAGACGGATCACCGCCCGCGAGGACGTCGGTCGTCGGAGCTCCCCCTCGAGGTAGGTCGCCAGCCGCTCGAGGAACTGATCGTCGGCGCCGTCGCTCGTGACGAGCGCGATCCGCTCGTGTGTTGCGGGATCGTGCTCGCCCTGCATGATCAGCGCGAACAGCTCCTGTGGGCTGACGGGATCGCCGTCCGCGAGGCGCTCGGCGACGCCCTCGAGGGTCGTCTCGACGCTGGTCTCGACCTCGAAGGTGACCTCGACCGAGACGTTCGCGCCGCGTCTCGAGGCCGCGCAGGCCTCCTCGGAGTGACGGACGGCCGGAACCAGTACGTCCTCGAAGTCGAGACCCTGCTCGCTGGTTCCGATGTAGGTGAACGCGAGCGCTGCCCTGAGACCGTCGAGAGCGTCGGGATCGGTCGCTACCTCCTCGAACACCTGCCGTCGATCCTTTTCGGGGAGGGTGTGTAACAACAGATCGAAGTCAAGAATCGAGTCGATCACGCGCCGCCGGATGCGCGCCTCGGCGTTTCGTCGGGACTGTTCGTGGCCCAGCTCGCGTTCGCCGAGCAGGAACGCGCGGTCGGCCGGGGTGAGGATTCCGCGGTCGCGGTCGGTGTCAGTGTTCATAATCGGATTCCGATTATACAACATGGGGTTCTACCCGAACCGATATGAGCGCTTGGGCTCGAAGGAGTGGCATGCACAGTAGCGAACGGCGGAGCGTCGGCGATTCGAAATCCTCGTCTCGCTGCCGACGAACCGTCAGGGAACCGGCCCGTAACGTCTCGATAAACCTGAGGGGACGATAACGAATGGGCGGATCGATCGCCGATCGCTACGCTGACCTGATCGTTTCCCATAGCAAGCTGATCGTCCTGCTCGTGCTCGTTCTCACGGGGATCGTCGCCGTCGGCGCCGCGATCGGCGAGAGCGAGGACGGGGAGATCGGCCAGTTCGAGACCGACTCCGAGGAGACCGAAGCGCTCGAGGAGATCGAGGAGACGTACGCGACCGACGATCAGGTCGTCGCCCAGCTCGTCGTTCGCGACGAGGGCGGCGACGTCCTCACCCGCGACTCGTTGCTCGAGGGACTGTCCCTCCAACAAGAGATCCGCGAGAACGAGAGTCTGAACGCGACGCTCGCCGACGAGGGCTTCGTCGCTCTCGAGAACGTCGTCGCAACGGGGGCGGTCTTCGAGGACCGCGCAGCCGAGGCCGAGGGGCCGCCCGACACCAGCGAGCCGACCCTCGACGAGCAGATCGAAGCGCTCGAGGACCGCTCCGACGAGGACGTCGAGGAGCTGCTCGCCGACGTTCTGGACCCCGACGCGGACAACCAGGGTGAGGATCCCTACGAGTTCCTCCCGAACGACTACGATCCGGGCTCGACGAGCGCTGACGCCCGGATCGCCTTCCTCTTCCAGGTCGACGACGGTGCTGAGGACGACGATCCCGAAGCGGCCTACGCGGCCCAGGTCGAGATCGACGGGCTCGTCGAGGATCGCTTCGACGACGCCTTCCTCTTCGGACAGGGCGTCACCGACGAGGCCTCGAGCAGCGCGGTCGGCGACAGCTTCGCGATCATCACGCCCGTCGCGTTCGTGCTCGTGTTGGTCGCGCTCGGGGTCGCCTACCGCGACGTCGTCGACGTGCTGGTCAGCCTGTTCGGGATCGGCGTCGTAATGGCCTGGCTCGCGGGCCTCCTCGGCTGGCTCGAGATCCCCACGAGCCAGCTGCTGATCGCGGTTCCGTTCCTGCTGATCGGGCTCAGCATCGACTACTCCCTGCATGTCATCATGCGTTCACGGGAGGCGAGAGCGGGGATCCTCGAGCGCGACGACCGCAGGCAGGCCGATTCGACGACAGTCGACGAGCCTGCCACTGACGGGGGCGACGACCGAACGCCGCGAAACGGAATGCGTTTCGGACTGGCGGGGGTCGTCCTCGCGCTCGCGGCCGCGACGTTCTCGACCGGGGTCGGGTTCCTCTCGAACGTCGTCAGCCCCCTGCCGGCGATCCAGGACTTTGCGATCCTCTCGGCGGGCGGGATCCTCGCGACGTTCGTCGCCTTCGCCGTCCTCGTACCCGCGCTGAAGGTCGAGGTCGACGAACTGCTCGAGGGACGGTTCGGGATCGATCGACGGAAGGAGCCGTTCGGACGGAGCGCGGGTCCCGTCAACCGCGCGCTCTCGGGAGTCGTCTCGCTCGTCCAGCGCGCGCCGCTTGCCGTCGTCGCCGTCGCGCTGTTGCTCGCGATCGGCGGGGCCTACGGCGCCACGGGGATCGACACCGAGTTCAACCAGGCTGACTTCCTGCCCGAAGACGCCCCCGAGTGGGCGCAGTCGCTCCCGGGGCCGCTGGCGGCCGACACGTACACGGTCAGCGACGACGCCGAGTACCTCGGCGACAACTTCCAGGAGCAGGGTGAGGGAAGTCAGGCCCAGCTACTGATACGCGGGGACGTCACCGACCCCGCGACGCTCGCCGCAATCGAGAACGGGACGGCGGGGATCGACGACGGCGAGGACGGAACGATCGCGGTCGGTCCCGGGGGCGAGCCCGCCGTCGAGAGTCCGGTCTCGGTCATCCAGGAGGTCGCCGCCGAAAACGAGTCAGTCGCCACGGCCCTCGAGGAGCGCGACACGGACGGTGACGGGCTGCCAGACGAGGATCTCGCGGGACTGTACGATGAACTGTACGAGGCCGACGAGGACGCAGCCGCCACCGTACTGCATCGGACCGACGAGGGTGAGTACGAGACCGCACGCATGCTCGTCGACGTCCGCGGCGACGCCTCCGCGCAGGCGGTCGCCGACGATACGCGCACCCTCGCAAGCGCCATCGAGGCCGACGCCTCGGTGTCGGCGATCGCCACCGGCGGCCCCGTGACGAACGCTGTCGTCCAGGACGCCTTGCTCGAGACGCTCGTCCAGGCGTTCGCCGTGACGCTCGTCGTGATTCTGGTCTTCCTGACGGTGCTGTACTGGGTCCGCCATCGGGCGCTCACGCTGGGGGCGATCACGCTCGCGCCCGTGGTCGCCGCGCTGGCGTGGCTGTTGGGGACGATGGCCGTCCTCGACGTGCCGTTCAACAGCGAGACGGCCGTCATCACGAGCCTCGCGATCGGACTGGGCGTCGACTACAGCATCCACGTCGCGGAGCGGTTCCAGGACGAGTCGGAGCGCCAGCCGTCGCTCAGCGACGCCCTCGGCGCGACGATCACCGGCACCGGCGGGGCGTTGCTCGGTAGCGCGCTGACCACGGCGGCCGGCTTCGGCGTCCTCGCGCTCGCGCTGGCGCCGCCGCTCCAGCGGTTCGGGCTCGTGACGGGACTGAGCATCATCTTCGCCTTCGTCGCCTGTCTCACCGTGCTGCCGTGTCTGCTCGTGGTCCGGGAACGCGTCCTCGAGCGGTTCGGAACGGCGGGATCGGCGTAGGCCCCCGATCGCCGGGGTCGGCGTCGACGTCCGATCGGCGGTTCCGGGCGATGAGTTATGGCCGTTCGCGTGTCACAGTTGCGCATGGAAACGGCACCGAACCTCGCCGACTACGAGGGGCTCTCGGAGGTCTTCGAGTGGGACAGCATCTACGCCGACGCCGACTGGAACGCGCCCGACGAGATCAACGTCGCTCACGAGGTCTGTGACCGCTACCGGACCGATCGGGGCACCGTCGCGCTGTACTTCGTCGGGCGCGATGGCGAGCGCGAGCGCATCACGTTCTGGGAGCTCGCACAGTGGTCGAACGGGTTCGCGAACGTCCTCGAGGAGCTGGGTCTCGAGCGCGGCGACCGCGTCTTCGGTTACACTCCCCGAATTCCCGAGCAGTACGTCGCGATGCTCGGGACGCTCAAGTCGGGCTGTGTCTTCGGTGGGATCGACCCGCAGTTCGGTCCCGAGGGGGTCGCCTACCGGCTCGCCGACGCCGAGGCGAGCGTCGTCGTCACGACGCCAGCGAACCGTGAAACGGTCGAGCAAGCCCTCGAGGACGTCCCCTCGGTCGAACACGTGATCGTCGTCAGCGACGACGGCGTCGGCGTGCGTCAGGGTGACGTCAGCTACTACGAGGCGCTGGACCGGGCCGATCACGAGTACGAGACCGTCCGGACCGAGGGCTCCGATCCCGCCCTGCTGTACTACACGAGCGGTACCACGGGCCCCGCGAAGGGGATCGTCCACGGCCACCGCTGGATCGTCGGCGTCGCCGCCGCCCAGCTGTACGCCGCGGACCTCCAGCAACACGAGACCGACCTCTACTGGGGGACCGGCGACCGGGGGTGGCTCACGGCCCCGGTCAACGCGCTGGGCGTCTGGTTCTGGGGTCACAGTATCCTCGCTTACGCGGGCGCGTTCGATCCCGACACCTGGACGGGGCTGCTCGACGAGTTCCCCGTCACCGTCCTCTCGGGGGTCCCCGCCCACTACCGACGGCTACGCGAGGACGCCGACGGGCTCGCGGACGCCGACCTCGATCTCCACCGGGCGATGAGCACCGGGGAACCCCTCGCGGCCGAGCTGATCGAGTGGGGCGAGGACGTCCTCGGAACGCCGATCGCCGACAGCTACGGCCAGGCCGAGACGGGGAACATGCTGATCAACACCTACCCGTCGATCGAGACCAGGCCGGGCAGCATGGGGAAACCGCTACCCGGCGTGGAGGCTGCGGTGGTCGATCCCGACACCGGCGACGAGCTCGAGCCCGGCGAGACGGGCGAGATCGCCGTTAGCGGCGAGTTTCCCTCGTTCTTCCTTGGGTACTGGGAGGACCCCGACCGTACCGAGGACGCCTTCGTCGGCGACTGGTACCTGACGGGTGATCTGGGACGGATCGACGAGGACGGCTACTTCTGGTACCAGGGACGGGCCGACGAGATGATCGTCAGCGGGGGATCACGCATCGGGCCCTACGCGGTCGAACGCGTCCTCGTGGACCACGAGTCGGTCGCCGAGGCCGCCGCGGTGCCGACGGCCGATCCCGAACTCGAACAGGTCGTAAACGCCGTCGTCGTTCCCACCGAGGGTGTGACACCGGACGACGAGCTCGCCAAGGCGATCCGCGAGGACGCGACCGACCGACTGCCCGAGCGCGCCGCGCCGGCGGAGCTCGAGTTCCGCGAGGCGCTGCCGCGGACGACTGCCGGAAAGATCGATCGCGACGAGCTCCGGGACGCGTCGCTCGAGGACTGACGCGGAGTCCGCCTCGTCCCGCGACGGCTACCTGCCGGTGTCGGTCGACGGCCCCCCGTCCGAGTTCGAGTGGGCCCGCACCCACAGCTCGCCGATCCGCGAGAGCCGGGTGCGGTAGGACTTCCCGTGTTCCTCGCGCTCGATGTACCCCTTTCCGCCCGGACCCAGGCGGTCGACGTTGTAGATCACCTTCGAGCGGAAGCTGTCGGTGTACTCCTCGTTTAACTCGCGAGCCAGCGCCTCCGCCAGCTCGGAGACCGAGTCGAACTCGCCGTCCTCGCCGAGCTTGTACAGGATGAGCTCCTCGAACGGTTTGACGTTCGAGAAGGAGGCGACGGGGAGCTCGACGACGTGCTGGCCGTCGATCTCCTTGGCCCCGATCGTCGTCCCGCGCTCGTCGAACTCCGCGAGCAGCGAGCGGGCGCTCTCGAGGCGCTCGGTGACGCGGTCGTCCTCGACCCCCTCGTCCTCGAGGTCCTCGAGCAGATCGATCCCCTCCCGAAGCTCCTCGGCCAGTTCGGTCTCCAGGTACTTCTCCGGGGCGGTGTAGTAGGTGTGGATCGCCTCGCGATCCTCCTGGCGCTCGACCATCAGCGAGTTCGCCGCGGTCGCGAACGCGAAGCTGACGGTGCGGGGCATCGCGGCGACGTTAACCCAGACCTCGTGACCGGCGTCGAGCTCGGTCGTGATGAGGTCGTAGGCCTGTTCGAACGCCTCGTCGTAGTCGTAGACGTCCTCGAGGACGAACCGATCGGTCTCGGCGCCCAGCAGGTTCCGAAAATCGGTCTCGAGCTTCTCGGAGAGATGGCGGGAGTACTCGACGTTTGCCTCGCTGCCGACGGCGCCCTCCAGCAGGATGACGCGGTCGACGTCGATCTGATCGCGCACCAGCGGCGCGATCAGCCGGTCGTAGTCGAAGCCGACCGGGACGATGTGGGTTTGCATACCCGGTAGTTCGTCGGTAGTGTAATGAATCCCCTGCGGTCTCGGGCGACGAACGGCCGCGGATCGGCGAGCGACGGCCCCGACGAACGGTCGGTTCCGTTCGCCATCGGTTGTTCGATCGCTCCTCGGCCGTCGCGATCACTCCCGCTCGCTCCCCGCCCGGGTCGTGTTCGGTTCGTTGAACACCGCCGCGACGATCTTGTGCTGGGCCGACCGGAGGTGCTCGTGGAACGTCGCTGGCGTGATCCCGAGGGTCTCGGCGATCTCCTCGCCCGAGCTGTGTCGGGGCCACTCGAAAAAGCCCGCGTAGTAGGCCGTCTCGAGGACGGTGCGCTGGCGATCGGTCAACACGCCGTAGAGGTGGTCCTGGAGCTGGGCGATCGAGTCCTCGGAGGGGGTTACCTGTCGGCGGGCGACGTTGGTCGCTTCGGGGTAGACCTCCCGGATCGCCTCGGTGACCGCGCGCACGTCGGCGCTCTCGGGGAGGTGGACGGTCACGCGGTAGTCGCCCGCCTCGAGGGCGGCCGACTCGACGTAGCCGCCGTGGGACGCGACGACAGAGAACATCGGCGGCGACGCGATCTCGAGCTCGAAGGTCACCTCGCCGGCCGACTCGTCGATCGGCTCGACGCCCTTCCAGTGGGGGATACAGTCGGCCAGCGTCTCGAGCTTCGGAAACGTCTCGGCCGCTGTCACGCCGAACTCGAGGAACCGGTCGTCGTCGACCTGGACGACCCGTTCGAAGTCGACGCGGTGGCCGTCCATCGACGGGCCGTCGAACACCCCAACCCCGTCGGCGATCTCGTACTCGAGCTCGATCAGCTGGTCGCTCATCAGGGCGCGCTTGCGCTCGATGGCCGCGATCGCGTGCCCGAGGACGTCGCCGAGCTGTCCGAGCCCCTCGGCCACCTGATCGGTGAACGCGTTCCGGTTGGTGCCGGCCACGCCGAGCACGCCGTAGAGCCCGCCCTCGTGGACGATCGGGATCGCGGCGGCCGATCGGTACCCCAGCTCGCGGGCCTCTTCGCGCCAGGGTTCGAAGTCGGGATCGGCGAGGACGTCGTTTGACACCTGGAGCTGCTGGGATCGAATCGCACGCCCGGCGGGCCCTCGCCCCGCAGGGTCGTCCGGGTCGGTCGAGAGCGGGATGCGATCGACGTAGCCTTCGACGCCGGCCTCGGCTCGCCGGACGATGTTCCCGGAGCCCGAATCGACCGCGGCCACGAACGCGAACTCGTACCCCGGTTCGTCGGCGAGGGTCTCGCAGGTAATCCGCTCGAGCTCGTCCCGGGTGGCGTCGGTAACGATCACGCCGTTGATCGCCCGCATGACACTGTAGACGCCGCGCAGCCCTTCCATCCGCTCGCGCTGTTGATCGACCCGTCGATCGTGCTCCTTCCGCTCGCCGACGTCCCGAAGACAGCCCGTGACGCTGGTCCCGGCTGGCTCGATGTGTGTCTCGAGCCAGGCGTCGGTCACGGGGTCGTATACGTCCGCGGTGACCGGCTCCTGGCGCTCGAGGGCTCGTTCGTGTGCGCTCCCGAACAGCGAGCGAAGGCGATCGACCGCTTCGGCGTCGGCGCGATCGGTCCCGAGCAGCTCGACGACGCGTTCGTTTATCAGGCCACCTCCCTCTTCCTCGAGGACGTAGACGCCGTCGGGCAGGCCGTCGAGGATCGTCTGCACCGCGTCGGGGTCGTCGTGTGCGACGAGCGACGTGCCCTCCCCGGACTGACCGTCCTCGTCCATAGCACTACGGCGTCGCTCAGCCACATAAGTGTACTATATTATAATTTAGAAGTGGGTAACGGATACTAGCCGGGCTCCGGCGAGCGGTCGCTACTCGGGGTCGGCCGTCCGGATCAACGACGCGATCGTCTCGCGGTCGCGCTCGGGATCGACTTCGAGGACGGCGTCCCCGGGCGGGGTCTCGAGCGGAAGGGTCCCGCCAGCCATCCCGTAGGCGTCGTCGGTCGGCCAGATGGCGACGTTCGTCTCGGCCTCGAGGCGGTCGCGATCGGTCGTCGACAGCGGGTACGCGACGTCGAGGACGTACCACCGTCCCTCGGTGCCGTCGGGTCGCTCGAAGGCGAGCTCCTCGCGGGTATCCTCGACGACGAGGCCGTCGTCCTCGACGGTCTCGACGAACTGGGCTTTGGCCTTCGGGGCGGCCTTCGAGAGCATCGACGCGGGCGAGACACCGACCGTCGACAGCGACGGCGAGAACGTCATATCGACGGTAAACAGCGACCGCAGGGGGATCTCGGCCGGGCCGAGCGCCGCGAGGGTTGCGGCTGACTCGAGCGGTTCGTACACCGTCGTCTCGGCGGTGATCGACGTAAACAGGACGCTCGTCTCTCCCTGGCGGGTGCCAGCGCGTTGCCACGTTCCGGCGACTGACTCCGGCAGCGCAGAGGTCATCGCAGGGTCGTACGCGAGGCCGACGTTTCGGTGTGTTGTTTGCAGCCGACCTAGTCGGCGCCGAGCCCGTCGAAGTAGATCGCGCGCCGCTCGTCGGCTGCGGGCGTCGTCACGACGGAGACACCGACGGTGACGACCAGGCCCAGCCCCATGCCGACGAGCCCGGCCGACCAGCCCGCGTAGGTGCCCGGGACGGCCGTGAAGAGCGCCGAGAGGTAAAACGCCTGGCTCGCGACGATCCCGGCGGTGATCCCCGTCCGCGTCGTCTTCCGCCAGTAGAGCGCGACCAGCACGGGAAGCGCGAGCTGGGCGAATCCGCTGAACGCGGCGTCGCCCAGTTCGAACAGCGTCGCGGGCTGGAGGAGGCTGCCGAGGAACGCGGCCGTCGCGAACACGACGACCCCGACCCGGGCCAGGAGATCCTCACGGCGCTCGGAGACGTCGCGGTCGACGTAGGGGCGGTAGAGATCACGGGTGAAGTACGACGAGCCCGACAGCAGCATCGAGTCCGACGAGGACATCATCGCGGCCATCGCGCCGGCGATCACCAGCGCGGCGAACCAGACGGGGGTGTACTCCGCCAGGACGACGGGGAGGACGTTCTCACCCGCAGGAATCGCCACGTCGAGCCCGCGCGCCCAGGCGCCCAGCAGGAACGAGGGGACGAACAACAACACACAGAGGATCGGCCAGAGCGCGAACGACCGCTTCAGAACCGTCTTCGAGCCCGCGGCGAAAAACCGCTGGTTAACCTGCGGGAACATCGCGACGCCGAAACCGATCGTGATCGCCGTCGAGAGCATCCACTGGACGGTGTAGAAGTCGCTGCCCAGCGCGAGGTGGTGGGCCGCCTCGGCCTCCAGCGCTGCGGTCGCCGCTCCGGGGCCGCCGACCGCCGCCAGCACCCAGAGCAGGGCGATCCAGGTCGCGACGAGCATGAACGCCCCCTGGAGGGTGTCGGTCCAGGCGATCCCCCGGAAGCCGGCGACGACGACGTAGAGGATCATGAACGCGGTGATCAGCCCCGCGCCGACTGCGTAGGGGACGGTCCCGTCGGTCAGCGCCTGCAGCGCCGTGCCGGCGCCGACCTGCTGGAGCATGACGTACGGAAAGAGCCAGAGCAGGCTGATTCCCGCGACGAGCCCCCGGAGCCGACGCGAACCGAACCGCTCGCCGAGCATCTCGCCGAGGGTGACGTACCCGTACTTCCGGCCCAGCAGCCACTGCTTGTAGCCGATGACGTACCAGAGGATCGCGAAGATGATCCCGTCCATCAACCCCATCACGAGGACCCACTCGGGTCCCTGCTGGTAGGCGACGTTCGGCCCCGCGAAGAACGTAAACGCCGACAAAAGCGTCGCGAAGGTCGTAAACAGCAGGACGATCGTACCCACCGTCCGGCTCGCGAGGTAGAAGTCCTCGGCGGTGCGGTCGGTCAGCCGGTAGGCGACCAGCCCGATCACGAGCGCCAGCAGGAGGTAGCCGACGATGATCCCGAGCTGGAGCGCGACGCTCACCGTCGCTCACCCCCGGCGTCGGCGCTCGCGCTCGAGGACGTCCCGCCGCTCGTGTCACCGCCGCTTGCGTCCTCGCCCGTTTCGATCCCGAGACCCCACGCGTGTCGGGCGAACAGCCAGAAGACGAGCGAGGCCACGCCCATCCAGCCGACGTGCCACCAGAGCCACAGCGGAACTCCGGCGACGACCGTCCCGTCGCCCCAGAGGAACCACGGGATCGTGAGCGCGCTCAGTCCGATCGCGACGGCGATCCACCCCCACAGCGCCAGCCGTGCCATATCCCGTCGTTCGACCCCACGTGGATAACTATTACTGTTCGATCGAACTGATTGAATAGATTTTTCCATCGATACCCGGAACCGGTTCGTTCGCCGAAACCGGTATTTCAGCGAGGAAAAGGGGTATATGTGTCGGCAATCGAATGGGTACCGAGCATGGCTCGCCTGTTCCCCTTCCGCTCGGAGCCGCGATCCGAGGAGGGGCAACCGCGGATCGTCGGCCTCGAAGGCGAGGACGCCGACGCGGTGTTCGGCGCCCTCTCGTCGACGACGGCCCGCCGGATCTACGCGCGCCTCGACGACGAGCCCGCCACGCCCAGCGATCTCGCCGAGGCGGTCGACTCCTCGATCCAGAACGTCCGGTACCACCTCGAGAACTTGGAGGAGGCGGGGCTGGTCGAGGTCGTCGACACCTGGTACTCCTCGCGGGGCAACGAGATGAGCGTCTATGCGACGACCGACGGGCCGCTGATCGTCACCAGCGACGAGTCGACGGGGGCTCGCCTCCGGACGGTGCTCGCGCGCGTCCTCGGCGGGATCGCCGTCCTCGCGGGGGGGAGCCTGGTCGTCCAGTACGCCGTCTCCCGCTGGTTCGGCGGGGCCGGCGGCCCGGGGTTGGCGAGCGAGGACGTCGCTCGAACGGAGGGGGCGACGGGCGATCGGGGGAGTGACGGAGTCCCCGAGAGCGTCGAAACCGTCGGGACGGTGGTCGCGAGCGCACCGCCGGGGCTGCTCTTTTTTCTGGGTGGTCTGGCGGTGTTGCTTGCGGTGACGGGGTACTGGTACCGAAGCCGTCCCGCGTACTGACCGCGGCGGTTCGAGGACAGGTCAACAGCTATTTGCGTCTCACTGCCGTTATTCTAGTACAACTCCCGGGCGTGCGGTCTCGCCACGTCCCCGCCTCGCGGGGGCAGATCTCCATGGAAGACACCTCGAAATATCATATCCACGCGAACGTGACGGCTAACGGGGTGGTCGAGCGAAGCGACGTCGTCGGTGCGATCTTCGGCCAGACGGAGGGGTTACTGGGCGACGAGCTCGACCTCCGCGATCTCCGCCAGTCACAGAAGGTCGGACGTATCGACGTCGAAATCAGCAGCACGAAGGGCCAATCCCACGGTCGGCTCACCATCGCGACCAGCCTCGACAAGGTCGAGACGGCGACGCTTGCGGCCTCACTAGAGACGATCACCCGGATCGGCCCCTGTCGGGCCTCCCTCGAGATCGACGAGATCGAGGACGTCCGTGCGGCCAAACGCAAGGCGGTCGTCGACCGGGCGAAGGAGCTGCTCCAGACCGGGTTCGACGACTCGGTGATGAGCTCCGAGGAGATCCTGGCGGAGGTCCGCCAGCACGTCCGCGTCGAGGACATCACCGAGTACGAGGGGCTCCCTGCGGGGCCGCGGGTGACCGACAGCGACGCGATCATCGTCGTCGAGGGCCGATCGGACGTGCTGACGCTGCTGAAGTACGGCGTCAAAAACGCCATCGCCGTCGAGGGGACGAACGTCCCCGACGCGGTCGCCGAGCTGACCCGCCACCGAACCGTCACCGTCTTTCTCGACGGCGATCGGGGCGGAGACCTGATCTTCGAAGAGCTCTCCCAGGTCGGCGACATCGACTACGTCGCGTTCGCGCCTGCCGGCGAGTCCGTCGAAGAGCTCGACCACCACCAGCTGTTCGCCGCGCTCCGGAACAAAGTCCCCTACGACAGCGTCTCGGAACTCAACGAGCCCCGTGAGGCGGTCGCCGCGACCGACGGAAGCGCGACGCCGTCGCCGCCAGCCTCGTCCCCGCCGACGATCGACGAGGAGTCCCCCGACGGACCGTCGGCCGGTTCGAACCGCAGTGCAGCGGCTCCGGAAACCGACGCCAACGCCGACGACGGGGCGGACTCTCCGTCAGAGCTCCCCGCCGACGAGTCGCCGACCGAGCCCGAAACCGTCTACGGCCACGCGGCGGTCGTCGTCGCCGGCGACACGGACCGCGCGCGCTTTCTCGACGCCGACGGCGACGTCCTCGAGGAGGCTCCGGCCGGGGAGGTCGACGACGCGCTCGCGGACGCCGGGACGGTGCCGACGACGGTCGTCCTCGATGGAATTCTGGACCAGCGGCTGCTGGATCTCGCGGCCGACCGTGGCGTCGAGCGGATCGTCGCCCGCTCGCTCGGCCAGTTCACCAAGCGGCCGACGAGCGTTCGGGTCCACGCGGTCGACGAGATCGCCGACACGCCCCCCTCAGAGTGAGGCCGTCCTCGCTGCGTGAGACTCCCTCTCAGCGGCGTCGCCGTCCGAGGAGTTGATGAGCGAGCGGTTCCTAGCCCGGCCGATCATGTCTCCATCAGTCGCCGCCGCGGTCGCCTTGCTTGGCGTCTGGATCGTACTCATGTTCGCCGTCACTGCCGTCGCTGGCGAGGACCAGCTCCGAGCGACGAGCTGGTTCGAGGACGGTGAGGATCGCTCGGGACCGCGGGATTAGCCCACGAGCGCGGCCGAGACCACGAGCAGCGCGGCCGCCAGCGCTCCCGACAGCGTCGCGAGGAAGTTCACGCCCTGGTTGCCAAGCAGGGCTCCCTCGAGGGTCGCCCCGAGGAGGCTGTCGACGGTCATGCCGATGAAGCCGGCGGCGACGACGATCGCCGCCCCGAGGACGCCGACCTCGGGAAACAGCGTGTAGGAGATAGCGGCGACGATCGTCGCTCCGGTGATCCCGGCGACCTCCCCCTGCCAGGTGACGCCGCCGTCGGTGCCCGGCTCGACCGGTTCGAGCGTCGTGATCAGCCGCGGCGTCTCGAAGATGCTCCCGATCTCGCTCGAGAGCGTGTCGCTCATCGCGGTCGCGACCGAGCCGGCGAAGGCAAACAGAAACAGCTCGGGCGCGACGGGAAGGAAGTCGGCTTCGCTGGCGGCATAGCCAAGCACGGCGACGAGCCCGACGGCGGCGTTCCCGAGGACGTTCCCGGTGCCGCGCGCGCCGTTGTTCTCCTCGGCGACGCCCAGATCCTCCTTGCGGTCGTAGCGAAACTTCGTCGAGAGCCCGCCGATGGCGAAAAACGAGATGAGCACGACGAACCAGCCGTACCCGCCGAGGACGATCGTCAACAGCCCCAGCAACACGCCGGTGAGCATTCCCGCGATCGAGGCCGTCTCGAGGGCATACGAGGCGTACCCCAGCGCGACGGTGATCGCGAGCACGACCGTGATCTCGACGGTCCCGATGGCGGGCTCGAGCTCCGCGAGCAGCCACAGCAACAGGCCGACCGACAGCATCACGATGGGGTCGTCGTAGAGCAAGAGGACGTCCCGCAACAGTGCTGCGAGCAGGGCGCCGCTGGCGGCGAGAAACAGGATCAGCGGCAGCGCGGCTCCGACCGATCCGCCGACGAGCTCGACGGTTACCGCCTGTCCGACCGCGGCCGCGACGGTCGCGGCGAGACAGAATCCGGCGGCGTGGACGACGTCGTCCTCGGTCCAGGTCCGGACGAGTCGCTCCCCGAAGTTCCCGTAGCCGATCAGGAAGACGGTGCCGACGAAGACGGCAAGCGGCATCGAGGCCTCCGTGGCCAACAGTCCGAGTGCGACCCCCGCCAGTACGAACGCGATGAGCCCGTAGAGGCGGCCGTCCTCGTAGTCGTCGGGGTAGGCCAGCAGATCGAAGATCGGCCCGTCAGTCACGGCGACCGCTCCGAGCAGGACGATCCCGGCGAGGACGGCCGCGACCTCCGGGCCGAAGAGCGGAACGGCGAGCGAAAGCGTACACAGCAACGCGAAGACGCCGGCTCGCCGGACGGGTTCTGACACGGTAATCGGTCCTTTCTGTGGGGATTACTTCAACCTTCGTGAACCGCTCCGGAGCCGGTTTCCCGCGGGTAGCGGGGCTAACTCTCCTGTCCGCCCGTCACCGATCGAACCCGTAACCGGTATGCCATCGGCCCGGAAACGGGAGGGCGTGGGTCTGTACGAGCGCTACCTCTCCGTCCGTATCGCCCGCCACGACGCCGAGAGTCCCGACCACGTCGCGCTCGTGATCACCGAACGGGACCTGCTCGAGCGCGGTGCCTACGAGACGCTCGCGGATTTTTTCGAGTGGGCCTTCGAGTACGCCCGACGGGTGACCGTCTACGTCAGCGTCCTCGACGCCGACGCGATCCCGGCCCTGCGCCGCGAGCTCGAGACCGTCGACGCCCCCCGGGAGATCGCCGTCCGAACCCCTGACGATCCGAGTCAGGCCGACGCTCCGATCCAGATCGGGATCGGTCTGGGCGGGAAACACGAGTTCACGGCCGCGGTTCGCACCCTGGCCGAGAGCGTCGACGCGGGCGAGCTCGAGCCCGACGAGATCAACGACGAGCGCGTCGAGAACCACCTCGTCTTTCCCTCCGAGCCCGATCTGGTGATCAAGACGGGCGCCGAACGCCTCTCCGATTTCATGATCTGGCAGTCGGTCTACTCCGAACTCTACTTCACCGACGTCAACTGGCGGGACTTCCGCGAGCGGGACTTCCTGCGTGCGGTCCGGGAGTACTGCAATCGCTCGCGACGGTTCGGTCGGTAGTTCGATCGGTACGGCGGACCGTCTCAGTTGTCGATCGCGTCGACGACCTCCTCGTCGAGCTGTTTCGCGTCGGTGAACACCCGTCGGCTGAGCAGGACGGTGTTGGCGACGACGGTGAGCCCGCCCGCAGCGAAGAGCATCAGCATGATCGCGAACTGGTACTGGGCGGCGTAGATCGGGTTCTCGCCGGCGATGATCATCCCCGCCATTAGCCCCGGGATCTTGACAACGCCGAGACTCTTGATCGCGTCGACCGTCGGGATCAACGCTGCGTAGACGCTCGTCGAGACGTACTCGGTGATGGCTTCGTCCGGCGAGGCGCCGACGCTCAACAGCGCCTCGATCTCCGCCCGGTTCGAGGCGATCTCCCCGGTAAACCGGTCGAGGGCGAGCGAGTTCGTCTGCATCGAGTTGGCGATGACCATGCTCCCGATGACCAGCAAGTCCCGCATCGTCATCTCGATGGCGCCCGCGGCGGCCATCGCCACGATCGTCAGCCCGGCTCCGAACCCGATCGACGCCAGCGACGTCTTGAACACGCCCGGTAGCGCGGTCCCGCGCTTGTAGGAGATGTAGGCGCCGACGACGATCATGACCGCGAGGGCGACCGCCGCCCAGGCGAGGTGGGCCGCCAGCAGAAGACTGATCACCGCACCGGCGGCGACCACCTGGATCAGCCCGCGAACGGACATTGTGACGACCTCCCGCTCGAACCCGAGCTGGCGGACGTAGACAACTCCGAGGACGACCGCCGTCAGCGCCGCCGCGATCGCGATCTGGACGAACCCCGTGACGAGGACCGGGTCGGCCGCGTGCTCGAGGACGCGCTCCAGGGCCGGATCGGTCACGCGAGAACCTCCTCGGGCCGTCCCTCGGCGACGACCCGTCCGTCCTCGAACTCGGCGACGCGGTCGGCGAGGCGCTCGGCCTGGGCGGTGTCGTGGGTGACGAGGACGCAGGTCAACCCCTCGGTTCGGATCAGGTCGCCGAGGAGCTCCTCGACCCGCGCTTCCGTCTCCGAATCGAGGTGGGAGGTCGGCTCGTCGAGTAGGAGCACCTCGGGATCGACGTAGAGGGTCCGGGCGACCGCGACGCGCTGTTGCTGGCCGCCGGAGAGGTCCTCGACGTCCCGTTCCGCCGCGTTCGGCAACTGGACTCGGTCGAGCAGCGCCGCGACGCGCTCGTCGTCGACCGGTTCGCCCCGGATCCGATCGCTCGCGGCGACGTTCTCTCGGACGGTCCCCGGCCGGAGCGCCGACTCCTGGGGAACGAGCCCGATCCGACGACGCAGTGTCTGGGGATCGATCTCGCGGTAGTCGACGCCGTCGAGAAACACCGTGCCGTCGGTCGGTTCGTCCAGTCGGTTGAGCAGCCGGAGGAACGAGGACTTCCCCGCCCCCGAGGAGCCGACGACCGCGAGGACCGTCGACCCCCCGACGCGGAGCGAGACGTCCTCGACGATCGTCTCGCCCGATACCGTTCTCGTGAGCGACTCGGTCTCGAGCTTCGCTTCCATCGTCCCGGTGCTCGCTCCGGACGAGCAAAAGTCGCTGCGGTCGGTTCGGGCTGCCAGCCAGCTTCGGGCGGGTTACGGATCGACGTCGGGCTCCGGAAACTCGACGTAGGCAAACAGTGTCACGAGGACGCCGACGGTCACCAACAGGAGGCTCCCGCCGATCGCGAGAAACTCGGCTGGCTGGGTGTGGTCAGCGGCGGCCTGGGGGTGACGGAGCACGCCGGCGGCTCCGAGCACCAGAACGGCGGCGACTCCGGTCGCCGTCGCGGCGAGGCCGGCGGCGAGCTGGCGGTCCATACCGGCTCTCGGGACGCCGTCCGATTGTAGGTTTCGAGACACTGCTCAGTCCGCGGCGGGTCCGCTCGAGTCGGCCCCCTCGAGTTCGTCCTCGTCGGGCTGTTCGGCGGTCGGCAGCGAGTCCCGGAACCGGTCGACGATCGAGCGAGCCTCGGCGAGTTCGCGGTCGCTCATCGCGCCCAGCAGGGCAAGCGCCCGTCGAGCGCGGGTTCGCCGCCAGGACTCCTGGCGGTGTTCGTACGTGCGGATCCCACGGAGGAAGTCGGGCTTCGAGAACTCGGGCCAGTAAGGCGTACAGAAAAAGACCGCGGCCTCGTTGCCGTTGGCGTGCCAGGGCAGGAAGTTCGAGGTGCGCTCGTCGCCTCCGGTCCGGATAATCAGGTCGACGTCACGGACCGGCTCGTCGTACAGCCGGCGCTCGATCGTCTCTACGTCGATCTCCTCGGGGTCGACCGCGCCGGACTCGACGTCCTCAGCGACGCCGCGGGCGGCCTCCAGGAGCTCCGAGCGGCCCCCGTAGGCCAGCGCGATGTTCAACACGAAGCGGTCGTAGTCGCGGGTCCGGTCCTCCGCGTAGTCGACGGCCTCTCGGACCCGCTTGGGCAGTCGCTCGACCGCACCGAGCGCGCGGATCTTGACGCCGTTCTCGTGGACCCGTTCGGCGTCGGCGAACTCACGGAGCTTCTCGCAGAGCAGATCGTACAGCGCCTCGCGCTCCTCGGCCGGCCGCTCGAAGTTCTCCGTCGAGAACGCGTAGAGGGTCAGCTCCTCGACGCCGACCTCCTGGCACCACTCGAGGACGTCCTCGGTCGTCTCGGCGCCCTCGCGGTGGCCGTCGGTCGCGTCCGATCCCTGTCGGCGCGCGTACCGACGGTTTCCATCCTGAATCACGGCGACGTGGGTTGGCACACCGTCGATCTCCCGCGAGAGAAGCTGCTCGTAGGCCGCGTCCACGCGCTCACGGAGCCACCGATTCATCGTTCGACGTGAGGAAGGGCAGAAGTATGTGTCTTGTGTGTTACTCGCCGACGCCGACACGTCCCAACACGGCACGCGACGACCGATCGTGACCGCTATCAGGCCGGAGGTCCTCGTGTCGGCCGATGAGCGACACACTCGACGAGGATCTCTACCAGCGAACGAAGGCGTTACTCGAGCCCGGCGAGGTCGACCTTAACGGTGCCATCGTCCACACCGAGTACGACGGCAGCGAGGACGTCCGGATGATGCAGACGACGATCGACGTCGGCGATATCATCGCCGAGCACTCGGGGTACGATCCGAAAGACTGCTACGTCTACTCGGGCAACGACGACCCCGACTTCTCCTCGAACCAACACCAGGGGCTGACCCTCGAGGACGAGGAATTCGTCTGGGAGTGCCAGCAGCTGCTCCGGGAGGGGAGCTTCGACATCGTCATCTACTACGAGGCCAGCGCCGACCACGAGGCGATCCTCGAAGAGATCGAAGAGCTCGGGTTCGACGTAAGCGGCGTCGAGGGCGAGTAGGCGGGCGGCTTCGGCTCCGAATCGGTTACGGTCGCGGTCACGGGTTCTCCGTCCGTGACCGTTTTCCTCCGTACGCCCGTAGGAACAACGCTTGATGACTCTACCAATCACCGACGACTGGAGCGAGCTGTACGTCGACGGGGAGTGGACGCCGTCCGAAAGCGGCGAGGAGCTGACCGTCGAGGACCCCTCGACGCGGGAGTCGATCGCGTCGGTTCCCGCGGCCGTCGAGGACGACGTCGACGCGGCCTACGAGGCCGCCGCGGCCGCCCAGTCAGCGTGGGGAGACCGCCCGCCCGCAGAGCGCGAGGAGCTGTTGCAGGACGTCGTCGATGGGCTTGAGGAGCGCCACGACGAGATCGTCGAGCTGCTCACAAGCGAGGCCGGCGGCTCGCAGATCATGGGCGAGACGTCGCTCCAGCTGGCGACCGATCAGGCCGCCGAGGCGGCGACGCTGCCCCGCCGGATGAAAGGCCAGCACGCCGCCTCCAACGTTCCGGGGAAGGAAAACGTCGTCGAGCGTGTCCCCGAGGGAGTGGTCACGGTGATCTCGCCGTGGAACTTCCCGCTAAACCTCTCGATGCGAGCGGTCGCGCCGGCGATCGCCGCCGGGAACGCGGTCGTGCTCAAGCCCGCCTCCAATACGCCGATCACGGGCGGACTGTTGCTCGCAAAGCTGTTCGAGGACGCCGGGGTTCCCGACGGCGTCCTCAACGTCGTCACCGGGAAGGGGTCGGAGATCGGCGATCGGATCGCCGGCCACCCCGAGAGCGACGTCGTCGCCTTCACCGGATCGACGCCGATCGGCCGCCAGGTCGCCGCCACCGCCGGCGAGAACCTCGCTGAGGCCGCGATGGAGCTGGGCGGGAACAACGCTCACATCGTCACCGAAGACGCCGACCTCGAGGACGCCGTCGACGCCGGCGTCTTCGGCACGTTCGTCCACCAGGGACAGGTCTGTATCTCGATCAACCGCCACCTGGTCCACGAGGACGTCTACGACGAGTACGTCGAGCGGCTGACCGAGCGCGCCGAGTCGCTGCCAGCCGGCAGCGCCCACGACGACGACACCGTCGTCGGGCCGATCATCGACGAGAGCCAGCGCGAGGAGATGCTCGGCTACGTCGAGGAGACCGTCGAGGCGGGCGCGACTCTCGAGACCGGCGGCGAGACGGTCGAGATCGACGGGGTCGACGACTCGCTGATCGTCGCGCCGACGGTCCTCTCGGGGGTGACGAACGAGATGGCCGCGGCCTGTAACGAACACTTCGGTCCGATCGCACCCGTGATCCCGTTCTCGGATATCGACGAGGCCGTCGAGCTCCACAACGCCGTCGAGTACGGCCTCTCGGGATCGGTCCACGCGGGCGACGTCGGCGCGGGACGGCGGATCGCGGACCGCCTCGAGACCGGGATGGTCCACATCAACGATCAGCCGATCAACGACGAGGCCCACGTCCCCTTCGGCGGCACCGGCGCCTCCGGGATCGGCAGCTACAACGCCGAGGCGTTCCTTGAGGAGATCACCGAACGGAAGTGGCTCTCCCTGCAACACGACTCCCGGGAGTACCCGTTCTAGCTCCGCCGAGTCGCTTATGAGGGCCGCGTCCCGACGGTCACGTACGCGGTAGCCGTCTCCCGGTTATCGGAGACAGGAGTCGCCGTCGACGCGGCGACAGATCGTTTGAGTCCACAATGATTCCGCTACTCCACGACTTCACGGGGACGACGGTGCTCGTCTTCGGGGGTGGCCCGGTCGGAGCCCGGAAGGCTCGCCGGTTCGCCCGCGAGGCGAGGGTGCTGGTCGTCAGTCCCGACTTCACAGACGAGCGGTTCGGCGACGCAGAGCGAGTGCGGGCCGCACCCGATCCAGCGGCCGTCCCCGGCTGGCTCGCCCGTGCCGAGCCCGCGCTGGTCGTCGCCGCGACCGACGACGAGGCGCTCAACGGAGCGATCGAGCGGGCGGCCCGGGAGCGAGGCACGCTCGTCAACCGCGCCGACCGGGCCGGGGGACGCGAGCCCGGAAGCGTCGTCGTCCCCGCGACCGTCCGAGAGGACCCCGTCGTCGTCTCGGTCTCGACGGGCGGGACCGCTCCCGCGCTGAGCAAACACCTCCGTCAGGAGTTCGAGGACCGGCTGGCGGGCGCCGGCGAGATGGCGCGGCTCTGCGGGACGCTCCGTTCGGAGCTCAAATCGCGGGACGTCGCACCCGCCCGTCGGCGTGAGCTCGTCGGAGACGTCGTCAAATCATCGGCCGTTTGGACAGATTTACGTACGGGTGCGTCCAAGCCATCCCAAGTGATCGAGGACGTGCTGAGTGAGGAGCAGTCGACGAACGGTGATCGACCGTGAGCGGCGTTATCACGGCCGCACGCGTCACACACGACAGCGGCAGCGTCGACGATCTCGCGGCCGCGAGCCCCGACAGCCAGCGGGCCGCCGTCGCGACTCTCCGCGAGCTTCCGGAGATCGAGGAGGCGTACGTCCTCTCGACGTGTAACCGGGTCGAGGCCTACGTCGTCTCGACCGACGCCACGATCGGACGAGCGACGCTCGAGGAGTTTTTCGCGACGGCCAACGACGACGCGCTGGTCGTCACCGGCCACGACGAGAGCCTGCGACACCTGCTGCGGGTCGCGACGGGACTCGAATCGGTCGTGCTCGGCGAGGACCAGATCATCGGTCAGGTCCGCACCGCCTACGAGGACGCCCGCAGCGCCGGCGGGATCGGGCCGATGCTCGACGCGGCCGTCACGAAGGCGATCCACGTCGGCGAGCGCGCCCGAACCGAGACCGCGATCAACGAGGGCGTCGTCTCGCTCGGATCGGCTGCGACCCGGCTCGTCGCCGACGACGTCGTCCTCGAGGGGGCGACGGGACTGGTCGTCGGCGCCGGTGAGATGGGACGGCTGGCAGCCCGAAGCCTCGCCGACGCCGGGGTCTCGGAGCTGGTCGTCGCGAACCGCACCGTCGACCGCGCCGACCACCTCGCGGACGAGCTCGACGTCGAGGCCCGCGGCGAACCCCTCGAGGCGCTCGCCACGATCGCCGACGACGCAGACGTCGTGATCGCGGCGACCGGCAGCGACGAGCCGGTTGTCGAACCCCACCACCTCGACGGGGGCGACCAGGTCGTCGTCGACCTCGGCCAGCCTCGCGACGTCGCGCCCGCGGTCGGTGCCCTCGAGTCGGTGACGGTGTACGACCTCGACGACCTCGAGTCGATTACCGCCGAGACCCGCGAGCAGCGCGCCGACGCCGCAAGCGAGGTCGAGCTGATGATCGACCGGGAGTTCGAGCTCCTCTGTGACCAGTACAAACGCGCCCGGGCCGACGAGGTCATCGCGGCGATGTACGAGTCGGCCGATCGCATCAAGGAACGCGAACTCGAGCGGGCGCTGACGGAACTCGAGAAGGAGGGAACCTCACAGCGGGACGTGCTCGAGGCGATGGCCGACTCGATGGTCAGCCAGCTGCTCGCTCCGCCGACCAAGAGCCTGCGGGAGGCCGCCGCGGAGGACGACTGGAGCACGATCAACACCGCGTTGCAGCTGTTCGACCCCGAGTTCGGCGACGCTCGGCGCGCGCCGTCGTTCGGCGTCTCCGACGACGAGCGAGCCGACGTCCCGATCGGTGCCACCGACGACGATTGACGGCACGAGAAAGACGGCACAACCGTTATTTTCGTCGCTTCCGTCCATCCGCTATGGCAGACCTGCTTTCGGACGACGAGATCGACGCACAGCTGCCCGACGGCTGGGAGCGCGAGGACGACGAGATCGTCCGCACCTACGAGTTCGACGACTACCTGCAGGGCGTAAGCTTCGCCCAGGACGTCGGCGAGGTCGCCGAGGAGCAGTTCCACCACCCCGAGATCCGCATCCGCTACGAGGAGGTCGAGGTACGGCTGACCTCCCACGAGGAGGGTGGGATCACTGACGCGGACATCGAGATGGCCGAGCTGTGCGACGAGGCGTACGGGGGCTGATGGAGGCCGCGTACGTCTTTCGGGTTCGGCTCCGACTCGAGCCGGCCACCGACGGCGTTCGGGTCGACGGCGACGGCGAGACGACGGTGACGGTCTCTCGGGAGGCTCCGGAGCCCGGCACCGAGGGGTGGCTGTTCTTCCGAAACACGCTCTGGCGCGGCGAGGTCGGCGACGCGGAGCACGCCCGTCGGCTCGCCGCCGACTGGCTCGGCGAACCTCTCGGCGCGATCGAGGACGTCTCCTTCCGGGAGCTGCGGACCGACGAGGCGTACCTCGACGCGCTGAAGACCGCGATCGCGGCCGACCTCGAGGCGTTCAACGCCGACGACGTCTCCGAGGTGCTCTCGAAGTATCTGGGGTCGAGCGTCCACGTCACCGACCAGGTGTAGCGCGGTCCGCTGGAGCGACACGCATTTACTCACGAATCGCGTAGGGAGTCGTCCGAATGGTCTCCGAATACGACTACTGGCTGCTCGACCTCGACGGCACGCTCATCGACGTCGAGTGGTCCTACACCCGGGAGGTGTTCGACCGGGTCGGCGACCGCCTCGGCCGCGAGTTCACCGACCAGGAGGCAGACATCATCTGGAGCGGGCTCACCGGCTCCCGCGACCGCCAGCTCGAGGCCTGGGGGATTGACCCCCACGAGTTCTGGGAGGCGTTCCACGCCGAGGAGGATCCGATGGTCCGTGCCGAACAGACCTACCTGCACGACGACGCTGCGTTCGTCGCCGAGCTCGACGTCCCCGTCGGGCTCGTGACCCACTGCCAGGAGTTCCTCTGCGAGCCCGTGCTGGACAACGTCGGGATCCGCGACTGGTTCGACGCCCGCCTCTGTTGTACCGAAGAAACCGGCTGGAAGCCCGACCCCGCCCCCGTCGAGTCCGTCCTGCGTGAGCTCGGCGTCGCGCACAACGGTCACGAGGGCGTCCTCGCCGGCGACGGCGCGAACGACGTCGGCGCGGCCTGGAACGCCGGCCTCGACGCGATCCACGTCGAACGGGTCGGCCACGAGCGTCGCGGCCAGTGTGTCCTTGGCGACTACCGCGTCGAATCGTTCGACGAACTTCCCGGACGACCCTGACTCACGCTCGCTCGCGAGCCGGCTGGATCTCCTCGTCGACGAGCGTCTCGTAGGCCCGGCGCAGCCGCTCGGACAGCGCCTGGTGGGAGATCCCCAGCTCGGCGGCCAGCTCCTCCATCGAGATCTCCCGGGGGATCTCGAAGTAGCCACGCTCGAGGGCAGCCTCGAGCGCCTCCCGTTGTTCGGTCGTCAGGCTCGTCCTGGAGTGCGAGCCCGCTTCGACGTCGGTCACTCGCCGGAGGTCGACGCTGACGCCTCGCTCGACGAGCCGATCGTGGGCCACACAGAGCGTCTCGCGGTCCCGGAATCGGACGCGAGTCTGCCACCAGCCGTCCGTCGCCCAGGCCTCGAGCAGCGATCCGCCGTCGGCGAGCAACTGGTCGCACACCGTCCGCTCCTCGCGGAACGTGACGTCGTACAGCAGCCGGTCGTCGGCCTCGACCAGAAGTGTCACGGTCTCGACGGTCGGGTCCGCCTCGAGGACGTCGTCGAGCGCCCGACGATCGACGTCGGTGATCCAGAGGCAGGGCTGGGACCGCGAGACGGCCGCCTCGAGCTCGACGCGCAGCGTCGGGAGCCGATCGAACGAATCGGCCAGGACCGTGTCCGCGGCCGGAATCCGAAACTCGGCGATGGTCGACATCACGCTTCGTACACCACCCGACCTAAAAATCGCTGTTCAGCGTCGACTGACCGTCTCGTCCGGCTACCTGTCGGTCGCGATCGATTCGAGGGCGTCCTCGAGCTCCGCGACGCCGGGTTTCGAGCGGCGGTCGGAATTTACGAGGACCCGAACCCGCTGGCTGCCAAGCGATACGAACCCAAGATCGAGCCGGTCGGCGGTCTCGCGGAGCCCGAGGCCGGCGCCGGCCTCGTCTGCGAGGACTTTTCTGGCGGGACTCTCGTGGGCGCGCAGCCCCAGATCGAAGCCCGTGATCGCGTCGACGATATCGTGGCGCTCGACGTCGCGCCTCTCGGCGAGGTCGGCGACCGCGGCGCCCAGACTCGAGCGCAGGCCGGAGTCGGTCGTCCGGTTGACGAACTGGACGTCCTCGTCGACCAGATCGGCAACTCCCTCGATCCGATCGGGGTTGCCGGGTTTGACGAGCAGCCCCCACTCGCGCTCCCAGCTCCCCAGCTCCTCGGCGTCGACGTCCCTGTCGGTCGGCCCCGCGAGGACGGCGACGTCCGGCAGCCCCTCCCGGAGCCGCCGCAGACCGGGTCGGGAGCCTTCCGAGAGATATCGCGGGTTGTCGAGGCCGTCGAGCAGCCGGGAAAGCGTCGGATCGTCCTCGCCGACGCCCAGCAGCGTTGGGGGCCGGACGTCCGGCGAGAACAGCGAGACGGTGACTGACTCGCCCGTCTCGAGGTAGTCGGTCTCGGGGGCGACCTCGACGACGCCGTCGGCCTCTGCGAGGCTGGTCGTCGCGCCACTGCCCTTATCGACGGGGTAGACCAGCGTCTCGCCGTCGCCGTCGGTGACCAGTCCCACCGGCATGAGCCGCAGCCGTCCCTCGTCGTACCGTTCCTGTCCGGCCATCCGGCCCTCGACCGTCGCGGTCTCGGTCTCGGGGAGTCCCGCGGCCTCGCGGATCGCGGGCGCGACGAAGGTCCTGAAGACCATCATCGCCGAGACGGGATACCCCGGCAGCCCGACGTACGCCGACTCTTCGAGTCGACCGACAAGCATCGGCTTCCCGGGCTTGACGCCGACGCCGTGGAGCAACAACTCGCCCTGCTCTTCGATCACCCGGTAGATGACGTCGACCGCGCTCGCGCTGGTCGACCCCGAGGAGAGCACGAGGTCACACTCCGCGGCGGCCTCCCGGAGGATCCGCTCCATCTCGTCCTGGTCGTCGCCCGCGTGAGGGTAGAGGATGGCCTCGCCGCCCGCGTCCTCGACGCCCGCGGCGATCGTATAGCTGTTGACGTCGTAGATCTCGCCGCGCTCGCTCGCGACGTCCTCGCCGGGGCGGACGAGCTCGTCGCCCGTCGAGACGATCCCGACCGTCGGCTTCGCCCTGACGGGGACCTCGTCGATTCCGAGCGCCGAGAGCAGGCCGATGTCGCGGGGCGTGATCCGCGTGCCCGGGCCCAGCGCCCGCTCGCCCGCGGCGACGTCGGCGCCCGCGAACATGACGTTGTCACCGGGGGCGACCGAGGTGCGGATCTGAACGCGCTCTCCCGCAGGGGTGGTTCGTTCTACTGGAACCATCGCGTCCGCGCCCGCAGGCATCACCGCCCCTGTCGAGATCTCGACGGCCTCGCCCTCGCCGACGGCGACGTCGGGCTCCTCGCCGGCATGGACCTCGCCGACGATCTCGAGGTCGGCGGGGTCGGCCTCGTCGGCGCCGAACGTGTCCCGCGCGCGAAGCGCGTAGCCGTCGAGGCTCGCCCGGTCGAACCCGGGGACGTCGAGCTCGGCGTCCAGTCGCGCGACGAGGACGCGGCCCCGGGCCTCGGACAGCGGGACGCGGTTGATACCGCCTTCCAGCGAGAGCGAGCGGATCGCCTCGCGTGCCTCCTCGGGGGAGGCGAGATCGCGAAACTCCTTGCGTTCCATACCCGCAGTTAGCGGGCCGGGGCTAAAAACGTCGGTCGATCGCGTACGGGGGAACGGTTACAAGCGCGCCCCCGGTTGGCACGGGTATGTCGCGACTCGATCCCACCGACCGCGAACGCATCGCCGCGCTGTTCGACCGCCACCTCGAGGTCGGTCTCCACCACGGCGCTCAGCTCGCCGTCTTCGTCGACGGCGACTGCGTCCTCGATCTCGCGGGCGGGACGACCGGTCCCGACGGCGAGCGGACGACTCCCGAGACGCGTCACGTCCTGTTTTCGTGTACGAAGCCGTACGCTGCAGCCACGCTCCACGCGCTCGTCGAGGACGGCGTCCTCGCCTACGACGATCGGGTCGTCGACTACTGGCCGGAGTTCGCCGACGAGGGATCCGAGAAGGCCGAGATCACCGTTCGGCAGGTGCTCAGCCACACCGCCGGCCTCCAGCGGAGCGCGCTCGACGACCGCCCCGACCTGTGGCCCGACTGGGAGCGGGTCGTCGAGGGACTCGAGGACGCCGAACTCGTCTCGCCGCCGGGCGAACGGGTCGCCTACCACGCGCTGACGTTCGGCTGGCTGGTCGGTGAGCTCGTCCGCCGGACCGCGGGACGGCGCGTCGAGACGGTTGCGGCCGAGCGCGTGTTCGACCCGCTCGGGATGGACGAGACGGGGATCGGCCTCCGCGACTACGAGCCCGACGACGTCGCCACCCTCGTCGGGTTCGACACGTTCGATCGCTGTCGGGATCCCGACGAGGGACTGGGCGACAACGCCGCGGTCGCCGCCCCGTTCAACACCGAGGCGATCCACCGGGCGGTCGTCCCCGCCGGTAACGGGATCGGCACTGCCCGGGATATGGCCCGCTTCTACGCCTGTCTGGCGAACGACGGGGAACTCGAGGGAACCCGGATCCTCTCGGCCGAAACGGTCGACGCGATGACCGAGCTCGCGGCCGAGACCGAGGACGACGGAACCCTCTCGCGTCCTCGCCGGTACGGGCTGGGGGTCTACAAGGGCGGCACCGCCGCGAACACGTTCGGCTCGCTGGCGCCCGAGCGGGCGTTCGGCCACGCGGGCCTGGGCAGCAGCGTCGGCTGGGCCGACCCCGAGACGGGGGTCGCCTTCTCGTACGTGACAAACGGTGTCCGTGACGGCTCCTACGAGCACATGGCCCGGGTGAACGCCCTCGCGGACGCGGTGCGGCTCGCGCTCCGGGAGGGAACCTGACTTATTCCCCGGGATTGAACGGTCGGTATGATCGGATCGAGACGCGCCCTGGCCGTCCTCGCGGCGCTTTCCTGGACCGCGACGGCGCTTTCCCAGCTCGTCGCCTGGACGACGGTCTCGGAGAGCGAACGGATCGAGTGGACCGAACGACGGAACCTGTTCCTGCTGTGCTCGAGCCTCTCGACGAACGCGCTCGCGCTGGCGACCGTCTCCCGGTACGTCGGGCGGTGGCGGCGCGGTCGCGGCGAGTAGGAGGACGTCCCGTCGCGACGGAGCGACTTTGTGGTTCGCCACCGAAAACGCGGGTATGGTGACCGATCTCCGGGATTTCGTGGCCGAAGACCTCTGGCTCCTGCTCGCGATCGTCACGTTCGCCGTCGTCAGCATTGTCTCCCTGATCGGTCTCGAGACCGTCGGCGTCCTGATCGCGATCGTCGGCTGGTTCCTGCTGGTGCCGTTGTTCCTGTTCTGGGGCGAGGAGATCGCCGACCTCGTCCTCGAGGAACGTACGCCGGAGCCCGCGAGTGAGACGGTCCCGTCGTCGACATCCGAATCGGACGGCGCCCTCGAGGAGCTCAAACGCCGCTACGCCGCGGGCGAGATCGACGACGACGAGTTCGAGCGCCGCCTCGAGCGGCTGGTCGGCGTCGATGACGCCTTCGCGGACGTTTTCTCGGACGGGTCCTCGTCCGATCGATCGAACGCCGAGACCAAACTCGAGCGCGAGGCGGAGCGCAACCGGTAGCTGTCGCCTCTCGGAGTGGTGCTCCCGAGGACGCGGGCGCCGACGCCAACGCGGCTCGCCGCCCGCTCTACCACGCCGTCAGGACCGATCCGCGAACTCGACGAAAAACGTCTCGTCGCCGCGGTAGCCGATGTCGACGATCTCGATCGCGTCGACGGCCACGCCGTACTCGGCCAGCTCGTAGCGCAGGTCCTCGAAGTAGTCGTAGTCACAACACATCCGACAGAACGGTCCCTCGAACCGTACTTCGAACGAGTCGGCCGTCGAGTCGACAGCCGTCGCCGTGGCCATCGGGCTCCGGTACTCGTTATAGGTCGTGATCGCGTCCTCGAGGGTTTCGGCTGAGACCATGAGTGGGGTTCGAGTTCGAAGCGGTCAGCTGTAGCGCTCGATCGAAGCGACGATCAGGGATGGGACTCCCAGTCCTGGACCGCGACCGTCTCTCCCTCGGCGATCCCCTCGCGGTCGTCGTCGACGACGACCCAGCCGTCGGCCAGCGCGACGCTCGAGAGGACGCCCGAGCCGCTAGCGCGGGTCGGGGTCGCCGCGAACGCGGGTTCGTCTGCGGCGGCGTCCTCGCGTTCCTCTAGCCGAACCCGCGCGAACGTCCGGGTGCCGGGTTCGCTGGGAATCTTGCGCTCGAGGACGGCCGGCGTGGTCGGGTGGGGGTCGGGAGCCGTCCCCTCGAGCCAGCGCAGCGTCGGCCGGAGGAACTGGACGGCGTTGACGATACAGGCGACGGGGTACCCCGGCAGCGCGAGGACGGGCGTCTCCTCGACGATCCCGAGACAGACGGGGTGGCCGGGTTTGAGCCCGACGCCGTGGACGAGTACCTCGCCGAGGTCGTCGATCACTTCCGGGAGCAGGTCCCGCTCGCCGACCGAGGAGCCACCGGTGGTGACGACGACGTCTTTCGTCAGATCGCGCTGGATCGCGACCCGCAGCGACTCGGCGTCGTCGGTGACAACGTCGCGGTAGGTCGCGTCGGCTCCCCAGCGCTCGACCATCCGCGAGACGGTGAGCCCGTTCGTCTCGATGACCTCGCCGGGCCCGGGATCGGTGTCGACCAGCTCCTCCCCGGTCGGAACCACGCCGACGGTCGGTCGCTGTGCGACCTCGAGGCGGTCGTAGCCGACCGACCGGAGCAGTCCGATATCGGAGGGACGCAGGCGGTGGCCCGCGTCGTAGAGCTGGGTCCCTTCCGCGACGTCCTCGCCGATCGGGGCGACGTTTTCTCCCTCGGCGACGGCGTCGTCGACCTCGAGCTCCCCGACGTCCTCGAGCTCCTCGACGTGTTCGATCATCACGACGGCGTCGGCCCCGTCGGGCAGGGCGCTGCCCGTGTGGACCCGAACCGCCCTGTCGGGGCCGACGGCGCCGTCCCGGTCACCGATCCGGAGCACCTCCGGGGAGCGGTCGCTCGCCCCGAAGGTGTCTGTGGCTCGGACGGCGTAGCCGTCCATCGCCGCCCGTCGGTAGTGGGGAACGTTTCTCGCGGCCGTGATCGGCGCTGCCAGCACCCGGCCGTCGGCCCGCTCGAGCGGGACCGTCTCGGTACCCGTCGACGGCTCGTCGGACTCGCCCCCGACGGCCGCCTCACTGAGAATCCGGCGCGCCTCGTCGACGGGCGTTCGCTCCTTGAACCCCGCCTCCTTGCGCTCGCGGTCGGCTCCTTCCATACGCTGACTCGGGTCGGCGGGACCCAAAAGGGTACGGGACCCTGCCCACCGCTCGGCCGGAACCGACCGCTACCGCGGGGTTTTTCGTACCCGCGTTCGAACCCACGCCCATGTCAACGCTGCGCGACGCGTTGCGGGACCTCTCCGAGGACGTTTTCTTCGATCTCCTCGAGAGCGACGACGCCTACCTCCTCGTGCTGGACGTCCCCGGGGCCACGGCGGAGTCTGTCGAGGTCACTGTCGCGGACGGGACGGTCGTGGTCGAGGCCCGGCGGCAGAAGCTCGACGACGGCGAGTACCGGTACCTCGAGGAGAACCGGCCGCTCCTGGTCGACCTCGAGCTTCCGCTTCCCGACGACGCTGCAGGCGAGACGGCGGTCACCGTCGAGCGCGGCGTCCTCGAACTGACCGTTCCGAAGCGTCCGTCGGGTGGCGAGACGCCCCTCGACGTCGCCGACCGCGAGAACGCGGGGTGACTGAGGCTGGCGAGACTCCGTGCGTACCGCCGGTTCGCCGTCGTCGCCTGGCAGTTCCTCCCGCTGTTGCTCGCGTACGCCCGCGACCGCCGCCGGTTCCTGCTGTTTGGCTCGCGGCGACGGGTCGATCCGGAGACGCGACGCCGTCGCGCACAGACCCTCCTCGAGTCGCTGTTGACCCTCGGCCCGACCTTCATCAAGCTCGGCCAGCTGCTCTCGACGCGTCCCGACATCCTCCCACCCGAGTACATCGACGAGCTTGCGGCCCTGCAAGACGACGTGCCACCCGCCGACTGGCCCGAGGCAAAGCGCGTCCTCGAGGACGAACTCGGCCCGGTCGACGCCCGCTTCGAGGAGTTCGACACCGAGGCGATAAGCGGGGCGAGCCTCGGCCAGGTCTACCGAGCCCGGATCGACGGCGACCCCGTCGCCGTGAAGATCCGCCGCCCCGAGATCGAGTCGCTGGTCGAGGCCGACCTGCGGGTCATCCGCTGGTCGCTGCCGATACTGCTGTACTTCGTCGACGAGTCCCGATCGTTCTCGCTGGAGAACCTCGCCGACGAGTTCGCGAAGACGATCCGCGAGGAGATGGACTACGAGCGGGAGGCGACGATGCTCACCGAGATCCGAGCGAACTTCGCGGACGACGATCGGATCCTCGTCCCCGAGGTCCTCGAGAGCCACTCCGGCCCGCGCGTACTCACGATGGAGTACGTTCCGGGGACGAAGATCAACGACGTCGAGGAGCTCGACCGCAAGGGGATCGACCGGAGCCAGGTCGCGGAGAACCTCCAGCGGGCCTACCTCCAGATGATCATCGACGACGGGGTCTTCCACGCCGACCCCCATCCCGGCAACCTCGCGGTGGCCGACGACGGAACGATCATCTTCTACGACTTCGGGATGTCCGGCCGGGTCGACGAGTTCGTCCAGGGAAAGATCGTCGAGTTCTACATCGCAGTCGCCAACCAGGACATCGACGCAATCCTCGACGCGCTGATCGAGGTCGGAACCCTCTCTCCCGAGGCCGACCGGGCGGTGATGGCCGAGGTGATGGAACTCGCCATTCAGGACGCCCGCGGCCAGGAGATCGAGCAGTACCGCATCCAGCAGATCGTCGGCCAGATCGAGGACTCGATCTACGAGTTCCCCTTCCGGCTGCCGAAGAACCTCGCGCTGGTGTTGCGGGTCGCGACCGTCGTCGAGGGGGTCTGTGTCACCCTCGACGAGGAGTTCGATTTCATCGCGACGGCCACCGACTACCTGACCGAGCAGGGGTACCGCGAGGAGTCGATCCGCCAGTACGCCGAGCAGACGGGCCGCCAGATCCGCGAATCCGGCGAGTCGCTGACCCGAATCGCCCCCAAGACCGAGCGCACGCTGGATCGGCTCGACCGGGACAACCTCTACGTCCGGGTCGGCGTCGAGGACTCGGAAGGCGTCTTCGACACGCTCGCGAAGCGACTCGTCTACGGAATGTTGCTGACGATGTCGTTGTTCTCGATGGGTGTGCTGTACGCGCTGGGGGCGCCGGAGGCGTCGATCGTCGCTGCGGTCTTCTCGGTGATCGTGCTCGTTCAGCTCTACCGGTCGTTCCGCGACAGGGGCGGCTCGCTGCAGGCGAAGCCGCAGTTCACCCGACAGAACCTCCGTCAGCGCCGCCGCGAGGAGTAGCCGGACCGAGGCTGCCGCCACTGCAACCTTCTTTCCGCTGGCTCCCGAGGCTTCGGTATGCGCTACGATCAGCTCGCCGACCTGTCGCTGACGATCGAGGACGTCTCGATGGACCGCCTCGAGCGCGAGACCTCGAGCGGGTTCACCCGCGTGACGACCGAGTTCGTCCTCGAGGGGCCCGACGGCGCCGTCGGCAGGGGCGAGGACGTCACCTACGAGACCGAGGAACACGACGCGCTCGCCGAGGCCGGCCCGCCCGACCTCGCGGGCGAGTACACGATCGACGACGTCTCGGCTCGGCTCGCCGATCTCGATCTGTTTCCCGCCGGCGCGCCCGACCGCGAGGTCTTCCGGAACTACCGACGCTGGGGGCTCGAGGCCGCCGCGCTGGATCTCGCGCTCCGCCAGGCCGGGACCGATCTGGCAACGCGATTCGACCGCGAGTACGAGCCGGTACGGTTTATCGCCAGCACACGACTCGGCGACGAGCCCTCGACCGATCGGGTCGACGCGCTGCGCGAGGCAGTGGCCGACGTCGAACTCAAGCTCGATCCGACCCCCGAGTGGGACGCCGCGCTGGTCGAGGCGCTGGCGGCGACCGACGCCGTCCGCGTCCTCGATCTGAAGGGCCAGTACCACGGTACCGAGGTCGACGTCGAGGCCGACCCCGAGCTGTACGAGCTGGTGATCGAGGCGTTTCCCGAGGCCGTTCTCGAGGATCCGGCGCTTGAGGACGACACCGAGGCGCTGTTCGAGAACGAGGACGTCCGTTCGCGGACCTCCTGGGACGCGCCGATCCACGGGCTCGAGGACGTCCGGAACCTGCCGTGGGAGCCCGAGTGGTTGAACATCAAGCCCTCGCGGTTCGGCTCGCTCGAGTCGCTGCTCGAGACGATCGACTACTGCCTCGAGCGCGGGATGACGCTGTACGGCGGCGGCCAGTTCGAGCTCGGCGTCGGGCGGGGCCAGCTTCAGGCGGTAGCGTCGCTGTTCTACCCCGACACGCCGAACGACGTCGCGCCGGGGGCGTACAATGATCCCGAGGTGACGGGCGAGCTCCCGGAGAGTCCCCTGGAGCCGCCCGCGGATCCCAAGGGCTTTCGCTGGTCCTGAGGCGACGAGGCGGGAGGTCGGTTCGCTATTCTCCATCGAATTCCTACTGGATTTGCTGAAATAGCCGATCTCCGAACAGCCGGTAGCTTTAATACTGGCTGTAAAGTACGCTTTACTGTAAAAGGTGTTTTACACCATGAACACCACCCTCAATTCGGTCGGCATCACCAAGCGGACGTACGAACGAATCGCGTGGATACTGGTCGGATTCGGCTGTCTCGGCCTCTGGTCGGGCCTCTATTTCGGTGCACAACTCGCGGGCACGATCATCTACCTCGTGGCAGTCTGGGCCATGATGGGGATCGTGTTCGGGCTTCCGCGCGTTACCGAGACCCACCTCTCCGACGAACGCGACGAAGCCTATCACAACCGCGCTAGCGGCCTCATGTTCTCGATTGCGGCGATCGGAACGATCAGCGTCGTCCCGGTACTCTACGTCCTCGATGCGGGCGGCTACTTCACCATCACGTCGACGATGTGGGGCGGGATCTACGTCCTGTCGGCCCTCGCACTCCTCTACGGACTCTGCTACGGAATCGTCCTCTGGCGCAACTAACGATCTATGGAAAATCAGGTCACGGAACGTCGGAACGAACGGGGGCTGAGTCAGGGTGAACTTGCCGAAGCTGTCGGCGTAACCCGTCAGACGATCAATTCGATCGAGCGCGAACGGTACGATCCATCACTGGAACTGGCCTTCAAGCTGGCAGCGTACTTCGACTGTCGCGTCGACGATCTCTTCGATCCGGATCTCGACGGCGAGTAACGCCGAAATCGGGCACGGCTCTCGAGTCCAGTGGATCAACACCGAACCACCAACCCGTATTACCGACTCCCGCGAACCCTCGAGCATGCAGATCGACACCTTCGGGCTCGAGCGCTGGTTCGCCAAGTACGAACACGAGGCCGAGATCATGCTCGCGGAAAGCGGTGTGCGGAGCCTCTCGACGGATCGCTTCGATACCGACCCCGGCGAGCTGGGGTACGTGATCCCGACGAACGGCGACCCCGAGCTCCGGGCGCGGATCGCCGAGCGCTACGACCGGACTGCCAGCGAGGTCCTGTGTACCTGCGGGACCCAGGAGGCGAACTTCCTGGCCGTCCTCTCGGCGCTCGGTGACTCGCCGTCCGACTCCGCCTCGGGGCGTCCTCACGCCGTCGTCGTCACTCCAACCTACCAGGCGCTCCACGCCGTCCCTGACGCCGTCGGCAAGGTCACCCGGGTTCCTCTCGAGCCACCGACCTGGGAGCTCGACGTCGACGCCGTCGCCGACGCGATCCGCCCCGAGACGCGACTCGTCGTGCTGAACAACCCGAACAACCCCACGGGTCGGTACCACCCCCTCGGGAAAGTCGAGGCGCTGTACGACCTCGCGGCCGACAACGACGCCTACCTGCTCTGCGACGAGGTTTACAGGCTGCTCGCCGAGGACCCGCTGGCGCCCGTCGCGAGCCTCGGTCCGCGTGGTCTCTCGACCGCGAGCCTCTCGAAGGCCTACGGGCTCGCGGGACTGCGCTTTGGCTGGCTCGTCGGCGACGAGGACGTCCTCGAGACCGCCTGGAACTGGAAGGATTACACCACCATTTCGCCCTCCGTATTCGGCCAGCACGTCGCGAAACAGGCCCTCGACCGGGAACGGGAGATCCTCGCCGAGAACCGCGCGCTCGTCGCCGAGAACCACGATCGAGTACAGTCGTTCCTCGAGAAACACGACCTCGAGTGGTACGACCCCGTGGGCGTCAACGGCTTCGTCACCGTCCCAGAGGGCTTTGAGACCGGGAAGGCGTTCTGTCGGGCCGTCCTCGAGGAGGGTGTCGTCCTCGCGCCCGGGGAGTTCTTCGGCCACCCCGATCGGTTCCGGATCGGGTTCGGGCTCCCGACCGCGGAACTCGAGGACGGACTGGAACGGATCGAGCGCGTCCTCGAGTAGCGGCGGACGAACTCGGCCGGATCCCATCTCGGCTACGACCGACACGGCTCCCACAGCGCAGCGACCGAGTCCTCGTCGCCGTCGGCACGTTCGACGTCCCGCCGGAGGTCGAACGCCCGATAGCGATCGTTCGCGAGCAGCTCGTCGGCCAGCGCCGCCGGAACCGTCACCCGTCGACACGCTCCCTCAACCAGCAGGCCGTCGGGGCCGAACGTGAACTCGACGTCGTAGGACTCGACGCGCCCGTCCCGCTCGCGGAAGCGGGGATGGGCTGCCTCGAGCGCACTCGCGACGTACTCGAAGACGAGCCCCATCCCCGGCGCATCGGTCGTTCCGAGCACGATTCGAATCCGCGGTGCGTAGACCGGATCGCCGTTGTGCCCCTCGAGGACGTCGAGCCGTCGAACCCTCGGCGCACGTTCCAGGTGTGACCCCGTTCCCGGCCCCATCGACTCGGCGAGTTGGTCGTCGACGTCCTCGAGAAGCGGCGAGCGACGCCGTCGCGATCGGCGGCGGTGGAGCGACAGCCCGACGCCGACGAGGACGACGAACAGCACCGCCGCGAGCACGGTTCGCATCGTCTACGGGTTCGGCAGGTGGCGTCGAGGGGATTTCGGTTTTCGATCGCCCACGAGACCCGGATCGGGGCGTGGTAGCGGATTTCACCCTGCGAGGGGCCATTCCAAACGGTTTATGGCCGTCGGTTGATTACGCCGGGACATGGCGAAACAGCAGCAAGAAGTTCGCGACCTCCAGGAAGGAAGCTACGTCGTCATCGACGACGCCGCGTGTAAGATCAACTCCTACTCGACGGCGAAGCCGGGCAAGCACGGCAGCGCCAAGGCCCGCATCGAGGCTGAGGGCGTCTTCGACGGCAAGAAGCGGTCGCTCTCCCAGCCCGTCGACGCGAAGATCTGGGTCCCGATCATCGAGCGCAAGCAGGGTCAGGTCGTCTCCGTCGACGGCTCGGACATGCAGGTCATGGACCTGGAAACGTACGAGACGATCACGATGAAGGTCCCCGACGACCAGGACGTCTCCCCCGATGAGAACATCGAGTTCCTCGAGATGGAAGACCAGCGAAAGATCATATAATGTTTCCCGGGGCGACTGACGAGCGCGAGCGAACCGACGGGACGGGCCAACCCGACCGTACGGACGCGAACTTCGTGGTCGTCGGCGCGCCCCTGGACGCTTCGACGACCTTTCAGCCGGGGACCCGCTTTGGCCCCCGGCGCATCCGCCACTTTGCCGAGACGTTCGACGACTACGACCACCGAACGGACCAGTACTTTTCGGAGCTTGGCGTCGTCGATCACGGCGACGTTCGACCCTGGGACGACGTCTCCGAGTATCTCGAATGGCTCGAGGGGACGGTCCGGGACGTCGTCTGGGACGAGGCCATCCCCCTCGTACTCGGTGGTGAACACACCGTCACGCTCGCTGGCGCCCGGGCGGTCGAGCCCGAGGCGCTGGTCGTCCTCGACGCACACCTCGACCTTCGCGACGAGTACGACGGGAACCGCCGCTCCCACGCCTGTGTCACCCGACGGATCCTCGAGGACGTCGCGTCCGTCGAGGAAGTCGTCGTCCTCGGAGCCAGAACCGGCAGCGAGGCGGAGTGGGAACGGGCGAGCGAGCCCGACGTGACGATCGTTCCGCCCGAGGACGTCGCCGACTGGGAGCCGGAACCGGCGCTGCTCGATCGGGAACTGTACTGTAGCGTCGACATCGACGCGGCCGACCCCGGCTACGCGCCGGGAACCGGGACGACCGAGCCGTTCGGGCTCGAGCCCCGTGAGATGCGCGACGTCGTACGCGCGATCGCACCCGCCGTAACCGGGTTCGACGCCGTCGAGGTCAACGACCGCGACGACGGCCAGGCGGCGTCGCTGGCCGGCAAGCTGGTCAGGGAGTTCGTCTACACGCGCTCCGAGCGCGCCTGACCGTCCCTCGCGCGGCGCTGGTCCCAACCAGTTAGGGGCTACCGTTGTGCGAGTCGTCGTCCAAGCCGACGTATGTCGCGTCGGGACGTAACCGAGAGTTCTCCGAGGACCGTCTGGCGATTGCTCGCGGATCCACATCGACGATACCTGCTCGAGCGTCTGCATCCGGGAGAGCCGGTAACGCTGTCATCGCTAGCCGCCGAGATCGCCGCCCGGGACCGCGGCGAGCCGGTCGAAGCGGTCGATCCGCCGCGCCGCCGTCGGGTCGAGATCGCCCTCGCCCACAACCACCTGCCGCGACTCGCCGACTGGGGCGTGGTCGCGTACGACCCCTCGACGAACCAGGTCGTCCTCACTGCCGATCGCGAGACGCGTCGGCTGCTCGAGGCGTCGCTGCGCTGGATCTGTTAAACCGGTTCCTCGAGGTACGCCTTCGGAACCGCATTGCGGGCGGTCACGAGCGGGTCGACGACCTGGCTGATCTCGAGCCCGCCGACCAGACTCGAGAGCATGTAGGCGTCGGTCAGATCCCAGCCGTGCTCGGCCGCGAGCAGTTCGCTCGCGTCGCGGTTGGCCAGCCGGCAGGCCTCCTGGAGGGTCTCGGCGCTGGCAATCGTCTTCCAGGCGTCGGCCGTCTCGACCAGCGGCCGCTCGAGGCCCGGCTCGGGCGCCGAGACGACCTCGAGGGTGACGTCGATCTCGGTGGCGATCTCCGCGCCGGTGCCACACATCTCCCCGTCGGCCATCGCGGCCTTGCAGTCGCCCATCGCGAGCAGCCCACCCTCCTGAAACACCGGGAAGTACGCGACCGAGCCGGCGGTCATGTCGGTCGTATCGAGGTTGCCGCCGTGATCGTGGGGAACCAGCGTGGTGTAGGCGTCGGCCTCGGTCGCGACCCCGATCGTCCCGATAACGGGTTCGACGGGGATATCGAGGTCGCCGAACGCGAGCGCGTCGTCCTCGACCGACAGCAACCGCGTTCGGGGCGCCTCGATCCCTCCGTCGCCGTCGAGCAGGCCGAATCCGCCGATCGTGACCACTCGTCCCTGCTCCTCGGTGAGTCGGATCTCCTCGATCTCGACCCGCAGGACGTCGCCCGGCTCGGCACCCTCGACCGCGATCGGCCCCGTCGCGGCGTTGACCTGCGAGGGAATCGACTCGATCACGTCGGCCTCCGTGTGGATCGTGCCGTTCAGGCTGTCCTGTGTCTCGATCGTCAGCTTCGTGCCGGGCTCGACGGTCGCGATCGCCTCGAGATCAGGGGTAAACTCGTAGACGACGCCGTCCTCGTACGTCACTTGTTCACGTACCATACACTCACTGCTACGAACGGGGGGATCCTAAAACGGTCCCTCGATGCAGTGCGTGTGTCGGCGATCGTCACCCTCGGATATATATGGCCGGACGCCGGAGGTATAGTCGATGCCAACCGGAACGGTCGACTTCTTCAACGACACTGGCGGCTACGGCTTCATCGAAACCGACGAGAGCGACGACGACGTCTTCTTCCACATGGAAGACGTCGGCGGTCCCGACCTCGAGGAGGGTCAGGAAGTCGAGTTCGAGATCGAACAGGCGGACAAGGGTCCGCGCGCGAAGAACCTCACGCGCCTCTGATCGAAGTCCTCGAGGACTTCGATCCGCGACGACGTACCGGGCGCTCGAGGACGGGCGGCCAGCGACGCGTTCAGCAAGCGGCGCCGACGAGAGGCCGCCGAATTACCGTTTTTCTATGAACACCGACGAGATCCACGATCGATGGGCGGACCGAACGGGTGCCTACTCTCCGGCGTACTACGCCCACTACGGGCCAAACGAGACGAGCGAACTGCTCTGTGAACTCGTCGGCCGCGTCGTCGGTCCCGACGCGACCGTCCTGGAGCTGGGCTGTAGCTCCGGTCGCCACCTCGCCCACCTCCACGAGCACGGGTACGACGACCTTCACGGCGTCGATATCAACGCCGAGGCGTTCGAAGTGATGGAGCGAGCCTACCCCGACCTCGCCGCAGCGGGAACGTTCCACCACACAACCCTCGAGGAGTTCGTCCGGGGGTGCGAGACGGATGCGTTCGACGTCGTCTACTCCGTCGAGACGCTCCAGCATCTCCACCCCGACGCCGAGTGGGTGTTCGACGAGCTGGTTCGGCTGGCGTCCTCGCTTCTCGTCACCGGCGAGACCGACGCCGACGGACCGGCGGACGACACATCCGAGGACGTCGCCGGCTCCCCGACCGTGACCGAGGTCCGGGAGGCCGACGGGATGCCTCTGTACGTCCGTGACTGGAGTCGGGCCTTTACCGATCGGGGGTGGATCGAACTCGAGGACGACGCGACTGTTCTCGATTACCACACGCTCAGGGCCTTCCGGCCGCCCGCGGAGTGAGAATCCCACTCCGCCGCGACCGAACCGCGAGCGGGAATCGATTGCCGCAGCTGGCTTAAAAACGACCTTGCAAGCGCACTGGATATCTTCATTCCCCCGACAGTCGAGAGGGTTCCCTTGCCCATGGTTCTCGCTTCCCACTCTCGGAAACGCCGGCATCGCCGCCCGGCGAGCGACGTTCCGTTCGAGTTCCGACGGCCGTGGCCGATCGGCAGGCGGCACGGTTGGCTCGGAGGTGGGGTTCGGTGAGCGATCTGCCGCCGAAAACGAGCGTCAAGCGGTGGTTAGTGACGACCAACCACAAGGACGTCGGGATCCTCTACATCGTGACCGCCCTGTTCTTCCTGGTCGTGGGCGGCGTGATGGCGCTACTGTTCCGGGCGCATCTCTGGGAGAGCGGCGGAACCGGCCTGCTCACCGACAGCCAGTTCAACCAGGCGGTCTCGACTCACGGCTTGCTGATGGTGTTCTGGTTTCTCTCGCCGATCGCCTCCGGATTCGCGAACTACTTCGTCCCCTTACAGATCGGGGCGAAGGACCTCGCCTTCCCGCGATTGAACGCCCTGAGCTACTGGTTCTACCTGTTTTCGGGGATCCTGTTCGGGATCACGTACTTCCAGGGCGGCTCGTTTTCGGGCGGGTGGACGATGTACGCGCCCCTGAACGTCCCGATGTACACGCCGGCCCTCGAGGCCACGTCCGGTGGTAACGGCGTGGTACTCGCCCTGATCCTGTTCGTCCTCTCGATCACCCTCGGCTCGGTCAACTTCATTACGACGATCCACCGCTCCCGGGCGGAGGGGCTTGGTCTGTGGAACATGCCGATGTTCACCTGGACGTGGCTGTTGACCGTCTGGATGATGCTGTTCGCGTTCGCGGCGCTGCTCGCCGCGTTGCTGTTACAGGCCTCGGATCGACTCTTCCTGACCCAGTACTTCGCGACCGACCAGGGGTCGGGCTTGCTGTGGGCTCACCTGTTCTGGTTTTTCGGCCATCCGGAGGTGTATATCGTCTTCTTCCCTGCGCTGGGGATCATGCTCGAGGCGTTCCAGACCTTCACCGGGCGGCGACTCGTCGGCCGGAAGTGGGTCATCATCGCGATGGTGCTGATCGCGGTGCAGTCGTTCCTGGTCTGGATGCACCACATGTTTCTGACGACCATCAACTTAGAGATCAAGACCCTGATGATGGCGACGACCATCGGGATCTCGTTACCGTTCGACCTGATCGTCTTCGCGCTGATCTACACGATGGTCAAGGGCCGAGTACGGATGACGACGCCGTTTCTCTTCGCGCTGGGCGCGCTCGTCCTCTTTATTCTGGGTGGCATTACGGGGGTGTTCCTGGGCGCGGTCGTACTGGACTACGAGTTCCGGGGCACCTACTGGGTCGTCGCCCACTTCCACTACGTGATGGCCTCCGGCGTAACGGCGCTGGTCGGCGGGCTCTACTACTGGTGGCCGAAACTCACCGGGCGGATGTACTCCGAGACGCTCGGCAAGCTCAACTTCGCAGTCTACTTCGTCGGCTTCAATCTGCTGTATTTCCCGCAGTTTATCGCCTGGGAGACGCCCCGACGCGTCTTCCACTACACCGAAGGCGTCGAGATCTACCACCAGCTCTCGACGGTCGGCGCGTTCGTCTTCGGGGCGTCGTTTCTGATCCTGTTCGGAACGCTGGCTCACAGCTTCGTCGCGGGGCCGCGAGCGCCCGAGAACCCCTGGGAGTTCTCTCGGACCGCCGAGTGGGCGATCCCCTCGCCCCCGCCGCTCGAAAACTGGGACGGCCGTCCCAGCTACGCCAGCGGTTCCCTCGAGTTCGTCGAGGACTCGCCGGCCGAGACGGACGGCGGCGTCACCCACGAGGGACCTCCCTCCGCGGCGGCCGCGGAGGAGGCCCACGCCGACCACGCCAGCGTCTGGCCGCTCGGCATCGGATTCGGGATGTTCGTCTTCTTCCTCGGACTCTCCGGCATAACGCCGTACACGATCTCGTTCGCCGAGGGAACCGGAGTTCCGCCCGACGCGCTCGTCGGTACCGGTGCCGAACAGAGCGTCGTGTATCCGATTCTGGTCGTTCTCGGCGTGGCAATTCTGGGATACACCCTGTTCGAGTTCGGCCGCGAGCAGTTCGTCGTCCCCGAGATGGCTATCGCCGAACGCTGGCCCGTCGAGGGTGCCGGCACCACGAAGGTCGGCGTCTGGGTATTTCTCGCCTCGGACGTCGTCGTCTTCGGCGCCATCATCGGCGCGTACATCTTCATGCGCCTCCACGCCGGGTGGGGCGAGTGGACGACCGTTCCGTTTGCCTCTTGGCCCGGGCTGTTGAACACGTACGTCCTGCTGACCTCGAGTTTCACCGTCGTCCTCGCGCTGGTGATGGCCGAACGTGAGAACAAACGGGGGCTGCTCGCGGCGCTGGGTGCGACGCTCGCGCTCGGGCTCACGTTCATGGGCGTGAAGGGCTACGAGTACAGCGTCAAGTTCGCCGACGGCGAGTACTGGTGGTACGGAATCGAGTACTCGATCTACTACGTGACAACCGGGATGCACGCGTTACACGTGATCTTCGGCCTGCTGATCGCCGGCTTCATGATCTATCGGATCTGGTCGATCGACGCCTACCTCGAGGACCACCGACCGGTGGAGTTCTTCGGTCTCTACTGGCACTTCGTCGACATCGTCTGGGTCATCCTCTTCCCGCTGTTCTACCTGCTCTGATGGGCCCCGAAGCGGGCTCTCGCCCCGGTCCGATCGTGCTCGCCCGACCGTCGTTTCTTCATCGGTGTACGTGTTCCAACACTTACCATAGTTGTTTGGTATCGTCTCTCGTAGTTCCGAACGTATGTTCGAACGAATCCTCCTCCCGACGGACGGCAGCGAGCGGGCGGAGCGGGCGGCGCCGTACGCCGTCGAGTTGGCCGAGCGCTTCGACGCGACGCTACACCCGATCTACGTCGTCGACACCGAGGCTATCAGCCACGCGCTCGGTCCAGAACAGGTCGATCGGATCAATGCCGGTCAGTTCGCGGAGATGACCGAGCTCCATGAGCGGGCTGCGGCGGCGGTCGACGGGGTTCGGGAGTACACCCCGGGCGACGTCGACGTCGACCCGGTGATCGAGGCCGGGAACCCCCGAACGGTGATTACCGAGTTCGCCGCGGAGCAGGGCGTCGATCTCATCGTGATGACCTCGCAGGGGCGGGGCGGGGTCAGGCGCGCGCTGTTCGGGAGCGTCACCGAGGCGGTCGCTCGCGATACGGACGTCCCCGTCCTGGTCGTCGACGCGACCGACGACGCCGTCGATCGGGCCGAACCCGAGCGCGAACCCGCCTGACCGAGCGCGATCGCAAGGTTACAAGCCCTCGGCGTCCTACCGATCGGCTATGTCCCTCGATCTCTCGACGTTCGCCGATCGACTCGACGAGCGGCTTCGCACCGACGACTACGCCGACATCGACGCCAGCGCGAACGGCCTCCAGGTCGGTCCCGACGAAGGGACCGTCGAGCGGGTCGCGTTCGCCGTCGACGGCGCCGTCGAACCCTTCGAGGACGCAGCCGTGGCCGACGCGGACGCCGTCGTCGTCCACCACGGGCTCTCCTGGGGCGGGTTCGACCGGGTCACCGGGCGGACCTACGATCGCCTCGAACCGCTGTTCGAGCACGACATCGCGCTGTACGTCTCCCACCTCCCGCTGGACGGCCACCAGGAGCTGGGCAACGCCGCCGGCGTCGGCGACGTCCTCGAGCTGGAGGACCGGGCGCCGTTCGGCGAGCTGGGTCCCGAACACATCGGTCAGTGCGGTACCGTTCCGGAGCCGACGGCGCCCGACGAGCTCGTCGACCGCCTCGAGTCGGAGCTGGTGACCGACGGGCAGCCCGTTCGGCTCCTCGAGTTCGGCCCCGACGAGATCGAGGACGTCGCGATCGTCACGGGCAGCGGCGTCGACTGGCTCGACGAGGCCGTCGAGCTCGGCGCGGACGTCCTCGTCACGGGCGAGGGGAAACAGCAGGTCTACCACGAGGCCAGGGAGGCGGGGATCCACGTCGTGCTGGCGGGCCACTACGCCACGGAGACGTTCGGTGTCCGTGCGCTCCAAGAACTCGCCGAAGGGTGGGGGCTCGAGACGACGTTCCTCGAGGCGCCGACCGGGCTGTAGACCGTCGTTGACGAGGGATGGGGCTGCGTACACCGTCCCGGGCACGCGTAACGGCCCCGTACGGGACCGGAGCCCGTCGACAGGCGCGACCGCGAGCGTTCGGTCGGGTCGTGTAGGTCGTTTCCGGCCGTGACCGCCTGTCTGTCGGTTCTTCGGCAGCTATGACGACAGGGAACCGTTCCGAGCGGCTGTTGGCCCCCGTGAACCGCGCTGCAGCCTCCCGATAACAATGGTCGTCGCAGGAGAACCCGCGTCCGTTCTCGGGGTCGTTCCCGGGGAGACAACCTATGACACGAGAGATCCCCTCACGACGAGAGTGGTTGCGACGGGTTACCGTTACCGCGGCGGTGATCGGCGGCGCGTCGAGTTCGGTCGCCGCCAACACGAGGACGGACGAACCGATACCCGACGGTGGCGAGACGGGGTCGGCGTGTCCGGAGCCCGATGCCGGCGCCGTCGACGTTCGGCTCGTCCCCGCCTGTGTCGACGACGGGACGGCCGTCTTCTGTGTCACCAACGACGGCCCCCAGGAGACCGTCCTCGAGTGGCGAGCCGTCGCTCCGCCGGAGGAACGCATCGAGTTTGTCGACTGTCAGACGGTACGGGTCGTCGGCGAGTTCGAGGACGTAATCATCGAGGCGACGTTTCTCTCGAACGGCGAGATCGGCAACGTCATCGAACCGGTCGGCGCCGTCGACGGCGTTCGGACGTTCGACGTCCGCGAGATCGAGGGGATCCCGGACGACGCGATCGCCGGCACCGTCCAGGCGTTCCGGGACGGTCCCGTCGTCCCCGGCGCCGGCGATCTCACGGCCTCGAACCCCGAGTTCGCCGCCTGCCAGGAGGCGTTCTTCGGCGAGGTACTCGTCGGGGACGAGGACGACGAGCCGGAGCCGACGGCCGACGAGGACGTCGAGCCCGACCCCGACGAACTCACGTCGCTGACGGTGCCGGCTGAGGCGACGACCTGTTTCGCCGTCGACGCTCCCGACGGCCCGGTCGCCGTCCAGCTGTTCCGGGACGGGGAGCTGCTCGTCGAGCGCACCAGCGCTTCCGACGTGGCGTGTCCGCGTCCGATCGAGCCCGGCGACGACGGCGTCCTCGAATCGCCGACAACGGTTCTCGACGAGCGGCAGTAAGGGTGTCGCCGCACCGTCGGCAGTGACGGGCGCGGTCCGGAGTTGACTCGGTCCGCGAGACCGCGGCGTTGAAAGCGCTGGCCCGCCGACTCGAGAACATGACCGACGACCACGACAGCGCCGAGGACGCGGGCCACGAGCCCGAGCGAGAGACGTTCGAACACGATCCCATCGGCCATGCCGAGGCTCGCGCGGGGATGACCGTCGGCGAACTCGCCGACGAGTACGGTAACGCGGGCGTCGGCGCGGCGAACCTCCACGAGGCCGTCGACGTCACCGAGGCGATGTTCGACGACGACGTGACCGTCTTCTTCGGCCTGGCGGGTCCGATGGTGCCGACTGGAATGCGCCGGATCGTCGCTGACCTGATCCGGGACGGGTACATCGACGCGCTGATCACGACCGGAGCGAACCTCACCCACGACTCGATCGAGGCGATCGGCGGCAAGCACCACCACGGCTGCGTGGAGGCCGAGGGGAAAACGGAGCGCGAACACGACGAAACGCTGCGCGACGAGGGGGTCGACCGAATCTACAACGTCTATCTCCCTCAGGAGTACTTCGCGACGTTCGAGTCGCACCTCCGCGAGGAGGTCTTCCCCGTCCTCGAGGCCGAAGCCGAGGAGTCGGGTCCCGTCTCGATCGAACGCCTGACCCGCGAACTGGGACGGGCCAACGCCGAGATCAACGAACGAGAGGACATCGAGGAGGGTCCGGGGATCGCCGCCGCGGCCTCCGAGCACGACGTGCCGATCTACTGTCCGGCGGTCCAGGACTCCGTGCTGGGACTGCAGGCCTGGATGTACTCCCAGACCTCGTCGTTCTCGCTGGACGCCCTCGCGGACATGACCGCGCTGACCGACCTCGCGTTCGAGGCCGAAGAGGCCGGCGCCTTCGTCGTCGGCGGCGGCGTACCGAAGAACTTCACGCTCCAGACGATGCTGGTCGCGCCCGGGGCCTACGACTACGCGGTCCAGCTGACGATGGATCCCCAACAGACCGGTGGGCTCTCGGGGGCGACCCTCGAGGAGGCCCGCTCGTGGGGCAAACTCGAGACGGACGCCGAGAACGTCTCGGTGTACGCCGACGCGACGATCACGCTGCCGCTCGTGGTGGCTGCCACCCGGGAACGTCTGGAGTAGCGGGCGCGTCGATCCCGGCAGTCTGAGGGTCAGTACGTCCGATAGCTCGCCGTTCCGACGTCGACTCGAACGAGCCGGTTCTCCTCGTAGGCGTCGGTGGGCGCGCCGTACTTCTCGTTGATCCGGCGTCTGGCCGCCTCGGTCTCGGCCTCGTCCTCGATCACGCTCGCGGTGCCAAGCAGCGTCACCATCCACTGCGTGTCGCCGTCGTCGTCGTTCTGGATCGACAGCGCCACCTTCGGGTTCTCCCTGACGTTCTCGAGTTTCCGTCCCGTCGTGACGATCTCGACGAGATCGTCCTCGTAGCGAAACCAGACGGGCGCGACGTGGGGGCGCCCGTCGACGGAGGTGGCGAAGTGGGCCATCACCGGCTCGTTCTCGAGCAGTCGTTCGGCTTCGGGTGGAACCGTCGTCACGGCTCGACGTTGGACGTGGATCCGCAAAAGCGACCGCCGCGCGGCTGCCGGACTCAGACCGACGCCCGGAGCCGACCCACGTCGAGGGTGGCGTAGTGAAACAGCGTCCCCGCCAGCCCGCTGTCGGCGATCCGTCGGCCGGAGCTCTCGACGAGCACCGCGTCGTGGTAGTCCGTCGGGAGCCGTCGGCCGAGTCGACGGCTAAAGGCGGTGTCCTCGTTGGGGACCTCGGGGAACCCCCCGGTTTCGAGGAAGGCCTCCCCGTGGACGAAGAAGTTGAATCCGGGCAGGATCGGCCGTTCGAGCCGCGGGAAGACGTGGTTGATCGTCCCCTCCATCAGCTTCGCTCGCAGGGGTCCGGTCATCCGACAGGCCGAGCTGGCGGCCGCGACGTCCTCGCGCTCGGCGAACCCGAGCAGCTCGGTCAGGTAGTTCGGGCGAACGCGGGTGTCGGCGTCGATGAATGCCAGCCACTCGCCCGTCGCGTCCCGTCCGCCGCGATTTCGCCCGGCGGCGATGCTCGAGCCGGTTCCCTCGAGGACGGTCGCGCCGCGTGTCCGGGCGATATCGGCGGTGGCGTCGGTCGAGGCGCCGTCGACGACGATCGTCTCGTACTCGTAGTCGGTCTCGAGGGCCGCGATGCTCTCGAGACAGTCGGGGAGGTAGTCGGCCTCGTTTCTCGCGGGGACGACGAAGCTCACGTCCGGTGGGGCGCCCATTCGTATTCTCGAGTCCACCGTGCGTAAATATAACCGGTCGGCGTGCAGGTGCCGACGGCCGCGGCGATATTCGGTTAGTCATGAACATTTATTATGGTTCGGCTGGAAGGGTGGCGTACAGATGTCGGTCGTACCCGTACGCACGCTCGCCTGATTCTCCGACGACAGTACCGCCTTTCGACGACCGTCCCTCACGACCGACAATGAGCACCCACCCACACTACGCCCAGCCCGAACCGACTTCCGACCAGCTGACGACCGAGACGCCGTCCTCGCACGCGACAGCCGAGACGGCGACAACTGAGGCCGAGGCCGCGACGTCCTCGCGACCGACGGCGAGCGAACGCGCCCCGGCGACGTTCTCGAGGACGCAGAACGATCGCCTGCAGAATCTCATCGACGAGTGGAACACCGCCTTCGCGGCGGACGGGTCGAGCGCCGAGTGAACACGGTATTAGCGGAGATCCAAACCGTCTTTTGGCTCTCGAGCGTAGCCTCGCACGGCCGATGACGACCCACTCGCTCCGAGCCGGACTCGGCACCCGGTAGTGACGAGCCCTATGAGTGCCGAGGCCTCATTTCAACCACTTCCAGATAAATTTTGATGGTAGGTTGAGAAATAACTGTACAAGTGGAAAATATTCATCCCACTTGGGTCGATATTTATGTGATTGTAGCATTTTTCTGCTATAGCTGATATCAGTTAGTGGCCTCGGTCACCCGAGGACACCGTCTTTCGCCGGCAGTCACACTCGTAAATCATGATCTGATTAATGACCGTTCCTATGTGCTAATCACTCACGCGGCCAGCACAAAAATACTACCGAATAGCCCCAATCAAGCGGTCTGATAGATTTACTGCTGCGGTAACAGCCGGATAGTGGTTAACTCTCGACCACTCTCTGCATCAGAGAGAATCAACAGATTTGCGCCTTGTTGTACACCGGCTGTTTCCGAGAGTATGATCTCGAATACGAACGAATCTCGACCTGGTGGTGCTTTCCCTTCAATAGCTGTTTTGTTCTCTGATAGTCCAACACCCCGAATTCCAGAATGATTCCTGACCTTGACACCATCTGGTATCGTGAGATCGATGGTGAACTCCTCGATATTCGACCCAGTAGTAATCGGAAATTCCAGCACATACAGCCCATCATCCGGAGTAGCGATGTTCTCCTGCTCTTCATTGATCGCTGTCCGTCCAGATGATGTTCTCGCCCGGTAGCCGCATTTGAGAGAGAACGGGTATTTTCGGTGGTAGTAGAGGATCGCAGGCCCGGTGAAGACGCTGAGGAAGATCAAACTGACAAACAGACCGTGGCCAGCACCCACGGTGAGCGCGATGACAGAGGTGAAAAAGGTAGTTAGCCACCACCAGCTCGTCTCTTTGTAGTAGTGGACGAACTCTCTCAGCTCATAATCCAGTTCCTCTACACTTGAAACAGGACTCACAACAAACGATATTCCACAAATGACAGCTACTAACGCAACGTAAACGAAGAGAAGCTCCAGAACCGCTATTATCTGAGAGCCAAGCAAAGAATCCAGACACGAACGGGTAGAGGACATATCTTCGCAGTCAGGAGTTCAAAACATCTCGTTCAAAAAGTTGGATAAGGTACTCTCGAGAGTCTTCAGTCTCGGCATCCAGTTTTAGTTCTCCGCGCCGGTACCAGAAATTCGCGGTCCATCTTCTAAACCAGTACGTCGCTTCCACCTCGTCAATCAACGTACTGTAAATATCGATATCAAGATCTTGAATCCCTTCGATTTCGGATGAAGAATCTACTGCAGCTAGTGCGCTCTCGATGTTTTCGATGTTCCGGAGATCGCTAAATTCGGGATTTGTCCGTAGCGTCTCAATGGGGTCATCATATTGGAGGAGGTGCAGGAGTTGGACAGCATCATATGTGCCTTCTGGTCCACGGAGTCGTAGCGTCTCAACAGAGTCTGCCGCCTCAATAAACCGCCAGAATGAATCTCGCGGCAATGAAAGTGCCTCCTCTATTCGAGCGGTTGATGAAAGCTGCGTATTGATCTCGGAAAAGACTTCATCTGAGTCAACAAGATCGGTCGGTGTTTCGAGCAGGAACAAGCCAGAGCCAGCCCGGTACTGATATTCGCCGGTCTGTGTAAACGAGTCTCCTTTTCGGCCGGGAATCTCGAACGAAAAGGTGCCTGTGAGCCGTAGCTGCCCGTTGAACGGATAGTCTTCTATTTCTGGGAACGCGGTAATATGTTTGCGTTCAATTGACTGGATTTCCACGTTGGTCTCAGGCTGGTCACCAAGGTGTTTGGACCAGTATTTTTCAAGATCCTCGGCTTGACCCAGCCTGCTTGTGGACATAGTGTCTTGATGTTCGTCTTTTATCTCCCGTTGTTATGAAGCGTCTTCTACGGCTGCTGTTTCATAGGTATCATCTCCGATTCCTTGGCGTTTGCGCTTGTACCGTTCCTTTACCTCTTCCGGATCGAACCGGGCAATCCACCCTTCTTCTTCAGCGTTGTCGGTCATATCATCGAAGAAGGACGCTGGCGGATACCGTTCTTCTGGATCGAGTTGTTTCCAGTCCTCAAAGAGAGTTACCAGTTCGGAAAGGAGTCGCAGTGAGACACCCATTCGACGTAGATCGCTCAAAGTACTCAGTGGACTGTCGCTAACCTTCACATGGACTTTTCCACCGAACTCGATTTGAGCTTTCACTTGGTGATTGCCCATGATAAAGTTGCCCTGTATTTTGTCGATTTTCTTGCCAGAGAGGATAGGCGCAATCATGAGGACCGACCGCAGAACATTATTTGATTCCCTGACGTCTCCTGCACCCATATTGTCTTTCGTCTCTGCAGCAGTTGATCCACGAGTGATATTACGGACGCGTAAATCTGTCGAGAGAGGCTCCCCCTGGTATTGTTTATACAAAATCCAGAGGAAGAAATCAAAGTCAAAGTTAACTTCCTCCAGTTTTACATCTCCAGATAATGCTGCTAATAGATCATCTTGCTTTCGTTTGAGAAGCTGCTTCTGTCCTTTAAAAGCTACAACATCGTTTACATAGTCCCAATAAATACGTATCTCGTCGTGGTTGGGTAGAAAATACATCTCCTCTTTACCATCCTCATCATACCCCCACTGCTCCACCCAATCCTCGTCCACATACCGTAGTGCATGAAGCCCCTGAGCAAACTCCTCGGTTGCTTCTGATAACTCACCCATCTGCTGGAGCTTGTCAGGAAGTTCCTTCACCTCAAAGCCGGAATCCGGTTCATTTGGCGATCCAGAACTGTATTTATCGAAACGGTCCACAATCTCCTGTGGAGATACACTCCCTTCGCTATGTACGGATGTCTTGAACAAACCGTTGAACACTAACCACCCAGGATACTCGTAATCATCCTCGATAGTGGTGACATCTGACATACTGGGAAGAGGAGCAACTATAGCATAAATGTTGGGACGGAGGAATCACATTTAGAGTGTCGTACTAGGATGGGAAAATATGAAAAGAGGTTTTGGCGATATAGTCGCCAGCGGTTATAGGCTGTAGTGCAGCCGGTTGGAATCGAACCATCGGGTGTCCGCGCATATGAGGCCCGGTGGCTGTGTGCCAGCGTCGCCCACGGCCGCAGTTGTCAATCCTGAACGAACTTTACAACCAGCATCATCTGAATAGTCGCTCGTCACACAGGGGTAGGCTGCCGACCTGACTGACCTACAGGAACACGATTCGCTTTTCCAGGGATATCCTTCTCAAGGTCAGAGATCCACTCTTTCGACCGATCTACCTCGGACGTGGATTGCGTCTCATCCACTCCACTGCTCTCTTCCTAGCTTCGCGCAAAGTCATGTTTTCTCCGATGACTCGTTCCTCGCCTCTAACGACAGTCCAAACGTCCCACCCGTTTTTAGGTGCAGGACGAATATTTACGTTCGCGCTTACCTTGCGGTTTCGCCATAGCTTCCGGGTGTCTCCCACCATATATCAGTTCTTTGGACTTGCCAAAACATTCACCCTCGTGGATTACGGCGCATCCAATCTACTGCTTTTCGGCGTGCTTCTTCTTTTGTGTCTGCTGTACCGATTGTTTGAAGCGTGTCCCTCTCCACGTCAATCCGGTAGTGTCCACCATGCGTTCTCCCGTAATCAACTCGCGTTCCAGTTCTATCGTTTTGCCAGGACTGTTTACCTGTTTTAGACCAATTCTTGATTTTCCCACCGTGTCGTCGTCTTACCACTTTTATCAACCGATACATATAATTTCGTAAGATTCATTTAAATAACTAAGCATCCGAAAGTTCGGGCGTACACGACAAACGAACACTCCGCGATCTTCCTTACCGTAGAGGGAAAACGCCCGTAGCGGTTTCCCGATACCCTGATATAGTCAAAACTCTGGAGACATACCGCTAGAATCTGGCACATCTGTTCAAGTCCAGAAACAGATGTCACTCCAAATCTGACACCAAGCACAGTTGAAAATTCCTTTAGATGTGGAACTATTCATATAGCGTACCAAAATGCCAGCGCGGAAGAACCAGCACTACGTACCTCAACACTATCTTCGTGCTTGGGCGACCAACGAACAACTTGAGGTATTTCATCTTGACTCTGAAGGAATATTCTCAGAAGGGACTAGCGCAGTCTGTTCTCGAGACTACTTCTATGGTAATCCGCCTATAGTCGAAACGGAACTTGCTGGCCTGGAAGGATACCAGGCCCGTCCAATCAACCGTATACGCGAAGGTGATAATCTGACAGATCTCACAGGTCAAACCCTAAAACTGCTTTATTCATTTGTCACTACACAGCGATCCAGAACCAAGGCTACAAAGGAAACCATCAGAAGTGGAGATCCATTCCTCCGTGAGGCAGTTAAAGCTGATTTAGACTCGAATCAATATAATGATTCCATTGAATGGACTTCAGATTTAACGGAAGAGGAAAAAGAAGATACACTCGTTGATGCTTCTCTGCTTGGAACCCATCAATACATCATCTCGTTAGGGGTATTCGGATACATCAGTATCAGTGACCTCAAGCCTGTAATGCTATACAATGTGACTGATCAAGACTTCATAATATCTGATGCCCCCACAGTACATGATATTCCACAGTACAAACACAATCATGAGATAACTGTAGCAGGACTCTCCAACCGCGGACTTCAGATATTCTGCCCTATCGATAAATATCGAACCCTCCTTCTCTACGATCCAGCAGTATACAGATTTGACACCAATTCAAAGAAACAAATCCTAATCAAGTCTCCTAGCGTTGTTGATCAACTGAATTTGCTGCAGTTCCATAACGCGGAAGATATCATCATGTTTGATTCCAGTGATGAGTCCTACATTCGAAGTTTGTATGAGAGATCGGATGAAGTTCGACAGCGAGAAGAAAGAACAATATCTTTAGAAACAGAGTCTGGTATAGCTAAAGAGCTACCTATAACTCCTGCCTATCAAATTCCAAGTCTCTCCCCAAATCTTCCTAACTGCACCACTATGACGCATCTACCCTATACCAAGAGACGGCCTGCATCACAATCACAGAAGGAGAAAAATCTGGTAAACAAAATGTTCAATGAAGCTGGCGCTCCTGATCTTGGATTAATTTACGCTATCAGAACGTTTGAAAGTTTTTTAGACCTGGAATGAAAGTGCAATCCTGTTCTTTTCGAGAGCCTGTTCGGTCAACCCAATCAGCTCTAAAATCCTGATCTGTACACAGGGTTCTGTTTGAAAACGTCTTCTTCCGCCACTATCCACTCATCGTGTTCTCTTCGCCACATCCCATAGTCATACGCTACTTTTCGACCATCTAATAATCCGGACTCGGTATCATGTGGCTTCCAGCCTAGTGATTTGGGGTCGTGTGTTTCTTCTGGATCCGGTGCACCTGGTCTACGAGATGGCATATTTTGGCATTTCAGCATCACAGTCCACAGAAAGTCCTCGCCATCATACCCGACGACAGGTGCGAACAGCTCCATGTGCTCTCTGCCGCGCTCCTTGGCTTCTAACCAGACCCGTGCCTCACCAAAGCACTCGTTCAAATAATGACAGCCATGTTTTTCCTCTCTTTTGTAGCCTTTCGGCATTTTCTGCGTGATGTCCGGCCAAGAGTCGGCGGACCGGACTTTTAGATAATATTCTTCAGAAGTATCAGTCACAAGCTCACCATAGTTTGGATGGCTGACTGGCATTTCCGCGATTCCAGCATCCCCGTATTTAGCGCCTTCCAAATTAGCTAATTCACCGACAAGGCCGTGTTTCCCATTTGGCACTTCTCTGTAAATCTCGATCAGACCATCGATGAATTGGTAGGCGTTGTTAGTCAGCTCGGGCACATCCATTTTTAGAAACTCAAATTCAGAAACGTATATATTTTTGTGCTGTGGTCATCGCTTCGAGCGCTTTCACCAATATTCACCCATTTGGTGGCCTAATTCGGCTCTACCCATTCACCCTCAAACTCTACATCCAGACCGCACCAACCTGAGAAGCGCTCTACATACCGCTTCTTCGAAACCTGATTGAGCGCCACATACAGATAGTACCCGTCAGAGAGTTCCCGATACAGCCGCATCTCTTCACCCGACGGATGCCGCGGCTCCGAATTCAAAATCGCGTTCTTCTCTCCAGGAACATACGGGAACGACTCGAACTCATCAAGCAAACCAAACTCCTGAATGAGAAGATCAACTACATCCCCCATAACATCCGCCTGACTTTCCCCTGTGAAGGTCTGTACAAGATTCCTATCTTCATAGAGCGTGATAACGTATTCTTCTTCTTCAGACTCATTCGCGGGATTCTCTGGCTCCGGAACAGGCTCTTCTGTAGCCGTCCCTGTCAGATGGACATCGGCTTCACGATCCGTTCCCAATGAGTCAATCAGATTATCCACGAACTCCTTGGACTCCGCATCGATCTCCTGTGCCAATGTTTCCCCGACCTCACCAACGATAACCTCAGCTACCTGCTCAGAGACCGCCTCCTTATCACCCTGAAGAACACGTACCGCCTGTTTCCTAGCCTCGATCCGCTGAGCGATCGTATCTGCCTCCCCCGACTGAACGAGATCCTTCGACAAGAGACGTACCACCGACCAGTTCTCATCCAACTCACCGAGATCAAACTTGCCCAGCGAGACCTCCTCTGGCCGATCGCTATCAGACCGGCGTTTCAAAACCTCAAACCGTTTCCCGTTAGTGAGCAGCCCCCAGTCAACACCCTTCTGCCGCATGTAGCTCGAAAGCTGGCTTCGATCAGTATCACTCAGGGAGGAATCACTGCCTTTCGCCTCTATGAACACGACCGGGGCACCTTCTACTTGAAGCGCGTAATCCGCCCGAGCACTTCCCTGACCGATCTGCATCGGATACTCCAGATCAACTTCAGACGAGTACACTTCCCACCCAAGAAGCTCAATCAGAGGCTGAATGATTTTCACCTTCGTGTTCTCCTCTCCCATCTGCGGCGAGTCCTCGAGAAGTGACTGGGACCGCTCGATGTATTCCCTGAGATCAGCCTCGTCCATTCTTACAGATGGATAAGCAGGAGCGTCCTAAATAATGATATGACTCAATGAGAAAGTCAAGTCATCCACCAGCGAACACACTTTACAACCATTTGTCACGGAGGCAACTTAATCAGTCACACCTATGACCATCCGCCACATACGTGACGATCAAGCACACCTACAACTATTCGGTACACTCACGACTTCTGACGCCTGATTCTACGGTATGAGTGCCGAGGCCCCGTTTCTAATGTTTGATCTTGCGGCATTGGTTGAAAACATCCAGAAACCTCGCCTCAGTGGCGTACGCTTCTAAATATCCATACAACAACTACTCCCCGGTAGGGTTGGATTTAGTTGATCAGTGCCTGGGTCGAACCCTAGGCGACCATAGGGCACTGATCTAAGATCGGCTTTGGTCGATTAACCGTTATCGGCCGATTATCGGCTGTGACCACGCCCGAGTGTGCTACGTTTCATATAGATGTCACAAAATACTACCTGCTGTACTGACCTCGTTTTGAGATTCGAGCCGAGATAATAGAGGCGACACTCGAGTTCGTGGCACAACGGTCGAGACGGTCCGTCTAGATGAGGAAACCCGCGAGACGTGGAAGCGATGACGCGTGACGAAACCCGAGTCGTCACCAGATAGTCCCCGATCCGACGTTCTTCACTCGTGGCTTCCGTCTTCGTTCCTCATCTCGAGCACGTTCAGGTGCATAATGTGGAGGTGTGTGCCGACGCCGTACAGAAGCAGACCGAGTCCAACGAACAACGCGGGCATTACGAGTATCTCGTAGGTCGGACGCAAGTCCGGAACCGCGAGCGCCAGAAGCCCGGCCAAGAACGTGAGAATAATGATGCTGAACCCGACCTGGAGGTATCGGTAGCACGTCTCCGTATCCGGTAGCAGTTCGATCTTGTACTTCGATGTCATCTGTCTGTATTCTCACCCCTACAGTACGTTTAGGTTACGTACTCGTGAGATCTTCTCATAAGCCGTTCAGACGGTAAGATCTGCCCGGCGGAGAGTTGAGCATTGATCGTGACGATAACCGTACTCACGGACATGAGAACGGCGCCGACGGCGGGCGACAGCAGGTCCCCGATCGGTGCGAGGAGGCCAGATTTCCAGGATGTGTGCTAAATTTATTGGTCCTGCCTCGATAGGGAGGATATGGACCACGCGCTGTTCTATTTGAGCATTCCTTTCGCTATCATTGCCGGCACTGGAGCCGGATTGCTCGCACTGTTATCGTGGCGAATCTTCCGAGAGTCACCGTTTGGGATGACCATCGGGCTGCTGGTGATCGTGATGTCTGCAGCAACGATCTATCACACGGTTCTACTTACGGTAGGGACGGAATCGACGGGGTTGCGGGCCTTTCGAGCGGCGATCTATACGATTTTGGCTCTCACGATTTGGGTAGTAATCCTCCAAAACAATACCATCCAGAGTAGAGTGAGCCGGAACGAAGAGCTATGATCGAGATAGACTTTTTCACCGGATACATCCTCCTGATGGGAATCGTCGCCGGTTCCGGGTTACTCTACCTACTGTATGCGGAGCAGTATGCCGTCGAATACGACCCCTTCTTCATTGTCACTATGAGCGGTCTTTTCCTGTTCATAATCGGTGGCCCGCTATCCGAGGTAGTGTACCCGAACCTCGTGCACTGGATACACGGGCTTGCCGCGTGCCTCGTCCTGTTTGGACTCTACAGCCCCGTGCAGAACGACCTTCGCAGGGATCAGTGGACGGAACTTCTCCTAGCGGAACCCTCTCAAATTCGGGCCAGTATGGAGTGGATGGTCCCGATGGACGATGCAATTCTCAGCTTGTTTCACTCTTCGGAGTTGGTCCTCACACCTGCAATTATCGCGTACAATATCGATCACAGCCGAGAAGAGGTAAATCGACGCCTCCGAAAGCTCGAAGAGGCCGATCTGGTCGAGAAGGTCGACCGAGGAAAATACCGGATGACACCTAACGGTGAAGCGTATCTCTCCGGGGAGTTCAATCCGACTCTTTCGTAGCCCGCCTCCTACTCCATTTGTCAACGACCCCCGTCTCAAGAGTCGGGGCAGCCGCCTTGACGACCTGTGAAAATGGCGTTTCGAAGTCCGTGGTCGCTCAAAGAGACGAGAAGGAACCTACCGTTTTAGCAGTTCCACCGGTCTTTCCAGCACTCCATCATCTCGATCTCTTCTTGCTGAACGTCGATGATTTCGTCAGCGAGATCGGCGACGCGCTCAGACGCTCCCTCCTCGAGGACGTGTTCGGACATCATGATCGCGCCCTCGTGATGAGCGATCATGTGTTCCGCGAACAGGCAGTCGAACTCCCGTCCCTCGGATTCGCGGAGCTCCTGGAAGTCCTCCTCGGTTAGCATGCCGTCCATCTCCTCGTGATCCATCTCGTGCTCTTCGGGATCGTCGACTCCGGCTTCGCTCAGCCACTCGTGTAGCTGTTCGATCTCCGCTTGCTGGACATCGATGATCTCCGGACCGAGTTCGCACAGCTCTCGGCTGTCCGACCGGCCGGGAATGAGCTCGGCCATTTCGATCGCCTGTTCGTGGTGGGGGATCATCCCCTGCATGAACATCACGTCCGCTTCGTTGAACTCGGAGTCTTCGTCGAAGTTGATGTGTTCTCCGTGTTCTTCGTCGTGATCGTGGTCGTCGTCGTGGTGCTCTCCGTGATCGGTTTCATCGTCTTCGCTGGCGGTCGCGAAGCCTGTCAGACCGATTGCGCCCGTCGCTCCCGTGGCGTACAGGATACGGCGTCGTGTTACTCGTCGCATTGTAAGCGGATCCACGGATACGTCCCGCTTCAATGGTGAATATCGTTCCAGTTCCGAAATCGTAAGTAGCTGTTTTCGGCCGGTAGAGGCGCTCGCGAGTAACTAGTGAGGTGGGGGTTTCGAGTGCGAACTACGCCCGAACAACTAGTGAGTTCCGGCGAGAGTCCCCACAGACGATCGATCCCACCGCATTCAGATATTCTCGTTCGAGGCGCTTTTGAGGTGGTCCCCTCCTCTCGCGCCCGCCCGGAAGGGACGGCGATACGAACGACTACGGTAGGAAGCGAATCGGCCTCGAGCGCTTTCTTTGGATTCGAAGATCGACCCCCGTCGAGAGTCGAATACTGTTAACGACAAGTCGCTTAAAAATGGATCTCGTAGTTTAGCACGAGGTGGACAGCCCATGCAAACCGACCAATCGAATCTCGAACGTACCGATCTCTCCCTTTCGGGGATGTCGTGTACGACGTGCGCCTCGACCATCGAAGAGAGCCTGCAAGATGTCGAGGGGGTTGCTGACGCGTCCGTAAACTTCGCAACCGAACGAGCGAACGTCCACCACGATCCGGACGTCGATGTCGACGCGCTCGTTGCCGCCGTCGACGCTGCCGGCTACGGAGTCCGCGACGAGCTGCTCGAGGACGAACAGGAGATGGAAGACGAGGCGGAGCTGCGGGACATGCGCCGGAGAGCGATCCGAGCGTGGATCGTCACGTCGCCGATCGTTCTCCTGATGGTCTTCATGTGGACGCCGCTGGAGGTCTTGACCGGCTTCCAGATCGACGTTGCGATGTTGGTCTTTGCCACGATCGTCGTCTTCTACTACGGTCGGACGACCCACGAATCCGCGTACAGGGGGATTCGAAACGGGACGTTCAACATGGACTCGCTGATTTCGATCGGGACCCTCGTCGCGTGGGCGACCGGCGTCATGGTCTTCGCGATGCCGATGGAGAACTACGCCGGCGTCGGTGCGATGATCATGGCCTCGCACAAGGTGGGGACCTACCTCGAGCACCGAGCGAAGGGCCGAGCGAGCGCAGCGATCGAGGGACTGGTCTCGATGCAGGCTGAAACGGCGGCAGTCGAACGGGACGGCGAAGAGGTGGAGATCCCCATCGACGAGGTCGAAGTCGGCGATGTGATGATCGTTCGCCCCGGCGAGAAGGTTCCCGTCGACGGAACGGTCATCGACGGACGGAGCAACGTCGACGAGTCGATGGTGACGGGCGAGTCCGATCCCGCCACGAAGGAAGCGGGTGACGAGGTGATCGGAGCGACCGTGAATCAGGCGGGGCTACTCAAGGTTCGTGCGGAGAAGGTCGGCGACGACACCTTCCTCTCGCAGGTCGTCGACCTGGTCGAGGAAGCGCAGGGGACGAAGGTTCCGATTCAGGCGCTTACGGATCGAGTGACCAACTACTTCGTGCCGACCGTCCTGGTCCTCGCCTCGCTCTCGTTCGTGCTGTGGGTCCTGTTTCCCGACGGAATGGCGGTCGTCGCAGGTCTCGGCGAGGCGTCGCTCCCCTGGGTCGATCTCGCACTGGACCCCCTGACGCTGGGAATCTTCGCGGCCGTCGCGGTCCTGGTGATCTCCTGTCCGTGCGCGCTCGGACTGGCGACGCCGACGGCCCTCATGGCCGGGACCGGGAAAGCCGCGGAGAACGGCATCCTCTTCCGCGATGGAGAGGCCATCCAGACGATGAAAGACCTGGATGTCGTGGTGCTCGACAAAACGGGAACGATCACGGAGGGCAACCACTCCGTTACGGATGTCGTCACGGAATCTAGCCGGCAGCCACGCAGCGATGGAGGGAGCACCGTGGCTGATGAGTCGGCGACCGAATTCGACGAGCGAGACGTCGTGAGGCTCGCAGCCTCCGCCGAGCGGGGAAGCGAACACCCCATCGGACAGGCGGTTATCGACTACGCTGAGGAACGGGATGTCGAACTGGCCGAACCGGACGAGTTCGATAGCGTCCCCGGAAAAGGGATTACGGCGACGATCGACGGACAAACCGTCTACGTCGGGAATACGACGTTCTTTGAGGAGGTCGGCATCCCGCTCGCCTTCGAGGCGGAGCTGAACGCCCTCGAGGAGGAGGGCAAGACGACCGTGCTCGTCGGGGTCGAGGACGAGGTCGTCGGCGTCGTCAGTACGGCCGATACGATCAAGGAAGAATCATACGACGCGATCCGGGAACTCCACGACCGCGGGCTCGAGACGTGGATGATCACCGGCGACAACGAGCGGACGGCCCGCGCGATCGCCGACGAGGTCAACATCGATCCCGATCGCGTCATGGCCGGCGTCCTCCCGGAGGACAAGATCGACAAAGTCCGCGAGCTACAGGACGCAGGGTACGAGGTTGCGATGGTCGGCGACGGCATCAACGACGCCCCGGCGCTGAAGCAGGCGAACGTCGGCGTCGCCATCGGGACCGGGACCGATATCGCGATCCAGTCCAGCGACGTCAGCCTCGTTCGAGGGTCGCTCGATGCACTCGTGAACTCGTTTACCCTCTCGGAGAAGATCTTCTCAAAAATCAAACAAAACCTCTTCTGGGCGTTTATCTACAACACAGTGGCAATTCCGGTTGCCTTCTTTGGATTGCTTCATCCGGTAATCGCCGTTGTTGCGATGTTCACGTCGAGTCTCTCAGTAATTACGAACTCGGCCCGTCTGCGGAACCTCGAACTGTAGCTGACTTTTCTTTCTTATTTTGCAGTCCCATAACCCGTCAAGCGCGGCAATCAAACCGACTCATCGGGACTGTGTTCCTCAGCCATTCGCACGGCTTCGACAGCGTACTATTCCCGAAGGTCTGACTCATCAACGGTTCCGAGATTATTTGGAGGCATGTCTTTGGCAGCAGTTACCGTTCTCAGCGCTTGTGAAGCAAGTTCTTTCCGATAGGCTTGTGTCCCTCGAGAATAGCATACTGGAGAATGATGAGGTCTCGATTATTGTAGCTGCGATCGACGAGCCACACATGAACTTCATCTGCCGTTGATGACAGAGGAAAGCAAACAAGAAGCACGATGATACTATTTGAGTTTGATATCCAGACTCAAACAGGAACACGCTGATTCCGCACTTGAGACAGGCTATTCCTTACGTTCGAGACGGTTCCGACGCTCTTCAAATTCTTCATCTGAAATTTCACCTTGAGCATAGGCAGTCCGCAATTCCTCGAGCGCTGGGTCAGACTGTCGAGTAGCAAGATGTCGAATCAGACGGTACAATAAGTACCCAACTACAAGAACAATAGCTATTGGAATGATCGACATGAGAAGCCACATCCATGCCGCCCCGGTTCCGTTCCACATACCGCTATCCCACATGTGACCCCAGCCCCACAAACCCATTACTGGCATCGCCAGGATCATTACAAAAAGCGGCAGCAACAGGATCACGGCGATGAGGATCAAAACTGTCCGAACTAGAGAATCGTCGGTTGACATACCCGGAGCTACGCCAGTCAAAGCATTCTATCTACTCCTGAATTCCACATGATGAGAAATACAGACCAAGAGGATTTTACACTTTTGAAAAGAGATTGTTTGTATTGGTGGTGCAACAACATACGTTTGTGAATATTATGCATCAAACCAGGCCACGATTTCGTTGTTGAGTGAAAATCCGTATTCAAAGAGTCACTATCTGGTTCTGCAGGGGGATGCACAAGAACATAACTCTCGAGAACTCATCATCCGCTCATTTCCTCGATAAACTTTAAATTTGACACATCACTCTCGCTGAGCAAGTCTACGAACACTGATTCAACTTAGCTTCGCGACCTGCCCACTTCTCAAGCAAGTCAACTAGACAGTGCTGACCTCCGAAATATAGCACTAATTAAATGATGCAACAGGTTGGTGATTTATATTATAGATGAAGCGGCTTGATGCAGTCGAGATACGCTCTTCGTGCTGTTTCGCGATCCACCCGCGTATAGACGTCCATCGCCTCACTGTCGCTGTCTCCCCGAAGATACCGTAGGATGTGATCTGGCATCCCTGCATTCCGCATCTCAGTCGTAAACACGGTCCGATACGTGTGAGGCGTGAACTTCTTTTCAAACCGGTTTTCATCCTCGGACATCACACCCGCATCCACGGCTGCATCTCGAACGCTACGTCGGACCAACTCTCGGCTAAGTTGTCCACCCCGAATACTCGTAAATACCGAGTCGTTTTCTCCGTCATTCCGGACGAACATATATCGCTCAAGCGCCTCCCGCGTCTCTTCATCAATCGGAAAAACAGTAGTTGTACTTCCCTTCCGGTTTCGGAACCGGATAAACCCCTTATTGAGCATCAGATCGTCCTGCTCCAGCGGTACGCGTGGCTGTGTTCCATACAGAAGGCCAGCCGACATGGTGGCCCATCCCACGTACCGCAACAGCGGTCGAAACCAGAACTACTGACTCGAAGAAACCGGCATGGCTACCACCGAGTTCCCGAGGGAATGGGCTGGAAGAAGTCACTCAGATCACCCATAACTGTCCTCTCATCAAGACATTCTATTATTGCGTGGAGATCCAGAAAACCTCCCAGTCCATCATCGGCATACTCGGCCGCTGGTTCACTCAGATGGGTCTGTTCTGCACCCTCATAGCCGCAAATGAGACGGCAGTCGGGCTATTTTCAAAGTACTCTATGCGATCTGTTCTCTTTCTTTCTACCACCAAGAACTACTTCTTAGAAACATAGCTAGTCGGCCAGAACCCCAGCGCCCACCAGAAATATGGTATGCTAAGTGTTAGCATTATATTGGGGGACGAGGTCCATGGAGAAAGGCCAGAACGACCACCAGCGGTTTGATCAAGAACAGTACAAGGACGATCTAATAACCGGCTCCAGACGCAAGGTCCTGAAAACAGCCACTGGGGCGGTAGCTCTCACAGCTGGTGCCACAGGAACAGCACAAGCGCAGGAGACGAGTGTCGATCTCATAATCAACCCAAATCCAGTCGTAGAAGGAAACTGGTTCACTATTACGGCAGAGGTCTGCAAAGACACCAGTGGTAGTTGGGGAGATTTCGTGTTTGGATCGAATCCAGAGGCTGATATCACGATAGGAATAGACGGAGTGGACGAGAGGTACCGCAGAGAAGACATGACGATCCGGGCATGCCGTCCATTTGAGTGGCGCCTTCATACAAACGATCTTGACAGCACCCTCGATAGACACCATGTCTTCGCATGGACACAGCACGATGTAGCTGAAGCCTATCTTGAGGTTCAATAAACGAGCACACTGAACCTCCCTATAACATTTTCAAAAATCAATTCGTATCCCGCTCAAAAACCGTATTTCCTGTCAGTAGGGGTCTGACGGATCATGATCGTTACCAGATGGGAACCTCTGATTTGACGGACGAGAAGCACTGCCACTGTCTCCTCGTTTACTGCACCAGGAGTTGCGTCGATCACCTCGCTACCACGGTTGGCAACTTTTCTCACCCATCCCACACCCTCAAACATACGATAAACAACCTGGATAGCAAATATATGTTCAAATCCAATCTCTATCAGCGGTGGATCCCTACAGTATGTTGGCCACCATCTGAAATTACCTGTTCACAGGAGCCAGTACTGAGTACATTTGTGTCCGACCACCATGGTCATGACAACATCCTTAGTCTTACCGCCGATGAGTGCCGAGGACTCCCAGCTCGAAGAGACCGGGGTTAGTAGACCAGCATCCTATCGCGCACTATGCGATCCTATGATACAGAAAAGAGCGTAGACAGGTACTGAAGCCGGTATCATCAGCATCTTTTTGGCGGGTGTAGTCGGTTGCTCAACAATGACTGCTATCCGGAACTGGAACTCCTCCGCTCGCGGTGCGATCGCGCTGTTCGCACTCGGAATGCTCGGCGTGATCGCCCTGGCCGTTTACTCCGTCCCGATGCTGCGGGAACTCCCCGAACTGTCGACGGTCTCGACTCCGACGCTAGTGGTGCTCGCGTCGGTGAACTCGACGCTTCTGTTGGCGGTGGCCGTCGTCCTCGGCACGGTTACGGCCCCGCGTCTCGATCTCGACTCTCACGTGTTCGCGTGGGCAGCCGGCGGGACGCCGGACTGGGGCGAGATACGCGACTCGCTTCCGCTCGCGGCGGCGCTGGGGGCGGGCCTGTTCGTCGTCGTCGCCGTCCTCGACGCCGCGTTCGCACAGTTCACGCAGCTTCCCGTCGACGAACCCCCGACGGATGCAGACGCACTGCGCGATCTCGTCGCGTCGATTCCGATGCGACTGTTCTACGGCGGTATCACGGAGGAACTTCTCCTCCGCTGGGGACTCATGGCACCGCTCGTGTACGTCCTCTGGTGGGGGCGAAACAGGGCCGGTACCGCGACCGAGGCACCGTCCGGGACGATCGTGTGGGCCGCCATCGCGGTGAGTTCCGTCGTGTTTGGTATCGGTCACCTGCCCGCGCTCGCCTCGACGATCGGACTCACGACCCCGCTGATCGTCCGCACCGTCCTGCTGAACGCGATCGTCGGGGTCGTCCTCGGCTGGCTGTTCTGGCGCCGCTCGCTCGAGACCGCGATGATCGCACACGCCGCGTTCCACGTCGCTCTCGTCGCCGTCTCCACCGTCCTGATCGTGGTGACCTGACAGTGACGCCGCCACCGACGTGAGACGACTGCGTCCGCGACCGAAGTAGAATCCGAAGGCCGGCCGGGTCCGTCACGGTTCGATCGGGCGGTCACGCCCGTCGCCGATCGTCCCGATAGGACGTCTATATCAACGGTCTGGGGAGCCGAACACTGGAGCCATCGATCCGCGGGCCTGCTGCGCTTCGATATCGGTTCCCGGCGGCACATCATTTATCTTCACGCGCTCGAGAACGGACACAGTGTGAACAGACGGACGGTGCTCGGAGCCGGGGCTGCGACCGTCGGCCTGGTCGCGGGCGCAAGCGTCCTCCGGTCGAGAGGTGAGCCAGCGGGACCGGGCGAGCCGGCCTCCCCGCATTCGTCGATGGACCTCGAGACTCGTCCGATCATGGAGGGAACCGACCGCGAGACGCCGCTGTTCGAACTCGAGGCCCCGGAGTCGGGCCCGACGGCGATCGTCTTCGGCGGGATCCACGGCGGCGAGACGAACGGGTACCGGGCTGCAGAGGAGATCATCGGCTGGGGTGTCGAGCGTGGAACGCTGGTCGTGATTCCCTGGGCCGAGATCGTCGCCGTCGAGCGAAACACCCGCGACGGCCCGGAGGGTGACCTGAATCGAAAGTTCCCCGCCGGAGAGGAGCCGACGACCGAACTCGCACGGGCGCTGTGGGCGGCGGTCGAGCGCTACGACCCGGACGTCGTCCTCGACCTGCATCGCTCTCGGGGGATTTACGACACCCACGGCCAGTGGGTCGGGCAGGCGATCTTTCCGACTGGAGCGGGCGACGCCCCCGCCGACGCCAGAGCTGTAATCGAGCAGATGAACGACGAACACGTCCCACGGTTCATGCTCCCCCACCGATTCACGATGGGGAACACGCTGACCGGCTCGAACCCGTTGTTGATCCACAAGGTCGGCGGCGACCTCGATCGCCCTGGCTTCCTCGTCGAACTCACGGACTTCATGCTCGACCCGGCGACGCAGGTGCGCTGGACGGAAGCGATCACCGAACGACTACTGGAGCGCTACGGCCTCGAGCGGATCGCATGAACGAGTATCGCGAGCTCGCGGTTCAGGTTCTGTTCGGACCGGCAACGGTCGTCACCTTCTGCCTGCTGTTCGTTCCCCTGGCCGTCGGCGTTCTCGACACCCGGCTGATGACGCCGCTTGCGGCACCGGGATACACACTCTTGCTCGCGATGACCGTCGTCGGAAGCGAGGTGTTTCCCCAGTACTCCCTCTGGGTTTACTGGGTTCCCTTCACCGTCGTCTGTTACGGGATCGCGTCGGTCGTCGGCGGACTCTACTACGGGATCCGTGCGTTCCGGAACACAGGAGAGTCCGTATTCGCGTTCTGAGGGCGGCCGTTTCCGAACTCGCGTCGTCCTCGGGGGCGCCTCGAACTGCGCGCCACTCGCTGCTGACACCGATCGCTCACGCGATCGTTTCGACCTCGACAGTCGCCGTCTCGGGCGAGTCATCGACGAGCACCGTCGCTTCCCCCTCGATGACTCGTTCGCCGTCCGAATCGAGGACGTCGGTCGTCAGTTCGAACTTCCGATCGCCGATCTCGCCGACGATCTCACAGACCGCTGTGACGCGCTCGCCGAGGTCGACCGGCCCCAGGAACGCCAGATCCTGGGAGACGTAGATGGTGACTCCCGGGAGCCTGGCGAGGGCGGCGCTGATGAGCCCGCTCACGAGGGTTCCGTGGGCGATTCGCCGGCCGAATCGCGTCTCGCCCGCGTAGCGCTCGTCGAGGTGGAGGCGGTTGGTGTCGCCCGACGCCGTCGCGAACGACCGCACGTCCGCCTCGGAGAGATGCTTCGAGAACTCCGCCCGGTCGCCGACGCTCAGTCCGTCGGCGGAGACCGTCGAACACTCGAACGTCCAGTCGGCGTGTTCGTACTCGGTCTCCTGTCTGGCGCGATACTGGGGCGTCGACTCGGAGTCGGTGGCGAGCGTCCGACGATGAAAGACCTGCGGCGCGTACCGGATCACGTCGTCGGTGCTCACCAGGCCGACGAGACGGCCGTCCTCGACGACGACCAGCCGCGCTACCCCGTGGTCGTGCATGGTCTCGAGGGCGTCTTTGAGTTCGGCAGCCGGATCGGTCGTCGCGACCGGCGCGGACATGACGTCCGCCAGTAGCTTTTCGCGCGGGGACTCGCTCCGGTCGAGCGCCCGGATGAGATCCGTTCCGGTGGCGATGCCGACGACCTCGTCGTCCTCGACGACCACGACCGAGTTGATATCCGCCGCGAGGAAGGTCCCCGCGGCATCGGCAACCGTCTCGTTCGGTGCAGCCGTGACCACCGGCGTGCTCATGACGTCTACGACGCGGATCGGATACGACATGGACAGAGACGTAGGCTGGCGTCGATCATAGTATGCTGGGCCGGGTTCCAGTATCCTGAAATCGGGAGCCGGGCCCACGTGACTCGATCGCTTGGGCTACGGCCGCGGGCTGAAGGTTCGGTACGGATCGCCGACCGAGATGCCGGCCTCGGTGCCGTCGAGGGTCGCGCGATAGACGTCCCGGGACTCCCGAGCGTCGCCGACGACGTAGATCGGCGCAGGGTACTCCTCGAGTTCGTCGGCGAGGCCGTCGTTGGGCTCGTGTCCTACCGCAAGCACCACGCGGTCGGCCTCGTAGGTGGCCTCCGAGCCGTCGGAACGAACGGTGGTCACGATCTCTGCCTCGATAGAGAGCACCGTCTCTCCCGTGACGAGTGCGACGTCGTCGTTCGACTCGAGAGTCTGGAGCACGTCGATGCGACTGATCCGTTCTTTGTCCGGCGCGATCCGATCGGTCTGCTCGACCACGGTGACTTCACAGCCCCGATCGGCCAGGAACCTGGCTGTATCACAGCCCACGTCGCCGCCACCGACGACGACCACTGACTCGTCAGCGACCGAAACGGAGCCGTCGACGACGTCCCACGACTGGACGACGTGGGAGCCGTCGGCTCCCGGAACGCTGATGCCGCGAGGACTGGCTCCGGTCGCCACGACGACGGCGTCGGGGTCGACCGCCTCCACCGTCGCTCGATCGACGCGCTCTCCGAGCCGGACGTCGACCTGACGGCGATCGAGCTGGTGTTCCAGATAGTCGAGATACCACCCGTTTTTCCCTTTTCCGGGCGGGGCGGCCGCGAGGTGGAGCTGGCCACCCACGTCCTCGGCCGCGTCGTACAGCGTGACGTCGTGACCCCGGTCGGCGCTTCGGATGGCCGCCTGAATCCCCGCCGGGCCGGCGCCGACGACGAGCACCCGCTGGCGCTCCGGTGCGGGTTCGAGGGTGGCGAACTCCCGCTCGCGGCCCACGGTCGGATTGACCGTACAGCCCAGCTCCCTGTCGGTGAAGATTCCCTCGCCGATACAGCCGATGTTGCAGCCGATACACCGGTTGATTTCTTCCACGCGCCCCTCTCGGGCCTTGCGCGCGAAGTGTGGGTCCGCGATGTGACCCCGGCCAACGGCGACGAAGTCGGCGTCGCCGTCGGCGAGCACCGCCTCGGCCGTCTCCGGCTGGCGAATCACACCGACGGTGATGGTCGGGACGTCGACGGCCTCGCCGATCGCTGCGGCGTACTGCGACCGCCAGGCCTCCTCGAAGCTCATCGGCTCGAGGACGCGGGTCGGCACGCCGTAGGCGCCAACCGTGACGCTGAGGACGTCGACGCCGGCCGCGGCGAGCAGTTCGGCCATCCGTGTGGCGTCCTCGAGGCCGTAGCCGTCGTCGACGAACTCGTCGGCGCTCAGCCGGAACGACAGCGCGAGGTCGTCGCCGACCGCGTCCCGAACCCCCTCGACGATCTCCGTCGGAAACCGCATGCGGGCTTCGAAATCGCCGCCGTACCGATCGTCCCGCTGGTTGTTCCGCGGGGACATGAACTCCTGGATGAGGTAGCCGTGTGAACCGTGTAGTTCCACGCCGTCGAACCCGGCCTTCCGTGCGCGTTTCGCGGCGTTGACGAAGCGTTCCACTATCGATTCGACTGCGTCGGTCTCGAGGACCTGGGGATCCCGGGCGTTGTACGCGTTCTCGACGCTCGAACAGACTACCGGTCGGGGTCCGCCGGTTTTTTTCACCGTCGTCCCGCCGCCGGCGTGGTGGAGCTGTACGAACGCACTCGCCCCGTGTTGTTTGATACGCCGGGCGAGCTTCGAGAGTCCCGGGACGCGACCGTCGTCGGCGATCGAAAGCTGGTTGACGATCGCGCGTCCTCGCGGGTACTCGACGGCGGCAGTACCGACGGTGACGAGCCCGGTCCCGCCGGCTGCGCGTTCCGCGTAGTAGTCGAGCAGTCGGTCGGTGACTTCTCCGGAGGCGGTGGCGTAGTTCGTCCCCATCGGCGCCATGACGAGGCGGTTTCGGAGTTCGATAGGACCGATGCGTTCACCGTCGAACAGGTGTGGAAATTTGGAGCTCATTGGTGATAGTGACCGAAGAGAGCGCGCGGTGAGCTACTGTTCACCGCTTCAATTATAAACTCTCGCAGTATTCCACTACTCGAATAATCGGCGGTAGATACTCCACTCCACCACACCCTGGTCCGTTCTCGCCATCTCCGTGACTATCGTCAGTCGATCCTCGGCTGGATCCGTCCCTGGGTATCGCTTCGTCCGCTCGAGGGAATCGACCCTGGGAACACGAACGGGACGCTCGCAGCTCATGCGGGGTCTCACCGACGGTGCAACTCGATTCCAAGAACGGTCGTTACTCGGGCGGGGCGATCTCTCTCGGTTCGTTGTCACCGCAGCCGTGGGCGTAGATCGGTCGTATCTCTCGGTCCCGATCCGCCGGCTCGTCGATCGTCTCGAGGGTGACGTCCTCGACGACGTAGTACATGTTGATGCGAGCGAGGTCCTCGCCGTGGTCGTCCGCCCACGTCTCACAGAGGTGCTCTGCGAGGGTTTCGGACACGACATCGTCGGGACCGCCACGCCTGACGCTGTTCATGTAGAAGCGTTCTCGGTAGGTGCCAAACTGTTTCTGGAGCTCGTCGTGGGGTCGCTCGTAGGTCACCGGGCGCTCGCTGTACGCGTCGACCGTGTTTCCGTTCTCGGTTTCGGCCGGGAAGACGTAGTATCGGTCGACGGTTCGTGGATGCGGTGCGAAGACGGTCCAGTCGGGCTGGGAGACCCGGATCGCGTCGGCCCTGTCGTCGATGCGGTCCTTCGGCCCGTCCTCCTCGTCGACGAACTGGGCGACGGGCAGGTACGACAGTGTCGGGACGACGAGGAGCGAAACCACCGCAAGGACCAGCACGACGGTGTAGACGGTCGTTTTGACACGCCCAAGGACCGCCGAGTCGAGCCCAGCTTGGGGGAGCCGGGCGCCGACTCGTTCGAGTTCGGTACGTGAGGGGACGAGGCGAGACCGATCGAGAGGTGCGGAGCGAACGAGGTCCTCCAGTCTGTCCCAGACCGGCGCCTGCAGGAACAGGAGGAGACCGGCGATCGCGACGTACGGGAACGCGCCGATCCGGACCGTGATCGCGAACGAGGCGTGGCCCCCGATGAACATGGCGACGAAGAGCGTGCGTGCGTGCCCACGAAGGAACACGAGGAGCCAGGCGAAAAGCAGCATGTAGTACCAGGTTAGTCCGCCGTACTGCAGGAGCGTCGGGACGCTCCGCATGAGATCGCCGAGGAGGAACGTCGTGTTGTCCAGCCCCATGATGAGCGGGGTCGCCTCTCCGCCGGTCCACAGCTCGGATTCGCGCTTGTGGTAGCCGTTGAGGACGTACATGTAGACGATCTGGGCCAGGATCGCCGCGGACGCGAGGCTCGTGATTCCGGTCCTCGGCGGCGCATCGGCCTGAAGGGCGTCGACCGACCAGCGTTCGCCCAGCGGCAGGAAGATCGCCCAGAACAGCAACATTCGAAACAGGGTATCCGCGAAGCTGAGGACCAGGGGGTTGTGGTGGTCCAGGGAGACGACCAGGAGAAAGGAGAGAACGACCGCGATCCTCGTTTTGTAGCCGACGATCAGCTGTACTGCGACCAGTATCGTCAGGACGAACACCGCCGCGATCACGGTCGGATCCGTCGTGAGGTAGTAGACCGAGACCGCGTTGTCCGCCGTCATCTCCCTGGCGAGGGATTGGGGGACGACGCCTCCCTCCGTATAGAAGAACGAGAAGTTCCGGGAGCGAAGCAGGACGTCCGCGATGATGAGCAATCCGGCGGCGATGCGAAACGCGGCGAGCGCCCGCGTATCGATACGAATCGCCCCTGGGTCGACGTACGTGGCCTCGCGCAGGTGATCTCGAGCGCGCGTCGAGATCGTACGGAGCGGGTGCATGTCCGGTACGGAACAGTCTCACGTACAACGGTACGTACCATATACGTTCGCTCACCGTAACTGTCTGATCGTCCGTCTCGACGTCGAGTCACTCCCTCGAGGACGGCGATCGGGGCCCGCAGTCTACCGGCTCTCCGGGCCTGTTGCCCTCGTCACCGAACCGTTCGACAGCCGAGCCGAGAAGCACACGGGGGCCGTGACCACCGCTACGACCGACCGGACTCCCGAACCGAGATCACGGGACGGTCCACCGATCGCAGGATCTCCTGGGAGACGCTTCCGAACAGCGCCTGCCGGGCGGGAGAGCGATCGCGGCCGCCGACCACGACGAAGTCAGGGTCGACGTCCTCGACCGCGGCGAGGACGCGGTCGGTCGGATCGCCGACGTCACCGCGGATCTCGTAGTCGACGCCGGCCGCCTCGAAGGCCGCCACGAGCTCTCGAATCAGCGCCTTTCGTTCCAGAATCGTTTCGATCCCCTCCGAGGACGGCGGGTCGGTCGCGTCCTTCGGGCCGCCGCTCTCGGACCACTCTCGGACCCACTCGGGAACGTCGCCCTCGATCCCCGGCTGGATCGCCGGCTCCGTCCTCGACCACCGTTTCACCCACTCGAGGGAGTCGTCGTCGCTTACCGGTTCGCTCTGTGAAACCGCTTGCTGGTACGTCTCCTCGGTGAGGACGTGTACGACCACGACCGTCGCATCCGCCGGCGCTGCGACGTCGATCACGGCGCTGGCGATCTCGTCGGTTCGATCCCGATCCTCCTCGCCGACGGTCACCAGGATCGTGTCTGGGCTCATACGACTCCCTTCGGTCCCGAGCCAAATAGCCCTAGCACCGCCGTGGGAACGAGCACTCTGGAGGGGAGGAAACGAGCGTTCCAGGATCTTCTACCGTCGCTACCGACCCCCGTTTCGTGACCGACCTCAGCCCAGCTAACCGGTGATTACTCGCCGAGAGCGCCGATCGCACTCGACCGTGACCCGGTGGTCGGAGTGAACATCTCGCCCCGAATCGGCACGAAAACCCTCACTCGATCGCGTCCAGAAACTCGTCGAGCGTATCGGTGAGCTCGTCGACGCGCTCGCCCTCCTCGTCGGCCGCGTAACGGACGATGTAGACGTCTTTCTCCTTGGCCTCGCGAGTCGTGTCCACGCCGTCGACGCCCTTCCAGATCCCCGTCACCTCGACCGTGCCGTATCGCTGGTGGTTGTACTCGTCACCACGTTCGATCACGCGGTCGGCGCCGGTGGTTGGCAGTTCGTCGTCCTCACCCATCGGCCTCGGCCGTCGTCTCGGTTACCGTCACAGTTCCCGGAGTCTCGAGGACGATCTCGTGTCCGTTGTACCGAAAGTCAACCCGACGATCGGTCCCGGTGGGTGGCTGAAACAGCGCGTCGAGCGCGTCCCCATCGACGGCTGCGTGCAGCGGCTCGAGCTCGATCGGATCAGTCTCGGTAACCGCCCCGACGGCGGCGACGACCGCCTGACTTGGCGCGTCCGTAGCCGGATCGTACTCGAGTTCGTACGCGTCCTCGCGACGATCGACCGCGATCGTCGACGTCAGGACGTCGAGCGCTCCCCCCTCGGATCCGTGGTGCGTATCGCCGGGAGCCGACGCTGTCGTAGGTCCGTTACGCTGGATCACGTCTGGAGTATAGAACGGCCGGCACGTGAGACTGACTTTTACGTACGTAACTCTTTTATAAGTCTACTCGGAGGGGTCGATCAGCGTACTCGCGATCAGGCGTCTGGTGCCTCGCTGCAGGCGGGAGGCCAGCGCCTGCCGGGAGATATCGAGCTCGTCGGCGACCTCCGCCTGACTGACTTTCCGGGGCGAGTCGTAGAACCCGCGGACGTAGGCAAGCGTCAGCGCTTCCCGCTGGGCCTCGGTGAGATCGTACTCCTGGCCCGACTGAAGCGGCGAGAGCGCGTGCAGCTGCGTGAGTTCGATCGGGATCTCGTGGTCCGTACAGTAGGACTGGAACGCGGAGATCGCCTCCTGTTGCTCGGCCCGGACCTCGAAGGTCCACTTGCCCTCCCGGCCGACCGCCGAGACGAGCGCGACGTCGGTCTCGAGGATCGCGGTCAGCACGCTCTCGTACTCGAAATCCCAGTCGATGCGGACGAAGACCTCGCCGTCGACGTCGTCGACGATCCGCAGGTCGTCGATCCCGGGGTGGTCGACCCCCTCCAGGGAGATCTCCGCGGAGTCGTCTCGTTTGAGCCAGAAGTACGGGATCAACACGCCGTTCGTCGGAACCACACGATCGAGCTCGATCTGTGCGGCGGGGAACTTCGAGAACACTTCTGCCAGCGGGAACTCCCCTTCCGTCGCGGTAAACGAGGCCTCGATCGCCATACCGGAACTCGTCGCGAGGACGCAAAGATCTGCCGCAGCCGTCGATCGGATCGAAGGCGACTCTCAGCCGTTCCCGCCGTTCTCTGGCGGGCGTTCGCGGGTGGCGGCCGCTTCGACGGTCCGACCGCTGAACGGGAGCGCGGCCTGGAGCCGCCGGACCGTCCTCGTGTCGTCGAACCGGACCGCAACGTACGGCGCCGCGATCGCGCCGCCGAAGGCGACCGCGAACCCGATCGTCTCGAGGAGCGCCAGCAGACTCACCGTCACCGTGCCGGCGATCACGAACCCGCCCTCGACGGCGATCAACAGATCGAGCAGCCTGACGACCGCCAGCAGCGGGAGGACGATCAGCCCCAGCAGGAGCAGCGAGGCGCCCAGCGGCTCGGCGTTCCGGCTCTCGAGGACGGGCCACGTCACGAGCCCGCCAAGCGACGCTCCGATCGCCATCGTGGTGTACTCCTCGGAGCCAAGCAGGAAGGCCCCGACCGCGATCGTGAGCGAGAGCGCGAACATCGGTGTGACCGAACGGCTCGTGATCCGGAGCGCGACGGCGACGAGGCCGAGCCCCAGCGCGGCTCCGAGGACGACGTCACCGACGTAGTGAACCCCGAGAACGACCCGGGAGAACGGGACCGCGACGATGAGCGCGCCCGCGACCGCGTACCGCTGCCAGCGTTTCCCGACGTTCATCACGGCGGCCAGCGCGCCGTAGACCGACGCGGCGCCCATCGCGTGGGCACTCGGCGTGCTCCAGCCCGGATACTGCTCCGGGGCGAAAGCCAGGGGCGGCTCGGCGGCGTACAGCGGTCGCTGGACCTCGAGAATGCCCTTGAGACCAGCGACGAGTGCGAGGGTTGCGACCGCGATGGCGAGCACCATCGCCCGGTCGTGGCGGTCTTCGGCGGCGCCGAACCAGTACAAGAGGGCCGCCACGGCGACCAGCGTCGCGCCGTCGCCGAGGGTGGTGACGACCCCGAAGAACTCGACGACGACCTGGGGCAACGCCTCGTTGATCGCCCTGTTCACTTCGGGATCGAAGAAGAACGTGGGCAGGTCTCGCCCCTCGCTCATTCTACGGCACAATTCGGGAACGAGCTACTTGGCTTTGCGGCCGGAACGGTCCGACCGCTCCGCCGGAGACGTCAGTTCTCCGTGAACTGCCTGAGTCCGACACCGACGGCCGTCAGGACGGCTCCGAGGACGATGCCGAGCGGCGGCGGCAGCGGAACGACCCTCGCGAGTCCCACGAGGATGACGAGAGTGGAGAGTCGAGTCACGCTCTCCGTAGCCCGGCTGCACGGAAAAGTTCGCTGCGCGCACGGTCCGACGGACGGCGGTCCGAAGCGGGACGACACGTCCCGAGCGAGTCGGTCAAGTCGGGACCGAACGACCGTCCCTTCCAGTCACACGTGTACTATACTGCAATCCGCGCAATGAGTACCCTCTCTCACCGGATCGCCGACCCGAAATCCGTTCCCGGAGTCGAATTTCGGCGCACGTCCTCGGTCCCCCATCGTCTGCAACCCCCACAATTAATAGGGTTTGTACTGTGTTGGTGTACCATGCCAATGGACCCGCGCGACGAGGAGAACGTCGACGAATCCGATCCGTTCGCCTGCCCGGTCTGTGACGAGACGTTCGACTCACAGCAAGCGCTGGCGGATCACGGCGAGAGCGAGCACGAGGACACCGAGATCGACTCCAAGCAGCCGTAGACGGTGTCCGTGAGACGATTGCGGGACCGTTTTCCGCTGGTGTCACTGGGCAGTACAGTTAACTGATACTACCTCAAAACGAATAGATACGAGTGAGCTGATAGATGTCCCTGACCCACGATCCGCGCCCCCCGCTTCCGGACTGGATCATGGACGCATACGGCGTCCTTTCGGCACGAATCACCGAGTCGGCCGACGACGAGGGGGCGCCCGCGATCGCCCGCGAGCGAGCGATGCGGATCCTGTGTACCGACGAGGAACTGGCGCTCGAACGCGCTGACGCCGACCACGCACTCGCGCGGCTGCTCGAGCGCGGCTATCTGTACGAGGTCGACACCGAGCTTCGCGTGACCTCGCCGCCCGAGTAGCGACCAGTCCGTTTTGTCCTCACACCCTGACCGACGTCCCGATCGCGTTCGACCGAGAGTCCGTGCCGAACAGGACCGTGAAGTACCTCGGGGACAAGCCCCGAGGCTTCACCGTTTTGCCCATGCCGTCCAGAAACGGACGGGTGGGCGCAGGCGAATTTAATTCCCCTCGACCTTCCCGAAATGGGTCGGTTGGAATTAACACCCGAACGCTCGGTGCGTCCGTGGGGGTCGGTCGCTCCACCACGACCCGACAACACCCGTCTCACCACGTCAAGGACGCGGGTTTTGAGAGGTGTCGCATTCCTCGCAACTGCGCGCAGTTGCTTCGGATTACGGTCTTTAATCCACGTCGCAACTGTTCTCGTCAATACGGTGGGATGCGTCATATAGCTTACGCGATTCTCCCTCGGGGTCAAGCCCCGAGGCACTCTCGCTGTATCTCTGTAGACCCGGGAGGACGAACCTCACCGTTCGTCGCGTCGAAGCCGTTCCCGGCGCTGCTCGAACTCCTCGTCCGAGAGTTCGCCGCGAGCGTAAGCCACCCGCAGCTCCTCGAGTGCCCGGTCGGAGTGTCCGCTCGAGGACGCGACCAGCCCTCTATACAGCAGATACCCCAGTCCGAGGAGCACCGCCAGCGGAACGAGCCACATGACGATCATCGCGCCCCCGACACCGGTCGATCCGCTCCAGCCCCACATGTGTTCTCCACCCCACATCCCCATCAGCGGCCAGGCCAGCCCCATCAGCAGGATCGGCAGGAGCAAGAGGACGGCGACGAGCAGCAGTACCGTTCTGATGAGCGTGTCGTCGGTCGCCATACGAGGACGAACGTCGAGAGGCGACAAAGTACTGCGGGGGCGGTTCCCGAAACCGGGAACGGACGCCCGAAACCCGCCGATCAGCGCCGGATCCCGACCCGATCGACGACGGTCCGCAGTGACTGGGTGACTGCAGCTGGATGTGGCAGTCCGAGCCGGTATCGGATCCGATCCTGGCGCTTGAACGGCTCGAGCGCGGCGGGTTCCTCGAGCTTCCAGATCCGCGCCGTGTCACCGACGCCGTGACGCCGACAGACGGCGTTGGCCGCCCGGCGACCGGCCTCGTTGGCCGACTCCATCGAGGCCAGGTCGCTGTTGGTCCGGACGTAGTCGCTCGCGAGCGTCAGATTCTCGACCCCGACGTCGGCCGGGGGACGGTTCCGCAGTGCGCCGACCGTGTTGATCAACAGCGGCGAGCGGTTCTCGACGCCCTCACTGCGAGTCTCCGACCCACCGCCGACTTCGACGAGCGCGGGATCGAGGAACCAGTCGACCAGCAGGTCGTCGCCGAGCCGCGCCTCGGGGCCGTCGAGGTGTCGTTTGAGCTGTTCCCAGATCTCCGTGACGATCTCCTCGCGGGAACACCGCCTCGCAGGCTTGTTGTAGACGATTCCCGGGGTCTCCCAGTCCGACGCGATCACCGAGAGGACGCCCGCGACCTCGTCGGGCCCGCGCTCGTCGAGGTCGTACCCCGTCCAGAACTGCCGCTGGGAGATCGACGTCAGCGCCCAGGGAGCGTCGGCGTACACCTGATGGCCGCGAGTCAGCTCGACGTCCTCGCGGAGGTAGAACTGGATGCCGTTCATCCAGGCCGTCTCGAGGCGCTCGATCCGCCCGAGCTCGGGTGCCACGCGAGCCATTCCCGGCGTGACGAACTCGGGAGCGACCTCGACGGGGACCGCGAGGACGTACTCGTCGCTTCGAACCCGACTCCCGTCGGTCAGCTCAAGGCTCGCGATTCGCCGTCCGTCGAAGGTGAGTCCGCGGGCTGACGTCCCCGGGTGGAGCTCGACGCCGAGTTCCTCGAGGTACTCGACCCAGGGGTCGATCCAGGCCTCGCTGGTCGGCCCGTTCAGGATCCGCTCGGTCGGCCTGGTCGGATCGAGCTGGCCGAACAGCAACTGCATGTAAATCGTCCCGATCGTCCTGGCGCTGCCGACCTCCGGCCGGAGCGCGACCAGCGACTGGGTGGCGAAGGCGAGCCGATCCTGGAACGCCCGCGATCGGTTCTCGGCGTCGATGAACTCCCACCAGGAGACGTCGTCGAGCTCCTCGCGGCGCTGCTCGCAGGCGGTCAACAGGTACGCCAGCCGCTCGAGCAGGAACCGGACGTCCTCGGGCGGCAGGTCCTCGGCGAACGCCGGCCGGAGCGCCTCGAGCCAGCCCCGCAGCGAGTCCGGACTCCGCGTCTCCGCGACCTGATCCGGCCGGTGGGTGCTCGCGATCAGCGTCGCCTCGGTCTCGACGAGGTTGTCGGCAACGCTGCCCGTTCCGTCGGGGAGCCGCTCCATCGTATCGATCACGTGGCGGTAGAACGCCGGGAAGAACCGGAACCCGTGCTCGCCGTGCAGTCCGTTCGGATCGTCGATCGGCATCGAACGGGCCTTCCCGCCGAACCGGTCGTTTGCCTCGTAGACGGTCACGTCGAACCCGCGCTCGGCAAGCTCCTGGGCCGCGGTGAGGCCACCGATTCCGCCGCCGATCACGGCAACGTCGGTCATCGTGACGCCTAGGTCGGCGACGTACGTGAACTACCCCGCCCTACTCGCCGCCTTCGGCGACTCCTTGAGGGCGGGGCTTCCTGATTCGACGACGCGACTTGCAGATACGGAAACCGTATCCACAGCGGTCGCAGTCTCCACAGGCGTTGACGAGAGCGGGGCTCTCGTCCGCACAGCAGAATCGCAAGGCGATTCTGAGGACGTTCCTTCGGAGTGACCCACTCCTAGTTCGGCAAGACCGCGAGAAAGAACGTTCAGCGACGCATTGAAATCCCTGTCCAACTCGAACCCACACGCTGGACACGAATGCTCGCGTACCCACACCGGTTTCGCCGTCTCCACCCCACACGAGGCACACTCTTTCGTCGTCCCCTCAGGCTTGACCTCCACCACGTGACAGCCGTGTTTCCGCCCGTGATGCTTGAGGATGCGAATGAACTCGCGCCAGCCGACCTCGTGCTTGTTTCGGGCGTTACCATCACCTTCCAGCATCGACTTCACGTCCAAATCCTCGACGAACACGGCGTCGTACTCGGTCGTGTATGCATGGGCGAGCTTGTGCTTGTAATCGCGTTTCTTGTTCCGCATGTCCATGTGGACCTCGGCAACTCGCTGGCGTTGTTTGTACCAGTTGTTCGACTCGTACTCTTTCCGGGAGAGCGAGCGTTGCTCGCGTTCGAGCCGGTCGCGGTCGTCGGACAGGTCGAGGCGGTTGATTGACCGCCCGTCCGAATCGTGGATGAAGTTGAGGACGCCGAGGTCGAGGCCTACTGTGTCTTCTGGGTCGATGTCTTCGGGATCTGGTTTCTCTGGTTCGTCGCGTTCGACGCTGAACGAGGCGTACCACGCGCCCGTTGCCTCTTGCTTGACGGTGACGTGTTTGATGTCGTTCGGGTCGATGTTACGGTGGAGTCGAATAGGGATTTCGAGCGTCTCGCCACGTACTTTCTTGAGTGTTACGAGTCCACGGCCGTCAGGACCACTCTTTTTGTCGAGTTCGAAGCCCCGTTGGCGATACGTGAAACTCTGGAACTCTCTCGGTTTCTTCCAGTTCAAGTTCCCGATTTTGTGCCCGTTATCGCGTTTCTGGGCGAGGCCAGTGATACTGTGGTAGATGCGTTCGACGGCGGCTTGCAGTACGGTGGAGTACACGTCGGCCCACTCATCCCACTTGATTTTCCAGTCGGGGAGTTCGTCGCGGACTTTCCAGACGCGTTGGCGGACTGTTTGGTCTGGGTCTTTGGGTAACTGGTCGAGACGGTAGAGTGCGTGGTTGTAGACTTGGCGCACGGTGTTCCGCTGCCAGCCCAGTAGCTCTCGCTGTTTCGTTGTTGGCAAGAGCCTGAAACGTGGGCTGTACTCCATGCGCGTGTACGCTATCTTCGTTCTGTGGTTTGTTAAACATGTAGGTTGAGGGTGGTTGATACTCGTGCGGGCGCTGTATCCCCGCCCTACGCCCTCGGATTGCTCGCTCCTTGAGAACGGGGGCTTAGCGCCCTCGATTACAGCTAATGGGCGGGCCTAACAGCGGTGTCAGCACCCGACGAACGCATCAGTTCCCGAGAAATCCCTATTTATCCCTTCGCGATGGGAGGAGTCCACGTGACTCGATCGTTCAAATCTCCAGCGGCGTACGTACAGGGCCGCGACGCCCTCGATCAGCTCGGCGACCGACTCGCGTCCACAGCGGCGTCGGCGCTGGTGCTCGCCGACGCGGACGTCCTCGAGATCGTCGGCGACCGTGCCGAGGCGAGCCTCGAGGACGCCGGCGTCGAACCGACTCTCGAGGAGTTCGGCGGCGAGTCCTCCGAGACCGAGATCGACCGCCTCACCGAGGTCGCCCGCGAGGCCGGCACTGACGCGATCGTCGGCGCCGGCGGCGGGAAAGCCCTCGATACGGCCAAGGCGGTCCGGGAGAACGTGGGCGGGGCGATGGTCTCGGTGCCGACGATCGCCTCGACGGACGCGCCGACGTCGGCGCTCTCGGTGATCTACTCCGAGGACGGCGAGTTCGAGCGCTACTGGTTCTACACGGACCACCCCGATCTGGTACTGGTCGATACGACGGTGATCGCGGGCGCGCCCGTTCGCTTCTTCAGGTCCGGGATCGCGGACGCGATGGCGACCTGGTTCGAGGCCGACGCCGTCCGACGGGCCGACGGCGAGAACTTCTTCGGCGAGGGGCCGACTCGCGCCGCCCACTCGCTCTCGCGGCTCTGTTACGACATCCTACGAGAGCACGGCCGCTCGGCGGTACAGGCCGTCGAGCGGGGGATCGTCACCGAGAGCGTCGAGGCGGTGACCGAGGCCAACACCCTCCTGAGCGGGCTGGGGTTCGAGAACGGCGGGATCGCGGGCGCCCACTCGGTCCACAACGGGCTCACCCAGCTCGAAGCCACCCACGGCGCGACCCACGGCGAGAAAGTAAACGTCGGGATCGTCACCCAGCTCGTCCTCGAGGGACGGGACGACGCGTTCCTCGACGACGTGATCGAGTTCTCGACCGCACTCGAGCTTCCCGTCACGCTCGCCGAGGTCGGGGTCGACGACCCCGCCACGGACGACCTCGAGCGGGTCGCACGAGCGGCGGTTGCCGAGGAGGAGACGATCCACAACGCCTTCGACGTCGACACTGCGGAGGTCCGCGACGCGATCGTCGCGGCCGACGTCCTCGGTTCGCAACACCGCTCGTAGTCTCCCGCGTGGCCCGCAGGATCACCGCCGGCGATCGAGACGGGAGACAACGGCGGGATCGGAGCGTGCGGGTCGAGACGATCCACCGTTCCCGCCCTCGGAATCGAGCGGGCGTTCTCAGTCCCTGATCCGCTCGAGGTCCGAGTCCTCGATCGGCAGGAACTGTTCAGGAAGGTACTCGAGGACGGGCTCGGGGAGCCGTTCGAGCAGCCACTCGGCGACCACGACGAGGGGTTTTCGGACGAGCACGTATCCGACTCCGACCGCGAGCAGCGCGATCGTGACAGTTCGGACGATCCCGTCGAAAACTACCAGTCCGGGAACGGCGAGAACGGCGGCGAGCACGAGATCGGTCGGCGACCCGTCGTACCGAACCCAGCGCCGCGGCGCGAGCCAGCGGCCGTGGTAGTGACTGTAGACCGCCCGATCGGAGCTCTCCCGCCAGGGTTTGAGCTCGAGGCCGCCGCCGAAGACGTCCATGAACGAGTGCAGTGCGGCCGCGAGGAGGAAGACCGCGACGGTGACGGTCGCGTCGGTCGGGACGAGCACCGCGACGACCGACGCCGGGACCGCGAGCAGCCAGTAGTAGACGGGAAAGTGAAGCGTCCGCCGGTGGCCCGCGTACAGATCGAGGTCGGGAAAGACGCCGCCGGCAATCGCCGCGACCGCGAGGACGCCCGCGAACTGCGGCGCGACGAGTGTGAGCGCGGCGGCGAGCGCGAGTCCCGCGAACGCGTGGGTCGGCGCCATCATCGGTTGCGGTCCGTTCGACGGCCCGTCGGATATGGCCGTCGCGTGCTCGAGCAAGCGCCCACCGTCGGGCGCAGGCTCGCGAGAGGGGGACGCGTTCGAAGCGGCAGCCGTGACACGGTTTCGGGGGTGGATTCTGCAAGCCCGTCTCTTTCCTCCGAACCGAACGTACCGGAATCCGAACTCGTCACCGTCGCCGTCTCTGCATCCGTCTGCGACGCGAGACGAACGACCCCTTCGACGATGTCACGAACCCCAACCCGCGCGTTTCACGGCGAGCGATCGAACGCCGCGATCTCCTGGCTGGCGATCGTCGTCGTGGTCCTTATTGGCGGACGAGCCCTCCGCGACGGCTTCGCCCACGAGGTGCTGTTCGCCGCGACGGTCGTCGCCGTCGCGGTCGTCCCCGTGGTCGCGCTCGGAACGACGCGCGCCGCCCTCCCCTGGGAGGTGACAGCCGTCGCGATCGCGCCCCTGCTCGCCGCCGTCGTCGCGCCGGATCTCTGGAGCCGACAGCTGGTTCTCTACGCCGGTGCCGCGACGATCGCGCTCGCGCTCACGCTCGAGCTCCACGGGCTGACCGAGATCCGCCTCGAGCGGTGGCTCGCGATCGCGTTCGTCACGATGCTGTCGGCGGCGATCGGGGCGACGTGGTCGGTACTCACGTGGACGGTCGATCTCGTTGCGGGAAGCGAGCTCCTTGCGAGCAATACGGAGGCGATGTGGCTCCTGATCGTCGCGACCGTCACGGGACTCCTCGCGGGCGTCTGCTTCGACCGCTACTACCGTCGTTTCCCCGGCGAAGAGCTCGTCTCGGCGCCCGTCGACGGGATCGAAGAGGACGTCTTCGCGAGCAAAGCCGACATCGACGGCCATCCACCCCTCGAGGAACGGCTTCCCGTTTCCGGACGCAGCCAGCGCGGGCTCGTCCAGGCGCTGCGGCTCGGGATCGCCGCGATCCTCGGCTACGGGCTCGTCACGTTCGATCCGGGGGTGGCCTTCAACGCGGCCGCGATGCTCGCGGTGACGTTCGTGCCGACGCTGCTCCGCCGGCGGTACGATATCCCGTTCGACGCGGGGCTTACCCTCTGGATCGCGACGGTGGTGTTCATGCACGCGATCGGCTCGTTCTACATCTACGACCGATCGTTCTGGTGGCACAACCTCACTCACCCCCTCTCGGCGACGCTCGTCGGCGCGGTCGGCTACGCCGCCGTTCGAACCCTCGACGAGCACCGCGACGAGGTCCACATGCCGCCGGCGCTCATCCCGGGAACCATCGTGGTGTTCGTCCTCGCGTTCGGCGTCTTCTGGGAGATCGGCGAGTTCGGGTTCGACGTTGTCGCCGCTTACACCGGGCTCGAGATGCCCCTCGCCCAGCACGGCCTCGACGACACGATGACCGACATCGTGTTCAACACGATCGGCGCGATCGTGGTCGCACGCTGGGGTCTACCCTACCTCACCGACGTCACCGACGCCGTAACGGATCGTCTCGACGGCCGGTGGATTTTCGGCCGGTGAACGGCCGTCGGTCGGCTTCCGAGAACGAACGGCTTTTACTCGGATTGCCCGAACCCACGCTATGGAGCGGTTGCTCGCCTCGCTCGACGACGCACCGATTATCGACAAGGACGGCTACGAGTACCTCGTCCACCCGATCAGCAACGGCGTCCCCCAGCTCGAGCCCGCCCTCCTGCGAGAGGTCGTCGTCGAGGTCATGCAGACCGCCGACCTCGAGGTCGACAAGATCGTCGCGCCCGAGGCGATGGGGATCCACCTTGCGACCGCGGTCTCTCTCCAGACCGACATTCCGCTGGTGGTGATCCGCAAGCGTCCCTACGGGCTCGAGGGGGAGGTGTCGCTCCACCAGGAGACGGGCTACTCCGAGTCGGAGATGTACATCAACGACGTCGACGAGGGCGACCGCGTGGTCGTCCTCGACGACATGCTCTCGACGGGCGGTACCTTGGCCGCGATCTGTGAGTCCCTCGACGGGATCGGCGCCGAGATCGTCGACGTCGTCGTCGTCATGCGGAAGGTCGGCGACTCCGCGCTCGACGACACGCCCTACGAGGCGACCAGCCTCCTCGATATCACCGTCGAGGACGGCGAGGTGATCGTCCACGACGTGCCGGACTCGGTCGAAGCCGACGCGATCCCCGATTCTGTCCACGATAGTGGATAGATAGCGGCGATGGATGGGTGGATTTAATCGCGATTGCGAACGTTTTTGTATAGGGGTTCGTAACCTGGCGCCCACAGATGTCGACCGAACGGGGCGGGGAGCTCGACCTCGAGTACGAGCGCGACGACCGGCCACCGTGGCCGAAGTCGCTCCTGCTCGGGCTCCAGCACGTCGCGGTGATGATCGTGCCGGCGACCGCGGTGGCGTATATCGTCGCCGACGGCGTCGGGCTCGGCGCGGGAGAGACGGCTTACATCGTCCAGATGATCCTGCTGTTCTCGGGGCTGGCGACGGTGATCCAGGCCTACACGATCGGCCCCGTCGGCGCGAAGCTCCCGCTGGTGATGGGGACCAGCTTCACGTTCGTCGGCGCGATCACGACGATCGGCGCCGAGTTCGGGATGGCCGCGGTGTTCGGTGCCGTCCTCGTCACCGGGTTCGTCGTCGAGGGCCTCATCGGCTGGCAGTTCGACCGCATCGAACCCTTCTTCCCGCCGCTGGTGACCGGACTGGTCGTCGTCATCATCGGCCTCTACCTGATCCCGACGGGGATGGAGTACGCAGCGGGCGGCGCCGGTGCCGACGATTTCGGTGCCACGCACAACGTCGGCCTGGCCGCGCTCGTGCTCGCGATCGCGGTCGTGTTGAACCTCTTTACCCGCGGCGTGGCCCGACTGCTCTCGATCCTCGCCGCGATCGTCGTCGGCTACGCCGTCGCCGTCCCCCTCGGGATGGTCGACTTCTCGCCGATCTTCGACGCGGCCTGGATCGCCGTCCCCTCGCCGACCCGGTACGGCTTCGAGTTCGAGCCGATCGCGATCGTCACCTTCGCCTTCCTCTTTCTGGTGTCGGCGATGGAGACCGTCGGCGACATGTCCGGCGTGACGGCCGTCGAGGGGCGATCCCCGGACGAGGACGAGGTTCGGGGCGGACTCTTTACCGACGGGATCGTCAGCTCCATCGGTTCAATCTTCGCGACCTTTCCCGTCACGACGTTCTCCCAGAACGTCGGGATCGTCAGCTTCACGGGCGTGATGAGCCGTCACGTCGTCGCCGTCAGCGGGGTCATCCTCGCCGCGCTCGGGCTGAGTCCTCGGGTCGGTGCCGTCGTCACGACGATTCCCAGCGCCGTCTTCGGCGGTGCCGTCCTGCTGATGGTCGGGATGGTCGCCGCCAGCGGCGTTCGGCTGATCATCCTGCACACCGAGCTCGATCGGCGGAACATGGTAATCGTCGCCGTCTCGCTCGGGCTTGGGCTCGGCATCGCGACGACGCCGGAGGCGATCCAGGGCCTTCCCCCCGCAGCGCAGACGTTCTTCGGCGAGCCCGTCATCCTGACGGCCCTCTCGGCGCTCGTGCTCAACACCTTCGTCCCCGGCGAGCAGAGCCCGCTGTTCGACGAGGCGGCCCTCGAGTCCGTCACCCCGTCGACGATCGATCCGAGCAACGACTGAAACTCCGCTCGCCGCGTCGCCATCCCACGCCACTCCCGTCTCGAGCGACTCCTGGAAGCGTACTTCGTCCTCGGCGACGAACGTCCCGTAGAGACCATGACAGATGATACCAACCTAGTCTCCGAGGACGCTCTCGGCGACGAGACTGCAAGCGACGTCTCGGACCAAAGGGGAGTCCAGGAACAGGAGGTCGGCGACTGGAAGGAGACGAACTGAGGACACCGACTCGCTCGGCCCGGAGCCGACGCCAGCGTCGATCAGGGCGACAGCGCGTCGGCCTCGAGGGGGTCCGCCGTCCGCCAGTAGTGGTCGTAGGTGTCCTGGGCCCACGAGCGGACGGCCGGATCGTCGGTGTCGACTGACGCTCTGAGGACGCCGTTCTCGTCGCGAAGGAGCAGGTAGACGACGTCGTCGACGAGCATTGCCGCGATCGGGACCCCCTCGTCCCGGACCCTGAGTTCGGCCTGATCCGACTCGACGAGCGACCGCAGTCGGCTCCGCAGCCCCGACTCGTCGGCGAGCGCTTCGATCGCGCGCCGGGAGAAGACACCCTTGAAGCGCTGGTCGCCCGCGGCCGTTCGCTCCTGCACGACGGTCAGGGTCTGTTCGTTGAACGCGTGGGAGAACGTCCGGACCTCCTCGGCCTCGCGCAGCAGGTCGAGTAGCCGGGACAGCGGTGCGTTCGGCCGCATCTGTGAGGGCTGGGTGATCGTCGCGTCCGCCAGTCGCCGCAGGTCGACGTCCATCGCGTGGGTCGGGAGGTAGTCGACGACCTCCCGGAGCCGTAGCTCCGCCTCGAGGATCTCCTGGAGGTCGGTAAACCCCGCCGAGACGAGCCGTCCCGTCGCGGTCGCCACGTAGGCGTCCTCGTCGCGTCTGATCCAGGACCGGTCCTCGAAGTCGCTCAGGATGCGTCCAAGCGTCGCCTGGGAGGCGCCTGTCGCCTCGGCCAGTTCGCTCCGGGTTCGACGCCCGTCGGCGAGCAGCCCGAGGACGTCGACGCGATTGGCAGACAGCGCGAGAAACTCGATCTCCTCGAGCGTCGATTCCATACGCCCGCTGGGTCCTCCGGGAGGAAATCACTTTCGTACCATGAAAGCATTTCACACTATGAAATCCCCGCGCGGGAATCGCGCCTTTCCCGATATGAAATCTTTTACGAGCGAACCTATATGCGTCGCGTTCGTACTCGAGAACAAGATGGAAGTTCTCGAACCTACACTATCTACGCTCGATACCGCGGAGGTGTCCACTCGGTGACCGACAGACGAACGATCGTCCTGTTCGCGCTCGCGAGCCTCTTTTTCGGTGGCACGTTCGTCGCCGCGAAGGCCGGCCTCGAGTACTTCCCGCCGCTGTTGTTCGTGGCGCTGCGGTTCGATATCGCGGCCGTTATCATGGTCGCGTACGCGACGCTTCGGTTCTCGCGGACGGAGCTGACGCCGACGACCGCCGGCGACGTCATCGGGATCCTCGCGACCGGGGGGCTGGTTATCGGGCTGGCGAACTCGCTTTTGTTCGTCGGCCAGCAGTACGCGACCAGCGCCGTCGGCGCGATCGTCTTCAGCCTCAACCCGATCCTGACGCCCGTGTTCGCCGCCGCGCTCCTCTCGACCGAGCGCCTCTCGGCTCGCGGAACGGTCGGAATGGGGCTCGGGCTCGTCGGCGTCGCGCTCGTCGTCAGCCCCGACCCCGCGATGTTGGTCGGCGGTGACGCCCTCGGGCGCGCGATCCTGTTTGCCGGGGCGGCCAGCGCCGCCCTCGGGGCCGTGCTCATCCGGCGGGTCGACGCGACCCTCTCGAGTTCGGTCCGGATCGCCTGGGGACTCCCCCTCGCCGCGGCGCTTTCGCACGCGCTGTCGCTTGCCGCCGGCGAGTCGGCGGCGGCGATCACCTGGAACGCCGCGTCGATCGCCGCGCTCGCGTACGTCAGCGTCTTTGCCGGCGTCCTCGCCTACCTCGCGTACTTCGCCCTGCTCGACGAGACGGGGGCGATCCGGGCGAACCTGGTCTTTTACGTCGTCCCCGTCGTCTCGACGCTGGGCGGATGGGCGATCCTGGGCGAACAGATCGCACCGCTCGCAGTCGTCGGCTTCCTGACGATCTTCGCGGGCTTTGCGGTGCTTGGCAGCGAGTCGGTCGACGTCCGCTCGCGGCTTCCATTCGAGCGCTCGCGGGCGAACGGCGTGGAATCGACCGATCGGTCGTCGGTACCGAACGACTCCCGACCCTCCCGGTCGGACTGAGCGGACGTGCTTGAGAGCGCCGGCCCGATTCCTAATCGCTCGCCACGCGTAGGGGTCGGTAGTTCCGATTCGGGGCCGACGCTCCACGACGCTTCGGACGATCTTCGAGCCTATGTCACTCTCGAACTACGACCTCCACGAACGACTCGATCGACTCTCGAACGTCTCCGCCGGCCGGGATATCCTGATCTCGCTGGCGGTTCCTCCGGACGAATCGATCGGCGAGGCCCGCCAGCCCATCGAGACCGACTACGCCGAGGCCGATCAGCTCGACGAGCAGTCGTCTCCGAAACCACTCGTCGACGCCCTCGAGGCGGTCCGCGATCGGCTGAGTGACTACGACGAGGTGCCCGAGACCGGGCTCGTCGTCTACGCCGGCGTCCCCGACGGCGACCTGCTCACGGCGACGTTCGACGACCTCCCCGTCGAGATCGAGGACTCGATCTACGAGCACGGCACCGAGTTCGACCTCTCCCCGTTCGAATCCGTCACCGAATCCTCGGCGACCTACGGCCTGCTCGTCGTCGAACGGGACGGCGCGGCGCTGGGCCGACTCGACGACGACGGCGTCGAGGAGATCGACGTCCTCGACAGCGACGTGCCCGACAAATCGAGCGCCGGCGGCCAGTCGGCCGAACGCTTCGAGCGCGACCGCGAGCGACAGAAACGCGAGTTCTTCGACGAGGTCGCCGACCGGGCCGCCGTCACGTTCCTCGAGGACGACGCGATCGACGGCCTGTTGCTGGGCGGTACCACGGGGACTGTCGAGCGGTTTCGGGAGGAGGCCGAACTCGATCACGAGCTCGAGGACCTGATCGCCGGCGAGTTCGCCGTCGAGTACGCCACGCTGCAGGGCCTCGAACAGCTCGCCGAGAAGGGCCAGGAGGCGATCGCGGAACGCGATCGCGAGGACGTTCAGGAGGCCCTCGACGAGTTCCTCGACGAGGTCGGCTCCGACGAGGTCGCCTACGGGGAACGCGACGTCGAGGAGGCTCTCGAATACGAGGCCGTCGACACGCTGTTGCTCTCGACGACCCTCGAGGGGACGGTACTCCAGGAGCTGGGCGAGCGGGCCGAAAACCAGGGCGGCGAGACGCTGCTCGTTCCCGACGACTTTCCGGACGGCGACCGGTTCGCCGACGCCTTCGACGGGATCGGCGCGATCCTTCGGTTCCCGATCGAGTGACTCGCGATCGCGAAGAGAAATCCTCATAGGAGCCGGGGCGAAACATCTGGACCAACGTCAATGAGTCTCGTCACCACCGGCGGTATCGCAGCGAGTATCGCTCCGAGCATCCTGCCGTTCGACGCTACCTACGGCGTCACGGTCGCCGCGACAGCCATGCTGGCGCTGTTTATGCTCGCGATGGTCTTTTTCGCCGTCGCGCCGGTCGTCTCCTCGAAGTGGGGTGAGGAGTTCGGATCGGACGTCGCCGCGCCGGCGGTTCCCGAGGACGACGCGGACGCGGCCGACGACGCGTCAGCGGACGACACGCCCGAAGCCGAGACCGTCGTCGAGGGTGAGGAGACGGCGTCGGCCGACGAGGCGACCGCGTCCTCGTCGGAAGCGGCCACAGCGGGCGCTGCCGACACCGCGGATACCGCTGACGCTGCGGACGCGTCGGACGACGTCTCCGGCGCCGACGTCGCGGAGGGGCCGTTCACGAACGACGAGCTGGGCAAACTCGTCGAGCGGGCCGACGGAAAGGTGATCGGCACGGTCGCGTCGGTCGGCGGCGATCGGGCTCGCGTCGAACCGAATCCGGACGCGCTGGATCAGATTCTGGTCCGACTCGGCCGCGCGGAGGTCGGCGAGCCCTTCGTCGTCGAGGCCGACGACGTTCGTGAGATCAACGATCGACGCGTCCACCTCGAGCGCGAGTTCGTCCGACCGACCGGCGAGCCGACGCCCGAAACCGACGGCGAGGCCGACGACGTCTCGGCCGCCACCGAGTAAGTCTCGGATCGAGAGCCCGTTTTCGCTGCTCCCTTCGAACCCGCCAGCCGGCACACTTTCTCCTTCGGACTGTGACGAGCCTGCCTCCGAGCGGCGAATAGCTACTTTTTTAATCAATAGCTTCAATTCGTGAGGTATGGCAACCCGTAACTCCCCGAGTGTCGACGACGCCGCCGTCGAACTTCCGCCCGCGATTCCGCTGGACGTGCCGCGACTGACGCGGCTGAGCTGGGAGCTCGGATCTCGAGTCCTCGAGGACGAGGCGGCGCGGCTCCAGAGCACGTGGGAGGACACCGAAACGCCCTGGAAACTGTCGATCTTTCGCGCGACGGACGCGACTGTCGTGCTCAAAGTCCGGACGCCCGTCGGGAGAGAGCGGTTCTACGGCGCCGCGGAGCTGGATCTCGAGGCCGCCGTGGCGACCCTCGAGACGGCGCCGTCGTGGCGGCGAGTCGACTGACGTCGCCCCGTCGATAGCTTCGGTCCCGTCTTCGACGCTTACTTTTCGTCGCTCGAGGTTCGAACCGCCTCCCGAGGTCCGACCCACCACTCGCCAGCCAGCCGTCGCAAGCACCAGCCACTTCTCTCGGTCGTCGATACCGTCGCCGTATGTGCGAGACGTTCACGGAGGCCGACGTCGGGAACCGTGTCGAAACCGCCGACGGCGAGACGGTCGGCGTCGTCGCCGTCGTCGACGGTAGCGTCGCCCGCGTGAGCCCCGTGCCGGCGACCGACCATCGCGACTCCGCGACCCCCGCGATGGCAACCGGCCCCGACGAGACGCGGACGCTCGAACCGTCGGCCGTTCGCGAACGCGCGGCCGAACGGCTCGTCCTCGAGGACGGTCGATCGATCGAGTTCGAGTCGTCGTCGGCCAACGGTCCCGGTCGAGCGACGTCGAGCGAGGACGCCGCCGAGACCCTCGAGGACGTCGGCTCGCAGTGCCGCGGCGTCGACGCGGAGCCGACCGCGGTCGCCGACAGCGATCCGGAGCCGCGGGTCGATCCGGAGGATCCCGAGACCTCCTGACGATCGACGCCGCGCCGTCGAAGGCCGGACGACCGTTCACGGGCGGTGTTCCTTCCGATCGGTCCGGTAGCCACTGGCCCGCTCCGATTTTATATCGCAGTAATTGATTTACGAAGGGGGGTGTGGCTGCGGCGACCGGTCGGACCGACGACGTTCGAGAGCCGCTGCCGGGCCGCGAACTAAGTTGCTTCTCGTCGTACGAGCGTCGACGATGTTGTTATCTGGCGACGGGCACGAGCGAGAGAGTATCGACGTCGACGGACCGGCGGACGCACAGGCGATCGTGTTCGTCCACGGTGCGATGTTCACCCGAACGATGTGGCTCCCCCAGCGTCGGGCGCTGGCCGACGAGTACCGGGTCGCCGCGTTCGATCTCCCCGGTCACGGGGCGTACGCCGACGAGAGCTTCCGGATGGAGCCAGCGATCGACCGCCTCGCGGAGACGATCGAGACCGCGACCGACGGCAGCGCGGTGCTGGTCGGGCTCTCGCTGGGCGGCTACGTGGCGACCGAGTACGCCTCCCGCCACCCCGAGGACGTCGACGGGCTCGTGCTGACGGGATCCAGTGCGAACCCCGTTCGCGGCATGGAGCTGGTGACCCGGGCCAACGGCGTCCTCGCCCGCCTGGCTACCCGTCCCGACCTCGGCAAACGCGCCGTCGACTGGCTGGCGACGCGGTGGGTCCGGAACCGCGATCTGGAGCCGGACGTCGAGCAGGCGATCATCGAGGCGGGCTTTTACCCCAAGCAGTTCGGCGACGCCGGGCCGGACATCGCGGGCGTGAACTTCCGGGAGAAGCTCTCGACGTACCCCGGGCCGACGGTGATCATCAACGGCGAGAACGACAAGATCATGCGCCGCGGCGAGCGGAAACACGCGGCGGCCGCACAGGACGCTCGCATCGAGGTGTTCGCGGACGTCGGCCACATCTGTAACCTCCACCGACCGGAGGCGTACAACGCGCGACTCCGGAACTTCGTGCGCCAGCGCGTCGTGCCCCGGCAGTAGTCACTCGGTCGAGTCGATCCCGTGGCTCTCGAGCGCCAGCGTCTCCGGGTCGAGCGCGTAGTAGCGCTCCCAGGCCGGCGCGAGGCTCACGACGCGGGTTCCCTCGATCTCGGCCTCCCGGTGGCGGTGGTGGTGGCCGACAAGACAGAGCTCCGGCGAGAGCGCCGCGAGCAGCTCGTCGACGCGCTCGCAGCCAGGATCGTAGCCGTACGATAGCACCCCGGTGGGCGCCTCGTGGACGAGCAACACGTCAACGTCCGGGAGCTCGGCCGCCTGCTCGACGTCCTCGTGGGTGAAATGTCGCCGACGCTCCCCGGAGAGCTCGTCCCGGGGCAGGTCGTACTTCGTCGGCGCGTAGTTGCCCGAGAGCCCCGCCACGCGGACGCCGTCGACCGTCGCCAGCGTACTCGCCAGCAGGTGGACGTTCCGGGTCCCCGCCGTCTCGCCAGCCCGCAGGGCTTCGACGGTATCGAAGTCCTCGTTGTTGCCGGCGATGAACCACGTCGGGGCCGGCAGCTCGTAGCACTCGAGGTCGCCGACCTGCAAGACGGCATCGGGTTCGAGCCGTCGGTAGTGATCGAGGAAGGCTTCCCGTCGGTCCGGGTCGGAGGTGTGGGCGTCGCCGAGGACGAGCATGCCAGACCGAAGGTGCCGGAGTCGGAAGTAAGGTCGGCGACGGGAAGCACATTCAGGGAGCGGGGTTTAGGCGATCGACGGTGCAGCGGTAGGTATGAGCGAGTCCGATCGACGCGAGATCGAGTCACCCGGAGACCGAGAGCGATGGGAGGACCGTCGGCACGGCGAGCTGCGGACGAGTCGCCTCGCGGACGGGAACTGGCTCGTCGCCACCCGTCCGTCGCAGGCGCCGTCGGCCGGCGTCCTCGCGGACCGAACCGACGACGACCGCGAAACTGAGGTGTGAGCCGTGGTCGAAATCGGCTTTCACGCCTCCCACGAACAGTTCGCGCCCAGCGACCTGCTCGAGTATGCCGAACTCGCCGACGAGTACGGCTTCGACGCGGTGTTGGCCTCCGATCATTTCCACCCCTGGAGCGAGCGCCAGGACGAGTCGGGGTTCGTCTGGTCCTGGCTCGGTTCGGCGATGGAGCGGACCTCCCTGTCGTTCGGCACGGTCAACGCGCCGGGCTACCGCTATCATCCCGCAGTTATCGCGCAGGCGGCCGCGACGCTCCGGGAGATGTACCCCGAGCGGTTCTGGTTCGCCGTCGGCAGCGGACAGCTGATGAACGAGGGGATCGCGGGCGTCGACTGGCCGCTCAAGGACGAGCGCAACGCCCGCCTCGAGGAGTGCGCCGAGATCATGCACCGGCTGTGGGACGGCGAGGAAGTGACCCACCACGGGCGGGTGGACGTCGAGCAGGCGACGCTGTACACCCGACCCGAGTCGCCGCCGCCGCTGTTTGGCGCCGCGCTCTCCGAGGAGACCGCCCGCTGGCTCGGCACCTGCGAGTGGGTCGAGGGACTGATCACGATCGCGACGCCCGACCACGAAGGGCTCGAGAGTCGGATCGAGGCGTTCCGCGAGAACGCCCCGGAGAAACCGATCGCCCTCAAGGTCCAGCTCGCCTACGCCGAGGACGACGACGCGGCCCTCGAGGGCGCCTACGACCAGTGGCGCACCAACTGCGCGCCCGGCTCGGTCACCCAGAAGCTGCGCACCCCCGAGGAGTTCGACGCACTGGGCGAGCAGGTCACCCGCGAGCAGGTCGAAGAGAGCGTTCGGATCTCGGCCGACCCCGAGGACCACGTCGAGTGGCTCCGCGAGGACCGCTCGCTCGATGTCGACAAACTGTTGTTGCACAACGTCACCCGCGAGCAGGAGCGGTTCGTCGAGGACTTCGGCGAGGAGGTCCTTCCGGAACTCGAGTGATCAGGCTTCGGCCCGGTCGATCCACTCCCGTGCCCGTGCGGTCGAGACCTCCGCGGCCTCGGCGATTGTCTCCGGATCGGACCCCGTCAGGTCGTCGACGGTCGTGATCCCCGCTTCGGATAGTCGGTCGCTGGTCATCGTTCCGATACCGTCGATCTCCTCGATCGTGCGGTCGGAGCCGATCGGAATCGACGTTCCACCGGCCTCTCGAGCCTGTTCGGCTTGCTGCTCGAGTTGCTCCTGGATGGCGTCGATCTGCTCGGCCTGGGTCTCGAGGAGCTTCTCGACGTCCTCGGTCCGGTCCTCGAGCTGGCTCTCGAGTTCGTCCTGTAGCTCCCGGGTCCGCTCGAGCTGTTCGCGAAGCTGCGCGGAGAGCTCGTCGACGTTCTCGACGGTCCGGTCCTCGATCTCGTGTGAGGACTCGAGCAGCCGTTCGGTGCTCGTCTCCATCGCGTCGGTAAACTCCGCGGAGAGCTCGTCGACGCTCTCGACGTCCCGCTCGAGTTCCCGCTCGAGGGCGTCGTAGAACTCCGCGTGGGTGGTTTTCAACTGGTCGAAGCTCTCGTCGACCCCTCCCAGGATCGGCTCCTGGTTCCCGCCCGGAACCATCGCGGTCATCGTCCCGATCGTCCCGTGGGTCATCGCCTGTGCGAGCTCGAGTTGCTGGCGCTGGAGTGACTCCTGACTCTTGACTCCGGTGAGCATCATTCGACTGACGGTCCCGCGGGTCGCGAAGCTCCGCTCGACGAGCTGCTGGCTTCCCTCGATCGTGGCTCGCTGCAGATCGAACATCGCTCGAATCGGTGAATCTGACTGGCTCATGCGTTTCCCACCTGGCTCCACCACCGCTCGTAATAAAGACCGAGCTTGCACAGAGAGGACTCGCACGGGGCCGAGAGGATATGCGGGCTCGCCACGCAATTCATACGGAACTGTGATAGTCGGCACTCCGACGACGACTCTTAAGATCCCGGTCGTGGTCGACCGATTATGGTCGACAGCCGAACCTACGAGTTCGAGGGTACTAGCCCGTCGATCGACGACGAAGCCAGCGTGAGCGGGGACGCGATCCTCGTCGGCGACGTCGAAGTCGCGGCCGAAGCGAGCGTCTGGCCGGGGGTCGTCCTCCGGGGCGACGTCGGTCCCGTTCGGGTCGGGCAAGGGACCCACGTCGGCGACAACGCGACGCTGCACGCGGCGACCCTCGAGGAGCGGGTGATGGTCGGACACGGCGCCGTCCTCAACGAGGCGGTCGTCGAGACGGGCGCGCTGGTCGGATTCAACGCGACACTGAATACCGACGCGACGGTCGGGGCTGGCAGCATCGTCGCCGCGGGGACCGTGATCCCCGACGAGTACGAGATCCCACCGGAGTCGTTCGTCCGCGGCGTCCCCGCCGAGGTCACGCCGCTCGCGGAGACGGGGATCGACCCCGAGGAGATCTTCGAGGAGTTCTCCTCGGGAGCGTACACGGATCTGGCCCGACGTCACGGCGACCTGTTCGAGTAGCGCCACGTTGCCGTCGTCTCAGCGAACCGCGTCCGACTCGAGCAGTCGGTCGATCGCCGCCTCGTCGTACCCGACCTCGGCGAGGTACCGACGGGTGTGCTCGCCGTGGCCGGGCACGGACTCGGTCGTCTCCGTCGACGTCTCGCGGTGCCGAGCCGGAAACCCGATCCTCGGGGGTGCGTTCTCGGAACGTTCGACGAGCCCGCGGGCCCGGAACTGCGGGTGCGCAGCCAGCTCCGCAGGCGCGTAGACTCCGGTGACGGCGGCGTCGACGTCCGCCAGCGCCGTCTCCCACTCCTCGCGGGTTCGCTCGCGGAAGACGTCCTCGAGTTCGGCCCGCAGGGCCGCCCGCACGTCCGGATCGTCCGTTCCGTGCTCGTCGACGAGGTCCTCCCGACCGACGGCCTCGCAGAACGCTCGCCAGAACTTCGGCTCGAGGGCCGCCAGGACCAGCCACCGCCCGTCGGCGGTCTCGTAGCTGTCGTACCACGGTAGCGCACCCGTCAGCGGCGTCTCGCTCGGTCTGGGCTCGGCAGGGTCGCCGGTGAGCGACTGGTAGGCGACCGCCTGGGAGAAGGAGGCGACGACGTCGGCCAGCGCGATATCGACGTACTCGCCGTCCGCGTTGCCGAGTTCCCGTGCGAGGACGGCCTCGACGATCGCGAACGCCGCGAACAGCCCGCCGGCCATGTCGCCGATGGGGTAGCCCGGCGTCTGGGGTTTCGCGTCGGGCGACTCGCGGGTCATGTCGAGCAGTCCCGCGACCGAGACGTAGTTGAGGTCGTGGCCCGCGCGATCGGCCCAGGGACCGTTCTGGCCGTACCCTGTGAGCGAACAGTAGATCAGCTCCTCGTTGTGCTCGAGTAGCGTCTCGTAGTCGATCCCCAGTCGGTCGACGACGCCCGGACGAAAACTCTCGAGGACGACGTCGCTCTCCTCGACGAGCCGGTAGAACGCCGCCCGGCCGTCCTCGCTTTTGAGGTCGAGCGCGACGCTTCGCTTCCCCCGATTCACCATCTCGAAGATCGCGCCGGTGTCCCGATCGGTGAGCGGCTCCATCGCGCGCGCGTAGTCGCCCGCGTCAGTGTCTTCGACTTTCACCACTTCGGCCCCGGAGTCCGCCAACAGCTGGGTCGCGTACGGGCCCGGCAACAGCCGCGAGAGATCGAGGATTCGAACGCCGTCGAGTCGCATACCCGAACGGTCGCGACAGCGATACTTTACCTTGATCCCCGCCGTGTCGTCGATCCGTCCCCTGCTTACAGCCGCTCGACGATCGTCGCGATCCCCTGGCCGAACCCGATACACATCGTCGAGAGCCCGACGTCCTCGCCCGTCCGCTCGAGTTCGTGGACCAGCTTCGTCAGCAGGGCCGCGCCAGTCGCTCCCAGCGGGTGGCCGTGGGCGATCGCCCCGCCGTTGACGTTGGTTCGCTCCCAGGGGGCGCCCGTCTCCTCGAGCCAGGCGGCGACGACCGACGCGAACGCCTCGTTGACCTCGAAGCGGTCGATATCGGAGAGCTCGTAGGCCGACTGCTCGAGGACGCGCTCGGTCGCCGGGATCGGTCCCGTCAGCATCGTCACGGGGTCGACGCCGACGACCGCCGTCTGTCGAATTCGGGCCATCGGCTCCCAGCCGTGAGCGTCGGCGGCGTCCTCGCTCGCGATCAGCAGGGCCGACGCGCCGTCGACGATCCCCGAGGAGTTGCCCGGGTGGTGGACGCCCGCGCCGTCCTCGCGAAAGGACAGCGGGAGCTCGGCGAGCGTCTCGCGATCGGTCTCGGGACGGGGGTGTTCGTCCCGCTCGACGACGACGGTCTCGCGGCTCGCTTCGTCCCCCGCTCGACCGTTCGAGTCGTTCGTTTCCCCGTCGAGTTCGGTTTCCACGGGAACGATCTGCTCGTCGTACCGACCGTCGTCCCAGGCCTCGCCCCAGCGGCGCTGGGAGTCGACCGCGAGCTCGTCGAGTTCCTCGCGCGTAAAGCCGTAGTTCTCGGCGATCCGCTCGGCGCCCTCGCCCTGGTGGGTCAGCTCGTCGAAGTGCTCGAAGTAGGTGTCGGTGACGGCGCTCTCCCCGGCGACGCCGTCGACGCCGTCCGAGCCCAGCGGCACGCGGGTCATGTGCTCGACGCCGCCGGCGACCACCACGTCGTGTTGGCCCGCCATCACGTTCGTCGCGGCGAAGTTGACCGCCTGCTGACCCGAGCCGCACATCCGGTTGAGCTGGACGCCCGGAACGGCGTCGCCCCAGCCCGCGACCATCGGCGCGATGCGGCCGATGTTGAGCCCCTGCTCGTCGACGGGAGTGACGCAGCCGTAGATTACGTCCTCGATCGTCTCCGGGTCGAACCCGTTGCGCTCCTCGAGGGCCGCAAGCGGCGCGGCCGCGAGATCCTGGGGGTGGGTGTCCCTGAACGAGCCGCCTCGCTTGCCGAACGGAGTCCGAACCGCGTCGACGACGACTGCCGTTTGCATGGCGTATACGTACCCGACCCCGCCTATAATCGTTCGGGCCCCGGCGTCGGGGCGGGAGCCGCCGTCGCCCGGATCGATCACGTCCGTTTCGCTCGCCCGATCCTGGGCACCGTTTACGGTCTTCGGGACCCTATCGGAAGCTGATGACGAACGATCCTGAGATCACGGCCGACCGACCCGACAGCCCGATTCGCCTCGCCGGCACCGACCACATCACGCTTATCGGCAGCAACGAGGACGACACGATCGAGTTCTACCGGGACCTGCTGGGGATGCCGCTGGTGCTCAGACAGCCCAACCTCGACGACCCCGAGTCGACCCACCTCTTTTTCGACACGGGAGACGGGCGGATCCTCACCTTCTTCGTGAACGACGACCGCCAGTCGAACGAACAGCCGCTTCGCCACCAGGTCGGTTCGGTACACCACCTCTCCTTTTCCGTCGAGCCCGAGCGGTTCGTCGAGACCAAGGGGGCCCTCGAGGACGCAGGTCGAGGGTACAACGAGTTCGATCGGGGGATCTTCCACTCGCTGTACACCCGCGATCACAACGGGCTGACGATCGAGCTCGCGACCGACAAGTTCGACGTGCCCGACGACCGCCGCGGCGAGGTGCTGGCGACCGCCCAGCGGCTCCGGGTGGAGGACGGCGCCGACTTCGCCGAGGAGCGCCACCTCGAGGCGGCCCTCGAGGAGCTGGGCATCGACAGCGAGAAATACGACCTGCCCGACGCCCCGACGGGTGCCGGACGCTAGTTAGTCGGGCAGCTCCTCGAGGACGCCGCCTATCAGCGAGCGGACGTGTTCGCCCTCGTTCTCGAAGGTGGTCGGATAGACGCCGAGGGTGGCGACCAGATCGTCGCCGGCCGCGACGGTCTCGGTGACGAGGACGTCGACGTCGACGGTCCGACCGCCCAGTTCCGCCTCGCCGGTGAACGTCGACAGCGTCGTCGACTGCCCGAGGACGGTCACGTCCTCGTCGGTTTTGTGGTCGACGTCCCCGATCCCGCCGTAGTTCGTGACGACCAGATCGACGAGCTCGGCCGTCGATCGCTCGCCGATCGGGTTGAGTCCCCGACCGAGGAGCTCGACCTGCGGGCTCGAGAACGCGACGAACTCCGCACCCTGGTGTTCGCCCAGCAGCCCCAGATCGAGCGTCTTCTCGTACTCGGTGAGTGCGTTGACCAGCACGATCTCCTCGGACAGCACCGAGACGTCGACGGTCTCCTCGAGGCGAAGCTCGTCGACGGCGGTCCGTTCGTAGCCGGCGTCCTCGCGAATCTCCGGCTCGATCCCGGCGGGCGTCGCCTCGTGGCTGTCGAGTCCGACGGTCCCGAGACAGCCCGCGAGACTCGCGAGCCCGACCGTCCCCGCTCCGGCGATGATCTGTCGGCGCTTCATTCTTTCATATATTTCAATCAGTACTACAAGACACTTTGGGTATCGAACCACTCTCGGACCGGAGCTTCGGATCGGTCTCCTACGTGGAGACCGGCGCAATAGCCGGGTTCGCCGTCGTCGGTTCCGAACTCTCGGTCTCCTCGATGACGTAGCGCTGGCCCAGCATCGGGTCGAGCAGGCTGTCGACAGGTGCCCGGTCGTCCCGCAGGACGGGGACGTCGTCGGTCTCGGGGTCGGCCATGTAGTGATCGACCTCGTCGCTCAGGTCGACCCCCAGCTCGCGCTCCTCGTTTCGTTGCTCGAGATCGCCCTGCGAGAGCGTCTCGCTGTCCGTGGTCGCGACCAGCTGGATGTTCTGGACCGAGTCCTCGTCCGACGTGCGGAAGCTGTAGACCTCCGGGAACGCCTCCTCCATCGTCGCGTACTCCGCGCGGTAGAACTCCGAGGCCGAGCCGCTGGGCGCCGAGACGACGTTCGCGAGCAAGACGCCGTCGTCGCTCAAGCGGTCGGCGGTCAGCTCCATGAACTCCGCGGTCGTCATATGAAACGGCACCTGGTCTTGCTTGTAGGCGTCGAGGACGATCACGTCGTACTCCTCGTCGGCGTTCTGGAGGAACTGCCGTCCGTCCGTGGCGTAGCTGGTCATCTCCTCGCCGTGCTCGAGACCGAAGTACTCCTCGGCGGCCTCGGTGACTTCGGGATCGATCTCGACGACGTCGACGTCGACGTCGTACCGCTCCTCGAAGTCCTGGGGCCCGGTGTACCCGCCTCCGCCGATAAAGAGGACGTCGTCGACGTCCTCGTGGTCATCAACCGTGAGCATCGGCAGGTGGAAGTACTTCGTGTAGGCGAAGACGTGGCGGTCGGGGTCCTCGAGGTCCATCGCGCTGTGGCGAGCGCCGTCCAGGTACATCGTCCGGATCTCGTCGTCATCGACGACCTCGAGGTGCTGGTGGGGGGTCTGGCTCTCGTGGATGACGTCGCCGCGGTGGTCGAAGTCGACGGGACCCCCGCCTGCGGCGGTGACGAGCAACAGGACGACGACGACGCTCGCGATCGTCGGATTCCGCGGGAGCGAGGGCAACTCGAGCGCGAGCGCGGTCGCGACCAGCACGATCCCGAACAGCAGTCCGATCTGGGCGATGCTCAGGTAGGGGATGAGGACGAACGTCGTCGCGCCGGAGCCGAGGATGCTCCCGATCGTGCCGAGCGCGTAGACGTGGCCGGAGGCCTCGCCGATGCCGCGTTTTCGGGACAGCTCAGCGGCGTAGGGGCTGATAAACCCCAACAGGTACGTCGGCGGGCCGAAGAGGATGATGACGGCCGGTAGCGAGGCGTACCGGGGTGGGATCGCCAGCGTCGACGTGTACGCGAGCAGGAAGTCGCTGGCGTAGATCACCACCGCGACGTACACCGCCGTCGCGAGCATGAGCCAGGACATCTCGCGGAGCGTCGCGAGCGACGCCCGTTTGCCGCCCTGCCAGTAGCCGAGGCTCAGCGCGGCGAGCAACACCGTCAGGATCCCGCCGACGGTGTAGATGTGGCTGCCGAACTGCGGCGCGACGATCCGTACCGCGAGGATCTCGAGGCCCATGCTGGTGATCCCCGAGACGAAGACGGCGAGCTCGGGCTTCGTGGGCCGGTAATCGGGGAGGGCGTTCCGCATTCGTTGTTCCCACAGTGTCGTCGGGTTCGTGAGTACCTGTCGGCTCGTCGCCGCCGTGATCGGGCCCGCCTACGGACGCGTCATCACGAGCGCGAGGACGAACAGCACGGCTGCGGCCGCGACGACGGTCGTGAAACTGACCTCGACCAGCCCGACGACCGCCGCGCCCGCGACGATCATCCAGCCGAACAGCAGCGATAACACCGCGTTGAGAACGAGCAGCACGCGCGGATCGCCCCGGGAGGACTCGAGTCCCTCGCGGAACCCCTCCGGGTCGGCGTCGGGGTCGGCCATACCCGAGTACGCGAACGTGGCTCACTTAGCCGTTTCCGTCGACCGCCGTCACCGGTATTTATCCTGCTGCCCGAGAACGGCAGGATATGCGGGAAGTCACGGTCTCTCGGCGGGTCGACGCGACGGCGGTCGAACTCTCCTCGCGGTTCGATCCGCCCGCGATCGTCGAGGCGGAGGGGAGCTTCACCGTCGCGGACGTCCGGGACGAGGGCGACGCGACGATCGTCGTCGCCAGCGGGCCCGGAATGCAACTCCCGCTCCGGTTCGAGTACCGCGAGGACGCACTCTACTACACCCAGGAGGGCGAGCAGGGACCGTTCGACCAGATGGAGACGTGGCTCGAGTTCGACGAGCGCGAGGACGGCACCGAGGTCCGGTTTCGGTCGTCGGTCTCGCTCGCGGCCCCGCTGCCGTTCGGCGATCGGATCGCCGCCTGGAAGCGAAAGGGAGAGCTCGAACGGGCGCTCGAGGCGATGGCCGACACCTTCTAGGGTTCCCGGAGGACGACGGCCTCGTCGTCCGCGTCGGGGAACGGGTTCTCGAGCCCTGCAGATCGCTCCCACTCCTCGTCGGTGACCAGACAGTCTCGAAACTGCGAGCGCAGCGAGTCGTCCTCGAGGTCGGTTCCGATGAACACGAGTTCGGTCCGACGATCGCCGAACTCGTCGTGCCACTCGAGGTCGGGACGGTTCGACCGGTAGAGATCGCGTTGCACCGCCGGGAGCGCGGCGATCCAGGGACTCTCGCTCGTCGCCCGAACGGACGGGCCAGCCTGGGAGATATCGACCTTCGCGTCCCGACCGGGGAGCCACGCGACGCCCTTCGATCGGACGACGTTCGGGGGGAGCTCCCGGAGGAACGCGGCGAAACGTTCCGGATGAACCGGGCGACGCTCCCGGACGGTGATCGGGTCGACGCCGTAGACCTCGTCGGGGTGGCGGTGGTCGTGGTCGTCGTGACCGTGGCCGTCGACGGCTTCGACGCCCGCCGTCTCGCTCTCTTCCGCCAGCGCCCGCTGCCACCCCGCTCCCTCCCCCAGCTGCCCGGGGTCGAACAGGTCGACGCCGAGGAGCTCGTCGGGATCGACGGCGCTGAACTCCGTTCTGTGCAGTTCGGCGTCGGGCCGGAGCGCCCGGACCAGCGACTCGGCCTCCTCGAGCTCCGCGGGCTGGCAGAGATCGGCCTTGTTGAGCACGACGAGGTTCGCGACCTCGAGCTGCTCGATCAGCAGGTCCGAGAGCGGTCGGTCGTCCTCGTCGGCGTCGGTGCGCCGTTCGGGGACGTCCTCGCCCGCGAAGGTATCGAGGAAGCGTCGAGTGTCGAGCACCGTCACGAGCGCGTCGAGCTCGTAGCGGGCCGCGACCCGCGAACTGGTCGTAAACAGCCGGGCGACGGGCTCGGGCTCGGAGATTCCCGAGGACTCGACGACCAGGTGGCCGAACGAGCGTTCGCGGGCCAGACGGACGACCGCCGTCTCGAGGTCGTCCTGCAGCTCACAGCAGATACAGCCGTTCGAGAGCTCGGCGACGCCGCCGGCGTCGAGATCCGACCCGTCGGCGACGAGCTCGGCGTCGACGTTGACCTCACCCATGTCGTTGACCAGGACCGCGAGCTCGCGGTCGCCGGCGTTGCGAAGCAGGTGGTTGAGCAGCGTCGTCTTGCCGGCGCCGAGGCCGCCCGAGAGGACGGTGACGGGAATCGCTGACATACGGCTCTACTCGTGACTCGAACTACTGAACTACTGTGGTCCGAGTCGGGCTGGCCTTTCCGTTTCAGCGTTGTGAGGTCGGTTCGCGTCGGTGTCGTCCCGCCGCACTCTTTATACGGTTGTATAGTATTCGTATAGACATGGGGACCGATAGACAGTCCGTTCCGGTGTCGTTGCCGCCGGAGCTTGTGAACGAACTCGATGCGCTCGTCGACGAAGGTGTATTCAGCTCCAGATCCGAGGCGCTTCGATACGGCGCTCGTCTCATCGTTCGTGAGGAACGCCAGATTCGTCTCCACGAGCGAACCGACGATGAAGCCCGAGACGACGTCCGCGAGCGCCTGGAGCGAAAGCGTGTATCTTGATACGGATCCAGTCCTCGCGGTGCTGAAAGATGACGATTGGCTCTCGAGCGAAGTCGACCTCGAAGCGATCGACACGCCGAAAACGTCGGTTGCGACCGCGATCGAAGTCCAGTACGTGATGGAGGACAGTTGGAATCGAGACGAACTCTCGGAAGCTCATCGAACGATCGCTGCCGAGGGGATCGAACTCGTTCCACTCTCCGTCGAGATGATGGATGCTGCGGGTCAGCTACGTCGACAGTACGATTCGCTCAACGTTTTCGATGCGGTTCACCTGGGAACAGCGCGAGTGCTCGAGGAACCGATCGTCTCGACGGATACGCTCTACCCGAATATCGCCGAAGTGGATCATATCGATCCGCGCGACCTCGAGTAGTCCTGTTCCGTTCGGGGTCAACGGATTCCTGAAAACCATGCCGCGAGCCTGTTCCGACCGATCCCGTTCTCGCGTCGGCTCGAGGACGGGAGCACGACACCTTTTAGCCTCGAGCCCCGAGGATCATCGACAATGACGCTCGCCGATCGAATCGCGCGGTTCCGAGAAACCCTCGAGGAGTGGCTCCGCGGGCTCTACCACGGGATGATCACTCATCCGGCCTACGAGAAGATCGAGGCCGAGGCCGAGGACCAGGAGGACGCGTTCATGCTGGCGTGTTTCCCCGACGCCTTCGGGATCCCGAGTCCGGTGTCGTACTATACGGCCGAGCTGCTTCCCTACCTCGAGGACGAGTACGAGGCCTGGCAGCGACGGCTCTGGGACCGGGGGTCGGTGATCGAACGGAAGGGCCACCAGTACCACTTCTGATGACCGAGTTCGTCTTCTTCGGCGGGAAGGGCGGGGTCGGCAAGACGACCGTCTCGAGTGCGTACGCGCTGAACTGCGTCGACGCGGGGCTCGAGACGCTCGTGGTTTCGACGGATCCGGCCCACAGCACGGCCGACGTCTTCGATCAGGAGTTCGGCGACGAGCCCCAGCCCGTCGAGGGGTACGACGGGCTCTCGGCGCTCGAGATCGATCCCGAGCGGGAGGTCCAGGACCACCTCCAGGGACTAAAACGCCAGCTGAACGCACAGCTGTCGGCGACGATGGTCAACGAGGTTGACGTGCAACTCGAGATGGCCCACCAGACGCCGGGCGCCTACGAGGCCGCGCTGTTCGACCGGTTCGTCGACGTGATGCGGTCGGCCGAACCGTACGACCGGGTCGTCTTCGACACCTCGCCGACGGGATCGACGCTGCGGCTGCTGGCCCTCCCGGAGCTGCTCGAGAACTGGATCGAGCGACTGATGGACAAACGCGAGCGCAGCATCGACCTCTACGAGAAGGCCGCGATCGGCAATCAGGAACCCCGGCGAGTGATGGACGGCGATCCGATCCTCGCCCGACTCCGGGAGCGCAAGGAGCGCTTCGAGTTCGCAGGGGAGGTGTTGCGAGACGAAGCCGCCTTTTATCTGGTGATGAACCCCGACGAGCTCTCGATCAGAGAGACCGAACGCTCGCTCGAGACCCTCGAGGACGCCGCCCTTCCGGTTCACGGGCTCGTGGTCAATCGGCTGACGCCCGAGCCCGACTCCCACGAGGACGGACGGGGCGCCCGCTACCTGCGCCAGCGGGTGGCGACGGAGCGCGACCGCCTCGAACGAATCGAGGACGACCTCGACGCGCCGGTGGTAGCGACCATCGAGACTCGGATCGAGGAGGTTCGGGGGAGTCTGCTCGAGGACGTCGCGGGCGAGCTCGGGTTCGGAATCGCAGCAGGCGCGGGCGAGGGCGCGAGCGGCGACTGAGTCCTCGTCACAGCCAGGATGCGGGGCCGATTCGGCGCCAACCTGTCGGATTTCTCACCTGCTTCGGCAAAAATACTCGACGAACGTGTCGAAACTTGTCGCCGAGCTGCCCGATCCGAACTCAATGAATTATATTTATAGTGCCGCCGCGCAACCACCTGCTCGAGAAAGGATACCATGGTAGGTGTAATTTGGATCGTGGCGCTGGTGCTCGCGACGTTTACCGTCTCGTACCTCGTGTACGGGCGGTATCTGTCGCAGTTCGTGGGGCTCGACGACAGTCGGGAGACGCCAGCACACAAGTATCGAGACGGGCAAGAGTACGTGCCGGCGAAGAAGCCGGTGCTGTTGGGGCATCACTACTCGAGTATTGCAGGCGGTGCGCCCGTGGTCGGACCGATCACGGCCGCGTTGATCTGGGGCTGGGTTCCGGCCGTGCTGTGGGTCGCAATCGGGAACCCGCTGATGGGCGCAGTTCACGACTTCGTCTCGCTGTCGAGCAGTCTGCGTCACGAGGGGAAGTCGATCGGCTACATCATCGGCCAGTACGTCGGCGAGCGCGGGAAGAACATGCTGCTGTGGTTCGCGTTCCTGTTGACGATCCTCGTCGTGGCGGTGTTCGCACTCGTCATCGGGGTTGTGCTGGACGCCTACCCGCAGGCTGCGACCGCGAGCATCATCTACATTACGCTCGCGCTCCTGTTCGGGGTCTGGCTCTACCAGCTCGGGCTGCCGTTCTCGGTTGGAACGGTCGTCTTCGTCGGGGGCGTCTTCGCGTCGGTCTGGATCGGTATCCAGTACCCGCTGGCGCTCGTCCCGCCCGCGGAGGCCGGCGCCTACCCCGAGGGGACGATCGTCCTGCTCGACTCCGCGCCGGCGGTTATCCCGGCGTTGCTCGAAAGCACTAACATCGGCGCCTGGGTGCTCGTGATGCTCGTCTACGGCGCGGCCGCGAGTATTCTTCCGGTGTGGATGTTGCTCCAGCCCCGCGACTACCTCTCGTCGTTCCTGCTGTACACGGGAGTCGGCGGGGGGCTGCTGGCGGTCATCGTCGGCACTCTCATGACGGGAATGGGGACCGACGCGGTCCATCCCGAGACGGGCGCGCAACTGGACCTCGATATCGCGATCGGCGCCTGGTACGGCTTCTTCGGCGAGGGCGGCCCCCTTGCTGCGGAGGGGCTCATTCCACTGATGCCGCTGTTCCCGCTGTTGTTCCTGACGATTGCGTGTGGAACCATCAGCGGCTTCCACTCGCTGGTCTCCTCGGGAACGACCTCGAAGCAGCTGAACAAGGAGAGCGACGCCAAGCTCATCGGCTACGGCGGCATGCTCGCGGAGGGACTGCTGGCGGCGGTCGCGCTCTGTGCCGTGACGATCATCGCGATCCCGGCAGCGGACGGCGGGATCGGCCTCGCTCTGCCGAACTTCGCGACCGGCGGCGGGGCGATCCTCACCGCCTTCGGCATCCCCTTCGAGTACGCTGCGCCCTTTATGGCGCTCGTCCTCGCGAGCTTCCTCCTGACGAGCATGGACACGGCCGTTCGGCTGGGCCGGTATATGGTCGAGGAGCTCGTCGGAACGCCCGAGACGCAGGCCGAGTCCTACGCGGCGAACCGCTATGTCAATACGACGGTCATCGCCGTCGTCGCCTTTTTCCTGCTCGGTAGCGGTCGGTGGGAGGACCTCTGGACGCTGTTTGGCGGTGCGAACCAGCTGCTGGCGTCGCTGGCGCTGCTCACCGGGACCATCTGGCTCGCGAACTGGGACCGCTCCAAGCAGCTCCTCTCGACGGGCGGTCCGATGGCGCTGATGGGAGTCATCACGACGATCGGCCTCCTCTGGGTCGGCCTCTACCAGATCCTCGCCGGACGCCTGCTGGGCATCACCGCTGAGGCGGAGACCCAGCTACTCGGCCAGGTGTCGGCCGTCGCCCAGCTGGTCATCATCGCCGTCCTCATCTGGCTCGCGGTGTCACTGTTCAAGATCGGCTACGACAACCTGCAGGCGATCGAGGACGCCGACGACGGCGTCGCGGCCGACGTCGGCGCCGACGACGACTGATCGCACGGGCCGCGTTTTTTCGTTTCGCGATCGACCAGCGGCGTCGCTCGGGAGACGGTGATGTGAGAGTATCGACCGCACTGACGGCGACGACTACAGCTGCAGCCGCCTCGCGAGCAGGTCGAGGACGCCCGGCTCCTCGCGCTCAATCGGTTCCCAGAGCCGGAAGGCGGTCGCGACGTCAGCGTTCTCGCTGGCGACCAGCTCCTCCTCGTCGGGGGTGACGATGACGAGGTTGATCTCGTAGTGTCCGTTGTAGCCGTACTTCAGCAGCGTTCGCCCGTCGAAGCTGGCGACGCGCTCGCGGACCGACTCCGGGATCGACGGGGCGACGGCGACGAACGTGAAGTCCGTCGAGAAGTGATCCTCGCCGGTCTCGATCCACTCGTCGGCGAGCCCTTCGCCTACCTCGACGAACCGATCGAGCGTTCGCTCGTCGACGCGGTCGACCCGTTGTACGAACAGGTGTTCGGTCGAGCCGTGTTCCCCGATCGAGATCGACGGGTGGAGGAAGTGTTTCTGGCTCCGCAGCTCCATCCGGCCGTACAGCGCGAAGCGCTCGCCGTCGACCCGGTACTCCTTCTCGAGGTCGTAGTTGTGCAACAGCCGATCGCTCACCCGATCGACGTACTCGTCGTCCCAGTCGGGAACGTCCGCGGGGCCGTCGCCCGACGGCTCCTCGGGGTCGGACTCCGGCGGGCTGTCGACGTCCATGGCTGGAGATACCACGGCGAAGCCAAAAACTCGTCGGCACGCGGCGGCGAGTACGCTTTAGTCGCTGGCGAACGTCTCTCACGCATGGCGAAAGAACGCGAGTCCTGCGGTCGCTGCGGGGTCTCGGTCGCGGTCGAGGCCGCCGACGCCGACCGCGACGACGAGGAACGGGCCGGGCACGACCCGTACGGCGAGGCGCGCATCGAAGTCGACGAGGACGAACTCCGTCGCCTCTCACCGGGCGCCTGGCTCTCGGGGGTCGCCGAGCGGATCGGCGCGCTCGGCGATCGGCTCGCCTGGGGTCGCCGATAGAGTGAGAAACGGTCTATTTTCTCCGCAGTGATGGATATGTGAAGCAATCCGAATCAGACTTGTATGGTTGCCCCATTGAACTTTACGCCATCCTAGTATTTCGAGAGCTAGCCGCAACTGGAACGATTCACATCTCGATCAGAAGAGCGTCCGGTGATCGGTGTCCACTGCCCGTCAGTTCTACTAGAATTCTCCATCGGAGTTTGTCTAGAATTAGAACTCACTACTGATTATCTACAGATAGAAAAGCAAGAATGTAATTTCTACGTTGTATTCCTTACTTAATTATTCACTCATAATGTATATTCTCTCCACAAATCATATAACCAATGGCGATAGCCTTAGGAGCGGACATGAAGCTGAATCGACGTAACTTCGTAGTGGGGGCGGGCTCGACAGTAGCAGTCGCTGGCCTGAGCTCAACAGCAGGCGCAGATGACTCGATTCCGGTCGAGATCGTGAACGTGTATCCGGTCGAGGACGTCGTGATCCTCGAGAACACGGGCGACGAGACTGTCGACCTCTCCGGCTACCAGATGGATTGGGGGATCGACGTCGACGAGGATCAGACGGATCCGATCCCGGATGGAACGACGATCGGTGCCGGCGGGCAGCTATCGGTCTGGACGGGCTTCGAGTCCGAACGGGTCGACTCCATCGAGGCCGACGTCGTGGTCGGCGATCACGACTGGGGACGAATCAACGCGGACGAACCCAACACGCTGGGACTTCGCACACCGGGTGGGGAGATCGTCGCCGAAACCGACGACACGGTCGCTGACGACCCAGCCTACGACGCCAATGAGTACGACGAGGAGCCCGAAGACGATGTCGATGAGGAACCGGTTCGTCAGGACGTCGAATTCGAGTACCGCTATACATACGAAGGGGGAGATGACAGCGAGCTCGACGACAGGCTCGAGCTATCGTCGGCTGAGTTTTACTACGAGGAGAGCGATGAGTTCCAGGACTCCTGCTACATCGACTTCGACCTCGAGAATCTGACCGACACTGAGGAGATGACGGTATACCTCGCCGGTAGCGTGACGAGTGAGGATGGAGAGACAGAGTATTCGTATGAAGATATCGTCGTTCCTGAGCCAGGAGAGACCCTATCTGCAGGCCTAAGATTCCCCGAGTGTATCGAAGCAGATGGGGGCGAAGGTCACGTCCATGCGTCAGTGACTCGTATCGAAGAGGTCGAGGAAGCAGACGACGAGGACGAGAAAGAACCTGAAGACGAACGTCTGGACATCAAGTTCGAGTACCAGTATGACCTCGAGCAGTGGGACGACAAGTATCTCGAACAGCGCCTCGAACTCCGCAACGGTGAGGCCTACATCCGTGAGATGCCCAACCGTGACTACAACTACTGTTATATCACAGGAGAGGTTGAGAACCTAACCGACGACGAGGACATCCATTATTATATTTCGGGACGTCTTGGCGACAGACCGACGTACGAGTCGTCCACTTCGATCGAAGCAGGAGAAACGAGTGAGCTCCACTTGGAAGTGATCGAGTGTCCCAACGATTTCGATCCGGATCACGCGTCGATCCGTGCATGGGCTCCATATGTAGGCGAACCCCACGAGGAACCGGAGGACTATGAGCCCGAGGATGACGAAGACGAAGATGCAGACGCCGACGAGGAAACGCCGGAAGACGAACACGAAGAAGAGGACGACGTCGACGAGGATCCTGACGAAGAGGAAACGGACGATACCGACGAGGAACCGGAGAAAGCCGACCTGGACATCGATGTCTCCGTCTCCGCACCCAGCGACCGGGACGGGGACGCGAAGTTCCGCGTGACTGTGCGAAACCACGGTGGCGAGTCAGCAAACCCCACTCTCTGTCTCGATGTCGGAGGGGTTACGCGGTCCGGGACGATCCAGGTCGGTGCTGGAGGCTGCCAAACCAAGCGGTTCAGTGTCTCCCACAGCGAGCTCTCTGCGGGGACACACAGCTGGAAGGTCTGGACGACTACGGAAGATGAAAAAACAACTGGGACGCTGACGATCTGCTAACGGAGCGGCTCGGACGTCGAGCCTACGTGTGAGCGTTTCGGGCACGTCCAATCGACATTTTTTCCGCTTCACGTCCTCAAAGAGATCTTCGAACGCCGATTCGGTTTCACTGCAGCCAGCGGAGATGTGGCTTCTGTGCGTGAAAACTCCATGACGGCGGGTAGCTGGTTGCTTCGGCGACGTCCGAGAGCCGCTGATCGCGTCAGTTCGTCGTGATGACCTCGAGGACGTCCCGGGGCTCGACCGTGTACTCCTTGCCGAGCTGGCGGTTCGACCGACAGTCGATCGCGTGGAGGAAGCCGTCGCCGATATCCGAGTGCAGGCTGTAGGCGAACTCCTCGGCGGTCGATTCGGGCGGGATCAGATAACAGTCGGGCAAGACTTCGCCGCGCTCGTTACCGAGCCCGTTGGCGCCACCCGGGAACACCGGAACGACCCCGAGGACGTCGAACAGCGCCGACTCGAGTGCGGCCTGGACGCCCGTCGCGCCGTACTCGGAGAGAAAGTCGCGGATCTCCTCGAGGCCCTGTTCCTGCTCGCTCGAGACGTCGCCGACGATCTCGAACTCGTCGTCGCCGGGTCTGTAGTCGACGACGCCGGCCTTGTCGGCTGATTTGAGGGCCTTCTCGGCGTGGGCGCTACAGGGGACGATCGTCAGGTGGTCGTAGTCGGGATCGCTCGTAATCTCGTCGTAGTTCGCCTGCGCTTCCGGTGTATCCATCTTGTTCGCCGCGATCAGCATCGGTTTGGTCGCGGTGCGGATCTCGCGGGCGAGTTCGAGCCTGTCGTCGGCGTCCCACTCGGCGGGGTCGAAGCCGATTCCGACCCGTCGGATCAGTCGCTTGATCTCGTCCTCGTTCGTTTTGAACGCGCTCATCTGCTCGGCGAGCTCCTCTTCGATGGCGTCGTCCTCGGTCGTGTAACCCGACTCGTAGCGCTCGATACCCTTCTCGAGGATTCCCAGATACCACTGGTCGAGCTCCTCCTCGAGGAAGTCGATGTCGTCGCGGGGGTCGTGGCCCTCGGTGGGTTCGCCCTCGAGGTCGGTCTCGCCGGAGAAGTCGACGACGTGGACCAGCACGTCGGTCTCGTTGAGGTCGGTCAGAAACTGGTTGCCCAGCCCGTTGCCCTCGTGAGCACCGGGGATCAGTCCGGCGACGTCGACGAGCTTCGTCGGGACGAACCGGGTTCCGTCGTCGCAGTAGCCGACCGACGGCGTACACTCCTCGTCGAACTCGGGGGCTGCACACTCGACGCGGACGTAGGCCTCGCCGACGCTGGGGTCGATGGTCGTGAACGGGTAGGCGCCCTCGGGAACGTCGTTCATCGTCGCTGCGTTGAAAAAACTGGATTTGCCGACCGACGGTTTGCCGACCAGCCCGATCCGGTAACTCATTGTGCGGTCTGGCACGGCGACGCCTAAACGGGTTTCTTTCCGGCGCCAGCGTGCCACGAACAGTCACAGTCGGCCCGCGGCCGGGCCGAAAACCGACGCCGTTAGCTCACGACCGCGCGCCAGCTCCAGCCGGCCAGCGCGAGGACGGCGAGCGCGAGGACGCCGAAGGCGGCCCACTGTCCGGTTTCGGAGTCGGCGATCGGGGCGAAGACGTCCACGAGTCCGGTCGCCTGCATCATCCCGAGCGCAAGCAGGAGCAAGAAGAGAATCGAGACGACCGCGATCCCCAGCCAGTTGCGGGCCATCCACTGTCCCTCCTGCTCGGCTTCTTCCCTGTCCTCGGTCGGTTTCTCCGTCGGCTCCTTGTCGGGTTCGTCCATACGTACGTATAGCGGCGGTTCCTAGGAAACGGTTCCACCTGCAGGCTCCGGGTCTGGCGAGGACGCCCGGGAAATTTGCCACTCGAGACCCCGTCAGCCCAGCACGTCCGCGATCGCGTCCATCGTCCGTTCGACGCGCTCGACCCGGGCGTTGTGACCCATGTGGCCGATCCGGAGGATGTCGTCCTCGAGTTCGCCGAGTCCCGTCGCCAGCAGGATGTCGTGGTCCTCGAGAACCGCCTGCTGGAGCTCCGTCGCCCGGCCCTCGACCGAGAGGGCGGTGACGGTCGGCGAGCAGGCGGTCTCGTCGGTCGGGTACGGCTCCAGACCCAGCTCTGTGGCACGCTCGCGACATCGCTTCGCGGCGTCCTCGTGGCGCGCGAAGACGTCCTCGAGTCCCTCCTCGAGCAGCAGATCGACCGCGGCGTCGAGGCCGTACAGGTTCGAGGAGAGGTGCGTGTAAGGGAACCACTCCTCGTCGGCGGCCGTTCGCCAGGGCTCGAGGTCGGCGTACAGCGACGGGTTGTCGACGGCTTCCATCCGTTCCCAGGCCCGGTCGCTGACGGCGCAGGTGGCCAGCCCCGGCGGTGCGCTGAGACACTTCTGGCTCGCGCCGATGCAGACGTCGATCTTCCCGGTCGGCACCGGGGTCCCGCCAAGCGAGGACACCGCGTCGACGATCGAGAGCACGTCGTGGTCCGCCAGAACGTCGAGGATCCCCTCCAGCTCGTTGAGCGACCCGGTCGGCGTCTCGCAGTGGACCATCGTCGCGACGTCGAACTCGCCGTGTCTGTCGAGAACGTCTGCGACGACGTTGCCGTCCAGCGGCTCGCGCCAGGGGACCTCGCTAATCTCGGCCTCGCCGCCGTAGTTCTCGACGAAGTCGCTGAACCCGTCGCCGTAGAGCCCGTTCGAGAGACAGAGCACGCGGTCGCCGGGACCGACCAGCGAGGCGATGGCGGCCTCGAGCCCGAGGATCCCCTCGCCGCCGAGAACGACGACGTCCCGGTCGTCGCCCCCCGTTTCGTCGCCCGCCCGGTAGACCCGCTCGAGCTTGTCGGTCAGCGACCGGTAGCGCTCGAAGAACTCGGGCTCGAGATCGGGGTTCGGCGTCGGCTTCCCCATCGCCTGCCGGACGGACTCGGGAACCTCGGTGGGTCCCGGCGTCATCCGCAGCCTGTCGTCGGTCATGGCTTTACGGCCGAGTCCTGTCGCAATAAAACTGATCCGAGCGGATCACGAGAGGGCGCTCCCGCGGCGCCGCCGAAGCGTGCCACGGACGATCGGCGTCGCGGGAAAGATCCCGACCTCGGCGCGCTCGACGTCCTCGACGGCGAAGGCGTCGTGACAGACGAACCGTTCGACGGTGTCCCGGGTGAGCTGGCAGCCGCCCGCGGCGCGGCTCCAGAGGGGGTTCAGCAGCTCCTGGCCCGTCGCCCGCCAGCCGTCGGCCCGGACGTGCTCGAGGAAGCGCAACTCGCCGCCCGGCTTCAGCACGCGGGCGACCTCCTCGAGGGCGCGGTCGGGGTCGGCGATCGTACAGAAGACGAGACTCGAGAGGACGACGTCGGCGCTGTCGTCGGAGTCGGGCAGCGACTCGGCCCGCGCGTCCCGCAGGGTAACCTCGCAGCCGACCTCGCGGGCCTTCTCGGCGGCCTGGCGGCGCATGTGTGGGTCGGGCTCGATCGCGTGGTAATCGACCCCGTCGTCGAGGTACGGGAAGTTCGCTCCGGTACCCGCCCCGATGTCGAGGACGCGACCCGAAAGCTCCGCGGTCAGATACTCCCGGTGGGTCCTGAACAGTAGCCGGTCGGGAACGACGGTATCGTAGACGGCCGCGACGAACGGGTGGGCGATCTCCTCGGACTCCTGCGGACGGCTCCGGTCGAGCATAGCGTCCCCGACTCGAACGCGGGACGGCAAAAGCCTGGTTCCGGACGACGCCGTTCAGCGGATCGTATCCGGAATCTTCCCGATGACGTCGGTCGCGAGGACGCCGGGACCCTTCTCCGCGGTCGCGAGCTCGCCGCTTTTCCCGAGGATCCACGCGCCGAGTTCGGCGGCCTCCTCGCGGTCGGAGCCCTGTCCCAGTAGCGAGGCGGTGATCCCCGCCAACGTGTCGCCCGTGCCGGCGACGGTCAGCGCCGACGTTCCCGTTTCGTTTTGCATTCGCTCGCCGTGAGCGATGATTTCGTCGGTGTCACCGGTGAACGTGAGAACGGCGTTGGTTTCTCTGGTGAACGCCTCGAGAGAGTTGTAGGATTCGGTGATCGCGTCCTCCTCGGACTCGTTGGGTGTCAGTATCGCCTTCGAGAGGTCCGCGTCGAGGGAGGGTTCGATCGCGATCGCGTCGACGACGATCGGAACGTCGATCCGATCGATCGCTTCCCGTACCGCGTCGGGCTCGGCGTCGGCGAATCCGGGGCCGATCACCATCGCGTCGGCCCACTCGCTTACCTCGACGACGCGCTCGACGGCGACCGCGTCGAACCGTTCGCCCTCGTACTTGCTGGCGAGCAGGTTCGGATCGTGGCTCGCGACGATGTCGTAGATCTCCTCGCTGACGACGGCCCTGACGTGATCGGAGCCCGTACGGAGTGCAGCTCTGGCGGTAAGTGCGGGCTGGTTCGGGTAGTCGACGCTGCCGCCGACGACGCCGATGCAGCCGTTGTCCGCCCCAGTTTCCTCGGTGATGTTCGAAAGCGTTCGCTGGAGTCGTCCCATACACACTCCTCGGCCGGCTAGGGGGTAGCCGTTCGGCAGGCGCTTTCCGGTCGTCCCGTCAGTCCGTGTGACAACAAGACATAGTACGTGGACGGCGTACGATCCGTATGTTCGCGAACCGATCCGACGCAGGCGACCGGCTCGCAGCTGAACTCGAAGACCGGGGCGTCGAGGCCGACGTCGTTCTCGGGATTCCCCGCGGCGCGTTACCTGTGGCACGGCCCGTCGCGGACGTCCTCGGGACAGACCTGGACGTCGTCGTCGCCCGGAAGCTCGGCGCGCCGTCGAACCCCGAACTGGCGATCGGCGCGGTCGCCAGCGACGGCAGCGTCTGGCTGAACGACGACCTCGTCGATCGACTTGGCGTCTCGGAGTCGTACCTCGAGGACGTCCGCGAGCGGGAAGCGGCGAACGCCCGCCAGAAGGCCGACCGGTACCGGGGAACCGACACCCTGCCCGAACTCGCGGACGAACGGGTCGTCGTCGTCGACGACGGGGTCGCGACCGGGGCGACCGCGATCGCCTGTCTCCGGCAGGTTCGCGAGGCCGACGCCGAACGGGTCGTCCTCGCGGTGCCGGTCGGTCCGCCGGACACGATCGCCGCCCTCGAGTCCGAGGCCGACACGGTGATCGCGCTGATCACCCCCGAGAGCTTCCGGGCGGTCGGACAGTTCTATCGGGAGTTCGGACAGGTCACCGACGAGGAGGCGATCTCGTATCTCGAGGACGGCGCGTCGTAACCGGACGGTCGATGGGAAGCGCAGCCGCTACGGGCTGAACGCGCACCGAAAACGCGATCGACCTACTCGAGAGGCGTGGCGCGATTCCGCATGTCCGCGCCGCAGCTGGGACAGCGTCCGGGTGCCGTCGCGCTGACGACGACGGTCCCGCAGTCGAAACACTCGTATGTCGATTCCTCGCTCGGGTCGAGTTTGACGTCTTTCATGGTGGGGACGACGAGCGGTTCGGTCGAGCTGTCGCCGTGTATGAACAATATTAGGGATACTAGGTCAACGTGTCCGTCAGATACCTAGCCCCACCTCCGAAGGAGGGTTCACTATTCAACCCGCGGCGCCGACGGGAGCCCGACCTCGTCGAGGATCACCGCGAAGACCGTCCGCTGGACGCGTCGCACGTGGCGGTAGAACGCTGCCGGCGAGATTCCCAGCGTGTCGGCGATCTGCTCGCCGGAACGCTCGCGGGGTGACTCGAAGTACCCGCTGTAGTAGGCCATCTGGACGACCTCGAGCTGGCGGTCGGTCAGTCGCTCGAGCAGGCCGGCTCGCAGGTCCCGGGGCGCCGTCCGCTCGACGCTGCGCTTCGAGCGCAGTTCGACGTCCGCGAAGGCGCTCGAGACGACGTCGGTCCCTGCGGCAGGGTCGACGCTACTGGGAACGTCGACGACCAGCCGGGTGGTTTCGGGGGTGGCCTCGAGCCGGTGCAGGACCATCCCGTGGTCGGCGAGCCGCAGCGCCAGGAACGGTCGCGAGAACTCGAGCAACACCGTCGAACCGTCCTCGTCGCCGACGAGTTGAGCGCTCTCGACCGCGACGAGTTCGGTCGCAGCAGCCACGACGTCGGCTGCGGGAGCGCCGTCGACGGTGACGAACACCGCGACCGTCCCCTCGTGCTGGCGGACGCCGCCGTCGAACGAGAGCACGCAGTCGAGCCGGCGAGCGAGCCGCGCGAAGACGAACTCCTCGTCGGCGACGTCGAACTCGAGGCGGCTCCGCGAGTCCGACAGCAGCGCGCGCTTGCGCTCGACCGCGGCGATCGCGGAGGCGATCGTCTCGCCGAGCTCCGCAAGCACCGCACGGGTCGTGTTGTCGAACGCGTCGGGACGGTCGGCGTAGACGGTCAACACGCCGTAGGTAAACTCGTCGTAGGCCAGCGGCACCGCGACCACCGACTGGTAGTCCCGCGAGAGCGCGGCCCGCCGCCAGGGCTCGTCGTGAAGGTCGTCGACGACGTTCGGGACGACCGTCACCTCGCGGGTCGACGCCGTCCGCGCCGCGGGCTCGGCCGCGTCCGCAAGCGACAGCGAGACGCTGTCGAGGTACTCCCGTCCTCGCGCGCTCCCGTCGTGGGCGACCGACTCGAGGACGTCGCCGGCGGCGTCGACGGTGCCGATCCAGGCGAACGCGAACCGCTCGGCCGCGGTGAGTCGCTCACAGACCGCCCGCTCGATCTCTTCGCGGGTCTCGGCCCGGACCAGGGCGGCGTCGATCTCGCGGATGATCTCGTTCATCTGATTGAGACGCGTGAGCTGGCGGTTCCGGCGTTTGAGTTCGCGGTCGCGGTCCCGCAGGCGCCGTTCGCGCTCGACCCGATCGAGCGCGGCCTCGGCGGTCGCCCCGAGCAGCTCGGTCAGCTCCCGGGTCACCTCGTCGGCGGCGTCGACCTCGGGCGAGCCGACGAGAAAGACGCCGTGATCGCCCAGCGGCACGAAGCCGACGGTCCGCAGCTCCGTGGTCGGATCCGACAGCAGCGGCGACTCGCGAACGTCGGCGAAAAAGCGCGGTTCCCCCTCGAGAAAGACCTGTCCGGAGATGCTGTCGTCGTTTGCCCGTCTGGCCGGAAGCGGTCCGTGCAGTCGATCCATTCCGGGCGAGGACGCAACGGGTCGCAACACGTTCTCGTCGGTGTCGAACCGCAGGGCCGCGCTGGCCTCCAGATCGAGGACGTCGGTCGCGTCCGTGACGATGCGGTCGGCGATCTCGTGGTCGGTCTCGGCGTACAGTAGCTCGCGGGCGGTGCCGTGCAGCGCCGTCAGCGCCTCCTCGCGGCGCTTGCGCGTGGTGACGTCCCGGCAGCTGTAGAGGACGGTCCCGTCCTGGATCGACACCTCGCGGACGTTGACCAGCAGGGTGTGTTCCCGTCCGGCCTTGTCGGTTGCCGTACACTCGATGTTGGTCAGCACGCCCTCGGCGGCGAGCTCCTCGCGGTCGAACAGCCCCGGTCCCAACAGCTCGTCGATCGTTCCCATCTCGCGGATCTCGGCGTCGGTGTAGCCGAAGATGAAGTGGACGTTCGGACAGACGTAGGTGAACGCGCCCTCGTCGTCGGTGATGAGGACGGTGTCGGTCATGTGGTTGAGCGTCACCCGGTGGAGCTGCTCGGACTCGCGGAGCTCGGTCTCGAGGCGAACCCGCTCGGTGACGTCGACCGCGCGGGCCAGCAGCGAGCCGACGGCGCCGTCGGCGTCCCGGACGGGTCGGACCGTCACGTCGAGCGTTCGCGGCTTCGAATCGCGCTCCGCGTCGATGATCACCTCGAGCTCCCGATGGGCGATCGTTCCCGCCGCGGCCCGGTCGACCGCCTCGCGGATCGGTTCGGCGTCGGCCCCGTCCCACCAGGAAAGCGTCGGGAACGGGCGCCCCTCGAGTTCGGCCGCGGTCGTCCCGAGCGCCTCGCGCGCGACCGGGTTGGATCGGCAGATCCGGCCGTTGGGCTCGAGGATCCACGAGTAGGCGTCGGGGTCCGCGAAGATCGACTCGAACTGTCGGGCGCGCTCCCGCTCGGTTCGTTCGGCGTCCCCCGTCGCGAGCGCGCGCTCGATCGCCTCGCCGAGTTCGTCCAGCCGCCCGTCGGGGAGGTACTCGGTCGTGCCCGCGGCGACCGCGTCGCTCGCGAGCGCCTCGTCGCCCGACTCCGGGGCGAACACGACCGGCAGCGTCGGCTCGTGCTCCCGAACGCACTCGAGCAGCTCGAGGCCGGTTCCGTCCTCGAGCCTGCGGGCGGTGACAAGGCAGTCGACCCCGTCCCCGGAAAGCGCCTCGACTGCAGCGTCGACGCTCGCGGCCGTGCGAACGTCGTCCGTCTCGAGCTCGCCGACGCGGTTCGCGAGCCGGCTCGCGGCGTCTCCCTCGACGACGAGCAGTCGCCGATCGCTGCGGATTCCTGCGGGAGCCATTCGCTGTCTCTTCGTCCTCGTCCCGTGAGAACGTATCGGTCGTCGCGACGAACCGACACCCGTTCATCGATCGACCCCATACGAACGCCCATGCACGTCGCGGTTACCGTCGACGACCGGGAGCCCGCCGGCGTCGCCGAGACCGTTCGCGGCCACACCGACGTGACCGAAACGACCGTCGAACGCCTTCCCGCGGGCGATCTCGTCGTCGGTCCGGTCGGTCTCGAACGGAAGACTCCGCGAGACTACGTCAACGGCGTCATGAGCCGTTCGGGCCCGGATCTGTACGACCAGCTCGAGCGCCTGGCCGAGTGCTACGATCACGCCTACGTCCTCCTCGAGGGGGACGTCTCGGCCTTCGACTCGCTGCGGACGAGCGTCGACCCGACGGCGATCCGGGGTTCGATGGCCTCGATTACGGCCCGCTACGGGGTGCCGGTGATTCCCTGTACCGATCGCCGACGGCTCGTCGACTTCGCGGTTCGGCTCGGCCGAAAACACACGGAAGCCCCCTCGAGCCGTCCCCTCCCTGTGGGGTCGGTGCCGAGCCGCAGCGAGCCGACCACAAAGCGGATGTACGGCTGTATCGAGGGGATCGGTCCCGAGCTCGCGGCGACGCTGTACGACGCCTACCCGTCGATGGCGGAGTTGCTCGAGGCGAGCGTCGCCGATCTCGAGGCGATCGAGGGAATCGGCGAGCGACGAGCGCGGGCGGTATACGAGGCGATACGCGCCGCCGATCGGTAACCGGACGGTCGATTCGCGACGTTTCATTCCGTTCGCGACGTTTCACTCGGTTCGATGGGCCGAAACCGTTCCCCTCATTGGTAACACCTCTCTGTGAATTGTTCCATCATTACGAACTAGTTGTATCAAGTAGATAGTGACGTACCATCGTCGAGAGGAACCGACCATGACTGCCCTCCACCGACGGACCGCGATCGTGGGCGGCCTCACGCTACTGGGCGGCGGCTCAGTCGCCGCAATCGGTCCCAACGAGGACGACGGGACAGAGGCGACGACCGCGGAGAGAGACGACGGAACCACCACGAGAATCGGCAGCGAGGAGGAGACGTCCGTTCGGTCCGACGCCGAGGACGGCGCCGACTCCGCTGCCGCGAGGTCGACCCTCGAGCTGTCTGTCTCTGCCCCGGAGTCGGTTTCGGCGACCGACGGACGCGCCGAGTTCCTGCTGACGGTCCGAAACTGCGGGGACGAGGCGGTATCGGTCTCGCTCGCCCTCGAGATCGGCGGGGTCACCGACGAGTTCGAGCCCCTGGAGCTGGCCCCCTCCGAGGACGCCGACGCGTACGCGAGCTACGCCGGCGACAGTCTCGGCGCGGGCGACCACGAGTGGACGGTCGACGTCGGCGACCGTCGCGAGTGCGGCACGCTCTCGGTACGGGAGTGAGGACGCGACCGGAGCTGTGCCGACCTCGGCGGTCCGGTTCAGCGATCGGGGAGCTCGAGCTCTGCTGGCGGCAGCCAGTCCTCGTCGACCTCGACGCGGTCGGCCAGCACCGCGTTGAGGACGGCACCGACGAGCAGACAGAGCGCGCCGAGGTAGACCCAGGTCAGGATCAACAGGACGGCGCCGGCGATCCCGAACAGGACAACGCTCTCGGAGGTCGCGATGTAGATCCGGAAGCCGACCGCGAGCGCCGCCCAGGTGAGCGCGGCGAACATCGTTCCCGGGACGACCTCACGAACCGAGACGTCGGTCTGGGGGAAGAGGTAGTACATCGGGAGAAAGACCAGCGGGAGCGCGACGAGGAGTCCGGCCGCGCTGGCGACTGCCGCGAGCAGCCCGCCCGCCTGGATCGGGAGGCTGATCCCGACGATCCCGACGAGGACGACCCCAAGTGCGATCGTAACCGTCGCCAACAGGGTGTTGAGCGCAGTTACGGCGGTCACGGTCGTGATGCTTCCCACGTACGACTGGTGCTCTCGCGAGCCGTAGATGCCGGTAAACGCGCTGTTTATCGCCTGGAACGAACGGGCCGCGCTCCACAACAAGATCGCGAGCGCGAGCAGTGCTGCCCGGATCCGGTCGCCGCGCCCGCCGGCGATCTCCTCGATCTCGGCGTCGGCCAGCACGTCCTCGAGACCGAACGTTTCGGCGACGCCGACGAGGATCGGCTCGAGCGCGTCGACCAGCGTCGCGCCGACGAGGACGAGGATCACCAGCGGCACCAGCGTGTTGAACGCGTGGTAGGCCAGCCCCGCCGACTTGACGCTGATCTGTCGCTGCCTGGCGACGGCGGCGACACAACGGGCGACCTCGAACCAACGTGACTCTCTCATCTTCTCTTCAGGCAGCATCTATCGGCTCCCTAAAACCCATCGGGAACTACTCGTCGTGGACGACCGACTGAACGTGGCCGACGACGCCGTTTTTCAGCTCGACCCGCGGTCCGTCGGGGGTGTCCTCGTAGACGGTGCCGACCTCGCCGATCAGCGGCTCGGTGTCCTCGGAGTGGACGTCCTGGTCTTCCTGTACGATCTCGACGGTCAGTCCCTGGCGCAGCTCCTCGGCGGTCGGTCGTTCGCTCGACATAGACGACGATGGGTGCGTGCGTTCGAAAAGGGTAGTGCCTGCATGCGCCTCGCTCCGTCGGCCGAGCTGTAGCGCCGTCGGATCAGCCGTCCTCGAACTCGAGGACGGCGGAGTTGATACAGTAGCGCTTGCCCGTCGGCTCGGGGCCGTCGTCGAAGACGTGACCGAGGTGGCCCCCGCAGTTGGCACACAGGACCTCGGTGCGGCGCATCCCGTGGCTGTTGTCGGGACGGGTCTCGACGCGGTCGTCCTCGACGTCCGAGAAGCTCGGCCAGCCACAGCCGGAGTCGAACTTCGTCTCCGAGTCGAAGAGGGTGGCGCCACAGCCCACGCAGGCGTAGCTGCCGTCGGCCTTGTGGTCGACGTACTCGCCGCTGAACGGCGCCTCGGTACCGGCCTCTCGAAGGATGCGGTACTGCTCGTCGGTGAGCTTCTGGTCGTCGGTCGGCGACTCGGACTCGTTGCTCATAGCGCCCGATAGGAGGCTGACGACCAAGAGTCTGTCTCCCTACCGGTGGGTCATGACGTCCGTGCTGCCACAGTCCGGACACTGGGTCATCCGACCGAGCTTCGGAACGTCGAGTCGGACCCAGGCGTCGTCACCGCCTGGGGCCTCGAACCCGCAGCTCCGACACCGCGATTTACCGAGTGTGGATGCCATACGGTATCGTACGTGATAGAGAAGTATATAGCTTGGTCCGCGGACTCCGCTCCGAGCCAAGACGCACAGATTGACGGTCCCCGACAGCCAACTGGGCGACAATGACTGTCGCGCGAACCGTTGAACTGGAGGGACACATCATCGACTCGGGGACGATGGGGGCCTGTTTTGGCGCCGTGATGGATATGGGCGGCGAGTTCGAGGTCGAGGAGTTCGAGGTCGGCCGACACAAACACGCCGAGACCTACTGTCGGATGCGGGTGATGGCCGACACCGAGGAGGAGCTGCGGGCGATCCTCCACGAACTCAACCAGCAGGGTGCGACCGTGGCCGACCCCCGGGACGCGACCCTCGAGGCCGCACCCAACGACGGGGTCGTCCCGGTCGATTTCTACTCGACGACCAACCATCCGACGGCCGTCCGCGTCGACGGCGAGTGGCACGACGTCGAGGACGTCGAGATGGACTGTGCGCTCGTCGTCGAGCGCGAGGACGGGGTCCACGTTTACACGAAGGTGTTGAACGCGATCGAGGAGGGCGATCTCGTCGTCACCGGCGAGACCGGGATTCGGGTCGATCCCCCCGAGCGTCCTCGGAACGGCGGCAGCGGCTCGTTCGGGTTCATGCAGGGCGGGGTCTCGAGCGAACGGCCCTCCGCGTCGCTCATCGAGGAGATCGCCGACGAGATGCGCCAGGTCAACGCCGAGGACGGTTCCGTCCTCGCAGTGTGCGGACCGGCGATCGTCCACGCCGGCGGGCGGGACGCGCTGGCCGATATCGTCCGGGCGGGCTACGTCGACGCGATCAGCGCGGGCAACGGCTTCGCCGTCCACGACCTGGAGCGGGACCTGTACGGCACCTCGCTCGGTGTCGACACCGAGAGCCTCGAACACCCACGGAAGGGCCACAAACACCACATCTACACGATCAGCGAAATCGCCCGTCTCGGCGGGATCGAGGCGGCCGTCGAGGAGGGCGTCGTCGACGAGGGCGTGATGTACGAGTGCGTTCAGAACGACGTCCCCTACGTGCTGGCGGGCTCGATCCGGGACGACGGCCCGCTGCCCGACACGATCACCGACTCGATCGAGGCCCAGAACGCGATCCGCGAGCAGGCCCAGGAGGCGGATCTCGTGCTCATGCTCTCGACGCTGCTTCACTCCGTGGCGGTCGGCAACTGCCTCCCCTCGACGACGAAGACCGTCTGCGTCGACATCAACCCCGCGACGGTCACCCAGCTGCTGGATCGGGGCAGCGCCCAGGCGATCGGGATGGTCACCGACATCGGGGCGTTCATCCCCATGCTTGCTGACGAACTCCTCGAGGAGAGCTACGAGAAGTAGCCCGCCCGATCCGGCAACGTTGCCTGCTTTCGGTTCCGTTTCGGTGGGTATCAGTGGAAAAGCCGTCGTTGTGAGGGCTAGTTGTTTTATACGTATCTGTGGTATAGGCTATTCCCGATCGCTGTCAGACGCCGTCACAGGGGCAGTGACCGTCGGACAGCCGGAGTCGCAAATGCAACAGGACCATATCGATGCGGGCAAGGCGATCCAGAAACGGACCGGAAAGACGTTCTATCTCGCGACGCGGTTTCTCCCCAAGCGGGTTCGCAACGCGACACACGTCCTGTACGCGTTCTTCCGGATCGCGGACGAGGTCGTCGACGACGCCGCGGACGTGCCACCGTCCGAGCAGCGCGCAGAGCTCGCGTCGCTTCGCCGGCAGGCGCTGGGTCAGGCCGAACCCGAGGACCCGGTGCTCGAGGCGTTTCGCGAACTTTGTGACCGCTACGGGATCGCGGACGAGGAGATCGTCACCTTCCTCGACGCGATGGAGTCCGACATCGACACCGACCGGTACGAGACCTACGCCGACCTCGAGGCGTACATGCGGGGCTCCGCGGCCTCCGTCGGCGTGATGATGACCGCGATCATGGAGCCCGAGAACCCCGAGACCGCCCTGCCCCACGCCGTCACGCTCGGCGAGGCGTTCCAGATGACGAACTTCCTGCGTGACGTCCGCGAGGACGTCCTCGAGCGCGATCGGATCTACCTCCCCCAGGAGACGCTGCGGGCCCACGACGTCTCGGAGGCCGAGATCGAGACCCTCGAGTACTCGGAGTCGTTCCGGGACGCGATGGCCGAGGAGATGCGCCGAACCGAGAACCTCTACCGGGAGGGGGTCGCCGGCATCCGCTACCTGCCCGAAGACTGCCAGCTTCCGGTGTTGCTCGCGGCGGTGCTGTACGCCGAACACCACGCGGTCATCCGCAAACAGGAGTACGACGTCCTCTCGGCGGAGCCGTCGCTGTCGACGGCGCGCAAACTCACGTGTCTCGCGAAGACCCGCTGGCACTGGCACTGGAACCGCGACCCCGAGGCGGTGTTCGATCGTGTGTCGGCGGTTCCCTCTATCGAACCGGACCGGCACAGTCCGGAGCACGGCGACGGCGTTCCGACGCGATAGCAGTCGGGTTTCAGCATTCAGAGCCGCTCCAGAAAATCAGCGGGATGATAACTACATATGCCCACGTACCTTTTTCTCGTCGGGTTCGTTCGCGAGGGTCGCTCACCACTCCTCCAAAAATCTACGCTAAAAAGCCGCCTCCGCGGGCTTCGTCCGCTTCGGCGGAGAACCCCTCGCTTTGCTCGCGGATGTTGGCGATGATATCTGGTCCGCCTGTACTGAATATGGAATCCACGCCCTCCTCCGAAATCCGTCTCAACAGTTACCGATACCGTGAACTACCCCACCCTACTCACTCGCGGCTACCGCCGCTCGTTCCTTGAGGGTGGGGCTTCCTGTGTCAACGACGGCACTTGCAGGAATCACGTCTCTAAACGAGCTAGAGCGTGACCCCGCAGCGGTGCCAGTCTCAGCAGGCGTTGATTCGGCCAGTTCCTGACCTACTCCCGATTCATCTTCCACCTCTCCCAGTTCAAGCAATCCAAGACGCTGTACCTCCAGCGCAGCGTTCTGGTCACGGTCAGTCGTGAACCCGCACGACGGGCACGAGTGCTCTCGCACCCACAACGGTTTCCCCGACTCACAACCACACTGCACGCACCGCTTCGTCGTTCCCTCTGGTGGAACAAGTACAACGTGACAGCCGTTCTTCTCACCCAACCGTTGGAACGTTTGCAGTGTCTCATACCACGACATCGACGCGATGTTCCGACTGTTCCCGTTCTGCTGCATCATACTGCCAACGTTCAGGTCTTCGAGGAACACGGCGTCGTATCGTTTCGTATACGCATTGGCGAGCGCCTCGCGGTACGCTTTGCGCTTGTTCGACAACCGCTCGTATGCTCGCGCTAAGCGTTGGCGGGCCTTGTTCCAGTTGTTCGACTCGTGTTCTTTGCGAGAAACGGCTTGGTGACGTTTCTCGATGCGTTCACGGTCATCTTCTTCGTCTAACGGTTTGAACGCTCGTCCGTCCGAGTCGTGAATGAACGTGGTGATGCCGAGGTCAATACCCACGGTGTCTTCAACGTCGATGTCTTCGACAGTAGGGTTCTCTGGATAGTCAGCATCGTATTCGACCATGATGCTAACCGTCCAGTCACCTGTTTTCTGCTTTTTCAGGATGACTTCCTTGATGTCGGCGTCGTCTGGGAGTGGTCGGTGAAACGTCAAATGGAACGTGCCTATCTTGGAGAGTTCGACCGTAGCGTGGTTAGTCCGACCCGTGTTACTATCCACGTCAAAGTCAAACTGGTTGTACGTGATGCTACGATAGTCTCGCGGGCTTTTCCACTTGAGTTCACCAACGTCGAATCCACGTTCCTTCAGTTTGCCGAGGATGGTCTCCGAGTGCTTGATGCGTCTCACTGCCATTTGCAGGCATTTCGAGTACACACTGCTCCATTCAGACCACTCGCGCTTCCACTGTGGCAGTTTGTTCTGCATTGCGGTGTACGATGGCTTGTCGTAGTCTGGAGCGGGTTTGTACTCTTGTGTGAGCGCGTGGTTGTATACTTCACGACAGGTTTGAATCGCGCTCCACGCACTCTTGGCAGTAGTGGTGTCCTCGGGCTCGGCAGCGTATTTGAACGCTTCCTCGACCACTACCAGCGGGTTAGTCGTGTCTAGAGTTGAACGTTTTGAGTCGGCTGGGTGACGGCTGTATCCCCGCCCTACTGCGTCCTCAGAACGCGAAGCGTTCTGATGTGCGAACGAGAGCTTTGCTCTCGTTCACGCTACTCGACATTCGGTCTGCGTTGCTCCGTGAGGACGGGGACTTAGCCTGGAAGAGTTAAACGCCCCCGATATCGGGGCTACGATTTCGTTGTCCACAACCTCAAATGATAAGCCATGAGCACGCAACACGACCCACTCGAGTTCGACCAGGAGAACGCCCGCTTCGCCGCGACCGGACTGGCCGTCTGGCTCGCCCTGACGGTCCTCGCGATCGTCGTACTGCTCCTGTTCGGACCGGCGATCAGCGCCATCTTCGTCTGAGCCGGTCCGAAACCGAACGCCGTTCTCGCGCCGATCCGTTCAGCTCCCGCTCGGGAGCGCCGTCTTGACCATCTCGAGGTCGTACCGGTCGGTTCGGAACAGCCCCAGACAGAACAGTCCCGCGACCCCCGCGGCGATCCAGTTGCCGTAGAGGAGGTTGATCGTCCCCCACAGCAACACGAAGCTGACCAGATCGTCGAGGATGAACACGCAGGAGCGAACGCGCTCGAGCAGCGCCGCCCGATCGAACGCCAGATCGACGAGGACGACGGCGACGGTGCCCGAAATCACCCAGCCGACGTAGTTCGAGACGGGGACGCCGTAGTACGCGCCCGACTCGAACGCCCAGAAGCCGATCGCGACGGCCGCGGGATCGAGCACGAGGTCGATCGCGACGACGGCGGCGATTGCCGCGGGAATCCGGACGAGGGCGCTGTCGGCCCGCCCGCCGAGTACGAGCATCGTCAGCAGATAGGCGTTGAGCACCAGTGGGATGAAAAACAGCGGCAGCGCCAGGGGCACCTCGCCGAGCAGCATCGGCCCCAGCTGGATCGTGTACTCGAAGGCGCCGTAGGGCCAGTCGGTCCGCACGCCGACGATCTCGATCGCGTAGGTGTAGGCCGTCAGAACGCCGAGACAGCCCGCGGCCCACCAGCCGATCCGCGGCAGGAGCCCGACGAGCAGCGGCGAGCGCATCACTGCCGTCCCGAAGAGGATCAACAGCGGGTTGTACGCCAGCGGCTCGGGCAACAGCCCCTCGGCACTGGCGATCAGCGTGAGTGCGCCGATCGCCGGGAACACCACCGCGATCGTAAACCGGTTCTCGCGAACGACGTCCTCAAGCCGTTGCTGGAGGGTGGCTCGGTTCCACTCGGTCGGTCGGCCCGTCGTTAGCTCATCCATACAGGATCACCCAGAGTCCGCCCATCGTCAGCGCTGCACCGACGACCGTGTTGATCGCCGGGAACCACCAGTAGGCCCGATCGACGGCCACGCTCGAGGACGCGATCGCGACGGCCAGCAACGGGTAGACGGCCATCGCCGCGCCGAGGCGGGGATCGAGCGCGCCGAAGGCGACCGCGCTCGCGAGCCAGCACGCGCCGCAGTAGGCGTAGGTACGGCGCTCGCCGAGGACCGTCGCTGTCGTCCGAATCCCGGTCTCCCGGTCCGGCTCGATGTCGGGGATCGCCGAAAAGGTGTGCATTCCCATCGCCCACAGCCAGCCGCCGACGACGGCGAGGACGGGCGGCTGTGTCCCGGCGACGGCGGCGTACGCTGCCGCACCGGGCATGATGTAGAGCCCGTTCGAAACGGAGTCTAGCAGCGGCGTCGTCTTGAACCGCAGCGGCGGAGCGCTGTAGGCCGCCCCGAGGACGAGAAAGCCCGCGATCCAGGGCCAGGCTTCCCGCGGCACGAACGGGAACAACGCGAGCCCGAGGGCGCCAGTGACGACAACCGCCGGGGGGACCGTCCGCTGGCCCCGGTAGCGGGCCTCCCGATCGTCCTTCTTGGGGTTCGCGGCGTCGATCTCGCGGTCGAAGATATCGTTGACGCCGTAGAGGAAGACGTTCGCCGGGAGCAGGAAGTACGCGAACAGCGCGACCGCGCCCGGGTCGAACAGCTCCCCGACCGACGACGCGCCGTAGGCGACCCCGACCAGCACGGGGCCGGCAAGGTAGAGCCAGAACCGGGGTCGCGAGAGGACGAGCAGGTACGATAGCTCGTCGACGGCACGCTCGCTCCTGGCGGGGTTCGAGTCGTCGGTCATCACTGAAGCGCCCCTCGGTCGACGTCTCGCATTCGGCTCACCCGTGATCCTCGAGTACCGCCTCGGCGGTCAGCTCGCCGCTGATGAGACACATCGGGACGCCGATCCCCGGGGTCGTATCCCCGCCCACCATATAGAGTCCCTCGACCCGCTTGGCGCGGTGGGGCGGCCGAAAGAGGGCGGTCTGGCGGAGCGTGTGGGCCAGCCCCAGGGCCGTCCCCTCGTAGCTGTTGTACCGGTCCGCGAAGTCCTCGATACAGAAGCGCTCCTCGAGGACGATCCGGTCCCGGAGGTCAGTGTCGGCGTGGTCGGCGAGGTCGTCGAGGACCAGGTCGCGGTACTGTTCCCGCCGTTCGGGGGTGTCCTCGAGTCCGGGCGCGATCGGAACGAGCACGAACAGGGCGCTGTGGCCGTCGGGGGCGACGTCGTCGTCGGTCTCGGAGGGGACACAACAGTAGTAGGCGGGATCCTCGGGCCAGGCAGGGTCCTCAAAGATCTGTTCGAAGTGTTCCTCCCAGTCGGTCGGAAGGACGAGGGTGTGGTGGGCCAGCTCGTCGACGTCGCCCTCGACGCCCAGGTACAGCAGGAACGCGGAGGGGGCGTACGTGCGCGACTCCCAGTAGTCGGCGTCGTACCCCTGGCGCTCGTCCGGCAGCAGCTCCTGGTCGGTGTGATGGTAGTCGGCGTTGCTGACGACCAGATCAGGCCGCAGCGGCCCTTCCGGGGTCTCGACGAGGAACGCCCCCTCCCGGCCCTTGACTCCGGTCGCGGGACGGTTCGTCTCGTACTCGACGCCGAGCTCCCGGCCCAGCTCGGCGATCCCGTCGATGACGCCGCCGATCCCGTCCTCGGGGTACCAGACGCCGAGGTTGAAATCGACGTGGCTCATCAGGTTGTACAGCGCGGGCGTGTTCTTCGGCGACCCGCCGAGAAAGACCAGCGTGTACTGCATGATCTGTTGCAGCTTGGGGTGGTCGAAGTAGTCCTCGACGTGGCCCTGCATCGACCCCAGAAGCGAGAGCCCCCGGGCCTGCCTGGCGACGTCGAGATCCAGGTAGTCCCGGAGCTTCGAGCGGTCCTCGTAGACGAAGTGCTCCATCCCGACCTCGTAGTTCTCCCGTGACTTCTCGAGGTAGCGCTCGAGAGCCTCGCCGGCGCCGTCCTCGTAGCTCTCGAAGACCCGCTTGGTGCGCTCGAGGTCGGGCGTGACGTCGACCTCGTCCCCGTCCTTGAAGAAAATTCGGTAGTGGGGATCGAGATGGGTCAGCCCGTAGTAATCGCTCGGCGTCCGGTCGAAGTGGTCGAAAAACCGCTCGAAGACGTCGGGCATCAGGTACCACGAGGGGCCCATGTCGAACCGGAACCCGTCGCGCTCGAGCCGGCTCGCGCGGCCACCGAGCTGCTCGTTTTTCTCGATGACCCGCACGTCGGCGCCCGCGTCGGCCAGATAGCAGGCCGTCGAGAGCCCGCCGACTCCGGCGCCGATCACGACGATCGACTCTCCGTCAAGCGATTGCATACGTTCCCTGAACGTCGGCGCGATGATAAACGTACGTTCTCCCCGCGTGGATTTCCGGACATCTGCCGTCGATGGGTTCCTGTGGTCCGGGTCCGTACGCCATCTATGGACGAACTGACAGTCGTCGTGACGGGCGGGACTCGCGGGGTCGGCCGCGCCGTCGCCGGGGCGTTCGCAACGGAGGGAGCGACCGTCGTCGTCGGCGCTCGGGACGCCGACGCGGTCGCAGAGACGGTCGACGAACTCGAGGACGCGGGCGCGACCGCCGCTGGCGTCCGAACGGACGTCCGCGACGAGTTCGACGTCGAGCGGCTGGTCGAGACGGCCTCCCGGACGGGGCCGGAGAGCGGGATCGACGCGATCGTCGCCGCAGCCGGCGTCTACCACGGCGCGGCCGGCGAGACGCCGACCGACCGGGAGTCGTACTCGGCGTTCGACGACCACTGGCGGATCAACGGGCGGGGCGTGTTCGCGACGATCCGGGAGGCGCTGCCGCACCTAAACGAGGAGGCCCGCGTCCTCGTGCCGACCGGGCCGATCGCGCGGGACGGGAAACCCGGCTACGGCTCCTACGCGATCTCGAAGGCGACCGCGGAGGCCGTCGCGCGCGGGTTCGCCACCGATACGGAGCACGTCGTGGGCTGTCTCGACCCGGGCCAGGTCGCGACCCGGCTCTCGGGTGGAGACGGTCGGGAGCCCGACGACGTCGCACCGATGTTCGTCTGGGCCGTGACCGACGCGCCGGCCGAGGACGTCGACGGGGCCGTCCTCGGGCTTCGGGAGTGGAAGCGGGCGACGCGGTGAGCTACGCTCGCTCGTCGTCGGCGTGCTCGCGCCCGAACTCGGACAGCGACTCCCAGCCGAGTTCGTCGCCGAGGTTCTCGATCATCTCGCCGACGCTCGCCCGGTCCTCGAGCTCGCGCTCGGTTCCCGGTCGGTCGACGACGGTCTCCTTGCCGTCGTACTCGCCCTCGAAGATCGAGCGACTCGCCGTGTTGAAAAACATCGGCGTCCCCTCGCTCGTCGCGCCGACGTACTCGACGTCGTCCTCGCTGTGCTCGTCGAACTTCGCCCGGGCGCTCCCGTCTCTGATGTACATATCTTCCCGTTTCTCGCCGGCCGTGCCAAAAGTTTTCACTGCACAGGCAAGTCGGGAAACGAACTGGCAACCGCTCGTCGGTCGGCGTCGAGAGACCCGCAGTAAAACTCAGTCGATGTGGCCTTCGCGGCGGAGCTGATCGGCGTCCTGGCTGGTGTAGCGCCACTCGATCGTGGCCTTCTCGTCCTGCCAGTCCCAGGGCTCGGCGACGACGACGTCGTCTTGCTCGATCCAGGTCCGGTACTTCATCCGTCCCGGAATGCGGCCGAGCCGTTCCTCGCCGTCCGCACACTGGAGCTGGACGTGGTTGCCCCCGAGGTGTTCGGTTACGACGGCGAATACTTCATCGCTGTTGGGCATACGGAGGTTCCGTCGCCCGGAGTTTTCTGTCACAGTCAGACTACGACGTCTACACGTTTAAATGATTGGAGAGACGTGGTATCGTGACACCCGGTCTCACAGCTCTCGCTCGGAGTCGGGGTTCTCGAGCTCCCAGAGCAGCTCCGGGAGAAAGGAATCGAGGTTGTCGATCACGACCCGATCGCTGACGTTCAGCCCCTCGCAGTGGTCGTGGGCCGACTCGCGGATGTCGACGTGGAGGTCGCCATTTTCCCGCCAGACCCCGAGCGGGAACACCGAACACCGGGTCGGCTTCCAGTCCTCCTCGAGGTGCAGCGAACAGAGGCCGTCCTCGCGGAGGAAGGCACAGGCACAGCCGTCGTCGGCGACGTGGTCCTCGCGGTCTTTCTCCTCGCGGGTGACGAACTTCTCGCCCCGAAAGTCCGTGGTCGTCTCGGCGAGGTTCGCTCGCTGGGCGAGCTCGAGGAGGTCGTCGCCGTACAGCAAGACGCCGTGTTGACAGCACCAGGTGCAGTCCTCGACGCACTCGAAGGTCAGCTCGGGGTCGAACTCGACGACGACCTCGCGGCCGGGGTAGACCTCGACGCGGGGGGGAGCGTCGGCGCTCACGTCAGCGGGAAGGAGTCGGGCGCGGAAGTGTGTTGTCTTCCTCACTCGATCCCGATCGCGCCGTACATAAAGCCTGCGTGGGGCGAGCAGTAGTACGCCTGCGTGCCCGGAGCGTTGGCCCCCCACTCGACGGTCGCCCCCTCGCTCGAGAGGATCGCGTCGAACTCGTCGCCGCCGCCGCTTCGGACCTCGATGTCGTTCGTCGACGTGACCGTGTGGAAGACGCCGTCGGTGTTGAGCCACTCGATCGTCGTCCCCTCGTCAACCGTGACGAAGGCGGGGTCGAAGACGAACTCGGGCTCGTCGCCCTCGCCCGCACGGGTCTCGACCGTCACGACGTCCTCGCCGGTCACGTCGACGAACTCCTCGTCGACGGCTTCGTCCTCGTCGTCGGCATCCGCGTCGTCAGCGTCCTCGCCGATACTTTCCGGCTCTTCGTGGATCTCCTCGGCGTCCTCGAGCTCCGCGCCGTCGACGTCGCCGACGGCCAGCGTACCGATCATGAAGCCGACGTGAGGTTCGCAGTAGTAGTGCTGGATCCCCTCCTCTTCCGGAGTCCACTCGACGGTGTCTCCCTCTGCCGAGAGTTCCCCGTTGAACTCGCCGCTCTCGATTCGGGCCTCGAGGGAGTCCGTCGCGGTGACCGTATGGAAGACGCCGTCGGTGTTGACCCACCGGACGGTATCGCCAGGCTCGACGTCCGCGATTACCGGATCGAAGACGAACTCGGGCTCGCCATCCTCGCCCTCGCGGGTCTCGATCTCGACGACGTCCTCGTCGTCATCGGCGTCCGGATCATCGGTATCCGCGTCGTCGACATCGTCGGCTTCCTCTTCGTCACCGACGCAGCCGGCGAGGGAGGCGAGCCCGACCGTGCCGGCGCTCGCCGCGCCGACCAACACCCGGCGACGACTCGGTGTTCGGTCGTCCATCGATCGCTACTCCTCGACGGGCGTGGGCATGAACTCGCGGTCGATACCGACTTCGACGTCGCCCCAGGGCATCTCGTGGTCGCGGGTCGCGTGGTGGATGAGCCAGTAGCCCCACTGCTCGGGGTCCTGGGCGCCGTGACCGGCCTCCCAGCTGTCAGCTTCGTGTTTGTGGAAATGCGTGAAGTCCTCGGCCTGGCCGGCGGGGATATCGTCGGACGTGAACTGGCCGCGCTCGCCCATCCCGAAGTAGATCAGGTTCTCAGCTTCCTCGACGTTCGGCTCGTCCCAGTGGAGGAACAGCCCCGTATCCTCGCTGACCCACTTCCAGACGTGGCTGGGCGTCCGACCGTCGGCCTCCTGCTGGTCCTCGTTGGTCCACTCGTCGTCGAAGATCTCGATGAGTTCGTTGCGATCCTCGTCATCGAGGTCGCCCTCGCCGCCGTCGGGGGCCTCCCAGTCGACGTCGTGGCCCTCGCTGCCCTCCTCGGGCGGGGTCGGCATGAACCCGTAGTCGACCTGTGGTTCGATGGGCTCGTCGTGGAACGGGTACTCGATCTCCCGAACCGCGATGTGGGTGAGCCAGTAGCCCTCGTCGCCGGTTTCGCCGCCGTGGCCGCCCTCCCAGCTGTCCGCCGTGTGCTGATGGAAGTGCGTGAACTCCTCGTCGGGCTGGCTCTCCTCGGTGAACAGTCCCTTCTGCCCGATCGTGATGTAGTCGAGCTCCGTTGCCTCCTCCGGGTTCGGCTCGTCGAAGTGAAGGCCGATCAGGTTCTCGTCGCTGACCCACTTCCAGACGTGCCGGGGCGTGTAGCTGCGCTCGTCGCCCTCGACCTCCTGTTGGGCCTCGTTCATCGGGTCGTCGTCGAAGGCGTCGACGAGCGCCTGGATGTCCTCATCCGAGAGGGACTCGCCCGTCGGCGTCTCCTCGAGACTCGCGAGCTCTTCTTCTGGCTCCTCGTCCGCGTCGTCCATCTCGTCGTCGATCTCCTCACTATCGTCGTCAGCGTCCTCGTCTCCAGCACAGCCGGCGAGTGCGACTACTCCTCCCGCACCGATCGCCCGGATCACGCGCCGTCTGTCTATCGTTTCGGATCGGTTGAGCGTCATACGTAGACAGTGACGGCCGACCTCTCGATGATCCTATGGTGGTTGTGCACTCACGACGAACACCCAACGAGTCTGTTACGAGGACGCCGTGATCGATCGGCGAGCGAGACGGACGTCCCTGGCCTCGAACCGGTCGATACTTCCGGGGACGTGAAGCAGCGAGAGACGCCACAGTATAAATCCGGGGAGTAATTAACATCGTCTTTTATGATGTAATCTCGCCTCCTCTAGGAGTATGTCTGGTACCAATGACCAAACTGGATTTCCGGATCTCGATCAGCCCGATCGGACGGTTCCGCGGAACCTCCGCCAGACCGGCGACCCCGGTATCGAGATGCTGGTCTCGACGCGCGTTCGGAAGTCGCCGTTCTTCCACAAGTCGTTCAACGAAGAGGGCGCCTGGCGCGCGACGGTGTACAATCGGATCTATCACCCCCGAGGACTCGTCGAACCCGAGGACGGCGGCGCGATGGCCGAGTACGAGGCGCTGACCGAGGCCGTCACCCTCTGGGACGTCGCGGTGGAACGACAGATCCGCGTGAAGGGGCCCGACGCCGAGGCGCTGACCGATTACGTTATCACGCGGGACGCGACCGGGATCGAGCCGATGCACGGCAAGTACGTCATCCTCTGTAACGAGGACGGCGGCATCCTGAACGATCCCGTCCTGTTGCGCGTCGCCGAGGACGAGTTCTGGTTCTCGATCTCCGATTCGACGCTGATGCAGTGGCTCCAGGGGGTCAACGTGGGAATGGAGTTCGACGTCGAAATCGACGAGATCGACGTCGCGCCGATGCAGATCCAGGGGCCACGCTCCGAGGACGTGATGATCGACGTCGTCGGTGAGTCGGTCAGTGACATCCCCTACTACGGGCTGATGGAGGCCGAGATCAACGGCTGTAACGTGCTGGTGAGCCAGACGGGGTTCTCCGGCGAGAAGGGGTTCGAGATCTACGTCCGGGGCGCGACCGAGAACGCCGAGGCCGTCTGGGATCCCGTCCTCGAGACGGTCAAGGATCACGGCGGTCGCCAGATCGCCCCCGGACACCACCGACGGATCGCTGCGGGCATCCTCTCGTGGGGGCAAGACATGGACCACGAGACGTCGCCGTTCCAGGTCAACCTCGGCTACCAGGTACCCGACGACAAGGAAGGTGACTACATCGGGAAGGAGGCACTCGAGCGCCAGCGGGAGCGGATCGAGAACGGCGAGTACCCCTTCGCGTACAAGCTGATGGGGCTGAAGTTCGCCGGCGAGCCCGTTCGGGATTACGCGCCGGACTTCTGGCTCGTCTCGGACCCCGACACCGAGGAGCTCTGTGGCTACCTCACGTCGCCGTGGTACAACCCCGACCTCGAGACGAACATCGGCCTCGGGTTCGTGCCGGCCGAAACGCTCCAGGAGGCGACCGACACGCCGCTCGACGACCGGATCTACAACGAGGACCTGGATCTGGAGTTCCGAGTGCACCTGCCCGACGAGTACGCCGAGGAAGCTGGTGAACCGGTGTTCGCGACCGTCGCCGAGGTGCCGTTCAAGGAGTCGGTCAACCCCAGCGCCCGCGAACAGGCCAAGCTCGGCGCCCGCAGGGAAGCCGAGGCGAACGAGGACTGACGGAAGCTAACGGCCTCCTTTACTTCGTCCTATCGGAAATGAACCACCCGGAAGAGAACTTGCTTCTTGTACGTTCATAATCTGTCTCAATTCACCGCTAGATGGCCGCTCTTCAGTAGTTCTGCAAATATTGTGTGACCCCCTTCTTACCACTGAGTAGCTGTGAACTAGACAGCTACGTATATTACGACTATCCTTACGTTAACAGGACATAACTGTTAGTTATATACCACCGGGACGCAAAGTTGAGGTATGGTACCATACAGCAATGGGCGGCGACGATTCTTACAAGTCGTAGGAGCAGCCGGAGTGGGGATGTTCGCAGGCGTTGCCAGTGCTGACGAAACCGATCCTGAAGATAACGATGTAGAGGATGAACCAGACGTCGTGGTCGCGGTTGGTGCTGACGACGAACTGGCGTTTGAACCCGCACAGCTCCCCCTTTCGACGGGGGAAACAGTCGAATTCGAGTGGGAGGGTGACGGTCATAATCTTGCTGTCACCTATCAGCCCGACGACGCAGACTGGGACGGCGAAGAGGAAGTGCAAGACGCTGGACACATGCATACTCATACCTTCGATATCGAAGGCTGGTACGAATACGTATGCGAACCACACGAAGATGAAGAGATGATCGGCACAATTCTTGTCTGCGATATTGAACGCCCAGACGTAGAAGAGGAGGAGGCTGAAGACGATGATGTCGGCTACTGAGAGTGGGTAAATATATTATAATATAAATATCCATAATGGATGTACACGGATTTTACATTATCCACCTGTACTGACCGACCACTCTTCTTCACAGGTCGGTACTCAGTTCGTGCCACGTTCGCGCTGTGTATTACGTCACGACTTTTTGAATAGGTGCGCTGACTGTTAGGAATCCCAGCGGTCAATACGCTCGCCTACGTAACGATCTCCCCCGAGGACGTCGCCCTCACTCGAGGGCGGCGATCCCGGCCAGTTTCTCGCCGGCGGTGACCGCGGATTCGCGGGTCAGCGAGTAGAGCACGCCCGAGGTGGTCGCGGTGACCGACTGGCGACGTTCGTACGTGGCGGGACAGTACAGCGTGCCCAGCTCGTCGCCCTCGGCGACGCGGTCGCCGACGGCCACGTCGGCTGCGGGTTCGAACAGCCCCGAGTGGTCGGCGCCGACGCGGCCCCCGTCGTCGTACAGCACTGTCTGGGAGGGGGGATCGGGCGGCTCCGTACGAAGCATCCCGAGGTCGCCGAGCACGTTCCGGATTCCGTCGGCGCCCCGCCGGGCCGCCTCGCGGTCGACCTGTCGGCTGTTCGAGAGCTCCGGAACGATCGCCGTCGTTCCGGCCAGCCGTGCAGCCCCCCGCAGCGTCCCCGTGTACTCCTCGAGGGAGCGATCCGGTTCGGGGTCGGTCATGAGGTAGTCGGCACCGAACACCGACGCGAGTCGGCGCGATTCGCGCTCGCCGCCCTGAAACCGGACGTGCTCGAGCATGTCGGCGGTGCCGCTGTGGAGGTCGACGACGACGTCGGCGGCCGCGATCAGCTCCCAGAGGCTCGCGACCGTCCGCTCCTGGAGGGTGCCGTCCTCGTCGCCGGGCCACACCCTGTTGAAGTTCGGGTTGACCGCGTCAACAGCTTGCGGGGTCACGTAGGAGCCGTGATCGAACGCGAGGCTGTTGACTACCGGGACGGCGATCACGGTCCCCGCAAGCTCGGCTCCGAGCAGGGAGTCGTGGAGTCGGCGCAGCGCCGCGGTGCCGTTCAGCTCGATCCCGTGCTGTGCAGCCTGGAGGTACGCCGTCGGCCCGTCCCCGCCCTCGTACCGGTGGGTGGTCACCGAGACGTCGGTCCCCGACGGGAGCCGGGCGAGCGTTCGCTCCGTCACCGTGTGGGTGACGTGCTCGTGTTTCATACCCGATGGAGTCAGCCCCGCGGCTTGTAGCTTTGGTCGCGGCCCGGAACCGAACTTTAAGACCACCCCGGCGGTATACGGAGGTGTGAAACGAACGATCCATACCGACGACGCGCCCGAAGCCGTCGGCGCGTACAGCCAGGCGACGACGAACGGAGACGTCCTCTTTACGGCGGGACAGCTCCCGCTGACCGCCGACGGAGAGCTGCTCGACGACGCGTCCGTCGCCGACCAGACCAGACGGTGTCTCGAGAACGTCGAAGCCATCCTCGAGGCCGAGGACGCCTCCATGGCGGACGTCCTCAAGATGACCGTCTTCCTGAACGATATTGACGACTTCGACGAGTTCAACGAGGCCTACAGCGAGTTCTTCGACGAGGAGCCCCCGGCCCGGAGCGCCCTCGAAGTCGGCGAGGTACCGAAGGGTGCGGCCCTCGAGGTCGAAGCGATCGCGACGGTCGAGTAACGACGACTCGAAGCTTTTCTCGCCGAATGCCGTCACGAGTTCGAGAGCAACGGCTGCGAACGACCCGAAGCGCGCCCCCGCTCGCGGCGACGAAACAACACCTAAAAACTCAGTGACGTGTCGTGGTTGCTACGTCTCCCCTTCGACGTCCGAGTCGACGGACGCCGACGAGCGAAGGACCCTACTGCTCCCCGCGGAGGTAGTCGACAACCGCGGCGGGCTCGGCGTCGAGGCCGCCGCCCTGGGCGAGCGTCTCGCCGCCGCCGCCACCGCCGCCGAACTCCGCAGTGACGTCCTCGACGATCCCGCTCGCGTCGGTCTCACCCGTCGTCGCCGCTACTACGAACGCACTCCCGTCGACGCCGGTTAGCACGACGACGTCACCGAGCTCGCCAGCGCGCTCCCGGGCTCGATCGGCCGCGTCGTTCGGGCCGACGCCGTCGACGTCGAGTTCGCCGACGACCCACCGCTGGCCGTCTCGCTCCGTCGCGTCCTCGTCCAGGGCCTCGAGTCGGCTCTCGAGCAGTCGGCTCCGGAGCCCGACGAGTTCGTCCTCGAGTTCGGCGTTGCGCTCGGCGACGGCGCTCGCCCGCTCGGGCAGCTCCTCGAGCCCAGTCTCGAGGGCTCGCGCGGCCCGTCTGGTCGCCCGTGCCCGATCGGTTCGGGTCCGGATCGCGGTCGGACCGACCGCGTACTCGACGCGGACGAGGTCGGCACCGGGGTTCGAGATATCCAGTACCGCGATCGGGCCGATCTCGATCGTGTTCCGGACGTGAGTACCGCCACAGGCCGCAATGTCCCAGCCGTCGATTTCGACGATTCGGACGGTGTCGGCCCGCTGGGCCTCCTCGGTGAGGTTGAAGACGATCTCGTCGTCGGCTCTGGCCCGCTCGATGTCCATCTCCCGCCAGGTGACCTGCCGGGAGTCCCAGACGGCCTCCGCGAGCAGGCGCTCGAGCGAGAGGATGTCGAGCGCGTCGGGATCGCTCGTCTCGAAATCGATCCGACACTTCTCGGTTCCGATGTCGAACCCGCCGTAGCCGTGGTCCTCGAGCAGCCGTCTCCCGGCGCCGTACAGCAGGTGACTGGCGGTGTGTGCGCGCATACAGTAGGTACGGAACGTCTCGTCGATCGAGCCCCCGACGGTCTCGCCCGCCTCGAACGCGGGGGTCGACGCTAGCTCGTGGACGACCCCGCTCTCCCGCGTCTGGACGTCGACGACCTCGACCCCGTCGATCGTTCCCCGATCGGCGGGCTGACCGCCCCCTTCGGGGTAGAAGTAGGTATCCTCGAGTCTGACGTCGGTACCGTCGACGGACCGAACCCGCGTCTCGAACTCGGTCACGGTGGGTTCCGCGGCCGCGCGGCTCCCCGTGGCATCCGGTGTCATCGTCACCAGTATGGTGGCAGTCCGGTTTGAATGTTACTCCGCGCACGGTGGCGCGGGGAATCCTGCTCTCACGAGGGCAGGCTTCCTGTTTCGATGACGTGACTTGCAGAGACCTCTCGAAAGTCATCGGCGTCCGTAGCGGTCACAGTCTCCACAGGCGTTTCTTCGGGCCATCCCAACCCTAACTCAGCAAAGCCGCGCTTGAGGACGTTCATCGCCGCGTTCGCGTCCCTGTCCGTCTCGAATCCACAACTCGGACAGGAGTGTTCCCGTACCCAGATGGGCTTCGCTGTCTCCACACCGCACGATGCACATTCTTTGGTGGTGCCTCGTGCTTCGACCTCTACGACGTGCGTCCCGTACAGGTCGGCCTTGTAGTCAAGGAGGGTAATGAACTGTCGCCACGCCGCGTCCTGCTTGTTCCGAGCGTTCCCATCCTCTTGAAGCATTCCAGCGACGTTGAGGTCTTCCACGAACACGGCATCGTACTCTTTGACGAGCCACGTCGTACTCTTGTGCTGGTAGTCCAGCACCTTCCGCTTGATGTGGCGCTTGATCTTCGCCACTTCCCGGCGGTGCTTCTCGTAGTTGTTTGACCCCCTCTCCTTGCGAGACAACTTGCGTTGTTCGCGGCGCAATCGTTCGTAGTCGTCTTCAAGATCGAGCCAATCTACGGTCTTGCCATCACTGGTGTGGATGTAGTTCTGGATGCCGAGGTCGATGCCCACGCTGTTACTCGCGTCCAGCGAGTCACCGTCGGGTTTCTCCGGTAGGCCAGCTTCGTCGGTTTCCAACCCGAACGAGACGAACCACTCACCGGTCGTCTCCTTTTTGAACGAGACTTCTTTGATGATGGCGTGGTCGGGAATCGGACGGGAATACCGGATTTTCACCCACCCGATTTTGCTGAAGCGGACGTAAGCGTAGTTGTCGTGGCCCCTCTTTTCATCGAGGTCGAAACCAGACTGGTTGTACGTCACGCTTCGGTACTCGCTGGGTGCTTGCCGCTTGAGCCGACTGACGGTGTATCCCTTCTCTTTGAGTTCGCTGAGGACGGTGAGGTTGTGGTGGAAGCGTGCGACGGTGGCTTGCGCGGCCTTCGAGTGTAGTTCACCGAATAGTGACCACTTTTGCTTCCACTCGGGAAGCTTGTTGTTCTGGTCGTATTCACTCGGTTTGTCGTCCTCTGGGCTGTTCTGGTAGTCCCAGCGGACGTGGTTGTAGAGTTGGCGATGAACGTCGAGATGGTGTTCCAGTCGCTCCGCTACCTCTTGTGTCGGGTAGGCGCGGTAGCGGTGACTGTATTCCATCGCTGTCTGTTGGGTAGAGATATGTTTACTTAATGGATTGTGTCACGAGTTGTCGGCTTCATCCCCGACCACGGTGGGTCGGGGTATTCGCCTCGGTGACCAATATAAACCGTCCGGGACAGGACGTACTGTCAATACTTTCATGTTCGGGCCGAGACCACGATTGATATGGAATACCACGATGCGATCGCCTCCCTCGAGTCGTTACAACGCCGACGACCGAAACTCGGGACTGAGACGACCGCGGCGCTACTCGCGGAGCTCGGCCGTCCTCACGAGGACGTCGCCTGCGTTCAGATCGCGGGCTCGAACGGAAAGGGGAGCACGGCGCGGATGCTCGAGCGGGTTCTCCGGGAGGCGGGGTACGACGTCGGCCTCTACACCTCGCCGGACCTCGACGACGTGCGCGAGCGGATCCGCGTCGACGGTCGCAAGATCCCGAAGGCCCGGGTCTGTGACCTCGTCGCGGAACTCGAGGACGCCGTCGACCGCCTCCGCGAGGACGGGGACACCCCGACGTACTTCGAGGTGTTGACCGCGCTTGCACTCTCACACTTCGCGGCCGAGTCGGTCGACGTCGCCGTCCTCGAGGTCGGGATCGGCGGACGCTACGACGCGACGAGCGCGGTCGATCCGGTCGCGAGCGCGGTAACCAGCGTCAGCCTGGAGCATACGGGGCTGCTCGGCGAGACGATCGAGGAGATCGCCCGGGACAAGGCCCAGGTCGCTCCCGCCGACGCGCCGCTGGTGACAGGCGCCTCCGGAGCGGCCCTCGAGGCGATCCGAACGGAGACGGACGTGATCTCGGTCGGCCCGGACGAGGCCGAGGTGATCGCGACCGAGGACGGACTGGCGTCGCCCATCGAGAGCGCCGTCTCGATCGCGACGCCGGAGTGGTCGATCGAGACGAACGTCCCCCTCCCAGGTCCCCACCAGGCGACCAACGCCGGGGTTGCGGCGGCCCTGGCCGACCAGCTCGCGAGCGTCGATCCCGACGCGATCGCACGCGGGCTCCGCAAGGCCCACTGGCCCGGTCGGTTCGAGGTCGTCTCGACGGCGCCGCTGGCGGTGTTAGACGGCGCGCACAACCCAGGTGCCTGCGGAACGCTGGCCAATCTCCTCGAGCGCTACGCGTTCGACGAGCTCCACCTCGTCTTCGGCGCGATGACCGAGAAAGACCACGCGGGAATGGCCGCGGCGCTTCCCGCACCTGACGCGGTGTATCTCTGTCAGCCGAACGTCCCGCGGGCCGCCGACCTCGACGTCCTCGCCGACGCCTTCGACGATCGCGCGGGACGGATCGATCGCTCGGGGTCGGTCCTCGAGGCGACCGAACGCGCCCTCTCGCGGGCCGACCAGGACGACTGCGTCCTCGTCGCCGGCTCGCTGTACGCGGTCGCGGAGGCCCGCGACCGCTGGTCGCGGCTCCAGATTCCCAAGCGGACGGCGACCGAGCGGGAGGCCCGCGACGTCCTCGAGGGGCTGGGACTCGAGTCCTCGACCGTCGAAACGACCGCCGAGCGAAGCGTCGGACGGACGGTAAAGACCCACCTGCGCGGACCCCAGGCCGACCGGATCCGGACGGCGTTCGCGGCGATCGGCGGGAGCTGTACGCTCTCGCGGACAGAGACCTCCACCCGCCGGGTGACGACGGTGCTCTCGGGGACCGACGCCCAGTTCCGCGAGCTGATCGACGAGCTCGCAGCCGACGAGCTCGGGCTGGCTCACGTCGCGAATCAGCTCCGGGCAGCCCTCGAGAACGCCGAGGGTGGAGCCGACGCCGACCGGCTCCCCTGGGACCGGGAGACGGCGGTGATGGGTGTGTTGAACGTCACCCCCGACAGCTTCCACGACGGCGGCGAGTACGACGTCCTCGAGGACGCCGTCGCCCGCGCGGAGGCGATGGTCGAGGCCGGCGCCGACGTCGTCGACGTCGGCGGCGAGTCGACGCGGCCCGGCGCCGATCCCGTCTCGGCCGCCGAGGAGATCGACCGCGTCGTTCCGGTACTCCGCCAGCTCGAGGATCTCGAGGTGCCGATCTCGGTCGACACCCGGAAGGCCGCGGTCGCCGACGCGGCCCTCGAGACGGGCGCCGACATCGTCAACGACGTCTCCGGGCTCGAGGACCCCGAGATGCGGTTCGTCGTCGCCGATCACGACGCCTCGCTCGTGGTTACCCACAGCTTGGAGACGCCCGTCGACCCCGACCGCAGCGTCGCCTACGACGACGTCGTCGAGGACGTCCTCTATGATCTCCAAGAGACGGTGCTCCGGGCCGAGCGCGCCGGGATCGATCGCGATCGGATCGTCGTCGATCCGGGGTTCGGGTTCGGCAAGGAACCCGCGGACTGTTTCGCACTGCTCGATCGGCTCGGGGAGTTCCGGGCGCTTGGCTGTCCGCTCATGGTCGGCCACTCCCGGAAATCGATGTTCGACCGCGTCGGCTGCGAGCCCGGCGATCGCCTCCCGCCGACGATCGCGGTGACGACGCTCGCGGCCGCGCGCGGCGCCGACGTCGTTCGGGTCCACGACGTCGGCGCGAACGACGCCGCGATTCGGACGGTTCGGGCGACGAACGATCGGTAACCGTCCGGACCGGGGACTCCGCCGCGGCCGATCGCTCGACAGTACGCTTATGGGACTCCCCTGACCAGTGTGATACATGACCACATCACCCAACAAGACCGGCAGATCGAAGGCCGGACGGACCGCTGATCGCCAAGGACCCCACGACCGAGCCGAGCGGTAAGAGATGGCGATCACAGTCAAAGCCTACGCCGAACACGAGCGCCTCGCTCTGGTTCCGACGCTGCGTCGCGCCGACGACCTTCAGATCACGGTTCTCACGCAGGCCAACACCGACCCCGGATCACACCTCTTTCCGTTCTGGTTCGAGTACGAGGACGTCGACAAACTCGAACGGTTCCTCGAGGACGATCCGACCGTCGACGACTACGAACTCGTCGACGAGGGCGAGGACACCCACATCTACTACATCGAGCACGCCGAGCGGACGAAGCTCCTGAGCCCGGTCGTCACCCAGGTAAACGGGTTCATGTCCTGGGCCGAGACGAAACGCCGGGGCTGGTTCCTGCAGCTCCAGCTTCCGGACCGGGAGGCGCTGACGACGATCTGGGAGTACGCCGAGGAGTACGGCGTGAGCTTCGAGATCGTCGAGGTGTACGGCCGCCCGCGAAACGAGACGAACGTCGCCTACGGGCTGACCGAACAGCAGGTGGAGGCGCTGACGGTCGCCTACGAGTGTGGCTACTTCAGCGAGCCCCGCGAGATGGCGCTGAGCGACGTCGCCGACGAGATCGGACTCTCCTCGACCGCGATGAGCGGTCGGCTCCGTCGCGGGATGCGGAACCTGATCTCCGCGGCGCTGCTCGACGGCGAGGACATCGACTAACGTCGCCGAGAAGCGGTTCCCACGGAGCTGCGAGCAGCTACTCGCCCGTCTCGACGATCTCGTTACGCAGCGTGCCGACGCCCTCGTAGGTGATCTCGACGGTGTCGCCCGGTTCGACCAACCCCGGGTTCGCGGGGCTGCCGAACGCGACGACGTCGCCGGGACGGAACGTGAACCGCTTCGAGAGGTACGAGACGATCTCGTAGGGATCGAACAGCATGAGCTCCGTGTTCGCGTCCTGGCGGCGCTCGTCGCCGATGTCGGTGTGCATGTCGATCCCTCGCGGATCGAGGTCGGTCTCGAGCCATGGTCCGAGCGGGCCGGAGCCGTCGAAGGCCTTCCGTGCCGTGCGTCCCTGCTGGTCGAGCGCGTCGACGTCGTTCATGATCGTGTAGCCGCGAACGACGTCGGGCACCTCGTCCTCGGAAACGTCGTGACAGCGCTCGTCGATCACCGCCGCGAGCTCGCCGGCGTAGGTCAGCTCCTCGGTGAACGCGGGGTACTCGACAGGCTCCTCGTGGGCCAACAGCGACGCCGGCGGCTTGATGAAGAAATCGGGCTCCTCGGGGCGCTCGTACTCCATCTGGTCGAGCGTCTCGGCGTAGTTGCGTCCGACGCAGTACATCGCGGATGGCTCGCAGGGCGGAAGGAGGTCGCCGTCGACGCCGACCTCGTACTCGGCGCCGTCCGTGTGGACGACGCCGTCTTCGTACTGTCCGGTTACCGGTCCGTCGCTCGTTTCGATTCTCGCGAGTCGCATTAGCGGTGGTCGTCAGTCCAGCGGCGTATGTGTACCGATCCGATTTCGGACGTGTCGGCTCGGCCCGTGTTACGCTTTTCCCGCTGCTCGTCGGAGCACGCTTCGCATGACCGAGTACGACACCGACGTGCTGGTCTCGGCCGACTGGGTCGAAGACCACCTTGAGGAGTTCCAGGCGGACGAGCCCGACTACCGTCTCGTGGAAGTCAACAGCCCCGAGTCGCCCGAGGAGGGCGACTTCCCCTCCCGGTACGACGAGGGCCACGTTCCGGGCGCGATCGGACTGCAGTGGGACGAGGACCTCTCCGATCAGGACCAGCGGGACATCCTCAAGAAAGCGGAGTTCGAGGAGACCGTCGGCGAGCACGGGATCAGCGAGGACTCGACGGTCGTCTTTTACGGGAACGGCTGGATCCCCAACTGGTTCGCGCTCTTTGCCTACTGGGAGTTCAAATACTACGGCCACGAGGACGCCCGGGTCTTGGATGGCGGGAAGGACTACTGGGTTAACGAGGACTACCCGCTGACCGACGAGGAGCCGGAGTTCGATCCCGTCGAGTACACCGCGAAGGGGCCCTTCGAGAGCATCCGTGCCTACAAGGACGACGTCGACAAGGCCCGCGAGGCGGACATCCCGATGGTCGACGTCCGCTCGCCCGAGGAGTTCACGGGCGAAATCATCGCCCCGGAGGGGCTCCGCGAAACCGCCCAGCGGGGCGGTCACATCCCCGGTGCCTCGAACGTCCCGGTGAAGACGAACCTGCGCGAGGACGGCCGATTCAAGGGGCCCGACGAACTCGAGGAGCTGTACGGCGACCAGGGGATCGACGGCGAGGAAACGGTCGTCACCTACTGCCGGGTCGGCGAGCGCTCGGCGATCGCCTGGTTCGCGCTCCACGAGCTGCTGGACTACGAGGACGTCCACAACTACGACGGTTCCTGGACCGAGTGGGGGAATTTGATTCGAGCGCCGATAGAGAAGGGCGAGGGTGAGTGAGTGCAGCGAACGAACCCTCGAAAAAGCGAGCGGGGAACGAACGTGACCCGCGAGAAAGGCGAGGACGCGACTGAACGGAGTGAGGGAAGCGTCCTCGAAAAAGCGAGCGGGGAACGAACGTGACCCGCGAGAAAGACGAGGACGAAGACGGCTGACCGAAGCGACCGCGTCCTCGGGCCAGGGAGGGTGTTTCGGTTTGGCTCGCCGCCTTTAGCGAGCTGTACGTAACTTGTAGCGAGAGATCATGTCTACCCGTGCTTAATGACGTTTTCTGGTGACTGATTCCCTATGCGCCACATTGAAATTTCACTCCGAGCGCAGACGCGTGAACCGGTTCTGGAGGAACTCGACTCGAAAGCTATCGACTATACCGTCGTTCCGACCGACGACGGTGAGTACGCCGTCCTCGTCTCGTTTACACTCCCGACGAATGCAGTCGAGACCGTCTTGGATGACTTGCGGGACGCAGGGCTTGATGAGGAGGATCACACGGTCGTCGTCACCGCAGACACGATCATCTCGCGTCAGTTCGGTGCACTCAAGCGGCGATACGCAAGCGAGATCTTGGGCGATGAGCGTCTTGGTCGCCACGAATTATCTGTTGAGTCGAACAGTCTCATTTCGACGATACCGATCTACGTGACGATGACGCTGCTCAGTGCAGTCGTCGCTACGGCCGGCCTGTTACTCGATTCGGCCGCTGTCGTGGTCGGTTCGATGGTCATTGCACCGTTGATCGGGCCGGCGCTCGCAGCCAGCGTTGGAACCGTTCTCAACGAAAATGACCTCTTCTGGAACGGACTCAAGTATCAAGCACTGGGTGTCATCGTCGCAATCGTCAGTGCCGCGGCGTTCGCATGGGTCGCGAGATCGATGGTTCTCGTCCCACCGGGCATCGATATCGTCGAGATCGACGAAGTCAGTGAACGACTCCTTCCGGATCTCCTCTCGCTGTTCGTTGCGCTCGGAGCAGGAATTGCGGGCGTGCTGAGCCTCGCAACTGGGATCTCGGCCGCACTGGTCGGTGTCATGATCGCTGCAGCGTTAATTCCGCCTGCCGCAGCGGCTGGAATCGCGATTGCATGGGGGACCCCTAACGCTGCGGTCGGATCGATCATCCTCGTTTTTGTCAATCTACTCGCTATCAATATCACCGGACTCCTGACGCTATGGGTTATGGGCTACCGACCACATGTCTGGGGAGAAACGGGAGTCGCACGGGAGCAAGTTCGACGACATATCATCGTCTTCTCGGTTGCGATCCTTGTTCTGTCGACGTTCTTGATTGGGGTCACCTGGGCATCGTACGAACATACTACTCTCGAAAGCATCCGTCTTTAGCTAATACTCAGAGTAATACCGAATAACACCGTTTTGGAGGTAGATTTCGTCAGCATACGACCGCTGCGGGACGAAAAAGCAGTCTCTGCATTATCTGTACTGTTGACTCTCAGCCGCATCAGCGGTTCAGCCGCTAGATTCGTTCGACTAATACCGTTAAGCATAATTCCGCCACGGAGTATAACCAGCAGTCTTAGCTAAAGACGAATGCTCTCGAAAGCACCATCGAGACGGAATCGGAAGCCGTCCTCGAGTCATCAGAGTACGAGGACGTCCATCTACTCGGCGTTGAACTGTTCCTCGAAGAAGGTATCCCCCTCGAAACGGAGGTGTTGCTCGAAAGCGGGATCGGGCTCGAACGACCCGAACGTGTCGTTATCACGGTTGAACAACCAGTTGGTGACTCGAATCCGGAGTTGCCGGCAGCGTTAAACGAACGCATCAACGAGCAAACGGAGTTTGATATCACAGTTCACGTTCGATTCATCGAATATGATACGAATTGAATGCTGCGTGTCTGTTACCAAGAACAGCGCGTGCGTCGACGACGTGAGAACGTTTTCCCGAATTCGAACGAGGACGTCGCCGTCCTCGGAAACCGCTACTTGCGACTGACGGACGGCGGGGCTGTGGACGCCCGTGAGACCGCTTTCTGCGACTCAGCGAGTCGGCGAGTGCGGAGAGCGGTGGCTACTCGGTCGGTTCGTCCTCGATCTCCCATTCGAGCGTGACGGTGATCTCCTCGCGGTCGCCCCCAAGCATCGGCGATCGTTCCTCGACCTCGATCCCGTACTCGAGCGTCGAGGACGGCGTCAGCGCCAGGGTCTTGTTGCCGACGTGGACGTCGACCGGACCTTCGCCGCGGATCTCCCGGGCGAGGTCCTGCAACAGGTCGGCCGCTTCGTCGCGCGAGACGTCCTCCTCGTGGTCCGTCGTTTCAGCCATACGCGTATTGGCACCGGGCTGACGTATATAGGTTGGCGGCGAAGTGGCAGGCTCGAGGCCGGCGATCTAGGCGAGAACGGACGCCAGGTTCTCGTAGCGGATCGCGGCCCGCGCCGAGCGATCGAGGTCGAACCGCTCGAACAGCTCGAGCTGCGGGATCGCCTGTTCGGGGTGGAGAAAGTCGGTGCCAAACACCAGCTGGTCGGCGTGGGTCTCGAGGAAGGCTTGCCCGAACGCGGGATCGCGGGTGAGCGCGTTCCAGCCCGAGATCCCCGAGAGGTCGCCGTAGAGGTTGTCGTACCGCCCGAGAAGCTCCGGGACGCGTCCGGGCTCGTCGATCTCGCCGTCGGGGTACTCTCCGAGGTCGGCTTCCTCGACGTCGGCCGCGACGTGGGCCCACCAGCCGTGGGCGTGCGCGAGGAAGTCCACCTCCGGAAAGGAGGCGACAACGTCCTCGAGGCCCGGGAGGCCGACGTCGTCGGTCATCGCCTTCTCGTCGGTGTGAAAGAGGATCGGGAGCTCGTGCTCGGCACACAGCTCGTAGAGCCGCTCGACGCGGGGGTCGTCGATCGGTACGCCGGCCTTCAGCTCGCCGAACCCGCGGGCGCCCCGTTCGACGTATCGCTCGAGCAGATTCTCGGCGGCGTCCTCGCCGTAGACGAGCGTCCGCGGATCGATCGTACAGAACGGGAGCAGGCGCTCGGGGTAGGCGTCGACCTGATCGAGGACCCACGGACTCGAGGCCGGTACCGGGTAGCTCTCCGGGGAGTCAAGCGCCAGCACGACGGCGCGGTCGATCCCGTTCTCGTCCATCCACGCGATCAGCTGATTCGCACCGAGTGGCACCCTGCCGAGCGTCTCCTCGGGAATCAGGTGAACGTGTCCGTCGAACAGCGGTAACTCGTCGGTGTTCCGCGAAGCGGCGGTTCGCTCGTCCGTTTCGCCGTTCGGGTCGTTCGTCCTTGCGCCGACCGATCCCGTCGTTCCGATCGCCCCGGCAGCGACGACGCCGGCGGCTCCTTCGAGGACGCGACGCCGCGCGGATCCGCGGTCGGAAGTCGATCGATCGCCGTCTCGAGCAGGCGTCATGGGGGTCGTCCGACGAGCGGCGTGAAAACGCTCGGGGGTCGTGGCGGGGACTCTTTCGAGAGCGTCGGCCTCGAGCCGGTACCGCTACGCCGCCACGAGACGAACGACGCGACCGATGCCACGAAACGCCCTCGTCACTGGTCCGCCGCGAAGCGGGAAGACGACCGCACTCGAGCGAACCGTTGCTGTGCTTCGGGACGACGGGAAGGCCGTGGGCGGGCTCGTCTGTCCCGAACTCCGCGAGGACGGCGACCGCGTCGGGTTCGAGATCGTCGATCTGGCGACCGGTGAACGAGCGGTGATGGCACACGTCGACGTCGACGGTCCCGCCGTTAGCAGGTACGGGGTCGACGTCGCCGCGGTCGGTCGGCTCTCCCGGTCGGCGCTTTCGACGGCCGTCGACGACTGCGACTGCGTCGTTATCGACGAACTCGCGCCGATGCAACTCGAGAGCGATCAGTTCGTTACGGCCACGCGGCGCGTGCTCGACTCACGGACACCGGTCCTCGCGTCGATCGCCGTCCGCGAGTCGGACCCGTTTCTCGAGTCGGTTCGGTCTCGCGAGGACGTCGCGATCTTCGCGGTGACACCGGAGACCCGCGACGCGCTTCCGGCGGCCCTGATCGAGTGGATTCGATCGAGCTGACGCTTGTCCGTAATAATTCACTCGTTCGGAACGTTCCCCGATCCGTGAGGAAACTATTACTGATTGGTTGTGATGTCATCACACGACTCAACTCGGGCCAACGTCCGGGGTGAGTGGTTACCATGATGGGTGATGCTTCGATCAGTACCGCCACTCGATCCGCAGCACGAATACACGACGCAGTCAGTCCGAGACGGGCACGTGTGAACGGTGGACGCCAATCCGGCTCGAAGCACGGGACTCCCGCTCCGAGACAGCGTCGGTCGAAACTGGAGGTGACCACCCGTGTCGGTTGAGACGCTGGGGGCGGACGTCGTTGTTCTCCAGGTGCTGGGCTGGCCGATCGAGCTGTTGCTCGCGATGCTCGTCGCCGCGTTCGCCGGCGGCGTCCTCGGCGCGGCGCTCGGGGCGCTTCCCGCGTTCGTGTTTACCGGGTTCATGGTGATCGCGGGTGAGATGGCTCGAATCGCCGGAATGGTCTCCCTCGAGGACGGGTTCGGGCTCGGAGATCCCGCGGGGGGCGTCACCGCCGAGATCGCCTTCGGTGCCTTCTTCGGCCCGCATATCGCCTTCGCGGCGGGTGCCGCCGCGACCGCGTACGCCGCGAAGCAGGGGTACATGGAGCCCGGGTTCGGCGGGAACTGGGGGTATCACGACGGGAAGAACATCCTGATCGCGTTCGCCGGCAAGCACGACGACGTGTTGCTCGTCGGCGGTGCGTTCGGCGTCCTTGGCTTCCTAGTGTTTTTCGTCTCCGACGGCCTCGGCCTGCCGTGGGATCCGATCGCGATGGGCGTCGTGATCTCGGCGCTCGCGCACCGACTCGCGCTGGGGTACGGCGCGATCGGCGACGTTCGTGCCGACGGCCTCCTTGACGTCTCGCCGTTCGAACGCGAGGACGACCACGCGACCGCGGGCGAAGCCGGCGAGCCGGATCCTCGACTCGACGTCGAGCCCTGGCTGCCGTGGTACTATCAGTGGTCCGGCGTCACCATCATCGGGTTCGCGTTCGGCGTCCTCGGCGGACTCACGTTCTGGGCGACCGGCAGTCCGTACCTCGCGTTCGGGATCAGCGCGGCCAGCCTGATCTTTCTCAATCTCGGCATTACCGACGACTTCGCCACCTTTCAGGTACCGGTGCCCGTCACACACCACATCACGCTCCCGGCGGCGACGGCGCCGATGGCTTACGCCGGGTTGACGCTGGCCGACGCGACGCCGAGCGCAGCCCAGGCGGAGCTCCTGCTGGCCGAGGCGATCGTCCTCGGGGCGATCTTCGGCGTTCTCGGCGCGCTGTTCGGCGAACTCTCCCAGCGGATCTTCTACATGCACGGCGACACCCACTGGGACCCGCCCGCGACCAGCATCGTCGCGACGACGTTCGTCATCGCCGTCCTCGCGCTCGTCGGCGTCTTCCCGACGTCGGGCTGGGTGCCGCTTCCGATATAGACCGCTCGACGTCCCGCGTGGTTCGAGGGGCGTCGTCGCGTTTCACCGTCGGCCGCGTTTCTCCGAGACTGGCCGCGGTCTCGAAGCCGCGGCTCCGTTCAGCGCTCGACCACGAGGTAGGTTCGGGCACCCCGACGTTCGAGGGAGACGCGGTCTGTCTCGAGGTTCACCTCGACGTAGGTCTCGATCTCCTCGAGGTGCAGCGAGGAGACGTCGACCCGCCGCCGCGGCGGTCGACGCGCCGCGACGGCGTCGGCGAGTTCGGTTCGCTGGCTCCGGGCGTCGATCCGCACCACGGTCTGGGACATAGTTCGAAATCGACCGGACGGACCGTGAATCCGATCCGTCCGGGGTGAAAGTGAAAGTGCAGGCTACAACGGCGACACCGAGCCTATCCGATGTCGAGCGTCTTGACGTCGACCGCGTGCGGTCCGTCGTCGGTCTCCAGGGTCGTCGCGTCGACGATCGCACCCCGGGCCCGCTCGCGCCAGTCGTCGACCGCCTCGGCGTGGCGTTTCCGGATCCGATCGGTCTCTTCGGCCGACGCGTCCGCGCGTTTGTCCTCGAGCGTGGGGTAGTTCGCGACCGCGTCGTCCTCGAGGAGCGCGTCGGGCGAGACGTGAACTGCACCGGTCACGCGAGCGTCGTCCTCGTGGTAGACGTGAATTCTGGCCCGCATTCGGCCGTGAAACGGCGGCGTCGCTCGAAGAACGGCGGTGCCGGGATTCTCCCGACCGTAGACGTAGGCGTCAACGACGTCCGTCGCGGAGACGGCGATCGAACGGATCGACGACGGGTCCCCATCGGCTGTCATCGCGCCGTCGTACGGCTGCCTCCGTGTTAACGTCGGCGACGCACTGGCCGTCGGCTCCGTCGATCCCGACCCGGCAATAGAGTAGCTAGTCCTTGATGGGTCAGGAGATCGACAGTCGGGACGATGCCGTCTCAGTCGGGTACCACCGTGCCGGCCACGACCGCTGCTGGTGCTATCGAGGAGTCACTCGCGGTTCCGTTCGACGATCCGATCCTGATCTTCGGGCTCGCGATGGTGATCTTTCTGGTCGCACCGCTGGCGCTCGAGCGGTACCGACTTCCCGGAATCGTCGGGATCATCCTCGTCGGCGCCGCGATCGGCCCCAACGGCCTTCACCTGCTCGAGCGCGACGCGACGATCCAGCTGCTCGGTGAGGTCGGACTCGTCTACCTGATGTTCGTCGCGGGCCTCGAGATCAACCTCGGCCAGTTCGTCGAGTACAGGGATCGCAGCGTCGTCTTCGGGCTGCTCTCCTTTCTCGTCCCGCAGGCGGTCGGCACCGTCGTTGGCGTTTACGTTCTCGATCTGACCGTTGCGGCCGCGTCGCTGTTCGCCGCCATCTTCGCCTCACATACACTGCTCGCGTATCCCGTCGTCAACCGTCTGGGAATCGCGACCAACGAGGCGGTGACCGCGACGATCGGCGGGACGATCCTGACCGACACTCTCGCCTTGCTCGTGCTCGCGGTCGTGATCGCCTCCATCGACGGGGCGCTCGACGCCGCGTTCTGGCTCCAGCTCGGGGTCGGGCTGACCGTCTTTTTCGTCGGTGTCTGGCTGCTCGTCCCTCGGCTCGGACGGTGGTTCTTCCGCGGCCGCGCCGAGGAGAGCTACTTCGAGTTTCTGTTCGTCATGGCCGTCCTCTTTCTCTGTGCGTTCCTGGCCGAACTCGCCGGCGTCGAGCATATCATCGGCGCCTTCCTCGCCGGACTCGCGCTCAACCGGCTGATTCCCGAAACCGGACCACTGATGAACCGCATCGAGTTCGTCGGCAACGCCCTCTTTATCCCCTTCTTCCTGCTGTCCGTCGGGATGCTCGTCGACGTCCGCGTCCTTCTGGCGGGCGCCGACACGCTGGTCATCGCCGGCTCGCTGATCGTCATGGTCTTCACGACGAAGTACGCCGCGGCGTGGGCGACCGGGAAGCTCTACGGCTACGATCGCGACGAGGTCCGGAGCATGTTCGGACTCTCGGTCGGCCAGGCCGCGGCCGCACTCGCGATCGTCCAGATCGGCTTCGACGCCGGCGTCCCCGGGTTCGGACTCGAGATGCTCAACGCGGTCGTACTGATGATCCTTGTCGTCGCCATCGTCAGCCCCGCCGTCGTCGAACGCTCCGGCGGCGTCCTCGCCCGGAACCGCGAGCAGCGACCCTACGGACCCCGACGAGACGCCACAGCGGATCCTCGTCCCGGTCTCCAGCGAGTCGCGATACGCCGAGTCCCTGCTGGACCTCGCCTTCGCGATCCGGGACGTGCGCGTCGGAGAGCCGGTGCATACGGTCTCGGTCGTCCCTCCGGAGTCGGTCACACGAACCCGCTCCCGGGTCGCCGCGGCCGAGGACGCCCTCGCCGACCTCGAGGAGTACGCCGCGGGCGCGGAGGTACCGATCGAGGGCCACGCGCGGATCGACCACAACGTCGCCTCGGGGGTCGTCCGCTCAGCACTCGAGAACCGGATCTCGACGCTCGTCATCGGCTGGGACGGCGCCCGCTCCCGGGAGCAACGGGTGTTCGGCCACACCATCGATCAGGTGCTGCGCCGAACCACACAGCTGACGCTGGTCGGGCGCGTCCGCGAACCGCTCAACACGACCCGTCGAATCGTCCTGGTCCTCCCGCCGGGGATCGATCGTAACGACGGCTTCCCCGAAGCGCTGCGCACGGCGAAGCTGGTCGCCGAGCGAACCGGTGCACCGATCCGCGTCCTCGCGGTCGAGGGCGACGCCGAAGGGCTCGAGGACGCCTTCGCGACCGTCGAGCCGGACGTCCCCGAGACGATCGAGTCGGTGGCCGACTGGACGGCGCTTCGCTCGCGGCTGCGCGAGGTGCGGGGCCCAGACCTCGTCGTCTGTGTGAGTGCCCGTCGGAACGACCCCGGCTGGCACCCCGAGCTACAGACGCTTCCCAAGCGCGTCTCCCGGCTCACGGAGGGCAACTTCGTGATCATGTACCCCGCGACCGAGGAGCGCGAGGACGACCGTCGGTTCCTCCGGCTCACGTAGTGATGGGGGTCGGCGTCGAGGGCTGCGGGGGCACCGCCCCGACGTCGTGACCCGGTCGTACGACGGTGAGTCGAAACCGACGGAGTCGATGTCGGATACCGTCGAGCGGGCCGTGGATCCGCGAGCCGATCGAGTCGGCGAGAACGTAGAGACCCCTCGTGACACGACCGTTCGGCAACGTTCGAGTTACACGGAGCTGAAAAATCAGTCAATAATATAAGAATATTTGATAATAGTAAATAAAATCTATCACCTGGATTAGTTGACAATCCATTGAATTGATGGTGGGGTGGCGAAGATAGCTAACGGATGCCTGGAACGACTATTGTCAGGTGTTGCGGGGGGAACGTTCACGATCAGGGGAGAGTCGATCGCGTCCTCGATTCCGTTTGCTTTACCGAATCCTACGAGCGCGAAACGGTGGTCCGGAACGCAGGGGGAACGGTCGCGTCCACCGGGTACGACTCGTACCCGACCGAGGTCGTCGAAACCGACGAGTGGACGATCCTGCTGGAGGGACGGATCTACGATCGCCGTGATACCGAAGCCGCGCTCCGGAACGTGGCGACATGGATCGACGGGGGGAACGCCGAGCGCCTGGCGGAGTGGGTGGCGACGCGTGACGGCGACTTTCTCATCACTGTCGTCGACCGCACGAGCGGGAGTACCTGGGTCGTCAACGACGTTTTCGGACGGCTCCCGACCTACCGGGCCACGGTCGGAGACACGACGATCGTCACCCGCGAACTCAAAGTCGCCCGGCGACTCGCGGCCGTCCTCGAGGGACGACCCGTCGGCGTCGACCGGCTCGGTCTCGGACAGATGCTGCTGTTCGGTTACCCGCTCGGAACCCGGACGCCGTTCGACGGCGTTCGACAGCTGCCGCCGGGCTCGCTGCTCGAGGTCGAGCGCAACGAGGTCACGTCGCTCCACGAGTTCCGGTTCGACCGCTACGAGAACGACGATCGGAGCGTCACCGAGAACGCTCGCGCGCTGACGGACCGTTTCGTCGAGGCGTGTCGCCGACGCGCTGGAACGACCGAGACCTCGATCGTCTCGCTGAGCGGCGGGCTCGACTCGCGTGCGGCTATCGCCGGCTACGACGCGGTACTGGGCGACACGTCCAAGGGGACGCTGCTCGCCGCGACGTCGGTACGAGAGGACGGCGCCAACACCGACGAGGCGAACGTCGCCCGCGAGGTCGCCCACACGCTCGGCGTGCCGTGGTCGTCGTACTTCGTCGACAGGACCGAGCGCCACCGGGAGGCCCTCTTGGAGATGACCCAGGGGATGAACACCGTCGGCATGTCGCTGGGTCTCGATTTCGCCGAGCAGCTCGCTGCCGACCACCCGGGGGCGACCCTGGTAACCGGCGACGGTGGGGACAAGATCTTCCCCGACCTCACCCCGCCGACGGCGGTCGATTCGAGGACGGAGCTCGTCGAGACGCTCGTCCGAACGAACCAGCAGTTTACACCGGCGGAGATCGAGGACCTGATCGGCCTCGACGCGGATCGCCTCGTCGACTCCGTCGCCGAGCGGATCGACGCCTATCCCGAGGCGACGCTCGAGGGCGCCCACACTCACTTCCTGATTCGCGAACGAGGCATCAACATGCTCAACCACGGCGAGGACCGGACTCGCCACCACCTCTGGACGACGACGCCGTTCTACGCGCCGGACCTGTTCGCAGCGGCGATGGCCTGCCCGCCCGAACAGAAGGCGGGGACCGAGCTGTACCGCGAGTTTCTCTCCCTGCTCTCGAGGGAGCTCACCGAAATCGAGTACGTCGACTTCGGCGTCCCGATCACCTCCGTCGAGTACAGGGCCAAGAAGTTCGCCTACGGCTGGCTCGGCGCGCGCCCGGCGTTAAAAGAACGCGTCCGCTCCCTGCTTGGGTCACAGAGCGGCGAGGGCGGAATCCACTCCCGGCAGCTGCTCGCCGAGGCCATCGCCGACGCCAACGGGCTCGGTCGCCACTTCTCGGCGGAGGAGCTCCAGCGGATCGCCTGGGACGGAAGCGGGCATCGCCCGCATCAGCGATACCAGCTGGCGACCCTCGTCGCCGCGCTCGACCCGATCGAGCCGCCCGCACGACAACCCGCCCGGAGTCGACCCGTGCTGCAGGGCCAGCACTGAGCGATCGTCGCCTACCTGTCTCGCTGGCCGCCACCGCAGTGGAGGAACGCAGCGCCCCGGGCGTCGGCCGAGGCGCCGACGCTCGCGTCCGCGAGCAGGACTACTGCCCGTCCGGGTCCGCCGGGGCGTCACAACCCAAGACGGCGACCGTTTCCTCGACCGGTTGGGCCTCGTTCCACGCTTCGATCGCCGCTCTCGACCAGCCGGTGTCCGCGTCGTCGACGGGTCCGTAACCCGACGGCGGCGACCGGTGTTCCGTCGCCTGCTCGTAGGCGTAGGCGAGCTCGAACAGCCGCGCTTCCTCGAACCGCGGCACGACGATTTCGATTCCGGCGGGCATCCCGGTACGGTCCGTAAACCCGATCGGAACCGTCATCGACGGGAAGTCGAGCGGTGGCGTAAACTGCGCGTTCGCGCCCCACCCCTCCTCGGCGTCGATCCGCGGCGGGCTCTGGATGAGCGTCGGGAACACGAGCGCGTCGAGATCGTTCTCGACCATCGGTTTCAGCACTTCCCGCCGGAGTGCGGGTTCCTCGCTGAGCGCGTATCGGTACTCGAGGTCCTCGTCGGTGGCGTCTCCGTCCACCTCCGCGCGGCGTTCGAGCGTCGGACAGTTCCCCGGCGAGTACTCCCCCGACTCGAGTATCTCCTCGATGTCCGACGGCGCACCGTCCGCTTCGATCCCGTCGAGGTAGTCGCCCTTGTCGCGGCTGTACTCCGATTCGGTGTCGGTGTTCACCTCGCCGATACGATCGGCCGACGGCGGGTCGACGGGATCGACGACCGTCGCGCCTGCCGCCGCCATCTCCTCGAGCGCCGCGTCGAACAGGTCGGTCACCTCCTGCATGTCCGCGGCGAGTTCCTTGTCGTCCGGCTCGTCGGCCTCCGCTCCCAGCGGGCCCGGCCCGACGAACGCCCGATAGACGCCGATTCCCGCGCCGTGCAAACCGTCTTCGTCGAGGGAGTCGACGTATCGTTTCCCGCCGTCGTGCGGGAGCTCGCCGTCGCTTTTGACGGTGCGATCGTCGGCGGGGTCGTAGCCGACCATCGCGTCCAACAACAGTGCGGCGTCCTCGACCGTTCGAGTCATCGGCCCTGCGGTATCGTCGTTTAGCGCGAGCGGGATGATCCCCTCCCGGCTGACGAGGCCGGTCGTTGGACGGAGACCGACGAGACTGCAAGCCGACGCCGGAACGCGCACCGAGCCGCCGGTGTCCGTTCCGACCGAAAGCATGGTCAGGTTCGCGGCCGTCGCGGCACCCGACCCGCCGCTGGAGCCGCCCGCGAAGCGCTCCCGATCGTACGGGTTCTTCGTCGCTCCCCCGATCGAACTCACCCCGTCGTAGCCGAACGCGAACTCGTCGAGGTTCGTCTTCGCGAGGACGATCCCGCCAGCCTCTCGAATTCGCTCGACGAGCGTCGCGTCCTCGTCCGGAACGTAGTCGTCCATCACGACGGCGCCCCCGGTCGTGGCCATGTCGTCGGTTTCGATGTTGTCTTTCACCGTCACGGGGATCCCGTGTAGGGGACCGGCGAGCTCACCGGTCTCTGTCACTTTTCTGTCGAGTTCCTTCGCTCGCTCGAGGACGTTCGGGTTGATCGCCAGGATCGAGTCGAGCTCGTCGTCGTACGCCTCGATACGGTCCAGATACGTTTTGACGACCGACTCGGCCGTTATGTTGCCGCGTTCGTAGTCCGATCGCAGCGAACGCGCGGACGCCTCGATCGGATCGAACTCGCAGTCCTCGTCACCGCCGCTGACGGAATCGGCACCGTACCCCGCGAGTATCGACGCGCCGAGCACCGCGCCGCCGGCACGTAACACGTTTCGTCGACTCGATTCACGAGGGGAAGAGTGCTCCCCGTCCCCCACGTTTCCGTCTGCCTGATCCATAGCTACAGCGTCATTGATCAATAAGACACGGATAAAATCTTGGTACTAAGAAAATAATTGAATCTGAAGGGGACAGAAGACGAGATAGGCGTATATATTTTGGATGGCTTTTCAGGTTATGGTTATAAATTAGACGATCGAAAACCTCTGGATCCAGTAGTGAACGCCGACGGTGGGCGGGAAACGGACGGTTGCCGTCAGTCGTTCACCGATCGTTTCCGTCACTCGGCTCGAACACCCGCGCCTGCACGTCGGTCGAGACGCCGTAGGTCGCGTCCGCGAGAGACTCCGGACGATCAGTGTCATCCTCGTAGCGGGCCCGCAGCGACGCCTGTACGGCCTCGCGGACGCAGGCTCGGGTCGCCGCGCCGACGGGCGTCGCGCTCCCCGAAAACGCCGCGGGCTCGCCGTCGGGGTCGTGGCCGACGACGACCGCGTCGGTCGTCGTCCCGGGAAACCCCGTCTCGACGAGCAGCGTCGCCGCCTTCGCCTCGGCGGCGACCGCGACGAGGTTCGCCAGCGCGCCGTCGGCGAGGCGCCGATCCGCGGTCACGAGGACGTTGACCGTCCCCGTGGGCGAGTCCTCGACGGAGGACGGCTCCGGGAGCGTCCCACCCGCGGGCGACATCGGCAGCGCCGCGGGGTTCGAGATCCCCGCCGTCGCGCAGGCCGTCACCGGGCCACAGCGGGCGCCGCGGGCGTGGTCGGCGTCGACGCCGGTGAACAGGACGGGTCCAGCGTCCTCGAAGCCGGCCCGTTCGAGGCGCTCGTCGGCGTACGCCGCCAGGTCGGTTCGGGCCCACCCCTCGGGCACCGAGACGTTGTACGCGGAGTCGGCCGACCGACGGCCGCCGTTCCACCCCGTCGAGAGCCACTCCGTGCCCGGACGGGCGAGCCGTATGACGCCGTCCCGTCTGCGGATCTCGGGGCTCACGGCGGACGCCCCAGCGCCTCGAGAAGCCGGTCGTTCGCCGCCCGGTCTTTGATCGCCACCCGAACGTGGGAATCCAGCCCCCGGAACGTCGTCGCGTCCCGGATCGCGACCCCGCTGTCGCGGGCGCGCTCGAGGACGTCCGACACGCACCGATCGCCGACGTCACACAGGAGGTAGGGTGCGTCCGAGGGGGCGACCTCGAAGCGGACCGAAAGCGCCTCCCGTATCCGCTCGCGCTCGCGGGCGACCCGAGCCCGGGTTTCCTGGACGAACTCGTCCTGGCGCAGACAGTGGGCGCCGACCCGCGCGGCGGGCGTTCCCAGCGACCAGGTCCGGCGGGCCGTCTCGAGATCCGCCCGCAGGTCGCCGCTCGCGACCGCGAATCCCGCCCGCAGCCCCGGAAGGCCGAACAGTTTCGTGAGCGAGCGCGCGACGACGACGTTCTCGCGGTCGAGCCCCGCGGCCGAGGGAACGTCGGTAAACCCGAGGAACGCCTCGTCGACCAGCAGGGTCGTTCCAGCCTCGCCACAACGGGTGGCGAACGCCGCGAGCGCGTCGGGGTCGGCCGCCTCTCCCGTGGGGTTGTTCGGCGTACAGACGACCGCCAGCGCGCAGTCCGCGAGCGCGTCGGTCCCGATGTCGAGTATGTCGTCGACGCGGACGAAGACGGGCGTCGCGCCCTGCAGCCGAACCTCGCGGGCGTACTCGCCGAAGCTGGGGTAGGAGACGAGTGCACTGTCGCCCGGTTCCAGCGCCCGCTCCATCGCCAGGCGGATCGCAGCCAGCCCGCCGGGGGTCGGGATCACGCGCTCGGGATCGCAGCCGACGAACCGCGCCGCGGCCGCCCGGTAGTCGGGGGAGGCGTCGTCGGGGTAGCGGCGACTCGCCTCGAAGGCGTCCCGATAGACCGCCTCCGCGCCCTCGGGCGTCTCGGGGTTCGTGTTCGCCGAGAAGTCCAGGATCTCGCGGTCGGGCTCGCCACCGTGGGGCACCCGCTCGGCGGTACGGATCGCGTCAGGATCCATGCCGTCTCTCCGGGCGTTCGACCCCTTCGTCGGTCGATCCGTCGCGCTCGTCGGTCGATCCGTCGCGCTCGTCGTCGATCCCGAGCCGCTGGCAAACGTCCTCGAAGCGGTCCCTGACCGCCCCCATCCTGTCGTCGGGGACGAGCGAGAGCGCACCACCCATCGCGACGCCCTCCTTGGCCTCACCCGCACAGTAACGGGCCATCGCGACGTGGTCGCGCCCGTCGAAGCCGGGGTCGGTGACGGTCAGCTCACAGTCGAGGCGGGCGCACGCTTCGGAGAGCGTCTCGCCTCGCTCGTCCGCGACGAATGAGGTCGTCGCGATCCGGATCGACTCGTCGACTCCCGCGTGCCGGAGGAGGGCCGCGACCGCGACCATCTGGGTCCCCCCGGCGAGGACGACGTCGGTGCCGTCCTCGAGTGCGCCCGCGGCGATCCCGGCGACGACAGCCTGGACGGGGTCGCCGACGGCCCGGATCGCTTGCAGGGGAGCGTCCTCGCAGTCGCCCGGTTCGAGCCCGCTCTCCTCGAGGCCGTGCTCGACGACGCGGCGCTTTCGCTCGAGGGGGTTCTCGGGCAGCGACGAGGACACCTCGACGGGCTCGCCAAGCGCGGTCAGCGCGCCGAGGGCGGTCGTCGTCCCACCCGGGATCGTCTCGCCGAGCAGGAGTTCGTCGTCGGGGAGGTCGCGGCCGTACTCCCGCGCGCGTTCGAAGAGCCGTTCGGCCCCGGAAACGGCGACGGGCTCGCGGACGTCGGCTCCGGGCTCGGCCTCGAGGTCGACCGTCCGCACCGCGGCCGGCTCGGCGAGGCCTGCGTCGACGACCGCCAGCTCGAAGCCGACGGCCTCCCGAACCGCGCGGGTCACCGCTGCGGGTGTCGGGCAGCCCGTCGGACTCACCGGGACGACGGGCGCCTCGGTTGGCTCGCCGTATGCGAGGATTTCGGCGTCGGCCGCGGGGGTGTGGGCCATCAGCTCCGGCGCGGCGCCCGCAGCGCTGATCCCGTCGATCAGCGCCGTCTCGGTCGTCCCGGCAGCCAGGACTACTCGCATCGGTCCTCCGCGATGCGGGCGTCTTCGAGTCGGTTCACGTTCACCGCCAGTCGCGGGTCGTAGCTCACCTGTGTCATGGATTCCTCCGTCGTGCCGACGACGTTGACCCCGGTCGGCGCGAGGTGGGGGGCGTCCTCGAGTCTGGTGTCGACGCCGACCCCCAGACGGCGCTTCAGCGCTGCGGGGACACAGACGGTCCGCGAGGCCTCGCGTTCCCCGTAGAGCCCGAGAACGCGATCGACGGCCGCGTCCTCGAGCAGCGGGAGGTCGGCCGCGACCGACAGCACGGGCGGCTCAACCGCGGGATCCTCGAGGGCCGTGAGCAGGTCGGTCACGTACCCCTCTCCCTCGGTTTCGATCGTCCGGACGTCCTCGGTTCGCTCGAGTCGAGCGGCCGTCTCGGGGGCGTTCGGCGAGACGACCGCGAACACCGTCTCGATCCGGCTCGCCTCGAGGCCTGCTAGCACGCGGTCGACCATCGGCGTCCCGGCGATCGGATACAGGGGCTTCTCGCGGGCGCTCTCGAGGCGCGTCCCCCTCCCGCCGCACATCAGGAGAGCGTCCACGCGATCACCCCCGCATGTAGTCCGAGGACGCGACCGATCTCGGTTGCCGCGCCGAAGACGTCGCCACTGACCCCACCGAGGTTTCGCCGTGCCCAGTGCCAGGGGAGCGCGACCCCGACGAGGGTTCCCGGGACGGCGACCGCTGCGGGGTGGGGCCAGAGGAGGACTGCGGCTCCGAGGACGACGCCTGCGGGCGCGAGGAATTGACCCGGGGCCGTCGCCTCGGTCAGCTGGCTCCCCATCCCCTCGTGGCTCGCGGTCCCGAAGCAGGCCATCGCGGCCAGCCCGAGCCTGGCGCCGACCTCCGCGGCGATCGCGACGACGACGGCCGTCGCTGGCGGGAGCTCGGCGACGCCGAGGGCGCCGAGCGCGAGCCCCGCAACGGTCAGCGAAACGGCCAGGAGCGCGCCCACTCCGGTGGTCGTGTCCTTCAGCACCTCCTGTCGGCGATCGCGGTCGCCGTGGACGACCAGCGCGTCGCCCAGGTCCGCGACGCCGTCGAGGTTGTGGATCCCCACGACGGCGTAGACGGCGAGCAGGTACCCCAGCGCGACCGTCGGCGCCCCGAGGACGTCGGCAGCCAACAGCGGGATCGCGGCCAGCGAGCCGGCGACGAGCCCGACGAACGGGAGCGTCGCCGGCCGCGAGCGGAACGCGTCCCAGTCGTCCTCGCGGTGGCCGACGGGGAGCCGGGTGAGGAACGCGAGCGCGCCCCGACAGGCGCCGAGCCACGTCCTCACGCGACCACCCCCGCGGTCGACAGGAGCGCCTCGAGCGCGGCGCCAAGCGCGACCGCAAGGACGGCCGCGACCAGCGCCGCGCGAAAGACGAGCGCGACCGCCCGCTCGCCGTCCGCGAGCGTCGGGAGCGCGGCGTCGGGGTTCAGGTCGTAGCCGTCCGGCTTGTGGAGCCGAACCGAGAGCGCGCAGGCGAGTGTCGCCATCGGCCACCCCGAGTTCGGCGACGGGGGCGTCCGGGCCCACTCCCGGGCTCGGACGAGCGCCCCGGGGTCGGCCGCGGCGACGGCGATCGCGACGGCGCTCAGCCTAGCAGGGAGCCACATCACGAGATCGTCGAGGCGCGCGCTCGCCGTTCCGAGGGGTTTCGAGGGGTAGCCGAGCATCGAGTCTAGCGTGTTGACGCCTTTGATCCAGGCCGCCACGGCTGCCGCGGCGGGCAGCGAGAACGGGGCGAGGACGACGAAGGGCAGCAGGGCCGCCACCAGCCCGTCCGCGAGGTTCTCGGCCGCGCTCTCGACGGCCGCGCTGCGGAGTTCGGCGGGCGAGAGGGGCTCGGTGTCGCGGCCGACGAGTCCCCGAATGCGGTCGCGGGCCGTCTCGGGGTCGTCCGCGGTCGCCGCGACGACCTCGCTCGTGAGCGCGAGCAGCATCCGCAGGCTGGTCGAAAGGTAGAGGACGAGTCCGGCGACGCCCGCGCCCGCGAGGGGGTGGACGGCCGCCGCGGCGAGGACGGCCCCGCCCGCGGCGACGGCGGGAACCAGCGGGACGACGAGCGCGATCGGGACGCCCAGCAGCCGCTGGACGCGGTCGTCGTCGCTCCAGGGACGATCGAGCGCGCCGACGAGCCGACCGAGCCAGGCGACCGGGTGGGCCGCGTTCGGCGGCTCCCCGACTACGCGGTCCAGTCCGAGGGCGAGCCCGACCAGCGCGGCCGTCGTCAGCGTCATACGGGCGGGGGCGTTCGTGCGTCGTTGTCGTTCACGTTCGTGTTCGCGGTCACGGCTCCGCACCTCCCTCGAGGGTCGCCAGCTTTTCGGGGACATCGGGGAGGGCGACGTCCTCGAGCAGGATCGCGGTGCCGCCGACGTCCTCGATCCCGCCGTCGGTTTGGGGGTCGTCGCCGACGTGGACCAGCTCCGTCGGCGAGACCCCGAGCTCGTCGGCCGTTAGTTCGAAGATCTCCGGTGCGGGCTTGCGCCAGCCGCAGGCGACACTGGTCACAGTCGCGTCGAACCCGTCCCGGTCGAGGTCGGCCCGGATGAGCGTCCGGGCGACGAGCTCGGGCACGCTACAGTTCGAGCAGATCGCCACGGGACCGCGGTTGCGTGCGGCCGCGACGGCCTCGCGCGCTCCCTCGCGGGTCTGGACCGCGGGGTCGAACGCCGCGACGACCGCGCGTCTGACGACGTTGTTCTCGAACTCGACGCCGCGGCTCGCGAGCGCGCGGCTGACGTGGGCCGGAAGCGGTACCTCCGCGTGCTCGGGGGGATCGACGTGCGGGCTCGCGTAGGCGTCGGCCCAGTCGGCGGGGACGTCGACGCCGCGGGACTCGAGTTCGTCGGCGACGGCCTCCGCTGGCGTCGCGGGCTGATCGACGTCGACGAGCGTGCCGAAGAGGTCGAACGAGACTGCCACGTTCGCGTAACTAGCACAAGCTGACTTTACTCTCGCGGTCGGCGGACGGCTACTCGAGTCCGACGATGTTCGACTCGAGGTCCCGCGGATAGTAGGTGAGCCACTCGATTCCCTCGTCAGTGACGGCGATCGTGTCCGAGTGGCGGTAGCCGTACGTGTCGGTGTAGAGCCCGGGCTCGATCGTCCAGACGTGGCCCGGTCGCATCACCGCGTCCTCGTCGTCGTAGCTCGTGTGCTCGCTTTCGCAGTGGTCGTCCCACCCCTCGTCGATGTAGGGCGGTTCGTGGCCCGCGAGGCCGATGTTGTGGCCGACGTGGTGCTGTGCGAGGTCGGCGACTCCCTGTTCCCGGAAGTACTCCTCGACGGCGCGGTCGACGTCGGCGATCGGAACCCTGGGACCGAGCGCGTCGATTGCGATCTCCTGGGCCTCTTTCATGAGCTCGAAGTAGTGGACCTGTTCGTCGCCTGGCTCGCCGACGAACATCGTCCGCTCGAGTTCGGCGTGGTAGCCGTCGACGTTCGCCGTCGCACCCGTCACGAGGACGTCACCGTCCTCCAGCCGTCGGTTCGCCGTGTGGCCGTGTGGAAGTCGGCTCTGCTCGCCGGTGATGTAGCCCGCCGTAACGGGGCCGGAGCCGCGGGTTCGGGGGACGTACCGGTCACCGAGCGTATCGAGCATCGCCCGTGAGGCGTCTGTCGTTGCTCGCTGGCTCACGGTCGCGGGATGGGCGCCGGGCTCGGTGTAGTCCGCGAGGTAGCGATGGCCGAGGTTCGCCCACCGCGCGGACTCCCGGATCAGCTCGATCTCCGCGTCGGATTTCTCCCAGCGTAGCCGTGACACCCAGTGCTGGCTGTCGACCTCGAAGAACTCGCTCAAGGCGGGACCCTGGTACCCCATCGTCCCCGGCGCGCCGTCGGCGTCGGCCGCGACCCGGTCGACCCCCAGCTCCTCGAGCGTTTCAACGACGGTCTTGATCGGGCGGCCGCCGGGGTAGTCCCGATAGTGAGCGATCCGATCGATCCGCGGGTTCTCCTCGACGCGCTCGACCTCGAGTCGCGGGACGGTGATCGCGATCCGCTCGTCGGTCACCGCGAGCGCGACCGGGCGTTCGGTCTGGATGTGGTCGAACCCGGTCAGGTACTCGATACTCGTCGCGCCGAACCAGAGGCCCGCGTCGGCGTCGGTCTCCGACAGCCGGGTGCGGATCTCGGCCAGCCGTCGCTCGAACTCCTCGGGAGGAACGTGCATACTACACCAAGGCGGGAGCGACGACAAAAACGTTCAGGCAAAACGTATCGGACGACTGCCAGACGTCGGCCCGGTCCCGGACGGGTGACCGGGATCGGGGACGACAGCCCGCCTCAGTCGAGTCGAGCGAACGCCAGGTTGCCGGAGATGTTCTTGATGTAGATGTCGACGACGTCGCCCTCCTCGGCCCCGGGGACGAAGATCGTGTAGTTGCCTCGCTCCGCGACGCCGTCGCCTTTCCGGCCCGTTCCGGTGATCTCGACGGTGTAGGTCTGGCCCTCCTCGACGGCGTCTTGTTGCTGTTGTTGCTGGCTGCTGGCCGAGCGCTTGGTCACGGGACGGAACGCACCGCAGGCGTCACAGCGCAACATCGGGGTGCGGTTCTCCCGGACCAGGCGGGTGTCGGGCAGGCCACACTCCGAACACAGCACGTACTCGTCGACGTAGGCGTCGACGGCCGCGCTGAAGTCCTGCGTGGAGAAGGTCCCGTTGTACCGGGCGCGGCCGCTCTCGAACTTGCCGCTTGTCCCCAGCTCGCGCTGGATGAATCGGTGGAGGTGTTCGTCCTCGCGCGAGAGGACGTCGGCGATATCGCCGAGGTTCGTAAACCGCGTAAACGCGCCGTCCTTCTGGGCGTTCGGGTCCGGGATCTCGAGACGGCTCTCGTCGCCGCCGATATCCGGGACCTCGTCCATCGCTCGGTCGAGACTCGACTCGTAATCCATACTCGAGTCCAGACGACGCTGACGTAAATCGGTTCTGCTCTCGGGGGCGCGCCGAGAAACGCCGTCCTCAGAGCGCGTCGCCGCCGCTTTCGCTGACCGACCCTTGACCCTGCTCGTCGAGCCCCTCCAGATCGCGCTCGGGATTTGCCTCCTCGACACCGCCGGCCTCGCCCGTCACTTCGCCGTAGACGGCCTCTCGGACCTCTTCGGGCGAGTCGTACTCCTCGCCGGCCAGCCGATCGAAGACGCTCCCGAGCGATTCGGTTTCGTTCGGCATGTCGATCGGCTCGGTGGCGTACTCGGTCGCCAGATCCTCGCTCGAAACGGGGTACTCGAGCGAGCCCAGATCCCGCTCGACCTCCTCGAGGATCGCCTCGGGGCCGTCGGCCCGCTCGGACTTTCGTTGCTCAGCTCGGTCCTGTGCGCGGTCGCGACTCGGTCCGTCCTCGCTCATAGCCGTCCGTAGAACGAGGCCGACCAAAAGCGGTCGGCCGGCGAGGGCGGGTCCGGAACGGGTGGACACCACCCCCGTTCGAGATCGGCGTTCCGGTCGCGAGACCGTGACCACCACCTACCCCGACGATAGTCCGACGGCTCGACAGATAAGCGATCCACATAAACAGTTCGGCTCCAGGAATCCCACCGTCGCCTCCTGCAGTCGGTCGGCTGCCCGCTCGCTTCGGCGTCGACCCATCAGTCTGTCTATCAATCACTGCTCCGAGAAGTTAGCCAGCCGAGCGAGTACGACGAACGCCAGCAGCGACGAACGGCGAAGCGGATCACCCGCATGCGAGGACGAACCGTTTCGGTCCCGACGTTCGAGTCCAGATCTGCTTCGCTGACGAGGACGGGGGACAAGTCGCTCTACAGCCGACTACGAATCGGCTCGATTGAACGTTTGCCTGCTTACGTTGTTCGCAGTAAAAGTCCGCCCTCCCCGATTTGAACGCTGTGAGACGTGCTCGCTGCGCTGTGCGCGACTCACAAGCTCAAATCGTGTCGATCGGATTTGTAAAACAAATCCGCCCTCCCCGATTTGAACGGGGGGCAAGTCGATCTACAGTCGACTGCTCTACCAGTCTGAGCTAAGGGCGGGCGTACCTCAACGTAGTTCCCGAGGACAACATAAGGGTTATCATTCGAAGCGATCGGGGTGCCGGTTGGCGGTTCCTCCACCAGATAATTGATATAGGTGGGATAACAACGGAGTACCCGAGAGGATGAGCAAGATCACGTTCCGTGCGGACGACGACCTCGTCGCCCGACTCGAGGAGCTCGAGGCCTCGAAGAGCGAGGTCATGCGCGAGGCCCTGCGGGCGTACCTCAAGGACGAGGCTCGTCCCAACGCGCCGGAACGGACCGGCGAGACGGCGATCGACGACCTCGTTCGCGAGCGCGTCGACGACCTCCTCACGGAACGGCTCGCCGAGCGTCGGACGCCCGCGGAGCGCGGGCAGGATCTCAACGTGACGATCTCGCTCGAGGACGCCCCGCGCGGTACCGACACGCACACACCGCCGGTGTCCGACAACGAGCCGACCGCGGAACGTGGGTCCGATCACAGCTGTGCCCAGTGTGGCGAGGACGTCGATCCCGATCACGTCTACTGCCCGAACTGCGGCGAGAAGACCGCTCGACGGCTGTTCTGTGACTGCGGGGACGAACTCCGCTCGGACTGGTCGTTCTGTCCGAGCTGTGGCCGTCGGACGCCAGCGGCCGACGTCCTCGAATCGTCATAAGGATTTGTGTAATACACAGACGCTCGTGTCGGACGAAAGTTTTAATATGTTCGACAGTCTCGCTATTAGTCGCGTAAGACGGTTGTCTTACACCGGCCGGCGAACGCCGGAAATCGCCCGATGTCGGGCGGCTCTGGTGTAAGACATCGTGCGTCTGACAGGGGCGCACACCGTCTTACCCCCAACGGGGAATACAACAATGGAGCGTGTGACACTGCGAATTCCGAAACAGCAGATCGAGGAGGTCGAACGACTGGTCGACTCGGGCGAGTTCCCGAACCGAAGCGAGGCGATTCGGTCGGCCGTCCGTGAGATGGTCAACGAACAGTCCGACGGCCGGACCGAACAGAACAGCAAACGCAACTGGGCCAAGGTGTAACGATGCAGGATATCGTTCAGGACGCCCTCGACAACGCCGAAGAGGAGGCCCGCGAGATGGAAGCCGACATGGACGGCGACGAGTTCGGGGAGCCCCGAATCGTCATCGTCGGCTGTGGCGGTGCCGGTAACAACACCATCAACCGGCTCTACAACATCGGCGTCGATGGCGCCGAGACCGTCGCGATCAACACGGACAAACAGCACCTGAAGATGATCGAGGCTGACACCAAGATCCTGGTAGGCAAGTCGCTTACCAACGGGCTTGGTGCCGGTGGCGATCCGTCGATGGGCGAACGCGCGACCGAGATGGCCCAGGGCACGATCAAGGAAGTGCTCGGCGACGCGGACCTCGTGTTCGTGACCGCCGGCATGGGCGGCGGGACCGGGACCGGTGCCGCACCCGTCGTCTCGAAGATCGCCAAAGAGCAGGGCGCGATCGTCGTCGGCATGGTCTCGACGCCGTTTAACGTCGAGCGCGCCCGCACGGTGAAAGCCGAGGAGGGCCTCGAGAAGCTTCGCAACGAGGCCGACTCGATCATCGTGCTGGACAACAACCGCCTGCTCGACTACGTCCCGAACCTCCCGATCGGCAAGGCGTTCTCGGTAATGGACCAGATCATCGCCGAAACCGTCAAAGGGATCTCGGAGACAATCACCCAGCCGTCGCTGATCAATCTGGACTACGCGGACATGTCCACGATCATGAACCAGGGCGGCGTCGCGGTGATGCTCGTCGGGGAGACCCAGGACAAGAACAAGACCGACGAGGTCGTCAAGGACGCGATGAACCACCCGCTGCTGGACGTCGACTACCGCGGCGCCTCCGGCGGGCTGGTCCACATCACCGGCGGCCCCGACCTCACGCTGAAGGAGGCCGAGGGGATCGCCGACAACATCACCGAGCGCCTCGAGGCCTCGGCGAACGTCATCTGGGGCGCCCGGATCCAGGAGAACTACAAGGGGAAGGTCCGAGTCATGGCGATCATGACCGGAGTTCAGAGCGCTCAGGTGCTGGGCCCGTCGACACAGAAGCAGGCCGATCGTTCCCGCGCCAGCATCGAGGGCGCCAGCGACGGCGACTTCGACGCGAGCAACAACGTCAAACACGGCGCGAAAAGCGACGGCGGCCGAAACGAACTCGAGCGCGAGAACGGCGTCGACGTCATCCGGTAGTCCGACACACCACAGCCGGACGACGCGGCGACGCGTGATCGCATCGGTCTGACACACCCCGGTGCGGTCGCAGGGACGGTCGACGCGATGCGGTGGCCGCGACGACACACCACCGCGACGATTGACACGACCGCGAACCCAGGGCCGGCCCGACACACCACACCTGCCGGTCCCGGGTACGGTTTTCCGAACAGTACAGAACCCGAGTGGCGACACCAATCGTGGACCCGACGGAATCGGTTCGAGGACGTAACTGACTGCGGTGAGTCCGTTTTCGGAACCCGATCGAGGACCGTCTTACCCAGGACGGGAGTCAGCCGCCGGACTCCTCAGGCCAGCGACTCGAGCAGCGAACACTTCCGACAGACCTCGCGAGTAGTGGTCGAACCACACTCGGCACACTCCCGCAGTTCGGGGCCGCCTTCGGCGTCGTCCTCGCGGTCGTCGGCGACGACGCCGGCCAGCTCTTCGTACCCCGAGAGGATCGAGTGACGGGTTCCGGGGTGGTTCTCCTCCAGGTCGTACAGCAGCTGCTGGATCTCGCCGCGGTAGGCCTCGCTGGCGTGGGGACACTCCGTGATGTGGGCGGGCAAGTCCTCGACGTGGGCGTACAGCGCGACCTCCTTCTCGGGGACGTCCCGCAGCGGTTTCGCCCGCGGGACGAACTCCTCCTGCTCGCCCCGTTCCGACAGCGGCCCCAGGCTCGCGTCGAAGTGTTTGGCCATCTGGGCGACGTCACCCTCGAGGAAGTTCATCAGCGCGGTCTGGGCCTCGTCGTCGAGATTGTGGCCCGTTAGCAGCAGATCCGCATCGAGCTCCTCGGCGTACGTCGAGAGCAGATCGCGCCGGAAGACACCACAGTAGGCACAGGCGGCCATGTTCTCGGGATCGTCCTCGACGACGTCGTCCATCCGGATCCCGAACTCCTCCTCGTAGCTGACCAGCTCGTGGCGGATCCCGAGCTCGTCGGCGAGTTCGACGCAGGCCTCAACCGACTCGTCCCGGTAGCCCTCGATCCCCTCGTGGATCGTCAGCCCGACGAGCTCGATACGAGGGTCCTCGGCGAACGTGTCGTGGAGGATCCGCGTGAGGACGACGCTGTCTTTCCCGCCCGAGAGCCCGATCACCCAGGTCAGCGGGTCCTCGGGCGTCGCGTCCTGCGGAACGAGGTCGTCCCGGCGCACTCGTCGGCGCACCCGCTTCTCGACCGACTCCCGGAAGTGGTGTTGACAGAGGTGTGCCCCCGAGTAGGCGGCATGCATGATCGCCTCCTCGTCACACCGGTTACAATCCATCGGCGGCAGTTACCGACGCGGGCGTATGTCGGTTTCGCCTCCGCGTCGTCCGCACCGCCCGAGACACGTCAGGCCGGGACCGTCTCCCTGGCTTCGACCGCCGCGGCGCCGTCCTCGAGGGCCTCGAGCAACAGCTCGACGTAGCGTTCGCGGCCCGGCGAGGAGAACAGCTCGTGGCCGCCGTTGTACAGCACGACGTGCTCGGCGGGGACCCGCTCGCCGATCGGCCGGAGGCTGATGACGGGGTCGGTCAGCGAACAGAAGACGACGGCGTCGTGATCGATCGTCAGCAGCTCGTCCTGAGCGTGACGGATCTCGCGGACGAACGCGGGCGAGACCCACTGCGGGATCGTCGCGAGCTGGTGGTCGGTCGCCTTCTCGCCGAGGGAGTTCCGGTTGAACTCGCCGGCAGGGAGACAGGGGAACGTCGTCGGCACCTGGGCGGCGACCTCCAGTAGCGACTCCGGGGAGCGCTCGCCGTACCCCCAGAACGGGCTCAGGTAGACGTGGTTGTCCGCGCCGTCCAGAGCCTGGCCGATGAGTGCGCCCGCGCTGTGACCGAGCAGCTGGTACTCCTCGAGATCGAGGACGTACTCCGCGATCGGCTCGAGCCAGTCAGCTTTGAAATCGTCGATGTTCGTCGGCAGCTCGAAGGCGTGGACCCGGTAGCCGGCGTCGGTCAGCTTCCCGATGAGCCAGCTGACGTTCTCGTGGGTCCAGCGGTTGCCCCAGCCCATGACGAAGACGAGCTCCTCGTCGCCGTCCTCGTTGAAGACGCGGTGTCGCATACGGATCCGTTCGTCGGACACCGACAAAAATCTGCGCTCTTGACACGACCCCGGCCTCGACCAGCGCGAGCGCCGGTCGACCAGTTGCGTGGCGGCGACAACGACCGAACACGGGACGCGCGTTTGCTAGCGGTTTTCACCCGGCGTCCTCGAAGCGGTGGTATGCTCGACGCGCTTCGCTCGCGACTCTACCGACTCGGATTCAACCTCTTTCCGGCCTACCGTCGGACGGGTGGTCGAGTCACGTACATCGCCCCCGACTGGCAGGAGGTGCGCGTGAAACTGCCGCTTTCCTGGCGCACGAGGAACTACGTCGGGACGACCTTCGGCGGTAGCATGTACGCCGCGGTTGATCCGTTCTACATGATGATGCTGCTGAAAAACCTCGGCGACGAGTACGTCGTCTGGGACAAGGAGGCCGAGATTCGGTTCAAGAAACCCGGACGGGAGACGCTGTACGCGCGGTGTGCGATCACCGACGAGGAGATCGCGGCGATCGAGGCCGAGCTGGCGACCGAGGGGACGAAGTCGGTCGACCGCCACTACACCGTCGACCTCGTCGACAGCGAGGGGATCGTTCACGCGACGGTTCGGAATACGGTGTACGTGACGACCGACGAGGCGAAGGCGGCCTGAGACGCCGAATCGGAGCCGGGACCGCTTCGGCCCCGAACTGAGAAACCGTTTTGCGACTCGAGAACCCACTGCGAGCTATGAGCGAGTTTTCCCGCGAGGACGCGGTCGACCGGCTGGAGACGCTGGTCGAGACCGTCGAGCGCGAGCGCACGCCCGTCCCGGTCCGGGAGATCTGGGCGTTCGGCGACATCGCGCTCGGGCTCGATCCCGTCGAACGGCTCGACGTCTACCTGACGAAAGACGTGTTGATGCGCGACGACAGTCAGTCGACGGACGTCGACGAGGAGTACGGGATCGACGGGGTCGGCCAGTCGGTCCGGGCCGACTGGGCCGCCGAGTATCCCGAGTATCTGCGCGCAAACGCGAACGGCCACGCCGCCCCCGAGAAGTGTCTGGCCGCCCAGCTGCTGGGCGAGGACGAACCGATCCACCTCGAGGTCTGTAACGCCGGCTTCGAGGACAACGTCACCCAGCGGCTCCGCGGCGCGAAACTCCGGGAGGACTACACCCAGCTGCTGGATCCCCGCGGAGTGTGTCTCTGGGTCGACGGCACGAAAAGCGAGGAGGCGTTTCGCAAGCTCCGGGAGAGCGACCTCGCCCTGCCGACGCTGTCGGCCGCTCTCGAGATGCTCGGAATGGAAGAAACGGAGGCCAGCGAGGCCGCCCGGGAGGTTCACGCCTGGCGCGAGCAACAGGAGGGCGTGACGGTGCGGGGCGACGTCGTCTGAACGCCGTCATACAAACGCTTTTGCCGCCTCCATCGGAGGGATTCGGTATGAACGCGTCGTCCTTCGGCCTCGACACCGCCCGTCTCGCGGTGTTCGCGAACGTCGCGCTCGTGCTTACGGGATCGGTGCTGGCACTGGTGAACGTTCTCGACCTCTGGACCGGGATCGTCGTGGTCTGTGTCGGACTGATCGGGATCTACGTCTCGCTGCTCGGCCGGGGTGAGGAGTCGGACTGACGAGGGGCCGCGAACCAACGGAGTCGAAACTGGCGCTGTGAACCGTTCGACAGGCGCGACTATCTGATTGGAGTAGACGGCAGAAGCCCGTCGTTCTCGCAGCGGCGCTACTCTCTCCGATCAGACTCGCTCGGCGATTCGTTCGACGGCTACGACCAGTCGGTACAGTAGGGCCAAAACGAATAGAACGACGAGCAGCGCGAATACGACACCGAGTTCAAATCCGAGCATGAACAAGGCACCTCCAGTGGAAAGTGCGAGTACGAGTAGTTCGTACGGATGTGTGTCTGTTCCTGGAGGGATCATACTGTATGACAGCCAACCATTTTGGTTAAATTCTTCGAATTGAATTTCACGGCAAATGTCTATTTCGGCGCAACAGTCAGTTACTCCCTCGTCCTCGGTGTACACGCTCCCTCTCCACCGTCGACTACTGCGGTCCGTTCACCCGGCCGACCGTCACGAAAAACGGGATCTCCTCGCTCCGACGGTAGCGCCGGTCCTCCATCTGTTCGATCACGTCCCGGCCCATCGCTCGCCACTCGCTGCGGAGGGCGTCGTACTCCTCGTCGTCCATCGCGCCCTCGAGCATCGTCTCCCGGTCGTCGGCCAGCCCCGCACCCGTCGCCTTCCGCTGGGCGATCGTCAGCGCCGCCTCGCCGTAGGGCGGCTCGATCGTCCGCTCGTGGTCGTACCGGCGCGTCTCGAGGACGTCAAGCCCCGCCTCGGAAAACGCCTCGCGGGCGTCGGCCCCGAGCGTGACGTCCGTTCCGATCCCCTCCAGGTAGGCCCGCCGCGCCCGGGATTCGAGGCGCTCCTCCGTCGGAACGCTCGAGTCGACCTCGACGGCACCGTTGTCGGGTTCGACGGCGGCGACGAGGTCGGTTGAGACGCGGGCGAACTCCGCGAGCGCGGCCGCGGGGTCGGGGAGGTTGATCAGCAGCGCCTGGCAGACGACGAGATCGAAGCTGTCGTCGGGGAAGGGAAGCCGGAGGGCGTCGCCAGCGATGACCGGAACGTGCTCGCCGGCGAACTCGAGGAGTTCGCGGTCGGCGTCACAGCCGACGACCTCGCCGGCTGACTCCGCCACGAGGACGCGGCTCAGCTCGCCGGTGCCACAGCCGACGTCGAGGACGCGCTCGCGGGAGTCGAGGGCGAGAGGGGCCAACGCCTGCCGAGAGTCGTCCCACATCCCCTCGCGGGTCCGCTCGAGGTAGGCTTCGGAGAACTCGCGCACGGTCTCTCGTAGTGCCAGCGAAAGGAAAAGCAGGTCGGTTCCGAGCGGCGTCGAGTCGAGCGTTTACGCCTCGTCGCGCAGTTCCTTCGTCTTCTCGATGTTCCAGGCGAACCCCTTCCCGTCCTCGGTGGGCGTCTCGAGGGCGAAGGGGAGCTCCCGCAGGTCGGGGTGGTTGACGATTGCGCGGATGCCGTCCTCGCCGATGTACCCCTCGCCGATGAGGGCGTGTTCGTCCTTGTGGGTGCCGACGTCGTGTTTCGAGTCGTTGAGGTGGATGTACTCGAGGTGTTCGAGGCCGACCTCGTCGTCGAACCGGGAGACGGTCTCGTCGACGGCCTCGGGGGTGGTGAGGTCGTTGCCCGCGACCAGCGTGTGGGCGGTGTCGATACAGATCCCGATCTCGGCCTCGGTGCGATCGATGATCCCCGCGAGATGTTCGAACTCGCCGCCCAGTTTCGTCCCGCTACCCGCGTCGGACTCGATGAGGATCTGGACGTCCTCGGGGACGTCGAGGTCGTCGATGACGCCCGCGGCGTTGTCGAGCCCGCCCTCGACGCCCGCTCCCGTATGCGCGCCCAGATGGACGTTTACGTACGGAACACCCAGCTTCTCTGCCGCGTCGAGTTCGGCCTGCATGCTCTCTTTGGACTTCCGGCGCAGGTCCTCCTTGGGCGTACAGAGGTTGACCAGGTACGAGGAGTGGATCACCCACGGCCCCTCGAGCAGTTCGTCGCTCTCCTCGCGAAAGCCCGTGGCGGCCTCGTCGCTGATCTCGGGCTGGGCCCAGACCTGCGGCGAGGTCGTGAAGATCTGCCCGCAGTTGCCGCCGAAGGCGCGCTGGCGGTGGACCGCGTTGCGGACGTCGTCGTAGGGGGGCGTTTCGTCGTCGGAGGAGACGCGCGAGCCGGAGATCGAGACGTGTGCGCCGACTTTCATGCTCGGCAGTCGGTCCCGGTTCGTGATAGGGGTAACGGACCGACGCTACGGGGTTCGGCGCTCGCGACTCAGCGAGCGAAGCGCCTCGAGTCGGGTTTCGAGGGATGGATGCGTCGCTCGGAGCCCGCCGACGTCCTCGTCGCCGAACGTCGGGAGGACGCTGATCGCGTTCGTCGATCGAGCGTGTGCGCGCAGGTCGGTCGTCGGTCGGGAACTGCGGCGGTCGCCCAGCCGTTCGAGTGCACTCGCGAGCGAGCCCGGATCGCCGGTCGCCGCGACGGCCGCGCGGTCGGCGGCGATCTCGCGACCCCGCGAGAAGACGCCGACGCCGATCAGCGCGACGGTCGCGAGCAGCCACTCGAGGGGCTCCCGTCCGTCCGTCGGCGCTTCGCCGCCGTCGTGGAGGAACTCGGCGGCGACCAGCGGAACGAGCAGCCAGGAGGTCAGTCGCAGATCGTCGTTGGCGAGGTGGGCGAACTCGTGGGCCAGGACGGCCACGACCTCGTCTCGCGGCAGCGTCCGGACGAGTCCCTTCGAGACGACGATGACGGGAGATTCCGTCCGTCGAACGCCGACGAGCGGATCGCTCGGTCGAGAGGTCGTGTACGCGAACGGCGCCGACGCCGGGTGTACTCTGACCTGGGGTTTCGGAACGCCGAACTGGGGCGCGAGCCGCGTGGCGTCGCCATCCAGGGCCCGCGTCTCTTCGGCGTCGATCGCCGTCACGGGAGCCGTCCCCTCGAGTAACAGTCGCCGCTCGTATCGAACGAGGTACCCGACGACGATCGCGAACGCTGGGAACGCGAGAACCGCGCTGACGGCGACACCCCACAGGAGCCGCCCCTCGAGCCAGCCGTCCGGCGCGACGAGTACCGGAACGGCGAGCAACGGCGCTGCCCCGGAGACCGCTACGACGACCGCGCTCGCCACCAGCACGGCACCGGTTACGCCGGCGCTGAGAAGCGCCCGTATCCCGAGTCCGACCGGCGACGTCAGACGCATACTGAAGAGTCAGATAGAGAGAATAATGGAGATTCCGGTCTTTCGGTTTGTGAATGGAACCGTCCTACTGCCCGTCGGCCTCGAGGACGTCCCGATCGCGAACCCAGGCGTCCGCGCCGTACTTCCGATCGGCGAGATCGCGGGCGGCCTCGAGTTCCGCGTCGCGCCACTCGCCGTCGGTCGCTCCACACCACTCCCGCAGCGAGTCGGCGACGGTCTCGACGGCGGTCTCGCGGTCGAGGCTCGTCTGCTCGCGGATACTGGTCACACGATCGACGAACGTATCGGCGGTGACGTCGCTGTCGAAGACGTCGACGTGGTGGTTGGGCTCGAGGTCGTACGACAGCGACCCGTGCTGGATCACGACGTCGCGCTGGCGGTACTGGGCGTTACCGCTGAGTTTTTTCGCGTCCGCGCCCGCGCTGGCCGGCGCGACCACGTCGTGGGCCGGGTTGATATCGCGCAGGTAACAGGAGGGGTAGTAGATCGACGCCTGTTCGGCGCCCGCGAAGTCGGCGTCGATCCCCATACGGTCGAACGCCTCGAGGATCGGCTCGCAAAACAGCGCGTAACAGTCCATCAGATCCCCGGGTACCTCCTCGGCGGGCGCGACGATCGTATAAGAGATGTCGGCATAGCGATCGTGGTAGATCCCGCCGCCGCCGGTCTGTCGGCGGGTGACGTCGATCCCCGCGCGTTCGCAGTACTCCCAGTTTACCGAATCGGCGTCCTGCCGGTAGCCCAGCGAGAGCGTGCCCGGCTCCCAGGAGTAGACCCGAACGGTCCGGAGGTCGTCCTCGATCGCCGTTCGTCCGGCGATCTCCTCGAGAGCCATCTGTGTCGCCCCGGCGCGGGGTTCGTCGTCGATCAGCCGCCAGTCGTGGTCGGCAAGCGCAGTCATGCACGAACGCAGGACGGCAAGCCGGAAAGCGATTCCGACGGAGCAGCGGTTTCGTATCGTCCACAGCGGTTTACTGGAAACGACGATAACGTCCTGTCGGCACGGATAGTGTCCGGATCGGCCCTCGTAACCGCTGTCACGACGTTTTTACGTGCCGAACGGGTAGTCCGGGCCATGGTGCGGAACGTCGCCGAGTTACTGCCGGAGCTCGAGGAAGAGGACTTCTATCTCCTCTCGGGCGTGGAGCAGGGAATGCGCTTCTCGGAGTGGGTTCAACGCGAGAAGCTCCCGAAGTTCGCCAATCTGACCGAGGAGGAGGTCGACTACCGCCTCGAGCGCTGTCTCAAGCGCGGGCTCGTCGAGAAGAAGACGATCCAGTACGAGGGGTACACCCTCCAGTTCGAGGGGTACGACGCGCTCGCGTTGCGGGCGCTCGTCGAGCGGGAGACGATCAGCGAGTTCGGCTCGCCGCTGGGAGTCGGCAAGGAAAGCGACGTCTACGAGGTTCGCTCCTACAAACCCCTGGCGCTGAAGTACCACCGCGAGGGGTACACGAACTTCCGAGCGGTCCACAAAGAACGGGACTACACCGCCGACAAGGACCACGTCTCCTGGATGTACACCGCTCGAAAGGCCGCCGAGCGCGAACACGGGATCCTCGAGGAGCTCTACCCGGACGTCGCCGTCCCCCGTCCGATCGATCAGAACCGGCACGCGATCGTGATGGAGAAGATGGACGGTGTCGAGCTCTCCCAGACGAAACTCGAGCCCGGACAGGTGGTGGGCGTCCTCGATCTGCTGGTCGGTGAGGTCGCCGGCGCCTACGAGGCGGGGTACGTTCACGCGGACATGAGCGAGTACAACGTCTTCGTCAACGAGGACGGCGTGAAAATCTTCGACTGGCCCCAGGCGGTCCCGACCGACCACGCGAACGCCGAGGAGTTCCTGGAGCGTGACCTCAAGAACCTGATCGGCTACTTCCGGCGCAAGTACCCCCAGCAGGTCCCCGACGAGCTTGCGAGCAACGAGCTAGCCGAATCGATCGCCGACGGCTCCTTCGATTCGATTCGCGCGTAGGCAACGGTTCTCGCCTACGGGGAAGTAGCGACAGCGACCTGGAGACGTGTCCCTCCCCCTCGTAAAGCATATCTCGATATACTGATTCGGTCGAGCGTCCTTCGGACCGGAGCCGACGCCTGGCGTTGCTGCAGAAATTCACGCGAGCGACACGATCACAGCCTTATTTTGTCGGAGGCGCGTAGTGGTATACTGTCATGGGAGAGAATGACAAACAAATAATCGACGGCGTCGGCCGCTGGGGTGGCGGGTTCACCGGCGGCCTGGCCGGCGGCATCGCGATGGGGCTGGTGCTTCACCTCGGCGGAAACCAGATCGAACTGCTCGGCGGACTCGCACCCCTTCCGGCCGCGGACGTCGGTGCCGGCTGGACGATGCACCTGCTGCTCAGCGTCCTGTTCGGGCTGACTTTCGCCGCGGTTATTTCGAGGCCGCGGATCCAGGACGTCGTCGAGACGTTCCGGGAGTACCTCATCGCGGGGATCGTCTTCGGAACGGTGCTCGGAATCGTCGCGGGCGGGCTCATCTTCCCGATCGCGATGACGCGAGCCGGAATCGGCGCGTTTCCCCTGCCGTTTCTGCCGATGCCGGGGATGGCGGCGGAGCTGTTCGCGGCGTTACTGTTCGCGATCGGCCACCTCGTCTACGGGCTCGTCCTCGGGGCGGTCTTCGCGACGATCAACGGTATCGCCCCCGACGTGATCCGCGGGCGGGTTCCAATCTCCGACCGATAGCCCGTCCGACTCCCTCGTACCGACGGTGTCTGATCGTCGAACCGCGGCATCCGATCGGCCGCGCGGTGACGGCCGCGCCGTCCGTCCCGCGTCGGAACGAAAACTGACGTGACTGTAGCCGGAACGGTCAGTCAACCGTGCGAATCACCGACTACGAACTGTTCGACGTCCCGCCGCGGTGGCTCTTTCTCAAGCTCACGACGAGCGACGGCACCGTCGGCTGGGGGGAACCGGTCGTCGAAGGTCGCGCGAAGACGGTTCGAACAGCGGTCGAGGAACTGCTCGAAAACTACCTGCTCGGCGAGGACCCGAGCGCGATCGAGGACCACTGGCAGGCGATGTACCGCGGGGGGTTCTACCGGGGCGGGCCGGTGCTCATGTCGGCTATCGCGGGCGTCGACCAGGCGCTGTGGGACATCAAGGGCAAACGGTTCGACGCTCCGGTGTACGAACTGCTCGGCGGGAAGGCTCGCGATCGTGTGCGGGTCTACCAGTGGATCGGCGGCGACCGCCCGCGGGACGTCGGCGACGCGGCCCGCGAGAAGGCCGAGGCGGGGTTCACCGCGCTCAAGATGAACGCCACCGCCGAGTTCCGCTCGGTCGACAACCCGCGGGCCGTCGAGGACGCGGTCGATCGGATCGCCGCGGTCCGGGAGGCCGTCGGCAGCGAGGTCGACATCGGTGTCGACTTCCACGGCCGGGTCTCGAAGCCGATGGCCCGTCGGCTCGCGAAGGCGCTGGAGCCGTACGATCCGATGTTCATCGAGGAGCCCGTGTTGCCCGAACACAACGACGCACTGCCGGACATCCGCGCCGCGACGACGACGCCGATCGCGACGGGCGAGCGGCTGTACTCCCGGTGGGACTTCAAGGAGGTCTTCGAGTCGAACGCGGTCGACGTGATCCAGCCCGACCTCTCCCATGCGGGCGGGATCACCGAGGTGAACAAGATCGCGTCGATGGCCGAAGCGTACGACGTCTCGCTGGCCCCGCACTGTCCGCTGGGACCGATCGCGCTGGCCTCGTGTCTCCAGATCGACGCCTGCTCGCCGAACGCCCTGATCCAGGAACAGAGCCTCGACATCCACTACAACGAGACCGCAGACGTGCTGGACTATCTGGCCGATCCATCGGTTTTCGAGTACCGCGACGGCTACGTCGAGCTCCCCGACGGCCCGGGCCTGGGGATCGAGATCGACAAGGACGTCGTCCGCGAGCGGGCCGGCGACGTCGACTGGCACAACCCGGTCTGGCGCCACGACGACGGCAGCGTCGCCGAGTGGTAGCCCGGCGCCGAATTCGTTCCGGACCGACAGTTCATTATTTCGGTAGCAAGTGAGATAACCCATGCCAAAGACCGCGATCAACCTCTACAGCGTTCGCGACCTCGAGGACTCGACGACGGAGGTCCTCGATCGGGTCGCCGACGCCGGCTACGACGGCGTCCAGTTCGCCGGCGGCTACTCACCGCTGTCCGACGACCCCGACGCAATCGCCGAGACCCTCGAGCGACGCGGTCTCGAGGTCGCACCGCCCCACGTCGGGATCGAACGTCTCGAGGGCGACCGCGACGCCGTCCGCGAGGCCTACGCGCCGCTCGGAATCGACGGCGTCGTCGTCCCCTGGCTCGATCCCGACCAGTTCGAATCCGCGACGGCCGTCGCCGAGACCGCGGCGCGGCTCGACGAGCTGGCCGACGTCCTCGCCGAGGACGACTGGGAGCTGTACTACCACAACCACGACCACGAGTACGCCGATCTCGGCGAGGAGACGGCGTTCGAGCGCCTCCTCGCGGAGAGCGACGTCGGGATCGAGCTCGACGTCGGCTGGGTGCTCGCGGCCGGCGACGATCCCGCCGAACGCCTGCGCGGGCTCGAGGGGCGGATCCGGACGGTCCACCTGAAGGGGATGCGCGTCGACGGCGAGCCCGAGTTCGCCGAAATCGGCGAGGGCGACGTCGACGTGCGGGCCTGCGCCGAGGCCGCCGCGGACGCCGGCACGGAATGGCTCGTCTACGAACACGACGATCCGAGCGATCCCGCCGCCTCGCTCGAACGCGGAGCCGCCGTCCTCGCGGAGCTGTAGGCGTCGTTCGACGGGTCCGCGGCCGAGACGCGTTTCGCCTTCTCAGGGCTGGTCGAGTTCCCGTCGTTTCGGCGGCGAGCACCCGATTCACTTCGGGCGGTCGTTCCGCGGTAGAAACCTTTCATCAGTTACTAGCTGTTTATTTTTCCGAACGGCCGTCCAGTTTGTCCGGGATCCGGCTCCCCTCCTGACAACGCCTGAACAGCGGGGCCGCGGCCCAGAGGGAACGTTGCACAACAAAAACCAGCCGCCGGTCGTCGATCTGCGGATCGCTCCGGACGAACGCGATACCCGAGGCGAACGGTCCACGGTGCTCCGGAAGCGCAGTCCCTTTCGACCGAACGTCGCGATAGACAACCATTGCCACAGTGAAACAGTGATAGTGGGTCTCATAACTAACTGGATCGAAGGTATGTGTCCAGTTGGCATGAGCGAGACACCACTCGAGTATCAACGGGACGTACTCGAGACCGTCGTCGACGAGGCGGTCAGCGAGGGGATGACGTCGGAGGACGAGGCCGAGCAGCTGCGGAATCGGGTCGAGTCGCTCGAATCGATGCAGTCGGTCGATCGGCTCTGGGACGACCTCTCACAGGAGTACGAGCTGCTCGAGCCGGCCTGACGGCCCGAGACCGCGGGGAGCCGACGATCACACGCGGAGCCGCCGCGGTACCGAGAGCGACCGCTCGAGCGTCAGCGTCGTCGCGGTTCGAAGCGTTTATACTCGGTAGCTGGGTAGATAGGGACGACTCGCTGGGTCGCGGGCGCCGGCGGGCACCTGTACGGCATCGACGCCCACAGGTCGGGATGTGATCCGCGGGACCGACCCGCTGGGTTGAACCAGGAAACGCCCGCAGTGATCACGATGGCAAAGAGTTTCTACTCGCACATCAAGGACGCGTGGAAAGACCCCGACGACGGCAAGCTCGGTGAACTGCAGTGGCAGCGCAAACAGGAGTGGCGCAACCAGGGCGCGATCGAGCGGATCGAGCGCCCCACCCGCCTCGACAAGGCCCGAGAGCTCGGTTACAAGGCCAAGCAGGGCATTGTCGTTACTCGCGTCTCCGTTCGTAAGGGGACGGCCCGAAAACAGCGACACAAGGCTGGCCGCCGTACCAAGCGCCAGGGTGTCAACCGGATCGGCCGGCGGAAAAACATCCAGCGCATCGGCGAGGAGCGCGTCTCCCGAAAGTACCCCAACCTGCGGGTGCTCAACAGCTACTGGGTCGGCGAGGACGGCTCCCAGAAGTGGTTCGAAGTGATCCTCGTGGATCCGAACCACCCCGCGATCGAGAACGACGACGATCTCAACTGGATCTGTGACGACGCCCACACGAACCGTGCGTTCCGTGGTCTCACGAACGCCGGCAAGGACAACCGCGGGCTGAACAACCGCGGCAAGGGCGCCGAGAAGGTCCGACCGTCCAACACGGGCGGCCGGGGCCGCGCGAAGTAACGACGTCACGATCCCGATTTCTTCGATTCGCAACTCCGATAGCTGCAGCTCCGGGGGCGACGAGATCGCCCGACTGCTCGAGGTCGAAACCGCTCTCCGGCGTGATCGTTCGTGGGGTGTACTTAACTGGGATGATACCGTATCCCGGTGCATGGCGAAGCGAATTCTCGTCCCGATCGACGACTCGGACCGCTCGACGCAGGCACTCGAGTTCGCACTCGAGGAACATCCCGAAGCGTCGGTGACGGCACTCCACGTCCTCGATCCGGGCGACTTCTACGCGGCGACAGGGATCGAGGGCGGGGCGATGGCCAACTACGACGAGATTCAGGACCACCACGAGACCCGAGCCGAGAACATCCTCGAGGACGCGGCCGAACACGCGAGCCAGCTCGGCGCCACCATCGAAACCGACAAGATCGTCGGCGGGATCTCCCGATCGATCGTCGACTACGCCGAGGACAACGACTTCGACCAGATCGTCGTCGGAAGCCACGGGCGGACCGGTGCCAGTCGCATTCTTCTGGGCAGCGTCGCCGAGACCATCGCCAGACGCTCCCCGGTTCCGGTGACGATCGTCCGCTGAGACACGCGGTGTTCGGGACCAGCCACCACGACGCCGTACGGCTACAGTTCTCACACGAGCCGACGGACGAACCGTTAGGTGCCGCGACCGCCGGTCGTAGGTATGGAACGCGACCCGACCCGCATCGCGATGGTCTGTGTCCAAAACGCCGGCCGGAGCCAGATGGCGACGGCCTTCGCCGAGCGCGAACGCGAGGCCCGCGAGCTCGAGGACGCCGTCGAGATCGTCTCGGGTGGGACCCATCCCGCGTCCTCGGTTCACAACGTCGTCGTGGAGGCAATGGCCGAGAAGGGGGTCGACCTCTCGGACCGGACGCCCAGAGCGATCTCCGACTCGGAGCTCGAGGGCAGTGACTACGTCGCAACGATGGGGTGTTCGACCCTCGAACTCGACGCCGACACGGACGTTCGCGACTGGAATCTCGAGGATCCACACGGGCAGGAGCTCGAGCGGGTCCGCAAGATCCGCGAGAACGTCCGGGAACGCGTCGAGGCACTGTTCGACGAGTTGGAGGCCGAGCGAAACGAGTATTAGACGGAAACCAGCGAGCCGATCGGCGCATCGGTCCGATCGCGGGCGCGCTCGATCCCGTCGTCGCCGGCCGCGATGAGCGCGAAGACGCCGGCGACGTCGGCGTCGGCGGTTTCAACGATATCGAGCAGCAGCTCCTGGGTCTCGCCCGACCGGATGAGGTCGTCGACGACCAGCACCGACTCGCCCTCGTCGATCGCCGCGGCCGGCAGATAGTAGGTGAGCTCGATCCCCGACTGGAGCCGCTCGCGGGCCTCGATGAACTCCTCGACGGCGGTTTCTTTGGTCTTTTTCGCGTAGGCACAGCGGGTGCCGTAGTAGCTCGCCAGCGCGCTGGCGAGCGTGATCCCGTCGGTCGCGGCGGTCAGGACGACGTCGGGACGGTCGAACTCGAAGGCGTTGGCAACGACGGGCGCGGCGAGATCGAGAAACGGCTGGTCGAACACCGTCGCCGTGTTATCGACGTACCCCTCGTCGTCGACGCTGATTCGGGCGTCGAGCTCGTCGGCCAGCGCCTCGCGACCGAGTTCGTCGACGACCTCGCGGGCGCGTTCGGTACCGGGCAGGACGTGGCCGTTGACGTACCGATTGAGGTCGCCGGCTGGAAGCCCCGTCTCGGCGGCGAGTTCGTCGTAGGTTCGCGTCTCCTTCAACATCCGCAGAACGTCGACCGCCCGGAGCTGCAGGGCGGCCTTCTCGGCGCGGTTCATACAGATATGCACGATGCTGCAAGTATGGGTATTTCGATCTCTCCGGCCGTGTGTGTCCATCACGAACATGGGTTTCGAGAACGGAGATGATCGTTCACCAGCTGCGCCGCGAGTCGGCCGTATCACTGTCCCAGCTGCTGCATCACTCGAGCCTGGGCCTTCTGCAGTAGCCGCGACGCCGTACTCGAGGAGTACGACCGCGACGCCGAGCGAGTACCCCGGTTCGTCGGCGTAGAAGCCGTACGAGCGTTCGCGTCGAACTGACCGGGTTCGTCGGCGTAGAAGCCGTACGAGCGTTCGCGTCGAACTGACCGGGCTCTCGGCTCAGCCCTGCAGGAAGTCCGGTTCGGAACGCTTCTCCGCGCGCTCGGCCTCGAGGTGGTCGCGGAAGGCGTCGATCTCGACGTCGTACTCCTGGTCCTCGAAGCGATCCCGCACCGAGATGTTCTCGTTTTCTTCCTCGTCGTCGCCGACGATGATCTGGTACGGAACCCGATCGTCGTGGGCCGCGCGGATCTTCCGCTCCAGGGTGGAGTCGCGGTCGTCGACCTCGACGCGGAAGCCGTCGAACTCGTTTGCGACTCGGTGGGCGTACCCCAGGTTGTCGTCGGAGATCGGCAGCACGCGGACCTGCTCGGGCGCGAGCCACAGCGGGAACCGGCCCTCGAAATGCTCGATGAGCATCATGAAGAACCGTTCGTAGCTGCCGTACAGCGCCCGGTGGATCATCACCGGCTGGTGCTGTTCGTTGTCCTCGCCGACGTAGTCCAGATCGAACCGCTCGGGCATGTTGAAATCGAGCTGGACCGTCGGGCCGTCCCAGGAGCGCCCGATCGCGTCCTCGAACGCGAAGTCGATCTTCGGCCCGTAGAAGGCGCCGTCACCCTCCTCGATCTCGTACTCGTGGGCGCGGGCCTCGAGGACGTCCTCGAGCTGGCTCTCGGCGCGCTCCCAGATCTCGTCGCTGCCGACGGACTTCTCGGGTTTCGTCGCCAGCGCCATCTCGTAGTCGAGGTCGAACGTCTCGAGGACTTCCGTGATCATGTCCATGATCTCCTCGACCTCGCTGCGGATCTGGTCGGGGCGGATGAAGAGGTGGCCGTCGTCGATCGTAAACGCCCAGACTCGCGACAGTCCCGACAGCTCGCCGCGCTGTTCTTTGCGGTACACTTTGCCGTTCTCCGCGTAGCGGATCGGCAGATCGCGGTACGACCAGGACTGGTCCTGGAAGATGGCGGCGTGGCCCGGACAGTTCATCGGCTTCAGCCCGAACTCGTCGTCGCCGACGTCGAAGATGAACATGTCGTCGGCGTAGTTCTCGTAGTGGCCCGAGCGGTGCCAGAGATCCGTCTTGAACACGTGGGGCGTCTCGACGTAGTCGTAGCCCGCGTCCCGGTTAAGCTGCTCGACGAAGTCCTCGAGTTCCTTCAGAACCGTCTTCCCGGCGGGGTGATACAGCGGCAGTCCGGGGCCGGTGACGTCCTGGATCGAGAAGAGGTTCATCTCCGAGCCGATCCGGCGGTGGTCCCGTTTCTCGGCTTCCTCCTTGCGCTCGAGGAACTCCTCGAGGTCGCTCTCGCTCTCGAAGGCGGTGCCGTAGATCCGGGTCTGCATCGGGTTCTCCTCGTCGCCGCGCCAGTAGGCGCCCGCGATCTCGAGGAGCTTGACGACGCCGATCTCGCCCGTCGAGTCGACGTGGGGACCCGCACAGAGGTCCTCCCACTCACCCTGCCTGTAGAACGACACCTGGTCGTTCTCGTCGGCGAACTCCTCGAGCAGCTCGAGCTTGTAGGGCTCGTCCTCGAGGCGCCGTTCGGCCTCCTCGATCGAGACGTCCTCGCGCTCGATCTCGTAGTCTTCGGCGACGATCTCCTCGATCTCGCGCTCGAGCTCCGCGAGGTCGTCCTCGTCGACGTCGAGGTTATCGAAGTCATAATAGAAGCCCTCGTCGGTCGGCGGGCCGATCGCGAGCTTGACCTTCTCGGGGTCGTACAGTCGCTCGACGGCCTGAGCGAGACAGTGCGAGGCCGAGTGGCGCATCACGCGCAGGTACTCCTCGGACTGGTCCGTGACGATCTCGAGTTCGGCACCGTCGTAGACGGCTGCTTCCTTGGCGACGAGTTCGCCATCGAGCTTGCCGGCGGCGGTGTCGCTTCCGAGTCCGGGACCGATCTCGTAGGCGCAGTCCTCGACCGTCGCGTCGGACTCGACCTCGAGCTCCGATCCGTCTGGCAGTACGACCGCTATCCGTTCCTGTGAATCTGATTCTGACATGGCTGTAATCGGTTTGGGAACTTCGGTGAGAAGTTCGGACGGGCGTCCGCGCACGCCGCTCGCTGGCGGATCGCGTCCGACACAGCGAACGGTAGGTGGTGGTTAGAAGCGGGCGAGAGCCCCTGTAAAGCGGACACCTACCATCGTGGCTACGAGTTGTCTCGAGCGGGATAAAAGCGTTGTGATGGTCTGTGGACCCCCGCAGCTGGCGCCAGCAACTGCAGTGGATGCCGTTCCGGAGTCCTCGGGCGCGTGATCCACTTCGTATTATCGGGTAGTATTCACTAGTTATATCTCCGCTCGGATCGAAGTATCGGCGATGGCATTCAGCGACGACCTTCTCGAACACGGCAGTCACGTCTGGGAGGCACAGCTCGATCACCCGTTCGTGGTCGAACTCGCCGAGGGAACACTCGACGAGGACGCGTTCGAACACTGGGTGAAACAGGACTACCGGTACCTGCTGGACTACGCGCGGCTGTTCTCGATCGCGGGCGGGAAGGCCCGCGACGAGGCGACGATGACCCACCTGCTGGGCGTCGCCCACCAGGTGCTAGACCACGAGATGGAGCTTCACCGGGAGTTCGCCGCCGACTACGGGATCTCGGTCGAGGAGCTCGAGCGCGTCGAGAAGGCCCCGACCTGCGTCGCGTACACGAGCTTCCTCGTGCGAACGGCCCACGAGGGGTCGATCGCCGAGATCGCCGGGGCGCTGTACCCCTGCATGCAGGGCTACCTCGACGTCGCCGAGCATATGGACGAAATCGCGTCCGAAGAGCACCGCTACACGCCGTTCATCGAGATGTACACGAGCGACGAGTTCCGGGAGGCGACCGACTGGTGCCGGGAGTTCGTCGACCGCTGCGGGGAACGCTATCCCGGCGAGCACGAGGCGATGCGCGAGGCGTTCCTGACGAGCGCCAAACTCGAGTACCGGTTCTGGGAGATGGCCTACACGCGGGAGGGGTGGGAGCTGTGAGCGACGTCCCCGCCAGCTACGACGAGTACGCGGAGACCGTCGCCGACCCACGCTTCACCGACTGGCTCCGCGAGCGCTCGGAGCCCGCCTGGACCGACGCGATCACGCACCGCTTCACGCGGGAGCTGGGTGCGGGCACGCTCGACGAGGACGCCTACGCGACCTACCTCGTGCAGGATTATGCCTTCCTCGAGGCGCTGGTCGGCGCCTTCGGGTTCGCGGTCGGCCAGGCGCCGGGGATCGAGGCGAAGCGCCCGCTGATCGAGTTCCTCGGGACGATCACCGGCGAGGAGAACGACTACTTCCGGCGGTCGTTCGACGCGCTGGACGTCCCCGAATCGCGACGGGACGACCCCGACCGGTCGCCGACCGCGGCCGCGCTGGTCGACCTACTGGGGCGCGCGGCTCGGGAGGGCGGGTACGCCGAGACGCTGGCCGTCCTCGTTCCCGCGGAGTGGATCTACCGGGAGTGGGCCACCGCGGTCGCGACGGAGTACGGCAATCCGGATACCGAGCCGCCGAGCGACGGAGCCGACCTTCCCTTCTACTACGCCGAGTGGATCGACCTCCATGCGGTGCCGTCGTTCGTCGCGTTCGTCGACGAGCTCCGCGGCCAGCTGGACGCGGTCGGCGCCGACTGTTCGCCGCGACGCCAGCGGCGAGTCGAGGAGCTGTTCCGCCGGACCGTCGACCTCGAGGTCGCCTTCTTCGAGGAGTGTTACGAATCGGCTCCGGACGAGGATCGGGGGTAGTCCCCTCGAGACCGTCCGGATCGGTACTCGTTTCCCGGTCGATCGTAACGGGTAGCGTATGGCAGCCACCGCCGTCCTCTTCGATCTGGACGACACACTCTACCCGTACGCGCCGTGTCGGGACGCGGCGCTCGAAGCCGCGCGCGAAACCGCCCGCGAACTGGGATACGACTTCGACGCGACCGCGTTCGACGAGTTCTACCAGACCGGCCGCCGGGAGGTCAAGCGCGAGCTCTCCGGCACCGCAGCCACCCACGAACGGTTCATCTACTTCAAGCGCGCCGTAGAGGAACACACCGGCGAGCCCAGAGCGGGCGACGCCCTGGCGCTCGGCGAGGCGTTCTGGGAGGGGTACCTCGAGGAGATGGAGCTCTTTCCGGACGTCGAGGAGACCTTCGAGACGCTGCGAGCCGAGGACGTCGCCGTCGCGATCACGACCAACCTGACGACCCGCATCCAGCTGGCGAAGGTCGAGCAACTCGGGCTCGAAGACCACATCGACGTCCTCGTCACTTCCGAGGAGACGGGCCGGGAGAAGCCGGGCTCGGTCATGTTCACCCTGCCGCTGGCGCGGCTGGATCGGCGCGTCTCGGAGGCGGTGATGGTCGGGGACAACGTCGGCGCCGACGTCGTTGGGGCCAACGCCGTGGGGCTCGAGACGGTGCTCTGGAACGCCGATCCCGACGAGCCGCTCGAGGGACGGCGACGACCCGACCACAGGATAGATGCCTTCGGGGAGCTAACGGAGCTGGTACTGTGATCCTCGAGTCCGAGCGCCGACAGGTCGTCGCACACGCCGCCGAGCTGGCCGAACTGACCCCCGCGCGGACGGGGAACCTGAGCGTCCGCGAGGGAGACGCGTTCGCCATCACGCCGACCGGCGTTCCCTACGACAGCTTCGACGTCGCCGAGACGCCCGTCGTCGGCGTCGACGGCGAGCAGCGCGAGGGCGAGATGGCCCCCAGCAGCGAGGTGCCGATGCACAGCGCGATCTACCGCCGCGAGGACGTCGGCGCCATCGTCCACACCCACTCGCCGTGGTCGACGGCGCTTGCAGTCGCCCACCAGCCGCTGCCGCCGATCCACTACATGATCGTCGCGGTCGGCAAGGAGGTTCCCGTCGCCGAGTACGCCCCTTACGGCTCCGATCAGCTGGCCGCGAACATCGTCGCGGCGATGGACGAGGCGGGCTCGACGGCCTCGTTTATCGAGAACCACGGGCTCGTAGTGACGGCGCCCGACCTCGAGACCGCCCTCGAGAACACCCACCACGTCGAGAGCCTCGCTCGCCTGTACCTCGAGACGCGGTCGGCGGGCCTCGAGCCGCGACGGCTCTCCGACGACCAGCTGGAGACCGTCCTCGAGAAGTTCGAATCGTACGGCCAGTAAGAGCACGGGGAACAGCACCAGCCCGTCGCTATCCTCGAAGGTACGGTCGAAACAGGTCGTCCTCGTGGAGCTCAGGAGGAAGCGTTTCGAACCACCGCGCCGCCTCGATCTCGCCGGGTTCGGCGCCCAGCTGCTCGGTATCGGGGATCGATCCGTCTGCTCGGGCGTCGAAGACGACGAACTGCGCGGAAAGTCGAACAGTCGTGTCGGATACAACTTTGGAGACGTACGTCTGCTCGACGACGAGCAACGGGTCGTCGATTGTCGCCTCGAGTCCCGTCTCCTCGCGCACCTCGCGTCGCGCGGCGTCGGCGAGCGCTTCGTCCGGTTCGACCGCGCCGCCGGGGACGATCCAGCCGTCGGACCAGCGATTCCGGACGAGGACGATCCGTCCCTCGGAGTCGGTAACGCGGGCGGCGGCCGTCAGTCCGGTTCCCTCGACGATCCACTCTCGGAACGAGTCCACTTTCGCGGGCGGGAGTCGGATCGTCTGTCGCTCTCGCGGAACGGATGGCGGAACGTCGACGGTCGTCACAGTGTGTTCGAAATCGAGTCCGAACGGAGACGGGATTAGTCCCGCTCCGCGTCCGCCAGTAGTTCCTCGGCCGTGACCAGTGCCTCCATCTCGAGTCCCGCGTCCTCGACGGTCTCGCGGCCTCCTTCCTGGCGATCGACGACGACCAGCGCGCGCTCGACGGTCGCGCCCGCCTCGCGCAGCGCCTCGACGGCCTCGACGAGGCTCGTCCCGGTGGTGACGATGTCCTCGAGGACGACGACCTCCTCGCCCTCCTCGAGGCGGCCCTCGACCAGGTTGGACGTGCCGTACTCCTTGCGCTGCTTGCGAACGATGACGTAGGGGGCGTCCGCCGCGACGCTCGTGGCCGCGGCCAGGGGAACCGCGCCGAGGGCGACGCCGCCGAGCTTGTCGTCGGGCTCGAGTCGCTCGGCGAAGGCCGCCGCGATGGCCTCCAGACAGTCGGGGTCGGTCTCGAAGAGGTACTTGTCGACGTAGTACTCGCTCGTGCCGCCGTGGGAGAGTTCGAACTCGCCGAACTGGACGGCGTCGGCCGCGCGCAGGGCGTCGATGAGATCCTGGTTGGTCATTGCGAGAAGGGGCGCGTCCCACCGAAATAAACGGTCTGGTCCCGACGCGGAGTTCCGCGTCGATCCCACTTTTGACGGTGCCATCCGTCGTCGAGGTATGGACCTCGCGATCACGAACGTCCTCGCGATCACGATGGGCGACGATCGGCTGGGAATCCTCGAGGACGCGACGATCGGAATCGACGGCGGACGGATCGCCGCGGTCGGCCCGAGCGACGCGGTCGACGCCGGGGCAGAGCGCACGATCGACGGCGACGGACGCGTCGCGATGCCCGGGCTGGTGAACGTCCACGCCCACACCGACCTGACGCTGCTTCGGGGTGGTGCGCAGGATGTCCCCGAGATCGAGTGGATGAACCGCGCGCTCGGGCCGCTGTCGGCTGCGATGGAACCGGCGGATCGCGTCGCGGGCGCCCGGCTGGGCGTCCTCGAGGCGCTTCGCTCGGGCGTCACGACCGTCGGCGAGTACGCCGCGAACGTCGAACGGCTCGTCGGCGAGGCCCACGAACCGATGGGCGCCCGCGTCGTCGCGGCGGAGACGATCAACGCCGTCGACGGCCCGACCGACGATCTGGGACCGGACGAGCCCTACCCCTTCGACGAGGAGCAGGGCTGGAGTGCGCTCGAGCGCAACGAGGACCTGTTCGACGCCTGCGCCGACCGCGAGCGCGTCTCGGCGCTGTACGGGCCGCAGGCGCTGGATATGGTTCCCCGGGAACTGCTCGAGGAGCTCCGCGAGCGCGCCGAGACCCGAGATCGGGGGATCCACATGCACGTCGCCCAGGGCGAGCGCGAGCAGCGCCAGATCGAGGCCCGGTACGGCGCCGGCGAGACGACCGTGAGCGTCCTCGAAGAGCTCGGGCTCGTCTCCGATCGCGTCCTCGCGGCTCACCTCCACGGCGCGACCACCGAGGAACGCGCCCGCCTGGCCGACGCGGGGGTCCGAATGGCGGCGAACCCGAGTTCGATCGCGGCGATCGACGGGATCACGCCACCGATCGTCGAATACCGCGAGCACGGCGGCGTCGCGGGTATCGGCACCGACCAGGCGCCGGGTCCCGGGGGTCACGACTTCCTCCGTGAGTTACGGACGACGGCGCTGCTTGCAAAGACCAAACGGACGGACCCGACGGCGTTTCCGGCCTGGGAAGCGCTTCGGGTCGCGACGATCGAGGGCGCTCGCGCGCTGGGGATCGAGGACCGGGTCGGCTCGCTCGAGGAGGGGAAACGAGCCGATATCGTGTTGCTGGATCTCGAGCATCCCTCGACGGCACCGACAGTGACCGAGCCGCTGCACACGGCGATTCCGAACGTCGTCTACGGGGCGAACGGGGGCGTCGTCGACACCGTGCTGGTCGAGGGCGAGAGCGTCCTCGAGGGCGGCGATCTGCAGACTGCGGACGAGGGGGCGATCCTCGAAAGGGCGAACGACCGCGCAACCGACCTGTTCGATCGGGCCGGCGACGCGTGGCGGGACGCCGACTCGGCGCTCGTCGGTGCGGTCGAGGACGGGTGGCTCTGACTACTCGAGGACTGTCTGGGGACGCTTGAGGTACATCTCCTGGTCGAGGACGCGCTCGTAGATCTCGTAGAGGGTGTCGATCACGTCCTCGGCGGGCCGAAACTGGATGTGTGGCGCGGTGTGGTAGGCACGACAGGACGTCAGGAAGAAGTACAGCGTCTTGTGGTGTTTCGGCGTCGCGTCGACGACCCCGATGGCCTCGCCCGCGAGGTCGTCGGAGAAATCGTTGAGCATCGCCGCGATGTCGTCGACGAGCTGTTCGTCGGGACGGTACACCGGCGTGCCGAACGTCTGTTCGAGAAATCGGGTGGTCGATCTGAGAAACGGGTTCGAGTCGAGCCCGGTGGGATCGACGGCGGCGAAGGTGTCGTACAGCTCGAGCACGGTCTGTAGCTCCTCGCGGGTGACCGCGATCGGCAACACCGGATCCCCCTTGGGAAGCGAGTAGTCCGGGAAGCTGTGGCCCCCGGGGTCCGGGAGCGCTGAGAGCGTGTCATCGATGCCCATGTTCGGACCACGACGCGCGCTCCCTAACCGTTTCCGGGAGTCCTCGGCTCGAGCGGAGGCTGCGGATCGCACTCCTGCTCAGGTGGTGCGGGAGACCTCGTTCGCTCTGCTCCACGCTGGCGGGTCACCGGACTCCCCGTCTGCTCACGGGCGTCAAGCGCCCGCTCGCAGCCGCGGTTCTCACTCACTTCGTTCGCTCGCGGGTCACGTTCGTTCCCCGCTCGCAGCCGCGGTTCTCACTCACTTCGTTCGCTCGCGGGTCACGTTCGTTCCCCGCTCGCAGCCGCGGTTCTCACTCACTTCGTTCGCTCGCGGGTCACGTTCGTTCCCCGCTCGCAGCCGCGGTTCTCACTCACTTCGTTCGCTCCGAACCGCGCTCGCTCCCAACCGCGCTCGCTCCCAACCGCGCTCGCTCCCAACCGCGCTCGCTCCCAACCGCGCTCGCTCCCAACCGCGCTACTCCGGATCGTCGTACTCCTCGTAGAACCGGTCCATTCGGGCGGCCATAACGAAATCCGTCTCCCGGAGGCCGTCGATCTTGTGAGTCCACAGCTCAATCACCACTTCCCCCCACGAGAGGTGGATGTCGGGGTGGTGAAACTCCTCTTCTGCGAGTTCGCCGACCTCCTTCGTGAACTCCAGTGCGTCCCGGAAGTCCTCGAACGCGTAGGTGCCCTCGAGATGGTGTTCGTCGACGACCTCCCAGACGTCTCGATCGAGTTCCTCGAAGAACTCGATCAGCTCCGTGCCCTCGAGAGGGTCCTCGTCGCCGGTGCAGGCGGTACACTCCCTATCCGCGAGTTGGGACTCTGTCATACCCAGACCTATGGGCTCCCGACCCATGTAACTGATCGGCACGGCTGTTCGGCTACGAGCCGAATCGTACACAGTTACTGTAATCATTATACACAAATTTTTTATCGTCGCTGAACGACCTCCCCGGTAGAGCCCACATGTCCCAGGCAATTTTCGACGAAGCGGAGTACGAACGACGGCTGTCACGGACCAAAGAACGGCTCCGCGAGGAGGATCTCGACGCGATCGTCGTCTCCGACCCGGCGAACATGAACTATCTCGCAGGGTACGACGGCTGGTCGTTTTACGTCCACCAGGCCGTTGTCGTGACGACCGAGCGCGAAGAACCGGTCTGGGTCGGCCGCGAGATGGACGCGGGCGGCGCGCGGGCGACGACGTGGCTCTCGGAGGAGCACATCCGATCCTACAGCGACGACCACGTCCACTCGCCCCACGACCTACACCCGATGGATTACATCGCGGGCGTCCTCGAGGAGTTAGACGTCGCCGACGGGCGGATCGGCCTCGAGATGGACGCCGCCTACTTCACCGCGAAGTCGTACACGCGCCTCCAGGAGAACCTCCCCGAGGCGACGTTCGAGGACGCGACCTTGCTCGTGGGCTGGGTCCGCATCAAGAAATCCGAGCAGGAACTCGAGTACATGCGTCAAGCCGCCCGAATTTCGGAGAACGCGATGCAGGCGGGGATCGACGCGATCGGCGAGGGCGTGCCCGAGTACGAGGTCGCTGCCGAAATCTACGACGCCCTCATTCGTGGGACCGACGAGTTCGGCGGGGACTACCCCTCGATCGTCCCGCTGATGCCAGCAGGCGATCACACCGACACGCCTCACCTCACCTGGACCGACCGCGAGTTCGAGGACGGCGACCCCGTGATCATCGAGCTCTCGGGCTGTCGCCATCGGTATCACTCGCCGCTGGCCCGGACGACGTTCGTCGGCGACCCGCCAGCCGAACTCGAGGAGGCGGCCGACGTCGTCGTCGAGGGGATCGAGGCCGCCCTCGAGGTCGCCGAGCCCGGCGTCACCTGCGAGGCCGTCGAGGAAGCCTGGCGCGAAACGATCGCCCGGCACGGCATCGAGAAGGAGGATCGGATCGGCTACTCGATGGGACTGGGCTACCCGCCGGACTGGGGCGAACACACCGCGAGCATCCGTCCGGGCGACGAGACCGTCCTGGAGGAGAAGATGACGTTTCACATGATCCCGGGCATCTGGACCGAGGCGGTCGGGATGGAGATCAGCGAGACGTTCGTCGTCACGGAAAACGGAGTCGAAACACTTGCGGAGTTCCCGCAAAAATTGTTCACAGCGTAAGATGAGTACACAGCAACCGGAGGACACCGAACCGGAGGAACAGCTCGACTCGGCGCTGGTTACGGCTCGCCGCCAGCTCGAACGCGCCGCGACACACATCGACGTCGACGACGGCGTCATCGAACGTCTCAAACACCCCACGCGCGTCGAGCAGGTGTCGGTCCCGCTCGAGCGCGACGACGGCTCGGTGGAGGTCTTCACGGGGTATCGCGCCCAGCACGACGACGTCCGCGGCCCCTACAAGGGCGGACTGCGGTACCACCCCGAGGTCAACGCCGACGAGTGTACCGGCCTCTCGATGTGGATGACTTGGAAGTGTGCCGTGATGGATCTCCCCTTCGGCGGCGGAAAGGGTGGGATCTCCGTCGATCCAAAGTCCCTGAGCAACGACGAAAAGGAACGGCTCACCCGCCGGTTCGCCGAGGAGCTGCGGTACGTCATCGGCCCGACGACGGACGTGCCGGCGCCGGACATGGGCACCGACGCCCAGACGATGGCCTGGTTCATGGACGCCTACTCGATGCAACAGGGCGAGACGATCCCCGGCGTCGTCACGGGGAAACCGCCGGTTATCGGCGGCAGCTACGGCCGCGAGGAGGCGCCCGGTCGCTCGACGGCGATCATCGCCCGCGAGGCCGTCGACTACTACGAGAAAGAGCTCGAGGACGTGACGGTCGCGGTCCAGGGGTTCGGCAGCGTCGGCGCCAACGCCGCACGCCTGCTCGAGTCGTGGGGTGCCGACGTCGTCGCCGTCAGCGACGTCAACGGGGCGATCTACGACCCCGACGGGCTCGACATCGAGTCGATCCCGACCCACGAGGAGGAGCCGGAGGCCGTCCTCGAGCAGGACGCTCCCGAGACGCTTTCGAACGAGGAGATCCTCGAACTCGACGTCGACGTGTTGATCCCCGCGGCGATCGGCAACGTCATCACCGCTGACAACGCCGACGACATCGCTGCCGACGTCGTCATCGAGGGTGCGAACGGACCGACGACGTTCGCCGCGGACACGATCCTCGAGGAGCGCGGCGTCCCCGTGGTTCCGGACATCCTCGCGAACGCGGGCGGCGTGACGGTGAGTTACTTCGAGTGGCTCCAGGACATCAACCGCCGCAAGTGGAGCTTAGAGGAGGTCAACGAGGAACTCGAGTCGAAGATGCTCGACGCCTGGAACGACGTCCGGACGGAAGTCGAGGAGAAGGACCTGAGCTGGCGCGACGCCGCCTACGTCGTCGCGCTCTCACGGATCGCAGAGGCGAAGGCAACCCGCGGGCTCTGGCCCTGACGCTCAGAAGCAGTCGACGAGCGTCCCCGACGCTACGGGGTCGGGAGTTCCCGCCTCGCTCGGGAGGGTTCCCGACGGTCCCAGCGAGAGGCCGGTTCTGACCGCAGCCGTCTCGTCGACGCCGTAGACGGCGCCGCCGTAGCCGTCGGTCGTCGCCCACGGCACCCCGTCGTCCGCGCTGCCTACTGTCTCCGCGTACCGAACGCGGACGACGTGGATTCCGTCGTACCAGTCGAACCGTTCGACGTCGTCGAACTCGATCCGGTAGTCGCCAAGCCGTTCGGGTCGCTCCCGGGAACAGCGAACCTCGTTTTTGGCGTACGCTCGCTCGTGGTCGCGGACGAACGCGAGGACGTCGTCGACGGCGGCTGGCGGGTCGGGGTACGGTTCCGGGCCGGTACCGTCGTCGGTTCGGTCGACATCGGTGCTCCCGGGGTTGCACGCTGGCCGCGACGGCGCCTCACACTCGAACCGCTCCGCCAGCGACTCTCGGTCGGTGTGTTCGGCCGGATCGCCCAACACCCCGGACGAGACGACGCCCACGCCGATCATCCCGAGGACCGCACGGCGTTTCATACGTGCGCTCCGGTGGAGCTGCATAAATACTTTCTCAGATATCTCTGTGAAAATAGATGTGGGAAGCGTTGCACAGTGGCGCTGTGCGCCCGAACGTCGGATCAGTCGTCCTCGTACCGCCCGATCTCGACCAGATTGCCGTCCGGATCCCTGACGTACACCGACTCGAGTCGGCCGACGGCACCGGTTCGTTCGACCGGCCCCTCGACGATCTCGACGTCGCACTCGCGGAGGCGTGCCTCGACCTCGGCGATCGGCGTCTCGGTCAGCAGACAGCAATCGCCCGCACCGGGGGTCGGCGCCGCGGCGACGTGCTCGACGTCCGTGTCGACGGGGTGGAGGTTGATCTTCTGGTCGCCGAACCGTAGCGCCCGCCGCTCGCCCGTCCGTCCGTCGTCGAAGGTGACCACCTCGGCACCGAGCGCCTCGTAGAACGCGCAGGTTCGGTCGACGTCCTCGACGGTGAGCACGACGTGGTCGATCCCGGTGAGGTTCACAGTCTATCGCCCACGGCTAGTTGATGCATACACAGCTCTTCGGTCCGATCATACTAATTCTCCGTACGCAGGGCTCGATCGAGAAACGTGATCACCGGAGATACGCGAGCAACATTTCAACCGCCACATCGAGCGGATCAGAACGGATTCGACAGACGTAGTCCGCGATCAACGTCGGTTGGACTGACGCGACCGCATGCGGAACGATCGAGCTATTTCAAGGTGCACGCCGGTGGCAATAATCGTCCTCCTCGAGCGGGATACGAGCGTCGTACCAGGTTCGCGTGGTCAGTCCCATGACGACGTACTGCTCCGAGTCGAACGGGTGTGTCTCGTTGTTGATAACGACCCAGGGTCTCGTTGCGTCTTCCGTCTCCGTGAACGGATCCGGCGCAAGAACAACGTGTCCACGCTCGAGGTCGTCGAACGTCGGCTGCCGATCGGTCATTCGTCGTCGGCTTTCGCGGCGGTCAGCCAGTCTTCGCGGCTCTCCGTACCGAGTTTCTCGTCGAGGAACTCGGTTGTCGAGCGGAAGACGAACGCGTTTCGAACGCGCTCGAGGTCACCGATCGCCCAGTACGGCTGCTTGTGACGAACCAGCCCACGCGAACGGAGGCGGTTGAGTACGGGTTGGATCGAGTTTTCGTTCACTTCGGTCGCCTCGGCGATCTCGGTCGCTTTGAACGCCTGCTCGTGATTTTCGGCGAGGAACCGAACGACTCGTCGCGCGTTCGTGTCGTGTTGGTCTCGTGATTCGTACTCGTCGAACTCGTCGATGCTGATCGGCACGGTCGATCCCTCTACCCGAGATAACCGGACCATGAGTATAAATGTATTCTTGTATGTGTGTATTCCACTCGACGTGCGACAGCTGTCCGTTCACGGTGACGATCAAGAGAATAGAATTGCTTGTGGTGAGTTTAGCGATCCGGATTACGCGACAGCGCCTCGGAGACCTTCTCAATCGGGTGGGGTGGCTCCTCGTGGTTGTCGTAGCCCGCGATCTGGCTCCGGCAGGACGCGCCGGGGGCGACGACCGTCTCGCCGTCGCTGCCGTCGATCTGTTCGAGGAGAACGTCGCCGATCTTCCGGCTGAGCGAGTAGTGTTCGGCCTCGTAGCCGAAGGAGCCGGCCATCCCACAACAGCCCGAGTCGAGCGCGTCGACCTCGTAGCCGACGGTCTCGAGGACGCTCGCCGCGTGGCCGTCCTTCTTCGTCGCCTTCTGGTGGCAGTGGCCGTGGTAGGTCAGCGCCTCGCCGGGCGCTGCGGTCGGGAGCCGATCGACCAGATCGAACCGCTCGAGATACTCCATGACACCGTAGGTGCTCTCGGCGACGGCCTCGACGTCGGGGCCCGCGAGCAGGTCGAGGTAGTCCGACTGGAGCATGACGGCGTCGGAGGGCTCGACGACGACGACCTCCCAGCCGTCCTCGACGGAGGGAGCGAGCGCCTCGACGTTCGTCCGAGCGCGCTCGCGAGAGACGTCGAGAAAGCCCTTCGAGTGGGCTGGACGGCCGGTCGCCGTCACGTCCTCGGGGATCCGGACGTGGACGCCTGCGGTCTCGAGGACCTGTACCGTCGCCTTCCCGGCCCGCGGGTGGTTGTAGTTGGTGTAGGCGTCGGGGACGAGCAGGACCTTGCGGTCGGCTTCTGCGGGATCGACTCGCGACCCTCGAGCGTCGAACCAGTCCGCCAGGCTCTCGTCGGCGAACGACGGGAGGTCCCGCTCGCGAGCGATCCCGAGGACCGTCTCGGCGACGAGCCCGGACCCGGGCAGCGACGCGGCCCAGTTCGAGACAGGCGCCAGCGCGGAGCCGACGGCGTTGAGCCGATCGACGTTCGCGAACAGGCGCTCGCGGAGCCCGACGCCGCCTTCCTGGTGGGCGGCGTGTTCGACCTCGGCTTTGAGCTTGGCCATGTCGACCTCGCTCGGACAGTCCCGCGCACAGCCCTTGCAGCCGATACAGAGATCCATAATCTCGGCGAGGAACTCCGTGTCGGTGGCCTCGGCCTCGAGGTCGCCGCTCATCGCCTGGCGGAGCATGTTCGCTCGGCCCCGCGTACTGAGACTCTCCTCCTCGGCCGCGCGGTAGGTCGGACACATGACGCCGCCGGTGGTCTCCTGGTCGCTGCGACAGCCCCCGCAGCCGTGACAGAGTTCGGCCATCCCCTGGAAGCCGTTCTCGTTCTCCCAGCGCAGGGCGGGCTCGAAGCCGGCCTCGAACTCGTAGTCGGGGTCGAACCGCAGGTGCTCGGTCATCCGATGATCGCCACAGACCGTGCCCGGGTTCAGCAGCCAGTCGGGGTCGAACGCCGACTTCAGATCACGGAAGCGCTCCCAGACGTCCTCGCCGTACAGCTTGCGGTTCCACTGGGTGCGGGCGTGGCCGTCGCCGTGCTCGCCCGACACCGAGCCGCCGTACTCGACGACCAGATCCGTTACCGCGTCGGCGAGGGATTCGAACTCCTCGAGTCCGGCCTCGCTTTTCGTGTCGACCAGCGGTCGCATGTGCATACAGCCCGGTCCCGCGTGGGCGTAGAAGCTCGCGAACGTGTCGTGATCGGCGAGCACTTCCTTGAAGTCGGCGACGTAGTCCGCGAGGTTCTCGGTCGGGACCGCGGTGTCCTCGATGAAGGAGATGTGTTTTGCGTCCGACGTGCGCGAGAGGAGGATCGGCGCCGCGCTCTTGCGGAGCTTCCAGAGCTCGGCGCGCTCGTCGGGCGCGTGGGCCTCGAGCGCGTCGAAAGCGCGGACGGGGTCGCCGGAGGCGGTCGCGTTCCCCGCGGCGTCCGTGTCGTCCTCGTCCGCGGTCGGATCCGGGACGGTATCGTCGGGCAGCCGATCGGCCAGCAGCTCCGCGACCTGCTCGCGGCCGTGGTCGTCGTCCTCGGCGTAGAACTCCACGAGCAGTGCGGTCTCGGTGCCCGCAGGCAGCTTCGCGACGACGTCGGCGAACTCCTCGGTTCGCTCGGCGAGGTCGATCAACACGTCGTCGATCGCCTCGATCGCCGCGGGGTCGTGGTTCCGCACGATGGTGTCGACGTCGGCCATCGCCTCGAGCAGGTCCTCGTAGGTCAGCAGTGCGACCGACGTCGTCTCGGGGATCGGCTCGAGGGAGACCTCGACCTCTGTGAGCACGCCCAGCGTCCCCTCGCTGCCCGCGAAGACCCGCGCGAGGTTGACCGTCGCGTCGGGGTCGGGTTCGCCGTCGATGTCGACGGAGTCGCCGCTGTTCTCGTCGAAGGCGTCGGGACGGCCGTAGGCCTCCGCGACGAGCCGATCGAGGTTGTACCCCGAGACGTTGCGTTTCAGTTGCGGGTACGCCTCGGCGATCGCCTCGCTCTCCTCGTCGATCACCCGTCTGAGTGCCTCGTGAATGCGCTCGAACAGGGATCCATCGGGACCGGCCCGCTCGCGCAGCGTCGCAACCGTGACCTCGCCGAACCGTTCGACGGAGCCGTCCGCGAGGACGACCTCGCAGGATTCGACGTAGGCGTCGGTTTTGCCGTACTGCAGCGAGTGGGCGCCCGTGGAGTTGTTGCCGACGGCGCCGCCGACCGCGCTGCGGTTCCCCGCGGCGGGGTCGGGCGCGAACTTCAGCCCGTGGGGCTCGAGCTCGTCGTTGAGTTCGGCGAGAACGGCCCCCGCCTGCGCGGTCGCCCGCTGTCCGTCGGGATCGATCTCGAGGAGGTCGCCCATATGCGTGGTAAAATCGAGGACGACGGCCTCGTTGACCGCCTGGCCCGCGAGGCTCGTTCCCCCGCCCCGCGGCAACACCGGAATCTCCCGGTCGGCGCAGTAGGCGACGACGCTGGCGACGTCCTCGGTCGATCGGGGGAGGACGACGCCGATCGGCGTCATCTCGTAGGCGCTGGCGTCGGTCGCGTACAGCTGGCGGCTGTACTCGTCGAAGCGGACCTCGCCGTCGATCCGTCGCCGGAGGTCGGAGACGAGTTTCGGGCGGTCGATCCCACCGCCGACGTAGTCGTAGTCGGCCCTCGAGTCGGCGGCGGGATCCTCGGCTCGCGGATCGTCGGGCGGCCCCAACTGCACGTCCTCGGGGGCCGCGGTCTGATCGCTGTGATCGGTCGTCGTCCGGTCACCGTGGTCGGTTGCCGACCGGGTGTCGTCGCTGGCCATGAACTCAACTCGAGTCCGGACGGAACACGACGTTTTCGAATCCGCGCCCGTCCTCGAGCGCGTCGACGTTCGTCGCGACGATGTCGGCCAGCCGATCCCAGTGTTTCGGCGTGTGGCCGCCCGTGTGGGGCGTGATCAGGCAGTTCTCGAGGCCCCAGAGCTCGTGGTCGTTGGGGAGCGGTTCGGGGTCGGTGACGTCGAGGGCGGCGCCCCGGATCCCGTTGAACTGTAGCGCCGAGACGAGCGCGTCGGTGTCGATAATGCCGCCCCGTGCCGCGTTGACGATCACGGCCTCGGGCGGCAGCGTCGCCAGCGCGTCCTCGTCGACGAGGTTGCGAGTGAGGTCGTTCAGCGGGCAGGCGAGCACGACGTACTCGCTGCGCGAGAACGCCTCGTGGACGTCGTCCTCCTCGAAACTCAGGATCTCGTCGGTGGGTCCGCCCTTCTCGGGGGTGTAGCGGATGCCGATCGTCTCTACGGAAAAGCCCTCGAGTCGCTGGACGATCTCCTGGCCGATCGAGCCGAGACCGACGACGGTGACGGTGCTGTCGGTGAACTCGCGGGACTGGAAGTGGCGCCACTCGCCGTTCGATTTGCGCCGCCACCCCTCGTGGAGGTTCCGCGCGAAGACGAGCATGTTCGCGATCGACTGCTCGGCGATGCCCGGCGCGTGGATTCCGCTCGCGTTCGTGACGACCACGCCGTGTTCGGCCAGCGCGTCCATCGGCACGTGGTCGGTGCCGGCGAACGTACACGCGAACAGCTCGAGGCGATCCGCGTCCTCGAGCAGCTCCTCCTCGATCGTGACCCCCGTTACGATCCGGGCCTGCGGGACGAGCTCCCGTTCTTCCTTCGGCGTGCGGGCGAGTTCGACGGTCGCCTCGGGGAGGCGCTCGCGCAGCGTTTCGGCGTACGATTCCATCGAGAGTCCTTCCGTCCCCTCGCGGAGGACGACGATATCTGGCTTGCTCATGATAGTTCACGCCTGAGCGACGCGTTGGCGTACGATTGTCACCATCTACCTTATCCTTTTTGTGTAGCCGACGTTAACGACAATTGTGTACAATTAAGTTCGTGGGGGGCGTCATCGACTCCCATGAGCGAACCGATCCGGAACCGACTCTCCGCCGTTCGCCGGGACTTCCACCGTCACCCGGAGCCCGCCTGGCGGGAGTTCTACACCACGTACCGCCTCGTCGAGGAGCTCGAGCGCATCGGCGTCGACGAGCTGGCCGTCGGCGCCGACGCCTACGATCCGGCCGACCGGATGGCCGTTCCCGCCGACGAGCGGCTCGAGGACTGGCTCACCCGCGCTCGCGAGTGGGGCGCCGACGAGGACGTCCTCGAGTGTATGGCCGACGGGAACACCGGCGCCGTCGCGGTGCTCGACCGCGGCGAGGGGCCGTCGATCGGCCTGCGCGTCGACATCGACGGGCTGTTCATCGAAGAGGCGGACGACGGTGCACACCGTCCAGCCGCCGAGGGCTTTCGCTCGAGGATCGACGGCGCGATGCACGCCTGCGGCCACGACGTCCACATGACCTGGGGGCTCGCGGCGCTGGAAGCGATCACGGAGAGCGACTTTTCGGGCAAACTCGTCGTCTTCTTCCAGCCCGCCGAGGAGGTCAGCGGCGGGGGGTGTCCGATGGCAAAGAGCCGCTTCGCCGACGATCTGGACTACCTGATCGCGGCCCACGTCGGCCTCGATCACCCGACGGGCGAGGTCGTCGCCGGGATCGAGAAACCGCTCGCGATGTGTCACCTCGACGTCCACATCGAGGGGGAGTCGGCCCACGCGGGCAAGGCGCCCGAGGAGGGGGCCAACGCCATGCACGCGATGGGGACCGCGATCGAGAACGCCTACGCGATCCCGCGCCACAGCGACGGGATGACCCGCGTCAACGTCGGCTACGCCGAGGCCGGCAGCGCGAGCAACGTTATCGCCGAGAAGGCCCGCATGGAGGCCGAGGCACGCGGCGAGACGACCGAGCTGATGGAGTACGTCGAATCGCGGTTCGAGCGGGTCGTCCGCTCGGCGGCGAAACTACACGACTGCGAGGCCGAGGTCGACGTCGTCAGCAGGTCCCCGCGGGCCGACAGCGATCCCGAACTCGCCGCCGTGGTCGCCGACGTCGCCCGCGGCGTCGACGGGATCGACCGCGTCGTCGAGCAGGCCGACTTCGGCGCGAGCGAGGACGCGACCTTCCTGATGGAGCGGGTCCAGGAGGACGGCGGACTCGCAACCTATCTGATCGTCGGCACCGATCACCCCGATAGCCACCACACGCCCCACTTCGACGTCGACGAGCGCAGCCTCGAGCACGGCGCCGCCGTCCTCGTCGAGACGATCCGAGCGCTCGAGGATCGAGGGCCTCGAGCGGGATCGCGGTCGTCACCGGCGACGGAGGGGAGGCGGTGAGCGATCGCCGGATCTCCCGTGATGACGTCGAGGCCGCCCGCGATCGGATCGGCGACGTCGTCCACCGCACGCCGCTCGACACCTCGCGGACGTTCGCCGAGCTGAGCGGGGCCGCGTCGGTCGGGCTCAAGCTCGAGAACGTCCAGCGGACGGGCTCGTTCAAGATCCGGGGGGCGTACAACCGGATGGCCCAGCTCTCCGAGCGCGAACGAGAGGCGGGCGTGATCGCCTCGAGCGCGGGCAACCACGCCCAGGGCGTCGCGCTGGCGGGCGACCTCCTGGGGATCGAGACGACCATCGTCGTCCCCGAGGTCACCCCCGCGGCGAAGATCGAGGCCACCCGCGGCTACGGCGCCGAGGTGATCGTCGAGGGCGAGATCTACGAACGGTCCTACGAGTACGCCCTCGAGCGGGCCGAGGAGACGGGCAAGACGTTCGTCCACCCCTTCGACGACGAGGCGATCATCGCGGGCCAGGGAACCGTCGGCCTCGAGCTGCTCGAGCAGTACCCCGAGCTCGATACCGTCCTCGTCGCTATCGGCGGGGGCGGGCTGATCTCGGGGATCGGCACCGTCCTGAAGGCCGCCGACCCCGACGTTCGCGTGATCGGCGTCCAGCCCGAAGGGGCGCTCCACGCCAAACCCACCCTCGAGAACGACCGTATCCACGAACTCGCGGACGTCGACACCGTCGCGGAGGGGATCGCCGACACGCGGATGCTCGAGACCACCTTTGCGAACGCCCGCGAGGTCGTCGACGGCGTCGTCGGCGTCACGGACCGCGAGCTCGCGACCGCGGTCACCCTGCTCGCCGAGCGGGCGAAGACGGTCGCCGAGACCGCGGGCGCGGCCCCGCTGGCCGCCGCACTCTCCGAAGAAACCGACCTCGGGGACGAGCACGTCGCCGTCGTCGTCTCCGGGGGCAACGTCAACCTCTCCGAGCACGCCGAGCTGACCCGCACCGGGCTCGGGGAGCTCGGCCGCTACGCCGAGGCCCGGCTGGCGGTCGCGGGCTGGCCGACGACCGTCGGCGACCTCGTCGAGACCGTCGGGTCCGAGGGCGCGGCGCTGGAGGTCCTCGAGCGCACCCGTCGCGGGCCCGACGATCATCCGAACCGCGTTCCCGTGACCGTCGGGCTCGAGGGGAGCGGCCCGCAGCACCTCCGGGGCGTCCTCGAGTCGCTGGGGGAGCTCGAGGACGTCGCGGTCGTCGAGAGCGACCTCGAGTAGTCAGGGACGCGTCGCCGCCCTCGTGGCCGCGCTGGTCGTCCTCCTCTCTCGGGCGACCGAGATCCTCGGCGGCCTCGTCCAGCGCGGCGAGGATCCGGGCGTACTGCCGACGCTTGGCACCCGCGAAGAGATGGTCGCCGCGTACGGAGCGGCGGTCGGTATCCTCGGCCAGCTGCTCCTCGCCGCGATCGCGATCGGGGTCGGCTACGTCCTCGGTCGGCGGATCGACCTGGTTCGGGGGTACCGTCGATTCGTCGTCGCGGTTGCGGTGGGCAGTGCTGCGGGAGCCGTCCTCGTCGGGACGGGAGCACAGCTGCTGTAGGGAGCCCGTTCGTTCGGCGATCCCAGTGTCTTCGTGCGCGTCCTCGAGGTCGTCTCCCTGACGGTACGGGTCGCGCTCCCGATCGCCGGTTACGCCTTCGCGGGCGCGGTTCTCGCCCAGCTACGGGCGAGTCGAGGGCGATCGAACGGGGAGAAGGACGGTGCCGATCGCCCGTTCGACGCGTAGCGACGTGACGGACGCCCGCGCTAGGGCTCGAGGACGACCTTGACGCAGTCGTCCTCCTTCCCGTTGAATTTCTCGTACATCTCGGGACCGTCGTCGAGATCGCCCGTGTGGGTGATGATCTCGGCGGGGTCGATCTGGCCGTCCTCGATCGTCTCGAGCAGTTCGTCGAGGTAGGCCTGGACGTGGGTCTGGCCGGTGTTTATCGTCAGGGCCTTGTTCATGATCGGACCCATCGGCGCGTCGTCCATCCCGTCGATGTAGACGCCCGGGATCGAGAGTGTGCCGCCCTTGCGACAGGACTTTGCGGCCTGTTGGATCACGTAGGGACGGTCGGGCTCGTCGGGAACGGTGTCGACGCAGGTCGAGTGGGCTTCCGAGCCGACGGCGTCGATACACCGGTCGGGCCCGTAGCCGTCGGTCGCGTCCATCAGGCGATCGTAGACGTCCTCCTCGGAGTAGTCGATCACCTGGGTGTCGGCGTGACCCTGGGCCATGTCCAGCCGCTCGGGAATCCGGTCGATGGCGATCACCTGGTCGGCGCCCATCATCCAGGCGCTCTGGATGGCGAACTGGCCGACGGGGCCACAGCCCCAGACCGCGACCGTGTCGTTCTCCTCGATCTCGGCGTTCTCGGCGGCCATGTACCCCGTCGGGTAGATGTCGGAGAGGAACAGGACGTCCTCGTCCGAGAGGTTCGAGTCGATCTTGATCGGGCCGACGTCGGCGTGGGGCACTCGCAGATACTCGGCCTGTCCGCCGTCGTAGCCGCCCAGCGTGTGCGAGAAGCCGAAGAGGCCGGCCGGGGAGTGCCCCATCGACTCAGCGGCCATCTCGGCGTTGGGGTTGGTCTCGTCACACAGCGAGTACATGTCGTTCCCGCAGAACCAACAGGAGCCACAGCTGATCGTGAACGGGATAACGACGCGGTCGCCCTCGCGGAGGTTGTCGACCTCCTCGCCGACCTCGACGACCTCGCCCATCGGCTCGTGGCCTAAGATGTCTCCCTCCTGCATCCCCGGCATGAAGTCGTTGTAGAGGTGCAGATCGGAGCCACAGATCGCCGTCGCGGTGATCTCGACGATCGCGTCCGTCGGTTCCTCGATCTCGGGCTTGGGGACGTCGTCGACACGGACGTCCTGTTCGCCGTGCCAGCGGAGTGCTTGCATTACGGGCACAGTCATGCTGACCGTTCGGGTAAGGGCGCGGCCTGTGCTCGCAACGGGTGCGCGAGCGAGCCGAGCGCCGGAAAACCGCTGCGAGACGGAAACTTCTAACTACATCTGTGGTGAACGATCGCGCATGACCCTCGAAGTCGGCGTACTCGGCTACCGGTTCATGGGGAAAGCCCACGCGAACGCACTGGCGCGGCTGCCGATGTTCTTCCCGGACGCCCCGGACGTCGAGCGCAAGGTCCTCGTCGGCCGCGACGAGGAGGCGCTCTCGGAGGCCGCGGATCAGCTTGGGTTCGCGGAGACGGCGACCGACTGGCGCGACGTCGTCGACGACGTCGACGTCTTCTACAATCTCGGGCCGAACCACGTCCACGCCGAGCCGTCGATCGCCGCCCTCGAGGCCGGGACGCCGGTCTTCTGCGAGAAGCCGCTGGCGCCGACCCTCGAAGAGGCCGAGAAGATGGCCGACGCCGCACGCGACGCTGGCGTTCCCAACGGCTGTGCCTTCAACTACCGGTTCGTGCCGGCGATCCGGTACGCCAAGCGACTGATCGACGACGGCGAGATCGGCGAGATCCGCCACGTCCGGGGCCGATATCTCCAGGACTGGCTGGTCGATCCCGAGGCGCCGTGGGCCTGGCGTCTCGACGAGGAGATGGCGGGCTCGGGCGTGCTGGGCGATCTGGGCGCCCACACGGTCGACCTCGTCCGATTCCTGGTCGGCGACGACCAGCACGCGGGCGATATCGAGCGGCTCAGCGGCCACCTGCGGACGTTCGTCGACGAGCGTCCCGTCGGCGAGACTCCGGAGGAGTCTCGAGGAGACGGCGAAGCCGTCGAGACGCGTCCCGTAACCGTCGACGACGCCTACTCGGCCCAGCTCGAGTTCGCCAACGGCGCGATGGGGACCCTCGAGGCTACCCGGTACGCGACGGGCCACAAGAACGACCATACGATCGAGATCCAGGGCAGCGAGGGCAGTCTCCGGTTCTCCCTCGAGCGCCTGAACGAGCTCGAGGTGCTGCGCCGGGGCGAGAACCGCGGCTACGAGACGATCCTCGTGACCGACGCGGACGACCCCTACGTCGACCACTGGTGGCCGCCGGGCCACGTCATCGGCTGGGAGCACACGTTCGTCCACGAGAACTACGAACTGCTTTCCGCCGTCGAAAGCGGCGAGGAGTTCGAGCCCAGCTTCGAGGACGGGCTGGCCGCCCAGCGCGTCCTCGCGGCGATCGAGGACAGCGACGAGCGCGGCGAGTGGGTCGAGCTCGAGTGACCGGGCGTGCCGCCCTCAGTATCGCGGCGGTGTCCGTTCGGCGTTCACTGGACCGTAGACGCCGGCTCAGTCGACGAACCGCTCGTGAAACGAGGGAACGAGATCGAACGCCGCAGCGACGAGAACGCAGCCGATTCCGAGGACGCCCCCGGCGAGGACGAACGCGGCCCCGGCGGAGCCGGTAAGCAGTAGCTGGACGCCGACCGCCAGACACAGGAGCGCGAGCGCGAGCAGGAGGAGGGTTCCGACCGTGTCGAACAGCGCGTCCCTGACGGCGCCGGAGACTGCGGGGGACGCGTCGCTGCCAACTGGCTCGAGGACGTCCTCGTCGGTCGATCGGTCGCCGGACTCGGTCATGCTCGAACTATTGTTTCCGGACTATCATAAGATTCCCTGAATCCACAGCCGATGCTGTCCGGGCTATCCGAAGGGAGTCGTCCGGCGGCGCTACTCGAGCCCGTCCAGGAAGTCGGCGACCGCGTCGTTGAACGCCGCGGGTTGCTCGAGCATCGTCAGGTGGGCCGCGTCCGCGAGCTCGACGAGTTCGGCGTCGTCGATCTCGTTAGCGAGGTACTCGTGGTACTGGGGCGGCGTTAACTGGTCGTGTTCGCCGTAGACCACGAGCGTCGGAACGTCGATCCCGTAGAGGTCGTCGCGGACGTCGAACCGGTGACAGGTCAGGAAGTCCCGTTCGGTGACGGCGCGGCCGCAGTCGTACATCTCCTCGATCGACTCCTCGCGGAGCTCGGGGCTTGGATCGTGGAAGAGCCGGTCGTCGACGTGCAGGAACTCGACGGCCCGATCGAAGTCATCGGCGAGCCACTCGAGCAGGTCCTGCAGGACGCCCAGCTTCGCCCCGGTTCCGGTCAGCACGGCGGCCTCGACGTCGGGTTCGCGTTCGAGCAAGAGGTGCATGACGACGGCGCCCCCCAGGGAGTTACCCGCGAGGACGTCGGCGTCAGTTGCCTCGAGGACGGCCGCGACGTCGTCGGCGTAGGCCGACAGCGTCGTGTAGCCGGGGTCGGCGTCGACGTCCTCGGAGTCGCCGTGTCCGCTGAGGTCGACGGCGACGATCGGGTATCGGTCGGCGAGTCGGTGTTGGGCCTTCCAGGCCGCCCGCGAGCCGCCGCTGCCGTGAACGAAACAGATCGTCGGTCCCGTCCCCCCTCGTTCGGCAACGTCGTAGGCCGTCTCGCGGCCGTGGTGTCGAACCGTTTCCATACGTTTCCCGACGCGATGGACCGTGATAAAGACACGAGCCGCCGTCGGCACAACCGGCAGGAACGGACGGATCCGTTACTACTGTACTCATCGGAGACGAAGGGTGAACTGCGAACAAGCTTCTCTCTCGAATTCGGCCGCCGTCACGTACCCGCTCTGAGTAATACTTATATACTAGTAGCGCTTACCCGTGGTTAGTATCAAAATGACACTCGATCAATTCACCCGTGGAGACGAGCAGATTGCTCGTCGCTACGAGTACGAGGACGGATCGGTGCTGGCCGTCGACTTCGGTACGGCGAGTACCGACGCCGACGTGGACGTCGTCGACGGAACGGTCATCGTCGTCGACGGCGACGACCAGTACGAGTTCGAGCTGCCCGACGGTGCAGCTGACGCGCACACGTTTATCAGAAACGGCGTGCTCACTGTCGAACTGGAGGGCAACCAATGAAACTCACCGTCAAACCCCTGAAACAGAAGGACGCGGGCCGCGGGCTCGCCGCGATCGACCGCGTCTCGATGCGCGAGCTCGACCTCGAGAACGGCGACTACATCGTCATCGAGGGCAAGGGCGATAGCCAGGCCGTCGCGCGCGTCTGGCCCGGCTACCCGGAGGACGAGGGCCGCGGCATCGTTCGGATCGACGGCCGTCTGCGCCAGGAGGCCGACGTCGGGATCGACGACAGCGTCGATATCGAGCCGGCCGACGTCCAGCCCGCGAACTCGGTTACGGTCGCGCTCCCGCAGAACCTCCGCATTCGCGGCGACATCGGCCCGCTTGTGCGCGACAAGCTGTCCGGCCAGGCGGTCACCGAGGGGCAGACGGTGCCGTTCTCGCTCTCGTTCGGTCCGATGGCAAGCTCGGGGCAGTCGGTGCCACTGAAGATCGCGAGCGCCGATCCGTCCGGAACGGTCGTCATCACGGACTCGACGAACATCGAGATCTCCGAGACGCCGGCCGAGCAGGTTAGCACCGACGCCGACGGCTCGCCCGAGGGCGTGCCAAACATCACCTACGAGGACATCGGCGGTCTGGACGACGAGCTCGATCAGGTTCGCGAGATGATCGAGCTGCCGATGCGCCACCCCGAGCTGTTCCAGCAGCTCGGCATCGAACCGCCCAAGGGCGTGCTCCTGCACGGCCCGCCGGGCACCGGAAAGACCCTGATGGCCAAGGCTGTCGCCAACGAGATCGACGCCCACTTCGAGACGATCTCCGGCCCGGAGATCATGTCGAAGTACTACGGCGAGAGCGAAGAGCAGCTCCGCGAGGTGTTCGAGGACGCCGAGGAGAACGCGCCCGCGATCATCTTCATCGACGAGCTCGACTCCATCGCCGCCAAACGCGAGGAGGCCGGCGGCGACGTCGAACGCCGCGTGGTCGCGCAACTGCTCAGCCTGATGGACGGCCTCGAGGAACGGGGCCGGGTCACCGTCATCGCCGCGACCAACCGCGTCGACGCGATCGACCCCGCGCTGCGACGGGGCGGGCGCTTCGACCGCGAGATCGAGATCGGCGTCCCCGACAAGGGCGGCCGCAAGGAGATCCTGCAGGTCCACACCCGCGGGATGCCCCTGTCCGAGGACGTCGACCTCGAGCACTACGCCGAGAACACCCACGGCTTCGTCGGCGCCGACCTCGAGAGTCTCGCCCGCGAGGGCGCGATGAACGCCCTGCGCCGGATCCGTCCCGATCTCGACCTGGAATCCGACGAGATCGACGCCGAGATCCTCGAGTCCCTCGAGGTGACCGAGGGCGACGTCAAGGAGGCGCTCAAGGGGATCCAGCCCTCGGCGATGCGGGAGGTCTTCGTCGAGGTTCCCGACATCACCTGGGAGGATGTCGGCGGGCTTGGCGACACCAAAGAGCGCCTGCGCGAGACGATCCAGTGGCCGCTTGACTACCCCGAGGTCTTCGAGCAGATGGACATGCAGGCCGCCAAGGGCGTCCTCATGTACGGCCCGCCCGGCACCGGGAAGACGCTGCTGGCCAAAGCCGTCGCGAACGAGTCCCAGTCGAACTTCATCTCGATCAAGGGGCCCGAACTCTTGAACAAGTACGTCGGTGAGTCCGAGAAGGGAGTTCGGGAGGTCTTCGAGAAGGCCCGCTCGAACGCCCCGACCGTGATCTTCTTCGACGAGATCGACTCGATCGCGGGCGAACGCGGGCAGCGACAGGGCGATTCGGGCGTCGGTGAACGCGTCGTCAGCCAGCTGCTGACCGAGCTCGACGGCCTCGAGGAACTCGAGGACGTCGTCGTGATCGCGACGACCAACCGCCCGGATCTGATCGACTCGGCGCTGCTCCGTCCGGGCCGGCTCGATCGCCACGTCCACGTGCCGGTTCCCGACGAGGAGGGCCGCAGGAAGATCTTCGAGGTCCACACCCGCGACAAGCCTCTGGCCGACGCGGTCGATCTCGACTGGCTCGCGGGCGAGACCGAGGGCTACGTCGGCGCCGACATCGAGGCCGTCTGTCGCGAGGCCTCGATGGCCGCCAGCCGCGAGTTCATCAACTCGGTCGACCCCGACGATATGCCCGACACCATCGAGAACGTCCGCATCAGCAAGGAACACTTCGAGCGCGCTCTCGAGGAGGTCCAGCCGAGCGTGACTCCCGAGACCCGCGAGCGCTACGAGGAGATCGAACAGGAGTTCCAGACCGCCGAACCGGAAAGCGAGGACCAGCTCGGCCGCACCTTCCAGTGACGGGAGCGTCCCAGTAACGGCAGCGTCCTTGCTCGCGCGGTTCGGCGCTGGACAGGTCGAAAGACGAATTTTTTAGAAGACGAAGACGGCGACGAAGACGACGATCCCGAAGGCAGCCGTGAGCGCCATCCAGCGGGCGACGATGGTCGCAGCCTGCCGACCGGTCAGATCGCCGCCCTCGAGCACGTCAGCTAGCTGTCGCAGCTCCATACCGATACGTTCTCTCGTCGAAGTAAAACTCCTTGTGCCGGAGTATCGGGATCGGTTCCAGGGCGGGTCCGTCGACCGACTCGCTTCGGTGCGCGGTTGCTGGCCCCGAAATCGGTCCGCGAAACGCTACCGCTCCGGAGCGGCTTTCCCGGTCCGTCCCTCGCCGAGGTCCTCGAGGACGTCGTCGGCGTGGCCGTCGAGCGAGACGTCGTCGTAGGCCGCCTCGATCGTGCCGTCGGGGCCGACGACGTACGTGGTCCGGAAGACGCCGTCGAAGGTGTTGCCGAACATGCGCTTCTCGCCGTAGGCGTCGTACAGCGTCGCGACCTCACCCTCGGGATCCGAGAGCAGATCGAACCCCAGCTCGTGGTCGGCGGCGAACGATTCGAGATCCGCAACCGGGTCGTCGCTGATTCCGACGATTCCGACGCCGCGGTCCTCGAAATCCTCGCGAGCGTCCTCGAACTCGCGGGCCTCGGTCGTACAGCCGTCGGTGCCGGCCCGCGGGTAGAAGTAGACGACGAGGTGACCGTCGAACGCCGAGCGGCGAACCCTCTCGCCGTGTTGATTTTGCAGTACGAACTCGGGTGCGTCGTCGCCGATTTCGAGCATACCGTCCCTTCGAGGGAGTCGTCGTATGCCTTCCGGTTGCGCGAGCCGGCCCGGAGTCAGTCGAGCCGTTCCGCGGCGTCGCGCTCGAGCAGGGGCGAGGCGTTCTGCTCCGGCAGGGTGATGACGTCGTCGGCCGAGAGGGTGTACTCGCGGTCGTCGACGCCGAGGATCGAGCCGACGTCGCGGGTCATCCGGACCGTGATCCGATCGAGGTCGTCCCCGGACGCTGCAGTAGCCTCGGCGTCGTCCGGCTCGTCGACCGCGGAATCGACGTCCTCGCCCGGTGCCGACTCGGTCTCGTTTTCTGGACCGTCCGTCTGCGAGGACGTCGCCGCGTCGGGGTCCAGTGTGTCCTCGTCGGGGTCGGTGGGTGGATCGCCGCCCATGACGTCGGCCGCCGTGACCTCACTGGCGTCCGACGCTCGGGGATCGTCGTCGGGCTCGAGCGTCGTCGGATCGACGTCGGCCTCGTCGCTTCGGTCCGCGGTCTCGGCGGTCGGATCCGGCTCCATCGGCGGCGCGTCGGGCGTTCCGGTTTTCGCGATCGAGTCCGGGTCCGAGTCCTCGTTCGGCGCGTCGGGCGCCGGGTCAGATTCTGTCGTCGTCCCGGCGTCGGCTCCGAGCGCGTCGTCGGTCTCGGACACACCTTCGCTTTCGGCCTCGACGCCCTCGAGGACGTCGAGGACGCGGGTCTTGTTCGCGTCGATGCGGTCGACGAGGTCGTCGAAGAGGTCGGCCTCCTCGGCGGTGAGGCCGTCGTCGTTGGCGGCCATCCCCGCGGCCGCGAGGCTGGCCTGCTTGACGAGCTTGCCCATTCGGCGCTCGTAGATCGCCTCGACGACGTCCTTGGCGGTTTCGATCTCGTCAGTGAGCCGGCTCACCTCGGGCGAGGAGAAGGGGTCGTCGGCCTGCTCGGCCGCGCGGTCGCGTTCGTCCTCGAGTTCGGCGATGTACTCGCCGACCTCCTGGTAGAACGAGGGGCGCAGGTTCTGGAGACTGTCCTTCTGGCGCTCCTTGCTCTGGACGGATCGTAGCTCGTCTAAGTTCATTCTTTCTCCTTCTCGGCTCGGCCCCGGGCCATGAGGAACACGGCGACGTACTCCGGCAGCGACTGATCGCCCTCCGTGACTGTAAAGCTATCTCCACCCAGCTCGACTTCGCCGCCGTCGGTGACGTCGACCCGGATCTCGTGGCCCGTAAACGTCTCCGGGACGGCGTCGGTAAGCGGCTCGAAGGCGTCGATCTCGTCGCGATCGAGGCGAACGGTCTCGAGCCCGCTGCCCCCGTGGAGGCTGCCCGGAAGGCGAATGAGTCGGTTCGTGTCGGTCGTCACGGGCTCGTCGATCGGGGCGTTGTCGGCCTCGACCGCCCGGTGGGCGAACCGCTCGGCCAGCTGGGAAACGGCGGTGTGGACGGTGACGTTGCCGGCCTCGAGCTGGTCGCGGTTGTTCCGGGCGGCGTTTAACGTCGCCGTCGCCTTCCCCTCGCCGATCCCGTCGAACGCCTGCAGTCGCTCGAGGGCCGCGTCCTCTTCGAGGGCGAGCAGCTCGTCGAGAAACGACATGAACCGGTCGTGAGTCCGGGCGCCCCAGCCGCCCTCTGTCCGTAAGGTGTGGCGCTCGGTCGGCGTCTTCCGGCCGAGTCCGGCGACGGTCTCGGTTTCGATCAGCTCCTCGAACTCCATGCCGATCCCGCGGACGTAGTCGACGATCTCGCGCCGATGTTCCCGGTCGAGGTGGCGGACCGACTCGTCGCGGACGTGGACGTGATACCCCCGCCCGCCCGAGAAAACGATCTCCAGCTCCTCGAACGCGAAGTCGTTCTCGAGGAAATCGAGCAGACGGAGCAGGGCGTCCTTGCACGTCGCGAGCATCTCGGCGTAGGAGTCCTCGCCGAGAGTCACGTTCGGGAGGTGGTCGGCGTCGAGGTCGAAGACGAGATCCGCGGACTGCCACTCCTTCTCGTGCATCGAACTCGCACCGGGGTCGCGAAACCGCCCCGCAGAAAAGTAGACGTGGCGGGGCCGTTTGCGGACGAGAAACTCCTCGAGGTCGCCGAGTTCGAGCAGCGAACGGTGACGAACCATCGTCGTGTCGGGCCCTTCGGTCCAGGGGATGAATCCCCACTCGCGTTCGTTTGCCGCGGGCGGGAGCGTCAGCTCCGTGCGGCGGTAGTGATCGCGGAATCGACCCCGAAGATAGGCCCTCGTTCGCTCCTCCATGCGCCTCGTGTACTCGTCGTCGGGGTAGTATAATCCTGCCGAAAGCCCGGGCCCGTGGGGGACCGTGCCGAGCGGTCGCTCCAGACGGCGTGGCGGGTGGGAAGCGACGAGCGCTACCGGCGAACGAACTCCGAGATCCGATCCGCGATTCCGGAGTCATCGCCGAGTTTGAGGTAGTAGGCGTCGCCGCCGTCCTCGTAGTAGCCGTTTATCCGGCGCTTGGTCTCAAAGCCGAGATGCTCGTAGAACTCGAGGGCGTTCTCGTTGCTCGTCCGGGCGTGGCAGGTGACCGAGTCGTGGTCTTCGGCGACCCGCGCGACGAGGCGCTTGCCGATCCCCTGGCCGCGAAACTCCGTCGAAACCGCCAGAAAGAGAATGTAGCCGTCCCGGCGAACGGCCGCGAAGCCGACGAGCTCGTCGTCCTGCAGATAACAGTGAACCGTCGAGCGCCGATAGGCGTCGGTAAAGAACTCGTATCGCTGTTTGAGGACGCCTTCCTGGCTGTTGATGCGTTCCTTGAGCTGCCAGGCGTCCTCGACGAACTCGTCGCTGCCGGGAGCGACGACGCGACTGTCGATGTTGACGCTCACTACCACGGTATAGCAGACTCGCCAATATAATTCCACCGGCAGCGCGGCCATCCGTCGGACACGATCCGGTCGTGCGCTGGGGCGACGTCCTCGCCACCGCGACGATAGCCGGCGTGACGCGAAGCGACGGACATACCTCGTCGGCTCGTGAACGTCGAGTATGAGTTTCGAGCTTCGCGACCACACCGCCGACGTCGGCGTGGCGGCGACCGGAGACGACCTCGAGGACGTCTTCGCTGCGGTCGCCGACGGCCTCGCGGCGGCCTCCTGTGACGCGATTCCGGCGGAGAACGGCGAGCGCTTTTCGGTCGCCGTCGCGGCCGAGAGCCGGGAGGCGCTGCTGTTCGACTACCTGGACGAGCTGATCTACCTGCGGGACGTCCGGGCAGAGCTCCCCGTCGATCACCGTGTCGAACGGATCGACCGAGCCGACGACGAGTGGCGCCTCGAGGGCAGCGCCCGCGGGATCCCGCTCGACGCGATCGACGCCCGCGAGATCAAGGCCGTCACCTACTCGGAGATGCGCCTCGAGGACGTCGGCGACGGCTGGGAGTCGTACGTCGTCTTCGACGTCTGAGGGAGGCGGCGCAACCGGCCGAGTTCCACACCCGAGGCGAACGTTCTTTCATCGTCGCGGTCGGAGTGTCGCGTATGACTACGTTCGATGCCGACGGCATCACGCTCGAGAAGGTGCGCGACTACGTCTGGGAGATCCCCCAGGAGGGCGAGATGAACGTTCCCGCGCGGGTGCTGGCCAGCGAGGCCCTGCTCGAGGAGATCAGCGAGGACAAGACCCTCCAGCAGCTCACGAACACGACCCACCTGCCGGGGATTACGACCAACGCGATCTGTATGCCCGACGGCCACCAGGGCTACGGTTTCCCCGTCGGCGGAGTTGGCGCGATCGACGCCGAGAACGGCTGTATCTCGCCCGGGGCGGTTGGTTACGACATCAATTGCGGTGTGAGAATGATGCGGACGAACCTCACGTACGACGAGCTCCAGGGACGCGAGGAGGAACTCGTCGACTCCCTCTTTGCCAACATCCCTTCGGGACTCGGCGGTGGAGGGATCGTCGAGGCCGACATCGACACCGTCGAGGAGATCCTCGCTCGCGGTGTCGACTGGGCCCTCGAGCACGGCCACGCCGTCGAGGACGACCTCCTGCACTGCGAGGACGAGGGGATGCGCGAAGGCGCGGATCCCGACAAGGTGAGCCAGAAGGCAAAGGACCGCGGGAAAAACCAGATCGGCTCGCTGGGCTCGGGGAACCACTTCCTCGAGGTCCAGCGGGTCACGGACGTCTTCGACGACGAGGTCGGCGCGGCGTTCGGCCTCGAGGAGGACCGGATCGTCGTCCTCATTCACTGCGGCTCCCGGGGCCTGGGCCACCAGACCTGTAACGACTACCTGCGCAAGATCGAGCAACAGCACAAGGGACTGCTCGATCGGCTGCCAGACAAGGAGCTGGCTGCGGCACCTGCAGGATCGCAGCTCGCCGAGGACTACTACGCGGCGATGAACGCGGCGATCAACTTCGCGTGGGTCAACCGCCAGCTGATCATGCACCGCACTCGCCAGGTCTTCGAGCGCGTGTTCGACCGCACCTGGGAGGAGATGGAGATGGAGCTGCTGTACGACGTCGCCCACAACATCGCAAAGAAAGAGACGCACACGGTCGGGGACGAAGAACGCGAGCTCTACGTCCACCGCAAGGGCGCGACCAGAGCCTTCCCCGCGGGCCACCCGGAGGTGCCGAAGGCCTATCGCGACGTTGGCCAGCCGGTCATCATCCCCGGCAGCATGGGTGCGGGGAACTTCGTCCTGCGGGGTGGCGAGAACTCGATGGATCTGACCTTCGGCTCGACCGCCCACGGCGCCGGCCGGCTGATGAGCCGCACCCAGGCGAAAAACGAGTACTGGGGCGGGGACGTCCAGCAGGAACTCGAAGACCAGCAACAGATCTACGTCAAGGCCCAGTCGGGCGCGACCGTCGCCGAGGAGGCGCCGGGCGTCTACAAGGACGTCGACGAGGTCGTTCGCGTCTCCGACGAACTCGGTATCGGCGACAAGGTTGCGCGGACGTTCCCCGTCTGTAACATCAAGGGTTGAGTGAGTGGTTCAGTCGACGATCGGCTTGCGAGGACGGATCGGGGAACCCAGCCGATCCAGCAGGGTCCGAGCCAGAACGAGGACGCCGAGGACGCTCCCGGCGACCAGCGCGGCAAGCGGCGCGAGAACGACGCCGCCCGCGTCCGCGAGGAAGGCGACGTACAATCCGCCGACGGCCCACCACAGCGTGAGGACGGCGACGGCGCCGAGGGCGACCGACGCGAGGACGCCGACGGGGGAGCCGTCACCCGCCCGAGTCCGGTCGTCGGAGCCGAGACGCGTCGCGACGAGCCGAGCGCCGCGAGCCAGCGCGCCCGCGAGCACCGAGAGCGCGAGCAGTCCGGGCGCGAGCACCGCGACGAGGACCACGAGACTCGAGACTGCCTCAGCCGTTCCGACGACGGCGGGTTCGACGATCCAGACGGCCGTCCACGCGAGAACGACGACGGCCAGTACCGGCTCGAGGCGCCGGCGAGCGACCGACAGCTCGGACCGATGGTCGGACATATACGCACACACTAGTTATCGGAGCGACAATAGGTGTTCCGCAGCGGGTGATGGGACGATTCGGGAGACGATCGTCGAAGGGCGTCGTCGGGACCGTCACCGACTACGAGCGCGACGGGGCTGGCCCGCGCCGGTCACTTCAGTCGGAACGGGTTCTCGTCGTCCTCGTCGTCGCGGTCCGCGCCGTTGCCGTCGTCCTCGCTCTCGTAGGGTTTCCGGGCGGTGATCGTTACCGTCGCCTCCGGATCGTCCTCGTCGGCCCACGGGCTGTCGTAGGCCGAGAGCTCGAGGTCGGTAACCTCCCATCCTTCCGCCTCGACGAGTTCGGCGAGTTGCTGCTGATCCGCGAGCATCTCTCGATCCATGCCGACTCCTTGCGTGCCGACCGTGGTAGGCGTTCCGCCGGCACGCTCACGTCGCGTCGTCCGCGCCGACGGCCTCCTCGACGAGGGTCAGGTGGGCCCGCCGCAGCCGCTCGGAGAGCGCCTGGTGTGAGATCCCCAGTTCGTCCGACAGCGTCTCCATGTCGATTCCGCGGGGGATGTCGTAGTAGCCGTACTCGAGGGCCGCGACGAGGGTCTCGTGTTGGGCGTCGGTCAGCCCGAACCGCTCGTAGCGGGTCTCCTCGAGGCGGTTGATCTTCCGGAGGTCGATCGGAACGCCCCGGTCGGTGGCGTACTCGTAGCTCCGGGCCAGCGCCTCCCGCCGCGGGAAGACCACGCGAAACTGCCATCGATCGTCCTCGAGTTCGGTCTCAAACACCGTCGCCTCCTCCCGAGTCAGCAACTCGACGAGGTCGACGACCGTCTCGCCCCACCGCACCCGGTACCACCGTTCCCCATCGAGATCGAGGATCGGAGTCGCCGCCTCGACGGTCGGATCCGCAACGAGGGCGTCGTCGGCGTCCTCGAGGGTATCCTCGTCGCCGAAAAAGCGCACGCAGGGCATCACCGCCTCGGGATCGGCCGCGATGACGGGTTCGATCTCGACTCCGAGCGCCGGCGCGCGATCGAGCGTGTGTCCGAGCGCGAACGACTCGGCGGGGATGGCGAACTCGGCGATCGTACTCATACGGATGGTCACAACGGCCGGCCGCAAGAGTATACGCGTCGCGACGTCCGAAAACGAAACCGAAATCGGTTACGAGAGGTAATCTTCTCCGGCGAATTTAAGCGGTTTCGACCGGAACTGGAAGGTATGCTAACCGACGACTTCGGGCGCGAGGTCACGGGGGTTCGGATCTCGCTCACCGATCGGTGTAACTTCGACTGTGTCTACTGTCACAACGAGGGGCTGGGAGACACGCGGGGGCCGATGGATCCCCAGGACGACGAGATGAGCGCCGACGACGTCGTCCGCTTCCTCGAGGTCGTCGAGGAGTTCGGCGTCGATTCGGTGAAGTTCACGGGCGGAGAGCCGATGCTCCGCCAGGACCTCGAGGAGATCATCGAGCGGACGCCCGACTCGATGGAGGTCTCGCTGACGACCAACGGGACCTTCCTCCCCGGTCGAGCCGAGGACCTCGTCGACGCGGGTCTGGAGCGAGTCAACGTCTCTCAGGACGCGCTCGATCCCGAGGACTTCGCGGCGGTCACGCAGAGCGGCGCCTACGAGAAGGTCCTCGAGGGCGTGCAGGCGGCGGTCGACGCTGGGCTGGACCCGGTCAAACTCAACATGGTCGTTTTCGAACACACTGCGGGATACGTTCCGGAGATGGTCGATCACGTCGCCGAGAACGACGGGCTCCAGCTCCAGCTGATCGAGTACATGCCCGAGCTGACGGGACGACCGGAGTGGAACATCGACATCCAACGGGTCCACGACTGGCTCGCCGAGCGAGCCGTCGAGATCGAACACCGGGAGATGCACGACCGCAAGCGCTACTGGGTAGGCGGGAGCGAGGACGACGAGTCGCGGTCCGCGTTGGACGAGTCCGACCTGGGCATGGTCGAGATCGTCGACCCCGTCGAGAACCCGACCTTCTGTGCGAACTGTCACCGCGTGCGGGTCACCCACGAAGGGTACCTGAAGGGCTGTCTCAACCGCAGCGACGACCTGCGACCGATGGGCGAGATGACCAAACCCGAGATCCGTGAGGCCTACCGCGAGGTCGTCGCGAACCGAGTCCCCTACTACGGCGAGTACATGGTCAAAAACGACGACGACGAGTGGGAGATAAACGACGACTACATCGAGGACTACGCCGAGGTTTAATTCAGTCCGTCGACCGTCGTCGAAGACGTCTCCCCGTAGACGTGGTGTTCGGTCGCGGCGACCCGCCGCAACCTCTCACTGACGGTCGCCTCGACGCGGTAGCCTTCCGCCACGAGGTCGTCCGTACACGCCGACGTCCAGCCCGAGTCGTCAGCCGCGACGACGAGGACGTCGAGTCGAGCCTGGGAGTCCTCGTAGTCGGCGTGTGCGAGCTCGACCCCGCCACAGCTGCTCGAGCCGTACCGGATCGTGCCGCGAACGGTGACCTCCTCGCCGTCGACGGTCACGTCGGGCGGGTCCTGGGGTCGAAGCTCCGGATCGGTCGTCTCCAGCGAGGCGTCGAAGCCAACGCCCGGCAGCCGTTCGAGACAGCCCGCGGTGGCGGCGACCCCCCCGATCGCCGCCGTCGCGAGGAACGCGCGTCGCTCCATACCGATCGTTTCTGTTAGCACACAAAATTATTTTGGCCGACATGTTCCGCCGCCGTCCGGCTCAGGGACGGGTTCGCCGCCGACGGGTCGATCCCGTTCGTCCGCCGCCGAATCCGACGACGATCAGTACCGCCGCGACGAGCAGGAGGGTGACGGCGGCGACCGGCTGGCCGCTTCCCCCGAAGACGTACACCGCGTAGCCGACCGTTCCCGACGCCAGCCCGACAAGCAGGCTCGAGGACACACGGACCGCCTCGAGCCGGCGCGTCTCGGCCCCCCGTCCGAGCTGGTCGCCGAGCGCGATCGCTCCGTGGGCGAGGTCCCAGGCGACGACGGTCGCGACCGCGGCGACGATCGTCGGCTCGACCGCCGTCGCCTCGAGCCCGCCCGCGACGACCCCGAAGAGGACGACGAGCGCGCCGACGTCGACGGCCCGGTGACGGCCGAGCGCTAACCCGACCACGAAGACGAGCCCGCCGACCGCGGCGAACCCGAGTGCGCTGGCCGCCTGGCTCCCGGCCGCGAGGACGGCGACCAGGACGGCGACGGCGGCGGCGACGCTCGAGGCGATCGTCGGCCGTCGTGTGATCTCGCTCACCGTCGATCACCCGCGGCTCGCCGGGCGAAGACCGCGTCGATCGCCTCCGCGGCCGGCCAGTCGACGACCGGGATCCCCGCTCGCTGGAGGTCGAACCGCCTGACCGCTCGACCGACCCGCGCCAGGCGCTGGCCGGCAGTCTCGTCGGCGGTCGGATCCGGACTGACGACGGTGACGGGGTAGCCCCGGGCGTCGAGCCGTCGCGCGATCTCGGCCGAGACGTAGTCACAGAGCGGCGTGAGCATCACGATCTGGGTGCCCGTCGAGAGCCGTCGTCTGAGTCCTCTGAGCTGCCAGAGCCACCGTCCCTCACCCGTGGGTGGGTTCGCCGAGAACTGCGGGTGGGTCGCCAGCAGCTCCGCGAACCGGACCTCGTGGTGGCGACCCGAGGCCGGGGGGAGCCAGCACGGCTCCGCGTCCTCGGCTCCCGGGATCGCGCCGATCCCTGCCAGCCCGACCGTGTCGCCGTCGGCGAGCAGCGTAGCGGCGATCCGTCCGGCCCCGACGACCGACCGGTCGACGGCGTGGACGGCGTCGGGGTCGGGCGCCAGGTAGGCGTCCCGCCGGGCGTCGACCAACACGACGACCCGGGCCGCCCGCTCCTCGTGGAACTGCAGCGTCGTCAGCTCGCCGGTCTTGGCCCGTCGGTTCCAGTCGACCCGCGAGAGGGCGTCGCCCTTGCGGTACTCCCGGACCGAGTGAAACGTCGTCCCCGCCCCGCCGTCGCTGGTCTGCAGCCGACCCGAGAAGCTGGTGCCCGCGGTCCGCAGCGGAACCGGCGCCGCGATCGGACGCAGCTCGGGCTCGCAGACGACCGTCGTCGGCGCACCGATCAGGTACTCCCGCTCGGTCGACCGCGAGAGGTCGCCGACGATCGCGAGGACGGGATCGAACTCGTGGCTCCCCCGCCCGACCGAGACCGTGTACTCGAGGACGACGTCCTCGCCGGGACGCAGGGCGGTCCCGAGCCGGCTCGCCCCCTCGGTGACCGCCATCCCCGCGGGGACGCCGTCGACGATCCGCAGATCGGGGACGAACCCGTCGGACTCGTTTGCGATCGTCACCGAAACCTCGATCTCGTCGCCGGGTGCGGGATCGGGGTCGCTCAGCTCGCGCTCGATCGAGAGCTCGGGCTCTGGCGGATCGAACGCCCGGGAGAAGCCGGCGTAGCCGACCCCGACGACGCCCGCGAGGACGACCGCGGGCGATTCGGCGACGACCCCGACGCCGACGGCGACCAGCGCGAGGACGCCGACCCCGCGCCAGTAGCCGGTCGCGCGCTCGCATCGTCGCTCGGTACCCTCGACCGCGCTCGTGGCGGTCCGGTGCCGTCGGTCGCCGTCGACAGCGGACGCCCCCTCGCGGGGGTCGTACCGCGGCAGCGAGCCGTCGCCGCCGTCGCCACCATCGGCGATGTCCTCGATGGCCGCGACGGCGCGGCGAACGCCAGTTCGGAACCGCGAGGTGCCACGGACCGTATCGGCGACCCAGTCCCGAGCCGAGCGCGGCACCTCCAGCGACTCCGAGAGGAAGGCGGCCGCGACCTCGTCGTCGGTCCACTCCCCGGTCTCGAGCCGCCGTCGGGCGGTCTCCTCGTCGTTCCCGTCGAACCGCGAGAGGACCGCGATCGTCGCCGCCCGAAGCCCCTCGACGGTTCGCCGTCCAGTCACCGAGTAGCGGGTCTCAGACGTCCGAAAGGCGTCGATCGCACCGTGTAGCGTCGCGCCGGGCGTCGGTACGACCGTCGAGCGCTCGGGATCGGGGGTGTCGACGCTCCGCGGCGGCTCGCGGGCGAACAGCGCCCGGAGCCCGATCGCGATCGCGACGAGACCGACGACGACCAGCGCCGTCCGGGAGAACCCGACATCGAGGACGCCGATCAGAACCGCCACCGCGGCGACGAACGCCGCTAGTCCGAGCGCCAGCGCGAGACGCCGTCCGTTCATCGCCGCTCGCCTCCGTCGGTTCCGTCGTCGCGTTCGAGCGACGAGTCGCCGTCCGCGTACGCGGCCTCGATCTTTCGGAGCGTCGCCACCGCCTGGCGCTCCATCGCCGGCGTCGTCTCGGTATCGCCGTACCTGACGTCCTCGAACAGCCGCGTGAGCTCGTCGACGTGGTCACGCTCGAGGCCGGCCGCGACCGCGGCGTCGGCGAACTCCCGGGGCGTGCTCGAGGCGGGTCGATCAACGTCGAGGCGGTCCGTCATCTCCCGCCAGGCGCGGTACACCTCGTTGTCGACGGCCGTCCCCTCGTCGATCCGATCCGCGGCGCGGCCCGCAGCCGAGCCGACCGCGGCGGCGTCGGTCGATCTCGGTCCGTCCCCGATCGCGTCAGCTTCGGGGGCCGACGGGGCCGGATCGTCGCGGTTTCGGGTCAGTAACACGCCGCCGACGAAGACCGCAGCGAGGACGACGAGGACGCCCACCAGCGGCCCAGTTGGCACCGATCGATCGCCCTCACCCTCGCCCGGCTCCCCACCCTCCTCGCCGAGGCCGGGTTCGTCGGGGACGTCCTCGGTCGGCTCTTCGCCCCCGATCGGGACCGTTCCGAGCGCGGCCAGCGCGTAGGCCAGGCCGATCGCGAGGAGAGCGGCCACGAGCGCGATCGCGATCAGTCGGACCGCGTCTCGACGGTTCGCGAGGAGATACCAGACCAGCGCGACTGCGGCCACGAGGACGACCGCGTACAGCAGGTACTCGAGAAACGGCGGCAGATCGGCGCCCGATTCGGGGGGTGTCTCGGGAGGCTGTCCGACTCCGGTCCCCTCGCCCTCCCCGGTTCCAGCGCCGCCAGAGCCGCCGGTCTCGAGCGGTGAGCGAACGGTCGCCGCGGCGAGCCCGATCGCGACGATCGCCGCGACGGCCGCGACGAGTCGAACGAGGAGTTCGTTTCGTGACACTCGTTTCGTGGCGGTAGGAAGGCGACGATAATAAGTACGAGTCCTTCTCGATTGGTAACCGTTCACGGCCTGAGCGTCGACATTCGTTGCGCTTAAGTACCCATCGGCGATAGATGAGAGTGCAATACGTGCAGGGGACGCAGTCCCCGAGTCCGTACGGGCGACGATAGACAGACCGTGTCGTGGTAGCCAAGCGGCCCAAGGCGCATGGTTGCTAACCATGTGGCGTCAAGCCTCCGGGGTTCAAATCCCCGCCACGACGTCGGCTTACCCGATCGACGCCCAGTCGATCGGCTTTGCAACGCGCGCAGACCAGACACACATTCACCACACATGAGCGAGGAAGAACCTCAAGAGCAAGAGGACGAAGACCTTCAGTACTTCGTCCGCATCGGTCAAACCGACCTCGACGGGACGAAATCCGTCGAGCGCTCGCTCTCGGAGATGAACGGGATCGGTCGTCGAACCGCCCGACTCATCGCCGAGAAAGCGGGCGTCGACCGAACGGCGACGTTCGGCCGACTCGACGAAGACGTCATCGACGAGGTCGTCGAACTCGTAGAGAACTACGCCGCGGAAGTACCGGACTGGCTCAACAACCGCCAGCACGACTTCTACACCGGCGAGACAACCCACGAGATCGGCAACGATCTCCAGCTGACCCGCCAGCACGACATCAACCGGATGAAGATGATCGACTCCTACAAGGGCGTGCGCCACAAGCGCGGCCAGAAGGTCCGCGGGCAGCGCACCAAGTCCACCGGTCGTACGGAGGGCACCATCGGCGTCAACGTCGAGGAGATCCGCGAGGAACAGGAAGAGGAAGCCGCCGAGGAGGGTGACGAATAATGCCGCTCGGAACCGACACCAAGCAGTACGAGACGCCGAACCACCCTTACCAGGGCGAGCGCATCGCCGACGAACACTCGCTGGTCGAACGCTACGGGCTCTCGAACAAAGAGGAGCTCTGGCGGGCCCAGTCCCAGCTTCGCTCCTACCGCCGCGAGGCCCGAGACCTGCTCGGCCAGGCCCAGGACGACGAGACCGTAATGCGCCGCTCCGAGGAGTTCCTCGGACGGCTCAAACGCGTCGGCGTCCTCGACGAGGCCGACGAGCTGGGTGACGTGCTCTCGCTCGAGGTCGAGGACGTCCTCGAGCGTCGCCTTCAGACGGTCGTCTACCGGAAGGGGCTGGCGAACACGACCCAGCAGGCCCGACAGTTCATCACGCACGGCCACATCGTGGTCGACGGCCAGCGACACCGGGTCCCCTCCTACGTCGTCGACGTCGACGAGGAGGATCTCGTCGACTTCGAGGAGAACAGTCCGCTCGCGGACGACCTGCACCCCGAACGCGCGGAGGAGCAATAACATGAGCCAGGACGACGAGAAGTGGGGCGTAGCCCACGTGCACGCATCGTTCAACAACACGATCATGACCGTCACCGACCTCACCGGGTCGGAGACGATCGCCAAGTCCTCGGGCGGGACCGCGGTCAAGCAGAACCGCGACGAGGCCTCGCCGTACGCGGCGATGCAGATGGCCGAGTCGATCGCCGAGGAGATCAAGGCTGCCGGCATCACGGGACTGCACGTTCGCGTGCGCGGTCCCGGCGGCAACCTCCAGAAATCCCCCGGTCCCGGCGCGCAGGCGACGATCCGCGCGCTGGCCCGCTCGGGCATCGAGATCGGGCGCATCGAGGACGTCACGCCGATCCCGCACGACGGATCGCGCGCACCGAAAGGAAAGGGCGGCTACTAGACCATGAGTGAGGAGTACGACGTCGAGTTCGTCGAACGCGGGGATCGAGAGGCACGATTCCTCGTCCGCGGGATCTCTCCCGGGTTCGCCAACGGAATCCGTCGCGCGATGGTCGCCGACGTGCCGACGATGGCGATCGACACCGTTCGGTTCATCGAGAACTCGTCGGTGATGTTCGACGAACAGCTCGCCCTGCGACTCGGGCTCGTCCCGTTGACGACCCCGCCGGAAGGCGAGTTCGTCGAGGACGACACCGTCACGCTCTCGATCGACGTCGAAGGACCAGCCACCGCCTACTCGGGCGATCTCGTCTCCAGTGACTCCCTCGTGGAGCCGGCAGACGAGAACGTGCCGATCATCGAGCTCAAGGAGGGCCAGCGCCTCGAGGCCGAGGCCGACGCCCGTCTCGAGCGCGGGAAGGACCACGCCAAACACCAGGGCGGGGTCGCGGTCGGCTACCGACATCTCCAGCGCGTCGAGGTCGTCGACGATCTGCCGGAGTTCCAGGAACCGGAGTCCCGGATCGTCCGGGGCGTCGTCGAGGAGAACGGCGAACTCGTGCCGACAAGCGAGTTCGACCACGATCTCTCGACGCGACATCCGGGCAAAGAGGTCCGGCTCGAGGACGTTCCAAACGCCTTCGTCTTCCACGTGGAGACGGACGGCTCGTTCAGCGTCGAGGAGCTGGTCACGCGGGCCACCGACAGCCTGGAAGCGCGCGCAACCGAACTCGAAGAAGCAGTACAGCTATAGAGCATGATCCGACGCCCCCGACCCCACGTCGCCGACACACCTCTCGCCAGCGCCGCTGCCAACGAGACTGGCGAGCCGTCGGCAGTCGGAATCGAAAGGGGTTTGAAGGGGCGACGGGTACACGGAAGTGCGAGCAGGGATAGCCAAGTCAGGCCAACGGCGCAGCGTTCAGGGCGCTGTCTCGTAGGAGTCCGCAGGTTCAAATCCTGCTCCCTGCATTTTTCGGCTCGACCGAACGGAAGAGCCGCAAAAATGGAACGGACAGATCTGAGCTACGGGAGTCGAGTATCGTCTCCCGACGGTTCGGATCCCTGCAGCACTTCTCATACTGTCGGACAGAAATCACTGAGGAGAGTTCGCCGGACTGGAGTGGCGAACTCTCACAGTGGTTCTGTCCGACCGTATCATCAACCGATTTCACGATCGACGACACCTCCGAGTCCGTCGATCTCGCAGTATTTGGAGGAAACCAATGAGTAGTAAAACGAATCCGAGGCTCAACGATCTCATCGCCGAGCTGAAGTCGACGTCCCGTGAGCGGGACGCCGACGTCTGGCAAGACGTTGCGGATCGACTCGAGAAGCCCCGGCGTACTCACGCCGAGGTCAACCTGGGCCGTATCGAGCGATACGCACGCGAGGAAGAGACCGTCGTCGTTCCCGGCAAGGTGCTGGGATCCGGCGCGCTACAGAAAAACGTCACCGTCGCCGCCGTCGACTTCTCGTCGTCCGCGGAGACGAAGATCGAACAGGTCGGTGACACCGTCCCCCTCGAGCAGGTGCTCGAGGACAACCCCGATGGATCCAACGTACGGGTGATTCGATGAGTCTAGCAGAGTTCGACGCGGACGTCGTCGTCGACGCCCGCGACTGTATCCTCGGTCGCGTCGCCAGCCAGGTCGCCCAGCGTTCCCTCGATGGCGAGCGCGTCGCCGTCGTCAACGCCGAGGACGCCGTCATCACCGGCGACGAGGAAGACGTCTTCGGGACCTACCGCAAGCGACTGGAGCTTGGCTCCGACAGCGGTCCGTACCACCCGAAGCGACCGGACATGATCTTCAAGCGCTCGATCCGTGGCATGCTGCCGTACAAGAAGCCACGCGGTCGCGAAGCGCTCGACAACGTTCGTGTCTACGTCGGCAACCCCTACGAGGACGACGACGACCACGAGGCCGAGATCCTCGAGGATACGTCGCTGGATCGACTCTCGAACATCCGCTTCGTGCACCTGCACGAGGTCAGCGAACAGTTAGGTGCTAACGTCACATGGTAACGAACACGAGTGGAAAGAAAAAGACCGCCGTCGCTCGCGCGACCGTTCGCGAGGGCGAAGGCCGCGTCCGTATCAACTCGAAACCGGTCGAACTGGTCGAGCCGGAGATGTCGCGGCTCAAGATGCTCGAGCCGTTCCGCATCGCCGGCGACGAGCTCCGCGACGAGATGGACATCGAGGTCCACGTCGAGGGTGGCGGCATCAGCGGACAGGCAGACGCCGTCCGCACCGCCATCGCCCGCGGGATCGTCCAGCACACGAACGACGCCGAGCTCCGCGACGCCTACATGGAGTTCGACCGCTCGCTACTGGTCAACGACGTTCGCCAGTCCGAACCGAAGAAGTGGGGCGGCCCGGGCGCTCGGGCTCGCTACCAGAAGTCCTACCGCTGAGGTGATTCAGGTATGATGGTACCGGTCCGGTGTTTCACCTGTGGCAACGTCGTCGGCGAGCACTGGGAGGAGTTCGACGAGCGAGCGAACCAGGGCGACGAGGACCCCCAAGAGGTCCTCGACGAGCTGGGCGTCGACCGCTACTGCTGTCGGCGGATGCTCGTCAGTCACACTGACCTCGTCGACGTAGTCTCACCCTACCAGTAATCATGCAACAGGAACGCCACAACCGATACGAGAAGGCACGCATCCTGGGCGCACGAGCGCTGCAGATCTCCTACGGCGCGCCGGTGCTGGTCGAGACCGACCAGAGCGAGCCGATCCTGATCGCCGCCGAGGAGTACGACGCCGGCGCCCTGCCGTTTACGGTCCGACGGGGTGCCAAACAGTGACGCTGGTTACCGACATCCGGCTCCGCCGGGTCCTCGATTCGCGGGGCAACCCGACGGTCGAGGCCGACGTCCTCACCGAGAGCGGCGGCTTCGGCCGCGCCGCGGCACCGAGCGGCGCGAGCACCGGCGAGTACGAGGCGATCGAGCTGCCCGCAAGCGAGGCGATCGCCGCGGCCCGCGAACACGCCGTGCCGCGGCTCGTCGGCGAGACCTACGCGGGCAACCAGCGCGAGATCGACGCGGCGCTGCGGGCCGCCGACGGCACCGACGACTTCTCGAAGATCGGCGCCAACAGCGCGGTCGCGATCTCGATGGCCGCCGCGAAGGCTGGTGCCGACGTGCTGGGCGCGCCGCTGTTCCAGCACCTCGGTGGCACCTTCCGCGGGCAGAACTTCCCGATCCCGCTTGGCAACGTCGTGGGCGGGGGCGAACACGCCGCCGACGCGACCGATATCCAGGAGTTCCTCGCCGCGCCCGTCGGCGCGCCGAGCGTTGCGGACGCCGTCTTCGCAAACGCGGCCGTCCACGCCGCGGTCGCCGACCTGCTCGAGGAGCGCGACGTTCCCTCCGGGAAAGGCGACGAGGGCGCGTGGGCGCCCTCGATCGACGACGAGGAGGCCTTCGAGATCGTCGACGAGGCCGTCTCGACGGTCGAAGACGAGGTCGGCTTCGAGATCCGCTTCGGACTCGACGTCGCGGCCGCGGAGATGTACGACGACGAGTCGGACAGCTACGAGTACGAGTCGGCCGGCGTCAGCCGCGACACCGACGAACAGATCGAGTACGTCGCCGAGCTGGTCGAGGAGTACGATCTCGTCTACGTCGAGGACCCCCTCGACGAGACCGACTACGACGCCTTCGCCGAACTCACCGACGAGGTCGGCGACCGGACGCTGGTCTGTGGCGACGACCTGTTCGTCACCAACACCGACCGACTGCAGGAGGGTATCGATCGCGACGCGGCAAACAGCATCCTGATCAAGCCAAACCAGATCGGGACGCTAACTGACGCCTTCGACGCGATCGAACTCGCGACCGAGCACGGCTACGACTCGGTCGTCTCCCATCGGTCGGGCGAGACCGAGGACGCGACGATTACACACCTCGCCGTTGCGACCGACGCGCCGTTTATCAAGACGGGCGCCGTCGGCGGCGAGCGAACCGCGAAGCTCAACGAGCTCATCAGAATCGCAGACGACGCGACATGACAGACGACAACGCAACCCAAGAAGGGCTCGACGCCGCCGACGAGGAGATCGACGAGGAGCCGGCCGAAGGGCCCGGCCCCGCCGCCGACCTCGACGAGGACGTCGAGCCAGCAGCCGAACAGTCCGCCGACGCCGAGGAGGCCGAGGCCGAAGAAGAGGACGCGGGTCCCTCGCTCGACGACGACGTCATGAGCGACGAGGAGGCCGACCTGCTGATCCCCGTCGAGGACTACCTGGGCGCCGGTGTCCACATCGGGACCCAGCAGAAGACCAAGGACATGGAGCGGTTCATCCACCGCGTCCGAACCGACGGGCTCTACGTGCTGGACGTCTCGAAGACCGACGGCCGTATCCGCACGGCCGCGGACTTCCTCTCGAACTACGACCCAGAGCAGATCCTGGTCACCTCGAGCCGCCAGTACGGTCGGTTCCCGGCCGAGAAGTTCGCCGAGGCCGTGGGCGCCCGCGCCCGCACCGGTCGCTTCATCCCCGGCACGCTGACCAACCCCAAGTACGACGGCTACATCGAACCCGACGTCGTCGTCGTCACGGACCCGATCGGCGACGCCCAGGCCGTCAAGGAGGCGATCACCGTGGGGATCCCGGTCATCGCGATGTGTGACTCGAACAACCAGGTCAGCAACGTCGACCTGGTCGTCCCGACCAACAACAAGGGTCGCAAGGCCCTTTCCGTGGTCTACTGGCTGCTCGCCAACGAAGTTCTCGACCGCCGCGGCGCCGAGCCGTCCTACGCGCTCGAGGACTTCGAGAGCATGGTCTGATCGGGAACCGTTCGCTTTTCTCGACGGTCGCCGTTTCGGAACGATAGTATTAGGAGCCGTCCGCCTGAACTGAACGGTATGCTCGAGCATATCTTCGGGTTCGAGGAACGGAAGATGCCCCTTCCCGTCGTCCTGTCGACGATCGGCCTGATCGCGATGTTCGCGATCGGTATCGTCTACCGGCTCGTTTCGGTTCTCGTGCTGTAGTTCGATCGGCTGGACGAGTGTCGCATCCGGACACAGTCAACTATTAACCGCCGTCGTTCGAACGGCCGGGTATGACACGCTCGAGCGCCCCCGGCAAGGTCTATCTCTTCGGGGAGCATGCGGTCGTCTACGGCGAGCCCGCGGTGCCGTGTGCGATCGAACGGCGGGCTCGCGTCGGCGTACAGCGGCGCGAGGACGGGAAGCTCCGCGTTCATGCCGAGGATCTCAGCTTGGACGGCTTTACCGTCGAGTACGGCGGCGGCGCGGACGGACAGCCCGACGTCGACGTCGCCGAGTCGCTCGTCTCGGCGGCGATGGGGTACGTCGACGGCGCGATCGAACAGGTGCGGGAGGTCACCGGCGAGGAGGAGGTCGGCTTCGACGTCACGATCGAGAGCGACATCCCGCTCGGCGCGGGACTGGGCTCCTCCGCGGCGGTCGTCGTCGCTGCCATCGACGCCGCGACCCGGGAGCTCGGCGTCACCCTCGAGCCGACCGAGATCGCCGACCGCGCCTTCCGGACGGAGTACGAGGTCCAGGACGGTCAGGCCTCCCGCGCGGACACCTTCTGCTCGGCGACGGGCGGGGCGGTCCGCGTCGAGGGCGAGGACTGTGGCTCGATCGAGGCACCCGATCTCCCGCTCGTGATCGGGTTCGACGGCGGCGCGGGCGATACGGGCGAGCTCGTCGCGGGCGTCCGGCGGCTCCGCGAGGAGTACCCCTTCGCTGCGGACACCGTCGGGGCGATCGGTGACGTCGTCCGCAACGGCGAGGACGTCCTCGAGGCGGGCGACCTCGAGGAGCTCGGTCGACTGATGAACTTCAACCACGGCCTGCTGTCGGCGCTGGGGGTGTCCTCGCGCTCGCTGGACTCGATGGTCTGGGCGGCCCGCAACGCCGGCGCCTACGGCGCGAAGCTGACCGGAGCCGGCGGCGGGGGGTGTATCGTCGCGCTCGATCCCACCGACGAGACCGAGACCGCCCTCTCGTATACGCCCGGCTGCGAGGAGACGTTTCGCGCCGAACTCGCCGACGAGGGGGTGAAGCGCCTCGAATGATCGTCCTGAAACTCGGTGGCAGCGTGATCACCGACAAGGACCGCGCCGAGACCCTCGACGGCGAGGCGCTCGACCGGGCGGCCGACGCCGTCGCCGAGGCGCTCGCGGATCCCGAGGGGTCGCTCGCCGAGGGACTCGTCGTCGTCCACGGCGGGGGGAGCTTCGGCCACCACAACGCCAGCGAGCACGGCGTCAGCACGACCGCAGGGACCCGCGACCCGACGGCGGTCCAGGAGATCCACGGCGCGATGACGACGCTGAACGCGTTCGTTCGCTCGCGGCTGCTCGAACGGGACGTCCCCGCGGTTCCGGTACATCCCTTCTCGGCGGGCCATCGCGACGCCGACGGCGAGCTCCACCTGCCGACGGGACAGATCGCGACGCTGCTCGAGGAGGGGTTCGTCCCCGTCCTCCACGGCGACGTGATCGCCCACGCGGGCACCGGCGCGACGATCGTCAGCGGCGACGAACTCGTCGCCGAACTGGCGCGGACCCTCGGGGCCGACCGGGTCGGGCTCTGCTCGACCGTCCCGGGCGTCCTCGACGCCGACGACCGGGTCGTCGAGCGGATCGACTCCTACGAGACCGTCGCGGACGTCCTGGGCGAAAGCGAGTCGACGGACGTCACCGGAGGGATGGCCGCGAAGGTACGGGCGTTGCTCGAGCTCGAGGCCAACGCCTCGATATTCGGACTCGCGGCGCTCGAGGACTTTCTCGCGGGCGAGACGGCGGGAACGACGATCGAGTAGCAGGCAACGTTCGGCGGCGTCGAACGGTCGCCTGTCAGTGAGAAAATGATTATCGTGGGATGGGCTGTACTCGTACTATGTCAATCAATGGCACACCAGCGACGCCGCGGGAGTCCGCGATCGACGACGTTGCCTACCTCTCCCGGTCGGAACACCGCGTTCCGGCGCTGGTCGCGATGGCGGCTCGCCCGCGGACCCGGGCCGAACTCCGCGAGCTGACGGGGGCGTCGCCGTCGACGATTCGGCGAACACTCAGGGCCTTCGAGCAGCGCAGCTGGGTTCGCCGCGACGGGCACCAGTACGAGGCGACCGCGCTCGGAGCGGCCGTCGCGAGCGGGATGGAGACGCTGCTCGTGCTGATCGAAACCGAGCGAACGTTACGGGGCGTCTGGGAGGAGCTTCCGGAGGCAGCCCTCGAGCTGGCCCTCGAGCGGCCCGGAACGACGACCGTTACCGTCGCCGAACACGACGCCCCGTACCGCCCGGTGAACCGGTTCCGGTCGCTGCTTCTCGAGGCCGACCGGTTCCGGTTCGTCGGGTTCGACGTCGGGCTCTACGATCCCTGTACGGACGTGTTCGGTCGACGCGTCCTCGACGGGATGGACGCGGAGCTGATCGACTCGCCCGACGTCGCCGCGTACATGCTCTCGACCTATCCCGAGCGCTGTGCCAGGCTCCTCGAGAGCGGGAACCTGACCGCGATGGTCCACGACGAGCTCCCGCCCTACGGGATCAGCCGGCTCGACGACCGGGTCGTCGTCAGCGGCTACGATTCCGACAGCGGGGGCGTGACCGTGTTAGTCGACACGGACGCCCCGGCGGCCCGTGAGTGGGCGGACTCGGTTTACGCGACCTACAGGAGCGAGGCCCGCCCGCTCGAGCCCGAACGGTTCGAGGACGTAGAGATCGAAGCGTAAACCGCGGCGTTTCACGTTCAACGCCGCATTGTAATCCCGATCCGTTTCGAATCCACACGAGGGACACGCGTGCTCACGCACCCACAATTCCTTCTCCACCTCGACACCGCACGAGTAGCACTCCGTTGTCGTGTTGTACGCGGGGACTTCCATCACGTGGCACGCGTGTTTCTCACCGTGAGAGTCGAGAATTTGCTTGAAGTTGCCCCAGCCCACTTCCACCTTGTTCCGCGCGTTGTCAGGGCCTTCGAACAACTCGCGGATGGTGAAGTCTTCGACGAACACGGCGTCGTACTGCGTCGTGTAGAAGTGTGCGAGTTTGTGGTGGTAGTCGCGTTTCTTGTCGCGTATCGACTCGTGAACCGCGGCGACTGCCTCGCGTTGTTTCTCCCAGTTCCGTGACTCGTAGTGTTTCCGCGACAACGGACGTTGTTCGCGTTCGAGTCGTTCGCGGGCGTCTGAGAGATCAAGGCGGTTGATGGCACGTCCGTCCGAGTCGAACACGAAGTTCACAATCCCAAGGTCGAGACCCACGGTGTCCTCAGGATCGATGTCTTCGACATCGGGTTTCTCGGGCGTTTCTGCTTCGATGTCGAACGAGGCGTACCATGCGCCCGAGGATTCGCGTTTTACCGTGACATTTTTGATGTTGTCGGGGTCGATGTCACGGTGTAAGCGGATCGGGATTTCCAACGTCTCCCCGTTGACTTTCTTTAAGATCAATCGTCCACGGCCAGAGCGGCCACTCTTCTTGTCGAGTTCGAAGCCGGACTGGCGGTACGTAAACGATTGATACTCTCGCGGAGATTTCCAGTTCAGCGAGCCGACATCGTACCCCGCGGCTTTCAATTTGCCGAGGTTGGTGATGTTTGTCTGGATGCGTTCGACGGCTTCTTGCAACACGGTGGACCAGACGAGGTTCAACTCTTCCCACCAGTTTTTCAATACCGGGAGTTGGTCGCGGACGTGTCGCACGCGTTGTTTCACGGTGCGGTCGTCTTCTTCCGCTGGTGGAAGGTCGTTGTATCGTTTGAGGCCGTCATTGTATACTTGTCGCACGGTGTCGAGTTGCCAGCCCAACGCCTCTCGTTGTGGCGTGGTCGGGTAGAGGCGGAAGCGCGGGCTGAAGTCCATGCGACGTACATTCGTGGCACGAGGTGACAGCTGTTAAACGTGTTGGCCGGACTGGCGGGCGCTGTATCCCCTCCCTACGCCCTCACGTTGCTCGGCGTTGAGGAAGGGGGCTTAGCGCCCTCCATTACAGCTAACACGAGCTTCGGCCCAGGCGGAGCTGGGGCTGTCAGTCGAACAGCACCCGGTTCAGAATCGGTCGCAGGAACGATCCCCGGCGTGTCTTCTTCGAGTGGACCAACAGTACGGGCTGTTCGATCGCGGCGGCGAGTCGATCCGACCGCCGTTCGACGAACAGGTCCGGTAGCCGACGGTGGGTGACAGTACTCAGCATCACCAGATCGGCCGCTGCGAGCGCTTCGGAGAGCCCCTCAACCTCGTCGTCGGTGCGGACGATCGTCGACTCGACGGGGACGGTACAGAGATCGTCGAGATCGTCGTGGTACGCCTCGATCGTCTCGAGCAGTTCCTCCGGTGCGTCCGCCGAGACCGGAAAGAGGAACCTGACCGACGCCCCCAGCGTGTCGGCTATCGCGTCCGCGAGCTCGACCTTGAGCGGGTCGTTGAACGGACTGCGGTCGGTGACGACCGCGATCTCGTCGATCTCGCCGCGTTGCTCGTGCTGGACGAAGACGACGTCGCAGGGGGCGTGTTCCATGATCCAGTCGGCGTCCCGGCCGAACAGGGTCTCGAGCCGGCTCGTCGGCCGCTGGCGAGCCAACACGAGGTCCGCCCCGGTCCGCTCCGCGAAGTTGACGACCGCGTGGCGGCTGTCGTGGCTGACGATCTCGCCGACCTCGACGGGCACCTCGAGATACCGAACCAGGTGGTCGGTCCGGGTCTCGAACTCGACGTCCTCGGAGGTGAGCTCGTCGGCGGCGGTGTCGAGGGGAACCTGGTCGGGTACCTCGTCGAACCGGACGACGCGGATCCGCCCGCCACGGCGGCGAACGATCGGTGCCGCCATCTGGATCAGGGCGTCCTCTTGCTCGCGGGTGACGTCCCGCCGGATCGGGATGAGGACTTCGTACTGGTCGGATCGTTCGAACTGGGCCTCCGTGTCGCGGACGAACTGTCGTCCGGCTTCCCGGCGTGCGAGGCCTTTCGCGACGCCCTCGCGCTCGACGCGCTCCTTGGCGTACAGCCTGTACCAGACGAACCCGCCGATGACGATCGCGATCGAGCCGACGATCGGGAGCAACTCCATTCGCGAGATGATGAACACGCCGGAAGCGATGCCGAACAGCTGGACCCACGGGTAGCCGGGCGTGGAGAACTCGGGGTCGTACCACTCCAGATCGCGTTCGCGAAAGGCGATGAGGGCGCCACAGACCAGGATGTAGACGAGGATCTGGAAGGCGCCGGCGGATTTGGCGATCTGTTCGACGTCGAGCGTGAGGATCGCGAGAACCATGATCCCGCCGGTAGAGAGGATCGCGACGACCGGGGTCGCGAACCGCGGGTGGATATACTCGAAGACGTCCAGAAAGAGATCGTCGCGACTCAACGCGAGCGGGTACCGTGAGGCCGTCAGGATGCCCGCGTTGGCGGTACTTATCAGGGCCAGCAGTGCGGCGAGGACGATCGCGTACAGAAACAGTTCGCCAAACAGCAGGTCGACCGCTTCGGCCATCGGCGCCTCCTCCCCGGCCAGCGCTTCGCCCTCGATGACGCCGACGAGGACGAACACTAACAGGGCATAGAGGATCGAGGTCGCGACCAGCGAGACGAGGAGTCCAAGCGGGAGGTTTCGGCCCGGGTCCTCGATCTCCTCGGCGACGGCCGCGACCTTCGTGACGCCGGCGTAGGAGACGAGCACGGTCGCGGTCGCGGTGAACACGCCGCCCATTCCCTCGGTGAAGAACGGATCGTAGTTCGCGCCGTCGACCCGGATAATCGATCCGGCGACGAACACCGAGAGAATCACCAGCATGACGACGACCATGATCAGTTGCAGTCCGCCGGTCTGTTTGACCCCGATCAGGTTGATAGCGATGAGAACGACTGCGAACGTCACCGCCACCGCCTCGACGCTCGGCAGCGCCATCACGGCCTCAAGGTAGAACATGCCGCCGACGAGCGCGAGCGCGCCCTTCAACATCAGCATGAGCCAGGTCCCGAGCCCGGCGATCGTCCCCATCGCGGGACCCATCCCCCGCTCGATGAAGACGTAGTCCCCACCAGCTTCCGGCATCGCCGTCCCCAGTTCGGCGATGCTGAGCGCGGCGGGAACGACCAGGATCGCCGCGATCACGAACGCGAGAATCACGGCGGGGCCAGCTTCGGCCATCGCGATCCCGGGCAGGATGAAGATTCCGCTGCCGATCATCGCGCCCATGCTGATCGCGATTACGGCAAACAGCCCCAGGTCGCGCTCGAGATCCTTCGTCATCGGACGGTGGTTTTCCGCGAGCGATAAGAAACGTTGGTGTTTCGGAACCGATTGCGCAGCCACCGCCACCACGTTCGATACGCATCAATCACCCGCAGTCGAAAGCAAACGATCGGGCGGTTCGAGATCCGATCGGCGGCTCGGCGCGCTCGCCGGGACCCAACCCACTGCGTTTTTAACACCCGAGCGTGTAGGTAGGGCCAACGTACCCGCGGGCAAGTGCGTTCGCGGCCCACAGCGTTCCTGTGGTCCGGTTGGCGGGGTACACCGCCGCGAGCGCATAGCGGGATGGCCGACGCGCTGTAAGACGCCGGGGCCGCATAACCGGGAGTCCGCGGACCGTTTCAGTGAGAGTCCACACGCGGCTTTCAGTGCTAGCAACTATGGAAATCGAAATTGCAACGATTGGCGGTTACGAGGAAGTCGGACGGCAGATGACTGCCGTTCGCGCCGGCGACGACGTCGTCATCTTCGACATGGGGCTGAACCTCTCGCAGGTTCTGATCCACGACAACGTCGAAACCGAGCGGATGCACAGTCTCGATCTGATCGACATGGGCGCGATTCCGGACGATCGGATCATGAGCGACCTCGAGGGCGACGTCCAGGCGATCGTCCCGACCCACGGTCACCTCGACCACATCGGTGCCATCTCGAAGCTGGCCCACCGGTACGACGCACCGATCGTTGCCACACCGTTTACGATCGAACTGGTCAAACAGCAGATCGAGGGCGAACAGAAGTTCGGCGTCGAGAACGACCTCGTGAAGATGGAGGCCGGCGAGACGATGTCGATCGGCGACTCCGGCAAGGTCGATCTCGAATTCGTCAACGTCACCCACTCGATCATCGACGCGATCAACCCCGTGCTCCACACCCCCGAGGGTGCGGTCGTCTACGGGCTCGACAAGCGGATGGATCACACGCCGGTCATCGGCGACCCGATCGACATGGAGCGGTTCCGCGAGATCGGCCGCGAGGGCAACGGCGTGCTGTGTTACATCGAGGACTGTACCAACGCGAGCAAGAAGGGCCGTACCCCCAGCGAGAACGTCGCCCGCGAACACCTCCGGGACGTCCTCTACAGTATGGAGGACTACGACGGCGGGATCGTCGCGACGACGTTCTCGAGTCACATCTCGCGGGTGACGAGCCTCGTCGAGTTCGCGAAGGATATCGGTCGGCAGCCGGTCCTGCTCGGGCGCTCGATGGAGAAGTACTCCGGCACCGCCGAGCGACTCGACTTCGTCGACTTCCCCGACGATCTGGGGATGTTCGGCCACCGCAAGTCCGTCGACCGCACGTTCAAGCGGATCATGAACGAGGGCAAGGAGAACTTCCTGCCGGTCGTCACCGGCCACCAGGGTGAGCCCCGTGCGATGCTTACCCGGATGGCTCGCGGCGAGACCCCCTACGAGCTGGACGACGGCGACAAGGTTGTCTTCTCGGCACGGGTCATCCCGGAGCCGACCAACGAGGGCCAGCGTTACCAGGCCGAGAAGCTGCTGGGCATGCAGGGCGCTCGTGTCTACGACGACATCCACGTCTCGGGGCACCTCAATCAGGAGGGCCACTACGAGATGCTGGATGCCCTCCAGCCCCAGCACATCATCCCGGCCCATCAGGATCTGAGCGGGTTCTCCAGCTACGTTAACCTCTGCGAGAGCGAGGGGTACCAGATGGGACGAGACCTGCACGTGACGCGCAACGGGAACCTCATCCAGCTTGTCGACTGATATGACGACTCCCGAGGCACGCGAGGAAGCGGTGCTCGAGGCCGTCAACCAGCGCCGCAAGCTGGTCAACGAGGCGATCCCCGAAGCGCTTCCGATCCAGCGGCCAGAACGGCTTTACGAGGCCTCGCGGTACCTGCTGGACGCAGGCGGCAAGCGGCTCCGACCGACGGTGTTGCTGACAACCGCGGAAGCACTCGCCGACGTCGAGCCGCTGTCGACGGACTACCGGGAGTTTCCCACCCTCGACGGACGCTCGAACTCACCGGCCGCGGACGACGGGGCCGACCAGACGCCGGAGACGATCGACGCGATGGCCGCTGCCGTCAGCGTCGAGGTCATTCAGTCGTTCACGCTGATCCACGACGACATCATGGACGACGACGACCTTCGACGGGGGGTTCCGGCCGTCCACCGCGAGTACGACCTCGAGACGGCCATTCTAGCCGGCGACACGCTCTACTCGAAGGCCTTCGAGATCATGCTCGAGACCGGTACGACGTCCGACCGAGCGGTCGACGCCCTCGACGTGCTGGCGACGACCTGCACGAAGATCTGCGAGGGACAGGCGCTCGACGTCGACTTCGAGCAACGCGAGGACGTCTCCCCCGAGGAGTATCTCGACATGGTCGAACAGAAGACCGCCGTCCTCTACGCCGCGTCGGCGTGTCTTCCGGCGATCTTGCAGGGGGCGGACCAGGAGACCATCGACGCGCTGTACGGCTACGGTCTCGACATCGGGCGTGCCTTCCAGATCCACGACGACGTCCTCGATCTGACCGTGCCAAGCGAGGAACTGGGCAAGCAGCGGGGAAGCGACCTCGTCGAGGAGAAACAGACGCTGATCACCGTCCACGCCCGCGATCAGGGGATCGAACTCGAGGACCTGGTCGACACCGAGGACGTCGAACGCGTCACCGAAAGCGAGATCGACGACGCCGTCGCAGAACTCGAGCGCGTCGGCTCGATCGAGTACGCCAACGACCGCGCCCGCGAGCTCGTTGAGCAGGGCAAGGATCGACTCGAGGTACTTCCGGACAACGAGGCCCGCGAGTTGCTGTGTGACATCGGTGACTACCTGATCGAGCGCGGCTACTGACCGCTCGATCGTGATCGGTTTCGGGTCGGAACCGGCGCCCCGCCTCAGTCCGGACAGAGCCCGTCGACGAGCCGACAACACTCCGCCGGTTCGGGCGGTTTCAGGACGTAGGCATCCGCCGCTGGCGATTCCGAACGGATCTTCTCGAGTTCCGGCTCTGTTCCGGTCAACACGGCCACCGGGACGTCCCGGAGTTCGGCGTCCGATTTGATCTCGGCCAGCACCTCCGCGCCGCTCTTTTTCGGAAAGTGCCAGTCGAGCAGGATCAGGTCCGGTCTGGGTGCGTTCTCGTACCCGCCCCGTCGGTAGAGGAAATCGAGCGCCTCGACGCCGTCGCCGACGACGTGGTAGGTCCCGTCCACCCCCGCGTTCTCGAACATCTCCTTCGTGAGTCGGACGTCCCCCGGGTTGTCCTCGGCTAAAAGTATTTCTCCCACATGCTTCGGTCCACCCATAGTAGATGAACCAGGTAGAGATACATAAATGATCCCTCCGACCACTCACTCGGAAAATCGGTCCCGAACGGCGAGAAAGAACAGGCCGTGTTGGCCCCTGAAACTCCCCGTTCTCGAGGGGGATCGAGTACCAATTGTGTAGGGACCGCGCTTAGGCACCGCAGTCCCGAACAGGGTGTATGAACGACTACACGCCCGACGAACCGGTCGACGTGCTCCTGATCGAGGACAATCCGGGCGACGTCCGCCTCACGCAGGAAGCGTTCCGTGCGACCGACAGCGAGATCTCGTTTCGGATCCTCCGTGACGGCGAGGAAGCGGCGAGATACTTCCGACAGCCCGAGGACGCGACCCCCTGTCCGGACCTGGTGTTGCTCGATCTGAACCTCCCCCGGAAGGACGGGTTCGACGTCCTCGAGGTGCTCGAGGAGGAACTCGACTACCCACCACCGGTACTCGTGCTCTCGAGTTCGGCCGCCGAGGAGGACATCGCCGAGAGCTACGCTGCCGACGCGAACGCCTACCTTACGAAGCCCGACGCGATGCCGGAGTTCGCATCGATGGCGGAGGCGATCGAGCAGTTCTGGATCGACACGGCGAAACAGCCGCCCGCCCCGGCCTGACGAGGCCGTAAGCCGACGCCGCTGCGGTTTTGAACGGATGCTGATTGCCGTTACGGACTCCCTGATCGAACGCGGCTACCGACCACGCTCCGGGTGGAATTTTGGATCGAATCGTCACCCGAGAGGCGATGAATCGACGGAACGCTCCGTTCGATTCGCCCGGACGCTGGCGGCTACTGTTCCGGAGGTTCGACCTGCTCGTCGGCCCGGTCGGTCTCGGTACGGCCGACCAGGCGTTCACGGAGGGAGCGCTTTCTGGGACGCTCCGACAGCAACACGGAACATTCGAGTTCGTCGACGACCTCGAAAACGAGCGAGTCACCGAGCAGCCGCGAGAGCAGTCCGCGCCCGGTTGCACCGATCAGGACGAGCGTGTGATCGTCAGCCGCGTCGGCGATATTCCCCTGTACATCGCCGTCGGTTCCGACGAGCAGGTTCGCGTCGCCGAGGCCGTGATCGTCGGCCCACTCACCGAGGAAGCTCATCCCTTTCGCCCGCTGAGTCTGTTCGTCGACGACGTGAAGCACGGATATTTCGGACCCGTGAACGTCGCGAAACGCCTTGGCGACTTCCGCGCTCAGGTCCGAGTCGGGACCGCCGGCAGTCGGAAGGAGGATGCGCGAGGGATCGAAGCCCCGATCCTTGAAGACGAGGAAATCACAGGGGAGGTTCATCGTCAACTCGTCCAACGCACCGCCGGTTCGGCCGCTGGACCACGACCGGTCTGGACCCCAGCCGAGGATTACGTTGTCGGCGTTCAGACGGTCGGCAGCGTCGAAAATCTCCTCGAAGGAGCGGTGAGAGACGACGGTGTGGGTTTCGATCTCTGCGCCGTATTCTTCGGCCGTCTCTCGAGCGCTCGCCATCAGTTGCTCCGAGTTCGGATCGATCCGATCTAGCTGATCCGAGACGTGCTCGAGCGAGGTCTGGTCGGGAACCTGGACAACGTGAACTGCGTGAACGACGCCGTCGTTCTGTTTCGCCATCGTGCTCCCGAGGGCGATCAGTTCGGTCTCCGTCCGGGGGTTCGAGATGGGAACCATGACGTTGTACGCCGTCGTGTCGGGAGAAGCTGCTTCCGCAGCGGAGACGGCAATGTCGGGCATCTCGTCGGATCGCTCGCGAACGTACTTGCCCAGAGCACCCTCGATCGGCGTCTTCTGTCGTGCGTAGAGAGCGTACCACACGACGGCAACGACGACGAACAGCACGGCGAGCGCCTGTGCACCCGGGTTCATGAAGTAAATGAGCCCCAGCGAGAGGACGATCCCGAGAATCGGGAGGATCGGATACAGCGGCACTCGGAAGTCGGGATCGTAGCCGGGGTGGTCGGTCTCGCGGAAGACGATCAGCGCGGCGTTCAGCAGCGCGTACACGATGAGATGGAGTACGCTCGCGGCCTCCGCGAGGATCTCGATATCCCTCCCCAGCAGGACGACGAAGCCGACGATCAAGACGCCGGTAACGGCGATGGATCGGTACGGCGTCGCAAAACGGGGATGGATCTCGTTGAGCCAGCCGGTGACGATCTTGTCACGCCCCATCGCGAAGTTGATGCGGGCCGACGCCAGAATCGAGGCGTTCGCCGACGACGCCGTCGCCAGCAGTGCACCAAGCGTCATGACCGTCGCGGCAATACCGGCAAGGCCGCCAGGGAACGACAGTTCAGCCGCCTGGGCGACGGGGGCTTCGAGATCGAGGTCCGGCCACGGGACGATCCCGATCATGATCGTCACGAGGATCCCGTACAGAACGGTGACGATAGCGACGCTCCCGACGATGGCGATCGGCAGGTTTCGGCCGGGGTTTTTCATCTCCTCGCCGACGGTCGCGATCTTCGCGTATCCCAGAAACGAGACGAACACGAGACCGGTAGCGGGCAGAATCTCGGCCGTTCCTAACGGCGTCCATCCGCCCGATCCCGTCACGGTCGTCCAATCGAAGGAGAACCAGCCGACGATTGCGAAGATGCCGAGAATCCCGAGCAGAATCGTCACGATCACCGTCTGAATGCTCCCGGTCTCTTTCGCGCCGATATAGTTGATCCCGACGAAGAGCACACCGGCGACGATCGCGCCGACCTGAACGCTGTTGAGAAAGAGCACCGACGGCAGCTCAAGCAGTTCACCCAAGTACTGTCCGAAACCGATCGTGTAGAACGCAGAAGCGAACGCGAGCCCCAGCCAGTCGCCGAGCCCGGATATCGAGCCGAACACCGGACCGAGCGCGCGGTTGACGTAGTAGTACGCACCGCCGGCTTTCGGCATCGCCGTTCCCAGTTCCGACACCGACAACGCGTTCACCATCGCGATCATGCCGCCGATGATAAACGAGAGGACGACGATCGGTCCGGCTTCCTGGGCTGCGACACCCGGGAGCACGAAGATACCCGCGCCGATCATCGTCCCGATCCCGATCGTCATCGCCGAGACGAGCCCAAGGTCCTTGGCGAGTTCCTCGTCGTCACCGCTCATGTGTCGTCCCGTCGAGGTAGTGCGATGACCGGCCGATCAGCCTGCGTCATCAGCTTGAGCGCACGATCTCCCGTGAGAAGCATCGTGAGTCGATTCCCCCCACGCGGACGAACGGCGATCGCGCTCGCGTCGACGTCGTCGGCGACCTCGAGAACGCGATCGACGATATTTCGCCCATACGCTTTCCGCTCGTCGGCGTCGGGAAACACCTCTCTGACAGCCGCGAACGACTCGGCGGCCACTCCCTCTGATTGTTCGACGGGCGTTTTGTCCGGAACGCCCTCTCCCTTTTCGATCACGTGCAGCACCGTTACCCGCTCCGGGCGGTACGGTTCGAGCGTGCGAGCCGTGGCGCGAGCGTCCTCCTCGTTGGCGACCGGCAGAAGGACCCGTGCCAGCAACTCCCGGTTTCCGTTGCTCATACGTCACGTTGTTTCCGGAAGAAAAATAATATTGCGTATTTCTTTGTCATCGATAATCAGTATCAGTTTTACTTTTCAACCGTTCGGTGTTTGGTAGAGCGGTAGAGGACGGGAGATTCCGGGAGGCGGCTGAAGATGCCGATGGCTATCTCACCGAAACAGTCCCCGATCCTAATCAGAAGCCAAATTTGACCCGACTGTATTTACGATTCAATCGAGTAATATATACATGGGAATCCGAATCGATGAGATAGACGAACGGATCATCTACCGATTGACGGAGGACGCTCGCCACACGTCAGCACCGGACATCGCCGAAGAGGTCGACGTTTCGCCGCCGACGGTCCGAAACCGAATTCGTCGTCTCGAGGAGGCGGGCGTTATCGAGGGATACCACGCGCAGATCGACTACGAGAAGCTCGACGGACGGTTGACCAATCTGTTTCTCTGTACGGCAGTGGCAACCGATCGCAAACGATTCGCACAACGGATACTCGACATTACGGGCGTCGTCGGTGTCCGGGAGGTAATGACGGGTGGACAGAACCTCCACGTGACGGTAGTCGGATCGAACACCGGCGATATCAGACGCATCGCACAGGAAATGGCAGCGCTCGGGATAGACATCGACGACGAGGGGTTGTTCCACCGGGAACGGATCCAGCCCTACACGCCATTCGGTCCCGACGAACCGGATCGGACGCCGCTGGTTACCGGTATCGCGGATCTCAGCGACGACGCGGACGTGGTCGAGATTCCCGTCGCCGACGACGCTCCGATCGCCGGAAAAACGCTGCAGGCAGCCACCGGCGAGGGGTTCATCACGGAGGATTTGCTGGTCGTTTCGATCGACCGCGAAGACAGGGACCAAGCGGTCACTCCCGACGGGAACACGGTCATTCGACCGGGAGACGTTGCCACGCTCTTCTCCCGGACAGGGATCGCAGACGAGACACTCCGCGCGTTCACTGAAAACTGGAGCGAAGACTGACTTCCACGAGTTCAGTCGTGGGCTTTCTCCTCGAACCGCTGTAACGGAACGGGCGGGCCGAACTCGAGTACGACCTCGTCGAGAAGAGTCCATCCTTGGCCGACACCGCGATCAGCTCTACACCGCTGCGGTTTTGAGCGGGCGGCGAATACCCCACGGTAATGGACGACGACTTGCGCGAACGGGTCGAACGCGAGGCGGAGAAACACGCGCTGTTGAACGCGGTGAAACACGAGAGCGACGCCGACGTCGGCGCGATCATGGGGCCGCTGATGGGCGACAACCCCGAGTTCCGCGAGCACGGCGACGAGATCCCGGGGGTCGTCGGCGGCGTCGTCGGACGGGTCAACGACCTCGAGTACGCCGAGAAGCGGGAGCGCCTCGAGGAGCTGGCCCCGGAGGAGCTCGCCGAAATCGAGGCCGAGGACGAGGGCGACGACCACGACCTGCCCGACCTCCCCCGCGCTGAGGAGTACGACGAGGTCCGGATGCGGTGTGCACCGAACCCCAACGGGCCGTGGCACGTCGGTCACGCGCGGATGCCCGCGGTGATCGGCACCTACAAGGACCGCTACGACGGCTGGTTCTGCGTTCGCTTCGACGACACCGACCCCGAGACCAAACGGCCAGATCTCGAGGCCTACGACGCGATCCTCGAGGATCTGGACTATCTGGGCTTCGATCCCGACGCGACGTTCAAAGCCAGCGACCGCCTCGATATCTACTACGACCACGCTCGGAAGCTGATCGATATGGGCGGGGCCTACACCTGCTCGTGTTCGGGCGAGGAGTTCTCCGAGCTGAAAAACAGCGGCGAGGCCTGCCCCCACCGCGAGAAGGACGTCGAGACCGTCCTCGAGGAGTTCGAGGACATGATCGCGGGCGTCTACGACAGCGGCGAGATGGTGTTGCGGGTGAAAACCGACATCGAGCACAAGAACCCGGCGCTGCGAGACTGGGTCGGGTTCCGGATGATCGACACGCCACACCCCCGCGAGGAGGCCGCGGAGTACCGGTGTTGGCCGATGCTCGATTTCCAGTCCGCGATCGACGACCACGTGATCGGCATCACTCACATCATCCGCGGGATCGACCTGCAGGATTCGGCGAAGCGCCAGGGCTTTCTGTACGACTACTTCGGCTGGGAGTACCCCGAGGTCGTCCACTGGGGTCACGTCCAGATCGACGCCTACGACGTGAAGATGAGCACCTCGACGATCGCCGAGCTGATCGACGAGGGGAGACTCGACGGCTGGGACGATCCCCGCGTCCCGACGCTGAAGAGCCTTCGGCGGCGGGGGATCCGTGGCGAAGCCATCGTCGACGCGATGGTCGGGCTCGGCACGTCGACCAGCGACGTCGACCTCGCGATGAGTTCGATCTACGCCAACAACCGCGACCTGATCGACGAGGACACCGATCGTCGGTTCCTCGTTCGAGATGGCATCGAGGTCCCGCTGGGCGGGAGTCCGCCCGATGAGGCGAACCCGCCGCTACACCCCAACCACGAAGACCGCGGCGTCCGCGAGATCCCCGCCGGCGACGCCGTCCTGCTCGAGCCAGCGGACCTCCCGCAGCGCGAGGAACGGATCTGGCTCAAGGGGCTGGGCTGTTTCCAGTATACCCGCGATACGCTCCAGTACACGGGCGAGGATATCGACGTCGTCCGCGAGGGCGAGGTCGACGTCGTCCACTGGGTGCCCGCCGAGGGGAGCGTTCCCGTTCGGATGCGGACGATGGACGGCGACGTCACCGGCCATGCCGAGCCCGGCGTCGCCGACCTCGCGACCGACGAGCTGGTGCAGTTCGAGCGCGTCGGCTTCGTCCGGATCGACGGCACGGACGGCGACGAAACGGTCGCCTACTACGCTCACCCCTGACCGGTCGGAGGAAGTGCAGACCCGCCGCTCGTGAAGCAGTCAGCAACCCCAGTTGGGACCGATCGAACGGGCCGGCGCGCTGGTTCTCGGTCCGACCGATCCGGGTCGGGTTGGTTAATCGTCTTCGTTGTCGTCGTCGGCTTCTTCCTCGTCGTCATCCATCTCATCGTCATCCTCCTCTTCGTCATCGACTTCTTCGTCGTCGACCTCCTCATCATCTTCTTCCTCGTCATCGACTTCCTCGTCGTCTTCGTCATCGTCGACCTCTTCTTCGTCGTCTTCGTCGTTCCCGTTCGCTTCGATCTCGATCTCGCCGCGCATCGTCGTTTCGTGGGGTCGACAGACGTACTCGGCGATCTCGTCGGTCGCCTCGAACTCGATGAACTGATCCTCGCCGCCCTCGCTCTCCTCGTCGGTCTCGTAGTCGTCGACGATCTCGTCGTCCTCGTCGACGAGTTCGATGTTGTGCGCCGAACCGTCGCCTTCCTCCCAGCCGATCTCGTACTCCTCGCCCTCCTCGAGTACGAGCGTCGGGTTCTCTTCGTCGGCGATCTCCTCGGGTTCGATACCGATCCAGCCCGCGGTCTGGGCGTCGAACTCGATCGTGGTACCCGGTTCGATCACCTCGCCGTTCTCTACGTCCTCGTCGTCGTCCGGTTCGTCCTCGTCGTCCGGCTCCTCGGCCGGATCGTCGTCTTCTTCCTCTCCGTTACAGCCGGCGATGAACGCCGTCGCGCCGACGGCTCCGGTAAGCTTGAGTACGCTTCGCCTGGTGGTGTGGTCGTTGTCCCCCATACGCACACCTATGCGTCCCAACGGATTTAAACCAAATCTACGATGGTAGTGAAAATCTAAAACACACCGGACATATTAGTTGATAACTAGTAAAATCTCTTCGGTTATCCACTCGGGTATCCGTCCTCGAGTAGCTCGTCGCTACCCGTCATCGAGCAGCTCGTCGGCCCCGTCGGGATCGGGATCCGCGACGATCCCATCCTGACGCCCGAGGACGCGAGCGTGGGCCGCACAGACGCGTCTGTTCTCGTCCCATGGGATGTGGAGTTCGACGCAGGCGGGGCGGTCACAGCCGTCCTCGGCGCAGGGCATACGCCATCTACGGTGCCAGGAACCTCAATAGTCGGGTCGGGCTCACAGTACGAAGACGGCGACGAGGAACCCGAGCAGGATCGACAGCGTCAGCAGGACCTGGACCGCCGTCGAGGCCAGCACGCCGACCGTGGCGTAAAACGCCGAGCGGGTGCTGCCGTCGACGTCGCCGCCGCGAGCGTACTCGAGGACGAAGACGGTACCGAACAGGCCGACCACCAGCCCGATCGGGCCGGTGAGAATCATCAGCGCGATGCCGACGACGGCCGCGGCGCCGGTCGTGGCCCAGGAGGCCCCGCCGGCCCGAGCCGCGATCGAGCCGCCGAAGAACTCGACGAGCAGGGTGAGCACGCCGAGGGACGTCAACACGACGAGCGATACCGTTCCGGGTTCGGCGAACCCGGAGTTCCACCAGTACAACAGGAGTCCCGACACCGAGAGCAGCCCGCCGGGAACGAGAGGAACGACCGTTCCGATGACGCCGCCGACGAGCAGAGCGATCGCCAGGAGTGCGACCACGTCGACCATAGCCGATACCAGGCGGGACGGCGGCAAAGACGTACCGCCTCCGGAACCGGTTAGGAGCGAGACGAGAAACCGACCGCCATGGATCGAACGCGCGGTGCGATCGTCGTCGGCGCGTCCTCGGGGATCGGCGCGGCGTTGGCTCGCGAACTCGCCGCCGACGGCTACGAGGTGGGACTGGCGGCCAGACGCACCGACCGACTGCGGGAGGTCGGCGAGGAGCTTCCGACCCGATCGTACGTCGCGACGATGGACGTTACCGACGCCGAGGACGCCCGCGAGCGGTTCGACGCGCTCGCCGACGCGATGCCGACCGTCGAGCTCGTCATCGTCAGCGCCGGCACCGCAGCCCTGAACCGCGAGCTGGAGTGGGACCGCGAGCGGAAGACGATCGACGTCAACGTCCGCGGGTTCGCGGCGATCGCGACCGCGGCCGTCACCCGCTTCGAGGACCGGAACGTCGACGGCCACCTCGTCGGGATCTCCTCGGTGGCGGCCCACTTCGCCAACGGCGGCGTCCCGGCGTACAACGCCTCGAAGGCGTTCGTCACGACCTACCTCGAGGGGTTGCGTACCCGGGCTCGCGGGCGCGACCTGGACGTGACCGTGACGACCGTCGAGCCGGGGTTCGTCGACACCGAGCTGGCCTACGGCTCGTTCTGGAAGTGTTCGCCGGAGACCGCAGCCGAACAGATCGCGCGGGCGATCCACAGGGAGCGAACGCACGTCTACGTCACCCGTCGGTGGCGCCTCGTCGCGTGGATCTTCGATCTCGTGCCGAACGCGATCCTGCGGCGGGTTCTCTCCTAGCCGGGACGTTCCGGGTCAGTCGTCCGTGAACCGCTCCCGATCCTTGCGGGCCGTCTCGCTCCCGTAGCGGTCGACCAGCGGGACGAGCGCGTCGCCCAGCGCCCGCATGCACTGGCCGGTGGAGGGATACCCGAACCGGTCGGCGACGGCCTCCCAGTCGTGGCCCTGGAGGACCCGCGCGACGAGCAGGCGCTCCTCCCGGTCGGTCAGCGCGACGTCCTCGGGGTGCTCGACGAGGGAGCGGACGACCAGCTCGCGGAAGGGGCCGGGGTCGACGTCGAACAGCCCCGGCCCGTACGCGGCGCCGGCGACGATCCGCCACTCGTGGTCGGTCAGCCCGAGGACGGGGGCGGCGTCGTCGGGAACGCTTCGCATGACCGCGCGGGCGACGTCGGGCTCGAGGTCGTCGAGGACGTCCGTACAGAGTGCGGCGAACCGGCGCACGAGCCGGGCGGCGTGGCGGTCGTGCAGCTCTCGGCCGTCCTCGCTCGTCGGCGAGAGCAGGAGCGAGGAGTACTCGCCGCTGGCGTCGTTTCTGGTCGTCGAGACGTGGACCGCCGAGTAGCCGTTCGCCCGCCAGAACTCCAGGAGACCGGGGGTCGCGCCGAACCCGGTGCCGAGCCAGTCGACGTCGTCGCCGTACTCCTCGCGGATTTCCTCGAGCAGTCGCGAGCCGAGTCCTCGCGAGCGAACGGCGTGGTGGGTCGCGATGCGGACCACGCGGATTCCCGCGGGTTCGCCCGCCCGTTCGTCCCGCAGCTGGCTCGTGAGAACGTCGGGGAGCATGTTCCCGCGGATGCGACCGCCCTCGTACATCATCGCCCGCTGTGCCGGAGGGAGGTCCCCCTCGTGGGCCAGCAGGGCGACGCTGACGATCCGTCCCCCGTGTGTGAGCGCACGGGCCTCGAGGTTCGGCGCGTCGAGCAGCCGGGCGAGGTCGCTGGGCTCGGTGCGGTAGTGTGCGAGCACGAGCAGGCCGAACGCTTCCCGCAGGAGGTGCTCGTCGGCGAGCAGGGCCTCGGGCTCGAGCCGTCGGTACGCGACGGAGTCGGGGTCGGCGTCGGCGACCAGCTGCGTGACGGGCGGGCGGGCGTCGAGTAACAGGGCGCGGAAGGCCCAGACCTCGAGAGGGTCGCCCGCCGCGTAGCGGATCGGCTCCGCCAGCACCCGTTCGGTCACCGCGTGGTCGCTCTCGGCGAGGCGATCACGGAACCGAACCGAGAACCCGCGTCCCGCACCCTCGTAGCCGTGGACCGTCGTGGCGAAGGCGATCCGCTCGGCCGCGAGCAGATCCTGCAGTACCGACACCGGGAGCGCGGCGGCCTCGTCGACGATCACGACGTCGGCGTCCGCAAGCCGCTCGATCGCGGCCGTCGGCTCTCGGTAGCGCATGCGCCCGCCAGTAGTCGTCTCGATACGGCGCGGCTCAACGACGTCGGCGCAATCAAGCGTTTCACAGAGCTCCCCCGCCCGGTCGAACGCCTCCCGCGCGTTGCGCGCGGCGGGCGCGGTCACCAGCACGTCCTCGCCCTCGGCGGCGAACGCCCCGGCTGCCAACCCCGCCGCACTCGACTTGCCGCGGCCGCGGTCGGCCTCGAGGACGACGGCCGCCGGAGCGTCGAACAGCGCCTCGAACGCGGCGACGGCGTCGGCCTGATCGGCGGTGAGACAGGCCTCGTAGGCCACGGTCGGAAACCGACGACTCGGTGGCGGGTCGGGCGCTTCGTCCTCGGCGTCGCGTCTCGGAGCGGGCTCGGTCAGCCCGTCGTCGACGACGCCGTCCTCGAGGTCGACGATGCCGATCCCGCGGTGGTCACGAAGGGTCTCGGCGAGCCGCCGTCTGAACCGTCCGGTGACGTCCGACAGCGAGAACGGCGGCACTGCCAGAGAGTCGTCGAACCCGTCTCGCCGATCGGGCCAGTCCTCGAGGGACGGCGTCAGCAAGAGCAGGAGTCCGCCGCCGTCGACCGTTCCGACCAGCTTTCCCAGGGCGTCGGGCCGGAGCTCTCCATGGGCGTCGAGGACGACAACGTCCCGGGTCGTCCCCAGCAGCTCTCCCGCGTGACTCTGTGGGAGCTGCTCACAGCGGAGCCGATCCTCGGGGCCGACCAGCGTCGTCCGGGTGATCGGAACCGCGAGCGCGTCGAGGACGTCCTCGAGCGCGTCGTACCCTTGCTCCCGGTCGCCGGCGAGCACCAGCGCCCGTCGCTCGTTCGTCCGCGCGGCCTCCGCCCGGAGCGACCGGGCGAGGTCGACGACGGCGTCGTCCGCGATCATGTCCTCGAGTCGTCGACTCGCGGGTAAGAGGCCACGGTCTCGCGGTCGCGCCCCGCGACGAGTTTCGATCCGAAACCGACGCTACCGGCCGTGCGGACCGATCCCACCCCTTCGAGCGTTTGGACACGCTTTTAAGGTGGGCACCGCTATCCGGTAGTACACCCTACGCGGGGTTGATGATGCTCCTAGCCTCACAGGACTTCCGCCGGCATTGTGCCGGCCCGGGACCCAGCCCGGATGGCAGGGGAGCGCGAGCCCACGCGTAGGAGAGGTGAACAACCAATGTCAGTCTACGTTACAACGGACATCCCAGCCGACCTCGCCGAGGACGCCCTCGAGGCCCTCGAGGTCGCACGAGACACCGGACGAGTAAAGAAAGGAACCAACGAAACCACCAAAGCGATCGAGCGCGGCAACGCCGAACTCGTCTACGTCGCCGAGGACGTCTCCCCCGAGGAGATCGTCATGCACCTGCCCGAGCTCGCCAACGAGAAGGGCATCTCCGTCGTTTTCGTCGAGACCCAGGACGACGTCGGCCACGCTGCCGGCCTCGAGGTCGGCTCGGCCGCCGCTGCGATCGTCGACGCCGGCGAGGCGTCCGACGACGTCGAAGAGATCGCCAACAAGGTCGAGGATCTCGACTGAGGTGACCTGAGATGAGTGCTGAAGAGAACGAAAGCGGATCCACGCCCGCCGAGGTCATCGAGGTCGTCGGCAAGACCGGCATGCACGGCGAAGCCATGCAGGTCAAGTGCCGCATCCAGGAGGGCGAAAACCAGGGTCGAATCATCACCCGAAACTGCCTCGGGCCGGTCCGCGAAGGAGACGTACTCCAGCTTCGCGAGACCGCCCGCGAGGCGGACTCCATCGGAGGACAATAATGGTCGAGAAACGAACCTGTGACTACACGGGCGAAGAGATCGAGCCCGGGACGGGAATCATGTACGTCCAGAACGACGGCACCGTGCTTCACTTCGTCGACTCGAAGGCGGAGAAAAACTACAAGCTCGGTCGCGAACCTCGCGATCTCGAGTGGACCGAGGCCGGCCGCGCCGGCAAGGGGCCGGCCGAGGCCGAGACTGCCGCCAGCGAGGACGCCGATCAGGACGAGGTCGCCGAAGCCGCCGAGGACGAGGACCTCGAGGCCGAGACCGAAGCCGCCGAGGACGAGACCGAAGACGAACCCGCGGGCGACGAGACCGAGGATCTCGAGGAGAGTGAGGCTTGATGAGTGAGGCCGAGCGGACCTTCGTGATGATCAAGCCCGACGCCTTCGCGCGCGGCCTGGTCGGCGAGGTCGTCTCACGACTCGAGGACCGCGGGCTGAAGCTCGTCGGCATCAAGATCGAGAACATGCCCCGCGAGCGAGCCGAGGAACACTACGGCGAGCACGAGGACAAGCCGTTCTACGACGATCTCGTCGAGTTCATCACCTCGGGTCCGGTCGTCCCGATGGTCTGGGAGGGCCAGGACGCGACGCGTCAGGTCCGCCAGATGATCGGCGAGACCGACCCGCTCGAGGCCGAGCCCGGAACGATCCGGGGCGACTACGCGCTCGACCTCGGTCGGAACGTCGTCCACGCCGCCGACCACGAGGACGAGGGAGCCAACGAACGCGAGATCTCGCTGCACTTCGATGAGGACGAACTGATCGACTACGATCAGCACGACGCCGCCTGGCTCTACGAGTAACGACTCGGAGTCGTCGTTCCGAGCTATTTCTATAGAAACACAGACGTTGAATTATCCATATTGCCGTCTTACATAGACGGAACATCTAATGTATCGGCTGTAGTAGTCGAGACCGGTGGTTTCGAATGGTAACTCACGGTAGGTGGTTCGTGAATGCGTAAGCGAGGACAGGGATCGAAGCCGGTCTCGACGGCGACGCCGCCGTCGCTCGATCTGATCTTCGACTTGCTCTCGAGCCGACGGCGGCGGTACGCGCTGTACTATCTCTCCGAACGGACCGATGGCGTCGCCGGCGTCGACGAACTGGCCGACGGGATCGTTCGGCTCGAGAACGAGACGGGCCACGGCGAGACCGACGCCGCCCAACACCGGCGAGCCGTCCGGGCCGAGCTTCAACACTCGCATCTCCCAAAGCTCGCCGACACCAGTCTCCTCGAACACGATCCGCGCAGCGACACCGTCCGCTACTGGAGCCAGCCCTCACTCGAGGAGTGGCTCGAGCATGCGAAACACAAGGAGCTGTAGCTCGCGACGTCCCGTCATCGCCGGAGCCGAACTCGGGGTGGTCAGACCTGGGGGCGAGGACGTCTCCCGGTCCGATCCCCTGTTGGGTGGTAGCATTCCCATCCTCAAAGCTTAACAGGCGAGCTATCGATACGAATCATAGAGGTGTCCTTATGACTGATCACGAACTTCCGGAACTTCCGTACGACTACGACGCACTCGAGCCGGCGATCTCCGAACAGGTCGTCACCTGGCATCACGACACGCACCACCAGGGGTACGTCGACGGCCTGAACAGCGCCGAGAAGACCCTCGAGGAGAACCGCGAGAGCGGCGACTTCAGCTCGTCCGGCGCTGCGATGGAAAACGTCACCCACAACGGCAGTGGCCACTATCTCCACACGCTGTTCTGGGAGAACATGTCCCCCGACGGCGGCGGCGAACCCGAGGGCGACCTCGCCGACCGCATCGAGGAGGACTTCGGCTCCTACGAGGCCTGGAAGGGCGAATTCGAGGCCGCCGCGAGCGGCGCCGGTGGCTGGGCACTGCTCGTCTACGATCCCGTCGCCAAGCAGCTGCGCAACCTGAAGGTCGACCGTCACGACCTTCACGCGCTGTGGGGTGCCCACCCCATCCTCGCCTGTGACGTCTGGGAGCACTCGTACTACTACGACTACGGCCCGGACCGCGGCGAGTTCATCGACGGCTTCTTCGACGTCGTCAACTGGGACAAGGCCGCAGAAGAGTACGAGAAGTGCCTCGACCACTTCGAGTAAGCGACGACTAGGTTCATCCCGACGTTTTTTACCGCGACCGACCGTCGAAAGCGGCGTCTACGACGGGAGAGATCGGTGCGGTCTTGTGGCGCCGCGACGATAGCAACGCCCATGCCAGTCCCGAAAGACGAGTTCGATCAGCTCCCGCCCTGTGACTTCTACACGCCCGCGGAGCTGCTCGAGGACGATCAGATGTACACCGTCTACGAGATCGCGCGCCTGCTCCAGGGGCTCGAGCCCGACGCGGACATCGACCGCCAGACCGAGGATATCCTGCTCGACTGGGCGATCCCGTGGGTGATGGTAAACGCCGACGAGCTCGTGGTCGCGGAGCCGCGAGACGAAGAGGAGCCCGGGTTCTACGGACTGAAAGACGAATGATACTCCTCGTGGTCGGGTCGGATCGCGTCGACGCCGGCAAGACGACGTTCTCGACGGGTCTGCTCGAGCGAACCGGCGCGGTCGGCGCCAAACCCCGGGCCGGCAACGACTACTGGTTCGACCACGACGACTGTCGACGCGCGCTCGCCGACGGTCGACTGTACGGCAAGGACGCGACGCGGCTCGCGACCGCGGAGGCCCGCGGCCGCGCGCCGGAACGGCTCAACCCCGTCCACCGCCTGTGGCGGCCCAGTCCCGGTGGCGGAACGGGACTGCTCGGCCAGAGCAACCGGGAGTTCGTCGTCGATAGGATCAACGACCCGGAGGCGCCCGGCGAGCCGACGTACGTTCGCAACGCCACCGTCGACGTCCCCGATCGGGTCGCCACGGCGCTGCCCCTCGAGGACGCCGTCCCCGTCGACTCCGTCGCAGAACTCAACGACGTCACGGCCGAGCGGTACGTGCCGGCGTTCGAGGCACTGGCGACAGATCTCGAGGCGACCGACGTCGCGGTCGTCGAATCCTACGGCGACATCGCCCGACCGCTACCCGCCATCGACCCCGCGTCGATCGCCGCAGTCGCGGCCGTCGAGCCGGGTCGGGCCCGAATCTATCCCGGCGATCGGTACTGCCGGGCCTGCGAGGTCGCCAGTTCGAGCCCGAAAGACGGAAGCCTCGAGAAACGGGTGGGGAGCGTCCTCGACTACCTCGATCCCCTCGAGCGGGTTCGGCTACCGCCGCTTGAAAGCGAGGAACGCGAGGACTCGAAACGGGTCGCCGCGGCCTACGCCGACGCCTACGACGCCTTGCTCGAGGCCGCTGGCCGCGTCTAGGCCTGACGGGCCATCTGCGAGGAGAGCTCGACGTGATCGTAGGGGTTCGTCGTCACGCTCGGCCCGTGGCCCGTATGTAGTTCCGCGAGCTCCGGGGAGATCCGTTCGAGGACGCGATCGATGCTCTCGATCAGCGTCTCCCGGTCACCCTCCTCGAGGTCGGTACGGCCGAAGCTACCGTTCTGGAAGACGAGATCGCCCGCAAAGAGGATCCCCGCGTCGGCCGAGTAGAAACAGAGGTGGTCGTCCTTGTGGCCCGGCGTGTGGACGGCGACGTACTCGTGGTCGCCAAGCTGCACCGTCTCACCGTCGGCGATCCCGTGGTCGACGCCGTCGATCGACGGATCGTACCCCCAGACCTCGACGTCGAACGCCGACGTGACGTCCTCGAGGTTGCCGACGTGGTCGGGGTGGGTGTGGGTGAGCACGACCGCGTCGAGGTCGTCGACCCGCGACTCGAGGCGGTCGACGACGTCGAAGTTCGCGCCGGGATCGATCAGTACCGTCCGCTCGCCGGGAACGAGGTAGACGTTGCTCGTAAACGCCTGGACGCCCTGGGCGAGATTCGTGACCATGGCGGACCGTACAGGGTCGGGGGGCTTGTGCGTGTCGACCTGACTTCGAGGAGCCGAGCGCGCAAAAGCGCGGCGCTCGAATATTCACAACCATTTTTAGCTCCGGCACGTAGTAGGAGACGAATGAGTCGGTCGATCCCCGTCGGGGTCGGGATCCTCGTCATTGTTGTCGTGCTCGCCGGGATCAGTCTCCCCGTAGCGATGGCTGGCGCGGTCGGCGGGAGCCAGCAGGCGCCCGCGGGCAACGAACACGCGTCGACGGCCCACGCCGTCGAGGAGTACGATTCACAGGACTTCGACAGCACCACCTTCGAGATCACCGTCCACGAGAACGGGAGCGCGACCTGGACGTTCCGCCACGAGCAGCGGCTCGAGGACGACGATGACGAGACGAACTTCGAGGCTTTCGCCGAGGAGTTCGAGGCCGAGGAGACCGGGCTCTACGAGCGGTTTACCGAGCAGGCCGAGGCGCTGACCGACACCAGAGCCGAGGCGACCGACCGGGAGATGGAGGCGACCGCGTTCAACCGCTCGGCGACGACCGAGTACCGCCCCGGTGCGATCGGCGTCATCGAGATGTCGTTCGTCTGGGAGGGGTTCGCTGAACACCAGGAGGACCGACTCGTCGTCGGTGACGTCTTCCAGAATCTCTATCTGAGCGACGATCAGTCGCTCGTGATCGAGCCCGGCGGCGATCTCGTGTTCACCGCCGCCGAACCCGCAGGTGAGTACGCGGGGACGACGATGGAAAACGCCAGTTCGATGACCTGGAGCGGTGAACGGGAGTTCGTCGACGGCTACCCGAGCGCCGTGCTCCGGGACGCCGACGACGTCGGAAGCGGCGATACCGCGGGAACGACCGGCTGGTCGACCGGAAACGCGCTGTTCTCCTGGCCCGTGTTGGTCGGCGCGACCGTGGTCGTCCTCGGCGCAGCGATCGCCCTCGTCTGGTACCGAGAGCAGGATGGGACGTCCTCGGCGGAGACGGCGCCGACGGAGGCGAGCGAACCGATCGGCCCGCAGCCGGCGTCCGAGGACGCGGATTCGACCGACTCGGAGGCGGAAACGGACGCGCCCTCCGAAGCGCTCACCGAGGACGAACTCCTGACCGACGAGGACCGGGTGATTCGACTCATTCGGGAGAACGGCGGCCGGATGAAACAGGTCAATATCGTCGAGGAGACCGGCTGGTCGAAATCGAAGGTGAGCATGCTCCTCTCGGAGATGGAACGGGAGGGCAGCATCAGCAAGCTCCGCGTCGGTCGTGAGAACATCATCAGCCTCGAGGGGTATGAACCCGAGGCGGCGAAGTCGCCGTTCGACGAGTAAGAACGCGTTCGGCTTCAGGTCCCACGACCGCTCGAAAGGTATCGTTGCTTCGAGATCAGTATCCGACGAACAGAGACGCGTTCGGCACCGAGAGCCGTGTTACGGTACGCCAGAGGCGGATCGAAACGGAACCCTTAAACATTACACCGCGTTACGAAAGAGTGCAGGCAGAAGACGACGCCCGCTCCGATGGTGTAGTCCGGCCAATCATATTGCCCTCTCACGGCAATGACCAGGGTTCGAATCCCTGTCGGAGCACTTCTACGGCGAACCACTCGACGACGAGCACCGCAGAGCGTGTGTGAGTCACCTCGTGAGCCGTGAAATCAATCACGGGATTCGAAGGAGAGACGTGAGCGCAGCGAGCGTTTCGTGTGGTTCGAATCCCTGTCGGAGCACTCCACTTTCTGCCGTCGAGGTAGCCCGCTACAGTGGGGCGTAACGTAGCCGTCGATTACGTGATCCGAACGTCGATCACGTCGCCTATCTCGTGGGTCGGCGGACTGTACTGCAGATCGAAATCGGAGTGATACGCCCGTTCGAGACACTCTTCGGTTCGCTCAACGTCGACGACGACCGTCGGAAGACCGTCCCACGGTGGTAGGACGTCGTCCTCGCGGCCCGCTTCGACCGCGCGCTCTCCCTCCTTCCTCGAGAGTTCGGACTCCGTTTCGACCCACTCCCGCGAGGCCCGCACGTCGACGATACAATGCTCCGACAGTCCGTCGGTCGGCTCCGTGTACACGACCGCGGGGTCTATCCCGACGCGTTCGAGTTCGCACACGTCGATCTTCGCGAGACACACGAGAACCCCTTCGAGATGTTCGATGTCCGCGCGCTGTATCGTCGCGTGCAGCGTCGCTTTCGGGAGCGTGTCGCTCCGGTACGACCGTCCGTCGTACTTTTCGACGGGAGCACTGATCGGATCGCCGAACCGAAAGACCACGTCGCGTCCTTCGGCGGTACAGAGGGTTCGAACGATCGAGGCCGTCCGCGTGGAATCGCTCGTCATATCCGTGGTTCGATTCCGGATAGCCGTAGCTGTACCGGCGGATGTCACACCCGAAGGTGGTGATCGGTAATGTCGTCGTTGAGCTCCGAGACCCGACGTCCCGCCGGGCGAACGCGCTCTCCGAAGCGGTTTCGGCCGACGCGTTCCGCGTAGGAACTCGTCAGCATCACCGAGATCGCGTCCCCGACGTTCGTCCCGTGGAAGTGCTGGAGCCCGATCGTGTGGCCGATCTCGTGGGCGACCGTCTCCGCGACGCCCGCCTCCGAGCGGGCGGATCGCTCGGCGGCCATCCAGACGATCCCGTACCGATCGATCGGCTCGCAACAGGTCGGGAGAACGGCTGGGGACGCGACCCCGTTTCCCGAGCCGAGTTCGGGATGGTGTGCGAGGAGGACGTGACTGTCGACGTCGGACCGCGACCGATCGTGGTCGATCCAGTCGAGCAGCGATCGCTGTGCCGCCGGCAGCTCGTCGCCGAACGTCGACAGCGTCGGCGGGAGCGACGACACCTGCTGTGGGACGGTCACCACCTCCGCGTGCAGCTCGAACGAGTGTGCGAAGTGGGGTTCGAGGATCTCTCTGACCGCGTCCTCGGCGAGTCGCTGGCCGGTCTCTCGACGCTGTCCGGTCTCGGCGAACCGGTCAGTGAGCTCGTCGGTCTGGTAGACGGCGACGGTGATCGTCCTCGGCGCCCGAACGCGACGCACCCCCTGGTCGAGTGCGATCGCTCCGCCGGCGACGGTTCCGGCCCGCGCGAGAAACGTACGCCGCTTCATGCATACTATCAATAAAGTAAGTTTATATATACTTTCTGTTTAAATTATAATTCGTTCGAACTGTGGGTTGGTTAGAAGATGCGAACGTCGGATCGACGAAGTGGATTGACGAGTCCCCGTGCGTCGCGGATCGATCGGAGCGTCTGCCGTCAATCGGGTGCGATCGGCGGGTCTTCCGTCTCGAGCGCGTCGAGCCAGTCCTCGCCGTCGGCCTCGGGGACGGTGACGTCTCCGAGGACGGCCTCGCAGTCCCGACAGGTCGACCAGACCGAGACGTGGGGCGGCTGGCAGCAGGGATCGACGCGCTCGCGGCGCCGGACGACCGACCCTCCGCAGTCCGGACACCGCTCGAGAAGCAGGCGGAGCCGTCGAAGAAGGTCCAGACGCCGGTCGCGGTCGATAGAGTCCCAGTCGTCGACGGTCGCCCGGAGGACCGACGCGGCCGCAACGTCGGCGACCAGCGCGGCGTCGGACTCCCACCGAAGGAGACGACTCCCGTCGATCGAGTACGCCCGCGGCCCGCGTTCGACGGCCTCGTCGGCGCCGACGAGGATCGCGACGTCAGTGGCGTCCGGCGCCGTCGACTCGGCCGCGTCGCGGAACGCCGACCGGAATCGGTCGGTCAGTGAGAGCGCACCGTCGGCGGTTCGCTCGGCGACGCCGGCAGCGACGAGGACGTCCCGTGGCTCGTCCGGGTCGACGTCCTCGAGCGAGGAGGTTTCGATCGGTTCCTTTCCGAACAGTTCCAGAACCGGGGCCGGGAGGTAACGCTTCGTCAGTTCGGGGGTTCCGGGAACGAGGTAGCCACGGAGGACGATCGTCGCGAGAGAGACCGCGAGCGCAACTGCCCCGATCGGTGGGGTTGCGGCGATCCCCAGAGCGACGGCCAGAACGATCGCGATCGCGACGTTCACGACAGTACACGGCAGGCATCGGTTCTCACCGGTGTACGCAGGCTGACGGACAGCATCGAAAGCCGCAGTGATGAGTCGCATTCGTCTGCCCCGAGGTACCACTCACCGTGGCAAAAACGTTGGTCTCCGAAGCGGAAGTCGGCGGTCAGTCGACGTCGCCGATCGCCGCCGACTGGCAGTTCGGACAGCGAAGCGTCCCCTTCTTCGGAATCTCGGCGTCGCGCCGCCGGAAGTTCGCCTGGCAGTCGCGACAGCGCACGGTCGCCCGCTCCGTCGGTTCGATAGTGGCTCTCGGGAGTCGCAGATCGTCCGCGTAGGGATCCATACGTTAGTTATTGCCTGCCATAGTAAAGAATCCTCGCACCGGCCGTCCCTATTTATGGAGAGGTAGCAAACACCAATATTCCCGCTAACATCCGTCGTGAGTGCGCATATCGCGGCATTCTGTACACTCGCGACCGGTGAAAAGGGACCGGCGAACGCAACGACGTTCGTCATCTCTCGTAAGTCCCTTGTTCAGATGTCGAACGCTTCGACGAACAGCCTACTCGACTACTACTATGAGTTCGAACGATCTACTCGTCGACAAATGTCCAGTGTGTGAAACGTACTTCGCCGTAACGTCGATCTCGGACCTCCAGCGGCGGCTCAACGCCCACGAGCTCGAGCAACACGGCAAGGTCAACCCCTCGCGGGTCGACCACACGGCGACGAAACACCAGTAACGACGAGACGCGCCGACCGACAGGATCCGTCGCTCCCGGCAGTCGCCGAAACCGGGGGTATCCTTATGCGGTCCCACATGATCTGTTACGACGAATGCGCTCGCGAACGTTCTGGGTGCTCGACGACGAGGACGAAGCAGTCGTCGACGACCTCGCCGTCGGGCTGGGGCGGACGCCCGCGCGAGTCCTCGCGTACCTGCTGTTGCGGGCCGAGCGTGAGGACGATCCCGCGAGAACGATCCAGCTGCAGGTCGGAACCGAGCTGAGTCGATCGCCGATCAGCGACGCGGTCGCCCGGCTCGAAGACGACGAGCTGGTCGAACGCTCCACCGTCGACACCGACGCGACGGGACGGCCTCCGTCGGCGTGGACGCCGGCGACGGACCTCGACACGAGTCGTCGTCGCGTCTACGACTGCCACGCGGAGACGTTGCTCGAGCGAGCGGAGGCGATCTTCGGGCGCTGCTCGGATACCGACTCCGCGACGGGAGACGAACGATCCGGGTCGGAGCTCGCGGTCGCGTTGAACTGGCACCCGAACGGGCTCCACGTTCCCTTCTACGCGGCCGTCGAGACGGGCTGGTACGACGAGTACGGGATCGAGGTCGAGCTCGACCACCGCGCGGGGTCCCGACGCGCCGTCGACGCGGTCGACGCCGGGGACGCCGACGTCGGGGTCGCCGGGGCCGCGACCGTGCTCCGGGCCAGGGCGGCGGGGGTTCCCGTCGTTCCGATCGCAGTCCTCTACCAGCGCGCGATGGCGGTGTTGTACTCCACCCGCGAGGCCTTCGGGACGGAGCTTCGCAGCGTCGACCAGCTCCGGGGGCGACGGATCGGGATGCCCGCCCGTTCCGAAACGGGCGTCCTCGGTCGCCTGTTCGTCTCCCAGGCCGCCCTCGGGGATGACCTGGAGATCACGGCGACGGCCGGTGAGGAGCGGGCGGCGCTTTTGTCCGGCGAGGCCGACGTCGTCACCGGGTCGATCACCGATCCGCGACAGCTCGAGCGACAGGGTGAGACCGTCGATACGCTGTTTCCCACCGACCATTTCCCGATCTACGGCCCGACGATCGTCGCCCGGGAGTCGGCGTTACGGGAGCGACGGTCGGCGCTCGCGTCGTTTCTGGCGGGCACCGTCGGCGGATGGATCGAGGCGACTGACGACGCCGATCGAGCCGCGGAACGGATCGCCGACCGAGGGGACGACGAGCCCGATCGCGTCCGGGAGACGTTCGAACGAGCGGTCGAGGAGTTCGGCCATAGCGACGATAGCCGCGAACGGGGCTGGGGCTGGCAGCGCGAGCAAACCTGGAACCGGCTGCGGACGGCGCTCGAACAGGGTGAGTTGCTCGCGACCGACCCATGATCGACGTCGAGAGCCTCTCGGTGACGTTCGACGACTTCACCGCGGTCGCGGACGTCGACCTCCGGATCGAGGACGGCGAGTTCGTCACCGTCGTCGGCCCCTCGGGCTGTGGGAAGACGACGCTGTTGCGTGCGATCGGCGGGCTCCAGGAGCCGACCGAGGGCGCGGTCGCCATCGACAACCGCCCGCCGTCGGCGGCACAGGCTGCGGGGGACGTCGGGTTCGTCTTCCAGCAACACACCCTGTTGCCCTGGAAGAGCGCGCTCGAAAACGTCGTCTTCCTCCGGACGATGGCCGACGAACCGCCCGACCGCGAGGGCGCTCGCGCCCTGCTGGAGACGATGGGGCTCGAGGGGTTCGAGGACGCCCGCCCCGACGCGCTCTCGGGCGGGATGAAACAGCGCGTGGCCATCGCCCGGGCGCTGCACCTCGGCGCCGACGTGCTGTTGATGGACGAGCCGTTCGGGGAGCTCGACGAGATCACCCGCGACGAGCTCGGCGTCGAGATCCGGTCGCTCTGGCGCCGCGAGCGAAAGACGGTCGTCTTCGTCACCCACAGCGTTCCCGAGGCGGTGTTTCTCGGGGATCGGTGTGTCGTAATGCGCGACCGGCCGGGGCGGATCGAGGCGACGTTCGACATCGACCTGCCGAGTCCGCGGGACACGGAGTCGCTTGGCTCGCGGGCGTTCCAGGAACAGGTCGCAGCCGTCCGGCGCACCCTCCACGAGAGCTATGAGTGAACGCACCCTCCGGCTCGCGGGCGGAGACGTCGCCTACCCGGCGGCCGCGCTCTGTGTCGGCGTCGCGCTCTGGTGGGGGCTCGCCGTCCTCGCCGAGATCCCGTCGTTTCTCCTCCCGACGCCGGACGCCGTCCTCGCCCGGCTGGCGGGGAACCCGGAGCTGTATCTGGTCAACGCCCTCCACACTCTCGAGAAGGTCGTCTACGGCGGCGCGATCGGGATCGCCGCGGGGATCGTCCTCGCGGTCTTCGTCGCCTCCGTCCCCTGGTTCCGGCGAGCCGTCTACCCCTACCTCGTGACCGTCCGGGTCCTGCCGAAGCTCGCGATCGCGCCGCTGTTGCTCATCTACCTGGGGACCGGAACGGCGACAGCGATCGTCTTCGTCGCGCTCATCACGTTCTTCCCGCTCGTGTTGAACACCGCCGCCGGGCTCGATCGCACGCCGTCGACCCACCACGACCTGCTGCGGTCGGTTCGAGCCGGCCCGATAGCGCGGCTGGTGTACGTCGACGTCCCCTACGCGATTCCCGACGTCTTCGCCGGGCTGAAACAGTCGGTCACGCTCGCGGTCGTCGGCGCCGTCGTCGCGGAGTGGGTCGTCGCCGACAGCGGTCTGGGGTTTCTAATCTTAATGGGATCCGAGAACGTTCGGCCCGACGTCATGCTCGCGGCACTCGCCGTTCTGCTGGTCGTCGGGCTGGCGCTGTACGGGCTGGTCGTCCTCGTCCAGCGGCGTGTCCACGCCCGCCTCGGGCTCGAGGACGTCGCCTGAATCAGTGCCAGAGCGCGCGCTCGAGGCCGACCGGGACGAGGTAGAAGGCGATACCGAGCGTCGAGAGGACGACGAGGGCGGCGTACGTCTCGGCCGTCCGGAGATAGGCCGCCGTCTCGAACACCCGGTAGCCCAGTCCGGCGTTGAGCGTAACGAACTCGGCGACGATCGCGCCGATGACCGAAAGCGTCGCGGCGATCTTGAGCCCAGCGAAAACGCTCGGTGCGGCTGCGGGAACCCGAACGCGGACGAACGCCGCGGTCGGGGAGGCGTCGACGGTCCGGGCCAGATCGAGGTACGACTCGGGAGTGCCACGGAGGCCGTCGAGGGTCGCGATCGTGATCGGGAACACCGTCAGCGTCGTGACAACCAGCGAGCGGGCGGGGATCCCGCGGCCGAACCAGAGAAACAGCAGCGGCGCGATCGCGATCACCGGCGCGATCCGGAGCGCGACGACGTACGGCAGGAGCGTACTCGCGGCCCGCCGCGAGCCGAGCATCGCGAAGGCGAGTCCGGCGCCGACGACGGTACCCGCGAACAGCCCGATCCCGGCGGTCGCCGCCGTGACGGCGGCGTCGGAAAGCAGCGTCGGATACGTCTCGGCGAGCGTCGCTCCGACCTCGATTGGAGACGGGAGCACGACTGCAGGCACGTCGTAGTGGACGACGACCACGTGCCACGCGGCGAGCAGCGCCGCGAGGACGACCGCCGGTGGGAGGAGCCGCGCACCCGCTTTCCGGGCGAGTCGCCGTCCGGCTGCGAGTCCACCTCGGCGCTCCGGGACGTCCTCGAGCCGACGAGCGTCGCGTCGCTCGGTTCGTCCGTCGATCATCGCGGAGTGCGCTTGCGGTCCTGGCTGCGGCCGGGACGGTTAGCCATCGATTCGATCGGCGAATGCCGAGACGTATTCGTCCTCGGCGTCGAGGTAGTCGTTGGTCCAGACGGCGTCCGGATCGACCTCGTTCTCGAGGACGTCGCCGTCGGCCAGCACCTCGTGGGTTTCCCGCCAGGGGTCGGGTGCGCTCGCTCCCCATCCCTCGCGCTCGACCGTCTCCGAGAGCATGTACTCGGTGTACATCTGTTCCCACTTGTCGTACTGGTTCTCCCGGGTCTCAGCGAGTTCGGGCTGGACGTCGACGAGGTGATCGATCGCCGCGTCGGGGTTTCGAGCCGCCCAGACGGCTCCTCTGGCGGTCGCCCGGAGGAACGCCTCGACGGTCTCGGGGTGGTCCTCGGCGAACGACTCGTCGGTCGCGATCAGGTGGCCGTAGGAGGCGACGGCCTCGTCGGTCTCGAGGACGTCGATCTCCCTGCCCTGGTGGCGCGCGTCGACGACGTCGCTGAAGACGCCGCCGGCGACGTCGATTTCGCCGGCCAGCAGCTGCTGGACGGTGTCGAAGCCGGCATCGACGTACTCGACGGTGTCGAGGAGCCCGTGGTGATCGAGATACGCCTCTGTCATCGTTCGAACCATTCCCGGACCGCTCCCGACCGTCACGTCCTCGAGCTGTTCCGGATCGGTGAGCTCCCCGAACTCCTCGCGGTCGGCGAAGACGACGTTCGGGTTCCGCTGCATGACGATCCCGACCGCGCGGGGCGACAGCTCGTTGCTGTTGACCGTCAGGATCTGGTCGCCGCTGGAGACGGCGAACTCCGTGTTGCCGAGCCCGGCCTGGTTCGCCGCGAAGTCCGAACCGTCCCCGCTCTCGATCTCGATGTCGGCGAACCCCTCGTCCGCGTAGAACCCTTCCTCCCGGGCGGCGACGTAGGGCGCGTGGAGACCGCCCAGGTTCCAGTTCAACAACAGCGAGACCGACTCCACGTCGACCCCGTCGTTCGAGGACGTCCCCCCGTCCTCGCTCCCGCCGAGCCGGCCGGCACACCCTGAGAGGACGAGCCCGCCGCCGAGCGCGAGGACGCCGCGTCGCGTATTTTGCATGTTATTCACACTCTTACCGTATCCGACTGTCGACGAAGGAGCTAATAAATCATTTGGGTTAACGTTTAAGTAGATGCTGACCGCATCGGTAGCGATCCCGAGTCCGCATCTGTCCCGGCTCCCGTTCGAACGCTGGCGCCGGCCCGGTAATGGCGGATTTCTATCATGGCCGAAGGGTTCCACGGGACAGGAGCGAGGAGGGTAACGGTATCGAAACCAGCTGTGTTATCGAAAAGACGACAGCGACAGTCCAAGACACATAATTCCACCCGTTAATTATATATTTATTATAATAAGGTCTAAGATCGTGTAGGTTGGCTACACACACTGCATGGTAGTTGAAACCAAGGGACACGACAGGTATCACTGGGAGTACGAGGTATGACGACGGCACAGATCACCGACGAGGCACAACGGCAACTCGCCCGAACGTTCGACGTCGAGCAGGTTGTGGATGGCGACCGGCTGACCATCGAACGGCTCCGGGAGGAAGTAAAGCGGGAGGAAGACCCCGAGTTCGCCTCGATGGGTGAGGCGATCCGGAGCGATCTCTCCGGAAAGGTAGACACTGAGTTACTCGACGAACAGCTCGAGGAGCTCTCGGACCAGTTCGAGCGCCTTCCGGAAGTTCGAGAACGGGGGATCCCGGAAGGCGATCGCGAACCGGAGTCGCTGTACCGCGAGCTCGCCGATCCCGGCTGGGAGATCTACGAACACCTCCTCGAGATCGATTTCTTCGAGAGCCTGGAGGCGAACCTGCCGCGGTTCACGCCCGAACACATCGAGGGGACGGCCCACGAACTGATTGGCTCGGACGAGCTGACGGCCGAACTCGAGGCGCTCGGATTCGACGAGCAGGAGCGGATCGCGCTCGTCATGGACGTCACGAACAACAACGATCGGCTCGCCCGGTGGGTTCCGACGAAGGAGATTCCCGCCGACGTCGAGTTCGGCGTCGAACACGTCCCGCCGCTCCACCAGCGGGCCGCGGGCGGCACACTGTTGTGGATCGACTCGCTGGACGTCCACCTCTGGCAGAACCGCGTCCTCGTCACCGACGAGATACTCGACGACGCCTCCTGGGACGTCAAGGCGCTGCTGGGCGGGTTCTACCTGCTGGCGCAGGCAGCCCTCGAGATCGGTCGCGAGGAGGGGCTGACCGACTCGCAGCTCACCGCCGCAATCACGGCCGGAGCAGCGATCACGATCGTCAACCAGGAAGAGATCTGCAAGAACGTGTTCTGGATCACTGAAGAGATGCGCGCACCATCAGAAGCGAGGTAATCATACATGTCACTCGAAGAAGACAGGGCCGTACAGGCCGCAAAGGATACGGTTGTTAGAGAGACTGACCAGGGGTTCCGCGTACTGGGATCGCCCGACAAATCGGTCACGCACCAACACGACGTCGATCGGATCGAGGAGTTCGACGTCACCAACGAGATGATCCAGGAGTCCGGCGATAATCCGGAGGCCTGGCTCACCTACGGCGGGAACTACGAACAACACCGTCGTACGACCGCCGACGTCATCACGCCCGACAACGTCGCCGACCTCGAGGTCGAGTACATCCTCGACGTCGGTGCCGGCTCGAGCATGGAGGGGACGCCGCTGATCGTTCCGGGCGACCCGCCGATCATGTATCAGTCCAACGGGCCGAACCACGTCAAGGCCATCGACGCTCGCGAGGGCGATATCCTCTGGAGCTATACGTATGCCGTGCCCTCGGACGTCGTTCTCTGTTGTGACGACAACAACCGCGGCGTCGCTGCCTACGGCGACAAGGTCTTTATGACGACGTTGGACTCCGGGGTCGTCGCGCTCGACCGGTACACCGGCGAGGAAGTCTGGCACACCTCGACGGCGGACCACGAGGAAGGGTACTCGGCGACCTGGGCGCCGATCGCGTACGACGGGATGATCTTCACCGGCAGCGCGGGCGGCGAGTACGGCGTTCGCGGGTTCCACAAGGCGCTGGACGCCGAAACCGGCGACGAGCTGTGGCACACTTGGACCTCACCCGAGACCGAGTGGGTCGGCGACAGCATCAACCAGTCCTGTGCAACCAACTGGATGAACGCGACGGTCGACGTCGAACAGCGCCGGCTCTACCTCCCGATCGGCAACCCCGGGCCGGACTTCGACGGCTCCGTCCGACCGGGACCGAACCGAAACAGCTGCGGAACGCTCGCGCTCGATATGGACACCGGCGAGCGACTGTGGACTCACCAGGAAGTCGCTCACGACGTCTGGGACTACGACTCGGCTGCGCCGCGAGTCCTCATCCGGGACATGGAGATCGAACACCGAAACACGACCAAAGACGTCGTCGTCTCCGCCGGCAAGACTGCCTGGCTCTACACGATGGACACCGAGACAGGCGAGCTCATCGAGCGCAGCGAGCCCGGCGTCCAGCAGCTGAACATGTACCGGATGATCCCGCACATCGACGAGGGACGCCGGATGCCGTTCATGCCCGGCGCGATGGGGGGCAACGACTGGCAGCCGCCAGCCTACAACCCCGAAACCGGACTCATGTACACGAAGATGAACAACTCGCCCCAGGAAGCCTGGTGGCGCTTCGAGGAGTACGAGGAAGGCAAGAAGTACTGGGGCGGAATCTTAGAGGACGAGACCGAAGCCGTCCCCGACGAGTACAACGGGAAGATCAGCGCCATCGTCGCGATCAACCCCGAAACGGGCGAGCGGGTCTGGCGCGACTGGATCGAGAGCGACGCCTACATCTGGGGCGGCATGGTGACGACCGAGACCGGCGTCGTCTTCACCGGCACCCAGAACGGCGACTTCATCGCCTACGACGGCGAGAGCGGCGACCGGCTTTGGGAGTACGACCTCGGCGAGGCGTCGATCGCCGGCAGCCCGATGAGCTGGTACGACCCCGAGACCGAGAAGCAGTACGTCGCGATCCAGGTCGGCGGCAGCGGCTGGCTCCGGCGCGGCGCCGGCGGCCGTGACACCCGTCTGGCGGTCTTCTCGCTGTCTGAGTAGCGACCTCGCTGCAGTCGGTTTTTTCGGTTTGTCGACCGCTTAGCGATCAGTGTTCGGCCGCGCCACGACGACGATGTACGGCTCCGCTCGCCCAGCCAGTTCGAGGCGCTCGAGCGCCTCGATCTCGAACCCGGCCTCGACGATCCGATCCGACCAGTACGACTCCGGGTCCGGATCGTCCTCGACATCGTCGGGGACGAGCGGTAACTCGAGGACGCCGACGGTCCCTTCGGGACCACAGACCCGCCGGAGCTCGGCGAGCGCGGCCGCGGCGTCCTCGGCCGGCAGATCGTGGAGAACCCGACACGCGGTCGCGACGTCGACCGAATCGGTCTCGAGCGGGAGCGTCGCCGCGTCCGCAGCGACCGGCTCGGCGTCGAGTCCGGCGCGGGCGGCGTTTCGACGTGCCAGCTGCGGTCCGTTGCCGTGGATGACGCGGTCGTCGAAGACGTCGAGGCCGAGCACCGCGACGCCGTCGGGAACGTGGGGTGCCAGCCCCACGAGCGACCGACCCGTCCCGCAGCCGACGTCGAGAACTCGCTGTGCCCGATCGAACGGGAGCCGGCTCGCGAGCGCGTCGTACTTCGCGCGCTCGAGGGCCCACGGGGGCGGCGATCCCAGTCGGCGGAGCGTCCGCCCGATACGGACGGCCGCGACCACCCCGACCGCGGCCGCGACGAGCCGACGGCTGCGGGATCGCGTTCGGCGTCCGGCGACGGCCGCAGCCACGATCACGACCGCCGCGGTCGCGATCGAACGGAGCCGCCGCCGCCAGTGGTAGATCCCGAAGTAGTATCGCGGTCCGATCACGCGTCGGTCACTCGACGCGGAGGTCACTCCCGTCTCTGGCCTGCTCGAACTCGAGTTCGATCTCGAGCTCCGACGTACGCTGGCCGGAGAACTCGATCTCGACCTCGATGGGTTCGCGGTACTCGAAGGGGATCTCCCAGCTACTTCCCGAGATCGTCAGCGACGCGTCGTCCTCGAGGGCGTCGGCGATCTCCCGGAGGAAACTCGCCGTTTCGGTCCGCGAGAGGTAGATCTCCTGCTCGAAGAACCCATCCGTGATGACCCTGCGGTCGGGTCGCTCGTCGTCGGGAAACTCGACGTTGTTCGTCATGGTATCGAATACCACGTCATCGATACATAAATGTGCGTGACAACTGTTGGGTAGACGGTAACACTCAACTATCAGGTGTGTGTACGGTAGTTCATGACGCTGCTCGAGGCGCTGGGAAACGCTCGACGGCTGAAGATCATCCGGGAGCTCTCTCGGGAGCCGAAGTACGTGTCCGAACTCGCCGAAGCTGTCGGAATGAACGGAAAGTCGGCGGTGCATCACCTCTCGGTCCTCGAGGAGGCGGGGCTCGTCGATCACTACCGGCGCGGGAACCGGAAGTACTACCGACTCGTTAACGACGTCGAACTGTACGCCGCGCCCCCGCCGGAGCGAGCCTTCATCCTGCAGGCGACCGACCAGTCCGACGGGTCGGACTGACGGGTCGAGGCCGGTCTCCCGCTAGCATTCTTTTCAACCGCCTATAGATGAAACATTTGCTAAAGGTATTTACACAACTGTGTTGATTGTGCCCGTATGCCAGAGTGTGCCCACTGCGGCGAGGAGTATCCGGCACCGGGCCCGTACAAGAGCCACGTACTGACGTGTGCGAACGAAAACGGCGCCGTTCCGGCGGACGAACCGATCGAGGAGAGCGACGCCCAAAGCGGCCCGGAAGGCGCGAGCGGTCCGCGAGCGCGCGCGTCCGAGTCGAACCCCGGAACCGAAGCGGAGGCAGGAGGGACGATCGACCAGCAGGTCGAGCGCGTCGTCGATGATCGACTCGAGACGCTCGAGGACGACCTCGAGCAGTTGTCCGACGACATCGACGAACTCGAGAACTTCGCGACGATCAGTCTCGGCGAGCGACGACTCGACCAGGCCGAGGCGAACCTCTCGGAGTTCTCCCAGTCGCTGACCGAACTCTCCGAACGGGCCCTCGAGCAGGTCAACAACCTCGAATCCCGCCTCGAGTTCCAGACCGTCGTCCTCGCGACGGCACTGGACGCGCTGGCCGACGCCGACGTCGACATCGACACCGAACCGATCCGCGCCTACCAGCAAGAACAGATCGTCACCGAGCAGTCGCCCTCCCAGCGACTTGAGGACGCCATCGAGAACCTCGAGTCCTGATCGGAACGGCGCTCTCCTGATTCCGCCAGGAGGGGCTACACCTCTCGGACGCCGATGACGCGATCCTGCAGGTAGTCGAGATACATCGCGTTGTAGACGAGTTTTACCTCGTCGCTTTTCGGGATCGACTGGCAGGTGAGAGTAATCTGTCGTTCCTCGACTTCCTCCTCGGTGAGGATGAGATCCATATCCATCTCGACGTCGCCCTCGTAGACGATCCCGGCACAGTTGGCACACGACGCGGCCCGACACTCGTAGGGCCACTCGAACCCCTGATCCTCGGCGGCGTCGAGGATGTACCGCCGGCCGGTGACCTCGATCCGACCGTGATCGGTGTCGTCGAGGTCGGCTTCGGCCGCTTTCTCGAAGAGGTCGTCGTCCTCGATATCCCACCCCCGCTCGCTCAGGACCTCGTAGTCGAGGTACTCGACGGTTCGGACGGGACCCTCGTCGGCCTCGCTGTCGCCCCGTTCCGCGGCGTCCTCGCCGAGCCGGACGTGGGGAAGGTTGGGTGACATACACAACCACTAGCCGTGCTCCTACTTAGCATCCGTGGTCACCAGCTCGAGCGGTTCACTCGCCGTCGAGGAGCGCGTCGAACCCGTCCGCCGACCGACCGAACTCGTCGGCCGACTCCCCGTCCGTCCGTTCGAGTGCCCGCTCGAAGTGCTCGGCAGTCAGGACGAGCGTCTCGAGATCTGGCGGCGAGCCCGCGTTCGGCGCGTCCTCGACGTAGTCGCGGACGGCGTTCATCGCCGCCGTTCGACAGATCCCCTCGATGGCGGCGCCGACTGTGCCCTCGGTCCGTTCCGCGAGCGTCTCGAGGTCGACGTCGTCAGCGAGCGGACGATCGCGGAGGTGGACCTCGAAGATCTCCCGTCTAGCCCCACGGTCTGGCTCTCCGACGCGGACGTGTCGTTCGAACCGCCCGGCCCGGAGTAACGCGTCGTCGATCCGGTCAGGACGGTTCGTCGTCGCGAGGACGACGACGTCCTCGAGGTCCTCGAGCCCGTCGAGTTCGGTCAACAGCTGCGAGACGACCCGTTCCCCGACGGCCGTCTCGCCCGACTCGTTGCGAGTGCCGGCGATGGCGTCGATCTCGTCGAAGACGAGCACGGTCGGTGCGTTCTCTCGAGCCTTGCTGAAGACGTTCCGGATCCCGCGTTCGGACTCGCCGACGTACTTGTCGACGAGTTCGGGACCCTTGATCGAGATGAAGTTCGACTGGGCCTCGTTTGCGACGGCCCGCGCCAGCAACGTCTTCCCGGTCCCTGGGGGCCCGTACAGCAGGACGCCCGTCGCCGGCCGCAGCGACACCCGATCGAAAGCGTCGGCGTACTCGAGGGGCCACTGGATGGCCTCCCGGAGCGTCCGTTTCGCGTCCTCGAGCCCGCCGATATCCGTCCAGCCCGCGTCCGGAACCTCGACGAACACCTCGCGCATCGCCGAGGGTTCGATCTCGCGAAGCGCCGCTTCGACGTCCGGCTCGCCGATCTCGATCGGGCCGTCGATCGAGAGCTCGGATCGTCCACCGGGCGAGTCCTCGCGCAGCCGTCGCAGCGCACACATCGCGCTCTCCCTGATCAGGTTCTCGAGATCCGCCCCGACGAACCCGTGGGTTCGCTCGGCGTAGCGCTCGAGGTCGACGTCCTCGCTCAGGGAGACGTCGGCCGCGTGGATGTCGAGGATCTCCGCCCGTTCGTCCGCGTCCGGCACGCCGATCTCGATCTCCCGGTCGAACCGTCCGGGACGACGCAGGGCCGGATCGACCGAATCGACCCGGTTCGTCGTCCCCATCACGACGACCTGGCCCCGGCTGTCGCCGCCGTCGAGCAGGGACAACAGCTGGGCGACGATCCGACGCTCGGCGTCGCCGACGTCCTCTCGTTTCGGCGCGATCGCGTCGATCTCGTCGACGAAGACGATTGCCGGCGCGTTCTCCTCGGCCTCCGCGAACACCTCCCGGAGCCGTTCCTCGCTCTCGCCGTAGTACTTCGAGACGATCTCCGGTCCCCGAAGCGTCTGAAAGTGTGCCCCGACCTCGTTGGCCATCGCGCGGGCGATGAGCGTCTTCCCGGTTCCCGGCGGACCGTACAGTAAGACGCCCTTCGGCGGCTCGATCCCGAGCCGATCGAAGACGTCCGGATACCGCATCGGCAGCTCGACGACCTCCCGCACCCGGTCGAGTTCCTCGGCGAGACCGCCGACGTCGTCGTACGTCACGGCAGGCGTCGGTTGATCGCGCTCCGTGTCGTCGATCGACGCCGCCTCCGGCGAGAGCACGACCGACGTCCAGTCCTCGACGACGACCGGAGGCGTCGGCTCGAGGTCGACGACCTCGATCGGGACACTCCGGCTCCCGGCGCCCGACTCGGCGGCCAGCGACACCGTCACCGTCTCCGCGTCCGAAAGCACTCGGCCGACCAATGTGTCCCGCTGTGCGAACTCGAGGGCTGCCTTCGAGGAGACGTCCTCGGGGAGCGCGACCTCGACTCGCTCGGCGGACCGAACGTCGACCGGTTCCGCGCGGACGGTCCCCCCGACCTCGACGCCGAGGCGATCCGCGAGCGCGTCCTCGAGACGGATCGTCCGGTCGTCGACGTCCTCGGTCGGTCGCGACGTCACCTCGACGACGGCCGATTCGCCCGTTGGTCCCTCGAGAGAAACGTACTCGCCGGACTCGATACCAAGCTCAGCTATCGTCTCTCGCTCGAGGGCGGCGACGGACCGTTCCGACCGGTTCGAAACGAGCGGCTTGACGGTGAGTTTCATTGCTAGTCTCGTCTTTTGGTACCGTGTCACGCACGAGTGCAAGAACGTTTGGATCGCGGCGGCGTTCCGAACACCGCGTGACCCGGCAGCGCTCGAGACAGTCGGCGACGACGAACGTTTATCCCAGATGACGTTGAGGGGTAACATGGACCATGACGAACGACGATCTGGAGGACTACCTCATCCTCCGTGCGCTCGACGATCCGATCAGCGAAGCCGACCTCGAAGCCGCCGCCGAACAGTCGGGCGACGTCCTCGAGGCGTTGCGCGACGAGGGCGTCGGCATCCGCTGGGTCGAATCGGAGGTACTGACGAACGACGAAGGACAAATTACCGGCACGTACTGCCACTACCAGGCCGAGGATACGGCGGCGATCCGGGAGCACGCCGATCGGGCGGGGCTTCCGGCCACACGGATCGACCGCCGTGGAACACCCCTCGAAGGCGAGTAGCCGGCGGCACCGCTGACCCACGTTTCGTTCGACCCATCGAGCAAGCGCTCGCTCGCAGTATTCGAACCCGGCGCGTGTCGGCCGTTCCGATCGCGGTACCGCGTCCTCGAAGTCGTGTTACTGCACAGACGGCGGTGTAGTGACTATCGAAGAACGAAAGTATGAGTGGAAGCGGCGAATCGGATTTCCCAGAGGGTCTCCCACTCCAGTACTGACCGAAACGCAGGCGAGCTTATCTTCCGTGTTCGGGATGGGTACGGGAGGCACCTCGCCGCTATGGCCGCTGTAATGCCGACCGGCGGAATCGAACCGCCGCAAGACCACTGTCGGTCGTCGATATGAGTGGTGGCGGCGAATCGGATTTCCCAGAGGGTCTCCCACTCCAGTACTGACCGAAACGCAGGCGAGCTTATCTTCCGTGTTCGGGATGGGTACGGGAGGCACCTCGCCGCTGTGGCCGCCGTAATGCCGATCGACGGAGTCGAACCGTCGTCAAACCCTAATCGGTCAACGACCGTAATGTACGTGTAGTCCAGTTTGCGTCCGGACCCGTTTCCGGGCACTGTGATCCGAATGCGAATATGAATGTGTGGCTCGATCAGTTAGTGCTCGCGGGCTCAACGCCTCGTTGCCTTGGCGCGTACACCCCGAGTCTATCGAACTCGTCTTCTACGAGCGATCTCGACGGTTCCTCTTTTCCAGGTGGGTTTCGAGCTTAGATGCGTTCAGCTCTTACCCCGTGGTGCGTGGCTGCCCGGCACGTGCTCTTTCGAACAGCCGGTACACCAGTGGCACCCATTCGTAGTTCCTCTCGTACTATACGAACGTTCCCGTCAGGAACCATTACACCCCCAATAGATAGCAGCCGACCTGTCTCACGACGGTCTAAACCCAGCTCACGACCTCCTTTAATAGGCGAACAACCTCACCCTTGCCCGCTTCTGCACGGGCAGGATGGAGGGAACCGACATCGAGGTAGCAAGCCACTCGGTCGATATGTGCTCTTGCGAGTGACGACTCTGTTATCCCTAAGGTAGCTTTTTTGTCAGCAATCTCCCGCATCAAGCAGGATGATTGGTTCGCTAGACCACGCTTTCGCGTCAGCGTCCGTCGTTGTGCCGGACACTGTCAGGCTTCCGTTTGCTCTTGCGCTCTTTCCCGCGTCTCCGACGCGGGTGAGGAAACCTTGGGGCGCGCTCGATATCTTTTCAAGCGCGTACCGCCCCAGTCAAACTGCCCGGCTACCAGTGTCCTCCGCCAGGAGTGAGAGTCGCAGTCACCATCGGGTAGTATTTCAATGCTGGCTCGGTGGGCCGCTAGCGCGGCTACCTGTGTAACGCCTCCTACCTATGCTGCACAATGGCGACCACGTCTCAGTGACAGCCTGCAGTAAAGCTCTATAGGGTCTTCGCTTCCCCTTGGGGGTCTCCAGACTCCGCACTGGAACGTACAGTTCACCGGGCCCAACGTTGGGACAGTGGCGCTCTCGTTGATCCATTCATGCAAGCCGCTACTGAAGCGGCAAGGTACTACGCTACCTTAAGAGGGTCATAGTTACCCCCGCCGTTAACGGGTCCTTCGTCCCCTTGTAAGGGGTGTTCAGATACCCGCACTGGGCAGGATTCAGTGACCGTACGAGTCCTTGCGGATTTGCGGTCACCTATGTTGTTACTAGACAGTCGGAGCGCCCGAGTCACTGCGACCTGCCCCACTTGCGGGGCAGGCATCCCTTCTTCCGAAGGTACGGGACTAACTTGCCGAATTCCCTAACGTCGGTTACTCCCGACAGACCTTGGCTTTCGCCGCCATGAGTACCTGTGTCGGATCTCGGTACGGACAGTGTGATCGCCTTTTCACGGGCTCTGGGTTGACCGCTCTTGCGCTATCCAGTCATTCGTTCGCTTCGTGCCATTACGGCTTCCACGAATTTCGACTGTTCGACCGGGCGAAGGCCCGGCAGCGGCGGCCCCAAAGCGTCAGCTTTGAGTTCACACTGGTACAGGAATATTAACCTGTTTCCCTGTTGTCTCGTTCGAGTTACGGTGAGACTTAGGACCGACTAACCCTCAGCTGATCAGCATTGCTGAGGAACCCTTACTCGTTCGGCCGTCGGGGGTTCAACCCGACTAACGCTGCTACTATGACCAGGATTATCGTTACTGAACGGTCCACACGATCTCTCGACCGTGCCTCCACCCGAACAGAACGCCGACCTACGCGATCGCCCCTAGTGGGGGGCGCGGCCAGGTCTCGGTGGTGGATTTGAGCCCCGATCATTTTGGGCGCCTCAAACCTCGGCCGGTAAGCTGTTACGCTTTTCTTAGAGGGTAGCTGCTTCTAAGCTCACCTCCCGGCTGTCTAGGGCTTGAGACCACCTTCGATCGCACTTAATCCACACTTGGGGACCTTAACCCGGCGCTGGGTTGTCTCCCTTACGGTACACAGGCTTACCCCGCGCACCGATCTCCCCGCGTCGACGACGTTCGTAAGTTTGGAGTTGGACAGGGGGGCGCACTCCTCTCGGAGTGCGGTCCCCCAATCCGTCGCTCTACCTCACGAACTATCTCGGCGGAGGTGATGCTTCGACATCTTTCGGTCGGAACCAGCTGTGTCCGGATTCGATGGGCCTTTCACCCCTAGACGTAGGTCACGAGAGGGTATTGTAGGACACCAACTCTAACAGACTTCCACGTGCCTTTCGGCACGCTTCATCTTGCCCACGTCTAGATCATCCGGTTTCGGGTCGTGCCCGTTTGACTCCCCGCGCTTGAACACGGCGGCCCTCACGCAAAGCGCTGCGGCCCTGTCGGTTTCCCTACGCCTTCCCTGATGATCAGGTTAGACTCGTCAAACAGGCACACTCCCTGGTTCGTTTTTCAAAACGTACGACGGAACTTCGGCTTCCGCTGCGTCCTACTTGTAGCTCGCGCTACGTTCGTTTTGCAGAGGACCTTCTAAGCCCCGTCGCTCGATCGCCAACTGATTTCACGCCCTATTGCACCTCCCTTCTCGGGGTGCTTTTCAGCGTTCGCTCACGCTACTTGTTCGCTATCGGTCTTGAGGAGTGTTTAGTCTTCGCAGTCGATGCCTGCGAGATTCTCGAGGGATATCCAACCCCCGATACTCTGGAGCTGACTCGTTCCTTACTGCTCGACAGTACGGGACTGTCACCCTGTTTCGTGCTCCGTTCCAGGAGACTTCGTGTCGAGTGTCGGGAAGTGATCGTCAGTCCGAACACCACATTGCCCGTAGGGGCTTCGGTTTGGACTGGTGTCGCGTTCCTTCGCCAGTACTAACGATATCACGTTGCGTTTTCTTTTCCTGCCGGTACTAAGATGTTTCAATTCCCGGCGTTCCCCATTGCGCGAAGCAATTGCGAGGGGATTCCCATTCGGAGATCCCAAGTTCTTCCCCTCCGTGCGGGTCCCTTGGGCTTATCGCAGCTTGGCACGTCCGTCTTCAGCTCTCAAGCCGAGCGATCCACCAGCTGGCACAGTAGCCACGTTCGTCGGATCAGGGTTGCAAAGCAACCGTGTAGTGACCCGGGAACGGGTCCAGTGGACGCCTGGACTACACGTACACACGGTCTCATCTGCACGCCGGTAGACGGCCGGCCTGCATTAACCCTTCCCAGCCACACTTGCGCGGGCTGGTGCATCGGTTTCGTCTGCGGATTTGATCGAAAGTTCCTGCCCCACTTAAGGGACACGATCTTCGATCGCTTCCGCAATCATGGACCCACAGGGATTCGAACCCTGGGCATCCTCCTTGCAAAGGAGGCACTCTCCCACTGAGCTATGGGCCCACTCTCTACAGGCCGGATGTGGCCCGTAGAGAGCGTAGATAGTGTGAGCCTCGGTAGTTCAAGGGTGCCCGGTCGGCCCGTGATGGGCGCGAACCGAACGTGGACTGCGTGGCGCAACGCGCCACGAGTTTGGTGGGCCACCCCGTCGGGGTGGTCCCGGTCTGTGGAGGTGATCCAGCCGCAGATTCCCCTACGGCTACCTTGTTACGACTTAAGCCCCCTTGCGAAGCCCAGATTCGACCCCCAGAAGGGGCCTCATCCGGACCTCACTCGGGTGCTTTGACGGGCGGTGTGTGCAAGGAGCAGGGACGTATTCACCGCCGTCTTCTGAACGGCGATTACTACCGAATCCAGCTTCATGCGGACGAGTTTCAGTCCGCAATCCGAACTACGATCGAGTTTCGGAGATTAGCGCCCCCTTTCGGGGTTGCATCCCACTGTCTCGACCATTGTAGCCCGCGTGTTGCCCAGCACATTCGGGGCATACTGACCTACCGTTGCCCGTTCCTTCCTCCAGTTTGGCACTGGCAGTCCTCCTAATGTACCCAACCACCACAAGGGTGTTGCTGGCAATTAGGAGTGCGGGTCTCGCTCGTTGCCTGACTTAACAGGACGCCTCACGGTACGAGCTGACGGCGGCCATGCACCTCCTCTCAGTAGGTCTGGTAAGCTCATCACACTGACCGTCACTCCTACTGTCGATGCTGGTGAGATGTCCGGCGTTGAGTCCAATTAAACCGCAGGCTCCTCCGGTTGTAGTGCTCCCCCGCCAATTCCTTTAAGTTTCATCCTTGCGGACGTACTTCCCAGGCGGTCTGCTTCACGGCTTCCCTGCGGCACACCACAGGCTCGTAGCCTGTGGCACACCTAGCAGACATCGTTTACAGCTCGGACTACCCGGGTATCTAATCCGGTTCGTGACCCGAGCTTTCGTCCCTCACCGTCGGATCCGTCTTTCCAGAGCGCTTTCGCCACCGGCGGTCCGTCCAGGATTACGGGATTTCACTCCTACCCCGGACGTACCCTCTGGATCTTCCGGTCCCAAGCCAGGCAGTTTCCACCGGACGCCTCCCCGTTAGGCGGGGAGATTTCCCGATGGACTTGCCTGGCCAGCTACGGACGCTTTAGGCCCAATAAGAGCGGCCATCACTCGTGCTGCCGGTATTACCGCGGCGGCTGGCACCGGTCTTGCCCAGCACTTGTTCCTGCACCACCTTACGGTGCAGAAAAGCGAGGGCTCTATGCCCTCGCACTTGGAGTCCCCTTATCGCACTGGCGTGCAGTGTAAAGGTTCGCGCCTGCTGCGCCCCGTAGGGCCCGGTATCTTGTCTCAGATACCGTCTCCGGGCTCTTGCTCTCACAACCCGTACCGATTACTGGCACGGTGGGCCGTTACCCCACCGTCTACCTAATCGGCCGCAGCCACATCCTCTGGCGCCGGAGCGTTTCGGGCTCGCGCCAGTTCCAGGCGTCGAGCGGTATGGGGAATTAGCCTCAGTTTCCCGAGGTTGGTCCCCTCCAGAGGGTAGTTTGGCCACGTGTTACTGAGCTATCTGCTACGAGTCTGAACTCGTGCAACTAGCATGGCTAAATCGGACTCCAATAGCAATGGCCTCCGGCAGGATCAACCGGAGTGCTCTTTCCCCCAAAGTGGGGGAGGTTGGCGGAGTATGAATCGAATCACACTCACTTGAATGGGTCCACGTTCGGATCGGCCGCGATCGCAGACCGATCGGGCGTCACCGAACTACCAAGGCTCACATCAGATCCCATCTGTACGGCGGACCGCAGGGGTAGGATCCTCATTTCCTTCGGACGTATTCATAAGCGTCGAGGGGTACTTAACCCCTTCGAAGCCAAATCGCCCGAACCGACGGGGCCGCAGAACGGCGCTGTCGGGTTCTCGATTGCGTTCCATCCGAATCCTCGTATGTACTTAAGGCCGTCGGATCGACCGCGGCCCACGAGTACGGAGATCGGTTGACCGATGAGGACGTCGGATGGAGCACCTGCCTTCGCGCCGAAATCGGCCGAAGGGGACGTGACGAGTGCGCCACGTCGTTCGCATTAATGACGAGGACCCGGTCCATACATAAGGCCGTCGTCTCGGTCGGAGCGTGAGGCGTGTTAGTGGGTCTCGGGAGGGCGAATCACAGGAATCGATGGACGGTCGAGTCGACGGCAAAGGAGGGGCCGCCCGAGGACTCGGATTCGGTAGACGGACGGCAGTTCGGTGTCGAAGAGGTCCGCTGCTGAAACCGACGGCACCGGCGCCGACCGATACGATTTAGCGGAGCTAGGCAGTACGATCGCGTATGGATCGCTCTGGCTTCGTCAAACTCGCGCTGGTCGCGATCGGGCTCGTTGTGGCGAGCTTTTTTGTTCGGGGCTTCAGCCAGCTGCTATTCGGCCGCGGCGTCGCGGACCTGCTTCAGGCGCCGCTGGCCGTCGTCGGGTTCGCGCTGTTGGTTTATCTGTTCGTCAGGGCGACCCTCGACGCCGTCGGACTCTGGCGGATCGAGGACGCGGAGTCGTGATGAAAACGGTTTTTCGACCGCCACGCCAAGAACGGAGTATGACAGTCGAGATGCGGGAGCTCGCCGACCTCGGACCGGACGACCGGGTCGCCTACTTCGAACGCGACGCCGGTATCGAAGGGGTCAGGGGAGACGTTCGGGAGATCGTCGACCGGGTTCACGAGGAGGGCGACGTCGCGGTCCGAGAGTTCACGAGCGAGTTCGACGGTGTCGAGGTCGGGAACCTCGAAATCACCGACGACTGCGAGCGGGCCGTCGAGGACGTCGACGACGACCTGCTCGAGGCCATCGAGGCCGCCGTGGCGAACGTCCGGGAGTTCCACGAGGCCCAGCTGCCCGAAGACTGGCGCGAGTCGTTCGGCGACGGCCGGGAGCTCGGGCGACGCTTTCGCCCCCTCGAGCGCGTCGGTGTCTACGTGCCCGGCGGCTCGGCGGCCTATCCCTCGAGTGCGATCATGGGCGTCGTGCCCGCGGTCGTCGCGGGGGTCGACCACGTCGCCGTCGTGACACCGCCCGCCGAGGAACTGAATCCAGCGACGCTGGCGGCGATCGACGTTGCGGGCGCGGACGAGGTGTTCAGCGTCGGCGGCGCCCAGGCGGTCGCGGGACTGGCGTACGGAACCGAGACGATCACTAGGGTCCAGAAGATCGTCGGTCCCGGGAACAAGTGGGTGACAGCGGCCAAGGCCGAGGTTCGGGGTGACGTTGAGATCGACTTCCTCGCCGGGCCAAGCGAGGTCGTCGTCCTTGCCGACGAGACCGCCGAGCCGGAGCTCGTCGCGGCGGAGCTCGTCGCCCAGGCCGAGCACGATCCGAACGCCTCGGTGGTGGCAGTTACCGACGACGCGACGACCGCAGCGGACATCGTCGACGCCGTCGACGAGCAGGCGAGCGCTCGCGAGCGCGAGGACGTGATCCGCGAGGCGCTCGCGAACGACGCCAGCGGCGTGTTGCTCGCCCGCTCGATGAGCGAGGCGATCCTCTTTACCGAGTCGTACGCACCCGAGCACCTCTCGATTCTCGCCGCTGACGACGAGTCGCTCCTCGAGCGGATCGACAGTGCCGGCAGTGTCTTCCTCGGTCCGGAGACGCCGGTCGCGGCGGGCGACTACGCGAGCGGGACGAACCACGTCCTGCCGACAAACGGTGGCGCGCGTGTCACCGGCGGGCTCTCGGTCGAGACGTTCCTGCGATCGACGACCGTCCAGCGGCTCTCTTCGGAGGGGTTGGCCGACCTCGGGGAGACGATTACGACCCTTGCCGACGCGGAGGGGCTCGATGCCCACGCCGAAAGCGTTCGACGGCGGCTGAACCGGGACTGAACGGCGAGTCGCCGACTGTATTCCGTCCCTACTCTCGGTAGGGAGCCGCGTTACACGTCACCAATCTATAATTGGTTTTACGTAGCTGCGGGACACAGTACCAGAGGAGATGGAGCCGTGTCAGGTCGATCCGACCGATGCACGCGTCCTCGAACGAAACTACGACTACGCACAGAAGAACGCTCGGCTACTCTCGATGTGGTACGAGTGTGAGCTCGAACGGATGATCGAGCTACTCGCGGAGAACGACGTCGAGCTCTCGGCGAACGACGAACGGCTGTTCGGGACGTACTATCGGTCGGTTCAGCAGCGCTCGCGCGTATAGCGGGACGGGGTATCGACGACTGCCGACGGAGCCAGGAGCCGTGCGGTTCGACTGCGGCCGGGACCGATTGTAGCGTCAATGTTAACACCGTCGCGCGGGAAAGAGTGAGTATGAGCACCGACAGCGTGGACGGCGCAACCGCGGACGCGCGTCCCGAGATCGAAGTGACCGAGTCGGCAGCAGACCAGGCGCTCTCACTGCTCGAGAGCGAGGGGCTCGACGACAACGAGGCCGGGCTTCGGCTGTTCGTCCAGCAGGGTGGCTGTGCGGGGCTGTCGTACGGAATGCGATTCGACGACGCACCCGACGAGGACGACACGATCTACGAACACCACGAGCTACGGGTGTTCGTCGATCCGGCGAGTCTGAAGTACATCGAGGGAAGCGTCCTCGACTACGAGACCGGGCTGCAGGCCGAAGGGTTCCACGTCGAGAACCCGAACGTCGTCAGCGAGTGTGGCTGTGGCGAGTCGTTCCGGACGTAGCTACTCCTCGAGTTCGAACGCGACGGTTACTTCGGCCTGATACTCGCGGTTTTCGGCGCTTGCGATCTCGACGCCGAGTTCGTCGACTTCGACCCAGTAGACGTTCTGGAGCGTGTTCTCCGCGCGGTCGATCGCCTCGTCAGCGGCGTCGTCGAAGCTCTCCGTGCTCGTGCCGATCAGCGTGATCTTTTTGAATACCATCGCCCGTGGAGGTACGTCGGTTCGGATATTCAATGTATGGTCGGGAATAGCAAGATTCGGGGTGCGATCGGTCCGGCAACGCTTTTGGGACCCCCCACGCCAGTACGACATATGAGTGAGTCCGACAATTCGATCGACGTCACCGAGATCGGCGAACTGACGCCGCCGGATCGAACGCTGATGGGGCCGGGTCCCAGCGACGTCCACTCTCGCGTACTGCGGGCGATGAGCACGCCGCTGGTCGGTCACCTCGACCCCTCGTTCGTCGAGATCATGAACGAGGTCCAGGAGCTGTTGCGGTACACGTTCCGGACCGACAACCAGTGGACGCTCCCCGTTTCGGGTACCGGATCGGCCGCGATGGAGGCTGCGATCGGCAACGTCGTCGAGCCCGGCGACACGATGTTGGTGCCGACCAACGGCTACTTCGGCGGACGGATGGCCTCGATGGCCCGCCGTGCCGGCGGCGAGGTCGCCGAGGTATCGGCGCCGTGGGGCGAACCGCTGGATCCCAACGACGTCGCCGACGCGCTCGCCGAGCACGATCCGGACGTCTTCGGGTTCGTCCACGCCGAGACGAGCACGGGCGTCCTCCAGCCCGACGTCCCCGAACTCACCGCGGCGGCCCACGACCACGACGCCCTGGTGATCGCCGACACCGTCACCTCGCTGGGCGGCGTGGAGCTTCGGGTCGACGAATGGGGGATCGACGTCGCTTACTCGGGGCCCCAGAAGTGTCTCTCCTGTCCGCCCGGCGCGAGCCCGCTGACGCTGTCGGATACCGCGATGGAGAAGGTACTCGGCCGCGAGGACGAGCCCCGATCCTGGTATCTCGATCTCTCCCTGCTGGAGGGGTACTGGGGCGACGAGCGCGCGTACCACCACACCGCACCCGTCACGAACGTTTACGCGCTCCGGGAAGCGCTGCGGCTCGTCGCCGAGGAGGGGATCGAGCAACGCTGGGAGCGCCACGAGCGGTTAGCCGGGGCGTTGAAAGCCGGCGTCGAGGGGATGGGACTGGAGATGAACGCCCCCGAAGAGTACTGGCTACCGAGCCTGAACGCCGTCCGGGTCCCCGAGGACGTCGACGACGGCGCGGTCTGTGCGGAGCTGCTCGAGCGCTACGATCTCGAGGTCGCAAGCGGGCTCGGCGATCTGGACGGCGAGATCTTCCGGATCGGCTGTATGGGGTACTCGGCGCGGCCGCAAAACGTCATCTACACGGTGACGGCACTGGGGGACGTCCTCGAATCGATGGGTGCCGACGTCGATCCCGGTGCGGGCGTGACGGCGGCACGGAACACACTGGAGTGAGGAGAGCGAGTCAGGCGGAGGCGCGCGGTCCCGGCGGGACGCGTTCGACCTGATAGTCGTCGCCATCGACGACGATAATAGCCCACTCGTAGTTCGGGTTTGTCCGTTCGAGTTCTCGTTCGAGCACGTCGGCGTCGTCCGGACGGGCGACGAAACAGTGGAACTGACCGGTGGCCGACGGAAGCTCCTCGGGTTCGAGGACGGGGTTGACGTGGACGACCTTCCACTTTCGTTCGGCGCGGAACACGGGGCCGGTACCTTCGACTGTGTACCCGAGCTCGGCGAAAATCGACTTGGCCTGTTCGACGAGACGCATGTTAACAGGTCCCATTCAACACATAGTACGATATCTACCCTCATAAACCTTGGTCTGGCATACACATCCGTATCGAAAGAGAACAACCCTGAACGGATTTCGGGGATCGGACAACGAGTGCAAACCAACCGTCGGTACCGGTGACAGTAATCCGTGATTGGGGCGGTCTCGGGTTACTCGTGAGCGGCGTCCCACTCTGTGGGCTTGCGGAAGTTCCCACATCGGTTACACTGGATCCGTCCCATCGAATCCATCGCGTTGTCGAAGCTCTCGCAGTTGGTACAGAACCAGCCGTACCGTCGCTGTGCCTCGGGCGACTCGTAGGCGATCAGAAACGGCCCCTTCGAGCCCCTGTCGCCGTCCGTCTTCGAGACGTAGACGGTGTCGCCGTCGGCGGTCGACCTCGTTTCCATACTCGTCGGTAGTAGCGCTCGGAGTAAAGGACTGTCTCTCCGATCCGTGAGTGGGTGTTTCTGCCACGTGATTAGTTCACAATTGGAACTGTCCCAACTGAAAGGTTTACCCGGGCGGATATCGTTTCTCTCGTTGATGACGCTGGTTGTGGTCCCCGTCCGATACCCCCTCACGAAACACTCAAAGCGGACCCTCGAGCGGGCGATCGAGGTCGCCCGAGAGCGCGACGCCGCGCTGACGGTCCTGCACGTCGATCTCTACCAGAACGGGAAGAAAGTCACCCGTATCGACCTCAAGGAGGCCGTCGAGTCGGCATTCGGCCGGATCGAGAACGCACGGTACGTCGTCCGGACGGGGTTTCTCGTCGAGGAGAGCATTCTCGACGAGGTCGCTGCCGAGGACGCCGACGCCGTCGTCATCGGGACCAAACAGGCGAGCCGACTGCGCCGACTGTTCCGTCGGTTTACCAACAATCCGGACATCGACGACTACCTTCGGGAACACCTCGACTGCGAGGTCATCACCGTCGAGGGCGCGCCGGCGAAGTGACGGCTACCCATCGGGATCGACGCCGTTGCCGTCCGCGTCGATAGGCGGATCGGCGTCCGGACGCGCCGACCGGGAGCCGTCGACGGCCACCCTCGCGGTGCCGCTGTCGCCGTCGAAGACGTGGTGTCGATGTGGGTACGCGAACTCGACGTCCGCGTCGACGAACCGCTCACGGATCGCCGTTCGGACCGCCGACCGAGCGACGGACTGCTTGTATGGGTGTTGCACCCAGAAGTACAGCTCCAGCACGATGCCGCTGTCGGCGTACTCGCGGACGTTACAAAGCGGGGCGGCCGCGTAGCGCGCGCTTCCGATCCGAATATCCGGCCCGCCGGTGATGACGACGTCGACGGATCGAGCCCCTCGTTCGGCGAGGTTGCGCGCAGCCTCGAGGTCGCTCTCGTAGGTGATCTCGAACTCCAGCGAGAGTCGGGTTCGTTCGTCCTCCGCCGAGTAGTTGATCACGTCCCGCTGCTGGATCTCGGAGTTCGGGATCACGATGAACGTGTTCTGAAGGGTGAAGACCTTCGTGTACCTGATCGTGATGTCCTCGACGAACCCGGTGTGGCCCTCGTCGACGATCTCGATCATGTCGCCGATCTCGTACGGCCGATCGCCGAGGACGAACAGCCCGTTGACGAAGCTACCGACCAGCGGCGCGAGCACGACCGCGACGATGGCGGAGATGACGGTCACCGAGAGGAGGATCTGGGTGTCGCCGACGCCGAGGATGCCGGCGACAACGATCAGCGTCACCAGGAGAACGAAGGATCTGACGCCCCGCAGGACCGTTCGCGTGACGCTGGGTCGCTCGATCCGCCGGGCGACGGTCCGGCCCGTCAGTCGGACGACGAGCTTCGAGAGATACCAGCCGACGACGAGGACGGCCACAGCGAGGAGGAGCTGACCGACGATTCCGGGGACCGTCTCGGGAAGCACCTCGTTGGTCCGCTCGAGGACCTCCTCTTCCTCCGGAATCGGCGCGACCTCCAGCATGCCAACACAGTCATGGCCGGCGTGGTTAAGGGTTCTGACCGGCGTCGCCGTCGATCGTGGACTCGATTTTCGAACGCGGTAGTACTCGCGTTGTAATAAATCATTTATCCGTTCGAATCCTGCGACCGAGTATGGCACCAGACGAGCTTCGCTCGACCGTCGAGCGAGTCGGAGAGCGGTTTAACCTCGGCGAGTACGAGATCGACGCCTACCTGACCGTCCTCGAGCAGGGACAGCTGACCGCGAGCGAAATCGCGGACCGCACCGAAATACCCCAGCCCCGCGTCTACGACACCGTCCGGAGTCTGAGCGATCGGGGGCTGGTCGAGCTGCGCGAGTCCCGACCGATGAAGGTGGTCGCGATCGATCCGGCCGACGCCTTCGACGAGGTCCAACACTCCCTCGAGCAGATGATCGACGAACTCGAGGCCCGCTACACGGCACCCGCCCGCGACACGGAGGCCGTCTCGCTGGTGAAATCCCGTTCGACGATCCTTCGATACCTCGAGGAGATCATCACCGACGCCGAATACGAACTCTCGCTGTCGCTGACGCCGGATCTGCTCACCCGTTTCGAGGACGAACTCGCGGGCGCGCTCGAACGCGGCGTCAGTATCGACCTGATCGTGACGCCGGCCACGGAGGCGCCCGCGCCGGGCGACTTCGACTACACCGCGATCGCGACGACGACGCGCGCCCGCCGCGGGATCACGACGCCGGTGCTCGCCGTCGCCGACGGTAACTACTCGATTTACGCGACACAGGACGCGCTGCGGGATGACAAGGACCGGTACGGGGTCATCTTCAACCGATCGGCGCTTGGCTTTCTGGTCTCGGGCTTTTTCGGCACCGTCCTCTGGACGACCGCCGAGGAGACGCTGGGCGAGGACGAGGACCCGCGCAGTTACCCGCGAAAGTACGCCTCGATCCGGCGCTGCGTGAAAGACATTATCGAGGAGGGCGGGGAGTTCTACGCGACGATCGTCGGCCGGGACGTCGAGGTCGGCGGCCAGCGGGTCGTTCGAGGGCAGATCATCGACGTCTCCTTCGAGGTCAGCGAGGAGGTCGCCGCGATCACTCTCGAGAACGAGGACGGGGCGGAGGTAACCGTCGGCGGCCGGGTCGCCGCGCTCGAGGACGTCGAGGCCCACGAGATCCACATCGGTCGGCACAAACCCCCCGAGCCGGAGGAGTAGCGGCCTCGCGGGACACACTCGGCGATCCAAAACTTCCGATCGTAACGGTATCGTCGGATTATACGCTCTATTTGTAGAGATTTTCACCGCATTGTGACCTTTATACGCCAACAATTAAGGTTCTGAAAGTGGTCTCAAACAGGGATGGTGCCAGACAGATGTGAACGGACAACATCCCTTGGGGTCTCGCGCCGGTCGTTCGTCGCGGCGGCCTCAGCGGTCGGCGCCGGCGGGATAGCGGGGTGTCTCGGTCGTGGCGCCGAGGAAGGGGCGGTCGTCGCCTACGGCGATACGGACTTTCAGGACATCATGGATCCGGAGGGTGAGTTACATCAGGCCCTCTGGGACGCCGGCCTCGACGAGGATATCACCGTGTCGGTCCGCACCGGACCGGACGAGACCGAACAGCGCAGATCCGCCGCACAGTCCGCGCTCCAGGCGGAACGGTCCCAGCCGGATCTCTTCATGATGGACAGCGGGTGGACGATCCCGTTTATCCTGCGCGAGCAGACGGTCAACCTCGAGGATCGGCTCTCGAACGAGACGCTCGGCCTGATCGAGAACGAGTACCTCGAGGCGGCGGTCGAAACCGCTCGCCACCCTGAGACGGGCGAGTTGCACGCACTCCCGCTGTTTCCCGACTTCGGGACGATGCAGTACCGGGAAGACCTCGCCGAGGACGCGGGGTACGACACCGAGGACTGGGGGACCGAGCCGATGTCCTGGCAGGAGTTCTCGGAGGTCGCGGCCGACGTCCGCGCCGACTCCGGCGTCGACTTCGGATTCACTACGCAGGCGGCCGCCTACGAGGGGTTGGCCTGCTGTACGTTCAACGAGGTGATAAGCACCTGGGGCGGCGCGTACTTCGGCGGTCTCGACGAACTGTTCGAGGCGGGCGGCCGCGAGGTCACGGTCGACGAGGAACCCGTCCTCGACGCCATCCGGATGATGCGGACGTTCGTTCGGGGTCAAGACGACGAGCACGCCCTCGAGGGGTACGAACAGATCGCTCCGACCGCGATCGTCCAGTACACCGAGGAAGACGCTCGCGGTCCCTTCGCGGGCGGCAACGTCGTGATGCACCGCAACTGGCCGTACTCGATCGCGATCGCTCACGACGACGGAATGGGCGATCAGGTCGGGATGATGCCGATGCCCTACGGCGTCGAGGAGGACGAGGCCGCCTACGACGGTCTCGGAGGGACCGCCGCCGCGCTCGGCGGCTGGCACCTGACGCTGAACCCCGCGAGCGAAAACCAGGAGGAGGCGACCCAGGTGTTGGAGGCGTTCGCGACCGAGGAGGTGATGCTTACGGTATTCGAGGTCCAGGGCTGGATCCCGCCGATCGTCGAACTGCTCGAGGACGTCGACCCCGAGGAGATCGGTCCCGTCGCGGAGTACGCCGAGACCATCGAGATCGCGGGCGAGAACGCCGTTCCGCGGCCCGTAACCGACATCTGGCCGGAGCAGTCGGCCCACATCTATCAGGAGGTGAACGCAGCCTATCGGGGCGTGAAGTCGCCCGAGGAGGCGATGGCCGACCTGGCGGACCGACTCGAGGCCAGTGAGGCCGACGTAGGTGAACAGGATGTCCAGTGATACCGACGCGGCGATCGGCGGCGAGACCCCCGAACGCGAACGCACGGGGAACGCCGTCGTCAACTGGATGGAGGGACTGAGCGAGGCGGCCTACGCCTACCTCCTGTTGATCCCCTCGTTCCTGTTGCTCGCCTTCATCGCCTTCTACCCGCTGCTCATGACGTTCGTCATGTCACTCCAGGAGGACCGGACCCGGGGCGGGGAGACGCTGGGTGGTTTCGTCGGCGTCGAGAACTACGTCGACGTGCTCACTGGCGACGTCAGGCTGGCCCAGCAGTTCATGGACGTGTCGCTGTCGGGGGCGTTCCCGTTCGTCGAGTTCGGCGTGCCACTCCTCCAGCAGGCGCTGTTCGTCACCCTCGGCTTCGCGGTCATCAGCGTCTTCTTCGAGACGGTCTTCGGCTTCGGACAGGCGCTGATCCTCGACCAGGAGTTCCGCGGCCGGCGCTGGGTCAGAGTCGCGATCATCCTCCCGTGGGCCGTCCCGATCGTCATCCAGGGGATGATCTTCTTCCTGCTGTTCCAGCCGGAGGTCGGCTTCGGGACCGACCTGATGCAGTGGCTCGGCCTGTTCGGTCCGAACCCGCTCGCGGACAGCCAGGACGCGTTCGTCATCGTGCTGGTCGCCGACATCTGGAAGTCGACGGCGTTCATGGCGCTGTTGATCCTCGCCGGGCTCCAGAGCGTCGATCGGAGCCTCTACGACGTCGCCAAGGTCGCGGGCGCCTCGCCCTGGAAGCGGTTCAAACTGATCACGCTGCCGTTGATCCTGCCGGCGCTGCTGGTCGCGATGCTGTTCCGAACGATGGACGCGATGCGCGTGTACGGGCTGATCGAGTCGAGCGTCGGCTGTACGACCGTTCCGTCGCTGACCTGCATGGTCGTCGAGGCGATGTTCGGCGGTACCCGCATCTTCGGGACGGCCGCTGCCGTGGCCTTCCTGACGGCGCTGGTCATCGGCCTGTTCATCTCGGTGTACATCGTCCTGTTCCGGGATACGGAGGCGGGATTCTACTGATGAGCCCGAACGATCACGAGCCGACCGACGACGGAGCCGACCGCGATGGATCCGGTCGCTACCGGCCGGACGGCGGTCCACGAAGCCGACTCGCGGACGGCGGCACGGCACTTGGCCGCGCCGAGGACGCCGAGATCGAACGCGGGCCGTTCTCCCGGTGGGTCGACCGGTCGATCCAGAACCCCCAGCGCGTCTACAGGGCGATGTTCTACGTCGCGGCGATTTTCTTCCTGTTTACGACGCTGTTTCCCTTCTACTGGTTGCTGATGGTCGCATTGACCCCCGAGGGCCAACTCCAAGACATCGTCTTTACGCCGAACGGATTCAACCCGGGCGCGTTCGTCGAGGTCTTCCAGACCCTGCCGTTCCACTGGTACATGTTCAACAGCTTCGTCATCGCGACGGCCTCCACGGTGCTGGTGCTGGTCGTCGCCAGCCTCGCTGGCTACGCCTTCGGTCGCCTCGAGTTTCCGGGGAAGACGCCGATGATGTTGCTCGTCCTGCTCGTCTCGTTTTTCCCGCCGGCGGCGTTTTTCATCCCGCTGAACGATCTGTTCAACACGCCGGTCTCCGTCCTCGAGCCGGTCATGAGCGACGGGACGCTGTACAACACGCCGGGGGCGATGGTGATGCCGATCTCGGCGATCTTCATGCCGCTGGCGATCTTCATCCTCACAACCTTCTACGCACAGATCCCCGACGGCCTCGAGGACGCGGCCCGGGTCGAGGGGACGACCCGCCTGGGCGCGCTGTTCCGGGTCATCATCCCGCTGTCAGCACCCGGGGTCGCGACCGCCGGCGTGTTGACGTTCATCGCGGTATACAACGAGTTCTTCTTCTCGTTCCTGATGACCGACGGTCAGCCGGAGAACTGGGCGCCGATCCTCGAGGGGATTCTGGGCTATCAGGGGCAGTACGAGATTCTGTTCAACCTGATGGCCGCCTCGAGTATCATCGGTGTTCTCCCGGTCGCGATCCTGGTGATCGTGGCCCAGGAGAAGATCGTCAGCGGGCTCACCGCGGGCGCACTCAAGGAGTAAACTATGGCACGAGTACAACTCGAACACGTTACGAAACGGTACGAGGACGTTGTCGCGGTCGACGACATGAACCTCGAGATCAAAGACGGAGAGTTCGTCTGTCTCGTCGGCCCCTCGGGCTGTGGCAAGTCGACGACGATGGAGACCATCGCGGGATTGACCCGGCCCAGCGAGGGGACGGTCCGTATCGGCGAAACGGACGTCACGAACCTCGCACCGAAGGACCGGGGCGTCGCGATGGTCTTCCAGAACATCGCGCTGTTTCCCCACATGGACGTCTTCGACAACATCTCGTTTGGCCTCCGGCTGCGGACGTTCGAGGACGAAGAGATCGAACGCCGCGTCGAGACGGCCGCCGAGATCGTCCAGCTCGAGGGGATGCTCGATCGGATGCCCGACGAGATGTCCGGCGGCCAGCGCCAGCGCGTCGCGATCGCCCGCGCGATCGTGCGCAATCCGGACGTCTTCCTGATGGACGAGCCGCTGGCGAACCTGGACGCGAAGCTCCGGGTCCACATGCGGACCGAACTCCAGCGCCTGCACAAGCAGCTGGATACGACGATCATCTACGTCACCCACGACCAGGCCGAGGCGATGACGATGTCCGATCGGATCGCCGTCATCAACGCGGGCCAGCTCCAGCAGATCGACCCGCCGCTGGTCTGTTACAACCAGCCCGCCAACCTGTTCGTCGCCGGCTTCATCGGCTCCCCTTCGATGAACTTCGCCGAGGGAACGGTCGTCGCCGACGGCCTCGAGACGGAGAACTTCGATCTCGAGTTCGATCCCGCGACGGTCTCCGACGTCGGCGTCGGCGACGACGTCACGCTCGGCGTTCGACCCGAGGACGTTCATCTCGTGCGCGGGGCCGACGATTTGGCCCACTCGACGGGAGCGATCGAGGTGACGACGGACGTCCTCGAGCCGATGGGCGACGAGATCTTCGTCTACCTCCTGCTCGATGAAGGGGCGGAGCAGTCGATGGAGGAGGATCCGATGACGTCGTCCGATCAGCTGTTGATGAGCGTCTCGCCGGACACCGATCTCAGGGAGGGGGAAGCCGTCGAAGTCGTCTTCGACGGTTCGAAAATTCATCTTTTCGATACGTCGAGCGGGGAGGCGCTCGTCCACGGAATCGCCGACCGCTCGGGATCGGAGCCGGGAACGACCCCGACCGAGGCCGAGGACTGAGGCGTCGTCGATCACGTTCCGTCCTCGAGACGACCGCTCGGGATCCGGCGACGGCTGTGGGCCGATAGTTTCACCTACATTGAGAATAGCTATCAGTAGACACAGCAAAACCGCTCGTGTAACGAATCGCACCGGTGAACGAACGACGGAACAAAGGAAACTGACTGCAAACGTCCGCACGAGTGTCCCGAACTCGAACCACCATGCCGAACCACCACTCACAACGACGGACGACGACATGACGACAGCACGAGGCGATATCAGAACCGGTATCGTTGGCCTCGGGAACATCGGCCGCTACCACGCCGAGCGGCTCCTCGACCTCGACGTCCCCCTGGTCGGCGGGATGGACGTTGCGGCAGACGCTCGGACCCGGTTCGCCAGACGATACGACGTCGACGTCTACGACGACCACCAGGAGCTGTACGACGACGTCGACGCCGTAATCATCACGACGCCGAACAAGTACCACGAGGAGTACGCGGTCGACGCCTTTGATCGGAACCGCCACGTGCTTCTCGAGAAACCGCTCGCTCACTCCCTGGAAAGCGCCGATCGGATCGCGACCGCCGCGGCCGACAGCGACGGGCTCGGGATGATCGGGTTCAACAACCGGTTCGCGAACACGGTTCGGATCGTCAGAAACCGGATCGACCGCGGCGAGCTCGGAGACGTTACCCACGTCGAGGCGAACTACGTCCGTCGGCGGGGGATCCCCGGGCGAGGGTCGTGGTTCACCCGCCGCCAGATCGCCGGCGGCGGCGCGCTCATCGATCTGGGCGTTCACGCGATCGATCTCTCGCTGTACTTGCTCGGATATCCGACGGTCACGGAGGTAAACGGCGTCACCCGCGGCGAGTTCGGCACCCAGGAGGAGTACGCCTACCTCGAGATGTGGGGCGACGACGCCGGGCCGGCCGGCTTCGACGTCGACGACTCCGCGAGCGCGTTCATCCGGACCGAGGACGATCGCACGATCTCACTGGAGGTCGCCTGGGCGACCAACCGCCCGGAGAACAACGAGTTCGTCGTCCGCGGGACCGAATCGGCCGCGGTGTTCGACCTCCTCGACGGCGATCTCTCGGTTCACTCGGCGAGCACGGCCGGACCGGATCACCTCGAGGACACCTCGATCGAGACTCGACAGAACGACACCCACACCGAGGAACAGCGGGCGTTCTTCGACGCGATCGCGGGCGGCGACGACGACGTCAGCGACAGCGTCCAGCAGGCCCTGGCAGTCCAGCGGGTGATCGACGGAATCTACCGTTCGAGCGAGACCGGCGGCACGGTCACGATCGGCGAGGAGTAGGCGTCTCAGTCACGAAACCGGCGTGCGACCGTCTCGCCGGTGGGCGGATCGGTGACCTCGACCCGGCCGTCGCCGAAGACGATAACCTCGTAGCCGGCGTACGTGAGCGTAACCCGCGTCGTGGGTGAGGCGTGTTCCCGAAAGATCTCGTCGAGCGCGCCGGGGTCCACGACGCTGTACAGGGGATCGTACGCCGGGGGCTCGACTGCCGTTACGTCGACGCCCTCGTGACAGGCGATCGCCGCGATAATCGCCTTCGACGGACGGTCCCCGTCCGGATCCGGCGACCTCTTGCTCGGGGCGGCCATACGGACGCTACCAGCCAGCCGTCGATAAGAATGCTGTTCCGTGTCGGTTTCTGACAACGGCCGTACGGGTCGGCTACTTCCCGCCGGACGCTCGTTCGAACGCCTCGATCGCCGCCGAGCGCCTGCTCGAGTGGTCGACGATCGGTTCGGGGTACGCCGGCGCCAGCTCGGCCCGGTCCGCGGGGACGAGCTCATCCCACTCGTGGATCCGCTCGGCGGGGACGTCCGCGAGCTCCGGGACGTGCTCGCGGATGTACTCGGCGTCGGGATCGTACTCCCGGCCCTGCTTCATCGGGTTGAACACCCGGAAGTACGGCTGGGCGTCCGCGCCCGTCGAGGCCGCCCACTGCCAGCCCGCGACGTCGCTCGCGGTCTCGTGGTCGGCCAGGTGGCGACGGTACCAGTCGTACCCCTTCCGCCAGTCGATCAGCAGATCTTTCGTGAGAAACGAGGCAGCCAGCATCCGGACGCGGTTGTGGACCCACCCGTCCGTCCGGAGCTGGCGCATCCCGGCGTCGACGATCGGATACCCGGTCTCTCCGGTCGTCCAGGCCGCGAGCTCGTCGGGGTCGTTTCGCCACTCGATTGCGTTCTCGCCGGTCTTGAGGTTCTCCGTGACGCTCTCGGGATTGAACGCCAGCACGTGGGCGTAGAACTCGCGGAACGCAAGCTGCCGTCGGAACGCGGTGACGCTCTCCCGTTCGGCCTCGCTTTCGGCGTCCTCGCGGGCTCGTTCGGTCGCGGCGTACACCTCCCGCGGGCCGATCGTCCCCCACTTGAAATGTACCGAGAGCCGCGATGTCCCAGCCGCCGCGGGGACGTCTCGATCGTCCGCGTACCGATAGATCGGTCCCGAGCAGAACGCCTCGAGGCGCTCCCGGGCCGCCGTTCGAGTCACCGGTTGTGGATCCGCTTCAGGGTCCTCGAACCCGAGGTCGGCGACCGACGGAAGCGACCCGCGCTCGCCCTCGAAGCCCGCGAGGTCCTCCCCGGTCGGCGCCGCAGCCGGATCGGCTTTCTCCCTGTCGCGCCACTTCTTCCAGAAGTACGAAAACACCGAGTAGTGCTCGCCCTCGTTCGGCGAGATCGAGCCGGGCTCGTGATGGAGCCCGTCGACGACCGACTCGTGGTCGACACCCACGTCCTCGAGGGCCGTCCGGACTGCGCTGTCGCGCCGCTGGGCGAGCCCGCCGACGTCCTCGTTCCAGACGACCCGCGCGGCGTCGCGGTCGGTCGCCACGGCCGGGAGAACCTCGCTCGCATCGCCGCGAACGACGAGGACGTCGCCACCCCGATCCCGGTACCACGATCGAAGCGCCCCGAGCGCCTCCAGGAGACAGGCGACCCGGACGGGTGAGGCGTGCTCGAGGACGGTCGGATCGAGAACGTACAGGGGAAGCACCCGGTCGTCACGAGCGGCGCGAGCGAGACCCCGGTTGTCGACCGCTCGCAGATCGCTGCGATGCCAGTGAAGGATCACGGCCGTTCCGACGGCCGCCGCGATAAAAGCTGCTCGCCCTACTCGCCACCCGGGTTCCCGAACCGCTCGAACCGTCGTCCGAGGTACCGGCGTCCGGTCTCGAGGAGTCCCTCGACGGTGTAGTTGACGCCGATGTAGACGCTGATCAGGGCCAGCACGGTCCCCGCGACGACGTCGAGGAACCAGTGGATTCCTAGATACATCGTCGAGAGCGCGACGCTAATCGCCAGAAAGCCCGACAGCGGGAGCCACAGCGGGTACCGCTTTCGGGTCACCCATGCGAGGAAAAACACCGTCATCGACAGCGACGTATGCAGCGAGGGGAAGACGTTCGTGTTCTGGTTGACCTGGTTTGTCAGCGTCCGGGACTGTGGGAAGGCGTCGTACAACAGCGGCTCGAACACGAGCGGATCGAAGTTCCGCGGTCCGTACGCGATAAAGACGATATAACAGAGCAGCCCGATCCCGTAGTTGGCCGTAAACGCGAGCAGCAGCGTCGAGAGGTCGTCCATCTCTTCGAGCGCGAAGTAGGCGACGATCGGGAACAACAGCAGGAACGCATAGCCGTAGATGTAGACGAAGACGAAAAATTCGGTCAGGAACTCGGTCTGGATCGCCTGGAGAAGCACCACCGGCGTCTCGCCGAACAGCTGCTGCTCGAGCGCGAACAGGTCGTGAGTAATATTGAGCCCGATCACGCGACGCTCGATCCGCAGGACGATATCCCGGGTCGACCACCGCAACGCGAGCACGACCGCAAGCGCGACGACCGGGAGCAGGCAGGCCTCGAGCCGCCACCGGTACCCCCGGATCGCGGCCGCGATCCGCCGCGGGCCCACGAACACAAGCGTCGCCGTCACGAGCATCGTCACGACGACGAGCGCGAGTTCGAGGACGACCTCGAGCAGCGTCATGCAAGACGGTACGACACGGGAGACATTAATAGCGCCCGGTCATCCATCTGGACGGCGTCACTCGAGCAAGGCTCCGTCCTCGTACCGGTAGTTCTCGTCCTCGAAGAGCGATCGCACCCGTTCGGAATCGATCGCTCCGTCGGAGCCGGGAAACGCGGTGATCTCGGACTCCTCGACGGCCAGTTCGCTGTCGCGGAGTCCGAACAGCGAACTCACCGTTCGGGCCGGCTCCGCGAAGCCGGCGAACAGCTCGTCGACGGCGTGCTCCCGGTCGAGGAGCCGCGAGAGGAGCCGCCGGAAGTGTGGGTTACCCAGCTGCTCGTGGTGACTGTTGTAGCCGATCATGTAGAACTCGTCGGTCCGTTCGGTTAGCACGGTCCGACCCGAGAGGTCACTGATCAGAGCCGTCTCGTCCGCCGGTAGCGGAGTGCCAGTCAGATCGATCTCCTCGTCCTCGAGCAGGTCGACGACAGCTCCCGAGTTCGGTGCGACGGCGAACCTGATCCCCTCGTACTGTGGAAACCCCTCCAGAAGCGAGGGTCGATCGTCGTCGTAGAAGACGTGATCGGTAAAGAGCTCGAGTTCGACCTCGGTGTCGTCGGTGACGGCTGCGAGCTCGAACAGTCCCGATCCGATCGGTTCCTCGTTGTCGTCGACGAGCGCCTCGGTCTGGCGGTCACCGACGACGGCCGAACGCGGCTCCCAGATGTGGGCCGGTAACACCGGAATTCGAAACGCCCGGAGTGCCGTCTCCCGGTTCGTCGTCCGAAAGGAGAACTCGACGGTCCGGGAGTCGACTGCCTCGACGCTCTCGACGAGGCGCTGTCGGCCCCGGTATCGCGGCGCCGGCACGCCACCCTCGGCCTCACCGAGGGACGTGTCCCGGAGAAATCGATACGTGAAGGCGACGTCGTCGGCGTCCAGCGAGCGCCCGTCGTGCCAGGAGTGATCGGCACGCAGGGTCACCGTCGCCTCGAGCAACGCTCCCTCGCTCCACTCGACGTCCTCGGCGAGCCAGCCGATCAGTCCGTCGTCGGTCCGGTACGCCAGCGGCTCGTAGAGCAGCTCCAGCAACGCGGGGACCCGGTTGGAGTCGACGACGAGCGGGTTCAGCCGGTCGGTGAGTCCTTCGCCGAAGACACCGACCTCGAGCGGTCGCTCCCGCGGGCCGTCCTCGGACTCCTGCGAGAGGATCTCGAGGTAGTCGAGCGGCCGGTACGGGGGACCGGAGATCGACTCCGAGAGCGGCTCTCGGGCGGCACCGATCCGCGACGGGAACGCGACAGTCGTGTACGGAACAGTCTCGGTGAGATGCTCGAACAGCTCTGCGAGCGCTCGCTCGCGGTCCTCGCCGGTGGCGGTGAGTTGCGTCTCGAGCAGGTCGTCGACGGTTACGTTCGAAAACTGAAACGGGTTCTGCCACCCCCGTTCGTTGGCGTACCGCGAGTGCAACAGTCCACGAAGCGCGTCGTACTCGTCGAGCCCGGAATGTCTGGCGACGAAGACGTCGTACTCGTCCTCGAGAAGAATATCACGGTACAGCTCGGCCTTGGCGATCGGCTCGAACGTCGCGTCGATCCCGGCGGCCTCGAGGTTTTCCCGAAGCTGGCTCGCAATCTTCGCGGCGACGATATCGTCGTCCGCGGGAACGGCCTTGATCGTCAGCGAGACCTGTTCCGGTCCCGGGTTCTCGGCTCTGGACCAGAGTCGCTCCGTACAGCCGGCGAGCGAGCCGGCGATACCGGTAGCCGTTCCCGCGAGTATCCCCCGACGCGTCGTCGGAGAACCGACGTCGTCCATATGCGTCCCGGTACGGCGCCGTCGCGTATAGGACTTACTCCCGATCCGAGCGGTCGAATACCGGTTTTCGGGCGGGTTTCCGGTGGTTTTGCCGTGATCGTCTCGTGAGGATCGTGGGGAGAAACATTAAAACAGTTGATCGTGTACGATAGAACGTCTCTCCCGGTTCGGACCGTCCGAGCGGTCGAGGCGGTCTGGTGTCGACGGGAGCTCCTAGCCACGCGAGGCCGCCCGGTGATCCAGATGACTGTCAGAAGCCTACACCTTCCGGTCGCAGCACAGCCGTCGGTCGATTCGTTCGTCGAACTCGCAGCGCTCGGGGAGCGCTACGGTTACGAGTACGCCTGGCTACCCGAAACCTGGGGTCGGGACGCGGTGACCGTCCTGACGGCGATCGCTCGCGAAACCGACGAGATCGGCCTCGGATCTAGCATCGTCAACGTCTACTCTCGGTCGCCAGCACTGCTCGGACAGACGATGACGACCCTCCAGGAGGTCGCCGACGGACGGCTCCGGGCGGGGATCGCGCCGAGCGGCCCCGCCGTCATCGAGGGATGGCACGGCGTCGAGTTCGAGCGTCCACTCCGACGAACGCGCGAGTATCTCGAGATCATGCGTGCAGTAATGAGCGGCGAGACGGTCAACTACGACGGGGATATCTTCTCGCTGTCGGGGTTCCGTCTTCGGTGTGACCCGCCGTCGGAGCCGGTCCCGATCGACGCCGCAGGGATGGGACCGAAGTCGGTCGAGCTCGCAGGCCGGTTCGCCGACGGCTGGCACGCGATCGTGTTCACTCCGGAGGGGCTCGAGAACCGTCTCGAGGACCTCCGACGCGGTGCGGAGCTCGGTGATCGCGCTCCCGAGGACGTTCGGGTTACGCTTTCGGTGACCGCGTGTGCCCTCGAGAACGGTGCTCGTGCACGTCGGCTCGCTCGCCAGCATCTGGCGTTTTACGTCGGCGCGATGGGGACCTACTACCGAAAGTCACTCGCCCGTCAGGGCTACGAGGAGGCGGCAACCGAGATCGCCGCCGCGTGGGCAAACGGCGAGCACGACCGCGCCGTCGAGCGGATTCCGGACGCGATGCTCGACGATCTCGGCGCCGCTGGCACGCCCGAGCGGGCCCGCAAGGAGCTGCGGAAGTTCGAACGTATCGACGGCGTCGATGACGTCGCGATCGGATTCCCGCGCGGTGCCGACCGTGACGAGATCGACGCGACGATCGAGGCGCTCGCGCCGGAGCGATGAGTCCGATTGGGGTCGCCGCTCCGATCGAACGGAGAACAGACGAGTCTGAGAAGGATAGCAAGTCGAAATCGAACTACTGAACCCCTCGATGCAGAGGCGATCGAGAGCGAACGTCGGCCGGTGGCTCCCATCAGCGGTTTGAGACACCGTAATCCACGTGCACCTCGGGTGTGTGTGCGGAGTCGGGCATCTCGACGCCGTTCCAGTCGACGACGTGGACGTTTGCCATCTGGCCGGAGAACCGAAACCGCTGAACGCCGACCTCGATCGCTCCTTCTGCAACGCCGCCGGAGACGACCGTTCCTTCCGCGACGGGATCGTCCGCGATCATTTCTATCTTGCCGTCGACCGCAATTTCGAAGTTCGACGGCACTCCGCGGCCGACGATCGTCACCAGATTCGGAAGCCGATCGGGCTGGCCACCGGAGGTGTCGTTCTGCACCGAAGTGTCGGATGACATAATTCCATAAGTTGAGCATCCCGGCATAAGCTTTCTTGTCGATAAAACGGTAGTTAAAATGAAAGAGGAAGCGACGAACGATCTGACGGAACCATCCGTCGTCACCAGGTCTCGCGTCGGCCGTCTCGACACGAAAGCGGTGTTTCGGGCGAACGTTGTTCACGCGTTATAATAAGAATTTCTGATATTCGGGGTTCGCTCGGACGACGGACCTGTTCCCGTGAGGACCGAAACCAGCGGAGGTGATCCCGATCCGGACCGTGTTCCTCGCAGGGACAACTGCCGTCGACGGTCTCTCTCAGTCGACGGGCAGCGAGACCGTCTCGATCGTCGACCGACGGCCGTCGAGGACGTCGAACCGCTCGTCACGACGGGTTTCGAGCCAGTACAACAGTCGCTCGGCCCACACGAGCTTCCGGGCTTTCGTGGGATCGACCGATGGGTCGTCGAACAGCCAGCCGACAAATCGGAGTTCCCCGGCGCCGAGGCGGTCCGCGAGAAACGCCGCTCGGTCGCCGTCGGTAAAGCCGCCGACGTTCCGAACCGGACCGCGAGGCGCGACCTGCGTTGTCGGCAGGAGCCAGTCGTCGCGGCAGTTGGGAACGACCGCCCGGAGCTGTGAGATGTTGTCCCCGTGGGCGTGAACGGCGACCGGAGTTTCCTGCCGGGTTAGTCGACGGACGGTGTCGGGGTTCTTGTCGAGGTCCGTGACCATACAGTCGACGTCGATATCCGCTTCGAGGAGCGTATCGGCGGCCGTCGAGGCCGCGAAGACGACGTCGGCCTCGCGAGCGACGGCGAGCTCGTCCGACAGCGTCGGGCCGGCGCCGACGACCGCGACGGTCGCACCGCTGGCGGCGTCGAGGCGCCGGAGGTCGAACGGGTCCGTAAGTTCGGCGAGGACGTCCCGGGCGCGCTCGTCGCCGTGGCGATCGTAGCCGAACTCCCGTCTGATCGCGTCGTAGACCGGTTCCCACTCGTCGAACTCCATACGTCCTCTCCGTACCGACGAGGTATGTGTCTGTGCGTTCGCCGAGGCCGGGACGGCGCGTTCGATACGGCGATCTCTCGACAGGTGAGAGCGTCGGCTGACGTTCGGGAAGCGTGTCGGTCCTTCTGACGGCGCCGCAGCTGGTCGATGCAACGCCACAATAATGCCGTGTTGTGGGCCGGGCGTCGCCTCCAAAGTACCCCTACCCGGGAGACCGCCCGGCGTCCATCACGTCCTTTCGGAGCCTCCAACATAAGCTTTCTCTTGACTTACCAGATGGGAATAACGAGTTTGGAGGCGATAAACGGGCGGTCTGCTCGCCGAAATCGGGTGAAAACGATTGAGTCGCGATCGACGATATCGTGGCCCGGTAGTGGCGCGTTCGATCGGTTCCGTGCTATCCGCTCCGCTCGCCGAACGCATCCGCGATCACGGCCGCGTCCCTGGTCTCCGCGACGTCGTGGGTCCGGACGACGTCCGCGCCGCGCTCGATCGCCATCGCGGTCGCTGCCAGGCTCGCGGGGAGTCGGTCCTCGGTCTCCCGGTCGACGAGTTCCCCGAGGAAGTTCTTCCGGTTGATCGAGACCAGAATCGGCCGTCCGAGGTCCCGGAACTCCTGGAGCCGGCGGAACGTCTCTCGATCGTCCGCGACGGTCTGGGTCTCGCTCCACCCGCCGAAGGCGGGATCGACGATCGTCCTGTCGGTGAGCCCGTTCTGTTTCAGCGCCTCGTACACCTGGTCGACGTAGTCGGCCCGTTCGGCCCAGGCGGGCGACCGCCGGGCGGCCCAGTCGGTTTCCTCGACTGCGCCGGGGCGTTCGAGATCCGACGGACTCGCCATCTTCACGACGGCGGCGGCGTGGGACTCACAGACCGCGGGCATCCGCGGATCAGCGAACCCACAGATATCGTTGACCATGTCGAACCCCTGCTCGAGGGCCGCGTCGGCGACCTCGTGGTATCGGGTCTCGATCGAGAAGATCGCCTCGCCCTCGACACGGTCGATCGTCTCGCAGGCGACGTGGAGCCGTTCGAGCTCCTCCTCGGCCGACAGCACCTCGAAGCGCTTGTTCGCCGACTCGAGGCCGACGTCGACGATGTCGGCACCCTCGCCGATCAGCTCCTCGTCCACGTAACGGGCCGCCTCGCCGGGGTCGTCGTAGACGCTCGGATCGTACGGCGACTCCTCGCTGACGTTCAGCACGCCCATGATCCGGGTCGGATAGCCGTCGCCGATCCCGAGCCCGGCCGCGTCGACGCTGTCCATACCGCCCCTGAGGAACCGAGGTAGAAAGGTACCGCGATCCCGGCGAACGACGAGGACGCGGGAGTCGACGGTTCCGAAACGCCGCCCGGAGACGGGCGACGGCTACGCGTCCGCTTCCAGCGGTGCGAGCCGGGAATCCCGCAACAGGACTTTCTTGACGATCGATGGGTTCTCGAGCAGCCGGTGTTTCGCGTGGGCGCCCCGCCCGCGTCCTCGGCCCTCGCGCTCGGACTGGATGACGTTCAGGAAGTTCTGCTCCTGGAGGATCTCCTGCACCCGTCGTTCCGAGAGGACGTCGAAGTCGAGCCGCCGGGCGACCTCCTTGTACTGGTTGTAGATGATCTTCGTCGGGAACTCCTTCTCCGAACTGTTCTCGGTGAGGATCGTCAGCGAGTAAAGGATCGCCTTCGCCTGCTGGGGCGAGCCCTCGATCAGCTCGTTGAAGCGGTCGGCCTCGGTCTTTTCCTTGGCGTCCCGGACGTGGTCGGCGGTGACGCGGTCGGCGTTCTGTTTCTTCGCGATTCGGCCCGCGTTCCGGAGGATGTCGATCGCCTTGCGCGCGTCGCCGTGTTCCTGGGCGGCCAGTGCTGCCGTCAGCGGGATAACGTCGCCCGAGAGCACCTCGTCGTGGAAGGCGTCCCGGCGCTTCTCGAGAATCTCGACGAGCTGGTTGGCGTCGTACGGCGAGAAGACGAGTTCGTCCCGGGAGAGACTTGACTTGACCCGTTCGGAGAGGTGATCGGGGAAGTCGATCTTGTTCGAGATGCCGATAATGCCGATACTCGAGTCCGAGATTCGCCGGTTCTCCCCCGCCCGCGAGAGTTTTCGGAGCACCTCGTCGTCCTCGAGCATGTCGATCTCGTCGAGAATAACGATCGTGACGTCGGTACAGCGATCGACGGCCTGCCAGAGTCGCTTGTAGTAGTCGCCCGTTCCCAGTCCGCGGTCGGGGACGGTGATCCCGCTTTGCTCCGGGTCGTTGACCAGCTGGGCGATCGTCTTGACGATCGAGGCCTCGGTGTTCTGTTCACCACAGTCGATAAACGCGTAGTTGACCGTGACGTCGTCTCGCTTGGCCTCCGAGATCACCCGCTTTGTGACCGACCGGGAGATCAGCGATTTGCCGGTTCCGGTCTTACCGAAAATAAAGAGGTGGTTGGGCTCGCTCCCGAAGATAGCCGGATTCAACGCGTCGGCTACCCGCTGCATCTGCTCGTCGCGGCCGACGATCCGGTCCGGACCGGGCAGGTGCGTGATCTCGAGCAGCCGCTCGTCGGCAAAGATCGGATCGTCGTATCGGAAGAGCGGATCACGGTCGTCGTTCGCGGACATTGCAGTACCCCGTCCCTTCCCACCGAGCTGAAATAAATGTATGGAGATCGGTCGCGGATGTAAGATCCGCCCGAGAGGCCCGAAGCGCCACTCTTCCCACCAGTCAGTCGAGAGGCGAACTATCGCCGCCCTCGCGCTTGTGAGCAGAGTTCGCGAACGTGGGAACTGTCGACGGGGACCCCCCTCGCGGATGTAACGGCGGCCGAGGACGCGTACCGTGGGAACTGCGCCGAATCGACGATCGGGTAGTGATCGAGCAGTACCTCTCGTATTCCAAACCGGCGGATTAGGCGGTCGGGAAGCAGTAGAGCGTGGAATTTCGAACGTGTCAAACGATCCGTCGGGGGACACACACCCCCCTCGCGGATGTAACGGCGAACGGGTGGGTGGGGTCGAGCTGAGAGCCGAAATTCGCCCCCGATTTGCCCTGAACCCCCTGGTTTACAACCGCGACGGAGGTGTGTTGCCGAACAGACCCCCCACACGTGTACGGCGTTACAAACGCGAGGGGGGTGTGTGTCCTCGAATCCGCGAGACCGATGAGAACGAGACGGCTGACTGACGACCCGCAAGCGACGGCAGAAGCAACGAACAGCCGTCCGATACCGAAGCTACTCCGAGACTACTCTAGCAACAACTATTCTAGCTATCCTACCAACTCTACTAGCTTGCCTACCATACCTATCGCACTAATCGTACCTATTCTTCCTATCATATTTATTTTATATATTATACCTATTCTACACTACTAGTTCTCTCTACCCACTCTAACTGACTCTGTAATAGTCCCCGACAAATCCGCTCGAACACGCCGTCGAATCTCGATTCCGAACCGGTCCATCGAGACGAGCACGGACCCAACGACAGACCGAGGACGTCCGCCTCGATCAACACGACCCGGCGGACGGGGACGTCCTCACCGACCGTCGCTCCTTCACTCCACCCAGTCTGTCGACCGTCGCCGCCGTCTCTCCACTCGACCCCGTATCAGTCGGCTTTTGCGATCACGGTCGTTAGCAGCGGTATGCACGCACCGAATCGTCTTTGTGACTCTCGGTTCGCCAGTCCGTCCTCGAGAAGCGCCCACGAGAAGCCGTCCGAACACGCCGTCGAATCATGAGTGAGACGTCGGACCGCGACGACACGGACGACCCCGACTCGGGTGTGACGAGCGACCGAACGCCGCCCGCGGTCGCGGTCGTCGACGCCGAAACGCCCGGCAACGTCGGCACTATCGCCCGCGCGATGAAGAACTTCGGATTCGAGGACTTGCTGCTCGTCGATCCGCCGGAGCTCGATCCCGACGGCGAAGCCTATGGCTACGCGGGTCACGCCCGGGAGGACGTCCTCCCGGACGCGACCGAGCTCTCCTTCGACGAGCTCGCGAAGAACTACCACACGATCGGTTGCACAGCGGTCACGAACGAGGACGACCGCAGCCACGTGCGTTACCCCTATTCGACGCCCGCCGAACTCGCGGAACGGCTGCCGACCGTCGAGGCGCCGACGGCGCTGGTCTTCGGCCGCGAGCGGGTCGGACTCACCAACGAGGAGCTGGCACGGATCGACGAGATCTGTTCGATCCCCGCCAGCGCGGAGTACCCCGTGTTGAACCTCGGACAGGCCGCGACGGTGACGCTGTACGAACTCCGAACGCTCACACTGACGGAAACCCAGCTGCCGGAACTCGAGCGCACCCGAGCGCCGGAGCCGACGCTCGATCGGCTCTACGATCAGTGGGGTGCCTTGCTTGCGGAACTCAACCACCCCGACGAGAAACGTGACAAGACGATGCGGATGCTCCGTCGGGTGTTCGGGCGGGCCGACCTGACCGAGCGCGAAGCAAATACACTGCTGGGAATCCTCCGACGGGCGACCGAACGCCCCGCCGAGGACTGAACCGGACCGTTCGCCGCCGACGGCTGAACACGCTAGCCCGCCAGCGAGGACCGAACCGGCAACTCAGCGACGACACACCGCCGGAGCTACCGAGACGGAACCGAACGAACGGACTCGGGCTCGGTATCGGTTGTCCCGTGTTGTGTCCGTTCCAGGATGGTCGACCCATACCCGCCGTTCTCGGCGAGCGTTCCGATCCATCCACAGTCCATACAGGCCACCAGTCCCTGGCCGTCGACCACGTCACCCTCGCAGTCGGGACACGTCCCGGACCGCGTCGGGGACTCCGTCTCGAGGCCCTCGGTAGCACCGTTCCCGGTCACGACCGTCTGATTCGTTCCCGGCGAACCGGCCGAATCGGGCGTCAGCTTTGCGAGCGCTTCGGCCGCCGAGGCGGAGTCGTCGCCACAGCGGATCCGGGCGATCACGTCCTCGGTCGTGATCGTCTCCTCGCCGGTCGTGTGTGGGTAGACGCCGACCAGCTCGTCGCCGCGGTAGTACTCGAGGCACAGCAACGGCGTCACGAGGACGTCCTCGGTCTCGTCGGTGATCTGTGATGTCGTCGTGCGCGTCCTGAACGGCGGGCTGAGCGACACCTCGTGTCGGTCGGCCCATCGCTGCAGTCGCTCGTGGGTTTCGAGGACCTCCTGGTAGGGACTCTCCCCGGAGCGGCTGACCTCCTTCGGCCAGCTTCGCACCAGCAGGTCGTCGATCCGTCCTTCGTCCTCGCAGGCGCGTAGGCTCTCGACCTGGCTGTCGACCGGTTCAAGGAGCAACGGCGCCCGCACGTGACAAACCACCGTCAGTGTCTGCGATTGTGCATTCATACTGAACCCCCTCCGTCGTGTGAGCTAGCCAACGGTATTTCGTATAAACCTTTGTGAGAGTTGTTGACGAGAGATTTGCTACCAAGAGCCGCGCCACGTTGTAGCCGTTTCGACGGCCCCTAGTCGGCGCTCCGTTCCGCTCCGACTGCGTCGGCTTCCTGGGGCGTCCCGCCGTCGGTTCTGGCTTCGCTCGGTTCCTGCGGGAGCCGAGAACCGACGCTCGGTCGTTGATCGCTCTCTTCCTCGAACAGCGTGTCTACGACCCGAGCGAGGTGACGTCGCTTGATCGCGGCGAACCCGGCGAGGATCGTCAACAGCCCCAGTATCGTCAGAGAGTCGACGACGTACCCTAGCAGGACCCAGCTCACGCCGATCGCGACCGCGGGCTCGGCGTACCCCACCAGTGCGACCTGGGTCGGGCCGGCGCGGTCGAGCAGCTGGAAGTACAGCAGGAAGGCGAACACGCTCGAGACGAGCGTCAGGTAGGTGAACGATAGCAGTGCAGTCGAGGTTACGTCGATTGCGGCGAGTCGCTCGCCCCGAAGCGGGGCACCGACCAGCAACACTGCCGCGCCGATGAGCATCGCCCAGGCCTGCAGCGTCTCGAGGGGGAGACCGGCGTCGAGCGGTCGCGTGAGAACAGTTCCGACCGCGAAGGCGATCGCGGCGCCGAAGACGAGCCCAGCGCCGAGCAGGAGCTCGGTCTCGAGTCCCGTCGGCGAGGGTCGGACGACGGCGACGACCCCGAGCAGCCCGAGGACGAGCCCGACGACGCCCGCGAGTGAGAGTTGCTCCCGTGGGAGGACGGCGCCAGCGAACGCAGCGGTGAGGATCGGAGCGGTGCTGGCGACCGTCGCCGCGATCGCACCCGAGACGTACAGCTCGCCGAGATACAACAGCGCGTGGTAGATGGCGATAAGGAAGATTCCGGCGACGCCGACCGAGAGCCACTCGGCCCGATCGATCGGACGGAACCGATCGGTCACGACGGCGGCGTAACCGAGAACGATCAGGCCCGCAACCCCGTACCGGAGGCCGGCGAACAGCAGCGGCGGCACATACTCGAGGCCGATCTCGATCGCGACGAAGGAGGTCCCCCAGCAGAGCGCGAGGATCGAGAACAACACCAGATCTCCGTACTTAGACCGAAAGAGCGCGCGTCGAATCATGAACTGTTCGAAAACGGTCGTCGTACTTAGACCCTTCTACAACAGTAGTCTCGAGATCGGATGCAGAACCACACATATGAATTCGATCCGAAGAAGCCCCTGGAAAGAGGGGTAGCTATTGAAGAAAGGTCCAACACTGTGGGTACGAGTCGAAACACCGATCACATTATCGTCCGAACTCGGGGTATGGACGAACGCGACGTGCGTCTGCTGAAGGCGATCGCCGAGCGGGAAACCGGCAGTCCCGAGGCGCTCCACGAGGCCACAGGGATCCCGGTATCGACGATCCACTACCGACTGAACAATCTCCGGGAGGAGGGGATCATCGCGAACGACCGCTACGAGATCGACCTCGAGGAGCTCGGCCTCGACGTCACGGTCATCATCGAGGTTCACGCCGACTACAAGGGCTCCTACGAGGAGTTCGCGGACCGCCTGTTAACCGTCGAGGGGGTGACGAACGTCTACTTCACGATGGGCGAGACCGACTTCATCGTCGTCGCCCGACTCAGCGAGAGCGGGATGGTCGAGCGGCTGATCGCCGAGTTCGAACAGCTCGAGGGCGTCGACCGCACCGACTCGACGTTCGTCATCTCGGCGATCGAAGAGCGAGAGGCCCTGCAGAGCTACGAACTCGAGACGCTGCTCGAGGAACTCGTCGAGTAACGCCGGAATCGGAGTCGTTTGCTCCTCGACCCGCGAGCCACCCGACCGCCGAATCGGAACCCGGTGCCGTCAAGTGGCACCGTTCGTCCGGTCGCACTTGGAACGATCTCCCTCCGCGCTGAGAACCGCGCCGCGGTCGACCCGAATCGCCGCTCCTCGTGCCGTGACGGACGCTTGAACCGCCCGCTCCACGGGAATTTTTACGTCGAGCCTGACTGCAGTTCTCCCATGGCACAGGAACAAGCCGAGGTCGCCGGCCCGATCGACGCGTTTCGGCAGTTCTTCTCGCTCCAGCGGGACGTCCTGGTGCTCTCGCTGGCGATGTTCACGTTCAGTCTCGGGTTCCAGATGACAAACCGGTTCCTTCCGGATTATCTGGTCTACCTGGGCGCGGGCGGGTTCGTCGTCGGGCTGTTCGCCACGCTGGGCAACGTGATCGGCGCGGTCTACCCCTACTACGGCGGGGTCGTCTCCGACCGCGTCGGGTCGCGGTACGCCCTGACCGTCTTCGGCTTTCTCTCGACGTTCGGCTTCGCGGTCTGGCTGGGGTCCGCCTACGTCCCTGCGATCGACCTCGGCGTCGTCGTCCTCGAGCCGTGGGTGTGGGTGTTCGTCGGCCTCCTGCTGGCCCAGTGCTGGAAATCGTTCGGCATCGGCGGTCACTACGCGATCGTCAAGCAGGCCACCGAACCGAGCCGGCTGGCCCGTGGGTTCGCCAGCACGGAGACGTTTCGGCGGACGGCGTTCCTGATCGCCCCGCTGATCGTCGCCGTCCTCGTCGCCGACGAGCTAATGCCCGGCTTTCTCTGGGTGCTCGTGATCGCGATCGTCTTCGCCGTCCTCGGGACGATCGTCCAGCACCTGCTGTACGACCCCGACGCCGACTCGGTCGGCAAGGAGTTCGAGGGCGTCGGCCAGATCGTCGACGACCTGCGGGCGCTCCCGGATCCGCTGCGACCGCTGCTGGTCGCCGACACGTTCGTCCGGTTCGCCAACGGGATGGTCTACGCCTTCTTTATCCTCGTGATCACCCAGCTGCTCGAGATCGGACTGACCACGACCCTTCCCGTCGTCGGTACGATCGATCTCTCGCCTGCGGCCTTCTTCGGCGTCCTCCTGGGTGTCGAGATGCTGGTCGCGCTGTTGACGATGGCCCCGACGGCCAAGGTCGCCGAGTACGTTGGGCTCAAACCGGTCGTCGGGCTCGGATTCTTCGTCTACGCGATCTTCCCGGTACTGCTGATCTTCGGCCCCCAGTACGTCGGTGGACTCGACGAAACGTGGCTCCTGATCGCGCTCTTTGCCTTTTCGGGACTTCGATTCGCCGGCCTGCCCGCTCACAAGGCGCTCGTGGTCGGCCCCGCTGAGAAGGGGGCTGGCGGCCGCGTGACGGGATCGTACTACCTGATCCGCGGCGCGATCGTGATCCCCAGCGGCGCGCTTGGCGGGTTCCTCTGGCAGTTCGTCGATCCCGAACTCTCCTTTACGATCGCGACGATCATCGGCATGATCGGCGTCGTCTACTTCGCGATCTTCGGTCAGGAGTTCGAGGCCTACCAGTAACGCCGATCGCTCGAGAACGTCGCCTCGATCTCGACGGTGAACCCGAACGCGAACTCGGGCTCAGGCCCGCTTCTGGATCTCCTCGCGCAGCAGCCGGCTGACGAGGTCGCCGTCGGCCTTGCCCCGAAGTGCACCCATACACTCGCCCATGAGTCCGGAGAAGGCTTGCATCCCCTCCTCCTCGACCTGCCCTTCGTTTCGCTCGACGACCTCGACGACGGCCTCGCGAACCTCGCTCTCGTCGGCGCCGCCGAGCCCCTCCGCTTCGGCCGCTTCCTCGGCCGTCCGATCGGGCTCCTCGGCGAGCACCGCGAGCAGGTCGCCCACGCCCTCGTTGGGAAGGTCGCCGTCCTCGACCATCCCGAGGACGTCCTCGAGGTGCTCGCGCTCGAGGCTCTCGACGGGGACGTCGTCCCGTCGCAGTTCGGTCAGCGTCGACTCGAGGGTCGAGGCCGCGAGCGTCGGGTCGACGCCGTCGGCGACGACGTCCTCGAACAGCGGCATGTGGGTCCCGTAGGCGACCTGCTCGGCCAGCCCGGCGCCGAGGTCGTACTCGGCCTGGTAGCGCTCGACCTTCTCGGTCAGGAGCTCGGGTTCGGGCACCTCGCTCGGATCCGGTTCGACCGGCGGGACGTCCGTCTCGGGGTACATCCGCGCCGCGCCAGGCAGCGGGCGCAGGTAGCGGGTCGTCCCGTCGTCGTTCGCGCCGCGGGTCTCTTCGGGGACGCCCTCGAGGGCCGTCCGTGCCCGCTCGGCGACCGCCTCGATCGCCGACTCGGCGGTGTCGGTGTCGTCGGCGACGATGGCGACGGCGTCCTCGGGGTCGGCGCCGACGGCCTCCCGCAGGTCCGCGACTTCCTCCTCGGTGACGCCGTAGGCGGGGAGCTCGTCGGTGTGGAAGATCCCACCCGCGCCGTGGCGCTTGGCGTGATCCGACAGCTCCGTCCCCAGACGGCGGTCGGGGGCGATCTCGCGGCCCACGAGGCCGTCGAACCCCTCGAGGCGGACGGCCATCACGGACCCCCCGGAGCTCAGGGCGCCGCCGATGACGCCGCTGTCGGTGTTCTCGAAGACGTCGGTCACGTCCTGCCGGTCGCCGACGGCGGCCTCACGTTCGGCGAGTTCGGCCGCGATCTCGACGAGCTCGACCTGGCGGGCGACCTCGTTGCGGACGATGTCGTCGATGTCGTCGAGACTCTGGACGCCCTTGATCTCGACGCGGGCCCCCTCGGCGATCGAGACGTTGACGTCCTGGCGGATCGTCCCCAGGCCACGCTTTACCTTCCCCGTCGAGCGAAGCAGCATGCCGATCCGCTCGGCGGCTTCCAGCGCCTGCTCGGGTGTCGAGATATCGGGACTGGTGCCGATCTCGACCAGCGGGATGCCGAGCCGGTCGAGGCTGTATCGAACCCCGTCGTCGGTCTCTGCGACGCGCTGGGCGCTTTCCTCCTCGAGCAGGAGGTCCTCGATCCCGACCGCACCCTCGCTTGTTTCGATCTCGCCGTCGGTGGCGATCAGCGACGAGCGCTGGAAGCCCGACGTGTTCGAGCCGTCGACGACGATCTTTCGCATGACGTGGGCCTGATCGACCGGCTTCATGTTCATCAACTGGGCGATCTCGAGGGTCGTCTCGAGGGCCTCCCGATCGAGCTCGTGGGGCGGCTCGTCGTCCTCCTCGACGAGACAGGTCGAGTCGTACGCGAGATACTCGAACTCGCGGTCGACCTTGCTCTCCTCTAAGGCGGCGTCGTCGATCTCTCCCAGTTCGCTCCGCGTGGGGTGGAGATACCGGGTGAACCGCCGCGTCGATTCCTCGGGCTCGCGCAGTTCGGTCGGACACTGGCAGAACAGCTTCGTCGCCGTATCGAGTTGCTGGTGGATCTCCAGCCCGGCGACGAGTCCGAGCTCGTCGTAGTCGTACTCGGTCATTGCGCTCCACTCGGGCGCGCGGGGGTAAAAAACCGTTCAGTCCGGCTCGCGGACGGGAACGGTTCGTCCGCTCGTCTCCGTCGGCCCGTTCGTCCTCGCGATCTCAGTCGTCGTCGGCCTCGAGCGCTCGTCCCGTCGGTTCCGTGCGGGCCACCGCCTCGGCGACCGCCCCGAGGACGTCGGCCGGCGACGCGACGACCCCCCGCTCCCGGCACCGTTCGTACAGCGCCCGCGCCCGCTCGCCCGCGTGGTTTCGCTCGGCGAACGGGCGATCCTCGAGAACCGCGAGCGACGCCCGGTCTGCGAGCGCCTCGAGCAGCAGCTGGTTCCCGGCTCCGACCTCGAGGTCGGCGACGACCGTCGCGTCGGCGTCCGCCATCGCGGTCCGTGTTCGCTCCAGCTCGTCGGCGGCAAGCGGGGCGAACGGCTCGACGGTGACCACTTCGAACCCCTGCCCGCGGGCCAGCTCCGCGGCCGCGTCACCGCTCGCGACCGGGCCGACCGTACACGTACAGTCGGCCGCGGCGAGCTCGGCGAGGACGCCCGCGGCGGTCGCCCCGCCTCCGACGACGTGAACTCGATCGGGAACGCCCCGTTCGGGATCGTTCCGCAGGGCGGTCACCGTCGGCGTCCTCGTCACCGGGCTCTCGGTCACGACGGCGTTCGCGTCGAACGCCGCGGCGAGGACGTCCCGATCCAGTACCGTCTCCGGCGGTCCCGACTCGAGGACGGTCCCATCGGAGAGGACGACGAGCCGATCGCAGTACCGCGCGGCCAGATCCAGGTCGTGGATCGCGGCGACGGCGGTACGGCCCTCTTCGACGAGTTCGCGAACGAGTTCGAGGGTCTCGATCTGGTGGTTGACGTCGAGACTCGCCGTCGGCTCGTCGAGCAGGAGGGCGGGCGTCTGCTGGGCGATCGCCCGCGCGAGGACGACCCGCTGGCGCTCCCCGCCGCTTATCTCGTCGATCGGTCGGTCGGCGAACCGTGCGGTTCGCGTGCGCTCGAGGGCGCGATCGACGGCCGTCCGATCGTCCTCGTCGGGCGGCGAAAAGCGCGATCGGTGGGGGTATCGTCCCATCTCCACGACGGTTCGGACGTCGAACGAAAACGAGAGGTGGGTGTTCTGGGGGACGACCGCGACCAGCCGGCTCGCGGCCTTCGAGGACCGCTCGTGTAGCGGGGCGCCGTCGACGTCGACGAGCCCACGGTCGGGCTCGAGGGCGCCGCTCATCGCCCGCAACAGCGTCGTCTTGCCCGCGCCGTTGGGTCCGACCAGCCCGACGAACTCACCGGGCTCGACCGCCAGGGAGACGTCCGCGAGGACGTCCGTCTCGCCGAACGAAACCGCGACGTCCTCGAGGTCGATCCGGGCGCCCTCTCTCACCCTCGACAGCTGGTCGCCGTCGGTCACAGCGCGTGCACCTCCCGGTTTGTCAGCAGGTAGAGGAAGAAGGGTGCCCCGACGGTCGCGGTGACGATCCCGACGGGGACGATCGGCAGGCCGAAGGCGCCGACGCGGGCGACGGTGTCCGCGATCACGAGGAAGGAGGCCCCCGCGAGCGCGCTGGTCGGCAGCAGGATCCGGTGGTCGGGGCCGACGACCAGGCGCATCATGTGGGGGACGACGAGGCCGACGAAGCCGATGATGCCGGCGACGGCGACCCCCGCGGCGGTGACGAGACTCGCCAGCGCGAGCAGGAGGAGCTTGGTTCGCTCGACGTCGACGCCGAGATGCTGGGCGTCCTCCTCGCCGAGCAAGAGGACGTTCATCTCGCGGGTGTAGGCGCCAAGCACGAGGACGCCGACGACGGTGACGGGTAGCGCGAACCCGACGTCACCCCAGCTGCTGCGGTGGAGGTGGCCCATCATCCAGATGACGGCCTCCCGGAGGTTCTCGCCGCTGTGGACGACCATAAACGAGATCACCGCGCCGAGAAACGCCTGGATCGCGACCCCCGCCAGCAGCAGGGTTGCGACCGGCGTTCGTCCGCCCTCGGTCGCGATGGCGTAGACGAGGAAGGCGGTGACCAGGGCGCCGACGAAGGCGGGCAGGTGGACGCTCCCGATCGGCACCAGCGCCGGAAACGCGATCGCCGCGACGGCCCCGACTGCGGCGCCCGAGGAGACGCCGATGATCGACGGATCCGCGAGCGGATTCCTGAAAAATCCCTGCATGACCGTTCCCGCGGCCGCCAGCGCGAACCCGACCGTCGCGGCCAGCAGAATGCGTGGCAGACGGACGTCTGCGACGATCGTCCGATGGGTCGCCGGCACCTCGTGGGTGCCGATTCCCGCGAGATCGGCGATGACCCGCGAAACCGTCAGGGGATCGATTCGCACCGGGCCGAGCGCCGCGCTCGCGACGACGACGCCGACAAGCAGCGCCGAGAGCGCGACCGACCACGAGACGAGACGGCCCGGACGGAACACGCCTGAAATCTCGCTTGCATTAGACAAATATTTGTTGGAGTGCGTTCCACGGTTCGATCGATGCGAAAATCACTGATCGTTTTCGTCGCGATGTTTACGGCGCTCGCCGCGTTCGCTCCCGCCGCCGCGGGAGGGGGGATGGCGGACGTCACACAGGAGGAGCCGACCTGCGAGTTTCCCTTCGAGGGAGAGGACGCGACCGGGGAGACGGTGACTGTCGAGGAAGAACCCGACTCGGTCGTCGCCCTCCAGCCGAGTGACGCGCAAGTAATGCACGAGATCGGGGCCGAGGAGAAGCTCGACGGGATGCCCGTCGGCGAGTACACCGACTATCTCGGCGCCGACGAGGAGCTCGACATCACCGAGGACGACGGCGTCACGCCCGTCACCGAGGAGGTTATCGACCGTGATCCTGACGTCGTCCTCGCGGCAAACGCCCTCGAGGGCGACGACCTGATCGACCAGCTCCGGGACGCCGGACTCGACGTCTACGTCTTCCCGACCGAGGACTCGCTCGACGGCGTCGCCGAGAACGTCCGCCTGACTGGCGAGATCGTCGGCGAGTGCGACGGCGCCGAGGACGCCCTCGAGGAGTTCGAGGAGCGTCTCGAAACCATCGAAGCGACCGTCGAGGACGAGGAGCAGCCGCTCGCGTACTACGAGATGGGTGACGGCTTCACCGCCGGCGAGGGAACCTTCCAGGACGAACTGATCACCACCGCCGGCGTCGATAACCTGGGCGCAGAGGCCGGCATCGAGGGCTGGGCCGAGATCAGCGAGGAGGTCGTCGTCGAGGAGGACCCCGAATGGATCATCTACGGCGAGTCCTGGGGCGACGAACCACCGGTTAGCGAGGCCGTGATGGGGACGACCGCCTACCAGAACGAACAGTTCGTCGCAGTCAACGACCAGTTCATGAGCCAGCCCGGTCCGCTCGTCGTCGAGGCGATCGAGGAGATCGTCGCCGAGGTCCACCCCGAGGCGTACGCCGAGGCAGTCGACGAGACCGAGGACGAGACGGACGATGCCGACGAGGCGGACGCTGACGATACGGCGGCCGACGACGCCAACGAACCCGCAGACGACGCCGAGGACGACTCGATCCCCGGCTTCGGCGTTCCCGCCGTGGTCGCCGCGCTGGTCGCCGTCCTCGCCGTCCTCGCTCGCCGTCGGTAACGTCGATCCGATCGTCGCCGACGACCGAACCGTCCGCGCTCGCGGCGAGTCCTCGAGTGCGAACCGACCGTTTTTGAAAAGTGTTTACCGGGAGGCCTCCGGAGACGACGGTATGGTCGAGAACGTCATCTGGCCCGCCTATCTCGATGCGGAGCTCTCCCGGGCCGAGGGCCGACGCGTCGCCGAGGAGCTGGCGGTCGAGGAGCCGACGGTCGACGAGATCGCGAAAGCTGTCCAGCAGATCGGCTACGACGCCACGATCGAACGTGAGAAGTCCTACTCGCGGGAGCACTGGGCCGACCGGGGCCGGGTCGTCGTTCGGGGGTCCGACGACTCGAAGAACGACCTCGTCCAGGCCGTCGCGGCGTACGTCGTCGCGATGCGGGAGTGATGCGCCGGGTCGGCCAGGTCGTCCGTACTGCCCAGGGGCTCGCCATCCTGCGAGCGAACCCGGACACCGACGACGACCGCCTCCGCGAGGAGATCGGGACCATGGTGCTCGACGACTCCCTCGAGTCCGTCGGCCGCGTCGTCGACGTCTTCGGGCCCGTCGACGGCCCCTACCTGGCAGTGACGCCCGACGACGACGTCCACCTCCCGACGCTGGTCGGGACGACGCTGTACGCGCGCTAACCGAGAGACGCCCAACGAAAAGCACCAAGAGGAGCGGGTGCAAACGCCGCGGCATGGACCACCGGACCCGGGTGCTCGCGGCCGTCGGAACGACGGCGTTGCTCTTTCTTGCCGTCCAGCTCGGCGCCCTGGCGCTGATCGAGCCGTTCCACGACGCCGACCGCCAGGCCGTCGAGGATCCCGAGAACCCGACCAACAGCCTCGTCTACTTCGCGGTCATCCTCGTCGCGACCGGGCTCATGCTCGCGACGTTCCGGTACGACCTCGAGTGGATCATCAGGGCGCTGGTCGTCGGCGTGAGCGTGATGCTCGCCTGGTTCGTCTTCACCGAGTTCGTGCCCCCGGTTCTGACGGCGGGTTCGGTCAACGTCCTCGCCGTCGGCGCCGCCCTCGGTATCGGCGCGGCGCTTGTCCTCTACCCCGAGTGGTACGTCCTCGATCTCACGGGAGTGTTGATGGGCGCGGGCGCCGCGGCGCTGTTCGGGATCAGCTTCGGGCTCCTGCCCGCGTTGCTCCTGTTGACGGCGCTCGCGATCTACGACGCCATCAGCGTCTACCGGACCGAACACATGCTCGATCTCGCCGCGGGGGTGATGGACCTCAAGATTCCCGTCGTGCTGGTCGTCCCGACGACGCTGTCGTACTCCTACCTCGAGGACGACGTAGACGCCGAGTCGGAGGCGGCCCCCGAATCGGAGACCGAGCAACTGAACGGCGACGACGGGGCGAGCCCGACCGCGGACGCGGACGAGCCCCCCGCCGACGGCAGCCGCGACGCGCTCTTTATCGGTCTCGGCGACGCGATCATCCCGACGATCCTGGTCGCGAGCGCGGCCTACTTCATCGAGGCCGGAACCCTCGAGGTCCCCTGGATCGCGCTGAACCTGCCGGCGCTGGGCGCGATCGTCGGCACGCTCGCCGGGCTGGTCGTCCTGATGGGGATGGTGCTGAAGGGACGACCCCACGCTGGCCTGCCGCTGCTCAACGGCGGTGCGATCGGGGGCTACCTGCTCGGCGCGCTCGCGAGCGGCGTGCCGATCGCGACCGCGCTCGGACTTTAGTCGGCCAGCGGGTCGTCGTCCTCGCGGCTCTCGACGATCTCCGCGTCGACGTCCTCGCCGTGTTCGAGCCCCTGGACCATCTGATCGATCCGATCGCGCTCGGAGTCGATCGGCAGATCCTCGAGGTCGGGGTAGACGCCGACGACCACGAGATAGTCGTCGCCGGACTCGTGCTGGGCGATATCCAGCAGGACGTCGATCCCGTACTCGCCGTGGAGTTCGGCCTCACCCTCGAAGGTCTCGAGGACGAGGGTGTCCTCGAGCGCGGCGACCGAACGCTCGCCGACCGCGTCCTCGATCGTCAGCTCCTCGTACTGGTCTTGCATCTCCCGGAGCAGTTCTTCGTTGTCCATCTCGCCGATCGGGTTGAACTCCTCGCCGGCGACACTGACCTGAGGTGTGGTGATGACGGTGAAGACCCCCGCTTCGACGCCATCGCCGAAGATATCGAGCGGGAGATCGATCGTTCGAACGTACTCGGAGCCGTAGCTGGTCACCTCGACCTCCTGGCCGGCGACCGACTCGGTAGAGATGATCTCCTCGGTTCCCTCGTACTCGTAGCCGGTCTCGTCGGTCGCGCTCTCGGCGACGATCGCCGGCGAGGCTGAAAACGTCGTCGCGTCGTCGAGGAAGTCGTCGAGACAGCCGGCCGACAGACCGACTCCCCCGACCGCGCCCGCGGCGACGAACTGTCGTCGATGCATCCTGTCTCGATAGTTCGTCCTCGCGACAATAAGTGGCGCGGCCGGCTCAAGCCGGCCAGGTTCGTCGAGCGACTCCGTCGGGAGCGAGCTATTAGTATATCGAAACGCAGTGTACACGACGCGTCACGGACGGCTCCCGAACGGATCGGGTTCCCGCAGAACGGCGCCACAAACTCGTGATCGCCCGTCGGCGAGAGCGCGAATCGGCTCTACTCGCCGGGGAGCCGGTAGCTCGGTCCCTCGTCAGTGTCCTGGACCTCGACGCCGATCGCCTCGAGCTCGTCACGCAGCTCGTCGGCCCGCTCGTAGTTCCCGTCCTCGCGCTCGCGCTCGCGCACGCCGAGAACCAGCTCGACGACGTCGCCGGCCAGCTCCGCGCTCCCGTTGGTCTTGCCGGTAAAGGAGAGTCCGAGGACGCCACCCAGCTCCTCGAGGGTCTCGACGGCCCGGCGCAGCCCGCGGTAGTCCGCGGCGTCGTCCTCGGCTTCGAGGTGGCGGTTGATCGCCGCTGCGATCTCGAGCAGCGCCGACTGGGCCTCGCGGGTGTTGAAGTCGTCGTTCATCGCCTCGGTAAAGGCCTCGCGAGCCGCCTCGACCGTCTCGCGAAGCTCACCGTCCTCGGCTTTGGTGCCTGCGCTCGGGGAGTCGATCGCCGCGGTCGCCGCCTCGTGGGCCCGCTCGAGACGATCCCACCGTTCCTCGGCCTCCGCGATCGTCTCGTCGGAGTACAGCTGTTGGCTGTTGTACGAGCCCGCCGTGAGGAAGGTTCGCACGACGTTGGTCCCCCAGCGGTCGACGGCCTCGTCGACGGTGACGAAGTTCCCCAGACTCGAGGACATCTTCTCCTCGTCCATCTGGAACAGCTCGCAGTGGAGCCAGTAGTTCGCGAACTGCTGGTCGGTCGCGGCTTCGGACTGGGCGATCTCGTTTTCGTGGTGGGGAAAGACCAGGTCGCGGCCGCCGACGTGGATGTCGAGCGTGTCCCCGAGGTGGGTCGTGCTCATCGCCGAGCACTCGATGTGCCACCCCGGTCGGCCCTCGCCCCACGGCGAGTCCCAGGTCAGCGCGGTCTCGCAGGCCTCCTCGGCCGGTGCGGCGTCCTCGTGGCGGTGTTCCGCGATCGCGTCGGCGTCGACGCCGTCGGCCTTCCAGAGCGCGAAGTCCGCGGGGTGGCGCTTCTCCGAGCGCTCGTCGGGGTCGCCCTGGGACTCGATCTCCTCGAGGGCCTGGTTCGAGAGCTTGCCGTACTCCTCGAAGCTGGTGACGTCGAAGTAGACCGAGCCGTTGGACTCGTAGGCGTACCCCTTCTCGATCAGGGTCTCGACGAGGTCGACGATCTCGGGGACGTGCTCGGAGACCCGCGGGTAGACCTCCGCCCGCAGGAGGTTCAGCGAGCGCATGTCCGCGAGAGTGCGCTCGATGTAGTTCTCGGCGACGTCGGCCTCGTCGGTCCCGTCCTCGCCGACGCGGGCGACGATCTTCTCGTTGACGTCGGTGAAGTTTTCGACGTGGCGCACGCCGTACCCGAGCTGTTCGAGCCAGCGGTGCATGACGTCGACGTGGACCCACGAGCGGGCGTGGCCCAGGTGGGGCGGATCCGACACCGTCAGACCGCAGTAGTAGAGAAGGACGTCCTCGGGATCCTGCGGCTCGAACGGCTCGGTCTCGCCCGTCAACGTGTTCGTCACGTGCAGGGTCATTACAGGGGTGTATCCGCGGCCAGCAGTTAAAATATGTCTTTGGCCGGGAGTCCGCCGGCGCTACTCCGGAACCGCCTCGAAGGCCGCTTCGACGGTTCGCAGGGCGTCGACGCCGTCGCGGTCGTCGACGACCACCATCGCGGTCCCCTCGCCGACGCCGGCCGCGATCACCTCGATTTCCGCGTTTCCGAGTCGCCCGAGCGCGGTTCCGAGGGCGGTCGCGTCGATCTCGCCTGTGGCCGCGATGGCGGTCAGCTCTCCTCCGTCGGATCTGAACGACGTCCCGCCGACGGCCAGCAGCGCCGTTTCGTGCTTGGTGCCGTCGATCGGCGCCGGCGTGATCCCCCGTTCCATCCTGACGCGGACGTCCCGGTCGGTGGTCTCGTAGGCGGGGAGCTCCTCGGCGTACCGGCGGATCGCCGTTGCGACCGCGTCGGTCTCGCCGTCGACGTCGAGATACCGAGCTGCCGCGGTGTAGTTGACGATTCCGGCCCGCAGTGCGGCGACGAGAAACGGGTTCTCGTCGACGGCTCGGCGCGTTTCGCTCGCGAGCGACATAGCTGTAGCTGTCACACACAACCGGGGAGGGATAAGCCTCGTGATCCCGTCCCGGTAGCCCTCGACCGCGGCGTTTTTGCCGCGAGCGCTCCTCGAGTCGGATATGAAACCCGAGGACGTCGAGGCAGTGATCGAATCCGAACTCGAGGACGCCGAGGCGACGGTCACGCACGCCCGAGACAAACACGACGACGACCACCTCGCGGCGACGGTCGTCTCGCCGAGCTTCGAGGGCCAGTCGCTGGTCCAGCAACACCAGCAGGTGTACGACGCGCTCGACGACCACATGACGACCGACATCCACGCCCTCGAGCTCTCGACGTACACGCCCGAGGAGTACGACGAGTAGTCCGCGCGGGGCTCGAGCGCCCTCCCGCGACCGGACTCGTGGCTGTCCGTTCCGCCCGCACCGCTTCCGGAGCGGATCGAACCGCAGGATACTCCTGTTCGCTCGCGAGAACGTCAGTATGGAGTCACTTCACCCGCGGATCAGGCTGCTGTGGATCGCACAGACGGCGATCCTGGCGGCCGTGTTCGGCGCCGTCCTCGCCGCCGTCGACCGGTGGATCACCCCCGTCCCGACGGCCGCACTGGCGGGGATCGTCGCCGTCGCAGCCGTCCTCGGTATCGCCTACGCCGTTCGGCTCTACCAGATCTGGCAGTTCGAACTACAAGACGACGCGCTCTATCTGGAACGGGGTGTCATCACGTTCGTCGAGACCGCCGTCCCGTTCGTCCGGGTCCAGCACGTCGACACCCAGTTTGGACCCGTTGAACGGCTGCTCGGGCTCTCGAGTGTCGTCGTCTACACGGCCGGCTCGCGCAACGCCGACGTCCGCATCCCCGGGCTGACGCCCGACCGCGCCCGGGAACTACAGGACACGCTCCGTGACCTCGCCGTCGAGAGCGAGGCCGACGACGCAGTATGAACCGGCTCCACCCCTTCAGCGCGGTCGTCTACGCGCTCCGGTACGGCCTGCTGTGGATGTGGCTGCCGTTCATCCTCGTCAGCCTCCTGGCCGGAACGGTGGCGGTTGTCAGTATCGCGTGGCTCCCGGTGGTCACCGCGCTCGGCTTCCTCTTCGGCGCCGGGTACGGGATCGTCTACTACTACCGGTTCGAGTACGGGATCACGCCCGACACGTTCGACGTCGCATCGGGAGTCATCGCCCGTCGCTCCCGGGAGATCCCCTACCGGCGGATCCAGAACGTCGACGTTCGGCAAGGGGTCTTCCAGCGCGTCCTCGGGCTCGCGATCGTCACTATCGAGACCGCCGGCGGTGGCACCAGCGAGGCCGCGTTGAACGTCGTGAGCAAGTCCGAGGCCGACCGTCTCCAGCATCAGATCCGCCGTCGAACTGCCGCCGTCGACCAAGACGACAGCGCGGAGTCGGCCGAGGACGACCCGTCGGCCGAACATCCGTCCGAGGACGCCCCGGCGACCGACCGACCGGACGAGACAGACCGGAGCGACGAGCGCCCGTCCTCGGTCGAGACCGACTCCCGACCGACCGCCGACCGACGCGAGTCCAGCCGACAGCGACTGTTCGCCCTCGAGTCCCGCGAGCTCCTGTTGTACTCGCTGACGACGGTACGGCCCGCCGCAATCGCCGCTATCGGGTTCCTGTTTCTGTTCGCAACCGATACGATCCTCGACCTGCTCGTGAGCATCGCTCAGCCGCTCGGCGGCCCCGAAGATCTCCAGAACGGTGACACACAGAGCTACGGCGTGTTGACCGTCGTCTCGGTGATAAACGGTGTTATCATCACCTACCTCGTCAGCGTCGCCTACACGTTCGCGACGTACTACGACTTCCGGCTGGGGCGGGTCGACGAGGACTTCGTCTACGAACGAGGGCTCCTCCAGCGCTACAGCGGGTCGATTCCCGCCGAGAAAGTCCAGTCGGTCACGGTCACGGACAACCCGCTCCAGCGGCTGATCGACTACGCCGGGCTGTGGGTCGAGACGGCCGGCTACGGCCCCGACAGCAGCGGGGGCAGCCAGTCGGCGGTTCCCATGGCCCGCGCCGATCACGTCCACCGGTTCACCGAGAACCTCACACACGTCGAGACGCCCGCCTTCGAGAGCCCGCCGCCGATCGCCCGCCGTCGGTACCTCGTTCGGTACTCGCTGATCGCCGCCGCCGTCGTCGCGGCCGTCTTCGGGCTCGCACAGGTAACGCCGATCGAGCGGTGGTACTTCGCCGCGGTCGTCTTCGCGACGGTCCCGCCCGCGGCCCACCTGCGGTACGTCCACCTGGGGTACTACGTCGGCGAGGACCACCTGGTGATCCGGCGCGGGTTCTGGCGCCGCCGGACGACCGTCATTCCGTACTTCCGGATCCAGACCGTCTCCACCCGACGGTCGATCTTCCAGCGCCGGCTCGGGATCGCCTCGCTCGTCGTCGACACCGCAAGCTCCCGGACGCTGTTCTGGGACACGCCGACGATCTACGACGTCGACCTCGAGGACGCCCGTGGCGTCCACCGAACCGGACGGACCCGTCTCCAGTCGGCCCTGCGAGAACGGGCTCGTACCGACGACGCCGGCTTTTCGGTGGATTTTACCTAACCGCTCTCGAGGTGTCGGGTATGACACGCGACGACAAGTTCCGCATCGAGGAGGACAGTCTCGGCGAGATGCAGGTGCCGGCCGACGCCTACTGGGGCGCCCAGACCCAGCGTGCGATCGGGAACTTCCCGATCTCGGGGATCAGCTTCGGACGACGGTTCGTCCGCGGGCTCGGCGTCGTCAAGAAGGCCGCCGCACAGGCCAACCGCGACCTCGATCTCATCGAGGACGACGTCGCCGAGGCGATCGTCGAGGCCGCCGACGAGGTCATCGCCGGCGAGCACGACGACCAGTTCCCCGTCGACGTCTTCCAGACCGGGTCGGGGACGTCCTCGAACATGAACGCCAACGAGGTCATCGCCAACCGCGCCGCCGAGATCATGGGCGCCGAAATCGGCGACCGCGTCGTCCACCCCAACGACCACGTCAACTACGGCCAGTCGAGCAACGACGTGATCCCGACCGCGATGCACGTCGCTTCCCTCGAGGCCGTCGAGAAAGACGTCATTCCCGCACTGGATACGCTCCGGGAGTCCCTCGAGGAGAAGGAAGCGGAGTTCGACGACGTCGTCAAAACGGGTCGGACCCATCTCCAGGACGCGACACCCGTCACGCTGGGCCAGGAGTTCTCCGGCTACCGCACCCAGGTCGAAAAGGGCCTCGACCGCGTCGACAAGGTCCGTAACCACCTCGCCGAGCTCGCGCTCGGTGGCACCGCTACCGGAACGGGGCTGAACACCCACGAGGAGTTCCCCGGTCGCGCCGCCGAGTACATCACGAAAGAGACCGGCGTCCAGTTCCGCGAGGCCGACAACCACTTCGAGGCCCAGGCCGCCCACGACGCCATGAGCGAGGCCCACGGCGCTCTCCGAGTGGTGGCGGGCTCGCTGAACAAGATCGCCAACGATCTTCGACTCCTGGCCTCCGGTCCGCGCAACGGCCTCGGCGAGATCGAACAGCCAGAGAACCAGCCCGGCTCCTCGATCATGCCGGGCAAGATCAACCCCGTCGTCGCCGAGGCGGTCAACCAGGTTCACAAGCAGGTCGTCGGCAACGATGCTGCCGTCTCCGCGGGCGCTGCCGAGGGTCAGATCGATCTCAACCTCTACAAGCCCGTGCTGGCCCACAACTTCCTGCAGTCCGCCGAATTGATCTCGAACTCGAGCCAGATCTTCGCCGAGCGGTTCGTCGATCCGCTCGAGGCCAACGAGGAGTACTGCCGGGACCGGGTCGAGCAGTCGATGGCGATGGCCACCTCGCTGAACGTCCACATCGGCTACGACAAGGCCAGCGAGGTCGCCAAAACGGCGCTCAAGGAAGAGAAGACGGTCCGGGAGGTCGTCCTCGAGAAGGGCTACCTCGACGAGGACGAAGCCGACGAGGTGCTTGACCCCCGGAAGATGACCGAACGGGGGATCCTGGGCCAGGAAGAGTAACTCTCGGCCGCCGTTCGATTTCGTTTTTCGCCGTCGTATCACAACACTGTCACGGAGTAACACGACATATCTTCCCGTGGTCACAAACCGGCGATCTCTCACGAACCGAAGGACACGGCGTCGAGTACTCTCCGTCGCTGATCGTTCTTTCTTGTGGGTCGGTCGAATCTAAATCGGCAGCAAGAAGCCGTATCAAGTGGGATTCTCCCGTAAGAAAAGAACCCAAGCAGTTTTTACGAATGCTCGCGTCAGACGAAATATGCACACCTGTCGTAACTGCAACCAGTCGTTCCAGACCGAGCTCGCCCTCGAACTCCACCGGGATACCTGCGAGAAAGCCCAACTGTTCTGTCAGGTATGCGGCGACCGATTCCGAGAACGGGACGCAACCGAGGACGGATGGCACTACGAGTGTCCGAGCGAAGACTGCGCCGGTGAGGGGCTCCGCGAGGACCTCTACCAGATCGACGACGTCCGGGCGGCGACACACTGAGCTCCGGCGTTCCGTTCCGTTCCGTTCTCTTCTGATTTCGTCTCCTCGCTGTCGTTCGACTCCGCGATCCGGCTTTTTATTCGTACCCCCTCCCTTCAGCTCATCATGGAGCGACTCACTCCCCGGGTCCGCGTCGTCTGGCTACTCTTGGCGGTGTTCCGGGCCGGGATCGTCGGCGGATTTCTCGTCGGCGCCGCGCTGGTACTCTCCGAAACCGGGCTGTGGACGAACCCACCCGACCTGCTCGTCCCGGGCGCGATCGGTCTCGCGGTCGTCCTCGGGCTCGTTCGGGTCGTCGTCGCCTGGCGGCGCTACGCCGTCTGGCGCTTCGAGGTACAGGACGACGGGCTCTACATCGAACGGGGCGTGTTCACTCGGATCAAGACGGTCGTCCCCTACGTCCGCGTCCAACACGTCGACTCGCGGCGATCGCCGATCGAGCGGACGACCGGGTTGGCGACCGTCGTCGTCTACACGGCCGGCTCCCGAAGCGCCGACGTCGCGATCCCCGGGCTGACCCCGGAGCGGGCCGAACGGCTCCGCGAGGACCTGCGCCGGCTCGCGATCGAGAGCGAGGGTGAGGACGCGGTATGAGGAAACTCCACCCGCTCTCGATCGCGGTCAGATCGATCTCGCGCAGCGTCAACGTCGGCCTCCTCTTTTTTATCGCCGGGGTCTTCGCCTCGCCGGGCGGCGCCGGGGGGACGCTCGTCTCCGTCGGGGGGATGCTCCTGTTGGGGATCGTCCTCGCGATCGGCTACGAGGTCGCCTACTACGAGCGGTTCCGCTACGAACTCACGGGCGACACTTTCGACGTGGCCTCCGGCGTCCTCGCCAGGCGCGACCGCGAGGTTCCGCTTCGCCGGATCCAGAACGTCGACGTCAGACAGCCCGTCCTCGCCAGAGTCCTCGGGCTCGCAGCCGTCCACATCGAGACCGCAGGCGGCGGCCAGACCGAGGTCTCCCTGCAGTACATCGAGGAGGACGAAGCCCGTCGTCTCAGACGGCAGCTCCGCCGCGGAGCCCAGGCCGAGGACGGGCAAAAAGAGGGATCCGAAACGTCCGATCGACGAGCGTCGGACGAGAGGGAGGAGGAGCTGCTCTTCGAGATCCAGCCACGGGAGCTGGCGATCCTCAGCGTGTTCACGATCGACCCCGGGGCCAGCCTGCTGGGCGGAATCGCGCTGTCGTTTCTCAGCGGGTTCGACCCGACGACGCTGATCCCCGCCGACCTCGTCGAGGGGCTGCCCGGCGCCGAGGGCGGACTCGTCGCGCTCGCGTGGCTCGTCGTCCTGTTCCTGCTTGCAGCCTGGGTCGTCAGCGCCGTCCTCACGTTCAACCGCTACTACGGGTTCCGACTCACCCGCGTCGACGACGAACTCTACTACGAGCGCGGCCTCGTCCAGCGCTACAGCGGGACGATCCCGCTCGGGAAGGTCCAGACTCTGACGATCACCGAACGAGTGCCGTTCCGATGGTTCGGCTACGGCGCGCTGGCGGTCGAAACCGCGGGTTACGCGCCCGGCCAGGGCTCTCGGGGAACGGAGTCGGCGATCCCGCTCGCGAGATTCGATCGCGTCCTCGGACTGGCCCGTTCGATCGAGCCCTTCGGCGAGGTCACTCTCCAGGACCCGCCCAAGCGAGCCCGAGAGCGGTACGGCGTCCGGTACCTGCTGGTCGTCGGGGCCCTCGTCGGCGCCGGCTACCTTGTCACGACGGCCACCGTCCTCGAGCGATGGTACCTCCCGGCCGTCCTGCTCGTCCTGGTTCCCGTCGCGGCCCATCTAAAATGGCGCAGTCGGGGCCACCAGCTCGGCGATCGCTACTACCTCGCCCGAACCGGCTTCTGGAGGCGAACGACGAAGGTCGTCCCCTACTATCGCGTCCAGGCCGTCGTTCACACTCAGTCGATCTTCCAGCGTCGCCGTCGACTCGCGAACGTCACGGCCGACACCGCGTCCTCGGCGTCGCTGCTGGGCCGGGCGGCGACCGCCTACGACGTCGACGCCGCCGAGGGCCTCGAGATGCAAGACACGATCGAGGAGCGACTGCAGGAACGGCTTCGCGCCCGAAAACGAGAGCGGACGGTCGGGGAGTGGTTCGGTGATCAGGACGAATCGGCGTACGCCCTCGAATCCAACTCCGATACTCCTCCCGGTAACTCGGAGGACGTCGACCAATAGGCCGATTCCGTCCTCGGATTCTGGTACCAGCAGCGCCGCGCTCTCTGACCGAGATATCGACTCAAATTGATATAGCGCTATTCGATTCATCTGATGCGGTTCGAGCAAGCTATTGTATATATCCACCAGGTATTTCTAACTGGAATAGATTAGAACGCGTCTCAAAACAACCGAAAACATGGAACGAAATCCTCCTGTGGACCAGCAATCCACGAGTTCAGATGCAGAACCATATTCCCCAAAACCGAGTCGACTCAGTTGGTCAGCCTGGAAACACTTCGAGAGGAAGTCCTAGAACGAGACGGTCATCAGTGTATGAACTGCAGTTCGGAACAGCGGCTAGAAGTTCACCATATCGTCCCCCTCTCGGTTGGTGGATCGAACGAACTCTCCAATTTGGTAACGCTATGCAAGGAGTGTCATACGAAATCCGAAGGCAAACGAATCCAAAACGAGCCTGCGGCGCTACAAAACACGAACTCATACCAGCTTTTGCTTACCCCATCCGGGGCACGTCGCCCCCTCCAAACTGTTGATCATCCATTTTGGCGTGCTGCGACTGTTCTCTTCGTGTATTACGGTATCGGGTCTGGAGAACTCTGTAACCTGGAACTGCACGATTACGACTGCTCAGACCAAGCTGTAGCGGAACACTTCGAAATCGCGCATACTACGAACCCAGTACTCGAAGTCGTTCCGGGTCGAGAGAATGCGTCTTCGCGTTCCCGTTCTCGAGCGACTACACTGCCCTTACCTCCCGTGGTAGAGCGAGAACTAATTCGGTATCTAACTATCAGACCGGATAGCGGATCTGATCGGCTCTTTCTCTCCACGGCAAAGAACTGGGGAGAACCGATAACGAGAGATATGCTGGCGCACTCGCTTAAAGACCGAAGCGGAGAACGTCCGCAAGCGTTTATCAACTGTTTCAAAAAAACACTCGCAACTTGATCAACATCTCAAACAGTATATCCTCACTGGCGACGAATCCAGCCTGGAAGACCGTGTGAACGAATCGAGCAAATATACGAATACCACATAGTATCTTCTCTCTCAATACGAGAAGCAAATCTACAGTCTCTGTTAGTCAGATGAGAGTATTATACGTTAAACAGGCACAGTACCACGTCGTTCACGGCGTGGATACGGACCATCACTGAGTGATACATTACATCGACATTAGCATAGTCCGAGCTTCAAATCAATGCCTCCCTCATGAAGGAGTATTTACATAATAGTGAGGTCAGGTTGGAGCGGAGTGGATTCCGAACGACTGTCGGAGGCGGTCTACCCGCCACCCAACGAGACAGTATCCGAACCGCCGACGCGGTGAACGCGAATCCCAGAAGGGTTCGTCTCGTGCCTGTCGGTTGAGCAAACCCACGATAACTCCACGTCCGTTGATGTGTCAGCGACTCCCTACTGGCAAAAACAACAGTTGAGAGTCAACGAAACTGAGGAGAGGAGTACCGGCGGTTTGGCGCCGCCAGCAGTCCACCAGTCCGATGTTGTGGGACTACCCGTACTCGAAAGGGCTGGTAGTCCACCGATTGGACTGCAAACCTGAAACCCCCACCGCTCGGGATTCCTCCGCCTTCAGGCGGAGGAGGATGTCAACCGAACTGGTGATACGAGGACGCTGCGTCCTCCTCAGCTAATTCGGTTACTCAGCTCGCTCGTTTCCCGTGGCTCTGACGACCGTCTCTCCTCGGACAGCCAGTCGACAGCGCACGCTATCGTAACTCGAGATCGAAACCCGTTCCGAAGTACCAGTAGTCTCGCGTTCGAGGACTCGACCTCTCATACCCTCTGTCAGTTATCCCGACTCGTGGTACTACAGCGGCCCGTGCTTAGTATACCAACTAATAGTACTGTACCTATTCACAGATGAAATTTTAGAACTATACACTCCTCTATCTTGGTCCTACTTCCGGACATAAATATCCTTAGACCGAGTTATGGTCAGATTGAAGGTTTCGGAGTTTGATTGGTTGTGTATGGCGGATTCCCAGGACACCTCTCGAACTGCGGTCAAAACCTACGTCCCCGCGTACCAGAAAGCGGAGTGGCAGGATCACGCCGACGAGCTCGACATGAGCCAGAGCGAGTTCCTCCGAACGATGGTCCAGGCCGGACGGCGAGGCTTCCAGGGGGGGACCGAGGAACCCGGTTCTCCGGACGCAGACCCTGGGGGTAACGGCCTCGAAACACGTCTCCTCGAGTTACTATCCGATGACACTTACACGTGGGACGAACTCCTCGAAGCGGTCAGCGACGACATCGAGTCACGGCTCGACGAGACGCTCGAGGAGCTCCAGGCCGAGAACCGCGTCCGGTACAGTGGCCGCCATGGCGGGTACACGATCGTCGGGGACGATGGCGAGTAGCGCCGACGCCCCCGACGCGATCGAGGACCCGATCGCGTACTTTCTGGACGACCAGCGCTACCACGGAAAGAGCGAGCGCACCCTCGAGGCCTACGAACGGGTGCTCCGCGAGTTCGAGGCGTTCGTCCGCGAGCGCTTCGACGCCGAGTCGGTGTCAACGGTCGGTCGGCGGGAGTGTATGGCCTGGGTCCACTCGCTTCGCGACCGGTTCGCATCGAGTACGATCGCGACCTACGCCTCGTACCTCAACCGTTTCTACGAGTACATGACCCAGGTCGGCGCGTTCGAGGAGAACCCGATGGTGCTCGTGATGGAGGAGCTGTCCGAATCGATTGACACGAACCCGACCCGACGAGATATCTCGGTGCCGGAGATGCGCGAGTTCGTCGGCTCGGTCTCCCATCCACTCGAGCGGGCCGCGGTCGTCACGCTGCTGAAGACGGGAATGCGGGTCGGGGAACTCTGTAACCTCGATCTTCGGGACTGCCACCTCGCGGTTCCCGAACTCGATCTCGAGTGGACGCCCCGGGTACAGCTCGAACGACGCCCCGCCTCGCTGTTTGTCTCCTCGGAACCGGCTCGCGGGCAAACGATCAACGGCGAGAAGCGAACGGCCTCGAACAAACGCGAGCGTGAGACGGTGATCCCCGTCGACGACGAACTCCGGCGAGTGTTGCTCGAGTGGCTGGCGATCCGTCCGGACCCACTATCGCCGGCGGATCCGCTCTTTCTCGATACCGGCGACGGCTGGGGGGAACGACTCGAACCGGCGGACGTGCAGTACATCGTCGAGAAACACGCCCGCGAGCGCGGCTGGTACCGAACCGGCGGCGGAGCGACCGAGAACGTCACGCCCCACTACTTCCGGCACTTCTTCACGACCCACCTGCGGGACCGAACGGGGGACCGGGGGATCGTCAAATACCTCCGGGGTGACGTGGCCGACGACGTTATCGACACTTACACCCACGACTGGGGGGATCGGGTTCGGTCGGTGTACGAACGACACATCTACTCGCTACACTGATTCGCGTCCGCGGCGAGCCCGGAGTGCCCGAGTGGGTCGAGATATCACGAGGACGCGACGCGAACGACACGATTCGCCGAAACCCCGGCGGTGGTGCCGACACGCCTCGGAGCACGGACGTCGGTCCTCGAAGTTCCAGCCCCTCGCTTCTTGTCGATAGTTCATAGAGTTCCTTTCGCTCGCGGATCGCAGTTCAAACGTCCGTCGCCAGGATAATCGAGTGCTACGTCCTCGAGACCGTCTACGCCGGACCCTCGAGACGAATTTGAGGGAAAGCGTCTGCCCGTCCGTTCGAACCGGACCCGGATCTCCCCTACGGAGTGCTCGAGAGCGGACCCATAAACTATATTTCGATATACGAAATAGCTGATCTCGAGCTGGACTCCGAGACGACGATATCGGTAGCGACAGAAACTCACGAGCCGGTAATCGGTTCGAGGGAAGAAGTTAGTGCGTGACCGCGAGCTCGGTCTCCCGGGTGCCGTTCGCGATCACCGACCGAACCGCGGCGACCTCGTCGGTCACCTCCGACCCGTTCTCGAGCAACACGGTCTCGCTGGGGAACAGCTGCTCGCCGAGCACCAGCCCGTGTTCTCGCGCGGTAGATCCCGTAACGGTCAGGTAGACGCCCAGTCCGGCCTCGGCGATCGCGGCCTCCTCCTCGCGACCTTCGTCGGGGTACCGGAAGGTGACGTCCTCGAGAGCTTCAGTGCCCAGCACGGCCCGGACCAGTCGCTCGTAGCGGGGTTCGATACAGAGCGGCCCCGCGTACTCCCGGAGGAACTCGCGGTCGATCGCCGCGTTCGACGGCGCGGTCTCGGGGGTCGCCATCAGGGTGTGGTAGACGGTGTCGCCCAGTCCCGTGACGACGCGGACGTCGGTGTCGACGGGACTGATCCGCGCGTTGACGTCCTCGATCCGGCCGAGGGGTTCGGGCCGAAGCTCGACGACCTCCTCGAGGACGAGGTCGGCGCTGTCGAATCCGAGCGCGAACTCGTGGGTCCGCAGCGCGCGAAACGGCTCCTCGCGGCCGACCAACTGGATCGCGGCGTCGTCGGGTCCGGCGTCGACGTCTCCGAGCGGGATCGTGACGCTGTCGAAGACGATCCGCCGGGGCTTGCCGGCCCGATCGTCCCGCAGGAGGGTGTACTCGGGTTCGGTCGGATCGTCGACGGTGCTGTAGGCGGCGAGACGATGGTAGACGTCCTCCTTGGCCTCCAGCGAACCCTTCGTGAGGGCCTTTTCGTGTCGGAGCGTCGAGGTGATGTCGTCCGCGAGGCTCGGCACGCCGAGCCGCGTGGCGATGCGATCGAGCACGCACTCGAGCGGGCGCCCCTTCCGCGGAACTGCGATCGGTATCGTCTCGCCCATCGGACGGTTCTCGGCCGTCGAGCGGTAAACGCGTTGCGTTTCAGGAAGGAATGCTACAGGTCGACACGATCGCCGATCTCGACGAGTTCGAGCTCTCGCGGATACTCGAAACTCTTCGCGTGGTGGTGGAGCACCTTCGGATCGGACGTCAGACCGCGCCACATGTCCCAGTGACTCGGCAACAGCGCCTCGAGCTCGAGGGCGGCCGCGGCCTCGATAATCTGGTTCTCGTCGTTGTACCACCGCGTGCGCTTGGGCTCGCGGGTCTCCTTGTCAGGAATCTGTCCCACGGTGCCGAAGGCGAGGACGCCGAGATCGATGTCGTACGTCGAGCCGAGCCGTTCGAACTCGTCGGTGGGTTTCGTGTCGCCGCCGTGGAAGACAGTCCCGGCCTCGTGTTCGACGACGTAGCTGACGGGGTGGCTCGCGTCGGGGTCGTGAGCCGTCTCGACGTGTACCGTAAACTCGCCGATCTCGATCGTCTCGCCCGCTTCGGTCTCGACGAGCTGATCGTCCGCGAGGTCGTACTCCTCGGGCCAGGCCTCGTCCTCGCGGGCGACCGCCAGGCTGTCGTCGGGCGCGTAGAACGTCGCGTCCGTGTTCTCGAGGATCGGCGCCTGGCTCGGGCCGTGGACGTGGTCGGTGTGTTCGTGGGTCGCGAGGACGGCGTCGGCTTCGGCGACGTCCTCGGGGTCGAACGGAACCGGGATCATCCGAACCGTTCGGGGCGGATCGCCCAGCCCGACGTACGGATCGATGAAGATCGTCGTGTCGTCGCTGCCCTTGAGCACGAACCCGTTACAGCCGAGATACCAGACGGCGACCCCGTCGGGGGCGGCGTCCTCGATATCGCGGACGAGCCAGTCGTCCCAGTCGCTGGTTGGCATACTCGAGGATGTGCGAACCGGCTGGGTAAGTGTTGTGTCTCTCGGCGAGAACCGATCAACGGCTCGGTTGAGTCGATTCGCTCGGCGATTGATTCGACCACAGTCCAGTATTAATTACGGGGCCTTCTATTTCCGGGTGAATCTTGATTCGACGCCGCGTTAGTGTGACTCCCGTATGTCGAACGACTCGATCCTCCCGACCGGACAGCGACGCGACGTACTCCAGACTGTCGGCGGACTCGCCGGGTTCGCGCTGATCGGCTCGACGTCGGCGGCCGGCGCCGGCGACAACGGTGACGTCGAGGGGTACGGTGCCGTCGAGGACGGCCGGTACGCGCTTCCCGAACTCCCCTACGAGTACGACGCGCTCGAGCCCCACATCGACGAACGGATCATGGAGCTCCACCACAGCGTCCACCACCAGGGGTACGTCGACGGCGCCAACGCCGCTCTCGATACGTTCGAGGAGATGCGCTCGGAGGGCGACTACGAGGACGTCAAGGCCGCGAAGCGAGACTTCTCGTTCAATCTCTCGGGGCATATTAACCACACCATCTTCTGGCAGAACATGAGTCCCGACGGCGGTGGCGAACCGGACGGCGAGCTCGGGGCCGCAATCGACGAGCAGTTCGGGTCGTTCGAGGCGTTCCGCGAGGAGTTCACCGCCGCGGCCGAAAACGTCGAGAGCAACGGGTGGGCGATGCTGTTTTACGAACCGGTCGCCGACCTGCTGGTGATCGGCCAGATCGAGTCCCAGAACGGGCTCGCCCACCAGGGTGCGATCCCGATTCTGACGCTGGACGTCTGGGAGCACGCCTACTACCTCCAGTACGAGAACGAGCGCGGAAGCTACGTCGAGGAGTGGTGGAACGTCGTCGACTGGGACGACGTCTGCCGGCGCTACGAGTTCCTGACCCAGACTCGAGCCGACGAGGTGTCGGACGGGAAGGCGGAGAAGGACACCGACGAGGAGTGACGACACGTCGCGTCCTCGGGTAGCGGACGGGACACCGCGGACGACTGCGGGGTCGAGCGGGTCGGTCCGCGACGGTCTCGGACGCCGACCCTACCAGGTGCCGTGGAAGGTGTCGAAGGAGAGGTCCTCGAGCGGTTTGTTGCCGACGGCGATCTCGTACTCGCCGGGGGTGAGCATTGGCTTGTGGAACTGCGGGCCGTCGTCGGTCGTGATCCGCGGACAGCCGGTGTTGACGAACGCGTCCATGTCGAAGTTTCGTAAGCGGTCGGGCGTGACCTCGTCCATCGTGATGAGGTAGGCGTCGTCGTTGTCTGCCAGGATCTCCTGGGCCTGATCCCAGCGCCCCTGGCCGATCTTTGTACAGAAGATGACGCCCCACTTCTGGGCGTCCATCGCCTTGTGGACCGAGGCGTAGCGCTGTTTCAGGAATTTTTCGGTATCGGCGACCGTGACGACGTTGTTGACGGGGTCGGCGATGACGACGTGTTTCTCAGGGTGTTCCATCGCCAGTCCGAGCGGGTGGAACTTCCCGCCGCCGACGTACAGCACCTGGTCGGCGGGGACGTCGGCGCTGGCGTAGTTACAGCCAAGCACCTGCCCCTCGTGGGTGAGTCGCTCGTCGCCGCGACGGCTCTGGACCTCGTACCCCCGGTCCTCGAGGAACTCGCGCATCTCCTCGTAGCGGTTCATATGCTGAGCGGTGGTGACGAGGCCGACGCCCTCCGTTTCGGCGGGATCCTCGAGGGTATCGAGGGCCTCCTCCATGATCGGCTGGACCTCGACGTTCGAGAACAGCGGGACGTAGATCACCTTGTCCGTGTTCTTCATCGGCGAGTGGCCGAAGTGGACGAACACGTCGGTCCGTTTCATCAGGTAGGTGTCGAGGTCGCAGGCACCGTAACAGGGCTGGCCCGAGAGCATGAACGTCACGTCGTCGTCGGCCAGCTCCCGCAGGTCGTCGGCGACCTTCGGGCCGCGCCGTTTCAGTCCCTCGGGGAACTGCAGGCCGACGGTCTCGGCGTCCCGTTCCTCGATCGCCTCGATGATCCGCTCGAGTTCGTAATCCCACTCCCGGTCGTGCTTGAGGCTCATCCCCACGTTCCGCAGGTCTCCCTCGCTGTACTCCGACTCCTGGCTCATTGTCTCCGGTTACAGCCACGAACGTATAACGGCGGCGCTTCGCGGGCTGGCTCCGAGAGTATTCGTAACCGATACAGTCTCTTCTTCACACATATACTATCCAAAAAGTCATGGTGATGGAGTAAAAATCAGCGGGGCATGACAACGGAACAGCCTCCCGATGGCTACCTCGTCGACCTCTACCGACAGTACGTCGGCGAGCCCGACGGCTACACCGACGTCTACGCCGGATTCGCCCTCTTTTTCGGCGGGATCGGAATCGGAGTGACCGCCCTGCTACTGTTCCTGTGGGGCAGCACCTACGAGGCCCGAACCCTCGAGAGCGCCTACTACGACCTGCTCCAGCCGGCGTACGCGCTGGGGTTGTTGTCGCTACCCGCGACGATGCTGGGCGTGGTCGTCCTGTTGCCCTCCGACCGTCGGACGCTGTACGGTGCGGTCGGGGGCGCGATGGTCGCCGTCCTCGCAGTCGCCGGCTTCCTCTATGCGTACCCCCGCAACTGGTATTTCGTCGGCGACGTCGACTACACCGTCGAGGTCGTCACGACGTACGCAGTCGGGCTCACCGGCCTCGTCGCCGCGACGGGCGCCGCGCTGGTCGCTCACTACCTCGAACTCGCGAGCCGGGCCGAACCGGCCACAGCCGAGGACGCCGACGCCGACGCGGACGACGGACTCTCGATGGCCGACATCCGCGAGGACATCGACGAGGCGATGGCGAGCGTCGAGCTCTCCTGGGGCGGCGTTGAGAAGACCGACACGAAGCGTCTGGAGTTCGACGACGACGGGTTCGACGACGTCTCGATGGACCCGGATGAGGGGACGACGACGACCCGGCTGTCAGGGGTCGACGAACAGGTTGCGGGACTGAAAGGACTCCAGGGGCGGGAGACCTCGACCACCGCCTCGAACTCGACCGTCGACGACCAGACGGCGAAGCTGACCGAACTTCGAGAGCAGCGACGCGAAGAGCGAAGCCGGTCCGATGACGGCGCCGACGGCGTCCTCGGCAGAATGGGCACTCGCGTCCGTGCGCTGTTCGATCGATCGTAACCCGCCACTTCTCGCTGCCCTCCACATTTCATAAATAAATATATTCTTGCCATTAAACTTATAACCCGATAGGTACGTTTGGCGGTATGGCCAAAGGCCTAGACGTCGGCACGATGAACATCCTGTCGGCACAGCAGGACGGAAACGACACGGTGTTCGTACAGCAACGCAACTCCTTCGTGGAGATCGAGTACTCGGATATGGCCGAGCAGATGCTCGCCCGGAGCGACGTGCTCCACATCCGGAAGGACGACAAGGTGTACGTCGTCGGCGACGACGCGTTGAACTTCGCGAACATCTTCAACAAGGAGACCCGTCGCCCGATGAAACACGGGATCCTCTCGAACGACGAGCAGAGCGCGATCCCGATGATGAAACTCATCATCCAGCAGGTCGTCGGCGAACCCGACCGCCCCGACGAGAAGGTGTACTTCTCGACGCCCGCGGATCCGATCGACTCGGAGCTCTCGACGCTATACCACCAGAAGACGATCGAATCGTTCCTCGACGATATGGGGTACGACGCCGAACCCATCAACGAGGGGATGTCGGTCATCTACAGCGAGCTCGCGGACAACAACTTCACCGGGCTGGGGATCAGCTTCGGCGCCGGCATGACGAACGTCTGTCTGGCGTACTACGCGGTCCCGGTGATGAAGTTCTCGGTCGCCCGCGGCGGGGACTGGATCGACGAGCAGGCCGCCCGCGCGACCGGGACGCCGGTCGACAAGGTCACCTCGATCAAGGAGGACGACTTCGAGCTCGACTTCACGACCGACGTCGGCGGAGTCGAGGGCGCGCTGGCGATCTACTACGAGAACCTGCTCGATTACGTCATCGAGAACATCGTCAGCGAGGTCGACGAGGAGGATATCGAGGAAGGGCTGGACATCCCGGTCGTCGTCACCGGCGGCACCTCGAGTCCCCGCGGATTCGAGAAGCTGTTCCGCGATCACCTCCGGGAGGCGACCATCCCGTTCTCGATCAGCGGCGTCTCCCACGCCAACGAGCCGCTGTACAGCGTCGCGCGCGGTGGACTGGTCGCGGCCCGCTCCGACGAGGACGTCGACCGCGAGGAGACAGCCGAACCAGAAACGGAGGCAGCGCCGCCAAGCGAGTGAGGCGCCGCGGGCTGGCTCCGCACTGAATCCGTTTTTCGAGTCGGCCCGTTCGTGCTCCGGGCCGGCTCGGCACGCTGTTTTTCGACCGTCTCGTTGTCCGTCGTCGCTCGTCACCTTGGTGGTCGCCGTTCGACGGGGAGTATTACCTCTGTGCATTAGAAATGTTTTTGTATGCAGGCTATGTATGTACTCGTAATGAGCACGACGTCCGGTTCCGAACTCGAGTCGCCGATCGACCGCTGTCGACCCGCAGACGTTACGCCCGTCACGATCGAGGCAACGGCGCTGGAATCGACCGCACCCGAGTACCTCCGCGAACTCAAAGCCGAACTGTACGGCGAGGGGCTCTCGCCGACCGCACTCTCACTCGAGACCTGCTTCGACGAGGACTGCTCGCTGGCCACCCAGGAAGAGGCCGACCGCATCCGGAGCTACGTCCGCGCAGGAGCGTTCCTCGGTGTCGACTCAGTAACGGTGTCGGCAGACACCGTCGCGAACGCCGAGAAGGTCCGACCCGCGCTCGCGGCCTGTGCCGAGCGCGCGGAACGGGAGGGGATCGAACTCGAACTCGACGCACCCATTACCCTCGAGCGCTGACGCCGGCGTAATGTCCGGCCCGTCGCGGCGAACGCTCGCTCGCCGACTCGAGTCGCTGTCCGATTTCGCCGAGCCGTCGGCGTCGCTCGAACAGTACCTGACCCCGCCGGAGATCGCCGCTCACCTCTGTCACCTCGCGGGGCTCCAGGACGATCTCGACCGGCGAGTGATCGACCTGGGTACCGGAACGGGAATGCTCGCGGTCGGCGCCGCGCTGGCGGGCGCGGACCGGGTCGTCGGCGTCGACGTCGATCCCGACGCGCTCGCGCTGGCCCGCGAGAACGCTCGGCGGGTCGACGTCGCCGACCGAATCGACTGGCTCCGCGGCGACGCCCGGCGACCGCCGCTGGCCCCCTCGTCGGCGACCGTCGTCTCGAACCCGCCCTTCGGCGCCCAGCGGGGCAACCGCCACGCCGATCGCGCCTTCCTCGAGGCCGCCCGAGCGGTCGGCACGGTCTCGTACACGATCCACAACGAGGGAAGCCAATCCTTCGTCGACTCCTTCGTCGCCGACGCGGGCGCCACCGTCACTCACGCCTTCCGGACCGAGTTTCCCATCGAGAACCGCTTCGACTTCCACACCGAGGACGAGACCACGCTCGCGGCCGAACTGTTCCGCATCGAGTGGGCCTAGTTGTAGGTCTCCTCGGCCGCGACCGCGACCTCGGTGCCGTTCGAGACCGCGTACACGGTCCCGTCGTCGTGCTCGAACGCGAGCCCGCCCGCCTCGGTCGACTCGTTTTCGGCCGGAACCGTCGCGGTTGCCGTCTCGGCCGCCTCCTCGCTTGCGACCTCGAGGACGTACTCGCCGTCCTCGCTCGCGACGGTCACGGTTCGGTCGTCGATACGGACGTCGGCGGTGGAGGCGTTCGACTCGTGGGCGAGCTGGCGGTCCTCGTCGCCGCCCTCGATCCAGACCTGGTAGACCGTCTCGTTGCCGACGGGCTCCCAGCCGGTTCGATCGACGGTAACCGACTCTCGCCAGCCGGGGCCGCCGACGGTCACCGTCTCCTCGCCGCTGAACGCGAGCTGCTGGCTCGTCGCCGCGTCGAACCAGATCTGGCGCTGGTCGCTCGAGACGATCACCCCGCTCGACTCCATCGCGACGGCGTCCTCGAGCGGGCCGACCGCAACGGGCGAGACGAGCTGGTTCTGGGCGCTCTCCTCGTAGGTAACGGTGTAACCCTCGATCTCGACGGTCGCGTCCCCGGTCGTCTCCGACTCGACGACGAGGACGTTCGTCGGGACGGCGACCCCCATCAGGGAGGCGGTGACGAGCAACACGCACAGAAACGCCGCGTACCGGTGGTAGCGCGGCTCGCTCTCGCCCGTGCGTGTCCCGCGAACGATCTCGGCGACCCGGCCGAGTCCCCGTGAGGCGCCGCCATCGGTCCGACCCGAGCCCCGAGCGAGTTCGAGGACGCGCTCGGCGGTCGGCCGCTCGATCGACTCACCCTCCCGCCGGAGCCACCGTGGCACCAGCGCTCGCTCGGAGCCTGTCACCGCCACCGTGACGACGACCGACAGCACTGCGACGACGACGACGCCGGGCCCCCGCAGCAGGACGAACGTGTTCTCGCCGCCGAACCAGTAGATCGCCCACAGTGACTTGGCGAAGCCGAAGAGGACGACGGCGAGCCAGAGGTGAAGCGGGTTCGGAGACCGGCTCCGGCGCCGGAGCACCAGGATGCCGAGCACGAGGCCGATAAAGAAGCCCAGGCCGTGGCCCTGGATCGCGATCGTCGCCCACGACGGCGGCCCCGGGGGGCTCGCCTCGGCGACGTAGACGCCGATCGGCCGCTGGAGGGCCTCGAGCACCGTCAACAGGGCTCCCTGGAGCCCGACCGTGGCGACGAGGGTCGCGATCGGGTAGTGGACGATCGCGAAGCCGGCGAACGCGAAGACGACTCCCGAGAAGCCGATCACGGGACCGAGCGCGAAGAGGCTGGTCGTCAGTCCGACGGCGACAACGACGGCGGGGAACACGACCAGCGCTCGCACCCGCGGGTCGGCAAGCCGCGAGCCCGCGCCGTCGTCCTCGGGGTAGTGTCCCCAGGCGTACTCGGCGATCGGTGCGGCAACGGCGGCGCCGACCAGGTTGCCGAGCAGATGACCCGCGTCGGCGTGGGCGAACGACGCCGTGAGCATTCCCAGCGGGGAGAAGTACGACCAGGCACGGTAGGGGATCGTGACGGGATCGGTGAAGTCGGTGATCCCGTCCTGAACGAACAGATAGACACAGCAGACTCCGACGAGGACGAGGATCGATCCCCACGGCACGCCCCAGACGAGCCGTTCCCGCGCGACCGCGCTCCAGGGCCGTTCCGGCCGGGAGAGCAGTCTGACGACCGCTACCGAACCCAGCAGTACCGCCAGCACGACGAGGCCGAAACTGACCGCGACCGGATCCATACCTCGTGATTCGACCGCGCCCGTATAGGGGTTGTTGCCGTCGCCGAAACGGGGCCGAAAAGGAAAGGTACAAGCGACCGACGACCCCACTAGCGGGTATGGAACTGCGGGTCACCGAGAGCAGCGAGGACGAACTCTCGATCGAGATCGCCGGCGAGGACCACACGTTCATGAACGTTCTCAAGGGCGCACTCCTAGAGCACGAGGACATCAGCGCGGCGACCTACGACGTCAACCCGGAACAGTCCGGCGGCCAGACCGAGCCGATCCTGACGATCAAGACCGAGGGCGGCGCCGATCCCCTCGAGGTCCTGGAGGAAGGTGCGGCCGACGTTCGCGAGAAGGCGATCACCTTCCGCGAGGCGTTCGAAGCGGCTGCGTAATCGACCGTTCCCTCGGTCGCTCCTTTTTCGGACCCTCAGCAGGCCGCGTAGACGACGTGGATCGTCCCCTCGACGACGTGGACGTCGATCCCCTCGCCGGGCGGTCCGGCGAGGACGGCCTCCCCGTCGTCGGTGCTTGCCAGCGCGGCCGCGACGTCCTCGGCCAGCGCGGCCTCACTGTCGTAGTCGTCGATCGAGGACTCCATCGCGAACGGGACGAACACGAACTCCGCCTCGCAGTCGACGCCGAACTCGCCGGGCTCGGCCGGGTCGGGCTCGGCGTCGGCGTACTCCTGGGCGACGAACGCGCGGTTCTGGTACTCCGCGAACGCGGCGAGGTCGTCGTCGTACGCGCTGGTGGCGTCGGTTCGGTCGTCCTCGAGGCGGTCGTGGACCAGCCGCTCGGTCTCGGCGAGGTCGATCCCGGCCGCCTCGGCACCCTCGCCCGGCGCGTCGGGCGGCGAGGGCGAGCCCAGTCCCGGCAGTATCGACGGCGAGATGATCCCCGTCGCGAAAAGCACGACGACGACGCCGAGCACGGCGAACACCGGCAGGTAGGGTTTCGCCACGTCGAGCCAGCCCGGGACCTCGAGCTCGCGATCGACGTCGTCGTAGCGCTGCTCGACCTTTCGGAGGTCGTGGCCGTTACAGCGCGAACACGGGGGGTTGTTCTTCACGTGATCCCGGCCGCAGTCCTGACAGCGCCAGACGTACGTCGTCCCGGTGTCGACGGTCTCCGTGCGCGTCGGCTCCGCCTCGGTTTCGTCCGCCCGGACGACCGCCTTCTCGAAGCTGTTGTGCCCGCACTCGCGACACGGGGGGTCGTTCTCTTCGTGTGGTTCCCCACACCAGGTACACCGCCACTTCACTGGTAGAAGAGCACGACTGCGACGAGATAAGCGTACTGGATCGCGGGGTCGTCTCCGAACCCCACGGGAACAGCTTTTCGACGCCGCCGACGTCCTCGGTGTATGAAACCGTCAGAACGGGCGTTTCTCGAGCGGTCCCGCGTCGGACGGCTGGCGACGGTCGACGGCGACGGACGGCCACACGCCGTTCCGATCTGTTACGCGCTCCGCGACGGGTCGCGACTCGTCTCCGCGATCGACGAGAAACCCAAGGCTACCCGGGAGCTCCGTCGCGTTCGAAACGTTCGGTCGACCCCTCTGGTCGCCGTGGTCGTCGACCGGTACGCCGAAGACTGGTCCCGGCTCGCGTGGGTACAGGTCCGGGGCCGAGCGACGGTCCTCGAGCCGGACGCGAGGACGCACGCCGAGGCCGTCCGCGTCCTCGAGGCGAAGTACGAGCAGTACGCCGATCACGACCTTGCGACACGACCCGTCCTCGAGATCGCGATCGGCTCGACTGTCTCGTGGGGCGCCATGGACGGGAGCGATCCGTAGCCGACCTGTCAGCTCAGAGCCGAACCGGAACGCCCCGCTCGTCCAGATACTCCTTGCACTCCTGGATCGAGTGCTCGTCGAAGTGGAAGATCGAGGCCGCAAGCCCCGCGTCGGCGCCGGCCTCGGTGAACACCTCGTAGAGGTCCTCGGGGCCGCCACAGCCCGAGGACGCGATCACCGGCGTGTCGACGGTCTCACAGACCGCCTCCGTCAGCGGGATATCGTAGCCGTCCTTGGTGCCGTCCTTGTCGATCGAGTTGACGAACAGCTCGCCGGCGCCGCGCTGTTCGGCCTCCCGGGCCCACTCGAGGACGTCGATCCCGGTCCCCTCGCGGCCGCCCTTCTTGGTGCACTCGAACCAGCAGGACTCACCGTCGACCTCGACGTAGTGTTCGCCCTCGCGGTCGAAGCGCCGTCTGGCGTCGACGCTGATGACGATACACTGGCTGCCGAACGCGCGGGCGCCCTCGGTGATGAGTTCGGGACGCTCCAGGGCGCCGGTGGTGATCGAGACCTTGTCCGCGCCAGCCCGCAGCGTCTCCTTGATATCGTCGGTGGTGCGGATCCCTCCGCCGACGGTCAGCGGAATGAAGACCTCGTCGGCGACGTCGCGGACGACGTCGAGCATCGTCTCGCGGCCCTCCGCCGAGGCGGTGATATCGAGGAAGACGAACTCGTCGGCGCCGGACTCGTTGTACGCCTTGGCCATCTCGACGGGATCGCCGGTGTACTCGAGGTCCTCGAAGTGGACGCCGGTGTAGACCGCCGGGTTCCCGTCCTCGTCGAGGTCGACGTCGATACACGGGATGACGCGTTTGGTCAGGGTCATTCGTTGCTCGAGGCTTCGCACCCGGGGTAGTAAAGCCGTCTGGATCCCGCAGCGATCCGGCGTCTCGTCCCGTCGTCAGTCCTCGAGCAACCGTCCGCGAAACGCCGCGATCGCGTCCGGGAGCGTCTCGAACCGGGCCTCCAGGCGGACGTACTCGTTGTACTCGCTGCCGAGCGTGACGTTCGCCTCGGGATCGCCGTCGGCCCTCCGACGCAGTGTGTCGTCGGCCCGCTCGAGCGAGCGGACCGTCTTCGCGAGGACGTCGGCGCCGAGCGATGGGCCCGTACCGTCGCCGCGTACCGATTCGGCCGCCGAGACAGCCGCCGTCCGCTGTGCCCGTATCTCCTCGATCGACTCGGGCGAAGCGAGTTTGCCGTCCTCGAACCGCTCGCGAACGAGTTCGAACGCCCGGAACGCTCCTTCGAACCGGAGCGCGGCCGCCAGCCCCGTGCCGAGCCGATCGTCGTCGACCGCGTCCTGTAGCTGCTCTCGGGCGCTGTACACCGGCCTGACCGCGTCCCAGAGAACCGTCTGGTCGAACCCCTGCTCGACCTCGCGGTCGACGAGTGTGGCGAGCCAGTCGTCCTCGCCCTGGTCGGGGAGCGAGACGTCGGTCGCGCGCTCGAGGGACTTTTCGAGCGCGTCGGCGAAGACGGGTTCGAGATCGATCCGCTCCCCAGTCTCGTCTGCGTATCGCTCGAAGAGGTGGTCCCAGACGGACGTCGTCGCCGCAGCGAACTCGAGGTCGCCGGCCTCGCTCCCGAGGTCGACGACGTCCGTGGTGGCGTCGACGTCCCAGCGCTCGACGCGGCGGGCCGCCGTCTCGAGGTCGTTCTCGCGGGCCGCAAACAGCAACGCGGCCCGGAGTCTGCCGTCGTCGCCGTCCTCGCCGCGGTAGTCGACGTCCTCGAGGCGTTCCGTAACCGTCGATCGGACCGTGGCCCGCTCGTCGTCGAGCTCCGCCAGCAGCGACTCGCGGTCGGCTTCGATCGCGGCCAGCGCCGTCGCCGACGCCCGGGCGTCCTCGCGGGCCTCCCGACTCGTCCGCAGTGCCCGGTACCGTTCGTCAGCGGGCGCGTCGACCGTTTCGTCCCGGGCTTCGAGCGCGCTGTCGCGACGGTCGGCGATCGACGCTCGCACGACGCCGTTCGGGACGTCGTCGGGGTCGACGGTGTCCGAAACGGGTTCCAGAACCTCGTCGATTCGCGACCGTGCGTCCTCGAGCGCGCTCGCTGCGGGTTCGACCGGAGCCGGGCGATAGACGTCCGGAACCGATCCAGTCAGGATCGGATCGATCTCGGTCCGGGAGAACGTCGTCGCCGTCGACTCCGCGTCGTTCCACGGCAGGTCGCTACAGCCGGCGACGGCGACTCCGGCAGCCGTCCCGAACCCCGCGAGGACGTGCCGTCGGTCGAACGGGCCGTCCGTCATCGGCCCGTCACCTCGACGTCGATCGCGTTTTCACCCGTCTCGAGCGCCGATTCCGGACAGGAACCGCTCTCGCTGCTCCCGCGACTCGAGGGGCGGTCATCGTAGCTCCGCCGGATCCGGAGAAAGATCGCCTCCATAACCGTGCGGTCGGCCTCGCAGGGGGTGGTCGGCGACCGCAGTGTTCGACAGTACCGGGTCCGGAATTCGTCGGCCTCGGCCCGGACGCCCAGCACGTGTCGGCGGTAGCAGTCCTCGATCGGCCGCTGCTCGACGACGACAGACTCGGTCTCGAAATCCGTCTCCTCGAGGAACGCTCGCGCGTCCTCGATGCCGTCGGCGTCGATCCGGAGGTCTTCGGCAGCCGACCGACTGAGAACGAACTCGACGTTCCGGCGGGGTCGAGACCGGCTTTCGTCCGTTTCATCGGGAGGATCGTCGTTCGGATAGACGAACACTACGTCGTCGTCGGCACGCAGCGTCAGCGAGTCGTACTCGTCCGACGCCATCGGCTCGCCGCCGTCGGTGGTGTTGTGGGTCGTCGACGACTCGCCGGGGCCGGCACAGCCGGCGAGCACCGCGGGGAGACAGCTCCCGGCGGCCAGTAACTGCCGTCGAGACGGGAAGCTGGAGGACATGCACAAAACTGCTCAACAGCTCGGTAAGTTCTTTTGGATAACCTGTTGCGGAACGGCGACTCCGTCCGCTGTAGGTGTATTTAAGGCCCCGAGCCGAGAAGGCGCGGGTATGGCAGACGACAGCGAAACAGATCCCGCCGTGGATCACGACTCGGCAGCGGACGTCGGCCACGACCTCGAGGACGAACGGACGACTGCACCGATGAGCGACTACAGCACCCGCGACGTCGGTGTCGGCTTCGCGATCATGGTCGTCGGTCTCCTGATCGCGTTCGGGATTCCGCTGGTGGCGTTTTAGAAGACGTACTCGTCGTCGTGGCCCATCATGCCGTCGTCCTCGAGGCCACCGCCCATACCCTCGTCCTCGTCTTCCATCGGTCCGCTCGTCTTGTACGCCTTGATACCCGTCGACAGGAGGTCCTCGATCGCTTCCTCTCGGTTGACGAACTCGCCCCGCTCGACCATCTGCGCGATCTGCATCTCGAGATGTTCGGGGATGGTGATCTCTACTTTCGGCATCTGATTCGGCTTTCGGCGAGGGGGTATTTAGCTTTGACGGGGAATGTACGCCGTCGGGAAAGAAAAAGTTCCTCGCGCGGAACTATTGTTTTCGGTGCCGTGTCGTCGCGCGCCCGTTCGTGATGTCGGTATCGTCCGCTCGGCGCCGCTACTTGTTGCCCATCATCGAGTCGATGGCGCTTTTGATCGTCGTTCCGGGCTGGGTGATCGAGTCCATCTGTTTGCGCATCTTCCGCTGATTGAAGTAGCTCGCGAACGCGAGGATCGTCGGCGGCCAGAGCCCGACGAAGATCCCTCGCTCCCGGTCGCCGCGTGCGAAGAAGTAGTACCACGAGAGGCCCACCGAGGCGACGGCCGCCAGGAACGCGGGCCCCATCGCTTGCTTGCCGACCTCCTCGGCCGTCCCGTCGGACAGCTCCCGTTCCGTCAGCTGCTGTTTGTTTTCCATACGGTGCGGTCGTCGACGAGGCCGAACTAAGCGGTGGCGAGGGTTTCACGACGCACCGCCCGATTAACGGATTGTTTCAACCGTTTCATCGAGTTTCGTTCGGACCGCCGTCAGCGGTACCGCAGATTTCGTTTCGCGCCGATGGCGCCGCGTTCGAGCCGGGTGGTCCCGCCGACCGCGCCGACGCCGCAACGTCAGACCTACGTGAGCACGACTCCTGGCGTAACGTATGAGCGACGTAACTGACGTCACGGATCTTTACCACGAGTTCGGCGACGAACGCCTCCCGCCGGGCCAGCGCGAGACGACGGCGTTCCCGGTGCTTTCGAAGAGCGGCACGCCGGAGTTCGATCCCGACACCTGGGAGTTTACCGTCACCGGCGCGGTCGAGGACGAACTCTCCCTGTCCTGGGAAGAGTTCCGGGCGCTCCCGGCCGTGACCCAGCGCCAGGACTTCCACTGTGTCACCGGCTGGAGCAAGTTCGACTGCGAGTTCACGGGCGTCCCCTTCACGGAGCTGGCCGAGCGCGCCGGGGTGCGGGACGACGCCGTCCACGTCATGTTCTCGGCGCTGGACGACTACACGACCGACCTCCCGCTCGAGGACTGTCTGCGCGAGGAGGTGTTGCTGACCTGGGCGTACGACGGCGAGGAGCTGCCGGCCGACCACGGCGGTCCGCTGCGGGTCGTCACCCCCCACAAGTACGCCTACAAGGGCGCCAAGTGGGTCGACGGGATCGAGTTTCTTACCGATCCCGAGCCGGGCTACTGGGAGCGACGCGGCTACTCCGAGACGGCCGATCCCTGGAACGAGGAGCGGTACAGCTAGGGTCTCCCCCGCCGAATAGTTAGGCTGAAGGCGGGCCAGTCCTGACGTTCCCTCGATGGACAGAACGTTGGACGGGCGACAATCAGCCGTCGATTCGCGGCCCGACAGCGGCGGGCTGACGAGCCGGAGCCGCGAGCTCGAGGACGTCTCCTTCGGCGCGGTCGTCGAGGCCGACGACGCCTGCCGGGTGCAGTGGGCGACCCCCGACGGGCTCGAGGTCGTCGGTCGCGGCGTCGCGGCTCGCTTTCGGGCACGGGGCCCGGAGCGGTTCGACGAGATCCGAACGCAGGCGGAGGCGGCGTTCGACGACCTGGATCACCGCGGCCCGGTGGTCGCTCGTCCGCGCGCGTTCGGCGGCTTCTCGTTTCACGACGGCCACGACGCAGGTGGCGTCTGGCACGGGTTCGAGGCGGCTTCCTTCGTCGTTCCCGCGATGCTCGTCACGCGCAGCGACGACGGCACCTGGCTCACCGCGGTCGCCAACGACGCCGAGGACGCGACGCGGCGGCTCGAGGACTGGCACGAGCGCCTGCTCGAGCTGCCGGCGATGCGTCCCAGCGGGTCGGGGCCGGGCGTCGCCGAGACCCGACGGACGACCGCGATCGAGTCCTGGCGGGCCCAGGTCGAGACCGCCCTCGAACGGATCGACGCCGGCGAGCTCACGAAGGTCGTCCTCGCGCAGGCGCTGTCGGTCGACCTCGAGGGACCGATCGACGTCCCCGCGACCGTCGAGCGGCTGCGCCGACGCTACCCGAACTGCTACCGGTTTCTCGTCGGCGACGGGACCAGCGGCACGTTCTTCGGGGCCCCGCCCGAACGGCTGGTGTCGAAACGCGGCGACCGGGTTGAGACCGAGGCGCTTGCGGGCTCGGTGCCCCGCGGCGAGACCCCCGAGGCGGACGACGACCACGCCGAGCGGATGCTCGACAGCGAGAAGCTCCGCCGCGAACACGGGCTCGTCGCCGAGGCGATCCGCGACCAGCTCGCCCCCCTCGCGAGCGAGCTGACGGTCGCCGAGCGGACGATCCGTCGGCTGGCGACGATCCAGCACCTGCAGACGCCGATCGAGGCCACTCTCGAGGCCGACCGGCACGTCCTCGAGCTCGTCGAGGCCCTGCACCCGACGCCCGCGGTCGGTGGCGTGCCACCCGGGACGGCCCTCGAGACGATCCGCGAGACCGAGTCCTTCGACCGGGGGTGGTACGCGGCCCCGATCGGGTGGTTCGACGCTGCAGGCGACGGCGAGTTCGCGGTCGGCATTCGGTCGGGGCTCGCGACCGACGAGACCGTGACGCTGTTTGCGGGCAACGGGATCGTCGCCGACAGCGACCCCGAGGAGGAGTGGGAGGAGGTCCAGCTGAAGTTCCGGCCCGTACTGGACGAGCTCAAATGAGCGCGCCGAATCGGGCCACCCTGTGGGGTCGCGTCCTCGTCGACGAGCTCGCGGAGGGCGGTCTCGAGGCGGTCTGTATTTCGCCGGGGAGCCGATCGACCCCCCTGACGGTCGCGTTCGCCGCCCACCCCGAGATCGAGGTCTTCTCCCAGCTCGACGAGCGGTCGGCGGCCTACTTCGCGCTCGGCCGGGCCCGACGAACCGGCGAGCCGACGGCGCTGGTCTCGACCTCCGGTACCGCGGCCGCGAACTTCCACCCCGCGGTCATCGAGGCGAACCAGGCCCGCGTTCCGCTGCTCGTGCTCACCGCCGACCGTCCCCACGAGCTGCGCGACAGCGGCGCCAACCAGACGATCGACCAGGTCAAGCTCTACGGCGACGCCGTTCGCTGGTACGCCGAGCTTCCCGACCCCGAGGCCGACGAGCGAAAGGCCCGGAGTCTGCGGACGACTGCGGCCCGCGCGCTCGCGGAGACGATCGGAACCCCCGCGGGCCCCGTCCACCTCAACTGCCCGTTCCGGAAACCCCTCGAGCCGACCGAGACCGAGGACGTTCCCGACTCGTTCGGGGAGACCCTCGCCGGACGAGGACGGGCGGGCGCGTTCGTCGAAACCGATCGCGGGCGACCGACCCTCGCGTCCTCGAGCGACGCCGTTACCGACCTCGCGGACGCGCTCGCGGCGGCCGACCGCCCGCTGATCGTGGCGGGTCCGGCCGACCCGGTCGACCTCGCAGAACTCGAGCCCGCGACCGTCCTCGCGGTCGCCGAGCGCGTCGGCGCGCCGGTGTTTGCCGACCCGCTCTCGGGGCTGCGGTTCGGCGAGGACGTCCCCGATAGTCCGGTCGTCGGCGGCTACGACGCCTATGCCGACGTCCTGCCCGAACCCGACGTCGTCGTCCGGGTCGGCGCCTCGCCGACCTCGAAACCGCTCCGGCAGACCCTCGCGGCGGCCGACGCTGACCAGTACCTGCTCGACCCCGCCGGGGAGTGGCGCGAGGCGACCTTCACCGCGACCGACCTGCTCGCCGCGACCCCGGGCTCGGTTTTCGAGGGCGTCCGCGAGCGCCTCGCGTCCTCCAGCGAGGACGTTGGCGCCGACGGCGAGTGGCGCGAACGGTTCGAGCGCGCCGAGCGGGCCCACTGGCGGCACCGCGACGAGGCGCTCGAACCGTCGACGCTCGCCGACGCTCCCTTCGAGGGGGCCGTCCTCGCCACGGTCTTCGAGGACGCGCCCGACCCCGCGACGATCGTCGTCGCGAACAGCATGCCGATCCGGGACGCAGACCGGTTCGCCCGCCCGCGGGCGGCCGAGCTGACCGTCCTCGGGAACCGCGGCGCCAGCGGGATCGACGGAACGGTGAGTACGGCGCTGGGTTCCGGCAGCGCGACCGACGACCCGCTCGTGTTCGTCACCGGCGATCTCTCGCTGTACCACGACGCGAACGGACTGCTCGCCGTCAAGCGCTGTGGCGTCGACGCGACGATCGTTCTCCTGGACAACGACGGCGGCGGGATCTTCCACGAGCTGCCGATCGCCGACTTCGACCCCCCGTTCACCGAGCAGTTCGAGACTCCCCATGGCCTCGAGTTCGAGCGCCTCGCGGCGCTGTACGACCTCGAGTTCGAGCGCGTCGAGCCCGCAGCGTTCGCGGACGCCTACCGACGCTCGCTCGAGAGCGAGGGGACACAGCTGCTTGCCGTCCCGTTCGACGCCGAGGCGAGCCACCGCCGTCGGGACGTCCTCGCGGAACGGGTCGAGGACGCGGCCGCGGAGGCGTTCGAGCGCAACCCGTAACGCCGAACGTCGGCCCGGGCAGTCGAGGTGTGACACCGCTCGAGGCAGGACTGACATATCGTATTTCGATATACGGAATCGACGAACGGCCACGGCCACCCGTGAGGGGTACGACGGCCTCCGGATCACCGCCGAGATGTCCTGGCCCCTCGAGTCGGGCGCCGATCTCGACCGCGTGATCGGGTACGAGCGGGCGGGCAATCGGCTTTGCGCCGACTACGACGCGAAAGCGCGGACGGCAATGCCGCTTTCGAAAACGGCCGCGCTTCCGTTCGGCGGCGAGCGGTAGTCACCCTACTCGCCGCGCTCGAGGATCGCCTCGAGGTCGTAGTGACCCTCGGGACCACCCCCGTCCTCGCCGCGCGCCGGCTTCGCGCAGATATCGAACGTGTACGCCCCGGTGAGGGTATCGCTGGCGAAGACGAAATCGCGCGCCTCGTTGTACACGGCCGACCAGCAGTACGGCGGCGTTCCCGGCGAGTGATCCTCGGCTTCCTCCATTCGGTCGTCGGTCGCGTACCGCTCGGTCGGCGTCGGGTTCGTTGGATCCGTGATGTTTGCGACCCAGGTCCCCTGCCGGTAGCCGCCGTCGACCAGCAGGACCTCGTCGCCGTCGTGGACGACGTCGTGGAAGTGGGTCGTCCAGAAGCAGGCGTCCTCCTGGAACCGGGCGTCCGGCGAGTGGGTGAAGCCGATCGGGATCGGGTCCTCGAGCGATCCCTCGTCCCAGCCGATGTCGAAGACGTGTTTTCCGCCCGGGATCGCGTCGGTCGCACAGATCTCGTCGCCGACGACCGCGAGCCCGCGTTCGGGGTCGAAGCTGGCCTGGTGACAGTCCTCGAAGCCCGGCGTTCCGATCTCCTCGTAGTCCGGCTGCTCCTCATAGTCGAACCGGCCGATCTCCGTCGGCGCCAGCGGGTCCTCGAGGTCGAGGATCGCGTACCCTTCGAACTCGCCGGCGATGTACGCACAGTGGAGCACGTTCCGGCCCGTATCGACCTCGCAGTCGTGGCAGTACCCCGGCGGACCGTAGAGGCCACAGATCTCGGGGTTCTCCGGATCGCTCACGTCGACCGGAATCACGCCTCTCTCCTCCGCGTCCTTGTCGACGGCGTAGACGATCGGCTTCTCGGGGTGTTCGGCGAGCGTGTGGACGCCCGTGTTCGGCGTTTCGACGGTGGCGACGATCTCGGGATCCTCAAGCGTCCCCTCGCCCCAGCCGTAGTCGACCACCTCGAAGCCCATCAGGCCGACCTGGTCGTCCTCGCCGAAGTCGTCCGCCTCCTGCGTGCGGTAGTAGAGCCCGTCACGGACGCCGTCGAACTTGAGGTTGTTCGAGCGGGTGAGCTCGTTGGCCGTCTCAAGGCGATGAACCTCGACGGGGTTCTCGAGGTCCGAGAGATCGTACAGCGTGCTCCCGTAATCGTTCCCTCCGCGCGGGAAACTGCTCACGGCACCGTACATGCCGTCCTCGCGAACGTGGCCGTACGTGTACCGCGGGGCGTCCTCGGGGAGCGCCTGACCGAGCTTGTCGATCCGTCCTCGGGTGCGGGCGTTCGCGCGGTCCGGCGGCGACGCGACAACGGTTCCGGAGCCGAGCGCGGCCACCGCTGCGGTCGTTGTTCCGAGTCGCTTCAGAAACCGACGGCGAGCCGAGTTGTCTGCGTTCATCATTGGATTAATTTCGAGAATTTGATCATCTATCGATACGGGAACGTACTACGATAAAATAGATAATCAAGATCGATTTTGTTCTCAAAATCTGAAAACCAACGAACGTGGGTAGTTATCCTATCGTCCAACGAACGAAATAGATCGCGGACAGCTGCACCCACCGTCGAGTACCGTGACCGGTGTCGCGTCGATGCGCCCGGTCGTTTTCGAGCACGAGACCCTCCACTGGTTCGAATGGTTACAGTTTCCGAAACGGTTTTGCCAGAGAGTAGTGAGTGTCCTGGTGGCACAACAGTCATGTCACGAGATGACACGCCACGACGGACGGCGGGACAGGCGGGAGAACGAACGACGTCCTCGGGGCTTCGTCGTCGGGCCTTTCTCTCGAGCGCGGGGGTCGCCGCGGGGGCGCTTGCGTTCGGGACGCCGACGGTCACGGCCGACGACTACCAGCCGGTCACCGACGTTCCCGGCTTTAGCTGCGACGATCCGCAGTTCACCTGCGGACGAGAGGTCACGGCCGCGGACGGGATGGTCTCGACGGTCGATCCGATCGCCTCGGGGGTCGCAGCGCAGATCCTCCGCGAGGGCGGGAACGCGATCGACGCAGCCGTCGCGATCCAGTACGTCCTGACCGTGACCCAGCCCCACGGGTCGGGGATCGGCGGCGGCGGGTTCATGGTCGTCTACGACGCCGACTCGGATACGGTCGAGTGCGTGAACAGCCGGGAGCGCGCCTCCCAGACCGCCTCTCCGGAGCTGTATCGTCACGACGGCGAGTACGACCAGGACATCGAGACTGGCGAGGCGATGGGGACGCCGGGGACGGTCAAGGGACTCGAAACCGCCCGCGAACGGTACGGGAGCTGCTCGCGCCAGCGGCTGATCGATCCGGCGATCCGCCTCGCGCGCGACGGGTTCACCGTCGACTGGTTCCTCGCCGAGGAGATCGCGGAGAACACCGACAAGTTCAACGACGCGGCCATCGAGACCTACAGCGACGATCGGGGCAACCTCTACGAGGAGGGCGACACGATGACCAACCCGGACCTCGCGGACACCCTCGAGTGCATCCGACGGCGAGGGGCCGACGGCTTCTACGAGGGGGCGGTCGCGGCGGATATCGCCGCGACGATCCGGGAGTACGCTCGCGACCCCGACCAGGTCGTCGACGAGGACGACCTCTCGACGTACGACGTCACGATCGACGACCCGGTTCGCAAGGAGTGGCGCGACGTCGAGCTCGTCGGCCAGCCGATGCCCAGCTCCGGCCCGACGGTCGTCGCGATGGTGCTGCGGATGCTCGAGTTCCTCGATATCGAGGAGTACGACGTCCGCTCGGCGGAGAAGTACCACCTGATCGCCGAGTCGATCTACTCCGCCTGGGCCGATCGGATGGAGTACATGGGCGACGACGAGTTCGTCGACGTCCCGGTCGACGCCCTGCTCTCGGACGACTACCTGCAGTCGCGGGCCGATCCCATCGAGTTCGGGGGGACGGTCTTCCCCGACGACGAGATGGGCCCGGGACAGCCCGGCGAGACGACCCACTTCTCGGTCATCGACAAGTGGGGCAACGCCGTCTCCTACACCTCCACGATCGAGCAGTTCATGGGCTCGGGCAAGATGGTCCCCGGCCGCGGGTTCCTGCTCAACAACGAGCTCACCGACTTCGACGCCGAGCCGGGCGGGCCAAACGAGCCCGACGCCTGGAAGCGCCCGCTGAGCAGCATGAGCCCGATGATGGTGCTGCGGGACGGTCGGCCGGAGTTCACGGCCGGCTCGCCGGGCGGCTGGGCGATCGTCAGCGCGACGTTCCAGACGATCCTCCACCGGTACGCCTACGGTCTGAGTCCGCTGGAGTCGATCACCGAGCCGTCGATCTACACCCACCACATGGGCGGGATCGAGTGGGACGAGGGCGTCCCACAGGAGGCCCGCGATACCCTCGCGGACTGGGGCCACGAGGTCGACGACGAGCCGAGCGAGATCGGCAACGTCCAGGTCATCGCCAGCGAGGACGGCCTGCTGACCGGCGCGGCCGACCCGAACCGTGACGGCCAGGCGGTCGGCTTCGATCGGGAGCCCGGGACCAACGGCGACGACTGACGGCCCGGACGTCCTCGGTTGTCCCACAGCCGAGTTGATCTGGAGGCGAATTCGAGCCCAACATTCCTTTCTGACTTTGTACTGTGAGTTAAACAGCTATCTTTATTCAGGCTGCATGCACTACTGCATACATGAGCACCTCGATCCGGCTTTCGGAGGAGGCGAAGTCTCGGTTAGATCTATTCAAACGGGAGGACGAGAGCTACAACGACGTGATCCTCCGTCTTACGTCGGAGGATAAGTGGGCCGGATTCGGGATCGCGTCGAGCGATCCGGAGCGATCGAAGGAGGGGATGGAGGAGGTCCGAGAGGGGATTCGAACCCGAATGGATCGCCACGTCGAGGAGATCGATCAGTGACGGTACTCGTTTTCGACACCAATCTCCTCAGCGATTACCTCAACGGTACGGACGACGCGAGATCGTTCCTCGAAGTACACGAGCAAGATCCGTGGGGTGTGCCGTCTATCGTCCTCTTCGAAGCCCTCATGGGGAGTCTGTACGGATATATCGATGCGACTCCGGAGGCGATCATCCACTCCGTAACGACCTCGATGGACGTCCTCGAGACCACCCGGGAAACGGCAATCGAAGGCCACGAGCTTCAGCAGGTGCTCCAGGAACGAGGCGCCCCCGTGGATCAACTCGACGCGTTGATCGCGGCGTCCGCTCGAGAGCACGGCGGACGATTTGCAACGGCTGAAAAGCAGTTCTGGACGGACGACGTTCAGGCCGTACTGGACGTCGAGAAGTACGATCCGCACTGACGAGGGGTGCTGGCCGGAGTCCGTCCTCGACCGGCGACGCGAACCTATTTGACGCGACGGCGACCACACTCGAGCGATGGTTTCGGAACTCTTCGACGAGGAGCGCTGGGAGCCGATCGAGGACGTCGATCGCGACTTCCGGGATATCACCTACCACCGGGCGGTCGACTCGGGAACGGTCAGGATCGCGTTCGACCGGCCCGCGGTTCGTAACGCCTTTCGACCGGGCACGGTCGACGAACTGTACGACGCCTTAGAACACGCGAAACGCCAGACCGACGTCGGCTGTGTCCTGCTGACGGGGAACGGCCCCTCGCCGAAAGACGGCGGCTGGGCGTTCTGTTCGGGCGGGGATCAGACGATCCGCGGCGAGGACGGCTACCAGTACGAGGGGGACGAAGAACGAGCCTCCGAACAGGGACGGCTGCACATCCTCGAGGTCCAGCGGCTCATCCGCCACATCCCGAAGGTCGTGGTCTGTGTCGTCCCCGGCTGGGCGGTCGGGGGCGGCCACTCGCTGCACGTCGTCTGCGATCTCACCCTTGCCAGCGAGGAACACGCGAAGTTCCTCCAGACCGATCCCGACGTCGCGAGCTACGACGCCGGCTTCGGCTCCGCGTACCTGGCCAAACAGATCGGCCAGAAGAAGGCCCGAGAGGTCTTCTTCCTCGGGAAGACCTACGACGCCGAGGAGGCCGCGGAGATGGGGATGGTCAACGAGGTCGTCCCCCACGAGGAGTTAGCGGAGACCGCCCTGGAGTGGGGCGAACGGATCAACGCGAAGAGCCCGACGGCGATGCGGATGCTCAAGTACGCGTTCAACATGACCGACGACGGGATGGTCGGCCAGCAGGTGTTCGCCGGCGAGGCGACCCGACTCGGCTACATGACCGACGAGGCCCAGGAGGGCCGTGACGCCTTCGTCGAGGGCCGCGACCCCGACTTCGACGACTACCCCTGGCACTACTGACGAACGGATTGCCGCTATCGACGACGGCCGTCCTTATACCGTCGCCGACAGCGGTCGAAACCGACGGCGTGAGAAACCCATATGACGCTCACACTCCCACACTGGAGTAGTGTCCCTCCCAGATCGATCCGCGCTCTCCCGGCGCGAGTACGTTCGCGCGCTGGTCGCCGCCGGCGGGGCGACGGCGCTGAGCGCCTGTCTGGACCTGTCGGACGACGACGAGGACGAGGACGCGGACCCGGTTCCCGCAGGTATCGACGACCCGTCGTCGCTGCCCGACCGCCAGCACGCCTGGGACGAGCAGCTTCCGGCCGACGGGGACGAGAACGTTCGCCCGGCCGAGCACCACGTCCTCGTAGCGCTGTCGGTGAGCGACGACGTCGGGAGCGTCGCCGACCCCGACGCCCGGGAGACCGTCGAGGACGCCCTGCGAACGCTCGAGCGGGCCTACGAGCGCAGCAACGACGGCTTGCTGTTTACGATCGGCTACACGTCGGCGTACTTCGACCGGTTCGAGGAACCGCTGCCGGAGTCGGTCGATCTCCCCGAGCCCGAGCCGCTCCGTGAGGGCGAGAACCCGGCGTTCGACGAGTTCGACGCCCTCCTGCACCTCGCGAGCGACCGCCCCGAGGTCGTCCTCGAGGCCGAAGAGGGGCTGTTCGGCGACCGGGAGTCGGTCAACGGGATCGAACCCGAGGCGGAGCTCTCGGGCGTTTTCGACCGCGAGGACGACCGCCGTCGGACGGGGTTCGTCGGTGACGGGCTGCCGGCCGAGCGGACCGACGTCCCCGGCGTGCCCGAGACCGTCCCCGAGGACGCGCCGTTCTTCATGGGGTTTCGCTCGGGGTTCGCCGACAGCCAGGCCAGCGAGGACCGCGTGACGATCGAGTCGGGGCCGTTCGCGGGCGGAACGACCCAGCAGGTGTCCTCGATGGAGATCAACTTGGCGCAGTGGTTCGGCCAGGAGAACCACTACCAGCGCGTCTCGAAGCTGTTCAGCCCCGAACACGCCGCGGAGGAAGCCGTCGGCGAGGTCGGGGAGGAGCTCGGCGCGACGAACGGACTGACCGACGAACGGATCGCGGCGACCGAGGACGACGCCCGGGAGCGCGGCGTCGTCGGCCACGCTCAGAAGGCCGCACGCGCTCGCGAGGACGGCGAGCCCCCGCTCCTGCGGCGGGATTTCAACACCGTCGACGGCGACCGACCGGGATTGCACTTCCTCTCGTTGCAGCGGGAGATCGCCGACTTCGTCCGGGTTCGCGAGGCGATGAACGGGACGGACCTGGACGTCGCGACGGCGAACAACGGCATTCTGCACTACCTCTTCGTCGACCGACGGGGGAACTATCTCGTCCCGCCCCGATCGCTGCGGGCGCTCCCGCCGGCCGAGCCGAACGACGATAGCTGATCACGGTGTGACTCATGAAACAGGAACGACACGACACGCGACGGACGATCGACCGCCGGACACTCGTCCGGCGAACGGGCGCGCTCGCGGGAGCGGTCGCGCTCGCGGGATGTACCGGAACCGACGGAGACGACGACGAGACGGACGACGAGAACGGAGCCGACGACGATGTCGAGGCCGTCCCCGAGATCATCGAGGTCGAGGACCCGCCCGAGGCCGTCTACGTCCCGACCCACCGCGAGCAGATGCGCATGCTCGAGCCGATCGAGGACGGCGACGTCGCGATCGCGCCGATGCTGTCGTACCCGCATCCGTTCTGGATCGTCGCCGGCGGCGACGAGGACTCGGTCGAGCGCGTCGACCCGGCGGAAGGCCACGGCGTCCACATGATGTTCACCGCCTGGGACCGGGAGACGGGAACCGTCCTCCCGGTCGACGAGGGGGCGGAGCTCCGGGTGTTCCGGGACGGCGAACGGATCGGCTCGCCGCTGTCGCCGTGGACGATGCTCTCCCAGGAGATGGGCTTTCATTTCGGGGACAACGTCTCCTTGCCCGGCGACGGCAGCTACGCCGTCGAGATCGACCTGCCCGCGCTCTCGACCCGGCGGACGGGAGCGCTCGAGGACCGGCTGACCGAGGCTGTGAGTGCTCGCTTCGAGTTCGAGTACGACGAGGCGTTCCGCGAGGCGGTCGTCGGCGGGGTCGAGTACTTAGACGAGGAGCTGTGGGGCGAGCGGGGCGCGCTCGAACCGATGGAGCACGGCGACCACGATCATCATGGCGACGAGGACGACCACGAAGCCGATCACGGTCACGACGACCACGAACACGGCGAGGACGACCACGATCACGACGACCACGAACACGACGAGGACGATCACGCCCACCACGAGGTTCCCTACTCCCAGCTCCCGCCGGTCGAGGAGTACCCCGGAACGCTGCTCCGCGAGGACGGCGCCGACGAGACCGAACCGGGCGACGACGCCGACCTCCCCCGCAGCGGGGACGCGGCGGTCGTCGCGACGCTGCTCGAGCCCGACTCGCGGCTCGCGGGCCACGAGCGCTACCTGCTGGTCTCCCCGCGAACGCCGTACAACCGGGTGCCACTGGCGGACGCGACGCTGGCCGCGACGGTCGAGCGCGAGGACGGCTCCGCCGCCGACACCGTCCTCGAACAGACTCTCGACGGCGAGTACGGGCTCCACTACGGGGCCGACGTCGCGGCCGACCCGGGCGACGACGTGACGGTGTCGTTCGAGTCACCCCCTCAAGTCGCCCGCCACCAGGGGTACGAGACCGCGTTCCTCGAGATGGAGCCCCTCGAGCTGACGGTCCCGGAGGAAACGGAATGAACGCCGATCGAACCCGGCGGGTGCTCGCGATCGCACTGGCCGCGCTGCTCGCCGTCGGCGTCCTCGTCCCGGCGACGACGCTGGCCGGCGACAACGCGACCAGCTTCTACTTCGACGACGAGGAGATCGCGGCCGATCCGGGCGAGACGGTCGAACTGGCGCTGATCGCCAGCGACCACGGCGATCTCCACGGCAACGGGATCGACGAGCTCGAGGCGACGATCGCCTACGAGCGTGACGTCCTCGAGGTCGTCGACGTCGAACACGGTCCGATGCTCGCCGCGGGCGACGCCGACGCCGAGGTCGAGGGCTCGAGTACCGTCGACGAGGACGCGGGGACGGTGACGGTCGAACAGGAACGGACGCCCTCGGGCGACGGTGCGACCGGGTCCGACGTCGCGGCGACGATCACCGTCGCGGTGGCCGAGGACGCCGACGCGACCAGCGAGCCGATCGAGATCGCCGACGCGTCGACGACGCTGGTCACGGACTACCCGCAGGCGACCTTCGAGTACGACGCGACGATCCACGTCGACGGCGGGGACGAGGACGTCGAAGACGAGGACGACGACGGAACTGACGGCGTGACGCTCGCCGACGAGGACGACGCGGGTGAAGCCGAGGACGCGAACGGCGCCGACGCCGACGAGAACGGAACGACCGATGGCGCGGGCTCGGGTGACGATACGGAGTCGAGCGACGACGACTCCGTCCCCGGCTTCGGTGCGCCCGTCGCCGTCCTCGGGCTCGCGGTCGCGCTCTGGGCGGTGCGCCGACGCGCCTGACAGCGGTCGCGTCGACCCGATCGGTCGGCGTCAATGCCAACGTTGACACGTCTCCGAGTCGGAGTAGTCGGACAATGAGTACGGCGGAGCTCGATATCTCGCGGACGAAGGCGTGGGTGATGGCCGCGCGCCCGCAGACGTTACCCGCGGCGGCGGCCCCCGTTATCGTCGGGGTCGGGATCGCGGTCCACGAGGGCGTGTTCGCCCCGCTGCCGGCGCTGATGGCCTTCGTCGGCGCGGCATTGATCCAGATCGGTACCAACTTCGCGAACGACTACTACGACGCCATCAAGGGCGCTGACACCGACGATCGAGAGGGGTTCACCCGGGTCACCCAGTCGGGGCTGATCTCGGCCGAACGGGTCAAACTGGCGACGATCGTCACCTTCGGACTGGCGATCCTCTCGGGGACCTACCTCGTCTACGTCGGCGGCGTGCCGATCCTCGTGATCGGCCTCGTCAGCGTTCTCTGCGGGTGGGCTTACACGGGCGGTCCCTACCCGCTTGGCTACCACGGGCTCGGGGATCTGTTCGTGTTCGTCTTCTTCGGACTCGTGGCCGTCGTCGGCACGTTCTACGTCCAGGCCGCGGCCCACCTCGAGCCGTTCATCACGACGCTGCCCGAGGGGACCGTGACCCGCGAGGCCGTCCTCGCGAGCCTCCCGATCGCGGGGCTCTCGACGGCTATCATCGTCGTGAACAACGTCCGGGACGTGGAGACCGACGCCGAGGCCGGGAAGCGGACGCTGGCGGTGCGGCTCGGCTACCGGGGGAGTCGCGTCGAGTACCTCGCCCTGCTCGCGCTGGCGTATCTCACCCCGCTGTGGTTCTGGCTCGGCGAGGGGTTCGGCCCCGCAGTTCTGTTGCCGGTGGTTACCCTCCCCTACGCCGCGCCGATCGCCCGCACGATACTGACCCGTACCGACGGCGAGGCGCTCAACCCCGCCCTCGAGCAGACCGGAAAGCTGCTCGCGCTGTACGCCGTCCTGTTCGCCGGAGGGCTGGTGCTCGGATGAGCCGGTACGACCTCGAGTACCGCTCGTTCTCGCTGTCGCTGGCCGACCCCCTCGAGACCGCGAGCGGCACGATCGAGTCCCGCGACGGCTTCCTGGTCCGCGTAACCCGCGAGGACGGCGCCGTCGGCTACGGCGAGGCGACCCCGCTGCCGGGGTGGACCGAGTCGCTCGCGGACTGCGAGGCCGCTCTCGAGCGCGCGCAGGAAGCGCTCGATTCCGGCGACGAGGACGGCGTCCTCGAGGCCGTCGACGAGGACGTCGCTGCCCGACACAGCGTCTCGCTTGCCCTCGCGGATCTGGCGGCCTCGAGCGAGTCGGTCCCGCTGTATCGCTACTACGCACCCGACTCGCTTGTCGCCCGGGTACCGGTGAACGCGACCGTCGGCGACGGCTCGATCGAGGAGACCGTCGCTGCAGCCCGGGGCGCCGTCGAGCGTGGCTTTAGCTGCTGTAAGCTCAAGGTCGGCCGCCGGAGTGTCGACGCGGATATCGAACGGGTCCGTCGCGTGCGGGAGGCCGTCGGTCCGTCGGTCGAGCTCCGGGCCGACGCCAACGGCGCCTGGAACTACGAGGAGGCGCTCGCGGCGGTCGAGGCCTTCGACGACGAGGACGTCGCGCTCGTCGAACAACCCCTTCCCGCGGGCGCCCTCGAGGGTCACGCCGAGCTCCGCGGACGGGGCGTCGAGATCGCCCTCGACGAGGGGCTGCTCGAGCACGGCGTCGACGCGATCTGCGAGGCCCAGGCCGCCGACGCCGTCGTCGTCAAGCCAATGCCGCTTGGCGGGCTCGACGTCGCCCAGCGGGTGACGACCTGGGTGGCCGAGTTCGGCATCACGCCGCTTGTGACGACGACGATCGACGGCGTCGTCGCCCGCACCGGCGCCGTCCACCTCGCGGCGTCGCTGCCCGAGCTGCCGGCCTGCGGGCTGGCCACCGGCGACCTGCTCGCCGAGGACCTCGGTCGGGATCCCGTCCTCTTCGAGAACGGGGCCGCGGTCGTCCCCCAGGCCAAGGGGCTAGGCGTCGAGGGGGTGTGGGAGGCGTGACGTCGCTTTCCTGGCCCGCCCGCGATCTCGTCAGCCACCGCGTCGCGTCGACGCCCCAGCGGACCGCCCTGATCGACGCCGACCGGGACGAGTCGTGGACGCTCCGCGAACTCGACCGACGTGTCGACGCGGCCGCGGCCGCGCTCCGGGACGTCCTCGAGACCCCGCGCGAGGCCCGGCTCGGATTCCTGCTCGATACCCGGCCCGCGTTCGCGACGCTGTTTTTCGCCGCGATGCGGCTCGGGACCACCGTCGTCCCGCTGAACGTCCGCGAGGCGCTCCCCGAACTCGTCGAGAAGGGCGAACGGACGGCCCTCGACGCCGTCGTCTGCGAGGACGACACCGCGACAGACGCCGTCGCGCTGGCGGACGAACTGGGCGGACTCCCGGTTCGATCCGTCGACGATCCGGGCTCGGGTCGGGTCCGACCGATCGCGGTCAGCGACGGAGCAGCCGACTCCCCGTCCTCGTCCGCGGTCGAGCCCGCCGAACTCGACCCCGACGACGTCCAGCTCGTCATGTTCACCTCCGGCACTTCCGGCGAGCCGAAGGGAGTGAAACTGACCGTCGCCAACCTCGTCGCCAGCGCGACGGCGTCGGCGTTTCGCCTCGGCGTCACCCGCGAGGACCGGTGGCTCTGCTGTCTCCCGATGTACCACATGGGCGGGCTCGCACCCGTCGTCCGCTCGGCGCTGTACGGCACCCCGGTCGTCGTCCAGCGATCGTTCGCGCCGCAAGCGACCGCCGACGTCCTCGAGGCGTTCGGGATCACCGGCGTCTCGCTGGTGCCGACGATGTGCAAGCGCCTGCTCGAGGACGGCTGGCGGCCCGCCGACTCGCTGCGGTTCGTCCTCCTGGGGGGTGCGCCCGCCTCGACGGAGCTACTCGAGCGCTGCCACGAGGCCGACGTTCCGGTCCACCCGACCTACGGGATGACCGAGACGGCCTCCCAGATCGCCACCGCGACGCCCGCCGAGACGCGGACCCACGAGGGAACGGCGGGCCAGCCCCTGCTCGGAACCGACGTTACCGTCGTCGGCGAGGACGGCGAGCCGGTACCGACGGGCGAGGTCGGCGAGTTCGTCGTCGCCGGACCGACGGTTACGCCGGGCTATCTCGATCCGGACAACACCGCGGTGGCGTTCGGGGACCGCGGACTGCACACCGGCGACGTCGGCTACGCCGACGAGGAGAGACGACTCTGGGTGCTCAACCGCCGGAGCGATCGGATCGTCACCGGCGGGGAGAACGTCGACCCCGGCGCGGTCGCCGACGTCCTGCGCTCCCATCCCGCGATCGGAGACGCAGCCGTCGTGGGGCTCGAGGACGCCGAGTGGGGCGAACGGGTCGCCGCGCTGGTCGTTCCCGACGACGGTCCGGTCGACCTCGAGGACGTCCTCGCGCACTGTGACGACCGCCTCGCGGGATTCAAGCGACCGAAGACGCTCGGGGTGGTCGACGCGCTCCCGCGTACCCACTCGGGAACCGTCGACCGCGAGCGCGTTCGGACGCGGCTGCTCGAGTTCGGGACCGATGTCTCGACGCGGTCGGGGTCGGAGTAAGGAGGGCTCGTCGAACGGCCGTTCCGTCGGGGCGTGGAGGGCGGGAAGCTCCGCTCCGGATCGACGACTCTCGACGAGTCGCCCCTCGAGAAACGGGCGACCGCTGGGCTAGGGTTCGAGATCGACGGCCGAATCGGTCGCGAGCCAGCCGTCCTTGTTGCCGCGTTCGGTGATGACGAGCTTCCCTGGACGGGGTTCGTGGCTCGACACGATCGCAGTCGACTCCTCGTCTCCGTCCTCGGTGTCCGTCTCCTCTTTTCGGGCGGGTACGTCCATTACGAGGGATTAGGCGTACCTAAATGTAAAAGGTTTTGGTCGGCCTAAGACCGCGGGAACGGGTCAGTTTCCGACCGATCCGCCTGCCGGGCGTACTTTCAAATCGGACAGCGTCGTAGCCGCGAGTATGGAGTTCGACGTCGTTCAGGGCGATATCGCCGAACAGTCCGCCGACGCGCTCGTCAACGCCGCCGGAACCAGCCTCGAGATGGGCTCCGGCGTCGCCGGCGCACTCCGCGACCGGGCCGGCGAGGAGCTCAACGAGGCGGCCACCGCAAAGGGACCGATCAATCTCGGTGAGGCGGTCGCGACCGACGCCTACGGTCTCGACGCCGACTACGTCGTCCACGCCGCGGCGATGCCCCACTACGGGGACGGGCAGGCGACCGCCGAGAGCATCCGCGACGCGACCCGCAACGCCCTCGAGACGGCCGACGAGCTGAACTGTCGGTCGCTCGTGACCCCGGCGCTCGGCTGTGGCGTCGCGGGGTTCGACCTCGAGAACGGCGCCGCGATCATCGGCGAGGAGATCGACGCGTACGAGCCGAAGCACCTCGAGGACGTCCGGCTCATCGCCTACAGCGACGCGGAGTACGACGCGGTCCGGGCGGCGACCGGGAGCGCCGACGAGTCCCGTCAGGGCGAACGCGAGGCCGATCGGTAACCGACTCTCGACGAAAGCGATCGGTCAGGTCCGAGCCGAGCAGGGTCCGAATTCGAAATCGGCCGGCGGCAACGAGTTCCTCCTCGCCGGGAACCGCTCCCGGTCTTTACGTGCCAGAGCGTCGGAGTGTCAAACGGGTGAACGGAGATGTACGATACGATCCTCATTCCGACGGACGGGAGCGAACAGGCCGCTCGCGGCGTCGACCACGGGCTGAACCTCGCCGAGCAGTACGGCGCGTCGGTGGTGTGTCTCTACGTCGTCGACGAACGACGCCACGGACGACCCCCGGCGCTTGGCAGCGTCGAGGCCGAACACGAGAAAGTCGAGGACGAAGCCGTCGACATGCTCGAGGGGATCGCCGATCGCGCCGGCGAGATCGGTCTCGAGGCGGAGTGTGAGTGCTGCCGCGGACTCCCCTGGGAGGAGATCGTCGAGCGCGCGGAGCGGGAGGGCGCCGACCTGATCGTGATGGGACGCCGGGGAGAGACCGACGACCGACGGACGCCGCTCGGCAGCGTCACCGAACGGGTCGTGCGTCAGACCGAGACCCCAGTACAGGCGGTTTGAGAGACCGACACGGGCGCGTCGCGCTCGACCAGGCCTCGAACCCGTCGACGCGGTTGCGTTCAGGACAGCGTCAGGCCGCGGATCTCGACCGAATCGCCGTCCTCGACGCGGCCGATGACCCGCCCGTCGGTGGCGTCGACGAGCCCGTCGGCCCGATCCTCGGGGACGGCGGCGACGAACCCGGTTCCCATGTTGAACGTGCGATGCATCTCCTCGTCGGAGACGTCGCCCTCCGCCTGGACGAACCCGAAGACCGGCTGGGCCGGCAGCGGATCGTCGATCACGTACCGGCGCTCGCCCATCCGCGAGAGGTTCGTCCAGCCACCGCCCGTGATGTGGGCCGCCGCGTGGACGCCGTGGGTGCGCATCGGCTCGAGCAAGTCGGTGTAGATCCGGGTCGGTCGCAGCAGCTCCTCACCGATCGACACCTCGGGGTTCGGCGGGAACGGGTCCGCGTACTCGTGCTCGCGGGTGACGGCCTCCCGGGCCAGCGTCAGCCCGTTGGAGTGGATCCCGTCTGAGTGAAAGCCCACGAGGACGTCACCGACCTTCGCCTCCCCCTCGAAGATCGCGTCCTTCGGCGCCAGGCCCGCACACGTCCCGGCGAGGTCGAACCCGGAGACGACCTCGGGCATCACGGCCGTCTCGCCCCCGAGCAGCGTGAGATCTGCCTGCTCGAGGCCGACGGCCAGCCCCTCGCCGATCTCGTTTGTCAGGGCGTCGTCGGGCTCGTCGACCGCGAGGTAGTCGACGAAGGCGACGGGCTCGACCCCCGCGGCGACCAGATCGTTGACGTTCATCGCGATACAGTCGATCCCGATCGTCGAGAAGTCCTCGATCGCCTCGGCGACCAGCAGCTTGGTGCCGACCCCGTCGGTCGCCAGCGCGAGATACCGGTCGCCGATATCCAGCAGACCGGCGTACTCGGTCGTCAGGTCGCTGCCGAAGGCCTCGAGCAAGGCGGCGGTGGCGTCCTCGCTGGCCGCGATGTCGACGCCGGTGTCGGCGTAGGTCAGTCCCTCCGTGTCACTCCCCTCGTCGGCGTGGTCCGTCATACCTCAACGACTGCCAGGGTCGAGCAAAAGATCACCGGTCCGCAGAAGGGAACGGCCTCAACCGAACAGTGCCGGGAAGCCGAAGACGAGGTAAAAACCCACCAACAACAGCAGGCTCAGCCCGAAGACGGCCCCGAATATCGGCTTGTGCCACTCGAGGACGGACTTTCCGTCCAGCGGGCCGAAGGGGATCATGTTGAACGCGGCCAGAAAGAGGTTGATGAGGACCCCGAGGTGGCCGACGAGTCCGATGATGCCCGGAAACAGCATCAGCGGCAGGAACAACAGCGCGAGCAGGTGGTTGGTCACCGGTCCCGCGAGCGCGATCAGGCCGTTCTCCCGGACCGTGATCCGGCCGCGGTGGTAGACCGCGCCGGGGGCCGCAAAGAGGAAGCCGACCAGCGCGCTCATGATCGCTAAAAATAGCATCTGGTAGTCGGCCCGAAACTCCGCGGTCTGGCCGTGCTCGATCGCGACGACCTTGTGGGCGAGCTCGTGTAGCAGAAAGGCGACGCCGACGGTGACGAAGCTCAGCCCGATCATCGTGACGAACCAGCCGAGCCCGATGTCGAACCGGTGGATCGGCGCCAGCAGCAGTGCGAACGCGACGCTCAGGGAGATCCACGCGATCGCGAGGTCGAACAGCTCCTTGTCGCTAAAGGACAGCGCCGAGGCGCGCTCGGTCGGGTAGCTCACGCCACCACCCCCCGGATGAGATCGAGGCTGTTCTCGGCGCCCCGGATCAGCTCGTTCATCAGGGCGTCGACACCACCGATCTCCGGCGCGAGCCACGGGATGACGACGATGAAAAACAGGAAGGTTGCGATCATGCTTCCGATGTTCGTCAGCGCGACGATCATGATCAGCCGGAACAGCGGGACGTCGAACATCTCCTCGATCGCCTCGCTCATCGGGCGGTCGGCGTCGCCGATGATCTCGTTGAGCTGCTGGACGTCCCGGACGTTGACCGGGCGGTACTTGAGTTCGACGTAGCCGGCGAACCACCCCGGCGCCAGCAGCGGGTTGATACTCGTAAGCCAGGCGACCGCTCCGCCGACGCCGGCACTGATCCAGCGTGCGCCTGCCAGCCGGGCCAGCGAGAACGCGAAGATCCCGTTGAACGCGAACCACGCCAGAAACAGCTGGAGCAGGAAGGTGTTCTGAACGCCCGCCATGATCAGCAGGAAAAAGAAACCGAGGAAGGCGACCATCACCAGGTAGCCGACGATCTTCACCGGCGAGAACCGTCGCCCCGACGCGGTTCCGGTTAGCGACTCCATCGGCGGCAGTTCCCGCGGATTCTCGAGGTAGCGCTCGATCCCGGCCTTGTGGCCAGCACCGACGACGGCGACGACGTGGTACCCCTGCTCGCGGAGCCCGTGGAGCTTGTGGGCGATGTAGGCGTCCCGTTCGTCGATCAGAGCCTCGGCTCCGCGAGGACTGAACCGGCGGAACTCCTCCATCATCGCGGCGACGACGTCGCCATCGGTCATCTCCTCGATGTCGATCTCGTCTAACTCCTCGGTGTCCTCGGCGAGCCCGTCGAGAACGAACCCGACGACGGCGCCGACGGAGACGCCGATACCGAGTCCCGCGACAGCGCCGACACCGCCGCGAACCGCGTACCCGCCCCAGTTCTCGAAGCTTCCCGGAGAGAGGGGTCCGATGGCGGTCCCGGTCACGACCAGCGCGAGACAGCCGACCAGCCCGAGGACGGCCCCGCCGAGCAAGCGCAGCGAGAACCCGCTGATGGGCCCGCCGGCCGCGCGGCCGGCCGACTCGAGCGAGGGCAAGAAGAGCAGCCCGACGACGAGTCCGCCGACGAGTCCGACGCCGGCGGCGCCGACGTACTGCAACGTTGCGGGATCGGTGACCCCGAGCGCCAGCAGGTCGCCGAGTCCGAACGTCGGCGCGAGGAAGGCACCGAAGATCAGCCCGAAGAACGCACCGAGGGCCGCACCGAAGGTGAGCCCGATCGTCCGCGGATCGGTGACTCCGAGCGCGAGCCCGCCGACCATTTTGAGCTTCTCGGCGAACGACAGCCGCGTCCAGAATCGCTGGATCGTGATCTGGATGTCACGGTCGACCAGTGCGACGCCGCTGCCGTTCCGTTCGGCGGCCTCGATGGCGGCCCGCATATCCGCACCGGGCTCGATGTCGAACCGACTTCCCAGCCGCGACTGGACGTACGACAGCATCCAGTAGGCCAGAAACTGGAAGACGGTGTTTCCGGAGAGGAGATCCTTCGCTTCGATATCGTCCGGGGTGCCACCCTGCATCTGGCGGTACCGGTTCTCGTCGAGCTCGACGGCAACGACGTCCGGCTCCCGCTCGTCGACGGTCTCGTGGACCTCCTCGACGCTGGCCTTCGAGACGTGGGCGGTCCCGAGGACGTCGACGGAGCCCCGTCCCTCGCCGGCGGCGTCGGGGGGCTCCGGGACGTCGGCGTCGCCTGCATCACTCATTAGGAGTGCCAACTCGTCGCCGACTTTTACCAGTATCGAAGGCTTGAACGAGATATGTTCACGGCTGACAACGGACTCCCGGCATTCCTAACTGTGGAGACGGGCAACCCCTCTTCGATGACCGATCTACTCGAGACGCTGATCGAGAACCGCGAGATGGTCCAGCCGAACCACGCGAACATGCTCGAGGTCGCCCACGGCGGGAACGTGATGAAGTGGATGGACGAGATCGGCGCGATGTCGGCGATGCGTTTCTCGGGCGAGACCTGCGTCACGGCCCGCGTCAACCGGATGAACTTCAAGCGACCGATCCCGGTCGGCGACACCGCCTACATCACGGCCTACGTCTACGACGCCGGGACCTCGAGCGTGAAGGTTCGCCTGCTCACCGAGCGCGAGGACCTCCGCACCCGGGAGCGCGAGAAGACCACCGAATCGTACTTCGTCTACGTCGCGATCGACGAGGAGAACCAACCGACGACCGTGCCGGAGCTGACCGTCGACACCGACGAGGGCGAACGGCTCCGACAGGCGGCTCTCGAGGGTGAAAACGGCTGAACCACCGAGAAGGCTAAATTCGGTGTGATCCAAAACCTCGCATGGTTGCGCTGAAGACAGTCTTCGAGCTCCTCGAGAACGAGCGCCGCAGGTACGCCCTCTACTACCTCTACGAGCGGGACGGTCCGGTCCCCATCGAGGACGTCGTCGAGACGGTCGAACGGTGGGAGACGGACGGTGACGGACGCGTTCTGGACGACGGCTCCTTCGAGGAGATCGCCCTGGAGCTCCAACACCGCCATCTGCCACGCTCGGCCGAAGTCGAGTTCGTCCAGTACGATCCGAGCCAGAACGTCGTCCAGATCAACGGTTCGCCCCCCGAGTTCGACGCGTTCGTCACGATCGCGAAGCTCCTCGAGAGCCCGGACGATTGAGACGAACTGGGCCTGGACGAGCTACAGCAGCCGCTCGACGTCGGCCAGCGAATCGAGGACGTGGTCGGGTTCGACGCTTGTCGACGCGAGGGTGTCCTCGTCGGTGATCCCCGTCAGCACCAGTGCGGTCTCCATCCCGGCGCGTTCGCCAAGCGCGATGTCGGTGTCGAGTCGGTCGCCGACGACGAGGACGTCCTTGGGATCGGCGCCGAGCCGCTCGATCGCCGCCTCGGCCGCGACGCCCGAGGGTTTCCCCAGGATCGCGTCGGGCTCGCGACCGCCGACGGCGCCCATCGCCGCGAGGATTGCCCCTGAACCCGGCATCAGCCCGTCGTCGACCGGGATCGTCGTATCCGGGTCGGTCCCGTAGAAGACGGCCCCGTTCTGTAGCGCCTGCAGCGACTCCCACAGCGTGCCGTAGGAGAAGTCGCTGTCGAACGAGCCCAGCACGACGTCGGCGGCCTCGGGGTCGGCGGTCAGCTCGACGTCGGCGTCCTCGAGGATCGACTCGAGGCGTTCGTCGCCGACCAGGTACACCGCCGCGTCGGGGTGGGCCGAGGCGAGATGGGCAGCCGAGACCGTCGCCGAGGTAAGCACTCGCTCAGGGTCGACCTCGATGCCGTGGGGCTCGAGCTTCGACCGGTAGTGGTCGCTGCCCCGGGTCGGGTTGTTCGAGAACAGCAGCCGGCCACAGCCCGCCGCGTCGATGGCCGCCAGCCCGTCGGTCGCACCCGGCAGGAGTCGCTCCCCGCGGACGATCGTCCCGTCGACGTCGAGGATCGCCGCCTCGTATGTCATCCCGCGTGGGTACGGACGGACGCGGGTTGAGTGTTCGGATCCGCGAGCTAACGGCAGGTACTTCATCGGGACGGGTCTACCGTCGACGAACGCGTCGAACCGGTGACCGTACAGGATGTCCGTCACACCGCTGCTCGTCGACGTCGGTACCGTCCTCGAGGAAACTACGGGTCTCGTCCGGTACGCGCTCGTGTTCCTGTTCGCGGCGATCCCGGTAATCGAGATCCTCGTCGTCATCCCGGTCGCGGTGGGGCTCGGACTGAACCCGGTGACGACCGCCGTCGTCGCGTTCGCGGGCAACGTCGGCTCGGTGTACGCACTAATCGTGAGCTACCGGCGGCTGCTGGAGTGGTGGCGAGGATACGCCGGGGACGACGAACCAAGCGATCGCTACGCCCGGGCACGCCGGCTCTGGGATCGGTACGGGCTGCCGGGCGTCTCCATCGCGGGTCCAGTGATGGCCGGCGTCCACGTCGCCGCCCTCGTGGCCCTGCTCGCGGGCAGTCGCGGACGGCTCGTCGCGGGCTGGATGACCCTCGGGATCGCGGTCTGGACGGTTCTGCTGACGGTCGCCTCGGTCGCGGGCGTTTCGCTGCTCGGGATCGCCTGACCGGTGTGGGAATCCTTATCCGCCGACCGATCGTACCCCGCGGTATGGGACTCGAGGTCGAGCCGCCGGAACCACCGGAGCTGTCGTTCGTCGATCCGAACGAGTACGACGACGCGACGATCAGCGCCGAGGATCCGACCGAGATCGATTACCGACGCGAGGAGCTACAGGAATTCCTCCACGAGGGCGCCTGGGAAGAGGCCTTCGAGGAGTGGCTCGAGGACACCGACCTCGACGAGCGCGAGTACGGGATCGCCCGCGATCTCGACCTGTTCGCGGGCTTTGATTTCTTCTGGGACGACTTTGCCGACCGCGTCGGCTACCACGCCCCCGGGATTCCCGAGGACTGGCAGGAGCGGGAGTACCACCCCGAGCTCGACACCTGGGGGACCGTCTCGGCGATCAACGCCGAACTCACGGAGTTCGGCCAGATCGTCTCGGTCGTCCTCAAAGAGGAGTACGTCGACTGGGAGGCCGAGTACGAACCACCCGAAGATCTGCCCGACTTCGACTGACCGTTCTACTCTCGGGGGACGGCGATATTCCTGAGCTGGCCGGCGCAGTCGGGACACAGCTCACCCGAGCCGGGACCGCCCCTGTAGCCGCAGTTGGCACACTCGTAGCGCGGTTCGTCCGGGGTGTACGGATCCACGATCATGACGACCGTGAGAGTGCGGCGATAGCGGAAAAAGCGTTTCGTACGAACAGGTAAAGGCGTTATCCGTACGTTGGAATATGCGCAACCTCCTTAATATCTGGACGCTCGTCCACTGGACGTCGTCGCGGTCTGGGGTTACCGCACCGCGACCAGCGCGAACGTCTCGGGCCGGTCGCGAGCGCTCTCGACCGTGAACCCCCCGGCCTCGAGCTGGGCGACGGCGTCCTCGAGCGAGTACCGCTCCGCGAGGTCGGGGCCGTCCTCGCCGTTTCCGTCTGCCGACCAGTCGACGGTGACGAGCCGACCGTTGGGCCGAAGTACCCGGGCGAGCTCGGCGATCGCGTCGCCGGGAGTCGCGGCGTCGGGCGGGCTCGCGTACTCGTGGTGGGTCATCGTCGAGAACGCCCCGTCGAGCTCATCGTCGGCGAACGGCAGCGCGGACACCTCGCTCGTGACGAACTCGACGTTTTCTGGCGCACCTGCCTCCCGGTACCGGTCGTGCATCGCCGACTGGACGTCGACCGCGTACACCGTCCCTGCAAACGGCGCGACGTCGTCGGTGTAAAAGCCGGTTCCCGATCCCAGGTCGGCGACGACGTCCTCGGCGGTCGGCGCGAGCATCTCGAGCAGCTCCTCCCTGGAACAGAACCGGTACCGTGATGGATCGTCGAGCGCGTCGGCCCGCTCCATCGGAAACGTATGAAAGCCCATACTGTCGGTTGACGCCGGCGATACTTCCCGGTTCCTATCGGTCCCCCCTCCCTCTCGCCGGTTACTCGTACAGTACGTTCTTCGCTTCGGCTTCGTGGACGACGTCGGGATGGATCGACTCCTCGTTCATCACCTGGACACAGCAGGACAGACAGAGCAGCTGGTGGTAGTTCGGTCCCTGCCAAACCTCCCGTTCGAGCCACCACCCCTCGGTCTCGTCCCCGTCGACACCGGTCCCACACCGCTGACAGGGTTTGGGGACGCAGGGCGGGTTCGGGCTGGGGAAATACGGGTCCATACGCTCCCTTCGACAGCGAACGATATTGGTATCGGGGTCGTTACAGAAGGTACAGGCGAACGCCTACGGCTTTCGCCATGGGAGGTGTGAAATCGAGTGTGCCCGAACGACGGCGAGTACGTCCTCGCCAACGAGGGGTCGGATCGCCGGCAGCGCTTTTTTGTCCTCGTTCGCCGAACCGTCGGCTATGTATTCGATTGCTAACCTCCAGAACGTCGACACACGCGAACTCGACGGTGAGGCGCCGACACTGCTCCAGACCGCAGCGGAGCTGGAGTCCGAACGGATGCGTCCGACCGTCTGGCACTACAAGAAAGGCGAGGAAAACGCCTACCACCGCCAGGACCAACAGGAAGAGCTGTACGTCGTCCTCGAGGGAACCGTCGACGTGACGATCGAACGCGACGACCAGCGCGACGTCGTCGAGCTCACCGCCGAGGACGTCCTGCTCGTGCCGCCCGAGTCGTGGCGCCAGCTCAGAGCCGTCGAGGAGAGCCGCGTCCTCGTCGTCGGCGCGCCGAACGTCGCGGACGACGGGATCCTCGAGGAGTAACGCTTCCGCTTCTCGCCGGTGTGTCGTCGACCGACCAGCGACGCCCGTCTCCGGCAGCCCGGAGTCGCGTCAGGTCGACGGGACGTCCTCGGTACGTTTTGTGTCGGGTTCGCCGCTCGGTCTGACCTGAGAGTGTACGGCGTTCAAAATCGAATCAGAATTAATTTTGATCCGAGTACTCTTCGAGAACCATATGAAACGTGATAGCTACCGAAATTCCCGAAACGGTAGCGATAGAACCCATATCGTACGCTATACCTGTTTCTCTCAGGGCCTCGGTAGAAAGTGACACGCTCGAATCAAAGGCCACCATGTTTATACATAGGGAAGATGATGACCGAATCGTATGTCCGAAACCGGGGCGGAGCCGCGTCCGCCGAGCCGAGCGCTTCCCGATCCAGCGACCGCATCGAACGTCCGGTACGATCCGTCGCTCGAGGAGCTGCGCGAGCTCGCCGAACACGAGGAGACGACGACGGAGTTTGGCTCCCCGTCGTACGTCAGTGACGTTCGCTCGCGGAGCTCAGATCGAACGAAAAACGCCGTCGACCACGGGTTCGGCGAGCGCGATTACGAGTTCGTCGACACCGCGATCGAGGCTGCCGGAAGCGACGAGCTGCTCTGTGTGGACCGACTGATGGGGCGCCACCCCGAGGCAACGTTCTGCTGTCGGCTCTACGTCCCCGTCGAACACGCCCGGATCGCGCTCGCCTGGGCGAGCCTGTTCGAGCCCAGCGACGGCCGCGAGCCCGACCTCCAGACCGTACAGCTCCCCGACCACGACGAGACCGCGATCCGAATCCTCCCCGAGGACGGGTTTACTGCGGTACTTGGCAGCGACTACACCGGCGAAGCCAAGAAATCGTTCCTCCGACTGTTCATGTACCGGCTCAAACAGCAGGGTGGGCTCGGTCTCCACGCCGGGAGCAAACGGGTCCGCGTCCGCGACGCCGACGGCGACCTGCGCGACGTCGGCCAGCTCTTTATGGGACTGTCGGCAACGGGCAAGTCGACGCTGACCGCCCACGGCTGCTGGCTCGACGGCGAGGAGGGCGCGACCATGCTCCAGGACGACGTCTGCGGACTGTTACCCGACGGGACGGTACCCGGTAGCGAGGGGAAGGGGCTGTTCATCAAGACGATCGGACTCGGCGAGGACGAACAGCCCGCCCTCTACGAGGCCGCGACCGACGAGTCGGCGATCCTCGAGAACGTCGCCGTCGACGACGACGGAACGGTCGATTTCGACGAGGCCCGATACACGTCCAACGCGCGTGCGATCGTTCAGCGCGACGAGCTCTCGAGCGCGGCCGACGAGATCGACCTCGACCGGGTCGATCAGGTGTTTTTCATCACGCGGAACCCGCTGATGCCGCCCGTCTCGAAGCTCTCGACCGCACAGGCCGCCGCGGCGTTCATGCTCGGCGAGTCGATCGAAACCAGCGCCGGCGACCCCTCGCGGGCCGGCGAGTCGATCCGTGTCGTCGGGACGAACCCCTTCATCGTCGGTCCCGAGGGCGAGGAGGGGAACGTCTTCCGCGATCTCATCGACGAACTCGACGTCGACTGCTACCTGCTCAACACGGGGTATCTCGGCGACGACGCGAAGGACATCGGCGTCACCGAGTCGGTAACGATCCTTACCGAGACCGCCCGCGGTACCGTCGAGTGGACCGACGACGACGCGACCGGGCTGACGATTCCTGAATCGGTCCCCGGAATCGATATCGAGGACTACTACGTCCCGGACTACGTCGACGACTACGAGACAGCCATCGCGGAGCTGCGCCGCGAGCGCCGTGACTACCTCGCGCAGTTCGACGAGCTTCGCGAGGAGATCCTCGAAGCGGTCTACTGAGCGCGGTGTCGACCCGTTCGACAGTCGCTCTCGAGCGGTGAAACGACCGCCGTCGATCGGTGACTGAAACGGGATCTGAGAGATCGCCCATACCAGTAGACGAGCCGACACTAGGGTGCTCGTTCCCCACGTCGGCGCGACACTGTCCCTCGAACCGACGTCCCGTGGAAGGGTGGACATAATTGGTACGTTCCGCCGCGAACAGCGACTAGAGCCGAATTACACCGCGGAACGGGATATTTATCAGTGAAATAGCAGTCCCAGTTTAAGCGGGACGGCCCCCCGTATCACGAACGCGGGGCATGAGCGTACGTACCATACTCGTCGTAGTAGTCGCGCTGATGGTGCTTGGCTCCGGCGGAGCCACGGCCATCGCAGCGAGTCCCGCTGCAACCAGCGTCGACGACTACGACAACGACGACACCGCGGACGAGGCACCGACCGACGCTCCCGACGATGACGGAGCGATACACGTAACAATCGATCAGGCGACCGTCTACGTCCTCGTCGAGGACGTCGACGAGGACCCGGTTGACCCGGCTGACGACGAGGACGCACTCGACGAGACTGACGACGAGGAGGTTACCCCGGACGAGGAAGCTGACGACTACGAGAACGACGAGGCTGACGACTACGAGAACGACGAGGCTGACGACTACGAGAACGACGAGACCGACGACTACGAGGCCGACGAGGAGGTCGACACTGATGACGAACTCGACGAGAACGACGTCGAGGACGCACAGGAGATCACGATCGGACAGGCGACCGCCTACGTCATCCTCGAGGAGGAGCCGGTTATGGAACCGGTCGATGAGGAACCGGTCGATGAGGAACCAGTTGACGAGGCCGACGACGAAGTCGAGATGGACGGGGACGAAAACGACGAGCAGGAGATCGAACACGCCCCGGTCGAAAACGATGACGACGAACTCGACGAGAACGACGACGAGGACGTCGCCGCGGACGATGAGGCCGACGACTACGAGAACGACGACGAGGACGTCGCCGCGGACGATGAGGCCGACGACTACGAGAACGACGTCGAGGAGGACGAACTCGATGACGAGCCTGCCGATCCAGCTGACGACGAGCTACAGGTGACCGTCGAACAGGCCACGATCTTCGTAACCGTCGACGACCTCTCCGAGCTCGAGGACGAACTCGACGAGAACGGTCTCGAGGGTGAACTCGACGCCGACGACGAGGCTAACGACTACGAAGACGACGAGGCTGACGACTACGAGAACGACGAGGCCGACGACTACGAAGACGACGAAGCCAACGACTACGAGAACGACGAGGCCGACGACCACGACGTCCACGTCTACGAGGGATCGCTCGAAGTAACGATCGAACAGGCGATCATCGTCGATCTCGGTGTCCACCACGACGACGCGCCGGTCGACGAGGAACCGGTCGATGAAGCCGACGACTACGAGAACGGCGAGGCTGACGACTACGAGAACGACGAGGCTGACGACTACGAGAACGACGAGGCTGACGACTACGAGAACGACGAGGCTGACGACTACGAGAACGACGAGGACGTCGGAGTCGATGACGAACCCGTCGACGACGAGCCCGCCGATCCGGCTGACGACGTTCTCCACGTGACGATCGAAGAGGCACTGATCTTCGTCGCGATCGCCGACGCGAACGACGTCGCGGAGGAAGCTCCGATCGACGATCCTGTCGAAGAGGAGCCAGCTGAGGACGAACCCGTCGAGGATGAGCCTGCCGAGCCCGAGGAGCCGGTCGATGAAGAGCCCGTAGAGGAGCCCGCTGAACCCGAGGAGCCGATCGACGACAACGACGAGAACGCGTACGACAACCACGACGACGCGACTGACGACCAGAAGCACAACGACGAGGCTAACGACCAGAAGCACAACGACGTGACTGACGACCAGAAGCACGACAACTACGACGGCGAGAAGGCGGCGACCGCCTGCTAACTGGCCCCCGAGGCGGTTTTTTGATCGGGCCGCCACCACGGCTGCTCGCCGATCGAATCCGCCCTCGAGACGCGAGCCAACCGATCGGGATAGTTATTCACTCCGTACCGTCACGGATCCGTTACCGTCTCGTTTCGATGACGGTGGCAGCAATTGCCGGACAAAGACAGCGTTATGTGCGTCGAGTTCTCACACCCGACAATGAACGCACAGGTACGAAAACCGACGACGCGGGTATGCGAGGAGTGCGAACGAGCAGAACGATGGGACGAGGATCTCGGTGCGTGGCAACTGGTTCTAGAGGACGGCGACAAACAGGTCGGTAACCCCCACTGTATCCACGAGTGGGATATCACCGGCACGTTCAACCCGATCTCGGGACACGGCGAGGACGCCTGAGCGACTGCGGAACCGCCGGGCGCGACGATCGAACCGTTCGCCGGAACCGATCCGACCACGTTTTTTGTCCCGCATCCCCGTACTCCCAGGTATGCCGACCGTCTACATTACCGCGCCACCAGAGGACGCGCCGTCGATCGCCGAGACGCTGCTCGAGGAGCGACTGGCCGCCTGCGTCAACGAGCTGTCGGCGACCTCGACCTACCGGTGGGAAGGCGAGGTCCACCGCGACGAGGAGGCGGTGTTGCTCGCCAAGACGACCGACGACGCCTACGACGAGCTCGTCGACCGGGTTCGGGAGCTCCATCCCTACGACGTCCCCTGTATCGAGCGGTTCGACGAGGCCGACGTCCTCGAGTCGTTCGCCGACTGGCGCGCCGACAGCGTCGAGTGACCGCGCACGTCAGTCGGTGACAGGCTCGACTGCCCGAAAAAGCAATCCTTAAAACTCGCGCACGGATTGTGACGGGTATGGCTGGAACCATCGAAGTGCTCGTTCCGGGTGGCCAGGCCAACCCTGGCCCACCGCTCGGTCCCGAGCTCGGACCGACCCCCGTCGACGTGCAGGCGGTCGTACAGGAGATCAACGACCAGACCGAAGCGTTCGACGGCACCGAAGTGCCCGTCACCGTCGACTACGACGACGACGGCTCCTTCGAGATCGACGTCGGCGTCCCGCCGACGGCCGCCCTGATCAAGGACGAGGCCGGCTTCGAGACCGGCAGCGGCGAGCCCCAGGAGGACTTCGTCGCCGACCTCTCGATCGATCAGGTCAAGACGATCGCCGAGCAGAAACACCCCGACCTGCTCGCCTACGACACGCGAAACGCCGCGAAGGAAGTCGTCGGCACCTGCGCCTCGATGGGCGTCACCATCGAGGGCGAGGACGCCCGCGAGTTCAAGGAGAAGGTCGACGACGGCGAGTACGACGACGCGCTGCTGGCGTAAGTCGCTCGGATATCGTTTTGCGGTTCTTCAGTGGACGATCAGCGTCCGCGCCGTCCGTTACATGGGAACCAGGAGAAAGCCCACGACTTCAGTCGTGGGAGGAGGTCAATCGGGCCGGGCGAGGACGTCGATATTGTGGGCGACGAAGACCAGCTCCTCGCGCTCGAGTTCGTTCCGTCGACGCCGGAGCCACCGCCGTCGCTCGGCGGACTCGAGTTCGCCGAACTCGGATTCGGGTTCGTCGCCCGCGAGCTCGGCGAGCGCGCCGTCGATCGTCTCGAGCAGGCTTTCGAGAAAGAGCCGTTCCGCCCCCGGATACTCCTCGTCGCGCGGTCGGACGATCCAGTCCGAGCCGCCGTCCTCGAGCACGGACCAGCCCGACTCGGGAAGCCGCCACAGCAGCTCGCTGCCGACGCGACTGCCGCCAGCCGACCGCACCGTGTCCATGTGGCGGTGGTAGCCGCGCTCGATCCCGTCATCAGCCGGGTCTCGTGGCGCGAACGCCGTTTTCCCGTCGAACGTGAGCGGCGCGTACAGCAGGCCGTCGGACGCGAGCAGCTCCTCGATCGCCGGCAACGCCCGGTCAAGCGCGACGATATCGAGGACGGCCGACGCGATCACGGCGTCGGCGTCGTCCGCGATGGCGAACCCGTCGGCGACCTCGAGTTTGACCTCGAGCCGTCGGCCGTCTGAACGGGCCACCAGCGTCGTCTCCGCTCGCCCGTCGTCGAGTCGGTCGACTGCATAACCTGCGTCCTCGAGCCAGTCGGGGACGCGCTCGCGAGCCGCCCGAACGCTCTTGGCGTCCGTATCGACCGCGCGGTAGGTGACCTCGTCCGGCAGCCGACCCCACGCCGCCAGCCGGGCGATCATCGTCCCGATTCCGGCGCCGATCTCGACGATCCGGACGGGGGCCGGGCGCGCCTCGAGCGCCGCGGTGAACCGGTCGAGGACTCGTCGGTTCAGCGCCCGGTCGTCGACGGTGCGTTTCGCGGCGAGGAAGGTCCGCTGGTCGGTCACGCGTCGGTCCCTCCGCGGTCGAAAGGAGCGGGCGTCTCGGCTCCGTCCTCGAGGACGTTCAGCAGGAACGACCGAACCGCTTTCGCCGCGTCGTCCCACCAGGGGTGGGCCGCCGCGGTCTCACGGGCTCGCTCGCCGAGCGCCGCGAGCCGCTCCCGGTCGGCCGCGAGCTCGTCGAGTAGCTCCGCAACGTGCGCCGGGGTGCCCGGATCGGCGAGAAACCCGTTCTCGCCGTCGGCGACGAACTCCCCTGCTCCCCCGTTCCGGCCTGCGACCGGGACGACGCCGTACTCCATCGCCTCGAGGTAGACCATCCCGAACGCCTCGTATCTGGAGGGGACCGCCAGCACGTGGGAACGCTCGTAGACGGACTCGAGGACGCCGTCCGGAACTCGCCCCTCGAACGCGATCCGATCGTCGATCCCGAGCGCCGCGGCCTGCTCACGCACGGCGGCCGCGTACTCGGGGTCGGCCTCGCGGCCGACGACCGTTAGCTGCCAGTCGCGATCCATCGCGGCGAGTGCCTCGATCAGCGCGTCGAGTCCCTTCCGGGGGACGAGGCTGCCGACGAACGCGATCCGGAGCTCGCCCGTCCGGGCGCGGTCGGCGACCGTCGCCCGATCGATCGGCGGCGTCTCGTGGCGACCCGCGGGGTGTGCGACCGTCGCCGGCAGGTCGACCAGCTCGCAGACCCGGTCGCGGGTGTGCCCGCTCGTACAGACGGCCGCGTCGACGGTCTCGAGGTAGCGACGCTCGCGCTGGCGGACCCGCGCTCGATCCCGGTTCGCGAGCGAGGGATCGTCGGACTGGAGGTTGTGAACGAGCGCGACGACGCGCTCGGGCGCCCCAAGGACGTCGTTGGGGGCCGCGAGGCTGTCGTAACAGAGCTCGTCCTGCAGCAGGACGTCGAACGGACGGTCGAGGTTGGCGCGGACGGCGCCGTCGGGAATCGCCGAGAGAGCGATCACCTCGACGTCGTCTCCCCGGGCCCGGAGCTCGGCGACGAGCCGTCGATCGTACCGGTATCCCCCCGAGGTCGTCTCGAGGTCGTCGGGAACGACGAGTCCGACCTCCATCTACAGGTCCCGCTCGTGGGCGACGCGGGCGACGTCGTCCTCGGCGATCTCGACGCGGAGTTCGGTTGCGCCCTCGGGCTCGAGCTCGTCGAGCAGCCGGTCGCCGAACGCACGGGCGAACCGCTCGGCGCTGGGGTTTGCGTCCTCGAACTCGGGCAAGTCGTTGAGCAGTCGGTCCCGGTAGCGGTCGGCGACGGCGTCCATCGCGGCCGTCATCGCGTCGATGTCGACGAGGTACTCGAAGCGGTTCAGCTCCGGGCCTCGGAAGGTCGCCTCGACAGTAAAGTGATGGGAGTGGGGCTCTCCCTCCGGACCCGGATCGGGGACGGTCAGGTAGTGCTGGGCGACCAGCGACCGGTCGACGGAGACGGCGTACATACGACGACCTACGAGGTGGCTCGTGTAAACTGCTGTGCCCCGACCTACCCGCGTCGCAGGGTTCTCGTCCACTCGTTTCCGCAGTCGCCACAGGTCATCGTCGCCGTCACTTCCGCTCCGTCCCGGTGTTTCTCGATCTCACCCGCCGTTCCGGACTCGCAGCTCGGACAGCTCGCTCTGATCTCTCGGTCCATACGCCGTCCTCGTGAGCCATCAGGATCAACGACAGGCTTGCATACGGATACGTTTGCGCGGAATCGAACGGAACGCTCACTCGTAGGTCAACAACACCTGGATCGTCGACCCGGGACGGTTCTCGAGGCGCTCGTAGGCCTTCGTGGCGTCCTCGAGGGGGAACTCGTGGCTGATCAGCCGGACGAGTTCGAGCTCCCGGAGTCGGTCCCAGGTCGTCTCGTGGCGGCGCCTTCGGTCCCACCGTCCCGAGAGATCGGGCGCGATCGTGCTCACCTGGCTGCTCCGAACGTCGATCCGGTTGCGGTGGAAGCGACCGCCGAGGTCGACCGTCGTCGGTTTCGTCCCGTACCACGAGCCGACGATCACCCGCCCGTCGAACCCCGTCGTCGCGATCGCGTCGTCGAGCGCGTCGGGGTTGCCCGATAGCTCGTAGGTGAGATCGGCCCGTCCGCCGGCGATCTCGGCGAATCGGTCGTCGGCGTCGCCCGCATCCGGATCGAGCGCTCGATCAGCGCCGAACGATTCCGCGAGTTCGCGCCGTCGCTCGTACCGGTCGAAGACGACGAGCTCCTCGAGGGGGAACCGAGCGAGCAGCGCCGTCGTCAGGAGGCCCACGACTCCCTGTCCGAACACGGCCACCCGCTCGCCAAGCAGCGGACGGCCGTCGAGGACGAACGTTGCCGCCGTCTCGAGGGTCGCAAAGAGCGCGGCCTCCCGCGGGGTGATCGACTCCGGGACGGCCAGTACGTCCTCGGGTCGGGCACAGAAGTGGCTCTCGTGGGGGTTGTACGCGAACACCTGGCGGTCGAGCCAGTCCCCGGAGACCCGATCGCCGACGGCGATCACGGTACCGACCGCGGCGTAGCCGTAGGAAAGCGGGTAGGAGAGATCCCCCTCGAGGGCGTCGAGCTCGGCGTCGGCTTCGAGATCGGCGGGCGCTTCGCCCCGGTAGAGCAACCCCTCGGTGCCGGCGCTGATCGCCGAGACGGTCGTTCGAACCCGCAGCTCGTCGGGGTCGGGTTCGGGAACCGGTTCAGTCCTGACGGCGACCGACCGGGGAGCGACAAAGGAGAGTCCTCGCGCGTTCATTCGTCCCTCCCGGAGGCGGCGTCGACGGGGACAACCGAGTCGTCGTAGCGAGCGATCACAGTACGGAACGATTCCGCGGGCAGACACTTGGTCGTTGTCCGTGTCATCCTCGTCCGTATCCACAGACGGCGAGCCAGTCACGACAGAAGTTCGCCAGGAACGGCACCATCACCGCGGCGCCGACCGCGTAGGAGATCGTTCGGCCGGGAACCGGCGCCAGTGCGATCCAGACGGCAGCCATCGCCAGCGCGCCGAGCGGACGCCGTACCCGGCTGGGCGGGAGCTCGAGGACGGGCCGTCCGCGTCGCCGTCGCCACCACGTCCCGAGGACGAACAGGTATCGCGCCGCGCCGACCGCGAGGAAGGCCGTGGGGACGGCGTCGGCGGCGACGGCGACGACCGCGCCGACGAGGACGGCCAGCCCGTCCGTCTCGACGTCGAGCCGGGCCCCGAGCTCGGTCGTCGAGTCGGTCGCCCGCGCGAGGAGGCCGTCGATCGCGTCGAGTCCGGCCCCCAGCGCGAAGAGGATCGCCGGCGCCCACGCGATCGGGCCGGTGGGAGTCGGCGCGAGGAGGAAGCCGGCGAGGACGGCGATCGTCCCGCCGCGGACGAGGGTCACCCACGTCGCGGATGTAAGCGGCGCCGATCGGGTGCGGTCGATCGTCCGGAACAGCAGCGTTGCCTCGAGGACGAGGACGCCGGCGACGACCGCGAGAAAGCCGCTCGAGGGGCCCTCGGGCCAGACGGCCTCGAGGGTAAGGACCGCGAGGGCGGCGGTCGCGACACAGCCTGTCGTCGCCAGCCCCCACCGGGGAAGCGTCCGGCGACGTCGTCCGAGGTGGTCGGCCGTCACGGGTCGTCGTCCTCGCTGACCAGCAGGGTGACGAGCGCGACGAGCAACAGTGTCTGTGCGACCTTGTCGACCGCGCCGGCGACCGTGAGGTCGGCGAGTCCGGACGGCTCGTTGACGACGTACCAGAGGACGATCTGGGCGCCGGTGAAGGGGATCCCGACGAGATAGACGAGGCGCCGTCGGCGGTCGGCGAGGACGAGCCAGATGCCAAGCAGAAAGCCAGCGGTCGCGACCAGGAAGGCGCCACCCATCCAGTGGGGGAGAAAGGAGAGCCCGAGCGCCAGGTGGACCACGGCGGTGACCGCCGCCAGCCCGATCGCCGCCCAGTGGGTCGGCGTGAGCGACTCGCGTTCGAGATCCGCGGCGGGATCGGCCATACGGCCGGCTACCAGAGGGAGGAGCAAACGCCTTTCGCCGACGGCGCCGATCCCGCGGCTACGGGCTGGAGACACACAGGCAGGACAGTTCGACGGGTTTAAGTCCGGCATGCCACTTCGTTCAACAGAGACAGGCCTAGCCTGTTTCACTACCGTAGGAGCACTCCTGCGTACTACGGAGGTGAACGATGGCAGATTCGGATATCCAAACAGCAGTAACTCGCGCACTCGAGGACGCACCCGATCGGAACTTCACCGAGACGGTCGACCTCGCGATTAACCTGCGCGATCTCGACCTGAACGAACCGTCGAACCGTGTCGACGAGTCCGTCGTCCTGCCGTCCGGAACCGGCCAGGAAACGCAGATCGTCGTCATCGCCGAGGGCGAAACCGCGGTCCGCGCCGAGGAGGTCGCGGATCGGGTTCTCTCGGAGGACGACGTGGCCGATCTGGACGACGACGAGGCCAAAGACCTCGCCGACGAGACTCAGTTCTTCATCGCCGAGGAGGCGATGATGCAAGATATCGCCCGGTATCTCGGTACCATCCTCGGTCCCCGAGGGAAGATGCCGGACCCGCTCAGTCCCGACGACGACGTCGTCGAGACGGTCAACCGACTCAAAAACACCGTGCAGATCCGCTCCCGGGACCGCCGCACGTTCCACACGCGCGTCGGCGCCGAGGATATGGACGCCGAGGACATCGCCGAGAACATCGACGTGATCCTCCGGCGCCTGCACGCCGACCTCGAGAAGGGCCCCCAGAACATCGACACCGTCTACGTGAAGACGACGATGGGCCCGTCCGTGGAGGTGGCCTGAGATGAGCGCAGAGGCCGAACGCAAGACCCAGAACCTTCCCCAGTGGAAGAAAGAGGAAGTCGATGAACTCGCCGAGCTCATCGAGAGCTACGAGAGCGTCGGGATCGTCGGCATCGCCGGCATTCCGAGCAAGCAGCTCCAGGACATGCGCCGGGACCTGCACGGCACCGCCGAGCTGCGCGTGAGCCGCAACACCCTGCAGGTTCGTGCGCTCGAGGACGCCGGCCTCGGCGACCTCGTCGAGCACGTCGAGGGACAGGTCGGACTCGTCGGAACGAACGACAACCCGTTCGCGCTCTACAAGGAGCTCGAGGCGTCGAAGACCCCCGCCCCGATCAACGAGGGCGAGGTCGCGCCCAACGACATCGTGATCCCCGAAGGGGACACGGGCGTCGATCCGGGGCCGTTCGTCGGCGAACTCCAGAGCGTCGGCGCCAACGCCCGGATCGAGGACGGTTCGATCCAGGTCATGGAGGACTCGACGGTCCTCGAGGCCGGCGAGGAGGTTTCCGCCGACCTCTCGAACGTCCTCAACGAGCTGGGGATCGAGCCCAAGGAAGTCGGGCTCGATCTGCGGGCCGTCGTGGCCGAGGGAACGCTGTTCGACCCCGAGGACCTCGACATCGACGTCGACGCCTACGAGAGCGACATCGCGACCGCGGCCGCGCGGGCCCGGAACCTCTCGATCAACGCGACGTTCCCGACCGCGTCGACGGCGCCGACCCTCATCGCGAAGGCCACGGGCGAGGCCAAGAGCCTCGGCCTGCAGGCCGCGATCGAGGACGAGGCGCTCATGCCCGACCTCGTCAGCAAGGCCGACGCGCAGCTGCGCGCGCTCGCGGCCCAGATCGACGACGAGGAGGCCCTGCCCGAGGAGCTGCAGGGCGTCGAAGCGCCAGCCGCGCAGGCTGACGCCGACGACGAGGGCGAGGAGGAATCGACAGACGACCAGGAAGCCGAGGCCGACGAGGCCGACACCGACGACGATGACGATGACGACGAGGACGGCGGTGGCGGCGAAGGGCTCGGCGCGATGTTCGGATAACCAACTTCGAGGTATACGACAATGGAATACGTTTACGCTGCACTCATCCTGAACGAAACGGGCGAAGAGATCACCGAAGACAACCTGACCGACGTACTCGACGCTGCGGGCGTCGACGTCGAGGAGTCCCGCGTCAAGGCCTTGGTCGCCGCGCTCGAGGACGTCGACATCGACGAAGCCGTCGACGAGGCTGCTGCCGTCCCCGCTGCGGGAGGCGCCGCCGCTGGCGCCGCCGCGGCCGACGAGGGCGCAGCTGACGAGGACGCCGACGAGGCCGACGAGGCCGACGCGGCCGAGGAAGACGATGACGACGACGACGAGGACGAGGAGGCCGGTGGCGAGGGCCTCGGCGAGCTCTTCGGCTAAGTCGCGACGCGACGATTCAGCGAACCCGATATTTTTTCGCGCCCACACCGACAGCGGTAGCGCTGCAGTTCGAACTGGTCTGAGAGTTTAAGTCCGAAGCCACGGCCAACGTCGGTGATGATCGAGCTCGTCGGGGACCCCGGGCTGGCGCTTCGCCTGCTCGCCTGGGTGCTCGCGGGCTCGGTGCTTGGCACGCTGAGCGGGCTCGTCCCCGGCCTGCACGCCAACAACTTCGCGCTGTTGCTCGCGGGAGTCGCCCCTGCGATCCCCGGCCCGCCGCTGTTCGTCGGCGCGGGGATGCTCGCGGCCGGCGTTGTTCACACCTTCCTGAACGCCGTGCCCGCGATGGCGCTTGGCGTTCCAGACGCCGAGATGGCCGTCACCGCACTGCCGGGCCACCGGATGGTGCTTGCGGGGCGGGGGTACGAGGCGATCCGCCTCTCGGCGCTGGGAAGCCTGCTCGCCGTGCTGATTGCGATCCCGCTTGCGGTCCCCATCACCCGCGGGGTGACCGCCGTCTACCCGACGATCAGGAGCAACCTCTCGCTCGTGCTGGCGCTGATCGTGGTCGCGCTGATCGCCTCCGAGCGGGGCTGGCGCGGCAAGGCCGGTGGAACGCTCGCCTTCGGCCTCGCGGCCGCGCTCGGGGCGGTGGCGCTCGATCTCTCCCCGGAGGCCCCGCTCGAGGCCGGCGGGATGCTCGCGCCGATCTTCGCGGGGCTGTTCGGCGCGCCGGTGTTGATCGACGCGATCCGGGGCGGCGGGATCCCCTCCCAGGAGGACGCGGCGCTCGCGTTGCCCCGCTGGCTGGTCGGGGCGACAGCCGTCGCCGGCGCCCTCGCGGGAGCAGTGGTCGGCTACCTGCCGGGGATCTCGGCGGCGATCGCCGCCGTCGCGGCGCTCGTGTTCATTCCCGGCGACGCGGGCGATCGGGGCTACATCGTCGCCACCAGCGGGGTCGACACCGCCAACACCATTTTCGCGCTGTTCGCCCTGCTCGCGATCGGCCAGCCCCGGACCGGCGTGATGGTCGCCTTCGAGAGCGTGAACGCGCCCCTCGAGATCCCGATCCTGCTGTCGGCGATCCTTCTGGCCGGCGTCATCGGCTTCGTGGTCGTGATCGTCGCCGGCGACGCCTACCTCGAACTAGTCGGCCGAACGGCCTACTGGAAGATCTCGACGGCCGTCCTCGGCGGGCTGGTCGTCCTCTCCTTTCTGTTCGCGGGGGCCGTCGGCGTCGGCGTCTTCGTCGCCGCGGCCGCGATCGGGATGGTGCCCGTTCGGCTGCGGGCCAGGCGCGTCCACCTGATGGGCGTGCTGATCGGGCCGCTCATGCTCGGCCTCTAGGCTCCGCTTGTCCGAGATTTATCCCGCCGCGACCCGAACGGGCGCACGATGACACTCGACAGATACGCTGACGCGATCGCCGACCTCGAGCCCGACGAGGGTGAGGTCGAAACGGCGGAGCTGGTCGTCGAGGACGACGTGCTGGTCAAGGCCTTCGCGCTCGGTCCGGGCGCGACCCTCGAGCCCCACGAACACGGCGACAGCACGAACGTCTTCCACGTCCTCGAGGGGACGGTGACAGTCCTGCAGGACGACGACCGGGAGTCGATCGAGGCGCCGGGCGTCGTGCTCAACGAGCGGGGCGTCGAACACGGCGCGGAGAACGAGACCGACGAGACGGTGATCTTCACCGCGAGTCTCTGCCCGCTGCCGTCCTGAGCGGTCGCTGCGGGCCATCGGAATCGACTTCGAGCGGTCGTCGATACCGATAGCTGTCGGCCGTGAGTCACCAAAAACGAAGTACCGTTTCCCGCCGCAGAACTGCGACGGAGCAACGAGACTAGTTGCGGACGACGTTCGTCGCGCGGGGGCCCTTGGGAGCCTGTTCGATGTCGAATTCGATCTCTTCACCCTCTTCGAGGTCCGGGCCGCCGACGTCTTCCATGTGGAAGAACACGTCATCGTCCGCGTCGTCCGTCGAGATGAAACCGTAGCCGCCTGTATCGTTGAAGAAGTCAACGTTACCTTTCGCCATTACAAACAAACGTATGTCCGGTCAGGGGATAAGGGTTCCGAGAGTCGTGGTACCACGACCGTCGCCGGGGCGATCGGTCAGTTTTCGAGCAGCGATTCGACGTACTTCGTGACGTGGTCGTCCATCCGTCGCTTGTAGCCGGCCTGGCGGGCGAGCCGATCGAGTTCGCGAGCGACGAGGCTGCCGTACTGGACCGCCTTCTTGTCCCGCGTCGCGACCTCCTCGGGGAGGGAGTCGGCCGCGACCCGTCGGAACCCGCGCTTGCGGACGTCCTCGTCGGCCAGCAGTTCGTCGGGCAGCCGGAGTGCAGCGTCGACGACGTCGTCGTGCAAGAGCGGCGCCACGGACTCGAGCCCGGTCGCCTCGATCGCACGGACGTCGCGGGGCAGCTGTTCGGGCAGGCTTCGAATCTGTTCGCGGACCGCCCCGCGGGTCGTCTCGGCCTCGACGCGGTGGTCGAGCCGGACGACCTTCTCGTAGCCCCCGAACAGCTCGTCGGCGCCCTGGCCGACCGCCAGCGCGTCGAAGCCGTCCGTGGCGACGCGCTCGCCGACCAGGTACAGCGGGAGCGCGATCTGGACGTCCATTGCGTTCGTCCGCCCGATCGCGCGAGCGACCTCGGGGACCGCCCGTTCGAGGTCCGCGGGCTCGAGCTCGAGGACGCGAAGCTCGCGGCCCATCGCGTCGGCAGCGGTCCGGGCGGCCGCGAGGTCGTGGCTGTCCGGGAAGCCAACGGCGTAGATCGGCGCGTCGAGGGCCTCGGCGAGCAGCGCCGAGTCGACGCCGCCGGAGAACGCGACCGCGAGGTCACGGTCCGCGCGTCGGACGCGCTCGGTCGCCGTTCGGATCGCGCGATCGAGCCCGGCGAGAGCCGTCTCGTGGTCGGGTTCGGGCGTCGGCTCCGGAAGGGGCCAGACCTGCCGGGGCTCCGTACCGGGGGCGCCGACCGAACCCGCAGGGAAGAGGACGGCGTCCTCGAGCGGGCCGGGCGCAAAGTCCCAGTCGTCGCCGTCGCGCTCGACGAACAGCGGAACCCGCCCCAGCGAGTCACGGACGAGTCGGCCGTCGAGGACGCCCGCGAAGCCGGCGGTTCCCGGGAGCGAGTCCTCGGCCTCGAGGGCCTCACGAACGGTCTCGGGGTCGGTACCGCGAAGTGTCATCGGAACAGCCCCACCACCGTACTTCTGACGCGTCGCGTAACGCCGCCACCGAACTGGCGGAAGCTGATGTGCCACGGTGTTCGTTTCCCCTCGACCGACGTCCGTCCCTCGCGGATCGCCTCGAGGATCGCCTCGGCCGAGCGCTCGTCGGCGTCGACGCGGGTGATCGCCTGCCCGACCATCTCGCTGATGTGGGCGTCGCTGCCCGCCGTCATCGGAAGGTCGTGCTCGCGGGCGAAGCGCTCGGCCTGGCGGTTGGCCCGCCCGGTCAGCAGACGGGAGTTGTAGACTTCGATCGCGTCGCCCTCCGCGAGCGCCTCGAGAGAGATTCTGGCGGTGACGCCGTGGCGCGACTGCTGGAACGGGTGGGGAATCACCGCCAGTCCGCCCTGCTCGCGGATCCGCTCGAGGGTCGTCTCGTAGGACAGCCCCGGCGGGACCGCCTCCTCGATCCCCAGCCCGAGGACGTGGCCGGCCGTGCTCGAGATCTCGATCGCCGGGATGCCGACCAGGCCGTACTCGGGGGCGCGCTCGGCGGCCTCGAGGCTCGCGTCGATCTCGTCGTGGTCCGTGACCGCGATCGCGTCGAGGCCGACGGCTTCGGCCTGTTCTAAGATGAGCTCGACGGAGTCGCGGCCGTCGTAGGACAGCGACGAGTGGGCGTGGAGTTCGACCGACAGCACGTCCTCGTCTTTCGCGCGATCGGTCAAAAACACCCCGATCGCGGGGCGAGCGCCGTCGCTCGTCGGTGGGGCGACGAAAGAACGTCGGTGGAGGGGACGCGTCAGCGGGGACGCGAACTCGTCGTAACTCCGGGCGCTCCAATATAGTCAAATCCTGTATAAGTATTTTTCTAAAAACAGACCGACCGGCACGCCCCGAATTCGTAAACGCAAGCGCAAACGTGTTCGGAAACGGTTCAGGTTCCGTCCGACGCGTACAGTATGAGAACAGACTGCGGTATCCACGAGCGTGCATATAGAAACCCATATACTCCCCGGCTTTCATCACCTAGGTGAATGAGCCTTGCCGATTCGGACCGCGAACTCGTCGTCGAGGAGCTCGGTCGGGAGCCGACGCCGGCCGAGGCGGCGCTGTTCGAGAACCTCTGGAGCGAGCACTGCGCGTACCGCTCCTCGCGGCCGCTGCTCTCGGCCTTTTCCAGCGAGGGCGAGCAGGTCGTCGTCGGACCCGGGGACGACGCGGCCGTCGTCGCGCTGCCGGACCAGGAGACGGGCGAGAACAGCGGGACCTACGTGACGATGGGGATCGAGAGCCACAACCACCCCTCCTACGTCGACCCGTTCGACGGCGCCGCGACCGGCGTGGGCGGGATCGTCCGGGACACGCTCTCGATGGGCGCCTACCCGATCGCGCTCGCCGACTCGCTGTACTTCGGGAGCTTCGACCGCGAACACTCGAAGTACCTGCTGGAGGGCGTCGTCGAGGGGATCAGCCACTACGGCAACTGCATCGGCGTCCCCACCGTCGCGGGGAGCGCCGACTTCCACCCCGACTACGAGGGGAACCCGCTGGTGAACGTCGCCTGTGTCGGACTCACCGACGAGGATCGCCTCGTCACCGCCGTAGCCCAGGAGCCGGGCAACAAGCTCGTCCTCGTGGGCAACGCCACGGGACGGGACGGGCTGGGCGGCGCGAGCTTCGCCAGCGAGGACTTGGCGGAGGACGCAGAAACCGAGGACCGACCCGCGGTCCAGGTCGGCGACCCCTACGCGGAGAAGCTGCTGATCGAGGCCAACGAAGTCCTCGTCGACGAGGGACTCCTCGAGTCGGCCCGCGACCTCGGCGCCGCCGGGCTGGGTGGGGCCTCGAGCGAACTGGTCGCCAAGGGCGGACTCGGCGCTCACATCGAACTCGAGCGGGTCCACCAGCGAGAGCCGAACATGAACGCCCTGGAGATCCTGCTCGCGGAGTCCCAGGAGCGGATGTGTTACGAGGTCACGCCGGAGAACGTCGACCGCGTCCGCGAGATCGCGGAACGGTTCGATCTGGGGTGTTCGATCATCGGCGAGGTCACCGACGGGAGCTATACCTGCACCTTCGAGGGGGAGACCGTCGTCGACGTCGACGCCGAGTTCCTCGGCGAGGGGGCACCGATGAACGACCTTCCCGCCACGGAGCCCGACACACCCGAGACCGACCTGCCCGAAGTCCCCCTCGAAACTGCTCTCGAGACGGTCCTCTCGAGCCCGAACACCGCCTCGAAGCGCTGGATCTACCGCCAGTACGACCACGAGGTCGGCGTTCGAACGAGCGTCGGCCCGGGCGACGACGCCGCGATCGTCGCGGTTCGCGAGGCCGACACGGGCGTCGCGATCTCGTCGGGCGCCGCGCCGAACTGGACGAGCACCGCACCCTACGAGGGCGCCCGCGCGGTTGCCCTCGAGAACGCGACCAACGTCGCGGCCAAGGGCGCGACCCCCCTCGCAGCGGTCGACTGTCTCAACGGCGGCAACCCCGAGAAGCCCGACGTCTACGGCGGGTTCCGGGGTATCGTCGACGGGCTCGCGGAGATGTGCGAGACGCTCTCGACACCGGTCGTCGGCGGGAACGTCTCGCTGTACAACGACTCGGTCGCGGGCCCGATCCCGCCGACGCCGACGCTCGCGGTGGTCGGCACGAAGGCGGGGTACGACGCGCCCCCGCTGTCGGTCGAACCCGAGGGCGAGCTGGTGCTTGTCGGCGACCGCGTCCTCGCGTCGGGCGAGGCCCGGCTCGGCGGCTCCGAGTATCTCGCGCGGTTCGACGGGAGCGACCGGTTCCCCGCCCTGCCCGAGGAGCCGGCCGCCCTGATCGAGACGCTGGCGGCGGTCGCGGACGACGATTCGACGCTTGCGGTCCACGACGTCAGCCACGGCGGGCTGGCGGTGTCGCTGGCCGAGATGGTCACCGGGGACGCGGGACTGGCGGTGTCGCTTCCCGGCGACGATCCGGCAGGCGAACTGTTCCACGAGCAGCCGGGTCGTGCGCTGATCCAGACCGACGACCCCGAGGCCGTTCGCGAGGCGTTCGAGGACGTCGCACCCGTCGTCTCCCTCGGACGCGCGACCGACGACGGCCGTCTCACGATCGACGTCGGCGATGAGCACCTCGCGGTCGACGCGGCGACGATCGGCGACTGGCGGGCGACGATCGAGCGCGGACTGGACTGAACGCCACACCGCGCCCAGTAGGTTGATATACGCTCGCGTGGAATCCCCCACGAACCGATCGTTCCGGAACGGCCCAACATGGATAGCGACACTGCGTCCGTACTGCTCGTCGAGGACGAGCCCGACCTCGCCGAGCTGTACGCCTCCTGGCTCGAGGACGCTTACCACGTCGAGACCGTCCGTGACGTGGCGACGGCGCGTGCGGTCGACGATCGGGTCGACGTCGTCGTCGTCGACGGACGGCCCGACGGCGGCGCTGCCGAGCTGAACGACGTCGGTGGCGACCGAGACGCGGTTCCGACCGTGGTCGTAACCGGGACCGAACCGGACACACCCGACGCGGCAGTCGACGACTACCTTCTCAAACCGGTGTCGCGGACGGAGCTGCGAGCCAGCGTCGAGACCCAGCTCCTGCGGCGACGATACAGCGAACAGCTCGAGACGTACTTCGAGCTCGCCTCGAAGAGGGCGACCCTCAGCAGGCGGCTCAGCGAGGCGGAGCTCCGGTCGAGCCAGGAGTACGCCGAACTCGAGGATCGGATCGCCGTGCTCCGGACGAAGATCGACGAGACCCGGACCCGGCTGCTCGATCAGGACGAGCACCAACAGCTCTACTGGGAGGTTTCGGTCGCCTCCGATTCCGTCAACTAACCCGTTCGAGGGTCGCCAGCTCCCGGATCTCGATCCGGATTCGACCCTGCCCGTCGCGTTCGATCACCGGCCGCCAGTCGTGGGCTCGCGCGATCGCCCGCAGGACCGTGAGGTCGGTCTCCTCGTGGTCGATGTCCGCACGACCCACGCCGGGAACGGCCCCAGCCTCCCGAACGAACAGCCCGGGCTCGCCGTCCTCGAGCGGACCGACCTCGACGTCGACGTCGCCGTCGGCTCGCGTGGCGATCCCGTCGAGCGCGGACTCGAGAAGGTGGCAAAACCGATCCCGATCGGCCCGGAGCCTCGCCCCGTCGAGGAGACGGACCGCGTCCGGATCGAGTCCGGACGCCGATCGGGCGTCCTCGAGCGCGGTCGCGAGATCGATCCTCGAGCGAGCCCCGACCGCCCCGGCGTCGCGGGCGAGTTCCCGGATATCGTCGACGAGCCGGTCGGTCCGCTCGAGGGTCGTCTCCACCTCGCGTTCGGACAGGGAGTGCTCCCGTGCGTCCTCGTCCGCGAGGACGTCCGCGACCCGCTCGAACTGGCACTGGAGCTCCCCCGACAGAAGCCGCGCGATCTCCGCTAACCGTTCGGTCTGGCGCTCGATCCGTTCGGTTCGCTCCCGGAGCGTCTGCTCACGTTCGGTCCGATCGAGCGCGGCGCGGGTGTTCTCGACGAGCGTCGAGAGCAACTCGACGTCGGTCTCGTCGAACGCCTCCGGCTCGAACGACCCGGTCATGAGCACGCCGTGGGTGCCGATCGGCGCGATGATCTCCGACCCAAGGGGTGTATCGGGGTTGTACGGGTCGTCGGCGCTCCGGAGGTCGTCGATCCGCTCGATCTCGCCGGCCTCGAAGACGTCCCAGACGATTCCCTCGCCCGGCCCGAACCGGGGGAAGCCGCCGAACTCGTCGTAGGCCTCGGCGGTGCCGGCGACGGGTTCGAGGTAGCCCTGCTCCTCCTCGAGCAGCCAGACGCCGCTGATCGGCAGTCCGAGCAGGTCGCTGCCGGCGTGGACGGCGACCGCACAGATCTCCTCGGGATCGTCGGACTCGAGGAGCCATCGGGTCACCTCGTGGAGCGACTCGACGACCCGTTCGTACTCGCGGCGGTCGGTGACGTCCCTGACGACGGCCGCGACCGAGGCCGTCCCGTCCCTGATCGGCACGAGCCGGAGCTCGCCGACGCGCTCGCTCCCGTCGCCGTCGGTGACCGGAAGGTCGAACCGGCGATTTCGGGCCAGTCCAGACTCGACGTCGCCGATCCCTCGACGGATCGCCTCGAGGTCGTCGTCGGCGACGCCGGCCAGCGCCGCGAGGACGTCGACGTCCTCGCCGACGAGCTCCGCGCGGTCGGCGCCGAGAAACGACGTCATTGCCTCGTTGATTCCGACGATGCGTCGGTTGCCGTCGATCGTGACGACCCCGTCGTCGATCGCCTCGAGGACGGCCGCACGGCGGTCGACGTTTCGTTCCCGGTCGTCGAGTTCGAGAACGAACGCCGAGAGGCCGTCCTCGACCGGGTAGGCGCGCAGCTCGAACCGCGCGTCGCGCTCGTGGTGGTACAGCTCGAAGGTCGCCGGAAGATCGTCCTCGACGACGCGGTAGAACGCCGCGGGGAACTGCCCCTCGAGGATGTCGGGGACCGCCTCCTCGACGTGCTCGCCCAGGACGCCCTCGCGGTCGGCGTCGAACAGCGACGCGGCCGCGTCGTTGAGATAGGTAACCCGGAGCCGATCGTCGAGTGCGAAGACGCCGTCGGCGATTCGATCGACGAACGGGATCGACCGAACCGTCACGCTCGAGTCCTCCGAGTTCGTCCTCGCGGGCCGTCGCGGCCCGTCCTCGTTCGCTCCCCGTGCATCGATTCGGATAGACGTTGGGCGGACGCCCATTTGAGTGCCGTGGCCGCACGTGCCACCCTGCCGGTTAGAGCGGAACGTCGGTGCCGAGCTCCGTCTCGCGGGCCCGGTCGTAGACGAACGCCGCAGTCGCGGCGTCTAACACCGCCGAGCCGACGCTCGCGACCACGACGATCTCGGCTGACGACTCCCGGTCGAACTCGCCGGCCAGAACGCCGCCGAGGGGGACCAGCTCCCGATCGTCGTGCTCGCGCAGATCGCCCGTCTCGGCGGCCTCCTCGGGGACGTCCGCGACGATCGTCGCCGCGCGGTCGATCGTCGTCGCGTCGAGCTCGCGCATCTCGGGCGTGTAGGCCCCGACCGCGACGACGAGCGTTCCCTCGGCCAGCGCCTCGCCCGGGAACACCGGTTCGGTGCTCGTCGTCGCCGTCACGACGACCGACGACGCCGAGACGGCCTCGCGAGGCGTCTCGACCGCGGTCGCCGGAACGCCGAGTTCGTCCTCGAGGTCGGCGGCGCAGTCGACCTTCGAGTCGCTGGGCGAGTAGACCCGGATCGCCTCGAGTCGCGAGCCCACCGCGGCCGCGATCGCCCGGGTCTGCCAGCGAGCCTGCGTGCCCGCGCCGATCACGCCGAGTTCGATCGACCCCTCGGCTGCCAGCTCGCGGGCCGCGAGCCCGCCGATACAGCCAGTGCGGGCGCTGGTGATCCGGTTTGCGGCCATGTAGGAGCGAGGTTGCCCGGTCTTGGCGTCGACGAGCGCGAGCTGGGCCGTGACCGTCGGCAGCCCGCGGTCGGGGTTGTCCGGACAGACGGTCGCCAGCTTCGTCGTGACGTACGGCTCGCCGTGCAGGTAGGCGGGCATACACAGCCCCGTTCCGGTCGACTCCGTCGGTGCGTCGGGATCGAGCCCCGTTCCGATCGGGTAGTGGGGACGCTCCGGGCGCTCGACCTCGCCCGCGTACTGTTTCTCGAAGGCCTCGCCGAGGGCCGGCAGGAGGGCCTCGAGTTCGAGCACCGACGCTACCTCCGACTCGGAGAGCACGCGTACCATACTCCGACTATCGTCGGGCCCCCACTTCAGTGACGCGAGCGCGGGAAACGACTGTATTCCGGGCCCCCGAAGGGAGGGTATGCACACCGTCATCGTCGGCGGCGGGATCGTCGGCACCGCGATCGCCGCCCGCCTCGGCTCGACTGACCACGAGATCACCGTCCTCGAACGATCCGAAATCGGCCGGGAGACGACCGCCGCCTCCGCGGGACTGCTGATGCGGACCGTCGTCGATCCCGAGCCGTTCGATCTCCGGTTCCGGAAACGGGCCCGCGAGCGCTACCGCGAGCTCCGCGAGGACGGCCTCGAGACCGATCGGATCGGTATCGTCTACGTCGCCGAAAGCGAGGCCTTCGCCGACCGCCTCGCGGACTCCGCCGTTGCGCTTCGCGAGGACGGGATCGAGGCCTCCGTCCTCGAGCCCGACGAACTCGTCGGGCTGGGGATCGAACCCGACGGCCTCGCGGGCGGGCTCTACACGCCCGAGGACCGAGTCTGCGATCCCGCGGTCGCGGCGAGGCTGTTCGCCGACCGCGCGCGGACGGCGGGCGTCGACGTCCGGACTGGCGTGTCAGTTACGGACGTCGAGACCCGCGACGGCGCCGTTACGGCCGTCGAGACGAGCGAGGGCCGGCTCGCGGCCGATCGGGTGATCAACGCGGCCGGACCGTGGGCGCCACAGTTGAACGAGGCCGTCGGGATCGAGCTACCGCTGTGTCACACCCGCGGGCCGATGCTCGCGGTCGAGACGGGCGAGCCCCTCGAGGGACCGACGGCGATCTTCGAGTCCAAGCGGTACGTCCGGCCCACCGAGACCGGCGCCTGGCTCGGCGCCTACCGGACCGACTACGTCGAGGGACAGCGCTACGACCTCGCGGACCGATCGGTCTCCGCGTCGTTTCGCGACTCCGCACGGGAACTCGAGGACGTCGTCCTCGCCCTCGAGGACGCGACGGTCGTCGACGACTGGGTCGGCTACCGGACCGTCACCCCCGACGGCCGCCCGCTGGTCGGCGAGACCACCGTTGAGGGCTACCTCGTCGCGGTCGGATTGAGCGGCCAGGGAATCACGCTGGCGCCCGCAGTCGCCGACGTCATCGGGGGTGACGTCGACCCCGAGTACCGGCGTCGGCTCTCGCCGACCAGGTTTCGGGGCTGACGACGAACGCTTATCCCGACCCGTGCCAACGTATCCCGTATGCGCATCGTCGTCATCGGTGGCGGGATCGTGGGGCTCGCGAGCGCGCTCGAACTCGCCGAACGCGGGGTCGACGTCGTCGTCTGCGAGAAGGGCTCGGTCGGGAACGGGAGCACGGAGCGGTCCGCGGGTGGGATCCGCGCGCAGTTCTCGACGCCGACGAACGTCGAGCTCTCGCTCGCGAGCATGGCCGTCTGGAGCGAGTTCGAGGACCGGTTCGGGACCGACGTCGACTACCGGACGAACGGCTACCTGTTTCTCGCGCGCACCGCCGAGACCGCCGCGGCCCTGGAGACGGCCGTCGAGATGCAGAACGAACGGGGAGTGCCAAGCGAACTGCTCGAGCCCGAGGACGCCCGCGAACGCTGTCCGGGGATCGACCCCGACAGGTTCGTCGCGGCGACGTACGCCCCGACCGACGGCTTCGCGGACCCCCACCTCGCCCTGCAGGGCTACGCCCGCGCGGCCGCCGACGCGGGCGTCGATATCAGGACGGAGACGCCCGTTACGGACATCATATGCGAGGACGGGGACGGCCGCGTCGTCGGCGTCGAGACGCCCGACGGTCCCCTCGAGGCCGAGTACGTCGTCAACGCCGCGGGGCCGTGGGCGCGTCGGGTCGCCGCGATGGCCGACGTCGACTTACCGATCGCGCCCAAGCGCCGCCAGATGGTCGTCGTCGATCCCGAGACGTCAGTCCCCGAAACCGACCCGCTGACGGTCGACCTCGAGACGGGCACCTACTTCCGACCCGAGCGCGACGGCGAGGCGCTGGTCGGGGGCCACCTCGGCGACGCGGACCCGGACCGGGATCCCGACGGCTACGACCGCGGGATCGACTTCGGCTGGGCCGCCGACGTCCTCGAGACCGCATCCGAGTGGGCGACCTACTTCGGACCCGACTCCCGGATCAAACGGGGGTGGGCGGGGCTGTACGCCGTCACCCCCGACGACAACGCCGTCCTCGAGGAGACGGTCCCCGGCCTGATCACGGCCGCGGGCTTTTCGGGCCACGGCTTCCAGCACGCCCCCGCGACGGGGCGGATCGTCGCCGAACTGATCGTCGACGGGACGTCCTCGCTGGTCGACGTCGGGGCGCTCTCGAGCGACCGGTTCGGGACCGAACGCGAGCGCGTCGAGCGAAACGTCGTCTAAGCGTCGAGGGGACGAACGGTGTGCGCTGGGACGCGATTCGCCGTTTGCTCCGGAAAGCACTTGCACTCGTATCATACTGCTTTTATCATGCTCGGTGATACGGTTGCTACCGGCGGTTACAGCGGAATGCAGGCGGTAGGGATGGGCGTCGCCGTCCTGGCGATCGTCGGCACGTTCGTCCTGTCGCTTCTGGGGCTCTCAGGTGGCGCCCTCGGTGCCTCGTTCATCCTTCTCTGGACGGGCCTGATGGTGCTGGCGTGGCCGTTGTTCAAGAAGACCCATCCCCGAGACGGCTCGACTGCCCGGGAGTAGCGCCAGTACGCTTCCACTGCAGCCAACGACCTCGCCTAACCAACATCGCCCGGTGAAAACCGACCTCCCACACTGTCTCGACGGCTCCGTTCTGTCGGCCGAATTCTTTTCCGCGTACTTCGAATACCAACGTCTATGAGTTCGGCTCCCCCTCCGAACGAGGTCCTCGACGTGTTCGATACGCTTGGACCCCACGGAACGCCGTTTACGACACCGGAGGTAGCCGACGAGTTCGACTGTACTCGTCGAACGATTTCCGAGAGGCTCGAGGTCCTCGCCGGGGACGGCGTGCTCCGGACGAAGAAGGTCGGTACCGGAGGGCGCGTCTGGTGGCGTCCCGTCTCCGACGACCGCGGGAGGGCCGAGAACGACCGCTCGAACGCGGATTCGCAGTCATCCCGCGTCGAGCAGCCGCCTCCGTTTCACTCAGACGGAGAGATGGCCGAACGCATCCGGCAGTTCGAGTGGGCCGAGACACCGCTTGGTCCGATAGCCGACTGGCCGTCTCAGCTCCGGATCGCAGTCGATATCATGCTCGGCGCGAACGAGGCGATCGGAATCTACTGGGGAGACGACCGCAGGTTGCTGTACAACGATGCCGCTCTCGAGCAACTCGGCGAGAACCACCCCGACGCGCTCGGACGACCCGCCCGAGACGTGTTTCCGGAAGCCTGGGAGACGCTCGAGCCGATCTACGACGGCGTTATGGCTGGCGATGGGTCCGCTCGGAAAGCGGAGTTCTCCCTCCCGCTCGAACGCAACGGGGAGCCGGAGGACAGCTGGTGGGACGTGACGTTCAATCCGATTCCGGACGGAGACGACTCGGTTGGTGGCCTGTTCACGATCTCGTTCGAGGTCACGGATCGGGTACGGGCCAAACGGGAACTCCGCGAAAGCAAGCGACGCTATCGACGGCTCTTCGAATCGATCAACGAAGGGTTCTGCATCGTCGACGTGATTTTCGAGGACGAAGTGCCAGTCGATTACCGCGTCGTCGAAGCCAACGAGACGTTCGAGACGTTCACTGGACTGGAAAATCCCGACGGACGGACGGTCAACGAGATGGGTGCGGAGCTCGAGCGCTACTGGTACGAGCGCTACGGGCAAGTCGCCCGCACCGGCGAGTCGATGCGGTTCGAAGAGTACGTCGAAGCGTGGGGGAAGTGGTTCGACGTCTTCGCGTTCCCCGTCGGTGACGAAGCCAGCAACGAGGTGGCTATTCTCTTCGACGATATCACCGAGCACAAGCGGGCCGAGGAGAACCTCCGGAAGAGCAAGGAGCGGTTCCGCGCGCTGGTCACCGCGAGCTCTGAGGTTGTGTACCGTATGAGTCCCGATTGGAGCGAGATGCACGAGCTCGAGGGTAAAGCGTTCCTCGCCGATACGGACGAGTCGACCAGCGACTGGCTCGATAAGTACATTCATCCGGACGAACAGCCGCGAGTCCTGGCGGCTATCGATGAAGCGATCCGGACGAAGAGCACGTTCGAGCTGGAACACCGGGTGGAACGGGAGGACGGAAGCACGGGCTGGACGTTCTCGCGTGCAGTACCGATGCTGGACGAGGACGGCGAGATCGAGGAGTGGATCGGCATGGCCAGTGACATCACCGAGCGGAAGCGACGCGAGCGAGCGCTCGAGAAGTCGGAACGACGGTATCGGGCGCTCGCCGAGAACTTCCCTGACGGTGCGGTCGGGATGTACGACCACGACCTCCGGTACACCCTGACCGAGGGGAGCGTCCTGGGCGAGACCTTACCGAGCGCCGACCGCCTGGAGGACAACCGGATGCCGGAGCTGTTTCCCGAGGACACGGTCGCGGACCTCGAACCGGTGTTTCGGGCCGCCGTCGAGGACGGTGAAACCGGGAAGACGACGACCGAGTTCGGCGGGCGGAACTGGCGGGTGTGGGCGGTACCGCTGTGCGATCCTGACGGCGATATCTTCGCCGGGCTGAGCTTCGCCCAGGACATCACCGAACAGGTCGCCCGAGAGCAACGCCTCGAGGAGGTAGTCGACCGACTCGAAGAATCGAACGACCGTCTCGAACAGTTCGCGTACGCGGCCTCCCACGATCTGCAAGAGCCCCTTCGGATGGTTATCAGCTACCTCAGGCTCCTCGAGAACCGGTACGCCGACGCTTTCGACGAGGACGGCGAGGAGTTCCTCGGGTACGCGGTCGACGGCGCCGAGCGGATGCGCGAGATGATCGACGCCCTGCTGGCGTACTCGCGGATCGACACACAGGGCGAGCCGTTCGAACCTGTCGACCTGAACGCCGTTCTCGAGGACGTGGTCGCGGATCTCCAGGTCCAGATCGAGGAGCACGGTGCCGACGTGACGATCGAGGAGTTGCCCCGTGTCGAGGGCGACGCCAGCCAGCTCCGGCAGCTGTTCCAGAACCTGCTCGACAACGCAATCACTTACAGCGGGGACGAGGCGCCGCGGGTTCACGTCGGCGCCACCCGGCGCGGCGACGAACGGGTGATCTCGGTCGAGGACGAGGGTATCGGGATCGAGCCGGAGGACCAGGACCGCATCTTCACGGTGTTCGACCGGCTCCACAGTCACGACACGTACGAGGGGACGGGAATCGGGCTCGCGCTCTGTCAGCGCATCGTCGAGCGCCACGGGGGCGAGATCTGGGTCGAGTCCGAACCCGACGAGGGATCGACGTTCTCGGTGACGCTGCCGTCGACCGAGACGTGACCTCGGTGCGGTCCTAGAAGTGGTGGCCGAGGTAGACGTCGGTCTCGGGGTAGACGTCCTCGAGGACGGCCACCGTCTCGGCGTCGGCCGCGAGCCGATCCGCGTACGCGAGGGCGCTCGCCGAGCGGGCGCCGACGGCGAGCTGCGAGAGCGCGCCGATATCGAGGACGGCGTCGGGCTCGCCGTCGCCGTCGCTCCGTTCGCAGGTCGCCGTTCCGTCGGTCGCCTCGAGGACGAACCGGTCGTCGTTCCAGTCGGCCAGCGGGTCCTCGACCTCGAGCGTTAGCGCCGCGTCGCCCTCGCCCGACGTCAGCGCGGGAAGCCCTTCGATAACGTCGACGAGCCGGACCATCGGGCCGTTCTCGACGGTCGTCTTGATCTCGTCGGGCTCGAGCGCGAGCTCCCGGACGGGGACCGCCTCGGAGACCTGCAGCTCCACGCGGGCGACCTGCGAGTCGTGGTCGGCACAGAAGGCAAACAGTGCGAGTAGCGCCTCGCGGTCGACCGCCGCCAGCTCCGAGACGCGCATCGTTCGGTCCCCGTCCTCGCGTTCGATCCGGTAGACGAGATAGCCCGCGGGCTTGCCGTCCCGTTCGTAAACGTAGACGAACGGGTCGGCGTCGTGGCCCGCAAAGATCCGGTGGCGCCACCACTCCTCGTCGCGTTCGATCGCCAACCCCGCCGCGGCGGCGTCGTAGACCGGCTCGAGGACGTCGTACTCGTCGGCCGCGAGAGGACGGAACGAACCCTCCTCGACGCCCCTGGCAAACGAGAGGACGTCGGGCTCGAGCGCGTGGGTGAGGATTCGGTTGGCGGTGTCCCAGCCGTACTGCCGGTAGAACCGGTACTGGAACGGCCAGAGGATCGAGAGGCGGTCGCCCCGATCGCGGTACTCCGCGAGCGAGCCCGCCAGGAGCTCGCGGACGTTGCCCTCGCGGCGGTACTCCGGGGGCGTCGCGACCGACGCCAGCCCGGCGACGGGGTGGGCGTCGCCGCGGACGCGGGCCGCGAGCCAGTAGTGCCGACAGACGGCGCGGGGTCGCTCCTCGCCCTCGGCGACGATCCCGCGGCGGGCCCCTCGCGTCGATCGTGGGTCCTCGTGTTCGTCGGGGTCGTAGGGCGGGACGCCCCCCTCGGGTCTGAACGCGTAGCTGCGGTACTCGTGGAAGCGCTCCCGCTCGTCCGGGATCGGACGGTAGTCGGCCATACGAACGACCGCGTCGGCGGCGGAAAAGAAGGTTCTGGAGCGCGCTCAGACGGTGTTCTCGACGAACGTCTCGATTCGGGCCAGAGCCTTCCGGAGGTCCTCGAGCCCCGTCGCGTAGGAGATCCGCAGGTGGCCCTCCCCGCCGGGTCCGAAGACGTCCCCGGGGACGACGGCGACGCCTTGCTCGCGCAACACTCCCTCGGCGAACTCCTCGGCGGTCCAGCCCTCGGGCACCTCGGGGAAACAGTAGAAGGCCCCCTTGGCCTCAAAGACGTCCATTCCGATCTCTCGGAACCGAGAGAGCACGAACCGCCGTCGACGGTCGTACTGATCGACCATGTCGCGGACGTCGTCCTCGCAGGATTCGAGGGCCTCCAGCGCGGCGTGTTGGGCGGTCGTTGGCGCCGACAGCATCGTGTACTGGTGGATCTTGTTCATCGCCCCGATCGCCTCTTCGGGTCCGAGCGCGTAGCCCAGCCGGAGCCCGGTCATCGCGTGGGCCTTCGAGAACCCGTTGAAGACGATCGTCCGCTCTCGCATTCCTGGCAGCGTCGCGATCGAGGTGTGGTCTGTGTCGTCACCGTAGGTGAGTTCGGCGTAGATCTCGTCGGAAAACACCGTCAGGTCGTGCTCGCGGGCGAACTCGGCGATCGGCTCGAGATCTGATTCGCGCATAATCGCACCCGTCGGATTGTTCGGGTAACAGAGCACGAGCGCGTCGGCCGTCTCGGCGCCGGCGTCCTCGAGGGCCTCGACCGTGAGCCGGAAGTCGTCGTCCTCGGTCGTCGGCACCGACAGCACCTCGCCGCCGGCGAAGATCACGCCGGGCTCGTAGGAGATGTAGGACGGCTGGGCGACGGCGACGGTGTCACCGGGGTCGACGAAGGCTCGAAAGGCCAGATCGACGGCCTCGCTGGCGCCGGCGGTGACGAGGATCTCCTCGCCGGGATCGTACTCGAGTGCGAATCGGTCGGCGACGTAGTCGGCGATCGCCTCGCGCAGTTCCCGGGTGCCGCGGTTGGCCGTGTAGGAGGTCCGACCCCGTTCGAGGGAGGCGATCGCGGCGTCGCGGGCCGCCCACGGCGTCGAGAAGTCGGGTTCGCCGACGCCAAGCGAGATGACGTCGTCGCGCTCCTCGGCGATCTCGAAGAAGCGCCGGATGCCCGAGGGTGGAACCTCCTGTACCCGCTCGGAGAGTTCGAACGTCATGGTGAGAACGAGAGCCGATCGTCTTCCTCGCCGTCGCCGAACTCGATCCCGTTCTCCTTGTAGGAGGTCATCACGTAGTGGGTGACCGTCTGGGTGATCTCGGGGACTGGGGCGACCTTCTCGCTGACGAACTGCGAGACCTCCCGGATCGAGTCGCCCTCGACCTCCATGTCGAAGTCGTAGTCCCCGCTGACCAGCCGCAGCGCCTTCACCTCGGGGAATCGTGCGAGGCGCTCGGCGATCTCTCCGTAGCCGGTCTCGCGGTCGAGGTGAACGTTGAGTTCGACCTCGGCCCGAACGCGCTCGTCCTCGAGTTCGTCCCAGTCGACGACGGCCTGGTACCCCCGAACCACGCCGGCTGCCTCGAGTTCCTGGATGGTCTCCTCGACCTCCTCGGCCGAGAGGTCGGTCATTCGCGCGATATCCTCGGCGGAGTAACGCGCGTTCTCACGAAGCAACTCGAGCACCTCGCGTTCGCTCATACCCCACCCAAGCGCGAGGGCGAAGTAAAGCGTTGTCCATCCCCGGTTTTTTGCGCCCGAGCGCCCGCTTCGGCCGGGGGCTCACCGGTAGTGTTTGAACAGCAGCGCCCGGACGTCGTCTTTCGTCTGGACCGACTCCGTCGAGCCGTCGGGCAGCGTCACCGTGTACCTGAAATCAGCCGCGGACGACTCCGTCCACTTCCCGTCGTGAGTCTCGAGAAGGTTCAGCATCTCGTCTAACATCTCGTCGTCGTCGGCGCCACCGTCGTCACCCGTCGTTTCCTCACCGTCGTCGGTCGGCGCTCCGGGCGTCCCCGCGAGCCCCGTTTCGGAGCTCTCCTCGACGGTCGGCTCCGGTTCCGGCGCCGAGTCGCCGTCATCGTCCTCCTCGACGGTCTCGCTCTCGTCGTCGACCGATTCGCTCTCGTCGTACGAGACCGTCTGCAGATCCGAGTCGTCCTCGAGGACGGCGTCCTCGCCGATCTCGACGTCCTCGCTCGCCGTTCCCGGTTCGAGTTCGAGTTCGTCGTGGAGGTTGTCGATCAGGAACTGCACGGCGTCGCGCTCCCGGACGTGGCCGTACTTGCCGACGACGTGGTCGCCGATCTCGTCGCGTAGCTGCTGGACGATCGCGTACTGGTCGTCGGTTACCTCGAGTGTCTTCATATATAACCAGTCATTCTGCTGGTACAAATATATTCCTGGGAATTCGACACAGAATACTACCGACCATCGAGGGAGGGACGCCGCGAGAGCGGGCTCGGTCGATTCGCGCTCGGGTTGCGCCCGCTCGCGTTCGCCGGTTCGGTGATCGCCTCGGTCGTGACCGGAGTCGGTCTGGAACAGTCGCTCGTTCCGGCAGCACTCGTCGGCGTCCTCGCGGCGTATCTTATAAGATCGGCTAGCCGTAACTACCGGTATGGTCCAAGAGTCCGATTCCGAACTCGACGCCGGCGACCCCGCACCCGACTTCGAGCTCGAAGGCGCCGACGGCGACACGTACTCGCCCGAGGACTTCGCCGACAGCGAGGCCCTGCTGGTCGTGTTTACCTGCAACCACTGTCCGTACGCGGCGGCGAAGTTCGACCTGCTGAACGAGCTGGCCGACGAGTACGACGCGGTCTCGGTCGTCGGGATCAACCCGAACGACGCCGCGGAGTACCCCGAGGACTCCCTCGAGAAGATGCGCGAGTACGTCGCCGACGGGACGATTCAGTACGACGCCTACCTCCGCGACGAGAGCCAGACCGTCGCCCGCGAGTACGGCGCGGCCTGTACGCCCGACCCCTTCCTGTTCGAGCGCGCGGACGGCGAGTTCCGGCTGGTCTACCACGGTCGGCTCGACGACGCCCTGAACCCCGAGGACGAACCCACCCGGTTTCACGTCCGCGAGGCCATCGAGCGCGTCCTCGCCGACGAAGACGTCGACCTCGAGTGGCAGCCCTCCCAGGGCTGTTCGATCAAGTGGGCCGACGACCGGTAGCGACGCGACGATCGCATCGCTGCGGGACCACAAGAGCTTACTGCGCGGCCCCCCGTCGATCTGACAGGTCCCATCGCCATGGCCGCCGTCCCCTCCAGCGCGTCGCTGCCGCTCGGTTTAACGCTCCAGCCCGACGGCGTCGAGTGGATCCAGGAGACGTATCTCGACGCGTTCGGTGCTCAGCTGTTCGCGACGATCCTGCTGGTACTGCTGGTCCTGCTCGGCGCCACGAGCGCCTCCAGGGTCTACGACGCGATCCGCAGTCGGTACGGGCCGAAGCTCGGCGAGATCGTCTCGATCCTCATCCTGGGGGTCGTCGTCGCCGTCGTCGTCTACAGCTTCAGCGCGATCTGGGGCGTGTTGTTCGTCCTCGAGTTTACCCTCGAGTCCGCGACGATCGACCGGTGGGAGGCCGCCCAGCAGATCATCACGCTCGGGATCGCCATCACCGCCTATCTGGCGATCCGCTTTGTCAACCGGTCGATCGACACGCTCGCGGAGACGAGCGCGGTCACGAAACACCAGAGCGAGGTCGCCCACCACGTCGCCGACGTCACGATCATCGCTGCGGCGGCGACGGTGATCCTCTCGCTGTGGGGGATCAACCTCACGAACATCTTCCTCGGGGCGGGCGCGATCACGGCGATCGTCGCGCTAACCGCCCGTGAGACGCTGGCAGCGATGCTCGCGGGGTTCGTCCTGTTGTTCTCCCGGCCGTTCCACGTCGGCGACTGGATCGAGGTCAACGAGACGGGCGGGATCGTCACCGACGTCACGATCTTCACGACCAAGATCCAGACCTTCGACGACAAGCACGTGCTGGTCCCCAACGACGAGGTGACGAGCAGCCAGCTGACGAACTACTCGCGGAACAACCAGCTCCGGGTCGAGGTCGAGGTCGGTATCGACTACGACGCCGACGTGAGACGGGCCCGAGAGATCATCGTCGACGCCGTCGAGGACTGCGAGATCGTCAAGGACTCCCCGAACCCACAGGTGATCACGAAAGCCTTCGGCGACTCGTCGATCCTGCTCGAGTGTCACGTCTGGATCGGTAACCCGACGAAACGCCGGACCCACGACGCCAGGACGGCGGTCATCGAGTCCGTCGCGGACGCGCTCGACCGGGAAGGAATCTCGATCCCCTACCCACACCGGGTCCACTCCCCGCGGGGTGAGGGATTCCGCGTCGAGAGTGCGCCCCGCGAGGAGGCCGGGATTTCGACGACCGACGACTGACGGCCGACGACCGACGACCGGCTACCGTCGGCACCCCACGCGTCGCTACTCGACGCGAATCTCGCCTTCCATGCTGCCGTGGGGTCGACAGCGGTAGGCAGCCATCTCCTCGGTCGCGGTGATCGAGAGGAGCTGGTCGTCGCCGGGGTCGTCGGTGAGGTCGGTCTCGTAGTCCTCGACGACGTCGCCGTTTTCGTCCCAGATCTCGATGTTGTGTCTGGTGCCGTCACCTTCCGTCCAGCCGATCTCGTACTCCTCGCCCGCCTGCAGGATCAGCGTCGGGTTCTGTTCGTCCGCAATCGCCTCGGGCTCGATCCCGACCCAGCCGCTCGTTCGTCCGTCGAACAGGATCGTCGTTCCGGGATCGATCTCGTAGCCGTCGACGTCCTCGTCCTCGTCGTCGCTCGCTTCGTCGTCGTCACCGTTCGAGCCGAAACAGCCCGCAGTCGCCGTCACGAGGACGGTGCTGCCGATCGCTTTCAACGTCGTTCGTCGTGTCGGTCGCGTCATGAATTCCGTTGGAGACGAGAGCACAGAACGGTATCGATGACTCCCACGGATCGGGAACGGTCCGGTCGGGTCGACCGTCCGGAGCTACTGCACGGCGCGTCGGTACTGGATCGGCCAGGACTCGGGCTCGTCGGCCAGTTCGTCGGCCGCCCGGAGCCCGAAGTACGGATCGCGCAGGAACTCCCGGCCGACGAGGACGAGGTCCGCGCGGCCGTTTTGCACGATGGCCTCGGCCTGCTCGGGTTCGGTGATCCCGCCGACCGCGCCGACGGCGATCCCGGTCTCCTCGCGGATCTGCTCGGCCAGGGGCACCTGGAAGTTCGGCCCGCCCGGCGGGTTCTGGTCGGGGTGGAGCCCGCCGGAGCTGACGTCAACCAGGTCGACGCCGAGTTCCTTGAGGTCACTGGCCAGTCGAACGGATTGCTCGATGTCCCAGGACGGGCGGTCCGCGAGCCAGTCGGTACCCGAGATCCGCACGAAGACGGGTTTGTCGTCGGGCCAGACCTCCCGGACCGCCGTGACGACCTCGCGGACGAACCGCGTGCGGTTCTCGAAGCTGCCGCCGTACTCGTCCTCGCGGTGGTTCGTCGCCGGCGAGAGGAACTCGTGGAGCAGGTAGCCGTGGGCCGCGTGGACCTCGGCGATCTCGAAGCCGGCCGCCAGCGAGCGCTCGGCGGCCGCGCGGTAGGCCTCGACGACGTCCGCGATGTCGTCGTGGGTCGCCTTCCGGATCGATGGATCGTCGCCCGGGAACGGCGGATACCCCGACGGGGACGGCGAGAGCACTTCCCAGCCGTCGTCGTTCTCCTCGGGGTGGATCGGGACGTTGCCCTCCCAGGGACGGGTCTTGCTGGCCTTGTGGCCCGCGTGGGCCAGCTGGATCGCGGGGACCCCGCCCTGCTCGCGGACGAACTCGGTGATCGGCTCGAGCGCGGCCGCGTGCTCGTCGCTCCAGATACCCAGGTCGGCGGGCGTGATCCGCCCGCGGGGCTCGACGGCCGTCGCCTCGGTCATCACGATCCCCGCGCCGCCGACGGCGCGGCTGCCGAGGTGAACCCGGTGCCACTCGGTCGGCAGCCCGTCGGGCTCACAGGAGTACTGGCACATCGGCGAGACGGCGAGCCGGTTCGGTACCTCGACCTCGCGCATCGATAGCGTCGAGAACAGTTCTGACATCGACCGCGGGTAGCCGCTCTCGGGGGTTAACGACCCCGAAAACCGAGGCTCTTGCCGGTGTGAGCTACGAGAACGGACCCCTTATTCCCTTCGCAGCGACAGTGCGGGTATGAGCAGCGACTTCATCGATCGGTTCGACGCCGACAGCCCCGTCCTCGGAATGGTCCACCTCCCGGCGCTTCCCGGCGCGCCCGGGTACGACGCGGACGGCGGCCGCGAGGCGATCCGCCGTCGCGCCCTCGAGGACGCCCGCACCCTCGTCGATGGTGGCGTCGACGGGATCGTCCTCGAGAACTTCGGCGACGCGCCGTTCTATCCCGAGGACGTGCCGACCCACACCGTCGCGGAGATGACCGCGATCGCGACCGCAGTTGCCGAGGCCGTCGACGTCCCGCTGGGGATCAACGTGCTCCGCAACGACGCCGAGGCGGCGCTGTCGGTCGCCGCGGCTGCTGGCGCCGCGTTCGTCCGGATCAACGTCCACGTCGGGGCCGCCGCGACCGACCAGGGCGTGGTAGCGGGACGAGCCCACGAGACGCTGCGCCTGCGGGAGCGCCTCGACGCCGACGTCGACGTCCTCGCGGACGTCCACGTCAAACACGCGACGCCGATCGGTGACGGCGACGTTCGGCGGACGGCCCTCGAGACCGCCGAGCGCGGCCGCGCCGACGGGGTGATCGTCTCGGGTTCCGGAACGGGCGCGGCGACGCCACTCGAGGACGTCGAGGCTGTCGCCGACGTCCTCGGCGGGGGAGACGGCAAGACGTCCGTCCTCGTCGGCAGCGGCGTCACTCCGGAGACGGTCGGTGACTGTCTCGCAGCCGGCGCTGACGGCGTCATCGTCGGCACCGCGCTCAAGGAGGGTGGCGAGACGACGAACCCGGTTTCGGGCGAGCGTGTTGCCGAACTCGTCGCGGCCGCTTGCGAGCGTGACACCCGAACGTAGCGCTCGGCGATGGTAACGGCGAAAACGGCACTCGGCAGGAGAAACGGTCAGTCCTCGATCTCGGTCGGCAGGGCGTCGTCGGGCTCGTCGGCGGTGTTCTCGGAGACGGTGCGGCGGTTGGCCTCGCTGACCCGATCGGCGACGGTGGCGACCATCTCCTCGAGGATGTCCTGGACCTCGCTGTCGTCGTCCTTGACGAGCGTGCCCTTGCTGCCCTCGGCGCCGAAGTCGGGGTGGATCGGGACGCGACCGACCAGCGGGACGTCGTACTTCTCGGAGATCCTGTCGGCGCCCTCGGTCCCAAAGAGGCCGTGCTGGTCGCCACAGCTCGGACAGATAAAGGAGCTCATGTTCTCGACGATCCCCAGCACGGGCGTGTCGTGTTTATTGAACATCTGGACGCCCTTGCGGGTGTCGTCCAGCGCCATCTCCTGGGGGGTCGTGACGACAACCGCGCCGGTTACCGGCATCGACTGCAGCAGGTTCAGCGTCGCGTCACCCGTCCCCGGCGGGAGGTCGACGATGAGGTAGTCGAGTCGGCCCCACTCGACGCCCTCGAGAAACTTCATCATGAACTTGTTGACCATCGGCCCACGGAGGATGGCGGGGTCGTCTTCCTCCTCGGTCATAAAGCCCATACTGATCACGCGGACGCCGTCCGAGCGGGGCGGGACGATGTCCTCGTTGGGCGTAACGCCTGGATCGCTCTCGACGGGCAGGATGCGGGGGATGTTCGGCCCGTGGATGTCGGCGTCGAGGATGCCGACCATCGCGCCGCGTTTCTCGAGCCCGGCGGCGAGGTTGGCCGCGACGGTCGTCTTGCCGACGCCACCTTTCCCCGAGGAGACCGCGATGACGTTGCGCACCCTGGGGAGGACCTCGTCGTCGAAGCCGTGTTCGGCGCCGGCGTGAGCCCGCAGGTCGGGCTCGAGGCCGGCCTCCTCGACGACCTCCCGGACCCGGTTGCCGATCTCCATCTCGGCGGGGGCGTAGGGCGTGTTGAACGCGAGCGAGATCCGGGCGGTCTCGTCGTCGATCGTGACGTCGTTGACCAGACCGAGCGTGACGATGTCCTCGCCGACGTCCGGATCTTCGATGCCCTCGAGTTTGATCTTGAGTTCGTATTCTGTGATGCTCATACTGTGTCGGGCTGTGCTCGGAAATCGGTAGGGTGTGCAACGGGATACGTGTGATGGTTCGGACCCTGAAAAACCAGCCGAGAACGACGAACGGGGGCGAACGCGGCGCTAGATCGCTATCGACCCAAAAAAGCAAACAAGTGATCGACGGAGTAGTTCCGGACGCCGTCGGGTCAGGGGCCCGGCGAGCCGAGCGGCTCGGGCATCCCGCCGTAGAACACGATCCCGATGATGACGGTCAGGATGAACATCCCGATCCACATCTGGGCCGTGATGCCGACGAGGTAGCCGACCCCGAGCAGTCCGGTGCTCGTATCCCGGGGTTCGCCGAGGAACCACGCGGCGACCATCACGTAGACGGGCACGAGGACGACCCCGAAGATCAGGTAGGTCCCGATGTTGGGGAACCCGGTCAGCCCCTCGGTGCCACCGTACCCGTGGTACATGATCTGCGAGAGGGCGGTTGCGATAGCCGGTGCCGAAATCATGCTTCAACCTCCGGCTGCTTCGCACTTTCCTCTACCGGTTCGTGTTCGGAGTCGTGACCGTGGCCGTGATCACCACGAAGGTGTTCGATCGCGTGGAGCTCGACCACCGGGATGACCTTCGCCACGACCAGGAAGAACAGGACGACCATTCCGATCGTTCCGGCCAACGAGAGCAGCTCGATCGCGCTCGGGAAGTAGTCCCCCGGGACGGCGTCGTAGATGTTGAAGGTGGGGTACCAGAAGCCCGAGAGGACGAAGTAGAGCTTCTCGGTCAGCGTCGCCAGCAGGACGATGACGCTGGCGACCATCGCCCGAAGCTTGGTGAAAAGTGACGGACGGATCGTCGTCGCGAAGATAAACCCGAGCACGCCGAGCACCGACAGGATCGGCACGTAGTACAGCGGGTTCGAGAACTTCCCTTCGGTTGCTGTCGCGTGGTCGACCGTCGCGTGGAAGCTCCCCGCGGTGAGCTGCTGGAGCTGGAGCCAGAGGAACAGCAGACAGAAAAACCCGAGCCACAGCAAGAGCCCGCGGAAGATGTCGTCGGTGATGATGTGATCCCAGTCGTAGGCCTTACGGAAGGCGGCCGACAGCAGGATGACGCCGCTGATCGCGGAGGTCAGCGCGATGGTGAGGAACTGCGGCCCCTGGACCCCGCCGAACCAGCCCGGGTAGTTCGGAAGCACCGCGAACAGCCACGGAATGACACCGCCGTGCAACAGGAGCGGCGCCATAATGATGATCGCGAGGGCAACCCACCAGACCATCCGATCGATGACCTTGTCCTCTTTCTCGGAGTAGCCGATCGTCAGGACGTTGTAGATCAGATCGAAGCGGTCCGGCAGCTGGTCGCGCAGTCGCGTGACGTCGTACCGGATCGTTAGCGCGAGGTAGGTCGCGGTCAGCACGAAGTAGGCCGTGATGACCGTCACGTCCCACACCAGCGGCGAGTTATTGACCGTGATGTGGTAGTGGCCGAGGACGCTCGTGACCATTCGGTCCGGGCGCCCCATGTGGACGATAATGTAAAAGCCCGCGGCGGAGAGTCCGGCGAGGGTCAGCAGCTCGGCCAGGCGGGCGACGGGCATGTACCGATCCATGCCGAGCAGTCGCACCGCTGCAGAGAGGATAATGCCGCCGTGGGCGATCCCGACCCACCAGATGAACGCGCCGATGTACAGCCCCCAGGTGACACCGCCGCCCGAGCCCCAGTCGGAGAGCCCGGTGACAGCCATCCCCTCGGACAGCTGGTAGGCCCAGCCGACGAGGAACGCACCAAGCGCCAGGGCGGCGAGGGCGAACACGATGAAGTACGTCTTGGAAACGTTCTGGATCGGGCGGAGGATGTCCGCTTCGGTCGGCGACTTGGTGCTCATAGCGACACCCCTGCGTCACCGACCGTCTGCTCGTCGAGGACGTCCTTGCGGTTGTCGACGGCGTCGACCGACTCGCCGTCAGCGCGTTCGTAGCTGATGTCCTCGTAGTTGACGCCGGTCCCGGTCGGCTCGACCTGTTCGGCGCTCGGACCGGGTTCGTTGCCGAGGTAGATGATGTTCGGGTTGGTACCCTGATCCTCGAGGAGCTTGAAGTTCGAGGTCGGCGTTCCGGCGAACTGCTCGAGGCGGACCTGTGCCGCCTGCTCGTCGGGTTCGAACTCGTCTTCGTCGTCTTCGTCCTCGTCCTCCTCGTCCTCGTCCTCCTCGTCTTCGTCCTCCTCGGCGTCGTCGTCGTCGGCGTCGCCGGCGTCGTCGGCCTGATCTTCGGCCTCCTCCTCGTCGTCAGCGCCGTTCTCCTCGTCCTCGGGTTCGTCGGCGAGGTCGAGCTGGGCGAGAACCTCCTGGCTGGTGAGGTCGAGTCCGTGGTCCTCGAGGACTGCGAGGGCGTCCTGGACGTCCTCCTCGAGGTCGGCGACGTCGCCGTCGCCCTCGGCCATCTCGTCGCCACCGGTGATCTGGACGGCGACCATCAGGCTTAGCTCCTCATCGTCGAGGTCGGTCGCGTCGAGGACCGACTCGAGGTCATCGTCCTCGCCGTCGAGCTCCTCCTCGAGCTCGTCGGCCGACGGCGGGTTGATCCGTGCAAGGGTCCGCCCGCGGGCCGGGTTGCTGGCGTAGAGCTGGGGATCGTCGTTCGGATCGTTCATGTTCCCGAACTGGATCGCGTCCGGCGGACAGGCCTCCTCGCAGGCGGTCGTGCCGACCATCTCGTCGCCCATCTGTCCGTCCTGTCGGGTCGGACACATGGTACACTTGCTCATCGTGCCACGCGGCGCACGGCTGTCGACCCAGCGTTCGCTGCCGTAGCCGTCGTCGGTCGTCATGTGATCGCCCTCGTGATCCTCGTGGAACTCCGCGATCTCGTCGGTCGAGATGTCGGGCTCGTCCCACTGGAAGTAGTTGACACCGTAGGGACAGGCGACCTGACAGTACCGGCAACCGATACAGACGTCGTAGTCGGTCAGCACGAGGCCGTCCGAGTCCCGCGTGTGGCGGGCGGTCGTCGGACAGACCTTCTCACAGGGCGCGTCGGTACAGTGCTGGCACGGTCGGACGAGCCGGGTTGCGGCCACACCGGCGTCGCGAGCGCCCTCTGCCTGGACGTTCTCGGAGGCGCCCGGGTCCTCGAACTCGAGGACGTACATCCAGTTGACGCCCTGGTCGAGGTTGTTCTCGGAGGAACAGGCAGTCACACAGGAGAGACAGCCGTCACAGCGCTCGAGGTCGATAGCCATCCCCCACTGGAGGCCCTCGCCCTCTTCCTCGCCGGGCGCGCCGGCCTCGCCCTCCTCGTCGTCCTGGGCGGCGACGGCTTCCTGTTGCCCGTCGTCGACGGTCGCCCAGGCGCCGAGTCCAACGGCGGCGGCGCCGGCGCCCATCTTCTTCATCACGTCACGGCGGGGCTCTTCGCCGTCGCCCTCGAAGCGCTCGAGCATACTGGCGACGGTGCCTTTCGCTTCCTCCTGGGCCTTCTCGTAGGCCTCCTGGGTCGGACGGTTGTCCTCGCCGAACTCCTCGAGGACGTCCTCGTGGTACTTCTCGTGGAACTCGGCCTCGGAGAGTTCGCCACGGGTAACCCGCATGGCGTCCTCGGCCATCGCCATCCCGAGGTCGGTGTCGTACTCGGTGTCGTCGAGCATCCCCTCGAGGTCGTTCTCCCACTCCTCGCCGAGCGGGTGGAACGATTCGTCGTCCGCACTCATTCCCCGAGAACACCTCTGGTCGAGTCCGATCGATTACACGTCGGGACAAAGTTGAATACAGCCATATCTGTAGCCTCTATCCCGCAGTCGCAACTAGATGGTGTTGAACCATCGAGCTGATTTCCAACTTCTGAGAACGATTGCGAACATGTTCGCCTATACTTTAGTTACAGGGACCGAAACTGATTTATCGAGGCGATATATGGTACCGATTCTCACTAGCACGAACTCGGGATCGATCGCGAACGTCCTCGGAGAAAGAACGTCCTCGGAGAAACTCACCCGCTCGCGAGCTGTTCCTCGAGCCGATCTTCGCCCGGCAGGTCCTCGACGAACTGTTTGACGATCGCCTCCTCTGCCCGGTGGAGCGTCTCGCTACAGGTCGATTTGGCGATTCCGAGGTGGCCGGCCAGCTCGGTCAGCGAGCACCGCCGGGGCGTGTCGTAGTACCCCGCGTCGACGGCGGCCGAAACGACCTCGAGCTGGCGCTCGGAGAGGAGCTGGCTCTGGTGAAGCCGCTCTTGCACCCGCTCGATACGGTACTGGAGTCCGAACTGTTCGAGCTGTTCGGCCAGTTCGGCGAGGCGTTCGCGCGAACCCGTGACCTCGATCGTCGCCTCGCCGTCCTGAATCTCGACGGGGAGCTCGATCGGGATCCCCGACTCCCTGGCCGAAAACAGCAGGAGGGGCGCCGTTGTTTCGAAGTGGATCGTTGCCTCCCGCTCGCTTCGCTGGACGACCGTGAGCTCGAGGACTTGCGGGTGGGTCTCGATTTCGGCGACCATCTCCGGTACGGACGAGCCGGTGATCCGAACGAGCGCGAATCCGGACTCGCTGCCGGGAACGGCTGCGAGGACACGAAACGTCGCCGCCGGATAGGCCGTCGACACCTGCTGAATCCAGACCTGTTCGGGCATCGTGACGGTGAGTGTTGCGTGGGCCATGCGAACCTGTTCGGCTCGGACCTAGGGAGGAGGATGACAATAGTACCCTTACGATTCCTACGTCGTGGGAATGGAGCGTACAGGACCGCTCCCGACGAGTGGCGCTGCGATCGAGGTCTCGGTCGAGAGGCGTCGGCGGGTCCTCGCCCGACTGGACGGCACGCCGCGACGCCGTAGACGGCGACCGATCCGCTACGGCCTACGTGTCAGTCGGCACCCGCGAGGTGGTCACACAGCAGCGCTATCGTCTCCGCGGGCCGCTCGTGGGGCACCCAGTGGCTCGTCTCCGGCAGCCGCTCGAGGCGGCCGCGCTCACAGAAGCGAACGCTCTCGAGTCCCAGCTCGGGAACGAACGCGTCGTCGTCCTCGCCCCAGATCACGAGCGTCGGCTGCTCGAGGGAGTCCCGTCGCCGTTCGGGCGGGTGTCGCGCGATCGCGCGGTACCAGTTTAGCGGCCCGCGCACCGCTCCCTCGCGACGCCACGCGCGTCGGTACTGGGACAGCTCCCGTTCGGTGAAGGTTCCCTCCGCCGCGGTTCCCTGGAGAGCGTCCTCGAGCAGTCGGAAGTCGTCGAATCGACACAGCCGCTCGGGTAGCCAGGGGAGCTGGAACGCCATCGCGTACCAGCCGCGCCTGAGCTGTTCGGGGTTCGACAGGAGCTGCTGGCGGTAGGCGGTCGGATGTGGCGCGTTGACGATCCCGAGCCGATCGATCCGGTCGGGGTACCGGTACGCGAGGTCCCAGGCGACGACGCCGCCCCAGTCGTGACCGACGACGTGAGCGCTCTCGCGGCCCTCGCTCGCGATCAGCTCGGCGACGTCCCGGGAGAGCTCCGCAAGCCGGTAGGCTCGAACCGACCGGGGTTTCTCGCTCAGGTTGTACCCCCGCTGGTCGGGGACCACGACCCGGTAGCCGTCCTCGACCAGCGGCTCGATCTGTTCGCGCCACTCGTACCAGAACTCGGGAAACCCGTGTAACAACACGACCAGCGGATCGTCCGGGTCACCGGCGACGACGGTGTGTAGCTCTACTCCGTTGACGACCCGCGAGGACGACGTCGCTCCCCCGGACGGGAGCAACGACGCGTCCGTCTCGGTGGCTGGTGCTGTCGCGGTCACGTCGGGACGTCCGGGCCGGAGGCCCATCTGCGTACCCCCCGGCGAGCGCCGGCCGTGGCGACCGATCTCGCTGCGGACGTGCCTTCGTCCTCGTTCAGATGACGGGGCTGCCCTCGGCCTCGAGGAGTTCGTGGTACCGATTGCGGATCGTCACTTCGGAGATGCTGGCGACCTCGCTGACGTCGTTCTGGGTGACCTTCTCGTTGGTGAGTAGCGCAGCGGCGTAGACGGCTGCGGCGGCGAGTCCGACGGGCGACTTTCCCGAGTGGACGCCTTCTTCCTTGGCCGTCTGGAGGAGGCTACGGGCGCGCCGTTCGGTCTCGTCTGAGAGCTCGAGCTCGCTCGCAAAGCGGGGGACGTAGCTCTCGGGATCAGCGGGCTGGACCTCGAGCCCGAGCTCGCGGATTACGTAGCGGTAAGTGCGGGCGATCTCGTCCTTACCGACCCGCGAGACCGCCGAGATCTCGTCGAGGCTGCGGGGGGTGCCGGCCTGGCGGGCGGCCGCGTACAGCGCGGAGGTGGCGACGCCCTCGATCGAGCGGCCGGGCAGCAGGTCCTCCTCGAGGGCCCGGCGGTAGATCACGCTTGCAGTCTCGCGGACGTTCTCGGGGAGTCCGAGTGCGCTGGCCATCCGATCGATCTCGCCAAGCGCCTGCTTGAGATTGCGCTCCTTGGAGTCACGGGTACGGAAGCGCTCGTTCCAGGTGCGCAGCCGCTGCATCTTCTGGCGCTGGCGGCTCGACAGCGAGCGGCCGTAGGCGTCCTTGTCCTGCCAGCCGATGTTCGTCGACAGCCCCTGGTCGTGCATCATGTTCGTCGTCGGGGCGCCGACGCGGGACTTCTCGTCTTTCTCGGCGGCGTCGAACGCGCGCCACTCCGGACCGCGGTCGATCTCGCCTTCCTCGACTACCAGCCCGCAGTCCTGGCATACCGTCTCGGCGTGCTCGCTGTCGGAGCGCAAGCGACCGCCACATTCGGGACACTGCTCTCGCTCGTCGGTCGACTCGCTTGCCTCCTCGCGCTCGCCCGAGCGACGCTGGCCGCTCCTGGTCTGGATACGTGAGTCTGTCATCGTGGGGGAGAATCCGGCCGGGGGAGTCGACCGGAGAACGTTCTGTTCCCGTTCCACGGATCCGATGGAGTTAAATACTTCGGTCGTACTCGGGCCCGCCTGCGAGGTAACACGCCGTTACCACGACCGGACTGTCGACGGCGGTATCGAAACTCTTACTCTCCGGAGCCCGGTGGGATCTGGTATGAGCGACGACGCCGTCAGTGCCGAGGAGGTCCGCCACGTCGCGGAGCTGGCTCGCGTCGACCTGACCGACGCGGAGGTCGACCAGTTCACCCGACAGTTCGCGGACGTCCTCGAGTACTTCGAGACCCTCGACGAGGTGCCCGAGGTCGACCGTGAGGCCGACCTCACGAACGTGATGCGACCCGACGAGGAACGGGACTCGCTGGACCGGGACGCGGCGCTGCGGAACGCGCCCGAAACCGAGGACGGCTACTTCAAGGGGCCGAACGTCTCATGAGCGAGAACGTCTTCATCACCGAGGAACGCATCGAGGGCGACGACGAGGGTCCGCTTTCGGGCACGACCGTCGCCGTCAAGGACAACATCTCCACCGCGGGCGTCCGGACGACCTGTGGCTCCCGGATGCTCGAGGAGTACGTTCCGCCCTACGACGCGACCGTGATCTCGCGGCTCAAGGAGGCGGGGGCGACGATCGTCGGCAAGGCCAACATGGACGAGTTCGGAATGGGGTCGACCACCGAAACGTCGTACTTCGGACCGACGGACAACCCCGCCGCACCGGGCCGCGTCCCGGGTGGCTCCTCGGGGGGCTCGGCGGCCGCCGTCGCCGCCGACGAGGCGGATCTCGCGCTTGGCTCCGACACCGGCGGATCGATTCGCTGTCCGGCCGCCTTCTGTGGCGTCGTCGGGATCAAGCCGACCTACGGGCTGGTCTCGCGGTACGGCCTGGTCGCCTACGGCAACAGTCTGGAACAGATCGGCCCGTTCGGCGAAACCGTCTCGGACGCCGCCCGGCTGCTCGACGTCATCGCAGGTAGCGACGACCGGGACGCGACCACGCGGGACGAGGGCGACGACGCGAGCTACGCCGACGCCGCGACTGGCGACGTCGACGGACTCTCGATCGGCGTCCCGACCGAACTGCTCGAGGGTGCCGACGAGGACGTCGTCGAGACGTTCTGGGACGCGATTGCCGACCTCGAGGCCCAGGGCGCGGAGTACCACGAGGTTTCGCTGCCCTCCGTCGAACACGCCGTCGAGGCCTACTACGTGATCGCGATGTCGGAGGCGTCTTCGAATCTCGCCCGGTTCGACGGAGTGCGGTACGGTCACGACGTCGATAGCGAGGGCAACTGGAACGAGACCTTCGCGGAGGCGCGGAAGGAAGGGTTCGGCGACGAAGTCAAGCGACGGATCCTGCTCGGTACGTACGCGCTCTCGGCGGGGTATCACGACAAGTACTACAAGAAGGCCCAGGACGCCCGCGCCTGGGTCAAACAGGACTTCGACGAGGCCCTCGAGGACGCAGACGTGCTGGCCTCGCCGACGATGCCGGTGCCGCCGTTCGAGCAGGGAGAGAGCCTCGAGGACCCGCTGCAGATGTACCCCGCGGACGCAAACACCGTCCCGGTCAACCTCGCCGATCTGCCGGCGATCTCGGTGCCGGCCGGCGAGACCGACGGGCTCCCGGTGGGGCTCCAGCTGATCGGTCCGGCCTTCGGCGAGGAGCGACTGATTCGGGCTGCAAGCGCGCTCGAGTAGGCCGACGCACGTTTTTTCGACCGCCGGTGTGTGTTTCCGAGCCCGAATCGCCGACGACCAGAAGCGGTAGCGACGGCTGTTCGAGCTACCGACCGAGCGCGGCGGCGAGCAAGCGACGCCGCCCGGGCTAGCTCACTCCTCGTAGGCGAGGTTCATGATCCACTGCGAGAAGGCGTCGCTGTTTGGATCGACCTCGTCCTCGCCGATAAACGGCGAGAGCATGTCGCCCGCCATCAGCAGGGTAAAATCCAGGTCACGGGCGATCGGCGTAATGTAGTAGGTGTTGTGCCCGTTGTAGATCGTATCCTCACGGTCGACCAGCCCCTTTTCGACTAACGACTCGACGATTCGACTCCCCTTCCTGGAGGAGACGTCGAGCTCCTTCCAGAAGTCGCTCTGGTGGATGCCGCCGGTCTCACGGACGAGCTCGAGGCCGGCCCGCTCGTCCTCGCTGAGCTCGGCTTCGGTCTCGGAGACGCTCACTGCGACCACCCCGTACTCGACGCTACGGGCGCAAGTGCGTGCATACCAGTATCAGGTGGAGCGAGCCGCTTAAATGTGCCCTTCGCGGTCGTCATCCCAGTCGGGGACGGTGACCGGTTCGTAGGCCGTCTCGCAGGGCGGCCCTGGCGCGAACGCGTACCGTGGGCGGTCACCGAGTGCGATCAGCGACGAGGACTTCGTGCCGTAGCCGTCGCCGTGAACGCAGACGCCGTACTCGTGAGTCCCGAGGACGTCGCCCGCTCGCTCGAGCCAGCCGTCGACGTCCTCGTCGCAGTCGGGGGCCAGCTCGGCCCGCACCCGGCGGGCGTTTGCAGCCTGCTCGCGGGCGGCGTCGATCCGTCCGGGCGGCAGTCGGTCGGCGTCGTCGACCGGGACGTTGACCACGACGTGGACCCCCGGCTCCGGGGTCGTCCGTTCGAGCGCGCCGTTCCACTGCAGACAGACGGCGTCGCGCTCGTCGGCGATCACGAGGTAGAACCCGTCGTACTCTCGAGCCGCGGTCTCCTCGGCGACGATTTCGGCTGCCTCGCGGGCCGAACGGGCCTCCAGGACGTCGGCCACGAGCAGTCCGCGGGAGCGGTCGCCGGCGAGCTCGGGGGTTCCCCAGCGGTTCGTGACACCGGCGAAAACGCCGTGTTCGTTGTACCCGATCCAGGTGCCGCCGGCTTCCGCGTCCCGGGGTGCGACGATCCGTGGCTCCTCGCGGTAGACGCCCGGTGGCACCGACTCGCGCTCGAGGGACTCGTCGCGGTTGGCGGCGACTGCTACGGGGGCGTCCTCGAAGACCTGCCAGGCGAGTGTCAGCGTACACACGGGCGAGGATAGGAACGCGGGGCCCTTAACCTCGTTCGGAACGCCGGAAAAATTCGTTCTCGAACCGCTCGATCCGTCGTCGGGAGCCGGCGTGGCGTTACTTCGTCGCCTCTTCGAGCACCAGCGTGTCGTCCTCGAGGTAGTGCTCGAAGTGGTGGCCGTCTTCTTCCAGGGTTACGAGGATCTCACGGAGGATCTCGGCGGTCGCGTAGTCGCCGAGGTTGTCCGCGAGCTCGATGGTGTCGCGCATCGACTCGATGATGTCGCCGTACATCTCGAGGTCGTTCTGGAACATTGTGCGCACGTCGTAGACGTCCTCGCCTTCGAACTCGACGGTCGCACGCTCCTCGTGGTTCGACGGTCCGGAGACGGGGACGCCGCCCAGCGCCTGTGCGCGCTCGGCGATCACGTCGGCGCCCTCCTCGACGTGTTCGTAGGCTTCTTCGAGGAACTTGTGGAGCGGGAGGAACTCCGCGCCCTCGACGACCCAGTGGTGTTTCTTGAGCTGGTGGTACAGTACGTACGCGTTGGCCAGCTCGGTGTTCAGCGCCTCGACGACCTGCTCCGCTTTCTCCTGTTCGAGCCGGAGCTCGTTCTCCTCGACGACGTCTGCCTGCTGGCGAACGGTCTTCTGGGTGCTCATCGTACTCTAACGTACGACCGCATCGCTCTTAAAGGTTCCCCATGAAAAAACCATTTTTCCGTATTGAGAAAGATATTTTCCCCTCGGAGCAATCCTGCCGGGTGTCGGGACTCCCGACGACCCGCGTCGTCGCCCTAGCTCGGCGCTGCAAGCCGATTATCTATTGGTCTCCGTGAGCGTTCTGTAGCACATGTCAACCGACGCCAGCGGCGCCGTCTCGTTCGGACGATCGGTCGTCGACGGGATTCAGGAAAAGAACGTCCCGTTTATGGCTGCGAGCATCGCGTACCACGCGTTTATCTCGTTGATCCCGCTGCTCGTCCTCCTGTTCTTTCTCGTCTCGCTGCTCGGCGACGAACAGCTCGCGGCCGACGTCGCCGCGACGACCGAAGGCGTCCTCCCCGAAAGCGGACAGATCATGCTCGAGGACGCCCTCACCGAGTCGCCCGCAACCGCTGGCGCCTCGATCATCGGGCTCGTCACGCTCGTCTGGGGGTCGCTGAAGATCTTCCGCGGGATCGACACCGCGTTCTCAGAGATCTACGGCACCACCGGCGAGAGCTCCCTGCTCGGTGAGGTTCGGGACGGGATCATCGTCCTCGGTGCGATCACGCTCGCGCTAGTCGCGGCGTCGGGGGCGACGATCGCGTTTGCGGTCCTGCCCGACGTCCCGTTTCTCGGACTGCTGAACCCGCTCCTGTTGATCGTTGGCCTCTCGATCGCGTTTCTTCCGATGTACTACTTCTTCCCCGAGATCGACGTCTCCGTCCGCGAGATCCTTCCCGGCGTCGCCGTCGCCGCGGTCGGCTGGACCGCGCTGCAGTCGTTGTTCCAGGTGTACGTCTCGCTGGCAGCCGACTCCGAGTCGGCGGGGGCGATCGGCGCGATTCTCCTGTTGCTCACCTGGCTGTACTTCGGCGGGATGATCCTGCTCGTCGGCGCCGTCGTCAACGCGACGCGATCGGGGCGGGTCTCGCTCGAGGACGACGACGAGGCGACCGTCCAGCAACGGCGGCTCGACCGGAGCCGCCGGACGAACGATCAGCTCCGCCAGCAGATCGGGGAGCTGCGGCGGGAGCGAAACAAGCTCCGCCAGGACCTCGAGGCCCATCGGAGCCGACGATACCGCCTCGAGGACCGGACCGGCGAGCTCGAGGAGCGGGTCCGAGCGCTCGAGGCGGAGACCGAACGGCTGCAGTCGGAGCTGGAGATCCGCGACGAACCCGAGTGGAAACAGGCGCTCCACGAGGCCGCCTCCCGGATCGAGACGCTGCGGATCGGAACGATCCGCGAGCGGTAGCGCCGGAAGTCGTGAGAGCTTAGTACGAGCCCGTAGCAGTCCGGCTCGTGTCCCACCCAGTCAGGGCGGCTCGACGACGGATCCAGGCCGAGTGGCAGCCCGTCGTCCATGGGGTCGACGACTGCGCCGATCGAGTCGCCGAGCCCTGGGATACGTCCCGGACGACGAACCCGGACCGGGTCGTCGCCCCGCTAGGGAGAAGCCTCGAGGAGGCCAACCTGCTCGAGGAACTCGCGGCGTTGCTCGCCGACGTCGTCGAGGCTGCCGACTGTGAGCTGCGGGCCAGTCCGGTCCCCGCCCCGCCGTACGTCACCGTCACTAGCCGGGGACCGGTCCTTCGGGCGACGGTCGATCCCGGCCGCCTCGTGATCCGACTCGACGCCTTCGAGGTCGTTCGCGATCCGGTTCCCGCCTACCGGCGTCTCGACGGCGTCGAGGTGGACGTCTCGCTCGAGTAGACGCCACTCGACGATTTTTTGGTTGCGGTCGCGGTGGCGTGTCGCATGCATCCACGCGCAGCGACGTTCGCCGAACGGGCCCGCGAGGAGTACGGGCTCGATCCCGACGTCGAGGAGTTTCCCGAAGGTACCAAGACCGCGGCCGACGCCGCCGACGCCGTCGGCTGTGACGTCGCACAGATCGCCAGCTCGCTGGCGTTCGACGTCGACGGCTCCCTCGTAGTTTCGGTCACCAGCGGCGCGAACCGAGTCGACGAGGACGCGCTCGGCGCCGTCTTCGGCGTTCCTGCCGAGGACGTCGAGATGGCCGACCCCGAGCGGATCAAAGGGACGCTGGGCTGGTCGATCGGCGGCGTCCCGCCGTTCTGTCACGACACCCGGGTTCCCGTCGTCGTCGACGAGACGCTGCTCGAGTTCGACACCGTCTGGGCGGCCGCGGGGACGCCGACGGCGGTCTTCCCGATCGACCCCGAGCGACTGCGCCGGCTCGCCGACGCCGAACCGGCGCCCGTTGCGGACTGATCGATCGGTCCCCCAGCGGTCGGCGTCGCCGTACCCGAAAGCATTTGCGTCCTCGACGTTCATGATTTCTGTAATGTATTCGAACCCGTCACGAGCCGCTCGTCTCCTCGATCGCCCGCGCCGGGACACTGCGGATGACGACTAAGCGGACCCGTCGGACGGTGCTCGCGGCGTCGGGCTCGCTTACGATGCTCGGGCTCGCGGGCTGTTTCGGCGGCGACGAGGAACACGTCGCGGTCGAGTCGTTCGAGCTCGTCGATCCCGAGACGGGCGATTCGCTCGCGACGGTCGCAGACGACCGCTGGGAGGGTGGCCCGTTGCTCGTTCCGCTCGAGGGGACGCTCTCGGTCGGCGCCCGCGCCGAGGACGCCGACGGCGAGCTCGCGCTCGGCGGGGACGAGCCGTACCGCCTCGGCGCGGTTCCAGCCGAGGACGGAGACGACCCCGTCGCGATCGAGCCTCGCGAGGACCGTCTCGATCTGATCGGGCGCGCGACGGGCGAGACGAGGATCGTCGCGGAGCTGTGGGACGGCGACCGATTCGGCTGGGATTCGCCCGAACTCGCCGTCGAGGTCGTCGACGACTTCGAGGACGCGGCGAATCACCGCGATACCGGGACCCGCTGAACGGCTTGCCCCCGAGTCGGTTCACCTGTAACGGCTGTGCGATCGGGCCGCGAGTCTCGTCCCAACTGCAACTGTTTGTACACTGGTCACACGGATAGTTTCGTTCGCGTTCCGCGGTTCTCACTCACTTCGTCCACTCACGCGTCACGTTCGTTCCGCGCTCGCAGTCGCGGTTCTCACTCACTTCGTTCGTTCCGAACCGCGCTCGTTCCGAACCGCGCTCGCTTCGAACCGCGCTCGCTTCGAACTCCGTCCTGCCAAGCCCCCTCGCTCCGCGTGGCGACATTAACAAGATCGTTAGGTTGATTACTAATCAATCTCACTCTACACACGCTACCTAACAATGACGATGGACTCAACGCGTTCGACCCGTCGGAAGCTGCTCGCAGCGTCCGGTTCCCTCGCGGCACTCGGACTTGCGGGCTGTGTCGGCGACAACGGCGAGGACGACGAGGACGACGAGGCAGATGCGGATGACGGCGACGACGATCACGACGACCACGACGATGATCACGATGACGACCACCACATGGACGTCCAGGAGTTCGAGCTCTTCGACCACGAGTCGGAGGAACAGCTCGCGTACGTCCACGACGACCACTGGGATCACGGTCCGCTGTACGTCCCCCTCGAGGACGCCATCGCGGTCGAAGCCCACGCCGAGGACGCCGACGGCGAAGAGATCGTCTTCGGCGAGGACGAGGAGTACCAGCTCGAGGCCGAGGTCGTCGAGGGTGCCGAGGAGAACGTCGAGATCGAGTCCCACGGCGACCACGTCGAGCTAACCGGCGACGATGAAGGGATCACCGAGATCGTCCTCCAGGTCTGGCACGACGACCACTCCGACTGGGATTCCCCGGAGCTCGAGGTCGAAGTCGTCGAGGACTTCGATCCGGAGGAGAACCACGCCGAGGGTGACGCACACGATCACGACGACGACCACGATCACGACGACGATCACGATCACGACGACGACCACTAGCGACTCGATCCCGCCCTCCCGAACCCGTAACCCGACTCTCGTGTCACCTTCTCGCCCGAATCGGGCCCCCCCCCCCCATTTCACCCGCCGCGCTCGACGCCGTGACACGTTGTTATCCCACGAGCGATTGCTGCAACGAGTTATTAACTCCCCTCGTACACATAATAACTCTTTTATCCGCTCGCCCGTACCTCTACCTATGACACGGTCACGCCGCGCAGTGTTACGTTCGGGTGCCGGCGCGCTCTCCCTCGGCGTCCTCGCGGGCTGTCTGAGCGAACCCGGCGGCGAGGACGGGAACCCGGAGGAGGGGTACGCCGCTTTCTTCACGCTCGCCGACTGGACGGAACATATCGTCGGCGACGAGCTGACGATCGAGAACCCGGTCGAAACCGGAGAGATGGGTCACGGCTGGGAGCCGCCCGTCGATCTCCAGCGTGAGATCACGGAGTCGGCGTTTTTCGTCTACCTCGACAGCCCCGAGTTCGCTTGGGCGCAAGACGTCGCCGCCGACCTCGAGTCCGAGGACGTCGCACTGATCAACGGTCTCGAGGCCGTCGAGAGCCAGCTGCTCCCGATGGACCGCGAGACCGACGAGGACCGCGAGCCGGTCGCGGAGTACGACGACGATCCGGCCGCCGTCGAGATCGCGGAGTTCGAACTCTACGACGGGCGCACCGGCGAAGAGGTCGCCTACTGGCACGACGACCACTGGCACGGCGGCGTCCCCGACGTCCCGCTCGACGGGCAGATCACGATCGAGGGCGTCTTCGAGGACGCGAAGGGTCGTGTCCTCCCGCTCGGCGATGACGAGCCGTTCACACTCGAGGCCACCGTCGTCGACGGCGCGGACGAGGACGCCCTCGAGATCGAACCGCAGGGCGACCACGTCGAGTTCCACGGCCTCGAGGAGAGTCGAACGATGGTCGTCTTCGAACTCGTCGTCGACGGCGAGGTCGTCTGGGACACGAGCGCGGACAACCTCTCGGTCGCGGTCGTCGAGGACGACGGCGAAGACGGAACCGAGTTCGCCGACCCCCACGTCTGGGTCGACCCCGTCCTCGCCCAGGAGATGGTCGAGACGATCGCGGCCGAGCTGGGCGAGCTCGATCCGGACAACGCCGATACGTACGAAGAAAACGCCGCCGACTACACGGACCGGATGGACGAGGTCCACCGGCAGCTCGAGGACGTCGCCGAGAACGCGACCCGGGACGTCGCCGTCCTCGCGGGCCACCAGTCGTTCGGCTACCTCGAGGAGCGCTACGACTTCGAGATCCGAACCCCCGTCGGCGTCTCGCCCGACGCCGTCGAGTCGAGCGAGGACGTCTCCGAGCTGATCGAGGTGATCGAGGAGGAAAACATCGAGACGATCCTCTACGACCCCTTCGAGACGCCCGATCCCGAGGAGGACGTCCCCCAGATGGTCGAGGTGTTGCTCGAGGAAACCGACGCGACCGACGCCGAACCGGTTACGCCGGCGGAGGGGACCACCGAAGAGTGGAGCGAGCAGGGGTACGGCTGGGTCGAACTGATGGAAGAGATCACGATCCCGTCGCTCGCGAACGCGCTCGGAGCCGAGTAGGACACCGAAATGGAAGACATAAGACGATCCGCGTTCGATACGCGAGTGAGATTGCAGTGAGCTCGATCGTCGAGATGGAGAACGTAACGTTCGCGTACGGTGAAACTGTCGCTATTCGAGACGTCTCGCTGACGATCGAGGCGGGTGACTTTCTCGGGCTGGTCGGCCCGAACGGGTCGGGGAAGACAACGCTGTTGCACCTGATGCTCGGGCTTCACAGCCCCGACAGCGGACGGATCGAGCTGTTCGGCCAGCCAGTCGACGAGTTCGACCAGGGCGAGCGCATCGGCTACGTCTCCCAGAAGGCCACGAGCCGCGGCGGGACGATGCCCGTTACCGTCCGCGAGGCGGTGACGATGGGACGGTTCGCCCACGCGGGCCACTCCCGGCTCGGCGACGAGGACCACGAGATCGTCGACGACGCCCTCGAAACGGTCGGCATCACCGACCTGTCCGACCGCCGCGTCAATCAGCTCTCCGGTGGACAACGCCAGCGGGCCTACATTGCGCGGGCGCTGGCCTCCGAGGCCGACCTGCTGGCGCTCGACGAGCCGACCGTCGGCGTCGACGCCGAATCCCGGGACGCGTTCTACGCGCTGTTGGATTCGCTCAACGACGCCGGGATCACGATCGTCCTGATCGAACACGATATCGGCGTCGTCACCAACCGGGCCGATCGGGTCGCCTGCATCAACACGGAGCTGTTCCACCACGGGGACACGGAATCGTTCGTCGAAAGCAACGCCTTGGAGCAAGCGTACGGAACGACCGGGCAGGTCGTCCACCACCATCACTGATGGATCGGACACACAGACGCCGCCTCGAGCGGATCGGGATCGCGTTGACGGGCCTGCTCGCGGTCGTGATGCTTGCCTTCCTGGCTCTCGAGTGGCTCCAGGAGTACCCATACGCCGGGACGCTGTACGACCAGTACACGATCGCCGGAATGTGGCTCGACCACTACCTCGGTACGGGCGTCTTCGGCTACTCCTTTATGCTGCGATCGATCGCGACGGGAGTCCTCGTCGGGATCGCCGCACCGCTGGTCGGGACCTATCTCGTTCACCGCGAGATGGCGCTGATCGGCGAGACGCTGGCTCACACTGCCTTCGCAGGCGTCGCCATCGGCCTGCTCTTTAGCGCGACGACCGACTGGGACGGCTCCCTGCTGGTCGCCGCGCTCGTCGTCGCGGTCATCGGCGCGTTGCTCGTGCAGTATCTCGCCGAGCGGACCAACACCTACGGCGACGTCCCGATCGCGATCATGCTCACCGGGAGCTTCGCCGTCGGGACCCTGATCATCAGCTACGGTCGGGGCGGTTTCTCGGGAGTCAGCATCGAGGACTACCTGTTCGGGAGCGCAGCCGTCATCCCCGCCGAGGGGGCGCGGCTGGTCGCAATCTTGACCATCGCCGTCGTCGGCGTCGTCGCGGTAACCTACAAGCAGCTGCTTTTCATCACGTTCGACGAGCAGGCTGCCCGGGTCGCCCGCCTCAACGTCACCTGGTACAACACGCTGTTGATCGTGATGACCGCCGTCGTCGTCGTCGGCGCCATGCAGATCATGGGCGTGATCCTCGTCGCCGCGATGCTCGTCATCCCGGTCGCGGCCGCCTCGCAGATCGCCCACGGGTTCCGCGAGACGCTGGCGCTGTCGATTCTGTTCGGCCAGGCCTCGGTGCTTGGCGGGTTCGGCTTCGCGATCTCGCAGGGGCTACCGCCGGGCGGTTCGATCGTCGTCGTCGCGATCGCGATCTACGCGCTGGCGATCCTCGCCTCGAGTCGCTCCGGGAGCGCGATCTCGATGCACTAGGTTCCCGGGCTGCGGGACCACACTATATCTTTAACCGCGTCCTTGGCGAACACCAGGGCGATGGGACGGTTATCCGATCTCTTTGCACCCGAGACCGTCGCCGTGGTTGGCGCCACCGACCGCGAGGGCGCCGTCGGTCGGGCGATCCTCGAGAACCTGCGAGACGGGTTCGCGGGCGAGGTCGTCCCGATCAACCCCAACCGCGACGAAGTGCTCGGACTCGAGTGTTATCGCGACGTACAGGCCGCGCCGCCGATCGATCTGGCGGTGGTCGTCGTTCCGCCGACGATCGTAATCGACGCCATCGAGGACGTCGCCGAGGCAGGCATCGACGACGTCGTCGTCATCACCGCCGGCTTCGCCGAAACCGGCGGCGAGGGCGCCAAGCGGGAGCGACAGCTCCGCGAACTCGCCGCGGAGTACGACCTCAACGTCGTCGGACCGAACAGCCTGGGGGTGATGTCGACGCCGAACGGGATGAACGCCACGTTCGGCCCCGAGAACGCCCTCGAGGGCTCGATCTCCTTTATGAGCCAGTCGGGGGCCTTTATTACGGCCGTGCTGGACTGGGCCAACGAACAGGGGATCGGCTTCCAGGACGTCGTCTCGCTTGGCAACAAGACCGTCCTCGACGAGACCGACTTCGTCCGCGAGTGGGGCGAGGACGCCGACACCGACGTCATCATTGGCTACCTCGAAGATATCGACGACGGCCAGGCGTTCCTCCGGACGGCCCGCGAGGTGACCGACGACACCCCGATCGTACTGGTCAAGTCCGGCCGCACCGACGCCGGCGCGCAGGCGGCGTCCTCGCACACCGGCGCGATCGCGGGCAGCGAGCGGGCCTACGAGGCAGGTCTCGAGCAAGCGGGCGTGATCCGGGCGACGTCCGTCCAGGAGCTGTTCGACTATGCCCGCGCGCTGTCCGGACTGCCCCAGCCGGACGGCGACGGCGTCGCCGTCGTCACCAACGCCGGCGGTCCCGGCGTGCTCACGACCGACGCGGTCGGGGACTCCTCGCTCCGGATGGCCGACTTCACCGACGAGACGATCGACGCGCTCGCCGAGGCGATGCCCGACGAGGCAAACGTCTACAACCCGATCGACGCCATTGGCGACGCCGACGTCGAGCGCTTTCGCGAGGCGCTCGATACCGCGCTCGACGACCCCAACGTCGGGAGCGCGGTCGTCGTCAGCGCACCGACGGCCGTCCTCGAGTACGACAAGCTCGCCGAGGTCGTCATTGAGAAACGCGAGGAACACGACAAACCCGTCGTCACCTGCCTGATGGGCGGCGAGCGCGCCCGGGCCGCCGAGGAGGTGCTCCGGGAGTTCGGCATTCCGAACTACTTCGATCCGTCCCGGGCCGTCGCGGGACTGGACGCGCTGGCACGCTATTGCGACGTCAGCGAGCGGACGATCGGCGAGCCGACCACCTTCGACGTCGACCGTGAGCGCGCCCGGGAGATCCTCGAGCGGGCCCACGACCGCGAGGATAACCGACTGGGCGTCGAGTCGATGGCGCTGCTCGACGCCTACGGGATCCCGACGCCCGACGGCGAGATCGTCGACGACCCCGACCGCGCCCGCGACGTCGCCGAATCGATCGAGGGCGACGTCGTCATGAAGATCGTCAGCCCCGACATCTCCCACAAGTCGGATATCGGCGGCGTGAAGATCGGCGTCGCCGATGACGACGTCTACGACGCCTACGAGGACCTCGTCGCCCGGGCGCGCAACTACCAGCCCGACGCGACCGTTCTGGGCGTGCAGGTCCAGGAACAGCTCGACCTCGAGTCTGCGACCGAGACGATCGTCGGGATGAACCGCGATCCGCAGTTCGGGCCGCTGCTGCTCTTTGGCCTGGGTGGAATCTTCGTCGAAATCCTCGAGGACACCGCCGTCAGGGTTGCCCCGATCGGCGAGGACGAGGCCCGTGAGATGGTCGACGAGATCCAGGCCGCGCCGTTGTTGCGGGGCGCCCGCGGCCGCGAGCCGGCCGACGTCGACGGCGTCGTCGAGACGATCCAGCGGCTCTCCCAGCTGGTATCCGACTTCCCGTCGATTCTCGAACTCGACGTCAACCCGCTCGTGGCCGGCCCCGATGGCGTACAGGCGATCGACCTCCGACTCACCGTCGACACCGACGAACTATGACTGACACCGACACCGACACCGAGACCGAATCGACCGCCGACAGCTCCGTCCAGCCGATCCTCGTCGCCTCGCTCGCGGAGAGCACCGGCAAGACGGCGATCGCGCTGGCGCTGGCTCGCCTCGCCCACGAGGACGGCGACAGCGTCGGCTACATGAAGCCGAAGGGGACCCGCCTGCAGAGCAACGTCGGCAAGACCTTAGACGAGGACCCGATGCTCGCCCGGGAGCTGCTCGACCTCGACGCGGAGATGCACGACCTCGAGCCCGTCGTCTACTCGCCGACGTTCGTCGAGCAGGCGATCCGTGGCCGCGAACAGCCCGCGGAGATCCGCGAGCGCGTCCGGGAGGCGTTCGACTCGCTCGCCGCCGATCACGATCGGATGCTCCTCGAGGGCGGTGGCAGCTACGAGGTCGGCGAAATCATCGAGCTCGCCGACGCCGATCTGGCCGAGCTGCTCGACGCCCGAGTGGTGCTGGTCGCACCCTACGAGGTGCCCGGCGACGCCGACGACGTGCTGGCGGCCGCCCGAACCTTCGGCGACCGCCTCGAGGGTGTCATCTTCAACGACGTCTCCGAGGCGGCCTACGACGGGCTCGAGACCGACGTCGTCCCCTTCCTTGAGGGACGCGGCGTCACGGTCCACGGGGTTATCCCGAGCGAACGAACCCTCGCGGGCGTCACCGTCGCCGAGCTCGCGGAGGAGCTGGGCGCGTCGACGCTCGTCGACGCCGGGGACGACGCCTACGTCGAACGCTTTACCGTCGGGGCGATGGGCGCCGACAGCGCCCTGCGACACTTCCGGCGGACGAAAGACGCCGCGGTCATCACCGGCGGCGACCGCGCCGAGGTCCATACGGCCGCCCTCGAAGCACCCGGCGTCCGCTGTCTCATCCTCACGGGCGGGCACCGTCCGTCCGGAGCGATCGTCGGCCAGGCTACCGAGAAAGGGATGCCGATCCTCTCGGTCCAGACGGATACGCTGACGACAGTCGAACGCGCCGAGGACGTCATCAGAAGCGGGCGGACGCGTGACGCCGAGACCGTCGAGCGGATGGAACGGCTGCTGACCAACCACACGGCCGTCGAGGAACTTCTGGCGGAGTGACCGCCACGGTCCGCTCGGCCGACAGATCGCGTCTGACCAAAAGTTAAGAGCCGTCCACCCATGACCTCTGGCATGGACGACACTCACCAGGAGGTTACCTCGCTCGTCGGCCGCGAGGTCTACTCGAACAACGGCGTCTTCGTCGGCGAGGTCGAGGATCTCAAACTCAACATCAGCGAACAGACCATCGAGGGGCTCGCGCTCGGCAACCTCAACGCGGAGCTGTTCCAGGAGGAGGTCAACGCGGGACAGGGCGTGATCGTCCCCTACCGCTGGGTGCGGTCGGTCGGGGACGTCATCCTGATCAACGACGTCGTCGAGCGCGTCCGCGACCCCGACGAGGAAGAATCCGACGAGATCGTCGCCTGATCAGTTTCCGTTCGATCCTTCGCTTCCGTCGACGCCCATCGCGTCGAACAGCGTTCGCTTGACCGCCTCTTCGGTCAGCTCCAGCAGCGTGTCGCGAGTCCCCTCGGAGATCTCGATCCCCGTGAAGATCCCCAGCGGGATCTCGGCGCTTGCCTGCGTCGAGTGGCCCGCGGTCTCGCCGATCTCGCCGTAGGCGTCGTCTAACACCTTGCCGATGTTGATGCGGATGTCCTTCGAGCGACCGGCCAGGAAGATCGTCTCGTCGGCGATGCCAAAGACCGCGGTCGTGGTCACCCCCTCGAGATCCAGCAGGTGGCCCGCGGCCTGGGTCAGCGCCTCCCGGTCGCGGACGAAGCCGGCGTTCGAGACGAGGTGGCTCCCCTGGACGTCCCGGTTGGTGATCGCCTCCGCGAGGACGTCAAGCGTCTCGGGGGACATCGAGGGCGACTCGACCTGCTCTAAGGTGTCGTGGTTGGCAAACGGGTAGAGGTAGGCCGCAGCGGTGAGATCGGCGGGGGTCGTGTCGCGTTTGAAATCCAGCGTCTCCGCGCGGATGCCGTACAGCAAGGCGGTGGCGACCTCCTCGGAGACGTTCATGTCGAACTCCTGGATGTACTTCGTCATGATCGTCGACGTCGAGGACATGTTCGGCCTGATGTCGACGAACTCGGGATCGTAGGCGTCCTCGGCCTCGTGGTGGTCGATGATGATGTCGACGCCAAGGCTCATCTGGGAGGAGGTCGCGTGATCGACCAGCGCGACGGTGTCGTACTGGCCGGGGTCGTCGATCTCGTCCCACTGGACCAGATCGATCCCCAGCAGGTTGACGAACGCCCTGTTTTCCTGGTGGCCGACGTCGCCCAGGTAGACGATGTCGGCCTCGATCCCGAGGTGGTTGGCGATCGCCTGCATGGCTGCCGCGCTGGCGATCGAGTCGGGATCGGGGCTGTCCTGGGTGAGGATCGCCAGCCGCGAGTCGGTCGACTCGAGCAGCCGGGCGAGCTTCTCGGCGTTGTACTCCAGTTCGCCCGACTCCAGGGCCCGGAGCGCGGATTCGGCGATCACCGACGAGGGGTTGATGACGATGTCGGCGCCGAGTTCCGAGAGCTCGTCGCCCGATACGGGGTCGCTCGCGCGCGCGACGAGGAACTGACTCTCGTCGTTTCGCGAGCGGATGTGTTCGACGGCGGCCTTGTTGGCCTCGACGTCGGAGGCCAGAATCAGGACGACGTCCCGTTCGGCGACGAGGTCGGCGGCTTCGGGCTCGCGAATGTCGGCCGTGCGGGCGTCGAGATCCTGGTCGCGCAGGGATTCGACGCGACTCTCGTCGCGGTCGATGATTACGACGTCTTTCCCCTGCTCGACGAGTTCCTCGGCGACGGCGTACCCTACGCTCCCGCAGCCGAGAATCGCGTAGTCCGAGATCGACGAGATCGTAACCCCCGTACTCATGTGACCGTGAGGTCGAACCGACCCTACTTAACGTTCTCGAAGAGTGGCACGTCAGCGCACGCACGCGTCGAAAGCGTTTGGAGACCTCTCACACGGCGCCTACCAAGGGAAACGTATATTTATCCGCGTCCGAAAGTCGGAGGTACAGGGCCGGTAGCTCAGTCCGGCAGAGCGTCTGACTCTTAATCAGACGGTCGCGTGTTCAAATCGCGCCCGGCCCGCTTTTGCTCCTCACGATTTTGAGTCGTATTATTCGACAGCAGGGCTCTGTTGAAACCCTCTTCTTTAGAGATTTATTTACGTGAATCGACTGCACACTCCACGTGCGAATTGACCGCTTAGAATATCCTGTTGTAATTACGTGATGTTAATCGCGGAAGGGTGGGATGAGAGGTTCTGTTGAAGTCCTCGGGAGACGACAAGAATTGACTGTTGAATACGAAGAATATGTTCAGTAACCGATTGTCGTTTGTACCACCTTTCCGATTCTGAAGCAGCGTAGGTAAGCGTGCAACTGGCCAATGACCGTCAAACCCACCAACCATCTACTTCCGACTCCACCCTCTTGCGGTTCTGAGAATTCCTGAACGGTAGGGTCACTTCAGATCAGATATCGACCCGACAGGAATATCTTGTTCCTTCGCTGCATCCTCGAGAGGCCCATCCTCGGTGATCAGCTTGAGATCGTTGAGTTCCGCAGCAGCAAGATATGATGCGTCATAAAATGTCAACCCGTTGCGCTCAGCGACACGCATTGTCCATTCGAGCCCGTTCCCGGGAGCCTCCTCGATCTCGAGCTCGTATTTGAGGTCATCGATAAGCTCGACTGCGTCTGCGATCTCATCGTCACTCAAATTATCATGAGTAATACCATTTTTCCATACCGCGTTCCCGGCTTCGTACTTCGTCAAATCCAGGATGTGCTCATCGAATAAGACGTCAATATCGACGTCCACGCCTCCCGTTCCGAGGACGATATCGACGAGGGAGCTCGCATCAAACAAATAGGAGTCCGACACAGCTCATCGATCCTCCCGCGTTTCGCGAACAGCAGAGACGATATCCTCGGTTTCAACTCCGTCACCGACTTTCTCCCGAAGAGACGATGCATCTCTGCGGAGCTTTTCACGCCGACGTTCGACTAACTCTTCCTCGAGGGCGTTCCGGATGACCTCGCTGACGTTGATATCCTCGTCCTCGATGTCCTTTTTCATCTCGTCGGGAATTTTTGCTGAGACTGTTGCCGTCATACTGTGTAGTAGTACAATGGTGTATTACAAAAGCATTCCCCAAAATATTACTACTAATTCGAACTACGCGTTTGAATAATCTTTTTTTCAGTCCCACAGAGCTCCGTTTATAATGCAATTCGGTCCGCAAAAACAAATCGGATAGTGTATTTGGGTCCACTCAGACGTCCCCGGGAAACTCGAGAACGAGTAGCTACCCGTTAGCAGTCGTCCTCGGGCTCAGGCTTCGGCTCTGGCTCTTCTTCGGGACAGTAGTCGTCTTTCGACTCCGACTTCTTGTCCTTCGACTTCTCGTCCTTCGACTCGGCCTCGTCGGCTTCGTCGTCGGGACAGTCGTCGTCCTTCTCGGCGACATCGTTGTCTTTCTCGTCCACCTCACGCTCTTCGTGGTCGTCCTTCTCGTCGACGTCTTCTTCCTTCTCGTCTTCCTCTGGTTTGTCGTCGCGATCGTCGTGATCGTCCTCGTCGTCGACGTCGTCTTCGGATTCTTCGTCAACGTCGTCTTCTTCGTCGTCATGATCGTCCTCTTCCGGCTCTTCGTCGACGTCTTCGTCATCTTTCTCGGGCTCTTCGCCGACATCGTCTTCTGCTTCGTCCTCGTCCGGTTCTTCCTCCGGTTCCTCGTCGACGTCTTCGTCTTCGTCGTCTTCCTCAGACTCTTCGTCGTCGACTCCTTCCTCAACCTCTTCGATGCGAGTCACTGACGCATAGACGTAGCCTTCGTTCCCGTCTGCGTCGACACACTCGGGGAACGTTAGGCCCGTAGATTGAGTCTCTCCTGGCTCGGAAACCACGACGCGAGACGATTTCTTCGATACGGTCCTCGCACTCGACGAGCCGGCGACGGCGAGCGACGTAGCCGAACTTGCGGGTCACGGTGTCGATGCTGCACGCGAGTACTTGGACTGGTTCGAGCAGATGGGGATCGTAACGCAGGTTACGGAATCACCAGCTACCTACGAACGTAACCAGGAATATCTAAATTGGCGTCGCGTTCAGACGCTTCGGAAGGAGTACACTACTAAGGCCCTCCTGGATCTGCTGGAGTCAGAAGTAGAGCGGACGGAGACCTTCGAGGGAGAATTCGACGCCACGTCCCCCGACGCCGTCTCGATAGCACAGTATGCCGAAGAAACCGACCGATCCATCGAAGCCGTCTGGGAACAACTTTCCGCGTGGCGAACGGCCCGTCGTCGGGTGATGCTTCTAGAACGGGCACTCGCCACCGGTGACAGCGCTGATCTCCAGTCCGCAGTATGACCGACGAGGACGAACGGTCGGCCGACGGGTGTAGCGGCGCACCGATCGATTTTGATCGGCTCGACGCGATCCGGGAGCGATTTGCCGCTAGCGATCGTTTTGAACGACTCGATGGTCAGCCGGCGTTTGCCCCCGAGCGGTTGGTCTGCGTATACGATCGGCGGTTCTATCCGGAGCGGATTCACGTCGCTTGCTTGGAGGTAGTCTGGTTCGAGAACGGGGATTTCTCGCTTCACTACCACGAAGAGCACGACGCTACCGAGTTCGACCATCGATGGGACAGACATCCATCCAATCACAACAGTCGTGACCACGTCCATCCAGGGCCTGACGCCCCGACACCTGGTGACGATACGTCGCACCCGGAAGACTGGCGGGACGTCCTCTCGATGGCGCTCTCGGAAATCGAAGCTCGCCAGCGCGCCTTCTGGGAGCCGTAGTACGACGAATCGGATTTCGGACCGTCAAATCCCAACGGCTATTGGCGAACGTCGCCCACTTCCACGTATGCACGACGTGCGCGACCGTGATCCGATCGCCCCCGAGGACGTCCCACCCAACCCATGAGAGCCGTCTGTCTCGCGGGCCCCAGCGACTCGGGGAAGACGACCCTCGTCGAGAAGCTCGTCCCCCGGCTGGCCGAGGCGGGACGGGTCGCGACCGTCAAGTCGATTCACCACGACATCGAGATCGACACGCCGGGTGCGGACACCCACCGCCACCGCACCGCGGGCGCCGAGACGGTCGTCGGGGTCACGCCCGAGCTGACCATCGACATCACCGCCCGCGGGAAGGAGGAGCCGCCCCGCGAGCCCGACGCCGACTACTTCGAGACCACCGATTCCGAACTCCGGGCGCTGTCGCGGGTGCTCACGCGCCTCGACCGTCGCGGCTACGACGTCGTCCTCGTCGAGGGGTTTGCCGAGGCACCGTTGCCGACGATCCTCGTCGGGGATCGTGACCCCGACGCAGTCGGCGGCGAGGTCGTCGGCCGAGGACGCGACGACCTCGCGACGCTCGTCGAGACGGTGCTGGCGCTCGACCCGCTCGAGGAGCGATCGGCTGACGGGGACTGACCGGAACGTAACTGAATTTGGTTATCTTCCCGCGGTGTTGGAATCGAAACGAGTGATAATGGGCCAAGGGTGCGAACGGCTGATGTATGCGCGGAGACGACGATCGATCGACCGCGAGCCGGCGGGCGGTGGTGGCCGCGATCGGCGGGCTCGGGCTCGGGGCGGGCTGTCTCGGCAGTGACGACCGGGTGCAGATCCTCTCGGCGGGGAGCCTGGCGGTCGTCCTCGAGGACCACGTCGGTCCGGCCTTCGAGGAGGAAACCGGGATCGCCTACGAGGGCGAGTACCACGGCGCGAACGCCGTCATGCGGATGGTCGAGGACGGATCGAAACACCCCGACGTCGTGATCAGCGCCGACGTCGAACTGCTCCGGGATCGGCTCTACCCCGACCACGCCGACTGGGACGTCGAGTTCGCGGCAAACGAGGTCGGGATCGCCTACACTCCCGAGACCGAGCCGGGCGCGCGGCTCGAGGACGGCGATCCGTGGTACGACGTTCTCGAGGACGCCGACGAGGGGGAGCTCGCGATCAGCGATCCCGACCTGGATCCGCTGGGGTACCGGGCGGTCCATCTCTTCGAGCTGGCCGAACGCGAGTACGGCCTCGATGGGTTTCGCGACGCGATGGTCGAGCGGGCCTACCATGAGCCCAACGAGCCACAGCTGCTGTCGGGAATCGAGGCCGGAAACCGGGCCTGCGCGGTCGCGTACCGGAATATGGCCGTCGACCACGACGTCCCCTTCCTCGAGCTGCCCGACGCCTACAACTTTGGGACCCCGGAGTACGCCGACCGGTACGCCGAGGCGAGCTACACCACCGACGAGGGGTACGAGACGAAGGGGTCGCCGACGGTGTACAACGCGACGGTGCGACGCGATGCCGACCGCGCCGAGGTCGGCCAGCAGTTCCTCTCGTTTCTCCTCGAGAACCGGACGCTGCTCGAGGAGCAGGGACTCCGGCGAGGGGAGTCGCTCCCGCGGGCACACGGCGAACTGCCGGAGGGAATCGAGCCGTGAGCGCCGACGACGTCACCGCGAGTCCCACGGGACGGGCCGGCTCCGACGACGACGGAACGACCGATCCGGGGTGGGCGTCGGTCGGCCGAGGGCTCGATCGGCTCACCAGGGGGGTTGGCATCCCCGCACTGGTCGGTGCGGTGTTGCTCGTGTATCTCGTCGTTCCGTTCGTGGCATTTCTCGCCCAGGTTCGGTCCGTCGACGTCTCGGCCGCGCTGGCCGACCCCGCGGTGCAGGAGGCGATCGCCGCCTCGCTGCTGACCGCGCCGATCTCGACGGCGATCGCGACCGTCCTTGGAGTCCCGCTGGCGTACGTGCTCTCGCGAGGCTCGTTTCCCGGCAAGCGCCTCGTCGAGGCTGCCGTCCTCCTGCCGCTGGTGATCCCGCCGGTGGTCGGCGGCGCGATGTTGTTGACCCTCGTCGGCAGGTACACCCCGATCGGCGCCGCCGCGGCCGCCGTCGGCGTCCCGCTGACAGATAGCTACGCGGGGATCGTCCTCGCTCAGACGTTCGTCGCCGCGCCGTTTCTCGTCGTGACCGCCCGTTCGGGCTTCGACGCCGTCGACCCGCGTCTCGAGGAGGCCGCGCGCACGCTGGGCCGAACCCCTCTCGAGAGCGCGCGGCTGGTCTCGCTCCCGCTGGCCCGGAACGCCATCGCCGCGGGGATCGTCCTCACGTTCGTCCGGGCGATCGGCGAGTTCGGCGCGACGATGATGGTCGCGTACAACCCGCGAACGATCCCGACCCGGATCTGGGTCTCGTACATCTCTCACGGCCTCGAGGCGGTGATCCCGATCGCGCTGGCACTGCTTGCGATCACGCTCGTCGTCGTCGGGTTTGTCCAGTTCGTCGTCGGCTCACCGAACCGGTTCTGAGGCCCGTTCCGTACCGATCCAATCATCTGATTTGAAAGAAAAGAACTGTTGAAATTCACCAATGCGGGTGCTGATAAGTTTGGAAGTGCGGTTATTGTGATTCCTCCAGTATCGGGAAGTATGACATCGATCGCGGACCTCGAGATTCCGGGCGAGGAAACCGGGCTGGGCGAGCTGTTCGACGCCGTTCCGTCGCTGACCTGCGAGGTGGAGCAAGTTATCACCTCGAGCGGCCACGGACTGTGGCTGTCGGGCGCCTCGCAGGACGAGATCGAAGCCGCGCTCTCGGAGGCGACCGCAGTCGACGACTACGCGCTGATCAGCAGCGACGACGACCGCTGGCTGTACGACGTCGAGTTCGATCCCGAGACCGTCGACCCCTTCGAGCTCGTCCTCGAGGAGAACGGCACCGTCCTCAGCGCGTCGGCCGCCGGTGGCTCCTGGCTCCTGAGTGTCCGCGTCCTCGAGCGCGAGGACGTCAGCTCGCTGTACGAGCGACTCGTCGACCACGACGTCACGCCGACGATCGTCCGGCTGTTCGACGTCGCCGAGGAGAACCACTCCCAGTGTGGCCTCACCCAGCGCCAGTACGAGACGCTGGTTGCGGCGATCGACCACGGCTACTTCGAGATCCCCCGAGAGGTCTCGATGCAGGAGCTCTCCGAAGAGCTCGATATCTCCCACCAGGCGCTCTCCGAGCGCCTGCGCCGTGCCTACCGGGCACTGGTCACGTCCGAGCTCAACGTCGCCGAGGAGGAGACGACCGCCCCGCCGGTTCCGTCCGACTAACCCTCTCCCCGCTCCGGGCCGAACGCGACCGCACGAGGCGCCACACCGCGTACAATTATGATCCGTCCGCGACGTGTAGACGTATGCACGTCGACAGCGACGACGGCGTCCTCGAGATCAGGTTCGACCGACCGGGCGTTCTCAACGCGATGAGCCAGACGGCCGCGACGGAGCTGGCCGAGACGATCGAGCAGGCCGAGCCGGACGAGCACCACGCGGTCGTCATCACCGGTGAGGGTGACGCGTTCAGCGCCGGCGGAGATATCGAAGCGATGGCCGAGCCGCCCAGCCCTCCGCGGGAGTCCTACGAGGAGGTCACCGAGACGTTCGGACGGGTGGTCGAGGCGATGCTCGAGTCGCGCGTGCCGATCGTCGCGAAGGTAAACGGCGACGCGATCGGTGCGGGGCTGGCCGTCGTCGCCCTCTCGGATATCGCCTACGCGAGCGAGGACGCCACCTTCTCCTGTGCGTTCGTCAGGGTCGGGCTCATTCCCGACACCGGCGGCACGTTCATGCTGCCCCACATCGTCGGCCTGCGGGCGGCGAAGAAGCTCGCGTTCACCGGGGAGTTCTTCGACGCCGAGCGGGCGGCCGACCTCGAACTGGTCAACGAAGCCGTTCCCGCGGCGGAGCTCGACGACCGTGTAGAAGAGACCGTCGACCGACTCGGACGGCGACCGACCGACGTGATCGGGATGACCAAGCAAGCCCTCCACGAAAACATGGCTCGCCACTGGCGGGAGGCCGTCGACTACGAGAACACCCTGCAGGTCCAGGCCCGCGGTTCGGAGTCCCACGAGGAGGGGGTCGCGGCGTTTCTCGAGGGGCGTAAACCCGAGTTCGACGAGTAGTTGACGGACTCTCGATTTCGCCCGCGAGAACACTCGAGTCGCAAGCCACCGCAAGCAACACCATTGTACGGCGCTTCGTTGTGGTTCGAAACGCAATGTCCCCAGAGTTTACCGACGACGACATCGGAAAATCCGTTATCAACGCAGACGGCGAAGAGGTCGGACTCGTCGCGGACGTCGAGCACGGAACCGCACACGTCGAACCGGATCCGGGAATCACGGATACGATCAAGGCGAAACTCGGCTGGGGTGACTCCGACGAGAACATGTACCCCCTCCAGGAGCCGGCTGTCGCCGAGGTGACCGACGACGAGGTCCACCTCGAGCGTGATCTCGAGTCTAGCTCCGGAGCGGATACCGGCGCGGCCGGCGCCGGGACGACGGCTGGCGCCGAAGCGGCGACCGGTAGCACTGACACGGCGGATCGAGGCGGCGATACGTTCCAGGATGATGACGACGAGTTCATCGACGACGACGATGACGATTTGATCGGTGACGATGATGATGACGGCCTGATCGGCGACGACGATGATGACGATCTCGTTGGCGACGATGACGATGACCTGATCGGTGACGACGATGATGACCTGATCGGTGACGACGATGATGACCTGATCGGTGACGACGATGATGACCTGATCGGTGACGACGATGATGACGATCTCGTTGGCGACGATGACGATGACCTGATCGGTGACGACGATGACGACGACCTCGTTGGCGACGACGATGACGACCTAATTGGCGACGACGATGATGACCTCGTTGGCGATGACGATGACGACCTCGTTGGCGATGACGATGACGACCTGATTGGCGACGACGATGATGACCTCGTTGGCGATGACGATGACGACCTGATTGGCGACGACGACGATGACGACCTGATCGGTGACGATGACGACGACCGCGTCGGCGACACCCGGTAATCAACCAGACCGACCCCTTCTCCGACGGCCACCGAAACGCCGCCGTGGGGCGGCGTACAGATGCCACTGCTGTCGACGGACAGGACTCAGTGGGGACGTTTCGGACTCGGGCCGTTCGCAGGCCGACTTCGGCCTGCGCCCGATCGGCGCTAAATTCGGAGTTCGAGTGCCGACGGAGACGACGGTCTTCGGTCGCTGCAGAGCGAATCCGTCTGCCGACTCCGCTCAGGAGCCGTCCGGCTCGCCGTGGGAAACCCCGTCGCGCTCGTCGGCCCGACGGCGCCGCAACGCGGCTCTGGCGTTCGACGCCTGGTAGCCGAAGAAGACGTCCTTCCCGTAGCTCTCGGCGACCTCCGTCGCGTGGATCAGGTTGTCGACGTCGACGTTGACCGCGTAGAGCTCGATGCTAAACGGCGTCTCGAGTGCGCTCTCGAACCCCTTCGCGATCGTCTCGAGCCAGTAGGTCGTCTCGTAGGCCGTATCGTACAGGGGGACGACGAACTCGTCGACGTACTCCTCGAGGGCCTCGAGGTCGATCCCGGCCCGCTCGTAGAGGTGACCGGGGTACGGATCGGGGTACAGCGTCATGTAGACCCGCCCCGGGACGTGCTCGACCGCTTCCGCGACGAACTCCGTGATGACGCTGGCGCGCCACTCGAAGCGATCGTCGTACTCGCTCTCCTGAAAGTGCTGTTCGCAGACTCCGCACCGACAGTACTCCTCCCTGGGGAAGCCGATGTCGTCCAGCCGCACGTCCCCGTTGGCCGCGGCGCAGTCGTCGATGATCTCGAACAGTCCCTCGCGGTACTCCTCGCGGGAGGGACAGATATAGGCCCAGTCGAAGTACTTCCGATCCCGCGTCGCCGGCCGCCCCAGATCGTCGACCGGGACCAGCGAGGGATCCGCGTCGGCCGCGGCGTTGTCGCCGAAACAGGAAACCATGTTCACCGCGTCTTCGATCGGTTCGGCGGACCTGCCGGTGACGTCTTTGACCTCGTAGAAGCCGCGGTCGAACTCCGGCCACCGTATCTCGTCCTCGTTGCGGGTGACGACGCCGTGCATACGAACCGTGTGCGGCTACGGGGCCGTAAGCCGTTCGGATCGGCTACTCCTCGACCGGCTGATACTCGTACTCGACGTCGGAGGTGCCACCGAGGACGACCTTCCAAACGACGGCGATAGCGAACGTGGCGATCAGGATCTTGGCTACGCGGGACATACCTACCGGAGGATGGGGTGGTAGCTACTTATCAATTATGGGTTCTTTCCCTGACAGTGATGGGTCGGCCGCTCAGGTCTCGATCAGCGACGCGATCCCCTCGCGAACGATCGTCTCGCAGTACTCGCAGCGAACGCCGTCGTCGAGGACGTCGAACCGCGAGTCGACGGGCTCGTCACCGGTGGTGATACAGCCCGTGTTGGGACAGGAGAGGACGCCCTCGACGACCGCGGGACGGTCGACGCGGTGTTTCTCGACGACGTCGAACTCCCGAACGATGTTGATCGTCGCGTCGGGCGCGATCAGCGAGAGGACGTCGACCTCGTCCTGGCTCAGCTCCCGGTCCTCGACCTTGAGGATGTCCTTGCGCGCGAGCCGATCGGAGGGGACGTTCATCCCGACCGAGATCTCCTCGCCCTCGCTGCCGTCGATTCCCAGGATCGCCAGCACGTTCAGCGCCTGGCCGCCCGGGATGTGGTCGATGACGGTCCCGTTGCGGATCTTGCTGACTCGTAGCTCGTGATCGCCGCGGTCGTCGTTACTCATCGCCACCACCTCCGTCCGTGCTCAGGAGCAAATCGAGCAGCGCCATCCGGACCGGAACGCCGTTGTGGGCCTGCTCGAAGTACGCGGCGTAGTCGGTGTCGTCGATCTCGGGTGCGATCTCGTCGACTCGCGGGAGCGGGTGCATTACCGTCAGGTCGTCGCCCGCGTCCTCGAGCGTCTCCGTATCGATCTGGTACTCGCCTGCGACCTTCCGGTACTCCGACTCGTCGGGGAACCGCTCGCGCTGGATCCGGGTCACGTAGAGGACGTCCAGCTCGGGCAGGACGTCCTCGAGGGTCTCGTGTTCGCGGAGCTGTGCCCGACCGCCCTGTTGCTGGTGGAGGTCGTAGACGACCTCCCGAGGGAGCTGCAGGCTCTCCGGGCTGATGAAGTGTTGACGGGTGTCGAAGTTCGAGAGCGCGTAGGCCAGCGAGTGGACGGTCCGGCCGTACTTCAGGTCCCCCATAATTCCGATCGTCAGGTCGTCGAGCCCGGCGTTCTCGCGGATCGTGTACAGATCGAGCAGGGTCTGGGTCGGGTGCTGTCCGGCCCCGTCGCCGGCGTTCAAAAGCGGGACGTCGACGAACTCGCTTGCCATCGTCGCCGCACCCTCCTTGGGGTGGCGCAAAACGAGCGCGTCGGCGTACCCCTCGATGACCCGGACAGTGTCGGCGAGGGTCTCGCCCTTTTTGACGCTCGAGGACTCGACCGAGCCCATGTCGACGACGTCGCCACCCAGGCGTTTCATCGCGGTCTCGAAGCTCATCTTCGTTCGCGTGCTGGGCTCGAAAAAGAGCAGTCCGAGCAACGCCCCGGCGTGGCGATCCGCGACGGCCGACGGATCGGCGGCGATCTCGGCGGCCCGGTCGAGGACGGTCTCGATGTCGGCCCGCGAGAGGTGTTTGCTGGTGATCACGTGGTCGTGGCGCATCTCGTTGGAAACGGGGCCTGCGAACCCCTTGAATCTCCCTGTTCGTGGGGAGAAAAGCTATACCGTCGCTGTCACAACCTCGTCGACCGCATGGCCGATCGGCTCCGGACCGGGATCGACGTGCTGGATCGCAAGCTCGGGGGCGGGCTGCCGACGGGTTCGCTGGTCGCCTACACTGCGACCCCCGCGAGCCAGTCGGAGCTGCCACTCTACGAGCTGACCGCCGCTCGCGAGACTCGCTACCTGTCGACCGAGCGCCCGGCGCGGGCCGTTCGCGATGCCCTCGAGCGCTCGCCCGCCGCCGTCGGCGATCCGCGGATCGACGTCCTCGACGACCTCGAGGACGCCACGCGGGCCGTCGACGGGCTGTCCGACCGCGCGTTCCTGATCGTCGACCCGATCGATCGCCTCGAGCGAAACGACGTCGACGCCTACGTCGACTTTCTGGCCACCCTCAAGCGACGGCTGCTCGAGACCGACGGTGCGGCCGTCGTTCACTGCCTGCGCGGTGACGCGCCCGCCAACCGGACGCGAACGCTTCACGCCGCGGACGCCGTCTTCGAGCTCTACACCGAACGCGCCGGCGGTCGCCTCGAGACGACCCTGACGGTCCCGAAGTTCCGCGACGGGGGCCAGCCAACCGGGGCGATCACGCTCGAACTCACGGGGGCGGTCGAAATCGACACGAGCCGCGACATCGCCTGATCGCTCGTCGACGGCACCGACGTCGCGGTCGGTCCACGAGGCGGCCGTGCGTGTACAGCTGTTCAACGAAGGACCGTACCCGGAAGCGGGGGTTTATCACTCCCCTCGTATAGCCACGGTACCATGGAACAACGGGTGGCGACGCGACGCACCGCGCTCGCGACGATCGGGGGCACCGCGATCGGACTGACGGCCGGCTGTCTCGGCGGGACCGACGACCAGGACGTCCTCGGCGATCCGGAGTACGTGGAAGGGCGGCCGGATCCCGGCGGGGTATCGATGGAGGAACTACCCGATCTGAGCGGAGAGCTGACGGTGTACTCGGGCCGGAGCGAACCGCGAATCGGCGAGCTGATGGAACACGTCGAATCGAAATACGACGACTTCTCGCTGGAGGTGCGCTACGACGACACCGCCGATCTCGTCGGCGCGATCGAGGCCGAGGACGAGACGCCGGCGGACGTCTTCTACGGGAGCGAGACCCAGTCGATGACCGACCTGAAAGACGACGGGTACACGGTCGAGCTCTCGGGGGACGTCCTCGATCACGTCGACGAGGGGTCCCGGGATCCCGACGGTCACTGGATCGGGTTCACCAGGCGGTATCGGGCGGTCGCATACAACACCGAGGCCTACGACGCCGACGACCTGCCCGAGGACATCTTCGCGTACGCCGAGGACGACCGCTTCGCCGGCGACATCATGTGGCCTCCCGATCAGGGGTCGACGCAGGCGTTTCTGACGGCGATGATCGTCATCCACGGCGAGGACGAGGCCCGAGAGTGGGTCGAGACCCTGACGAACGACCAGGACGCCGAGATCTCCCCCGGCGGAGACAGCGGGCTGGCGCAGGCGGTCACCGACGGCGAGGTCAGCGTCGGGCTCACTAACCACTACACGCTCGCGGATAGTCCGGGCGAGGCCTACGACATCGCGTTTACGAGCGACGACGCCGGCGCGATGTACAACGTCACCGGGGGAGCCGTCATGGCCGACAGCGACGACCAGTCGACGGCGGAGGCGTTCGTCGAACATCTCGTCTCGGCGGAGGCCCAGGAATATTTCGCAACGACGACCTGGGAGTATCCGACGGTCGACGGCGTCGAGCCGATCGAGGAGGTGCCGTCGACCGACGAGTTCGAACCCCCCGAGTTCGATCTCAACGAGCTGGCCGAGCCCGAACCGGCCCAGGAGATCCTGCGGGACGTGGGCGTGCCGTTCTGAGCGGCGTTCACCCACATGTCCTCGCTCTCCCCCTTCGAGGCCGTCGACGACTACCCGGACGAGAAGCACCAGCGACGCGAGGACGACGACGGCGACGACGACGACGGCGAGCGGACGCCGGTCGGGCTCGCGTTGCTGGCCGGCGCGGTCGCCGCGACGGTCGTGATCCCGGTCGTCTGGATCGGCGTCGTCGCCCTGAGCGTCGACCTCGACCGGGCCGTCTCCATCGTCCTCCGGCGGGGGATGCTCGACGTGTTGCTCAACACGGTCGTCCTGATCGTCGCGGTGACGACCCTGTCGGTCCTGATCGCGGTGCCGCTTGCCTTCCTCACCGTTCTCACCGACCTCCCGTTCAAACGGTTCTGGATGGTGGCGCTCTCCCTGCCGCTCGTCGTTCCGAGCTTCGTCTCCGCGTTCTCGTTCGTCTCGGTGTGGGGCCCGCAGGGCCGATTACAGTCGGTGCTCGCCCCCCTCGGCGTCGACTCGCTCCCCGAGATCTACGGGATGCCGGGGACGGTGTTCGTCCTCACGCTGTACAACTACCCGTTCGTCTACCTCACGACGATCGCGGGGCTCCGGGCGCTGGACAAGACCTACGTCGACGCCGCTCGGAGCCTCGAGACCGGCGTTCGGGAGGTCTTCGTCCGGATCGTCCTCCCGATGGTGAAACCGGCCGTCGCCGCGGGCGCGTTGCTCACCGCCCTCGAGACCGCTGGCGACTTCGGCGTCCCCGCGATCCTCAGGCTCAGCGTGTTCACCCGCCAGATCTACCTCGAGTACAACGCCCTCGCCCACGACTACGCGGCCATGCTCTCGCTGCATCTCGTCGCGATCACGCTCGTGATCCTCCTCGTCGAGTCCCAGGTCCGCAGCCACGAACGGCTCCACGGCAGCGCTCGCGGGAGCTCGGGCCCGTACACGATCCGGCTCGGCCGCTGGCGCTGGCCCGCGCTGATCGTTCCCGCGGCGATCGTCGCGCTCGCGATCCTCGTCCCGATCGGGTTTCTCTTCTCCTGGCTGCTCACCGGGCCGGACGCCTACGCCGGGAGCTTCGGGTTCGAGCCGAGCTACGCGCTCAACTCGGTCACCGTCTCCGCGCTGGCCGCGGCCGTCGCCGCCTGCCTCGCGCTCCCGGTGGCGTATCTCGCCGCGCGCCACCCCTCGCCGCTGTCGGGCGTCCTCGAGCGGGCGACCTACGTCGGCTTCGCGGTCCCCGGCGTCGTCATCGGGCTCAGTCTCGTCTACTTCGCCACACGCTATCTCCCCTCGGCTTACCAGACGGTGCCGCTCGTGGTCTTCGCCTACGTCGTGCTCTACCTCCCGCTGGCCGTCGGCTCGACCCGCACCGCGATCCTCTACGTCAACCCGCAGTTCGTCGAGGCCGCCCGATCGCTGGGGAACACGCCGCTCCAGGCGTTCGTCGAATTACGCTTCCGCTCGTCTTCCCCGGGCTGGTCGCCGGCGCGGCGCTGGTCTTTCTCCACGGGATGAAGGAGCTGCCGGCGACGCTGTTGCTCCGGCCGACCGGGTTCGACACGCTCGCGACGTTCATCTGGGCCGCGGAGCGAAACGCCTACTACGGCTACGCCGCCGTGCCGGCGCTCGTGCTCGTGTTCATCTCCGGGCTCTCGATCCTCGGCGTGGTCTCCCGGGACTACCCCGCCGTGCTGTCGGTCCTACGGAAGTGGCGCCGGAACCGGGACGACGCCCCGAGCGACGAGGACGGACCGCTTCCAGACCGGACGAGCGATCGAGCCGTGATGGACGGCGGCACGACCGTCGACGGCGCGAGCTCGCGGTCGGCCGCAAGCGATGCGGACTCCGGGGAGCGGGAGGTCGTCCTCGAGCTCGAGGACGTCCGAAAGCGCTACGACGGCCGTCCCGCGGTCGACGGGATCTCGCTGTCGGTGCGCCGCGGTGAGACCCTCACGCTGTTGGGCCCCTCGGGGTGTGGCAAGACGACGACCCTGCGGCTGATCGACGGGCTCGAGCGCCCCGACGGCGGGACGATCCGAATCGGCGGGGAGACGCTCGCGGATGGGACGACCTACCGCCCCGCCGAGGAACGCGACGTCGGCATCGTCTTCCAGGAGTTCGCGCTCTTTCCCCACAAGACGGTCGCCGAGAACGTCGGCTTCGGGCTCGACGGAGAAAGCGACGAGGAACGGGCGGAGACGGTCACGGAGCTGCTCGATCTCGTCGGCCTCTCGGCGTACCGGGACAGCTACCCCGACGAGCTCTCGGGCGGGCAGAAACAGCGGGTCGCGCTGGCCCGGTCGCTGGCACCCCGCCCCGAGGTGCTGTTGCTCGACGAGCCGCTCTCGAATCTCGACGCCGGGCTCCGGGCTCGGATGCGAAAGAGCGTCCAGCGGATCTTGGACGAGGTCGACGTCACCGCCGTCTGGGTCACGCACAACCAGGCGGAGGCGCTCTCGGTCGGCGACCGCACGGCCGTGATGAACGCCGGACGGATCGAACAGCTCGCGTCTCCGCGCGCGTTGTATATGAAACCCGCCTCGCGGATGGTCGCCGACTTCCTCGGCCGGGGCGACTACCTCCCCGGGCGCCTCGCGGACGGGGTCGTCGAGACACCGATCGGACGGTTCGACGCCGACCGCGTCCTGCTTCCAGAGAACGAACGGCGCGTCGACGTCCTCGTTCGGCCCGACGACGTGGCGATAACGCCGACCTCGGCCGGCGACGGCCGGATCGTCGACAGGCGGTTCGACGGGGAGACGGTCCGCTATCGGATCGAACTCGACGGCGGCGAGTGCGTCTCGAGTCGCCAGTCTCACGACGACTGGTACGAGACGGGAACGGCGGTCGACGTTTCGGTGACCGCGACCCACGCGCTGCCGGCGTTCCCGCGGGAGTAGCTCGGCGAACGTCATCGCTTGTACCGTCAGCGGCGGCGCTCACCGGAACGTACGCCTGATCTCGAAAGTCAAAAAACAAAGAATTATAGGATAAATATAAATTCATCGAGATAGCGTCAAAAGGGTTTGGAAACGCCCCTATACCGTTTCAGCCTGTGTATAGAAGTGAACACATGACCTCGATCGTCAATCTCGAGATTTCCGGCGAGGGGACTGGACTGGCGGAACTGTTCAACGCCGTTCCGTCGCTTAGCTGCGAGGCAGAGACCACTGTCGTCTCGAAGGGACACGATCTGTGGCTCTCCGACGCGCCGCGAGCGGAGATCGAGGACGGGCTGGAGAAAGCCTCGGCGATCGACCACTACACCTGCGTCAACGGCGCCGACGAGGAGTGGCTGTACAACGTCGAGTTCAGCCCGGAGACGACCGACGTCTTCGAGCTGGTGCTCGAGGAGGGCGGAACGATCCTCGACGCTTCCGCGCCCGACGGCTCCTGGGTGCTGAACATTCGAGTCCAGGAGCGAAGCGACGCGAGCGCGATCTACGACGCGTTCGAGGATCGTGAGCTCAGTCCGACGATCATCCGTCTGTACGACACGAGCGCCGAGAGCCACTCCCAGGCCGGGCTCACCCAGCGCCAGTACGACACGCTGGTCGCGGCCGTCGACCACGGCTACTTCGACATCCCCCGCGAGGTGTCGATGCAGGAGCTCGCCGACGAGCTCGACATCTCCCACCAGGCGCTCTCCGAGCGACTGCGCCGTGCCTACCGGTCGCTGGTCACCTCCGAACTCGACGTGACGCCTGAAGAGACCGAGCCCTCCCCGTCCCCGAGCCTCTCCGACTGATCGTCCCGAAGCCGACGGTTGGTTTCAGTTCCTCTCGCTTTCCGTCCTCCCGAGCCAGTGCTGGAGTCAGAAGATACTTATTGACTGAACGGTCAGTTAATACATGACCGACGAGCGCGATCCGTTCAGGTCCCGAGGAGGGATCGTCGAGTGACGGTTCGGGAACACCTCGAACGAACGTTTTCGGTCCACGAGGAAGTCGATCTGACCGACGGCGGAATCGTCAAACCGCTGCTCTACCTCTCCCTGCCGCTGATCATCACGAACGTGCTCCAGACGGCATACAACGTCGCCGACACGTTCTGGCTCGGGCGGTACGGGACGACGGAGGTCGCGGCGATCAGCTTCGCCTTTCCGATCATCTTTCTGTTGATTTCCTTCGCGATCGGGTTCTCCGTCGCGGGCAGCGTCCTCGTCGCCCAGTACGTCGGTGCGGACCGGGAACGCGACGCCGAGTACGCGGCCGCCCAGACCGTCTCGTTTTCGATCATCGGTGCGCTCGTCCTCGGCGTGTTCGGCTACTTCGTCGTCGAGGACGTGCTGGCGCTGTTTGCCGCCGAACCCGAGGTGATCGCGGCCGCAGCGAGCTACATGCGCATCTACGCGCTGGGGCTGGTCTTCGTCTTCGGCTTCCTGATGTTCATGTCGCTCATGCGGGGGTACGGCGACACCGTGACGCCGATGCTGATTATGTTCGTCTCGGTCGTGATCAACGTCGTCCTCGACCCGCTGCTCATCTTCGGGGTCGGCCCGATCCCCGAACTCGGCATCGCCGGGGCGGCCTACGCGACGATCATCGCCCGCGGACTCACGCTCGCGGTCGGCCTCTGGCTCATGTTCCGGGGGTACCGGGGCGTTCGGATCAGGCTTCGGGAGCTAGTTCCCGACCCGAGCTACGGAGTGAAACTCGTCCGCATCGGGCTGCCGGCGTCGTTCGAGGGCGCCAGCCGAGCCCTGTCGATGTCGCTGCTGCTGTTCGTCGTCGCGCTGTTTGCGACCCCGGTCGTCGCAGCCTACGGGATCGGGACGCGGATCCTCTCGGTGATCGTACTGCCGGCGATGGCGCTCTCGCAAGGCGTCGAGACAATGACGGGCCAGAACGTCGGCGCCGGAAAGCCGGAGCGCGCAGCGCGGGCGAACCACCTCACCGCGGCGGCGCTGTTCGTGGTCCTGACCGCCGCCGGCGTGCTCTCGACGCTGGTCGCCGAACCGATCGTCGCGCTCTTTACGAACGATCCGGCCGTCGTCGACGCCGGCGCGACGTTCCTCTACTACGTGGCGCCCACCTTCGGGCTCTTCGGCGCGATGTACGTCTACATCGGCGGGTTCCGTGGCGCCGGGATGACGGGGACGGCTGCGGGGCTGGTCCTGCTCGCGTTCATGGCCGTCCAGATCCCCGTCGCGTGGGCAGCCGCGAACGCGCTCGGACCGACGGGCGTCTGGCTCTCCTTCGCCGTGGCCCACCTGGTTGGCGCCGTCGGCGCGGCCCTCTGGTTCCGTCGCGGCACGTGGCGACGGGGTGATCTCACCGAGGACGCAGGCTCGCCGTCCTCGTTCGAGAGCGGCGCGCCGAGCGACGACTGACGTCGCTACGGTTCCGGTTTCCGATCGGGGTCGGGAAACGCGCCGTAAGAGCGCCGTACGGCGCGCTATCGACGCTGATGTCCGAAAAAACGAGCGGTCGAACCGTTACTCTTCGGCGCCTTCGAGCTCCTCGACGATCTCGTCGGCGTCGACGTCGGCCTCCTCGAGGGCCTCCTCGATGTCGGCCTCGCCGCCTGCACCGCCGCCCATGCCGCCCATCATGCCGGGCATGCCCATGCCGCCCATCCCGTCGATGACCTCCTGGACGATGACCCGGTCGACGCCCAGCTTGTCGATGACGTCCTGACCGATCTGCTGTTTGCCCATCATCCACTGCTGGTTCATCGTCATCTGGGGCGTAGCCTCGAGGTAGAGCGTCTCCTTCTCGACGACCTCGGTCTCGAACTCAGGCTCGCTGTCCTCGTCCTCGTCGTCTTCGTCGGACTCGACGGGAACCTCCTCCTCGACCTCGTCGGTCTCGATCCAGAGGTCGGGCTCCATCCCGAGGTACATCTCGAACAGGCCCGCGGCCTGCTGTTCGATGTCGTCGACTTCCTCGACGACCTCGTACTCGTACTCGACGTCCTCACCCGCGAGCGGGTGGTTGAAGTCGACGCGGGCGCGGCCCCCGACGATCGTGCTGATGTAGCCCTGCTTGCCGTCGATCTGGACGTTCGCGCCGGGGTAGCGGTCGTCCTCGTCGATCTTCTCGGCGCTGACGGTCTGGACGTCGTCCGGATCGTACTCGCCGAAGGCCTCCGCGGCCTCGATCGTGACGGTGCCGGAGTCACCGACCTCGCCACCGATGATCGCGTCCTCGACCTCGTCGAAGATGTGGCCCTCGCCGAGGACGAGCGTTCGCGGCTCGAACTCCTCGGCCTGGTCGTCGACCCCTTCTTCCTCAGCGACCTCGGGGTCGGTCGTGTCGACCAGCTGGTCGTCCTCGGTGGTGTAGGCAGTGTACGCGAGCTTTACGAAGTCGCCGGCCTGAAGCCCCTCGGCTTCGTCGGCGTCTGCGTTCTCGTCGACGTCATCGGCCTGCGCTTCGAGTTCGGCCTCCTCTTCCTCGGTCATACGTTGTACGTCCGCCCGTCCACATTTAAGTACGACGTTTTCTCCCGAGAGCGACCGATACTTACGGACGCTCCCCGTCCCCGCAGGTATGTACGAGGTCGAGGTCAAGGTTCCCGCCGATCTCGAGACCGTCAGGGATCGGCTGGCGGAGCTCGGTGCGACGCCGACCGGCGCCGTCGTCCAGGTCGACACCTACTACGACGCCCCCCACCGATCCTTTCCGGAAACCGACGAGGCGCTGCGGATCCGCACGGAGCGTCCCGAGGACGCCCCCGACGAGACCCGGCTCACCTACAAGGGGCCGCTCCTCGATGAGACGTCGAAGAGCCGCGAGGAGGTCGAGACCGCCGTCGGCAGCGGCGAGAAGGTCGACACCGTCCTGACGAAACTGGACTTCGAGCCCGCCGCGACGGTCCGCAAGGACCGCGAACGGTTCGCCCTCGAGGGGTACACGATCACCCTCGATTCGGTCGAGGACGTCGGCGACTACGTCGAGGTCGAGCGCGAGGTCGACGACGAGGACGCCCTCGAGGACGCCCGCGAGGGTGCGTTCGACGTCCTCGAACGGCTCGGGCTCGACCCCGGCGCACAGATCCGCACGTCGTATCTCGGGCTATTGTTGGAGAACGACGCCTAAGCGAGGCATTACCGCGGGGTATTTTCTGTCGAGATTTGTTTCCGGAAGTTATAGAACCTCGAGCCGACTATCCCCGTCAATGAGTGGACGGAACATCCGGGTCGAGCCGATCGACCGCCAGGCGGTAGAGGACCAGGAAGTCGAGATCGTCGAGCGAAAGGGGATCGGCCACCCCGACTCGATCTGCGACGGCGTCGCCGAGAGCGTCGCCGGGGCGCTCGCCCGCGAATACATCGACCGCGTCGGCGAGGTGTTGCACTTCAACACCGACGAGACCCAGCTGGTCGCCGGCGAGGCCGCGCCCGCCTTCGGCGGCGGCGAGGTCGTCGATCCCATCTACCTGCTGATCGTCGGCCGTGCGACCAAACGCTACGAGGGACAGATGATCCCCGCCGAGACGATTGCGCTGCGTGCCGCCCGCGAGTATCTCGAAGAGACGATCCCACAGCTTACCTACGGCGAGGATATCGTCGTCGACGTCAAGCTCGGCGAGGGCAGCGGCGATCTCCAGGAGGTCTTCGGGGAAGACGAGGTCAGCGTTCCGATGGCCAACGACACGAGCTTCGGCGTCGGCCACGCGCCCCTGACAGAGACCGAACGGATCGTCCTCGAGGCCGAACGGCAGCTGAACGGCGAGTACGCGAGTACTCATCCCGAACTCGGCCCCGACGTGAAGATCATGGGCAAACGCGAGGGCGAGAAGATCGACGTCACCGTCGCCGCGGCGATGGTCGACGAGTACATCGCCGACATCGACGAGTACGCCGAGGCGGTCGAGTCGGTTCGGGACTTCGTCACCGAGGTCGCCCGCGACCACACCGACCGCGAGGTCGACGTCCACGTCAACACCGCCGACGACTACGAGGAGGGGTCGATCTATCTGACCGTCACCGGCACCTCCGCCGAGCAGGGCGACGACGGCTCGGTCGGCCGCGGCAACCGCGCGAACGGGCTCATCACGCCCAACCGGTCGATGTCGATGGAGGCCACCAGCGGAAAGAACCCGGTCAACCACATCGGGAAGATCTACAACCTGCTCTCGACCTCGATCGCCGAATCGGTCGTCGACGACGTCGACGGTATCCGCGATCTACGGGTGCGGCTGCTCTCCCAGATCGGGCGGCCGATCGACCAGCCCCACGTCGCCGACGTTCACGTCGTCACCGACGAGGACGTCGCGCTCGAGGACGTCGAGGACGACGTCGAGGTCATCGTCGACCGCGAACTCGCCGACGTCACCGAGATCACCCGCCAGGTGATCGACGGCGAACTCACTACGTTCTGATCGCCGCGACAGCAACGACTTTCACTCGAGCGCTACTGCCTCCAGCCATGGATCTGCGAAACGCGCTCCGTGGTGTCAGCTGTCCGACCGTGACGCCGTTCGACGACGGCGCGATCGACGAGGACGCGCTCGTCGACCTGCTCGCACACCTCCGGGAGGGCGGGATCGATAGCGTCTTCGCCTGTGGCACCTCCGGGGAGTTTCCGAGTCTCGGCCCCGAGGAGCGTCGCCGCGTGATCGAGCTGACCGTCGACCACGCCGACGGCCCGGTGGTCGCCTGCTCGGGCGCGACCAGCGTCGACGAGGCCGTCACCCACGTCGATAACGCCGCGGACGCCGGCGCCGACGCGGCCGCGCTGGTCCCGCCGTACTTCACCCCGGCGAACGCCCCGGAAGGGAACGAACGGTTCTTCGAGCGGGTGGCCGCGGAGACGACCCTGCCGATCGTCCTCTACAACATCCCCCAGTACACCGGCGAGCGGATCGAACCCGAGACCGTCGCGGCCCTCGCCGAGCGCGAGGCGTTCGTCGGGATCAAGGATTCGAGCGGGGATCTGACCTACTTCCAGTCGCTCGTCCGGGAGACCCCCGACGAGTTCCTCTGTCTGATGGGCTATGACTCCCTGCTGGTTCCGTCGATCCGACTGGGCGGCGACGGCGGGATCAACGCCCTGTCGAACGTCGTCCCGCGGACGTTCGCCGAGACGGTCGAGACGGCCGACACCGACCGGGGCCAGCAGCTCCAGTCGGCGGCGATCGCGCCGCTGTTCGAAACCTGTGGCGCCTACGGGTTCGCCCAGGCGGCGAAGACGGGGCTGGTCCAGCGCGACGTACTCCCCTCCGACGAGGTCCGACCGCCCCTGGTCGCGACCGACGACGAGGCGGCCGCGGAGATCGAGTCGACCCTCGAGAACGCGCTCGCGGTCACCGAACGCTAACCTCCGCGGCTCGTAATCCCCTTATACCCGGGCCCGGCTACGACCCGGTATGCATCCGCCGGGAGCCGACACCGTCCTCGTCCGCCACGGGGACCTGAACACCAAGAGCAACACCGTCAAGCGGTACATGGAGGGGCTCCTCGCGGAGAACCTCGAGGCGATCCTCGCGGACCGGTCCGTTCCCGGGGAGGTCGAGCGCCGCTGGAGCCGACCGCTTGTCCACACCACTGAGGACGCGGTCGAGGACGCCACCGCGGCCGCAGCAGACACCTTCGGAGTCGTCTCCGCGAGCCCGTGTCTGACCACGAGCACCGAGAAAGACCGGATCCTGGAGGTCCTCGCCGAGACCGCCCGGGCTCGCTACGACGGGGGATCGTTCGCCGTCGACGCCCGCCGGGCGGACAAGAGCTTACCCTACGACAGCGACGACCTCGCGCGAGAGGGCGGAGCCGCGATCTGGGAGGCCGTCGCCGACGAGTTCGAGCCCGAGGTCGACCTCGACGACCCCGACCTCACCTTCGGCGTCGAGGTCCGCGAGGACGTCGCCTTCGTCTACCTCGAGAAGCGGGCCGGGCCGGGCGGGCTGCCGCTTGGCGCCCAGGAGCCGGTGATCGCGATGGTCAGCGGCGGGATCGACTCGCCCGTCGCGGCCTACGAGGCGATGAAACGCGGGAGCCCGATCGTCCCGGTGTACGTCGATCTGGGCCCGTTCGGCGGGATCGACCACGAGGCCCGCGCGATGGAGACCGTCCGGGTCCTCTCGGGGTACGCGCCGAACTTCGACATGGAGGTCTACAGGGTTCCCGGCGGGGAGACGATCTCCGTCCTCGTCGAGGAGATGGAGGAGGGCCGAATGCTCTCGATGCGGCGCTTTTTCTATCGGGCCGCGGAGGTGCTGGCCGAGCGCGTCGACGCCCACGGGATCGTCACCGGGGAGGCGGTCGGCCAGAAGTCGAGCCAGACGGTCCAGAATCTCGGGGTGACGAGCCGCGCGACCCGCCTGCCGATCCATCGCCCGCTTTTGACCCGCGACAAGGCTGATATCGTCGAGCAAGCCCGCGAGATCGGCACGTTCACCGAGTCGACGATCGACGCGGGCTGTAACCGCGTCGCGCCCGACCGGGCCGAGACCAACGCCCGGCTCGAGCCCCTGCTCGCGGCCGAACCCGACGACCTCTTCGAGCGAGCCGAGGAGGCCGCCCGAAACGCGAAGCTCGTCGAGCCATAAACGCACCCGTCGGTGTGACACCCACGATTATTCAGGAGGGATCGTTTTCCCCTCGAGGAACGCAAATCAGCATATGTACGAGCGGGTTCTCTGTCCGACCGACGGCAGCGACAACGCCGAGCTGGCCGCGAAGCGGGCGATCCGGATGGCAAAGCAGTACAACGCCGAGCTGCACGTGCTCTACGTCGTCGAGAAGTCTCGCGAGGATCCGGAGCAGAAGGGACTGGCGGAGAAGATTGCCGAGGAGCGAAAAGCGGCCCGGAGCGTCATCGAGCGACTCGAACGCAACGCGGCCGACGCCGGAATCGCGGTCGAGTCGACCGTAACGACCGGGATCCCGCGAACGGCGATCGAAACCTACGCCGACGACCACGATATCGGCGCGATCGTCATCGGCTCGACCGGCGCGGACGGCGTGTCGGAGAAGCTCCTTGGCACCGTCTCGAAGTACGTCGTCAACGAAGCGCCCGCGGACGTGCTGATCGTCAGACGCGACTCCGAGATCGAGTGACGGCTCCGTCGGGAGACGAAACGCCCATTATCGCGATCCGCCAACACCCGGCAGTGACCCGCGTCTGTCTCGTCGGCGATCCCGAGGTGAACCTTCAGTACGAGCTCCTCTCCCGGGAGACCTCCCGCGAGGCGCTTGCAACCTACGACCTCGAGCGCCCCTTCGAGAACTCCCTCGCCGTTCGAACCGTCAGCGTCGGCGCGGCGATCTCGCTGCTGAACGATCTGGACTGGTATCTCACCCGGTTCGTCGACGAGGCGCTCGTCCGAGAGCCCTCGGTCAGCGGGACGGAGTGGCTCTCGCGGTCGCTTGCCGACGAGCTGCGAAACGGCGTCCTCGAGGCCGACGACACCGGCGAGTTCTGCAAGATCTATGGGCTCGAACGCCCAGATACGGACCCGAACGACGACGAGGACGGAACCGACGGCGACCCGACCGACGCGTCGCGGACACGACCGCGGCTCGTCGAGCCGCTGTACGTCCGTCGGACCGACGGCGACCTCCCCGAGTACGACCTCCGAGACGTCGCGGAGACACTCGTCGTCCGGCTCACCGAGGCCGAGTACTCCCCGTAGCCCGCCCGCGGGCTACTCGGCGTCCTCGTCGAGGTCGAACTCGTGGGTCGCGGCGTCGTGATCGACGATCGTTACGGTTCCGTCCGTGACCGGCTCACCGCCCTCCGAGAGCCCAACGAGCTGTCCCGTCGTCGCTTCCTGTTGTGCACAGCCGGCGGCGTCATCGTCGTCGACGACCGCCTTGATCGTGACCCCGTCTTCGATCGTCACCGACTCGAGGCCGAGTTCGTAACACAGGTTCGGCGCGCGGGCTTCGAGGACGATCACCGACGCGTCGTCGAACGCAGTGTCCTCGAGGAACGTGCCGACGTCGTCGTCGACGTCCCGGACCGCGAACCAGTCGTCGGCGCCATCGCGGTCGGTAAGCAACGCGACGGCCGGCTCCTCCCGTGGTTCCGGGGTGGTAAACGCCGTCTCGTCTACCGCGTCGTCGCTCCCGTTTCCGTTGGCCGCCTCGTCGCTCTCGTTTCCGTCGTCCGCTTCGTCGTCGCCGTTCGAACCCGTTCCGTCGTCGCTCTCGTTCGATTCGTCGCCGAGCTCGTCCGCGATACAACCCGCAAGCAGCGTGGCCGCTCCCGTCACTGCGCTCAACAGCGCCCGCCTGGATCGGCGTTCCATACTCGTTTAGATGATATCTAGTACAAAGAACGTTCGGCAAGGTGAAAGGGGTATTGTACCGATCAGTTGAAAAGGCCGGTCGAGAGGTAGCGCTCGCCGCTGTCCCAGAAGACGGTGACGACGAGCGGGCAGTCCCCGGGGGTGCCACCGTCGGTCTCGGGGGTCGCCTGGGGCTGTCGGTCGAAGACGTCCGGAAGCTCGGGACAGCCGGCCTCGGGCTCGGCGATCTCCTCGGCGATCAGGTTCGCGACGAGGCTCGTCGCACCGCTGGACTGGCCGACGAGGACACCCTCCTCGCGGGCCAGCCGACGACACTCGTCTTCGGCGTCCTCGAGACGGACCGTCTCGACGCGGTCGATCAGGTCGACGTCGAGGTTGTCGCTGACGAAGCCCGGACCCATCCCCTGGAAGTCGTCGTCGCCGGGTTCGCCCGTCGAGAGGACGGCGTTTTCGGCCGGCTCGACGGCGACGATCTCCATCTCGGGGAACTCTTCGCGGAGCCGTCGTCCCGTTCCCGAGAGGGTGCCCCCGGTGCCGACGCCGGCGACGAAGGCGTCGATCTCGCGGTCGCCGACCTGCTCGAGGATCTCCTCCCCGGTCGTCCGGTAGTGGGCCTGCGGGTTGGCGGGGTTCTCGAACTGGCCGAGCTGGACCGCTCCCTTGGCCTCGAGCTCGTCGGCACGCTCGCGGGCCGCCTCCATCTCACCCTCGACGAGTTCGAGCTCGGCGCCGTAGGCGGCCATGATTCGGCGTCGCTCCTCGGATTTCGAGGCCGGCATCACGATCGTGAGGTCGTAGCCCCGCGCGGCCGCGACCAGCGCGAGACCGATTCCGGTGTTGCCGCTGGTCGGCTCGACGAGCCAGTCGCCGGGCTCGATCAGTCCCTCCTGTTCGGCCGTGCGGATCATCTCGAGAGCCGGCCGATCCTTGGCCGATCCTCCGGGGTTGAAGGATTCGACCTTCGCGGCGACGGTCGCGCCCTCCGGCGAGTCGACCTGGACGAGCGGCGAGCCGATCGTGTCCAGGATACTTCCCTTCATTGCGAGCGCGTAGGCAGCGGAGACGTAAACCCGTACTGGCCCTCGCATGTCGTGCCGGTGTTCGCGACCCTAGGGCTGCGGCATCGACCGCGACTCGCCGTCCGCGCCCGCGATCCGCTCCTCGGCGTAGGTCTCGGCCGCGTCGAGGACGGTCGTCCCCTCCTCGTCGGCGCGCTCGATCATCCCGCGCAGCCGTGCTTCGATCGCCTCGGCCTCCGCGTAGGCCTCCTCGTATGTGCCGCCGAAGTGGTCCTTGGCGACGGTGACCAGCCCGCCGGCGTTGATCACGTAATCGGGCGCGTACAGGATTCCGCGCTCGCGAAGCGCCTCGGCGTGGCGGCGCTCGGCTAGCACGTTGTTCGCGGCGCCGGAAACGATATCACACTCCAGTTGGGGGATGGTGTCGTCGTTGAGAATTCCGCCGACCGCACAGGGGGCGAAGACATCGCAGGAGCGTTCGTAGACGGCGTCGGGCTCGACCGTCCCCGCGCCGTGTTCGGTCGCGAACGCCTCGAGGGCCTCCCGATCGACGTCCGAGACCGTCACCGCGGCGCCGGCCTCGAGCAGTTCCTCGGCCAGCGACCGCCCGACCTTCCCCAGACCCTGAACGACGACCTCGAGCCCCTCCAGATCGTCCTCGCCGTAGACGTGATCGACGCAGGCCCGGATCCCGCAGAACACCCCGTGTGCCGTCACCGCCGACGGGTTCTGGAGCCCGTCGGTCGTGCCGACGACGTGGTCGGTCTCCCGGGCGACGACGTCCATCTCCGCGGCGCTCGAGTTGATGTCGACCGACGTGATGTAGCGCCCGCCCAGGCGATCGACGGCGCGACCGTAGGCCTCGAGCACCGGCTCGGCCGTCACCTCCTCGGGATCGCCGAGGACGACGGCCTTCCCGCCCCCCAGCGGGAGATCCGCGGCGGCGGCCTTGTAGGTCATCGCCTCCGAGAGCCGCAGGACGTCCTCGAGGGCTGCGTCCTCGGAGTCGTAGTCGAGGATCCGCGTGCCGCCCAGGGAGGGTCCTAAGGTCGTGTCGTGGATCGCGACGATCGCTCGCAGCCCCGTTTCGGGATCGGTGAAGTACGATACCTGTTCGTGGCCGGCGTCGCCGATCGAGTCAAATACCATACGTAATAATCTTTTCCCTTCCCGTAAAAATACCACCGATCCGCCCACCGAAGCGCGGCCGTTAAGCCCTCGGGGCCGAAACTCGCGGGTATGAGTCTCGAAACCATGCGACCCAATCCGACGTGGGACGCCGCCTCCTACGAGGACACTGTCGACGCGCTCGCGGCCCGCGAGGACCTCACCTACAAGGTGTGGGGCGGGGACTGGTGCAAGGACTGCCGTGCCCTGCTGCCCGACTTCGGCGCAGCCCTCGAAGCCGCGGGGGTCCCCGACGAGCGAATCGACGAGATCGCCCTCGATCAGGACAAGCAGGGCCCCGGCGTCGATGAGTACGATATCGAGTACATCCCCACGATCGTCGTCGAGGACGGATCGGGCGAGGAAGTCGTCCGCTTCGTCGAGGACGAGGACGTCCCGCCGGCGGTCTGGCTCGCCCGGGAACTCGAGGTCGAGGGCGAACCCGAAACCGCCGACTAGAACGGCACGTCGTCGGCGTCGACGTCCTCGTCGATCCCGCCCGAGCCCTCGAGCCAGTCGAGGGCCTCGTCGACGTCGTGGGTCGGCGGCGAACAGGTCCGATTTCTGCAGACGTACAGCGTCGGCTCACCGTCGCGAGCCTCGCGGCCGGCCCAGATCGTTGGCGCCGACTCGAGCTCCAGCTCGTCGAGCCACTCGGAGAGCCCGTCCTCGGTCGGCGGTCGCGGCGCGAACAGTCGATCAGGCAGGTACCGCGAGGCGAACGCCGCGCGCCACTCGGCGGGCACCTCGTCGGCCGCGACGGTCACCTCGAGCGCGCCCGACTCGAGGCGATCCGCGGCGAGACACAACGTGGCGTGCTGGAGCGCGTTCGACTCGAGACGGCCCGCGTGGGTCCGCAGGACCGACGCCGCGATCTCCTCGAACTCCGCGTCGCCGTCTTCACGAGGACTCGTCGATCCCTCGCCCGCGAACCCGTCCAGCGCGAGCAGGGTCTCGACCGCGACGCCCGTCGCCGAGGGCGTCGACTGATCGTTGAGCTCCTGGGGTCGCGTGACCAGCGACTCGCCGCTCTCGGGGGTGAAGTAGATCGTCTCGCGCTCGGCGTCGTAGAACTCGGCCTCGATGACGCGGGCCAGCTCGAGCGCGAACGCGAGGTGCTCGACCTCCCCGGTGGCCTCGTAACAGCCCAGTGCGCCGCGCGCGAGGAAGGCGTAGTCCTCGAGGTAGCCCTGCACGGCGACGTCACCGTCTTTGAATCGCCGCGAGAGCCGTCCCTCCTCGGCGTCCCAGAGCCGATCGCGAACGAACTCGAGGGCGTCGACTGCCATTCCCGCATAGCGGTCCTCGCCCAGCGCGAGCCCGGCCTCCGCACACGTCGCGATCATCAGGCCGTTCCAGCTCGCCAGCACCTTCTCGTCGCGGTTCGGTCGAGGACGTTCCTCGCGGGCCTCGAACAGCTCCGCCCGGGCGTCCTCGAGGCGCTGCTCGACCGTCTCGGCCGCGAGGTCGAACCGCTCTGCGAGCTCCGAGATCGAGGCGACGACGTTCGGCTGGTTCTGCCCCCCGAAGTTGCCCGACTCGGTGATGTCGTACCGAGCACAGAAGAGCTCGGCGTCGGTCTCGTCTCCGAGGACCTCCCGGACCTCCGCGGGCGTCCAGACGAAGAAGGCCCCCTCCTCGCGCTCGCCGGTCGCGGGGTCCTCGCTCTGGGCGTCCAGCGTCGAGAAGAAGCCGCCCTCGGCGTGGGTTAGCTCCCGGGAGACGAACTCGAGGGTGTCCCGGACGGAGTCGGCGTACCGTTCGTCGCCGGTAAGCTGGTAGCCCGCCAGCAGGGCGCGGGGGATCTCGGCGTTGTCGTACAGCATCTTCTCGAAGTGGGGGACCGTCCAGTCCTCGTCGACGCAGTACCGATGAAAGCCGCCGCCGACGTGGTCGTAGAGGCCGCCCTCGATCATGGCGGTGAGCGACCCCTCGAGGACCTCGCGGTACTCGTCGCGTCCGGTGCGGTCGTACGCCCGGGCGAGGACTCGCAGCCGGGCGGGCTGGGGGAACTTCGGCCCGCCGGAGCCGAACCCGCCGTTCTGGCGGTCGGCGCTGCGGAGGGCGGCGTCGGCCGCCCGCTCTAAGACGTCGCTGGATGGCGGCTCCGCGGCGCCGATCGAGTCGGGCGTCTCCTCGAGGCGGTCCGTCGCGGCCGCGGTCCACTCCTCGGCCCGGTTCTCGATCTCCTCGCGGTCGGTCTTCCAGGAGTCGGCCAGTCCCTCGATGAGGTCCAGAAAGCCCGGCTGGCCGCGTTTCGAGTGCTTCGGGAAGTACGTGCCGACGTAGAACGGCTTCCCCTCGGGGGTGAGCCAGGCCGACAGCGGCCAGCCGCCCCGCCCGCTGACGAGCTGGCAGACCGTCATGTAGATGCTGTCGACGTCTGGCCGTTCCTCACGGTCGACCTTGATCGGGACGAACTCCTCGTTTAACACCTCGGCGACCTCCTCGTCGGCGAAGCTCTCCTCCTCCATGACGTGACACCAGTGACACGCCGAGTAGCCGATCGAGAGGAAGATCGGCTTGTCCTGTTCGCGCGCGGTCTCGAGGGCCCGCTCGTCCCACGGTTGCCAGTTGACGGGGTTGTCCGCGTGCTGGCGCAGGTAGGGACTCTCCTCCTCGTCGAGCCGATTGCGCTCGGTCGGAGTACTCATGGGACGCCCTACGATCGGACGCCGGAAAAGCTCGACGTACCCGCAAACGCGAGGACGGCCGTGACGACGCGTCGAGCCCCCGCTCTCGTAACCGGAACGCGGAGCCGTCGCTCAGGTCGCGTCCTCGAGTTCGAACTCGATCCGTTCGGTGTCCTCGCCCTTCGACACGTGGTCGGTGACGGTTAGCCGACCGATCTCGCCGAGCCGAGACACGTGGGTGCCGCCGCAGGGACAGCGATCGAACCCCTCGATCTCGACCACGCGGAGCGGGTCGACGGAGTCGGGGATCAGATCCAACGGTACGCGACCCTCGTCGACCCGCTCCTCGACGATTGACCGCGGACGGTTCTCCTTGACCAGCGACAGGTCTCGATCGATAGCCTCGTTCGACCGGCGTTCGATGCGTTCGAGGTCCTCGTCGTCGAACGACGCGGGCTCGAAGTCGATCCGCGACCGATCGGGATACACCTGATTGCCGGCGGTACTCGCCCCGTATTCGTCGAGGACGACGCGGGAGACGACGTGTTGGGCGGTGTGCATCCGGCTCAGTTTGCGGCGACGGTCCTCGTCGATCCGACCCTCGACCGTCGTCCCCTCGGCCGGGAGTTCCCCCGTTCGGAGTTCGACGTCGTGGCGCACGTCGCCGTGATCCTTCCGGACATCGACTACGTCCGCGCGGCCGCCGTCCCACTCGAGGGCGCCGCGGTCGGCGGGCTGGCCACCGCCCTCGGGGTAGAAGTAGGTTCCGTCGAGGAAGACGCTGTCCTGGGTGGTCTCCGTGATCGTGGCGGTGAACGTGGTCACGTCGTCCGCGTCGGGGAGGTATCGCAGGTCGGTCATCGATCGACGTTGTGTACGGAACCCCAAAGACGCTGACGCTCACTCTCCGGCGGACGACCCCGTCTTCGCGCTCGTCGGGTTCGAACGGCCCCGTCGAGCGAGTCGGCTCCGGTCGAGGTCAGTTCGTCTCTTCCTGCAGCAGCCGCCGCAACACGAGGTGCAAGACGCCGCCGTTCTCGACGTACTCGACCGCCATCGGCGTGTCGACCTGTGCGGTCACCGTGAACTCCGTCGTCTCGCCGTCGTCGTCTTCGGCGGTGACGGTCAGTTCGGCGTTGGGTTCGAGGCCGTCCTCGAGCCCGTCGATCGTGTACTGTTCGTCGCCTGCGAGGCCCAGTTCCGCCCAGCCCTCGCCCTCAGCAAACTGCAGCGGGAGGACGCCCATCCCGATGAGGTTGTCGCGGTAGATGCGCTCGTAGCTCTTGCCGATCGTCGCGCGGATGCCCAGCAGGTCGGTCCCCTTGGCGGCCCAGTCGCGGCTCGAGCCGGTGCCGAGCTCCTCGCCGGCCATCACGATCAGTGGCGTGTCTTCCTCGCGGTAGCGCTCGCTGGCCTCGAAGACCGTGGTTTCCTCACCGGAGGGGTGGTGGATCGTGTAGCCGCCCTCCTTCCCGTCTACCATCTCGTTCTCGATACGGACGTTGGCGAACGTCCCCCGCATCATGACTTCGTGGTTCCCGCGACGGGAGCCGTAAGTGTTGAACTCGTGGACCGGTACGCCGCGCTCTTCGAGCCACTGGCCGGCGGGCAGGTCCTCGCTGAAGAGTCCGGCAGGACTGATGTGGTCGGTCGTGACCGTGTCACCGAGGGTCAACAGCGCACGGGCGTCCTCGACGTTGTCGACGCCGGGCTTCTCGAGCGGGAAGTCTCGGAAGAACGGCGGCTCGCGAATGTAGGTCGACTCCTCGTCCCAGTCGTAGACGTCGCCCTCGGGGGCGTCCAGGGCCTCCCAGCGCTCGTCGCCCTCGTAGACGCTGGCGTACTTCTCTTCGAACATTTCGGGAGAGACGGTGTCGTGGATCGTCTCGCGGATCTCCTCGGCGTCCGGCCAGACGTCTTCGAGGTACACCGCTTCGCCGTCGTCGTTCGTGCCGAGCGGCTCGGTCTCGAGGTCGACGTCCATCGTTCCGGCGAGCCCGTAGGCGACGACCAGTGGCGGGCTGGCGAGGTAGTTCGCCTTGATCTTCGGGTGGATTCGGGCCTCGAAGTTCCGATTTCCGGAGAGGACGCTCGTCGTCCAGAGATCGTGGTCGTCGATCGCGTTCTCGATCGGTTCCGGAAGCGGCCCCGAGTTGCCGATACAGGTCGTACAGCCGTAGCCGACGACATGATAGCCCAGCTCCTCTAAGTCCTCGAGCAGGTCCGCACGTTTCAGGTACTCCGTGACGACGCGGCTGCCGGGCGCGAGGCTCGTCTTGACGTAGTCGGGCACCGCGAGTCCGAGTTCGGCGGCGTTGCGGGCAAGCAGCCCCGCAGCGACCATCACCGACGGGTTCGAGGTGTTCGTACAGCTCGTGATCGCGCTGACGAGGACGTCGCCGTGACCGATCTCGATCTCGGTCCCGTCCTCGAGTTCGACGGGAACTTTCTCGTCTAACGCGAGGCCGGGTCCGGCGTCGGTCCCTTCCGCGGCGGCCGCACCGCTCCCATCCCCAATTGCGGGCTCACCGCCAGCGCCGAGGACGCCTTCCTCCTGCAGGAGGGCCGGGAAGTGCGCGTCTAAGTCGCCCATCGGGATGCGCTGGTGGGGTTTCTTGTGGCCCGCGAGGCTCGGCTCGACGTCGCCGAGGTCGAACTCGACCGTTTCGGTGTACTCGGGCTCCTGCTCGCCGAACAGCCCCTGGGCCTCGAGGTACTCGCGGACGAGTTCGACGTGGTCGGGATCCCGTCCCGTGAGTTCGAGGTACTCGAGGGTCTTCTCGTCGACGGGGAACATGCTGATCGTCGACCCCTGCTCGGGGGCCATGTTCGAGATGGTCGCCCGGTCGGCGACCGAGAGCTCGGCGACGCCGGGGCCGAAGAACTCGACAAACTTGTCGACGACGCCGACCTCACGCAGTTTCTCGGTGATGTGGAGCACGAGGTCGGTGGCGGTCGCGCCCTCGGGGAGTTCGCCCTCGAGGCGGACGCCGACGACCTCCGGCAGGCTCATGTTGATCGGCTGGCCGAGCAAGGCTGCCTCGGCCTCGATCCCGCCGACACCCCAGCCGACGACGCCGATGCCACCGATCATCGGGGTGTGGCTGTCGGTGCCGACGAGCGTGTCCGGGTAGAGCCACTGCTCGCCGTCTTCCTCGCGCTCGTGGACGACGCGGCCGAGGTGCTCCAGGTTGACCTGGTGGACGATCCCCGTCCCTGGCGGGACGACGTTGAACTCGTCGAACGCTTGCTGGGCCCACTTGATCGCGCGATAGCGCTCCTCGTTGCGCTCGTACTCGATCTCGACGTTTTTCTCGTAGGCGTCCTCGCTGCCGAAGTGGTCGACCTGCACGCTGTGGTCGATCACGAGGTCGCAGGGAACCTCGGGCTCGACGACCGTCGGGTCGACGTCCTCGCGCTCGGCGGCCGAACGCAGCGCCGCGAGGTCCACCACTGCGGGAACTCCGGTCAGGTCCTGCAGGACGACCCGCGACACCGTGAAGGGAACCTCGGCGTCCGGGACGTCCGGCTCCCAGGACGCCGCGGCGCGGATCGACTCGGCGTCGATCCGGTCGCCGTCGGCGTTTCGCAGCACCGACTCGAGCAGGATCCGAATGCTCACCGGCAGTTTCTCGAGATCGCAGAGCTCCCGCTCCTCGAGGACCGTGAGGTCCGCCATCTTGTACGTCTCGCCGCCGTGTTCGAACTCCCGGATCGCCTCCGAGAACTCATCAACTACCATACTCGAGCTGCGAACCCGTGGTATTTGAATCCCTCGAGAATATTCCCTAGAGAACATATACTCCCTATATTTGGCGGTCAGGGTGTGCGTTTCAGTAGCTCGAGGAGTTCGACGGGAGCGGTATCAGCCGCGGTAGCGCCCACAGCCAAAAGTATCTAGTGGCCGCATTTGATCGGACACTGTGGGATAACAGCCGCCACTACATCGATCGGCCTGGAATTTCCGGGATTTGGAAAGGATAGACTCATACACAGAGAGTCGTGATCCGGACACACGTTCGATGACTGGAACGGTTGCGCTGGCCGCCGAATTTGCGTTTATTATTCTGGTCGCTATCGGGCTCGGCTACGCCGCACGGCTCACCGGACAGCCGGTGCTCGTCGGGTACATCTTCACCGGCTTGATAATCGGCCCGGCGGTCTTCGGACTGGTCACGGAAACCGAGTTGATCGACACGATGTCCGAGCTCGGACTCGGATTCTTGCTCTTCCTCGTCGGACTCCAGCTTCGCTTCGAGGACATTCGAGAGATCTTTCGACCGATAGTCAACCTCACCGTTCTCGGAACGGTCGCACAAACCGCACTGGCACTCAGCGTGGCCTGGCTACTCGGGTTTCAGCCGACGGAGGTACTCGTTCTCGGCCTTGCGTCCGTTTTCGGAGCGACACCTGTTATCGTCAAAGTGCTTCAGGATAACGACCAGCTCGATACGCTCCCCGGCCGAATCGATATCGGCGTCCTCATTCTTCAGAACATTTACCTGGTCGTCCTCCTCGCTATCTTGAGTTCGGACTCACTCGAGAGCCCCGTTGAGATCCTCACGAGCGTCGGATTCGTGCTCGTGTTTATGGTGCTCATTGCCGTCTTCTCGTACGTCGCAGCCCGATACGTTCTTCCGCGACTGTTTACCGAAATCGCCGGTGATCGGGAAGTGCTGTTCATCGTCGGTGTCGCGTGGGCGTTTCTCTTCATCGCGGCGTCGGATCAGCTCGGCCTCTCGATCGAGATGGGCGCGTTTATCGCGGGCATCAGCCTCGCACAGGTGCCACAGAGTACGCAACTTTCGGAGGAGATCCGGCCGATTACCGACTTCTTCATGCTCGTCTTCTTTACGAGCATCGGCCTCCAGCTTACGGCTGAGCACCTGCTTGCGTACTGGCGAGAGGCGGTGATCGCGTCCGTGGTGCTCATGGTCGCAAACTTCGTCGTGATGGCCGCGCTCATCTACCGCGAACAGTTCACACTCGAGACGTCGTTCATCGGCTCGCTCAACATGGTGCAGGTCAGCGAGTTTTCGTTGGTCTTGGGTGCGTTGGCGCTGACCCAGGGGTTCGTCGACGAGGGAATCCTCGGCTATCTCAGCCTCGTCGCGATCATCACGATGAGCGCCTCGACGTATCTTCTCAACTACAACTATCGGTTGTACGCCATCGCCGAACCGTACTTAGAACGGTTCAAGCGGGAGGGAGAGTCCGACGACGAACTCGTCGCACGTCGGGATCACGCAGTCATCATCGGGCACGACGAGATCACCAGAGACGTGCTCCCACTGCTCCGTGAAGAGTACGGCGAGGTCGTCATCATCGACCGAAATCCTGGAGATGCTGAGTACCTGTACGACGAGGGATACGACCTGATACGTGGGGACTTCAAGTTCAGCGAGCTTCGCGCCGAAGCGAAGCTCGAACGGGCGGCGTTTGCACTCAGTACGTCCGTGGAGGTAGACGTCAACAAAACGCTGCTCGAGGCGACACGCGACGACGCGATCGTCTTCGCCGAAGCGGACCAGATCGACGACGCGTTCGAGCTGTACGATCGGGGTGCCGATTTCGTCATCCACAGCACGGTCCTGACGCAAGATATGATCGAAGAGCAGCTTCGGACGTACTTCACGGACCCAGATTCGTTCGAAGCGGTTCGCGAGCGCGACTACGGTCGGATGCACTGGGGGGAGCCGAATGAGTGATCTCCTCGTCACGCTGGCGACGATTTTCATTCTCGCTGCAGTCCTGCTAGTCGCAACGAACCGGTTTCCGATCCCCGCCGTACCGGTCTACATCGTCGCTGGGTTGGTGTTGCCTCCGCTCGTTGGCGACGACCTGACGCTGGAACTCGCCCAGTGGGGGATCGCATTTCTGGTGTTCATCTTCGGGGTAAACGTCGAACCGGGTAGATTCCGAACGATTGCGAAAGACAGCGAGCACGTCGCTGCTGCACAGCTCGTGATCGTCGGGGGTGCAGCGCTCGCAGTAGCACTCGGGGTCGGTCTCGAGACGCTCGATGCGGCGTACTTCGCTATCGCCGCAGCACTCAGTTCCTCGCTCGTCGGTCAGAGCCTCTTCAGGCGAGAGATCTACCTCAATCTCGTTCACGGACGGCTCGTCCAGTCCATTCATTTCATTCAGGACCTGTTCGCGATCGCGGTCCTGCTCGTCCTCAGTGCAGCGGTCTTCACACTCGACGGAGTCGCACTCAAACTCGGATACGGCGTAATTCTGCTCGCCACCGCGGTTCTCTTTCGGGTTTATGCCTTCGACTGGCTCGTGAAACTTTCCGGCGACAACGACGAGCTCATTATCCTCTCCGGAATCGGACTTCTGATCGCGTTTATCGGAAGCTCCGTAGCGTTCGAGGTCTCGATCGCCGTTGGCGCCTTCGCTGCGGGGCTCGCAGTGACTCGAGACTTTCCGAACAACCTCGCACTGCTTTCCGGTCTGGACTCGCTCAACACCTTCTTCAGCGCGATCTTCTTCGTGACGCTCGGAAGCCTCGTTACGATCCCGGCGACGACGACGGCACTCCTCGAAGTCGTGCTGATCGCCGGGCTTCTCACGCTGTTCGTGGTTTTCGTCAAACCGCTCGTGATGGTCGTGTTGCTGCTTCGCCGAGGGTACGAGACACGCACCGCCTGCCTGACGAGTTTCACGCTCGATCAGGTCAGCGAGTTCGCGCTCATCATCGCTATTCAGGCACTGTTGCTCGAGCGGATCTCGGAGCCGGTGTTTCAGGCGATCATCCTGGCGTCCGCGATTACGATGATTACGTCTGCGGCCACCAAACAGTACGACGAGACGCTTTCGAGGATCGTTGCTCGGGCGGACGTCTTTAGCTCGAGCCACGAGCAGCTCCGAACGCGAAGCCGCGTCGATTCCGATCTCACCGACCACGTCGTTATCATCGGATACGGAATACTCGGTTCACGAATCGCCGCCGTTTGCGACGATCTCGGAATCGACGTCGTCGTAATCGACCACGATCCCGCACAGCTGTCTCGGGTACGAGCGGAGCGAGAGTACTACGTGTTCGGCGACGCGATGGTCGAGGATACGTTACAGTTAGCGAACGTCTCCGAGAGCCGCCTCGTCTATTCGACAACCGCGGATCGAATCCTCTCGGATACGCTTCTGTCACGCGTTCGTGATCCCGACGTCATCGTCCGCGCGAAAAACACGGACGAAGCGCTCGAACTGTTCGAAGCGGGTGCAACCTACGTCGCGGTCCCCGACTTGCTCGCCTCGGAACGGCTTCTCGAGGTGATCCGCGAACTCTCTGCGGCTGATGGTGACACTACCCAGCTTCGACAGCGTGAAATAGCGCACTTGCGCGAAGCGACGACTGTGCTCCGTGAGCGCGGACGGGGATTCGTACCGATGTCGAAAGTCATGAGTGAGGACACCCGTGCCGATGAGTAGCTACGCCGGAAGCGGATTCGACCGCGCTCGAGCGCGGTCGTCCCGACGAGTCGGTCTCGGGCGCGCGGGCGACCGTGTCGGCGATCGACTCGACCGTCACTCCTCGCGGACGTACTCGACGAACGCGAACCCGTCACGCTCGTCGCGCTCGACCTCGGTCCAATCGTCGCGGTCCCAGTCGGGGAACTCGGTGTCGCCGTCGGGAGCGTCGTGGATCTCGGTGACGATCAGCCGATCGAGAACGGGCAGGAACTGTTCGTAAACGGTCGCCCCACCCGCGACGAAGGCGGTGTCGCCGCCGTCGTGGCGCTCCTCGGCCGCGCGCTCGGCCGTCTCGAGGGCATCTTCGAGGTCGCGGGCGAGGACGACGTCCTCGGGCGTCTCGAGCGCCCGGCTCGTGAGGACGACCGTCGTCCGCCCCGGCAGCGGCTCGCCCAGTGCCTCGAGGATCCCCTCGTAGGTCACCCGTCCCATGATCACGGGGTGGTCCATCGTCGCCTCCTTGAAGTGTTGCAGATCCGCCGGGATGTGCCAGGGCATCTCGCCGTCCCGCCCGATGACGCCGTTGTCGGCGACGGCGACGATCCCGGCGAGTTCGAGCTCGGTCTCGAGCGCAGGGTCGGTCCCCGTCATTCGGCCACCGCGAACCGGAGTCCCTCGTGGGAGTCGTACTCCCGAAGCTCGAGGTCCGCCACCGAGAAGTCGTCGATCGAGGCGTCGCCGATCTCGAGGGTCGGCCGTTCGAGGGGCTCCCGGGAACACTGCTCGAGCAAACCGGGGACGTGATCGAGGCGCTCATCGCCGTCGGCCTCGGCCGGCGCTTCGCTCTCGAGCCACTCCTTGACCGCGAGGTACTCCTCGCGCTTTTCGACGTCGGCGAGCCGGGACTGCAGGTCCGCGAGGTTGTCGGCGTACCACTTGCCCCGCTCGCCGCGCCCGCAGTAGACGTGGGCGTCGACGACGGTGTGGGCGAAGGTTCCGGGCTCGAACCCGGTCTGTTCGGCGACGATCTTCGTCAGGAGCGCGTAGGCCGCGATGTTGAACGGCACCCCGAGCGCGACGTCGCCCGAGCGCTGGGTCAGGTGGCAGTTCAGTCGGTCGCCCTGAACGTTGAAGACGAACGAATAATGGCAGGGCGGCAGCGTCGAGACGGCCGCGTTCGCGGGGTGCCAGGCGTTGACCACAAGCCGTCGGGAGTTCGGCGCATCCGAGAGCGTGTCGACGACGTACTGGAGCTGGTCGAAGGTCCGGCGGCCGTCGTCTTCCTCGGTGACCCAGCGGTGGTGCTCGTCGGGCCAGCTCTCGCTCCCGAGCTGTGCGTCCTCGTCGGGAACCGGATACCGACGCCAGAACCGTCCGTAGGCGGTGTCGAGGTGGCCGTCCTCGTCGGCCCAGGCGTCCCAGATCTTGGTCTCCTCGCGCAGCTCTCGGATGTGTTCCTGCCCCGAGAGATACCAGGCGACCTCGTGGAGCATCGAGTTCCAGCGGTAGCCGTCCATCTTTTTTGTCGTCAACAGCGGGAACCCCTCCCGGAGGTCGACCTCGTAGTGTTCGCTGAACGACGAGATCGTGTCGACCCCGGTCCGGTTGGGTTTGTGGGTGCCTCCCGAGAGCACCGCGTCGACGAGATCGAGGTACTGTCGCATTGGCGCGCCTTTCGCAGTGGCCGGATAATTTGCTTGTGTTTCGCGTGCCCGCAACCGGTTCGACTGACAGTGGACCGATCACATTAGGTGAGTGATATGATAGCTATCGGAAGCACTGCAACGCCCGTTGGCTCGGTTGAGAGCCCGTCGTTCGAGGACGGCACAACCCTCGTCGAGACGGTTTTCGTCGATTGACGAATTCTCCGACAAAAAATATGAGTTATACGTCTGGACTCGAGTTGGGCAAGTAGCGGCCACCATAACAATGTCTGGCAAATACGACCTCGTTATCGTCGGCGGCGGCATCAGCGGCGCGTCGCTGCTGTACACGACGGCGACGTTCACCGATATCGACTCTATCGCACTGATCGAGAAAGAGGACGAGATCGCGGCGATCAACTCCGATCACACGAACAACTCCCAGACGCTGCACTTCGGGGACATCGAGACCAACTACACCCTCGAGAAGGCTCGAGATGTCAAGGAGGGCGCCGAGCTCCTCGCCGGCTACCTCGAGAACCACGACCCCGACCGGGAGATGCACGACAAGCGCAGCAAGATGGTACTCGGCGTGGGCCAAGAGGAAGTCGCGGAGCTCGAGCGTCGCTACGAGGGCGACGGCTTCGGCGACCTGTTCCCGAAGCTGCGCTCGATCGGCCGCGAGGAGATTGCCGAACTCGAGCCGAAAGTCGTCGAGGGCCGAGACGACGACACGGAGCTGCGCGCGCTCCAGACGCCCGACGGCTACGTCGTCGACTACGGCGCGACGACCCAGTCGTTCGTCGAACTCGCACGCGAAGAGGCTGGCGTCGACGTTTACACCGGGACGAAGGTCAAAGACATCACGCCGACGCTCGACGGCTACACGATCGAGACGACCGAGGGCCGGTTCGACTGTGACGCGTCCGTCGTCGCCGCCGGCTCCCACAGCCTCCAGATCGCAAAGGAGCTCGGTTACGGCGAGAACAAGGTTCTGCTCCCGGTCGCGGGGAGTTTCTTCCTCGCGGACGATCTGCTCAACGGGAAGGTCTACACCCTCCAGATGAAGAAGCTCCCCTTCGCTGCGGTCCACGGCGACGCCGACGTCCACGATTCCTCGATCACGCGGTTCGGGCCGACCGCGAAGCTCGTCCCGACCCTCGAGCGAGGACGTATCTCTACGGTCACGGACTTTCTCGACGTCTTCGGGCTCAACGCCGCGGCGTTTCTCAGCTACGCGAACATCCTCTCGGATCGGATCCTCCTGCCGTACGTGCTGCGGAACCTGGTCTACGACGTACCGAACGTCGGTCCGAAGCAGTTCCTGCCCCACGTCCAGAAGGTCGTTCCCAGCGTCGAACTCGACGACATCGAGCGCGCGAAGGGGTACGGCGGGGTCCGTCCCCAGATCGTCGACACCGAGACGAAATCCCTCGACATGGGCGAGGCCAAGATCGTCGGCGACGACGTCATCTTCAACATCACCCCCTCGCCGGGCGCCTCGACCTGTCTGAAAAACGCGATGCGGGACACCCACACCCTGCTCGAGTTCCTCGACGGCGACTACGAGTTCGACGAGGACGCCTTCCGCGAAGCGACCATCGAGCACTTCCCGCGTCCGGGTGACGCCGAGACGGACGTCGACGCCGACGACGAGGACGCCGGCGCACCCCTCGAGCCCTCGCCGAGCGCGGACGACTGAGCGCGACCGCTCGCGGTGGCGGACTCGAGTAGGATACCCGTACTCGTGCATACTTTTCGCTCGCACAAAGGGCAACGCTTACAGGTTCGTGCGTTTCGCTATCGAGCATGGCAGAGCACGTGCTCCTGATCGGCGGCGGCGGGCGCGAACACGCGATCGCGCGGGCGCTCGAGGGCGGTTCCGACGGCGGCGAGGTCGACCTCTACGCCTGCGCGGGGAACCGAAACCCCGGCATCGCCCGGCTCGCGACCGAGTTCGAGACGCTCGAGACGACCAACCCGAAGGCGGTCCGCGAGTACGCCGAGGACGTCGGGGCGACGCTGGCGGTCGTCGGCCCCGAGGCGCCCCTCGAGGCCGGCGTCGTCGACGAGCTCGAGGACGCGGGGATCTACGCGTTCGGGCCGACGGCCGAGGACGCCCGCATCGAGACGGACAAGGCCTTTCAGCGGCGGTTCATGGCCGAACACGACGTGCCGGGCTGTCCCGACTTCGAGACCTTCGACGACATGGACGCTGCCTGTGACTACATCGACGAGTACGACGGCGACCTCGCGATCAAGCCCGCCGGGCTCACCGGGGGGAAAGGCGTGAAGGTCATCGGCGACCAGGTCACCGCCGAGGAAGGGAAAGAGTACATCCGCGACTCCGACTACGACCGGATCGTCCTCGAGGAGCGGCTGGTCGGCGAGGAGTTTACCGTCCAGGCGTTCGTCGCCGACGGCGAGGTCCGGACCGCACCCGCCGTTCAGGACCACAAGCGAGCCTACGAGGGCGACGAGGGGCCGAACACCGGGGGGATGGGAAGTTACTCCGACGCCACGTTCGAGCTCCCGTTCATGACCGAGGACGACTACGACGAGGCCGTCTCGATTATCGAGGCGACCGTCGACGCCCTCGAGGGCTACCGGGGGATCCTCTACGGCCAGTTCATGCTCACCAGCGAGGGGCCGAAGGTCATCGAGTTCAACGCCCGCTTCGGCGACCCCGAGGCGATGAACACCCTGCCCGTCCTCGAGACGCCGTTCCTCGACGTCCTCACGGCCGCCCGCGACGGCGACGAGCTGCCGGAGCTCGAGTTCGCCTCGCAGGCGACGGTCTGTAAGTACGCGGTTCCAGAGGGGTATCCGACCGATCCGGAGGCGGGCACGAAGGTCAAAGTTGACGAGGAGAGCGCGGGCGACGCCCTGCTGTACTACGCCAGTGTGGACGAGCGCGACGACGGCATCTACACGACCACGTCGAGAGCGTTCGCCCTCGTCGGCGTCGCCGACACGATCACCGCAGCCGAGGAGATCGCCGAGGACGCCCTCGCGGTCGCCGGCGAGGAGGGACTCCACGTCCGTCACGACATCGGGAAACCCGAGCTCGTCCAGCAGCGGATCGACCACGTCGAGGAGCTGCAAGACCGTTAGCGCCGATCGCTCGACGACTCGCGGGTCGCGAGCGACTCCCGAACTCGGTGCCGGAACGCCGGGTCGAGTTCCGTCCGGAGGGTCGCTCGAACGTCCCGCGAGGACCGCCCGATCTCGAGGACGTACTCGCCCGGATCGACCGTCCAGCCGTCTCCGTCCTCGCTGTAGCGAGCGAACGCGAGGTCCTCGAGCTCGACCGCGACGGAGACGCGCTGGCCGGCTGGGACCGCGACGCTCTCGAAGCCCGCGAGTTCGCGAACGGGGCGGTCGACGCCCTCGACGGACGGTGGGCGGACGTAGACCTGGACGACCTCCCGTCCGTCCCGGTCGGTCGTGTTCTCGACGGTGACCCGAACGGTTCCGTCCTCGAGGTCCGGGTCGGCGTCGACGTACTCGTAGTCGGCGTAGCTACGGCCGTGGCCGAAGGGGTAGGTCGGCTCGCGGTCGGCGGCGTCGAAGTGACGGTAGCCGACGAAGACGCCCTCCTCGTAGCGAGCCGTTCCGTCGACGCCCGGGTAGCGGCGCTCGTCGGCCGTCGGGTAGGCGTCCTCGGGCGCGAAGGTCACGGGCAGTCGCCCGCCCGGGTCGGCGTCGCCGTACAACACCGCGGCGACGGCCTCGCCGTGGGCCTGACCGGGGTACCAGTTCTCGAGGACGGCCGCGACATCCTCGCGCCAGGGACATTCGATCGGGCCGCTCGAGTTGACGACGACGACCGTGCGGTCGTTTTCCGCGGCGACGGTCTCGATCAGTTCCGCCTGGCGGCCGGGGAGGCGCAGGTCCTCGCGGTCGAGCGCCTCGGTCGCGGTGTCGCGAACGCAGACGACCGCGGCGTCGGCCTCCCGCGCGGTCGCCGCGGCGTCCTCGAGGTCCGGTTCGCGAGTAGCGTCCTCGCGCTCCGCGCCGTCGTCGCCGACGAACGCCTCGAGCATCGAGACGCCCTCGACGCGCGGAATCCCGTACGCGACCGTCACGTTGCCGTCGGCGCGCTCGGCGATCCCCGTACGCGGACTCGCCTCGACGACGGGTGTCGTCTCCGAGGACCCGCCGCCGCCGAGGACGGACTCGTCGACGTTCGGGCCGATAACGGCGACGTCCGCCTCGTCGGAAAGCGGCAAGACGCCGTCGTTCTCGAGCAGGACGGTCCCCCGCGTCGCGACGCGGGTCGCAAGCTCGCGGTGGGCGGGCGTGTCGACCGCGCCGTCTTCGGACCCTGTCCGACCGTTCGAGGCGCGTCGCGTCTTGCCGTCAGCGAGCAGACCGACCCGGTCCATCGTCCGGAGGACGCGTGCGACCATGTCGTCGAGCCGTTCCTCCGGGACGGCGCCCGACTCGACGGCCTCGGTCAGCGCGTCGGCGAACCGCTCGCAGCTCTCGTGGTCGGGCATCCCGTCGGCGATGGCGTCCGGGAGCTCGTTCGCGTCATCACTGTCGCCGTCCCCGTCCGCGGCGTCGGGCCCGTCGGTGTCGTCGCCCGCCATCGCGGCCTGCATCTCCGCCATCGAGATGCCCGGCATCTCGACGTCGAGTCCGCCGTTCGCCGCGTCGGCCGCGTCCTCGGTGCCGAACCAGTCCGAGACGACGTACCCCTCGAACCCCCACTCGCCTTTCAGCACGTCCCGGAGGAGTCGCTCGTGGTCGCTCATTCGAGTCCCGTTCACGTCGTTGTAGGCGGTCATCACCGAGCCCGCGCCGGCCTCGACGGCCGATCGAAACGACGGGAGGTAGAGCTCGCGAAGCGCCCGCTCGTCGGCGTCGACGTTGACGGCGGCACGGGCGGTTTCCTGGTTGTTCGCGACGTAGTGTTTCGGCGTCGCGGCGACGTCCTGTGACTGGATCCCCGCAACGACGGCTCCCGCGAACGACGCGGAGAGGACGGGGTCCTCGGCGAAGTACTCGAAGTTCCGTCCGTTCTGTGGCACCCGGAGGAGGTTGGTGCCGGGAGCGAGCAGGACGTCCTGGCCTTTTCCCCTGGTTTCGCGCCCGAGCGCCGCGCCGTGATCGCGTGCGAGCTCCGTCTCGAAGGTCGCGGCGAGCGCGATCGGCGCGGGAAACGCCGTCGTAGACTCGTCGGGGATCCGCACGCCGAGCGGGCCGTCGGCCATCCGCAGCGGCGGGATTCCGAGCCGTTCGACGCCCGCCACGTAGCCGGTTGCACGTCCTGTGGGATCGTTCGCGCCGTGGGTGAGCCGAACCTTCTCCTCGAGCGTGAGCGCCTCGGCGAGCCGTCGGATCCGCGGTTCCCGTGACATCTCCCGACGGTTCGAAGCGACTACAGGATAGTGTTGTGGTCGGATCGCGCCCACGGTTCGGGCCGCTAGTTCGGCCCCGAACCGCCGCCGTCGGCACCGCCGGAGGCCTCCGACGTCCCGAGTTCGTCCTCGACGACGTCCTCGAGGGACTCGGCGTTCGCGGAGCCGCTTAGCAGCCGGCGAACGGCCACGTAGCCGGCCAGAAAGACCGCCCCGGAGGCGATCGCTCCCGGTATTCCGTAGCGTTTGTACCCGAACAGTAGCGCCTTCTTGCCGACGGTAAACGCACCGATCATCGTACCACGACTGGGACGGGTAGCGGCAAGTAGCTGCGGCTTTCGTGGGAAACCTATACCGACCGCGACCGGGCGGCGACGCTCTCGACGGCCTCGATCAACAGCTCGACCCCGAGGTCGATCTCGCGTTCGGTTACGTCCAGCGGCGGCAGGAGCCGCAGCGACTTGTACCCACAGCCGATCGTGAGCAGCCCTCGCTCGAGGGCGACCTCGACGACGTCCTCGCGGCGCTCCGTGGTGTCGAACTCGACGGCCAGCATCAGTCCTTTCCCGCGAACGTCGACCGCGCCCGGCAGGTCGGCCGTCTCGAGCCGCCGTCGGAGCTGATCGCCGCGCTCGCGGACGTTCGCGAGCAGATCGTCCTCGTGGATGACGTCGATCGTCAGAGCACCCTGCATCGCGGCGATCGCGTCGCCGGCGCCCCACGTCGAGGAGATTCGGCTCGTCTCCTCGGGGAAGATCTCCGAGCGCGAGATCGTCGCGCCGACCCGCAGCCCTTTCCCGGCCGCGATGACGTCGGGCGTCAGCTCGAGGTCGTCGACGGCCCACAGCTCCCCGGTTCGGCCGAGTCCGGACTGGATCTCGTCGGCGACGATCCTCAGGTCGTAGCGCTCGCGCAAGTCCTCGAGGTCGCGGGCGAACTCTGGATGTGAGACGCGGTAGCCACCCTCACCCTGGATCGGTTCGAGAATGAGGTAGGCGACCTCGTCGGGATCGATCACGCCCCGATCGGGGTGGAGCCTGTCGGCGACGACGTTCCCGCCGGGACCGTCGGTCAGCCAGCGGTTCTCGTAGGTCTCCACACTCGAAGGGTAGGGGACGCTGATTACGCCGGGAATCTCGGGGTAACCCGTTCGGTGGACTGCCTTGGACCGGTTCAGCGAGAGCGCACCGAGGGTACGACCGTGAAACGCGCCCTCGAAGGTGAACGCGCGGTGGCCCCCCGAAGCGTAGCAGATCTTGATCGCGTTCTCGACGGCCTCAGCGCCGGAGTTCGAGAGAAAGACCCGATCCATCCCGTAGTGATCGGTCATCGCCACCAGTCGATCCATGAGCTGGGTTGGGCCGGGGAACTCGGGGTCCTCGGGCGGCCAGCCGCCACTGACGTAGAAGTCCTGACCGGCGATCTTCAGCGGATCGACGAGGTCGAACTCGGCGAGCTTCTCGCGCAACGTCGGGTTGTTGTACCCGAGGGGTGCGGCGGCGACGTGACTCGTGAAATCCAGCAAGACGTTACCGTCGACGTCCGTACAGAACGGTCCGACGGCGTCGGCCTGCGTGTCCCAGACGAACTCGTAGACGTACGTGCTCGGTGCGGCGTACCGGTGATGGTAGTCGGCCCAGCGTTTCGCCCGCTCGCCGGGCATCGTGTCTACCGTCGGCTCGACCGTGTCGCGGTCCATGTGGACCGTTGGAACCCCACCGAGTTAAAGAAACACTACCGCCCGCTACAGGACGACCAGCGTGGCCGCGAGCCCGCCCCCGATCAGCAGGACGGCGCTGCCGCTGCCGACGGTAAAGCCGACCGCGATCGCCAGGTTCCGGGCAGCCATCGCCGCGTTCGCGAGCAAGATTCCGGCGACGGCAACGACCATCAGCCAGATGACCTGGGGTTCGAGCGGGATCGTCAGGTTGCCGATTTCGAGGGCGTACTCGGCGGGCAACAGCGGGTAGACGACGAACGCGAGGATGGCGAATCCGTCGTCGAGCGCATCTCCTCGCGGCTGAGTCCGCCGGCGAACTGATGGATCTCCCGCTTCAGGACCAACAGGAGCAATGAGAGGACGGCAACGGTAACCCCTCGATGATGAAACCGGACGCGACGACAGCCTCGACCGCCTCGTCGGCGGTATCGCGGTGAGAAGAGCGCGACCGACAGGAACGGACGACGGCGTCCCGTATCCGTCCGGAAACCCAGCGGTACCGTCCTACAGATCGACGTACTGGGCTTCCCACTCCCGGCGCGCTTCGAGCTCTCGGCGACCGCGGCGAGTAAGCGTATAGAAGTTCGTTCGTCGGTCGCGGCTCCCCTTCTCGACGAGCCCCTTGTCGACGAGCGTATCGAGGTTGGGGTACAGCCGCCCGTGGTGGATCTCTTTCTCGTAGTACTCCTCGAGTTCCTCCTTGATCGCCAGCCCGTGTGGCTCTTCCTCACCAGCGATGACGTAGAGCAGATCCCGCTGGAATCCTGTCAGGTCGTACATTGGGAAAGTACCACCTGTACTTACTGTCGAATTTTAATAAGGCTATCGGGTCGTTTCGAGTGAAACAGGGATATTACCATCGAAGATAGCTGTTTCGGCCAGTTTCAAATGGTAACAGGAGCGAGAGATTCGACAGAGCCGGATCGTAACTCCGCTTTCATGTCGCTGATCGGCCAGTTCGAACGACGAACGGACTGGGCGGAGCTGCGGCTCAGAACTCGATCGAAACAGGAAAGCGAGTCGCGCGACGGAAAAATGTCGCGCGACCGCTTGCCGCCCTGAATTGGTCCCCGCTGACGCTTCGGCCCTCCAAGCGAAGCGTCACTCGAAAGATTCCGTTCCCACTACTTAACTCTGTCGCAAACGGAACGAGCGGTGATAGGTTTCGTTCGACCCCTCAGATGTGTTCCTCCTCGAGGACCCACCCCAGCGCGCGCTTGTAGTAAGTAAACATCTCACGAACGCCGTCGTGGCGCATCTCCTCGCTCTCGAGGTGTTCCTCGAGGAACTCGTACTGCTCGCGGATCTCCTCCTCGTCTCGCATACCGGCTCCTACCGGAGCGAGCGCAAAAAAGGTCGCCGTGGCGAACGCTACCTCGCTCTCGGCGTCGCCGGGATCGCAGTTCGCCTGAGAGCGGTTCCGTTTCGGGCGGAAGTGGTAGCTTTCCGGCCGAAACCGGCACTTGTGCGGTTGCCGACCGAACGTGTGGCTGTGTCGCGATCAGTCGTCGCCCAGCCCGTCGTCGTCCTCGTCGTCATCGTCGTCGTCCATCAGGTCGTCGTCCTCTTCGTCATCGTCGTCGTCCATCAGGTCGTCGTCCTCTTCGTCATCGTCGTCCATCGGGTCGTCATCGGCGAAATCTAGCGTGACTTCCTCGTCGTCGCCGTCGATCTCGACGTCGTCTTCAGCCTCCTGGCCCTCGTACTCGGCAGTGACCGTGTAGTCGCCGTCCTCGAGGTCCTCGAACTCGACCTCGCCGTCCTCGTCGGTCTCGTCCTCCCAGTCGTCGTCTTCGAGGTCGTCGTCCTCGTCATCGTCCATCGCGTCGTCGTCGTCCTCGAGGTCGTCATCCTCGTCATCGTCGTCCAGTTCGTCATCGTCGTCGTCCATCGCGTCGTCGTCTTCGAGGTCGTCGTCCTCGTCATCGTCCATCGCGTCGTCATCGTCGTCGTCCATCTCATCGTCTTCCTCGAGGGTGACGGTTGCTCCTTCGACGGGATCGCCGTCGTCCTCGACGGTCACCGTCAGCGTGTACGTCTCGTCCTCGTCGTCCGTTTCCTCGTCGTCGTCGTCGTCCATCATCTCGTCGTCATCGTCGTCCATCGCGTCGTCGTCTTCGTCGTCCACCGCGTCGTCGTCCTCCTCGGCTCCGTCGTCGGCACAGCCAGCCAGGACGAGCGCACTCGCAGTACCTGCCGCAGCGACGAACTTCCGTCGGTTGAGTCGGTCTTGGGACATGTCCCGGGGTAGTACGTACCGATTGGTGGCGATGTGGCCTGCAGGTGCCGTATGTTAATGTCCTATTGGGAATCGAACATCTTCTCGTGACAGTCATCGGTTCGAGAGTATTTCAAGGTAAAAATATAATATTTAGAAACTTCATCCTGAGGACGAACGAATACGGCTCGGTAGCCGAGCAGTCCGACACCCGGCCCGTCGTCCGTCGACCGATAATATAATTGAACACCTGCCGCGATGGGTACTTATGAAACGGCGGATCGGCGTCGGGTTCGCGCTCGCCGCCGTTCTGCTGGCGGTTCTGGTACACGTCGTCGGGGGTGGGGAGCTGCTCGCCGAGCTGTCGTCGGCCGACCCGTCCGTCCTCGCGCTCGGCGTCCTCTCGGGGTTGCTCGCGTTGACGTTTCGCGGAGCGGTGTGGGTGCAGCTCCTCTTGTTGATCGACGAGGAGCTCTCTCGGCTCCGGATCGCGGGACTCTTCCTGACCGCGATGTTTCTCAAGTACGTCACGCCGTACGGCCAGATCGCGACCGAGCCGCTGGTCGCCTACCTCGTCTCGAAAGACGAGACGATGGCCTACGAGGACGGGCTCGCCAGCGTCCTCTCGGCGGACCTGTCGAACTACGTCCCCTACTACACGTTCGGGTTCGTCGCACTCGGCGTGTTGGTCGTCGGCGACGCGCTCGGCGACGGGTTGGTCGACCAGCTGGTCGCCTTCGGCGGCCTCTTTCTGGTGCTCGTCGGGGCCGTCGTCCTCGTCATCTACCGACCGTCGGCGGTCTACACCGCCGTCCTCGGGCTGGCGGCTCTCGTTCGCCGCCTCGTCGGCAGGTTCAGCTCCCGGTTCGAGGAGTCGCTCACCCCCGATCGGGTCCGGAGTCGGCTGGACGGGTTCTACAGGACCGTCGATACGATCTCCGCCGACAAACGGACGCTCCTGATCGCCGTCGTCTGTTCGCATCTCGGGATGGCCTTTCTCATGCTTCCGGTCTACGTCGGCGCGGTCGCGCTTGGCTACCGGCTCCCGCTCGCCGTCGTCGCGGTGGCCGTCGCCTTCGGCAAGCTCGGATCGGTCGTCCCCGCGCCTGGGGGGACCGGTGGCGTCGAGGCGATGGTCACCGCGACGCTCACGGCGATTGGCGGCCTCGAGCCGGCGGCCGCGCTGACGGTCGCGCTGATCTACCGGCTCTGTACGTACTGGCTCACGGTGACGGTCGGCGGGATTGCCGCGAGCGTCCTGCTGGCCGGGGAGCCGTAGTCAGGTCCGATGGGACTTTTTGTCGGTCCGGTCGTAGCCACGGCCATGAAGGTCCGGGGCGAACGCGAGTGCAAGGAGTGTGGAACGCGGTGGTCGTACTACGAGACGGGCAGCGTCGGCTGTCCGGCCTGTGGGAGCCTCCGCAGCGTCGGGCTCGACGAGCGCACCGAACACACCGACCTCTCGGTCGAGTTCGATCTCACGCCCGTCAGAAACGCAATCGAGGACGTCCCGCCGGCGGAGCTCGCGGAACGCGCGCGCGACCGCGCGAAGGAGTACACCCGGCGGCGGGGGTTCATCAACGCCGGCGACCTCCGCGAGCTCGACGACCGCTATCTTGCGGCGACGGAGCTGCTTCACGTCGCCGACGTCGTCGGCCGAACGATCGACCTCGAGGATCGGGAAGAGCTGTACTTCCTGGCCTTGCTTCGGGGCGCCGATCGGGGCGAGCGACCACCCGTCGAGGAGGTGCCACCGTCCCTGCAGGGTCCACGTGGGCTCGCGTACGCGAACGCGGTCAGGGAGTACCGACGCGACGTCCGAAGCTGGACCGAGGACCGGCAGCTGACCGACGCCGAGCGTGGTGTCCTCGAGACGCTCGGAGACCACGTCAAACGGATCAGGATGCTCGACGGCGAAGTCGAACCGCGCACGGCCGAGCGGCTGGTGGAAGCGACCCGCGACTTCGCGAACGGGCTCCGGGGCGACGAGCTGGCGTTCGCCCGGGCACAGGATCGCCTCGAGGATCTCGAGCCGGGCGGCGTGGTGTAAGTCAGGGGAGGTCGACGGCGACGTCTTCCTGCTGGCTCGCGGCTTTGACCGTGTTGTACAGCAACATCGCGCGGGTCATCGGGCCGACCCCGCCGGGGACGGGCGTGATCGCGCTCGCCTGTTCTTTCGCGCTCTCGAACTCGACGTCGCCGACGAGCTCGTACCCCTTTTCGGTGTCCGCGTCAACGCGGTTCACGCCGACGTCGATCACGACCGCACCCTCACCGATCATCGAGCCGTCGACCAGTTCGGGCGCGCCCGCGGCCGCGACGACGATATCGGCGCTGCGGGTCTTCTCCGCGAGATCTTCGGTCCGAGAGTGACAGACGGTGACCGTCGCGTTCCCGTCGTCGGCCTTCTGGATCAGCAGGTTCGCCAGCGGCTTACCGACGATATCCGAACGGCCGACGATCGTCACGTCCGCACCCTCCGTCTCGACGCCGGCGTCCTCGAGCAGCTTCTGGACGCCGTGGGGGGTACACGGACGGAACCGAGCGTCGCCGGCGACCAGCCGCCCGACGTTCTCCGGATGGAAGCCGTCGACGTCTTTCGCGGGATGGACTCGACGGATTACCTCGCGGTAGTCGACGTGATCCGGAACCGGAGCCTGGACGATGTAGCCGTGGACGTCGTCGTCCGCGTTGAGATCGGCGATTGCGTCGTACAGCTCCGCGGCGGGAGCGTCGCCGTCGACGTCGACGTGGTGGCTCTCGATGCCGACCTCCTCGCAGTCACGCTGTTTCATCTCGACGTACGTCTGACTCGCCGGATCGTCGCCCATCAGCACGGTCGCCAGCCCGGGCCGCGCGCCGGCGTCGGCGAGGCGCTCGATCGCGTCGGTCAAGTCCTCGCGGATCCCGCTTGCGACGGCCTCTCCGTCGATGATCTCGGTCATACTCGAGAGACCGGCCGCGAGGCTAATCAACGCTCGGATCCGTGCCCATTTCCACTCGCAGACGGAACTCGATAGCCACGATCGTGAACAGTTCGAGGATCGACGACTCCCGCTTCGAACCGCTTTCCCGCCGCCGTTCGAACGCGTGTTCGGAGACGTCACGGATGGCCCGGGTCACGTCCGTGAACGCGACGTTCGTCTCAAGAGTGTCTCACAGCGCCGACTTCTCGTCGGCGTCGATCGTCGGAATCACAGCCCGGTGGACGTGACGGATCGTCGTCTCGGTCCTCGACGTCCACTGGTCTGTAGCCGCCTGCCTCGGTCGTCGAACTCGACCCCTCTTCGATCCGTGAGGACGTGGGAACACGCTGTGCCGGACACGAAACCAGGTCAGGCGCACCGAAAGCCGGTGTCGGCTCGAGCCGAGAGGCGACGCCTCGTGCCGTCGCTCCGGCCAACCTGACGATCCCGCACCCTCACCGTCCGACGGTCGTGTGACCATCGCTCGACGCTCGTTCGAGACGTTCGGTTCGCACGCGGCGGTTTCGACGGGAGCAACCGTCTCCGCAGCGAAACGTGGCGACGTCGGCGACTGACGGGTCGACGGGCGCGGAAAAACGGATCGCTATCGAGCGTTACTCGTAGAGCGGGTTCGCTTCACACAGCGTGGCGACCTCGTCGCGAACCTCGGCGATGACGTCCTCGTCGTCGGGCGCGTCGATAACGCGTGCGATCAGGTCGGCGACGGTCCGACAGTCGTCCTCGTCGAAGCCCCGCGTCGTCAGCCCGGGCGTCCCGGCGCGGATCCCGGAGGGGTCGAACGGCGAGCGGGTCTCGCCGGGGACCGTGTTCCCGTTGAGGACGATTCCCGCCTCCTCGAGGGCGTCCTCGGCGTCGCCCCCGCTGGTGTCGGGGTGGCTCTCTCGAAGATCGACGAGTACGAGGTGGTTATCCGTTCCGCCCGAGACCAGCGAGAAGCCGTGTTCGGAAAGCTGATCGCCGAGCGCCTGCGCGTTCGCGACCGTCTGTTCGGCGTACTCCTCGAACGCCGGCTGGAGGGCCTCCTTGAAGCCGACCGCCTTGCCGGCGACGTTGTGCATCAGCGGGCCGCCCTGTCCGCCGGGGAAGACTGCCGAGTCGATGTCGTCGGCGTACTCCTCGTCGCACATCACGATGCCGCCCCGTCCGGAGCGGATCGTCTTGTGAGTCGAGCCCGTGACGAAGTCGGCGACGCCGACGGGCGAGGCGTGGACGTCCGCGGCGACCAGTCCCGTGATGTGGGCGATGTCCGCCAGGTGGTAGGCGCCGACGTCGTCGGCGGCTTCCTGGATTCGTTCCCACTCGACCTCGCGGGGGTACGCCGAGTAACCCGAGACGATAATATCCGGCTCGAACTCGGCGGCGTGCTCGGCGAGCCCCTCGTAGTCGAGATAGCCCGTCCCGGCGTCGACCTCGTACTGTTCGACCTCGTAAAGCTGGCCGACGAAGTTCGCTGGATGGCCGTGGCTCAGGTGGCCGCCGTGGTTGAGATCCAGCGAGAGGATCTTGTCGCCGGGCTCGAGCATCGCGAAGTAGACGGACTGGTTGGCCTGGGTTCCCGAATGGGGCTGAACGTTGACGTGTTCGGCACCGAACAGCTCCGTGGCGCGTTCAATCGCGAGCTCTTCGACCTCGTCGGCGTACTCACAGCCGCCGTAGTACCGGGCACCCGGGTAGCCCTCGGCGTACTTGTTCGTCAGGACGCTACCCTGGGCGTCGACGACGGCGCGACTGACGTGGTTCTCGCTGGCGATCATCTGGAGCGAGTCGCGCTGGCGCTCGATCTCTCCCTCGAGTGCGTCGGCGACGGCGGGGTCGACGTCCCGAACGTGCTCGTGATCCATGTCTGGTGTGCGGTTCGGTGTGCGTATAAGTGTACCCGTCTACGGCAAGTCGAGCCAGTACTCGTTTCGAGGACGACCGTCTCGATAGTTATTCATTTCACTGATAAATTCATTTCCACCAAGTAGCAACGTCCGATACACCTAACTAATCGGACGAGCATCGGCATACCGAATGATAGAGTGGGCGACGGCCGGGGAAACGCTCCACGTCATGGACACGGATAACGCCGAACTCACCGTCGTGGGCGACGATCTCTCGGTCGTCGACACCGGACGCGAGCTCCCGCGTCCGGTCGACGAGACGATCACTGTCACAACCGACGAGCTACGGTTCCCCAACGCGGTCGTCTACGCGTTCGCGCTCGGGTCGAACGCCCGGTACGAGCTCGATCCCGGGGGGCAACCGCTCTCCTTGCCCGCCGACGAGTACGTGATCGACGTCGACACCGAGATCAAAAGCTATCTCCGGTTCTCCGGCCGCGCGACGGTTCGCAAGACCGACGACTTCGAGTCGATCGTCGTCTCGTTCCCGAAGCCGGTTCGGGTCGTCCTCGGACTGCGGAGCCGTCACGAACGTCCCGCGGGGACGATTACCGTCCCCGACTCGCCGACCGATGTGGCGACGGCGATCTCCCATCTAACCTCGTCGTACAAGACCACCAGCCCCGACCGCACCTACCCGACGCTCCGTGGCCACCCGCCGCTGATCGAGTTCGGCGACGAACTCGAGATACCCGACACGATCCGTTCCGAACGCCCGAAAAGCGGAATCGAGATCGTCGTCCCTCCCGACTACAAGGCGCTGTACGCCACCGCCTCGCTTGCGTACTACCTTCAGGCGACGGTGCGAACGACGGACTGTGCCGACGGCGCCGGAACGCGTCCTCGGCTCCGCGTGCCCGACCGGAGCATCGAGACGGAGCTCTCACCGATGCCCGGTCTCGAGCGTGACGTGGAGCGGCTCCTCCGAAAGACGTTCTTTCTGGACTGTCTCGTCCGCAACGTCGGGCCGTACGGAACGCAGCTCGCCGAATCGAGTCTGCTCGACGTACTGGAGCTCGACGCCGAACGGCTCTATGAGGCGACGCCGGCCGAGCGGCTCGCCACGTACCTCGAGATACCCTACGAGGCGGTCGAACACCGATTGCCGGAGTGGCATCTCGCGACGTACATCTCTCCCGAGTACGAGACCGTCGAGACGCTCCCGTTTTTGCTCGATCGGATGAGCCTCCTCTATACTCCTCGCACCTCCGAGCTCGAGGGAGAGGAACTGATCGAGCGCTCGCTGACCGACTTCTACCGCGGCGGAAACGGCTCGCCGGGTGGAGCTCACTCCGGGCAGGTTGCGTCGGTCGACATCGTGAAACCAGACCTGCGGGACGCACGAGTTCACGGCTGGCTCGCCGATGGCGTCCCGATCGACGTGTTCAAATCGACGGCTGCGGCCTACCACAACCGGCTGGAGTACCTCGAGCGTTCGAGCGAATCGACCTCGATCTGTGTCGTTCTGAACGACCCCGAGATGGCCGGCGAACACGACGACGTCGCCGAGATCTACCGGCGACGCTCGAAAGAGGTCAGGATGGACGTTTCCGTCGAGGAAGGGCTGACACGAGCCGAGCTCGCTACCGTCTTCGAGAGCGATTACGACTTCGTTCACTACATCGGTCACTGCGAGACCGACGGCCTTCGCTGTACGGACGGAACGCTCTCGGCCTCGAGTCTCGATCAGTGTTCCGCACAGACGTTCTTCCTCAACGCCTGTGGCTCCTACTACGAGGGGATGGAACTAATCGAGAAAGGCAGCGTCGCGGGCGCGGTGACGTTCCGGAAGGTGCTAAACGACCACGCTATCAAGGTCGGTTCGACGTTCGCCAAGCTGCTCGTCCACGGGTTCAGCATCGAGCGAGCGCTCCGACTCGCTCGCCGTCGGATCATGATGGGGAAAGATTACGCCGTCGTCGGCGACGGCACCCACTCGCTTACCCAAAGCGAGAGTCGTCTCCCAACGACGATCTCCCTCGAGGAACTCGAGGACGACCGATATCTGGCGACCTTCGACTGCTACTCGACACACGCAACGGGATCGTACTACGTTCCCCACACAACCGACAGCGAGTACGCGTACCTCTGTGGAAACGAGTCCAGTTTCACGCTAGACCGGTCCGAGCTAGTGTCGATGCTACAGGATACGGAGTCGCCGGTGATCTACGACGGCGATATCTACTGGTCCGGAGAACTGTGGTCGCAGTTCGTTTGAGCGGTTAGGGTCCGCTGTACGTACTAACCCCGCTCGCTTGGAGCGAGCGATCGCGTCTGTCGTTTCGAAGTTGCTGTTTCACACACACCTGCACCGAGTCGATCAGGTCACCAATTGCACCCATGCAACCCTACAATGCCAGAACCCGAACATAAGTTTTGTCGTAATTTCAAACATAAGTAGAGACAAAACGGTATATACTAATAATCTGATAAGACAGATCATAGAAACAAATACGGCTTCCTGGCACGACCTGCGCTCGCGACGGTGACCCGGGTTCGTATCGCGGCGTACGGATAGAACACGGCGGTTCTGGCGGGGAAACGGCCACCAAAATTAAGTAACTGTACCTCGTTTACTTCTGTATTGGCATGACCTCGAATTTACTCAATCACCAGATTGACGATATCCTCGAATCGATCCTCGGAGACGCGAGCGGTGACGTCTACATGGTAAACCCGTCACGAGACGCCATCGAGGAGTTCGTCTCCGTCGCGACGAATTTCGACGGCGAACTCCCCTCGGTTCACATGCTCGCCGACGAACGGACGCTCAAAGACGTCATGGACGATTTCATCGTCGCGTCGAACGCCGCCGACCTCGTTAGCCAGGGCTCGCTCTCGCTGCGCTCACTCGAGGAGGCCCCCGAGAACTCGCTGCTCGTAACGGAAGACAGCGTCGTCGCCATCGTCCACGCGAACGACCGCGTCGGCGGACTGGTCACCGACGACAAGAGCTTCGTCGAGGACACCCACGACGCGTACGCGACCCGCTGGGAGGACGCTTCCGAGTTCAACCTCCGGACGCCACCGATCTCGGACGTTCAAGACACGCTCTCCGAGGAGATTAGCCCCGGCGCCCAGGAGGACTTCAGCGCGATCCTCGACTCGCTGGAGACCGCCCGCGGCGACGGCGACGGTCTCGACGAGGTGACGATCTCGCTGCTCGTCGCCGCCAAAAACGAGGCGCTGCTGTACGACATCAGCAAATGGGGCGAGGACGTCGGCATCGCCAGCAAGGCGACGTTCAGCCGCACGAAGACCAAACTCGAGGACATGGGCCTGATCGACACCGAGAAGGTTCCCATCGACGTCGGCCGCCCGCGCCTGCGCCTGAAGATCGGCGACGAGCGGCTCACCGAGGCCGACAACGGCCAGCTCGCGACGGTCGCCCAGTCGATTCTCAACTAACGAAATTTTATTCTGTCGTTCGAGAGAGCTTCGCTCTCTCGTGACTGAGCGGAGCGAAGCTCCGCGAGGTCCGCGAGACCTGTGGTCTCGCATGATGACGAAAGACGCCTTTGGCGTCTTTCGAACCACGGTCTATCGCGGTCGCGGCGGTTCGCGACCGCGATGTCCCTCGATAAAATTTCGATCAAAAGCACTCCTCCCTCCGTTCGTTCGTTCCGATAGTCCTCACTCACATCGGTCGTCGGCCCGCTCGCTCACCCGTCGGGTTCGCTCGCGGTGAGTACCGTGAGTCTGCCTGCCCTTCCCCGTTGAGCGAACGCTGCGCGTTCGCGAGGTCGTCGGGGTGCTCAAAAATCGAAGATTTTTGGCATCATGAAACGGCAAATCCGTTTCGAACGACTTCGCGCCGACTACTCGAGGGATCGACGATCCCTCGCTGCTCGAAAGAGCTTGCTCTTTCGTTGAGTCGCGCGCTCGCCGAAGGTCGGCGAGCGCGCTCCCGGCTGTAATCCGTTGCTCGAGCGAGAGTCGGGCGAGCGCGTGACGCAAACTCCAAGTCGAAGCTCCGAGAGTCCTCGAGTATGTACGAGGCCGTCCGCGTCCACCCCGAGGGACAGAGCACGGTCGCCAGGCTCGCGAAACGGGCGGCCGACTACGGGTACGAGGGGATGGTCGTGCGCAACCACTCCGGAACTCGAGCCGACTACGACGCCGACACGATCGCCAACGAGTACGGGATCGACGTCGTCGACGGCGTCGAGATCCGGGCCGCAGACCCCCAACAGGCCAGCGGCTCGGTCGGTAACTACCGCACCTCACGGACCCTCATCGCCCTCGAAGGCGGGACGAACGCCCTGAACCGGTTTGCGGTCGAACAAGCGAAGGTCGACGTACTGGCGGGGCCGATGGCCGGCGACGGCGACGTCAACCACGTACTGGCGAAAGCCGCCGTCGAGAACGGCGTCCGAATCGAGTTCGACCTCTCGGGCGCGCTCCGGGAGAGCGGCGGGCGGCGGGTTCGAACCCTCCAGTCGCTGCGGAAGCTCTCCGAGATCGTCGACTACTACGACGCGCCCTACGTCGTCAGCGCCGACCCGTACTCGCACCTCGAGCTTCGCTCACCCCGCGAACTGCAGGCGGTAGGCGAGGAGATCGGCCTCTCGAGTGACTTTATCGAGGACGGACTCGCCGAGTGGGGCCGACTCGCCGAGCGCAATCGTCGCATCGACTCCGAGTCGTTCATTGAACCGGAGGTTGAATGGGGACAGTACGAGGCCGACGATAGCTGACAGTTCTGAGATTACTCGAATAGCGGCACGCGATCCATCGGGAGCCACGGCGGACGGCCCGCTCGCAAATCGAGTGCGAGTCTGGCGACTACGTAGGTGGCTCCGAGGAAAACGAAACTCGCGGCAATCCCCTCTAATCCTGCCTGATAGACCGTATAGGTCACGAATGCCCAGAGTCCGATGACTGTCAGTTTCGCGGCAACCACACCGATGATACTACCACGCCGAATCGATGGTGATTTGTCAAATTCCGTTGCGATGACTCGCCGAGTCGGCATCCATGGCCGTCGTCCCTTCCGCCAGTCGGCTACCGCCTCGACGAGGAGATAGAGCCCGCCACCGATGCCGAAACTGAGGGCCAATCATTCGAGTCCAGCCTGGTAAACCGCAAGCGTCACCCAAACGCCGTACACAACGAGTCCAATTTTGAGGGCGGCTGTTCCGGCGATAATCCACTGTCGGTACCGCTCGAGTGAGTTATTGTCCGTGCTCATATACGTTTTCCAACCCGTTCTTTCTGATAGCACTATTCGACTGTAGAAGTTTCATATAAATCCTTATCGTAGATGGCATTTTTGTTATATCAAATCGTTAATCACAAATACCTGCTCCGACGCAGATCGTCCCGGGAGCGGCAGTGCAGGTGAGCGTCGTAGCGTTTTGAACGACGTAGAGGCAAAACGCCGCCGCAGCACCGCCCGCCCACGGATTGAATGCGCCAGCCGATACTGCGGCCTTCGCACAGGATGTTTGGGTGATACGAGAAGAGCCTACACAGGCGGTCGCAATGATCGTAGTACACATCTCACAACCGACGGAACCGTGAATCGATTGTGTCGAAACGGAATCCTCACGCGCTGGTGTGTCTGCCGTGGTTTCAAGGAGCCCTAATCCAGACGTTTCGTTTTCGCCGAATACCTTCATTTCGACCGACGCTTCTGTCCCGTCGGATGATTGAGTGCTAATTTCGTCTTCGGCTTCTTCTCTCGTGATCCCCATCGCCTGAATCGGGACACGATCGTCTCCGTGGTCAACGACCAAGGCCATGAGGACGCCACCATTATCAACAGTGTATTCTTCATCGTCCGAAGCAAGCGGCAAGTGAAGGATAGCGGGATTACGATTATTCACCGACGGATCGGACGTTACCAACTCAATAGCGATGCTCAATTCAGTTACCGTCTCATCATCTAACACAGCGTGTGCATCCTTATGTGCCTCCGAGTGGGATTTGGCTGCTGAGTCTAGTATCTCCAAATCCGTCTTCGGGCCGTTTCCATTGTTCTTCGCGCCAGGATTGCCTGAGGCGGACCCCATCGCAATTGGAACGCTGCCTGCTGTGACACCTTTCAGGATTGTTCGCCGTGATGGTGTTTCGTCTACCACAACCTGTAACTATTGCGTCTTTGCTTATATCTAATAGTCATCACCCATACACTCGCACTTAAATTCGATAGAAGTGTATAAGATACGTAATTGATGGGAACAAGGGGAACCCCATCCGGCACCCCATTCGCATCGTTCATTGAGCCGGGGATCGAACGGAGCAGGTATGAAGAAGAGTCCTGAGGAACACGCCGCCCGCTTCGACGAGAAAGCGACCGAGTACGACGAGTCGAAATCCGACGAGTACCGCGCCTGTGCGAACCTGGTGATCGAACACGCCGCGCCCGACGCCGAGGACGTCGTCCTCGATCTGGGGACCGGGACGGGCGCCATCGCACTCGCGCTGGCACCGGATGCCGACCGCGTGGTCGGCCGGGACATCAGCGAGGGAATGATGGACGAGGCGAGAACGAAAGCCCAGGAGGACGGCCTCGAGAACGTCGAGTTCGACCGGGGAACCTTCCGCGAGCCCGAGTACGACGGGCCCGTCGACGCCGAGACGTCGGAGACGTCTCGAGCCCACACTCGGTCCCCTCGTGTGGACGTGGTAACTTCGAACTTCGCGATGCACCACCTCTCGGACGAGGAAAAGCGCGAGGCGATCGACGTGATCGCGGCCCTCGAGCCCGATCGGTTCGTCCTCGGGGACGTGATGTTCTTCGGCGAGCCCGACCCCGAGGAGCCGTTTTACTCGCCGGAGGTCGACGACCCCGCGACCGTCGGCACGCTCGCCGACGCCTTCACGAGCGCAGGCTTCTCGCTGACAGCCGTCGAACGGGTCCACGACCAGGTCGGCGTCCTGGTCGCCGAACGCGGCCCCGCGACCGACGGCGAGCTCGAGACGGACGGATGAAACACCTCCCGAAACACCTCCAGCCCCGGTGGCGCTACCTCGTCCTCGAGCTCGAGGGCTGGCCCGACGCCGAGATCGACCGGCGAGCGTTCCAGCGGGAGTGTTGGTACGCGGGCCAGAACCTGCTGGGCGATCCGGGAAGCGCCGCGGCCGATCTGACGGTCGTCAGGTTCGAGTTCGACGATGGAACCGGATCCGCAATCGTGCGAGTTCGCCGAGGCGAGACCGAATCCGCCAGAGCGGCGATCGCCTGTATCGACGAGATCGACGGTGCTACGGTCGGGATTCGGGTCTGCGGTATCAGTGGCACGATCCGTGCCGGTGAAGAAAACTATTTAGGACGCCGCCGGCAAGATTCGAAGGAGAGAAACGTCGTGTTCGGGAACGAAGAGCGAGTCGCCGTCGTGCGCGACGGGTCTGCAGACGTGCGACTCGATGACGCGTTCGTGGGCACGACAGACCTCGATTGCGATTTCGCGTGATACTATGCAGGGACAACAACAACAGCAGGCGTACGACCGCGGCATCACGATCTTCTCGCCAGACGGCCGACTCTACCAGGTCGAGTACGCTCGCGAGGCGGTCAAGCGAGGTACAGCAAGCATCGGCGTGCGGACCAACGACGGCGTCGTGCTGGCCGTCGACAAGCGAGTTCCTTCCCCGCTACTGGAGGACTCGAGCGTCGAGAAAATCCACAAGGCCGACGACCACGTCGGCATCGCGAGCGCCGGCCACGTCGCCGACGCGCGCCAGCTGATCGACTTCGCGCGCCGTCAGGCCCAGGTCAACCAGCTACGGTACGGCGAGCCGATCGGGGTCGAGACGCTCACGAAGGAGGTCACCGATCACATCCAGCAGTACACTCAGGTCGGCGGTGCTCGTCCGTTCGGCGTCGCGTTGATCGTCGGCGGCATCGACAACGGCGAGCCGCGGCTGTTCGAGACCGATCCCTCCGGAACGCCCTACGAGTGGAAGGCACTCGCGGTCGGCTCCGACCGCGGTGAGCTCCAGGAGTACTTAGAGGAGAACTACGACGATGAGGCCGACCTCGACGGCGGTATCGCGCTCGCGCTCGACGCGCTCGCGTCGGTCAACGACGGCTCCTTGCTGCCCAGCGAGGTCGGGCTCGCGACGATCGACGTCGACAGCGAGTCCTTCGAGCAGTTCGACTATGACCGCATCGAGGACCACCTCGAGGAGAACGACCTGCTCGACGACGGCGAGGAGGAAGCCGACGAGTAACGCGTTCGCGAGGAAACTCCGGCAGGAAAAGCTCTTTTACCCGGCCGGAGGTATGCTCGGGTATGATATCGCTCGACGAGGCGGTGACGGCGCGGCTCGAATCACACGGGGCGCGTTTCGAGGTGCTTGTCGATCCGGACGCTGCACTGGCGATCAAGCGCGGTGACTTCGAGGGCGACCTCGAGGACGTCATCGCCGCCGAGGACGTCTTCGAGAACGCCTCGCGCGGTGATCGTCCCGCCGAGGACGACCTCGAGACGGTCTTCGAGACGACCGATCCCCTCGAGATCATTCCCGAGGTCATCAAAGAAGGGGAGATCCAGATCACGGCCGACCAGCGCCGCGAGATGCAGGAGCGAAAGCGCAAGCAGCTGATCGACACGATCACGCGCAACGCGGTCAACCCGCAGATGGACAACGCTCCGCACCCGCCCGAGCGGATCGACAACGCCCTCGAGGAGGCGGGCTTTACCGTCGATCCGATGGAGCCGGTCCAACAGCAGGTCGACGAAGCCCTGGACGCCCTGCGGCCGGTGATTCCGATCCGGTTCGAGGAGGTGACGATGGCGGTACAGATCCCCGCGGAACACGCCGGCAGCGCCCAGGCAAAGATCCGCGAGTTCGGCGAGCTGGAACGCGAGGAGTGGCAGGCCGACGGCTCCTGGATCGGCGTGTTGACGTTCCCGGCCGGACTCCAAAACGAGTTCTACGATACCGTCAACGAGCACTCGAGCGGCGAGGCCGAAACCGAGCTCATCAAGGACAAAGACGAGCTCAGCACCCGGTAGCCGACGGCTCTGTTGTTTCTCTCGGTCCACGAACCGCTAGCGGCCGGATCGTGCACTGGATTCAAGACGATCGGCGGCGTACACAAAGCTATGCCCCGAGACCGTCTAACGGAGGTGTTCGATCGCTATCCGTAGCGTTCGAACGCAGGCGTCGCTCGAGCGACGGTCCCGGGCCGAAGGTATCGACGACGAGCGATCCGTCGCGAGCGACCACTACCGAACACGACAACCCGTATGAACGCGATCATCGCCAAGCGAGTCGACTCCGGCACCGCAGACACGACCGAGATCCGCGAGCTCGCCGAAGCCGCGGGCTACACCGTCCTCGGCGAGGTCACACAGTCGCGAACCGCCGACGCGGCGCTCCAGCTCGGCGAGGGGAAAGCCGAGGAGCTCGCCGCGGTCGCCGAACGAACCGACGTCGAGACGGTCATCTTCGACAACCGGCTCGGGCCGTATCAGACGTACAACCTCGGCCAGCTGCTGCCAGAGGGCGTCGAGGTCATCGACCGGTTCACGCTGATCCTCGAGATCTTCGGTCAGCGCGCCCAGACACGGAAGGCCCAGCTCCAGGTCGAGCTCGCCGAACTGCGCTACGAGCTCCCGCGAGCGGAAGCCAAGACGAGCCTCGCCAAACGGGACGAACATCCCGGATTCATGGGGCTTGGCGAGTACGACGAGAGCCGCGAGCAGGACATCAAGGCCCAGATCAGCCGGATCAAAGACGAGCTCGAACAGATCGAGCAGACCGAGGAGCACCGCCGCGAACGGCGGCGCGACTCGGGGTTCGACCTGGTCGCGCTCGCGGGGTACACCAACGCCGGGAAGTCGACGCTGCTCCGACAGCTCGCGACCGACCTCGAGATCGAGGAGAACGAACAGCTCCACCCCGATCTCGACACGACCGCCGAGTCCCAGGACAGGCTGTTCACGACGCTCGGGACGACGACCCGTCGAGCGGATATCGAGCCACGGGACGTTCTGGTGACCGACACGGTCGGATTCATCAGCGACCTTCCCCACTGGCTGGTCGAATCGTTCAAGTCGACGCTCGATTCGGTCTACCGGGCGGATCTGGTCTTGCTCGTCGTCGACGTCAGCGAGGACGTCGACGAGATCCACGAGAAGCTCGTCACCAGCCACGACACGCTCTACGAGCGCAACGAGGCGCCGATCGTCACCGTCCTGAACAAGGTCGACCAGGTCGACGAGGAGGAGCTCGAGCGCAAGAAAGAGGCGCTCTCGGCGCTGGCGCCGAACCCCGTCGTCGTCAGCGCCCGCGAGGGGACGAACGTCGACGAGCTGCTCGAACGGATCGACCGGGAGCTGCCCGACTGGGAGGAGGAGCGGCTCGTCCTGCCGATGACCGACGACACGATGAGCGTCGTCTCCTGGCTCCACGACAACGCCCACGTCGAGGACGTCAACTACGGCGACGACGACGTGCTGGTTTCCTTCGAGGCCCGGCCTGCGGTCATCTCACAGGCTCGCTCGCGCGCGAGCGAGCTGCAGACGGCCGCGGCGGAGTCGGCCTGAAATCGTGGACGTTCGCGCTGGTTCTCTGTAACGCCACGTCCGTTTTCGGCTCGCTGGTCACGCCGGAGCGCTGCCGCGAACCCCTCAATATAAATTATTGAGTTGAGTCGAATGGGGTATGGAACGCGTTGCAATCATCGGTGCCTCGATGACGAAGTTCGGGCAACGCGAGGAGTGGATCCAGGAGCTCCTCGCGGAGGCCGGACTCGACTGTCTCGAGGACGCGGGCGTCGACGCCGAGGCGATCGAACATCTGTACGTCTCGAACATGGCAAGCGGCGAGTTCGAGGGTCAGACTGGCGTAATGAACGGCCTGGCCCACGATATCGGCGCCCTGCCGGCCTACACCCAGCGGATCGATCAGACGAGTTCCAGCGGCGGAGCAGGGATCTACGCGGCCTGGCAGTCCGTCGCCAGCGGAGCCAGCGAGATGACGCTGCTGGTCGGCGGCGAGAAGATGACCCACCGCACGACCGGCGAGGCCACCGACGTTATCGCCTCGCTCACCCATCCCGTCGAGTACAAGACCGGCGTTACGCTCCCTTCCTTTGCGGGGATGACCGCGCGACACTACCTCGAACGGTTCGACGCCCCGCGAGAGAGCCTGGCGAAAGTCGCCTCGAAAAACCACAAAAACGGCGTCGACAACCCTCACGCGCAGTTCCAGAAGGAGGTCGACGTCGACACCGTCCTCGAGTCGCCGATCGTGGCCGACCCGCTGCGGCTGTACGACTTCTGCCCGATCACCGACGGCTCGGCGGCGCTAATGCTGTGTCCCGAGTCGGTCGCCGAGGAGTACACGGACGAGTACGTCGTCATCTCGGGGATCGACGGGGCGACCGACACTCACGTCGTCCACGAGCGCGAGGACCCGACGGTGATGGGCGGGGTCGTCGAGAGCGGGGAGGGGGCCTACGAGATGAGCGGTCGCGGGCCCGAGGATATCGACGTCGCCGAGCTCCACGACATGTTCACGATCCTGGAGTTCCTCCAGATGGAGGGACTGGGCTTTGCCGAGCAGGGCGAGGCCTGGAAGCTCGTCGAGGACGGCTCCACCGAACGCGACGGCGAGTTGCCGATCAACACCTCCGGTGGGCTCAAATCGAAGGGCCACCCGCTCGGGGCAAGCGGCGTCGCCCAGGGCGTCGAGATCTACGAACAGCTGACCGGCGAGGCGGACGACCGCCAGGTCGACGCCGAGGTCGGGCTCTGTTGTAACGTCGGCGGCTTCGGAAACTGCGTGATTACGACCATTATGGAGGCAGCACAATGACGATGGAAGCGACGAGATACGACGACGGGACGATCAGCTACCCCGGCCACCCGCGTAGCCGGGACGGCGCAGAACCGGTCGGAACGATCGACCTTAGCGAACACACCGCCGAGGTCGTCACCTGGACGACCAGCACCGCGACCCCGCCTGGCGTCCGCGAGCCGAACCACCTCGCGATCGTCGAGTTCGACGTCAGCGAGGACGTCGAGGACGAGGACGCCGAGACGTCGGTCCGGGCGCTCGTTCAGTTAACCGACGGCGACGTCGAGACGGGCGACGAGGTCGAACCCGTCTACACCGAGGAGCTGCGCGAGCCCGGCGCGGGAATCAGAGAGCCCGAGAGCCAGGACTGGGACGGCTACCGATTCGAACCGGTCTGAGAGCCGTCGTCGGCGTCGTCGGGTTCTTCGTCGCCGGCTGTGTCGTCCTCACCGTCGCTCTCCGTGTATCGATCCTTGAGCGTCTCGAGCTCCGCGTCCACGTCGACGCTCGAATCCGGCTCGTCGTCAGCGTCGTCCTGTTGCTCCGTCTCGTCGGGTTCATCGATATCGATCCGTATCGGACCGTCCCCCTCGTCCTCGCGTTGTCCATCGACCGCGTCCCGCAGTCGGCCGTCGACCTCGTCGCGGAGCTCGCGGGCCTCCGTCAGCAGCTCCCGGGCGTCCTCGTCGGCGGGAAGCGTTCCCTCCGAGGCTGCCCGCTGGAGCTCCGCCAGCACGGTATCCAGCTGTGAAAGTGTCGTTCGACGGACCTCGTTTGCGCGCGACCGGGTTCGGTCGCTCGTCTCGTCGACCCGATCGCGCACCTCCTGCTCCGTACGGACGATCTCGAGCCCGCGCTGGAGGGCCTTGAGGGTGCGGACGCTCGACTCGAGCGTCGCCAGCAGCGCCGGGATCGCGACCTCGTCGGCGACCCGGAGTAGTTCACGAGGGGTCGGCGGACGAGGCGCTGGCAACGAACGGCGCCCGCGCGGCGAGTCCTCGAGTTCCGTCTGTAACTCCTCGATCGTTCGCGTGAGCTCGCGAATCGCCTCGGCGAGTTCCTCGTTGGAGTCGACCATACTCCACCTATGCGGGCCGGAACCAAAAGCCAGGTGTTCGAACCACCGCTCTCCCGCACGGAACCAAGCGTTTTTGCCCGACTGGAACCCCTACACTGGTGTGCGAATCGAGAACAGCTTCATTCCCGTTCGGGGAGTCGGCGAGGCTACCGAGCGCCGGCTCTGGGAGAACGGTGTCACCCACTGGGAGGAGTTCGACGGCAGCGTCGTCGGCGAGACGGTCGCCGAGCGGATCGAACGGTTCATCGACGAGGGGTGGACACACCTCGAGCGCGGCGACGTCTCGACGTTCGCCGAGGCGCTCCCGGCCGCGAGCCAGTGGCGGCTCTACGAGAACGTCCGCGAGGACGCCGCCTTTCTGGACATCGAGACGACCGGACTAAACGCTACCACCAGCGACGTGACGACGGTGTCGATCCATCGCGGCGGCGAGACGAAGACGTTCGTGCGCGGTCGCGACCTGACCGCCTCGCGACTCCGCAAGGAACTCGAGCGTTCGTCCCTGCTGGTCACCTTCAACGGAAAGCGCTTCGACGTCCCCTTCCTCGAGACCTGTTACGACGTCGACGTGACGACACCCCACGTCGATCTCATGTATCCCTGTCGGAAGGTCGGACTCGATGGGGGGCTGAAGGCGATCGAGCGAGAGCTCGGTATCGGCCGCGACATGCCCGATCTCAGCGGACGCGACGCCGTTCGGCTCTGGCGGGAGTACGAACGCGGCGACGAGGCGGCTCTCGAACGACTCGTGGCGTACAACCGTGCGGACACGGAGAACATGAAACCGCTGATGGAGACCGTCACGGACCGACTCCACGAGTCGGTCTTCGAGGCGGCGTGTTCGGACGGGTAGTCTCCCGTTCACGGAGTACCGCGGCTCACCGTTCGATCGACACGAGAGACAGGCGCAGCTATTCTATTCGTACGTTTGCTCGTGCTTCGAGACCTCGACGTCGCCGTCGCTGGTAACGGTGACGTCGTAGCCACAGTACTCGAACTCGATCCGTCCGCTTGCCCGAGACAGTCCGTTCTCGCGGGGAGCGAACAATGAATCGAGCGCTTCCGGATTGATCACGTCGTAGAGTGCGTCGTACTCCGGTGGCTCGATATCGGTCGGCTCGACGCCCTCTCGGGCGGCGATCTCGGCGATGACCTCGTAACTCAGGGACATGCCGGTAGCTGTGTCCGAACGATCGACTGAGAGTAGCATTGGCCGGACTCTTTCTGCCGGCATATATAAATCCACTGTCCTCACGACGGCTTCTGAGAAGTTTATCGTACACTGTACAACACATCTATACAGTATTGACTATATTTGGTTCCCGGATCTGGCTCGAAGCTGCGACACTCTTGTTCTGGAACGAGTGTTCAGAGAAAATACGCTCGATACCGTCCACCCGATCGGCGGCTTCACGAGCGACAAACCACGCTCGATCGACGGCGGTACAGACCCTTTCCCGAATCCGGATTACCGACGGTCGTCGACGCCCTGGGGCAGGTCGTTGCCCTGGAGGTCGACGCCGCTCGAGCCGCTACGGATGTGAACCGACGTACTGCCGTCGTCGGCCCGTGCGTACGTGTTCTCGATGTCGACGTCGTTGGCGTTGTGGACGATGATCGGGATGTGACTCGTCTCGAACTCGCTGTTTGTGACCTCGTAGTTGCTGCCGCGAAGCTCGAGGCCGCGCCGGTTGCCGCTACCGAGTTGCTCGACCGAGAGCCCCTCGAACTGGCAGTCGTTCCGCTCGCAGAAGATCGCCGGCTGAATCGGGGAGCCCCCGGCGCTACCGACGACGTTGACGTCCTCGAGCGAGACCGCTCCAGCGTTGTTACCGAGGATGCGGAAGGCGTAGGCGCTGCCGTTGATCTCGACCTCGGAGTTCCGGAAGTCGACCGCGCCGGCACCGTCGTCGATACGAACCGCAGTTCCCTGTCCACCGGCCTTGATCAGCGTGTTCTCGACGGTCGTCGAGTCGACGCCGTTCATGATACGGATCGACTCGCCGTTCTGGTTCGGCGTGTCGATAGTGACGTTCGAGATCGTGTACTCGTTGCCGTGGTCGAGACGGACCGCGTGCTGTCCCTCCGCACCGGTCGGGTTCTCGTCGACGACGAGGATCGCGTCGGAGATCGAGCCGCTGTTGCCGCTGAGACGGACCGAAGCGGTTGCGCTGTTCTCGTACCAGCCACCCTCGACGTCGATGCGACCGTTGTCGCCGGAGGCGTACAGTCCGTTGTCGGGGAACGCTCCGAGGACGCAGTCCTTGAACGTGATGTGGCCCTGGTGGTTGCCGTTGAGAATAATCCCGGTGGCGCCGCGCCAGCGGCCGCCGTGGGGCGTATCGTCGACGTGCTGTCCGCCGTCGAACGCGTGGAAACAGTCGACGATACCGGTTCCGTCGGAGTCGGTGATGTTGAACAGCGCCGGACCCCAGGTACCGCTGTCGTGGACACCGTGGACGAAGACGTCCCGGACGACGAGTTCGTTGCTGACCTCCGCGCTGATGACGCGGATTCCCGTGTTAGAAGCGGTCTGGTCGACGTCGAACCCTTCGAACCAGACGGACCCACCCGGACTCCCGCTGGTTCCAAGTCGGAACAGTCGGTACTGCGGCCCGTCGAAGGAGCTGTAGTTCGCCGGGATCAGCGTCGCGCCGTCGCCGACGACGCCAACGTTGTTGAACCCGGTGATCCGTACCTGAGAGTCCATGTAATACTCCCCTTCGGGGAACTTCAGGAGCGTGTCGTCCGCGATGTTCTCCTGTACGACAGAGGAGACCGACTCGTTCCCGTTCGGATCCGCACCCGCTTCGACGATATCGACGACGTTACTGTAGTCGTCCTCGCTCGTGCTCGCGTCCGAGGACGCGGAGGCCATCCCGGCGACCGAAAGCGTACCGAGACCAGCGAGACAGCCCTTCAGATACGATCGTCTACCTGTCAGCCAGTTACCAGAGTCGTTCGACATTACGGCTTTCTGTAGAGACGGGTCGGTTATACATATACTCGAAGTAATCTGAGTCGAAAATATCGCAGTTCGCGAACGGCCCCGATTCAACTGTTTTCCCGCCGGAACGAGGGCCCTTCCCCCTTATCTCGCGGTTCACCCCTACCGGCGAATTAGCGCGGAAATAATCGACCCGGAGGTAGTGGCTGTCGAAATAGAACAGTTTCACGCCGAATCCCTCGCAGCACTTATACGCTCCGAGAAGTTGTGATGATTGAAACAGTGTCCTACGGGTTTTTCACCCGATTCAGCGGGTCGATTGCAGAACTATATCCGAACCACGTCGGATTAGTCCGCGATGAATCGGAACGGCTACCAGTATCGACGACCCCACCGTAACGACCGATTACACCGGCCGAATCGAACCGCTCGAGTGGCAGGACAGTCGGTCTGGATGGTATGCGTGTCCGTCGATCGGATACGTGTCCGAATCGTAACCAGACTCGAAAAGCGAGATGATCGCGACGAACTGCTTTGTCACGTCCGCGGAGTGGGTGGGATTTGAACGACGGTCACGGCGGCGCCGTTCTCTTCTCCAAACTCACGCGCCTGTTCGTCGCTCGCGAGCGTGCTCGCGACGTCAAGCCAGGGGTGGGATTTGAACCCACGAAGTCTCGATTACAAGTCGAGTGCATGAACCGCCCATGCTCCCCTGGCACAGCAGTGAGTTACCCGTCCTCCTTTGAGTGTGTATCGCTTTCCGATCGGTCCGCGAGCGATCGGCGCATCGATACCCGGTAGGTGTCGTACTCGCGCTGACGATAGAACCGCCTGGCGTCCTCGTTGTCCGAGAGCACTTCCAGCACGGCGACCGCCGCGCCCCGATCGGCGAGGACGTCCTCGGCGGCCTTGAGCAGCGCCGTCCCGACACCGTGTCCGCGGTAGGCGGGTTCGACGTAGACGTTCGAGATCAGTCCGCGGGTCGCATCGAGCGCGAGCGTCCCGCGCTCGAGCGAGAACGAGACGAAACCGACGATCGAGTTCCCGTCGCGAGCGACCAGCAGCCCATCGGTGTGGAGGTGGCCGGCCAGCAGCTCCCGCATTGTCTCCCGGTTTTCCTCGGCGCGGACCGAGGAACCGTGGGTACGCTGACCGCGAGCGAGTCGAACCCACAGCTCGGTGATCGCGGGAAGATCCGCCTGCGTCGCCGGCTCGACGACCGGTGTCTCCGGAGGCATTATCGTCGGGTCGGCGGCAGCGTCAGAAAGGGTTTGCTATCACACCGAGCGACAGTCCGAACAGACCAGTCGCCCGTTGGCGTCCCACAGGGAGTCGGCGAGCGAGCCACAGGCCTCACAGACGCCCTGGGTCGAGAACTCGTCGCCGCCGTTGGGCAACAGCTCGGTGTCGATCTCCTCGCTCGGACGGGAGCCCCGTGACTGGCCGATCGGTCGATCGGTTTCGAGCGGCGGCTCGGCGGCACCGCTCGCCGCACCCTGGAAGGAGCCGGCCGCAGTGATGACGTCGCGCTGCGTGAGGACGCCGACGACCTCATCGTCGCTCTCGACGACCAGGTTACGGATGTTCTGTCGGCTCATCGTCGTTGCGGCGTCGGCCAGCGACCAGCCTGCACCGATAGAGATAACGGGGCTGGTCATCACCTCGCCGACGGTCGTCTCAGCGGGGTCGTCCTCCGCGGCGACGAGTCCGAGGACGTCCCACTCGGTCATGATCCCGACCGGTTCCGAGCCGCGAACAACGAGGACACAGCCCGCCCGTTCCTCACGCATCAGGCGGACGGTCTCCAGAACGGGGTCCGACTCGCTGACGCCGACGTATTCGGTCGTCAGGACCTCCCTGACGGACAGTTCCTGTTCCATATGTGTACAAATCCCACGAACCGGCTAAAAACTATCTCCGGCACGGTTAAGTGAACGCGTGACAAACGTACTGGATTCGACGCTGAGTACGAAGAACCGGGAGAACGGCTGCGTTCGTGATCGGAACCGTTCACCGATCGAACTCGACTCTGGTCCCGTCGGCCCGACAGTCCTCGAGGGCGTGTTTGGCCGCGATGCCCGCCTCGTGGGCGACGCTGCCGCGTCCGACGCCGACCTGGAGTTCGACGTCGACGTCTTCCTCGACGTGGTAGATGGCCTCTTCGTAGGCGTCGACCCCGAGATCTGGACAGACGACGATGACGTTGTCGCCGCCGACGAAGAAGGCCAGACTGTCGTGGGCCCGTCGCATGTGTCGCATAAGAGAGGCGTACCCCTGTTCGATCTCGATGAACGTATCGAAGGCGTTGAGCTCGTCGGTGTACTCGCCCGTCGCGTCGATGACGTCGAAGTGTGCGATCTGGACGTCCTCGCCGGTGCGGTGGGCGTCGTCGATGGTTCGACCCTCGAGACACTCCCGACGGTTCTTGTCCTGTGCGCTGCCGGCCTCCTGGAGCACGGCGGTCGCGTCGGAAAGCGCCTGGACCGGGGTCGTCCCGGTCGCGACCCCGAGACTGACGGTAACGGGGTAGCGGTTACCGACGGACTCCTGGAGCAACGCGTGATCCTCGCGCGAGAGCCCGTTCGTGACGGCGATCATGTTGTCGAAGCGGGTGAAGAAGACGTAGCCGTCGCGGTTCCCGACGAACTGAGAGACGTCGGCGTACAGCCGCGACTGGAGCGTCTGGAGGTCGGCTTCCCGTCGCGGCTCGGGCGTTACGGTCCACGGGCCGTAGTTGTCGATCTGGAGGAGCGTAACCTGCGTGTTCGTCACGGTACCCGAAAATTTCGAGCGGTGTCGTATAAGTGGTACGTAATCCAGATCCGTGACGCCGCTCAGGCGCGTTTCTTCTCGGGGTCGGCTCCCTTCGGGTGGTACTCCCAGAACTCGCCGGTCCGCATCGCGGCGCCGACGGCCTTGTGCATGTCGACGATCGTCTCGAACTCCTCAGCGTCGACGTGTTCGAAGATCTCCCGCATCGGCACGACGCGCTGGTAGTTGATCCGGATCGGGTCGTCGCCGTGCTCGGCGACGAACTCGTCGCGATCCATCGGGAAGTCTTCCTCCTCGTCGACCTTATCAGCGATGATCCGCATGTCGAACTTCCGCATTCCCTCGCTACCCTGCTCCCCGTCGGGGTCGAATGGCCAGTCCATACTCCGAGGTGTGTGTGGGGGGCGCAAAAGGATTACCCTCCGCTCCGATCTCGCCGTGAAACGGGTCCGCGGACGATCCGTCCGTCGACGATCAGTCGTCGGCCGCGGTTTCGGGATCCGCGGGTTCGAGTTCGCCGTCCTTGAGAAGCTCCTCGCGGTGTTCGTCGAGCAACGGCGCTCGCCGACCGGGCTCGGGCGGCGTCTCGGTCATCTTGATCGGCGAGCCTGCGATCTCGACGGTTTCGTCGGCTCCGGGCTGTTCGACGGGGACGAGCATCTTCCTGTCGCGAACGTGGGGGTCCTCGAAGATCTCGTCGGTGCTCTGGACCGGCGCGACCGGAACCCGTCCCTCAAGGGTGTCGACAAGCGTCTCCGTCTCGATGCCCTCGGCCCACGCGGCGATCTCCTCGCGCAACTGTTCGCGGTGTTCGAGGCGATCGGCCGCATCGGGGTACTCCGTGGCCAGATCGGGTCGGTCCATCGCCTCGCAGACCTCCCGCCAGTGGTTGGTGCCGAACGCGGCGATCACGGCGTACCCGTCCGCGGTCTCGAAGGCGTCGTACGGAAACAGCGTCGGATGGGAGTTTCCGCGACGAGAGGGCGCTTCGCCGGTGTAGGAGTGTTGGTAGATCGCGCGCTCGGTCATACTGAGCATCGCGTCGTACATCGCCGTATCGACGTACTGGCCCTCGCCGGTCTGCTCGCGGTGGTTGACCGCCGCGAGGATCCCGATACAGTTCAGCGTCGCGGTGAAGAGGTCGCCGATCCCGGGGCCGACCTTCGTCGGCGGCCCGTCCTCGTGGCCGGTGATCTCCATCACGCCGCCAAGCGCCTGCGCGATGAGATCGAAGGAGGGTTGGCCCTGACGGTGGGTCTCGCCCGTACGCGGATCGCCGAAACCCCGGATCGAGGAGTAGATCAGCTCCGGATTGTGCTCGCTGAGGGTCTCGTAGCCCAGATCGTACTTCTCCATCGTCCCCGCGCGGTAGTTCTCGACGACGATGTCGGCCTCCTCGACCAGCGAGAGGAAATCGTCGCGGTCGTCCTCGTCGTTGAAATCGAGCTCGAGACTGCGCTTGCCGCGGTTGACGCTCTGGAAGTAGCCGCCGTAGGCCTCCTCGTCGGCGTCGTCGACGAACGGGGGGTTCGACCTGATTAGGTCCCCACCGGGACGCTCGATCTTTACGACGTCGGCGCCCATATCCGCGAGCAGCATCGTACAGTACGGGCCGGCCAGCACCTGCGTCAGGTCGATCACGCGCAGATTCGACAGTGCGCCCATGGGTGCGAGTGACTGTGGACAGGCGCAAAAACCTTTGCAATAGATCATGAAGGTGTGGTTGTCTCTCAAGGGGGTGGTGCTAGGTTGTATAAGGAGTATTATCATGATCAACCATTAACTTTATACGGGTATTCCTCATGGTTCTGCACACGATGTCCCAAACGGTCGTCCTCGGCGTGATCGGCTCCGACGCTCACGTCGTTGGCATCACGATCCTCGAGCAGGCCCTGAGTGCAGCTGGCTTCGACGTCGTCAACCTCGGCGTCCAGACCTCCCAGGAGGACTTCGCGGAGGCCGCGGTAGCCCACTCGGCGGAGGCTGTACTCGTCTCCTCGCTCTACGGGCACGCCGAGCAGGACTGTCAGGGGTTCCACGACGTCCTCGACGATGCCGACATCGACGCCGTCACCTACATCGGCGGCAACCTCGCGGTCGGCCAGGACGATTTCGAGCAGACCCGGGAAACGTTCGAGGAGCTCGGGTTCGATCGCGTCTTCGACTCCGAGACCGACCCCGAGGAGGCGATCGCCGCCCTCGAACGAGACCTCCACCTCACCACCTCCGAGTCCGACCAGGTCACCGTCACCTCATAGCCCTCCCTCGATGATACGCGACGAACGCATTCCGTCCGACGAGCTGCGGCGCATCGACAACGAAATCCGCTCCGGCTGGTCCACTGGCGAGGACGTCGACTTCGAGGAGGCGATTCGCTACCACGAGTCGCTGCCGGCGAGCAAGCGGTTCGCCGACGTCCTCGAGTCGGCCGACAAACCGCTCCTGCAACCGCGTGCGGGGGTCCCGCGGCTCGACGACCAGATCGAGCTGCTGGAGTATCTGCAGGACGACGGGAGAGCGGATCTGCTCCCGACGACGATCGACTCCTACACGCGCGACAACGAGTACGGGAAAGCCCAGGAGGGGCTCGAGAAGGCTCGCGAGACCGGCGAGGACACCCTCAACGGGTTCCCCGCGGTCAACCACGGGATCGAGGGCTGTCGCGAGCTGATCGAGGCCTTAGACGCCCCGATCGAGGTCCGTCACGGCACTCCCGACGCCCGGCTACTGGCGGCGATCACCTTCGCGGGCGGGTTCCAGAGCTTCGAGGGCGGACCGATCTCGTACAACATCCCCTACACGAAACGCCACGGGCTCGAGGAGACCATCGAGAAGTGGCAGTTCGTGGATCGGCTGGCGGGTGCCTACACCGAGCGGGGCGTGCGGATCAACCGCGAGCCGTTCGGCCCCCTGACGGGGACGCTGGTCCCGCCCTCGATCGCGATCGCGATCATGATCGTCGAGGGCCAGCTCGCCGCGACCCAGGGCGTGCGCTCGATCACGCTGGGCTACGGCCAGGTCGGCAACGTCGTCCAGGACGTCGCCGCTCTGAACGCCCTCCAGAAGCTCGGGGACGAGTATCTCCCCGACGAGGTCGTCGTCACGACGGTCTTTCACGAGTGGATGGGCGGGTTCCCGCCCGACGAGGCTCGCGCTAACGGCGTCATCAGCCTCGGCGGGATGACAGCCGCCATCGCCCAGCCAAACAAGGTGATCACCAAATCGCCCCAGGAGTTCCAGGGGGTCCCGACGAAGGAAGCGAACGCTGCCGGGCTTCGAACGACGAGACAGGTTATCGATATGGCGATCGAGCAGAACATCGACATCGACGGTATCGCGGAGGAACAGGAGCTGATCGAGCGAGAGACGCGGTGTCTCATGGATACGATCTTCAGCCACGGCGACGGCGACGTCGTCCAGGGAACGATCAAGGCGTTCGACTCCGGAGCGCTGGACGTCCCCTTCGCGCCCAGTGACAGCGCGAGAGGCGCCGTCCTGCCCGCGCGTGACGACGACGGTCGCGTGCGGATCTTCGAGTGGGGCGACCTCGCGATGGACGACGACATCAAGGAGATTCACAAGGCACGACTCTCCCAGCGGGCCGACACCGAGGGCCGCGAGGAGTCGTTCCGGATGGTCGCCGACGACGTCGACGCGATCAGCGACGGGAAGCTCATCGGCCGCCCGCAGGAGAAAGGAGGTGTCGGCAGTGCGGATTGAGACGATCCACGCCACGCCGGGCTACAGCGGGTTCTTCTTCGACGACCAGCGCGCGATCAAAGCGGGCGCCAGCCAGGACGGGTTCACCTACGAGGGCGAGCCCGTCACGGAGGGGTTCGACGAGATCCGCCAGGCAGGCGAGACGCTGCTCGTCGAGGTCGAACTCGAGGACGGAAGCCTCCACCGCGGCGACTGCGCCGCGGTCCAGTACTCCGGCGCGGGCGGACGCGACCCCCTGTTCCGGGCCGCCGAGTACGCCCCCGTCGTCGAGGGTCCCGTCGCCGAGGCGCTGACCGGCCGCGAGGCGGGCGAGTTCCTCGCGAACGCCGAACTACTCGAGGACCTCGAGATCGAAGGGGACCGGCTCCACACGGCGATCCGATACGGTGTCTCACAGGCGCTGCTGGCCGCGGCCGCACGCGACGCGGCCGCAACGCGGACGGACGTCCTCGCAGACGAGCTCGGGACGGAGCCGGCAACCGAGCCGGTTCCGGTCTTCGGCCAGTCGGGCGACGACCGCTATGTCAACACCGAGAAGATGTTCGTCAAGGGCGTTCCCGTCCTCCCCCACGGACTGATTAACAGCGTCGAGAAGATCGGCGAGGACGGCGGGACATTGCTCGAGTACGTCGAGTGGCTGGTCGAGCGCTCACAGGAGCTCGGCCCGGAGGGGTACGACCCCCGGTTCCACATCGACGTCTACGGCATGATCGGCGAGATATTCGGCCCGCCCTACGACCGTGAGGAGGTCGTTGACTACTTCCGGGCGCTTGAGGACGCCGCCGCGCCCTCTCCGATCCAGATCGAGGGGCCGATGGACGTCGGCGACCGGGAGGGGCAGATCGAGGCGATGGTCGAGCTCCGCGAGGGGCTCGCCGCCGCCGGCGTCGGCGTCGACATCGTCGCCGACGAGTGGTGTAATACCTTCGAGGACGTCCGGGCGTTCGTCGACCGGGGCGCGGCCGACGTCGTCCAGATCAAGACTCCCGACCTCGGCGGGATCCACCGCAGCGGCCAGGCGGTGCGGTACTGCGAGGGGACCGACACCCGCGCCTATTTGGGCGGGACCTGCAACGAGACCGAGACCTCCGCGCGGGCCTGCGCGCACGTCGCGCTCGCGACCGACGCCGCACAGGTGCTTGCAAAGCCCGGAATGGGGTTCGACGAGGGGTACATGATCGTGGAAAACGAGATGCGACGAACCGTCGCCAGACGAAACAGAGACCGACAACGTCCGAACACTGACGAGGTGGCTGCAGATGACTAGGGAATCGCAAGGCGACTCCAGAACGGAGAGCGGCGAGCGAAGCGAGCCGCGATCGATCGACTGGACCGACACCGAGACGTTCGCCCGGGCGCTCGACCGCGCCGACACCCGCGAGAAGGGCAACTACTTCGAGGCGTTCGCGGAGGGGGATCTGATCGAGCACGATCCCGGGCTCACGCTCACGCAGTGGGGCAACGAGGCCTGGATGAGCCAGACGCTGAACCACGATCCCGCCTACTGGCGGACCGACGCCGCCCGGGAGCGGGGGTTCGACGAGCCCCCGGTCCATCCCGACTACCTCACCGCCGCCACGCTGGGAATCACCGTCGAGGACTTAAGCGAGAAGGGCGGCTACTTCCTCGGACGCACCGACGTCCGATACCCCGGCGCCCCCGTCTACACCGGCACCGAACTGCGCGTCGAGAGCGAGGTCGTCTCGACGGCGACCTCGAGCTCCCGGCCCGAGTACGGGATCGTCACCTGGCGCACCCGCGGTCGGGACGCAGAGACCGACGACGTCCTCTGCTCCTACGAACGAACGAACATGATCCCGCGACGCGAGCCCGTCGCGACCGACGGCGGCGGCGGAAGCGCTGCGGCGGCCGAAGAGCCCGACGAGCCCGACCTCCCGAGCGAGTTCGTCACCCCCGACGGCGGCGCCTTCGAGGACTTCCGCGAGGCCCTCGAGCGCGCCGACGACCGGGACGCCGCAGTCGCCTACCGCCACGAGCGGGGTCGCACGCAGGACGACACGACCGTCGCCGGACTGCCGCTGGCAACGCTGAACACTGCCAAACAGCACCACAACGCCGACGTCATGGCCAACTCGCCGTCGGGCGACATCGTCACCTACGGCGACGTCACCCGATCGACGGCGCTGGGTCACGCCCGCTCCGACGAGGACACCTACCGCGAGGTCGGGTTCGACGACGAACAGTTCCACACGTTCGTCACGCCCGGCGATACCGTCTACGCGTTCACCCGCGTCCTCGAGGCCGAAGAGACGGGGCGTGACGAAGCGGGCACCGTCCGTTTCGAACACATCGCGTTCAACCAGGACGAGACACCGGTCTACTCCGGGACTCGTACCGCGGAGATCCGCAAGCGCTCGAGCTGAACCGCCCGCCGACCGCCCGTTTCCGACCACACCAGACACATCCACACGCATGACCGACGATACCGAGATCCGACTCTGCCGCACGTTCCAGACTGCACCCGCCGCCGTCCCCAAGGAGGAGACGGCGAAGTACCTCGTCTCGGCGCTGGAGGCCGAGGGGTTCCAGGCACCCGACTGGCTCGTCCCCGACCTCGAGGACGGCACCGCGCCCGACATGAAAGCCGAGGGGCTCGAGAACACGATCGATCGCGTCCCCGAGTACGAGTTCCCCGGCGAGATCCACCCGCGCGTCGAGTGGGCCTACGACGACGACCGGTTCCGGGAGAACGGGCGCGAACAGATCGACCGCCTGGTGGCCGAGATCGGCGACGAGATCGACGGCGTGGTCGTCCCGAAGGTCGGCCGCGTGGCGGACGTCGAGCGAGCCGCCGCCGCCGTCGCGGAGGCCGAACGCGAGCACGGCTACCCCGACGGCTCGATCGATCTCTCGATCATCATCGAGTCGGGGCGGGCCCGCTCGGACCTCCGCGAGATCGCGAAGTTCGGCGCCGACTCGCGGCTCACCGCCTTGATCTTCGGACCGGTCGACTACGCCGCCGAGCTGGGCGGTCGCGACCTCGGCGAGGGCATGCCCCGCTGGGACGGGCTGCTCGAGGCGCTCTCGAACGAGGCCAGCGCGGGCGGGCTGCTCGCGATCGGCGGCCCGTTTGACGACCTGTTCAAAGAGCGGGCCGGGCTGACGTTCTACAACGCCGAGGCGTACGCCGACCAGGTCGAACGCGAGGCCCAGGTCGGACTGGACGGCTCCTGGTCGCTGTACCCCAAGCAGACGCTCCAGGCGAATACGATCCATATGCCCACGCCCGAGGAACTCGAGCGCGACGTCCACAAGATCGAGCGCTTCAACGAGGCCAAACGCGAGGGCACCGGCGCGGTCACCATCGACGGCCAGATGGTCGACGAGGCGACGTTCAAGAACTTCCGTAACACCGTCCAAACGGTGCGGGCGATCCACGACCGCCGTCCCGACCAGACCGAGGAGCGCTACGACGGCGAGCTGCTGGACCGGGCACTCGAACTCGAGCTGTCCTACCGATAGGCGCTTCCGCGCTCGTCGCTCGCCGCGGCGAGTAGCGTGGCCGAGGACGCCGTCCTCGAGCGGTCGTCCACCACCGAGAACCGGTTCGCCGACCCCCTTCTTCCCCTTTTGGATCGACATTTCTGGACAGAAAGTATTCACCCGTATAGCGACGTTCGGAGCCCGTGCTCTCCACCCCGACAAATAGCGACACCATGTACAGCCCGATCGCTTTCCGCACCGAACCGAACGCTCGAACGGGGCTGCCATGACTCGACCGAGACCGCGAGCGGGTAATCTGCGATGGGGGTGGCGGTGTCCGCGCTGCGATACCGACGTCGACGTCGGCCGGGACGGGCGGACGGACACCTTCTACTGGCACTGCGAGGACGTCGACTGTCCCGCGTTCGGGATCGGCTTCCGATCGCGCCGGCAGGCGCGGCTCGGCGTCCTCGAGTACCGCGAGCGCTATCGGGGGATCTACCGATAGGCGTGTCGTCCCCGACCGCGCTTCGGTCGGCCCGCAAGCACTGACGCGACGCATCGTCCCGAAGACACTTGCCGTCCCGTTCGAAATTCGGGGACGATGACCGACAAGGACGTCCTGTTCCGGCTGAACGTTATCATCGGACTGCTAGTCTGTGTCCTCGCGATCCAGCTGTTTTCCGTTCTCCCATTCGGACTCCTGGCGTTCGTCCTCGCGCTTGCGCTCCTGTTCGTGCCGGGGCTGCTTTTGCTGTTACGCCACTCCGAATCGGCGTCTGCAGTGCGGTGAGTCGGGTGCTGCACTCGAGCCGTTTTCACGTCGGCGGGGCTCGTCGTGTGGTCTCGGAAGAAGATGGTGGGTGTGGGATTCGAACGGCAGAACGAGGGAGCGAAGTGGCCGAAGTTCAGGTGGTTCGAGTCCCACCGACGTCGCTGTCGGTCATGAAGTTGTTCGCAACAGCAATGGTGAGGATGGGATTTGAACCACGCCCGAGAACCTGCTCACTGCGTTCGCAGAACCTCGGTCTGGTTCAAATCCCACCGTTTCGTTTTCCGGCTCACGTGCTCCTCGCGAGGCTCGTCGCAGTTGTTCGCCGAAAAACGGTGGGGATGGGATTTGAACCCATGAGGCTTGACAGCCACCTGCTCTCAAGGCAGGCGCGTTAGGCCGCTCTGCCACCCCACCTCACCCCTACGTTCTCCACCCGTTCAAAAAGGGTTATCGGTCTACTCGCGTTCGATCGACTCCCCCTCGCCGACGCGCAGCCCCAGATCCTCGGCGACCGCCGTCGTCGTCGCTCCCGCGGAGCGCTCCGTCACCGCTCGGGCCCGTCCGCCCGCGATCGTTGCACACAGGCCCGACTCGGTCGCGATCGTCGGCACCGTCGGGGCGAACCCGACGTCAAGCCCGTCCTCGTCGGCCCGCTCGGCGAGCGTCGCTAACTCGGGGACCGCGTCGGCGTCCGTGAAGTCGATCGGCTCGGAAAAGCCCGTGAAGTACGTTCGGCCGCCCGAGGACGCCCCGAGGACGACGTCGTGGCGCCGCAGCGACATCGCCGCGCCGTCGATTTCGGTGCGAGCGACAAGCGGCGCCGTCGGCTCGAGGACGCCGACGCTGTCGGCGCCCTCCTGTTCGAGCAGGTGCGTGACCGTGTTCCCGACCCGGGCTGCACGCGTTGAGCCGACCTGGCGTTCGAACCGGACGTCCTCGAGGGCGCCAAGCGCCGCGGTGGCCAGCTCGCGGACCTCGGCCTTGGGGTCTGCCGAGATCGAGTCGGGGAGGGCGTCCTCGTCCCGGTAGTTCACGAGCAGGTCGCCGCCGCTCGAGGCGGCAGTCCGGAGGACGTCGACGACGCTCGCCTCGTAGAGTTCGCGGGCTTCGGCCTCGGTCAACACGGTTCGATCGACGAGCGACGAGAGAACGACTCCTTCGCGTGGCGGGTCGACAGGGACGACGACGATCATACGCGTCTCTCGGGCGTGGCGGGCCTTGAACGCGGCGCCTCCAGTCCGAGCCGTCGTGTCGCGTAAAACTATGGGGATCGAGACCAGTGTGTCGGTATGGACTCGCGTTCGAGCACCGGACTGGTCGGAACGCTCGCGATCGCACTGCTGGTCGGCGTCGGCGTCGGCGGCTTCCTGGCGGGCTACGTCATCGACTCGCCGGGCGAGTGGCTTGCGCCGACGGTCGGCTCGCTCGCCATCGCCGCAGTCGTTGTCGGTGCGCTGATCGCTCTCGGCTCGGGATCGACGCGACGGCTGGAGAACCCGTACTGGTAGCGCGACTGCCGTTAGCGTTTCTGTCGACCTTTCGTCTGTCGATAGTCCGACGCCATCAGCTCCACGAAGTGCTCGAGCCACGCCTGGGTCTGGGCGTCGGTCTGTTCCCGGGGCTCGACCATCGGCACGAGCTCGAACCCGCGCCCGCGGATCGTCGTCGCGTGGTCCGATTCGAGCGCGAGCTCCTCGACGGGCGTCGTCGTGTACTCGACGCCGATCTCGGCGAGGGCACGCTCGCCGACCGGGACGATGATCTCGGGGTTGATCATCCGGATCTCGGCGTTGAGGTAGGGCTCGCAGTTGCCGATCTCCCCGTCGGTCGGCTTCCGATCGGGGTCGCGACACCGGGTGAGGTTCGTCAGGTAGACGTTCTCGAGCTCGGGGCGGTCGGCGGGCGAGGTCGCGTCACAGAGGCCCAGCCGTTCGAGCATTCGTCGCAGGGAGGTGCCGTCCTCGTCGCTCCGCTCGGAGTCCTCGACGAGGAAGGGGACGCCGACCTCGTCGGCCCTGGCCGTCGGCCGCTCGCCGACGAACAGGAAGTCCGCGCCGACGTCACCGTAGCCGTGGACCACCTGCGTGCGCGTCTCACAGAGCGCCGGACAGTTCCGGCAGTCCTCGTCCATCCCGTACGGGTTCGCGCGGGTTTGCTGGTTCGCGTCCACGGTGGTACCTCGGGACAGGGAACCAAAAGCGCCGCGCCTGGCGGCTCCGACGGAGCCCACGGCCGAAATCGGACGGTCAGCGATCGAGCCCGCCGCGTTCGGTGACCTCGAGGATGAACTTCACGTTTCGGACGATCTCCTCGGGCGAGGTGTCCTCGCTCTCGTCGTAGAGGTCGCTGGTCCGGTAGAGGATGTTGGCGAGCTGCTTTCGCTCGCTACTCTCGCCGCGGATCTCGTCCGCGACCTCCCGCAGCGCGTCGACCCGTTCGGGGTCGGGCTCGAACTCGGGATCTTCGGGGTCGGTCATCGCTCCGAGACGCGGGTTCCCTGCCCGCTCGACTGCGAAGCGCCGCGTCGGTGGACGATCCCCGTGTTGTTCGCGACGTTCTCGGTGATCGTTCGGAACGCGTCCCCGGTCTCGCCGTCGTCGGAGACGACGGTCGGCTCCCCGCCGTCGCCGCCCTCGCGGACGGTCGGATCGAGCGGGATCGAGCCGAGGAACGGCATCTCGTGGGTCTCGGCGAACTCCTCGCCGCCGCCCGAGCCGAAGATGTCGTGTTCCCCGCCGCAGTCAGGACAGGCGAACGTCGACATGTTCTCGGCGATACCGAGCACGACGGTGTCGTGTTTAGCGAACATCTCCAGTCCCTTCCGGGCGTCGTCTAAGGCGACGTCCTGGGGGGTCGTGACGATCACGGCGCCCGTGACGGGCATCGTCTGGAGCATCGTCAGCTGGGTGTCGCCCGTCCCCGGCGGGAGGTCGACGATCAGGTAATCCAGGTTCCCCCACTCGACGTCCTCTGTGAGCTGGGTGATGACCTTGTGGACCATCGGTCCCCGCCAGATGACGGGGTCGTCCTCGCCGGTGAGGAAGGCCATGCTCATCAGCTTCACGCCGTACTTCTCGGGCGGGACGAGGGTCTCGTCCTCGGTGGCCATCGGCGGCTCGTCGGCGTCGAACATCCGCGGGACGTTCGGCCCGTAGACGTCGGCGTCGAACAGACCGACCCGGGCACCGAGCTGGGAGAGCCCGGCCGCGAGGTTCGTCGCGACGGTCGACTTGCCGACCCCGCCCTTCCCGGAGGCGACGGCGATGACGTTCTTGACTCCCGGTAGCACCTGTTCGTCGCCCCCGTCGTCCCGGTCTGGAATGCTCGCAGAGAGGTTCGGCTCCAGACCCTCCTCGAGCAGCAGCTCCCGGACCTCGCCGGCGATGTCGGTCTCGGTCGGGGAGTAGGGCGCCCCGAGCGCGAGGTCGATGTCGACCTCCTCGCCGTCGACCGAGAGCTCGTTGACGAGCCCGAGCGAGACGATGTCGTCCTCGAGTTCCGGATCTTCGACCGTCCGGAGGCGGTCGCGAACGGCGTCTTCGTCCATACCGGAGGGTACGGCCCGCCGTCGAAAAGGGTTGTGTTCGGATATCGGTGTCCGATGGAGGAGGCGATCCGGGTGCGGAAGTACGGCTGGAGCGGATCGAACCGGACGGCGGACGCCTCTCGCGACTGTAACGGAGACGAGCTCGAGCTACTTGCCGAACGATTCCAGCTTCTGTGCCGTCGGGAGACTCCAGCCGTACGACACCGCAGCCAGCCGGGTCGCGAGCGTCACCGCTGCACACGCCGCGGCAGCGGTCCCCGCGGTCGCACCCACAGCTCCGGCCAGCCAGTACGCACTCCCGCCCAGCACTGCACAGCTCGCATAGAAGTCCTCGAGGAGGATAAAGGGTGATCGATCGAGGAGGATATCGGCGACCGCACCACCGCCTGCCGCGTTGATCGTCGCGATAGCCACGACGCCGAACGCCGACACGCCGGTCTCCGTCGCGACGATGGCTCCGGTCGTGGCGAAGGCCGCGAGTCCGATCGCGTCCGAAACGAGCGTGATCGGGTGATCGTCCGGGGAGCGCAGTACGACGCTCAGGGCGATCGCCAAACTCACGCCGAGCAGTCCGAGTGCGATCTCGATCGGCGACTGCAGCGCTAACGGTACGCGGGCCACGAGGACGTCGCGTGTCACCCCGCCGGCGAACGCCATGGCCAGTCCGACGACGGCGATGCCGAACAGATCGAACCGCTCGCGAATCGCCTTGCTCGAGCCGACGAGTGCGAACGCGACCAGCCCGATCGTGTTCATCACGGCGAACGGGTCGCCGAACAACACCCCGATGAGCTCTTGGGTCACTACCCGCGGCTACGGGAAAAGACGCCTTGAACGCTACGTATGCGAGAATTGTTGCGGTTTCGCTCTGGACGGCTGCTCTACGGGTGCTGACGGCGAACTCGGATTTCGAGGGGACTGCGTTACGTAGGGATGCGTACCTAACGCTGAGCGTCTCAACCAGCACCTTAGACCACCCATTTTCACAAAGAATTTCAATCAAGAATCTGAAATCAAAATATGGCCTCCTCTCATACCGATCATCCCCACAGAACGTTGGCCGAACTTTTTCTCTCGTTGCTTGTTGGGGTTGCTATAGTCTCTCTGTTAGGCCTTGAACCCATTCCTGCACTTCTCGTTCTCGGCGGTTTGGGTGTCATTTATCTACTCTATCGACTGGTGACTACTGCTGAGGAAATCGCCGAGAAGTTATAACCAGTTTGTTCTTTTCACTCTCCTGTATTCGAAAGTACCAAACAGTACTTGTCCTATGCGTAGCGGTCCGAACAACAGCTTCTCACGCGTTGAAATCGAACCGCGGGCCGCCGTACGTCGGCGGATCGGGATCGAGTTCGACGCCGTGTTCGTACCTGACGAAGTTGAGGTAGAACGAACGGTCACAGCCCTCCACGGGCTCGCCGTCGAGATCCGTCGTCGGGCCGTCCTCGCCACAGACGAAGGCGATCCCGTCGGCGTCCTCGCGATCGGGGTCGTCGGGGGAAGCGTACTCCCAGCCCGGCTGGGAGACCGTCGTCACCGAGCGGTCGGCGAGATCGGGCGGGCGCTCGAGGCTGTGGACCGCGTCGCAGTGGGGACAGGTGTAGCGGACGGTAACGGTCATCACCAGCTCTAGGGAGTTCGCGAAGGTAAGCCTGCGGGACGGACGCTCCGTCCTCGACGAACCGTGGGCCGTGCCGAGGACGTCGGGGTCCCGAACCGTTTACCCCCTCGCTCCCCGAACACCACCCGTGACCGAGTTCGACCCCGAGAAGTTCGAGGAGAAGTACGTCCACTACTTCGAGGAGCTCGAGGCGGCGTACTCGAACGCCTACGACCAGCTCCACGGCCGGTACGAGTCGGAGATCCTCCGTGCGATCGACCGGAAGGTGTTGAGCGAGAGCGAGCCCGTCTACGTCGGCGACCGCGAGTTCCGGATCGAGCTGCCCGACGAGCGCGTCGAGGACGTCCGGGCCGCGGTCGACGACACCGAGCAGTTCGACACCGTCCTCGCGGAGTTTCGCGAGCGCATCGCGGACGAACTGGTTCGGAGCTTCGAGTTCGACGACGCGTAGCCGCGTTCGGATCGCGAGGACACCCGGAACACCTTTTGCCTTCACGGGAATCCGTGGAGGTATGATCGACGAGACGGTCGAGGAGATCAAGGACCTGCAGACACACAGCTCCTCGGTAGTCGCGGTAAACGCGACGCGAGCGCTCGAGGAGCTCCTCGAACGGGAGTTCGCCACACTCGAGGAGTACGAACGCGCCCTCGAGCGCAACGGGTCGGTACTGCGCCGGGCGAACCCCTCTCACGCCTCGCTCCAGAACGCCGTCCGTGAGGTCGTCGACGACGTCACCGAGGCCGACGTCGACACGGTCCCGGAGGCCAAGGAACTCACCCAGGAGCGAATCGACGCGGTCGTCTCCCGGGTCGAATCGGGGAAGGATCTGGCCGCCGAGAACGCCGTCGAGTATCTCGAGGACAGCGCCACCCTGCTGACCCACGACTACTCCTCGACGGTCCTCGAGGCCCTCGAACGGGCCGTCGAGGCCGGCAAGGAGTTCGAGGTCTACATCACCGAGGCTCGCCCGCGCTACATCGGTCGCAAGACGGCTCGGTCCCTCGCCGATCTGGAGGGCGTCGACGCGACGCTGATCACCGACAGCGCCCACGGGCTCTACCTCGAGGACTGCGATCGGGTCGTCGTCGGGATGGACTGTATCGTCGACGAGACGCTGTACAACCGCGTCGGGACCTTCCCGATCGCCGCGACGGCGGCCCAGCTCGACGTCCCGGTCACGGTCGTCGGCTCGGCCTCGAAGATCGTCGGCGAGGGGTTCGTCTTCGAGAACGAGTACCGCCCCGGCAGCGAGGTGATGTCCGAGCCCGCCGAGGGGTTCGCGATCGAGAACCCCTCCTACGACGCCACGCCGATCGAGTTGCTCGAGAGCGTGATCACCGACGAGGGTCGCCAGGAACTGTAGCTTCGCCGACGAGGAGGCGCCGGTCGCCGCTCACTCGCGTTCCCCGAACGTCCGTGGCGAGCCCGCACGCGGACTCGCCCACTCGACCGCGTTCTTCAGGACCCGCTGGATATCCTCGTTCTCGTAGATCGGGTACGTCTCGTGACCCGGTCGGAAGTAGAAGATCCGGCCGTTCCCGCGCCGGTAACAGCAGCCGCTGCGGAACACCTCGCCGCCCTCGAACCAGCTCGTGAAGACGAGTCGGTCGGGTTCGGGGACGTCGAACGGCTCGCCGTACATCTCCGTCGTCGGGAGTTCGATCGACTCCCCGAGCCCGTCGGCGATCGGGTGGCCGGGGTCGACGACCCACAGCCGCTCGCGACCGCCGTCCTCGCGCCACTGGAGGTTACAGGTCGTCCCCATGAGCCGCTTGAAGATCTTCGAGAAGTGGCCGGAGTGGAGGACGATCAGCCCCATCCCCTCGAGGACGCGCTCCTGGACCCGGTCGACGATCTCGTCGTCGACCTCGTCGTGAGCGATGTGACCCCACCACAGCAAGACGTCGGTGGCATCGAGGACGTCCTCGGTGAGCCCGTGTTCCGGTTCGTCGAGGGTGGCCGTCCGCACCTCGTGGGCGTCAGCGAAGACGTCGGCCAGCGCCCCGTGGATCCCGTCGGGATAGACTGCGGCGGCCTCTTCCTCTTCCTGTTCGTGTCGGAACTCGTTCCAGATTGTGACTGCGACCATGGCCGGGAGCTCCCGCCCGCACGTCCTTAGCTGGACCGGTCGGCGTCCTCGCGGCGGGACACAATGGATAATTTATTCGGACGGTGAGCTCCGGACGGAGAGTAATCGCGGAGTTCGGACCGTATTCGTCGGTGGTTTTATTCGGGAATACTATCGCCGAGTGTATATGAACAGTCGATGTACAGATTTGCGGGACACAATACTTATCTCGATCGCTGCCCGCGTTTCGGTATGAATCAGGATCGTACGCAAACGACAGCGAAATTCGGGGTTTTCGGTGCAGAAATCGAAACGACGGGTGAGAAACGGGGGGTTTCTCAGTGATCGAGGCGGACATCGGCGTCGGCGTCGTCGGTCTCGGCGGGATGGGCCACCTCCACGCCCGGAGCGTCGAGGAGTTCGGCGCCGAGGTCGTCGCCGGCGCGGACCTCGTCGAGGACCAGCGCGAGGGGTTCGCCGCCGAGTTCGGTGCCAGAACCTACGAGACCCACGAGGGACTGGTCGTCGACGAGGACGTCGACGCCGTCATCGTGACGACGCCGAACCGCTTTCACGAGCCGATCACGATCGACGCCCTCGAGGCCGGTAACCACGTCCTCGTCGAGAAGCCGCTGGCCCACACGTTAGAGAGCGCCGAGCGGATCGCCGACGCGGCGGCCGAGGCCGAGGGAATCTGCATGGTCGGGTTCCACAACCGCCACGCCGCCTCGATGGCGATGTTCGACGAGCAACGCGACCGCTTCGGCGAGCTCACCCACGTCGAGGCCAACTACGTTCGACGGCGCGGGGTGCCCGGTCCCGGCTCGTGGTTCACCGACGCCGACCTCGCCGGCGGGGGGTCGCTGCTCGACATCGGCGTCCACGCGATCGACCTCGCGCTGTACGCGATGGACTTTCCCGAGGTCGTCGAGGTCAGCGGCGTCGCCCGCTCGACGTTCGGGATGGACGACGACTACGCCGACCCCGACGGGTTCGGCGACGCCTGGGACGGAACCGCAGAGACCTACGAGGTCGACGACTCGGTCAGCGCCTTCGTTCGCTGCAAGGACGGCCGAACGATCTCGCTCGAGGCCGCGTGGGCGACCAACCGCGAGCCGAGCATGGAGTTCCGCGTGCGGGGGACCGACGCGGGCGCCCAGTTCGACATCGGCTCGACGGACATGGAGATCCTCGAGGCCGGCACGGCCGGCTGCGATCACTACGCCGACGTCAGCCTCACCGGCGACGCCTCGCTGACGGGCCACCAGGAGCAGGACGCCCGGTTCCTCGAGACGGTCGCCGCGGGCGTCGAGCCCGAGACGAACACGGTCGAGGAGGCCCTGACGGTCCAGCGGGTCATCGACGCGATCTACCGATCGAGCGAGACGGGCCGCGCACAGCGGATCGAGACCCCCGAGATCGCCGAGTCAGAGGCCACACCCGAACTCGAGACCACACAGCAGTCGGACTGACGAACGCAGCCTCGCGACCCCTTCTTCCGTTACGCCGTTTCGGCCTCGCCCGCCTCTTCGGCGGCGTCGTCCTGCAGTTCGGTGCGGCGAATCTTCCCGGTCACCGTCTTCGGGAGCTCCTCGCGGAACTCGATCTCGCGGGGATACTCGTGGGCCGAGAGCTCCTCCCGGACGTAGGTCTTGATGTCCTCTTTTGTGGCTTCCGTGGGGTCAGCGGACTCGCTCGGAACGACGTAGGCCTTGACGATTGTCCCACGCTGGCGGTCGGGCTTCGGGACGACCGCGGCCTCCGCGACCGCCTCGTGTTCGCCCAGCGAGCTCTCGACCTCGAAGGGGCCGATCCGGTACCCCGAGGAGATGATCACGTCGTCGGCCCGTCCCTCGAACCAGAAGTAGCCGTCCTCGTCCCTGTGTGCCAGGTCACCCGAGAGGTACCACTCGCCGTCGGGTCCGTCGACGAAGCAATCCCGGGTCTTCTCGGGTTTCCGCCAGTACTCGGCGAAGAAACAGGGGTAGTCACCCCGCTGGGCGATCTCGCCCGTCTCGCCCGGCCCGAGAACCTCACCGGTCTCGGGGTCGACGATTTCGGCCGTGATCCCGGGCAGCGGCTTCCCCATGCTGCCCGGCCGCAGCTCCATCGTCGGGTAGTTGTTGATGATCATGTTGCCCGTCTCGGTCTGGCCGTAGGTGTCGTGGACGGTCACGCCGAGGACGTCCTCGCCCCACTCGACGACACCCGCCGAGAGCGGTTCGCCGATCGAGAGCGCATGGCGAAGATCGAGCTCGCAGCCCTCGAGGACGGCCTCGTTCTCCCGGAGCATCCGGTAGGCAGTCGGAACGCTGAAAAGCACCGTGATCGGGTACTCGTCGAGCAGGTCGGCCCAGGTCTCGGGGTCGAACTCGCCCTCGTAGGTGAACAGTTCAGTCCCCCAGAACCACGCGCCCAGGGTGTTGATCGGTCCCGTGAGCCAGCCCAGATCGCCCGTCGACCAGTAGCAGTCGTCCTCACGGAGGTCGACCGCGAACTGCTGGGTGGCAGCCACGCCGGTGACCCAGCGGTGTTTGTGGAGCACCCCCTTCGCGGGCCCGGTGGTCCCGCTGGTGTAGTACAGCAGGGCGTCGTCCTCGCCGCTCGTCCGGACAGTGTCGTACTCCGGGGCGGCGTCCGCGAGCGCGTCCGCCAGATTGACCCGCTCGCCGACCCCCTCGCCCCGGTCGACGACGAGGACGTGCTCGACCGAAGGGGCGTCAGCGAGGGCGTCCTCGACGGTGTCTAAGTTGTCGCTGGTCGTGACGACCGCCGAGGCGTCGCAGTCCTCGAGTCGATAGGAGATCCCGTCGGGACCGAACCGCTCGTTGACCCCGCCAAAGACGGCGCCGCGCTTGAGCGTTCCCACCAGCGCGACGTAGTGTTCCGGGATCCGAGGCATGTAGGAGAACACGCGCTCGCCCCGTTCGATCTCGAGTTCCTCGAGGACGTTCGCGAACCGGTTCGTTCGCTCGGCCACGTCCTCGAACGTGAGGGTGCGGGACTCGCCGTCGACGCCGACCTGTCGGAGCGCGACCCGATCCCCGTCCTCGACGTGACGGTCGCAGACCTCGTGGCCGATGTTGATCTCCTCGGGGGCGTCCCAGTCGGCGTCGGCGTAGATGTCGTCCCAGTCGAACGATTCACGGGCCGCCTCGTAGCTCTCGAGATTATGTTCTACCGCCATATGATACCAACTAACAACATGCAGTATAACTGTTGTCCCAGTGATGGTTGCGACGTCGCTATCGCGTCCGAGAACGGCAACGGCGCTCGCAGGAACCGAACAAGACGGAAAAGCAGCCGCGATCGAGCGACGAGCGGATTATATGACTTCGTCGAAGTCGTGGTGGCCGTGGATGTCGACGCTCTCCTCGGTGATCTCACAGAGGAACACGCCGTTCCCGGAGCCGGTGTCGCGTTCGGCCGCGGACTTGATGCTGCGTGCGGCGACCGTCTTGGCCTCCTCGTTGGACATGTCGTCCTCGTAGGCCTGCTCTAGGTGACCGTAGGCCAGCTGCATCCCGGAGCCGGTGACGGTGTAGTCGTCTTCCATGACGCCGCCGGCGGGGTCGATGCTGTAGACGTGGCTACCCTCCTCGTCGACACCGCCCAGGATCGGGTGGATGGCGAAGAAGGGGCCGCCGCGGGCGAAGTTTCCGGCGAGGGTCGCGAGCGCGTCGATGCTCATGGCCTCGCCGCGTCGGGCCTCGTTGAGATTGACCTCGGCGCGCAGGCTCTTGATGAACGACTGGGCACCGCCGACGCTGCCGACCATCGTCAGCGCACCAGTGGGATGGATCTGCTCGACCTTCTGAACGTTCTTGTTCGAGACGAATCGGCCACCGAGGCTGGCGCGCATGTCCGTCGCGATGACGACGCCGTCGGCGGTCGTGATACCGATCGTCGTCGTCCCGGTCTTGTTGACATTGTCGAGGTCGGCCGCCGAGAGGTCGTTCTGTGGCAGCGAGCCGAGTTCGGGCTCGTAGGGGTTGACCTCCGCCGACAGCTGCTCGCTCGTTCGGGAAAAGTCCGAGTCGTGAGTAGGCGTACGCATTGACCGAAGGTTACGGTCGGGGCCATATAAAACATCGGCGGTCACAACGCTCGTTTCCGGTACCGACGGTCCGTACGGCGCCGTCGATCGAGAGCGGTGCTGGAACGGCATCGAACGGAAAACGGTCCCAGTTCACTCCTGGTTGACGTCGTCGTAGGCTTCGCCGACGGTTTCGATCAGACGGTGGATCGGGAGGGTGTAGCCGGCCTGGCGGGTCGCCATCGCAAGCGGCATCATGAGGATGCCGACGACGATGCTGAGCTGGTACAGTGCGAACAGTGTCGCGTGGTGCACGCGGGTTTTCATCGGCGTTCACCCGTTGGGAGACCGAGGTGATATATAAGTGTTCCTGCCGAGCGAAGAGTATAACGATCGTTGATTCAGAAATAAGTCGGTGCCGTCTTGCGATTCAACCAGACTTGCAGAACGGCCAACTCGATGTGGTCCGGGACCGGGATTCGGCTATCCTGGCCCGAATCGATTCGGCCAATTCTCGTAACTTATGCGAATTATCCGGTTCCCGTGCGCGCCGTCGACCGTCGGCCGAACCGAACCGCAAAGCAGGAAACCCCCCGGACCGACCATCCGGTATGGGAAACTACCTCGTCGCGATGGAAGCAGCGTGGTTGGTGCGTGACGTCGATGAGATCGACGACGCGATCGGTGTCGCCGTCAGCGAAGCCGGCAAACGACTCAACAGCGAGGGGCTGGACTACGTCGAGGTCGAGGTCGGCGCGACGGGCTGTCCGGCCTGTGGTGAACCGTTCGACTCGGCGTTCGTCGCGGCCGACACCGCACTCGTCGGCCTGGCCCTCGAGATGGAGGTTTTCAACGCCGACAGCGAGGAACACGCCTCCCGGATCGCGAAAAGCGAGGTCGGGGGCGCTCTGCGGGACGTACCGCTGTCGGTCGTCGAGATCGTCGAGACGCCCGACGACGAGTAGCTTCGCCACCACCCAAACACCTTTCTATAACCCTTAGTTATTGGCTCGTATGGAGCTTCCGACGCCCGCGGATCTGCGCCAGCGCCGCACCGAACTCGGGTTGACCCAGAGCGAACTGGCCGAGACAGCTGAGGTCTCCCAACCCCTGATCGCCCGGATCGAGGGCGGGGACGTCGATCCGCGGCTCTCGACGCTACGCCGGATCGTCAACGCCCTCGAGACCGCCGAGAGTGACGTCGTCCGCGCCGAGGACTTGATGAACGAGGCGGTCGTCAGCGTCGCACCCGACGACCCCGTCAAGGAGGCCGCCCGGAAGATGGAGGAGGAAGCGTACTCACAACTGGCGGTCATCCAGGACGGGATCCCGGTCGGTTCGATCAGCCAGAGCGACCTCGTCCACCTGGATTCGGAGGCCCGCGACGAGCCGATCGAAGGGCACATGAGCGAGAGTTTCCCGACGGTCTCGAAGGACGCGACCTTAGACGAGATCAGCAATCTGCTCGAACACTACAAGGCCGTGATGATCACCGAGGCCGGCGAGACGGTCGGGATCATCACCGAAGCCGACGTCGCCGCGCGGTTCTCCTGACGCGGTTCGGCACCGCCCGAGTCGGGGACGGCTACACCGCGAGGTACTCCGTCACCGCCTCCCGGGACTGGAGTCGATCGTCTTCGAGCTCGTCGACGATCGTCCCCTTGTCGATGGCGTAGCACCGTTCGGCGAGGTTCTGGACGACGTGGAGGTTCTGCTCGACGAACAGGATCGTCGTCCCGAGCTCCTCGTTGACCCGCTGCAGATCTCGCGTGATATCCTGGACGATCGAGGGCTGGACGCCCTCGGAAGGTTCGTCCAGCAGGAGGAGATCGGGGTTGCCGACGAGCGCGCGGCCGATCGCGAGTAGTTGCCGCTGGCCGCCGCTCATCGTCCCGGCCTCCTGGTCGCGGCGCTCCTCGAGGATCGGGAAGTAGTCGTAGACGGCCTCGTACTGCAGTCGGTCGTCGCTCTCGTTGATCGTCTCGCCGATCCGTAGGTTCTCGGCGACGGTCAGTTCCGGAAAGACGTCTCGTCCCTGCGGAATGTAGCCGATTCCGCGACGAGCCCGGACATCGGCCGACTCGTCGGTGACGTCGCTCCCGGCGAAACGAATCCGTCCCTCGTCGACCTCGAGCAGGCCCATGACGGCCTTGACGAGCGTCGTCTTGCCGACGCCGTTTTTCCCCATGATCCCGACGATCTCCCCCTCGTCGACGTCGACGTCGACGCCGCGGAGGATCGGTGTCTTCCCGTACGACGCGTGCAGATTCGTGAGTTCGAGCATCAGTGATCACCTCCGAGGTAGATCCGCTTCACTTCGGGATCGGCCTTGATCTCCTCGATCGAGCCCTCCCTGAAGATCGAGCCCCCATCCAGAACCGTGACCCGATCCGCGATCGTTTCGACGAAGTCGATGTCGTGTTCGATGACAATCAGGGCGACGCCGTCGTCGCCGGCGATCTCCCGGAGGAGTTCAGCGATATCTGCGGTCTCCTCGACCGAGAGTCCGGCGACGGGCTCGTCGAGCAGCATGAGCTTCGGCTCCGTCGCCATCGCCATTCCGATCTCGAGGCGCTGTTGCTGGCCGTGAGAGAGCGCTCCGGCGACGGTCTCCCACTGGTCGAGCAGGCCGAACCGCTCGAGGATCTCGTGTGTACGAGCGTCGAAAGCGTCGGGGCCGACGACCTGCTGGAGCGGGATCCGCAGGTTCTGGGCCACCGTAAGTCCCTCGTAGACGCTCGGCACCTGGAACTTCATGCTGATTCCGCGGTCGACTCGCTCGTGGGACGCCAGCCCCGTGATGTCGGCGCCGTCGTAGTATATCTCCCCGTCGGTGGGCTCGAGCTGTCCCGTGAGCAGGTTGAGGAACGTGCTCTTGCCGGCGCCGTTGGGGCCGATGAGACAGCGCAGTTCGCCCGCCTCGAGGGCGAAGTCGACGTCGTCGGTCGCGGTGAGTCCGCCGAACTCCTTGCGCAGTCCGCGCGTCTGGAGGATCCGTGAGGAGTCCGCGCCGGTTTCGTCGACCGCCGGCGCGGTCCGGACGGTCGGATCGCTCGTCGCCATCAGTCGCTCACCTCCTCGGCGGCCGCGGGCGGATCCGGTGGAACGGGTGACGAGTCGGCGTCCTCGCGGGACTCGAGGACGTACTCGTGGAGCCGCGGGGCGATCCCCTCGGGCATCACGAGGACGACGAACACCAGCAGCGAGCCGATCACCACCAGCGCCCACTCGCTGCCCGAGAGCGCGAGCCGGTAGTCGACGAACTGGATCGCGAGCGCGGCGCCGACGGTGCCGATCAGCGAGGTTCGGCCGCCGACGCTGGCCCAGACGACCGGGAGCGCCGCGGCGGTGATGCCGAAGACGCTCGGATCGACGTAGTTGTTCTGCGTGGTAAACAGTACGCCGCCGAGACCGGCGATCGCACCGCCGATCGTGAAGACGACGAGCTTGATGAACGTCGTGTCGTAGCCGAACATCGCCGTCCGATCCTCGTCCTCGCGGGTCGCGATCATCGCGTAGCCGAACTGACTGTTGACGAGCGCGCGCAGCCCGAGGTAGGTCACCACGAGCGCACCCAGCGTCACGTAGTAGTGGCCGAGCAGTCCGATCTCGACTCCGGTCGAACCGATTCCGACGGCGAGATCCGGAACACCGCTCATCCCGTTGAACCCGCCCAGCCGGGCGTCGCCGACCGACCACTCGCCACCCGCGGTCTGGCCCATGAACGTGTACAACACCAGCGCGACGACGAGCGTGAGGATCGTCACGTAGACGTCCCGCACCCCGCCGTAGAACATGAAGTAGCCAAGCGCCGCGGCGAAGGCCGTCGAGACGGCGATCGACGCCAGCAGGGCGAGTGTCAGCCCGGTCAGCGTCGTGGCGTTGATCGCGATGATTCCGAACGCGTAGCCGGCGACGCCGAAAAAGGCGACCTGCCCGAAGCTGAGGATGCCACAGTACCCCCAGATGAACGCGAGACTCATCCCGAGCAGGGCGTAGGCGAGAAACACCGCGCCGACCTCCGCGGCGTAGAGCCCGAAGAGAGCGGGCAGCGCCGCGAGGACGGCGACGGCGACCGCGAGGCCGAGCCAGAACGCCGACGAGTTGCCCATCGTGTTCGGCCCCTCGAACGGTCGACGGAGGGCGGCGAGGGGACCCTCGCCCGAATCGACGCTCACTGGCTCTCACCCCGGTTCTCGCGCCAGTCGGCGAGCACTCCCGTGATTCCGTCGGGCATCAGCCGGATGGCGACGATCGCGGCGATCAGCATCGCGACCTGTCCCATGAAGGTGCCGGCGACGTTCGTCACCGCGGCGTTGACCGTCCCGAGGAGGCCGCTGGCGAGGACGGTCCCCACGAGGACGGAGGCGCCGCCGACGACGACCGCGACGAACGCCTCGACCAGGAAGCCGGTACCGTACTCGGGCGTGACCGTCATCACGGGTGCGTACAGCGCGCCCGCGAGGCCCGCCAATCCGGAGCCGACGGCGAACGTCGACATGTACATCCGGTCGGTGTCGACGCCCATGCTGCGTGCGGTCGCCTCGTCTTGCATGGTCGCGCGGGCGCGGATCCCGAACTCGGTCCACATAAACAGCGCGTACAGCCCGCCGAGCACCCCGACCGCGACGGCTGCGAGGACGAGGTAGTAGACGGGGCCGTCGACGATCGGAAGCTGTCCGAACGGGATCCCGATCCCGGGAGCGGTGTTGCCGAAGACGATCCGCGTAAGCTGGATCATCACGAGGCTGATCCCCCAGGTGACGACCATCGAGTCGAGCAGGCGTCCGTAGAGGTGCCGAACGATCAGTCGCTCGAGGACGAGCCCGTAGACCGCCGTCAGCACGACGCCGGTGAGCATCGCCAGCGGGAGCGGGAGTCCCGCGGCGAAGGTAAACGTCGTTGCGTACGCGCCGACGAGGATGAACTCGCCGTGGGCGAGGTTGATGATTCCCATCATGCCGAAGATTACCGCCAGTCCGACCGTCGCCAGCACGATGAACGCGAAGATCTCGACGAACTCGAAGCCGAAGTTCAGCAGTCCTGCCCCCGTCATCTCAGGCCACCTCGGGGAGCGCGTCGGGTTCGTACTGGGTCTGTTCGGCCCGTTCGGTCAGGTCACAGCCGACCTCCTGGAGGAAGACTGGTTCGATCGTCCGCGGTTCGTCGAAGCTGATCTCGTGGTTCTCGTCGGCGTGTGCGATACGCATGTTGTGGTTCATGTGGTGGGTGGCCGGATCGAGCGTGACGTCGCCCTCCGGGGCCTCGACCTCGAGGCCCGACTCGAGGGCCTCGATCACGGCCGCCTGATCGAACGTTCCCGCGCGTTCGACGGCCTCCTTGTAGAGGTAGACCGAGAAGTAGTTGTTCTGAGCCTCCTGGTTGATGTACTCCGCGTCGTCCCAGCGCTCGTGGTAGCGCTCGACGAACGCCTCGTTGCGGTCGGTCGGCAGCTCCTCCATGTAGTTGACGCCGGCGTAGACGTCCTCCAGGGCGGGCGGATCGATCCGCAGGTGTTCGCGCTCCTGGGCCATGTTCGTCGAGGTGCCGATCGGGACGTCGGTGAGCCCGCTGGCCAGGCGCTGTTCGTAGAACGCCGAGTGATCCTGGCCGACGAGCATCGACATCACGAAATCCGGCTCGGCGGCCTGGATGTTGTTGATCGTCGAACCGAACTGGGACTCCTCGAGCGGGATGTACTCCTCGCCGACGACCTCGGCACCGTGTTCCTCGGCGATGATCTTCACCCACTCTCCCGAGCGCTGGCCGAAGTTGTAGTCCGCGGCGACCGTGTAGATCTCGTCGCCGTACTCCTCGATCATGTGCGGGACGACGGCGCCCAGCTGCTGGCGGGCCGTCGCGCCGAGCGGAAAGACGGTCTTGTCGCAGACCCCGCCCTCGTACTGGGTGGTGTAGAAGTACAGCTGCTCGTGGTCGTTGATCAGCGGCCGGATCGCCTCGCGGGTGGCGCTCGAGTATCCTGCCCACAGCACGTCGGCGTCCTCCTGGTAGATCGCGTGACGGGCCAGATCCTGGTAGCGCATGTTGTCCGACTGCGGGTCCGGCGCGAAGACCTCGAGCTCCTCACCGAGGATCCCCCCGTCGCGGTTGATCTCCTCGATCGCGAGCTTCGTCGTCCGGTACTTTGCCGTGCCCGTCAGCGCGAACGTTCCGGACCGGTCTTCGAGGACGGCGGCCGTCGGATTCGGGCTGCCATCTCCCATCCCGAGGACGGCCCCCTCGCCGACGCAGCCGGCGGTGGCCGCCAGTGCAGCGGTCGATCCGGCCGCGAGCACCGAACGGCGGGTAAGCGACCGTTCGCTCACGAACACCCCTCCGAACACGCAGCGTTTCTCGATAGGAGTGCTAGTTCGTCAACTGATTCTCCGGAATAGAGTGACGTTCGTCCAGACATCGTCTCTGTTCGTCGGACTCTATCACTAATATAAAAGCGTTCCCTGATAATAGTACAACGTCTCCCCTGATAAGTGGTCGTCGATAAGGACGATAATATTCTGGACGTTCGTCGTCCTACATTCCCTACTACTCGATATAATTCCACCTTTCGGAATGAGATCGTCCGACTCCAGCTCGAGCCACCTCTGCTCGAACGGGAGCGAACGTCCTCGACGAGCCGAAACTCCGGATCGAACGCCGCCGACGGTTGGACGATCAGCTTCGACGAGTTCTGAACGAATACCGAATCCGGCCGTCACCAGCGGAACCCGATCGAACGACCGTTTCGAGCAGTATTACCCGAGACGGGGGATATATGTGAGGGCGGTGGCGAGCAAGGGGTATCGATGAACCATCGACGACGCGACGTGTTGAGTGCGGCGGGCGGACTCTGTTCGGTCGCCCTCGCGGGCTGTCTCGACGAGCCGGTAGGCGACGATGACGTTCCCGACGGCGACCTGTACGCCTCGTTTTTCACGCTGGCGGAGTTTGCTGGTGCCGTCGCGGGAGAATCCGCGACGGTCGAGAACGCCGTTCCGGAGGGCGAGCACGGCCACGGCTGGGAGCCGCCGTCGACGCTCGTCCCCGAGATCGCCGAAACCGACGCCTTCGTCTACCTCGACGCCGAGGGGTTCCAGCACTGGGTCGACGACGCCGTCCCCGAACTCGAGGACGAGTCCGACCTCGCGCTGATCGACGCGCTGGCGGGGATCGACCTGCTCGAGTACGACGACGACCACGATCACGGTCACGGCGAGGCCGACCGCGTCGAGGAGCTCGCTGTCGGCGAACTCACCCTGCTCGCGGACGACGAGACGGTCGCGTACGCACACGGGGACCACTGGCACGACGACCCGCTGTCGATCCCGCTCGAGGACGTCCGTTCAGTGACCGTCGTCGCCGAGACCGACGACGGCGACGAGCTCGACGTCGGCGGGGCGCAGACCCTGGCCGTCCGGACGGCCGACGGCCACGGCGACGACGTTCTCGAGTATGAGGTCGAGGACGACGCGATCGCGTTCGAGGGGCTCGAGGACGGGTTCACCGAACTCGTCGTGCAGGTCCTCGAGGACGGCGAGGTCGTCTGGGAGGCGCCCCCGCTCGAGACCGAGGTCGGCGAGCACGAGCACCGACACGGTGATCACGAGCACGGGGACGACGGCCACGATCACGGACACGGCCACAGCCACGGCGAGTACGACGCGAAGTTCTTCTCCGATCCCGTCCTCGCTCGCCGAGGAGTAGAGAACGTTCGCGACGGACTGATCGCGATCGATTCGGACAACGAGGCGGCCTACGAGGAAAACGCCGCGGCCTACCTCGAGGAGCTGACGGCCCTCCACGAGGAGTACGAGCAGCGCCTCTCGGATCGGGAACACGACGCCGTCGTGCTGGCCGGCCACGACTCGTTTCGGTATCTCGGCGAGCGCTACGGGTTCGAGATCCACACCCCGGTCGGCCTCTCGCCCGACGCCGCACCCTCGAGCGAGGAGATCGCCGACACCGTCGCGTTCATCGAGGAGCAGGGCATCGAGTACGTCCTCTGGGACTACTTCGACGGCGACCGCCTCGCCGAGACGATCGCCGCGGAGGCCGACACCGTCGAGGACACGCTGATGGTCTCGCCCGCCGAGAGCACCGTCGCAGAGTGGCAAGAAGACGGGTACGGCGACTACCTGGGACAGATGCGCGAGATCAACCTTCCTGCGTTCGAACGAGCCCTCGGTTCGAAGTGACCGACGGCGCCCGGGTCCGTTGGCGATCGTCCAGTTTTCACTGTGATAGCGGCCAGTGGTGAAATATACGTTCCGTTCTGACCAGATTCTGTAGACGAATGCGTTAGGATTGCAAATATTGGTGTAACAATGTGGGTTAGTACACCTCCTTTCGAAGGACGGCGTGATGGACGAACGATCGAGCGTCGTGGTGAGCCGCGGATGAGCGGAATCGTCCCGGGGGAGTTGCTGCCGGCTGACGACCCGGTTCGGATCAACGAGGGACGGGAGACGACAGCCGTCACGGTCGAGAACACCGGGGACCGACCGGTACAGGTCGGGTCGCACTTTCACTTCTTCGAGGTCAACCCCGGCCTTCGGTTCGACCGGGAACGGGCGTACGGCTTCCGACTGAACGTCCCGGCCGGGACCGCAGTCCGGTTCGAGCCCGGCCAGCAGCGGGCGGTCGAGCTCGTCGCGATCGGCGGCGACCGGATCGTTCACGGAATGAGTGGGCTGGTCGAAGGGCCCCTGGATGACGAGGACGTCCGGGAGCGTGCGCTCGAGCGGGCTCGCGAACGGGGGTTCCTCGGGATCGACACCGAGGATCCGACGGCGGGAGGGGACGAGCCGTGACTCGAAAACTCTCCCGACGCGAGTACACGGAGCTGTTCGGAGCGACCGAGGGCGATCGACTCCGACTGGGTGATACGAACCTGCTGGCGAGGATCGAGACCGACTACGGAACGCCCGGCGAGGAGGCCGTCTTCGGCGGCGGGAAGACCATGCGCGACGGAATGGGGATGCAGTCCGGGACGACCCGGGCCGAGGGCGCGCTCGACTGGGCGTTCACGAACGTCGTGATCATCGATCCCGTTCTGGGCGTCTGCAAGGGCGACGTTGGGGTTCGGAACGGTCGGATCGTCGGCGTCGGGAAGGCCGGCAACCCCGACACCATGGACGGCGTCGACATGGTGATCGGGCCGAACACCGACACCATTCCCGCCGACGGCCTGATCGCGACGCCCGGAGCGCTGGACATCCACGTTCACTTCAACAGTCCGCAGCTGGTCGACCACGCGCTCGGCTCTGGAGTCACGACGATGCTCGGGGGCGGGTTCGGCGGTGGAGCGACGACCTGTACCCCTGGGCCGGAGAACATCAAGCGATTCCTGCAGGCCGCCGAGGACTGGCCCGTCAACGTCGGCTTCTACGGAAAGGGCAACAGCAGCCGGCCCGAGGGGCTGCGCGAGCAGATCGAAGCCGGCGCCTGCGGCCTCAAACTTCACGAAGACTGGGGCTCGACTCCCGCGGCAATCGACACCTGCCTCGACGTCGCCGACGAGGAGGACATCCAGGTCTGTATCCACACGGACACGCTCAACGAGTCCGGCTTCGTCGAGGACACCTTCGACGCGATCGACGGGCGGGCGATCCACACCTTCCACATCGAGGGCGCCGGCGGCGGTCACGCGCCCGACGTCCTCGAGCTGATCGGCCACGAACACATGCTGCCCTCGTCGACGAACCCGTCGATGCCCTACACCGAGAACACGTTCGACGAGCACCTGGATATGGTGATGGTCTGTCACCACCTGGATCCAGACATCCCCGAGGACGTCGCGTTCGCCGAGTCGCGCATCCGTGCGGAGACGCTGGGCGCGGAGGACGTCCTCCACGATACGGGCGCCATCTCGATGATGACGACCGACTCCCAGGCGATGGGGCGGATGGCCGAGCTCGTCTCCCGGACCTGGCAGACCGCCCACAAAATGAAGGCCCAGCGGGGACCGCTCGAGGCCGACGAGGGGACTGACGCGGACAACGCCCGCATCGAGCGCTACGTCGCCAAGTACACGATCAACCCGGCGATCACGGCGGGAATCGACGACTACGTCGGCTCGCTCGAACCCGGCAAGCTCGCCGACATCGTGCTGTGGGATCCCGGCTTCTTCGGGATCAAGCCCCGGGCGGTGATCAAGGGCGGGTTCCCGGTCTGGTCCCAGATGGGCGAGGCCAACGGCTCGCTGATGACCTGCGAGCCGGTCCTCGGCCGGGAGCGAGCCGGTGCCCAGGGACGGGCGAAACAGGGGCTCTCGATCAGCTTCGTCAGCGAGGCCGCCGCCGAGAACGGGGTCGGCGACGCCTACGACCTGAAAACGCCCGTCCGTCCCGTCAGCGGCACGCGCTCCGTCCGAAAGTCGGAGATGCTGCACAACGACCACTGTCCCGACGACATCGAGATCGACGCCCAGACCTTCGAGGTCCAAGTGGACGGCGAACACGTCACCTGCGAGCCGGCCGACGAGGTCCCGCTCGCACAGCGATACCTGCTCTGATCATGATCACCGAAAACACAGTTCCAGCGACCGCTCCGACGACGATTTCGGCGGTATCGACGGCACGATCGCACCCGGACTCAGCGCCAGTTTCCGCTTCGGGTACCACTGCACACCCGACGGAGGTGATCCCATGGGAATGAACCTCTCGCCGAAGGAGATGGAGCGGCTGACGGTCTTCATGGCCGCCGAGCTCGCCCGCCGACGGAAGGAGCGGGGCGTGAAGCTCAACCATCCCGAGACGGTCGCGTACATCTCCGACTGGTGTTGCGAGGCCGCCCGCGAGGGGAAGTCCGTCTCGCGGATCCGCTCGGAGGCGACCCAGCTGCTCACCCGTGAGGACGTGATGGACGGCGTTCCCGAGCTGGTCGAGATGATCCAGGTCGAGCCCGTCTTCCCCGACGGCACCAAGCTCGTGACGGTCCACGACCCGATCCGGGCCGACACGCGCGACCAGCTCGAGACGGTCGATCCCGGCCCGGGCGAGAAGCTCGCGGTCGGCGAAGCGGGCGAGCCGGGCGAAAGCGAGGACGCCGAGGCCCGCGGAAGCGGTGCGGGGCCGGATCCGACGGAGGGTGACGACTGATGGGGTACCGCGACGTCGCGAAGGTCGGCCTCGGCGGCCCCGTCGGCTCCGGGAAGACGGCGCTCGTGAAACGGCTCGTCCCTGAGCTCGTCGAGGAAGGGTACGAGGTGGGGATCATCGCCAACGACATCATGACCCAGGAGGATGCCGACGTCTTCCGGGAGTCCTTCGCCGACCTCCTGCCCGCGGACCTCGTCGAGGGCGTCGAAACCGGCGCCTGCCCGCACACGGGGATCCGCGAGGACCCCTCGATGAACCTCGCGGCGATCGACGAGTTCACCGAGCGCCACCCCGAACTCGACGTCGTCCTCGTCGAGAGCGGCGGCGACAACCTCGCCGCCACCTTCAACCCCGAGCTGGCGGACTACTTCCTGTTCGTCATCTCCGTCGCGGAGGGCGAGGACATCCCCCGGAAACGGGGCCCCGGAGTCACCCAGGCCGACCTGCTGGTCGTCAACAAGACCGACCTCGCGCCCCACGTCGACGCCGACCTCGAGGTGATCGAGGCCGACGCGGGTGACGTGCGCGGCGGCGATCCGTTCGTCTTCACCAACTGCAAGGACGGCACCGGCGTCGACGACGTCCTCGCGCACGTCGAGCGGGAGGTGCTGTTCGCGTGAGCGCCGCGGATGGGGCCAAGACCGCCCGGCTGCCGCCGGCGTTCGAGGACTACGCGGCCGAACCGCTCGCCCAGGCGCCCGCCGCGGGACCGGGCAAGAACGGGTTGCTCGAGGCGACGTTCGCCCGCGCGGACGAGGGACCGACGCGGCTCGTCCGCGACCGGGCCGAAGTCCCCTACCACCACACCGGCACCCTCGACACCGATCCCGCGCCCGGGCTCGCGACGCTGGTCGCCCAGGAGCCCACCGGCGGGGTCGCGCAGGGCGATCGCCACCGCATGCGCCTTGAGGCGCGGTCAGGCGCTCGCGCGCACGTAACGACTCAGAGCGCGACGAAGGTCCACAGCATGGACGCCAACTACGCCCACCTCGACGCCGCGTTGACCGTCGAGGCGGGGAGCGTCCTCGAGTACGTCCCCGGTCCGACGATCGTCAATGAGGACGCCCGCTGCCTGCAGACGGTGTCGGTCGACCTCGCGGACGGCGCGGTCGCGATCGTCGCGGACGTCCTCGTCCCCGACGGGCTGAGCGACCACGAGCCCTTCAGCTTCGACCACTACCACTCGCGGGTCGAGGCCCGCCACGACGATCGGCTGGTCTGTGCGGACGCGGTCGACCTCCGGCCCGCGGCGCGAGACCCACGGGACCCGGCCAGCGTCGGCGAGTACGGCGTCGTCGGCTCGCTGTACGTCCTCGCTCCGGGTGACGGCACAGCGGGGGACGATGCGGACGGCGACAGCGCGGACGGTGCCGACAAACCCGTGAGCGACGAGTCGGCGACACTCGTCGCGTCGATTCGTGAGCGCCTCGCGGCGTACGAGGACGGCTGTGAGCCGGACGTTCACACCGGCGTCTCGGCGCTGCCCTGCGGGGCAGGCGCCGTCGTTCGTCTCCTCGGCCACCGCGGGGCCGACGTCACGGGCGCGCTCCGGGCGGCGTGGGACGAGACGAGACTGGAGCTCCTGGGGGTCGGCGCGCCAGCCGACCGCCGGTACTGATGGAGCGAGTCGACGGCGTCGTCGGCAACGTCCACGCCGACGACGAGCTCGCGGCGCTGCGTGACGACCACGCTGCCGACGGCACGCTCGAGCGGGTCGTGATCGACGCCGACGATCGTCGACGCTCGCGGTTCCGGGCGACCACCGACGCGGGGACCGACGTCGGCGTCGTCCTCGATCGGCCCGCGGTCTCGGCCGGGGACGTCCTGCTCGTCGACGACGAGCGCATGGTCCTCGTCTCGTTCGAGCCCCGCGACGCGCTAGCGGTCGAGCTGCCGGCTCCGACCGCTGACGCGATGGCAGCCGCGGTCGAACTCGGCCACCGGACCGGCAACCAGCACTGGGATCTGGCGGTCGAGGACGGAACCGTCTACGTTCCACTCGAGGCCGACCGCCACATCGTCGAGCGGGTAGTCGCCGACGTCGTTCCCGGTTCCGAGGTCCGAGAGACGACGGTCGAGGCCGATCTGTTCGTGACGGAGCTCGAAGGCGGTGGGGTGGACCACGAACACGATCATACTCACGGCGAGGATCTCGACCACGCCCACAGTGCTGATCACGACCACGACCACGACCACGACCACGAACACAGCCACGGTGACGACGACTACAGCCACGCGTCCGATCACGTCCACGACCACCATGAGCACTGACGCCGACGCCTTCCTCTCGGCGCTGCGGCTCTCGGACTCGTTTCTCCCGGTCGGGAGCTACACCGCCTCCTACGGCCTCGAGCAGTACGTCAACGAGGACCGGATCGGGGACGGCGAGGACCTCAGGGAGCTAATCGCGGCCTATCTGCGACGGCTTGTCGGACCCTGCGAAACGGTCGCGGTCGCGAACGCCCACGCCGCGAGCGCCGACGGAGATCTCGAAGGACTGCTCGCGGTCGACGAACGGCTCCACGCGGTGACGATGCCCGCGGAGTTCCGCGAGAGTTCGACGAAGGCGGGGGCGAAGCTCTCCGAGCTGTTGCTGGAGGGGGAGGGGGTGACGAACGGAAGCGTCGCAAGGAGCTTCGTCGAGGCGGTCGAAGACGGCTCGACTCCCGGCCACTACCCCGTCGCCTTCGGTGTCGTCGCCCAGCGCCGCGGCCTCTCGCGACTCGAGGCCTGCCTCGCTCACACCTACTCGTTCGTGACGGGGTTGCTGGGTGCCGCCCAGCGACTCGGGCGGTTCGGCCACACGGAGATCCAGGCCGCGCTCGAGGACCTCCAACCGGTGATCGAGACGGTCTGCCAGCGCCACCTCGAGGACGATATCGCGGCGATGTCCTCGTTCGCGCCGCTGGCCGAAATCATGGGGATGCGCCACGAACGTGCAGGACGGCGACTCTTCATGAGCTAGGTCGTCCCGCACGGAAGCACCTACCGTTTCCGCGCCTCATGATTCAGTTGTACCACAGCATAACACCTTCGTTCGATGGCGTTCAGCGATCACTTCCTCGAGCGCGGCGAACCGATCTGGGACGCGCAGAAATCGCATCGGTTCGTCCGGGAACTCTCGGCCGGGACGCTCGACAAAGCGACGTTCGTCTACTGGGTGCGCCAGGACTACTGCTACCTGCTGGACTACGCCCGCGTGTTCGCGATCGCGGGGACGAAGGCCCACCAGGATGAGACGATGACCCACCTGCTGAGGGTCGCCCACGGGATCCTCGACGTCGAACTGGATCTCCACCGGGAGTTCGCCGCTGACTACGGCATCGGCGAGGGCCTCGATCGCGTCGAGAAGGCGCCGACCTGTGTCGCGTACACGAACTTCCTCGTGCGGACGGCCCACGTGGGCAGCCTCGCGGAGATCGCAGCGGCGATCAACCCCTGCGGGCAGGGCTACCTCGACATCGCTGAACACGGAGCCGACTTCGCCGACGAGGACCACCGCTACATGCCGTTCATCGAGAAGTATACGAGCGAGGAGTTTTACGAGGCCGTCGACTGGGTGCGGGCGTTCGTCGACCGCTGTGGCGAGCGCTACCCCGGCGAACGCAAGGCGATGGAACGGGCGTTTCTGACGAGTGCGAAGCTCGAGCACCGATTCTGGGAGATGGCTGACACGCGGGAGGACTGGGACGTGAGCGAGGCGTAGCTGGTGGACGGCGGCCGTCCTCGGTTGCGGTCAGCTGTGTCCCGACACCGGCACCGGCTCGTAGGGCTCCTCGAGGTAGGCGATGTCCGACGCCGACAGCGAGATCTCGAGAGCCTCGACGGCCTGCTCCAAGTGTTCGACGCTCGTGGTGCCGATGATCGGGGCGTCGACCCAGTCCTTGTGGAGCAGCCACGCGAGCGCGATCTGGGCCATCGTGGCACCTTCTTGAGCGGCGATCTCGGCGACGCGCTCGTTTACCTCCTGGCCGCCGCCCTCGCGGTAGGGGTGGTCGTACATGTGTTCTTCAGTCTCGCCGCGCGTCGTCGCGTCGATCTCCTCGTGGGGACGCGTGAGATAGCCCCGCGCGAGCGGCGACCACGGCATCACGCCGATGTCCTCCTTCTCGCAGAACGGCAGCATCTCGCGTTCCTCCTCGCGGTAGACGAGGTTGTAGTGGTTCTGCATCGTCGCGAAGCGCTCGAGGCCCAGCCGATCGCTGGTGTGGAGGGCATCAGCGAACTGACGAGTCCACATCGAGGACGCCCCGACGTACCGAGCGTGACCGCGGCGGACGGCGTCGTCGAGAGCCCGCATCGTCGTCTCGATCGGCGTGTCGTCGTCCCAGCGGTGGATCTGGTAGAGGTCGATCGTGTCCATCCCCAGCCGCGAGCGGCTGGCCGCCAGCTCCTGTTCGATCGCCTTCCGGGAGAGCCCGCCCGAGTTCGGATCGTCCTCGCGCATCTGGAAGTAGCCCTTCGTCGCGACGACGGACTCCTCCCGGTGGCCCTCTAAGGCCGTTCCGAGGATCCGCTCGGACTCGCCCCTCGAGTAGAGGTTGGCCGTGTCGAAGAAGTTGATCCCCAGATCGATCGCGCGGTCGATGATCTCGTGGCTCTCTTCCTCCTCAAGGACCCACTCGCGCCAGTCGCTCGAGCCGAAGCTCATACAGCCCAGACAGAGTCGACTGACCTCCATCCCGGTCGAGCCGAGGGTCGTGTACTCCATACCGCCTCGTACACAGGGGAACGAAAAAACAGTACGTGGATCGGCAAGCGACGACGGCATCGTCTCGCGAATCAAGAACGTGCTCGACTGCGACTGGCCGCGGTCTTCGCTCATCCGTTTTTCCGCACCGAAGCCCGTTACCGAGCAACGCTGTGGACCTCAGTAGTCGGTCAGATCAGTTTCATCGAAAACGGTGTCGCTCTCCATTTCGACGATCTGAAACTTCGTTGAGCCACATTGGCATCCGTTTTTATTTCCGATCGGTTGAACCTCCCCATTCGGCCACTTCGTAGCCGCATAGGCATTTCCACAGTCGAGACATTCCGCAACTCCTCGGTTTCCCTCTCCCTCTGGCATCGTCTATCCCTTCTTAGCCGGATAACGGTATCACGACTTCTTTTGGATATACAACGCTCTTAAATGCGCTACCGGTTCGAGTCCGCTGTTTCGGGAAGGGTACTCCCGAGGATGTGCTTTAGTCCACGGCGGAGCCGAGACGCGACAGCCTGTTGGGAAATTCCGAGCTCTGTGCCGAGTTCTTCCATCGTTACCTGACGGGGAGACTCGAAGTAGCCACGATCGTACGCGAGTACCAGCGCCTCTTGCTGGGAGTCGGTGAGCGCTGTTTCGGACTCCGTTTCGACCGGGGTAACCTTCGTCCTCGTCGTCGAGGGACGACTCACACCAGTGGTTGCCGCGAGCCTCACCGGCCTCTTGGCGGTCGCCGTGAGGCGTCCGCTCGCCGTTCCGGCCTACTGTGGAGCGTTCGTCGGTATGACCTCGCCGATCGTGTTTCCGACCTACTGGCAGGGTCTCGTGGCGGCGATGCTGGCAGTCGTCATCTATCTCCTGGCCCAACCGATCTTTCACGGAGTTGGCGGGAAACTCGGTACCACCGCTTTCGTCGGAGTGGCCCTCACGATCCTCGGAACGCCGACATCGTTTCTCAGCGACCAGCTGCCGGCGTCTGACACCGTTGTCCTCGTCGTGGGCTTCTCGGTCATCGCGGCGGTGGTTACGTTTACGCTGCACCATCGACTGCCACTCGATCCGGTGTCAGCATCCGCTGTTATCGGCATCCTCGGCGGAGTCGCGCTTCCGTGGCTGTATCCGGGAGCTGGCGACCTGCTGGCAGCAGCGATATACGCGGCCTCGTTTGCAGGGATGAGCGATTCGACCCGTATTCCGGACGAACGCTGGATGGCGATGGCGGGTATCGCCGTCGGGCTCGTAGTGGTGTACACCGCCCCGTATTTGGGCGGCTCCGGTGGCAAGTTAGGGACGATCGCCTTCGTCTCCTGTCTCGCCGTCTACGGGTTGCTCGGGACAGTCTACCGTGTGCTCGTGAAGAGACACATCGAGCGGTTACCGCGAAGAGACGTTTCCTGATACGCGAAGCGTGTCCCCGCACCGGCCCGCGCACTCGTCGAACTCAGACGATACCCCGGAACAGCGCACCCAGCGCGGGTAGCCCGAGCGCGCTCACGACCGTGACGTAGACGGCGGGGGCCATCTCGAGGACGCCCCGGACCGAATCCCCGAGCCCGATCGCAAAGACGGCGAGGACGACGACGCCAAACCCTAAGGCGCCGACGAGCCCGTGCCACACGGTCGGCGAGATGAACCCGACGAGCGCCCCGGCGACGATGAGTCCGAGCCAGTGGAGCCAGGCCAGAATCAGGCCGATCGGGACGACGACGAGGACGGCCAGCCAGTGGGCCCGCGGTTCGGTGCGGACGCGCTCGAGCACAGCGTCGATTCCGGGGTCGCCGCTCGCGTCCTCGTCCTCGCCGCTTCGATCGATTTCGGTCACGACGATCCCTCCTCGAAGACGACGTCGGGCTCGCCCTCGTCGTCGAGCGTTCGGTCCATCGGCGTCTGGTCGTTCGCGAGCCAGTTCTCAAGCTGATCGTCGTAATGATCGGAGAAGTAGTCGCCCGAGTTGCCGCCGGGAAGCACCGCCGTCGCCGTGCCGCCGGGCTCGACGACCATCCGCCAGCTCGCGCCGACAGCCGAGCCGACGCGGTAGTTTTTCACCGTCGCTCGCGAGCCGTCGGCCGGGAGTTCGGGATAGTTCAGAAACGGCGCCTCCGCGCCGAACGGGTGCTCGATGATCCGCGTCGAGTTCCAGTCGCCGTAGCGCACCCACCCCGCCGCGTCGATCTCGTCGAGGGCGTCCTCGAACGCGGCGACCATCGTCTCGGTCCGCGAGCGCTCCTCGAAGAACAGGCTGTCGGCGGGAAGCGTCGCGACGACCCAGTCGTCGGGGTAGTACGACTCGTCGAGATCCGCGTTCTCGAAGTCGGGTTCGACGACCAGCTCCCGGAAGCGGTCCATCCAGCGGGCGAAGACGAGCGCTCCCCGGGAGTCGGCGTCCATCTCGTACTCCCAGTCGGCGAGGACGTCGCGGGCGTCCTCGAGGCCGTCGTGTTCGTCCCCGTCCTCGATCCGCTCGTCGAGCGCCGCGAGCAACTCGGGCACCAGCTGTTCGGCCCGCCCGTCGTAGGTGTCGTTCTGCAGCTCCCGGTGAAACTCGAGGTCGGTCGGCTCGCCCGACGCGAGGTGCTCGTCGAGGCGGTCGTAGATCCGTTCGCCGCGGTAGGGTGACGCGTACGCGACGCCGACGTAGTGGCCGGGGTCGTCGACCACCCGCTGGTTAGCCGTCGCGAGGACGTCGGGGTCGATCGCGTGGGGTTTCTCCGCGAAGGGGACGAACCCCTCCCAGGAGGACTCACCGAACGGCTCGAACCCGTCCCACTCGCCCTCGCCCGCGGAGCCGTCGAAGATGCGATTACCCGAGACGACCTCCCTGTCGATTTCGCGGGTCGGGAGCTTGCCCGTCGCGTAGTACAGCGTCCGGCCGTCGGCGTCGGCGTAGACGAGGTTCTGGGTCGGCAGGTCGAACTTCCGAGTCGCTTCGAGCAGGTCCGCGAGGCCGTCGCTGCGTTCGTACTCGTAGATCGCCTCGGTCGTCCGCGTGGCGGTGTGGCCCGTCCAGGCGACGCCGACGGTTCGGCCCTCGCGTTCCAACACCGGCCCATGGACGGTTTTCCTGACCTCGATGGACCGATCGTCGCCGCCAGCGACGGCGATCGTCCGCTCCTCGCGATCGAACTCTCGCCACTCCCCGTCGTAGCGGTAGCGTTCGCCGTCGTCGTCGATCTCGTAGGTGTAACAGTCCAGCACGTCCGCGCCGACGTTCGTGAACGACCACGTCCCCCGATCGTTCGCGCCGGCGATAACGAAGGGGACGCCCGGAAACGTCGCACCCCGAACCGAGGTCTCGGGGGTCTCGACGTGCTGTTCGTACCACAGCGGAGGCGTCATCAGCGTCAGGTGTGGATCGAAGGCGACGATCGGTCGCCCGCTCTCGGTGTGCTCGCCGGAAACGACCCAGCTGTTCGAGCCGATCCCGGTGGGCGATTCGAACCGCGAGAGCCAGTCGGTCAGTGCCGACCCGACGGCGTCCTCGTCCGAAACCGAGCCGACGTCGAGCTCGCCCTCGAGGGTTTCCGCCTCGATCGACTCCCGCAGTATCGGCACGTCGTGGTCCAGCCGCTCGGGGAACAGCTCCTCGAGGACGTCCTCGCCGAGTCGGTCGGCGACCAGCGCGCGACGGAGTTCGCCGAAGTTCCCGGTCAGGTCCCAGGAGATCTGCTTTTCCATCAGCATCGAGTCGACGGGCGTCCAGGGCTCGGGCTCGTACCCCAGCAGCTCGAACTCGAGGGGGAGCCCTTCGCCGTCGATCGACGCATTGACGCCGTCGACGTAGGCCTCGACGAGCGGTCCGGCGGGGGTCTCGGCGACAAGCTCCCAGGTCGCCTCGGCCGCGCCGGCAAAGTCCATCGCGACGTGGAACTCGTCGTCCGCGAGGGCTCCCTCACCGGCCAGCTCCGACACTTGCCCCCGCATGACCCGCCGTTGCAGGTCCAGTTGTGCGAGCCGATCGAACCCCTGGACGTAGCCGACGGCGAAGTACGCCGCGGGCTCGGCGTCGGCGACGATACTGGGGACGCCGTCCTCGTCGTAGCGTACCCTCGCCTCGCCGTAGGGACTCGCGACGCGCTCCGAGATCGATCTGTCGGCCGCGTCCCAGGCACGGCCCGACAGCGGGGCGAACTGGTCGAGCAGCTCCCTCGCCCCGGTCAGCGTGAGCCCGCCGACGCCGGCAGCGAGCGTCCCCGCGAGGACGGCGCGCCGAGTGTGGTCTCCAGTCACGATCCTACGATTCGCTCCGACCGACATAACGGTCGGGTCCGAACCGCACCACGGCGACGGATCGCCCTCGCCAGCCCGGGCGGCAGAACGTCCTTACCGCTGGCTCGCGACGATAACGTATGACACGGCTGCAGCTCGCCGCGGGCGGGAGACGGCTCGAGGCCTCCCACGTTCTCTCCGTCCCGCCCGAGGACGTCTGGGACCTGCTCGTCGACGTCCGACGGTGGCCGGAGTGGTCGCCGATCATTCGCGGGGTCGACGCGACCGACGGCCGCGTTCGGACGGGAACGACCGGACGAATCCGGGTGCCCGGTCTCTGGCTCCCGTTCGCGGTAACCGACCGCACCGATCGCCGCTGGACGTGGCGTATCGCGGGCGTCTCGGCGACGGGCCACCGGGTGGACGAACTCGCCGATGATCGCTGTCGGGTGGTCTTCGAGCTTCCGCCGACCGCCGTCGGCTACGCGCCCGTCTGCCTGCGGGCGCTCGAGCGCATCGAATCTGTACTCGAGGACGAACCCGTGCGGTGAGTCCTCGCGGTGGCGTTCGGTTAGCTGGTTCGGATCCGAACCTCTATACTCCGGGGCCGTATACGAACTGTCGATGGCAACCCCGCAATCACAGAACTCGTCCGAACGGCAGGAGGAGGCCTGTCCGGTCGTCGAATCGATCGAACAGATCGGCTCCCAGTGGCGGCTCGCGGTCCTCCATACGCTGCTTGAGGGCGAACACCGGTTCAACGAGCTCAAACGCGAGACCGGTGCCAACGCCCGCACCCTCTCGCGAGTCCTCGACGATCTCGGCGAGATGGGGTTCGTCGAGCGTCGCCTGGAGGAAGACGCGCCGATCGCGACCTACTACAGCCTGACCGAAAAGGGTGAGTCGCTCGAACCGGTCTTCGCGGAGATCTCCTGCTGGGCCGATAGCTGGCTCGAGGGCGAAGCTCTGGAACCGTAGCAACCGATCGTCGGTCAGCCGTCGGTGTCGAGTTCGACCAGCTGGAGCGAGCGATCCAGGTGGCAGACGTCGTGGGGCGGATCGCCGACGATCTCCCGGATCCGGTACTCCTCGTCGAACTCGGCACCGTCGGGCTCGCAGTACTCGTGGCTCGGACACTCGACGTACGGACAGGGACCCTGGAGACTCGCCTTGCTCCCGGCGAACGCGCCCTTCGTGGGGACGTTTGCCGGAACGGGAACGGGTTCGACCTCGACGGCGCGGACCCCCTCGTCGTGTATCGCACACTCGAGGGTCTGTGCGTTCTCGCGGATCGAGGTGACGCGGTATCTGGTTCCCTGCGAGAGGTTGAGACACTGGCTGCGGTACGGACAGCCCGCACAGCCGTCGGCCTCGCCCTCGTAGACGAACTCGGTCCCCGGCTCGGCCAGCCGGGAGCCGATGAGGGTGACGGTAGACATACGGATCGGTAGTCGCGGACGGCGGTTAAGCCTCACGTCCGAGCGCGGCTCAGCTCGATCGGCCAGTGAGTTCGTCGAGCCGTTCGAAGTACTCCTCGCGGGGAACCTGGTACAGCGCCCGATAGTCGATCCCGCCGTCGTCGAACTGGCGGGCGAGCTCCACGGTCCGCTCGAGCCCCTCGGCGCGGGTCTCGAACCGGTTCGTCTCGTTCAACGAGACGTCGGGCTCGAGGTAGAAGGTCACGAACCAGTCGGTCGCAGCCGTCCGATCCGTCGGGTTGGTTCCCGGTCTGCGCGTTCGCTTCCCGTGTGTCAGATACAGCGTCGGCAGACAGGGCGCGGGAAACGCCTCGCCGTCGAAGACGTCGGGCCGGTACGCGAGGACGAGCCGTCCGTCGTCCTCGGCCGACCAGACCTCCCAGGCGTCGGGTAGCGACTCGAGTTCGCTCATACTGGGAGTACGAGCGAGCGGCGTAAATGCGCGTCGTCCCGGATCGGTCCACCCCTCGTGAACGGTCGCGCACCGCCAACCCCGTCAGCTGCAAGGGGTGGTCTTATTCCGCCGTCCCGCGACCCTGGTAAGCGATATCGTTACCCAACTATAATTTGCATAGGATCTACGAAGAAAACATCTGCTGGCAAATACCTTTTGGGGCTAAGCTTAAGTACGTGGATTACTCACTCATTAAATACTATCGGTATCCGCTCGCCGGACCGATCCCACTTCGCGCCCGTCCCCGGCGCACCGTCGTCCGAGACCGAAACCACGGTCCTCGCGCGACGCAGGGTGGTGATGGCTCACACATGGCACGACGCATCGACGCCGTCCGCACCGGTTCGCGCCCTCCGCAGGCAGCCGCGCGGAGCGGTTCGACCGTGGCGCGTCGAACGGATACGAGACGGCGGATAGCGGCGGTCCGGCCGCACGACGGTACAGGCTGGTCGAACGACGTTCACTCCGATACGACCGACGGGGGACGAAACTGGCAATGATACCATGAACGGTGACATCGAGACGCTCGAGAAGCTCAGTACGGATTACAAGGAATCGATGCCCGCGGACCTGCGGGAAACCAAGTCCTTCGGCTGGTACCTAGAGGAGTGTTACGAGGACCCGAAGATCACCCGCAACGCCCACCAGCGGGTTGCGGACATGTTCGACTACTACGGGACGACCTACGACGAGACCGAGGGAGTGGTGGAGTACGAACTCGCCTCCAAGGACCCGCTCCACGGCGGCGAGAACACCTTCTACGGGAAGGTGATCCACCAGTCGATCCACGAGTTCGTCAACAAGGTGAAATCGGGCGCTCGCAGGCTCGGTCCGGAACGGCGGATCAAGCTCCTGCTGGGTCCGGTCGGATCCGGGAAGTCCCACTTCGACAAACAGGTGCGAAAGTACTTCGAGGACTACACCCTCCGCGAGGAGGGGCGGATGTACACGTTCCGCTGGACGAACCTCTGTGACGTCATCCAGGACCAGGATCCCGCCGACGACACGGTTCGCTCGCCGATGAACCAGGATCCGCTCGTCTTGCTGCCCCTGGAGCAACGCCAGCGGGTGATCGACGACCTGAACGACGTCCTCGACGCGCCCTACACCATCCAGAACGAGCAGGCGCTGGACCCCGAAAGCGAGTTCTACATGGACAGGCTGCTGGCCTACTACGAGGACGACCTCCAGCAGGTCTTAGAGAACCACGTCGAGGTCATCCGGCTGGTCGCCGACGAGAACAAGCGTCAGGCCCTCGAGACGTTCGAGCCCAAGGACAAGAAAAACCAGGACGAGACCGAGCTAACCGGCGACGTCAACTACTCGAAGATCGCCATCTACGGCGAGTCGGATCCGCGCGCGTTCGACTACTCTGGGGCGTTCTGTAACGCCAACCGCGGCGTCTTCTCCGGCGAGGAGCTGCTCAAGCTCCAGCGGGAGTTCCTCTATGACTTCCTACACGCCACCCAGGAGCAGACGATCAAGCCAAAGAGCAACCCGCGGATCGACATCGACCAGGTGATCGTCGGGCGGACGAACATGCCCGAGTACAAGGACAAGAAGGGCGACGAGAAGATGGAGGCGTTCAACGACCGCACCAAGCGGATCGACTTCCCGTACGTCCTCTCCTACGAGGACGAGGCCCAGATCTACGAGAAGATGCTGAACAACGCCGACGTCCCCGACATCAACGTCGAGCCCCACACCCTCGAGATGGCGGGACTGTTCGGCGTCCTCACGCGGATCGAGGAGCCCGACACCGAGACCGTCGACCTGCTCTCGAAGGCCAAGGCCTACAACGGCGAGATCGACGAGGGCGACGACATCGACGTCAAGAAGCTCCGCGAGGAGGCCGAGGCGAAAGCCGAGATCGGCGAGGGGATGGTCGGCGTCTCGCCCCGCTTTATCGGCGACGAGATCGCCGAGGCGATCATGGACTCGAAACACCGCTCGCGCGGGTTCCTCTCGCCGCTGACGGTATTCAACTTCTTCGAGGAGAACTTAGAGCACCACGGCTCGATCCCGGAGGACAACTTCGAGACCTACTACCGCTACCTCGAGACGGTCCGCGAGGAGTACCGCGAGCGGGCCATCGAGGACGTCCGCCACGCCCTCGCGTATGACATCGACGAGATCCAGCGCCAGGGCGAAAAGTACATGGACCACGTGATGGCCTACATCGACGACGACACGATCGAAGACGAGCTCACGGGCCGCGAGCAGGAGCCCGACGAAACCTTCCTGCGCAGCGTCGAGGAGAAACTCGACATCCCCGAGGACCGCAAGGAGTCGTTCCGCCAGGAGGTGAGCAATTGGGTCTCCCGCCGGGCCCGCGAGGGCGAGGCGTTCAACCCCCAGGACAACGAACGGCTGCGCCGCGCCCTCGAGCGCAAGCTCTGGGAGGACAAGAAGCACAACATCAACTTCTCCGCGCTGGTCAGCGCCAACGAGTTCGACGACGACGAGCGCTCCTCGTGGATCGACGCGCTGATGGAACAGGGGTACTCTGAGTCGGGCGCCAAGGAAGTCCTCGAGTTCGCCGGCGCGGAGGTCGCCAAAGCCGAGATGGAAGACTAACATGACCGAACGCGACTACGTGGGCGCGGCCGACCGCACCCTCGAGGAGACCTACGAAGAGCCGATGGATATCGCGTCCTACGTCGATCGGATCTTTGCGAACCCGACGATCGCCTCCCACGCCTCGAAGTACCTGCTCGAGGCGATCGAGGCGGCCGGCACTCGCACCGTGGTCGAGGAGGGCGAGGAGAAGGAGCGCTACCGCTTCTTCGACGACCCGCACAACGACGGCGAGCACGCGATCCTCGGTAACACCGAGGTTCTCAATCGGTTCGTCGACGACCTCCGGTCGATCGCCGCGGGGCGGGCGAAAGACGAGAAGATCATCTGGTTCGAGGGACCCACGGCGACGGGCAAGTCGGAGCTCAAGCGCTGTCTGGTCAACGGCCTGCGCGAGTACTCGAAGACCCCCGAGGGACGGCGCTACACCGTCGAGTGGAACGTCACCACCGCCGACGTCGAGGAGCGCGGGCTGAGCTACGGCACCGACTCGACGACGACCGACGACACCCACTGGTACGAGAGCCCGGTCCAGGCCCACCCGCTATCCGTGTTCCCCGAGGACGTCCGGGCGGAGCTGCTCGAGGAGCTGAACGACGAGCTCAAGGACCACGTCCCCGTTCGGGTCGACGCCGAGCTCGACCCGTTCTCCCGGGAGGCCTACGACTACCTCGAGGAACACTACCGCCGGGAGGGGAAAGACGAGCTGTTCTCGACGATCGCCGACGACCAGCACCTCCGCGTGAAAAACTACGTCGTCGACATCGGCCAGGGCGTCGGCGTCCTCCACAGTGAGGACGACGGCCGTCCCAAGGAGCGACTCGTCGGCTCCTGGATGCACGGGATGCTCCAGGAACTCGACTCCCGGGGGCGGAAGAACCCCCAGGCGTTCAGCTATGACGGCGTGTTGTCGCAGGGCAACGGCGTCCTCACGATCGTCGAGGACGCGGCCCAGCACGCCGACCTGCTCCAGAAGCTACTGAACGTCCCCGACGAGCAGTCGGTGAAACTCGACCAGGGGATCGGGATGGACGTCGACACGCAGATGTTGATTATCTCGAACCCCGATCTGGAGGCCCAGCTCAACCAGCACGCCGACCGTAACGGGATGGATCCGCTGAAGGCACTCAAGCGCCGACTCGACCGCCACCAGTTCGGCTACCTGACGAACCTGAGCCTCGAGACGGAGCTGATCCGCCGCGAACTGACAGCGGAAACGACCGTCTGGGAGGCCGAGAGCTACCTCGATCTCGCCGATCGGATCCGCGAGCCGGTCGCGGTGACGGTCAAGGATCGAGACGGGAACCCCCGCCAGCGGGAGTTTGCCCCCCACGCGATCGAGGCCGCGGCGCTGTACGCGGTCGTCACCCGGCTCGACGAGGAGGACCTTCCCAACGGGCTGGATCTCGTCGACAAGGCCCTGATCTTCGACCAGGGCTACCTCCAGGAGGGCGACACCCGACGCGAGAAAGAGGAGTTCGACTTTGCAGACAACGGCGACGACGGCGACGGCGGGATCCCCGTCACCTACACGCGGGACACTCTCGCCGAACTCCTTCAGACCGACCGGGATCGCCACCACTCCGAGCTGGCCGTCGAGGACGTCGTCATGCCTCGGGACGTCCTCAACGCGATGGCCGAGGGGCTCTCGGAGGCGCCCGTGTTCTCGACGGGTGAGCGCTCGGAGTTCGAGAACCGAGTCGTCCCGGTCAAAAACTACGTCTTCGACCAGCAGGAGAGCGACGTCATCGAGGCGATCATGCACGAGAAACGCGTCGACGAGGAGACTGTCGCCGAGTACGTCGAACACGTCTACGCCTGGGAGACCGACGAACCCCTGTACAACGACCGCGGCGAGCGCGTCGAGCCCGATCCGCTGAAGATGAAGCTGTTCGAGGTCGAACACCTCGGCCGGTTCTCGGAGGCCGAGTACGAGGGGAACATGCCCAGAGAGAGCGTGCGCAACTTCCGACGCGAGAAGGTGATCACCTCGCTGAACCGCCACGCCTGGGAACACCGCGACGACGACTTCTCGGTCCAGGACGTCGACCTCACCGCGATCCCGGTGATCAAGTCCGTCCTCGAGAGCCACGACTGGGACGACGTCGAGCGAACCTTCGAGGACTTCGACCCGCGCCAGTGGGACGATCCGCCGAGCGGGACCGAGACCGAGTCGGTCAAGGAGCGAACGATCGAGACGATGGTCGAGCAGTTCGACTACTCGGCGGCGTCGGCCGAACTGACCAGCAGACACGTTATGGGACAGGTGAGCTACCGATGGGACTGAGAGACGATCTCGAACGATTCCGAGAGGTGGGCGAACAGCGCCGCGAGGATCTGGCCGACTTCATCAAGTACGGCGATCTCGGTAGCGGTCGCCCGGACGGGATCCAGATCCCCGTCAAGATCGTCTCGCTGCCGGAGTTCGAGTACGATCAGCGCGACCAGGGCGGCGTCGGCCAGGGCGACGGCGACACGCCCGACGTCGGGCAGCCGGTCGGGCAGCCCCAGCCGGGAGACGGCGACGGTGACGACGGCGACGGCGACGAACCCGGCGAGGAGGGCGGCGAACACGAGTACTACGAGATGGACCCCGAGGAGTTCGCCCAGGAACTCGACGAGGAGCTCGGGCTCGACTTAGAGCCGAAAGGGAAGACGGTCGTCGAGGAGAAGGAGGGTCCCTTCACCGACCTCACCCGCACCGGCCCCGACAGCACGCTCGACTTCGAGCGAATGTTCAAGGAGGGGCTCAAGCGCAAGCTCGCGATGGACTTCGACGAGGAGTTCCTGCGGGAGGTCTGCAAGGTCGAAGGCTTTGGTCCCCGGGACGTCTTCGAGTGGGCCCGCGGCGAGAACCTGCCGGTGTCGATGGCCTGGATCGAAGACGCCTACGACGAGATCCCGGCCGACGAGCTCGACACCTGGCGCTCGGTCGCGGAGCTCGAGGAAAACGTCGAACGCGAGAGCGTCCAGCAGAAGATCCGCCGCGAGGGGATCAAACACGTCCCGTTCCGCCGCGAGGACGAGCGCTACCGCTACCCCGAGATCATCGAGGAGAAGGAGAAAAACGTTGTCGTGGTCAACATCCGGGACGTCTCGGGCTCGATGCGCGAGAAGAAACGCGAGCTCGTCGAGCGGACGTTCACGCCGCTTGACTGGTATCTCACGGGGAAGTACGACAACGCCGAGTTCGTCTACATCGCCCACGACGCCGAGGCCTGGGAGGTCGACCGCGAGGAGTTCTTCGGCATTCGGTCGGGCGGCGGGACGAAGATCTCGAGCGCGTACGAACTCGCCGAACAGTTGCTCGAGGAGTACCCCTGGAGCGACTGGAACCGCTACGTCTTCGCGGCGGGTGACTCGGAGAACTCGAGCAACGACACCGAGGAACAGGTGATCCCGCTGATGGAGAAGATCCCCGCGAACCTGCATGCCTACGTCGAGACCCAGCCCAGCGGGAACGCGATCAATGCCACCCACGCCGAAGAGCTCGAACGGCACTTCGGGCGCGACGCCGAGGACGTCGCGGTGGCGTACGTCAACGGTGCCGACGACGTGACCGACGCGATCTACGAGATCCTCAGCACGGAGGATGATACCGATGCGTAACTCGAACTCGAACGCGGACAGATTCCGCAAACAGGCGATCGCGACCGACCTCGAGGAACCGGTCCGCGAGGCGCGCAACCTCGCCCAGAAGCTCGGGCTGGAGCCGTACCCGGTCAACTACTGGATCGTCGACTACGACGAGATGAACGAGCTCATCGCCTACGGTGGGTTCCAGTCGCGGTACCCCCACTGGCGGTGGGGGATGCAGTACGACAAACAACGCAAGCAGGGCCAGTACGGCGGCGGGAAGGCCTTCGAGATCGTCAACAACGACAACCCCGCCCACGCGTTCCTCCAGGAGTCGAACACGCTGGCCGACCAGAAGGCAGTCATCACCCACGTCGAGGCCCACTCCGATTTCTTCGCGAACAACGAGTGGTTCGGCCTCTTTACGAGCGGGCGGTCCGACGAGGAGGTCGACGCCGCGGCGATGCTCGAACGCCACGCCCGGGCGATCGACGAGTACATGTCCGATCCCGAGATCGACCGCGCCGAGGTCGAGAAGTGGATCGACCACTGTCTCTCCCTGGAGGACAACATCGATCAACATCAGGTGTTCGAGCGACGGCTCGATGTCGACGGCCCGGTCGAGGAGATCGACGAGGACGTCGCCGAGAAACTCGACGAGCTTGGGCTCTCCGAGGAGATCAAAGGCGAGGTGTTCGACGACGAGTGGCTCGAGAAACTCGAGGGCGAGGACGTCCCCTCGAACTTCCCCGAGGAGCCCCAGAAGGACGTCCTCTCGTTCGTCCGCGAGCACGGCAAGCAGTACGACGAAGACGCCCAGCGGGCCGTCGAGATGGAGCCCTGGCAACGCGACGTATTGGATATGATGCGAGCGGAGGCGTACTACTTCGCCGCCCAGAAGATGACGAAGGTGATGAACGAGGGGTGGGCCGCCTACTGGGAGTCGGCGATGATGACCGACGAGGGGTTCGCCGGCGACGACGAGTTCGTCAACTACGCCGACCACATGGCGAAGGTGCTCGGATCGGGCGGGCTCAACCCCTACAGCCTCGGGCTGGAGCTATGGGAGTACGTCGAGAACACGACCAACCGCCGGGAAGTCCTCGAGCGGCTGCTCCGGGTCGAGGGGATCTCCTGGCGAAACCTGACCGACGTCGTCGACTTCGAGGCGGTGCTCGAGACACTCGAGCCGCCGGAGGCACTCGCGAGCGTCGACGCCGACGGGCTCGCCGAGCTCGAGGAGCTCCCCGACGAGTGGGTCGACCACGAGGCTCTCGAACGCGCCCGCGAGGGCGAGATCGACGTGGATCGCTACCCCTGGAAGGTGCTTACCTACGAGGGGCTGGCCCGTCGACACTACTCACTGGTCAAGCGCCAGCACCGCGGCTTCCTGGCCCGGGTGAACCAGAACGAGCTCGAGCGGATCGGTCGGTACCTCTTCGACGACGAGCGCTACGAGAGCGTCGAGGAGGCGCTGGCCGACGTCGAGTTCACCGCGGGCTGGGACCGGATGTACGACGTCCGGGAGAGCCACAACGACGTCACCTTCCTCGACGAGTTCCTGACCCAGGAGTTCATCACGGAGAACAACTACTTCACCTACGAACACTCCCAGGCGACGGGGCAGTTCCACGTCGCCAGCGACGCCGCCGAGGACGTCAAGAAGAAGCTCCTGTTGCAGTTCACCAACTTCGGGAAGCCGACGATCGCAGTGTACGACGGCAACTACAACAACGCCAACGAGCTCCTGTTAGGCCACCAGTACAACGGCGTCATGCTCGACCTGGGGCAGGCTCGCGAGACGGTAAAGCGGATCTTCGAGCTCTGGGGACGGCCCGTGAACCTGCTGACGATCGTCAAGGAGGTCGACGAACACGACGTCGAGGTCGCGAAACGGCGCAACCGCGAGCCGGAACCCGAGGAGCGGGGCAAGCTGCTCCGGTACGATGGTGACGAGGTCACGATCGAGGACGTCCCCTGGGAGGAGGTCGAACACCTCGCGGCCGACGACGTCGACTACGACACCAAGCCCGAGGAGTGGCTCGCATAGGGCGAGAGCCGCACTCACGAGCGACGGACAGTCGTAACACTTTTATCGATTTTCAGATATAGGGTAGACGAGATGGACCGGGATGGGGGACCCGCCGTCGAGCAGCAGCAGCGATCTGAGGCAGTAGATCTGCCGCTGGTGTTGAGCCAGCTCGACGCGACGGATCCGGAGACCAGACGGGACGCCGTTCGCCGAGTTCGGGACGGCGTCGACGAGGAGCCGTGTACGTACATGCCGACGGTGCCGAAGCTCCGGGAGCTGCTTTCCGACCCCGGGTTCGAGCTGCGGGAGGCGGTCGCGTACTCCCTGGCGGAGCTCGCCGCCGAGGCACCCTCCGACGTCGCGCCCTCGGCCGACGCGATCGTCGCGGCCGCAGCCGACGACCAGGAGTCGCCGACTGCGGGAGAACTGCTGCGATGCCTTGCGGCGGTAACCGAGGAACGGCCGACCGCCGTCGTCGAGCACGTGCCCGCGATCGTTGACCTCACCGAGGCCCGAGACGGCGACGTCCACGGGATCCGAACGATGGCCCACGTCGCCAGGGCTCGCCCGGACGCCCTCGAGCCCGCGCTTTCGCTGTTGACCGAGACGGTGGCCCCCGAACCCGACGACGGCGCCGTCGCCGCGCTGTCCGTCCTGGGACGGCTCGGCCGTTCGACGGCGGAGCTGTCCTCGCTTGTGTTCCTCGACCACGCCGTCGAGCTCGCCGACCGCGAGGACGCAGAGCTCCGGCGCAACGCCGTCGGCTGCCTGGCCGACGTGGCCCACCGCCACCCGGAGCGGGTCGAACCGGCGTGTCCGCGGCTCCGGTCGGCCCTCGAGAGCGGTGACCCTGAGACCCGCGCGAACGCCGCGGTGACGTTCGGCCGCGTCGCCGCGGTCGAGCCGTCGGTCGTCGAGCCGGTGCGCTCGCAGCTGCTCGCGTTGCTCGAGGACGACCACCGCTACGTTCGCGCCAGTGCCTGCACCGCACTCGGCCACGGGGACGTCACCGAGGCCCGCGAGCGACTCTCGACGCTCGCGACCGGGGATCCAGAGCCGACCGTCCGTGACCGGGCGGCGTGGGCCTGTGGCGAACTCTCCTAGAGCTGGATCGGTCGGTCCGCAGAGATACAGTCGACGCCGAACAGCCCGAGCAGCCGTGCGGTCGTCCAGCGTTCGATCGCCCAGGCGTGAACCTCGAGATCGAGGGCTTTCGCCCGCCTGACGACCTGCGTCGTCACGCAGCGCCAGTAGTTCGCTCCCAGTACGTCACAGTCGAGCTCGACGGCGGTCGTCACGGGCGTCTCGAGTCGTCGGCTGACGAGCAGCCCCGTCGGCTGCTCGCGATCGAGTTCGCGGATCGCCCGCAGTTCGGGAAGCAGGAAGGAGGTGACGACGACCCGGTTCTCGACGTCCGCGACGGCCTCGAGGACGTCGGCAGCGATCCCGTCGGCCTTCATCTCGAGGTTGATCTCGAGGTGATTGGGAACGGCCGCGAGCATCTCCTCGAGGGTCGGAATCCGCTCGTTGGTTCCAAGCACCGAAAGCGACTGCAGCTCCTCGAGCGGGGTGTCGGCGACCGTGTGGTCGACACCGGTAACGCGGTCGGTCGTCTCGTCGTGGACGACGACGAGCTCGCCCGAGCCACAGCGCCGAACGTCGAACTCGACGGCGTCGGCGGCGACGGCCGCGTCCTCGACCGCGGCGATCGTGTTCTCGGGTGCCGTCGCGGCGAACCCTCGGTGAGCGATCAGGCGCATTCGAGTGGGTGGTCGTCCGGAGACGGCTTGAGCCTGTGGGATCGCTGCGGCACCGGGACGGGCTAACCGAGCCCGAACATTTATTTTCATATGGATAGTAGTATAGATCAAGTATGAATGGTGGACAAGCTTATATAGTTAGAATATACATATAGTCTTGGAGTAGAGAAATTATGGAAAGTAAACAGTTCTCGGCCCGGGAGTCCACTGCCCTGGAGCGGTCGACGGCTGACGTCGACTCCGAAAACCGCACCCGGGTATTGTTGATCGAGAACGACTCGGACGACGCTCGGCGGACTCGAGAGGCGTTCGAGGCGATTTCGACGGAGACCGAAATCGACGTGCGGGCGAACGGCGAGGCAGCACTCGAGTATCTCGAGGAGCGTATCGAGGACTCGACGCTGGCCCCCGACCTCGTCTTGTTGACACTGGAGCTGCCGGACCTGGACGGGTTCGAGCTCCTCGAGACGATCCGGAACGACGAGACGCTGGTTCAGCTGCCGGTGCTGGTGTTGACGGATTCGGAAGCCACAGCCGATGTCAACGAGAGCTACAAACGGGCCGCGAACGCCTTCCTCGCGAAGCCGTCGGATCCCGACGAGTTCGAGACGATCGTCGGCGCGATCGAGCGGTTCTGGTTCCAACGGGTTTCGCTTCCACCCCACGGGTTCTGAGTCGCGCCTCGGGCGCACACTCGTCGACGGTGGGGGCTACGCCTGTGCCGTTTCCGGGCGGAGATTGATCACCGTGGCCGTTGATGGAGCGGTATGAGTCCACAAACCTCGTTCGACGTCGATTTCACCGACACGGTCGCGATCGTCACCGGCGCGAGTGGTGCCCTCGGCAGTTCGGTCGTCGAGCGCTTCCGGAGCGCCGGTGCGACGGTCTGTGCGGTCGACGTCGTCGAACCCGACGAGGAGGACGCCCTGCTCGACCCCGACGACCGAACCCACTTCTACGAGACGGATCTGACCGACGAGGACGCGGTCGCGGCCCTCGTCGAGACGGTGATCGACGACCACGGACGGATCGATCACCTCTGTAATATCGCCGGCACCTGGCAGGGCGGACAGCCGATCGAGGAGACCGATCTCGAGGAGTTCGAACTCCTGTTAGACGTCAACCTGAAAACGGCGTTTCTCGCCTCGAAACACGCCTTACCACACCTCCGGGAGTCGGAGGGGTCGATCGTCAGCGTCAGCGCCCGGTCGTCGCTCGAGGGCGGCGAGGGGGACGGTCCCTACCGGATCACGAAAGCCGGGATCCGACTGCTGACCGAGACGCTGGCCGAGGAGAACGAGGGCGTCGTCCGGGCGAACTGCGTGATGCCGAGCGTGATCGATACCCCGATGAACCGGGAGATGCTGTCCGGCGCCGATCACGAAACGTGGGTCGATCCCGCCGACATCGCGGACATGCTGGCGTTTCTCTGCAGCGACGGCGCGACGGTGACGAGTGGCGCGGCCGTCCCGGTGTACGGCGAAGCGTAGCGTTCTCGGTGGACCGTTACTGTTCGTTCCTCGGTAACACGTAGCGTGAACTATTTAGTCGGGGACGTAATCTCTCAACGTGATATGGGTGTTGGTAACACGGGTGGAACTGTTTCGGAACTGATCGACGAGACACGGAAGCGGCTCTCGTCGGGGCGGGAGCTGTTCGCGTTGCTCATCGTTCTCGGGATCGCCGTCCTCCTGCTGGACCTCGTCAGGCGGATCGCGACGGGTGAGCTGGCGTTCGGACGACTGTGGCGGTACACCTGGAACGGACTGGTCGACTCGCTGTACATCGCGCTGGCGGCGATCGGGCTCTCGATGACCTACAGTATTCTCCGGTTTGCCAACTTCTCGCACGGAGATCTGGTGACGACCGGAGCGTTCTCGGGCTGGGCGGTCGCGTGGGTGGTCGGCGGCTGGGGCGTCTACAGCGTCGGGGAGCTCGTCCTGTTTAGCCCGACGGCAGCGGGACCGACTGGCGGGGAGCTGGGGATGAACGTGTTGGCTTCGCCGGTCGCGATCCTGATCGGGCTCGCGGCGGCCGCGGCGTTGACCGTCGCCGTCGCGCTGGCGATCGACCGGCTCGTCTACAGGCGGATGCGCGACGCGGGCGGGATCCCGCTGTTGATCGCGAGCGTCGGCGTCGCGCTCGCCCTGCGCTATCTCATCGCGGTGTTCTGGACCGTCGAATCCCACTCCGCGACCGCGAGCGCGCCGATCCTCGAGGACGTCCCCCCCTGGCTCCCCTTCGAACGGGTCAACCTCCACGAGCTGACGCTCGTGGTGACGGCCGTCGGGCTCATCGTTGGGCTCCACCTCCTCTTGCAGTACACGAAGCTGGGGACGGCGATGCGGGCGATGGCCGACAACAAGGATCTCGCCCTGATCACCGGGATCCCGACCGAGCGGGTGATCTTCGCGACGTGGACGATCGGCGCCGGGCTCGCGGGCGTCGCGGGCTACCTGATCGTCCTCGACCGGGGCCAGTTCTCGATCAACATCGGCTGGTTCCTGTTGCTTCTGATCTTCGCTGCGGTGATCCTCGGCGGGATCGGCTCGATCTACGGGGCGCTGGTCGGCTCGCTGGTGATCGGGCTCACCATCAACGTCTCGCTGGTGTGGATCCCGGCCGACCTGAACGAGATCGCGGCGTTTACGCTGATGATCCTGATACTGATCGTCAAACCCGACGGGTTGCTCGGAGGTGTTGAGACGGCATGAGCGGCGCCGATCCCGACGGTGATCCCGAAACGGACACTGCAGACGTGCCCGGAGACGACGGCACCGACGAGCCGACCGCGATGATCCGCCCGGAGTGGCGGTCGGACCTCCTGTTGATCGTGAAGGTCGTGCTCGCGACCTACGTCGGATTCTTCCTCGTCGGCGTCCTGTCGGGTGCCGGCGTCAACGCGACGGTCGGCACGATCCAGTCGATCACCTACTTCGGAGCGATCTTCGCGCTGGGCGCGCTGGCGCTGAACCTCCACTGGGGGTACACTGGGATGTTCAACATCGGCATCGCCGGCTTCATGGCGATCGGCGCCTACACGATGTCGATCGCCGTCGCCTCGCCGGACGGCACACCGGCCGGCTTCGGACTCCCGATCCCGGTCGGCGTCGTCCTCGGAATGGTCGCCGCGGGAATCGCCGGACTCGTGCTTGTGATTCCGACGCTGCGGGTCCGGGCCGACTACTTCGCGATCGTCACGCTCGGGTTCTCCGAGATCGTCCGGCTCTCGGTCCAGTCCCGAAGCCTCCGCCAGATCGGCGACACGGCCTACGGCACCGGTGGCGGCCAGGGGATCAGGGCGACCCCGGTCGACAGCGTCGTCGGCTGGCTGTTCGATCAGCCGATCGTCGGCGCCGTCGGCGACGTCCTCATCCTGCTCGGCGAGGCCGTCGGAATCGCGTCGTCGGTCCTGGAGCGTGGAATTTACACGCTCGTCCTGATCCTGTTCGTGATCGCCTTCTACGTCCTGCTGACCCGAATCGCCCACTCCCCGTTCGGTCGGGTGCTGAAGGCGATCCGGGAGGACGAACTCGCGGCGAAGTCGCTTGGCAAACGCACCGACCGCGCCAAGATCGCGGCGTTCGCGGTCGGCTGTGCGCTGATGGGGCTTGTCGGCACGCTGTGGATGGGCAGCCGAACCCACATCAGCCCGGACCATTTCATGCCCCTGATCACCTTCTACGTCTTCGTCGCGCTGATCGTCGGCGGGGCGGGGTCGAACACCGGGAGCGTCCTCGGCGGGTTCGTCTTCGCGGCCGTTATCTTCGAGGGGCCGCGGTTCGTCCGGACGATGGTCCGGGCGAACCTCGGGACGGACTTCCCCCGAACCGCCTACGGCGCCTTCGCCGAGCTCGGCGCGGGCGACCCCGCGGCGCTGATCGGGTACGTGCTCTACCAGCAGGCCGACGAGGTCCGGTACATCGTCCTCGGCGTCGTGCTTGTCCTCCTCATGATCAAACGCCCCGACGGCTTGCTCGGCCACCGCAAGGAGATCGCGGCCGGTGTCGACCTGCGTCGCCGCGGCGCGGTCGCGGACGGTGGCCGATCGGCCGAGGACGATGGCCCCGCCGGGACCGACGGAGGTGCGGACGATGAGTGACGTCGAGACCGAGGCGTCCGACGACCGCGCGGTAAACGAGTCGACGTCCACGGAGCGCGACCTCGAGGACGCGATCCTCGAAGTCGAGAACATGGAGAAGCGGTTCGGCGGCATCGTCGCGGTCGACGGGGCGAGCTTCGCGGTCGAACGGGGGTCGATCACCGGGCTGATCGGTCCCAACGGCGCCGGAAAGTCGACGACGTTCAACTGCATCACCGGCGTCCACCAACCCGACGGGGGACGGGTCGCCTTCGACGGGACGGAGATCACCGGCGACCGGCCCCACCGGGTCGCGAACCGCGGCCTGGTGCGAACGTTCCAGATCGCCCGCGGCCTCCCCGAGATGACCGTCCTCGAGAACATGATGCTCGCGCCGAAAGGACAGGTCGGCGAGTCGCTGTGGCGGTCGGTGGTGCCGTACTTCCGGAGCGAGGTGTTAGAACAGGAGCGGGAGCTGCGCGAGCGAGCTTGGGAGACGCTCGAACTGTTCGAGATCGATCACCTGGCCGAGGAGTACGCGAAGAACCTCTCCGGGGGCCAGCGGAAGCTCCTGGAGCTCGCACGGGCCTTACAGACCGAGCCGGAGATGCTCATGCTCGACGAGCCGATGGCCGGCGTCAACCCGACGCTTCAGGAGAAGCTGCTTGGCCACATCCACGACCTGTGCGATCGGGGGTACACCTTCCTCATCGTCGAACACGACATGGACGTCATCATGAACAACTGCGAGCGCGTGATCGTGATGCACCAGGGCGCCGTCCTCGATTCGGGGACGCCCGCGGAGATCACGGCCAACGAGCAGGTGATCGAGGCGTACCTCGGAGGTGAGGTCTGATGACGACACTCGAAGTGCACGGGCTCGACGCCGGCTACGGCGACCTCCAGATCGTCGAGGACGTCGACCTCACGGTCGACGATAGCGAGTACGTCGCCATCGTCGGCCCCAACGGCGCCGGGAAGTCGACGGTGATGAAGTCGGTGTTCGGACTTACCACTCACATGGGCGGCTCGATCGAGTTTGCCGACGAGGAGATCAGCGGTTATCGTCCGGAGGAGATCATCACGACCGGGATCGGCTACGTCCCACAGAACGACAACATCTTCCCGTCGCTGTCGGTGATCGAGAACCTCGAGATGGGCGCCTACATCCTGGATCACGTCCCCCAGGACCGGCTCGAGCGGATCTTCGACCGGTTCCCCATCCTGCGGGAGCGTCGAAACCAGACCGCAGGCGACTTGAGCGGCGGCCAGCGCCAGATGCTCGCGATGGGGCGGGCACTGATGCTGGACCCTGACCTCCTCTTGCTCGACGAGCCAAGCGCCGGACTGGCGCCCGACCTCGTCGACGAGATGTTCGACCGGATCGATCGGATCAACGAGGACGGAACCGGTGTTCTCCTGGTCGAGCAGAACGCGAAGGAGGCGCTGCGGCGCTGCGATCGCGGATACGTGCTGGTCCAGGGGCAGAACCGCTACGTCGATAGCGGCGAGGCGCTGTTGCGCGACGAGCAGGTGCGCCAGGACTTCCTCGGCGGGTAGCCGGGGCTCGCCGAGCGGTTCGCACAGTCCGAAACCGTCACCGCGGAGGGCCCGTCTCAGGCCTCGTACTCGACCGTGTCCTCGACGTCGTAGCCGTCCTCGTGGTAACGGCCGATCTCGTAGGTGACCGCGACCTGGTCGCCGGCGTCGTCGAACTCGACGGGACCCGAGGCGCCGCGGTACTCGATCGCCTCGCCGTCGGCGGCCAGCTCGACCCCCTCGCCGAGGGTCTCCGGGGTGATCTCCTCGCCGTCCGGGTTCGCGACCTCACGGACGTGCTCGGCGATCGCGGCGCCGTCGATCTCGCCGGCGGCGAGCGTCGCGAGGATCAACACCGCCGTCGCGTCGTAGGCCTGGGCGTTGAACACGCTCGGCGCGCTGCCGTACTCGTCCTCGTACAGGTCGGCGAAAAACTCCGCCCCGTCGCCGCCCGCGCCGGGGGCGGTCCCCATCACGTTCTCCATCGGGTTGTCGACCTGGCCCGGGAGCGACTGATCGATGAGCCCGTCGGGGACGAGGATCGTCGTCCCGTCGTCGAAGTCGTCGTAGAAGTCCCGGAAGATGACCTGGCCGCTCTCCGGGTAGCCGACGACCATCAGCAGGTCGGGGCCCTCCCCGACCGTGCTCTCGAGCTCGGAGTCGTAGGATGGCTGTTCGGGTTCGAACGGCACCTCCTCGAGGACGTCGGCGCCACGATCCTCACAGCCCGCGACGAACACGTCGTTGAGCCCCTGGCCGTAGTCGTTGTTCAGATACATCGTGGCAATCGAGTCGGCGCCCTCCTGGTCGACGGCGATCTCGGCCATCGCGTCGCCCTGCCACTCGTCGCTTGGGGCGGTCCGCAACAGGTAGTCGCCCGGCATGTCCGTGATGTCGGGCGAGGTGCTCGCCGGCGAGATCGCCACGACCTCGTTGTCGTACCAGACGTCCTCCGCGCAGGTGATCGTCACGTCCGAGGCCGCCGCCCCCGTCACCGCCGGGTAGCCGGCGTCGAGCAGCGCCTCGGCACGGCTGACCCCGACGTCCGGGGTCGTCTCGGTGTCCTCGCGTCGAACGTCGATCTCGACGTCGGCACCTTCGTCCTCGAGCTGGATCGCCGGAAGCTCGGCGGCGTCGGCGATCGGTGTCCCCAGATCGCCGAGATCTCCCGACTCGGGCTGGAGGATCCCGACCATCGCGTCGACGTCCTCGTCACCGTTTCCGTCCTCGTCTCCGGCCTCCAGGGCGTCTAGACAGCCCGCGAGCGAGATCGTTCCTGCAGCGCCGATTCCCCCCAGTACTCGCCTTCTGTTGGTCTCCCCTACCATGGTGTGTGTTCCCACGTCCCGATATAAAGAGTTTCCGCGAGCGACAACACGTCTTCTCTCGAAAGAAGCAGTCGTCGAAAGAATCGTCGGAGCGCTGCTTGCAGTGTGGCTACGCTACAGGTTCGTGTCGATCCACTCCGCGAACGGTCCGGTGAGGAACTCCGCGTAGTCGACGACACCGAGGTACAGCGAGACGACGAGCACGATGAGGATCGGAACGCGGATCGCCCAGATCCACGCCTGGCCGAGCCCGTCGAGGTCGCCGATCCCCCTCTCGAGTTCGTCGATCGCGACCTTCGGAGCGATCCAGCCGACGAGGATCGTCAGCATGAGCGCACCGAAGACGAGCAGGATGGCGTCGGCGAACAGGTCGAGCAGGTCGAGGAAGATCAGGTCGTACGTGACCGGGATGCCAAGCAGGTAGATCGCCCCACCCATCCCGACCGCAGCCTGCCAGCGCTCGAGGTCTACCTCGTCGATCGCGTAGGAGGTGACGACCTCGAGTAGCGAGATCGCACTCGAGAGCGCGGCGATCGAGACCGTCGCGAAAAACAGCAGACCGAGGAACTGTCCGCCCGCGATGTCGGCGAACGCCTGGGTCATCGCGACGAAGATCTCGCCGGGACCGCCCTCGCCCGGATCGGTCATGTCGCCGGCCCACATGATCGGGAAGACGACCAGCCCGGTGAGGAAGGCGATCCCGGTGTCGAACCCAATGATCGTCACGCCGTCGGTAGCGAGGTTACGGTCCTCGCCGAGGTAGGAGGCGTAGGTGATCATCACACCCATCCCGAGCGAGAGGGTGAAGAACGCCTGGCCGGCCGCGGCCGGCAGGAGGTCGGCCCAGTTGTCGGCGATGACGCCGAAATCGGGCGAGAGGTAGTAGGCGTAACCGCCGCTCGCCTCCGGGAGCGTAAACGCCCACACCGCAAGCCCCGCCAGCAGGAGGATGATCGCCGGTACCATCACCTTCACCGCGAGCTCGATCCCCCGACGGATTCCGAGCGCGACGATACCGACGGTCAGCACCATGAATACGGTGTGAAGGATGAACGCGTCCAGCCCCGTCGAGAGGGCGCCGAACATGACCTCCGGGTCGCCATCGTAGTTCGCGATGTGGTCGGCATAGCTTCCCCGGAACCCCTCGAGTGCATACCGGATAAACCAGCCGGCGATGACGCTATAGTACGAGAGGATGATGAACCCGGTGGCAATGAAGATGCCGCCGATATACGTCCATATCCCTCCGCCGTACTCCTTTAGCGCCCCGACCGGGTTGCGCTCGGTCCTCCGACCGACGACGAACTCCGCGAGGATCGCCGGAAAGCCGACCAATGCGATAAACAGAAGGTAGACCAGCAGGAACGCTGCCCCACCCCCTTCACCCGTGACGAACGGGAACCGCCAGATGTTCCCCAGTCCCACCGCGCTGCCGACCGCGGCGAGGATGAACCCTGTCCTCGTGGCCCATGTTTCACGTTGTACCATATCCCCCAGTTTAAAAGGCAGTCATATATAACTTTTCGTGGAGATCAGTTCGCGAGCCGGATCGTCCTAATCAATTGTGGCAGGTTACGGAATTCTTTTCCTATTGGTCATCACACATCGCCGTATGGAACCGACGGAGGTGCTCTCGGCATGACGATGGAGGATCGCATCGAGGAACTCGAGGAGTTCCGCGAGGAAGCGCGAAAGGGCGGCGGCGAAGACCGAATCGAGAAACAACACGACAAGGGGAAGATGACCGCCCGCGAGCGGATCGACTACTTCCTCGATGAGGGGACCTTCACGGAGTTCGACCAGCTCCGGACCCACCAGACCAGCCAGTTCGGGATGGAAGAAAAAAAGATCCCGGGCGACGGCGTCGTCACGGGCTATGGCGAGGTCAACGGACGGACCGTCTTCGTCTTCGCCCACGACTTTACAGTCTTCGGGGGCTCGCTGGGCGAGGTCTTCGCCGAGAAGATCTGCAAGGTGATGGACATGGCGATGGAGGTCGGCGCACCGATCGTCGGGCTCAACGATTCGGCCGGCGCGCGCATCCAGGAGGGTGTCAAGAGCCTCGCCGGGTTCACGGAGATCTTCCGGCGCAACCAGCGCGCGAGCGGTGTCGTTCCCCAGATCTCGGGGATCATGGGTCCCTGTGCGGGCGGCGCGGTCTACTCCCCGTCGATCACCGACTTCATCTTCATGGTGAAGGACACGAGCCACATGTACATCACCGGCCCCGGCGTCACCAAGACCGTCACCGGCGAGGACGTCACCCACGAGGAGCTCGGGGGAGCGATGACCCACGCCGACAAAACCGGGGTCGCGGAGTTCGCCTGCGAGAGCGAGGAGCAGGCCTTAGACGACATCAAGCGGCTGCTGTCCTACCTCCCGCAGAACAACGTCGAGGACCCGCCGCGGGTCGACCCGTGGGACGATCCGGATCGCCGCGACGAGGCGCTCGAGTCGATCGTCCCGGACAGCCCACAGAAACCCTACGACATGACCAACGTCATCGACAGCGTGGTCGACGAGGGCTCGTTTTTCGAGGTCGCGGAGAACTTCGCGAAGAACATCGTCGTCGGCTTCGGTCGCCTCGACGGGCGGTCGGTCGGACTCGTGGCCAACCAGCCCCGCGTCAACGCCGGCACGCTCACCGTCGACGCCTCGATGAAGGGGTCGCGGTTCGTCCGCTTCTGTGACTCGTTTAACATCCCGATCGTTACCTTCGTCGACGTCCCCGGCTACATGCCCGGGACCGACCAGGAACACCGCGGGATCATCCGCCACGGCGCGAAGCTACTGTACGCCTACTCCGAGGCGACGGTGCCGCTACTGACGGTCATCACCCGCAAGGCCTACGGGGGCGCTTACTGCGTGATGGCCTCCAAGAACCTCGGCGCCGACGTCAACTACGCCTGGCCGACCGCCGAGATCGCGGTTATGGGGCCACAGGGCGCGGTCAACATCCTCTACCGTCAGGAGCTCGCCGAGGCCGAAAACCCCGACGAGCTCCGGGACGAGCTCATCGAGGAGTACCGCGAGGAGTTCGCCAACCCCTACACGGCGACGGACAAGGGCTTCCTCGATGACGTCATCCTCCCGACCGAGACGCGCCCGCGACTGATCGACGACCTCGAGATGCTCGAGACGAAACGCGAGGACAACCCCGAGAAGAAACACGGCAACATCCCGCTCTGAGATGACCGCACAGCACCAGTCGAACGCCGACGCCGGTACCGACGTCACTCCCGATCCGCTGGGTGCGCTCCCGGAAGGCGTCGACATCGAGCTGCCCGACGACGCCGACGACGAGGAGGCCGCAGCCATCGTCGCCGCGATCGGCGCTCACCTCCACGACCAGGCGCTTGCCGCCGCGGCTGCCGCGGCCGACGAGGAGGCGACCTGGCAGGACCGTCGCTGGGCGTTCGCCGGCCGCGTGCGCACCCAGCAGCGACGCGACGTCCGTGTGCCCCTCGACGCGCCGACAGATCCCTGGTCGGCCGCCGGGCGAACCGACCGGTTCTGAGCGGCGCTCGAACCGACGGGCCTCTCGTTTTCGGCGCGCGTCGCGAAGCGACGCGACGGACTTCGCAGCGAAACCGCTTCTCGCCGGTAGAACTATCCCTCCGACGCGTGACGCGTCCGCCAGTAGAGATGTCAGCCATGATACTACATCCTGCGGGACGGATCGGATCGCGTCGGACGGGCGAGCGAAACCGAACCGACGTCGAATGAGGGGACGGCGCGCGCTGCTCGCGGGCGGCCTCGTCGTGGTGACCGCGGGCTGTGGCGGACTCGTCGGTGACGACGGTGACGACGAGGGCGGCGACCGCGAGCTGGCACCCGGACTCACCGAGTCGGGCGTGACGGACTCCCACCTGCTGGTCAACGAGCACCGCAGCCAGCTCGAGGACCGGGCCCACCGGACCAAACTCGAGCGAACGGTCACCGACGACGGGGCCGTCGTCGGCTCGGAGACCGTCTCGCAGGTCGTCGCGCCGGGTGGCTCGCCGGCCCGCGAGCGCACAGTGCTGGAGGACGACACCGAGACGGTCGAGTACGACCAGTGGATCGAGCCCGAGACGCCGCTCGTGCGACACAACGAGTCCGGCTCGATCGCCTACGATATCAGCGGCCAGCAGTCGGTCGATCCGTCGCCGCCGATCCCGCTGGACAACGCCTACGACGCCGTCGACTCGGTCGCGGTCGAAGAGGACTCGAGCGAGCCGTACGTCCTCGAGGGCGTCACCGAAGACCTCGGGAGCTACGAGTCGGTGTCGTTCACGCTCATCCTCACTGAGGAGGGCTATCTCGAGGCGTACGCGCTCGAGGGTATGCTGCCCGACGACGAGGCGTCCGTCCTCGCGACGGATCGGACGACCGTCGAGGAAGAGTTCTCCCTGGAGCCGGCCGACACCGGACCTGAGGAGCCGCCGTGGCTCGAGGAGGCTCACGAGGAGATCGACGACGAGTACGGCGACTGACGGGATCTCCGGTCGTTACGTCCGCGACCTGTCAACTGAAATCAATTCTCCGGTTGACCGATTCGTTGCGAAAAAGTAAGGTAGGCGCCCCGTGACGGTTCTGGCAGAAATGTTCAGGAAGGTTCTCGTCGCGAACCGCGGGGAGATCGCCGTTCGGGTGATGCGGGCCTGTGAGGAGTTGAACGTCGGAACCGTCGCGATCTACTCCGAGGCCGACAAGGACTCGGGGCACGTCCGGTACGCCGACGAAGCATACAACGTCGGCCCGGCCCGCGCGGCCGACTCGTATCTCGATCACGAGGGCGTCATCGAGGCCGCGCGCAAGGCCGACGCCGACGCGATCCATCCGGGCTACGGCTTCCTCGCGGAGAACGCCGAGTTCGCGAGCAAGGTCGAGGACGTCGACGGGATCACCTGGATCGGGCCGTCGAGTTCGGCCATGGAGTCGCTGGGCGAGAAGACCAAGGCCCGGAAGATCATGAGCGAGGCCGACGTTCCGATCGTTCCGGGGACGACCGATCCCGTCACCGACCCCGAGGAGGTCAAGACCTTCGGCGAGGAGCACGGCTACCCGATCGCCATCAAGGCCGAGGGCGGCGGCGGCGGTCGCGGGATGAAGGTCGTCTGGGACGAAAGCGAGGTCGAAGACCAGCTCGAGAGCGCGAAGCGGGAGGGCGAGGCGTACTTCGACAACGACTCGGTCTACCTCGAGCGCTACCTCGAGAATCCGCGCCACATCGAGGTCCAGATCCTCGCCGACGGCGAGGGCAACGTTCGCCACCTCGGCGAGCGGGACTGCTCGCTCCAGCGCCGCCATCAGAAGGTTATCGAGGAGGGTCCTTCCGCCGCGTTGACCGACGAGCTCCGCGAGAAGATCGGTGAGGCCGCCCGACGGGGCGTCGCGGCCGCCGACTACACCAACGCCGGAACCGTCGAGTTCCTCGTCGAGGAGGACCTCGATCGGGACGGTCCCCTGGGACCGGACGCGAACTTCTACTTCCTCGAGGTCAACACCCGGATCCAGGTCGAACACACCGTCACCGAGGAGATCACGGGTCTCGACATCGTCAAGCGCCAGATCAAGATCGCCGCCGGCGAGACGGTCGACTTCGACCAGGACGACGTCGATATCGACGGCCACGCCATCGAGTTCCGGATCAACGCCGAGAACGCCGCTGAGGACTTCGCGCCGGCGACGGGCGGCACCCTCTCGACGTACGATCCGCCGGGCGGGATCGGTGTCCGAATGGACGACGCACTCGCCCAGGGCGACGAACTGGTCACCGACTACGACTCGATGATCGCGAAGCTGATCGTCTGGGGCCAGGACCGCGAGGAGTGTCTCGAGCGCTCGCTGCGGGCGCTGCGGGAGTACGAGATCGAGGGGATCCCGACGATCATCCCGTTCCACCGGCTGATGCTCTCCGACGAGCGGTTCGTCGAGAGCACCCACACGACGAAGTACCTGGACGAGGAGCTCGACGAGAGCCGGATCACCGAGGCCCAACAGCAGTGGGGCAGCGACGATACGGGCGCCGACGGCGAGGACGACGACGCCGTCGAGCGTGAGTTCACCGTCGAGGTCAACGGCAAGCGCTTCGACGTCAACCTGGAGGAACACGGCGCGCCCGCGATCGCGGCCGGCGACGGCGGCGCCCAGGCACAGGCCCAGGCCGGCGGCCCGCCAGAGCCCGCCGGCGGGACCGACGCCGACGAGACCGAGATCGAGGGCGACGGCGAGACCGTTGACGCCGAGATGCAGGGGACGATCCTCGGCGTCGAGGTCGAAGAGGGCGACGAGGTCGCCGCGGGCGACGTGTTGGTCGTCCTCGAGGCGATGAAGATGGAAAACGACATCGTCGCCTCCCGTGGCGGCACCGTCTCTCAAATCGCCGTCGAGGAAGGCGAGAGCGTCGACATGGGCGACGTGCTGGTCGTCATCGAGTAGCCGACGGACGCCGACACAGCCGGCGTCGCGTCGGCCGCGAGTGTGTGCCGACGCGCTATCGCTGCAGTTCGAACGACACGTGGACGGTGGTTCGGTAGTGCTGGATCTCTCCGTCCTCGACGTCCGCCGTCTGTGAATCGACCTCGATGCCACTGATGTTCTCGAGCGTCTCGTCGGCGTCGTCGAGCGCGTTCTGTGCGGCGTCTTCCCAGGACTCGCTCGAGTTACCGACGAGTTTAATTACCTTGACAGTTTCAGCCATGGTGCGTGGTAACTGACACCATTATAGAGGATATAGCTGGGGGGTGGGGTCGCTTTCCTCGCCGACCTCCCTGCGGCCCAGTGGTGCCGATCACCGCCTGACGAGGACGTCGTCCGATCGTCGGCGAACGCGAGCGCGGCCCAGGATCCCGGATGCCGCAAGAACATCCGCGATCACTACCGCTATGGGCGTCCGTTCGAATTACTGGCGTACGAATGAGCACCTCCACCGCAGATTCGTCGACACTCTACGTCGTTCGGAACGAGGTCGATCCCGACTGCGAGTATCATTGCGACGCCGTCGCCGCCCGCGTTCCCGACGCCGTCGAGGTCGATTTCGTCGGGGGCGAGCGACCACCGCTCGAGGACGCCGACGGCGTCGTGTTGACGGGAAGCACGGCGGCCGTCTACGAGGCCGACAGTCGCCCTTGGATCGCCGACCAGGAGGCGCTGGTTCGGGAGCTCGTCAAACGGGAGATCCCGACGCTCGGGGTCTGTTTCGGTCACCAGGTAGCCAACGCGGCGCTTGGCGGGACCGTCGAGGAGGTCGGCACGACCGCGACGCTCGTCGAGACCGACCTCGCGGACGACCCGCTGTTCGAGGATGTCGATCCCGTCGTCCCTGCGGTCCACGGTGACGCCGTCACCGAACCGGGCGAGGGGATGGCGGTCATCGCCGCGGCCGACCACGCTCCCGTCTTCGGCACGCGCCACCGATCGGCCCCGCTGTGGACCGTCCAGTTCCACCCCGAGATCACCGCCGCCGTCCGCGACCGCCTCGCCGCTGACTTCGGCTGGGAGTCCCGCCAGTTCTCCTTCGCGGACGTCTCGGCCGAGCGCGTCTTCGAGAACTTCGAACGGCTCGTCGCCGAGCGAACGGCGTAGCTCGATCCGCGCCCCCGACTGTCCTCAGCGACCAACGACGTCCTCGTCGGTGGGTCCCTGTCCGTCGAACTCGGCGACCAGGGCGTCGAGGCGCTCGGGATCGTCCGCGCCCGGGAGCCGTCGGGTCGCGGTCTCACAGTCGGCGTCGACGCCGAGCTGCTCGCAAACCAGGTCGGCCGTCGCCTCGGCCATCTTCCGGTAGGTGGTTAGCTTCCCGCCGACGATCGTCGCGAGGTTGTCGACGCCCTCCTCGCCGTGCTCGAGCAGGTGAAAGCCCCGCGAGATTCCGCGCGCGCCGAGGGCCGCCTCCTCGGGCTCGTAGAGGGGACGGACCCCCCACCAGGTCCGCAGGTGGGCGGCGTCGGCGACGGCCGGCAGCATCTTCGCACACTCCTCGACGGAGCGTTCGATCTCCCAGTCGGCCCGCTCGTACTCCTCGGGGTCGTCGACGGGGACGCTGGTCGTCCCGAGGACGACCTCGTCGTCGTGGGGGACGACGATGTCGCCGTCGTTGGGATCCCGACAGCGGTTGAGCACCGGCTCGAGGCGGTCGTAGTCGACCGAGACCATCACGCCCCGCGTCGGACGGAGCTCCACTGTCGCGCCGACCGTCTCGGCGATCGACGACGCGTAGGGTCCCGCGGCGTTGACGACGTACGTCGGCTCGATCGTCCCGTCGACCTCACCGCCGAGCTCGACCTCGGCAATCCGGCCGTCCTCGCGGCGCATGTCCGTCACCGGGGCGTGGGTCAGGATCTCGGCGCCGTGCTCGCGGGCGTCGGCCGCGTTCGCCGCGACCAGCCGCGAGGGGAAGACGACGCCGTCGGGGACCCGCATCGCCCGCTCGACGTCGTCGCTGAGATCCGGGATCTCGGCGCGGACGGTCTCGCCGTCGAGGACTTCGGTCTCGATCCCGACCTCGGCGCAGGCCTCGTGCTTGGCCTCGAAGTAGTCGGGGTCGTCCTCGCTCAGCTGGACGAACAGTCCGTCGGTCTCCCTGACGCAGGCACCCGCAATCTCGGTGAGCGTACGGCTCTCCTCGAGACAGGCCCGGGCCTCGGGCTCGTCGGCCTCGGCGTAGCGGGCACCGCTGTGGAGCAGGCCGTGTGAGCGCCCGGAGGTGCCCGCCGAGAGCCCGCCCCGTTCGGCGAGGGTGACGTCGACGCCCCGAAGGGCGAGGTCCCTGGCGATTCCGGTACCGGTGGCGCCCCCGCCGACGACGAGGACGTCGGTTCGGTTGTCCATACCGCTACCAGGGGCCGTGGACGGACATGCCTTTCACCTCACGCCGTAGGGGTCGACGACTCGCGCTCCCAGGGGAGCGGACCGTCGTACCCCGACGGAACGTACGGACAGAGCGGGTCGCTCGCCAGTGGATCGCCGGCGTGGGCGTACGCCCGCGAGCGACTGCCGCCACAGATCGTCCGGTATGGACAGGCGCCGCACTTCCCTTTGAGCCCGTCGCGGTCCCGGAGCTTCCGGAACAGGGGCGCCTCGCGGTACAGTTCGTGGACGGGACGCTCCCGCACCGAGCCAACCGACTGCGGGAGAAAGCCCGAGGGGTAGACCTCGCCGGTGTGGCTGACGAACGCGAAGCCGTCGCCCGCGATGACGCCGGCTCGTCCGCCCGGGTTCGAGTTCGAGTCGACGTCCGCGCTTCGCTGGGCGAGGACGCGGCGGTAGTGGGGCGCCTCGGTCGTCTTGAGCCCGAACGGCTCCTCGTCGGCCACCGCGGCGAGCCACCGCATCACGGCGTCGGCCTCGGCGGGATCGATCGGCTCGAGGACGCGGCCCCGACCGATCGGAACCAGGAAGAACACGCTCCACATCACGGCGCCGAGCTCGGTCAGTAGGGTCCGAATCGCGGGCAGCTCGCCAACGGTTTCCCGGCAGACGGTCGTGTTGACCTGGACGGGGATGCCGACCTCGCGGGCGTCCTCGACGGCCCGGAGCGTCTCCGCGAAGCTGCCCGTCTCGCCGCGGAAGGCGTCGTGGCCCTCGGCGGAGCCCCCATCGAGGCTGACGGCGATCCGCTTGAGTCCCGCGTCGGCGAGGGCCTCGATCCGCCCGGTCGACAGCGAACGGGTACCGCTGGGCGTCATCGTCATCCGCAGCCCCAGCTCGTCGCCGTAGGCCACCAGCTCCGCGATATCGTCCCGGACGAGCGGATCCCCGCCCGAGAGGACCACGAGCTGGCCCTCCCCGAACGCGGCCGCGTCCTCGAGCAGCCGCTTCCCCTCGGCGGTCGAGAGCTCGTCGGGGTGGCGGTCGGGCTGGGCGTCGGCCCGGCAGTGGTCACAGGAGAGGTCACAGGCCTGGGTAACTTCCCAGATGAGCACGACCGGTCGCTCGGACGTGTCGACGTGGTGCATTAGCTACAGCTGCCGTGGGCAAAGCCAAATCCCTCCCAGCCAGTTCTCGGACGGCGAGAACCGGACGGAACACGTTCGTCTCTGTGAGCGATATTCCAGGGTCCCGAGAACGGGCGAAACGATCTTCGGCGTTCCCTCGGACCGGTTTCGCATGGTCGAGAAGCCGATCCGTTCGAAGGTCGAAAACGAACGTGCGAGCGCGAGCACGACGCCCCGGTGGGAGGTGTTCGTCCGCGACGCCGAAACCGAGTCGCTGAGCTACGTCGGGACGGTTGTCGCGCCCGACGAGGACGCTGCCCACGAACGCGCCTCGCGGCTGTTTGGCTGGTACGCGGTCGACATTTGGCTCTGTCCGGCCGCCGACGTCGTGCGGTACTCGGCCCAGGACGGGACGGACGGAGTCAACGCGGCCGACGGGACCGCCAGCGAGGACACACGGGAGCCGCGGGTCTACGAGGAGACCGAGGGGACGCCCGGCGTCGGCGAGCCTAGCAACAGAACATAAACGGGTAGATCAGCGCCACCCGATCGCCGTCCTCGAGTTCGGTCTCGAACCCCTCGAAGTGTTCGTTGAACCGCCCGTTGATACAGACGCGGGCGTAGGGACGGGTCTGGTCGCCCTCCGGGTTCTTCCGCCAGGTTCCCGGCAGTTCGTCAGGGACCGGAGCCCACCCGCGGGCCGTCGCGTCGGCCTCGGTCTCGGCGATGAGCATCTCCTCGACGTCGTACGCCGCGAAGAACTCCTCGAGGAACTCCCGGAGCGTCGTCCCCTCGAACGTGAACTCGAGGTCCGACGTACCGACGGCGTCACGGACGTGGCCCGTACAGCGAACGTCGACCGTCGTCGTCCGTACCTGCTGGTCGACTGCGGCAGTAGTTTCTGCGGTCATAGTCGAACGGACGGGCCGAGCAAACAAACAGTCGCTCCCGAACCTGTTCGGCTTCTGTTTCTCGTCGTGGGCGACCGTCCGGAACGAATCACCAGCCGGCAGGATCCCTAGTGACCGTTCTTACAGTAATAGTGACGTTCGCTCATCGTGTAATAAGGAATAAACAGTATTTTAGCCTAGGAAAAAGAAGAAAAAGACTATGTAGGGATAATTGCTGTGTCTGAGTGCAAACGATGTCCCTCCAGACGAACCACCCACCGCACCCCGCTGCGGACGCCGAGACGGAGGCGGTGTCACTCTCCGACGACGACATCTTCCACATTCTCCAGACGAACCGTCGGCGGGACGCGATCCGGTACCTCCTGGAACACGACGAGCCCGTCAAGATGCGCGACGTCGCCGAGTACGTCGCCGCGATAGAAAACGACACTACCGTCGCCGAACTCAGTTCGACCGAGCGCCAGCGCGTCTACATCCCGCTGTACCAGTCCCACCTCCCGAAACTCGACTCGGAAGGGATCATCGAGTACAACAAATCCCGCGGGGTCGTCCGCCCGACGGAGACGCTCGAACTGTTCCGCCCGTACCTCGAACTCCCCGGTACCGACGCCGAGCGCAAGCCCGCGGACACGCTCGAGCGCCGCGACGCCGTCCTCGCGGTAACCAGCGCGAGCCTGCTCCTGGCCTCCGCAATCGGTACCTACGCCGCGGTGACCGCAGCCGCGACCAGCCTCCTGCTGGCGACCGTCCTCGGCGCGGTCGCGATCCCCGGGTTCGTCCTCGGCACGATCGCCACCGCCCGGTTCGCGCTGACGCTCGGCGACAGTGACGCGCCGTCGCTTTCCCGCGCGGAGTAGTCCCGAAAACGACAGGGTGGGTGTTTCCTTCTGCGGACCGTCCTCCGGTCTCGGTTACTCGGTTTCGACGATCCGAGCGGTGCCCGCGACCGCGTCGACGTCGACGTCGACGAGTTCACCGTCGCTCTCGAGCGTTACGGTCCAGGTGCCGCTGGTCCGGTAGGGCGTCTCCCGGAGCGAGAGCTGGCTGTACCCCTCCTCGGCCGCCCGCTCGCGGGCGATCCGCTCGGCCTCGGCCGCGTCCTCGATCTCGATCTCGTCGGTCAAGCGAACGGTCACGACGGGAACGTCCGCCAGCCGGACGATCCGTTCGGCCACGCTGCCGACCAGTACCCGGTCCAGCCCGGTTCGGCCCTGGGTTCCCAGGACGAGCATGTCGATCCCCTCGTCCTCGGCGTACTCGAGGATCACCTCGTGGGGAACGCCAGTCTTGGTTGCGGTCCGAACCGGGATCCCGTCGCGCGTTGCCTCACGCTCGACGCGCTCGACGGCTCGACGGGCCCCCGCAGTTACGTCGGCCCGATCCTCGAGGGCGCCCAGCGGTCCCTCGGGAACGACCGATAACGCGTGTACCGTTGCGTCGAAGCGGTTCGCGATCGTCAACGCGTGGGTGATCGCTCGTCGAGTCCCGTCGCTCCCGTCCGTCGGTACGAGGACGTGCTGGTACATCGTCCCGAGAGTTCGGCCGGTGGGACTAAATACTCCTGGCTGCCGATCGGACGGGTCGCCGCGGGTGGCCCGGTTGAGTTTAGCTACGGTAACTGGGATTGAAATTCCCTGAACAGTGTAAATACTTTTTACGGTAGACGGAAACGTTGTCGTGAGACATGGCAAATCTTGTCAATTCAGTCGCGGAGACCGTCCGCGAACGCGGCGACGCCACGGCTATCGGGTTCCGGGAGAACGAAACCAGCTACGAGGAGTTCTGGGGGCAGACGGGGGCGTTCGCCGCCGCGCTCGAGGCCCACGGGATCGGCGAGGACGACCGGGTCGCGATCTACCTGCCGAACGTCCCGCCGTTCGTGGTCGCCTTCCACGGAACGCTGCGAGCGGGCGGAGTCGTCGTCCCGATGAACCCCCAGTACAAGGCCCGCGAGATCGGTCACCTGCTTGCCGACAGCGGAGCCGAGGTCGTCGTCGCGCTTGCCGACCTCGTCCCGTTCGTCGAAGCGGTCCGGGACGAAACCGACGTCGAACACGTCGTCAGCGTCGGCGAGGGGGAGTCCGACGGGGCGACGCCCTTCGAGGAGTTCCTCGAGCCCGGCGCTCCCGAGATCGCCGAGCGCGCCGACGACGACATCGCCGTCCAGCCCTACACCAGCGGGACGACGGGCCAGCCCAAGGGCGTCCAGCTCACCCACCGCAACCTCGAGTCCAACGCGCGGATGGCAAACGAGCTCGTCCCGGACGGGATCCGCCCGGACGACAAACAGCTCGGCGTCCTTCCGCTGTTTCACATCTACGGGATGACCGTCGTGATGAACGCGACGCTGTTCGGCGGCGGGACCTATTACGCGGTACCCGAGTGGGACGCCCAGGAGGCTGTCTCGATCGTCGAGGACGAAGAGCTGACGCTGATGCACGGCGTGCCGGCGATGTACAACGATGTCGTCAACCAGCCCGACGCCGAGTCGTTCGATCTCTCCTCGCTGCGTCTGTGTGGGGTCGGCGGGTCGGGAATTCCCGTCGAGGTCCTCCGGCGGTTCGAGGAGCTGTACGACGTGCAGGTCTACGAGGGGTACGGGCTGACCGAGACGAGCCCGATCACTCACTTCAACAGCCCGGTCGACGGGCGCCGCGTCGGCAGCATCGGACGGACCGTCCCCGGCGTCGACGCGCGCGTCGTCGACGAGACGTTCGAGACGGTACCGCCCGTCGAGGCGGGACCGCTCGACGAGGACGAGGCGGAGCTCGACGAGGTCGCCGGCGAGATCGTCGTCGCCGGGCCGAACGTGATGCAGGGGTACTACGGATTGCCCGAGGCGACTGCGGAGGCGTTCACCGAGGTCGACGGCCGAACCTGGTTCCACACCGGCGACCTGGGGTACCACGACGAGGACGGCTTCTTCTACGTCGTCGACCGCGAGAAGCACACGATCGTCACGGGCGGCTACAACGTCTACCCGCGGGAGGTCGAGGAACTCCTGTTCGAGCACGAGGCGGTCGCCGACGCGGCCGTTGTCGGGATCCCCGACGAGCGCCGCGGCGAGACAGTGAAGGCGTACGTCGTCCCCGTTCCCGACGCAGGCGTCGAAACCGACGGGATCCGGGAGTACTGCCTGCGGAATCTCGCGGAGTACAAACACCCCCGCGAGGTCGAGTTCGTCGAGGAACTCCCCCGGACGACCACCGGGAAGGTCCAGAAGTTCAAACTCCGCGAGCGCGAGGAGGGCGCCGCCGAGTAGCGGTCCGGGGACAGCTCCGGACTCCGCGGTGACGGCCGGCGCTCGAGGCCGAACTCGCCTCCCGCATACGTTTCGGTGAGAGGTGATATCACTATTCTCGAAAGTCCTTTATTTTACGTCGTCGTACTCCCTTTGTCGCCTTTCCTGCGGGTGGGCGCAAGGTGCAAATGACGAACACAAGAGATGTACTCCTATTTGGACTGCTGGCTATCGTGTGGGGATCGGGCTTTACCGCCATCGAGATCGGACTGGACTCGTTGCCGCCGCTGCTGTTCGCGGCGTTTCGCTTCGACGCCGCCGCGCTCGTCTTTTTCGCGCTGGTCGTCGCGAGCCGCGCCCGATGGTGGCCGCGGAACCGCGACGACGTCTGGCTCGTACTGACGACCGGTATCCTCCTGATCGGCGTCCACTTCGCGCTGTTGTTCCTCGGACAGGAGTACGTCTCAAGCAGCGTCGCGGCGATCGTGTTGAGCTTCGCACCGATCGTCACCCCCGCAATCGCGCTCGCGGTCCTGCCGGCTCACCGGGTCCGAGCGACCGACGTCCTCGGTCTCTCGATCGGGTTCGTCGGCGTCGTCGCCATCGCCGCCGCCGGGGGCTCCCTCGGCGGTCGGCTCGCCGGCGTCGCGCTCCTGCTCGGCGCGGCCATCGTGTTCGCGCTCGGCTCCGTGCTCACCCAGCGGTTCTCGCGGACCCTGCCGCTGGTTTCACTGCAGGCCTGGTCGATGCTCGTCGGCGCGGGAATCCTCCACGCCGCTAGCCTCGCACACCCGATGGAGACGCTCTCGACCGTCGACTGGAACGGGTCGGCGCTCGCGGCGATCGCCTACCTCGGCGTCGTCTCGACCGTCGGCGGCTTCCTGCTGTACTTCTCGTTGCTCGAGCGCGTCGGCCCGACCAACGCGAGCCTCGTCAGCTACGCGACGCCGGTCGTCGCGGCGGTGTTCGGCGCGGCGTTGCTCGGCGAGGCGATCACGGCCGCGATGGTGGTCGGCTTCGGCCTCATCGCCGTCGGATTCGCCCTCTGTCAGATCCGTCCCCTCTGGCGGCTCGTCCGCGGCCGGAGCGCCCGGCGACGCCGGCCCGCGACCGGAACCGTTCGCGTTCGGGGCAACGAGTACGTCCTCGAGGACGTCCCCGCCGAGCGCTCCCGGGTCGGAACAGGGCAGGGGTATGGTCCCTCCAGCGGTCCCGGGACAGACCGGAGCGGCAGTTCCCACCCGGTAGCCGACGACTGAGTCGGACCACCGCGACGGGGTAGCGATCCGATCGGCTCGCGGCTGGAGCGGAATCCACGCCGTCGGCGGTTGTCCGACGAGATCTCGAGTCGCACGAGCGGTGCAAACGACAACAAGATTATTATTCGCCGATCTGGTAGCGTAGGTAGAATCTCATGCTATCCGGAATGTCGCTGTCGAGGCTGCAGTCGCTTCGGCTCGACACGACCGCGGCGATCGCCGGGCTGATCGTCGCGCTAGTGTTGTTTCCGCTCCGGTTTTTCGCCTCCCAGATCTACATCACCACGATTCCGATCGTCGTCGGCCTCGGCTGCGTGCTGTACCTGCTCGCCGTCCGTCAAAACGAGGACGAACGAACGCTGCCGACGCTGTCCGGATCGGCGGCGATGGCGTTGCCCAGTGTCGTAACCGTCGGAATGACAGTGATGATCCTCGTTACCGTCCTGCAGGGCGCGCGGACGCCGCTGTTTTTCGCGGTCTCGAGCGCCGTCGGAACCCTGCTGTTCGGTCAGATCCTGTTTACGAGCGACCGCGACTTCCACCGCGGACTCGTCCTGTTCCAGCTCGTCCTCTTTGCGTTCGTCTTCCGGTTTACCGCGCTGTACGCGACCCCGGGGTACGTCGGGATCGACGTCTGGACCCACATGACCGAACTCTCCCGGGCGATCGCCGCCGAGGGATCGCTGGGTGCGATCGACTACGACAAACACTTCGCCTCTCCGTTCTTCCACCTGTTCGTCGTCGCGTCTTCACTGGTCTACGACGTCTCCCTGCGGGCCGGGCTCTACCTCTCGGTGGGAGTCGCGATGCCGCTCTCGATCCTCGCGGTCTACGCTGCGGCAGATCTGCTCGTTCCCGCCCGGTGGGCGACCTTCGCCGCAGCGGCGTTCTCGGTCGGCAGCTACACCGTCACGTGGGGGATCCACCTGATCCCGACCAGTATGGGGCTGGTCTTTTTCCTCGCGATCGTCTACGCACTGCTTCGCGTGATGCGCACCGAGTACACCAGCCGCGATTTCTCGTTGCTGGTCTTGCTCTCGGTCGCCGTCGTCCTGACCCACCAGGTCTCGACGTTTATCGTCCTGGTCCTGCTCGGCGCCGCGTTTCTCGCACAGGTCGTCTTCACGGCCGACCCGCTCGGACTCACGCAGGTCGACGGCGCCGTCTCCCGGGCGACGAAACCGGTGAACCTGATCGGCCTGCTGGTCTTCAACTTCGGACTCTCGATCTTCGTCTGGTCGCTGACGCCGTTTCGCGAGGGGTCGTTCCTGGGAACCGTCCTCGGCTGGTTCAGCGAAACCCTCGCGGAGAGCGCTGGGTTCCTCTCGCTTGCGTCCACCAGCGGGTCGGACGAAGACGGAGCGGCCGTCCCGGAGCCCGAGACGACGCTGCTCGACGCCGTCGTCCCCTACGTCAACGAACTCGGCTTTCTGCTCCTGTTCGGGATTACGCTCGTGGGCTGTCTGTACGTCGTTCACCGCCGACGCGCCGAACAGTCGGTGTTTACACTGCTGCTCGGGACCGGGATCATGCTCTTTTTCGTCCTCGGGCTCCCGATGTTCGGGATCCGGAACTTCATCCCAACGCGGTGGTTCGCGTTTCTCTACGCGCTGATGGCGATCCTCGCCGCGATCGGGCTCCGGACGCTGAGCCGGGATCTCTCCCCCGCACCGATCGTCGTTGTCCTCCTGCTCGTCGCGGTGCTGTACCCGGGCGGCATGCTGCTCGCCGCCGAGGGCAACCCCGACAACCCCGTATTCTCGGAGCAACACGAGCGACTGGCCTACGATCAGTCGGAGCTCGCCGCGGTCGATACGGTCGGCGAGATGACCGGCTCTCCCGCCGGTAGCGAGATCCGTCCGGAACAGCGCCTTCACACCGACCATCCCTACCAGACGGTGTTCGAGCGAACCGGGGCCTTCCCCTCGACGACGTCGGCGACCCTTCCCGAGGACGGAGTCACCGAGCACGCCTACGTCGTCTACCGAACGACCCAGTCCGAGGACGCGACCTACTTCTCGAGCGAGGCCGGCCCCGGATACGTCGCCGATCCGAGCGAAGAACGGCTCTGTCGGACGACACAGGCGACGCTGTACGACAACGGCGACGTGCGGTTCTGTGGCCCCTCGTCCGTCGACGGCTGATCGCCGACGCTACGGCTCCTCGACCGCGCCGATATCGAACGAGTCGCCGACTGGCGCGAGCGTCGAGATCCGGGCGTTTTCCTTGATCTCGAGCCCGCCGTCGGGGACCGACAGCGGGAGCAAAGGAAGGTGGGAGTCGACCTGGACCGTCGGATGGGAACCGCCCCGGGCCAGCAGCTCGTTGTTCGGCTGGAGCAGGAGGGGGTCCGCGAGGTCGGTGAGGAACTCGTTGTGCTGGACGACGTACCGACCGCCCTCGAGGTTCCACCAGCCGTACTCGTCGTCGGGATCGCGGCGGGTCGTCTCGACGGGCTCGAGGTCGGCGTCGGCCAGCTCGTCCCCGCCGAAGTCGAGGCTGCCGGGCGCGGCGACCGTGTAGATCGCGCTCACCGTCAGATCGATACCCCGATCGTGGACCTGTACCGGTTCGTACACCAGGTTGTCGACGGCGTCGGCGAGCGGGTGGTCGTCGCTCATATCGGTCGAACCGACGGTCCCGAGCGACAAAAAATCTGCCGCCCGGGGAGAGCGAAACGGTATCGTACCGTCGGGGGAAACCGTCGCCCCATGGAGATCGACAGGCAGCGACTCCGCAGGGACATCGAGGCGAACGCGGCGTTCGGGGCGATCGACGCCGAGATAGGCCGAGGACGGACCGTCCTCACTGGCACCGCGGCGAACCGGGAGGCCCGCGACCGGCTCGTCGAGCGCTGCGAGGACGCGGGGCTTACGGTCACGGTCGACGCCGTCGGCAACATCGCGGCGACCTGGGTGCCCGCAAACGCCGATCCCGACACCGCGCCGGTGGCGGCGGGGAGCCACCTCGACTCGGTTCCCGAGGGCGGGATCTTCGACGGGCCGCTGGGAGTGTACGGCGCCCTCGAGGCGGTCCGGACGCTACGGGAGAGCGACCTCGCGACGACCCTCGAGCGCCCGATTACGGTCGTCTCGTTCACCGAGGAGGAGGGGACCCGCTTCGGCGGGGGGATGCTCGGCTCCTCGGTCGCGACCGGGCGCCGGAGTCCCGAGGACGCCCTCGTGACGACCGACGGTGAGGACACCACTCTCGAGGACGCGCTCGAGTCGATCGGCTACCGCGGCGAGGGCGTCCTCGCGGCCGCGGAGTGGGACAGCTTTCTCGAGCTCCACGTCGAGCAGGACACCCGCCTCGAGGAACGGGGCGTTCCGGTCGGGGTCGTGACGACGATCACGGGGATCGCCCACGCGACCGCCGAGATCGTCGGCGAGGCGAACCACGCGGGCGCGACGGGGATGGACGAGCGAACGGACGCGCTGGCGGCCGCCAGCGAATTCGTGCTGGAACTCGAGGCCGCGGGCCGCGAGCGCGCCGCGGCCGGCGACGGGACGGCCGTCGCGACCGTCGGCAAAGGGACCGTTCGCCCGAACGCGACGAACGTTGTCCCCGGCGCGGTCGAGCTCGGGGTCGACGTGCGCGACGTCGAGTACGAGACGATGGAGGCGATCCTCGAGACGGCGACGGCGACCCTCGAGCGGCTCGAGGACGACCGCGGCGTCGCGACGAGCTTCGAGCGCGAGATCGACATCGAGCCGGCGCCGATGGATCGCCGGTGCCGGGACGCCCTCGAGACGGCCGGCTCGCGGGCGGGGATCGACGTCCTCGAGATGCACTCGGGGGCGGCCCACGACGCGATGCGGGTCTCGCGAGTCACCGACGCGGGGATGCTGTTTGCCCCCTCCGAGGACGGGCTCTCGCACACGCCCCACGAGTGGACCGACTGGGAGGACTGCGCGACGGCGACGCGGGTGCTGGCGGGAGCGCTCGCGGAGCTCGCGGGCGCCGACGGGACGTAGGGCATAACCGGTTCCCAGAACGCTTTGGTGGCACGGCTCCCAGGCACGGGTATGGTCGACGTCCTCAGCGAGGAGATGGAGCGGTTCGTTCGCGCGGTCGGCCCGGAGCCCGACGAGACGCTGCGCGAGATGGACGAGTACGCCCGCTCGGCGGACTTTCCTCACGTCGGTCCCGAAGTGGGCGGCTTTCTGCGATTTCTCGCCCGCGCGGTCGGTGCCGAGCGGGTCTTCGAGTTCGGCTCGGGCTACGGCTACTCGGCGTACTGGTTCGCCGACGCGCTCCCCGCGGACGGCGAGGTCGTCCTCACCGAGGTCGACGAGGACGAACTCGAGCTGGCACGCGAGTACCTGGCCGCAGGCGGGTACGACGACCGCGCGCGCTACGAACTCGGCGACGCCCTCGAGACGATCGAGGAGTACGCGGGGCCGTTCGACGTGACGCTGATCGACCACCAGAAGCACCGCTACGTCGAGGCCTTCGAGGCCGTGCGACCGAAGGTGCCCGTCGGGGGCGTCGTCGTCGCCGACAACGCGATCACCGCGGGACCGATCGAGTTCGAGACGTTGCTCGAGATCGTCGAGCGCGAGGCGGACGGAAACGGGGAGTGGTCGATCCCCGAGTCGGCCAACGAACACACCCGCGGGATCGCGGCCTACCTCGAGCGCGTGACCCGCGATCCGGCCTTCGAGACGGTCGTGCTCCCGCTGGGCGAGGGGATCGCGGTGAGCTACCGCGTGGAGTAGTCGGAGCTCTCTCCCTCGAGGATCTGTTCGTCCGAGACGTCGGCACCCGAGCTGGCGTACTCGCGGAAGCCGAGGAAGACGGTGGTCGAACAGGACAACAGTAGCGACGTCCAGGTCAGCGCCGACAGCGAGTGGACGCCTGCGGCCGTCGGCCCGGGAGCAGCGCCGGCGACGGTCTCGAGGCCGACGAGGTGGAGTCCGGCGACGCCGAGAAAGGCGATCCAGAGGCCGAGCGCGAGCCGAGCGAGCGTCGGCCGGGAGACCCGATCGGCGTACTGTGCGACGGCGTAGACGCCACCGACCGCGAGGACGGTCGCGCCGGCGGTCGCCGCGGGACCGACTTCTCCCGCGGTCGCCGCGCCGGCACCGGTAAAGAGGACGACCGAGGCGGCGAGTAACCGCCGTTTTGAGCGATGAACTGTCGGAATCACGTCGAGCACCGTTTTCCTGGGTGGAACACTCGATCGTACAAATACCTGTTGGCTATCCCCGATGTCGGGTACCCGTGGCCCGAGCTGTATAACAGTCGAGATCGGCACGGCTCCGAGCGCTGGCTCCGCTGTGTTTCGGCAGTTCGGGACCGATAACCACCATTGATATTCTTCGCTGAAAGGGGGGTTTGCGGAGCGAACGTCCACAGAGTAGGGATATGGGAAACGTTAGTTCTGATATCGAGGCGCTTTCTGTACAATACATAATTTTTAATCCGATCGCGCTCCGAGTGACGAACATGAGTCGAAACCGCATCGAATCGAACGACCGACACAGCACCGACTACTACCTGCCCGGAACGCCGACGACGGCCCTCGATCGCGTTATCGGCCGGCTCGAGCGTCTGCTCGGTCCGCGAGGACGGATCCGAGCGGACCGCGATCCCGAGGAGACGAACCGGTAGTTCCGCCGTGTCAGCCGTTTACCCTCCGTTCTGCGGCTCGGGCCACGTTCTTGACGAGCATCGCGAGCGTCACCGGACCGACCCCGCCGGGGACGGGCGTGATCGCACAAACGCGCTCGCTCGCGCTCTCGAAGTCGACATCGCCGACGACGCCGCCCGCCGGTCGTCGGTTCGCGCTGACGTCGACGACGACGGCCTCCGGGGCGAGCATCGAGCCATCGATTAGTTCCGGAACGCCGGCTGCAGTGACGACGACGTCCGCACGACTGGTGTGGGCTTCGAGTGCCGCCGTCCGTGAGTGACAGACCGTGACGGTGGCGTTTCCGCCGGACCGATCCAGGAGTCGGTTCGCAAGCGGTCGCCCGATCACACCCGAGCGTCCAACGACGACGACGTCGGCGCCCGCGACCGAGAACTCGTAGGCCGACAGCAGCCGACACACCGCGGCCGTCGTCGCCGGGAGAAATCGCGGCTCGCCGGCGACGAGTCGTCCGAGGTTCGTCGGGTGGAGACAGTCGACATCCGCGGCGGGATCGAGCCGCCGTCGCGTCGCCGCCAGCGGAACGTGATCGGGAAGTGGCACCTGAACGAAGACGGCGTCGACCGTCGGCGTTTCACAGAGTCGCTCGATCTCCCGGTAGAGGCGGCCGGCAGGCGCGTCGGGCTCGACGCGAACGTCGCGGGTGGCGATTCCGACATCGGCACAGCGCTCGTGTTTCAGCTCGACGAACCGCTCGTCGGCCGGATCGTCGCTCATCAGTACCGTTCCGAGCGTCGGCGTCGTCCCCGCCTCTCGGAGCGATCGCACCCGGTCGCGAGTGCGCTCGAGGACGGGCGTCGCGACCGGCTCCCCGTGGAGCAGTTCCGGCGACATAGTCGCCCTTCGTCGACCACCGCCTTGTAGCGTTCGTCGTCCTCGAGCGGCTGGAAAGCATTTGGTCGTCCCGTTCGATTACTCGACCATGGGATACGAGTACACGGGGGACGCCGCCGAACGACTCCGCGAGACCTACGACACCGACGCCGCGAGGGGACCGGACTCGTCGGCACCGTTCCCGGAGGACGACAGGCGCCCGGAGCTGGCGCTGCTCAGGCGGCTCCTGTTTCCAGGCTGCTGGAACGCTCGAGAGCTGCTCGAAGACGAGTCGGCGGTCCGAGAGACGCTCACGGAGCTCGGGACCCACTACGAGGCAGGGCTCCGGGCCTACGAGGAGCCCGATCCAGAGGCGACGACGACCGACGTCCTCGATCGGCTGCCGGAACTTCGCCGGACCCTCGAGAAGGACGTCGAGGCCGCCTACAAGGGCGATCCGGCCGCGCGGTCGGTCGTCGAGATCGTCCGTTCCTACCCCGGGCTGCAGGCGATCGCGATGCAGCGGGTCGCACACTGCCTCTACGAGGCCGACGCCCCGCAGTACGCCAGGGAGCTGACCGAGTACGCGAAGACGATCACCGGGATCGACATCCACCCGGGGGCCCGGATCGGCGACTACTTCTTCGTCGACCACGGGACGGGCGTCGTGATCGGTGAGACGGCGACGATCGGCGACTGGGTCCGGCTCTACCAGGACGTGACCCTCGGGGCGTTACACTTCGAGGAGGCAGAAGACGACGAGAAGACACTGAAGAAGGGGTACAAGCGCCACCCCGACATCGGCGACAACGTCGTGATCGGGGCCGGAACGAAGGTGCTGGGGGCGATCAGTGTCGGCGATCACGTCAGCATCGGCGCCAACTCCTGGGTGACCGAGGATATTCCGGATCACACCAGCGTGTACGTCTCCGAACACCCCGACCAGGAGCGAAAGCGAAACGGCTGATCCGTCAGCGGTGTTTTGCGAGCGTCTCGGCCCGCCAGGACTCGAGGTCCGGCACCTGATTGAACGCATAGATGTGGACCCCGCGGATCCCGTAGTAGGGGTCGGTCGCGTACGGCGCGAGCCCCTCGAGCAGCGTGTCCGGCGAGTACGTCCCTCTGGAGCCGACGAGCTGGCGGAGAAAGCCGACGATTCCGCTTGTCTTTTTGAGAAAGCGAACGGAGTCGCCGACCCCGACCTTCTTCGAGATGCCAAACAGCCGCTGGTACTTCATCACGCCGGGGATACCGACCTCGACGGGAAGATCGATGCCACGGGTGCGGATCTCGTCGATCCATTCGAGGACGGCGTCGGGATCGTAGCACAGCTGGGTGACGACGTAGGTCGCGTACGGCTCCTTTCGGTTCATCGCTGCGGCCAGCGTCTCGTCGTCGAGGAAGGCGTGGCCCTCCGGGTAGCCGGTGACCCCGATCTCCGCGAACTCGTAGGGGAGGTCCTCGAGCGCGACCAGCAGCTCGTAGGCGGACTCGAACTCGCCGGCCGGCTCCTCGCGATCCCCGCCCGGGACGAAAATATCCGTTACGCCGGCCTCGGTAAGCCGACGGGCGATCTCCGCGAGGTGGTCCCGGTCCTCGACGTAGCGGGCGGCGACGTGGGGAACGATCTCGTAGCCGCGCTCGCTGGCCCGTTCGCTCCACTCGATCGTCGCCTCGAGTCCCAGCGTCGGGGAGGTAGTGATAGCGATCTCCGATCCCTCCGGTAGATGACCGAGCTGTTCGTCGATGCTCTCGAACGGCATCAGCTCGAAACGGGGCTCCGCGAGCAGCTCGACCATCCCCTCGGCGGTCGGTATCGACTGGATGTCGCCCGACATGAGCCGCGTTCTCACCCCGAACGGGTCCCGACGGCGGTCGGTCGCGAGGACGAACGGCACCCGAATCGACAGTACGGTTTGCCAGCCATTAGCATACAGATGCGGTCGGGAGCACATAAATCGACCGACAGCGGACGTTCCGAACCTCGATCGGACAGTTCCGGAGAACGTCGTGGAACCGTCCTCGGCTTCGACCGCCCGGGCGGGAGCGTCCGACCGACGTCAGTCGACGGACCGGACGGAGTACTGCTTTTTAGTGTTCCGAGCCGAGAGGGAAGGCCATGCGTCCGAGCACGGGGGGGAGTCCACGCTGTGAGCGGTGCGGGTACGAACTCGAGGGCAGCGAGGAAGGCTGTCCCGGCTGTGGGTTCAACCCGCGCCAGACCGGGATACGCGTCTCGCTTGGGTTTCTCCTGGTGGTCGTCTGTTCGATGACTGTCCTCTCGATCCCCGTTCTGGCGGGACTGGCACCCATCTTGCTGGCCGTCGCAGCCGTCTCGTTCGGGCTCGCCGTCGCGACGTTCGTGCTCTCCGTTCTGGCGACGCCGGCCCGGATCGGGGCCGTCCTCGCGCGGCTGCGGGGATGAACGGCCGAAACTGGTGGACCTAGGTCGAAAGGTCTATCCGACGGAACGTTCCTCCAGTACGTACACGGATATTTACCAAAACTATATACCGAACTGCAGGCAATCGACGTACTGTGATTGACAGTCAATATCATTCGTGATATGTTCGCACGGAAATTCGTCGCCGCAACGAACCGGAAAGCCGGGACGGAGAGATCGATCCGGCATCGCGTCACGAACGGCCGCTTCGGAACAGGACCGATAGACGACTTCGTGCGGAGCGACGGCGGGCGGAACGCATACGGAGGGTAACTATGGCAGACGACGACAACAGCGGTATCCAGGGAGAACTCTTCCACGCGGAGACGGACCGAGAACCGGGCGACAGGAACTGGCAAGGGTACGGCTTCGACATCAACCCCCCCGTGTTTTTCATCGCGGGCGGGTTGATCGTGCTGTTTATCGTTCTCTCGCTTGTGTTTCCCGACCAGGCGGGGACGGTCTACCAGGAGACCCGTGTTGCAGTGTCTGACTACTTCGACTGGCTGTTCATCCTGGCGGCGAACAGCTTCATTATCTTCATGATCTATCTCGCCATCAGCAAGTACGGCTCGATCCGCCTCGGCGGGGTCGACGGCGAGAAGGAGTTCAGCGACATCTCCTGGGTCGCGATGCTGTTCAGCGCCGGGATGGGGATCGGCCTCATGTTCTTCGGCGTCGCCGAACCGGTGTTTCACCTCTTCGACCCACATCTGGGCGCGGAGGCGGGAACCGAGGGCGCCGGTGAGGTCGCACTCGCAGTGTCGCTGTTCCACTGGGGGGTCCACCCGTGGGCGATCTACGCGCTGGTCGCGCTCGGACTCGCCTTCTTCTCGTACAATCGGGGGCTTCCGCTAACCTTCCGTTCGGTGTTTTACCCGGTGCTCGGCGATCGGATCTACGGCTGGCCGGGCCACCTCATCGACATCTTCACCATCTTCGCGACGCTGTTCGGCCTCGTAACCTCGCTCGGACTGGGGGCGTTACAGATCAATGCCGGACTGACGTTCCTCGGCGACGAGGTCGGCGTGTTCCCCGCGGTTCCCGACTCGATCTGGGTCGCCGTGGCGATCATCGGCCTCGTTACCGGGCTCGCGATCATCTCCGTCTATCTCGGTCTCGACAAAGGGATCCGACGGCTCAGCAACCTGAATCTGACGCTGATGTTGATCCTGCTGATTTCGGTGTTCGTTCTCGGGCCGACCCTGTTCGTCCTCGGCGCCCTGCCACAGGGGATCGGTGGCTACCTCGGAAACTTCTTCGAGCTTTCCTTCTTCGGGAACACCTTCGACGACCACTACTTCCAGGGCTCGGAGTTCTACGGGCCCGGCGGCGAGGGCGAAGGTGACTTCCTCGTCGACTGGACGGTGTTCTACTGGGCCTGGTGGATCTCCTGGTCGCCGTTCGTCGGGATGTTCATCGCCAGGATCTCGAAGGGGCGCTCCGTCCGCGAGTTCGTCGGCGGCGTGCTCCTGATCCCCGTCATCTTCTCGTTCGCCTGGTTCTCGGCGATGGGTGGAACCGCCCTGAACTTCGAGCTGAACGACGCGACGGCGGGCGCGATCAGCGACCCCGTCTTCGAAACCGGCGAGGAGGTCGCGATGTTCGCGATGTTCGAGCAGATGCCGGGGACGCTGATCCTCTCCGTGATCGCGATCGTTCTCGTCACGACGTTTTTCGTGACGTCTTCGGACTCGGGGTCGCTCGTCCTCGAACATCTGAGCACCGGCGGGAAACACGAGACGCCCCCGGCTGGGCGGGTCTTCTGGGCCGCCTCGGAGGGGCTGGTCGCCTCGGCGCTGCTGATCGCCGGCGGCGACGCGGCCGTCGAGGCGCTGCAGGCGGCGGCGATCGCCAGCGGGCTACCGTTTACGTTTATCCTGTTGTTTATGATGTACGCCGTGCTGACCGGGCTCAGACGAGAGTACAGAACCCTTCAGTCCGACGAGTTCGCCGAGCTAATCGAGAACCTGGAGGAGGAAGACGAGATCGTCGTCAGGAGCCGGACCGGTGACCTCGTCACACACGTCAGAACCAGAGACGGCACCGTCGTCGACGTCGGCGACGACTGAAAGGGGTCCTAGCCGGCTTCTGGAGCGACCGGTCCCGGTCACTTCGCTCCGGACATCCCGTTCAACGGGCCCTCGGTGTCGCTACGAGCGAACGACGGTCACCGGCTTCGAGCACAGCCGGACGACCTTCTCGACGTTCGATCCGAGATACCGCTCGAGGGTTCCCCGTCCGCGTTCGCCCATGACGACCGCGTCGACGTCCTCGCGGTCCGTGTACTCGAGCAGCTGTTGGGCGACCGTTCCGGACTCGACCGCGCCGACGGCCTCGAGTCCGCGGCGATCGGCGCGATCGACGACCTCGTCGACGACCTCCTGTCCGTACTGGCGGTACTCTTCGAGACCCTCCTCGCTCGCGCCGATACTGAGGATATACGAGGCCTTCGTCTCGACGACGTAGACCACGTGCACCTCTGCGTCGAACGTCTCCGCGAGCTCCAGCCCGTGGTCGATCGCCGCCGACGCCTTCCGGCTGCCGTCCGTCGCGATCAGGATCCTGTCTAGCATTCCCGTTCCACGCCGTCCTTCGGAGGACTGGCGCAAATAGTTTGGGTCCCGGACGCACGGTCGTCGTTCACTCGACGTTGATCTCCCGGAAGTAGATCGCGAACGCCACGAACGTCAGCAGCGTGCCCGCGATGAAGTGCCGTCCCGCGAGCAACAGGAGCAGACTCGCGACGGCAAACACTACGGCAAGAATCGTGGCGGCGATCGCGACGAATCTGGACATACCGACTGCACCGTACGGACGTGACTTAGGGGTATCGTCACTCCGAGGACGTCCGTCGCTCGGCGAGCAGTCCGATGGCGCCGAGGACGACGGCGGCGGCGCCGACGAGTAGCTGGACCGTGTCCCCACCGAGCAGTCCGCTAGCGCCGACGAGGACGCCACCCCCGAGCAGGAACAGCCGAAGGTACGTTCGTGGAGTTCGGGACATCGTTTCGGACGCCGGTTCGATTGCGAGCGACTCAACGGTGACGGTTCGACGACGGAACGGGAGCCGTCCGTCGGGCTAGCTCGTCCACTGGGCGCCGGCGACGACGGTGACGGGCGTGTCGGCCATCCGGATGACCTTCTCGGAAGTGCTCCCGAGGTGGCGATCGATCGCGCCGTGGCCCTGCTTTCCCAGCAGGATGAGATCGACGTCGTTCTCCGCACCGTAGTCGACGATCTCCGCGGCCGGCCGGCCGGTTCTGATAACTCCCTCGCCGCTGAGGCCGCGCTCGGACGCCCGGTCGATCACCCTCGTGACGACTTCCTCGCCGTACTTCCGGTAGGACCGGAGCTCGTCGTCCGAGAGCCCGACCGTCAGGATGTAGTTGGCCTTGGTTTCGACGACGTACAACACGTGTACCTTCGCACCCACCTTCTCGGCGAGGTCGAGGCCGTGGTCGATAGCTCCCTCGGCCTCGTCGCTGCCGTCCGTCGCGATCAGAACGTTATCGTACATGTGTACTCGTCCTCGTCCTCGTCCGGAACATGGCGGGTCACTCATATAGTCCTTGCTTTTGTTACCATACAGCACAGGACACAACGCGGACGTTACAGAGATTCGAGGAACGACTTCAGTCGTGGGTGAAGTCACGAGCCACTCGAAGCGACCGGCTCGCGTGGACCGCCGACGTCAGCCCCGGAACGAGCCCGAGTCGGGCGGTGGTCGTGCCGGCAAAACGGGATACCAGCCCGTCTCAGTCGTCGGCCGGCGCCTCCGAGTCGGCCGGCTCGATACCGACCTCGATCTCGGCCGCCGCGGCCTTGTACTCGGGGATCTTCGCGCGCTCGTCGAGGACGTCGTTGGTGAGACGGTTGGCGGAGGCGGCCGCGAAGTGTGGCGTCGTCCACACCGATCCCTCCTTGATCGCGTCGGTGACCTGGGCCTCGACGGTGATCTCGCCACGCCGGGACTTGAGGACGACGTCCTGGCCGTCCTCGATCCCGTAGCGCTCGGCGTCGTTGGGGTGGACGTCGACGAAGTTCTCGGGGGTCTGGCGGTTCAGCGTCGGCGAGCGACGGCTCATCGTCCCCGTGTTGTAGTGTTCCTCGAGCCGGGCAGTCGTCAGGATCAGCGGATACTCCTCGTCGGGAGTCTCTTTGGGGGGCTGATGGGTCACACCCTCGATCTGCCCGAGGCCGTTGTCGGTGTCGAAGCTGTCCTCGTAGAGGTACTGGTCGCCCTCGTCACCGAGTTCGTAACAGGGCCACTGGATCCCCTCCTCGCCGAGGATCTCGTAGGTCATCCCGTAGTAGCTCGGACAGACCTGCCGGAGCTCCTCGAAGACGGCCTCCTCGTCCTCGAAGCGGAACTCGTCCTCGCTGAACAGCCGGCTGCCGACCTCCATGAGGATCTCGAGGTCGTGTTTCGTGTTCTCGTGGACCTTATCGACGCCGCGCATCCGCTGGACCCGGCGGTCGGTGTTGGTGACGGTGCCGCCGCGTTCGGCCCAGGTCGTCGCCGGGAGGACGACGTCGGCGTACTCGGCCGTCTCGGTCATGAAGATGTCCTGTGCGACCATGAACTCCAGGTCCTGAATGCGCTCGATAACCCGGTTGGCGTCGGGTTCGCTCACGACAGGGTTCTCGCCCATCACGTACAGTCCCTTCACCGAGTTGCCGAACTCGTGGGAGAGCTCGACGTTCGTCAGTCCGGGCTCGTCGGGCACCTCGAACCCCCACTCCTCCTCGACGGACTGGCGGGCCTCGTCGTCGTCGACCAGCTGGTAGCCCGGCAGGACGTTCGGCATCGCACCGACGTCACAGGTCCCCTGGACGTTGTTCTGGCCTCGAAGCGGGTTGACACCCGTTCCCGGCTTGCCGAGGTTGCCCGTGATCAGCGCGAGGTTGATCTCGTTCTGGACGTTGTCGACCCCGCAGGTGTGCTGGCTCATCCCCATCCCGGTGAAGATGGCCGCGTTGTTCGCCATCGCGTACTTTTCGGCGGCCAGCTCGATGTCCTCGAGCGGGACGCCACACTGCTCGGCGGCCTCCTCCTTGTCGAACTCCGAGAGCGTCTCCTTGAGGTGGTCGAACCCTTCCGTTCGCTCCTCGATGAACTCCTCGTCGATCCAGCCCGCGTCGGGGTCGTCCTCGTGGTTCTCCAGAATCGTCTTGATCACGACGTTCAACAGCGGGATGTCGGTCCCCGGCTCGAGCTGGAGGTGCTGGTGGCGGTCCGTCTCGTCGATCTGGAACGACGAGGTCGTCTTGTTGGCGTGGGGGTCGACCTGGATCACCGTCGCCCCCTCGAGGACGGCCTGCCGGAAGTACTGGCTGTTCGCAATCGGGTGTTGCTCCCCGGGATTCGCGCCCTGGATCCAGAAGACGTCAGCCGACTCCTCCAGGTCGGCCATGCTGTTTGTCATCGCACCGGCGCCCAGACTCGTCCGTAGCGCCCACACCGTCGAGGCGTGACACATCCGGGTGCAGTTGTCGACGTTGTTGGTGCCGTACCGTCGCGCGAGCTTCTGGAGGAGGTAGTTCTCCTCGTTCATCGTCTTTGAGGAGCCGAAAAAGCCCATCGCGTCGGGCTCGTACTCCTCGCGGATGCGCTCGAGTTCGTCGACGATGCGGTCGTAAGCCTCCGCCCAGCTGGCCTCGCGGAACTCGCCGTCCTCTTTGATCAGCGGCTCGGTGAGTCGGTCCTCGTGGTCGACGACCTCCGTCGCCGCGCCACCCTTGATACAGATCCGGCCCTCGTTGACCGGCGCATCACCCCACGGCATGAACTGGACGTCGCCGGGCTCTTCGCCCTGGTTGACCTGGATTCCACAGCCGACGCCGCAGTACGGACAGATCGTCTTTACCGGCTCCGACTCCTCAGTCGCCATCGGAATCACCTGTGCGGAAGTTGCCCATGATATGGTATCACGTTTTGCGCGACGAGGTATGAACGTTTCTCCCACGACGGTGAGGAAAACGTTCACACTCTCTGCCGCACAACCGATCGTCGATGGCGCTCTCCCCGGATACGGTCGAGACCCTCGCCGACGAGTACCCCGATGAGCAGCCCCTCGCGGCCGTCGAAGACGAACACCGCGAGCTGTTGCCCACGACGCTGCGGCAGGGAACGTACGGCCGGCGCGACGTCGAGTGGATCGTCCAGTGGTACTTCCGGCGCTTCCTCGGGCGATACCCCGACGCGGACCGACGCGCCGCCGAGGAACGGTTCGGCGACAACGAGTACGAGGCCCTCGAGACGGCGGTCGAGGACGCCCTCGAGGCCGAGTCGACGGCCGCAAAACTCGAGGCGCTGACGGCGCTTTCGGGGGTCGACGTCCCGGTGGGGACGGCGTTTCTGCAGTTCCTCGAACCGGAGCGATACCTGGTGATGAGCGCCCGGGAGTGGGCGGTGCTTCGCGAGCACGGGGAGCTCGAGGCGCCGTATCCCGAACCGCCCGAAGCGTCCGACTACGAGCGCTACCTCGAACGCTGTCGCGAGCTCGCCGAGCGGTGTGAGTGTGAGCTGTGGACGTGTTACCGAGCGCTGTGGCTGCTCGGATACCGATCGGAAACGCGGGAGTGAGCCCGCTCAGAACAGGCCGTCGATGCTTCCGTCGGACTGCAGCTCCATGTTCGCGGCCGCGGGCTCCTCGGGAAGCCCGGGGAGGGTCAGCACGTCGGCGGTCAACACCACGAGGAAGCCGGCCCCCGCCGAGGGGTAGATCTCGTTGACTTCGAGGGTCCAGTCCTCGGGGACGCCCTTGCGGCTGGCGTCGTCGCTCAGCGAGTGGAAGGTCTTGGACATACAGATCGGGACGTCGTCGAACCCGTGCTCGGTGAGCCGTTCGATGTCGGTTTCGGCGTCGCTGTGGTACTCGACGCCGTCGGCCCCGTAGATCTCGGTCGCGACAACCTCGATCTTCTCTTTGATCGACATCTCGAGGTCGTACAGCGGCTCGAACGACGACTCGGTCTCGGCTGCGTCGACAAGTTTCTCGGCGAGGTCGACGCCACCCTCGCCGCCGTCGCTGAACACCGTTGACTCCGCTGCCCGCACCTCGAGGTCCTCCCGGCAGTGGTCGAGAACCGCCTCGACCTCCGCGTCGCTGTCGTCGGGGAACCGATTGAGCGCGACGACGACGGGAACGCCGAACTTTCGCAAGTTCTCGACGTGTTTATCGAGGTTCTCGAGCCCGCGCTCGACGGCCGCGACGTCCTCGTCTTCTAACTGTTCGAGGTTCGGCGGCCACATGTTCTGGCCGTGGTACTTCAGCGCCCGTACCGACGCGACGACCGTGACCGCGTCGGGCTCCATCTCGCCGAACCGACAGACGATGTTCATGAACTTCTCGGCGCCCAGATCTGACCCGAAGCCCGCTTCGGTGACGAGATACTCCGAGAGGTGGGCCGCGACCTCGTCGGCGATCAGCGAGTTGGTGCCGTGGGCGATGTTCGCGAAGGGACCACCGTGGACGAACGCGGGCGTCCCCTCGATCGTCTGGACGACGTTCGGCTTGAGTGCGTCCTTCAACAGGATGGCAGCGGCGTCGGTCGCACCGATATCGTCGACCGTGATCGGCTCGCCGTCTTCGGCGTAGGCAACGATGATCCGACCGATCCGGGCCTTGAGGTCCTCGATACCGTCGGCGAGACAGAGCACCGCCATCATCTCCGAGGCCGCGGTCAGGATGAACCCGTCCTCGCGGGGAACGCCGGTGACCTCGCCGCCCAGACCGACCACCGTCTCCCGGAGCACCCGATCGTTCATGTCGATCGCGCGGGGCCAGTTGATCCAGTTGACGGCGATGTCGAGCTCGTTGCCCTGCTTGATGTGGTTGTCGAGCATCGTCGAAATTAGGTTGTGCGCCGAGGTGAGCGCGTGTAGATCGCCGGTGAAATGGAGGTTGATATCCTCCATCGGGAGCACCTGGGAGTATCCGCCGCCCGCGGCGCCGCCTTTCACACCGAAGACCGGTCCCAGCGACGGCTCCCGGATCGCGATCAGCGCGTCCCGATCGATCCGGTTGAACGCCTGGCCGAGTCCGACCGTCGTCACCGTCTTCCCCTCACCCAGCGGCGTCGGCGTCATCCCGGTGACGAGGACGAGCTTTCCGTCCTCGGAGCGCTCGCTGCGAAGCCGTTCGATCGCGTCGAAGGAAACCTTCGCCTTGTGTTCGCCGATCAGTTCGAGGTCCTCGGCGTCGAGTCCGAACGGCTCGACGACGTCGTCGATCGGACGCTTCTCGGCGTTCTGTGCGATCTCGTAGTCGGTCGGGATCCTCCCGTCCTGGTTCGAATCAGTCATCTAGCATACGTTTTCTCGAACCGGTGATAAGTGTTAGCTCACATGTATTGTTCCGGATACGACGCCCACCGCCCTCGACGACGCTCGGCCGACGCCTCGCTCGTCAGCGATAATAACGTGGGGGGTGTGGGCCGAACCGGTTCGGCCGTAACCCGACGTTCTCACGGCTACTACGGGAATTTAATATCCTGGATATCGTTGACACGACACTGAACGTAGTATGGGAGATAACAACACACACAGGAGAGGGGATTGGTATCCGAACGGAAGACGGACGGACGGATTCGAGAGAGGTGAGCGTGGATGAGCGACGCCGTCCCCTCGAGTGCGAGGACGGTCGTCATCGGCGCGGGGATCGTCGGCAACAGCCTCGCGTACCACCTCGCGAAACAGGGGCGGGAGGATATCCTGTTGCTGGACAAGGGACCGCTGCCGGATCCCGGCGGTTCGACGGGTCACGCGTCGAACTTCCTGATGCCGGTCGAGCACTCCAAGGAGATGACCCACCTCACCCGCCGGAGCATCGAGCAGTACGAGGACATGGACACCTTCACGAACAGCGGCGGGATCGAGGTGGCCCGGACCGAAGAGCGCATGGAAGAGCTCCGACGGCGCGTTCAGTCCGCGAAGGCCTGGGGCGAGCCCGGACGCATGCTCTCGGTCGCGGAGATCGAGGAGATGGTTCCCTACGTCAACACCGACATCATCGAGGGTGGCTTCTACAGCCCGGGTGCGGGGACCTGCGATCCGCTACGGGCCGGCGAGGTAATGCGGGCCCGCGCGGAAGAGTACACCGACGGCGGGCTGACGGTGTCGCCAAATACGACGGTGCTGGATCTCCACGTCGAGGACGGCGCGATCACCGCGGTCGAGACGGACCGGGGAACCGTCGAGGCCGACGAGGTCGCCATCGCCTGCGGGCTCTGGAGTCCGAAGATCGCCGCGATGGCCGGCGCCGAGATCCCGCTGACGCCGGCGGTCCACCAGATGGTCAGCGTCGGTCCGATCTCCTTTTTTGAGGAGTACGAGGGTGAGATCTCCTTCCCCGTTGTCCGGGATATGGACACCCAGATGTACGAGCGCCAGCACGGCAACGACCTCGAGGTCGGCTCCTACCAGCACCGCCCGATCCTCTGGGACGTCGACGAGATCCCCTCGATCGACGAGGCGCCGCTGTCGCCGACCCAGCCGCCGCTGACCGACGACGCGTTCGAGCAGTCGATGCACGACGCCCTCGAGATCGTTCCCGAACTGCTGGACGATCCCGAGGCCGGCGTCCGCCACGAGATCGACGGCCTGCTGTCGGTCACCCCCGACGGGGCGCCGCTTCTGGGGCCGCTACAGGACGTCGACGGGCTGTGGTCCTGTGCCGCGGTCTGGATCAAGGAGGCACCCGCCGTCGGCGAGGCCGTCGCCCAGTGGATGACTCGTGGCTGGTCCGACATCGACCTCCACGGCTCGGACGTCAACCGGTTCTACGAGTACGGCACTTCGAGGCAGTTCGTCAAGAACCGCGCCCACGAGGGGTTCCAGAAGATCTACGGCATCGTCCACCCCCACGAGCAGTGGCAGAGCTCCCGCCCGCTGCGCACGAGTCCGTTCTACGACCGCCAGGACGAACTCGACGCGCGCTTTTTCGAGGCCGCGGGCTGGGAACGGCCCCAGTGGTACGAGTCAAACGAGGACCTCCTCGAGCGCTACGCCGACGATCTCGAGGGGCTCGAACGGCCCAACGAGTGGGACTCGCGGTGGTGGTCTCCCATTATTCTGGCCGAACACCTCCACATGCGCGACGAGGTCGCGATGGTCGGCGATATGGGCTTTGGCATCTTCGATTTCGTCGGCGAGGACGCCTGCGAGTTCCTCGAGGGGATGGCCGTCGGCCGGATCGACGTCGACGTCGGGAAGACGGTGTACACGCCGATCCTTGCGGAAAACGGCGGCTTCGTCTCCGATCTGACGATCGCCCGGATCGGCCCCGATCACTTCCGGCTGATCACGGGCGGGGCGGCCGCGGGCTCCGATCGGGCCTGGTTCGGGAGTCACATCCCCGAGGACGCCGACGTCACGATGATCGACAACACCGAGTCGCTGTGTACGCTGGGCGTCTGGGGGCCAACGGCCCGCAAGGTCGTCCAGTCTGTCGCCGAGGAGGACGTCTCCCACGAGGCGTTCCCGCCGTACACCGCCCGGGAGCTCACGATCGGCGAGATCGACGCCTGGGCGATGCGGCTCTCCTACGTCGGCGAGCGGGGCTGGGAGCTCTACGCCCCGATGGGTCAGGGCCGACGGCTCTGGGAGCTGCTCGAGGACGCCGGCGCGGACCACGACATCCGCCCCGTCGGGATGGGCGTCTACGGCACCACCGGCCGCATGGAGAAGGGGTACCGCCTCTACGGTCACGAGCTCGAGCTGGAGTACGACCCCTCGGAGGCGGGCCTGACCTTCCACGGGGTCAAGGACGCCGACTTCGTCGGGAAGGAGGCCTACGCCGAGGCCGTAGAGACCGAGAACGCGGCGACGCTGTGTACCCTCTCCGTTGCCGACCACGCGCCCGAGGACGGGGAGCGCCGGTTCATGCTCGGCGGCGAGCCCGTCCTCGACGACGACGGCGAGGTGATCGTCGACGAGGAGGGTCGCGAGTCCTACGTGACCAGCGCGGGGACGGGGCCGACCGTCGGCAAACACCTCCTGATGGCGTACCTTCCACCGGAGTACGCCGTGGAGGGCCGCGAGCTCGCGGTCGAGTACATGGGCCAGCAGTACCCCGTCGAAGTCGAAGTCGCCGGCAGCGAGCCGCTGTTCGACCCCGCAAACGACCGCATCCGGAGCTAACCATGAAGGTACTCGCCTGTATCAAACGCGTCCCGAACACGGGCGCTAAGATCGTCCTCACCGACGACGAGCAACGGATCGACACGAGCGGGCTGGGGTTTACGATGAGCCCCCACGAGGAGTGTGCGATCGAGGAGGCCGTCGCGAAGGTCGAGACTCACGGCGGCTCGACCCACGTCCTTACCCTCGGCCCGCCCGAAGCGGAGGAACAGCTCCGGACGGGACTGGCCATGCAGGCCGACGAGGCAACGCTGCTCGAGACCGACGGTGCGGAGTGGTCCCCGCGGGCGACCGCGGACGCGCTCGCCGACGGAATCGAACGGGTCGCCGACGAGGACGGCGCCTTCGACCTGCTGTTGTTCGGCAACGAGTCGGCCGACGCGGCCAACTACCAGGTCGGCGTCCGCGTCGCGAACGCGCTCGGCTACCCCTGTGTCACGGGGATCAAGGACCTCGACGTCGAGGACGGGACGGCGATCGCGAGACGCGAGATCTCCGGCGGAGAGGAGGTCTACGAACTCGATCTGCCAGCCGTCGTGACAGTCAAGGAAGGACTCAACGAGCCCCGCTACGCCTCGATGCGGGCCAAGATGCAGGCCCGTCAGCAGGAGATCGAGCGCCTCGAACCCGAGGCCGAGCCCCGAACGGACGGCCTCGAGAAGGTCCGCCTGGAAGCGCCCGAGACCGACGACTCGCCCGCCGAGGTGCTGGGCGAGGGGCCCGAGGCGGTCCCGGAGATCGTCGCCGTCCTCGAGGAAGAGGTCGAGGTCGTATGATCCTCGCGTTGGTCGAACACGACGGCGGGGCGCCCGAGGAGACCTCCCTCGAGGCGCTGGCGCTGGCCCGCGAGCTGGCCGACGCCGAGGACCGGGCGCTGGCGGCCGTCGCCTTCGGCGACGGGGCCGCGGCGCTGGCCGACGTCCTCGGCGCCCACGGCGTCGCGGAGCTCCACCACGTTGCCCACGACCGCCTCGAGCGCTACGCGCCCGACGCGTGGGCGGAGAGCGTCGTCCAGCTCGCCGACGACCGCGGGGCAGCGACGATCGTCGGTCCGGGAACCGACCGCGGGCACGACGTCCTCGCACGCGTCGGCGCGAAACTCGACGCGCCGCTGGCGACGAACTGTCTCGAAGTCGAGGTCGACGACGGCGCCTACGAGCTCCGGCGGAACCGCTGGGGCGGTAGCCTGATCGAGCACGCCCGCCTCGAGGGCGAGCGAAAGCTGCTGACGGCCGCCGAACACGAGTTCCCGGCCGAACCCGCGTCGTCCGCGACCGAGCCGACCGTCTCCGCGTTCGAACCCGATCTCGAGGACGCACACCTCGCGGTCCAGCTCGACCGCGTCGAGACGGGCGACGAAGAGGGGATCCCGCTGGGCGAGGCCCGGGTCGTCGTCGGCGGGGGACGAGGCGTCGGCAGCGCCGAGGACTACGATCAGCTCGAGGAGCTGGCGGAGCTGCTGGGTGGAACCGTCGGGGCCTCCCGGGCCGCTGTCAACGAGGGGTGGCGCCCCCACGACGACCAGGTCGGCCAGACGGGCGCGAAGATCAGCCCTGACGTCTACATCGCCTGCGGGATCAGCGGCGCCGTCCAGCACATGGTCGGCTGCAAGGGTGCCGATTCGATCCTGGCGATCAACACCGACTCCGAGGCGGCGATCGTCCAGAAGGCCGACTGGGCCGTCGTCGCCGACCTCCACGAGGTCGTGCCGGCGTTGAACGAGGCGCTCCGGGAGGCCGACTGACGGCCCTCCCGGTGGGGCAGTACACTCCTGTACCGGGCGTCACGGATCGCTCGACGGTCACGGACTCCCCGATCCACGAGCAGTCGGAACTCCGACTGCTCTCGGTTGCGCTCGGAGCGTGACGGTTCACAGAAGCCGATCGTCCGCCCGAGACCATCAGGGAAAAAGATGTGTGAGGCAAGCCTTCGGGGCTGTACGGACCTTTTTAAGCCGTAGTGCGTACGGTGGCGTATGACACTGCATAACAGAACGGTCCGCCAGGACGTCCGCGAACTGGGCGAGCTTCTCGGCGACGTCCTCGAGGACCAGACCTCGCGGCGGGCGTTCGAGACGGTCGAATCCTGTCGGACGACGGCGATCGACTACCGCTCGGGCGAGCTCGAGTCGCGAGACCCGCTCGCGACCGAACTCAACAACCTCTCGCCCCACCAGCAGCGGATCGTCGCCAGAGCCTTCACGACGTACTTCGAGCTCATCAACCTCGCCGAGGAACGCGAGCGCGTCCGCTCGATCCGAACCAGCTCCCAGGAGGATACCCTCGAGGACAGCCTCGAGACGGCCGCGGCCGAACTCGCCGAAACGGACGTCGAGACGGTCCAGCAGGTCCTCGAGGACGTCCTGATCGAGCCGACGTTCACCGCCCACCCGACGGAGGCCCGGCGCAAGACGGTCAAATCGAAGCTGCGGACGATCTCGACCCACCTCGAGACGCTCGACGAGCGACTGCTGACCGACAAGGAGCGCGGTCAGGTCTGGCGAGATATCGATGCCGAGGTGACAAGTCTCTGGCAGACCCCCCAGGTACGGAAACGGCAGCCGGAGGTCGCCGACGAGGCCCGCAACGTCCAGTGGTACTTAGAGAACACGCTGTTCGACGTCGTCGGCGAGGTCTACGACGAGCTCGCGGACGCGATCGACGAGGAGGTCGGCCACAGCCTCGAGATTCCGAAGCTGTTCGAGTTCCGCTCGTGGGCCGGCAGCGACCGGGACGGCAACCCCTACGTGACCCCGGAGGTCACCGCGAACACCCTCGAGCGCCAGCGGGAGGTCGTCTTAGAGCAGTACCGCACCCAGCTCAAGCGTCTCTCGGGTGTGTTGAGCCAGGACGGCAGCCGGATCGACGTCGGCCCGGAGTTCGAGGCCGGCCTCGAGGACGACCGGGAACTGCTGCCCGGCAGCGCCCGTACCGCGGAAAACCGGTACCCCGGCGAGCCCTACCGCCAGAAGCTCAAACTCATGCGCGAGCGCCTGTCGCGGGTCGGGGACGTCCGGCCGGGCGGCTACGAGGAGGTCGACGAGCTGCTCGACGATCTCGAACTCGTCGCCAGAAGCCTGCGGAACAACGGCGCCGGAAGCGTCGTCGACGGCCACGTCGACCCGATCCGGCGGCAGGTCGCCACCTTCGGCTTCTCGCTTGCCAGCATGGACCTGCGGGACCACCAGCAGAAACACACCGACGCCATCGCCGCGGCGCTGGAACGGCAGGGGATCGACTACCACGGCCTCGACGAGGACGAACGGGTCGAGCTCCTGACCGACGCGGTCCTCCAGGACGAGCCCGTGATCGATCTGGAAGACACCAAGGGGCTCTCGGAGGATTCGGCCCGTGTGCTGACGCTGTTCGACGAGCTCGGCGACTGGCAGACCGAGTACGGCGTCCACGCGATCGACACCTATGCGATCTCGATGACCGAGGAGCCAAGCCACGTCCTCGAGGTCCTCTTTCTCGCCGATCAGGCCGACGTCGTCTCCTTGCCCGAACACTGCGGGATCGACATCGTCCCGCTGCTCGAGACCGAGTACGCTCTCTCGGGGGCTCGTCGGATCATGGGGACGCTGTTCGAGAACGAGGCCTACGCGCAGGCTCTCGAGGCCCGCAACGACACCCAGGAGATCATGCTGGGCTACTCCGACTCGAACAAGGAGAACGGCTTCCTCGCGGCGAACTGGTCGCTGTACAAGAACCAGCGTCGGCTGGGTGAGATCTGTGACGATCACGACGTGACGATGCGGCTGTTCCACGGTCGCGGGGGGTCGATCTCGCGGGGCGGCGGGCCGATGAACGAGGCGCTGCTGGCGCTACCGAACTCGACGGTGACGGGCCAGGTGAAGTTCACCGAGCAGGGCGAGGCGATCGCCGAGAAGTACGCCAACCCCCGAATCGCCGAGCGAAACATCGAGCAGATGTTAAACGCCCAGCTCCGGGCCCGGCTCTACGCTGAGGAGCAGCCCGAGGAGGACATCGACGAGGAGTGGATCGAAGCGATGGAGACGATGGCTGACACCGCTCGCCGAGAGTACCGCGACCTCCTCGAGAGCGAAGGGTTCGTCCGGTACTTCGAGCAGGCGACGCCGATCACCGTCATCGAGGACCTCGATCTTGGCTCGCGACCTGCTTCGCGATCCGGCGAGCGTACCGTCGAGGACCTGCGGGCGATCCCGTGGGTGTTCTCCTGGACCCAGTCGCGGTGTATCCTGCCGGGCTGGTACGCCCTGGCGACGGGGATCGACGCCTACCTCGAGGACGGCGGCTCCGAGGAGACCCTCCAGGAGATGTACGAGGAGTGGGCGTTCTTCCGCACGACGCTGGACAACGCCGCGCTCTCGCTGTCCCGGACCGAACTCGAGATCGCCGAAACCTACGCGGGAATGGCCGACGCCGACCTCCGCGATCGGTTCTTCCCGCGGCTGAGCGAGGAGTACGAGCGTGCGGCCGAGCTGGTGACGACGATCGGCGGGCGCGAGGAGCTTCACACCCGCGACTGGCTCGGCGAGAACCTCGAGCGACGAAACCCCTACGTCGACCCGCTGAACCTGCTGCAGGTCTACCTGCTCGATCGCACCCACCGCACCGACATCGAGGAGCGCACCCTGCGGCTGACGGTGAAAGGGATCGCGGCGGGGATGAAGAACACGGGGTAGCCGTCCCGCCCGACACCGTTCCGAAGACGCCGTCGACCGACCGAGGCGGTGAACCGCCTCGGGGTCAAGCCCCGGGCATTCGCCTCGACAGCCTGCAAAACCGGTACAGTCCGAGTGCGACTCCGATCAGTCGACCGTCGGCACCGGAACGCTCTCGAGGACGTCCGCGACGACTGCGCCCTTTTCGACCCGGTTGACCGTCGCGTCGGGAGTCAGAACGAGCCGATGAGCGAGGACGGGCTCTGCGACCCGCTTGATGTCGTCGGGCGTGACGTACTCCCGACCGACCAGCGCCGCGTACGCGCGGGCGGCCTCGAACAGCCGCTGGGTGCCACGCGGGGAGACGCCGACCTCGACGCGGCCGTCGGTGCGGGTCTCGCGAGCGACGGTCGCGACGTACTCGAGCAGGTCCGGCTCGACCCGGACCGCCTCGGGAACCGCCCGGAGTTGGTCGACCCGCTCCGGTTCGAGGACCGTCTCCACGGTCGGGCTCCCCGCCTCCCGGCTCGCGCGCCGTCGCAGCAGTTCCACCTCACCCTCGGCGTCGGGGTACCCCATCGACGTCTTGATCAGGAACCGATCGACCTGTGCCTCGGGGAGCGGGAAGGTGCCCTCCTGCTCGACGGGGTTCTGGGTCGCGATGACGAAGAAGGGGGCGGGCAGCTGGCGGGTCTCGCCGTCGACAGTGACCTGACCCTCCTCCATGGCCTCGAGCAAGGCGGCCTGGGTTTTCGGCGGCGCGCGGTTGATCTCGTCGGCCAGCACGATGTTGGCGAAGATCGGCCCCTCGGCGAACTCGAAGCGTCGCTCGCGCTCGTCGAAGACGTGGGTGCCGGTGACGTCCGCGGGCAGGAGGTCGGGCGTGAACTGGATCCGGGAGAAGGAGAGCCCGAGCGCCGTCGCGACGCTGCGGGCCGTCAGCGTCTTGCCGGTGCCGGGAACGTCCTCGAGGAGGACGTGACCCCGTCCGACGACGCCGACGAGGACGTCCTCAAGGAAGTCGCGATCGCAGACGACGGCGTTGCCGATCTCCTCGAGGACGGTCGAACACTCGCGGCTTGCCTGGGTGACGTCCATGCCGTCGACCTCGGAGGCGCGGGGCAAACGCTTTTCCCCTCGACTGTCACGTTCGTACGCCATCGATTCCCAGACGGCGCGACGATTCGAAACCGATAAAAACGTCACCGCGGTAGGTAGGAGTGAGCCGAGATAGCCTAGCCCGGCCAAGGCGGCAGATTCGAAATCTGCTGTCCTCACGGACTCGGGAGTTCAAATCTCCCTCTCGGCGCTTTTCAGCAGCACAACACGACGAGCGGAGCGAGTCGTCTGTGCTGCCGAAAACGATACAGCGGAGTTTGAACCAGGGAGTGAAGCGAGCACAGCGAGCGAAACGACCGTGGTTCAAATCACCCTCTCGGCGCTTTTGTAGCAACAAACCGCTGAGCGACGCGTAGCGGCGCGAGCTATCCGTTGCTGCAAGACAACCTCGGCGCTTTTGTGGCGGTATGCAGTATTCGAGCGGTACGCACACCAGTCGCGACTCTCGGACTCTCCTCCCGATACCGTCCCGATTCGACGACCGTTCGACGTTCCTACCGATCCCCACCCCTGATATGAGTCGCCATCGCTCGCAGGGAACCGCTTTATTTCCGCAGCTATGGGAGGGATCCCCGAACGAACATGGTGTCAAACAGTAACACAGTCCCGGCGACGAGACGAGGTGAGCGACCGCAATGAGCTCCGACGAGGACGGCCTCGGGAGCGATCCGTTCCACCCCCTCGGGGACGCCGCCGAGGAGGACTTCCGGGCCATGCTCGAGGACACCGAGTACGACGCGGATCTCGGGATGGCGATGGCCGAGGACGCCATGCGGGTCACGAAAGGTGAGCTCTCGGAGGCCGAGTTCCACGGGAAGTATCACGAGGACGTCCTCGAGGAGTTCGGCGAGGACCGGCGGCCGACGAAGGAGGCCTACGAGAACGCCAGGGAGGAGGCGAAGGGGACGCTTTCAGGAATGCTCGAGCGCTTCGGCGGCGACGGCGAGGACTCCCGTCGCGAGACGATGAAGAAGATGGGGGCCGGCGCCGCGGCCGTCGGGTTCGGCGCCTGGGCGAGCACCGACGACGGCGGGGAGCCACTCGCCGCTCAGGATGACGACGAGGAGGCGGGTGCACCGGGCGCCGACGAGGAGGAAGGGACCCAGTGGGGGATGACCCTCGATCTCGAGACCTGCGACGGCTGTCTCTCCTGTGTGGTCGCGTGCAACCAGGAGCACAACTGGAACGAGGGGGCCAACTGGATGTATATCATCGCCTACGAGGACGGAATCGTCGAGTCGCCCGACGCCGACGACTTCGAGGGGACGCGGGATTTCAACTACCTGATCCGGCCCTGCCAGCACTGTACCGACGCGCCCTGCGAGAAGGTGTGTCCGACGACGGCCCGACACACCCGCGACGAGGGCGGGCTCGTACTCACTGACTACGACGTCTGTATCGGCTGTCGGTACTGCCAGGTCGCCTGCCCCTACGGTGTCAACTACTTCCAGTGGGGCGAGCCCGAGACCGACGCACCCTCCGACGAACTCGACGAGGACATGATGTACGACCAGCGCGATCGCTGGGTCAGCGGCCGGGGGCCGCGCGGGGTCATGGAGAAATGCGTCTTCGATCCCCCTCGTCAGGACGGCCAGATGGGCGAGGAGATGGTCGGCACCACCGCCTGCGAGGACGCCTGCCCGCCGGGGGCGATCCAGTTCGGCGACATGAACGATCCCGAGAGCGATCCCCAGCAGTACGCCGACAACGTCGCGCTCGCCCGCGCTATCGAGCACGACCCGGACGAAGAGGAGCTCCAGGACGCCATCGCGATCCTGGAGGGCGAGGAGGAGCCCGCCGACGAGGACGACGACGACGGCCTGACCGAAGAGGAAGCCGAGCGACTCCTGCAGGGGGAGTACGGCACCGCCGACTCGACGTTCAGGCTGCTCGAGGAGTACAACACCCAGCCGAACGTTCTCTACATCGGCAACGAGCCGGGGCCGGACGCCGAGCAGGTTCCCGGACCGGTCGCCTACGACGACGTCGGTCAGGTCGACAATCGCAAGGACGTCCTCGACGAGGGGACGGTCGGTGACACCGACCTCTCGCTGTGAGGACGGCCTTCGAGGGCTTCATACTGCTCGAGGGGAATCTCCCGGTATGGAACTCCGCCAGCGCGTCGCGGTCGGAACGCTGTGGATCGCCGTCGCGGCGCTGATCGCGTACATGCTGTACCCGGTGACGTCGCTCGGGATCGACGCGGTACTCCAGCTGTTCGTGCTCGTCTTCGCACTCTTTCTCGCGGGCGTCTACCTGTTCAACCCCTGGGGCGTGCTCGATCGCCACCTCTTCCACTGAAAACAGAGTCGTGCCGACGTTCGCACGGACTACTGTCCGTCGGTTCCGGAGCCTACGGGCCGTCCTGCGGTCGCGCCGGCTACTCGAGACGGCAGCCCGTCTCAGTCGTCGGCCGGTGCGAGCGGCTGCGTGTCCCGTCCGAGCAGCCGATCGAGCGCGTCGACCATCGCCTCGACGCTAGCTCGCGTGATGTCGGCCTCGCTGCGGGCGACCGTGACCGAGCGGTCGTCCCGGACCATCGTCACCTCGACGGTGACGACGGCGTCGGTCCCGCCGGTGACGGCGTCGACGTGGTAGGACTCGAGTTCGGCGTCGGCCATCGAACCCAGCGCTTCCCGAACCGCGGAGACGGCGGCGTCGACGGGGCCGGAGCCGGTGCCGCTGGCGACCCGCTCCTCGCCCTCGACCGCGAGGCGGATGCTCGCGGTCGGGACCGCACCCCCGCTGGTCGCGTTCAGGTCCAGCAGTTCGACGACGCGCTCGCGGTCGTCGCCCGTGACGTCCTCGGCGATCGCAAGCAGGTCTGCGTCCGTAACGCGGCGACCGCGGTCACCGAGCTCGGTGACGCGGGTGGCGATTTCGGCGACCTCGTCGTCGTCGGCCTCGACGCCGTGTTCCTCGAGGGTCGCCGTGACGCCCGCTCGCCCGGTGTGTTTCCCCAGTGCGAGCCGTCGCTCGCGCCCGACCGTCTCGGGCGCGTAGGGCTCGTACATCTTGTCGTCCTTCAGGGTCCCGTCGGTGTGGATCCCGCTCTCGTGGGTGAAGGCGTTCTCGCCGATGACGGCCTTGTTCGGCGGTAGCGGCACGCCCGTTGCCCGCGAGACCCGTTGTGCGAGGTCGTACAGCTCCTCGAGTTCGGCGGTCTCGACGTCGTAGACGTGTGCCAGCGCGATCGCGACCTCTTCCAGGGCGACGTTACCGGCCCGCTCGCCGAGTCCGTTGACGGTGCAGTGGACCAGATCCGCACCCGCGGAGACCGCCGAGATCGCGTTCGCGACGCCCAGACCCAGATCGTCGTGGGTGTGGGCGCTGACGGGGCCGAGCTCGGCGAGCCGGGAGACGGCCTCGGCGGTGCGCTCGGGACCCGTATGGCCGACGGTGTCGGCGAAACACGTTCGATCGGCGCCCGCATCGAGAGCCGTCCCCATCAGCTCCTCGAGGTAGTCCAGATCGGCCCGGGAGCCGTCCTCGCCGATGACCTCGACCCACAGGTCGTGGTCGGTGGCGTACTCGACGAGGTCGGCCGTCTTCGCGAGGTTGTCCTCGCGGGAGGTACCGACCTTCCCCTCGACGTGGCGGTCGCTGGCGGGGACGACGATATGGACGCCGTCGACGTCACACTCGAGCGCGAGGTCGACGTCGCCTCTCATCCCCCGACAGAAGCTCGTCACGCGGGCGTCGAGGTCGAGATCGGTCACCCGTGAGATCGCCTGTCGTTCGCCCGCGCCGGTACAGGCGCTGCCGGCCTCGATGACGGCGACGCCGGCTCGCTCGAGCCCACGGGCGATCTCGACTTTCTCGTCGGGCGAAAGCGAGACACCCGGGGCTTGTTCGCCGTCGCGAAGCGTCGTATCGAGAAGGCGCACTGTACGGTCGGCTGCGATCGTCTGCTCCGGAGTCGTAGTCACGAAGGAAGGGTTATTTCCGCCCTGGAATTTCGCGCCCAGCCGGGTTGCCCCGACTTCCTCTATCCTCGGACTCCGGCGTTGAGAACGAATCTCGTGCCATCGTACCACAGTCTATTCGGACAGAGCGACTTAACCCCGCCGGTCACGGCACCATCTGCACCCGCCCCGTCGGTGTCACCCCTCGACGCACGACTCGAACGACGCACGGACCCGAACGACCATCGGGCACCCTGCCGTAGCAAGGCCATGGACCCTACGCTGGAGCCGCTCGCACGGTCGCTCCGCGCGGCGCCCGTCGTCGACCGCGACGGCTACGACTACTTCGTCCACGGCGTCACCGACGGCGTTCCGCTCGTCGAACCCGACGTCCTCGAGGCCGTCGTCGACGGTTTCCGGGAACGGATCGACTTCGAGGACGTCGACGTCCTCGTCGCGCCCGAGGCGATGGGGATCCACCACGCCACGGCGCTCTCGACGGCGACCGGTGTCCCGTTCGTCGTCGTCCGCAAGCGCTCCTACGGCTTCCCGGACGAGGTCGCGATCCACCAGGAGACCGGCTACGGCGAGAGCGAGCTCTTCCTGAACGGGGTCGAGGCCGGCGATCGGGTCATCCTCGTCGACGACGTCCTCTCGACGGGAGGCACGATCGAGGCCGTCTGTACGGCTCTCGAAGACGTCGGCACGGAGCTCGTCGACGTCGCGGTCGTCCTCCGACGGATCGACCGCGATCGCGAAGGGTTCGATAGATCGGTGACGGCGCTGTTCGACGTCCGGGTCGTCGACGGCAGACTCGAGATCGTCGAGTAGTCACGTCGGCTCGAGGACCAGCTCGTCGCCGGACTCGACGCCGTCGGCCGCTCCGGCGGGCAGCTCGAGCAGCAGGTCGGCCTCGCTGCGGGCGATCCCCCGCCAGGGCCGGAGCCGTTCGACGCGCTCGACGACGCCGTCGACGACCCAGATCACGTCGAGCGGGACGAAGACGAACAGCATGTGCACGTCGCGGGACCGCACCGACCCAAACCGGAACGCCAGCGCGTATCCGTCGGGTAGCGAACGGCGGAACATGAGTCCGCGGAGCTGAGCGAGCGCGGAGTCGGCCGTCTCAACGGTCGCGGCCAGCTGGCGGGCGGCGCCGGTTTGCGGATGATGGCGCAGTCGCACGACCTCGAGTGCCCGCTGCGAGGACAAAAGCTTCCCGTCGAGCTCGAGCGGTGAGTTCGAATCGGCGAGAGGTTGAAACGTCGCGCTCGCCAACGGGACAGCGATGGAGAAAACGCCGCGAGGAACGTCCGTCGGCGTCGACGACCCCTACGCGTTCGCCGGCGTCTGTGACCACTGCACGGACGACGGGCGGTGTCGGTACGCCTTCGAGCGTCCCGACGCCGATCCCTCGTTCGCCCGCGAACGGGCCGCCGAGAAGTACGCCTGTCCCGTCCACGACCCCGATCGTGAGGAGACACCGGCCGACTGTCCCCACTTCCGGTCGCGAAACCGCGACCGGGAGTGTGTCCGCTGTGGCCTCGAGGAGAGGCGACTCGCCCACGACGACGAGCGCCCGCTGCTCGAGGAGCACCACCTCTCGTACGCCGACGAGACCGACTCGGCAAGCGAGGACGGCGACGCCGACGCGGGGACCGACGAGCTCTCCCACGAGATCACGGTCTATCTCTGTCGGTGGTGTCACTCGAAGGTCCACTCCTCGTGGGCGCGGATCGACGACGACGCCAGCCCGGATCCGGAGGCGATCGCCGAACTCGAGGGCCGACGGAGTCGCGAGCGGGCGGAGCTGGGGTTCGAATCCGCGGCAACCCGCTACGGAGACGACGGGTAGCCGTCGCTGCCGACGGGTATCCGTCGCTGCCGGTCGAAACGCGGACGCCGCGAGGACCCGCAACGCGATCGGCGCCGAACGCGTCAGTTCTTCGGGAGGATGTCGCCGACGCGGCGGGGTTCGCCCTGCAGGTTCGGCTGCTCGGCGACGATCTTCAGCACTTCGTGGTCGGTCACGTCGTAGTAGGACTTCTCGGTGGCTTCCTCGATGAGTTCCCGTTCGAGGCGAAACTCGGTGCCTTCGTACACGACGTCGACACCCTCGTCGTCGAACGCAAGCGTCGTCATACCCCACCGTAGGCGATCCCCCGATAAAAACCGGACGCCTGTGGTCGCACGCACTCGACCGCCGCAGCGCCCGCGGCCGAATCGCGCGAGATTTATTACCCGGCGCTCGTATTGGTTGCGAACGTGGCGTTTCGCAGGGATCCGCTCGACGAACTCGTCGTCCCCGACGGGACCGAAGCCAAGGAAGTCGCCCTCGAGACCGACGGGGACGTGCTGGTCGGCGCCCGCTCGACCGTCGAGTTCGGCGTCCGCGGCCGGAACGTCCTCGCCGGCGAGAGCGTCGAGTTCGGCGGGGATATCGAGGCCGAGGCCGACTGCCGGCTCGACATGTGGTGTGACGTCGCCGACAACGTCTTGGTCGGCCAGGACGCCTACATCGGCGAGCGCGTTCACATCGGCGGCGAGATGAAAGTCGCCGGCGACCTCGATATCGGTGACGACGTCGAGATCGACGAGGGGTTCGAGGCCAACGGCTGGATCGTCATCCGGAACCCGATGCCGACGATCGTCTTTCTGTTCGTCTACCTCAAACAGCTCCTATTGATCGGCGAGGAGGACGCCGCCCAGCGGCTCGTCTCCCAGCTCGTCGACGACGAGGACGAAGACGAAGACGCGGAGCCGACTCCCGACCCGCTGATCGTCCCCCGCAACGCGACGGTGAGCGACGACGCCTGGCGGGTCTCGACGCCCGCGACGATCGGCGACGGCTGTCGGCTCCACGGTAACATCCGCGCCGAGTCGATCGACGTCGGCGAGGACTGCAACGTTTTCGGCAGCCTGCGGGCCCGCGAGGACGTCTCGGTCGGCGAGGGAACCCGCATCCACGGCGATCTGACGACCCGCAGCGGCGACGTCGTCGTCGAGCCCGGGGCGCGGATCCTGGGCGACGTCTCCTGTCACGACCTCGAGCTGGGTCCGGGCGCCGAGGTCGACGGCTCGATCCGGGCCGACGGGGAGATCACGATGCGGACGACCGAGCGCGATCTCGAGTAGGGCTCGATCACGAGGATCGACGATTCTCGAACCACTTGTCCCCCGGTACTTCACAAGTTCGTCTATCGCGACTCGCTCGACTGAGAACGACGAGCCGACCGTTCCACGTGGCGTCGAACGCCTCGACCGAACGGTTTCCGTCGTTTCGGACGGGTTTCGGACCGGTCTCTCTCCCGGCGATTCCGACCCCGCATTCTTAATAGTGTCAGCTCCGTTAGGACCAGTCGAGAATGGTGCGAGTGATCAACTACCAAAGAGGGGTGAGATCGTGCGATCGATCGTACTGACGAAAGGGGTGCCGGACTTCTCGGAGGGGGCAGTCTCCTTCGACGAGGACGGCCACCTGGAACGGGGGAAGACGCCGACGGTAATGAACCCGAACGACGCGTTCGCGCTCGAGGCAGCGCTTCAGACGCGGGTGCGCCACGGGGGCCACGTTAGCGCGATGAGCATGGGACCGCCAGGATACGGCGACGTCCTGCAGGAGGCAATGGAGTCGGTGTACGCCGACGACAGCTACCTGCTGTCGGACCGGGAGCTCGCGGCCTCCGACACGTGGGCGACGGCGATCACCGTCAGCTCCGGGATCGAGAAATACCGCGAGGAGGTCGCCGACGTCGACCTCGTCTTCGCGGGCTTCAAGACCGCCGACGGGGAGACCGGCCAGACCGGTCCCCAGACCTGCTGGGCGCTCGACTGGCCGATCGTCACCCACGTCATCGCGCTCGATATCGATCCCGACGAGCGCCGACTGCGGGCGAAGCGACTCGTCGAGGGTGACGTCGACGAGATCGAAACCGTTGAGGCACCCCTTCCCTGCGCGGTCGTCACCGACCCGGAGTTCGAGCCGACCTACCGAAAGGCCGCCCACCGGCTGACTCACAAGCGCCTCCGATCCGAGACCGAAGAGCGGGCCGCCGAGCACGACGAGCACCTGACGACGTGGGATCACGTCGACCTGAACCTCGATCCCGACTACATCGGCCTCGACGGCTCGCCGACGATCGTTTCCTCGGTCGACCCGATCCCGAAGGCGCCCTCGGAGCGGGAGGCGACGATGATCGATCCCGCAGACGGGGCGGCGATGGAGCCCGTCCTCGAGGAGCTACAGCCGTTCGCGGGGGGTGACTGACGATGGCACTCGATCCCGACGAGTACACGGCCGAGGAACTGGGCGAAGAGCTCGACACCCTCGAGGACGTCGACGAACTGCAGGCGGTACTGGAAGCCGAACAGGCGAGCAAGGACCGCAAGACCGCCCGCGAGGCGATCCACCGTCGCCTCGAGGAGCTCGGCGAGACGGGCGGCGACGGCGTCGAGGAGGGAACCGAGACGGAAGGCGAGTACGAGGAGACCAAAGAGGACGTCGGCGACGAGGCGGAAGGCGAAGAGGTAGACGAGGTCGACGAGGACGCGGACGACGGCGAGGGTGACGAGGAGGACGAAGACGACGAGCTCTCTCACCCGACGCGGGACAAGAAACACGTCCGGGCGCTCGACGGCGGCGAGTACGCCGACATGTGGGTGTTCTGCGAGACCCAGCAGGGAGAGCTGCTCGAAGTCTCGCGGGAGATGCTGGGGAAGGCCCGGGAGCTGATGGACCAGTTCGAGGAAGACTATGGAAGCGAGGAGCGCGTTGTCGCCTTCCTGATGGGCGAGGACTGCGAGGATCTGGCCGAGGAGTCGATCGCCTACGGCGCCGACGTCGCGGTCTACCACGACGACCAGCGGCTGGAACGGTTCCTGCACAAGCCCTACACCGAGATCGCGGCCCACATGGCCCGCGGACAGGGGACGATCGAGAGCACGGACTGGCGCGAGTACGACGAGCCCCGCTATATCCTGTTCCCGGCGACGAACAACGGACGGGACCTCTCGGCGAAGGTCCAGGCCGAACTCGACTCCGGACTCGCCTCGGACTGTTCGGACCTCTACATCGAGGAGAACGAGGTGTCGAACCCGGTCAAGACCGGTGAACCGGGCGTCAAGAAGACCTTCGAGAAGGTCCTGCACATGAAGCGCCCGGACTTCTCGGGGTTCGAGTACTCGACGATCCTCTGTCTGGACAATCCGAGCCGGGACTTCCACCCGCAGGGTGCATCGATCATTCCCGGCAGTTTCGAGCCGATGGATCCCGACGACGACCGGGAGGGGCTCGTGATCGAACACGACATGGAGCTCGAGGACGACTGGTTCCGCGTCGAGATCACCGAGCACGACCGGCTCGAGGCCGGGATCGACCTTACCGGACACGACGTGATCGTCTGTCTGGGTCGGGGGATCGCCGACGACCCTACCCGCGGGATGGAGCTGGGACTCGACCTCGTCGACGCCTTCGAGGACGCCGAACTCGGTATCACGCGGGGGATCGTCACCTCGGCCTACCAGTTCGAGGGCCACGTCGAGGAGTACTCGAAGGAGGAACGCCAGATCGGCGAGACGGGACAGGTCGTCGCGCCCGACGTCTACATCGCCGCGGGCGTCTCCGGAGCGGTCCAGCACAAGGTCGGAATGGACGAGTCGGACACGATCGTCGCGATCAACACCGACCCCGACGCCAGGATCCGGGATTTCAGCGACTACTTCGTCGAGGGCGACCTGTTCGAGGTGCTGCCCCGGCTGACCGAGGCCGTCGAATCCGGCGAAACCCGACTCGAGGCCGTCGCCGACGGGAGCGGGGGTGAGGACCGATGAGCGCCGGAAGCGAGCACGAACACTACGAGGCGGTCGTCGTCGGCTGCGGTCCCGGCGGCGCGGCCGCCGCGGCCAGACTCGCGGAACACGGCGTCGAGACCCTCGTCTTAGAGCGGGGCGTCGAGGCGGGTTCGAAGAACGTCTCCGGCGGGCTGATCTACGCCGAGGACTCGGCCCCCTACACGATCGACGATCTCTTCGACGGCTTCCGCGAGAAGGCAGCCGAACGTCCCGTCACCGACTACCGGATCCACAACATCGCCGGTGACAAGGTCAAGACCTACGACCTGACCGACCTCCACGAGCACGACACCGACTGGTGTGACGCCGTGCTCCGCCGGAAGATGGACTCGTGGCTCCAGCGACGGGTTCACGAGAAGACCAGCGAGACGGGCGGTGGCGTGCTGACGAACGTGCGGGTGAACGGCCTCCTCCGAGAGGAGGGAGAGATCGTCGGCGTCACCTGCGACGAACTGGACCCGATCGAGGCCGACCTGATCGTCGCCGCCGACGGCGTCAACTCCGAGCTGGCCCGTGAGGCAGGGCTCATGGACTGGGAGGAACCCGACGAGTGGTTCCAGGGTGTCAAGGCGGTCGTCGATATGGATCCCGAGGCGGTCAACCATCGGTTCGGGATCGACGACGAGGAGGGTGTCGCCCACCTGTTCTCGGGCGACCTCTTCGAGGACGTCCGCGGCGGTGGCTTTCTGTACACCAACGCCGAGTCGCTGTCGATCGGGACCGTCTTCCACCTCGACAGCCTCGTCGCCCAGCAGGCCGAGCCCCACGAGCTGCTCGACGCCCTGCTGACCCATCCCGTGATGGCCCACTGGATCGGCGACGGCTACGACGAGCGGGAGTACGCCGCGAAGCTCGTCCCCGACTCGAAGAAGGTCGCCCACCGCGACCCCTACCGGGATCGCCTGGTGCTGGTCGGGGACGCTGCCGGCCAGATGCAGGCCCAGGGCCCGATCATCAAGGGGATGAACCACGCCGTCACCGCCGGGGCGCTGGCGGCCGACGCCTTCGCGATCACGCGGGGTAACGCCGACCCCGAGGCTGCGGGACGTCGCTATGCGAAACTGCTCGCGGACTCGGGGACGATGGCCAAGCTCCGCCCCAAACAGTACGAGCTCACCCGACCCGTCGGCGAGCGCGAGACGGTCACGAACGCGGTGGATCGCGTCCTCGAGTCCCCGCTCGGTCGCGTCGCGCTCGGGAACCCGGTGGCCGACCGCGTCCTCGAGCGGGCGTACAACTCGCCGTTCCTGGTGTCGATGCTGCCCGACACCCGCACCGGGTACACGACGCTGCCGACGGTGATCGGCGAGGCTCGCGGGAAGAGCATCCGCTGGAAGAACGACGCCGAGCCGCCGAGCCTCGAGGAGCGGATCGGCGACCTCACCTACGACACCGACGTCGGGAACCCCCACATCGAACTGCGCGACGAATCGGTCGAGGCCAGCGGAGCCGCGGTCTACGCCTGTCCCGTCAGCGCCGAGGAGTTCGGCGGGGGCTGTTACCGCACGGAACGGGTGAAGACGAACGGCGACGAGGAGACCCTCGTCAGCCTCGACACCCAGCCCTGCGTGGAGTGTGGCACCTGCGCGATCGTCGCCGACACCGAGTGGGAACACCCCCGCGGCGGGAAGGGCGTCGAGTTCCGCGAAGGCTGATGAGCCGGTACGGATCCAGGATCGCCGCGCTCGCCCGGCAGGCCGAACGCGACCGGGCAGCCGTCGAACTCGCCGACGCTGACACCGAGGCCGCCCGCGAGTACCTCCGCGAGGGGGCGGGGCAGGCGATCTGGTGGTACGTCGAGGCCCGGACCGGCGAACGGCCCGTCGCGTTCTCGACGGCCGAGTTCGCGGCCATAGAGCGGGCGATGAACGACTGGCTCGAGTGTTACACGCGGTGTTACGGGGTCGAACTCGAGGCCGACTTCACGGTCCGGCAGGCCGCCGAGCTGTTGCTCGAGACCAGAAACGTCGTCGACACGGCCCAGCTGCTGACGGGCGTTCCGGAGCGACGAAGACGAACGGCAGGCGCCGATCAGTAGATGAGTTCGTCGTCGTTCTCGACCATATAGAGGGTGCGGGCGGCGATGTTGACTGCGTGGTCGCCGACCCGTTCGAGGTCCCGAATCGTCAACAGCAGCCGCGAAACGTCCTGGAGGATCCGCTCGACCTCCTCGGGGGAGTCGAGTTCCCGTTCGATCAGATCCCGGACGACGATCCCGCTGGCTCGCTCGGCGAACTGGTCGATATCGTCGTCGCGCTCGGCGAGCTCCCGACAGCCGTCGGTGTCCTCGGTGTCGTAGGCGATCATCGCGTCCTCGACCATCTCGAGGGTCAGTTCGCCCATCGCCTGAATGTCGACGTCGGGGAACCGGTCGTGCTCGGCGTCGTGAGTGTACTCGCCGAGGTTGACCGCGAGGTCGCCGATCCGTTCGAGGTCGGTGATGATCTTGAACGTCGAGGCGATAAAGCGGAGATCGCTGGCGACGGGCTGTTGGAGTGCCAGCAGCTCGATGCAGTCCTGCTCGAGCTCGAGGTACAGCTCGTTGACCTCGCTGTCGCCTTCCATCACTTCGTCCGCGAGCTCCGTGTCCTTCTGCTCGAGCGCGGAGAGTCCCATGCGGAGCCGCTCCATGACGACCTCGCTCATGTAGAGGACGTCCTCGCGGAGCTCCTCGAGTTTCTCCTGATACGACTTTCTGGCCATGGTTCAGCCACCCGTGCGGGCGAAGATATAGCTTGTGCTCGGGTGAGCCGGCCGTACGGGGGGTCGGCGGATCGTAGCGGGTACGTTCGTCTCCGAAAGGAACGAAAAGTCGGACTGCCAGCGAGGGAACTACCCGAACTTGCCGGTGATGTAGTCCTCGACGCGGTCGCTCTCGGGGTTCTCGAAGATCTTGTTGGTGTCGTCGAACTCGACGAGGTTCCCGCCGGTGAGGAAGACGGCGGTCTTGTCGGAGATGCGGGCCGCCTGCTGCATGTTGTGGGTGACGATCGCGACGGTGTACTCCTGGGCGAGTTCCTCGACCAGGTCCTCGATCTTCGAGGTCGCGACCGGGTCCAGTGCCGAGGCGGGCTCGTCCATCAGGATGACCTCGGGGTCGGTCGCGATCGCACGGGCGATACAGAGCCGCTGTTGTTGCCCGCCCGAGAGGTCGAGGCCGCTCTCGTCTAGCTGATCCTCGACCTCGTCCAGCAGGGCGGCTCGCTCGAGCGCTTGATGGACCTTCTCCTCGACGTCGTCGTCTTTCCCCTGGACGCGCAACCCGTAGGCGACGTTGTCGAAGATCGACTTGGGGAAGGGGTTTGGCTTCTGGAAGACCATCCCGATCTTCCGGCGCAGGGCGACGGGGTCGACGTCCTCGTCGTAGATGTCCTTCCCGTGGAAGTACAGCTCTCCCTCGACGCGGGCGACGTCGATCAGGTCGTTCATCCGGTTGATCGACCGCAGGAAGGTGGATTTCCCACAGCCCGAGGGACCGATGAGTGCCGTCACCTGCTTCTCGGGGATGTCCATGTTGATTCCTTGCAGGGCCTGCGTGTCGCCGTAGAAGACATCGAGGTTCCGAGACTCGATGATCGCGTCGTCGACACGCGGCGATCCGAGCGGTTCGTCGGCGCTTGGCATCTCGGCTCCGGATCCGGTGCTGGCCGGCGCCGTCTCTTCGGGTGTCGTCTCGACCGCTTCGGACCCGCTGTTTGCAGTCATACCGGTTGTCTCGGCATTGGTGCTGAGCAAGTTACCGATTGCGAAACGCCCGCGGTCGGAGCCGACCGACGCGAGCGTCGATCGCAGCCCGGTTCGCCGGTCGCTCGTCTCGTCGCTCATCACGTCAGCGAAGGGACGGCACCCCTAAATACCATACTATGTCTTCTATATAGCGCTATAGTCCTCGCGATCTCTCGAGCGGTATCGGACGAAGCGAGCGGTTCTCGAGGACAACGGCGGTATAGAGATTCGAATCAGGCCCGCCGATCGTACCGGTTCCTGACGAGGATCGCGACCGCGTTCATCAACAGGAGGATCGTTAGCAGGACGACGATCCCGGCCGCGGCAACGTGCTGGAACGCCGCGTCGGGTAGCGTCACCCAGTCGAAGATCGTCGTCGGCATCGCGCTGAAGGCACCGGTCGGATCGGTCAGCTCCGGCGGAGCGAACATCGACGACGCCGCACCGACCATCAGGATCGGAGCCGTCTCGCCGATCGCCCGCGACAGCGAGAGGATGATCCCCGTCATGATACCGGGGATCGCCTCCGGAAGGACGACGTTGCGGATCGTCTGCCACTTCGTCGCACCGGTGCCGTAGGAGGCCTGACGCATCGAATCCGGAACCGCCCTGAGCGCCTCCTGGGAGGAGACGATGACGATCGGCAGGATAAGCAGCGTCAGGGTCAACGCACCGGCGATCAGGCTCGCTCCGGTCTGGAGCGCCCGAACGAACATCGCCAGCCCGAGCAGCCCGTAGACGATCGAAGGAACGCCCGCCAGGTTCGTGATGTTTGCCTCGATGAACTGCGTGAGGCGGGTGTCAGGGGCGTACTCCTCGAGGTAGATCGCCGCGCCGACCCCCAAGAAGAGGGTAAACACCGCCGTCAGCACGATCAGGTAGATCGAGCCGACGATTGCGGGATAGATTCCGGCCGGACCCGTCTCCAGGTTCCCGTAATTCTCGGGGATGAAGTGTTCCGGTACCTGCGACGGTGGGTGGGTGAGAAACTCCCAGGTGAGCCAGCCCCAGGCCTCGTAGAGCACGTCCGCGAGCAGGGCGATCAGGGCGACGATGCCGACCATCGCCGCGGAGATACACAGCCCGAGGAAGATCTGCCCGTAGAGTCGCTTGCGTGCGATCGACGATCCTTCGAAATCGAACGTCGTGTCGGTATCAGCGCTCATTGGTACTCCTCCCGGTACCGGGACCGAATCCACATGCTAAAGACGTTCATCGCGAACGTCATCGCGAACAACAGCAATCCGACAGCAAACAGGCTCTGGTACTGAACCGAGCCGACCGAGACGTCGCTGATCCCGACCTGAACCATATAGGAGGTCATCGTCTGCATCTCCTCGAGAAGGTTCGCCGAGATCTGGGGATACATCCCCATCGCGATCGCGACCGCCATCGTCTCGCCGATCGCCCGCGAGAGCGCGAGGACGTACGCGGCGAGGATCCCCGACAACGAGGCGGGGACGACGACCTGGGTCGACACCTCGAATCTGGTCGCCCCGAGTCCGAAGGCGGCGTTGCGAAGCGAGTCGGGGACCGAGCTCATCGCGTCCTCCGACAGCGACGAGACCATCGGGATGATCATCACGCCGACGACGATTGCGGCCGAGGCCGCGTTGAACGTCCCCGTCTGCGGGAAGATAGACTGGATGATCGGCGTGATAAACGAGAGCGCGAAGAAGCCGTAGACGATCGTCGGGATCCCGGCGAGGATCTCGAGGATCGGCTTCAGGGTGCGACGAACGCGCTCGTCGGCGTACTCCGAGAGGTAGATGGCGGTGAGCGTCCCGACCGGAACCGCGATGATCGCGGCGCCGACGGTGACGACGAGCGTCCCCCAGACCAGCGGGAGAACGCCGTAGCTCGTCGGCTCGATCAGCGGCGACCAGTCGGTCCCGGTGAGGAACTCGACGAGCGTCACCTGCGCGGCGAGGCCGTCGCGCAACGCATCGAGAACGCCACCGATCGAGTCGGCCGCGAACGCGCTCCCGAGGACGTCGACGAGCGTCTCCTCACGGAAGAAGCCGACGGCACCGTTAACGAGCACGAGGATGATCGCGACCGTCGTCAGCACCGTTACGAGCGCACAGGCAAAGAACGCGTACCGGGCGACCCGGTCGCCAAGCGTCCCGACGTCGTTGCCCGTCCTCGAGAGGTCGACCGGTTCCGAACTCATGTGTACCTCCCGATATACTCCTCGAGTAGCTCCCGCTGTTCCTCGCGGGTTTCGTCGGGAATGGCGTAAAAGCCGACGTCGAGAGCGGTTTCCTGGGTGTTCTCGAGGTAGAACCGCATGAAATCGCGGAACTCCTCGCGGGCGAGTTCCTGCAGGTTCACGTAGACGTACATCGGCCGCGACAGTGGCGTGTACGTCTCCTGTTCGATCGTCTCCGCGGTCGGCTCGACCGGTCCGTCGCCGTCGTCGATGGCGATCAGGTCGACGTCGTCCTCGTTCTCGTAGTAGAACCCGGCACCGCCGAAACCGACGGCGTAAGGGTTGCCCTCGACGCCGCGGACGATCATGTTGGTGTCGGCCGTCCCGGTGTAATCCGAGCGGATGTTGCCCGACTCGCCGTTGACCGCCTCGGTGAAGTAGTCGAACGTCCCCGACGCCGAGTCCCGCCCGTAGAAGCTGATCTCCTCGTCGGGCCACTCCTCGCGGAGGTCGCTCCAAGTCTCGACGTCCGACCCGCTCTCCCAGAGCGCGCTCAGTTCCTCGGTCGTGAGCGACTCACACCAGTCGTTGTCCGGGTTCTTCATGATCGCGATCCCGTCCATGACGACCTCGAGTTCGAGCCACTCGACGCCGTTTCCCTCACAGAGTTGCTCCTCGTCCTCGTAGATCTCGCGACTCGCGTCGGCGAGGTGGATCTCGTCGCGACAGAGGCTCTGGAACCCGGCTCCCGTCCCGGAGCCGCTGACCGAGACGCGAACCTGGTTGTTCTCCCACTGAAACTGTCTCGCGACTGCGGCGCTGTTCGGTAACAGCGTGTCCGAGCCGTCGACGACGATCTCACCCTCGAGACCGCTGTCCTGGCCGCGGACGAGACAGCCAGCCGTTCCCACCAGCCCCGCGCTGGCAGCGCCGAGCAGCACGTGACGGCGAGAAATCGCACCGTCAGAACCTGATCTCGGGTCGTTGCCCATCGGGTGACTCTATAGTCGATGGCGTCTAAGTACCCTACTATGTTTTCTATATATCTCTATGTTCGACATCGGTTCCCAGTGTCAGCGAACCCACAGAGCGCAACGAGCGACGGGGATCGCGACCGAGGCCCGGTCGACGACGCCTCTATAGACCGGTGTCGTTTATACGGTCAAAGCCAAACCCAGGAGTATGGAGACGCGCAAGGTGCAGGTAACCGGCGGCTCTACGTACACCGTCTCGTTGCCGAAATCGTGGGCGACCGAGAACGGCGTCAGCGCCGGCACGACCGTCGAGTGTTACCCCGAGGACGACTCGCTGTTACTGACGCCCGCGAGCGAGACCGACCGCCAGGAGGGGACCCTCGACGTCTCCGACCTCGAGGGCGAGCGGCTCACCCGGGCGGTGATGACGATGTACGTCAGCGGGTTCGACATCATCCGTCTGGAGGCGGGACGGATCACGACCGACCAGCGCCGCGCGATCCGGGACGCGACCCAGAGCCTCGTCGGCGTCGAGGTCCTGGAAGAGACGACCGACAGCGTCGTCATCCAGGACTTGCTCGACTCCGCCGAGCTGTCGATCGTCAACGCCGTCTCGCGGATGCGCCTGATCGCGACCTCGATGCTCGAGGACGCCGTCACCGCCCTAGTCGAGAACGACGACGACATCGCCCAGGACGTGATCGAACGCGACGACGACGTCGATCGGCTCTGGCTGGTCGTCTCCCGGATCTTCCGGGCGACGCTTCGCTCCCCGCGGGCAGCCGAGGAGCTCGGCGTCCCCCGTGAGGACTGCTTCGACTTTCACTCCAGCGCCCGCCAGCTCGAGCGGGTCGCCGACCACGCTGCCAAAATTTCCAATCTCGCGCTCAAGCTCGACGCGATCCCCGAGGACGTCGCCGAGGCGCTGATCGCCCTGCGGACCGACGCCGCCGACGTCCTCGAGAAGGCGATGGACGCGCTGTTCGCCGAGGAGACCGACGAGGCCAACCGGCTCGGCCACGCGGCCCGGGAGGCTGTCCTCGAGATCGACGAGCACACCCGCTACATCGACGACATCCTCCGGGACCTCGAACCCGTCCAGGCCCAGTCGCTCGGACTGATCGTCGACTCGCTGTCTCGAAGCGCCGACTACGGCGGCAACATCGCCGAGACGGCCCTCCAGAAGGCCGCACCGCGGCCCTGAGCCGTTCGATTCGGCCCTGACCCGTCCCGGGTACGGCTCCCTACGGTCGTCTCGCGACGGGTACGATCCCCTCAATAGCACAACTAGCAACCGATATAGGTCGATTCGACGTCACAACGACTATGGGAGGACGCTCGACCGAGGACGTCCCGAACCGCAATCGATCGACTGATTCCGAATCCTCGACGCCGCTCCTCGACGCCGCGGTCGTCGCCGACGAGGGCGGAGACGATCGTCGAACGGTCTCCCCCGCCAACTGTCCGGACGAGCGGAAGCCGACGGTGTGGCTGAGTGCGAACGCGAGCGCGTTCGTCGATCTCGAGGAGTGGCGCTGACCGGCCTAACGGCTCGCTGGAGTCGTGGCAGCAGAAACAGTTCAGTAGCCGCGATTCAGTCGAGAAGAACGGCGTTGACCTGGCCGGTCTGACCGGGACGGGAGGTCACGCGGGCCTGTCCCTCGGAGGTCTCGATGACGGCGCCTTTCGTGATGATGTTCCGTCGGACGTAGTTGGGGTTGGCGTCGTTCTCGACGACGTCCTCGATCTCGGCGGTGATCGTCTCGCCGCCGTCGTTGACGTTCGCGACGTCGGTCGCGAGCGCGCGAGTCTTCGTGTCGGTACCTCGGACGTCGACGACCCGGAACCGGGGCTCGCCGACCTGGGTCTCGGTCGGGAGTCGACCGAGCTCGTTCTTGCGGCGCTTTCGGACGTTCTTCAGTCGGCCACCGGTTCGCTTGCGCGTAGAGCGTCCCTGGTCTTGCATACTCGGACAACGTTCCGGCGGATACTTGAATCCACGCTTTCGGATCGCCCCGCGATTTCGCCCAGCTGCGGGTCACTCGTCGGGAACGAGGCAGTAAGCGTGGCCCGGTTCCTCGAGGATCGTCTCGGCGTCGTCGTCCCAGTAGTTCGTGAAGACGCCCCGCTCGGCGTAGTAGATCCGATCGTCGTGGGGGACCGGCGCGCTCGTGACGTGGCCGCGGTTCTGTACTCGCCAGCGCCGTTCCCCGGTCTCTTTATCAAGCGCGTACAGGTGCGAGTCGTAGGAGCCGACGAGGACGGAGCCCGCGGTGACGGTCACCGCGCCGATGATCGAGCCGTTGACGTCGGTCGCCCACAGCTGGTCACCGGTCTCACAGTCGATCGCGTAGACGTGGTCGTCGTTGCTCCCGGTGTAGACGACGTCTTCCTCCGGGTCGAGCGCGGGGTTTGCCATCGACCGGTGCTCGAACTCGAAGGCCCACTCCTCGGTGCCGTCCTCGAGGTCGATACAGTAGAACTGCTCGTCCCAGGAGCCGACGTAGCCGTAGCCGTCGTGGGCCGCGATCGTTCCCTTGATCTCGGCGCCGAGGTTGAACTCGCCGTCGGCCCGTTCCTCGCCGTCGGGGCCGTCCTCGCCCCCGGTCTGGAACTCCCAGGCGAACTCGAGGTCGGGGAACTCCCAGCAGTAGACGACGCCGTCGTTCGACCCCGCACAGATCCGTCCCGTCTCGAGGTCGACGGTCGGCGAGGGGTGGGGCTGGCCCCAGATGCGGTCGTCGTGCCAGGTCGGCTCGCCCGTCGTGGCGTCGAACGTCCACAGCGCACCCGAAGAGGGGCTACCGTACTCGGCGATCACGTACAGCGTCCCGTCGTAGTAGGCGGGACTCGACCCGATCGCCAGCGTCCCCTCGAGTTCGTGGGATGGAGTGTGCCAGACGATCTCGCCGGTCTCGACGTCGATCGCGTACAGGTCGCCGTCGTAACCGCCGATGTAGGCGGTGTTGTCGACGATCGCCGGCGAACCGTGAAAGCCGAGATCGGTCGCGCCGGTTTCGGTCAGCCAGCGGGGCTCCCCCGAGGGCTGGACGCCGTGGACGAACCCGGTGTCCCCGGCGATCACGATCGTCTCGCCGTCGGGCGTCGGCAGCGGGCTCGACTTCGCCGCGGTGTGGCCGACGTTGTTGATCGGGAACGACCAGTTGACGCTGACGGCGTCGGGGACGGTCTCGTCGGGATAGTAGCCGAGCCGTCGCAGCCCCCGACGGAACATGGTCACGTCGTCGTCCGGGTGAGTCGCGTACGTCGAGACGCCCTCGGCGACGTCCGGATCGGCGTTCGTCTCGGGGTCGTCCTCGGACGGGTCCCACAGGGTACACCCCGCGAGCCCCGCGGTCGCGGCCGCGCCGACGGCACCGAGGAGCCGTCTGCGATGGCGCGAGTCGGTCGCCGCGGCGGTATTCGTGGACGAGGACGCGGATCGATCTGTCATGCTGTGAAAATTCGAGGGATCGATACCACAAAAGAATCTCGGTGTCCGTCCTCGTGTTCGCGGACGCGAGAGCCGCGAGGCGACTCGATCGTTCGACTACTCGTCTTCCTGGGCGTCGACGACCGCCACGCCCGCGAGGTTAGACCGACCTTTTTTCCGTTCGGGTGGCTCGTTCTACTCGCCACCACTCACGCAAAAAATCTCGACCAAAAAAGAGCCGCTCACTCCCTCCGGTCGTTCGCGGGTGTTACTCGTCCTGCTGGGCGTCGACGACCGCCACGCCCGCGAGGTTGACGATGTCTTTGACCTCGTCGCCCCGCTGGAGGACGTGGACGGGCTCGTCCATCCCGACGAGCATCGGTCCGATCGCCTCGGCGCCCCCGAGTCGCTGGAGCAGCTTGTAGCCGATGTTGCCCGACTCGAGGTTCGGGAAGACCAGCACGTTGGCGGGTTCCTCGAGCTCGGAGAAGCCGTAGGTCCCCTCGAGGATGTCCTCGACGACGGCGGTGTCGGCTTGCATCTCGCCGTCGACCGGGAAGTCAACCTCGGGATCGTTCTGGAGCTGGGTTGCGGCTCGGCGGGGTTTGCGGGTCCCCTCGTTGTCGACGCTGCCGAAGTTCGAGTACGACAACAGCGCCGCGCGGGGCTCGACGTTGAACCGGCGAGCGAGCTTGCCGGTCTGTTTGGTCACCTCCGCGAGGACCTCCTCGTCCGGGTCCTGGTTGACCGTCGCGTCGGCGATGAAGATGACCCGATTCTTGAACGTGAGCATGTAGACGCCAGCGGCGTAGTCGACGTCGTCGGCGGTGCCGATCACCTGCAAGGGCGGGCGCAGCGCGGAGGGGTAGTGATACGAGAGCCCGGTCAGCAGAGCGTCGGCGTCACCCTGTTCGACCATCACGCTCCCGAAGTAGTTCGAGTCGGTCTCGATGAGCTCGCCCGCCTCGGTTCGGGTGATCCCCTTGCGCTGGCGCAGCTCGTGGAGCCGCTCGGCGTAGGCCTCGTAGTCCCCGACGGACGGATCCGCGACCTGGGGCTCGAAGTCCAGCCCGAGGTTCGCGGCGGTCTGGCGGATCTCGCTCTCGTCGCCGATCAGGATCGGCATCGCGATCCCCTGCTCCTGGATCTGGTAGGCCGCCCGGATCATCTTCTCGTTCTCGCCCTCCGCCAGGGCGACCCGCTTGGGGTCGCTTTTGGCCTTGTTCAGGACGACCCGCATCATCTCGCGGGACTTGCCCAGCCGGGCTTCCAGCTGTTCTTCGTACTCGTCGAGGTCGATCTCGGTGCGGGCGGCGCCGCTTTCCATCGCCGCCTCGGCGACGGCGGGCGCAACCCGGAACAGGACCCGCGGATCGACCGGCTTCGGGATGATGTAGTCGGGCCCGTACTGCAGTGGCTCGTCGCCGTAGGCCTTGACGACGGCGTCAGGGACGTCCTCGCGGGCGAGCTGGGCGAGCGCGCGGGCGCAGGCGACTTTCATCTCCTCGTTGATCTCGGTCGCGCGGACGTCGAGCGCTCCGCGGAAGATAAAGGGGAACCCCAGGACGTTGTTGACCTGGTTGGGGTAATCCGACCGCCCCGTCGCCATGATAACGTCGTCCTCGCGGGCGGCTTTGGCCTCCTCGTAGCCGATCTCGGGGTCAGGGTTGGCCATCGCGAAGATGATCGGGTCGGAGGCCATCGACTGGACCATCTCCTGGGAGACGATTCCGCCCGCCGAGAGCCCGACGAGTACGTCCGCCCCTTCCATCGCGTCCGCGAGGTCGCCCTCGGGCAGCGCCCGGGCGAACTCCCGTTTGTACTCGTTGACGTCTCCGCCCTCGGCGCGGCGTTCGGTGATAATTCCCGAGGAGTCACACATCCTGATGTTCTCCTTGCGAACGCCGAGCGAGACGTAGAACCGGGCGGTCGCGATCGCACTCGCGCCCGCACCGGAGAAGACGACCTCGAGCTCCTCCAGGTCCTTGCCCGCGATGTCGGCAGCGTTGACGAGCGCGGCCCCGGAGATGATCGCGGTGCCGTGCTGGTCGTCGTGGAAGACCGGGATGTCCATCTCCTCGCCCAGCCGCTCCTCGATAGTGAAACACTCCGGCGCCTTGATGTCCTCTAAGTTGATCCCGCCGAAGGTCGGACCCATCATCCGCACGGCGTTGATGAACTCCTCGGGGTCGTTTTCGTCGAGTTCGAGGTCAAAGACGTCGATGTCGGCGAACCGTTTGAACAGCACCCCCTTCCCTTCCATCACCGGCTTCGAGGCCTGAGCGCCGATGTCGCCCAGCCCCAGTACCGCGGAGCCGTTCGAGACGACGCCGACCAGGTTCCCCTTCGCCGTGTAGGAGTACGAGTCGGTTTCGTCCTCGGCGATCTCCAGACACGGCGCGGCGACGCCCGGCGAGTACGCAAGCGAGAGATCCCGCTGGGTGTTCGTCGGTTTCGTCGTCGATATCTCGATCTTCCCCGGGGGATCCGCCCGGTGGTACTCCAGTGAGTCCTCGTCGAGTCCCATACCCGTGCCACTGTGGGATACCACTAAAAACAATGCGAAAGGCACAATCGACGATCGTCGAACACCGGCGGGACGGAGCGTTGACGGAGTCGACCGTTTTATACGCGCCGCCCCAGTGGATTCGGTATGGACGTCGCGCTTGGTGGGACGTTCGACCCCGTTCACGACGGCCACCGACGGCTGTTCGAACGGGCGTTCGAACTCGGGGACGTAACCGTCGGACTCACGAGCGACGAGCTCGCACCGAAGACTCGTCACGTCGAACGCCACGTCAACTCCTTCGCGGAGCGAAAGAAGAACCTAGAACAGGAGCTCGAGCCGCTGGCGGCCGAACACGACAGGGCGTTCGAGGTCCGGAAGCTCGAGGAGTCGACGGGGATCGCGACCGAGCCACAGTTCGACTACCTCGTCGTCTCGCCCGAGACGATCGAGGGCGGTAAACGCATCAACGAGCTCCGCCACGAGCGCGGCCACGACCCCCTCGAGATCATCGTCATCCCCCACGCGCTGGCCGACGACGGCGACATTATCTCGAGTACACGGATCGTCAGCGGCGAGATCGACGAGCACGGCAACGTCCTCGAGGACGGCGACGATCCCGAGCGGCAGGAACACCACTAACTGTCGGCGACACGGAACGTCGTTCCGAGTTTTGATCAGCGATCCGATCGTTCGCTCCGGTTTCGGCCACAATATCGTACACTTACGCGTGGCAGGTTCGGTGAAACAGTCCTTACTACCACCGCGGCGGTTCGAGTCCGGCGTCCTCGAGGAGTTCCTTCCAGCGTGACTGAATCGAGAGCCGGGAGACGTCGGTCGCCGACGCGACCTCCCCCTGGGTGCGACCGTCGCTTGCGACCAGCGACCCCGCATACAGGCTCGCCGCGAGCGTCGCTCGCTTCGATCGGTCGGCCTCCGGCACGTCGAGCAGGAACAGCTCCGTCGCACACGAGCGGGCTTCGCTCGACAGCTCCAGCCGGTCGGCGGCCTGCTCGAGTTCCTGGAGCCAGGCGTCGTACTCGACGCGATCCCGGGCGCTGTGCATGCGTCTTCGTATCCGGCCGCCGGGAATAAACCTACGGCCCGTACACGAGGTGACGGTAATCCCGAACGAACGGATCGGTCCGGCTCCCAATAGCCGGCTAGGCACGGCAACATTCAGCTACGAACGACTCACCGAACTGGCCGTTCGCTGCGGATTTCACTAGGACACGACTACTAAAGCACCGCTCTCTCGAACCCCGAGTCGACGCCCGTCGCTCCGACCGAGTCGGCGGTTCGTACGCTCCATGAAAGAACCAACATGCAAGCTGGTGTGTACCGGTTGCGGTCTCGAGATGCCCTATCGCGATCGGTCGTTGGCCGAGCAGGCGGCCGAACTCCACCAGCTTCGCGACGCAGAACACGTCACATTCATCGTTCCGCCCGACTGGTCGCCCGAGGAGCCGGTCAAACACGAGTGAGCCGGATCGACAGGTTCTTACTCGGCTCGCGAAAACCAGGGAACGAGCGCGGGTAGCCAAGCTAGGCCAACGGCGCAGCGCTTAGGACGCTGTCCCGTAGGGGTCCGCCGGTTCGAATCCGGTCCCGCGCATGCTTCTCCGAGCACTACCGCGAGGAGAAGCATCACGACGAGGATTCGAATCAGACGAGTCACAGCGCCCGAGCGAAGCGAGAGCGATTGTCTCGGCGAGGTCCGAACCCGGTCTCGCGCGTCCTGTTCCGACGTTCCGCGAGGACGCACTCGTCCGGGACCCAATCGCCACGAGGACTCGACCGAGCCCTGCCCTGCATCCGCCATGAAGACGTCTCGCTGTCGCTGGGATCCGATCCGACGAGGAGGTTTTTTATCTGTGGTATACGTTGGCAAGATGGGCGTCAGACAGTCCACAACGCTTATTCGCGCGGGAGCGGCTTGTATGAGCAATGGCCGGGTTAGACGATGTCTTCGGGGACCTCTTTTCGAGCGTCGACGGCGTTGCGCTGTTCTCACCGAGTGGCTCCTACTACGAGCGCTTCGCCGACCTCGAGGACGAAGACGACGCGGTCGAGGTAATCGTCGTCGGCACCGAAAACGACGTCGGCGCGGACACGTTCGTCGAGCTTCCACTCGAGTTCGACAACATTTCGGATCGGATCCGGTTCGGACTCGAGGGTGCGCTCGACCAGGACATCATCGACGACGGCGACACGTTGGCGTGTGCGACGAGCGTCTTCAGCGACGACATCGACACCGTCTCGCGGGTGCGGGCTGACGCGGACAACCACACCGGCATCTACGATCTGTTCGCCCGCTCGCGCGCCGATCCGGAGGTCGTCAAGTCGGTACTGGAGCTTGCGATCGAGCTGGGACAGAAGGGCCAGAAGGGGAAACCCGTCGGTGCCCTGTTCGTGGTCGGCGACGCGGGGAAGGTGATGAACAAGTCCCGGCCGCTGTCGTACAACCCCTTCGAGAAATCCCACGTCCACGTCGGCGACCCGATCGTGAACGTGATGCTCAAGGAGTTCTCACGGCTCGACGGCGCCTTCGTCATCTCCGATGCGGGCAAGATCGTCTCGGCTTACCGCTACCTCGAACCCTCGGCCGAGGGGGTCGACATTCCGAAGGGGTTAGGCGCCCGCCACATGGCCGGCGGCGCGATCACCCGGGACACGAACGCGATCTCGATCGTGCTCTCGGAGAGCGACGGTCTCGTCCGGGCGTTCAAGGCCGGTGAGATCATCCTGGAGGTCGATCCGGAGGCGTACTAACATGGACTGGCAGACGCTCATCGACGAGCCGGCGGTGATAGCAACGGCGGTGTTGATCCTCGGGGTCGTGATCGGCTACCTGGTCGGCCGACTCAACGAGGAGCTGTTGACGGCCTCGGGTGTCCCCGAAGCCGTCGAGGGGACGCCCTTCGAGCGAACCGCACAGTCGCTCGGTACCTCGACGGTCGAGATCGTCGCCCGGCTGAGCGCGTGGTTCATCTACGGCATCGCCGTCCTGACCGCGATCCACATCGCGCAGCTGCTGGACACCGACGCGTTCTGGCTTCGGGTGACGGAGTTCATCCCGCAGGTATTCGTCGCCGTCCTCGTGATGATCGTCGGCTTCATCGTCGCCGACAAGTCGGAGCTGGTCGTCAGCGAGTACCTCCGCAGCGTCAAGCTCCCCGAGGTAGCGGTCATCCCGAAGGTCGTCAAGTACACCGTCCTCTATGTCGCCCTGATTATCGCGCTTGGACAGATCGGGGTCCACATTCTCGCGCTGTTGATTCTACTCGCCGTTTACGCTGCGGGAGTCGTTCTCGTCGGCACCTACGCGTTTCAGGACTTTCTGGTCTCGAGTGCGGCCGGAATCTACCTGCTTCTCAACCAGCCCTACGGGATCGGTGACCGAATTCGGATCGGCGACCAGACCGGGATCGTCCAGGAGGTCGATCTGTTCGTCACGAAGATCGAGGACGACTCCGAGGAGTACATCGTCCCGAACCGGAAGGTCTTCGAGAATGGGATCGTCCGCGTTCGGGAGTAGGCGGGGGAGGGAGCGTGGTCCTGTCGAGCCCCGAACCACGGTAACGGCGATCGTGTCGCGAGAAGCGGTCCGAACCTCGTCAGTGCCGCGTTCGTTTCGAGACGGCCGTGGGCGGGTCCGCGCCGAGAGCAGTACCTCCAATAGTACTGTAAGCGAAATATCCCGAATTACAAAACACCGTTATCGGTACACACATATTTATTAAACAGCAGGCGAGTTTGGTGTGTAATGTCGAACCACGGTATAATCGACTCCAAGGTCGGGCTCGTCGGCGCGACGGTGCTCATCATCGGCAACGTCATCGGAGTGAGCGCGTTCGTGTTACCGGGGCCGCTGGCCGGCGACGCCGGTCCGGGAGTGCTGATCGCGCTCGGGCTCGCGATGCTCCCGCTCGGGTTCGGGATCCTCATGTCCCTGCAGCTCGGGAGCGCGATCCCGGTCGCCGGCGGCAGCTACGTCTACGCCTCACGACTGGTCGGCCCGTTCTGGGGATTCCTGTTGCCCTGGATCACCATTCCGGGCGTCTGGGCGGGGATGCTGTTCATCGGACTCGGGTTCGCCGAGTACGCCGGCTTCGTCGCCGACACCGTCCCGTTCGTTCCCGCGATCCCCGAGCTGGCTCTGATCTACGGGCTGTTGCTCCCCTTCATCGTGCTAAACGTTCTCGGGATCAAGATGGTCGCGGTCGTCCAGTTTCTAATGGTCTCGCTGATCGTCGTCGGAATGCTCGCGTTTATCGTTCCCGGCGCGTTCGCGATCGACGTCGACAACTACACGCCGCTGTTTCCCTACGGCGGCGGCGAGGTCATCGTCGCGGTCGTCTCGCTGTACTTTCCGCTTCGGGGGTTCCGGCTCGTCGTCGAACTCGGCGAGGAGATGAAAGAACCGGCGAAGAACATCCCCCGCGTGCTGGCGCTGTCGGCCGTCGTCTCGCTTTCGTTGCTCGTCGGCCTCGTCGCCGTCCTCGTCGGGACGACGAACCACGAACTGCTGGGCGGGATGGACGCCGCCGTCGCGCAGGTCTCGATCGAGAACGTCCCGACGGCGCTGACGGCACTTGTCCTCGTCGCCGCCGCGATGGGGGCGCTGACGTCGATCAACATGACCTACACCGCCTACTCGCGGCTGCTGATGCGAGCCGGGCGCGACGACATCATCCCCGGTTCGATCGCCCGGATCCACGATCGGTACGACTCGCCGTACGTCGCCGTTCTCCTGCTGGGCGTGCCGCCGCTGCTCGTCGCGCCGATCTCACCCGGAACGGTCACGCTGTCGGTCGCGCTCTCGCTGACGATCCTGTTCGGACTTGCCGTCTCGGGCGTCGCGCTCTGGCGGCTTCCCGAGGAGTTCCCGGATCGCTACGAGTACTCGCTGTACAGGCTCCCCCCGTGGCTGCTCAAGGTCACGGCCGTCGGCGCGGTCGCCTCGGCGGCGTTTCTCTGGGTGCTGGTCTCGACGCAGCTCCCGGCGATGGTCGCGGTTCTGGTCGGCTGGATGGCGCTTGGCTACGCCTTCTACCGCGCTCGACTGTGGTACTTCGGCGAGCGCGGGATCGACCTCGAGACACGGATGCAACGGCTCCACGAGAACGAGCAGCTCGAACCGGAGGGTTAGTCCTCGAGCGAGAGTCCGGCGTGCCAGCGGTCGACGCCCGCTTCCCGCTTTTTCTCGTCCATCCTCGCGAGCAGGTGGGTCGCGAGCGTCGCGGTCTCCGCGGCTCGGGATTCGCCCTCGGTGCTGAACTCCCCGCCCTGGCGGTCGGCGTACACCGTACAGACCGCGCCCGCACGCAGCCCGTAGACGCTCGCGAGTGTCATGATGGCGCTCGCCTCCATCTCGATGTTCTTGACGTTCGCGGCGGCGAGCTCCTCGATCAGGTCCTCTGAGCCGGCGGCCTCGAACCCCTCGAACCCGGGCCGTCCCTGGCCGGCGTAAAACGAGTCGGCGCTCATCGTGACGCCGGTGTGGTAGTCGTACCCCAGCCGCTCGGCGGCGGCGATCAGCGCGCTGACGACCTCGTGGTCCGCGGCGGCGGGGTAGTCCTCGCGGACGTACTCGTCGCTGGTGCCTTCCTGGCGGAGGCCGCCGGTGGTGATCACGAGGTCGCCGACGTCCATCTCGGGCTGGACGGCACCACAGGAGCCGACGCGGATGAACGTCTCACAGCCGACACGGGCCAGCTCCTCGACGGCGATGGCCGCGGAGGGACTGCCGATCCCCGTCGAGGTGACCGAGATCGGCGTCCCCTCGTAGCTGCCCGTCGCGGTGCGGTACTCGCGGTGGTGAGCCCGGATCTCGTGGTCGTCCCAGTAGTCGACGATGACCTCGAGCCGCTCGGGGTTGCCCGGCAGGAGGACGGTGTCGGCGACGTCCTCGGCGGCGACCTCGAGGTGGTACTGTACGTCCGCGTTCGGATCTTCGCTGTCTCCCGGCATTCGGCTCCGCGGTTCGCGCTCGCGGTGTATATAAATGCCGGGCTCCCGTAGCCCGGGTATGGCAGACGGCACGCTCGCGGACACCTACGTCGCCGCGCTCCAGCACGACCTGGCGGATCTGCCCCCCGAGGCGACCCTGGTCGGCGTCGTCCGGAAACCTGCGCCGTGGTTTTCCGCTGCCGTCGACGAGAACGTCCCCGAACTGGGACCGCCCGCCGACCTCCTCGAGGCGGTCCGAACAGCCGAGGACGATCTCAAGATGCAGGGCCTCTGCGAGGAGGGGGCGCACAACGCCGCCTGGGATCGGGTGGATTTCGGCGAGCGCTACCGCAGCCACCTCGAGGGGTCGGCCGACGCACAAGCCGCCCTCGAAGAGCTCACGGACCGACTCGCCGACGGGGAGTCGCTGGCGCTGGTCTGTTACGAAAACACCGAGAAAAAGCGGTGTCATCGGACGATCCTGCGGGGACGACTCGAGGAATCGTCGTCGCGGTGATCGCGTTTGTCCCCGCGCGTCGAGAACCACCCTGCCGTTTTGCCGCGATTCTTGTGGAAAGGTACCATATATCGTATAATCTGGATGGAAAGACCGCCGTCGTGACCGGGGGCGCGTCCGGGATCGGGAGAACCACCGCACTGCGGTTCGCGAGGGAGGCGCGAACGTCGTCGTCACCGACGTCCTCGCCGAGGAGGGACGAGCGGTCGTCGAGGAGATCGAGTCGGCGGGCGGAGCCGCAACGTTCGTCGAGACCGACGTAACCGACCGGACGCCGTCGAGGCGATGGTTACGGCCGCCGTCGACGCGTACGGGAGTCTCGACAACGCGGGTATCGAAGGCGAGGACGATCCGACCGCCGAGCAGACCGAGGCCAACTAGGACCGGGTCCTCGAGATCAACCGCAAAGGCGTCTGGCTGTGCACGAAGTACGAACTGCAGGAGATGGCCGCCAACGGTGGCGGCGCCGTCGTCAATACGTCCTCGATCGCGGGGCTCTCCGCCGCGGGGGCGGCGCCGTACGCCGCGAGCAAACACGGGGTCGTCGGACTGACACGCGTGGCTGCAACGGAGTATGCCTCGGCCGACGTCCGCGTCAACGCGGTCTGTCCCGGAGTCATCGGGACGGCGATGGTCGAACGGGCGGCCGAGGAGGACCACGAAGAGATCGAGCAGTTCGTCGGAATGCAACCGCTCGGTCGAATGGGACGGCCCGAGCAGGTCGCCAGCGCCATCGTCTGGCTCAGCTCCGACGAGTCCTCGTTCGTTACGGGCACCGCCAACCCCATCGACGGCGGCTTCACGGCGCGGTGACCGGTCGACTCGTCGCTACTCGAGTGTCTCCTGTGTGATCGTGTTCGGCAGCAGCTCCTCGAGGGTGTACTCGGTGACGGCGTCGTCGCCCTCGTCACAGAGCACGACAAGGTCGCCGTCGCAGAACTCCGCGAGCGTCTGGCGACACATCCCGCAGGGCGTGACCCCGTCCCGACGGTCGGAGCTGACCGCGAGCCTGGAGAACTCGCGGTGGCCGTTCTTGACGGCCTCGGCGATCGCGACCTCCTCGGCGTGGAGGCTGTTGCTGTAGTTGGCGTTCTCGAGGTTACAGCCGACGAACACCTCACCGTCCTCGGTCTCGAGAGCGGCGCCGACGCGGTACTCCGAGTAGGGGACGTGAGCATCGGCCTGAATCTCGCGGGCGGCGTCGATCAGCTCGTCCATACGGGCGCTACTGCGAGCGGGTCAAAGAAGGCACCGACCCGCGGGCTCAGTCCTCGTCGCCGTCGTAGGCCTCGCCGGCGGCCTCGGGAAGCCGGGTCTTGCCGACGAAGACGAGGACGACGATCACCGTCACGTACGGCACCGTCCGGATGAGCTCGGTCGGGACGGCGTAACCCAGGTTCTGGAGCTGGATCTGGACCGACTCGAGGCCTGCGAAGAGGAACGAGCCGAACAGCGCGCCGATCGGGTGGTAGTTCGCAAAGAGGTAGGTCGCGATCGCGATGAACCCTCGTCCGCCGATGGCGGTCTCGCCGCTGCCGGCGAAGGTGCCGAGCTGGCCGAGCGCGAAGCCGGCGCCGCCGAGGCCGGCGAACACGCCCGACAGGAGCACGGCGGTGTACCGCACCCGCCGGACGTCGACGCCCGCGGTGTCTAGCGCCTTCGGGTTCTCGCCGCTGGCGACGACCCAGCGGCCGAACGACGTCCGGTTGAGCAGGTACCAGCCCGCGACGGCGGCCCCGAGCATGAGATACACCTGCGGGGGCGTGTCGAACAGCAGGTAGCCGACCACCGGCAGCTCGGAGAGCACTGGGATCGTGACGTTCTCGAAGCGACCGACGCCCGCGGTGTTGGGGCTCTGGAAGACGATCCGTGAAGCGAACGGCGCCAGCCCCAGCGCGATCAGCCAGACCGCGAGACCGGCGATGATCTGGTCGGCCTTGAAATCGATACAGACGATCGCAAAGAGGAGGGCAAAGAGCGTGCTCGTGAGGACGCCGACGGCGAAGCCCCACCAGTGATGAGAGAGCGCCAGCGTCGACTCGCCGGCGCCGAGCCAGAACGTGACGAGGATCGCCGAGAACGCCGAGACGATCAGCAGTCCCTCGATCCCGATGTTGATGACGCCGCTCTTCTCGGCGAAGATACCGCCGATGGCCGCCAGCGCGATCGGGACGGCGAGGCGCAACATCGCGGTGTGGGTGCTCGGGCTGGCCGCGATCGAGAGCAGGGCGCCGGCCCAGGAGTCGGGGAACGCGAGGCCGGCGGCGATCCACAGCGCCGCGAGGACGCCGAGGCCGGCGAGCAGGCTCCGGCGATCGGGTCGGGAGGGAAGCTCAATCATCGACCTCACCTCCGGTCGACCGGGCCGGTTCCGGCTCCTCGACGTCGACGTAGCGTCGCCCGATCATACGGAAGAACTCGGGCATCGCCACGAAGAGGATGATGGTCCCCGAGAGGATGCCGACGAGTTCGGGCGGGACGTCGGTCGCGGTGTTGATCGAGCTCGCGCCGCTGTCGAGGACGCCGAACAGGAACGCCGCGGCGCCGACCCCGAGCGGGTTGTTCCCCGCGAGGATCGAGACGGCGATCCCGTCGAACCCGATGTCGGGGACGTTCTCGAGCCAGCGGCCGTGCTCCATCAGCACCCAGAAGGCGCCGGCGATACCACCCAGCGCCCCCGAGAGAGTCATGCTCGCGACGGTCATGCGCTTCTCGTCGACGCCGCCGTAGGCGGCCGCAGCGGGCTGGACCCCGGTCGTCCGCAGCTCGTAGCCGAAGGCGGTCCGGGCGAGCAGCCAGGCGATCCCGACGATGAGCGCGATTGCGAAGCCCAGCGCGAGCAGCGAGAAGTTCATCCGCGGGCTGAACCCGACCAGCGGCAGGTTCGGGATCTCCGCGTACTCGGGGATGGCCCGGGTCTGGGGGTTGTCACTCGCCGGATCCTGGAACCGCCAGGACAGCAGCGTCGAGGTGACGCCGACGGCAATGAAGTTGAGCATGATCGTCGTGATGACCTCGTTGGCGCCCGCGTAGGCCTTGAGCGCGCCGGGGATCGCCCCGTAGAACCCCCCGCCGACCGCGCCCGCGAGGACGCCGATCGGGACCAACAGGACGGTACCGACGAAGCCGCCGGGGAGGTAGGAGGCGGCGAACAGCACGGTCACCGCGGTCGTCAGCCCGCCGACGACGAGCTGGCCCTGGGTTCCGATGTTGAACAGCCCGGCCCGGAAGGCGACGGCGACCGACAGCCCGGCGAAGATCAACAGCGTGGTCTGGCGAAGCGTCGTCGCGAGGTTGTAGTTGTGCAGCTCCCAGCCGCCCTCGAGGGGGTGTCCCAGCGCGCCGAGGAACAGCTCGTAGTAGACCTGCATCGGGTTGTAACAGAACGTCGCCCCGGCGAGGTCGAGCCCCGCCCGACAGGTCGCGAACGCCCCCGAAACGAACACGAGGACGCCCCCGAGCAGGATCGCCGTCAGCAGCGCCGCGACGCTGATCGCGACGCGTTCGAGCACCGACGCGTGGACGAGTCGCTCGAGCAGCCGTTCGAAGTCCTCGCGCATCAGCGCTCACCTCCGGCGTTGGCGTTGGCGTCGGCGCCGCCTGCCCTCGCGGGCTGTGTCCCCTCGTCCGGTCGCTCCCCGGCCATCAGCAGGCCGAGCTCCTCCTCGGTGACGTCGTCGGGATCCGTGACAGCGACGAACTCGCCCTCGTAGATCACCGCGAGCCGGTCCGACAGCGCCTGCACCTCGTCGAGGTTCGAGGAGACGACCAGCACCGCCTTCCCCTCCCGCCGGAGGTCGAGCAGCCGCTCGTGGATGAACTCGGTCGAGCCGATGTCGACCCCCCGCGTGGGGTGGGTCGCGACCACGAGCTCCGGATCGCGCTCGAGTTCGCGGCCGACGACGAACTTCTGCTGGTTCCCTCCGGAGAACGATTCGGCGTCGGCGTCGGCGGTCGGCGGGCGTACGTCGTAGGTCTCGATGACGTCCTCGGCGTGGTCCCGGACGTCGGCCCAGTCGATGCGTCCGTTCCGGGCGAACCGCGCCGAGCGCTGGCTGCCCAGCACGGCGTTCTCGACGAGATCGAACGGCATGACCAGCCCCTGCTCGTGGCGATCCTCCGGGACGTGGGCCATGCCGCCCTCGATCCGGCGACGGCGAGACCAGTCGGTGACGTCCTCGCCGTCGAAGCGGACCGTTCCGCCGTCCGGCGTTCGTAGCCCCGTGATTGCCTCGATCAGCTCGCTCTGGCCGTTGCCGTCGACGCCCGCGATCCCGACGACCTCGCCGGCCCGAACCTCGAGGTCGATCCCCGAGACGACCTTGACCCCGCGGTCGTCCTCGACGGTGACGTCCGCGGTCGCCAGGACGGGGTCGCCGGTTTTGACGGGATCGCTGTCGGCCTCCAGCAGGACCTCCCGGCCGACCATCAGCTCCGCGAGCTCCTCGCGGGTGGTCTCGGTCGGCTCGACGCTCGCGACGGCCCGTCCGTCACGGAGGACGGTGACGCCGTCGGCGGCGTGTGTCGCCTCGCCGAGCTTGTGGGTGATGAAGATGATCGTCTTCCCGCGCTCGGTCAGGGCCTCGAAGACGCCGTAGAGGTCCTCGACCTCCTGGGGGGTGAGCACGGCCGTCGGCTCGTCGAAGATGAGCACGTCGGCGCCCCGGTACAGCGTCTTCAAGATTTCGACGCGCTGGCGGGCGCCGACGCTCAGCTCGGCGACCGTCGCCGAGGGGTCGACGTCGAAGCCGTACCGATCGCAGAGATCTCGGATCTCGCGGTCGATGCGCGCGCGGTCGACGGCGAGCCCGCCCCACTTCTTGGGCTCGTTGCCAAGCGCGATGTTCTCGGCGACGGTCATCGTCTCGACCAGCATGAAGTGCTGGTGGATCATCCCGACGCCGGCGTCGATCGCGTCCCGGGGCCTGTCGAAGGACCGTTCCTGACCGTCGACGATCACCCGTCCCTCAGTGGGTCCGTAGAGCCCGTAGAGGACGTTCATCAGCGTCGTCTTGCCGGCCCCGTTCTCGCCCAGCAGCGCGTGGACGTTCCCGCGTTCGACCCGGAGGTCGACGTCGTCGTTGGCGACGACGCCGGGGAACCGCTTGGTGATTCCATCGAGGTGAACCGCGAGCTCCTCGTCGGTCCGCACGTCGCTTGCGGCCGCGTCTGTTCCGGTCATCGCTGGCTCATAGCTCCCCCGGGACGTCGATCTCGCCGTCGATGAGCTTCTCGCGGGAGTCCGCGAGCTCGGCCCTGATCTCCTCGGGAATCTCGTCGCCGAGTGACTGCCCGTAGACGACGTCGACGCCGTCGTCCTCGAGGCCGAGCTCCTCGACCTCGCCACCCTCGAACGTTCCCTCGACGGCCGACTCGATCGCGGTAAACACCGCCCGGTCGACCTGTTTGACCATGCTCGCGACGATGACGTCGGCGTAGTCGTCCTCGCTGACCGACTGGTCGTCGTCGACGCCGATCGCGAACCGTCCTTCCGACTGGGCCGCCTGGAAGACGCCGATGCCGGTGCGGCCGGCCGCGTGGAAGACGACGTCTGCGCCCCGATCGTACATCAGGCGTGCGGTCTCCTGGCCGGCCGCGGTGTCGTTGAACTCCCCGACGTAACTCGAGAGGAGTTCGATGTCGGGGTCGACGTACTCGACGCCGGCCGCGAAGCCGGCGTGGAACGACTCGATCAGCGGCGTTTCGGTCCCGCCGACGAAGCCGACCACCGACTCGTCGGGGTTGGTCGAGCCGTCGCCCGCCGAAAACTCCGTCTGGGTCAGCAGGCCGGCGAGGTGGCCGGCCTGAAACGAGCCGCCGGGCTCGTCGAAGACGTAGCTTCGGACGTTGGGCGCCTCGACGACCGAGTCGACGATGATGAACTCCTGGTCGGTGTAGGCCGCGGCGTTCTCGGCGAGGGCTCCCTCCTGTGCGTAGCCGATACAACAGATCAGATCGTACCGCCCCGATTCGGCGAAGTTCCGCTGCGTGCCGTCGAACTCCCCCTCCGACTCGGGCTCGGCCTGATCGAACAGGACGTCGAACTCCTCCTCGGCCCGCATGGCGCCCTGCTGGGCCATGTCGTTGAACGAGTTGTCACCGAGGCCGCCGGAGGCGTAGACCACCCCGACGTTGACGTCCGGATCCCTGCCGGCCTCGTCGAACCCGCTGACGCAGCCGGCCAGTGCGACACAGCCGGTTACCCCGGCCGCGCGCAGAACCTCCCGTCTTTCGCGTGCCATCGTGGTACTGCTAGTCCACGAAGGTGGGTTAAATGGTACGAAATACTGCTCGAGGTTGGACAGTCGTGTATCTACGCTGATCGTTAATTACGTTCGACGACTCTCAGCGGGCCGCTTCGATCGCCGTCTCGATAACGGACCGCCCCTCCGCGACGAGCTCGTCGACCTCGTCGCTCTCGGCGTAGAGCCGAACGTAGGGCTCCGTACCGCTCGGACGGACCAACAACCACGAGGCGTCCGCGAACTCGAGGCGCACGCCGTAGTCGGTGTCGACGCCCGCCTCGGGGAACGCTGCGGGAAGCTCGGACTCGAGCCGGGCCATCGCGTCGGCCTTGAGACGATCGGGGCAGTCGACGCTGACCTTCCGGTAGGGACGCTCCGTGACCGGCTCCCGCAGGCTCGCGACGTCTCCGGCCTCGGCGACGAGCGCGGCGACGACGGCGGCGCTCGCGACGCCGTCGATCCAGCCGCCGAAGGGGACATGGATGTGTTTCCAGGGCTCGGCCGCGAAGACGACCGCGGCGTTCTCGTCCGCCCGCCCGCGTTCCCGAGCGATCCCCTCGTGGAGCGCACCCAGACGGACCCGCTCGACGCGACCGCCGGCCTCCCGAACCCGCTCGTCGATCCGGGCCGAGGCGTTTGGCGTCGTGACGACGACGGGATCGGAGACGTCGCTTCCCGCCGCGTAGTGTTCGGCCGCGACCGCGAGGACGGTGTCCTCGTGGACGACCGAGCCGTCGGGCTCGAGGACGACGAGCCGATCCGCGTCCCCGTCGTGGGCGAGCCCGAGGTCGAACGAGCCTTCGGCGAGGAACTCGCTGAACTCCGTCAGCGTCTCGGGGGTCGGCTTGCTCTCCCGGCCGGAGAAGTGGCCGTCGACGGTGGCGTTGACGCCGACGACATCGGCGCCGAGCGCGTCGAGAACCTGCGGGGTCGCCAGCGCGCCGACGCCGTTCCCGCAGTCGACCGCGATCGACAGCCCCGAGAGCGGGGCCCGGTCGGCGAATCTGGTTCGGACGTAGTCCGCGACGGCGTCGCGGTACTCGCCGAGGACGTCGGCCCGCTCCGAGCGGCCCCACGCCTCCCAGCTGGCGAGTCCGGACTCCTCGGCACTGACCTGTTCGTCGATCAGCGCCTCCGCGTTGCTGTCGTACTCGACGCCGTCGACGAACAGCTTGATCCCGTTGTCGCTGGGCGGGTTGTGGCTCGCGGTGAGCATCACGCCGCGTCGTCCCCGGGACGCGAACGCAAGCGCCGGCGTCGGCACGCGGCCGACCCGACGAACGTCGGCGCCGGCACTCTCGAGGCCGGCCTCCATCGCCGCGGCGAGCGCTGGTCCCGTCTCGCGCCCGTCGCGGCCGACGACGAACGTGGTACCGGGTTCGCCCGCGGCCTGACCGACCGAGAGCGCAAGCGATGGCGATACGTCCTCGACTGGGCCCCGGATCCCCGCGGTCCCGAACAGTGTCATGGTGGGCCGTTCCGCGAGGAGCTACTTATTCGACTCGAACGTGTTACGCCTCGGGGAGGTCGTCGATCAGGACGACGGCCTCACCGTCGACGACGGTCGTGTCGTTGTTCTCGTCTCGGACGACCGTCTCGAGGCGGTACTGGGCGTTGCCCAGGTCCTCGACGATCTCGACGCGGGCCGAAACCCGATCGCCGATCCCGACGGGACCGGCGAACTCGAGATCCTGGGAGAGATAGATCGTCAACCCCGGCAGCCGTGCCAGCGCAGCGCTGATCAGTCCCGAAACGAGCGTGCCGTGGACGATGCGGCCGCCGAAGCGGGTGTCGGCGGCGAACTCCTCGTCGAGGTGGAGCCGGTTCGTGTCGCCGCTGATCTCTGCGAACGCGCGGACGTCCTCGTCGGATAGCTCCTTCTCGAAGGTGACGTTGTCGCCGGGGGCAAGCGCCGTCGGGTCCTCGACGCTGCGTTCGAACGTCCAGTCGGGGTCGGCGAACTCGAGAGAAGGGACCGACGCGTCGGAGTAGTCGTCGCTCGATTCGGTCGAACCCATCGCGGCGACGGCGGCGCGGTTGGCCGCGGTCGCGCTCCGGAGGACCGATCTGGTCGCTGTCGACCAGGCGTTTGCCAGGGCGCCAAAGCCGTTCTCGCCGGCGTTCTGGTGGGACATCTACTTTCGCATAGGGACGAACCCATTATACGTCTTTGGCTACACAATGCGCGGTTATCCGCGGAGACGACGGAGCGGTAACCGACGCTTTCGTCCGACCGCGACGCGGGTTTGGCGGAAAACCACACGAGGGGGCGACGATAGCCCCTAATATGCAACTGAAACCACTCAATGGCACTCGATGGTATGCAGCGGAAACGTTTATCCGTCCGGAGCGTGTTGACTGTATTGATGACGGACGACTCCGACCGATCGCCCTGGTTCCCACCGTCGATGTTCGCCGAGCAGATGCAAAGCGCCGGCGAACAGGTCGCCGAATCCCAGCAGGAGATGCTGAAGCAGTTGCTGGAGGCCGGCTCCGCGAACCCCCTCGAGAGCGCCTCGAGCTTCGGGCCGATGAACATGGGGACGGCGACGTTCAAGGCGCGGGTCCAGAGCGGCGGTCGGATCAGTATTCCCGAACCCGAACGGGAAGCCCTCGACATCGAAGAGGGCGATATCGTCCAGACGATCGTCGTTCCCGTCAAACGCAACCGAGAGGAAAACTCATGACTCAGAACCCACTCACCGCCATGTTCACCGCACAGCGCACCGCCATCGAACAGAGCCAGCAGCTCACCCACGACGCCCTCGAGGCCCAGAAGGCCTCCATCGGCGCCGTCGTCGACGCCGTCGAGTCCTCGAACTCGGCCGTCGAGACCAACGCCGAGTTCACCAAAGGCGCCGTCGAGGCCTACTTCGACGCCGTCGAGGCGTCGCTGCCCGAGGACGGCCTCGACCTCGAGGAGTTCCGCGGACAGTTCGAGGAGAACGTCGACGCGATGACCGAGGCCCAGCAGGAGTCGCTGTCGGCCGTCGCCGAGGCGCTCCGGGAGTCCGAGGCCGCCTACGACGAGTTCGCCGCCAGCTACGCCGAGGTCGTCGACACGAGCTTCGAGGCCGTCCTCGAGGCCCACGAGCAGACCGAGGAGAACGTGTCGGCGATGACCGAGAACGTCGACGCCGTGGCCGAGGAGTTCGACGTTTCGGCGTAACGACCATAGCCTTTTGATCACACGCCCCAATTTTCCCACACAATGACAGACACACCGCCGCAGTCACAGAACTGGAACGCGTTCGCCGAACAGTGGAACGAGCAGTTCCTCGAGGCCTTCGAGAACAACGTCGAGGCCCAGGCCCGATTCGTCGAGAGCTGGGCCGAAACCGTCGGCGAGATGAGCGACGACGCCGAGTTCTCCGACGGCGTCGAGGGTTACGCCCGCGCCTACGAGGCCTGGATGAACGCCTCCCAGCAGATGGTCGAACGGATGAACGACCAGTTCGAGGGCGAGGACGTCGAGATCGAGGAGTTCCGTGACGTCTGGCTCAACACCGCAAACGAGGCGTTCAAGGAGGTCATGTCGACGACCGCCTTCGCGAAGATGACCGGCGAGACCGTCGGCGACGTCCTCGAACTCCAGCAGGAGGCCGACGAGGCCGCCGAGGAGACGCTGCGCTCGCTTGGTTTCCCGACCGAGAGCGACGTCGTCGAGGTCGGCGACCGGCTCGTCGAGCTCGAGCGCCGACAGCACGCCGTCGAGCAGAAACTCGACCGCGTTCTCGACCACCTCGAGGAGCAATGAAGAATCCGTACACGACAGCCCTGGAGATGCAACGGCAGGCCTGGGAGGGTGCCGCCGATCTCGCCGAGAAGACCCAGGTCACACCCGATCGCACCGAAACCCTCGAGAACGTCGCGGTCGGCCAGACGCCAAGCGAGGTCGTCTACGAGGAGAACAAGCTCCAGTTGCTCCACTACGAGCCAAAGACCGAGGAGCAACACGACATCCCGATCCTCATCGTCTACGCGCTGATCAACAAACCCTACATCCTCGATCTCCAGCCCGACCGCTCGGTCGTCCAGACACTGCTCGAGGCTGGCTTCGACGTCTACCTGATCGACTGGGGCGAGCCCTCGAAGCTCGACCGCCAGCTCGGCCTCGACGACTACGTCAACCGCTACATCGACAACTGCGTCGACGAGGTCCGGGAGCGTTCGGGCCAGGACTCGATCAACGTGCTTGGCTACTGCATGGGCGGGACGATGTCGGCCATGTACGCCGCCCAGCACCCCGAGAAGGTCGAGAACCTCGCCCTGATGGCCGCCGGCCTCTGCTTTGCGGGCGAGGGCGGCGTCCTCGAGCTGTGGGGTAGCGAGGACTACTACGACCCCGAGACCGTCACCGAGACCTTCGACAACGTTCCCGCCGAGTTCCTGGACATCGGCTTTGCGCTGATGGATCCGGTCGCGAACAACGTGACGAAGTACGTCCGCTTCTACGACAACATGGAAGACGAGGACTTCGTCGAGAACTTCGGCCGGATGGAGCGGTGGCTCGACGAGGGGATCGACGTCGCGGGGAAGGCCTACGAGGAGTTCATCCGCGACATCTACCAGGAGAACAAGCTCGTCGCGAACGAGCTCGAGCTGGGCGGGGAGGAAGTCGACGTCTCGAACATCGACATGCCCGTATTACAGATCGTCGCGGAGTACGACCACCTCATCCCGCCGGGTGCCTCGAAGCCGTTCAACGAGTCGGTCGCCTCCGACGACACCGAGGTCATGGAGTTCGCGACGGGCCACATCGGGATGTCGGTCTCCTCCCGGAGCCACGCCGAGCTCTGGCCCGACGTCTGTGACTGGTTCGAGGCCCGCTCGACCGTCGAGACCGACGCCGAACCCGAGACGCCCGAACCTGACGAGCCCGACGCCGAACCCGAGACGCCCGAACCTGACGAGCCCGACGCGGGGCTGGCCGGCGACGTCGAGGGCGACGAGACCGGACTCGACGAGTTCTCCGAGGACGCCCTCGAGGAGACGGAGGTCGACGACCTGACCGAACTCGACGGCGTCGGACAGTCCTACGCGAACGACCTCGCCGCGGTCGGGATCACCACCTTCGAGGAGCTCGCCGAGGCCGACGCCGACGAGCTCGCCGAGGAAACCGAGATCGCCGCGGCCCGCCTCGAAGACTGGATCGAGCAGGCCGCCGACCGGTAGCGGCCGTCGACGCGCCGCGAGAACCGGTCATCCGGGCCACCAGGCCGACCGCTTCATCTTTTATTCGACACAGTATTGGATGAAACTCGACAGGTCGTTATATAACAATCGGTGGTGGAGTATAGGGTAACGATGTCCATGGAGGGACGTACCTGTGTCATCACGGGATCGGCGCGTGGGATCGGACGCGGAATCGCGGAACACCTCGGCGAGAAGGGTGCGAACGTCGTCATCAACTACCGGTCGTCGGAGGGGGCCGCACACGAGGCCGTCGAGGCGATCGAGGACGCGGGCGGGCAGGCCGTCACGGCCCAGGCCGACGTCGCGGTCCCCGAGGACGTCGAGCACATGCGCGAGGTCTGTCACGACGCGTTCGGCCCGGCGGACGTACTGGTGAACAACGCCGGCATCACCGCCGACAAGCAGTTCACCGAGATGTCCCGCGCGGAGTGGGATCGCGTGATGGACGTCAACCTCGGCGGGATGTTCAACTGCACCCAGACGTTCTACGACGACATCTGGAACGCCGACGAGGGGCGGCTCATCAACATCTCGAGTGTCGTCGGCAAGCAGGGCAACTTCGGACAGGCCAACTACGCCACCGCGAAAAGCGGGATGTTCGGGTTCACTCGGACGATCGCCCTGGAGTTCGCCCAGGGCAGCTCGACGGCCAACTGCGTCGCCCCCGGGTTCACCCGGACCGACATGGTCGAGGGCGTTCCCGACCACGTCCTCGAACGGATCATCTCGGGGATCCCCCTCGAGCGGCTGGCCGAGGTCGAGGATATCGCCGCCGTCGTTCGCTTCCTGGCGAGCGAGGAGTCCTCGTACATCACGGGCGAGGTAATCGACGTCAACGGCGGGATGGACCTCTAGGCCGTAACACCGTTCTCTCGGGGTACCCACCGGAGCCGTCGCCTTCGAGATCCCATACGTTTGCGTTTCCGCATGCGTTTGCGACTACGTCCTCGCTACTGCGTGACAGAAGCGTCTCTCGGGCGATCCGGATAGCGTACTCGAGTAGCGTCGCGCACCTTCCGGACCCGTAACCAAATTCAGTTACAAGAGAGCGGATTCTCGCGCCATATCGCCATCGAGTAAACTGCTCTCCGAAATCGATTTATATGGAGCGTTCGACGTAGTATCTATGGCGATACATCGGCGCAAAATGCTCGCGGGGGTCGGGGGGAGCGCCACGATCGGCCTCGCCGGCTGCCTCAGCAGCGACGAGGACGCCGGCGACGACGATCCGGAGATCAGCGGGGAAACGCTCACGCTGACGACGACAACGAGCACGTACGACACGGGGCTGCTCGACGAACTCAACGCGCCGTTCGAGGACCGGTACGGGGTCACCGTCGACACCGTCTTCCAGGGAACGGGCGCCGCCCTCGAGACGGGCCGTAGCGGCGACTCCGATGTCGTGATGGTCCACGCCCGGTCGCTCGAGGACGAGTTCATGGAGGACGGCTACGGCGTGAACCGCCGCGATCTCATGTTCAACGACTTCGTCGTCGTCGGTACATCGGACGATCCGGCCGGGATCGGCGGCGGAGACGACGTCGAGGAGGCGTTTGTCGCGATCGCCGAGGAGGGAGCGACGTTCGTCTCCCGGGGCGACGAGTCCGGAACCCACACGAAGGAACTCGAGCTCTGGGAGGCCGCCGGCGTCGACGAGTTCGGCGAGTGGTACCGGGAGGCCGGCCAGGGGATGGGCGAGGTCATCACGCAGGTCGATCAGACCGGCGACTACACGCTCGCCGACCGGGGGACCGTCCTCTCGATGCAGTCAGAGATCGACCTCGAGATCCACGTCGAGGGGCCGATCGAGGGCGGCACGGAGCTGCTTGCGAACCCCTACGGGATCGTCGCCGTCAACCCGGGCGTTCACGACGACGTCGAGTACGATCTGGCGATGGCCTACATCGGCTACCTGACGGGTCCCGAGGGCCAGGAGATCATCGAGGAGTACACCGTCGAGGACGAACAGCTGTTCTTCCCCGAAGCAATCTCGGAAGAGCCCAACTTCCAGCAGTACGTCCCCGAAGACTGGGAGCCCGACGACTGAGCCGGATCGATGCCACTCGACCAAGCGACACACCTCGCACTGCTCGCCGAGTTCCCCTTCGAGTGGAACTACATCCGCAGTATCGTCCGCGTCTCGCTGTACGTGAGCCTCGTCGCCGTGACGCTGAGCACGCTGTGTAGCCTCCCGGTGGCGCTGCTGATCGGTTTCAAGCAGTTCCGTGGCAAGGCGCTTGTCACCTCGATCATCAACACCGGGATGGGGTTCCCGAGCGTCGTCGTCGGCCTCGTCGTCCTGTTTGCGCTCTCGAACGAGGGACCGCTGGGATCGTTCGACCTCGTTTTCACCCCTGAGGCGATGATCATCTCGCAGTTCGTCCTCGCAACGCCGGTGATCACGGGCGTGAGCCTCGCCGCTGTCAGCAGCGTCGAACAGAACGTCCGCGACGCGGCCTACGCGATGGGCGGCACGCGGTTCGACGTCGCCCTCGTCACGATCAAGGAGGCCCGGTACGGCATCGCGACGGCGCTTCTGGCCGGCTTCGGCCGGGCGATCAGCGAGGTCGGCTCCGTGCTCATCGTCGGGGGTAATATCGCCGGCGCGGACGGGGAGTCCTACACTCGGACGCTGACGACCGCGATTCAGCTCGAGGCCCGCCAGGGCCGCTTCGAGACCGCGATGATACTCGGAGCGATCCTCGTCGTCCTCGTCTTGCTCGTCAACGCGATCGTCGTTCGACTGGGAAGCGACGACGGAGGGTACCGATAATGCTCACGGCAAGCGATATCTACCACGGCTACGACGGCGAACCGGTCTTCGAGAACGTCTCGCTTTCGGTCACCCCGGGCGAGGTCGTCGCGATCATCGGCCCGTCGGGCGTCGGCAAGTCGACGCTCCTGCGGCTGCTCGCGCTGTTCGACGCTCCCGACCGGGGAGCCGTCGAGTACGACGGCACCGACGTCTGGACCGTCTCCGAACGGCGACGCCTCGAGCTTCGGCGTCGGATCGGGATGGTCTTCCAGGAGGCGAGCCTGTTCGACGCGAGCGTTCGACGCAACGCCGAGTACGGGCTGCGGGTCCGCGAGTCCTGGACCGACCGCCTTCGCCGCGAGTTCGCCGATCTCGTCGGCCAACGGAACGGCACCGGCGCCGAGATCGAGGCCCTCGAAACCGTCGGCCTGCGCGAGAAGGTCGACCAGGACGCTGCGTCGCTCTCGGGCGGCGAAGCCCAGCGCGTCGCGTTCGCCCGCGCGCTCGCGTACGATCCGGACGTCCTCTTGCTCGACGAGCCGACCTCCGATCTCGATCCGCGAAACACGGCGCTGATCGAGGACGCCGTCCTCAAGGCTCGCGACCGGGAGATCGGCGTGGCGATCGCCACCCACGACATGCACCAGGCCGAGCGGGTTGCGGATCGGGTCGCGGTGCTTCTGGAAAACGACATCATCGAGGTCGGCCCGACCGAGGGCGTCTTCGAGAGTCCGACCGACGATCGGACCCGGAAGTTTATCGACGGGGAACTGATATACTGAGCCGTGACGGCGGCTCACGCCGCCTTTCCAGCCGAAAATGACGATCGAAAAGGAATACAGTACGCAGCTGGCCGCCGACGGCGTCACGATCGATCGACGCGACATCGAGATGCTCGACGCCATCGACCAGTACGGCTCCCTGCAGCGGGCGGCCGACGAGCTCGGGCGCTCGTACGCCTGGCTCCAGCGACGGCTCGTCGAACTCGAGAACGCCGTCGGGGAGCTCACGGAGCGCCGGCGGGGTGGAAGCGGCGGCGGCGGAACGGAGCTCACCGAGACCGCCCACGAGCTGCGTCGCCAGTTCACCCGACACGAGACCGAGCTCGACGGCGTCGCGCAGGCGACGGAGTCGGTCCTTGCGGGGACCGTTCGGGACCGAACCGGCGAGCTGGCGACCGTGGAGACGGCGGTCGGGCCGATCGTGGCACTGGTCCCGGACGGGGCGACCGACGTTCAGGTCACCGTCCGCTCCGACGCGGTCGTGCTGGGGAACCCCGAGGAGTCGCTCCGAGCGGACGAGACGAGCCTCCGAAACCAGTTTACGGGCGTCGTCGAGGAGCTGGAAGCCGGCGAGACGATCACGCGAGTGACGGTTCGGCTCGGCGACGACGCCGAGCTCCAGGCGCTGATCACCAACGCCAGTGCGGAGCGACTCGACGTCGCGGTCGGAGAGCCGATCCGGGCCTCGTTCAAGGCGACCGCGGCCAGAGCGATCCGGATCGATTGAGGGCGACCGAGTCGCCCGACGGCGGCGCTCTCAGCGCCGTCGTTTTTCCTTCTCGAGGACGCGGACGTTCTCGATCCCCGTGTCGGGGTACTGGCCCTCGGCGTCTTTCTCGACGGCCTTGACCATGTCCCAGACGACGTTCAGCCCCGTCGTGACCCCCTCGAGGGCCTCCATCTCGCAGCCGGTCTTCCCAGTGGTCTCGACGGCGACCTCAAGCTCGACCCGATCCTCGCCCAGCTCGAAGGCGGTGTCGACGTTCGTGATCGGAATCTGGTGACACATCGGAATCGTCTCCCAGGTGTGTTTGACCGCCTGGATCGCGCCGACGCGGGCCGTCGCGAGGACGTCGCCTTTCCCGACCGCGTCCTCGCTGATCGCCTCGACGGTCGAGGGCTGCAGGCGGATCTCGCCGACGGCGACCGCCCGGCGCTCGCTGTCGGGTTTGTCGCCGACGTCGACCATCTGGACCTCGCCCTCGTCGGTGGTGTGGGTCAGCTCGTCGGCGCCGGGATCCTCGTCGCTTCGCGGATCCGGGTTCGTCCCCTCGGCGGGAGACGGATCGTCAGACATCGCGATCACCCCACAGGACCGCGGGAAGCTCCTCGAGTAGCTCGGAGGCGAGAAAGCCCTCCTCGTGGCGGTCGGCAAGCCGTTCGCCCGCGAGTCCGTTGACGTGGGCCCCCGCGGCCGCGGCGTCCATCGGCTCGGCGTCCTCGAGCAGGGCAGCGACGATCCCCGCGAGCGTGTCCCCGGTGCCGCCGACCTTCATGCCGACGGTCCCCGAGCGGCTGATCCGGGTCCGTTCGCCGTCGGTGATCACGTCGTTTTCCCCCTTCGCGAGGACGACGTGGCCCAGCTCGGCTGCGAAGGTCTCGATCTCGTCGGCGACGGCCGCCAGGTCGTCGGTGTCGGGTCCGCCCATCCGGGCGAGCTCGCCGCGGTTGGGCGTACAGACCAGCGTCGCGTCGGTCTCGATCTCCGGGACGACCTTGAGGGCGTCGGCGTCGACGACCGCGGGACCCTCGTACTCCACGAGGAACCGCCGCGCGGCCTCGAGCGTCGCGTCGTCGGTACCCAGCCCGGGGCCGATGACGACGACGTTGTCGTACTGGGCCGCGGTCTCGAGGAGGTCCTCGGCGATCTCGGGCGTGAGGATCTCGTTCTCGTAGGGCTGGACGATGAGGTCCTCGGCGTACCCCTGGATCTCACCGGCGACGGCGTCGGGCGCCGCGACGAAAGACAGTTCGGCGCCGGCTCGCAGGGCAGCCTGGGCGGCCAGCGCTGGCGCGCCCGTGTAGGGCCCCCCACCGATCACGTAGGCCCGGCCGTCCCGTCCCTCGGGCTCCGCGAGGGAGACGTCGCCGGGGCCGACGTCCCGCTCGGCCGCGGCGGGGATGCCGATGTCGGCGACCGTGAGTTCGCAATCGAGGTCCGCGAGGCCGGGTTTCGTGTCGTGGAAGGTGACGACTCGGTCGGTCTCGACGGCGTTGTCGGCGACCGCGCCGGCGTCGGCGTCGAACCCCGAGGGGACGTCGACGGCGACGACGGTCGCGTCAGCGGCGTTGATCGCCTCGGCCGCAGTTGCGGCTGGCTCGCGGAGGTCGCCGCTGATGCCGGTACCGAGCATCGCGTCGACGACGACGTCGCAGTCGGGGAGTTCGAACCCGCTCGAGTCCGTGATCTCCCGGGTCTCGTAGCCCGCCTCCTGCAGGGCATCCCAGTTCTCGCGGGCGATCTCGGTGCCGATGCGCTCGGCGCGTCCGAGCAGGAGCGTGGTGACGTCGTAGCGGTCGAGAAAGCGGGCCGCGACGAACGCGTCCCCGCCGTTGTTTCCGCGTCCGGCGACGACGGCGACGCTCGAGCCCGGCTCCGCGGTCTCGCGGACCGCTCGCGCGACCGCGTTGCCGCTGGATTCCATCAGCTGCTTCTGCGAGACGCCAAGCGCCGCGGCGTTCTCGTCGACGGCGGCCATCCGCTCGCCTGTGATCATGGCCGTGCGTTCGCGGGGCGCGCCGTTGAAGATTGCGGACGAAACGCTCAATCAGGTCGGGTCCCAACCCCGGTCGTGAACGTCTTCTGGCTCGACGAGGACTCCCGGCTCGCCGCCCGCTACCACTGTGACGAGCACGTCAACAAGCTGCTGCTCGAGGCCGCGCAGGTCCTGTGTACCGCGGCCCGCGAGAACGGCTACGAGCGGGCGTTTCTCTACGCTCCAACCCACACCGGCCACCCCGTCACCGAGTGGGCGACCGAGTCACGAGCGAACTGGCTACGCCTGCGCGACCACGCCGCGGCGCTCAACGCGGAGTTCGTCGAGCGCTACGAGAAAGACGACGATCACGCCAGCTGGACGGTGATCGAACGGATCGAGCCCGACGAGATCGTCTTTCCCACCGACGAGCCGACGCCGCGCCCGCAGGCGATGCCGGACGAGTACAAACGGCCTGGCGATCCCGTCGCGGCCTACCGGGCGTACTACGCCGGCGAAAAGGCCGAGTGGGCCACCTGGGCTCACACCGAGGAGCCGCCGTGGCTCGAAGCGTCCCTCGACGCCGCGGGCTCGGACGTCCGTACCGAGGACTGATTAGTACCGGATCTCGAACCCGTCCTCGCCCTCGGGCTGCTCGTACTCGACTTCGACGTCCTCGACGTCGGCCGCCGGACTCCCCTCGTGGCAGAACTCGATCATCGACTCGACCGCCGGTTCGGGGCCCTCGAACACCGCCTCGACCCGCCCGTCCTCGAGGTTCTTCACCCAGCCGTCGACGCCTTCCTCACGGGCCGTGTCGCGGGTGGTCGCGCGGTAGTAGACGCCCTGTACGTTGCCGGTGACGAAGACGTGTGCGCGGGTTCGGTCCGTCATGTGCGTGGCGTCGGCGGCGACCGGGAAAAATCCAGCCGTCCGCTCGCGGGACGAAGCGACACCGAAAGAACCCTCCGGCGACAACCTCCCGGCAGATGGGTCCCATCGAACGCATCGAGGACGAGTATCTCGACGTCTCGACGAGCCGTGCGACCGTCCGGGAGCTGCTCGAATTACTGGGCGGGGCGATCCTGTTCGTCCTCGCAGCCTGGGCGCTAACCCGATACCTGCTAGGGGAGACGATCGCGCTGTACGTCGCCGCGGGACTGTCCGTCGTGTTCGTGATCACGATCGTTTCGCAGGCGTACTGGGCGATTACCGGGCGGGAGGATTACGAGCAACGCGAGTAATGAACCGTTGAAAACGTTGTGAACGGAACGCCGGCTTACTCCCGCGTCCGCAGGTGGTGGAAAACGTAGGTCTGGGCGTAGCCCGCGTACTCGCCCCCGAACCGCTCGCGAAGCGCCCGCGAGGTCGCCGCGTACGACCCCCGGTCGCAGTCGGGGTAGTACTCCTCGACCGCCGTCTTGAGCCACGTATCGAGCGGGACGGCCTGGTCGAACCCCAGCGAGAACAGCAACACGCAGTCCGCGACCTTGTCGCCGACGCCGACGAACCGCTTCAGATATTCGCGGGCGTCCTCGTACTCAAGGTCGCGAGCCACCTCGGGGTGGGCCTCGCCGTCGGCGACCATCTCCGCGGTGCGAACGACGTAGGGAGCGCGGTACCCGAGCCCGAGTTCGCGCAGTTCGTCCGCTGTGGCCGCCGCGAGCCGCTCGGGCGTCGGGAACGCGTGGTACGTCCGCCCGTCGAACGCGATCGGCTCGCCGTACTCGCGGGCCAGCGCCGAGACCATGTCGTGGATGCGATCGACCCGCATCTGGGCCGAACAGATAAACGAGATCAGCGTCCCGAACGGCGGATCGTCGATCAGTCGCATCCCGCGGTAGGCCGCGTAAGCCTCGTCTAACAGCGGATCGTCGGGCGCGGCCGCGACGATCGCCTCCAGATCGTCGTCCAGCCGGAGCAGCCGGCGAACGAGCGGTTCGGCAGCGATCGAGGCCTCCCACTCGAGGACGCCGTCCTCGCTCCGAACGCGAACGACGGCGCCGTCGACGACGGTGTAGTACCACGCTTCGGGTGCCGGCTCGCCGCCGTACATCGCTCCGTCGGTTCGCCGCCAGAGGTAGGTCTGTCCGCTCTCGAGGGTGCGGTAGAGATCGAGCCCGCCGGACAGCGCCTCGAGGTCGAGTTCGCCGGAGTGCATCTGTCCCTGCCTTCGAGAGCGACGGCTTGGGGCTTTCGGAGCCGGTTCGTGGATCGCGATCGACGGGTGCTTGGGGCGAACCTTGATACTGTATGCGACGGTACGTTTCCGTATGAACTGCAGGGTTGTCGTCGAGGCTGCCGTTCCGGTGTTCGACGTCGAGACGGAAGACGAGGCGATCCGCATCGCCATCTCGAAGACCGGCGAGATGTTGAACCCTGACCTCAACTACGTCGAGATCAACATGGGCGAGCGAACCTCGCCAGAGGGGGAGGAGCTCCCCCCGGCGTTTATCGCGGCCGACGAGGCGCTGGTCGCGCTCGAACTCGAGATGACCGTTTTCAACGTCGAGCGCGAAGAACACGCCTCCCGAATCGCCCGCAAGGAGATCGGTCAGCGCCTCGAAAACATCCCGCTCGAAGTGATCGAAGTGGAGCTGATCGAGGACGACGAAGACGACGAAGACGACGAGACGGAGTCGACGGAGACGGATTCGGATGGGGGCGAGACAACGCGTGACCAAGACACAGACGACGACGAGATCCTCCCCGAGTTCGAGGACCTCGTCGAGTAACGGGAACCGGTATCTGGTTCGTCGATTGACATCCTCCGCACGGCTAAAGCCGTGGGATTCCTCCGTGGGCGTCACAGCCCGGCACAATGCGGGCTCGCCACCGGCTGTGAACTTGCGGGTTTACTGACCCGGCTTCAGTCCTCGAATCGAGGATTGTAGTGGTCTTGGCTATTCACTCAGCGTAGCCCCTCGCAGTGCGAGGTGGCTCCCACGGGCGTCAAGCACCGTGGACAGTGGGCCGCGCCATCGGCCTGGCCCTCTGATTCCAACCACGATAGGGGGTCGTCGGATGACATGCCAACCATACTGCTGGTTGGGTTGTGAAGGTGTGTGAGTGTTGAGACCCACTCGTAGCCGGCTTGAGCGTGAGCGGGTTCCCCGCAGCAACATGTCGCATGGCTACGTAAAACGCTGCAGTGATTCGTATGACTCTGTCGTTGCAGATTGCGTGGGTGATGCGGGCAGGCTGAGACGCGTGGTTTGTGTCAGCGGTGGCCGCTTCGTCCCACGACTGAAGCCGTGGGCTTTCGCCTGTCCCTCGTGTAACTCGGATTGTTCCGTCCAGTTGTCGTCACTTTAGCTGAATCGACGGACGGAGAACGGTCTTGCCAGTAGAACGTAGCGATCGAAGGAGACGTCCTGACAACTAGTCTGCAGTAGCGGCGACGGCTTCCTGCTCGTCCTCGCGCATGTTCGTCGTGATTCCGCCGGCGAGGGCAAATACGGCGGCCTTGTGGTCGGTCTTGGATTTGTGGATCGATGTCGGTCGGATACCGCGCGACTCGTACTCCTCGAGGTCGATCTGACAGTTGTCCCACTCCGCGCACTGGTTCGATACTTCCGCAAGAAGGCCGTGAAGGTGAATGAGCTCCTGTTTCTTCATAACCATGCATTCCTATCGCTGCAGGGTTATATTATTATCTTGAGTCGCGTTAGCACAGATCTCGACCGAAATCGACCGCCTATCACGTTCGAGACCGGAACGAACGCTGGTATTACTCGCGTGAAACCCCACGAAGGGAGCAGCTACAACGATCGGTTAGCCGCGTAACTATCCGTTTCTGTTCAGTTTCACTCACGTTCTGTCCCGAGTACTAAACATTCATAATTGGACGAATGTACTGCCGAAAAGAGAGTTCGAATGGCGAGTCGGACTCCGGCTAGCCGAGCTGCTTCAGCGTCTGGAGGTCGCGATCGGTTCGCGTGAACTCGGCAGTCCGTCGGGACGCGTGGCAGTTCGGACAGTGGAACATCTCCGTGGAGTTGGGTAGCTCGCCGGGAGAAACCTGCCAATCCTTGGCACACTCGGGACACAACAGTTGAACGGTCGTTTCGTCCATGCTACATCGTTTCACACTAGAGATGAAAAGCTTTGTCGCAGTCTTATTCCGGGTCAGGCGAAGGGGCCGAACCCATGCCGTCAGCTCTTCGGAACGTTCGAAACGAAAGGAAACGCCGAGAACCAGCTCCCAACTGCCGCGTTAGGCGGGTGCTGCCGAATCGGAGGCCTCGAGCAGCTCCTTGTACCGGTTCCGGATCGTAACCTCGGAGATGCTGGCGACCTCGCTGACGTCGTTCTGGGTGACCTTCTCGTTGGTGAGCAGGGCTGCGGCGTACACCGCGGCAGCCGCGAGACCGACTGGCGACTTGCCGCTGTGGACGCCCTCCTCGCGGGCCGAGTCGAGCAGTTCGCGGGCCATGCGCTCGGTCTCGTCGGAGAGATCGAGATCGCTGACGAACCGCGGGACGTAGTGTTCGGGGTCGGCGGGCTTGACCTCCAGTCCCAGCTCCCGGATGATGTACCGGTACGTGCGGGTCAGCTCCATTTTGTCGACTCGCGAGACCGCCGAGATCTCGTCGAGGCTGCGGGGAGTGCCGGCCTGGCGGGCGGCCGCGTACAGCGAGGAGGTGGCGACGCCCTCGATCGAGCGGCCGGGCAGCAGGTCCTCCTCGAGGGCCCGGCGGTAGATCACCGAAGCGGTCTCGCGGACGTTCTCGGGGAGTCCGAGCGCCGAGGCCATGCGGTCGATCTCGCCGAGCGCCTGCTTGAGGTTGCGCTCCTTGGAGTCACGGGTACGGAAGCGCTCGTTCCAGGTGCGCAGCCGCTGCATCTTCTGGCGCTGGCGGCTCGACAGCGAGCGGCCGTAGGCGTCCTTGTCCTGCCAGCCGATGTTCGTCGACAGCCCCTGGTCGTGCATCATGTTCGTCGTCGGGGCGCCGACGCGGGACTTCTCGTCTTTCTCGGCGGCGTCGAACGCTCGCCACTCGGGACCGCGGTCGATCTCGTCTTCCTCGACGACGAGTCCACAGTCCTGGCATACCGTCTCGGCGTGCTCGGTGTCCGAGATCAGCCGACCGCCACACTCCGGACACTGTTCTTTCTCACCCTGTTCCGCCTGGGTTTCCTCCTCGGTCGTTGCTTCGTCCTCTCGGGTGTAGGTTCGGATGTTGTCAGTCATTGTTGGGATGGTTACTCGGGGCTACCGGGTGGGAGTGCCAGAAGAACCCCGGTCGCCTCAGCTAACATATTGTAAGACCGTAACGCATATAAAGGTTTCGCCTACCTTATAAACTAATCGGGTTTACCATTATATATGTTTCGGCTATATAGTGATTAATCATCGTGAATCCGGCTACTCGACGGTGAAGAGATGGCCGTCCGTCGGTACCTCGAACAGCCCGACACGGGCACCTGCATCGAGCCAGGCGTGACCGTACGAGAACGACGCGAGTGCGTTCACCGGGTCGTCCTGCTCCCGAAAGTGGCGCCCGTCCTCGAGGTAGGAGGTAGCCATCTCGTAGCAGTCCTCGGCGGCGTCTGCCATCGGCGTCTCCGGCGGCGGCGCGACCGTCGCCGCCTCCAGTGCCTCCGCGAGCAGTTCGCCGTACCGGTCCGTCTTCTCCTCGAGGTCAGCGGCCATACCCGATCGTCGTCGCTCGGAACCGTAAGTGCGTCGCCGAGGACGTCCCAACCGAACAACGGTACGCATTTGAGCGTGGCCAAGAGACGAGTGGTGGATGCGATTGCTCCAGGTGCTCGTTCCCGATGAGAAACGGGACGACGCACTGCGGGTTCTCGACGACGAAGGGCTCGACTACGTCCGTACCAGTGAGTGTAGCGACGACGTCGACGCCGAACTCGTCACGCTTCCGGTCCCGACACAGGCCGTCGACCACGTCCTCAGCTCGCTTCGTGAGGTCGGTATCGAGGACGAGTTCATCGTCGTCTCCGCGATCGAGACTGCTCGGACGCCGCGGATTCAGGAACTCGAGGAACGGTTCGTCAACGGTCGCGAGGAGGACGACAGTATCTCCAGAGCGGAGATCCGGTCGAAGGCGCTGAATATGACGCCGGGACCGGTCACCTACTACGTCATGACCCTGCTGAGCGCGATCGTGGCGACAGCAGGGTTACTGCTCGACTCGCCGGCGATCGTCGTCGGCTCGATGGTGATCGCACCCCAGATCAGCGCGGCCCTGACCGGGACCGTCGGCCTCGTCCTCGACGACCGCCAAATGTTCGTCGACGGTGTGTCGGCGATGGTGGTCGGACTGATCGTCGCCATGCTCGGGGCGTTCGCGTTCGCCTGGCTGGTCCGGTCCGGCGGCGTCGTTCCGGGTACCATCGATATCACGGCGATCGAGCAGGTACAGAACCGAATCTCGCCGGGGCTGCTCGCGCTCGTCGTCGGCGTCTGTGCCGGCGCCGCGGGTGCGTTCGGCCTCGCGACGGCGATTCCAGTCTCGCTGGTCGGCGTGATGATTGCCGCCGCCCTCATCCCGGCAGCCGCGGCGGTCGGAATCGGGCTCGCCTGGGGGCACATCGGCGTCGCGATCGGCGCGTTCGTTCTGGTTGCGGTCAACGCCACGTCGATCCTGCTCGCTGGCCTCGTCGTCTTCTGGTATCTCGGCTATCGGCCAGACGGGTGGACCCGCGGCAACCTCCGGGCGAACGTCACCAAAGACCGGCTCGGTACGGTCGCTGTCATGGCACTCATCAGTGTCGTGGTGCTGGCCGGTTCCGGCGTCGTGCTCGGACAGCACGTCGCCTTCGAAAGCGAGGTCAACGACGAAGTTCGGTCAGTACTCGACGACGACGAGTACGAGGAGCTCGAACTGGTCGAACTCGAGACGGAGTTCTACGACAGCGGGATGATCAGCGATGAGACAGGGGTGACCGTTGTCGTTCGGCGCCCGGCCGACGTCCCGTACCCCGACCTTGCGACGACCATCGAGGCCACACTCGAGGCCCAGACCGATCACGAGGTGTCCGTCATCCTCGAGTTTATCGAGGGAGCGGCTGCGGACGGATAGACCGGTTGTACGGCCCGAACGGTGCCGAGAACGCAAGGGGTTTAGGTCCAGTTTCCTAACAACGGGGTATGAGTGAGCAGCCACGCGTCGAGATCTATACGAAGGATCAGTGTCCCTACTGTGACAAGGCCAAGGACCTCTTCGACAGCAAGGGCGTCGAGTACGAGACCTACAACGTCACCGGCGACGACGAACTGTTCGAGGAGATGGTCGAGCGCGCCGACGGCCGCAAGACCGCTCCCGAAGTGTTCATCGACGACGAACTGATCGGCGGCTGGGACCAGACGAGCGCCCTCGACGAAACTGGCGAACTCGACGAGAAGCTCGGGCTCGTCACCGACGGTGGGAGCGATGCGCCGACGGGGCATCGAGACGAAGGCGGCGCAGCCGCCGAAGCCGTCGAACACCGCAAACTGATCATTGCCGGCACGGGGATCGCCGGCCTCACCGCGGCGATCTACGCGGGACGGGGCGACAACGATCCACTCGTCATCGAGGGCGACGAGCCCGGCGGCCAGCTCACACTCACTACCGACGTCGCCAACTACCCCGGCTTCCCCGACGGGATCGGCGGCCCCGAGCTCGTCAACAACATGAAAGAGCAGGCCAAGCAGTTCGGCGCCGAGCTCGAAAACGGGATCATCGAGAGCGTCGAGCGCGTCGACTCCCAGAACGCGCCCCGTTCCGGTGGCGCCGACCAGCGGCCGTTCCGCGTCGAGCTCACGAACGGCGACGTCTACACCGCAGACGCCGTGATCGCCGCCTCCGGCGCCTCGGCCCGGACGCTGGGCGTCCCGGGCGAGGACGAACTCATGGGCTACGGGCTCTCGACGTGTGCGACCTGCGACGGCGCCTTCTTCCGCGACGAGGACATGCTCGTCGTCGGCGGCGGCGACGCCGCCATGGAGGAGGCGACCTTCCTCACGAAGTTCGCCGACACCGTCTACATCGCCCACCGCCGCGAGGAGTTCCGCGCCGAACAGTACTGGGTCGACCGCGTCCACGAAAAGGTCGAGGACGGCGAGATCGAGATCATGAAAAACACGGAACTGGTCGAGATCCACGGCTCCCAGGAGGAGGGCGTCGATCACGTTACGCTGGTCGAAAACGAGAAGGGCCACCCGACCGATCGACTCGACGACCCCGAGACGAACGAGTTCGAGTTCGACGTCGGCGCCGTCTTCTACGCGATCGGCCACACGCCGAACACGGAGTACCTCGAAGGAACGGGCGTTCGGATGGACGACGAGGGGTATCTGCGCACCCAGGGCGGCGACGGCGGCGGCCAGACCGAGACCGACGTTCCCGGTATCTTCGGTGCCGGCGACGTCGTCGACTACCACTACCAGCAGGCCGTCACCGCCGCGGGCATGGGCAGCAAGGCCGCACTCGACGTCGACGAGTACCTCGAGGACGTCGAGCGGGCCGAGTCGAGCGCCGAGACCGAGACCGTCGCGGCCGACGACTGATCGAAGCGGCCGTTCTCGAGTCAGGAGCTGTTTTCCCAGCGATCCGCCAACAGCGCCGCGATCACGACGCCGAAAGTCAGTCCCGACGAGGCTCCGAGCAGGAGCTCGTCGAAGACGGCGACGAAACCGACGGCGATGACGACCCCACAGGCAAGTCCGACCGCGAGTGCCTTCGCGGTCCGTTCCCGATCGCTCATCGTTTCGCCCGTCTCGTTCATTGTCGGGTGTGGGTTCGAGGACGGCTTGAGCGTACTGGTCGGCTTGAGGCCCCAGTCAGTCTCTGCGAGCGTGAGTTAGAATTGCGTGGCGTTCACTGCCCGGTCCGCGTTCGGTAACCGATCGCACGAGCGGGAGCCAGCCTCGTCTCCGGGCCCCCTCGAGTCACGCTGTGGTGGCGCGCGCTGGCGATCGGTTCGAGCGATAGCGAGAACCGATCGCCGATGCCGTATGAGGGATGACCGAGGAAGCGACGCGATCGAGCGAATCGGCTGGGGAGGGCGTGGAAATTCCGTGTGTCCAAAAGTCCCAGTACGCTATTTTCAGCTACCGCAATAGATCGAGCCCGTACTTTTTGCCCGACGAATTGGACTCACCATCCTGTGAAGCGTCGCCACTTCGGGGCGTGACGTCCAAAAAATGGAAAACCGCGAATCGCAAGAGCCGGACGAGGTCCGGTAGTTAGTCGGCGTTAGTTCTGGCGGCGGGTCGCGAGCATGGCGGCGCCGAGCAGAGCGACGATGGCGACGGCGACACCGAATCCGGGCACGGTCTCGTCGTCGTCCTCGCCGTCGTCAGCACCGTTGGCGTCGTCGCCGTTGGCGCCGTTCTCACCGTTGGCACCGTTCTCGCCGTTGGCACCGTTCTCGCCGTTGGCGCCGTTCTCACCGTTCGCCGCGTCCTCGTCGCTGACGGTCAGCGTACCGGAGTCGCTGTCGTCACCGGTTTCGACGGACCAGTCGATCTCAGCTTCCTCGCTGGTGTCGAAGTCGAAGGACTCGGTCACGGAGTCACCGGCGTCGAGCTCGAGCTCCTCGGTGTACTCCTCGTCACCGACGGTGGCCTCGAGCGTCGCGGTGCCGGCCTCGTCGTTGTTGTTCACGACGGTCACGTCGAGGCTAGCGTCGTCGTCAACGGTAACCTCGGACGGAGCGTCGGCGTCAATCTTGAAGCCGTCCTTCATCTCCTCGTCGTCGTCAGCAGCGGAGACGAAGACACCCTCGGCCTCAGCCTGGTTGTCGTCGCCAGCGTTCACGCGGAGGGTTCGGATCTCGTCACCGTCCTCGTGGTCGCTGAGGTCGAAGGTCGTCGTCAGCAGGCCGTCACCGTCGACCTCGGCGTCGGAGGTGTAGACCTCGGAGGTCGTACGGAGGCGGAAGTCACCGTCCGTGCTGGGCGCGAGGTTCGTCTCGGCGGTCAGCTCGGACTCGTTGTCAGCTTCGATCTGGAAGCGGTCGTCCTCGTCCTGGTCGCCGACGAGTTCGACGAAGGCTTCCTCAATGTTGATCTGGGCGTCAGCGGTCTCGTCGTCGTCAACGTAGTCGTTACCGTCTTCGACCGTGAACGTCACGTCCCAGGTCTCGTCAACGTCCATGTACTCCTCGGTTGCCTCAACGACGACGAAGAATCGGTCCTCGTCCTCGTCAACGATGACCTCGTCACCGTCTTCGAGGCTGAATTCGTCAGCGTCGCCGTAGCGTGGCTCGTCAGTGTCGGTGAAGTCGAGTTCGACGTCGCCTTCATCGGTCCACTGACCGTCATCGATCGCGTAGCCGTAGATACCGGACGCTTCGACACCGACAACGAGGAGGTCCTCGTCAGCAACGGAGTCGGTGGAGACTGCGGAGTCTTCGATGTCCTCGAGTTCAACGTCCTCGGCATCGAAGTTGTCACCCGCGAGGGCCCACGTGTTCATGTCACCGGTCGATCGCTCCTCGAGGAGGAGGACCGCGGCGTCAGTTTCTTCTTCGTCGAGTTCATCCTCGTCGTCCGCAACGGCCGGGATGACTTCAAGCTCGTAGTCACCGGGGAGGAGGCGCTCACCCTCGTCGAGGGTGTCGCTCTCGTCACCGTCGAGTTCCTCCGTGACAGTTACGTCCTCGACAGCCAGCTCGTCGCCTTCGTCGTCGAGAACGGTCACGACGTCGTCACCGCTATGGTCTTCCTGACCCGCGTAGTACGTGTTGTACTGCACCGTCACGTTGTCCTCGTTCTCAACGCCCTCGATCTCGATGGTGGCGTTGTAGAACTCTTCCTCGTCGGTCATCTCGACCGTGAGGTTGTCGGTGCCGGTGTGTTCGATTTCGTACTCGGCGACGTCACCGACGTTCTGCTCGTAGGTGGACTCGTCGAACTGAGCGTCAACATCGGCCGGCTCGTCGACCGTGATCTCAGCCGTATCCTCGGCCGTCGTGTCAGCGACCTCGACCGTGAACTCGTAGTCGCCGGAGCTCTGGTCAGAGAAGTCAGCCTCGATGTTCGAGTCGACGCCCTCGATCAGGACTTCGTTGTCATCGGCATTGAGGTCGTCCCCGAAGATCGCTTCGAGGTCGTCATCGTCGACGGACTCGTTTCCGAGTTCACCGCTCACGTAGACATCGACCTCTTCGCGGTCAGTGTCAACGATAAGGTCAGTGGTGGCCTCGTCGGAGTCGTCGTTGAGTTCGACGGAGTCGTCGTCGAACTCAACGGTGATGACGTCGTCAGATGCCCAGAAGGTTGCTTCCAGGTTTTCCTCAAGCTCGTCCTCGTCGTTGAGGTACTCACCGTGGACGTAAACGTGGTACGCGTCATCGTCCTCGAGGTCGTCTGTCTCGAAGGTAACGACGCCGACGTCCTCACCGTCAATCTCGACCTCTTCGACGCTCGAGGTGTCGACGGTGTCGCCGTCACTGCCCGCGAATCCTTCGCGGATCTCAGCACCGTCGGCTTCATCGAAGCCGCCGACAGCGATCTCTTGTCCGACTAAGACGCCGTCATCGCTGAGGGCATCCAGGTCTTCGTAGTAGCGGTCAGCATCTATTTCGTCTGGAACGTCTTCGGTCTCCTCTGCAGCCGCCCCGCCCGCAAACGCTGCGGACATGGCGAAAACAGACATAACCATCAGCGCGGCCAGGAACACTGCACGTCCCTTTTCGCGGAATGAAGTTTCGCTTGTCATTTGTTGTTGTCTTGTTGGGTTGGTTTGCGTGCGATCGAGCGGAGAGCGAGTCAACCATCAGCCGTGTCGCAGCCGACTCGCCCCGGGTAGGGGTAATCGCCTCTTTTGGCAAGTGTGTAATAAGCTTTCTGACCGACCACTCTACTTTCCAATATATCCGATTCCGTCCTAGAGTGCCTGTATTTTGATTTTCGGAGCAGTTTTGTCTCTGAGTGAGCTGTTATTGGAAAGTACGAATCTATTGAGTCTACTTCTCTAGCGTACGTATTTCTTAGTTATGAGTATAGAATAGATGTAACCCAGACTCAGCTATGTAGTTACTTCAGCCTCCTCCGATATTGCAAACTCTGAGCGGCAAACTCGGATCGAACTCACGCAGTCGACCCCGCGATACCCCGAGGACGTCCGACTCGAACAAGGACGTCCGACTCGAACCAGAACGTCTCACTCGAACCGGACACCCCATCCGAACCAAAACGACTCGAACAAAGCGGTCCCAGCCGAGCAACCACGACCTACGGAATTTCGTCTCGAGAACCGCGGTACCGGTGGAGCGCCCACACCGCGACGGACGCAAGTCCCGCGACCACGGCGGGCCAGCGGTCGCTGCTCAGGTAGAGCCCGCCCGCGGGCGGACGATACTCCAGCAGGGGCCAGAAGACGGCGTAGGCCTCCCCCGACGGGGTGATGAGCGCGACGTCCAGCACGTGGTGGGAGGCGGCGCCGAGCAAAAAGAGCACGAGCGCCTGCCGGCGGTACTCGGGCGCGAGCAACAGCGCCGTCAACAGCCCGAGGACGATCGTTCCGCCGAGCGTGTGCAACGGCGCCCAGGAGAAGGGGATCCCCAGGAGGTACTGCATTAGGCCGTCGGGCAGGAAGATCTCGGCTTTCACGAAGTCGGGCGCGAGCGCGCCGACCATGACGATCGTGACGTGGGCCGGCCCCATCCAGTCGTAGCGGAAGGCAAGCACCATTCCCAGCACGTAGCCCGCCAGCACGTGGGTGAGGACGTCAGCCACCGCGATCACCTCCCGCGGGCGCCTCCAGGCCGTCGTCGGACTGCGCACGGGCGTTCCCGGACCCGGATCCGAGGGCCGAATCGCTACTGTCGTCACTACGCGGGCGTGCACGGTCGCGCGGAACGAACGCGAGGCGGCCGAGATCGAACCGCCAGTCCCGGAGGACGCGCCCGACGACCAGCAGCCCGCCCACAAGCGAGACGAGCATCATGTAGCGGGTGTCCGAGGGGTTCTGGACCGTAACCCGCTCGGCCGCCAGCGTCTCCTCGTCCTCGAGGGTCCCGTAGGTCGTCACCTGGTCGCCCGATTCGAGGTCGCCCTCGACGTTTCGATCGGTCTTGCCGTCCACGAGGATCGTAAACTGACCGTAGCCGCTCGCGCGCGTCGCGATCACGAGGGGGTCGGTCTCGACGACCTCGCCGCCGAGGATCACGTCCTCGCCGACGTAGCTGCCGCGGTCGGGTTCGACCTCGACCTCGTTGGGCGGCTCCTGTTCCATCGGTTCGGCGGGGCTGGCACCCGCCCAGACCACGAGCCCGGCCAGCGCCGCGAGGAGGGCGACGATCGCGAGGACGCGAACGCCCTGACCGAACGGCTCCGGTTTCGTCATTCGGTTCATCCGCGGGAGCCGTCGGACATAGGCGTTGTGCTCTCTCCGCCAAACCGCGCCCGGAGCCGCCGACGGACCGGCGGCGCCTCCAGGACGCGCCAGCCGACGACGGCGCCGACGGTGCCGACCAGGGAGAGCAGCGCCCGCGTGCTGGCGGCGTCGACGAGGACCGCGAGGACGGCGATCACGATTGCCGCGAGAAACGCCCGTCGGGGGTCGCCGCGAGCGACCCAGGCGATCGCGCCGAGGTACGCGACAGCGAACGCGACCGAGGCGGGGACGTCGACGAGGTAGTGGATGCCGAGCGCGAGTCGGGCGAAGCCGACGACGGCGACGACCGCGCTGGCAGCGAGCAGCCGCCGAACGCGAGTGCTACGGGTCGTCCACAACGCGAACGCACCCCAGGTGCTCACCGCCGCCATGACGTGGCCGCTCGGGAAGCCGTGCTCGCTCGAGGACACCGCGTGCAGACTGGGGTCGGTGCGGGGAAGCGCGAACGCGCCCTTGATCAGGACGACGAACGCGAGCCCCCCGAGCGCGACCGCGAGGACGTACGCGGTCCGCTCGGAACAGAGCGCTCGCCCATCGGGGACTCCCGTCCGGAGCGTTCGCCCGACGTCCTGGAGGTAGAACAGTCCGAGCACAGGGACAAGCAGCGTCAGCTTCCCAGGGTAGGAGAGCGCGACGAACAGCAGCGTCGTCCACTCGGGGAGAAACTCGCGGAGGAGTTCGGTCGCGCCGACGCTGCGGCTCATATTTCAGGGCGGGACGGGAGCGGGGAAACGGTTCGCGTTTCGATCGCGCGCCTGCGCTCGCGGTATCGCTCTCGTCGAAAAATCGAGCCTGCGACTCAGAACGGGAACAGCGAGTCGGCGTCGGGATCGCGCTCGAGCAGCTCGATCTCGTGGCCGTCTTGGTCTTTCGTGAAGGCGTACATGTTGTCGTTGCTCTCGGGGTCACGGTAGTCTTCCGCTTCGCGGGTCATCAGCTGGTCCCAGTCGTCCTCGAGGTCGTCCATGCGGACACAGAGGTGACCCCAGGCGTCGCCGAACTCGTAGCTGCGGCCGTCGTAATTGTAGGTAAGCTCGACGGCCATCGCCTCCTCGCCGGCGTCCTCGGGTTTCATGAAGTAGTTCGCGAACGAATCCGACTCCCAGCGACCGGTGTGTTCGTACTCGAACTTGCGGGTCCAGAAGCCGAGTGCGTCGTCGGCGTCCTCGACGCGAATCATGGTGTGATCCAGCGACCAGGTCCCGCCTTGCTCGGGATCGCGCTGGACGATCTCGACCTCGTGGCCGTCGGGATCCGTCACGAAGGCGTATCGGCCGCCACAAGATTCGGGGTCGCGATAGTCCTCGACGCCCTCCTCCATCAGCTGCTCGTAGTGGTCCTCGAGTTCGCCCTCCGGCACGCGGACGGCGATGTGACCCCAGGCGTCGCCGAGCTCGACGTCCTCGCCCTCGTTGTGGGTAAGCTCGAGCATCGCCTCGTCCTCACCCATCTCCTCGGGGCCGAGGTAGACGATGGTGAAGCCGTCGCCCTCGTGGCGGTCTTTCTCCTCGTACTCGAGGTGGGTCTGGTACCAGTCCAGCGACTCCTCCAGATCGCCGACGCGAAGCATGACGTGATCGAGCGTACCGTCCATACCCGGACCAACGCCGGGAAATCTCAAAAGCGTGGCGAAGCCGGCGGTCTACTCGGCGTCGTCGGACGAGCCGTCCTCGGGGCGGTCGGCCTCGGCGGCGATCGGTCGGACGCCCTTGCGTCTCGCGTCGAGCTCCGAGAGCCCGTAGACGAGCCCGGCGAGGACGCCGAGCCCGATCGGCAGGAAGATCGCGGGCGAGAGCCCGAGGTAGCCATAGAGCAGGTAACAGACCACCACGACGGTCATGACGGTCGCGGCGTAGTAAAACTGCGTGCGCACGTGGTCGATCAGGTCCGCCCCGGTGAACGTCGAGGACAGCACGGACGTATCGGAGATCGGCGAGGTGTGGTCGCCGAAGATCGCTCCCGAGAAGACGGCGCCGACGACGACGGGCATCAGGTCGAACGAGCCGGTCAGCTCGTAGACGATCTGGATCGCGATCGGCGTGACGATCCCCATCGTCGCCCACGACGATCCCATCGTGAACGCGACGAAGGCCGCGACGAACAGGACGACGATCGGCAGCAGCTCGAGCGGGATGGCGTCGCCGACGTACCCCGCGACGAAGTCACCCGTGCCGAGCGCCTCCGCGACGTCGCTGATCGCCCACGCGAGGACGAGGATCGTCACCGCCGTCGCCATCAGCCGGAAGCCGTCGATGACGGTGTCGACGCCGTCGCCGACGTCGAAGAGGTCGTAGACGACGCCGATCGCGATCGCGGCGACGACCATGGCGAACGAGCCCCAGACGAGCGCGCCGGCGAAGTCCCCGGCGCCGACGATATCGACGAGGACCTGGATCAGCCCCACCTCCTCGGCGGCGGCGCCGATCGCCGTCGGCGCCCCCTCCTCGGCCTGCTCGGCGGTCCAGGCCTCGTACCCGGTCCAGAAGGCGCCGGCGAGGGTGACCGCGATGAGGACGACGACGGGCGCGAAGAACGTCCGCAGCATCGGACGGTCGTCGATCGGCTTCCCGAGGTCCTTCTCGACCTCCTGGAGCGGGGTGGCGTCCTCGCGGCTGACGAGCCCGCGTTTCCACGAGCGGTGTTCGGCGTCGAGCATCTCGCCGAAGTCCCGTCGCGTGTAAACGACGATCCCAACCATCGCGATCGCGAGCAGCGCGTAGGTGTTGTACGGGATCGACCAGACGAACGTCTCGAACGCCGTCGGCGCCTCGCCGTCGACGCCGAGGTCCTCGTAGGCGCCCGCGATCAGCGAGAGCTGGAAGGCGACCCAGCTCGAGAGCCCGATCGTCGCGACGGGCGCGGCCGTCGAGTCGACGATGTAGGAGAGCTTCTCCCGGGAGATCCGGAACTGATCGGAGATCTCGCGCATCGTGGAGCCGACGATCGCCGTGTTGGCGTAGTCGTCGAAGAACATGAGCATCCCCAGCACCCATGCCGTTAACCCGACCGTACGCTGGCTCTCGAGGCGGCTGGTCGCCCAGTTACGAACCGCGGTCGCACCGCCGAGCCGCCAGATCAACGCGACGCCCGAGCCGAGCAGGATCGTAAACAGCAGGATCTGGACGTGAAAGCCCTCGTCGGCGATGATTGCACCGACGATCCAGTCGAAGGTCTGTCCGATGCCGAGGCTCTCGGTGTAGATGATCGCACCCGACCAGACGCCGAGAAACAGCGAGAGCATCGGTCGCCGCGTGACGACCGCGAGCACGATCGCCAGCAACGGCGGTAGCAGCGATAGTATCCCGAACTCAGACATACCTGTGTCGATGCCGTCGACGCTGATAATTCTGATTCATCGGAGCGATCGCTCCGAAGCGACCTCCTACCGGCGCAAGATGAGCTTCAGGACGTCCTCGTCCTCGAGGACGTGGTCGGTGCCGACCTGCTGTTCGTCGTGGGTGGCGCTGGGGCCACTGACGCGGGCGAAGCGGAACCGGTTTTCCATCTCGCCACCGAGTTTTTCGATGGCCTCGCCGACGGTCGAGCCCTCCTCGATCACGAGCGGCTCCTCCCAGTCGACGCCCCGTCCCGGTTTGTCCATGTACACTCGGATGAGCCCGAGGTTCTCCCAGATGCGGTCTTTGAGCGCGTCGAGTCCCTTCTCGGCCTCGGCGCTGATGAAGGTGACCTCCGCCTCGGGGTCGAGCCCGCGTTCACGGAGCTGGTCGTCGACCTGCTCCTTGTAGTCGGGGTCGATCAGATCGACCTTGTTGACGCAGGTGATCGAGGGGATGTATTCTCGGTTGTCCATCAGCCCGTCGATCAGCCGATCGATCGAGACGTTCTCCTGGAGGTTCAGGTCGGCGTTGACGTAGCCCTGGTCGCGCAACACGTCCGAGATCGTCTCCTCGTCTAAGTCCTGGTCGGCGCTCGAGGTGATCTTGATCCCGTCTTTGATCTTCGGACGGACCGTCACCCGCGGGGGCTCTTCGTCGACGCGGATGTTGATGTCGTACAGCTCCTCCTGGAGGCGGTCGTACTGGTCGATCTCGAACACCGAGAGCACGAAGACGATCAGGTCGGCGTTGCGAACGACCGCCAGCACCTGCTGGCCGTCGCCCTTCCCGGACGCCGCCCCCTCGATCAGTCCGGGGACGTCGAGCAGCTGGATGTTCGCCCCGCGGTGGTTGAGCATTCCCGGGTTGACGTCGAGCGTCGTAAACTCGTAGGAGCCCGTCTCGCTCTCGGCGTTGGTCAACGAGTTCAGTAACGACGATTTGCCGACGCTCGGGAAGCCGACGAGCGCGACCGTCGCGTCGCCGTGTTTCTCTACGGAGTAGCCGCCACCACCCCCTGAGCCCGACTGCTGGTTTTCGAGCTTCTCCTTCTTCTCTGCGAGCTTGGACTTCAGCCGACCGATGTGGGCCTCGGTCGACTTGTTGTAGGGCGTGTTGGCGATCTCCTCTTCGATCTCCTCGATATCGTCCTCGAGCCCCATTTGTCTGTACTCAACCGGTCGCACCGAAAAACGCTTTCCATGCGACCCCGCGTGCGACGGTCCTCGTCGGCCCGGAAGTGTCGCGTTCCGTCTCCCGTTGTCCCGGCATACGATCCCGGTCGTCGAAAACACCGAGTACTACCACCCGGTCTCGGAACGATCGACGATGAGAGGTCGACACGCATATCCCTTCGGCGGCAGTAGCTCCGGCCAATCAATGCCGGAACCGTCGCAGTTGCGCGATAGTACCCAGATCGTGCTCCCCCGCGAGACGGTCGAGTCCATCGAGCCACGACTCGACGAGGAGTTTACCGTTACCGTGGTTCCGGAGGACGAGGACCGCTGTCGGATCGTCGGCAGTCCGGTCGAGATCAAGGACGTCAGCGAGTTCCTCACTCGACGCGGGATCGCGGTCGAGTAGGCGCCCCGAGGACGCCCGTCGCGGCTACCGCTCGGGATGGATCGGCGCGTCGAACCCGCCTCGAACCAGCGGTTTCGCGACGTGACGGCGCGCACAGGGCGGCACCTCGTACCAGCCTTTCTCGAGTTCGCGCTCGAGCGGCACCCGTTCTTTCCCCGCGCTGCTCGTCTCACAGTCACGGCAGCGATACCCCTGGTCTCGGCCCGCGCTTTTCATCGTTCGTCCACAGTCGGGACAGGTCGGCGTGACCCGCTCGGTGGTGACCAGTGCACGGACGGCGAACTTCTCGAGCTTGAGCGTTCCCCGCGAGACCTCGCCGCAGACGGTGAGTCGGTCGCCGACCCGCAGCGCCCGGACGCGGTCGCGGAACCGCTTGGTCGGCTCGAAGGCCGCACACTCGAGGGTCAGCGACTCGCCGTTCTCGTCGTCGTCCGTCGCCTCGAGGGTCACGAACACGTGCCCGCCTCGGACCGTCTCGGGCTCGCTCGCGATCCGGCCGTCGAGACGGTAGGCCCGTCCGTCCCGAACGTCCGCGAGTCGACCCTCCCGAAGGTGGACATCGGTCCCCTGGTTGGTGACGAACAGCTGGCTCGCGTCGACGGGCTCGCTCTCGATCCGATCGCCGACCTCCCGGACCGCGTCGGGATCGTCGCCCCTGATCCCGTACAGGATCGGGCCCGGCGCGTGTGGAACGCAGACCGTCTCTCCCTCCTCGCGATCGACGGTATCCCAGACCTCGGGGTAACCCCGGTCAGCCGCGGTGAAGACGCTCTCGGCGTCGACTTCGCGGGTCGTTCCCCACCGATCGGAGTCCCGATAGGAGATGTGTTCGTAAGTCCAGTCTGCGAGTTCGCGCCAGGCGCCGATCGCGGCCAGGGCGCCGATGCGGCCGCGACCGTTGCCCGCGTGCCACGACCGGTAGTCGTGACGATCGATCAGCGCCGTCGCGTCGGTCCGTTCAAGGTGCGTTCGGATCGCCCGTCGGGCGAACCGACTCACCGTCTCCGGCGCCTCGTCGGGATCGTGGTCGGCGACGACTACCCCGGGGTGGGTCCGCTCGTCGGCGGTCTCCGCGAGGACGTCGAGGCGGTCGCGGGCGATCTCGAGAGCCCGGCCGGGATCGCAGTCGGTGTGGATTGCCAGCGCGGCGTTACCCCGAGTCTTGTACTCGACGGCGGGGTTGAGCCGGACGAGCACCAGCCGCGATACTGACGCACCCGCCCGCTCGAGACGGACGGCGATCGTCCTGGCGACGTAGGTCGTACACATCCCTCGCTCCCGCGAGTCGGTATCGTCGAGCCCGACGACAGTCATCGGTCGACGGTACCGGATCGGCGGATAACTACCTTCGGATCCCGCCGCTGAGGCGTCTTTTGATATAAAAGCGTACCTCCCGATCGGTCGGCGAATCGCCACCCTGCACCCGGGGATCGGCGGGACAACACTCATATAGATGGACTCACTTACAATCCCCTATGTCCCGCTCGGCACTGGTCGGCAACGTTACCGCGATGTTAGAGGACGCGGGATTCGTGGTCAGCGACCGGTGTGCGATCCGTCCGAAGAGCTTCGACGTCGCGGCGCGCCGCGGCGACAACTTGTTGCTCGTGAAGATCCTGGGCAACATCGACGCCTTCAACGAGGAGACCGGTCACGAGATGCGGCGCCTGGGGACCTACCTGCAGGCGACGCCGCTGGTGATCGGACTGCGTAGCCGAGACGAGGATCTGAAACCCGACGTCACCTACTTCCGCCACGGTGTTCCCGTTCTCAGCCCCGATACGGCGTACAACCTCTTCATCGAGGACGTCCCGCCACTCATCTACGCGGCACCCGGGGGACTGTACGTCAACATCGACGGCGACCTGCTGGCCGACGAACGCGAGGACCGCGAGCTGAGCCTCGGACAGCTCGCCAGCCAGCTCGGCGTCTCCCGACGAACCGTCTCGAAGTACGAGGACGGGATGAACGCCTCCGTCGAGATCGCGATGGCGCTGGAGGACCTGTTCGACGCCTCCCTCACGAGCCCCGTCGACGTCCTCGAGGGCGCCGACGACGTCCACGAGAGCGAGTCGACCCCGGAGGATCCCGACGCCGATCCGACCGACGAACGGGTCGTCGCCGTCTTCACGCGGGCCGGCTACCGGGTCCACCCGACCGTCCGCTCCCCGTTCAAGGCCGTCAGCGAGGACGAAGACGACAGTGGCGTCGTCCTCACCGGTCACTCGAAGTTCACCGAGGCCGCCGAGAAGCGGGCCCGAATCATGAGTTCGATCGGGCAGGTGACCCGGTCTCAGTCGGTGTACGTCGTCGACCGGGCGAAGCGTGACTCCGTCGACGGCACCGCCCTCGTCGAACGCGAGGAGCTCGAGGAACTCCGCGACGCGGACGATCTCCGCGCGGTGATTCGGGAACGGGCCGAACACGAGGAAGCGGCCTGAGCGCGAGCGATCGCGTCCTCGTCGTTCGATCGATTGCCTGATACCGACGAACTAACTCCTGGAGCTGTGAAATTATCGGCAATAATTAAATATAGCGGTCGCATCGGCAGACGAACATATGAGTGGTGCCAGCCCGAGCGGACAGGACACCGTGAGCGTCGAGATCGTCAGACGGGTCGCGGAACGGACCGACCGGGAACCGGAGAATCTCCCCTCGCTTCACCGCGTCATCGACTCGGAGGCGCTCGACTCACTGTTCGAACCGCCCCAGATCGACCGCCAGCAGCGAGGCGGTGTCGAGTTCTCCTACGCCGGCTACTACGTTACCGTTCCGTTCGACGAGACTCGCGAGATCACCGTTTCCGAAGGGCCGACGTCGTGAGCGTCGATCGATCTCAGTGATTCGGATCGGCAACGGTCGTCCAACGAATACGTTTCCGTTTGCGTAAACGGAAACGGTCTAGAAGCACCCGCAAAGCCGGCGACCCACCGGTGCGCCCGATCCCTAGTCGGCGTCGATCGAGGACGCGACCGACTCGACCAGGCGTCGCTCCGGGTCGTAGTCGAGGACGCCATTGTCGGTCATCCGGGGGAGGTGGGCGTGGTGCAGTTCGATCGCGACGCGCTCGACGGTCATCGACGAGTCGTCATGTTCCGCGACCGCCGCGGCCAACTCCTCGAGACCGGCTGGGACGGTCAGGGCCGCCAGCGCCTCGAGTGTCAGTCGGTGTCGGTTCTCCGTCAGTCGGTCGTGGCACGCCGCCGTCGTCTCGATTGTCATTGCCTGATCGGAATCGGTTGTCGATACGTCGGCCGAGTGGTTGTTCGACCGTAAGCGGCGGGCAAAAACTGTTAGGTACACTCTGCAGTGAAACGACGATAACCGTGGTTCCGATCGCAATTTGGGATCGGTTGCGGTCGGAAGACTCCGTCGACGGAAGATTGATGGACGGGACCGAGGAACACGAACCGATGGACGAACTGACCGACGCGTTACGGGAGACGCTTGCGGTCTTCGACGGCTCGGGCGAGCCACGAACGACGACGGAGGTGGCCGAACGGCTGGAGTTGGGCCGACGAAGCGTGTACGCCCGACTGGAGCGACTCGCCGAGCGAGACCAACTCCGGACGAAACGCGTCGGTGCGAGCGCCCGGGTCTGGTGGCTGCCGCCCGAAGGCGACAGTACCGAGGCGGCCGGGGACCGTCAACGACACGGCACTCCCCGATCCGGGCTCGAAGCAGAGATCAAACGGATCAGCGACGGGTTCTTCGCGGTCGACGACGAGTGGCGGCTCAGCTACTACAATGACGTCGCCGCGGAGATGATCGACGAGGACGTGGCGGATCCGCTGGGAGCGCGGCTGTGGGACGTCGCCCCCGGGTTGGTCGACACGCCGTTCGAGACGACCTACCGAACGGCGATGAAACGCCAGAAACCCAACTCCGTCGAGGCCTACTTCCCGCCGCTGGAGGGGTGGTATCGGGACATCGTCCACCCCTCCAAATCCGGACTCTCGGTCTACTTTACCGACATCACGGAACGGAAGATCCGCGAGCGAACGCTCGAACGGTACGAACGGATCGTCGAAACCGTCGACGACGGGATCTACGTCCTCGACGGAGACGGGCGGTTCGCGTTCGTCAACGACACGTTCGCTTCGATGACCGGATACGACCGTGACGAACTGCTTGGAGCTCGCGCGACCCTCGTGTTCGACGAACGGTCTCGGACGCCGCGCTCCGAACTCGACGCGGGGAGTCGACGCGTCGCCGTTACCGAGGAGTCGCTGTACGGCGCCGACGGAGAGTCGGTTCCCGTCGAGAGCCGTCTCGATCGGCTCGAGCTTGCGAACGGCGAAGCCGGACGGGTCGGCGTCGTTCGCGACGTCACCGACCGTGTTGAGGACGAGCGCGAACTCGAGCGCCAGCGCGAGCAGCTCGCGGCGGTGACGAGTCTGGGCGAGGTCGCAAACGGGATCGTCCACGCCATCATCGGTCAGCCGACTCGCGAGGACGTCGAAACGACGGTCTGTGAACACCTCGCAGACTCGGAGTCGTACCTGTTCGCCTGGATCGGCGACGTCGGCGCCGCGACTCGGACGGTGAACGTCCGGGCCGAAGCCGGGGTCGAGGGGTATCTCGACGACGTCACGATCTCGGTCGATCCGGACGACGAGCGAAGCTGGGGGCCGACCGGTCGAGCGCTCCGTCGGGGCGAGGTCCAGACGATGCAGCGGCTCGGAGACGAGCCCCGGTACGACCCCTGGCGGGACCGAGCCAGGGACTACGGGGTTCGGTCGTCCGCGGCGATCCCGATCACTCACGAAGGTGCACTCTACGGCGTGTTGAACGTTTACGCCGAACGGCCGAACGCCTTCGAAGGACCCGAAGGGCACCGAATTACGCAGCTCGGCGACATCATCGGTCACGCGATCGCCGCCACCGAACGCAAGCGTGCGTTGCTTGGCGACGACCTCGTCGAGCTCGAGTTCTGGATCCGGGACGTCGGTTCGGCGTTCGACGTTCCGACCGAGACGGCAGGAACGATCACCTTCGACCACACGATCCCGATCGGTGACGGCGAGCTTCTCGTCTACGGAACCGCGACGCCGGACGCGATCGAAACCGTCCGCGGGCTCGCCGGGGCGCTACCCGGGCCGACGGACATCACGCTCCACACGGAGGCGACGCCGACAGGATTCGAGCTCCGGGTGACCGATCCCCCGATACTGTCGGCCGTCGCGTCCCGGAACGGGTACGTCGACGACGCCGTGATCGAGGACGGCGACTACCGGGTGACGATTCACCTCGCGCCGAGCGTCGACGTCCAGCGCGTCGTCGAGACGGTCGAGTCGGCCTCTCCGGACGCCGAACTGCGCTGTCATCGCCAGATCATCCGGCCCGCGGACGATCCTCGGCCCATCCAGCGCCGTCTCGCGGCGGATCTCACGGATCGACAACACGCCGTGCTTTCGGCCGCCTACTACGCGGGCTTTTTCGAGTGGCCGAGAGAGACTTCCGGGACCGAGCTCGCCGAGTCGCTGGATATCGCACCGCCGACGCTCCACCAGCACCTCCGGACGGCCGAGCTGAAAGTCCTCGAGTCGCTGTTTTCGGCCCCGGAAGAACCCGCGAACCGGTCGTAAACGGAATCGTTATCGATAACGTTTGCGGAGGCGTTTGCGCAAACGTCTACGAATCGAAGTACGTTTTCGTCCGTTATCCGCCTCGCTCGCGAACGACGAGTCCGATGAATCCAAGGCGGTTCGCTCCTACCGGAGGGTATGGGAGGGACAGTCGCGGAGATCGAACTCTCGCCGGCGGAGTTCGTCCTCGAGGAGACGATCGACGACATCGAGGGGCTCGAGTGCGAGGGCGAACGGATCGTCGCGAACGCCGACGGCGAGGTCATGCCGTTTCTCTGGGTCGACGCACCCGATCTCGAGGGGATCGAGGCGGCGTTCGAGAGCGACGAGACCGTCGACAACGTACAGCTCCTCGCGGACGTCGACGGGGAACGGCTCTATCAGATGGACTGGGTTCGTCGGGTCGACGCGCTCGTTCAGATGCTCGTCGAGGAAGAGGGCACCGTCCTCTCGGCAGCCGGTGACGCCGACGGATGGCAGTTCCGGCTGCTGTTTCCGGACCGGGATAGCCTCTCGCGGACGAACGACTACTGTCGGTCTAACGGGATTCGATTCACGCTTCACTCCGTCTACAGCCTCGAAGAGGGGCGGCAGGGGCGATTCGGGCTCACCGACGACCAGCAGGATACCCTCGAAATGGCCTTCGAACGCGGTTACTACCAGATCCCCCGCGAAGCGGACATGATGGCGCTGGCCGAGGAGATCGACATCTCCCACCAGGCGCTCTCGGAACGGCTCCGACGGGCCCACCGAAGCCTCGTCCAGAACACCGTCGTCATCGGTCAGGACGGCGACCCGGGGGAGTAACCGATCGCCGTCCGTGCAGCGGGTGACCGATCATCGGTAGTTGCGAACCCACCGACCGCCGCAGAACGGGCACGGGATAGCTATCTCTCGCTTGCACCCGACCGAAAGGTATGGGTACCAACACCAGTTCACTCGGGAATTTCTCCCGCAGAACGGTGCTGAAAGCCGGCGCCGCCGCGTCGGGTGCGATCGCGCTGAGCGCCTCGGCGACCGCAGACGACGAGGACGAGACCGACGTCGACGAACCCGACGGCTTCGAGGTAACGGTAGTTGCCGAACACGCGCCGTTTCCCGACGAGGTCGCCGCGACGTTCGACGTGACCTACGACGACGCCGAGGACCCCATCACCGTCAACCTCGAGGACGCGTCGACGGTCGTCCTCGCGGAGGCCGTCTGGGAAGAAGGAGCGCGCTCGGGCTGGCACCGCCATCCCGGGATGTCGATCGTCAGGATGCTCGAGGGCGAGATCGACCACACGATGGAGGACGACTGTGTTTCGCGGACGTACGAGGCCGGCGACGCCTGGATCGATCCGGGCCATATCCACAAGGCCGACAGCGAGGACGGCGCCGTCGCCTCCGTCACGTTCCTGGGGATCCCCGACGGCGAACCGGCGACCGAGTGGGTCGAACCGGTCGACTGCTGACCGTGACTCTCGCGACCGGTCCGCAGTACGACGGTGGCGGAGCCGCCAACCCGCATGGACGAGCCGTCTTCGACCGCTATCTCTCGCGGCTCTTTCGGACGGCCCACACGACAGTACGCTGACCGACGCCTTCCTGCACGTGCTCTTGATGCAACAACCGTCGTCCTCGCTGCTTCGCCCCGGCGTCGCCTGGCGCGTGCTCCGCCCCAGCCGGCTCGAGGAGCGACCGCGGGACGAGCCGCGAGAGCCCCAGCTCTCGAGCGCCGAACGTGACCAGCCGGTGCGAGCGCGTCGGGATTGACGGTTGGGCTACAGGTTCGGAATCTCGGTCGCCGGAAGGAACTGGCCGGTCTCCCGGTAGACGCCGCCCAAAAGCACCGTCGCCGCGACCAGCGGCAACGCCGCACAGGCGAGGTAGACGGGTGCGAAGCCGACGACTTCGGTTACCGGAAGCGAGACCATCGGCCCGACGCCGCCGCCGACGTCGCCCAGGACGTTGTTCGTCCCGACCGCTCGGCCCATACGGTCGTCGGCGGTGAGATCGCCCAGCAGGGCCATCATCGGACCGCTCGTCCCGCCCTGTCCGGCCCCGATGAACAGACAGGCCACTGCGAGGGTGCCCGCCGAGTCGGAGAGACCAAGCAGGAGAAAGCCGACGAACAGGACCCCGAGGAACGTGAGCAACACCGGGACGCGGGACTCCCGGAGATCGCTGACGTACCCCCCGACGAACATAAAGATCCCCGCGGTGACGACGGTGATCGCCATGAACAGCCCGGAGGTGCCCTGGGCATCCAGTCCGAGCAGACCGATGTCGTTCTCGCCGAGAAACAGCACCAGCGTCGAGAACAGCACGCCGAAGTAGACGAACAGCACCGCGAAGTTGATCAATCCGACCGTTACGGCCGGCACGCTGACGTCGACGTCCCACGGCTTCACCGCCTCGCGAGCCCCGCCCTCGACGTGGGTCTCCGGGATCGTTGCGTACGCCAGGCCACTGGCGACGAACGCGAACACCGTCGCGAGGAGGAAGGCGGCGATCTCCCCGCCGAGCTCGCTGACGACGCCGCCGACGACCATCCCCGCCGGGACGCCAAAAAGGACGCCGCCCCTGATGAGACCCATGCTGGTTCCCCGGGAGCCGCCGTCGCTGACGTCGGCCGCGATCGTGTACGCGGTCGCAAACACCAGCGCGCTGCCGACGCCCCACAGGAACCGGGCGCTCAGAAACCACGCCTCGGGGGCGGGCGCGACGATCGCGACGACGTAACCGAACGTGGCGAACCCCTGGACGAACATCCCGACGACGAACGGTTTCCGGGTCCCGATCCGATCGACGAGGACGCCCGCGGGCGCGTTCGCCACCAGCCGCGAGAACCGGTTCGCGCTGAGGATCACGCCGACCATGAACGGCGAGATTCCCAATAGCACGCCCAGATTCGGCAGGATCGGGAAGATCACCCCGCCACCGAATCCGATGAAGAAGGTACTGAGGATCACCGACCCGATGACGAGGTACCGGCCGTCCTCCCGGCGCAGTCGATCGATCGCTCGCGACAGGGTCCGGCTCATTCGGACACCGTTTCCGTCCTCGGGCGCGTTCGCTCGAGCCGTTCGTCTCCCATCCTGACTGCCTAGTCAGTTAGTACTCAAAGCGGTTTCGGTCCCGCTCGTCGGAGGGCTCTATCAAGCGAAATGTAGTTTACAGTCAGTCGCGAGGACGATCTGAGCGGTTCGAGACCGGACGACCACCCGCACCGTTCGCGGTCTCTGGCCACGGACACGCGAGAGAGTGCCGAGAACGATAGGGCAGAAACGATTTCGTATACGATACCGCAACTGACTCCGCAAGCGAAAATGCAAACGGAATCGAAAACGATTACAGGTTCCGCTGGGCGTGGCGTCCGACGGCGTCGCTGAGCTGTTCGCTCTTCTCGGGCGTCGCGGTCTCGAGGCCGACGCGGACGGCCAGCCGGACGATCTCGCTGCGATCGAACTCCTCGGAGCGCTCCCGACCTAGCGAGGACTCGAGTGCGTTGCCGACCGCAGTCATCTCGGCGTCGTCCTCGTCGAGGGCGGCAAGCAGCGCCGCCACGGGCTGGTCGCGGACGGCGACAGTCTTCGGACGGGCGCCGCTGTCGACGGCCTCGATCGCGTCGACGAGCTCGTCGACGAACGCCGAGTCGGCTTCGGACCTGATCTCGTCGTTTCGGTCGCCCCGTTCGGTCTTCTTGCGCAGCTCCTCGAGCTCGTCGCTCATCGGGACTCACCCAGTCGCTGCTGCAGTTTCGCAGCACTCTCGAGGAAGGCCTCTCGAGCGCGCTCGGCGGTCGTCGACGGTTCCTCGAGGGCGAACACCGTTCGGCCCTCGTCGGCGGCGTTCCGGATGTCCTGGCTCGCGGGGACGTGTTCGGGTGCAATGGCACCCTCGTACTCCTCACCGAACCCTTCGAGGTACTCGGTGGCGAGTTTCGTCCGGGTGTCGACCTTGTTCGGCAGGATCATCGCGAGGTCGACGTCGACGCCGAACTGGTCGTCGATCTTCTCGAGGTCCCGTTCTAGCGCCGTCGCCTGCTCGCTCTCGAAGGGACCCATCTCGACGGGCGCGACGACGTTGCGCGTCGCCCACAGACCGTTGTACGTGACGTTGTTGGTGAGTCCGGGGAGATCGATGAGGACGGTGTCGTAGCGCCCGTCGATGTACTCGTCGAGGAAGCGTTCGAGTCGGGAGTATCGTTCCCTGGCGTCGTCGATGTTGCCGAGATCCGCGTCCAGCGAGTCGAGCCCGGGGTGGGCAGGGATCAGGTCGACGCCCTCGTCGGTCTCGACGATCAGGCTGTCGACGGCCGCGTCGCCCAGTTTCGAGGCGATCTGGTCCCACTCCTCGGCGAACACCGTCGAGATGTTCGGCCAGTCGTCGTCGGCGTCGATCTCGGTCTGTACGTCCGACCAGACGCCGAAGTGTTTCGCCAGGTCGCCCTGCTTGCCTGCGAGATCGATGAGAAGAACGTCCTCGCCCGTCTCGGCGAGCGCAACGCCGAGGTGGGCTGCGGAGGTCGTCTTTCCGGTACCACCCTTGTCGAGAAAGGTCGCGGCTCGGTTGGTGCTGACTGCCATCTACGTGTCCGTTTGCGCAAGCGTTTGCAGATAATATAAAAGCACGTCAGACGGAAACGCGACGGCGGTTCGGCTCCGTTCGCGTTGCCAGTCGGTATCTCGATCAGCGGACGTCTTCGGTGAACCAGATACTGCTATATCGAAACGGTACCTACGACTCCCTGATGTACAACGTGTGGCGATTGACAAACCTCCTGTTGCGGTCGTGGGTGGACGTGCATCTTGGAGAGTCACCACCAGTCCCTGCTGGGGAAATAACGGAGATTCTCTTGCTTTGTCTCGGCCCTGACGGGATTGGATAGCGGCGGTATATACTCTTCTGGTGAGCTTAGCTCTGAGTGACAACTTTCGCTACGATAGATTGTTTCCGCCCATTTGTGTCATAATTATGATAATAGGTGGGTAGCGAGAGATGAACCACTTCATGAACTGTTCTCTCTGAAGCAGTGAAGGTCGAATCACCTTCGTTTTTGTTTGTCACTCGGCCAAACTCCGACACTCTGGACTCCGAACCGCTGGTTCGATGGCCGGGGAAACCGACCGACCGTCGCCCGGAAGGCCCCGCGACCGTTCGATCGAAGGCGTCGTTCGTGGGGTGAATCGGATCGGTTCCGATAAGTGTCCGGACGCGTTTCGACCGAAACGAGTTGGGAACGATTTCGACACGCTGGCGGTATCGGGAGACGGTGCTGGCGCTGTGTACGCTCGCGTTCTTCGTCACGATGGTCGGACGGCTGGCGATCAGCCCGATCATCCCCGACGTCGTCGAGACGTTCGCGGTCTCGAACGCGGTCGTCGGGCTCTCGCTGAGCGGGATGTGGCTCGCCTACGGCCTCTCCCAGTACCCAAGCGGAATTCTGGCCGACCGCTACGGCGAACGGCTGATCATCCTCGTCGCCGTCGGCGGCTCGACGCTGGCGGCGCTCGCCGTCTCGGTCACGCCCGCGTTCGCGCTGTTTTTCCTCGCGACGATCCTGCTCGGCGCGGTCGCGGGACTCCACTACAGCGTCGCGACGACGCTGCTCGCTCGCACCTACGACAACGTCGGCACCGCCGTCGGCGTCCACAACACCGGTGCGACGATCGCCGGGCTCGTGACCCCCGTCGCCGTTGCCTGGCTCGCGGTCCGGTTCGGGTGGCGCGTCGCGGTCGCCGCCGTCGCGCTGATCGGGATCCCCTCGACGGTCCTCTTCGCCTGGAAGATCCGACCCACGGAGCCGCGCCGACCCGAGACGCCGCTGCGGGACCGACTGCAGGTCGGCCCCCTCGTCGAACTGCTCTCGCGCCCGCCAATCGCGTTCACGCTGTTCGTCGCGATCGTCAGCGAGTTCGCCTGGCAGGGAACCGCCTCGTTCCTGCCGACGTTTCTCATCGAACACCAGGGCGCCTCCACGACGCTCGCGGGAGCGCTGTTCTCGGCGTACTTCGTCGTGCAGGGTCTCGCCCAGATCGGCGTCGGCGCCCTCTCCGATCGGATCGGTCGGGACAGTGCGATCGGAATCTGTATGCTGGCTGGCGTCGCCGGATTCGGCGTGCTGATCGCGACCTCCGGGACGCTCGCGATCGGCGTGGGGGTCGTCCTCGTGGGGATCGGTATGAGCTTCGGAGCGGCGCTGATGCCCCGATTCCTGCAGGAACTCTCCGCTGAGGAACAAAACGCCGGCTTCGGACTCGTTCGCACCGTCTACATGATCGTCGCCGCCCTCGGTTCGGTCGTCGTCGGCGTCCTCGCAGATCTGTTCGGCTGGGCCGTCTCCTTTGGCTTTCTCGCTGCCTTGCTCGGGGCAGTCGGGCTGGCGCTCGCGCTCAACTCGCTGCTCGGGCTCGAGTACTGACTGATTTCGCGTTCTCGCCCCAGCCCGCTGGTGGCGGTTTCGTGCAGCGGATTTAAGAGGCAACGATTCACAATATTGTGATGTATGAGCAACACCGCATTCGACCCCGCGGAGGTCGCACGTCGCATCGACGAGGGTAATGAGGATCTCTTCGTCCTCGACGTGAGAAACGAGGACGACTACGAGGAGTGGCGGATCGAGGACAGCACGAACCTGCCGATCTACGACGAGTTGCTCGAGCACGACTACTCCACGCTGGAGGACAATCTCGAGGACCTCCCCGCGGATCGAGAGATCGCGATCGTCTGTGTCGCCGGGATCACGTCGGCGCGAGCCGCCGACTTCCTGCGCGAGCGCGGATTCGACGCGAAGTCGGTCGACGACGGGATGAACGGCTGGGGCCGCGTCCACCGCGCCTCCGAGATCGAGGACGTCGACGGCGTCGTCCAGATCATCCGCCCCGGGACGGGCTGTCTCTCCTATCTCGTCCACGACGGAAACGCGGCCGTCGTCGTCGATCCGAGCCAGTACGTCGACTACTACCTGAGCGAGGCCGACGAACGGGACCTCGAAATCGTCGGCGTCGCGGACACCCACGCCCACGCCGATCACGTCTCGGGTGCACGACGGCTCGCCGGCGAACTCGACGTCCCCTACTACCTCCACGGGGACGACGCCGGCGAGCTCGACCGACTGACCGAGTTCGAGGACGGTGATACCGTCCTCGTCGGGGGCCGATCGCTCGAGGTCGTCCACACCCCGGGTCACACGCCCGGGAGCGTCTCGTTTACGTTCGGCGACGCGTTGCTGTCGGGGGACACGCTGTTTCTCCGCAGCGTCGGCCGTCCCGACCTCGAGGAGAGCGCGACACAAGGCGGCGCGACCAGTCGAGCGGGGGACCCGCGAGACGGCGACGAGGACGCGATCCGAGCGGCCTCGAGCCAACTGTTCGAGAGTCTCGATCGACTAACCGAGTTCGGGGACGATCGAGTCGTGCTCCCCGGCCACTTCAGCGACGAATCGATTCGGCCGCTGGCGACCGGTCTCGGGGAGCTCCGCGAGGAGGCCACGAACGAGCTGCTGGGCTACGTGGAGGAGGGTGACGAGGAAGCGTTCGTCGAGACGATCGTCGAGAGCCTGGCCGACGAGCCGGCGAACTACAACGAGATCAAGCAGATCAACTGGGGCAAACGCCAGCCCGGCGACGACGTCGAGGAGCTGGAGCTGGGGCCGAACAACTGCGCGGCGAACTGATGACTCCGATCGGGGGACGAAAGAGCCGAACGAGCGATCAGGCGTACGTCTCTTCGAGGTAGTCGACGATGTCGTCGCTCTCGTGCATTCCCTCGACGTCCTGGGCCTCGTCCGTGATCACCGGAACTCCGGTCTGGCCGCTGACGCGTTCGACCTCGGTGCGGTCCTCGTGAGAGCGAGGGACCTCGATCACGTCGTAGTCGAGCTCGAGCTCGTCCAGTTTCGTTCGTACCTTCGCACAGAACGGACAGCCCGGCAGTTCATACAGCGTGATATCGGACATACCTGCGGTAGTGGCGGCACGCCCATGAGGCCACCGGTCGACAGGGGCGTTGCCGGAACCCCTCAGAACGCGAGCAGCCCCGCGTCGGTCGCGAAGTACGCAGCGAAGTAGACCACGAACGCGACCACGAGCGCCCACTGGCCGAGCGAGACGTCCTCGCGTTCGCCGACGGCGGTCTTGATGATCGGATAGCTCATGATCCCGGCGGCGAGCCCGTTCGCGATCGAGGCGGTCAGGGGCATGATCGTGATCGTCAGTCCGGCAGAGATCGACCAGGCGGGAGCCTGCCAGTCGATGTCGGCGACCCCCTGGAGCATGATGATCCCGACGACGACGACGGCCACGTAGGTCGCGTACTGGGGAATCGCAGCGATCACCGGAACGAGTACCAGCGACACCGCAAACAGCGCGCCGACGACGAGCGCGGTGAACCCGGTTCGGCCACCTTCCTCGAGTCCGGCCGAGGACTCGACGAACGTCGTCACGGTCGAGGTGCCGACCATCGCGCCGACGGTGGTGCCGACGGCGTCGGCCATCAGCGGCCGTTCCATCTCCGGGAGGTTTCCCTCCTCGTCGAGGAAGCCGCCGATCTGGGAGACACCGATGAGCGTTCCCGCCGTATCGAAGAAATCAACGAAGAAGAACGTGAACACGACCAGCCCGAAGACGAGCGGGTCCTCGGCGATCATGCCGAACCCATCAAGGAACCCCGAGAAAAGCGGCGTGAAGTCGTACTGCACCTGAATGTCCTGATCGGGCGTGAGGACGCCGGGAGCGACGACGCCGGCGACGGTCAACAGCCAGCCCAAAAGCGCCGTCGCGACGATCCCGAGGACGATCGCACCGCGGATCCCGCGGGCGTAGAGCACGAACGTCAGCGCGAGGCCGACGACCGAGACGGCCGCGACGGGACTGGTCGCGACGTTACCGAGGTAGACGAGCGTCTCGGGATCGGAGACGACGAGTTCCATCTCCTGCAGCCCGAGGAAGAGCAGGAAGACGCCGATCCCGGCGCCGACGGCGAACTTGACCGGTTCGGGAAACAGCTCGATGATGTAGCGTCGCGCCCCGACCGCTGTCAGCGCGATGAAGATGATTCCCTCAACGAACACCGCCGCGAGGGCGACTTCCCAGGGGACGCCGAGCCCGACAACGACGGTAAACGCGAAGAAGGCGTTCAGCCCCATCCCGGGGGCGAGCCCGAACGGCCGGTTGGCCCAGAACGCCATCACCAGCGTGCCGACGACCGACGCGAGGATCGTCGCGACCGCGATCATCTGGAAGACTTCCACGCTGCTGTACCCCTCGATATCGATCGCCTCGCTCAGGATCGCCGGGTTGACGGCGATGATGTACGACATCGCCAGGAAGGTCGTCAGCCCCGCAATCGACTCCGTCTCGAGGCTGGTGTCGTACTCATCGAACCCGAAGTACGCCGCGATCCGGTCGGAAACCCCCATGTTGGATGGTCGAGCATACCCATACGGCTCAGTTAAACGTTCCCGTCTCCGGTCGCCGATTAGTATACACGAGCGTGGATAGGACGTCGCCTCGACCGACGAACCGTCGCGGCCGCTCCGAACGAACGTATTTGTCCCCCGAGCACGTATCCGACTACCATGCGATTTGTCATCGTGGGATACGGCCGAGTCGGCTCGCACACGGCACGCATCCTCACGGAGGAGGGCCACGAGCTCGTCGTCGTCGACGACGACTCCGACCGGATCGAACGGGCCACGAACGACGGGTTCGACACCGTGGAGGGCGACGGTGCCGACGAGGCGGTGTTACTCGAGGCGGGAATCGACGAGGCCGACGCAATCGGGGCCTTTACCCCGGATCTCAACGTCAACTTCGCAGCCTGTATGGTGGGCAACCACCACGACTGCCGGACCGTCCTGCGGATCGACGAGGACTACCGGGAGGATATCTACGAGAAGTACGCCGAGGACGTCGACGACATCATCTACCCCGAACGGCTCGGCGCCGCGGGCGCAAAGACCGCCATGCTTGGAGGGGATTTCAACGTCGTCGCCGACCTCGCCGCGAACCTCCAGCTGACCGTCCTCGAGATCCGGGAGGGCTCTCCCGCGGTCGGCAAGCGGATGAGCGAGCTCGATCTGCCGGAGTCGGCGCGGATCTACGCTCACGGTCGCGCTCGCGAATCCCTGACGATTCCGCTTCCCGGGACCGAACTCGACGTCGGCGACGAGGTCGCTGTCGTCGCCGAGACCGATCGCGTCGACGAACTCCGGGCGATGCTGCTTCCAGCGTCGGCCTGAGCGAAAAAACGGGGCGGCGCAGAGAGCCGTGGACGCGCTCGAGATGGGATGGGGTATCGTATCGACGCGCCCGTCGAGTCCGACAACGGGTTCACCAATAAAACCACGTCAGACGGGCGGCTGACACAGCCACACTACTGCTTCTCGAGTCGAAACACCAGAACGTTCTGGTGGACCATCGAGGGGACAAAGGAGAACGGGTAGCCGTAGACGTGGAGGTCTTTCGTCGGATCGTACCAGACCAGATTCGCTGCGAGGACGAGCGGCGCGGTCGACTCGATCGCCCGCGCCAGCTCCGCGGAGAGGAACTCGTAGGACTGGTCGCGGTACATGTCGCCGATAAAGACGACGACGTGTCCCTCCGGAGTAACGGCGTCGGCGAACCGATCAAACTTCGCGGCCATGTCCTCGAGCCATGCCGCCTTGGTCGTCGTCTCTCCCCTGCCGGGGGCGTCACCGTCGGCACCGTCGGTTTCGGCCGCGTCGAACGCACCGAGCTTGCTCTCGCGGGTCGCGGCCTCGTTTCGGGTCTGTTCGAGCTCGTCCATGTTCCAGTAGGGAACGTCAGTCAACAGCAGGTCGACACTGTCGTCAGGGACGTCCTCGATCAGGTCGGCACAGTCTCCACACCGGAGCTCCTGTTCGGCCAGAGGCGCCTCGCCGCGGGCCCGCCGCTGCTCGTTCTCGCGCTCGAGGACGTCCGCGTAGAGTTCGACCCACTGCTCGTTTCGCTCGAAGCCGATCGCCTCCCGGAGCCCGGTCCCCTCGTGTTCGCAGAAGCTTGCTCCGAGCAAGGTGCCGCCGACGCCGGCGAACGGGTCAAGCACCGTCTCTCCGGCCTTGCTGAACCGTCCGATCAGCTCGGCACAGAGCCGCGGTGGTTTCTGGCCGCCGTGTTCGCTTCGCAGTTCGTGTTGGACGTCCGGCGGATACCGCTCGTCGATGACCGACTTCGTGGCGTACTTCCACTCCCTGCCGGTGAGGTCGTTGACGCGGTTGCGCTCGTCGTAGACGCCACGTCCCTCGACGTAGCGCTGGTGGTCGGCGAGCTCGTCGGTGTCGATCACCTCGCCGTCCTCGATCGGTAGCGACTCCTCCTGGGCCCGCTCGGCGTCGAACGCGCCGTCGTCGTCCGTAACCAGTCGGCTCTGTCGATGGCGGTCCCCGTCGGCCATAACACGTCCCCGAGTGGTCGCTCGGAGTACTTAAAAGCGCGTTCGTGGGTCGTTAGCTGGTGTAGGAGCTCTCGCCGACGATCTCGAGGAACTCCCCGCGACCGGTCGTCGTCGAGTCGTCGAACTCGGTCACCCGAACTCGAACGCGTTTCTCGACCGTCTCGGGGCCCGCACCTTCGACGATCAGGTGCGTGTCACCGATGTAGACGTGTCCGTCGGTCGAACTGTTCGACTCCGCGATGAAGACGTCGATCACGTCACCCTCATCGAGCGACGGATTCGTCTCGCGGAAGCGCCATCCCTTGAGGTACTTCTCGAACAGACTCATAGTCGTGCCACCTCCTCGCTCTCGCGATCGATAATGTACTCACGTCCGAACCCGGTGATCGCTGCGACGACGAACACCGCGACCAGCAGCCACCCCTGGAAGACGAACGGAACGACGTCGATCGGCGTCACGAGCATCTCCGTCGTGAACCAGTCGTACTCACCGGGGAGATCCTGCATCGCCGTGAATCCGGCGAGGACGCCGCCGGACCACGGGAAGATGTACCCGAGCGCCGCGGTCTGGGCGTCGAGGATGTTCGCCCGCCGGTAGCCGTTCAGGTTGAACCGTTCGCCGATCTTCGAGATGTACGGCCCGATCGCAACCTCCGCCGCCGTGTTGATCGTGATGACGGCGTTGATCAGCGCCGAGGAACCGACCATCGTCAGCTCGGCGTTGCGAACGTTCGTCGCGAGGTTCTCGATCGACCAATCCAGGATCAACTGGAAGGCACCCCCGCGGATCATGATCTGTGCGGCTGCGATGATCAACAACACAAGAATTGCCAGCTCGAAGAAGCCGGCCGCGCCGTCGATGAGACTGCCCCCGACGCCGACCGCGTCGGCGTCTTCGACGATCGTCAACACCGGCAGAAACTCGAGCGGTTCGGCGACCGGCGCGTCCTCGGGAGCGTTGAACATCACGATATCGCCGACCGACATCAGCCCCAGCGCGAGGCTGAAGGCGGCCGCGACGACGATTCCCCACGAGATCGCTTCGACGATGTGACGGCCGGCGACCGCCGCACCGATCACGATCCCCATCGAGACGAGATGGATCAGCCCGATGGGTTCGCTCTGGGCGACGAGGATCTCCCGGGCGTCGCCGCCGATCTCGAGGCCGCCCATGAACTGGCCGGCGATAATGTAGCCCACGAACGCAAGCACCGCGGCGATGATTACGTACTTGAACCGGGAGGCGACGACGCCCCCGATGTCCGAGTCCTGTGTCACCGCGCTGACGATCGTCGTGTCACTGACGGGAGCGAGATTGTCGCCGAAGATCGCCCCCGAGAGGATCGCGGCGAACATCAACACCGGATTCGCCCCGAGCAGAATTCCTGCCGGGAAAAACAGCGTGACGAACGCGATCGCCGCGCCGTATCCCGTTCCGATCCCGGTCGTGAAAAGCCCTGCCAGAACGAAGGTAATCGCCGGGAACAGCGTCGCGCCGATTCCGCCGACGTCGGCCAGCCAGACCAGTCCGTCGACGAACCCGCCGTCCTGCAGGATCTCTGCGAACATCCCCGCCCAGATCCAGGCGACGATCGCCGTCACCGCGACCGGCTGTGTCATCCCCTCGAAGATCGTGTTCGCGTAGGTCTTCCAGTCGCCACGGACGAAGAACATTCCCAGGATCAGCCCGATCAGGATCCCGACGACCAGTCCACTCGTATCGGAGATCCGCCAGAGTGCGGTCTGTGCGATCGCCCAGAGGATAAAAAACGCGATCGGAATCGCGCTCATCCCGCGACCGCCGTAGAACGTGATACGCGGCTCGTCGTCGTCAGCCTGGGTGAACGACTCAGTCGGACCCGACTCGTCCGGTCCACCGTTATCAGTGCTCATCGTAACACACGACAGTACTATCCAAACGGCGGGAAGTAAATGTTACCGAATGGGTACCGAACGATACCGCTTGCTGTACGCTTTTGGCGTTCTTTCTCGATAGCAGTAACGTGTCGACGCCGCCTCGCGACCGTCACGGGCTGCTGCGACCGGTAACATCGATGTTAGCGAGAGTCTTTGTACCGCTCGGCCGTTAGGAACGGTATGAACATGCTCGTCGACGGCGAGTGGCGGACCGACGCCTACGAAACGACGAACGACGACGGCGCGTTCGATCGTCAGGAGACGACGTTTCGGAACCGAATCCGTGACGATCCCGACGCCACATTCCAGCCGGAGGCCGGACGCTACCACCTCTACGTCTCCTACGCGTGCCCGTGGGCCCACCGGACGCTCGTGACCCGTGCGCTCAAGGGTCTCGAGGACGCGATCTCGGTCTCGGTCGTCGACCCGTACCGCGGCGAGGACGGCTGGCAGTTCACTCCCGAGAAGGACGGCTGTACGCCCGACGACGTCCACGGCGCCGACTACCTCCGCGAACTGTACGTCCGCGCGGATTCCGACGTCACTGCCCGCGTGACAGTTCCGGTGCTATGGGACAAACGGACCGATACCATCGTCAACAACGAGTCCAAGGAAATCATGCGGATGCTCGACACCGAGTTCGACGCGGTCACCTCGCGGGACGTCGATCTCTACCCCGACGGCTACCGGGAAACAGTCGACCGCATCATCGACGCGATCTACGAACCCATCAACAACGGCGTCTACCGGGCCGGCTTCGCCACCAAACAGGATCCCTACGACGAGGCGATCGACGACCTCTTCGCGGCACTCGATCACTGGGACGACGTCCTCGAGGACCAACGCTACCTCGCGGGCGACCGACTGACCGAGGCCGATATCGCGATGTTCACGACGCTGGTTCGGTTCGATAACGTCTACCACACACATTTCATGTGTAACGTCAGGCAGATCCGCGACTACGAGAACCTGTGGCCGTACCTCCGCGATCTCTACCAGACGCCGGGCGTCTCCGACACCGTCCGAATGGACCATATCAAGGACCACTACTACACGACCCATCCCGACGTGAACCCCCACCGAATCGTCGCCCGCGGACCGGATCTCTCGTTCGACGCTCCCCACGACCGGGACGAGCTTCCCGGCACACCGCCGACCGCCCTCGAGGCGGTAAGCACGAACGACTGAGACGAGTTGCGATGGCGCTACTGTGAATCGCCTTGGGGTCAAGCTCCGATGCACTCGCCCTGTGCTACCTGTAGAACTGTCGAACAATAAATTCGCGCGGTCGACGTACCCACTCCCTGCTCGCTTCACTCGCTAAGGGCGGGGCTTCCCACCCGCGACTACAGCTAACATTTAACACGAGTGCCAGCGGTCACCCGACCCGTGGTCGTTGCGAGACGACCGCTACGGGATTCAGGAGCCGCTCGGGGGCTGTCGTGGCTCGCGGCTGCTGCGCCACTGCTCGAAGTTTCCCTGTTCGTCCTCGGCGAAAAACGCCCGCCAGATGAGCCACCCAACGACGAACACCGGCAACAGCGGGAGGAGAACCAACACGATGAGCAACGCGACGACATACCCAAACAGCGACATCTGGCTGTTCGGTCCGTAGCCCGTCGACTCGGATACCTTCATACGTCGTTATAGAACCGGTCTAGTATTCCATCTTTCGGTCTCGTAACCGATCGATCAGGCGGTTTCGAGCCCGTCTCTCGCAGCTTCGTCCTCGTCCAGAACCGCCGCAGCGTCGTCCTGTGGCCGATACTCGAGCTCGAGCATTGTCTCCGACAGTGAGAGGAACCGATCACTGTTGTCGGAAATAGCGTGGGCGGTCAGCGGTGTTTCCGGAAGCGACCGCGTCACTGCCGCACGGATGACGCGCTGACAGTCATCCGGACTGAGCCACATCGCGCGAGCGTACCGCTCACCCGCACCGTCCCGGTTAGCGACTACGTCCCTGAGCCCGTCGCGGGTGAGCAGCCATCCGATCCGCAGGTTGATTACGTCGAGTCCGTGTCGGTTCGCGTAGTACTGTCCCATCGCCTCGCCGAAAACCTTCGTTACGCCGTAGTAGGTGTCGGGATCAGACTGTTCGTCCGGCCTGACGACCTTCGGCTGACCGCTCGTCGATTCCGGACGCGTCGGCGAGACGGTATTCTCCATGTTGACGGCGTGATTCGAGCTCGCGAATACGACCCGCTCGAGGTCGTGCTCGACTGCGGCCGCATATACGTTATAGACTCCCTCGATGTTCGGTTCGGAAACCGCATCCCACTCCGCGCGCGGATCCGGGTTCGCTGCAAGGTGGATCACGACGTCCTGTCCCTCGAGAGCGTCGAACACCGCGTCGCGATCGCTGATTTCGATCGGCGTCGTCTCGAGGTCCTCGGATTCGCTGTGAGAGAACAGCGTCAGTTCGGCGTCTGAAAGCGCCTCAATCGCTTCCCTCCCGACGCTACCGGACGCGCCAGTGATTGCGATGTTAGTCATGCCCAGCCGTAGCCCGTCCGGAAGGAAATAGAACAGCCCAGCGCGTTCCGGTTCGGATCAACCGAAGCAGACTACCGCCAAAGCTGGCAGCTGTGTATTATAAATACGGAACGCCCACACAGCGGGCGCTGTGCGGGCGTGAATCAGTATGAGTGGTGGCGGCGAATCGGATTTCCCAGAGGGTCTCCCACTCCAGTACTGACCGAAACGCAGGCGAGCTTATCTTCCGTGTTCGGGATGGGTACGGGAGGCACCTCGCCGCTGTGGCCGCCGTAATGCCGATCGACGGAGTCGAACCGTCGTCAAACCCTAATCGGTCAACGACCGTAATGTACGTGTAGTCCAGTTTGCGTCCGGACCCGTTTCCGGGCACTGTGATCCGAATGCGAATATGAATGTGTGGCTCGATCAGTTAGTGCTCGCGGGCTCAACGCCTCGTTGCCTTGGCGCGTACACCCCGAGTCTATCGAACTCGTCTTCTACGAGCGATCTCGACGGTTCCTCTTTTCCAGGTGGGTTTCGAGCTTAGATGCGTTCAGCTCTTACCCCGTGGTGCGTGGCTGCCCGGCACGTGCTCTTTCGAACAGCCGGTACACCAGTGGCACCCATTCGTAGTTCCTCTCGTACTATACGAACGTTCCCGTCAGGAACCATTACACCCCCAATAGATAGCAGCCGACCTGTCTCACGACGGTCTAAACCCAGCTCACGACCTCCTTTAATAGGCGAACAACCTCACCCTTGCCCGCTTCTGCACGGGCAGGATGGAGGGAACCGACATCGAGGTAGCAAGCCACTCGGTCGATATGTGCTCTTGCGAGTGACGACTCTGTTATCCCTAAGGTAGCTTTTTTGTCAGCAATCTCCCGCATCAAGCAGGATGATTGGTTCGCTAGACCACGCTTTCGCGTCAGCGTCCGTCGTTGTGCCGGACACTGTCAGGCTTCCGTTTGCTCTTGCGCTCTTTCCCGCGTCTCCGACGCGGGTGAGGAAACCTTGGGGCGCGCTCGATATCTTTTCAAGCGCGTACCGCCCCAGTCAAACTGCCCGGCTACCAGTGTCCTCCGCCAGGAGTGAGAGTCGCAGTCACCATCGGGTAGTATTTCAATGCTGGCTCGGTGAGCCGCTAGCGCGGCTACCTGTGTAACGCCTCCTACCTATGCTGCACAATGGCGACCACGTCTCAGTGACAGCCTGCAGTAAAGCTCTATAGGGTCTTCGCTTCCCCTTGGGGGTCTCCAGACTCCGCACTGGAACGTACAGTTCACCGGGCCCAACGTTGGGACAGTGGCGCTCTCGTTGATCCATTCATGCAAGCCGCTACTGAAGCGGCAAGGTACTACGCTACCTTAAGAGGGTCATAGTTACCCCCGCCGTTAACGGGTCCTTCGTCCCCTTGTAAGGGGTGTTCAGATACCCGCACTGGGCAGGATTCAGTGACCGTACGAGTCCTTGCGGATTTGCGGTCACCTATGTTGTTACTAGACAGTCGGAGCGCCCGAGTCACTGCGACCTGCCCCATTGCGGGGCAGGCATCCCTTCTTCCGAAGGTACGGGACTAACTTGCCGAATTCCCTAACGTCGGTTACTCCCGACAGACCTTGGCTTTCGCCGCCATGAGTACCTGTGTCGGATCTCGGTACGGACAGTGTGATCGCCTTTTCACGGGCTCTGGGTTGACCGCTCTTGCGCTATCCAGTCATTCGTTCGCTTCGTGCCATTACGGCTTCCACGAATTTCGACTGTTCGACCGGGCGAAGGCCCGGCAGCGGCGGCCCCAAAGCGTCAGCTTTGAGTTCACACTGGTACAGGAATATTAACCTGTTTCCCTGTTGTCTCATTCGAGTTACGGTGAGACTTAGGACCGACTAACCCTCAGCTGATCAGCATTGCTGAGGAACCCTTACTCGTTCGGCCGTCGGGGGTTCAACCCGACTAACGCTGCTACTATGACCAGGATTATCGTTACTGAACGGTCCACACGATCTCTCGACCGTGCTTCCACCCGAACAGAACGCCGACCTACGCGATCGCCCCTATGGGGGGCGCGGCCAGGTCTCGGTGGTGGATTTGAGCCCCGATCATTTTGGGCGCCTCAAACCTCGGCCGGTAAGCTGTTACGCTTTTCTTAGAGGGTAGCTGCTTCTAAGCTCACCTCCCGGCTGTCTAGGGCTTGAGACCACCTTCGATCGCACTTAATCCACACTTGGGGACCTTAACCCGGCGCTGGGTTGTCTCCCTTACGGTACACAGGCTTACCCCGCGCACCGATCTCCCCGCGTCGACGGCGTTCGTAAGTTTGGAGTTGGACAGGGGGGCGCACTCCTCTCGGAGTGCGGTCCCCCAATCCGTCGCTCTACCTCACGAACTACCTCGGCGGAGGTGATGCTTCGACATCTTTCGGTCGGAACCAGCTGTGTCCGGATTCGATGGGCCTTTCACCCCTAGACGTAGGTCACGAGAGGGTATTGTAGGACACCAACTCTAACAGACTTCCACGTGCCTTTCGGCACGCTTCATCTTGCCCACGTCTAGATCATCCGGTTTCGGGTCGTGCCCGTTTGACTCCCCGCGCTTGAACACGGCGGCCCTCACGCAAAGCGCTGCGGTCCCTGTCGGTTTCCCTACGCCTTCCCTGATGATCAGGTTAGACTCGTCAAACAGGCACACTCCCTGGTTCGTTTTTCAAAACGTACGACGGAACTTCGGCTTCCGCTGCGTCCTACTTGTAGCTCGCGCTACGTTCGTTTTGCAGAGGACCTTCTAAGCCCCGTCGCTCGATCGCCAACTGATTTCACGCCCTATTGCACCTCCCTTCTCGGGGTGCTTTTCAGCGTTCGCTCACGCTACTTGTTCGCTATCGGTCTTGAGGAGTGTTTAGTCTTCGCAGTCGATGCCTGCGAGATTCTCGAGGGATATCCAACCCCCGATACTCTGGAGCTGACTCGTTCCTTACTGCTCGACAGTACGGGACTGTCACCCTGTTTCGTGCTCCGTTCCAGGAGACTTCGTGTCGAGTGTCGGGAAGTGATCGTCAGTCCGAACACCACATTGCCCGTAGGGGCTTCGGTTTGGACTGATGTCGCGTTCCTTCGCCAGTACTAACGATATCACGTTGCGTTTTCTTTTCCTGCCGGTACTAAGATGTTTCAATTCCCGGCGTTCCCCATTGCGCGAAGCAATTGCGAGGGGATTCCCATTCGGAGATCCCAAGTTCTTCCCCTCCGTGCGAGTCCCTTGGGCTTATCGCAGCTTGGCACGTCCGTCTTCAGCTCTCAAGCCGAGCGATCCACCAGCTGGCACAGTAGCCACGTTCGTCGGATCAGGGTTGCAAAGCAACCGTGTAGTGACCCGGGAACGGGTCCAGTGGACGCCTGGACTACACGTACACACGGTCTCATCTGCACGCCAGTAGACGGCTGGCCTGCATTAACCCTTCCCAGCCACACTTGCGCGGGCTGGTGCATCGGTTTGCGTTCGGATTGAATCGAAAGTGCCTGTCCCACTTAAGGGACACGATCTTCGATCGCTTCCGCAATCATGGACCCACAGGGATTCGAACCCTGGGCATCCTCCTTGCAAAGGAGGCACTCTCCCACTGAGCTATGGGCCCACTCTCTACAGGCCGGATGTGGCCCGTAGAGAGCGTAGATGGTGTGAGCCTCGGTAGTTCAAGGGTGCCCGGTCGGCCCGTGATGGGCGCGGACCGAACGTGGACTGCGTGGCGCAACGCGCCACGAGTTTGGTGGGCCACCCCGTCGGGGTGGTCCCGGTCTGTGGAGGTGATCCAGCCGCAGATTCCCCTACGGCTACCTTGTTACGACTTAAGCCCCCTTGCGAAGCCCAGATTCGACCCCCAGAAGGGGCCTCATCCGGACCTCACTCGGGTGCTTTGACGGGCGGTGTGTGCAAGGAGCAGGGACGTATTCACCGCCGTCTTCTGAACGGCGATTACTACCGAATCCAGCTTCATGCGGACGAGTTTCAGTCCGCAATCCGAACTACGATCGAGTTTCGGAGATTAGCGCCCCCTTTCGGGGTTGCATCCCACTGTCTCGACCATTGTAGCCCGCGTGTTGCCCAGCACATTCGGGGCATACTGACCTACCGTTGCCCGTTCCTTCCTCCAGTTTGGCACTGGCAGTCCTCCTAATGTACCCAACCACCACAAGGGTGTTGCTGGCAATTAGGAGTGCGGGTCTCGCTCGTTGCCTGACTTAACAGGACGCCTCACGGTACGAGCTGACGGCGGCCATGCACCTCCTCTCAGTAGGTCTGGTAAGCTCATCACACTGACCGTCACTCCTACTGTCGATGCTGGTGAGATGTCCGGCGTTGAGTCCAATTAAACCGCAGGCTCCTCCGGTTGTAGTGCTCCCCCGCCAATTCCTTTAAGTTTCATCCTTGCGGACGTACTTCCCAGGCGGTCTGCTTCACGGCTTCCCTGCGGCACACCACAGGCTCGTAGCCTGTGGCACACCTAGCAGACATCGTTTACAGCTCGGACTACCCGGGTATCTAATCCGGTTCGTGACCCGAGCTTTCGTCCCTCACCGTCGGATCCGTCTTTCCAGAGCGCTTTCGCCACCGGCGGTCCGTCCAGGATTACGGGATTTCACTCCTACCCCGGACGTACCCTCTGGATCTTCCGGTCCCAAGCCAGGCAGTTTCCACCGGACGCCTCCCCGTTAGGCGGGGAGATTTCCCGATGGACTTGCCTGGCCAGCTACGGACGCTTTAGGCCCAATAAGAGCGGCCATCACTCGTGCTGCCGGTATTACCGCGGCGGCTGGCACCGGTCTTGCCCAGCACTTGTTCCTGCACCACCTTACGGTGCAGAAAAGCGAGGGCTCTATGCCCTCGCACTTGGAGTCCCCTTATCGCACTGGCGTGCAGTGTAAAGGTTTCGCGCCTGCTGCGCCCCGTAGGGCCCGGTATCTTGTCTCAGATACCGTCTCCGGGCTCTTGCTCTCACAACCCGTACCGATTACTGGCACGGTGGGCCGTTACCCCACCGTCTACCTAATCGGCCGCAGCCACATCCTCTGGCGCCGGAGCGTTTCGGGCTCGCGCCAGTTCCAGGCGTCGAGCGGTATGGGGAATTAGCCTCAGTTTCCCGAGGTTGGTCCCCTCCAGAGGGTAGTTTGGCCACGTGTTACTGAGCTATCTGCTACGAGTCTGAACTCGTGCAACTAGCATGGCTAAATCGGACTCCAATAGCAATGGCCTCCGGCAGGATCAACCGGAGTGCTCTTTCCCCCAAAGTGGGGGAGGTTGGCGGAGTATGAATCGAATCACACTCACTTGAATGGGTCCACGTTCGGATCGGCCGCGATCGCAGACCGATCGGGCGTCACCGAACTACCAAGGCTCACATCAGATCCCATCTGTACGGCGGACCGCAGGGGTAGGATCCTCATTTCCTTCGGACGTATTCATAAGCGTCGAGGGGTACTTAACCCCTTCGAAGCCGAATCGTCCAAGTCAACGAGGCGCGAGACGCCTCGTCGATCACATCACATCCGAATCCCCGTATACACTTAAGGCCGTCGGATCGACCTAGGCCGGAAAATCGTATCCGGCGGACCGATCAGCTCCTAGACTGAACGACCCCTCGATATGTAAAGGGGTCATCGATCGGTGCCGGTCGGCACCGAATCGAGGACGGGATGTCGTGTCTACCTCCGTACCGGGAAACGGTCGAAGGGGACGCGGATGCGCCGCGTCGTTCGCATTAGTGACGAGTGCCCGGCGAATACATAAGCACGTCGAACGCGTCCCTCACCGGGAGTGTCTCACAAACCCGTGAGAAGAGATTCCGAGGACGTCGGCTGCGCGTCGGGCCGTCGCTAGAGTCGCGACCGGCTCCCGAAGCTATACGGCGTCGACGACCGTTCCCCGGTCGCGGACGTACGCGAGGAAGTCGTCGAGGACATCTACCTCGGTGACCGTGTCGCTGTCGCCAACGACGACAGCTTTCCGACGGGCTCGGGTGAGTGCGACGTTGAACCGGCGGGATTCCTCGAGGAAGCCGACCGCACCGCGGTCGTTGCTCCGGACCAGCGAGACGATGACGGCTTCCTTCTCCCGCCCCTGGAAGCCGTCGACGGTGTCGATCTCCAGCCCGTCGACCGGAAGCTCGTTCTCGAGACGGTGTACCTGATCGCTGTACGGCGAGATGATCACGGGCTCCTCCGGTTCGAGACCCGCCTCCAGCAAGGTGCGGGCGTAGTCGGCGACCAGCGCCTCCTCGCCGTCGATCTCGATCTCGCCGATCCGGTCCGAATCGACGTCGGCTTCGCCGGTGAGCGCGCCGACGACGTCGCCGGGACCTTCCTCTTCGAGTCCGTGAACCAGCACCGTCGACAGTGTTGGACAGCCGTAGCGGATCGGTCCCGTTGGAGATCCGGGTTGCACACCAACATAGCTACGAACCGTCGGCGAAGCGGCGCCGCTGTGCAATCGATACTGTCATCGACTTACAAAGAGACACAGCACCATGAATCAGCTAGAGCGGTTCGAGGAGATCGACGCACCGCCGGAAACGGTCTGGAGCGTGGTTCTGGAACCCGAGTACGGAACCCGACGAACGGCTCTCGACCGATCGCTCGAGGCGGTACCGGTCGTCGGTGACCGGCTTCGGGCCGATCGACCGCCGACCAGGATCGGGCGCGCGGTGTTCGAGCTGGAGCTCCGTATCGCCGAGGAGAACCGACGGCTCGTCCGACTCGATCGGGTCAGCGTCCCCCGCGTCCTCGACAGCCACCACGACGTTTCACCTCGAGCCGATCGACGGCGGAAGACGGACGAGGCTCCTCCAGCGCGAGACCGCGAGGGGCGCGCTCGTCCCCGTACTGTTCGACGAGCGACGGCTCGGACGGGAGTTCGAGGACTGCGTGAGATCAGGGAGCGATCCGAGTCACGGACGCGGGCCTAATCCCGGCCTACCGAGGGAGGTCGGACAGCTCCGCGAGCGACTCGATCTCGTAGGTCGGTGCCGTCGGCAGCTCGTACCCCTGGCGGTGGTCCCGACGGACGAACGCCGTGTCGATCCCGACGGCGTCGGCCGCGGCGACGTCGACGCGGCTGTCGCCGACGTAGATCGGGTTCTCGACACCGAGCTCCTCGATCGCCCGCTCGAGGTAGTACGGTTCGGGCTTCTTGCGTTCGATTCCGGCGAGCGTCGGCTCCCGGCCGTACCAGGTGTCGAAGGAGGCGAGCGAGCAGTGCTCGAGGACGTTCCCAATCGTCTCGTGTTGGTTGTTGCTGACGATCGCCGTCGGCGCCTCGAGCGTCTCGATGACGTCGACGTCGTCGTACGGCCGTTTCCGGCCGGAGGCCAGCTCCTCGCGCTGGGCCTCGATCGCCGCGCGCTCGCGGGCCTCCCAGAGGGTCGCGGGTTCGAGATCGTACGCGGACGCGACCGTCCACAGCGAGTCGACGGTCGGTCCGAGCAGGGTCTCGACGTCCTCGGTCGTCGGCTCCGCGACGCCGACGTCCTCGAACGCCCTGTGGATCGCGTCGGTCAGGACCGTCCGATCGGTCGGGCGCGTGAGCACGCCGTCGTTGTCGAAGACGAATGCGTCGTAGGCCATTCCGTTCCCGAAGCTAGCGGCCCCAGCGTTTTCTCGGTTGCGCCGGAATCGGGCGTCGCGTTCCGCAGATTGAAGTACGGACGCGCGGCCAGAGCGCTCGATGGAGACCGACGCGTGGACCACCGACGAGACGCGAGGACTCCGGGGGATCGACGATGGGACATAGAGCCCTCGTCGCCTACGAGCGCCCGGATCGACTCTACGATCTGCGCCACAGCCACTGGGGCGGTGCGAAGCTCGAACTCGTCGATCGGCTCGGCGAGCGAACCCCTCTCGCCGGTGGTGCCGTCGACTCCGAACTGATTGCGGACTCAGTGAGTCGCGACCGGATCCGCACCGATTTCCTCGATCCCCGCCGGTACGAGGCGCTCTATCTCGTCGGCATCGACGGCGGAGTCGACCCCTACCGGGTCGTCTGGCTCGAGTGGGACGGCGCCGACGACCGCAGCGGCGACCGCGGCGCAATCGTGGACGTGGCGCCCGGCGAGGACGACCGGAAGTTCCGGCTCTGGGTCAGAGCGACCAAGACCGTCCTCGGCGACGTCCTCGAGATGGGACAGCTCGACCGGGGGACGGCCGGGGCGTACCTCGAGCGACGGCTCCGGACGGAGTACGAGGGCGTCCCGTACGCGTACCACGGGAGGAGGAGCGACCATTCGCAGTGAGCCCCGCGATGTCGGGCGGCGAACGAACGGGACCGTATATACCGGTTGCGCCCCAGATGTCGGTAATGGCACGAGTCGAGCGACTTCGGGTGTACCCGATCAAGGGACTCGACGGAATCGAGGTCGAGCGAGCCGAACTCCTCGCGGGCGGGACGCTCGCTCGCGACAGGGAGTTCAGGCTCGTCGACGCGGACGGCGACGTCGTCAACGGAAAGCGAACCGCGCGGGTCCACGACCTCGAAACCGACTTCGACCACGAGACCGGCGAGCTGACGGTCGAAACCGCCGACGGAGAACGACGGCGGTTCGATCTCGACGACGACTCCGAGAGGGCGGCCGACTGGTTCGGCGAGGTCTTCGGCCTCGAGCTGAGCCTCGAGCGCGATCGCTCGCTCGGTTTCGTCGATCGTCGCGAGATGGGGCCGTCGGTGATCAGCACGGCCACCCTCGAGACCGTCGCCAACTGGTTCGACGGGCTGACTGTCGAGAGCGTCCGTCGGCGGATGCGGGCGAACGTCGAGGTCGCCGGCGTCGAGCCGTTCTGGGAGGACCGATTCGTCGGCGCGGACGCCCCCTCGTTTCTCGCCGGCGACGTCCGGTTCGACGGCGTCACACCCTGCGGGCGCTGTGTCGTTCCACAGCGGGATCCCGAGACGGGCGAGCCGAACCCGGCGTTCCGGGAACGCTTCGTCGAGCGACGCCGCGAGACGTTTCCCGCGTGGGCCGACGAGGACGCCTTCGACCACTACTACACGCTGATGCTCATCGCGGCGGTCCCGGAGCGCCATCGGGAGCGGACGCTCCGGACGGGTGACTCGGTCGAGATCGTCGACGAGTAGCCGACGGAAAAACTGGAGCGCTCAGGCCTCGGATTCGGTCTCGATCTCGGCCTCGGCCTCGCCGTCGGCGGACGTTTCGAGGTCGTACTCCCACTCCCTGTAGCCGCCCGCCATGCTCGCGACGGCGTCGCCGTCGACGTCCTCGAAGCTGCCGATGAGCCGGGCGGCCTGGACGGAGCTCTGGCCGATCGGACAGGCGACGACCACGTCGTCGCCCCAGTCGTACTCGTCGATCTCCGAGGCCAGCCTGGACATCGGGATGTTGATCGCGCCGGGGATGTGACCCCGCTCGTACTCCGATTCCGGACGGATGTCGACGATCTGGACGTCCTCGTTCTCGAGCTTTTCTTTGACGTCTTCCGGTGGGATCTCGGATACCATGGTTGGGTTACAGAGCGCGCCACCGTTTCGACGCGGCCCGCTCACGTAGTTCCGATTGGGGTAGCTCCCCGTTAACACCTTTCGGTCGCCATCAGCAGTGTACGACGAGTCGGAGAGACAGCGGTCGGAAGCGTTCTCCGCACGTCCTCGAACCGAGGACGGCGACGCTCGTCCTCGGACCGAGCCGGAGGGACGTACCGCCGTGCGTTCGGTCGATTATGCACGAATGTGGATATCGGATTGGATGGGATGGGTTATGGACGGCACAAACACGGGGATTTTTGTCCGTGCGGGACGCTACGGTCGACCATGACTGATGGGCGGGGCGAGACTCCCCGGCGAACAGGAATGACCGAGAAGTGCGGCGTCGTCGGCGTCGCGCTCGACGGTCGCGACGCGGCTCGACCGTTGTACTACGCGCTGTACGCGCTCCAGCACCGCGGTCAGGAGTCCGCGGGGATCGTCACCCACGACGGCTTCCAGCAACACAGCCATGTCGACAGGGGACTCGTCGGTGACGTCTTCGACGAGGACGACCTCGAGGGGCTGGCCGGCTCGGCGGGGATCGGCCACGTCCGGTACCCGACGGCCGGCTCGCTCGATACGTCCTGTGCACAGCCGTTCTCGGTCTCGTTCAAGAGCGGCTCGCTGGGGCTGTCCCACAACGGTAATCTCGTCAACGCCGACGAGATCCGCGACGAGCTCGCCGCCCTCGGCCACGCCTTCACCAGCGACGGCGACACCGAGGTCATCGCTCACGACCTCGCGCGCAACCTGCTCGAGGAGGACCTGGTCCGCGCGGTCAAGCGCACGATGAGCCGGATCCACGGCTCCTACGCGCTGACGATCAGCCACGACGACACGGTGCTTGGCGTGCGCGACCCCCAGGGGAACCGCCCGCTCTGTATCGGGAAGCTCGACGACGGCTACATTCTCGCCTCCGAGTCGGCCGCGATCGACACCCTAGACGGGAAACTCGTCCGGGACGTCCGTCCCGGCGAACTGGTCGTCCTCGAGGCCGACGGGAGCGGGTTCGACTCCTACCAGCTGGTCGAGGAGGACGACACCGCCCACTGCTTTTTCGAACACGTCTACTTCGCGCGCCCGGACAGCGTCATCGACGACACGCTCGTCTACGAGGCCCGCCGCGAGCTGGGGCGCAAGCTCTGGGCCGAAAGTGGCGTCGAGACCGACGTCGTCATGCCCGTCCCCGACTCCGGACGGGCGTTCGCCTCCGGCTACGCCGAGGCCGCAGGGGAGACGACTCCCGACGGAGAACCCCGTCCGGAGGACGACGACGGCGTCGAGTTCGCCGAGGGGCTGATGAAAAACCGCTACGTCGGCCGCACGTTCATCATGCCGACCCAGGACGAGCGCGAGCGCGCGGTGCGGCTGAAGCTCAACCCGATCAAATCGACGATCGAGGGTAAGACCGTCACCGTCATCGACGACTCGATCGTCCGCGGAACGACCTCCACCCAGCTCGTCCAGCTGCTCAAGGACTGTGGCGCCACGGAGGTCCACGTCCGTATCGGCGCGCCCGAAATCGTCGCCCCCTGTTACATGGGGATCGACATGGCCACCCGCGAGGAGCTGATCGCCGCGGACAAAGACACCGAGGAGATCCGCGCAGCCATCGAGGCCGACAGCCTCGCCTACCTCTCGACCGACGCCGTCGCCGACGTCCTCGGGGCCGAGCGCAGCGACCTCTGTCTGGGCTGTGTCACGGGCGAGTACCCCTACGACATCGAGGACGAAGCGACCGATCGCGACGTCTCCCGTCCGGAGATCGGTGGACAGACGCTGCGCGCCGACGACTGATCGTCACCAGAGTCCGGGAACCAGACGGTACGGCGTTCGCTCGGCGTAGGTAGCGTACTCCTTGCCGAGGACGTCCCGGAGCACTCGTTCCTCGACGCGGATCCGGTAGCCGTATCCCGCCAGCCCGGCCAGGAGCGCGGCCGCGATGCTCAGCCAGTTGCCGACGGTGACGCCGACGCCGACCAGCGACAGGAGTCCGCCCGTGTAGGAGGGGTGGCGTACCCACCGGTACGGACCCGACTCGATCACGACGTCGTCCTCGGCGACAGTTACCTCGAGATCGAACCCGTCCCCGAGCGTCCGCACCGCGTGCTGTCGTACGAGAACGCCCAGCAGGATCGTCCCCAGCCCGAGACAGAACGCGACGGTCGGTGCGGGAACGTCGAAACCGGGAGCGACCTGCGAGAACAGCACAGCCGCGAGGACGCCCCCGGCGACGCCCGCGCCGATGGCGTGTTTCGAGCCGCGATCCCGCGAGCCGTCGACCGTTCGCCCGTGACGGAGGGCGACGGTCCAGTCCGCGACGATCCAGACGGCGACGACGAGACCGAAAGCGACGAGCGAGATCGACTCTGACCCGAGCATACGGGACGATCCATTGCGAGAAAAATAAGGGTTGACCGGCTCCGGCTGCGGTTCGAAGCTACCCGCCCACGATCGAACCGCCGTTAATGTGTATCGTCTGGCCGCTCACGTACGAGGAGTCTTCGGAGGCCAGATAGACGTACGCCGGACCGAGCTCGCTGGGCTGGCCTGGGCGGCCCATCGGCACGTCCTGTCCGAACTCCGCGACCATCTCGGGATCGTACTGGCCGATCGTCGCGGGGATCAGCGGCGTCCAGATCGGTCCGGGCGCGATCTGGTTGACACGGATCCCTTCGGGAGCGAGCTGCTGGGACAGCGAGCGCGTGAAGGCGACGATCGCACCCTTCGTCGTCGAGTAGTCGACGAGCGTCTCGTTCCCTCTGAACGCGTTGATCGAGGTCGTGTTGACGATCGTATCGCCGTCCTCGAGGTGGGGTAGCGCCGCCCTGGTCAGGTAGAAGTAGCCGTGGATGTTCGTCGCGAACGTCTCCTCCCACTGTTCGTCGGAGATGTCGGTCAAGTCGGTCTTGACGACCTGAGTCGCCGCGTTGTTGACGATCACGTCCAGGTCACCGAACTTGTCGACGACCTCCTCGACGGCCGCCCGACAGAACGCGCTGTCGCCGACGTCGCCGTCCAGCGTCATGCTCTCCTGGCCCTCCGCTTCGACCATCTCCGCGGTCGTCTCGGCGTCCTCGTCCTCGTCGTAGTAGAGGACGGCGACGTCGGCGCCCTCCCGGGCGAAGTGGACCGCGGCCGCCCGGCCGATCCCGCTGTCGCCACCGGTGACGATCGCGACCTCCCCCTCGAGCTTGCCGCTGCCCTCGTAGTCGTCGCGGATGAACTCGGCCGGGGGCTCCATCTCGGTCTCGAGACCGGGACGTCGGTCCTGTTCCTGGGGATCGATCTCCTCGGCCTTCTCGCGCGCTCGCTCGCGTGTCATGGCTCTTCCTATCCGCGGCCGACTGTTGGACGTGTCCGTTGCGAGTGAAGGCAGACGCGACGCTCGAGTGGGGGGGGTCCTCAGCCGCTCGAGTTCCGGCGCGCGTAGAGGACGCCCCCCAGCAGCCCGATCGCGAGGACGCCGAACAGCGGTCGGATCGGGTCGACGTACGTGGCGAGCCACGAGCTTCCGAACAGCGCGACGAGGACGGCGTTGCAGTGAGGACAGGCGACGGCGAAAAAGCCACTGGCCGCGCCGCCGTACGCACAGCGGTCGCCGTCGCAGTCCTCGAGCGACGAGCGCTGGAGGACGTACGCGCCGGCGAGGAGGGCAGTCAGAGCCAGAAACGTGTAGTCGAGCGCGGTCCGGGGGACCATCCGCTCGAACAGCGGGGTCGGAACGAGCCCGGTGATGATCCCGGTGGCCAGAAGGAACGCCCCGCCGACGAGGACGGCGTTCCGAACTGCCGTTCGGCTCGGTTGCACGAGCGAACCTACGTCCGGACGGACGAAAAGCCGTCGGTCGCGGGTCAGTACGCGACGTGTAACAGCGCGTAGACGACGATACCGAGCGAGAACGAGATCAACCACAGCGTCGCCGCGACGCGTCCGAACCGGGCGTGACTCGTCTCGGGGAGCTCCGTGACCGGGTACGCAAGCGCCTGCAACAGCGCGTAGTACAGCACCGGGATACACGCGACTGCAAGCAGGATATGGATCGCAAGCGTCGGCAGGTAGACGAACTGGTAGATCGTGTCGGGACCCGGAAACTCCTGGGGGCCGCCCGTCGCGATCAGCCGGTAGAGATACAGCGTCAGGAAGGCCACGAACAGGCCGAAGGAAGCGAGCATCGCGACCCGGTGGCGATCGATCCGTCCTCGGCGGATCGCACGCCAGCCGATCGCGATCGTTCCGATCGCCGCCGCGCTGATCGCGACGTTGAGATGCGGGATCAGTTCCAGGAACCACTCGGGCGCGTCGGGGACCGCGGTCTGGGGAACCTGTCCGCCTGCGGCCGCGAACACGACCGCAAGCGAGACGACGCTCAGAACGGCCGTGAGCGATCCGACCCGCTCTCGGGGGACGTACTCCATACCCAGCGGTTCGACTGTACGGAGAAAGGGATTGCTGTCCGGCGACGTGACTCGAGCGACGGCGCCGTCGCTCTCGAGTGTTGTTTCCCGAAGGATTGTGCGTGGGTGATGTCCTCGAAGGGAGATCACCTGCATCTTGGTGGTGGACATCGTCCACCCGTGCGATGCGTGGGACCGGATTTGAACCGGCGGACCCCTACGGGACAGCGCCCTCAACGCTGCGCCGTTGGCCTAGCTTGGCTACCCACGCTCGCGTTCTCTTTCTGCACTCAATCGTATCCAGCGTGATTATAAAAGCCCTTTCCTTTGGGTCGACGCCTGCGGGGCGGTCACACGGAATCGCCCGACAGCTGACGGGTCTCGTCGGAGGGGCGGTCGACGGTTCCGATCCGATGGTGGGACCGCTCCCGGACGACGCCGGTCCCTGTAAAAGTTAAAACGTGGCAAGACCCAACGTTCGGTATGGCTAAGTACTCGACCGGTTCGTCCTCCGGCGGCGGCGGGACGAGCTGTGAACTCTGTGGGACCGAAAGCGACTCGCTGCGACGCGCGCAGGTCGCCGGCGCCGAACTCGAGGTCTGTCCGGACTGTGCGCCACACGACGACGCACAGAAACGCACCGGCAGCCGTGACGACTCCGGCTCGCGAGGCCAGCAGGACGACGGGCCGAGCCGGAAACAGAAGGCGGCCCAGAACGTCGCGAAGGCCAATCCGATCTGGGACGGCGACTCCGAACACTGGGAGAAGGAGGGAACGAGCTACGACGACGACCCCCTCCCCTATCTCGTCTCAGAGTACGGCTCGGTGGTCGTCGAGGCCCGACGGGACGCCGGCTACCAGCGCGAGGAGCTGGCCGACGAGCTCGGCGTTCCCGAAACGGACCTGCTTGCGGTCGAACAGGGTCGGGCAACCCAGGCCGGCGTCGGCGGCGGGCTGATCGAGGCTCTCGAGGAACACCTCGATATTACCCTCGCGGAGTGACGCGTCGAGACCGCGTCGCCGGTTTCACCCCGTTCGCGTGACGGTGTGGGGAGTCGACGGACAACGAGGGCTGGTTCACGGCCCGTTTAGTTGCTGGAGCGCGTGAGCCACGGTCGGTGAACACTTATCTATTCGATCCACCACGCGATCGTTTCGTTCGTCGTCGCCACCGTCGCCGCGGTCGCCGTTGGCTCGGTCGACCTCGCGGGGAGGGCCGTCCCGACCGTCGGCGTCGTCGCCTACGGCACCGTTCTCGGTGTCGCCGTCGATCTCGATCATCTCGTTATCGCTCGATACAAGACTGGGTCGTGGGACTCGCTGCGGTTCTGTCTCGACAATCCGGTCGCCGCGATCGCCGACCAGGGTCGGATCTTCGAGCGCGGCGACGTCGGCGCGCTCTCTCGCCTGTTGAGTCACCTGCTGCTGGCCGGGCTCGCAGTCGCCGTTCTCGTTCCCGCGAGCGTCCCGCTTGCCGTCGTGACCGGGGCCGTCCTCTACGTTCACGTCGTTACCGACGTCGCCTGGGACATCCGTCGGCTGGGGCGGCGGACGGACGTTTCGACCGACGAAATCGTCCCGTCGAATCGGTGAGGACGTCGGGTCGAGGCCGACGGTGGGCCGTCGATTATTTGGTGACTCCCTCCGAAAACTGAAACGTGAACCTTCTCGATCCCAGTATCGTCCCGGAGCACGCACACGACCTCAAGACCGAAGCCCGCGAGTTTGCTCGTGAACACATCGAACCCAACGCCCAGGAGTACTTCCAGGCGGGCGAGTACCCGCACGATATCCTCGAGGCGGGCCAGGAAGCCGGTCTCGTCGCCCAGGATATCCCGGAGGAGTGGGGCGGACGCGGGCTCGATCTCCCGCAGCTGCTCGCGCTCACGGAGGAGTTCTACCGGGCCGACGCGGGGATCGCGCTGACGCTACAGCTGGCGAGTTTCGGCTGCGAGATCACGTACGAGTACGGCTCCGACGAGCAGTGCGAGGAGTACGTCCGCCCGGTCGCGGAGGGCGACCAGATTTCGGGGCTCGCCGTCTCGGAGCCCGAGACGGGAAGCGACCTCGCGGGGATGCAGACCCGCGCCGAGAAAGACGGCGACGAGTACGTCATCAACGGCGAGAAATACTGGATCGGCAACGGGGTCGAAGCCGACTGGATCACCCTCTATGCTCGGACGGGCGACGACGAGGACAATCGATACGGCAACCACTCGATGTTCATCGTCCCGACCGACGCCGAGGGGTACGAGGCCGAGCACATCCCCGAGAAGATGGCGATGCGAGCCTCCAAGCAGGCCCACATTACCTTCGACGACTGCCGGATCCCGGAGGAGAACCTGATCAGTCACGAGGGAACCGGGTTCATGATGCTCGCGGACTTTTTCAACCACGGTCGTGTGATGGTCGCCGGACACGGGCTCGGGATCGCCGCCGCCGCCATCGAGGAAGCCTGGGAGTTCAGCCACGACCGCGAGGAGTTCGGGCGCACGATCAACGAGTTCCAGGCGGTCCAGCACGGCCTCGCGGATATGCTCATCGGGTTCGAGAGCGCGCGGGCGCTCACCTGGCGCGCGTGCGAGAAGGTCGCGAACAACGACCACGCGGGCTACTGGGCGGCGCTGGCGAAGACCGCCGCAACCGAGACGGCCGTCGACGTCTCGGAGCAGGGAATGCAGTTTCACGGTGGGCGATCGATCCTCGACGAGCGACGGATCGCACGGGTCTACCGTGACGCCCGGGTCCCGGTCATCTACGAGGGCGCAAACGAGGTCCAGCGAAACCTGATCTACGGGCAAGCTCCCTGAGACGACCGTTTCGGACGGGGCGGCCGAGGCAGCGGTAGGTAACGCTCAAAGATCCTTGAAGACGCTCACGAAGTCGTCGTGAGTCGAGAGGTCCTCGACCGTCTCGTCGAGACGGCCCTCTAGCTCGTCAATTCGGTCACAGAGTTGCCGGTACTCCTCGCTGTCGGCGAGTTCGGAGTCGTCCTTCTCCGACTCCAGGAGCGCTTTCTTCGAGACGAGCGCGTAGTAGTCACGAATCGCCGACTGGTAGGCCGAACGGTTCACGACCGATTCGACCACGTCGCGGAGTTCGTTCTTCGAAACGGGTTTGACGAGGTAGTCGTCGAACGCCATCTCGATGATATCGAAATCCGGGTCGACCGCCGTGACCATGACGACGCGGCAGTCGTACGCCTCCTCGCGGATCCGCTCGAGGACGTCGTCGCCGGACTGGCCCGGCATCCGGCGATCGAGGATGACGACGTCGACGGAGTCATCGAGCTTCTCGAGTGCGGTGGACCCGTCGTAGGCCGTCTCGGTCTCCCAGTCGGGCGCGAGCCAGGTCGCAAAGAGATCCGCGAGCTGAGACTCGTCGTCGACGACGAGCACGCGTCCCTCGTTACGCATAGAATCGCCCTTTGTTCCCATCATCGATTACAGCCACGGATTGTAGATTGTTCCTCGCTGTGATAAATCTCGCGACCGGTCACGCGGAGGCGTCGCCCGGCGAGAAGGGAGCCAGCGACGCTACTTCCCTTCGAACTCCGGCTCGCCGTCGCCCATAAACGCCGTGATCCCCTCCATCAGGTCGTCGGTCGCCATCAGCTGCCCGAACGCCGAGGACTCATAGGCCAGACCCGCGTCGGTGTCGTCGCGGCCGGCGAGCATCGCGCGCTTGGCGTAGCGGTGGGCGATCGGCGGCCCGCCGGCGAGCTCGGTCGCTAGCTCGAGTGCGCGTTCCTCGAGCTCTTCGCCGTCGACGACCTCGTTGACGAACCCGTACGTTTCCATCGTCTCGGCCTCAAAGCGGTCGGCGGTGAGGATGATCTCCTTCGCGCGGCCTTCCCCGACGATCGCGGAGAGCCGTTGCGTGCCGCCCCAGCCGGGGATGAGGCCGAGGTCGAGTTCGGGCTGGCCGAACTCCGAACGGTCGCTGGCGACCCGGAGGTCGGCACACATCGACAGCTCCATCCCGCCGCCGAGACAGTAGCCGTCGATGCCGGCGACGACGGGCATCTCGCAGGATTCGAGCGCGCCGAAGATGTCCTGGCCGCGCTTCGAGAGCTCGGTCGTCGCGACCGGATCCGCCCCGCCCGCGGCCATGCTCTGGACGTCCGCTCCCGCGGAGAACGCGCGGTCGCCCTCGCCGGTGAGGAGGATCGAGCGCACCTCGTCGTCGTCCTCGAGTAGCTCGATCGCGTCCTCGAGCTCGTCGAGCAGTCCCTCGCTGATGGTGTTCATGCGGTGGGGGCGGTCGAGGACGATGTGGCCGACCATCTCGCCGGGGTACTCGATCCGGATCGCGTCGAACTCGAGGTCGCCGTCGCCGTCCTCGCCACTCTCGTAGAACCCGCCCTCGCTCGCACGCTCCGCGAGGTAGTCGGCGGGCTCGTAGCGTTCGTGGCCCGTCGCCTCGTAGGCGTCCTCGAGGGCCTCGAGTGCGTTCTCGAGACCGAACTCGTCGGCCAGCTTGACGGGACCGTCGGGGAAGCCGGCACCGAGTTTCGTCGCCTCGTCGATCGATTCCGGCGGGGCGACGTCGCCGCCGATCAGCTTGGCGGCCTCGTTTGCCATCGTGGCGACGAGTCGCTTCTCGACGAGCTCGGAGGCCTCGTCGGTCGGGATGTCGGCGCCGTCACCGTCCTCGTAGTCGTAGAACCCCTTGCCCGTCTTCTTGCCGAGCTCCTCGTTTTTGACCTTGCGCTCGAGCAGCGGACACGGCTCGTAGGCGTCGCCCAGCACCTCGTGCATGTACTCCAGCACGTGGTAGCTGACGTCGTTGCCGACCTGGTCGCCGAGCTCGAAACTGCCCATCGGCAGCCCCATCTCGTATTTCGTCGTCGAGTCGACCTCGGCGATGGTCGCCTCGTCGGTCTCGACGAGCCAGCAAGCCTCGTTCATCAGGGGGACGAGGATGCGGTTGACGATGAACCCGGGCGAGTCCTTGTGGACCCGAACCGGCGACTTGTCGAAGTCCTCGGCCAGGGCCTCGATACCGTCGAGGGTCTCCTCGTCGGTCTCGGCGCCCGAGATGACCTCGACCAACGGCATCCGCACCGGCGGGTTGAAAAAGTGCATGCCACAGAACTGGCCCGGTCGCTCGGTGACGTCGGCGAGGTCGGTGATCGAGAGGCTCGAGGTGTTGGTCGCGAAGATCGCGTTGTCGGGGGCGACGTCCTCGAGCTCGGAGTAGACGTCCTTCTTGATCTCCATCTTCTCGGGGACCGCCTCGATGACGACGTCGGCGCTCCCGCAGGCTTCCTCCATGTCGACCAGCGGCGTGATCCGATCGAGCGCGTCGTCGGCTGCCTCCTGGGAGAGCTGGTCGTTCTCGGCGAGTTTGTTCAGCGACCACTCGATCTGTTCGTACCCGTCCTGGACGAACTCCTCGTTGATGTCCCGCAGGTTTACGTCGTAGCCGGCCATTGCGGCGACCTCCGCGATACCGTGACCCATGTTACCTGCTCCAAGAACTGCAACGGTGTTGATATCGTCGATCTCCATAGTATCGTATGCAATGTGGACCCGTTTGAACGTTTCCCTCTCTAGTAAATGAAACTACAATTCTGTTTATTTCCGGTTACAAACATCTTTACCGGACCGTAGATAACTATCGTCCATGGAATTCGGCCTCTCCGAAGAGCAACAACAGATCCGCGACGAGGTCACTCGGTTCGCGGAAAACGAGATCGTTCCCGTCGCTGGCGAGTACGACGAGGAAGAGAAGTATCCCCACGAGATCATCGACAAGGCCGCCGAGATGGGGCTGACCGGTCCCTACATCCCGATGGAGTACGGTGGCGCCGGCTACTCGATCCTCGACACCGCGATCATCACCGAGGAGCTGTTCTCCTATGATCCCGGCATCGCACTCTCGATCGTCTCGACTTCCTTTGGCTGCGAGGCGATCATGAACTTCGGAACCGAAGACCAGAAAGAACGGTTCCTCGAACCCGTCGCGATGGGCGAGAAGATCTCGGGCGCGGCGATCTCCGAGCCCGACACCGGATCCGACGTCTCCTCGGTTTCGACACAGGCCGAGAAGGACGGCGACGAGTGGGTTATCAACGGCAACAAGATGTGGATCACCAACGGCACCATCGGCGACTTCTTCGTGGTGCTCTGTGAGACCAACCCCGACGCCGAGGGTCGGTACAACGGCTTCAGCCAGATCATCGTCGAGTCCGACCGTGACGGGTTCGAGGCCGACAAGATCACCGGCAAGCTCGGCATTCGAGCCTCCGATACCGCCGAGCTCATCTTCGACGACGTTCGGGTCCCCGAGGAGAACCTCGTCGGAACGAAAGACGCCGCGTTCATGCAACAGATGCAGTTTTTCGATGAGACTCGAACGGCCGTGGCCGCCCAGGGCGTCGGCATCGCGAAGGGTGCGACCCGCGCGGCCCTCGACTACGCCCAGGACCGCGAGCAGTTCGGCAAGTCGATCTCGGAGTTCCAGGCGATCCAGCATAAGCTCGCCGAGATGGCGACCGACACCGAGGCCGCACGCAATCTGACCTACAAGGCCGCCTGGAAGGTCGACCAAGGCGAGGACATCACCAAGCTCGCCTCGATGGCCAAGGAGTACGCCTCCAGGGTCGCCGTCGACGTCGCCGACGAGGCCGTCCAGATCCACGGCGGTGCCGGCTACGTCAACGACTTCCCCGTCGAGCGGTTCTACCGCGACGCCAAGATCACCCAGATCTACGAGGGAACCAGCGAGATCCAGAAGAACGTCATCGCCCGCGAGATGCTCGGCAAGGGCTTCTAACCGCTCCGAGAACACCGTCTACCCGCCGACCGTCAGCCGACCCGAACCCTCGGTACGCTTTTCTCCCTCTCCCTGCACTTGTCGTGCATGATCGATGATCTCACGGTAGCGGAGTCGACCGTCCGAACCGCATGCGGGGACGTCGCGCTCCCGGAAATGGGCGTCCTCGAGCAGCGCTGGGAGACCGATCCGATCGCGCCCGAATCCGTCGCCGACGAGGCGGCCGCGGCGGTCGGAGACCTCGAGCTCGAGGACGTCCCCACGGGCGGGGAGGTCGCCGTCGGCGCCGGGAGCCGCGGTATCGACAACCTTCCCGAGATCGTCGGCGGGGTCGTCGACGGGTTACGGGAGCGAGGGTACGAGCCGTTCGTCTTTCCGGCGATGGGGAGCCACGGCGGGGCGACCGCCGAGGGCCAGCGCGAGAAGCTCGCGACGCTGGGGGTCACCGAGGAGACGGTCGGGTGTGAGATCCGGGCGACGATGGAGGTCGTCACGGTCGGCGAGACGCCCGAGCGGGAGGTTCCGGTGTACGCCGACGCCCACGCCGTCGAGGCCGACGCCATCGTCCCGGTCAACCGAATCAAACCTCACACCGACTTCGGCGGGGACGTCGAGAGCGGACTCTCGAAGATGCTCGTCATCGGGATGGGGAAACAGCGCGGCGCGAAGATGGCCCACGACTGGGCCGTCGACTGGAGCCTGCGGAACATGCTCCCCGAGATCACCGGCCAGCTCCTCGCGGCGCTCCCGGTCGCCGGCGGCGTCGCGATCGTCGAGGACCAGCACGACGAGACGACTCACATCGAGGGTGTCCCGCCGTCGGGCTTTCTCGAACGCGAATCGGAGCTGCTCGAGCTGGCCTGGGAGCTCATGCCGAAGCTCCCCTTCGAGGAGCTGGATGTCCTCGTCGTCGACCAGCTGGGGAAAGACGTCAGCGGGCAGGGGATGGACACCAACGTGACGGGGCGGCGCCACTTCACGATCAACGAGCCCGAACCCGAGACGGCCGAGATCAAGCGCGTCTTCGCGCGCGGGTTCACCGAGAAGACCAAGGGGAACGCGATGGGGATGGGGCAGGCCGATTTCGCCCACCGCGACGTGCTGGCGGGGCTTGACTGGTCGAAGTCACTTATCAACGCGATCACCGCAAGCACCGTCCGGGGAGTGCGGCTCCCGCCCGTGGTCGAGACCGACCGAGCGGGACTGGTCGCGAGCCTCGGGACGATCGGTCCCGTTCCGGGCGAGGACGCCCGCGTCCTCAGAGTGACCGACACGATGCGCCTGAAGCGGTGTTACGCCTCGGCACCACTGATCGAGGCCGCACGCGAACGCGAGGACCTTCGTGTCGTGAGCGAGCCGTCCCCGGTCGAGTTCGACGAGGACGGAAACTTCGCGGCGTCCTCGCCGGACTGAGTCGGCGGTTGCGGACGGGCGGCGGGGGAAGTCTCAGCTGTCGGAGTCGGTGTCACCGTCATCTTGATCCGAATCGGTCTCCTCGTTCGTCGGTCACGGCCGTCGGTCGCTCGGACCGTCGATCGTTCCGGCCGTTCGCGGTTTCGGCCTCCGACGCGAACGACCGGGAACCCTTTTTCGCCCGACCCCCTAGGACGCCCATGAGAGAGTTCGTCTTCGCCCTCGAGTACGAACCGGGGACGAATCCGGTTGCGGACGTCCTCGGCGACTATCCGGAGGCGTCGATCAGGTCGCTGTCGTACCACGCCACCGAGGACAGCCTCTGGCGGGTCGACCACGCCGAAGGACCCCCGGCGGCGCTGGAAGCGCTCGAGGACGCCTACGCGAACGCGGAGTATTTCGCGGACTGTCTGGTCAAGGACGACTGTGGCGCCGACTGTGAGACACAGATCCTCGATCGCTCGAGCGACGAGCTCGTCGTCTACACCTACTGGGATCGCACCGACGCCTGCACGTCGGTTCCCCACGTCGCGCTCGAACACCTCGGCGACGGGCTCCTGTTCGAGACCTACCGCGAGGGACGACGGTACCGCTGGCGGATCGTCCTCGCGAGCGACGCGCCGATCCACGACTTCTTCGACGCCCTGGGCGAGGAGGTCGGCGAGTGTACGGGGATGGAGATGCTGCGGCTGACGGAGCTCGATCCGGACCGCCGCGACGACGACGCCGACGACGCGCTACCGACCGAGCAGCGCAATGCGCTTCGGGCGGCCGTCGAGCACGGCTACTACGAGACGCCTCGCCGGGTCGAGCTCTCGGAGCTCGCCGAGAAGCTCGACGTGCCGCGCTCGACGCTCTCCTACCGTCTTCGTCGCGCCGAAGCCGCCCTCGCGAGCGCGTTCGTCGGCCGAGAGGAGTCCCTCGAGGCGCTGGCGGCGTCCGGTTCGGAGGGGGCGCTCTGAGGAAGTTGGCGCACGCCAAATAACCCGTATCCCGGCCGACCGACTACGTACGAGTGATGACCGAGTCAGTCGCCCCGTCCGACTCGAGTCGCACCCTCGAGTTGCAGGTTCCCGAGATGGACTGTCCTTCCTGTGCGACCAAGGTGCGAAACAGCGTCGGACGCCTCGCGGGGATCGACGGGATCGATCCCCGCGTAACCAGCGGCCGCCTCGTCGTCGAGTACGACCCCACCCGGACCGACGAGGCGTCGATCCGCGAGCGCGTCCGCGCGGCCGGCTACGCGGTCGAGGACGCCGCCGCGGAGCTCACGCTTTCCGTCCCGGAGATGGACTGTCCCTCCTGTGCGACGAAAGTCGAGAACGCGCTGGCCGACCTCGAGGACGTCGGCGAGGTCGAGACCCGTCCCGCGACCGGTCGGGTGACCGTCGCGACGGGCGAGGGAGCCGACACCGGGACCGTCGTCGAGGCGATCGAGTCCGCGGGGTACGAGGCGACGCCGATCGGCGACGGCGACGATGTGATCGCCGACCCGGCGGCGGTCTGGCGGAGTCGCCGGGCCGTCGGAACGGGGATCGGCGCCGTCCTCGTGGCGGTCGGGATGGGCCTCGAGTTCGCTCTTCCCGCACTCGATCCCGCTCTCGGAACGATCGCAGGCAGGACCTACGCAGGCTCGCATCTCCTCTTTATTGCGGCCGTCGTCGTCGCCGGGACGCCCATCCTGCGGAACGGCTACTACTCGGCGCGAAACCGGAGCCTCGACATCGAGTTCCTGATGAGCGTCGGGATCGTCGCCAGCGTGGCGGCCCACCACCCTTTCGAGGGGGCGATCCTGGCGGTGCTGTTCTCGGTCGCGGCGCTACTCGAGCGGTTCTCGATGGACCGCGCCCGGGACTCCCTGCGGGAGCTGATGGACCTCTCGCCGGATACCGCCACGGTACGCCGCGAGGACGGCTCCGAGGAGACGGTTCCGGCCGACGAGCTCGCGATCGGCGACCGCGTCGTCGTCCGTCCGGGCGAGAAGATCCCGGCCGACGGCACCGTCCGCGAGGGTTCCAGCGCGGTCGACCAGTCGCCGATTACCGGGGAGAGCGTTCCCGAGGACAAGGAACCGGGCGAGGAGGTCTACGCTGGGACGATCCTCGAGTCAGGGTACCTCGAGGTCGACGTCGAGAGCGAGGCCGACGAGTCGACGATCGCCCGAATCGTCCGTATGGTCGAGGACGCCGAGCGCGAGCAGACCGAGCGCGAGCAGTTTATCGACCGCTTCGCGAGCGTCTACACGCCGATCGTCGTCGTCCTCGCGGCCGCGGCTGCGATCCTCCCGCCGCTTGCGTTCGGGGCGTCCTGGAGCTACTGGTTTCTCGTCGGCCTGACGCTGCTCGTGATCTCCTGTCCCTGCGCGCTGGTGATCTCGACGCCGGTGAGCGTCGTCTCCGGGATCACCAGCGCCGCGAAAAACGGCGTGTTGATCAAGGGCGGGCGCCACCTCGAGGCCGTCGGCGAGAGCGACGTCCTCGCGGTCGACAAGACCGGGACCCTGACGACGGGCGAGCTCTCGGTGACCGACGTGATCCCGCTCGAGGGCGCCAGCGAGGACGAGATCCTCCGTCGAGCCGGCGCCACAGAGCGCCGCAGCGAGCACCCGATCGGGCAGGCGATCGTCGGCTACGCCGAGGAGAGCGGGGTCGAGCCCGACGACCACGACGTCTCCGCGTTCGAGGCGCTCACCGGGAAGGGCGTCCGCGCCGACGTCGACGGCACCACCCACTACGTCGGCAAACCCGACCTCTTCGAGAGGCTGGCCGACCTCGAGCACACCCACGCGACGACCGACGGCGGACTGAGTCTCGAATCGATGGGGTACGAGCCCGAACCGCAGTGTGACCGCGAGGCCTGCCTGGACGTCCTCAACGAGGTCGTTCCCGAGCTCCAGGCCGAGGGCAAGACCGTCGTAATCGTCGGCACCGAGGACGGCCCGATCGGCGTCGTCGCCGTCGCGGATCGCGTCCGTCCGGAGGCCGAGTGGACTGTCTCTCGACTGCAGGAACAGGGCGTCCGCGTCGTAATGCTCACCGGCGACAACGAGGGGACTGCCCGTGCGATCGCCGCCGAAGTCGGGATCGAGGAGTACCACGCGGAGCTGTTACCGGACGAAAAGCTCGAGCTGATTCGCAACCTCGAGAGTGAACACGGCGAAAACCGCGTCGCCATGGTCGGCGACGGGATCAACGACGCGCCAGCGCTCGCGACCGCCGAGGTCGGGATCGCGATGGGCGCCGCGGGGACCGACACCGCCCTCGAAACCGCCGACGTCGCGTTGATGGGCGACGATCTCACTCGCCTCCCCTACCTCTACGAGCTCTCGGGGAAGGCAAACGGCGTCATCCGCCAGAACGTCTGGTCGAGCCTGGCGGTCAAGGCCGTCCTCGCCGCGGGCGCGCCGTTCGGGATCGTGACCGTCATTCACGCGGTCGTCATCGGCGACATGGGGATGAGCCTCGGTGTGACTGGCAACGCGATGCGGCTGGCGGGCGTCGAGCCCGAAACGCCAGATGCGGACGAACTCGCCGGCTGAGGGTCAGCCTCGGAGCCAGCGAACCAGTCCGATCGCACCGACGACGGCGAGGACGAGCCACATCCCGACGACGAGCACGGCGACGAGGAGGACCGCGGGGCCGCGCGGTGCCGCCGAGAACGGACCGAGATCCGGGAGTCGGAGGCCGAACCACTGAACGACGAGGACGCCGACGAAAACGAGGGCGAGGACGGCTACCTGATCCCGGAGCCACCGTCGACTCAGGTAGTAGTCGAGGGAGGTGTCGTCGTCACTTTGCATCCGTTCCCGAAGACACGGAGCCGGTGAAGAAAACTGTTGTTCGACTCGTTAGCGCCGGAAATCGGTACTTGGTCTCGGATCCAGTTCCCGAACAGGAGCGCGGTGACGCACCGAGGCGTTTTCGGCTGGAACACCGGTAGCTGCGAACGTGGTTGCTTTGTTTGACTGCGGGATCCGACCTATCTGGTTCGTTACAGAGGTTCGAGGAGAACACCCACGACTTCAGTCGTGGGAGGAAGTCAGACGTGCGTATGGACGGAGAGGCAGACGCCGAGCGAAGCGAGGGGGTTCACCGACGGCGAGCCCCGTTGGCGAGCCGCCGGCCTTTTTCACCGAAGTTGTACGTAACACGAGTTTTGCAACCAGCTCTGGTCACCGAGCTGTATTGCTATCGGCTGTTAATGTTTTTGTGTCGATAGATCGAGTATACGATAATGGCGGACGACACCAGCGACGGAACTCGAACGGCGTTGCGAAAACACCCACTCGTCAGTTCCGGGACCTCGGTGCTCCGGTACGGCGTGTCCGTCGCCTTCCTCGCCCTGATCGTCGCGGAGATCGGACTCGACGCGTCGACGTGGTTCTCGGCGCAGATAGTCGCTGGCCTCCTCGGTGGTGTCGTCCTCGTCGGTGTACTCCGGTTCGTCTTCGAGCGGACGACGTTCGGCCGATCGGCCGACCAGGCCTTTCGGCAACACCGTCTGTTCGGGACGCTACTGGTCGTGGTACTCGTCAGCGTCGGCGGGATCGCCGTCTCGTCTGCGCTCGAAGGGATCCCCCGCCTGTTCTCCCTGGCGGTCGCTCTCGGACTGTTCTGTGGGCTATTGCTTCTCGAGGGGATCGCGGACTACCGACAGTGACTTCCTCCCCACCCTACTCGCTCACCGCTGACGCGGTTCGCTCCTTGAGGGTGGGGCTTCCTGCTTCGATGACGCGCTTTGCAGGAACCGAATGGGTTCCCGTAGGGAGCGCAGTCTCCACAGGCGTTGATTCGGGACAGCCCGCCCCTACTTGTTCGAGACCGCGAGAGAGGATGTTCCACGACGCATTCGCGTCTCTGTCTGCCTCGAACCCACACGACGGACACGAATGCTTGCGTACCCACAACGGCTTGTCCGTCTCGACGCCACATGACGCGCACTCTTTGGTCGTGCCTCGGGGGTCCACGGCGACGAAGTACGTTCCTTCCCGCTCGCACTTGTATTCGAGCATTCGCAGGAACATCCCCCACGAGGCCCCCGGCGCGGCTCCGAGAGTTGCCCGGAAGCTCAACCAGTCCTTCGTATCCAAGTCCTCGACCGCGACAAGGTCGTACTCGCGGGCGTAGTACGCCGAGAGTTTGTGCAAGAAGTCTCGACGCTTGCGCTTCAGGTCAGCGTGGCGTCGAGCGACCGTCTTGCGCTGTTCCTCCCAATTGTTCGAGCCGTGTCCCTTCCGCGAGAGGTTACGTTGGGCGCGTTCTAACCGCTCGCGTTCGTCGGAAAGGTCAGGCGACTCGACGGCGGTCCCGTCGCTGTCGTGGACGTATTTTAGGATACCCACGTCGATACCAACAGCGTCAGTCACCTCGTCGGGCTTCTCGGGTGGGTCGTCGGGGGTTTCGACGCCGAGGATGGCGTACCACTTGCCGGTGGGTTCGCGTTTGACAGTGACGGTCTTGATGGTGGCGTCGTCGGGCAGGTCGCGGTGGAAAGTAATGGGAATGTCACCAATCTTCGAGAGCCACAGTCGGGTCCGACCACTCGTGTTTTTGAGTTTGAAGCCGGACTGGCTGTAGGTGAACGATTGGTACTCGCCCGGTGCTTTCCACTTCAACTCCCCGACGCTGTAGCCGTTCTGCTTCCGGCTGTTGAGCGTCGAGAGGTTGTCGTACAACCGCTGAACGACTTTCTGCAACACCTTCGAGTGAACGTCTCGCAGGTCATTCCACCAGTCTTTCAGGTCCGGCAGACGCTTCTGCTCGGAGTACGACGACGTATCGTCGTGGCGGTTGAGGCGGTGGAGGAAATGGTTGTAGACCTGCCTACAGGTATCGACAGTCCATGCTAATCGCTCGCGGAGGTCGTCAGACGGGTTTAGCTGATACCTGTAGTTGTAGTTCATCTATTCGTCGTCGGGGTCAGAAGTACGGACGACTTTCACGTCCGCGCCACGCCAGCGTTTCGGGACGTAGACGTGAGCGCCGTTACCTGTGGCTTTCACGTCGCCGTCCACGACTTCGTGGCCGTTGATTGTGAACTGTTCCATGTACGATGTAGATACATTGTCGGGACTGATAAACGCGTCGGTGGGCCTGTGGGCCGGTCGTTGCAGGGTGTATGTGAGACGATGACGGCGCTGTATCCCCGCCCTACTGCGCTACTCGGTCGCTTCGCTCCCTGCGTTGCTCCTTGAGGACGGGGCCTTAGCCGCCTGATTTTAGGTAAATGTCACGCCATCAATTTCGATTTCGTCGGGAACACGACTGGTATCATGAACCCCAACTGGGGGGAGGTTCACGTCTGCTGCAGGCGACGAACCAAGATCTGTTTCGTCATTGATTGTAGTCATCTCACCATCCGTATTTCGTGCATCTTGGTCGATTCGCATCGAGCAGAACTCGACGCCACACATCGAGCAAAATCGAGCATCTTTGTAGTTGTCTCCTGGTAGCGTCTGATCATGGGAGTTTTGCGCGCGTTCGGGGTCGAGCGCAAGATCGAATTGTCGCTGCCAGTCGAACTCGTAGCGCGCTTCCGAGAGTGCGTCATCCCAATCTCGTGCTCCGGGTAGGTCATTTGCAACATCTGCAGCGTGAGCAGCAATTCGATACGCTGCGAGCCCATCTCGAACATCTTCTTTGTCCGGGAGGCCCAGGTGCTCTTTCGGTGTAACGTAGCACAACATTGCAGCTCCGGCTCGAGCAGCTTCGGTCGCACCGATCGCGCTTGTGATATGATCATATCCCGGTGCGATGTCAGTGACCAGCGGGCCAAGAACATAGAATGGGGCCCCATCACAGACTTCCTGCTGTCGTTCGACGTTTTCCACGATTTGATCCAGTGGAACGTGGCCTGGTCCTTCAACCATCACCTGGACACCATGATCCCATGCCGTTTGGGTGAGTTCACCGAGTGTTTCGAGTTCGGCAAATTGGGCCTCATCATTTGCGTCCGCTAGGCAGCCTGGCCGAAGGCCATCACCCAACGAAAACGTTACATCGTGCTCTGCGAAGATGCTACAGATTTCCTCGAACTTAGCGTAGAGGGGATTCTGCATCCCGTTTTCCTCGATCCACTGGGCTAGAATCGAGCCTCCTCTCGACACGATACCGGTCTTGCGGTCATCAGTCAGCGGCAGATGTTCCATCAAGACGCCCGCGTGGATCGTCATATAATCGACTCCCTGCTTTGCTTGTTTCTCGATGATCTCGAGTAACAACTCGTGAGTAATGTCAGTAGGATTCTCTGCACGCTTCACTGCTTCGTAGATTGGAACCGTCCCGACTGGAACGGGTGAGTGTTCGATATTTGCCGTTCGGATCTGATCGAGGCTTTCACCTGTCGAAAGGTCCATAACGGTGTCTGCACCATAGTGAACAGCTGTATGGAGCTTCTGCAGTTCTCCCTTGATGTCACTAGTTGTATCGCTGTTACCGATATTTGCGTTAACCTTCGTTGAGAACTCTCGCCCGATAATCATCGGGTCAAGGGATTCGTGGCTGTGATTGGTTGGGATAACTGCCTGACCGTTGGCGACCTGTTTTCTCACCGTCTCTGGCTTGCAGTTTTCTCGCTCAGCGACTCGTTTCATAGCGGAGGTGATTTTTCCTGCACGGGCCTGCTGAAGTTGTGTCTCTGGCATTGATAACCTAGTAATACCACTCAGTAATATAAATTGTGGGAAGGAGGTATATCTGACAAGACGAATTAGTGAGATATCATTAAGCAATTCCGAGCAATACATCAGCTGCGTCGAGTAGCGTCTGGTTTTCCTCGAGAACGGTCGGTACAATGGGATCGCGGCGTTCGATGGTCGTTTGGACCGGCAACGCCAGCCGATATCTGTTCTCATCAACACGAATGAGATCGAAGCCCACGAGTACGTCCGGAAAGCGGCTGTCGATGAGGGGCACAAGGAAACGCAATTGCAGGGACTCAAAGACCAACTGGCGTCTAATGATGGTCTTGAAGCTACTGAACTCCGCGAGGAAATTGATGAACCCGAGGCTCGCATCGAGGACCTCACCGAATCCGGTCCTGTCCAAAAGTTCCAGGCTGAGTAGTCTATGGCTGTTCCATCATTTGGCTTGAGAGCGCGGAGAACAAGCCGTTGCTTCGGTACTACAGTCAGTCTTCACCAAGCTTCTCGTAGATGCGTTTCCTCACTCGTATGTCCTCGTCCGCGAGTTCGGTAAGCACGGTTCGAAGCTCTTTGGTGGGTGCTGCTTCCAGAAGAGCCTCTATCGATTGACCATCGCCGACGGCTTTGATATCACCGCTAGCTAACACGGCAGCGACGATATGCTTGCAGGGGACTGTATCATCTGGACAGCTACACTGACCGCTAACGTAGCTCCCCTCTGAGAGAGTGACTTGGACCTCGTATGGACGACTACCCTCGACTGTCGCCTGAAGAGAATCGTCGACGGACTCGATACCGGTTACTGAGCCTTGTTCATAGTAGCGGCTTCCTCGCTCATAGCGGCCTGGCTCGGTCACTTGTCGCAGCGTCTCAAGGTCAACTGAGGTAGCTGGTGTTTGTGTTTGAAGGCGGGGAAACGCATCTACGACTGGCTCATCTCCAGGGATCTCAGGATCAGCTGACCGGCGGTGGATCCATCCTTGCTTTGGCCATCCGATCGGGAACCACTTGTCCGGATCGCTCACGATCTCCCAGCACGATCCAATCATTGACGAGCTATCCTCGGGGAATATCCCCTTGATCGTTATCGTTCGTGGAGTCACACCGACCTCGAGTGTGACACCAGTCTGGTGTGTATTGTCATCAGCGACTCGGTTGGCGTAGTTCGAGCGAATCTCGTCGAGTGCAGTGATACCCTCGGCTGAGAACCCATGGCCAGTCCGCTCGAGTTCGAGCACCAGCTCAGCATATTTGTGCTTGTCGCGGTATTTGATCAGCGGTCGATTGCTCCCGACCAATTCGGTTGGATCGTAGTCTGAGAGTGCTGTTCCAAACACGATCGGTGTAACTGGTTCAGTTGGAGTATTCGGCAAGCGGTTAGCTTCTGGCTGATTTTCGGCAATTGGCTCCCCGAATGGTGTCTCGAAGAGTCGGCCACAGGCTGGACAAACTGTACAGTTGAGTTCATCAGTGTGCCAGGTGGTGAACTCATGAGCCCGACACCAATCACAGGGGCGTCTCGTATCTTGCTCGAGTGTATTCCAGTCACCGTCTCGAATCGGCGTCACTTGCTTAAGCTGGGGGATGACTCGTGATCGCCGCTTCTGGTGGCGTTGTAGTTGCAACCGGCAGGAACGACACAGTTCAGAGTCACTCTCGCGAACAGTGGATGGCAGAACGAGACGCTGAGTCTCTTTTTCGCCCTGCAGAAGGGACCCTTCTCCTCTGGAGAGTGATATTGGACAAGATTGGCTGTTTCCTGGCGAGTCGGGTGGGTCATAGGCAACAATATCTGTTGCTGTGACCGACTCGTCTGGCACGTTCTCGGTTTCGTCAGCGAAGGCTCGTCCATATCGGCACCCATCGGGACCGACGATGTGCCACTTCCCAGATTCTGTTCGGCCAAACGTAGGCACAGTTGGTCGAAAGAACGAGACGAGTTCCCATAGAGTCTTCCAAGTATACCTCCTAGCCTTGACCAAGCGTATCGTTGACATCCTCCTGCGCCTGAAGACGCAGGAATCCCGAGCGGTAGGAGTTTCAGGTTTGCAACCACGGATTCCGCCACTTTACGGGAACACGTTTAACACAGCCATCGTGGTCGGTGGCTGACTGGCGGTGCCAAACCGCCGTTACTCCTATCCTTGGTGTCGTTGACTCCCATCTGTTGTTTTTGCCAGCAGGGAATCGCTGACACTTCAACGGACTCGGAGGTATCGTGGGGTTGCTCGACCGACGGGCACGAGACGAACCCTTCAAGGATTCGTGTTCACCGCGTCGGTGTTTCGGATACTGTCTTATTGGGTGGCGGATAGACCGCCTCCGAAGGTCGTTCGGAATCCGCTCCGTTCCAACCTGACCGCACTTTCATGTAAGTAGACTTTCAGTTCGAACGTTACGGATGGAAACTCAGGGATGTGCTATCGTCGGTGGAACGTGACACCGAGCGACGGCGCGTATCTACGCCGTGAACGACGTGGTATTGCGCCTTCTCAACGTATAAGCCATCCGATCGACTGTGGAATGGGAGACGTGGACTGCGAGCTTGAGAGCGTCCTCAGCGAGCGCTGCTGGCGTCTCGAGCGATCGCTTGAGCCTACGCAGGTCTGCTCAGTGCTTTTTCGCTAAAGCGGTATCAGATTCGCCTGTACGTGGCACATCTGTTCCAGCGTAGTGTCCCCAGCGACGTGGTCTCTGAGCTCAGGTATCTAAGCAATATATTTTGGCTATAGATAGAAATATATACGCTACTCTCGTTGGTGGGAGTATGACAAACGATGCTCGCCGCGATGGCCCGCCCCCGTTCGATAGACCGTTCGAAACCGAGGACACGAAACAGCGTGTGTACGGGGCAGTGCTGCACGCTCGAGAACCGATGACGGCCACCGAGATTGCCAAGCGGGCGGACTGCTCGGCAGAGTCGGCACGGACACATCTGTCCTTCTACGCAGACCTTGGGATCATCATCCGACACGAGGGCCGACCGGTCAGGTACGAGCGCAACGACGACTACTTTGAATGGCGGCGAGTCAACGAGTTGGCCCAGGAGAACACGGTCGACGAGTTGCAAGCCCGTGTGTCGGAGCTGACCGATCGGATTGCGGAGTATCGCGACGACTATGGTGTCGATTCGCCCTCAGAGGTCAACGTCCTTGAGTTCGACGCGGAAGGGGTTGACGAGGTGTACACGGAACTCGGTGATTGGGCTACCGTCATCGAGGAGCGTCGCCTCCACGAACGTGCCCGGAGAAAAGTCGCCGGCTCGACGGCCTCGTCGCACAGCTGAGATGGTTCCGGCAGATGACGGTGCGAGTCCCGCACCGATAGACCGGTCGGTATTGGAGCGAATTCGGTCCCGATTCGTCGGGCACCGCATGTTCGAGTCGGCGGAGATCGTCGAGGAGGGGAAGCTGCATCTTCGTGTCGTGCTGTCCGGCGACTACTACCCGAACGAGGCGTCTGCTCGCTTTGAGATTCGCTGGTATCGCAACGACGACTTCACCTTCCACTATCAGGAGGAGCGGCGGGACGGCGCGTGGGCGTGTCGATGGGATCGGCACCCGAACGCGCACAACTCTCGCGATCACTTCCACCCGCCCCCGGACGCCAGCCGGACCGACGCGGAAAACGCCCAGTGGCCGGCCGACCATCGTGACGTGAGCCGCCTCGCCCTCGATCGGATTGAGGAACGCATCCAGACGCTGTGGGAGCAGTAACAGTAGGCGGAGGTGTCGCCGGCAACGACCACGATTAACCAACAGAGAGGGACGGTAGAGAGACTTGGTCTTTTCATTGAGAAAGAGACCGCCACCATCTTGAAAAAGGATTGAAACTTTGGTGTGGACGGTCGTTCCGTCATGCTTGTCTCATTACTGCCTGAAAAGACCAAACGTGTTGGTTAACTGAGCGTGGTGGCAAATCAGAGATCGAACGGGATCCAGCTGCTACGAGGGTGTACGAAAAAGCGATTGCTGCTCGAGCGGTGGGCCTAACTGGAGGGTCCGCTTGCTCCCAAAGCAGTCTATCGCTGTGAGCGCAGCAGCAACCCGAAGCCAGGGACCAACAGTTGGATGCTCGAGTAGTCGCGATGGACCCGGTGGCCAGAACAGCGTACTCCCAAGTGGGTCGTCGGGGTCGCCGTAGCGATTGGGTGGAAGAACCGTTCCGAGCAATGCATCGGCCGCGTCGAGTAGCGTCTGACTCTCCTCGAGAACGGTCGGAACAACGGGATCGTGTCGCTCAGTGGCAGTCTGGAACGACAACGCTAGTCGATACCCGCTCTCGTCGACATGGATGAGATCGATCGCTTCGAGTCGATCCCGGTAGTTCCGGACCGTTCGTGCCGAGACGTCCGCTCGGTCGGCAAGCCCACGTTGTGAGAGCCGACTCTCAGCGGTGAGAAGCGTCTGAACGATTCGGCCAACCGTCGATGGGAGATCGGAGAGCAACTGCGCAGGCTCGAGTGTTCCTAGAGCATAGCGGAGTTCATCTGGCCGGAGTTCTCGTCTCTCGTCCTCGCCGGCGAGTTGTTGCAGTGCTCGAGCAGTGGCGTACGGCGAACCAGCCAGTGCATGGAGCAACGAAACGGTCTCTCGAGTTGGTCGGAGGTTCTTGGCCTGGAGGATTCGCGTCGCAGCCGCTGCGTAGGCGGCCCGGTCGACCTCTGAAAGGGAAACACGGACTGCGAATTCGGGTGAGTCTTCAACGAGCGCTGCTGGCGTCTCGAGCGAGTGCTCGAGCTTTGGTTGGAGTCGTGGACGTCTTGCCCACGAACGACCAGAGATCCAATGAGCGTCCCTAGCGGGTCGTCCGCATCGACTGTTGGCGAGAGTGCGGTCTGTCGCTTCTTCTCTCGAGCTTCGAACAGTTGCCGGTAGCAGGCGAACGCACCGTATTTCGACTGAATTGCCGTCGAAATACCGATCGAGGTCGCGAGTTCCTTCAGCGAGTTCGCGTCGAGCCCAGCCGGCACTCGGAGTTCGCGAGTGACGTCGATCTCGAGAGCATCGAAGAGATGGACGAGCGACCCGGCGAGCCCGTGCGCCGACCGCATGATCGAACTCCGGAATCGATTACGATCCTCGTACTCGCCGGCCGAAAGCTTCGCCGTGAGATCCTCGAGCTCGGTACCCCACTCGATGAACGCCTCTCGGAGCATTTCGGGATCCTCGAGGGCTTCATCGGAGAGTCCACCAATACAGCGAGCATCCCGGAGAATCGCCGGCGGATCCTCCAGAGACTCGAGGCGACTATCGGTGAGGACTCGGTTGACCAGACGGGGAGAGGCTAACGCTGTCGCGAGACTCACCACGTACTGCAGGGGCCCGCTCGCTCGAACCGCGATCACGGCTTTCTCCCGATCGCCGTCGAAGCTCACATATCGAGTGTGGTCTGGAGCGTCTGTCTGGTCCTCGAACGGCGCTTCGACAAGGGTAATGTCGCCATCTTCCCCACAGCCGACGGCACCGGCATGGCCTGGACGGTCGAGGTAGGCTGTCTGGTAGGGGTTGCTGTCTGTACTGCCGTCACCCCCCTCCCCTCGTGTACGCGGGGTTACACGGCACTGTGTGCAGGATGTTCCGGTGTCGCTCACGGCCTCGGTCAGTTCCTGCTGCCGGCCGACTTGGGCGTCCAGCGTGGCGAGTAGCTGTCGGCCAGCCTCGAGCAACTCGACAGTCCGATCATCGGCAGGCCCAAACTCGGCGATGAGTCCAAGCTCGGTGAGCGAGCTCTGCTCGGAGACCAGCAGTTGGGAGATCCGACTGCGGTCGACGTCGTGCATTGCTCGCAGTGCGTGTCTCGAGATCGTCTGGGCGGGTTCATCCGCGAGCTGTCGGAGGAGTTCGACCTTCCGACCGTTCGGGTCCAGTACCTCGAGTGCTTGCTCAACTTGGTCCCCACTCGGGTGGTGTGTCTCTCGCCACTCGCTCACGCCGGGCAGCTCTTCGCGGTGCTCTCGAGCGAGCCAGTGTTGAGTGCGGCCACTCGCGATGACTCGAACGTCGAAGCCCGTTGCAAGGACAGCTAGCAGGCGGCAGATCGACTCACGTTTGCGTCGTGGTGCGTCCTCAAACGCACGGTCGATCGTCACTGCGAGTGTCGGTGGCTGTTCATTGGAGGCGTTGGTGGCGAAGAACTCGGCAGTTGCGAACAGGTCCTTGAGACTCGCATGGCCTTGCCCGAGGTTCGGCACGAGATCGGCGGCGAGTCGCCAGGCTTCCCGTCGATTGCCACGGGCGACGTCTAAGATTCGCGAGCGCAGCCAGTAGGGGATCTGCTGTTTCTCGAGGGCCTCGTAGCACTCGGAGACAGTCCGGTCGTCGGCAAACTGGCGGACGGCGCGAATGAATCGGTCTCGAATCGACTGGTGGTCGAACAGCTGTGTTCAGAGTTCGGAGACGGGATCGGTGTCGATCTCGAGGGTGGCCGCTGGTGAGAGTGGCGGTTGCTGTGTCGGAGTGAGTCCCGCGTCGGTCACGGTGGGCCCACCTCGAGTGGGAGTGTTCGCTGGGGGTGTGCTGACTGGTGAGTGGGGTGGGGTGCCATCGAGTCCTAGCGAGTGTGTAGAGTGCGGACAGCCGAGCGCAGTGGCTCACGAGCTGTCGGCGCGAATTCGTGGCAGAGCGCTCACCGGGTTGGGACGGGCATTGCCCGTGGATCGGTGGCCCTGTTGGTCGGTGGACTCGAGTCTTGGAGTTCGGGCTCGAGGACGACCAGCCGGGTCTGCTGGGTGGCCAGATCAGCGCGGGTGCCGAGTCGGCACTGCGCGAGGAGTTCCGTACAGCCGACTGTTGGATGGCGGATGGTGTCGGGACTGCAGGTCGGACAGTAGGGGCGATGGATCGCCCACTGGTCTGCGTCGGCTGGGCGGGCGGCAAAGACGGTTGCGTGGTCGCCTTCCTGGAGGGTGTCCCCGCAGTGTTGGCACGCAGTGGGTTGGGGACCGACTGGGAATCCCTCGAGGAGTTGCATGGGGGTGGTGGCGACTCTCATTGGTCGTCACCGTTAGAGTTGAGGAATGCAGCGGAGAAGCTCGAGTAGAGGTGTTGGGTTGCGAAGCCGCGTTCGGCTTTGACGTACTCGATCCAGTCGTAGATGCGCTGGTTGTGCGCTTGGAGGTTGTAGCGTCAGGTTCGGTCGGTATTGTGGATGACGTGGACGGTTTCGTCGGTGGTTCGGTAGACGTGGTGTGCGCCCTCGGTGTCGATGCCGACGAGAATGTAGTCCGGTCGGTGGTCAGTGCGACTGCGAGCCGAAACGGTTTCGGGGGAGTGCGGTTGTATACTCATATGCTGGTAAGGCCAGCACGGGGTCGGTGTGCCACCACCGGCCTCAGAGTTTTCCGAGGCGTCCCGTGCTTATTCTACAGTAGAGGGCATACGCACTTAACCCTTAGGGTCTAAGGATAATGGGACAAGGCTTATGTCTAAAGCCACCGTCCCTTTAGGCATGAGCGCAATAACTACGATCCAAGACATCATGCTCGAGGAGGACGATCTTGGACCAGCTGATGAAGCGTTACTCGATATGCTGAATGAGGGGCGTGTTACTGCGCCATATGTTGCTGACGAAACTGGTTACAGTCTTCAGTATGTTCGCGACCGGCTTGGTCGACTTGTAGAGCACGGTAATGCATGTAAGGTATATGAGGGGCTCTACGAGCTTGTGGAGGATCCTCGAGATGAAAGCACTTGACTAAGTCGCAGGTACTGTCGAATTTAGAACCTCGTCAACTCTCATGAGCCAAAATCATACGCCACCCCAATATAGGAAATACAAAATAATTTGAAAGTATTTTAAAATAATATTTTCCGAAGCACTATATGATGTTTTTGACAATATATGTATAGATAACGTGTGGTTTTTTGTAGTCTCTATACACACTATCATCAAGCTATGAGCGGGGAGGAGGAGGAGAAATTCGACTACCAGGGGTATCTCATATTTAATGGGATCTACGAAACAGATCTAGCGGTAGATTCCAAATACCGGAGAGGACTTATAGAGGCTGAAGCAGAATTACTAGCTGATCTGGGTCAATTCGAAGATACTAAAAGAGAATCTGATAGAGGGGTCGAAAAAATACCACTCCGTGATTATATTAGAGATGACGATAGCGTTTCTGGAGAGCTAGAAGAATTAGCAGGCCAGCTGATTTCCCTCCGGTTTTTATATGAAGATAGAATTGAGAAAGATGGATATTTGAGTGGCAAAAAAGAACTACAGAAAGTAGAAATACCAATCATAAAGGATGCTGATATTTATTGGATCTATCCAAATTATATGTACTTTCGGGGTGCAAAAGATGATGTAACAGAAGCTATCGAGTATACTTCGTCTATATTAGATGCTGATATAGCAAGTGATGGGGGTACTGCGGTTAGTCCACAACAACCCTCGCGGTTTTCGAAATTCCAATCAATTTCTTTCCATGCGGACTTTCTTCTTTGGTTATTTTCACATCAATATAATGGAACAGATCTCCCCGGGTCCGCAATAGAAATAGATACACTTACTGATGCTAGTGTAACTGGAAACACAGACGTATGGGGCGGTAATAATATAGTGGGCGACACGACCCAACTCATCGAGTCTCCCCCGCTTCTATCTGCAATATTACAAAATAAATCGCTGAAAATGATCGAAGGAGGATTTGCAATGGGCGACAATACAATCAAATCAAAGATACAAATTGACAAAGTCCATATCAAATCTTCTGCAAAGTCTATAAAAAAGTCAAACAATACTCGAAGGATGTCTCTCTCTCTAAGGTTCCTCAACGAACTAGTTGAACTAGAGAAATATTGGAACAACTTGGACCCAAAGAACAAGTATCCGCCATATACTTTTTTCTTGGACTTGTTTGATACTTGCCAAGCACATGGAATGACATTAGATAACATATCTGAAATACTAAGACGCGAATATTGCGATAAACGAGGAGACAATAATAGCGAATGGGATCTGTAAATGGGTAGTGAGGTAGAGACAAAAGTAACGATAGGCCGAAAGGGTCTAGACCTTGGCCCTCAAAGTAGGAATACAGTAGGATGAGCGAAGTTCGGCGAGCCACACTAAAATCAAAAAGTTGGAGGGAGGCTCTGAGACATGTCTCCAGTGAGAAGATCACTGATGTTAAGATAGAGTCTGAACTCGCTGAACCTCGCTTAGCGGAAAATGAATACCCCTTCACCGGCCAAGAAATCATCAAAGGCGCATTTACGTATCTGCTTTATCCGCCACGTGGAGAGCCGACTCCAATTTCTATGGATTTTTCTTTCCGAACTGAGTCAAAACTGTTTATACTGGACCCTGGCCGAAGAGATAATTTGGGGGAGCAGGTGCTTTTTGAACTCAGAAAGTTATTGGCAGATGATATAGCTATCCAACCTGGCTGCGGAATATCGATGACCGGAATATGGAATTTTATAGAATCATCTTATGAGATTCGTGAAATCAAGGTAAAGATTCGATCAGATAATACCGATATGGGAAATGGACAGGTACTCCAGAAGGGGAAAATAGCAGTTTCATATGATAATATCCCACCAGAGAATGTAATTGGAAAGCAAAGGGTAAAAAGAGCTGAACTAGTTTTCAACTATGAAGGAATATTTGATATAATATATTCTCAGAATATTTTATCTATAAGTGGTACAAAAGAGCAGTTTGAATATGCTCTCCAAATATTTGAAAAAGAAGCTATATATAACGGATGAGTTTGGAAAAGGAAAGAGTAACTCGATTCTTTGAGTGGATTCCACTAGACTCTGCTGGCTTAGTAGTGGCTATCATATCCCTGCTAAGTCGAGAGATCGATTTTTCATACCAAGGATACGACATACCATTTATAATCGCGGTTTCACTCGTAGCCATTCTAGCAGCCTTGTTCACTGCAAAAAAGATGATCCCGGGTATTGATGTGTTCACCTATGATCAACATAACAATGAGATAAAATTAAAAAGCCTAAGTTCACTTGATGCAAGCAATGGCGAAGTAGAGGTCGATTTGCTCTTCAAAGTACCTGATCATCATGAGGAAGTATACTTATCATTTGATATAGATGGTTATACTGTTGGAATTGAACAGTATACTCCAGTCAATTATGACCAAGATATAGCTGTCACATGTCATTCAAAGATACAAAGGTTTGAGCTAACTCTCAAACTAGTACCCAATTCTAGCGAAACTAACCAGGGAAGTAGAAGACCATTAGAAATAGTAGACAAACTCCACAACATAGATGTTTGTCAAATATCGGTTAATGGATAATGGCTATAGTATAAGATAAATTATGACTATCTCGAACTTCGGCTGCGTTTGGGGGTCTTGTTGTTGTTGTCAGCCTCTTCTCTGAGCACGTTCACACTCAAGCAGCCGTTCAGAACCACAAAATTGCCGTGCGAGTCAGACCGCGCTATCTAAAGGCTATTGCCACGTCACCGCAGCGAGTCCAAGTGAACCTCTCCTTACGAGATTTGCTCCAGAATATTAACCCGAAAAGCTAGACCATATACGGAAGACCACATTTGTGATTAGGACAGTCTTGTATGCAATGTTTAAATAAACACAAAAATTCTTCAACTCATTAATGTAGTATCTACTACTATGACAAACGACGGCCGGATAACGACCGATCGCTTCTTTGGGAGCATCGAGAAGCGACTCGAGAATCTACAATCCATGCTCGAGTTCGTCGATGCTACCAAACCCGCTGAACCAACCCTCAGAGACTGGCTCAAATCAAATACATCTGCAGAGAGCGAATCAACTATTGAGAAGTACATTGCCTTCCAGCGCTCGATCGACCTCCTCGAGCTCCAGGAAGATCAGTACCAAACCACACCTCGCGGAACAGCGTTCGCAGAGACTGGCGATCCAGAACTCGTCTTCGAAGCACTCCTCGAGAACGTCGCCGGCTTCGAGACGATTCTACAGACACTCGACAACCAACAGACCACCGCAGCGGAAATTCAGGCGAGCCTCCAGGAGGCGTACCCAGAATACCAACTCCCACAGGCAGTCGTCGGTAGGCATCTCGAGTGGCTCCAAGCAATCGGTGCGATTGAGAAACAGCAGGCTACCGACCGATACGAACTAACCCCCTTCGGAAGGCAACTACTCCGCCAAAAACCCGACCAGAAGCCAACGATCGATGATCTCGAGGTCGGCAGTACATACGATCGCGTCGAACTCCATGAAGAGTATGGTGGAGCGCGATATCGTGGAATTGCGCCCTCCGCTGACCATCCCTACGTCTTCCTCTTCACAGGCGACTCTGGAATGGAGCACGGCTACAAAGACGAATTTCGCGGCGATACGTTCATCTACACCGGCGAAGGCAGAACGGGCGATATGGAGATGACGGGTGGGAATAAGGCGATTCGCGACCATACGGAAGACGGCCGTGAAATCCACTTGTTCGAGAACAATGACGAAGCCTGGAGCGTAACCTACCTCGGACAGTTCGAGTGCGTCGATTGGTTCGAAGAGCAGCTTCCAGACACAGACGGAAATCGCCGCAAAGCGATCCGCTTCAAACTCGAGCCAGTAGCGAATGACGTCGAATTCACTGCTTCCAATTTGGATGCAGTCGATACAGATGAACTCTACGAGAGAGCGAAGGGAGCAGCGACAACTGACGGAGGTGCTACCCAACAGACAACCGTCGAAACGACGCGAACCAGATACACCAGATCAGAAGCCGTTAGAGAATACGCACTACGTGTCGCTGATGGCATTTGCCAAGGCTGTGGGAACGAAGCGCCGTTCGTTGGCAAGGATGGTGAGCCGTACCTAGAGGTGCATCATCTGTACCGTCGTAGCGATGGTGGCCCTGATCATCCTGATAATGTCGTTGCTTTATGCCCGAACTGCCATCGGCGAGTTCATCATGGGAAGGATGGTGACGAATTCAATCAGGAACTTATCTCGAGGGCCGAGAAGGGGAAACTGAATCATTCAGGAAGAAAAACAAACTTGAGTAAAATACAGCTTCAACCTACACCCCAAGTTCCCGTACCATAGCACAATTAACTACTCTCACACCGAATATAAGAGAGATTATTAGACACTGAAAATGATATTACCCCCAGAGTGGTAATACTGTCAGCGATATCAAACACACGATGGTGAAATTAACGCGACGGAAGGCAATCGGTGGTGTGGGGGGAATTATTCTGCTCGGAGCATGCACAGCTGCGATGGATCCGGACGAAGATGCAGAGGCGTCGGCTGACGCTGCCGATACGTGGTGGCAATGGCGACGATTCGACTGATGACGTCGACGAGGCCGACGACGTGGGCGAAGTTGACGACGCCAACGGAGAAGATGTCGAGGATGAATCCGAGGACGAAGAGTCCGCGTCCGAGGTCGAGGAACCTGAGACGCAATCGTTCAGCGGCTCTGGTGCAACCGTGGATGATGGAGTCGAGATCGAGGGTGGGCTAACCGTTGTCGATGCATCACACTCCGGCGAGAGCAACTTCCAAGTACATTTCGTCGGTGGGGAATTCGACGATCTGTTCGTCAACGAGATCGGCAGCTATGACGGCGAGACGGCGGCCCTCATCGATGCCGGAACCTATCGGCTTGATGTCGAAGCCGACGGTGACTGGAGTATCGAGATCCGACAGCCACGCGCGAGTAGTGGGGGACAGCCTCCCGCAGTCCGTGAGTGGTGACGGGCCTGAAGTGTTCGGTCCCTTCGAGTTCGGTGGTTCACACGTCGCGAATGGATCGCACTCGGCTGATAGCAATTTCCAGGTCCATGTCTACCCACTCGAGGGCTCCTTTGGTAGTGAACTCGTGTTCAACGAAATCGGGGAGTACGGCGGCGAAACAACGTTTAGACACGATGGTATTGGTTATGTTGCTGTCGTCGCAGACGGTGAGTTTTCTGTTGACATGGAGTAATCGAGCAACCCACTGAGAACAGCTTTTTCAAGTTCTATCAATCAACCTGATTGTGATACGGTCTCTATGTTTTACAGCGTTGACTTCGTCACACCCGTTGTGATGACGGATATGAGCCCAACCACCGAATCTGTGTTATTCCTACTGCTACTACCTCTGAATCGGGAGGTCCCTCTTCGTAGTTGTCACTAGAAAAGACAGCGACGTCGACTCTCGAGTCGACGACCAAGTCCGGTTCTGTCCGTGGTCCTATTTTACTTGGATTTTTCTCGTTGTGCTCACGCGGTTCCGGCTGTTGGCTTGGTCACAACGGGTGTGACGCCACCGGCACTCGCTGCACTCTCCTCGAGCAGATCCAGATGACAGTACCGATCCTCAAGCAATCCAGTTGCAGTCTCGAGGTCAATCGCCAGAATCTGCTTTGCTGGTTGCTTTGGACTCACTTGCCGTGTTCGTTCCTCGAGATCTCCGCCACCAAGCTCCACTATCGAATCCCAGACGCGCGTAATAGTCGTCCCATGCGGCTGTTCGCCCATGATTGCAGTCAGGGCCTGGCGCACGTCCTCACGAGTAAAGAACACACCATCACCAGTCGTTCGCTTGGTTGCGAATTCGTCCCAGCGTTTCGCGACAAGTAGCGCTCGGTACGTGTTTTGCTCGTTCCGTTCGTCGACGAAGCGCTTCCTGACCTTGTATGGGCGGCAATTTGCGAAGAAATCGAGCGGGCTCGTCGAGGGCTCGATTTCATCGGGCAGCTGTGTCGCCTCATTGCTCTCGCCTTCATTGTTAGCTTCGACCTGGGAGACTTTCGCGCTGGCAGAGCAGGCGATCTCCTTCGCTTCTTCGGCCACCGATGTTGCCTCGTTAGTGTTCTGTGCGAGATCTGTTCGGACTTGGTCGTTCTTGTCGACGCGCTCCTCGAGTTCCTCGATTCGGTCTGACTGCGTTTCGACGCGGCGCTCAAGCACCTTATTTTCCGTCTCGAGGCTTTCGACTCTGTTTCGGAGTGCCCGAAGTTCGTTTGTCAGCGTCTGGATAGTGATAGACTGTGCGCCGTTGCTGTCGGTAGTAGTGTCTTCAGTAGACATCGTAAGTCCATGATCGCGAAACGTCGATGAGTGAGCGATACGCGCCGCTGTGTCTGCTGTAGTCGGACGGCTGTGGTTCAAGAGTAGCTCCGGAAGCGGTGGAGTCTCCAGACTCGTTGACCGTAGATTCGGTATCCGACATCGAGGAGTTGGGTTATTCGGTGCCGCCGTCTGGGACGGGTTGCTCCTCGGATCGAACGCTGGAGTCAGTCGCCGAGTGGCGGTATGTAGCGTCGGTGTTGAGACGAGGCGGAAGTGTCTCAATCTCAACTCCGTCCGAGCTTGAAGCCGAAGACTGCGTGCCCGTGTTTGGGTCTGCGTCCTCGTCAGTCTCGAGAGCGGACTGGCTCTCGAAGGGTTCACTCGAGTCGATCAACTTGGGCTCGAGGACGATCAGTTCCGTTTGTTGCATCGCGAGCTCGGCACTCGTGCCGAGCCGACACCGAGCGAGCAGTTTCGTACAGCCAAGTATGGGGCCGGCAATCGTCGAGGGATTGCACGTTGTGCAGTAGGTTCTGTGGACCGCCCAGTGATCGGAGTCGGCTGGCTGGGTGAACAAGATGATGATGGGATCGCTTTCGTCGAACTCGTGGTTACACCACTGGCAGTGAGCACTACCTTGGGTTCCGACAGTGAGTCCCTCGAGAAGTTGCTCTGGAGTAGTCTCAAGAAGCATTATTGCTGGACTCGCTGACTTCTGTTTCGAGTCTGGGTGGTCGACGTCGAGAACCACTCTTTGCTCAGATTACTGATTCCGTTCTGCTGTCCAACTCTAGGATCGTCCGCTGCCTGTAATGGATTGGTGTACATTCATGCATCCGAATTGAACGCTGACGGCCGGTACCGTCGTACCAAAGCTTGTCGCGTTCGTCCACGTGACTGTTCACGCAGCACCCGCCTCCCATCGATCGAGACAGTGCTGCCGCTGGTCTCGGGACAACGCTTATTATACTTTGGCCGAAAGGAAAGAATTGCTTAGGGTTCTTCCCTTTCGACGCTGTAACGTTCTCGAGCCTTGCTTGTCGCCTTCCCACTACGTTCGTCTCTCCGCGAGGGTTATCATTTCACCGGAGGTTACACTGTTACCTCCCGTGAAACACAGGTAAGAAATTTGATTAGTAATCCTATAATCGAGAGGGTTAGGAAATCATAGTCGCGCGGCCGACGATGAAGGCCGCAGCTGTGAGGAATGTTCCGTATTTCAGGATGGACTGCCCTGCTTTGGGGTCATCAAAACTAAGGTACCCAGCATACAGTATCGCGCCATTCGCCGGGATCATGAGAACGAGGTAGATTACTCCCAGTACACCCAGCAAATAGGGAACCGGCGTAATAACGACCATAACGCAGAGAAAAACTGCACTGAGAGTGAGCGAGTGTTTCTCTCCGATAACGAGGGGAAGGGTGGTAATCTCTTCTCGCTGGTCCCCCTCTATGTCCTCGACGTCTTTGATCACTTCACGGCTGAAGGTCGCCAACACTGCTAGCAAAAACAGGATACCAGGGGCGGCGATATCTCCGACTGCTGCGCCTCCCAAGAGAAATGCACTCCCACCAAGATACGCCACTACTGCATTCCCCACTCCTGGCAGTCCTTTGAAAATCTCCGTATATGCGATGAGAAGGGCAATATTCAGGAGAGCAATCGCGGTGGCGAGCAACGGTAGGACAAGTGCCAGTGCGCTGGCTGCGACAAACAGAACAATGCTCGAGACGAGAGCAGTCCTTGGGGAAACTGCCCCTCGAGGAATCGGCCGGTCGGGATTGTTGATCTGGTCCGTCTCGATGTCAAAATAATCGTTGATGGTGTTTCCTGCGGCCGTAGCCAGAACAGTGACAAGGATTGCGGTAAGAACGGGTTCTGCGCTACCGACAACATCGCTTCCGTGGGCCACAAACGCTCCAGTAAAGGTTAGAACTCCGGCGACGATCGCATTTACCGGTCGAGTAAGTTCTACTACGCCACGAGCACCCTCCACTACCGACATAGTCACTATCTCAAATCCTCAGTCAAAAGCAAGGCGAAGTCCGCCCTCATCGCTACTTTCAATAGTACCCGTCAAAAAAGAAATTTTCAGAATATCGCTTAAATTGTTGAATATGATGCAGGAAAATGAGGAATGCGAAGAGCAAGTCGTTACAAATCCAATAACTGGAAGCCAAGATGTTATCCGTGAAAACATAATCAAATACATTGATTCAGCCCGATTTGATATTTTACAGATAATCGATAACGAGCCAGTAACTCCCTCGATGATAGCGGATCGCGGGCTGGTATCCCGTAAAACAGCGTCTGAGTATATCACTGAATTCCAGGAGTGTGCCTTTGTCAATTCAAACGCAGACAATCACTATGTCCTCACCTATAGCGGAAAGTTCGCTCTTGAATTGGTTGAAGACTGTCTCGAGACAATTACTCGAGAACAGCTCGCGTTCCTTTCTCGATCACCTCGACCACTCCGATTCCTTCGGTCGCTCAGAACAGGCCCGAGAGGACCCCATAAGCTTGCGAACGCGAGCGCTGATTCACCGGGTCGTGCAACGATTTGGCGTACGTTTCAAACCTTCGAGGAGTACGGATGGTGCGAATCCTGTCCAAAGGGGTATCGTCTCACAACAAGGGGTGAGGAGGCCCTATTTGCGTACCAGAAGCTACTCAAGCAAAGCGAACAGGTAATCGCCAAAGCACCATTTCTACAACGCCTCTCGACAGAGTTCGCGAATTTCCCTACACACGCGCTCACAGATGCAGAACTTGTCTTCTCTAAACCCGCCTCTCCGGGTCTCGTGGTTGAGGCAGCTCTCAAACTCCGTGATTTTCGCACCCGCCATTTCCGTATCCTAACCTCCGTATTTCAACCAACCCTGTTCAAAACGTATTATCAAAGTACCAGACTAGGGCTGGCGGTGGAGCCGATTGTTGATAGCACCGTTTACGAACGAATTGCTCAGAACGAAGATCTCCACTATCTGCTGGATAATTCAAAGCGTGATAACTACACACTGCGTTGCCTCGAGGATTCACTAACACTTGGGATTGGACTCTACGATGATCGGAAGGTGGCGATTGGTGCATACAATGAAGTCGGTGACGGGAACCATGTCGCCATGATCGTCAGTTCAAACGATGAGTTGGTCGAATGGGCTACGAAAAAGTACGAACGCTACCGTGAGCAATCTGTCGACCCGATGGACCCCTCTCGTGTGACTGAAACTGCTTCCATTACGCAGGAATCGAACTCCCAATGAATTTACCAACCGCTCGGCGAACGAACTATCATGACACCTCAATCTGAACTCCCTCCGAGTCCTTCTGGTCATCCAATCCTCGGTCACGCTCTCGATTTTGCTCGAGATCCGTTCGCTCTTATTGACCGTGCGACAGACGAATGCGGTGATTGCTATCGAATGACATTCCCGAGTGCCGAGATTTGCGTCCTCGCCCACCCCGAGCACTTTCGGCAGGCCCTCGTCACCGATGTCGATTCATTTGGGAAGACTGCAGACTATCAGCGGGCGTTTGGGAACGGGCTGCTGTCGACGGAGGGCGATCAGTGGCGCAGACAACGGAACGTCCTCCAACCGCTGTTCCATGGAGACCGAATTGACGGCTATGCCGACAAGATGGTCGAAGCAACGCAGCGACGGATCGGTACCTGGGAAGCAGGTGAGGTTCGTGACCTCGAATCAGAGATGCAAGATCTCACCTTCGAAATTCTCTTTGCGACGCTCTTTGGACGTGACCTAGCCCCTGGAGAGGGTGCGGATCTTCGTGCTGCCTCGGATGGTCTCAACAAGTGGTTTGTATCGACGTCGTGGCTCCTCCCAAATTGGATTCCAACACCGGCACGGCGTACGTTCAACCAATCCTCGGAACGGCTTCGTGAGGAAACTCAACGTCTTCTCGCGAAGTACGAAGCTGAAGCCGAGCAAAGTACCGCTTCGGATCTGGAGAACGAAACGGTACTCTCGAAACTTCAGGACGCTCAAAAACAGGGCCATCTGAGCAAGGAAGAAGTCGAAGGCCAAATGGTTACGATGCTGTTCGCCGGATACGAAACGACTGCTGCAACACTTGGCTTCGCTTGGTACGCACTGGCGAAGAATCCGGCTCTTCGGGACGCCTTTCACGATGAACTTGAGGCTGTACTAGGTGGTGAACCGCCGTCTCAGGAGACAATTGGTGAATTGGACCTCACACGTCGTATCGTGACTGAGACGTTACGGTTGTATCCACCGGTACACACGATCCCTCGGCAGACAACACGGGAGATCGAGATCGACGGCTATTGCCTTCCAGCAAACGAGGAGGTTCACCTGTCAGTGATCGCGGCTCATCGCGACGAGCGTTTCTACGATGATCCGCTCTCGTTCCGACCCGAGCGGTGGCAACAGCAGTCTATCGAGGAGCGCCACGACTTCGCGTACATTCCGTTCGGTGGTGGTCGTCGAACGTGTATCGGTCGGGAGTTTGCTCGGCTGGAAGCGATGGTAGTGTTAGCGACGATTGGGCAGCAGTGGAGCCCGGAGTGGACGAAAGGGGATTCAACGGTTACGCTCGATCCGGCAATCACGATTCAGGCGAAAGACGGTCTTCCGATGCGGCTTCAGCAGCGATCTTGATTCAGACCGTAGACCAGAGCACGCTCTCCTAGCAGTAGAAGGCAGTACGATTCCGTGATTCAGTTGTGGTTCTGAATCTGGATTAGTTGAATCGCTACGTGATAAGTGCTCACTCAACGTCGTCAAGTTGCTCAGCAGTGAGCTTGTGGCCTGTTTCCTGGCCGTGTTCCCTAATCACTTCGGCAGATTTGTCTCCTTTGGTAGTAACCACCCTCGAAAAGGAGCACTCTACGCATATAATGCGGACCTTCTCTGTATGTTGCTTCGAGGCCATTATGACTAGCTGTAAATGATCGTTCCCTGAGTAGAAGAAGGGCTCGCATGTGAACAGCACAATTCCGCTTCCTCTTCGAACGGAGTGTGTTTGACCTATACATGGCACATCTGTACCGATCATGAGATTACCTGATTAACCAACAAACAGGGACAGTAGACGAGGTCGTGTTGGTTAACTGAGTGTGGTGGCAGATTGGAGATCGAACGGGATCCAACTGCTACGAAGTTGTACGACAAAGCGATTGCTGCCTGAGCGGTGAGCCTAACTTGAGGACCCGCTTGCTCCCAAGGCAATCTATCGGTGTGAGCGCAGCAGCAACCCGAAGCCAGGGACCAATAGTTGGACGATTGAGTAATCACAACGGATCCGGTGGCCAGCAGCGCACTTCCAAGCGGATCATTGGGATCGCCGTAGCGATCTGGCGGGAGGAACATTTCAAAGAGTGAATCGACTATATCGAGCAGTATTTGGTTTTCCTCGAGGGCAGCCGGAATAACGGAATCACGGCGTTCAGTAGCTGTCTGGAACGACAATGCCAGCCGATACCCACTCTCGTCGGCACGGATGAGGTCGAGTGCCTCGAGTCGATCCTGGTAGTTCCGGACCATCCGTGGCGAGACGTCCGCTTGATCGGCAAGTTCACACTGTGATAGTCGACTTTCGGCTGTGAGAAGCGTGTGGACGATTCGGCCAACTGCCGGTGAGAGATCTGAAAGCAACTGCTTAGGCTCGAGTGTTCCCAGCGCATAGCGGAGTTCGTCCGGTCGGAGCTCTCGGTGTTCGGTTTCGCCGGCGAGTTGCTGCAGTGCTTGAGCAGCGGTGTACGGTGATCCGGCTAATGCGTGAAGTACCGAATCAGTTTCTCGAGTCGGTTGAAGATTCTTGGGCTGAAAGATTCGCGTCGCAGCTGCTGAGTAGGCTGGCCGATCAACCAGCGAACGGAAAATATGGACCGCGAATTCGGGAGTGTCCTCAGGGGGGATGTCACGGCGCGGCAGCAGCCGTGTCGCCAGCCTCTGGATCGAACGGGAGGTTAATGATGAGTTCGCCGAACCACACGACAGGGCGCTTACTCTGGCCGTCTTCCTCGAAGAAGATGATGCCCAGCTGGGCGAGCCGACTGAGTTCCTCGTAGACATTCTTCACATCCCGATCAAGTCACCGTCTAGTTTAGCACCTCCACTGGCGTCTGTCCGTTGAGTGACTGATGCGGTCGCTGTGTGTTGTAGTAGTGTACGAACTTCTCAAGCCACTCTCTGACGCTCGCCCGACTGCCCACCCACGAGTTATGGAAGCGGTCGACCCGCATTTTGAGGGTGTGAAACCACTTTTCGATGTGGTTTCGATCGACATAGTCGAGGTGACCGCTCAATCCTAATTGATGGAGGGCAGTCAGATAGCCAGCACCATCGACGAGAAACTCAGCGTCAGAGAGATCGTGTTTCTCAGCGAGTCCATGCAGAAACGCAGCAGCTGGATCGGTGCCTCGCCGTCCAAAGAGCGCGACATCGAGGATGAGTTTTGTGTCGAGGTCTATTGCAGCGTACATCCAAGATCGGTTGCCGTTAATCCTGACAGCGGTTTCATCAACCGCGACCCGCGACGGCTGCGCCGTCGGCGGGTCTGGTACGCTGTCAGCCAGCCGATGTACCCAGTGCCAGATTGCTTGATGAGAGCGTTCAACGCCGAGTGAGCAAAGAATTGCTTGTGTCTCTCGAAGCGAACAACCGGTCGCGTGGAGCCGGACGGCGAACGCCCTGACGGGCGTCGCCGTCCGCTCACGCTCCCAACATTCATCAAATTCCGCCGCGTAGCTCTCGCTGAGCAGGTCTGCGAGCATTGATCCAAACTAACTCTACGACCTGCTCACTTCTCAAACTGCGCTAACTAGACGGTGCCGGGTCAGCCGTCGGTTCGTCGAACGAGAACTCCTGGAGAACGTCAGCAAGCGATTCGTACCGATCCCTCGCGTCTTCGTACTCCTTTAACGCAGCCTCGTACTCCGAGTTCTGGAACGCACGGTTGCCCGCTGCCGCGTGATCGCGGGCTTCAGCCACGAACTCGCGGATCGTCCGATGAGACGCGGATAGGTCGAGGCTCTGTTGCCTTACTCGAACGCTGCTCAGTTCTCGATCGATCTGTGCCACCCTATCAGGTACCAGTTCGATCGCCAGCGTTCGAGCTTCCTCTAACGCGCCGATCGCCGTTTCGTACGCCTGTGCTGCAGCCTCAGTGTCACCATCGAAGTGCGCCTCGTCACCGTCGTCGATAGCGTTCTCGGCTTCATCGACGAGATCATCAATCACCTGCACCTGTTCGTCGGTTTCGATCTCGTCGATCGTTCTCAGTACCTCTCGGCAGCGGTTTTCGATGGACGAAGTTTCTGCCGAAAATAGTTTCATCCGCTGGAAATGCTGGAGTGCTCCCTCCAGTTTCTCAATCGCTACGTCGAATTCGCCGAGGTTTCTCGCCTCCTTCGCTTCGTCCTGTAATCGTCGACCTTCCTCAAGGTGAATCGTGTGACAGAACTCTTCGGCGTCTTCGTGACCGAGCGTCTCCCACGTGTGTGTATCATCGTCACTCTCCATTATGTGGTCGACTACCTCTGACACCGGTCCTTCGAACGAACACGTCTCTACTGGACAACCTACAATATCGGTCATGTCATCCTCCACTCTACGATCGAACGCACGTAATCTCTTATCGTCAATTCGTACAGTAGGTACTTTATTTTGGAGGTGATCGAATCATCTCAATCGTGATGCAGTATCGGTCGGTCTTCTACGTCGGTTGAATTTCCCCTCTTTTCCAGCGATCTACCAAAAGGACGAAATGAACCGACGATCATTGTGGGCCATCGATGCCACCAGAACGGCTTCGGTCAATCGTTCCGATGTTCGGCGGCGCAACGAACTACGTCGAGACGCTCGATTCGATCATCGAATACGTCGGCGAACATTGACCGACGACTGACAAACTTGTCGACTGGAATCGCAGCCGATTCGCCCGTGTCTCGAGCCAGAACTCGATCATGCGCCGCGTCGAGTACCTCGAAGACGTCGGATTTCTCGCAACCAATGATGGAATCTGGACGTTCGGTCCTGAGGGCGAACGGTACAGCGGGTTCGTTCGACCGAGGCATTTCTCGAAATCATGTGCCGACGGAATATCGGGTTACGAAGCCTATTATATGCACTCTCGACCGGTCCCATGACGATCGAAGAATCGGCCGGCAGCAATTCAACACGCATTCTGCACTGGGGTGGAATCCCGAGAGCCTGAACATGGCACCCCAGTGCGTGAACTGGCTGCGAACCCTCGAACTCGTTTGGAAAGACGGCGATCAATACTCGCTCGCCGATGCGGGGCGACGGTTCACCGACGACGCTATCGAGAGCTGGACCGACACCGCTGCGTCGACCCTATCAAATTCAGGCGATTCGATGACCGCGGCCACCTACGAGACGACAGTCGAAACACGGGCCATCGACTCGGAGTTTCGAGAGTTCGTGCTCGCGAGATTCGATCACACCTGTCCGATCTCTGGCGTCGATCATTCCGGGCTGTTAGACGTCGCGCACATCCTCTTCTGAAGTGATTACCCTGAGTATCGAGCCGATCCCCGCTCTAGTCGGATGTCACGGCGAGCGAGGCGGCTTCAACGTTGCCGGACACTGCTGATTCGGGGAGTGCACGAACGGAGATGTTAGGCTGTCATAAAGCATTGTTCTCCCGCAAGACCCTTGCTGTATACGAGGATGTACTCAGAAAATAAACCTACCTGATCGAAATCCGATTCACCTGTTACATGGAAACAGATGCCAGCGACGGAGCTTCGCCCCTAGTGCTGGCCATCACTCCTCACCGTGTTGCTCGTCGGCCGAACACAAAAACCAATATGGCGAGCAGAATTACGCCCATCGCCGTCTCAGCGACGGCGAGAAACTGGCCGGCTCTGTTGACCGGCCTGAAATCGCCATAGCCGAGCGTCGTGAACGTTAGCGAACTAAAATAGATACTTTCCAGTAATGTCGCGGAACCCCCGGTCTCTCCTGTTCGTTCGATCAACTCAAACGCCCAGTATGCCAACCCACAGACCAAGACGATGAATGTCCCAGTCCCAAGCACGCGCCATGGACTCTCGCCGTATCGTGCCACCAGACTCGGAATGAACGACTGAATTGTCATTAACCACTGGCGCTCCTCGTCATCGTCCTTCAGCCAGTACTGTCGGAGTTGAACATCCTTTCGGCCGAGAAAACACTCACTCGCTAGCCTCGGGAGGCTGTTGTCACGGGCCACTGTTTCGACGGTCCCGTACATTTCCGCGGCTTTCTCAAGTCGTTCTTGCATATCCCTCTCCGAATCGCAAGCGGTTCCAGATGGGCCCCAGTAGCGCGGGTCATAACAGCAATACGGGACACGGCCGCCCCGCCAACCTGCTCGCAACCGCCGCCAGACACCGCCATCTACCGGAGACTTGCCGAACCCGCTGATCCTCCGGAGTGACTGTGCTTCAGGCCAGATTCTCGTTTCACGGTCGATGCGGGCGTTTCCGAGCAACGCCCCGTAGAGTTTCGCACCGACCAGCTTCGTTCCTAACAGTTCCGCGCGATTAAGTTGGGCCCGTTCGAGTGACGCACCCGATAGATCTGCCTCAACGAAATTCGCACCTGACAGTCGTGCCCCATCAAATGTAGTGTCAGCCGGAAAATTTGCATCGCTGAAGTCAACACTCTTGATAAACTTTGTATTGCTAAAATCGACGGAATCGGCGGAGTTGAAGCTGAACGTTGGACATTGTCCAGCCGGAGAGGAGTGAGAGGTTGACCGGTCATCGTCACTACGGAAATCAACCTCATCGTGGAATGTAGCGTAGGAGAAATCGAGGTCGCCACAAATATCTTGGATATCGTTACTTACGTTAAAAAAGAAAGGCTCGTAGAAGTCGGCGCCCTCAAACGACAGCATCGCAGTCCTCTCAATCTGCGAGACAACGAACCGTGATGTTGCATCAAAATCTACATCCTCGAAGAAGGTATTGCCATCAAATTCCGCGTCCTCGAACCGCACATCACCGTCACCCCTGGTGATGAATTCCGCGTCCTTGAACCGCACGTCACCGTTGCCCTCGGTGGCGAACTCTACGTCCTTGAACCGCACGTCACCGTCGCCTTCAGTGATGAACTCCGCGTCTTCGAACAATACGTCGCCGTCTCCCTTCGTAATGAAGTTCGCGCCGTCGAACAATATGTCGCAGTCTCCCTCGGTGATGAATTTTGCTCCGTAGAACGATACCGGGTACTGTCCGGAAGTGGCAAATTTCGTGCCTACGAACCGGAGATCAGCGTTCTCTCCGTGGAATCGGGCGTGGTCGAATCTGATGTCATAGTCCTCAGTCGCCTCAATAGGAAAGCCAAAGAGGTGGATTGCTCCAAACTTTGCGCCAACGAACTGCCCTCGATGCTCCGGTCGGTCATCGCGTGGACTGTTGCCAGCGTCGTTGAGAGCTTGGCGTAATGCTTTCAATTCGTCGACCTCATCCGGCAACTTGTCAGGATCAATATGAAAGACGCAATATTGTTTTTCAGCGTCTAGTCCTAATGGTTGGTGTGGGCATCTCCACTTGGGAAATTTGGGTGGATGAGTTCCGTGCCAATTTCCCTGTTTCGTTATTTCAGTTACATACTCACACGTATCAGAGTCCATGATAAATCATCCCACTCATATCCGATTCAAATATCGGCCCCGACATTATGAAGATGACGATATTTCAGACCTTTTATAGTAGTTTTGAAGTAACTCATACATCGCTCAACATCCGGTATCCGGTCGAACACACCTCATTCAGGTCGTGATCAGCTTCATCTTCCGCAGTTCAGTTCGAGGTGGGTACCGAAATAAGAACGAATCATCTAGGAAATCGCTGACGTCCGCCACACCAACACCGCGGAACTCGATCGAACAGCTCGAGACATGCTCCACGTCCAGATCACGACCGGTGAATAGAGAAGACCTGCTGGACCAGCTCACCGAGGACGTCCTCGCCTATGTCATGCACGGCGTCCTCCCCGAAGAGGAACTCGCCCGCTCGCTCAAACCACAGGGACTCGACGAGCGTTTCGAGGAGTATGAACTCCTCCTCGATCTGCACTTCGTACTGCTCCCGAAGGTCATCGAGTTCGTCGAACAACTGCCCAAACGCATCCGCAAGATCACAACCGAGACGCGGACTGTCTCTCGAACGCGGCGTGGCACTGTCGACGGCAGAATCAACTGGGGAGCGACACTCAAGCAGCGCTACTCCGAGAACCCTGCCGACACGTCGCTGTTCGTCTGTGATAACCGGACTGAGGACTACGACAATGGAGAGAACCTGGTACTGAAGAAAGTCCTCGCAGTCGTCTATGAGACGCTTCGAGAAGCCGACGAGTATCTCCGCGGTGACTACGAATGGGTCCGGAGTACGTGGAACGGGCCCCTGGCAGACCAGCCTCCAGCGGATCGTCGAGCGCAACGTCCACGTGCGACGGATCAAGGACCTCCGCCCGTACGAACCGACCGAGCGGATGCTCGACGAGGCTGCCCAATCCCGCGAGCCACTGTATCGAGAGGCTGCAGCACTCTTGCAGACACGCCAGCAGCTATTCGACGGCAACCCCGACCAGCTCCGGCGATTGCTCGACGAGACCGCAATCACGCCCGATGACGAGGACACGCTGTTCGAACTGTTCGTCCTCTTCCGGTTCATCGGGACGCTCGAGCAGCTCCAGGACGGCCGCTTCGAATTCAAGACGATCACGTCGGGCACTCAAGAGATCGCCCGGATGGAGGGCGACGGTGAGCTGGTTCTCTATCACGACCGATCAGCAAGCGATCGAAACCTCTCGTTCATCCCGGAACCCGATACGACGAAAACCCATCTCAGTCGGAGTGACAGGGTCCAAACCGTGGCTCGGACCGTCGCAGACAATTACTTCCCGGAACGGAATTTCGAGACCCACACCGGTCGACCGGATCTAATCGTCCTCGAGATTCGGCCTGAAGGGTCCTCCGAACGAGAGTACCTGATTACGGAGGTCAAAAACAGTGCAAACATGAAGACGATTCGAACGGGGATCAAAGAGACACTCGAGTACCTCGCCTTCCTGCGGTGTAACGACGACTTCGTCTTCGGAAGCGAGGACGATGAGGAGTACTTTGGCGATGGCTGGAACGGCTTACTTGTCGTGCAGGATCTGCCCGAGGAAACGGCTTCTCTGGAAGAGCAGGCCGAGAGCGAGATCAAGGTCTTGCAGGCCGCCGAACTTGAGGAGCAGTTAGCGCACGTCCTCGAGCGAAAATTGTGATTCTATAGCTGCTCCGAGTGAGGGGTGTTATGCACTAAGTATGAAACCAACCCTGTGGATTGAGTGCTCTGTTAAATATAGTATTCCATAAGCCAAGCACAACCCACCACCGAGTGACTCTCAAAACTCCTCGGCCAGGTCTAACGGTCGTGTTTAGTTATGGATGAAGGATGAGGTGGAGTGATTTTCAGCTAGTCATGGCGAAAAATCGCTCGCCCCGGTGGTTGTAGCGACTGAATCGAATTAGACTTTGTGGAGCGAGAGCGGACACTGCGCCGGCTGATTGAACTGAGTATTCGGTCCCATCTTGTAGAATTATTTCTTTCAGATACCATCTCTAAACCAGAGAGGTTTGGTATCAAACAGTCTCGAAAGGCTGTCCACAACTGGGTGCACAGGCTGATCTACAGCCCGCCAGCGGTGCGAGTCCGGATCACGCCGCGCTCGACAAGACGATGATCCGAATCAATGGTCAGCAGTTCTGGCTGTACGCTGCCGTCGATCCTCATTCGAACGAATTCATGCATGTAAGGATCTTTGCGACTACTACAGCGGTACTAACACAATAGTTTCTCCGAGAACTTCGTGAGAAACACGATGTCGTTGACGCCATGTTTCTCGTCAATCACGCCCAGCATCTAGCGACTGCACTACAACGAGTAGGACTCCGATTTCGTCTCGTTCAACACGGAAATCGAAACGCTGTCAAATATGTATTTTAGGAGATAAAACATCGAACCCCTTGTCTAGCAATAGCTTTAGCCACGTCGAGTCGACGACCGCCGAAACGTGGTTCCAAGCCTTCGTCGTCTGGTGGAATTCGCTTAACTAAACACGATGCTGTATACTCTTTCTACGGAACCAGCGTGTGTAATACTGGAAACGGGCTCATTGGCGCTTCAGACGGCGAAAGCGGTGGAGAGTGTAAACTAACTGTGAAACAAACGTATCGATTTGCCCTGAGATTATTACGAGTGTACAGGTGTAAATAGGTTCTAAACAGATCGTTCTGTGGCTCATCCCGAGGGCTTCTTCAAACCAAGAAAATATGGTTACAAGAGCATGAGTGTAATAAGTGACAAATCTCCTGGTCACATCAGTGTCTAACTTGTCGTTTGGAGGTAGGATGGCTGTTTCCTTAAGGAAAAAGTTCGCCATAGCCGAATAATATATAGTCTATTCCTCTGACCGGATAGTATTGTAAATAGCGTTCGATGAACTGATGACGAGACCGGGCACATCCTGTTGGAATCGCTTTCCCGTCATAGACTGTGCATTGCTTATGACCGAGATAGCGCCCAATAATTCATCTTCTGGTCCAGTAAGCGCTGTTCCAATTGACCGAAGGTTTGGCTTCCATTCTTGTCTATCAAAAGCGAGGCCCTTCGAGCGAATGGACTGAAGTTCATCGAGTAATGAATCCATCGAGGTTAGCGTGTTATCCGTGTACTCTGGATAATCGATCTGGTCAAGTAGTGCCTCGGCTTCCTCCTCGTCGAATGTCGATAGTAGTGCTTTCCCAGCTGCAGTGCAATGGAGTGGCAACTTTTCGCCAACGTAGACCACTTCGTCGTGATCCTGCTTGCCGGTTGCAGTATAGACACAGATCGCGTGGTTGTTCTCTAGTACAACGATGTTCGCGACGAGACCGGACACCTTAGCAAGCCGACGAACTTCGTCTCGTCCGTGTTCAAATAGGGGATTTTGCCTTCTTGCATGTGCTCCTAGTTTTGAAGTTTGCTGGCTGACTCGGTACACCCATCCATCTTTCACGATAAACCCGAGAATCTCGAGTGTTTCGAGGTGATTGTGGATGGTACTCTTCGAGAGATCTACGTGATCATCGAGTTCTGAGATGGTCGCTCCCTCCAGCTCCATTAGTACCTCTAACAATTGAAGACTGGTGGCCGTTGCTTTCACCGGAGTGTCCTTCTTGGGTGGTTCGGTGGTGTGTCTCATATAGTCACCACACAATTCGTACCCCTAAAAATGTTCCCCGATTCCGAAAAATTTCACTCCGATATAGTATAGTCTTCTCATCAGCTCATGGCTATCAGCTTGATTTCATCTAAAATAAGATTGAAATAGAATATGGTCGGATTTTAGACTACCATTCACCGACACTTCCGTCTTCGTGATACCAGATCGGCGTTTGCCAGTTTATTTGTAGTTCACTCTGCTCTTGGACATATTCTTCATCGATTTCGATACCAAGCCCAGGTTCCTCCAAGGGTGTGACGTAGCCGTTCTCGAATCCAAATACGGTTGGATCACGAAGGTAATTTAGAAGATCGTTGTCAGTTGGCTCGTGAACTTCGAGATACTGGGCTTGAGCAAACGCATTCGGAATCGCTGTATCGAGTTGAATGCCAGTAGCAAACGCGATTGGGCCTAGTGGGCAATGCAGAGCAACGCCGACATCGACTGCTTCTGCAGCATTGGCGATCTTTTTCGTTTCGGTAATACCCCCCGCGTGAGAAGGGTCTGGTTGAATAACATCGACAAGATCTCTCTCGAGCAACTGCTTGAAATCCCACCGAGAGTACAGCCGTTCACCCGATGCCAGTGGTGTCTTCGTGTAGTTTCTGACCTCTGCCAACATATCGAAATGCTCCGGTAGCAATGGCTCTTCATAGAGCATCGGATCATATGGATCCAGCTCTGATGCGAGCCATTTTGTCATCGCTTTTCTTACTCGGCCACGGAAATCGACGGCAATATCGACACCCGGACCGACTTCATCGCGCACGGCAGCAAGGCGTTGACGAGCGACCTCGACGACTTCTGGTGAATCAATCCAATTCATCTGAGAGACTGCAGCCATCTTCAGTATTGTATAGCCATTTTCGATAGCATCAGCCGCAGAAGACCGTATCTCGGAGGGAGTTTCTCCACCAATCCAATCGTATACCTTGATCCGATCCCGAGCTCGTCCCCCGAGGAGGTCATAAATCGGTGCGTTATAGTGTTTCCCCTTGATGTCCCAGAGTGCCTGATCGATACCAGAAATAGCACTCATTAAAATAGGCCCTCCTCGGAAGTGGCGCCCACGGTACATTGCTTGCCAGTGACGTTCGATTTCGAGCGGATCTTTCCCGATTAGATAGTTGTCTATAAGCTCTTCAACAGCAGCCATCGTAGTCTTTGCATAGCCTTCAACAACTGGTTCTCCCCACCCTATGAGGCCAGTACTAGTTTCGATCTTGAGAAAGACCCAACGAGGGGGAACTTCGTAGAGTTCGTATCCAGTGACGTGCATGCGACGAGATACAAACCCGAGAGACTTGTGTGTTGTTCTATCTCGTGGTCAATGGGAATAACTTAGTATGTTAGTCCGTCTTCTAGTGGATCTTCCAACAATTTCTCCGTCTACAGCTACCCAATATATCACTTATGGATGGAGAAGGTGGTCACCGACAACGCTCAAGTTCCGTCATCGAGCGACTGCGATCATCCCAGACATCGAAGAGCGACTCATAGCTGGATCGAAAGTGGTCATACCAGATATTGTATTGCTGGGTGTTTTCGGGGACTGGCTCATAGGTGCGTTCAATTTTCGTTGTTTTCCGAACAGCTGATTCAAGATCTTCGTAGATGTCGCTTCCTACACCAGCGAGCAGTGCAGCCCCTTTTGCGCCGTACTCATCACCCTTAGGAACCGCGATTTGGGTGTCAAGACAGTCGGCAAAGAGTTGACACCAGAAATCAGACCGAGCACCACCACCACTCATTAGAATCCGGTCAGGATCCCCCGGCATATGCTCATAACAATCACGCATCGCGAGCGTAACTCCCTCATAGACTGCACGGAGAAGATGATCGTTCGTGTGATCAGGAGAAAGTCCAAGGAAACTTGCCCTAGCGTTTGTCTTGAGAAATGGACTTCGTTCTCCGGATACGCTGAGATAAGGATGGTAGCAAACTCCTTCAGATCCAATCGGGATCTCTTCTAACCGTGGAATGACGTCTTGATATTTTTCGTTATCAGTAAACTCCTCAAAGGCCCAGTCCAGATTGGGTGTTCCGGCCATACTCGCTAAAGCCCGTGAGTACTGTCCATTTCCAAGAGCGAACGAGAAGCCAGTTCCGTCCGTATCAAGAGGCGGGTCCTCAAGTATCGTCTGGTTCAAAGAGGTGGTACCGACAACTGAGGAACTATCCCCTGGTTCTACTGCTCCGCTACCATAAGCACAGGCGACAATATCGAGTGCACCCGAGACGACGGGTGTTCCGGTTGGTAACCCCGTCGTCTTAGCTGCTGGCTCTGTGACCGTACCAACAATTTCACTTGGGTTTGCGATCCGCGGAAGTAAGGCTTCTAGATCACCAACCCCGCCCATCTCAAAGACATCTTTTGCGTAAGTTCCGCTTTCGATATCGAGGAACGGCATCGACATATCGCTTGGGTCGCTTGTTCGCGTTCCTGTGAGCCTGTACTTAAGCCAATCCTTGCAATAGAAAATAGTGTCAGCCCGGTCTAGGACGTTCGGTTCTTGTTCAGCAAGCCAAGCTAGGATCGAGAGAGTCGATCCCGGAAAGAGATCACTACCACAGATATCAGTAACGGACGCAGCTGTGCCCGATTCGATCCATTCTTCGATGATCTCTGATGAACGACCATCTGACCAAAGAATAGCGTCTCGAGCTGGCTCGCCGTTCTCATCGATCAACCAACACCCATCACCCTGAGCAGTGATTCCAACACCCAAAATCGGTCGTGAGTCAGGTATTTGCTCAACCACTTCTCGGATGGTCTCCGCAGTCAGGCGCCAGGTTGTCTCCATATCTTGTTCGATCCATCTTTCAGCCGGTGTCTGTACTGGGTTCTCGCGAGACGCGACATAGAGTTGGCTGCCACTTGGATCCATGGCAATTGATTTGATATTCGTCGTTCCGGCATCAACACCTATGAGTACCTCTTCCATGCCATGACATTGCAAACAATCCTTTATAAAAGTTACCTATGTTTAAAGAATGTCAGTATATCGCGATCTACCTACCGAAGAATTATTATAGATAGATACGAAAGAGGATGGTGGACGCTCACAGGGAGCATATGACAGCTACTGCCAGTAGCTGATAGTATGTCATCCTGTACCGACCAAAGGTGGTAGAATGTCCAGAGAAAATGGAAGAAATATGAACCGACGGAATATGCTAAAAGCAGTTGGCGCATCAACGACCATCGGCTTGGCAGGTTGCATTGCCGACGATGCTGGTGATGAAGACGATCAAGATTCAATTGATGAATGGGGGGATCGTCTTGTCTCCCATGCAGAAGAAGCCGACATCGATTGGCAGCAATTTGAGGGAGAGACGCTTGTCTTCGGGATGAACGAACATGCCTTCACTGATCTGATGGAGAACTTCATCCCGCACTTCGAGGAACTCACTGGGATGGATCTTGAGTTCCAGACTTTTCCCGAAGATGAACTCTGGCAGCGTGTCGTTCTTGACCTCGAGAACCAAAGTGGAAACTTCGATGGTTTCTTCACTGGTCTCTGGCCCAGTGCGGATTACTACCATGGAGAGTGGGTGAAAGACCTCAACGAATATCTTGAGGACCCCGAACTGACCGACCAAGAATGGTTCGCGATGGATGATTTCTCTGATGGGATCATCGATTCACTAACATACGGAGAAGAAGAGGCTCTGGTCGGTATGCCGTTCGGCGTGGAGGCTTATGGTGCCATTGCCTACGACGAACCAACGTTCGATGAACTCGGAATCGATCCACCAGAGACCTACGAAGAATTAGTAGAAGCGGCCCGAACGATCGATGAATCCGACGAGACCGATCGGATGGGAATTGCATCACGAGCAAGTACTGATCCGCTCTCCACAGCGAACTGGGCGACCATGTTTCGGTCCTACGGTGCCGAGTGGATTGACTACGAAGAGAGAGAAGCCCGTCTTGATTCCGAAGAAGGGGTTGAATCACTTGAGGTCTTTTCGGAGTTGATGAGCTACGGACCGGATGATATCGGCAACTTCGACTGGTATCGCTCGAACCTAGCTATGGGCGAGGGCGATGTTGCGATGGCTCTCCATACACCAAGTGCGATTGGTGTCTGGGACGACGAACAACTTGAACGGACGGAATGGATCCCCCCACTTCCTGGCCCAGACGGCGAACAGATCGCTGCACCATGGACTTGGTCTCTCGGGATCAGTGAATACAGTAGGAATCCTGAGGCTGCTTGGTTGTTCATTCAGTTCTCGATCAGTCGAGAAGCAAATCTACTGTCATCGATCAGGGCATGGGAAGGTGCAGAGAGTTACGGCTGGGCGCGTGAAGGATACGTGTTCGATCAAGACGAGTGGGAGGAACACGGAATCAAGGACTCTTGGGTCGAAGCCCATACTCAGGGATTAGATATGGTCCCATCCAATCCGCCAGCAGTACCGCTTGATACACCACAGAACATGGATATCATGTCCGAGGCTGCCCTTGCGATGAACTCCGCTGTTACTGGAGAGAGTAGTCCAGAAGAGGCGCTATCATCAGCTGCCTCCGAAATAACCGAGTATGCCCAAGATATCCCAGAGGAGTACATTGAGTGACATACAGTTTCACATAAGTCCAGTCAAATGAGCCACGAGCAAAAAGCAGCTAAATCCGAGACGTCCAGTCGGGAGCCACTGCTAAACCGACTCGACATCAGCAAGGATCTGCTAAAGTGGGTCTTTCTACTCCCATCCGTTGCTTTGCTCGCGTTCTTGACCCTGTATCCGTTTCTGCAGGGCATCTGGATGAGTGCGCACGACTGGCCGTTCGCAGCTCCCGATCATAATTGGGTTGGGGTGAGCCAGTACGTAGAGATCCTAAGCAGTGACCGATTCCAAAATTCACTCTGGCGTACGGTGATCTTCACGGGTGGTGGCGTAACGTTCCAACTAGTACTTGGCATTGCGCTTGCAGTCTATCTGAAGTCCCTGACTGAGACCTGGCGTCCGATCGTCCGGACGATTTTCATCATTCCAATGGTTATGACACCGGTTGCAACCGGGTTAGTCTGGAGGATGATGCTCGACGGGCAGGTCGGAATTCTCAACGTGATGATTGAGTCACTCGGGTTCTCCGCTCCTGCTTGGACATCGAGTAGTGGTATGGCGATGTTCACGATTCTGATGATCGACACCTGGCAATGGACGCCCCTCGTTGTGTTGATCGTCTTCGCAGGATTGCTCTCAGTACCCCAGCAACTCTACGAAGCGGCCCGCGTTGACGGTGCACCTTCGTGGGCTATCTTCTGGCATATCACTCTACCACAGATCAAATACTTCGTTGCAATCGCTGCCGTCTTCCGACTGATGGAGAGTTTCCGGACCTTCGATTACATCTGGTTAGTAACTGAAGGAGGTCCTGGTACTGCTACTGAGATCCTCAACGTGTTCGTCTACCGCCTTGCGTTCGTTAATCTCGATGGCGGAGCAGCAGCAACAGTCGGAATCATCCTGCTGGTCATCACAATTGCGGTGACAATGAGCCTATTCAAGGTGGTGGACATCCAATGAGTATCCAAAGTGGACGGTTAGCCGGTGCGTTCGAACGGTTGACGGCTGACCCGGTTGCGGTAGCCAAACTAGCAGTCAAGTACATGATCGGGCTCATCGTTAGTATCTGGATGCTATTCCCGATCTACTGGATGGTTATAACGGGATTCAAGACCCACGATTCGATCGTCGAGGTGGAACTGGTTCCTGTCGAAATCACATTCGCGCACTACCAAGACTTGTTCCTTGATGGTGAATTCCATAGCTACCTGCTGAACAGCGCTATTGTTTCGGTAACCGTTGTCTCAGTGAGCTTGCTACTAGCTGTCCCAGCAGCGTACAGTCTCTCAAGGCTCGATGTCCCAGCAGCGCACCACTTCAGCTTCTATATTCTCTCAACCCGGATGATTCCTCCGCTAGCCCTTCTCGTACCTTTATATGTGTTCTATACGAGAATTGGGCTTACAGGAGGACGACTTGGACTGATTATCGTCCATTTCCTGTTGACATTACCACTGATGATCTGGATAATCAAGGGATTCATCGATGAAGTACCGGAATCACTCGAAGAATCAGCAATGGTTGACGGATGTAACCGAATCGAGGCATTCCGTGCAGTAGTGCTACCGCTCATTATGCCGGGTGTCGCTGCAGCGGCGTTCATCGGGCTGATCTTCTCGTGGAATGACTTCCAGCTTGCATTAGTACTACTGGATGGAGGAGTACGTACTGCACCTCTCGAGATTCAGAACGCACTCGGTTACACATCAATCAATTGGGGAATGCTTGGTGCAGCGGGTACCGTAACCGTACTCCCGGTGATTATCATCAGCCTTCTGATCAGAGATTACTTGGTCGAAGGAATGACAATGGGGGCGGTCAAGGAGTGATAACCAGTCTGCAAGGATCCTGTCCAACAATCCCTGGATGCGTTGAGAGCACCGATCAGACAAACAATACTACAGATTACCACTCATGAAAGCACTCGTAACCGCGAACGTAGATAAGGAGAACAGACGGCGACTCAAAGAGGACCTCGGTCTGGAGGTCGACTATCAGCCCATTGCCGAGCGTGACGAACGACTTTCCGAGTCAGAACTAATAGAGGCAATAGAGGACGTAGACGTGTTAATCGTCGGATTCGAGGGAGTCTCGGAAAAAGTCCTCGATGCTGCAGAACAACTGGAGCTTATCGCGTGCCCACGTGGTGGTCCAGACGCCAACGTGGATATCTCAGCTGCCTCCGAGCGTAACATACCAGTTCTCTATGCCCCAGGACGCAACGCTGTCAGCGTAGCTGACTTCACCATTGGACTCATGATCGATGTTGCGCGTCATATTTCCCATGGACATCATCTCCTCCATACTGGCACCTATACAGGGGAGCCAGTCACCGATTCAGCTTCTGGCGGTGAACGGGAAGACGTTACTTGGGGGGTCGCGAAGGGATCACCGTACGCCGAGCTAAAGGGCCCCGAACTCGAGGGCAAGACAGTCGGTATCGTCGGATTCGGTGATATTGGTCGAGAAGTGGGAAAACGTGTACGAGGATTCGGCGTCGACATCCTCGCAATGGATCCATTCATCCCGCAAGAGGAGATGCCTGATGACGTTACCAAGGTCGATCTCGATGAGCTCTGTGAACAGTCTGATTTTGTTACTGTTCACGTCCCAGTGACGGATGCAACCCGCGGACTGATCGGGTCCGACGAGTTCGCTCTGATGAAGGAAACTGCCTTCTTCATCAATACAGCCCGAGGTGCTATCATCGATCAGGATGCACTGATCCAGCAACTTAAGTCTGACAATCTTCGAGGTGCTGCACTCGACGTCTACGATGAGGAACCTCTTCCAGAAGATCACGTGCTACTCGAATTGGAAAATGTCGTTACGACGCCACACCTCGCTGGCGCAGCAGAGGAAGTGATCAACCGGCACTCAACAATGATAGTCGACGATATTGAGGCCATTTTCGAAGGTGAGGAACCAAAGCACATTGCCGACGATTCGGTACTTCAACTACCGGAATTGAGAGGTGATGACTAATGGCTCAAGTTACACTTGAGGACGTCACAAAAGTGTATGATCCAAGAGGTGAGCGTATCGTAGCCGTCGAGGATCTGAATCTTGAGATCGAAGATGGGGAGTTCCTCGTGCTCGTAGGACCGTCCGGCTGTGGGAAGTCAACAACGTTGCGGATGGTTGGAGGTCTCGAAGATATAAGCGAGGGTACCATCTCGATCGGCGGACGTATCGTCAACGATGATGCGCCGAAAGATCGAGACATTGCAATGGTATTCCAAAACTATGCGCTGTATCCGCATATGACCGTCCGAGAGAATATCGGTTTCGGGCTAAAGTATTCAAGCGATCTCTCGAAATCCGAAATCGCAGAACGAGTCGAAGAAGTCGCTGAAATGATGGACATTGAAGAGTTGCTTGAAGATACTCCAGCTGAGCTATCCGGTGGCCAGCAACAAAGAGTTGCTCTCGGGCGCTCAATTGTTCGTGAGCCGGCAGTATTTCTGTTCGACGAACCATTGTCGAATCTTGACGCAAAACTCCGAACTCATATGCGGACAGAAATCACTCGACTCCAACGTGATCTGGACGTGACGTCGATCTATGTCACACACGACCAGGCAGAGGCAATGACAATGGCGGATCGTATCGCTGTGATGAATCATGGTAATCTCCAGCAGGTCGGATCACCAAACGAAGTTTACGATCACCCAGCAAACCAGTTTGTTGCAGGGTTCATCGGTTCGCCACGGATGAACTTCATAGAGGCGACAGTAACGAACACGGAATCCCCAAAGCTACTCGATACTGCTAAAGGTGGAGATCAGTTGACTTACGAACTCAATGAGTTAATCGTTGAACGGACAGACCTCGACCCAGAGACATCGGTTACGGTAGGTATCCGGCCAGAAGATCTACAGGTTACTGACGAACGTGACATAGACACTGGTCACACGATCCGTGCGATTGTTGACGTCGTCGAACCAATGGGCAGTGACAATTTCCTCACGATTCGGTTAGGGGACGAAAACTGGGTCGCTCGTGCTGATCCTACCTTCCATCCTTCTCCAGGAGAGGAGGTGATAGTCACGTTTGATCCATCTGACCTTCACTTATTCGACTCAAACGGCCAAACCCTCAAATCAAAAGGAACCGGTCCAGATGCATTTCATGATTTTGGTGTAACAGCTCCAAAGATGTAAGAAAATCCAATATTGACTGGAAGACTGTACCGTCAAACCATAACACAAGAACGCGACCATAATCCACAACTCATGACACCAGAAGCGAAACTCGATACGGAGCGAACGAAGATCAGTGAATTTGGACAGCGAATGCTCAAAGACGGACTCACACTGGGAACTGGCGGAAACATCAGTGTGCGCAACGGAAATCACGTCGCAATTAGTCCATCTGGAGTGCCTTACGACGAGATTGAGCCTGAAGATGTCCCTGTTGTTGATCTTGAAGGGGATCATATTGCGGGTGAATCCAAGCCCTCGAGTGAGTTCCGGATGCATACTGACGTGATCCGTGAACGGCCAGATGTCGGTGGAGTAGTTCATACTCATTCACCTTATGCGAGTACATTTGCAAGCATGGGCGAACCAATTCCGGCTTCGCACTATCTTATCGCGTTTATCGGTGATGAGGTACCGGTAGCTCCTTACGAAACATATGGAACTGCCGAGTTAGCCACAGCGGCCCTAGAAACACTTGGCGAAGAATACAATGCCTGTCTGCTCGAAAATCACGGTGTACTTGCAGTCGGTGAGACCGTTGATGAGGCCTACGAGGTCGCGATGATGGTCGAATATTGTGCGCAAATACACTATCAAGCGATCTCAGTAGGTGAGCCAGAGATCCTATCTAACGAGGCTGTAACCGAATTGATCGAGATATTTGAGCACTATGGAGAACACACCGATAGCCAAGACGAAGCTACTGAAGTTCCAGTTGGCGACGCTCTCCAAGCCGAACGAGCAGCCGTCAGCGAGCTTGGACGACAAATGCTCGAAGATGGTTTAACGAAAGGAACAGGTGGAAACGTTAGTTCGCGAAACGGTGAGGAGGTCGCGATAAATCCCTCGGGTGTACCTTACGAAGAAATCACACCCGAAACAGTACCCCTGGTCGATCTTCAGGGTGAGCAAGTTGCAGGCAAGCTACCGGCCTCGAGCGAATCACCGATGCATACTGCAATTTATCGTGCACGTGAGGACGTAGGCGGAGTTGTTCACACTCACTCTCCGTATGCGAGCACATTTGCTAGCCTCCAAGAACCAATCGAAGCATCGCACTACCTAATCGCATTCGCTGGCGATCAAGTACCTGTGACCGCTTACGAAACGCCAGCAACTGAGGCTCTTGGTGAGCTGGCTGTTGAAGCTCTCGGAGACGAATATGGCGCTTGTCTACTTGGGAACCATGGTGTAATCACTATTGGTGAGTCGGTCGAAGAAGCATATGAGATAGCGTTGATGACTGAATACTGTGCCCGTATCCACTATCAAGCCCGCAGTGTCGGTGAGCCGAAGATTCTCGCGGATACAGAGATCAAAACTCTCACCGAGCGATTCGCGGATTACGGTCAGCAGAGCTAAATAAGAACCCTCGAGATTTTTCGTGCATCCAGAAATGAGTGATATTTTAATAGGTATCGATGCTGGCACAACCGCTATCAAAACAGCAGCTTTCGAAACTGATGGGACAGAACTTGTCCATAGCTCTCGAGAGAATCCCGTTACAAAACCAAATCCAGATTGGGCCGAGCAAGATATGGATTTGTTATGGGCACATACAACTGAAACGATCAAAGAAACAGTTAGGTCAATTCCAGAAAGTAGTAAAATCGCCGCAGTTGCTGTGACTGGACAGGGAGGGGGATGTTGGCTTGTCGACGAGGAAGGAAGTCCAGTTCGAAACGCAATCATTTGGAACGACGGAAGAGCGTCAGATATAGTCAATAACTGGAGGAAGAATAACATATATGATGACTTATTTGAGCGATTTGGCTACGGTGTCTTCTCTGGATTGGCTCTTCCGATATTAAAGTGGATTGAAAATAATGAACCGGAGACGCTCAAAACAGCTAATACCTTACTGGGATGCAAAGACTGGATCCGATATAATCTGACCGGTGAGCTAGCAAGTGAACCAACCGAATTATCACTTATTAACTATGATCCGGTTACTGAGGAGTTTGTTTCCAAACTACCGAAAGGTATCACTCTACCATCTCTTGAAGACCTTTTACCATCGATCAAATCACCGACTGCGATCGCAGGAAAAGTAACACCCAGTGCAGCAGCGAAGACAGAACTTCCAGAGGGGACACCAGTGGTCACCGGTGTCGTTGATGTTGCTGCTTCAGCCTTCGGAAGTGGCGCACTCACACCAGGAGATTGTTCTGTAGTTGCCGGAACGACCCTTCAGATACAGAACATTCTCCAATCCCCGAACAAAAGTCCTCCACCAGTTGGATATACACTCGCACTTGGTATTAATGGAATGGGCCTTCGGGCAATGGGAGCAATGACTGGTACGCCAAATCTCGATTGGGTACGTAAAACAATCGCAGGAGGTGAATCCTTCGAAACCGTCGAATCACTCGCTCGCTCCGCACCTATTGGGTCCGAAGGGGTAATCTATCATCCGTATCTAAGTACTGCCGGTGAGAAAGCACCGTTCGTTGACCCAAATGCAAGAGCTGGGTTTACTGGTCTGAATCCATCTCATGATCGCTCTCATCTTCTAAGAGCTGTCTATGAAGGTCTCTCACTATCACTACGGGATTGTTCTGAAAAGCTACCCGATAAGACAAATCAAATAAGGTTATGTGGTGGTGGGGCACGATCAACCCTGCTGTGTGAAACATTCGCAGATTGTCTTAATACAGAAGTTATCATACCAGCAGGAATAGAAATGGGTGCAAAGGGAGCTGCAATATTAGCTGCGACTGCTAATGGGTTCTATGAAAATATTGAAATTGCAGCTAGCGAAATGATTGGAATAGACAAGATCTATCGCCCTAATTCCGGTCATACACATCAATATGATGCTCTCTATGAGACATATACTGAAATAACAGCTGCTCTGGAAAAACCATGGCAGCAACGAGCTTCCATGGTATCTAATTGGGAGTCTCTATCCAGTGAATAACCTATACTACTAGTCAGCTTCAAAAACAGCGCCAACGAGGACACGATTCGGCGCGGGATCAAGGAGACGCTCGAGTATCTCGCCTTCTTGCGTCTCAACAAGGAGTACGTCTTTGGACGCGATACAGAGGGGTACTTCGGCTCGGGTTGGAACGGCCTACTCGTTGTGCAGGATCTCAAAAGAGAGACAGCCTCGCTCGAGGAGCAAGCCGAGAGCGAGATCAAGATCCTGCAGGCCACTGAAATCGAGGAGCAGCTAGCACAGGTCCTCAAACGAAAATTGTGAGTGGCTAGTTGCTGTGAGGGGAGGGGTACTATGCACTGTGTGTGAAATCAACCCGGTGGAATGAGTGCTATATTAAATATAGTATTCTACAAACCAAGCACAGCTAACTGCTGGGTCGGCCCTCAAACCACTCCAGCCGCATCTCACCGAGAACCGGTCGACACGCCGTACATTTGGTTTCTCGACTCATCACAGACTTATTCTCGTGAACCGCCTCGGGGGAGATCTCTCGCTCAGAGACGGACAGCTCACAGTTGCCCGACGCGAGCATCTCCTCGACCAGTTTGCGGTAGCCCCGGCGGTCCAAGACCGTCCGCGCGAGGCGCTTTCTCACGACGATCTCGTGCTGGCTGTCCGCCTCGACGACACAGTCGCGAGCGACTGTCATCGCCGGGAGATCTACCGCCGGGAGCAGCGTTCGGAACCGATCCGCGGTCTCCATGTGTTCGATATGGCGGTTCACCGGCGCCTACGGATCGGCCGACTCTGAGATGCCGATCATCACATCCGCGAGCGCGCGCAGATCGAATTCGAGTTCAGATTCCGGGAACCGCTCGATGAGCGATCGGAGCCGGTCGACGACCGCCTCGTCTAGACGAACTTCGACAAATTCGTCGATGCCGCTGAATCGATCTTAGCACGAGACCACGGCAGCGCCGAACAATCGCTCGAGATCCCCACCGAACGAGAGGCATTCCTCCTTCGAGAACTCGTTCGCTTCCTCTACGAGGAAGATCTCGTGAGTGATCGCGACGATCGCGTCCTCGTCGTTGCCGCTCGCAAAGTCTGGACCGAATGCACTACCGACGGTCTGTACTTCTGCCAGCTGAGTCACTCGTTCAAACCATCTAACTATCTCGCCTTCTACACCGGTGGTGAGATCAAACCAGCTGTCCCAGCGATCACCAGTACAGTCGAGAGCATCGAACTAATCGAAGAAGCACTACAGATATCATAGACTTAGCACCGTCAACTCGAAGACGGGATCGTCACGTCTCAAGAGCGCAGATTACTAGGAAGCGAGCAGAAGGTCCCGTTCCTTGTCGTCGGGCACGGATTTGCGATCGGGGAACCGGTCCAGAACGACAAGACAGCGTCCAAATCAGACCGAACTGTCGCCTTCCTCCAATATCACCAAGGGCATTCGTCCGATCCCGACCGACGCCGGAATCGATGTCGACCCGGACCTTGGTGAGCATGTCGGGACCGTCGATACTGACGAGACCGAGGACACCTCGAGCGAGCGTGTGGCCGCGATCGACGGCGGACTCACCGTTCGCAAGGCTGCTACTGACGCCGAGATTCTCGAGGACGGCGAGGCCGATCCGTGGGACGGTCCGTTCCCAGAGTTCGACAAGTATGGAGAGCCAACCGGAGAGCGATACCACAAGTGCCGCGACTGTGGTCGTGAGGCGCTCGAGTCGATCGGTCGAAGCACCGTCAGTCACCGGGACGGCTGTCGTTTCGGGGGCGTGAGAGCTAATGCGGCGCACTCACGAGGACGTCGCTGACGCCGTCGCCGGCTACGAACCCGACCCGATCTCCGCGAACGCGGCACTCGACCGCAAGCACCAGCTCGAAACACTCCTCGAAAGCGCCGGCGACATCCCGACGGAGGTTGTCGACGAACTCGAGCGGAAACGTGATCGCGCGCTTGAGGTCCTCCAGTATCGGACATCCGGTACCGACCATAAAGACCGCCGCAACGGCCTGCGGCTTCGAGGCGACGGCGAGCCCGTTGGAAGTCCACTGGCGGAGGTGCTCTGATACCTGCAGGACCCAGTCTGGTAAGGTAGTCGTTTCCGCAGCCGCTCAGCCAAATGGATACCATATCTCTCACTATCAGAGGTGACTTTCTTTCCAGCAATCTTATCATCTGCCGCACTAGTATCAGCGTATGGAAATCGCGGATAGTATCCCGGGCATGAAGCCGAACAAAACCGGGAGAAATGTCGCAGTGGGGAGTGGGTACCTAATCTTGGGATTATTTGCGCTTGTCTTCTTCCCGATCGTGCTTGGCATCATCGTCGGCACGAATTGGCGGGGAACAGCTAATAAGCTAACAGCACTACCAGGGATAGCCGCCGGCGGTGGAGTGAAAGCAGGTGCCGTTGCAGGTGTGTATGGACTCGTAATCTGGGGTCTGCTCATGGCTGGTGGTGGGGGTGAAGAGACACAATCCTCGGCAGATAGCGCTGAAGCCAGTGGCGAAGAGTCAGGCGACTATACCGTCGTTGTGACGGTCGTCGATGAGAATAGCGACCCGATCGAAAATGCCGATGTAGAGTTCGTCCATGACGATGCGATAATCTTCGACACTCGTGACGATCAGCAGACGAACGAGGACGGCCAAGCAACGTTCGAGACAGAAGGCGGATCGATTACAGTCAATGCTGAGTCCGACGGCTACGAAAGCGGAAGTACAGATGTGACGATCGAAAGCGATGATGAAGTGACTATCACACTCGAGTCGGAACCCACAGAAGCCGACGACAGTTCTGATGACGACTCGAGTTCGGGCATCGAGCAGCGGGCTAGCGAGACATATAGCACCTCTGGCCTCGTTACAGGCCTCTCACCCGACGGTGAGACCGTCCTCTTCGGATTCGGTGACGGGAACGTAATGGTATACGACGAGCAGAGAGACGGCGACGTCATCAATCTCGGAGCTGACCGCAGTGTCTCTCATCTCCAAGTATCTGAAGACGGAACCACAGGTACCGTTGGCTGGATGGATGCTGATATGTACGGCTCACTCGACCTAACCGAGGACGACGGGCCGGCTCTCCAGCACCCCGAATTATGGGATCTCGATGCCACTGCAGATGGGACAACGATTGCGTCTGTTTCCTCACCAATCACTGGTCCCGGCACTGTTGCTGCTTCAGCGAATGGTGAGATCCAGTGGGAAACAGACCTGAGCGAATCTGTCGGACAGACTGTTGCTATCACAGATGAGGGAGACTACGTGGCTGTCGGTGCCGGTCGTTATTCAGGTGATGATATCGAGCGCTATGGATCCGCTGGCGTCAAACTCTACGACAGCACTGGCGCCGAGCAATGGACTCACGAAACTGACGAAGATGTGATTTCGGTCAACATCGACAGCGAGCGTGAGTTGGTTGTCGCCGGAACTGACGATGGCAAGACGATCGTTCTTGATCTCGAGGGCAACGTCGTCTGGGAAACTGATTCGTATGGTGGCTGGGTCTACCTCTCGTCGGATGGCAGCACGATTGTCACGTCAGAAGGGGATGGAACCCTCCACGCTGTTGACGCTGAAACCGGCGATGAACAATGGACAGCATCGCTTGGTTTCTGGGGTGCTGAGGATGTAAGCGTCAGCGACAACGGAGACCGTGTGCTCGTTGCAGATCGAGGCAACGGCGAGATAGCCGTTGTCGACAGTGGTAACCTTATCTGGGAGAATTCATACGATATCGGTCCGGCTATTGGAGCGATCTCTGGAGACGGTTCGACTTGGAGTATCAGCGTCCAAGATAACGACAATCAGTCCGGGGAGGTCGAGATTTACAGAGACGAGTCGTAGATTACACGCGACCCGACTCAGCTCTGGATCGACGTTCTCAAACTCATAACCCGATCGGCTCAACGACGTGATGAGCACGTCGTCCGCTATCGTCTGTTCCACCCAGTAGTAGCTCCAGCTTTGACAGAATAACGGTAGTCTACGCTACCGAGTTGAGAATTATGCGAGAACGACCTCCCGTCATAGCTCTACCTTGTGGTCAGAACCACTTAAAGAATAAAGCGATCGTAGTCTGTTCTTGATCGTTTTCCGTTCCTGCAGCCCACTCTACTGGTGTCCCTGTATAGGGTATCTTGAGCACTGGCCATAGCACCCATGTACCATCCAGAGACACGGCCCTGTCGTATAGGGAGGCCACCGGGGAAATTGAACTACACTGTATTTTAGCTGTTGTGAAAGTGGGGTGGGGGAGAAGGTGGAAACATCGCCACAGACGCGATCTTGGGGTGAAACGCTCTGTAGCGGCATATCGATGATAGGGAGATAACCATCTAATCGTGCTGCAGTCGTTTGCAGCGCCAAGTTGATTGCCTCGTCTGGACGAACTTCGACCAACTCGTCGATGCCGCCGAATCGATTCTCGCGCGTGACCACGGGAGTGTCGAACAGTCCCTCGAGATCCCATAGGCATTCCTCCTTCGGGAACACGTTCTACTCACCGCGGGATGAGGGGGCTATAGATTTGGTCCGTAGCTTACCTATTCGCATAACGTAGTCGCATCGAATGTCTTCGAGCAGCGGGAGAGGAGCTTTCTGAGTAGATAGGGAACTCGTCTAAGGGCGATTATAACTTAGACCTCAAATTAGATTATACTGGTAAATATCCGATCATATACCCTACCAATCAAATAACATTACGAATGTTTTATCTCTGTAGGCACTGTCTAGTTGAGCCAGTTTGAGAAACGAGCAGGTCGTTGAGTGAATTGGTTAGGATGCTCGCAAACCTGCTCAGCGAGAGCTACGACGCGGATTTAGAAGAATCTTGGGAGAACGAGCGGACGGCGACGCCCGTCAGGGCGTTCGCCGTCCGCCTTCATCAGACCGGTTGTTCACTTCGGGAGACAACAACGATTCTCGCTGAATTAGGCGTTGAACGCTCTCACGGAGCGGTCTGGAACTGGGTACATCGGCTGGCTGACAGCGGGTGCGACCCGCCTGAGGCGCAGCCGAAGCGGGTCGCGATTGACGAGACCGCTGTCAAGATCAATGGCGAGTGGTCTTGGCTGTACGCTGCAATAGACACCGAAACGAAGCTGATTCTCGATGTCGCGTTGTTTGGTCGGCACGGAACCGATCCGGCAGCTGCGTTTCTGCATCGACTTAACGAGAAATACGATCTCTCCGACACCGTATTTCTCGTCGATCAATTCGGCTATCGGACTGCCCTTGCTCGATTAGGGTTAAGCGGTCGGGTCAACTATACCGAGCGAAACCTCATCGAAAAGTGGTTTCACACCCTCAAAGTGCGCATCGACCGCTTCCATAACTCGTGGGTGGGCAGTCGGGCGAGTGCATACGAATGGTTTGAACAATTCATGCACTACTACAACCGCCAGAGACCGCACCAAGCTCTCGACGGAAAGACGCCGATCGAGGAGGTGCAGAACTAGACAGTGCCAATATTTGCTATTCCTACCAGTTACGACTTTTCAAACCAAGAAAAAGCAATCACCGTCCTCGGTGATCGCTTTTTCGCTCGGTTCGAAGAGTACGTCACCGTCGAACACGCAGAACATTTCATCCTTGCATTATGAAAAGAGCTTAAATATAATCTGCTTATCGTGCTGGATGGAGCGCCGTATTTTCAGGCGTCGGCCGTCACGGACCTGGCGGCCCGTGACGACCTCGCCTTCGTGACATTACCAGCGTACTCGCCAGAACTAAATCCTGTCGAAGAGTGCTGGAGACAACTCCAAGCGGCACTTAGCAACCGCTTCTTTGACTCACTCAACGACCCCACAACAACGATCGATACAGCTCTTGATCAAATCTCTGTACCAAAAGTGAGTAATTATTTCTAAAGACTACTATAGCGCTACTATAGCTACCAGTTAACAAATTAGTAGAGATATGAAAATAACAAGGGAAGATTGAGAGGCACCGCCACACAGACATTTGTTATGAACGAACGCTCGTCTGCTCAAGGAATCCGAACCCTCAACACCATCTTCCGAATTCCCGAGGCCCTCATAAACCGCGACGGTTCGCAGATAGTAGAGATTGCCATCGAGCTTGGTTTTGCGAAGAGTACGCTGCACCAGTAGTGGACAATCAGGTACAACGAGCAGTACGTCCTACGGCGGGTACCACGTCAGCTTGAAGTTCCTCATCATAGGCGAGTACGTGAGACAGCGGCACGAATGGAACGGAGTAGCCAAACAAATAGTTATAGTTCGCGGAGAGGACCGACGGACGTATACAGTTCTTCATCAAGGAGCGGGGCCGAGCAATCTATTTGTATGTGGCTACCGGCGAAGGCGCCGTGAAAGCCAAAACAGTAAAGTGAGCGAATCAAGGAAGTCATCGACCAATGAGGGCTATCAGCGGAAACCGAGGAGAGGATCACCAATCGCGACAAACTATTAGCTGAACTAGAAGATACCCGCGAGCGTAGATACAAGCAAGAATCGAGATCGGATTTCTGGGCGATCAGGACGCCAATCATCTCGAATAATGAAGTTGTCGGCGTGTGCGGTGTCTCCCCTCGATGCCGAATAGAGGCGGACTGATTCTACGAGGAATTCCCAATCACCTGCCCAGAATGGCAAACGAACTCGGGACAAATTGAGTGTTTGCAACTGTTGGAGGGAAATCATACTAGCTTCCAATAATAAGAAGTGTCGCGTCAGACGAGAGAAGAAGTTATCAAACGGCGATAATTGGGTGTTACCGGTCAGTCGATTGACGGCGAGTGATGGATTCGGTTCGTAGCGAACGAACACTCGATTTCAGAATGTGATGTGTGATTAGTTTAAGAGATGGCTAATAAGTATTAGTTGCCGGGGGTATGTCGGCATATGTTACAAAAGTACTATTGTAAATCAGTGGCAGTGATCATCCAGCTTTCGATAAAGCATGTTGGATATAGGTTCGTCATAGACGAACAAGATCGGGGAACTAGCCTGACCGAGGTTGATCAGGACGACCGCAACCGTGTCACGATCAGTGGATATTCCGGCGAATTATCGAAGGTACAGACGCGCTGCAACCAGATAGCTAAGGTTTTTCATGAAGTTCGATGATAAACGGGTGAAGCACAGGAATTATTTGAGTATGAAGCGTCCACGACGTACTCTAACGTTCCTGACGAAGAAATCGACCACGCAAAAACACCGATTCGGGATTCGCCAGTGTCGCGTTGTACGAATTAGATCACGACGTCGATGAAACTGCTTTTGGGTGCATGGACTATCGACAATATCTGTGACGAATACTGGGAAAGTGCTGTATAGTCCCGGATAAACGACGGTGCCGTCACCGAATTTACTGTCAGCGGGATCGTGGGTCTGGCCCGCAGGTTCCACGCCCCAGAGGATCATCTGCTTGAGGGGACTGGCGGGTCGAGGCGCAGTAGGGAACCGAGTTGCGAAATAAGACTGTCGGCGTCGTCGATCTCCTCGTCATCGATCTATACATCTCGGACGAGCAAATCAACGAGATCGACGCCACTCAGTTCCCGCTCGTGGAACTGTTTTGACCCGGTGGAGCTCCGACGAGCGGTCGAGACGGATTCGATCGACGAGACTGCGCTGGACGTCTTTCACGAGGAAACATTGAATCGAATAATCTGATCCTCAACGGGGATAACGTAGTCTCGACGCTGCTCCTCGCAGACACAACGGTTGAGACGCGCAAGCGAATGCTCGTGACTGCTCGGAACATTCCACGGGTCCTAAGTCGATTCAGAGTGCGTAGCAAATCTTCTCGAATAGCCACGCCATGAAGGGGTCAAATAGTACTTTCCTATCCTGGTTTGGTTCTCGACGATCAGCTCTATATATTTGTCACTTGCTTGAACAAAAGGTATATACCAATTGATATACTATTTATTCGAAGGATGAGTGAGTTATCTACCGAAGAGGTACGAAAGCTTGCGGATCAGTTCGGAATCAGTGTATCGGATCACGAACTGAGCAATATTCGAGACCAAGTGAACAGTAATTTAGAGGGATTAGCGGAAGTCAAATCGTTTGTTGAGAGGGAAAGTGAGGAAACGGTTGGTGAACGAACATGGAAAACCGCCACCGATAATTCGCATAATAGCATTATTACGCGGTGTGAGGTCCCTCCAACTGCTGATCACAATGGCTTGCTTGAGGACCTCTCCGTTAGCGTAAAGGACAACATCTCCGTCGCGGGGATCCCAATGGAAGCTGGGTCGGCGGCGTTGCAGGGATATATTCCCCAGACTGATGCAACTGTTATCAAACGTGTACGACGAGCAGGTGCATCGATAACGGCCAAAACGAACCTTGATGAGTTTGGTGCTGGCGCACGAGCCATATCGAACAACGGGCAAATGACACATCCTGATGACCCAGAGCGAATTCCAGGCGGATCGTCTGGTGGGAGCGCAATTACCGTCTCCACTGGCGAGGTTGACGTCTCACTGGCCGCCGATACCGGTGGTTCTGGTCGAATGCCAGCTGCACACTGTGGAATAATTGGATTAAAACCCACGTACGGGCTCGTTCCGACTTCGGGCATTATCGAAAACTCATACACCCTCGACCATGTTGCAACGATGGCAAAGACGGTTGAAGAGTGCGCCGCCCTGCTTGAGGCGATAGCCGGCCGGGATCCAGATGACGCTGCAAGCATGGTGGCCGCAGCGAAACCAGAGTATCAAGTAGGCGGGTACGTAGAGGCATTAAATAACGCAGTATCGTTAGAGGACACGACAATCGGTGTAATTAAGGAAGGACTTGGTCATGGTACAGCAGAACAGGAGGTAATGTCCGGAATCGTCCATCAGACAGAAGCTGCAATCGACCGGCTAAGCGATAATGGAGCCGAGATTAGTCGTATTTCCATAAAAGATTTTGAATTATCCGGTCCAATTAAATACGCTCTCAGTTATGCGGAACTTGCTGCACACTGGCGTGACGCAGCTGCAGACTATCGGCGTTTAGGCAACGTTGATCCGTCCTATCAGCAGGCCTTTGCTGCTCGATCTCAAGCATTCGGACAGCAAGTGAATTGGTATTATCGCGCCCGGTTATTAGCTGGTGCACATCTTGTCAATAATGAACACGGGGGTCTGTATATGTACGCTCAGAAAGCACGAGAGCAATTGTGTGACCAGTTTGAAGCGGCGCTCAAAGAGGTTGACGTGTTTCTCCTGCCGACGTTACCGATAATTGCCCCACGCCTCTCCGAGGCAACCGATCCCGGGTATAATTACGCTCGAAACACTCATCCGGCGAACGTAACGAAACTTCCGGCGATCACGGTACCAAACGGACGAGTACAGGGCGTTCCCGTCGGAATGCAGCTCATGGGAAGCGCGTTCAGCGAAAAGCAGTTGCTCAGCATATCGAAACGCGTTCTCGACGTGATCCGCTAGGCGCTGGTCGCCCCATTTCTCGACACTCTCAGGGCGTAGCTCATGATAATAAATATTTTATCATACAATATTAGCGTAAAGAACAAATCTAAAGTATAAAGTTATAAGTGTTAGGACGAAGTTGAGTTTGGTGTCTATGTTAGAGACAGGCAGACGAGGATTGCTAGCAATTCTTGCTAGTGGTGCAGCAACTGGTATTGCCGGATGTCTAGGTAGCGAGGACGACGGAGAGTTCCCAACTGAAACGATCACACACGTCTCTCCTTATGACCCGGGCGGGGGGAACGACACTTACGCTCGAGGTGTTATGCCGCTCCTCGCAGATGAATTGGACGCCGAGCTCTCTATCGAAAACATCTCGGGGGCGGGCGGAATGAACGCAATTTCGGAGGTTCTGAATTCGGAGCCTGACGGACACACTACGATCGGGATTGATCCGCCAACGGAAGTCGGCGTCCAGATGATGGAAGATCCCGGCATTGATCAGCGCGACCTAGAGCCGGTCTGTCAATTCGGTTTCTCGGCGCGCGTCCTCGTCGTCGACGCCGAGTACGAGGAAGAAATCCAATCACTGGATGATCTCCTTGAGCGATACGAAACAGGTGAGTGGTCGAACGTCGGCGTGATGTCGCCTGGTTCGCCGCCGCACATCTTCACGCTCCTTGCTCATGAAGACGACGAATACGACTGGCAATGGGAGGAACTGATCAGTTACGACGGCTCCGCCGCGATCAACGAAGCAGTCGCGTCCGGTGAGGTTCCGTGTGGGATCAGCTCGGATGCCGGTGCGCTCTCTGCAGTCGAAGCAGGCGACGTCTACCCGCTCGTTACGCTACACACAGACGGGAGTCCGACATTTCCCGACACGCCGACTGTCGAAGACGAAGGCTATCCAGATTACGATTGGGTAAACGGCATCAACCGAACGCTGTTCACCCCGCCGGAGACGCCGCAAGATGTCCGCGAAACGTTGGCGGAAGAAATGGAGAACGCACTTGAGACGGACGAGGCAGAGGAATGGGAAGAAGAAACAGGTAACGCCTTGATGTACGAGGGAATTGACGCCACAGGAGAACACTTCGAAGAAATCTTTGAGGAGTACGAAAATCATAACGTCGTCGAACTTGTCGAGGAGTACGAAGGATAATCAGGTACGGGCCACCACAGTTTTACTATGATAGGTAACACAGACTCCGAAGATATGTTGGTATTCATGATGTTGATGGTTGGATCAATATTTTTACTAATTCCCTGGGTGGAGAATTACGCGACAGAAGCCGCCCTCTTCCCACAGCTAATGGGTGGAATCGTCGTCGTCGGATCGGCGCTCATTTTATTGGGGGACCGGCTTCCTGGCCCACTGGAGATGCTTGTCAATACAGACGTTAATATCACGGATAGCTCCGGAGAATATGACAAGGAAGCCAACGCCAGCGAGGAGATTCGGAACGCCTCGGAGAAACAAACCCTGGCCGACGAATTCGGCGTGAGCATTAGCAGTAAAGCCTTCACGATACTGCTCACGAGTGCCTTCATTTTGAGCGGATACGTCGTTGGCTTGTTATTTGTTGCACCACTATTTGTTGTCCTCTACACACTCTGGTTTAAGCAATCTCTTCGGATCGCACTCCTCGTGGGCGTTATTTCGCTTCTGTTTGTATTCCTATTCATGGAACTGGCTAATATTCCGTTTGACCAAGGTGAAATCTTGAACAGAGGTGGAATCTAAATGGCTCTCGACGCGTTTTTCTCCGGTATCGAACTCGTATTTGCCTGGCCGACAATCGGACTGGTCTTTTTTGGCGTCCTGTTAGGGATTATTATTGGGTCAATTCCGGGGGTTGGAGCACCGATCGGAATGGCGATGTTACTCCCACTCACGGTTGGTATGGAACCTCACAATGCAATTATATTTCTGATCGGCATTTACAGCGGTGGTATGTACGGCGGAAGCATCGCGTCAATCCTCATCAATGCGCCTGGAGACGCAGGTAACGCCGCTACGACGCTCGACGGGTACCCGCTTACGAAGGCCGGACGCGCAAAGGATGCGCTCGCGATTTCCGCGACGGCATCGGCACTGATGGGATTCCTCGGAGCACTCGTTGTTATCGTTCTAACGCCGGTTCTCATTCCGATCGTTCGATCATTCGGCTCCCCCGAATACTTTCTCGTCGCCGTGCTTGGCATCGCCCTGATCACAGTCGTTACTAAAGGTGCGCCGATCAAGGGGATCGTGGCCGGCGCTTTCGGCTTCATGATATCGACAGTTGGGCTCGCGATTATGACCCCTACTCCTCGGTTTACCTTCGACCAGATGGGACTATACGATGGTATTGATTTCATAGCGATTCTGATCGGGCTGTTCGCTGTTGCAGAGATGATCAAGTTGTCCCAGCAGCAGCAAATAGCCGGCAGCAACGTTACCGTTACTGGTAACATCAAAACAGGCGTAAAGTCTGTTATTGATCATCCAGTCCTTACAACGAAATCGGGATTGCTCGGCTTATTTATCGGCATGATCCCGGGTGCCGGCGCTACAACCTCAACGTTCGTCTCGTATGCTGAAGCGGTACGAACATACACCGATGGGAAGTTCGGGGACGGTGATCTCCGTGGAGTGATCGCCACCGAGAGTGCAAACAATCCAACTGTGAGCGGCTCTTTGGTCCCGACGATAGCGTTCGGTATCCCCGGGAGCGGATCGACTGCCGTGTTACTCGGCGGACTCATTCTTCACGGTCTCCGTCCCGGACCGGACATGTTCGCCAGTCAACTCCATGTCACCTACTCCTTTTTCATCGCTATCTTTATTGGCAACCTCCTTATTCTGGCAGTCGGATTACTGCTGATCACGCGGTTCAGTCTAATCACGCAGATCGACTCGAGTATTATCATTCCAATCGTAATCGTGCTGTCGGTTCTGGGCGCATTCACGCTGAACCGGAACTGGTTCGACGTAGCCGCAATCCTCGCGTTTGGGATCATGGGATACTACATGGTCCGTCACAATTATTCGATTATTGCATTCATCTTAGGGGCAGTTCTCGGACCTATCGCGGAAGAAAACCTCTTTCGGTCGCTTCAGCTCGAAGATAACTGGCTTATTTTCGTTACCCGACCACTCTCACTCTTGCTTGTGATACTGACTCTTCTTGTCCTCCTTGGTCCGATACTGAAGGAGTACCTCCACTCTGCAGAAGAGGATGGGGACGAAGCGATGGATCAAAACCTCTCTGAGGAATAGCCGGACATTATTTCCGTTCAAAACCATCTCTAATTCGATTCCCAAGGAATATCCAAAACACCTCATTAGAAGAACCCGTTATGTCCACTTGGAGTTCTTCGAACAGCATCTTCCAACTTTGTTCAAAAACTCCGTTCAGTTCAACCTCAATCTAGCAGTGCCGTGGGCATCATTTTATATTCCATACTACTTTTTATTATAATTACTGGTTCCCCTTCTTGTATATTTTCGTACTATATAATGGGAGAATAGCTACAAGTCCGAGCAAGGTTCCAACTGCTAGGAAGATGAAGCTCAATTGAATCCCGACTATATCACCCATATATCCAATTGCCGCCGGAAACGCCGAACTACCGATAAGTGCGACAGTGTAAACATATCCAAATGTTCGTCCTTCATAGTCCGCCGGTGAGACGTTACTAATAAGGGCATCACGCACTGGATTGAGGCCATATAGACTACCACCGAGAACAACGAAGACGATCGCAAGCAGAACTGGTGATAAGGTGAAAAATGCTAATGTCACGAAGCAAATTGTCGCGATGGTTAAAAGTATGACGATTACAGTCCGGTGATCAAACCAATCTGCGAAGGTACCGGTTGCAAGCTGCGATACTGTGGCACTAAGCAATAGAAGTGCGAAGTAGAAGTTTGCGACCGACTCTGTCTGAAGAGAAATGCCGACTATTGAGAGCGAAATACCATATACGTCCGTAACAAATACTGGCGCAAATGCCAGCAATCCATTTCCTGCGAACAGGATCGCAAAAAAGAAGGCAAGCAGTATCGCGACTGGAAACAAAAACTGGCGCGAGTCGGCTCGAGAAAGTTCACTCACAATCCCATCACTCGAGTCGGTTTTGTTGGCTCTTGGCGGTTGAGTATCAAACTGCGAGTTGGAGAGGTAGACAAACAGCCAGATAGCGTATCCATACCCTAGCACAGCAATACTCAGGAGAATTAATTCCCAGGAAAACAATAAAATAAATACACCAATAAGGATTGGAGCGAGAGCGTCACCAATTTTGGACGCACTTCCCCACATTCCAAGTACTTTTCCTTTGCTATCCGACGAGACATTAGCTGTGATTAATGGATAGCCGACTGGATGGATTCCACTGTATCCGATTCCGGCGACAATCATTGCTAGCGCCATGAGTTGAAATGGACCGGTAAACACGTCGCCAAACAATTCGATCGGGGGGAGACTTGCCCCAAATATCGGTGAGAGTGAGAAAATTACGTATCCGGTCGCCATTGCACTGATCGAAGCGCTAGCAATGTATTGTCGATTAACGCGGTCTGCAAGGATACCGAATGGGGCCTGAAAGAGACCTCCAACGAACATGTAGATACTTACAAGCAGACCGAGCTGCCAAAGCGGTGCATCAATATCAACGGCAAGAACAGGTATCAGGGGAGGGACAAGGCGGTAGAAGATATGTTGAACGGCATGTACAGATGAAATGATCGCTGCGAAAAGTAGCTCTTGACGTCTCAGTCCGAACATTATTTTCTAGAAGTTTTATTTAAATATCAAATTCATCGGTATCGGTATATACATACCAACTTCGAACGATAACATCCCTGCACTCCCTTTCCTATTCTTCATCACATAAATATTCTACATACGAGGAAAAGTAGCTACCGATATATAATCGCTTTAGCGAATTTATCTAACCGTCCTTTTCGGTTAGATTACTCATTCTGATATCATTCGTCGCTGGGCAAATGCACGCGTAAGGAAAAAGATTGCAACAAGGACGATAATCGATGCTGCTACTATGTTTTCCTCCATAAAAAAAGTCGCTATTCCAGCTAAAAGCAGGAACACTCCGGTGAACGCGTTTACCGCGATCTGAGTTTCTATATTATTTGTCATTGTCCACTTTTATCTGAGTACTATTAGATTTTCCTAAGACCAGTACTAGTCTCCCTATAATAAATATTGATGATTTTAGCTGAGAGCATCAGAAGTCAGTTGAGTAGATTGGTTCGAGATTCAACAATGCCTCGAACAATGTTGTACAGCGGTCTGCTCACGAAGGTCAGTACAAGCGCGATCCAGAGTGCGATCGCAAGCCCGCTGCCGAAGAAGTACGTTGGATCGTTGCCACTGACCAACATGCTGCGGAGGAAAGCACCCTCAATGATCGGACCGAGAATGACACCCAGGATTAACGGGATGAGCGAGTAGTTGTTCTCACGCATTACGAACCCGATGATTCCGAAGAGGAACATTAGCCAAATGTCGAAAACACTACTACGCATTGCATATGCCCCGATAACAGTGAGTACCAGTATCGCTGGCACAATAACGTTCGCAGGCATCGTGACGATCCGAACAAGATACTTCGAGACGGCGAATGCAAATATAAGCAAGACTATATTCGCAATGAACAGCGAGAGGATGATAATATTAGCCTCAAGCGCGAAGTCCTGCATGAACTCAGGCCCGGGTCGTACACCGTGAAGGAGGAGGGCAGCGAGCATAACTGCAGTCGTCCCACTTCCAGGGATACCAAGAGCGATCGTGGGAACGAGCGACCCGGCCGTGACTGCGCTGTTAGAACCCTCTGAGGCGATCACACCTTCGGGATTACCCTCACCAAACTGTTCAGGTTTATCGGACATTGACTTCGCCGTCCCCCAGCTGACGAAATTAGCTACGGAAGTCCCGGCACCCGGCATTGATCCGATACTGAGGCCGATGATCATCGCTCGTGCGAGGTCAATAGGCTTCGAAATCACGTATTTAAACCCATCAATAATCTGTCCATACGAGGTATCGAGTTCCGTATCTTCGCTGATTGCTTTCTTGTTGATGAGATAGAATAGCTCGGAAATTGCGAACAGTCCAACGACAACCGGAACGAATGGAACTTCATCATACAGTTCGAAGAACCCGAAATCGAGTCGTCGCTGTCCTGTCGTCGGGTCAACAGGCATCGCGGCGATCAATAGTCCCGCGAAACCGGAGACTAACCCTTTTCTGAAGTTGTCCCCGATCGCTACGGCAACGGCTGCGAGCCCAAATAATCCGAGGACGAAAATTTCACGGTTCGTGAACATGAACGCGAAGTCACCGATCGGACCCAAGAGTAGGAGGACAATGAAGGCGGCAAAGAATCCACCGATGACACTAGCCAAGATCGATATTCCGAGAGCTTTCGATGCCTGTCCTTTCTGGGACATTGGGTAAGCGTCAAGCACCGTCGCGGTCGCACCAGCCGTACCTGGCGTGTTGATCAGAACAGCCGGAATCGCACCACCATAGCTTGCTCCAATATAGATCGCTGCTAGGAACACCAGCGCAATTTCGGCGGTCATTCCGAGTGTAAACGGCAGCGCGATCGCGACCGTATTTGTCCCAGTAAATCCAGGGATGGACCCGGCCAACATTCCAAACATCACACCGATACAGATGAACGCGATATTCTCGACCGTCAACAGCACGCCTAATGCCTCTGGGATGTGCTCTATTGCCATTGTGACTCACCGTCAATCTTGATAGGGTGATTTTCTTGTTGTTGCATTGTTCAGTCGAAGTAGTACTGTGGATAGGTTGCTTTCCTCATATCAACATACCTTCTGGTGGATTCATTCCCATAATGGTTATGAATAGTACATATACGAGCACTAGCGTCGTAATGGTACCCCCGACGATCATTTTCGGGTCACGAAGACCACCGATCAGCATGATTACAATCATCCCCAGGAACGAGGAGATGAAGAATCCGAGTACGTTGATCATCGATAAATACGCGGCGCCAGCAATGACGAAGCCAATGGAACGTTTCCACTCTGAATAAGATTTCTTAAGACTCTCGATGAATTCGTCCTCCGCGCCGTGATTATAGAGATGTTTGATTTCGCTAACGTATACTGAGATAACAAACAGGAATATCATCGCGACGATGAAGTATGGGTAGTAGAGGTTATCAGTACCGATCCGTCCATAGGTGTTCTCAACGTAGAGCACTGCCAGAAGCAGTACTGCAGTCGGAAAGGCCAGTCGAACAAGTGCAACGAACGCTGTCGATGGTGCAGACTCCTCCTCAGCCGCTTCATCTTCCTCTGATTGAGTCATCGCCATATCTTCCTGTCACCCGTGCTGTTTAAGCCTTCGAAATCCAATACACGGAGTTGATTCGGAAACGAGGGGTAAACGATACGATCAGAGTTCCAAATCATTACTGCACATATTCGTCGAACATCGGTGCAAATTCGACGTATGTTTCATATGCATTTTCCAGAATCTCTTCTGTCTCATCCGGACCGTTGTGGAAGACCTTGTCTTCCTCACCGATCTCTTCTAGGTCTTCAATGTACTCATCATTCTGCATAGCGGCTTCAAGTGCATCAACAACCGTATCGAACCGGTCGGGATACTCATCAGCAGCGTCTGCGGATACGAAGTAGAACTGGATCCCGTTGGAGGGATCATAATCGATGTCCGTACCAAGCGCATCGTTGACTGGCGGAGCATCGTCCGTAAGGTCCGGTTCGGGGTTCTCCTCGGCGTAAATTGTGAGACACAATGTCTCATCATTGACGTCCGCGCTATTATAGACGGATCGAGCAGCGACATCAATTTCCTCCTGAAGGAGAGCCGTCTCAGTCGGACCACCGCCGTCGTACGGAACAATCTGGAATTCAGCATCAGTCTCTTCCATTAGCTGAATGACTGAGAGCACATTTCGATTAGTCGGTCCAGAAGAGCCGACAGTAAGTTCACCGGGATTATCTTCGCCATACTCAACAAGTTCTTCGATCGTTGTGAATCGATCTTCATCTTCCCGGACACGAATGACCGCTGCCTCTTCTGAAATCGTGCCGACTGGACGGATATCATCCAGTGTAAATTCCAGTTCATCACCCTCGTATTCATCAATCGCGACTGCAGCAGGTGTTGCCGGCGAGAGGGTTCCGCCGATCGAGTGCAGTTCGGGTTCTTGAGCGACGGTATTTGCGGCGACACGGGTCCCGGCACCGTCGCGGTACTCGATATCGAAATTGGTGTCGAGTTCCTCCTCCAGGTATGGCTGGATTTCTCTCATATTGGTGTCCACACCGCCTCCTTCGGAATACGCGTTAACGAAGGTCATTGTCGAGGGGGGGTAGTCTCCAGCACCGTTGTCTCCTAAACACCCTGCGAGCAACGAAGATCCGATTACGCTACCAGTTGCAACTTTCATGAAGTCTCGGCGTCCCTGTGGCTTCATAACTCAATACATGGTTAGAAGAACACGCATTTATAATTAACTATTTATATGATCACAGATGTATGCCACTTAAATATTGATAATAAGTATAAAATATTTTATTTTTCTATATTTGTAAATATTAGTTGGACAATAAACCAGCTCCCATAATCGCACAACAATAGCCAGTGCAGTTTCAGTTAACCCGACGAAAGAAACAGGAGTAAAAGGTGGCAGCCGTTAGTCGATGCGGTACTCCTCGAAGGTGTCTTCGTCGATAGTTACGCCGAGGCCCGGTTCACTCGGTGGATCGATTCGTCCACCATCCTGCACGTAATCGCGTCCTGATTTTCAACGTATGGGCCGGCAATGTAGCGTCCAGGATCGTCGACATCGTCGTCGAGAACTGCAAACTCAATAAGTTCACACTGGCGGCTCGCCGCCGCAACGTGAAGGCTCGCGGCGTAATTGATTGCCGGTCCAAGCGCGTGGGGGACCATTTCTTTGTTGAACGCTTCGACAAGCGAGGCAACACGTGTCGCACCGGTGATTCCGCCAACATAGTCGAGTGACGGCTGATAGATGTCAAGGGCGTTGGCTTTCAGGTGGTCAAGAGCGGGATAGTGGGGAGTGTGTGTCTGATATCCCGAGATGGGTACTTCGACGGACTTGTTTAGCTCCGCCTGCCCTTGAATGTCTGTATGTGCTATGGGTTCTTCAAACCACTCAATCTCGTATTCGCTCCCGGTCTCTGCAACGGCGCGTGCATCCGTAACGTTGTAGGATGTGTTCGCATCGATTGCCAGTCCGAAATCATCCGGGATCTCATCCATGATCGTCTTGATTCGGTTTCGATCCTCCTCAATTCCGAACCCAGCACCGATCTTCATCGCTTCGAACCCTTTGGCCGAGAGCCACTCAGCGTATTCGGTCAGTTCGTCCGCTGTCTTATCAGCAGGGAACGTTGCGTACGCGTTGACTTCACTGGTCTGGCCGCCGAGCAACTGGTAGACGGGAAGACCGGCGTTCTTGCCGGCAATATCCCACAGTGCCTCGTCGATCGCACTTAATGCACCGTAGGCACCGGCGCGTTTGACGTGCAGATAGAGTTCGTGCCAGATTGCCTTGATGTCACGGGGATCTTTCCCAATGACATGCCGACCCATTGCTTCGATAGACTCCGCGAGGAAGTGGTTGTTTTCCTCCGATCGGTAAAACGATTCACCTAGACCGGTGATTCCCTCGTCGGTGTGAATTCTCACAACGACGGAGCTAATCTCGAGTTCCCGTGCGCCGACCTGCGCAGGAAGCGACGCAGCGTCGACAGCACTACCAAGTACGGCTGTCTCAATATCGGTGACTTCCATAGTGCATGTGGATACTGAACAGTGCCCGTAATATAAATATCGGTTTGGGATGCTACAGCACGAACCGGCTCCAGCCCCCATCGACGCTCAGAATCTCACCGGTCACGTAACTCGCGCGCGGGGAGGCAAGATATGCGACAGCGTCCGCAAACTCTTCAGGATCACCAGGTCGGTCAAGCGAGACTTCCTCGACGCGACTCTGTAGTGCCTCTTCCTCGGAAATTTCCCGGTGGTCGGCCCGTCGCTTGATTTTGTACTCGATCCGATCTGTCATCACAAACCGAGGTGTAATCGCGTTTGCTCGTACTTCGGGACCATACTCGCGTGAAATTGTCTTTACTAACCCATAGAGGCCAAGGCGGTATACGTTCGAGATCGCATGATTTTTTGGAGACTCACGAGCAGACGCACTGGTGACAACAAGGAGCGAACCAATGTTGCTCTTCTGAAGATAGGGTAACGCCGCTTGCGCCATCCAGCGGTTGCTCGAGATCACCCCCTCGTGTGACTTTTCCCACTGCTCTTCGGTCGCCTCGTCGAAGGTTACGGCTGGTGGACCGCCATGATTGTTCACCTGGATATCCAGCGAACCGAACGTCTCGACTGTCGTTTCGACGAAGTCCTCGATATCATCCCGTTCAGTGATATCACACACCGCTGGCAAAATTCGATTCGAACTGACGTTAGTTTCGTCGGCTAGTTGTTCTGCCGCAGACTCGACCCGGTCACTCGACCGCGAGCAGATTGCAACATTCGCTCCCTCCTCGAGGAGACGACGTGCAGATGCGTATCCGAGTCCGCTACTCGATGCTGCGACGATTGCTGTTCTGTCGGTTAACTCGAGGTTCATCAACAGGTGCGGATACATACTGCTAGAGTATACCTCTGGCGGTGGCGGTTCGATGTTGCGTCTTCAATATTAAAATGGCCAAATCTGATAACGGAGGATGTATCCGGATCCACAACCATCATTACAATATCTGGCAGATATCACGCAATGGAAAAGAGACTCTCGGCAGTAGTGGACACTGCTCGGGTCTACAACGTCGTGGTAATCGTTTCGCTGCTCTGGTTCATGGTCCAGTTTCTTCGGTTTGTCTTTCCGCCGCTGTTCGAGACTTTTCAAGAGACGTATGGTGTTTCGAACACGGAAACCGGTATGTTGTTCACAGCACTGATGATCGGATACGCATGCATGCAGTTTCCAGCCGGCGTTCTTGGCGACCGGATTGGCGAGCCACGTGTCATCATCGGCGGGGCAGTGGTCTTTTCCGGTGCAGCGGCACTCGTCGCGACAGGCCAATCGTTTCTCTTGATACTCGCTGGTGCCGTATTGATCGGTCTCGGAACGGGCCCTCACAAGACCGTCGCAATTCCATTGCTCTCGAAGCGATATAAAGAACGGACCGGACTTGCGCTAGGATTTATGGATACGGTCGGCCAGTTTGGCGGAATGTTAGCACCGTTAGCCGTTGTCGCGCTGATGAGCTTCTTTGTGTGGCAAAACGTCTTCGTGCTCGGGGCAGTCGTCTCATTGGTATTAGGGTGGTTGTTTTACGTGACTGTACGACGGGATTCTGAACTTCGAACCAGCGGCGTTATAACCGACGAGGAATCGTCAACCGACTCAAACGAGTCAATCTTCAAGACTTTTCGAACGGTGTTCAGAAATCGTCGACTACTCATTTTCGTGGCGGTAGCAATGGCGTTCACCTTCTCATGGAATGCACTGTCTGCATTTTTTCCACTATTCCTGACCTCAGAGAAGGGGGTGTCGAGTGGTGTCGCCAGTATACTCTATAGCATACTCTTTATTGCGAGCATTAGTCAGACTGCGACCGGCGACATCAGCGACCGACGGGACAGCATCTCCGTCGCGTTCGCACTATTTGCGCTGATGTTCGTGGCAATTCTCTCTCTAATCATCGTTGACTCCCTTCTCACGCTGGTGGCGATAACGGTACTTGCAGGGATCGGATTCCACGGGTTTCGCCCTGTCCGCGACTCCTATCTGATGGACGTCATTCCCGAAAACGTCGGCGGCAGTGCATTTGGGATGATCAGGACGGGTATGACCGGTGTCGGGGCACTCTCCCCAGCAATCGTTGGGTACATCTCCGATGATGCGGGGTTTGTGGCAGCGTTTCTCTCAATTGCCGGAATTATCCTAATCGGCGCTGTATTACTCGTATTCCTTCGGTAGTTCGGATTCACCGACATTGCGTGTCAGTCATAAAGCTCGCTTTTTGTCGATTCAGTTTCCAACTCAATAGTATTCGATCCAATGTGACCGCAAACAGAATAACCTTCAAGAGTGTCCAGCCACTACGGTTCGTTATGAACGAACAAACGCCGTCGCGGGAGATTAGAACTATCACAAATATGTTTCAGATAGTGGACGTCCTCATGAAGCAGGACGGTGCTCAAGTAACCGAAATCGCTACAGAACTCGATCTCGCGAAGAGCACGGTCCACCAACAGTTGTCGACGCTATACAACAATGGATACGTAATCAAAGAGAACGGGGAGTACCACGTCGGTTTGAAGTTCCTGACGATCGGTGAGTACGCGAGACAGCGACGTGAGTGGAGCGGCCTGGCCAAACAGATGGTCGAGCAGCTCGCGGAAACCACTAACGAGCGCGCACAGTTTTTTATCGAAGAACATGGGCGGGCAATCTACCTATATACCGCTGCTGGGGAGCGAGCCGTACAGGCAAATCGACAGAGTGGCGAACTTCGCTATCTCCACTCTAGTGCAGGCGGAAAAGCAATTCTCTCCCGAATGGACCGGGAGCGCATCGAGAAGATTATCGACCGGTGGGGACTTCCTCAGGAGACCGATCAGACAATTACAGATACCGATGAACTGTTTGACGAACTGGAGGCAACTCGCGAGCGCGGCTATAGCATCAACAAACAAGAGTCAATATCTGGACTCTGGGCAATCGCTGTCCCGGTCGTCGCAAACGGAGAAGTGGTCGGGGCATTCAGCGTCTCTGGCCCCCGCCACCGGATGGAGAAAGACTGGTTTCAGGAGGAACTCCCGAACACTCTCCTTGGAACGGCGAACGAACTCGAAATCAAGATTGAGTACTCTTGAATGGCAGTAGGCTTTTTAGGGACGGATGAGATATAATTGGTGATGACGATTGTTACCGCTGTAGAAGACACAGAACGCGACCGTCGAGTGATTGCGGAAGGAGCAGCTCTCGCAGACGCGTTTAATGATGAACTGCACGTCATTCACGTACTGGATCGAGACAGCCTTGAGGAGGGAGCGGCGGCAGACGAACCTGGTTCGCGTCCTACTCTCGAGGTTGCTCGGGATATCGCGGCAGACATCGCGTCGTTAGAAACAAAGGAGTTTACACCCGTCGGTCGGATTGGCTCGCCAGCAGGAGAGATCCAGAACTACACTGAGGAGACCGAAGCACGATATCTTGTCGTCGGCGGTCGGAAACGCTCTCCGATTGGCAAGGCGGTTTTTGGGAGTATTACCCAGTCACTGTTGTTGAACGTTGAGTCGACAGTCGTAACCGTTCGCACCGAAAGCACCTCTTGATTCGTTCGTAACGAACGAACACACGCTCTCAACTATCGTGCAGGGAGTATCCACTGTTAACGTGTAGTGCTACCCCAGAACCCGACTTCTATACAAATGTACTTTTGTAAACCAACCCTAGCGTATCTAGATTATAGAATAGAATATAAGATATATAAGAATTAACTTACAACAGTACTAATGTAAATGATAGGTGCCCAATTACTGACCTCAACAAAAGCAAACGTTGTTCGTTATAGACGAACGTGCCAATGCAAAGATCAGGAAGCCTGAATGGGTGGCTCTCGGCAGCACCCATTCTGAATTCGGGCACTCGGTTCAGCGACCATCCTGGTGGTAATCTTACCGCAATATCTAAGTCCCCCCATCCAAATCATACTATATATGGGAGAAACCCAAGAGCTAGCTGAATACGTAGAGACGATTACGTATGACGATATTCCGTCGGAAGCGACTGAGCACGCAAAGACCGCAATTCGAGATTATATTGGCGTTGCACTATACGGCTCCCACCACGAGGTTGGCGACACGATCTACAACTACATTGATACACAGTACGGAGACGGTGACGCAACGGTGTTTCACCGCGACGCGAAGTCTGCGCCTGCTGCAGCACTTGCAAATGGCGCGTTCGGTCACGCCATCGACTACGATGATACGTTTGAGTCTATTGTTATTCACCCGACATCCCCCGTATTCGCTGCAGCGCTAGCGGCGGCAGAGGAAGTTAACGCTTCGACGACAAAGTTGCTGACCGGATACGTCGCTGGCTGTGAAGTCGCGTATCGAGTCGGCCACAGTACGTATCCGGAGCATTACCAGAACGGCTGGCACAGCACGGGAACGGCCGGTTCCTTTGGAGCCGCCGGCGCCGCTGCATCGATACAGGATCTCGATGCGGAGGAGGTTTCGACCGCATTTGGGATCGTTGCCTCTCTCTCTTCGGCACTGAAGAAGAATTTCGGGACGATGACAAAGCCCCTCCATGCTGGTCACGCGGCTGAGATGGGTGTCCGTGCGGTGTTACTCGCACAGAACGGATTCACCGCCGATTCGGAAATTTTCGAGGGAGACATCGGCTACAATCGCGTGATGACAATCGACGACAGCTACGACCCCGAAGAGATCACTGAAGATCTCTTCGAGGAATGGGGTGTCCTCGATATCGGCTTCAAACCGTATCCCTCTGGTGTCATCACCCATGCTGCAATGGACGCGATGCGTAACCTCACTCGAGAACACGACCTTGAGCCTGTAAACGTCGAGTCCGTCGTTGTCACGCTTGAAGAGGCTGCCTCAGAGATGCTCCATCATAAACAGCCTAACGACGCACTGCAGGCGAAGTTCTCCATCGAATTCTGTCTGGCCTCGATCCTCCGAGAGGGTCGAGCCGGAATTCACGAATTCACTGATGAATATGTGCAGCAACCCGAAACGCAGGAGACGATCCAGAAGGTCTCCCGCGCATTCGAGTCAAACCTATTCGGCGACGAGTTTGCAGGATATGGCGCAGTCGTTCGGGTGACAAAGACCGATGGAACGGAACTCCGCGAGGAGATCCGATACGCACCAGGTAGCCCGAACAATCCAATCGAAGAACAGCGTCTCGACCGGAAGTTCTACGAGTGTGCTGAATCCCGTCTCTCGGAATCAGATGCAGAGGCACTGGACACCGCGATTCAGAATCTCGAGGACACGGAACTCGATAAATTCGTCAGCTACATCGAATAATTACCGGTTCGGCGGACGGAATCGGTTCAGGCGGATCCGGCGAGTCGACCAAAACATTAATTCTTGTATTCGATGATTAGGGTATATGAACGTCGTAGCATTTCGATCAGTTGATCGTGTTATCGATGAATTTGGAGATCTTTCAGTACAGCGAGAACCGAAGCAACGATATTCTCCGCCCGAACTGAAAGAGCGAGTCGGGGGCGCTGATGGACTCTTCGTCCACTCTGAGAACGACTATACGGAAGAGTTGTTCAACACCACACCAAATCTCCGGGCGATCGGTAAGGCCGGATCAGGAATCGATAACATTAATATCGATGCTGCGACCGAACACGACATCGCAGTTCTCCACACGCCAGGAATGAACGGCGTCGCCGTCGCGGAGTTCACGGTAGGTGCGATCGTGAGTCTCGCGCGGCGATTCCACGCCGCTGAAAACCACCTCCTTGACGGCGGCTGGCGCTCAGAAGCTTGGTGGGGAACCGAACTGCGCGGCAAGACGGTCGGTATTGTCGGACTTGGTGCCGCCGGATACGAGACAGCGCGGCGGCTCAAACCGTTTGACGTTGACTTCCTCGTCGCGGATCCGTATGTCTCTCAGGAGCGCATTAATAACATTAACGGAACGCGGGTGTCGCTCAAGGAATTACTCTCCAACACCGATATCGTTAGTCTTCACGTTCGCTTGACTGAGGAGACGGAGGGCATGATCGACGATGACGCGTTCGAACTACTCGACGATAACGTATTGCTGGTGAACACCTCTCGGGGCGCCGTAATCGATTGGGTAGCTCTCCAAAACGCTCTTGAGACCAACGCGATTGGTGGCGCTGTACTAGACGTCTTCACGAAGAGCCGCCAGATCCGGCCTCCTCGATCCTGAACCATGAGAATGTGGTTGCGACACCACATCTCGCGGGGGCGACTGTCCAAACGCGTGAACGGATGCTTGTGGCAACTGCTCGAAATGTCCGCCGAGTGCTCGAAGGCCAATCAGTTGATGAGGAATACCTCGCGAACCCAGAGGTTTTCAAGGAGTAGTGTCACTGATAGGAAACAAGTAGGGACCGCGAAGGCAAATCCGGGCGAAATCGATGTGGGAACGCTCTGCGTTGGAGAAGCTCGAGACGGGAGCCCCGTTGAGCTCCCGGTCGTCGTGATTAACGGCACGGAAAGCGGGAAAACATTGTATATTCAGGCGGCGAGTGACGGTGACGAACTCAACGGTGTTGGAGTAGTCCACCAGCTTGTCCCGCAACTCGATCCCAGCAAACTCTCGGGCGCAATAATGATCGTTGGGATCGTTAACTACTATGGCTTTCAGGTGGCCGAACACCGGAATCCAATTGATGATACTAAGATCAATAGAGCATATAGAGGTAACGAAGCCGGAAGCTCGAGCGAACGCATCGCTTACGCTACCTACGACATCGCTTCTAACGCAGACCTCATTCTTGACCTCCACCAAGCATCGACAAGCAAGATGGTCCACGAAACGCGCGTCCGCTGTGGCTCGAAACATCGGCTTCATGATCAGTGTCTTAAACTTGCAAGGGCTTTCGGATGCGGGCATATCATGGACAAGAAGGGTCCCCGTGGTCAGTTAGCACGAGTCGCACCGAACGACGGGATTCCGACAATTGATCCCGAACTCGGTGGTGCAGTAGGCTGGGATAAAGAGAGCATTCGGGTGGGTGTCGAGGGTGTCTTCAATGTTCTTCAAACATATGACTTTCTCACAGGTCAGTCGGAAACGAAACCACAGGTGCGAGCGAACGACATGCACTACTATAGTGCACCTGCGGGCGGCCTCGTTCAATTCGAGAAGGAACTTGGACAGCGAGTCTCTCGCAGGGAAACGCTGTTTACCGTCACAGACTTGTTTGGTGCTCCAAAAGAAGAGGTCGTCGCGGACGAAAGCGGTATTTTCTGGCGGTGCCGGCGTCTTCCACAAGTCGCAAGTGGTGAATACGTCTGTTCAGTAGGGACGAATATCGACGAATACTGATATTTATCTCACCGTTTCACCGTCTCCTCTAAATCGGAGTTACTTGATGTAAACCGAGTAGATGCGCTGTGACGTATCAAATTATCTTGAATAGGTTTACTTACTGTGAAACGGTTTGTCACCGTATGACTGTGACCGAGTCTGAAATCCACCTCTACTGGGCAACTGGCTGTACCAGCTGTCTCCGTGTCAAAGAGTTTCTCGAACGCAACGACGTATCGTTCGTGTCCCACAACGTCGTTCAGGGGGACAATACGACCTCCGATCCCGCCGACGAAGCCGCTATCGGAGTACGAGGCGTCGATCCAGAAATCATCGACGAAATGGCTGAACTCGGACTCCCGGAACATGTGCCAGTCGTTAAACGCGGTGATGAGTGGGCTGACGGTAAGGACCTCAAGAAGATTGCAAATCTCGTTGGCATCGAGTATGATGCCGAACCATTGCCGGTTGAGGAACTCCGTCGTCGACTCGACATCCTATTGAACACTACTCACCAGTATCTCGAACAACTACCCGAGAGCGAGCTCAAGACCCACATTCCGAACCGGCCACGTAGTTACGCTGATCTCGTCCAGCATATTTTTTCGCTTACCGATGTTTTCCTTATGCACGAGGCAGGTGTCTCGATGGACAGCGTTCCCCGAATGGAGCACTGTTGGGATCACTACTCGAAAGTCGCTCTGTCGACGTACGGTCAGTCTGTACAAGGCCGGCTGGACGATTGGTTCGAAGATCCGGGCCAGATGTGTGACTGGAGCGAGACAGCGGACGTATTCTGGGGTGAACCGACAAAGCACGAATTCCTTGAGCGGACTACTTGGCATGCCGGCCAGCATGTTCGTCAACTCGAATGGATTCTCGAAAACGAACTCAAGATTGATATTGACGAGCCGTTGGAACCAGATCTCTGGGAAGGACTACCAATGCCGAAACAGGTCTGGAACACCGACTGAGAGGGAGCTGATCGGTTCGAGAGACCAACATAGAAACGGACGACATATTGTTATAGTAGCACACGAAGTTCTCAATCGGTCGGTGTTCGATCTCCAACATTTTTCACAACTAGCTGCTAACCCCATTCATGCTAACTCATTTCTCAGGACTCTCGGCAGCCCCGTATAGCCGCCGGACGTCCTCGTTCGAGAGCGGCTGGTTGTCTTTCTCCTCACGGTTCCAGTTGTATTCTTCACTAATTCTCGAGGCCGGGTTGAAAGCGGCGATCGCCCGGTGCTCGAGATAACTGTAGAACTGGTTGACGTCGCTCAGATACCGTTGCTTCGAGGCGTCAGTTCCGAGATCGGCGTCGAGTTCATCAAACACTGTGAGGAGACGTCGAATTTCGGCAGCCCGTTCGGCGGTGTCGACAACCCGGTCCACGAGGTTGGCCTGGCCGTGGAGCTCGTCGTACAGCTGCGCGTAGGTCGCAAGCCGTGAGCGTTTCGTTGCAACTGTGGTGTCAGCAAGTCCTTGTCGGCGCTCGAGCGTTCGGAGAACGACTCGAGTTCCTCAATAGTGGTTTCGTTAGCAATTCCCCATGGATAGCCCTCCTCAGATCCCTCTACATAGCCCACAGACTCGAGAAACTCTGAGAGAGTCATCACATGGTGCTCTCGGAGCGTGTAGGTGAGTCCGCCGTAGCCGACGTCGAGTAGGTCTTGGTAGGAGGGCTTCTTCTCGAGGTCGTGGCCAGCACGTTGCAGCTCGAGTTCGATCTCGGTGTTCCAGAACTCGCGGAGTTCCTCGAAAGATTTGTGCGACCACTGGATCTGCTCGCTACCCACGCGAGATCGCCTCGAGCAGCCCGTTCCCACCGGCCCGTGGTAATTCTAAGAGTGTCATTTTCGTACGATTTGCTACTCATGACACTCACTAAAAACTATCATGTAATTAGTTGTCCCGCTCTCGACAACCAAAATACACAATATAGAGCGAATGGGCATGTGGAATCATCATGAATCAAATAAAGCGATATAGAATATCACCAGCGATCGGATAGTGGTGTTTCACCGAACGAGTCCCTGCTCTCGATATACGTTCCCCGCTCTCCCGGAAAGAACCGGTTCACGAACACCAACTCACGATCGAAACGCCGATTAGCAGCGAAGTTTCGGGAAAACAGTGACTCTGTCAGGTAGCGCTACCGAAAAAGAAGTAAATAGTGTGGGACTAAATCGAATAGACTTTGTAAATAATACATATAGTTATAAAGGCCGACATGAGTATCCAGCACCGTCTAAATCTCTCATTTCTACATGTCATATTATTTAGATGTAAGACAGGTACGCTGGTCATAGTAGTACAGAAAACCGACCGACGGCTGACGAACGGACAGCAGCCATCACGTCGCAGTCGATGAAACAGTGATCAGACTCGTATATCGGCGCTACCAGGAGTCACCTCCTGAACCAGAAACCATCGATTTCCTCCAGTTCGAGCCTCATTCGAGCCGGGAGCGGAATCTCTTTCAATGTTTTAAAGCTGTACTCCACGACCAGGAGCTCCGATTCGTTACGAGAACACAGAATCCCGCACCATCATATCATTCAAAATATAGGATCGAGATTTTATCAGTACGGAGCTATCCTAGAAGTGACGACTCTGGGCCGCCGAAAGCAGTACAAAGCTACGCATACTGCTGTGTAGAACGGTTCGAACCAACGAGACCACCGCTCGTATTAGTGTCCATCGAGCCCACGCCTACGTCCGTCATCCGAAAACTCGCGATAGGGAGTTCTCGACGGCCGTAGCGTCGTTCGACGGTTATCGAGGCCGAAAGTAACACCGACGTCGAGAGAATGCTCTTTGCTCAACTCCGTCATTATGTGCCGATCAGCCAAGGTACATAGCACCTAACAACTAGCTACTATCAACCACATGGCGACTCAACCCACCCTACCCGACACCGCACGGATCGGCCGCACCGCACTGGTCGTGGCCGACCTCGACGACACGACCGAGTTCTACCGGGACGTCGTCGGTCTCGAGGTTCTGACTCGCGACGAGACGACGACCGAGCTCGGCGACGGCGAAACCACGCTACTCGTCCTCGTTTCGGACGAGGACGCGGCGCCGCGAGGACGGAACTGCGCCGGACTGTTCCACAATGCGTTCAAAGTTCCTTCACGGACCGCGCTGGGTGCAGCGCTCGAGCGGGTTCGCGATCGGTGGCAACTGGATGGAGCCTCGGACCACCACGTGAGCGAGGCCCTGTACCTGACCGATCCGGAGGACAACGGCGTCGAGATCTACACCGATCGACCGCGAGCTGAGTGGCCCCGACGAAACGACGGGACGGTACGGATCGGAACGGGACCTCTCGATCTCGGGGCAATCGAAGCGCGATCGGACGGTGCCGCGAGCGTCCCCGCCGGAACGGTCGTCGGTCACGTTCACCTCGAGACGACCAACCTCGAGACGGCCCGCAGGTTCTACGTTGACACACTCGGACTGGTCGTCCAGACGGCGGTCCCGGAAGCGTTGTTTCTCGCCGCGGGTGACTACCACCACCATCTCGGCGTCAACGTCTGGAACGGACGATCGCGACCGGCCGAGGGTCGGGGAGTAGCGTGGTTCGAGTTCGTCCTCCCCGACGAAACGGCACTCGAGACAGCTCGACGAGGACTCGGAGAGCGGGGAATCGCGGTCGAAACGAAGGAGAAAGGATTCGAGGTCGAAGGCCCTGACGGGATTTCGATCCGGTTCCGTACCGAATGACGTCTGCGGTCGGACGGCACCGACCGGAACGACCATCGCGGATGCATCGAGAGTCGGACCGAGTTCCTCGAGCGGACGCGACGGATCGAACGGGGAGGGCGATTAATCCTCTTCCCAGTAGAACAGTTCCTCCTTCGGACTCTCGCAGGCGGGACACTCGTCGGGAAGAGTCTCGCTAAACCGGCCCATCTCCCCGCACTCGCCACAGCGCCACATGTTGTGACCGCGCCGGTCGGGCTCGGGGGGTTCGCCAATCGGGATCTCGGTTTCTTCCTTGTTTCTGAGTTCGTTTTCGGCCGACGGGGGGGTTTGGTCGGGACTCATGCCGACCGGTAGTACGTTTCGTGGGTTGTTAAACCGTGCCACTAGTGAGAGCGATCCGGATTGTCCCCGATTAGTGACCGTTTCGTCGCATCGTCCAGAGGTCGTCGAAGTCGATCACCTCGAGATCGTCACCCTTGCTCTCGATGTGCTCGAGCAGTCGTTCGTACTCGTTCTCGTCGAGGGTATTGTCCAGATCGAAGGCATGGAAGTTCAGGATCGAACACTGACGGTGTCGGGCGGCGAGGTCGACACACCGCATCGAGATATCGAGGTCGTGGCCGATCGTGCGTGGCAGAACGAGTGGATCGAACCCGTGGACGCCGGTGAGGTTGACGTCGCCCGACTGGTTGAATCCGCCCGCGTAGTAGTAGTCGGAGACGACGTCCAGTACAGTTTGGTCGAAGCTGTTGTGCGGGTAGACGATGTAGTGACCGCCCTCGAACTCGTTCTGGACGGCCCAGTTTTTGTCCCGTCGGAGGCTATCCTCGAGTGACTCCGGATCCATCTCCGCGAGGTGGGTATGGGTGCCGTGTGCGACGATCTGGTCGCCAGCCTCCTGGCGTTCCAGGAGCTGCTGAGTAGTCATAACCCCGTCGCGTTGCCCGCGCGTCCACTGTCTGACGGCAGCCTGAACCGCGTTGACGCCGTACGCGTCGTGCAGCGGGCTCGCGGTGTCGTAGAAATCCGCGAAGCCGTCGTCCCAGCAAAGCACCACGTACCCCTTCTCGGGTTTTTCGTGAAGACGGAGATCGTCGACCCACACCTCCGCGTCACCGGTGTTGTAGACGATGAGCTGGATCTCGTCGACGACGTCCCGCTCGAGCGGCGTCGTGCTCTCCTCGAAGACGCCCGGGTTCGTCCGGAACCAACCGATATCCGGCGTGCGGTAGGTGACGCTCCGGAGCTGGTGGTGGGCGTACCCGCCGTAGATGTCGACGAGACGGATATCGATCGCCACGTTCGACGGGGTCGAGGTGCGAACAGCGAGGGAAAGCTCGTAGTCAGTCAGGTCCGCCGTCTCGATCGACCGCTCGACGATGACGTTCTCCCCGTCCTCGGCAGTGAGTTTGAGACTCTGGCTGCCGTCGAAGACCGTGTCCTCGTCGGGCTCCGCAGTTCCCTCGATCGTCTCCCAGACGTCGAGGTCCTCGAAGTCGTCGAACGACTCCCCGGGCTGGCGGAACTCCTCGCGGCTGTCGTACTCAGTTTCGACTGTCAGCGTCGGCGGCTCGTAGCTGTTGGTCTCGCCCTGTTCGTCGTTTTCGGAGCGCGGTTCGTTCGACGATCCGGTCTCGTCGTCCTCGGACGCGTCCAAGTCGAGTCGGTCGGTGCAGCCGGCAAGTCCTGCAAGCGTTGCCGATCCTGACAGTGCAAGAAAGCGTCGTCGCGTGTTTGGTTTCTCTGTCATCGTTGATCTAGATTGAGCATAGTAACAATACTAATACAGTCATAAAATACTATCTTTCTGAGTTGATCCGGAGCTAAAGGTCTGGTAGCCGAAATATGACTCGAATTTTCTCATACCTTATCATACATGTTTACGTATAGATGTTTCAATATTGCTGGCTATCGAGTGGTTACTAATCCGGGGAGTCCTCTGCTCAAGCGATAGATCCGGTCTGGGGTTTGCGATCATCGCAGCGTTCGTCTGAGAGCGTTATCAGAGATACAAGGAGACGAATCCGACAACTGGGAATCAATCCTACGTATGGGTAGGAATCAGCTGGGAATGGACCGATTCCCTCCAGTCCTACAATGGCGGCCTGTCCGTCCCAAGCAATCAGACAGTAATTGGAACTAGTCGATGACCACCCGATTCTCACAGAATCGGTCGCGGAGTTGGCTGGTGTACGCCCGACGAAAGTAACTCTGAGTCCGTTGAAGTCTGCCGGACTCCCGCGAGGCGAAAACAACTCCGGGAGTCTGAACACGACGGAGGGTAGGAGTATCGGGGGCCTGGCACTCCCAGCAGTCCCACCCGCCACAGTCCGTGAACCCCACACGGATTCTCACCGTACTGGGGTTCGGTGAGACTGCAAACCTGAAATCTCCAGCGCTCAGGATTCCTCCGCGTGAACGCGGAGGAGGATGTCAAACAGTTAGCGACCTCGGGAAACGCGTTTCCTTACAGGAGTTCGCGATCCCGGAAACGCTCTGGGTACCGATGCTTCTGTCCGGAGTTGCGATCGTACTGCTCCCGAGCGCGGTTCGGAACCCGCCGACCGGATCAGGGCAGACGTCCCGAAACTGGTCGTCGCCGTCGTCCTCGGCGGCGTATTGCTCGGCGAGCGCTACTTCCGTATCCGACTCGTCGCTGCCGTACTGGCGGTCCTCGGTGTGACGCTCCTCGTGCTCTGACGGACAGGGCTACCGATTCGCGTACATCCGTGGTGGGGCCCGGTTTAGATGAGGTAAAGTCGGCCGAGCCGCTAGTCGTGGATCCCCATCGCGCTAATCTGTTCCTGGTAACGGTTGCGGATCGTGACTTCGGTCACCTGCGCGACGTCGGCGACCTCCCGCTGGGTCTTCTTCTCGTTACACAGCAACGCGCTCGCGTAGATCGCGGCCGCGGCGTATCCGGTCGGCGATTTCCCCGAGAGCATCCCCTGCTCGGCAGTCGTGGTAATGATCTCGTTCGCTTTGAGCTGGACCTCCTCCGGAAGGTCGAGTTCGGAACAGAACCGCGGAACGTACTTCTTTGGATCGACCGGCTCCATCTCGAGACCGAGCTCCTGGGAGATGTAGCGGTACGTCCGTCCGATCTCCATCCGATCGACCCGCGAGACCGCCGCAACCTCGTCGAGCGATCGCGGGATTCCTTCCATACGACAGGCCGCGTACAGCGTGCTCGTGGCGACGCCCTCGATCGATCGACCCCGGATGAGGTCCTCGTCGAGCGCGCGGCGATAGAGGACGCTTGCCACCTCCCGCACCGAACGCGGGACACCCAGTGCCGAGGCCATCCGATCGGTCTCGGAGAGCGCGAACTGGAGATTGCGTTCGCCGGCGTCTTTCGTTCGGATTCGTTCCTGCCACTTTCGGAGCCGGCTCATCTGGCTGCGCTTCTCCGAGGACAGCGAACGTCCGTACGCGTCTTTGTTCTTCCAGTCGATCGTCGTCGTCAATCCCTTGTCGTGCATCGTCTGGGTCGTCGGCGCCCCGACGCGGGATTTGCTGTCCCGTTCCGACTGGTTGAACGCGCGCCATTCCGGACCGTGATCGATTCCCTCCTCCTCGAGGATGAGGCCGCAGTCCTCGCAGCTCACTTCGCTGCCGTCCGAGCTTCGAACGAGCGCCGTCGACTCGCACTCGGGACACGCCCGAACGCCCTCCTGCTCAGTCTCGTTGTTCTTCGTTTGCTCGTCGCGTTGTTTCTGGCGGGTCGGACGTTTCATCGGTCGAGTAGAGAGAGTCGCCCGAGAAGGTTAAGCGCTGGGAGTGGTCCGCATCCGAGACAGAGCCGAACGGTGAGCTATCTATCAGCGCCGAAACGGCCACAAACCGGACGGAAAACACTCGATAGCACGGTTATGTAGTTGAGCGCTCCGATCAACCGGAGGAATTCAATAGTCGCCCGGCCGTCGACGAATCCATGAGAGCGCTGTTGGGAATCGACGCCGGGACGTCCGCCGTCACGACCGTCGCATACGACACCGACGGTGACGTCCTCGCGGCTGCGACGGAGACGCAATCGGTTACCCATCCTGAACCCGGATGGGCGGAACAAGAGATGAGAGGAGTATGGAACCGTGTCGCCGACACGATCGAGCGGGTGGTTGCGGCGCTCGACGAGGACGTCGAGATCGCTGGAATTGGCGTCACGGGACAGGGCGACGGCTGCTGGCTGATCGACGGCGACGGGGAGCCGGTACGAAACGCCGTGCTGTGGTCGGACAGTCGAGCTGCCCCCATTATCGAGGCGTGGCAAAACGACGGCACGATGGACGCGCTGGTCAGCGCGTGCGGATCTCCCGTCTACCCTGGGATGACACTTCCCGTCCTCGCGTGGCTCGACGAGCACGAACCGGAGGCGCTCGAACGGGCGACGACCGCGTTCTCGTGTAAGGACTGGCTGGTCGCCGAGCTAACCGGTGTCCAGGGGACCGACTACACCGAAGCCACGGTGCCGTTTCTCGATCGCGAGACCCGACAGTTCAACCCGACGGTGTTCGAGAGTGCGAGTATTTCGGAGCACCGCGTCCTCGTTCCCGAGATCCGGTCGGGAACAGACGTCGTTGGTACGGTAGCGGGCGACGCCGCCTCAAGGACGGGACTTCCCGAAGGGACGCCCGTAGTGGCTGGAGCTATCGACGTCGCCGCTTCGGCAGTCGGTGCCGGTGCGGTCGAACCGGGCGACGGAGTGGTCTCGCTTGGCACGTCGCTGTTCACCCAGACGATCACTGAGTCTCCCGGGGTTGGTGACCGCGGGATCGGGATGGCGTTCGGAATCGGGGACCGGTGGACGACCGCGATCGGCTCGAATGCGGGGACACCGAGCCTCGAGTGGGTGTGCGAGGAGATCCTCGAAGACGACGAGATCGAGGTCCTCGAACCGATCGCCGCGTCGGCACCCGCGGGTTCGGAAGGGGTGCTCTTTCTCCCCTATCTCAGTTCGACCGGGGAGCGAGGACCGTTTACCGATCCGACCGCTCGCGCCGGATTCGTCGGACTGGAGCCGGGACACGATCGTTCCCACGTCGTCCGCAGCGTCTACGAGGGGCTCAGTCTCGCGGTTCGAGACTGTCTCGAACACCTCCCTGAAGCGCCGAACCGGGTGTTTCTCACCGGCGGCGGAAGCCGTTCGTCGTTCTGGTGTGATCTGCTCACGGACTGCCTTGGGGTCGAGTTACTCGTCCCCGAAGCGGAGTATCCCGCAGCGAAGGGTGCAGCGACGCTGCTCGCGGTTGGGCTCGAAATCGAACCCTCCCTCGAGCAAGCCGACTCTCGACTCGGGGAAATAGCGCAGCGTTATAGACCCGATGGAGACGTCGCAGCAACGTACGACGAGCTGTACGACCACTACCGCCGAACGCGTCGCGATATGCAGCCGATCTGGGAACGACGGGCTGCGTTGGGGCGAGTCCTCGGGCACGATAGCGATTCAGTGGCGACACGGTAGCGATCCAATGGACGCTCCGAACGAAGGCGAACGAACGGAACGCAGCCGAATTGCGTCGGTGCCGTGCGATTCCAGTGGAGCAAGCGAGCGGCACGCTTTTGAGAGACGGTAGCGACGATGGCGGTGTGGGACGATATCAACCGGGACAACACGATTCGTTCATCAAGTGCGACGCACCCCGATGCGGGGCGAGTAACGCGCCCGAAGGGTCCGCGGAGTACGACGCCGAGTGTTGGCGATGCGGAGAACCCCTCGGCGGAAAACCCGAACCTGGCGACGAGGTGACCGTCGATATCGTCGACGAGAAGGCCGACGGGACGCTCGTCTGTAAGACCGAGGACGGATTCGTACTCTTTCTCGAGGCTGATATCGCGGCGATCGAGGCGACGGTCCGCGTCACGACCGTTGACGAGACCTACGGCGAGGCGGAGCTCGTCGAAGCGAACCCGTGACTGAAAATTGAGTTCGCGACTGAATGAGTCGGGGCAGGGAAACTCACGACGAATAGTACGGCTTCTCGTGAGCGGTCAAAGATCAACGACTTCTCGCGAGTGGTCAAAAGTTGCAAATATCACGACAGTTCAATTTGATTCTGTACTGCGTGCTCAAGAGACCTCTGCGTTTGAGAGACGTTGCCGTCAGTAACACGTTGCAGTCAGTACAGTCAGTAGCATGAAAGTCGGGTCAAAGAGAGGACCCGAAAGAAGGGAGATCGGGTTCGCACACACACACCGCGTTTCCGGTGAAACGGGTTGAGAAGGAGGGGGTCGAGGACGTATTTGGCGACGATTACCAGGAGATTTCTGTTGTATATTATAGACATCTCTATCCGTACTTCTAGTGGTTTTATTAGGTAGTAGTGCATAAAGTCCATTGCTTAGATCACGTTCTAAAAGGAGTGACCTTGGTCACTGGAAGAGCCGTCGCTTCGAGCCGAATTCACCGTCTCTCACGTTTAGATCATCTCCTCGAATTCACCTGCGCCTCAGGTTCTTTCCTCGTATATCTGGATCGGTGCTCGTGACAACCCCCGTTTCTTCTCCACCCCACCCACCTTCGGAGCCGATTTCACCGGAAACGTGGTGTGTGTGTGCGGCCGGAAGACTCCGTACGCCGAAACCCTCAAGTCGATTCACCGGAAACACGGTGTCTGAATCAATGCCGGAGTCCGATGATCTGTTCGTCCGGGAGGATCCGATCTTCACGAACAAGGAACTCCTCGAAATCAGCCACCTTCCGGACGAGGGCCGGATCGTCGGGCGGGACGAGGAGATCAGTCACCTCGCCAACGCCGTCAATCCTGCAATCTTCGGCCAGAGCCCGAGCAACGTGTTGATCTATGGAAAGACCGGTACCGGAAAGTCCCTCTGTGCGAAGTATATCTCCAGACGGCTCGTCGAAACCGCGGAGGAAGAGGACATCAACGCGGTCTTCGCGTACGTCGACTGCGCACAGGACACTACCGAGACCCAAGCCGTCCAGACGATCGCAAGCTCGGTCAACACTGAGGAGACCGATATCTACATTCCAGACAAGGGAATCAGCACCGCGACCTACTACAAGCGACTCTGGCGTCTGCTCAACGAGGAGTACGACGTCGCGCTCATTATCCTCGACGAGATCGACAAACTCGAGGACGACGCAATCCTGATGCAACTCTCCCGGGCCGGCGAGGCGGGAAAGGTAACCGATTGCAAGATCGGCGTCATGGGGATCAGTAACAAGATCAAATACAAGGATCGGATGGACGAACGGGTCAAATCGAGCCTCTGTGAGCGTGAGTTCGTCTTCCCGCCGTACAACGCGAGTCAGCTCAACAAGATCATGACCGCACGCAGCGACGCGTTCCGCAAGGGCGTCCTCCAGGACGCGGTGATCCCGCGGGCCGCAGCGCTGGCGGCCCGCGAACACGGCGACGCACGCAAGGCGATCGACATCCTTCGATACGCCGGCGAGATCGCACAGACGCGAGGGACGGAAACGGTTCGCGAGGAGTTCGTCGTCCAGGCGCGCGAGCGCGCTGAGATCGATCGGTTCCGCGAACTCATCCGAGGTTCGACGCCCCATTCGCGGTACGTCCTCCAGGCGCTGACAGTGCTCTCGCTCGACCAGCAACGCGAGGACGGCGGCGTCGAGAACAGCGGGTTCAGAACGACGCGCATCTACGACGTCTACGAACAGATCTGTCGTCAGGAGGGAACCGACGCCCTCTCGCTTCGTCGCGTTCGCGATCTGCTCAAAGAGCACGCGTTTCTCGATATTCTCGAACAGACGCGCCACAGCGGTGGGAGCGCCGAAGGAAGCTACACCGAACACACCCTCCTCGAGGACCCCGAAGTGGTCAAAAACGTCCTCGAGGACACGGTTGAGTAGTTCTCGAACTGCCGTTCCGTTCGGAAGTAAGTGGTCCGGCCGTTTCTGCGACGAAAGGCGCCTGATTCACCGGAAACGTGGTGTGGGTCGTTCACCGGAAACGTGGTGTATCTCTCCCGTCCGTACGGTTCCAGGGATGGCGTTAGATCTCCTCTGAATCTTTGCTCGCGTAATCGACGAACACAGCTGTTCTACTGCTGGTTCCTCCCCACTCGCCCCGATTTCCACCGGAAAGACAGTGTCTCGCTTAGTCCGACACACTTCGGTCGGACACACCGGAATTCCGGTGAAACTCGATCTGACACCAATCTTTATTGGATTCAGGCGCTCAATAGGTAGACTTCATTTCACCGGAAACGAGGTGTGTTCGACCGAACCGTCGGAATCTCGTCCGCTTGCGACAGAATTCCGGCGTACGATCCGAGTCCTCTCGTACCGAAACGAGGACGAACGGTGTCGTCGCGGATCGGACCTCTCTTTCGGCGTTTCGAAACTCACTCACTCTCAGTACTTCGAATCCACTACCGACGGTACACGCCGTCTCGACGAGACAACGATCCCGAATAGCAAGGAAATTCAGGCGAACGGAACTACCTCCGGGAGCGGCAGCAACGGCACCATGAACAGGGCCGCGATCGTGACCAGCCCCATGAGGATCGGGAGGAGGACGACGGCGTAGTTCGTTCCCCCGAGGACGCGCCCGAGGTCGCTACCCATGCTCGACAGCGACGGCGTCGTGCTCTTTTGCAGGATCAGCAACTCGAGAGCGAACAGGATGACCGTCGCCGCTGCGGACATCATGCAGAACGGGCAGATCTCGCCGATGACGCCCAGCTGCAGGTAGACGAAGTACGCCGAGAACACGACGCCGCTCGCCGTAATCGGCGTCAGGATTTTGATGAGCAGCGGGTGTCGGGTATCGAACCACCAGAGTGCGAACCCGATCGTCGTCAGGTAGTAGAATCCACCGAGGGTCGCGAGCGGGATTCCGAGGACGTATGCCCACGGACTGGTGATTACCTCGATACTTCCCTGGACCGGCGCGTCCGGTGGTATTGCTGGGATCGCGAACAGATGAATGGCCGTGAGGGCGACTGTCACTAACCAGCCAAGGACAGCAACGAACGCGAAAAGACCGAACAGAGTGGTTACTCGTGGCGAGTACTCCCATTCGTAGTCGAACGCTACGGGGCTTTGTATTTCGGTCGACATACAAGACTGACTTGGTGGCGCCACCATAAAAGTATTGCGCATAAATCCCAATTCAATGCGGCGACCCCAATTGGTGTCGGTTCAGAGTGACCTCCACAGAGCGGGTGACGATCGGACTCATACCTAAACCCGGAGAATCAAAGAGCTATCGAAGCCATGATACCGCGTTTTTGAACGCTGTGGAGGAGTGTCCGAGATGGATGACGCCTTTACGGAAACGACCGGTCCTGGTATTGCTGGAAGAGAACAAGATAGCTGTGACAAAGATCGAATAGACACGGGGAGAAGCGGATACAAACGCGGAGACTGTGCCAACTCTTCGCTACCTAACCGTCGCAGACCTCACCATCAAAGCGTTTGTGGGTCGAACTCGTGACGGTTCCATATCGCATCATACGGTGTATCGTTCCGAGGGCCGATCTCCTTCTGATCAGATAGAACGCTTCTCGATCCTTTCTGTCTCGGGGTTCGACCGCTTCGGAATCGGGACCTCCGACGATCGTGCTCTCACCCGAAGTCGTACCCCCACTCGCGCAGGACGTCCGCGACCTCGTCGGTTCGGGTCATACCCACGAGGAGTGCAGCCTCCCGGAGGTCGGCTTTCTTGACCGACTCGCCGAGTTCGCTCTCGAGACTCCGGCGGGTCTCGCGCTGGTGATCGAGGGTCGACTCCTGGAGGTGGAGCTGAACCGTCTTCGGGCGGTCGTCGGAGATGCTGTCCCGACTGTAGATCCAGGGCAGTCCGCCGTTTGCCGGCGCGGCCCCTCCTCCGTCGTCGGTGTGCGACTCGCTGTCCGCGGTCGATCGTGATTCTAACTCCGTCCCCGAGTCCGACGTCGACGGCTTCGTGTCGTCTTCAGAGGACGGTCCGGCCTCGGCTTGGGCGTCGGTCGATTCGTCCGCTTCCTTTCCGTCCTCCGGTTCCGTCTCGGTACCGAACGGATCGTCGCTGCTCGCGCCGCTTTTGAACCCACTCATGCCGTCGGCACCTCCTCGAGCGCACCCGGCTCCGGCGGGTTAGGCGCGTCGATCCCGGCCTGGACCTCCAGGTAGCGGGCGAGCCGATCGAACTGTGCGAGCGTCTCGAGTTCGTACTCGCGGCGACGGTCACGATGCTCGCGGACGAATTCGAACGCCGAACACTGCTGTTTCCAACAGCCCTCCATCAGCGAGGTCCGGTCGGGAATGATCTCCGGAGTGGGGAACTCGATCTCCTCGATCAGCTCCGCCTGATCGTTCGTCCGTTTGAACCCGTTGGGCACGGCTGCCAGTACGCCGACCTCGATTCCCATCTGGTCGGCGAAGTTGCTCGCGAGTTCTTCGAGGCCGTCGACCGAGGCCCGCCCCTTCGCGCTCGGCTCGACGGGAAGCACGAGGTTTCGGGTCGCGTAGATCGCGTTGTAGAGGTGATCGGACTCGGTCGCCGGCGGATCACAGATCAGGACGTCGTACTCGTCGGCAACGTCTCCCTCCCGGAGCACCCGCTGGAGCTGCGCGTAGATGTTGTACGCGTCGCCGAGCTCCTCGGCTTTCCGCTGTTCGCGGGCGAGGTGATTCGAGAGATCCGAGAGCATGTTGTGCTCCGGGACGACGTCGACGTCCTCGGCGGATCGAACCAGTTCGTCGAACGATCCCTTCCCGCTATCGACGAGGTGACGAACGAGGTTGTCGACGTCTTGATCCGATCGCCCTTCATCGACTCCGAGCAGTCGACTGAGATCGCCATCCTGGGGGTCCAGTGGAACGACCAGCACCTCGAGTCCGGCTCGAGCGTGCGCGACGGCGAGGTTCGCCGCCAGCGAGGACTTTCCGACGCCCCCTGCCTCGGAGTAAACCGTATACGACAGCATACTCTCTCGGAGACACTCCATAGCTATGAAAGTACGTCAGACAACTAGTCTATGATTGACAGGTACGTTACGCAGGTGGTGATCTTATCTAAGACTCTTATCTAAGGCTCTTACCCGAATTTGGTTGCGACGCTGATTCCCCGTCTCTATTGGCGACGCTTGCACCGTTTCCCGGTAGAACTGGTGAGTCTTCGGCTAGCGCGCCCTGGTAGCTTACATTGCCACCATCCATGTTTCCTTTCCAAGATATTTCTCTGGGGCACCTATCTGATACTCTCATCTAACACTCTCATCTAAGGTTCTTATCTAAGACTCTCCGCTGTGTGTCTGGCACATCTCTCTACCGCATCCGAATCGGACGAGAACGCCGGGCCGTTCGTCGTGACGGTCAGTCGCGCCGTTCTGTGAGATCGGGGTACGACTGCGTTCCGCCGCTCGAGTTTCGCGCGAGCATCGTCACGACCGCTGCGGTGCCGTCAGTGACGGTGCGAACGCGCTCCTCGTAGTGCAGGATCGTCAGATCGAGACACGACCGGAGGAGGTCGTTCGAGCGGTACCGGTAGCGATCGCTCGAGGGTCCGATCTCGACGTCGTCGGCCGAACGCAGGTGGTGTTCGTACACCAGGACCCCGCCTGGCGCGAGCGCCTCTTTGAGCTCCGGCAGGTGCTCGAGCGCGGCGAAGAAACTCACCGTGATCACATCGTAGGCACCGCGTTCACACTCAAACTCTTGGAGATCTGTGCGGATCCAGTCGACGTCGACGCCCCGCTTCGTGGCTCGGTCCCGTGCCAGCTCGAGAGCTTCGTCGGAGACGTCAACCGCCTCGACGTCGTACCCGCGCTCGGCGAGATAGAGCGCGTTGCGACCGGTCCCGGTCGCGACGTCGAGCGCGCGGCCGTCCGGCAGCGTCTCGATCCAGTGTTCGAGCTCGGGAATCGGGTCCTCGGGCAGCTCGAACTCCGGATCGCCGTACTTCTCGTTCCAGCGACTGCGGTCGTCGGTCATACGGCCCCTATCAGACCGCGTGACCTTGGGATCCCCGATCGCTCGTTCCGAACGGAAGGTGCAGGCCGTCCTCGAACACCCGTCGTCCCCGTTCCGACACGCCTCGTCGACGTACGAGCCACGTGCTCCGGCCGTTCGCCCGGCATTCAAGCGACATCGTCGTGGGTAAGCAACGGCCGATCGCGTTCGCCGTCCGGCGGGTCGTAGGTAATCACTTCGAGCAGATTTCCGTCCGGGTCCAGGAAGTAAAACCCCTCGAACTCGTCCCAGTCGTAGGGCCCCTGGTTCGGGAACTGGCCGTCGAGCTCGTCGACGTACTCCTCGTAGCTCGCCCGATCGGTCTCGAACGCGAGGTGGGCCTTGTCCAGCGGGTGTTCGAGGTCCGAGGACGCCCAGCCGTCGGCCCGTCCCGTCTCGACGAGGGTCAGGACGGTGTCGCCGACCGTAAACATCGCGTGCTCGCCGTGGAACTCCTCGGGCGGTCGCCGAACCGATAGTTCGAGGACGTCGCGGTAGAACGGGTACGCCGTCTCGAGGTCGTCGACGTCGACGTTGATGTGATCGACGGCGTCCATCGTCAGGTGTTCACCCGCGTTGCGTACTCCCGGACGACTGGCGCGTCCGGATCGAGGTAGTCGTTGGTCCAGGCGGCGTCGGGATCGATCTCGCCCTCGAGGAGGTCGGTCTCGGCGAGCGCGCTCGCGAGGCGTCGCCAGCGTTCCCCGTCGTGGTTCCCCCAGCCGGCGTCCTCGAGGTGGCTGCTGAACTGGAGGTCCCGGGCGGCCGTCTCGAACTTCTCGCGCTCGATCCGGCGTCGTCGCTCGAGGGTCGCGTTCCGTGCGACCAGGGCGTCGATCGCAGCCTCCGGATCGGCCGTCGCCTCGGCCCAGCCGCGGGCGGTCGCCCGGAGGAAGGCGCTCACGGTAGCTGACTCCTCGTCGGCGAAGGCGGGGTTGGTGACCAGCGTCATCCCGTAGACGGGCAGGTGGTTCCCGATCGGCAGCTCATCGGCGACCCGATCGTGTTCGTCCTCGAGTTCGAACCCGTTTGTGACGACGCCGACGGCAGCGTCGACGCTGCCGTCCAGCACCTGATGTTGGACGCGGTGGTGGGTGTGGGGATCGACCTCGAGCAGGTCGACCTCCTCGCGGATGCCGACGTCCTCGAGGAGCTGAGCGGTCAGAATCCTGGTCTTCGTCGCGGAGGGAGCGACGGTGCGTCCGGCCAGCTGTTCGGGCTCCTCGAGGGGCTCACCGAACACGTCCCGGAGCGTGTAGATCGCCGCCGGCGTCTTCGCGGTCACCGCCGCGACGGCGAGGGGGTCGTGACCCTGGCTCTGTACCGAGAGGACGGCGCTGGCGCCGGCGAGGGCGATATCGGCCTCTCCCTTGGCCGCCTGCTCGGCGGCGAACGGCGAGCCGTGGCCCTCGAGGAAGGCGACGTCCAGCCCCTCCTCTTCGTAGAACCCCCGCTCGCGAGCGAGGAAGTACGGCGCCTGGAACCCGTTGGGTTCCCAGTTGAGCTGGAAGGTGAGTGGCTCCATCCGTCACACCTCCAGCCGGAACATGTCGTCCGGCACGTGATCGACGCCGAGCGCGTCGGCGCCCGCGACCTCGAGCAGGTGGTCGAACAGCCGATCCATACCGTCGATCGTCTCCGCGTCCCAGTCGGCGACGACCATCTCCCGCCAGCCGTCCCGGACGGCTCGGACGATCTCGGGGTCGTCCTCGTACATCAGGCGCTCGCCGATGTCCTCCCAGAGCTCGTCGTCGCTCGTCAGTCGGTCGACGGCGTCCCGGTAGGCACCCTTGAATCCACGTACTGCGTCGGGGTTCTCCGAGAGATACTGTTCGCTGGTCAGAAACGTCGAGATCGGCAGCTTCCGATCGGTCTCGGAGAGATCCTGGACGAGTTCGGCCATCGGCAACACCTCCCGATAGGGTCCCGTTTCGGTGATCTCGGGGACGATCGGCCAGAACTGGAGGACCCCCTCGACCTCGCCGTCCCGGAGCATCCGCGTGAGTTCGACCTTCGAGCCCGCCTCGACGGGGGTCGCTTCCTCGTCGGGATCGAACCCGTGGCGCTCCCGACAGGCGGCCCGCACGAGGATCCAGTTCTTGTCGAGGCGGCGAACGACGCCGATCCGACGCCCCCGGAGGTCGGTCAGGTCCTCGATCGGGGAGTCCTCGGGGGTGACGAGCCCGCCGACGGTCCGTCCGTACGGGTGGATCGCCACGATTGGCGCCCCGTCGGCACGCTCGCGGGCCGTCGAGATGTAGTCGATGTCGATGAGGTCGGCGTCGCCCTCTTGCAGTTTGGCCTCGACGGTCTCGACGCCACCCTCGAGGGAATCCGAGACGAGCTGGACGTCGAGATGAAAGCCGTGCTCGTGATCGAGCCCGAGCCGTTTGATCGTGTACAGCATGTACCGTGGACTCCCGTTGTGCTCGAAGCGGGCCCGCAGGACGGGTCGATCGCCCGGCTCGTCGTGGTAGGTGTCGAGTTCGGCCTGCTGACTCTCGATGTCGACGGTAGTGGATTCCGCCATCCTGATCACCCCAGCGAGGCGACGATGGCGTCGATCTCGGCCTCGTCGTCGATCAGTTCGCGCTCTTTCATCCACTCGAGCTGCGTCCCGAGATCCTCACGATCGGCCAGGTCCGGCACCTCGTAGCGCGGCACCGTCACTTGCTCTCGGAGGGCGTCCATGTCGACGTCCTCGAAGAGATCGGGTGCGACCTGGGCGTCCTTCTCGAGCATCTCGAGGTACTCCTCCCGGAACGACTCGGGATCGGCGTTGATGTCACGGACGGCGCGGGTGTAGGCCGCGACGTACGCTTCGAGCAGTTCGGTGTCGACGGCGTCGCCACCGACGATCCCCATGTGGTTCTCGAACTCGAGGACGGGCTCGAATCCCAGCTGCTCGGCCAGCGTCGACTGGGGATCCAGCAGCGTGACGGCGTCGACTTCCTCGTCCCGTAGCGCCCGCAGTCGGTCGGTCGGCATCCCGTAGTGGACGAGGTGGACGTCCTCGGGAGCGACGTGTTCCTCGAGGGCTCGCATCGCGGTGTACTCCTGGCCGGTGCGGCGGTTGACGGCGACCTCGACGCCGGCCAGATCGGACGGCGACTCGATGGCGGTCTCCGATCGGGTGAACACGGTGTAGGGCTGGTCGGCGAAGGTCCCGTTTGCGACGACCTTCCCGTCTCCCATCCCCCACGTTCGCTTCAGACTCTCCCACTTGCAGACGGGGTAGAGATCGACCTCGTAGTCGCCGGTTAGCGTCTCCTCGGCGGGAATGTACTTGATCTCGACGGAGCGTCTATCCCGCTCGATCAGGTCGACGTCGACCCCCTCCTCCTCGAAGTATCCCCGCTCGACCGCCACCCGCTGTGGGAGCACGAACGAGAACGGGAGGTGAAACAGATTAAGAGTGTTATTCTCTGGCATGCAGACACAATGATAACGACTCCACTAATAAACGTTTCTCATCAACTTTTATAAGGGAGATTGTGGACATATGTCACGTGGTGTGATAGCATGGAAAAAGCGAACAGCGAGGAGGCGGGGTTCGAGGAGGTTAGCGACGGGGTGTACCTCGCGGATCTCGCGATCGGCGAGCGAGCGAGCGTAAAACTCTGGCGTATCGATCCCGGGGCCGAGCTTCCCGTTCACGAGCACGACAACGAACAGATCGGCTACATGCTCGAAGGACGACTGGTCGCGACGGCCGGCGGCGAGGAGGTAACGCTCGCGCCCGGCGACTGTTATCGGTTTCCGAGCCGGGAGCGCCACGGCGCCGAGAACCGCTCGTCCGAGCCCGCGATCGGAATCGGCGTCCTCGCGCCGCCACGGAAACGGCCCGACTGGGGCGACGCGTAATTGACCGTCTCTGTGTCTCGTCGTCGATAAGGGCGGACGACGCCCTACCACTCGTATCGGACGATCTCGTCCGACTCGCACCGGTGACACTCATCGATCCGCCTCGAGGACGTCGCCCCGCATCGCCGACACTCGTAGAGCACGACGTCGCTATCGGCGAGTAGCTCTCGGACAACGTCGAGCATGCTCACGTCCTCACCCCTCTCCGGGCTCCGAATCGCCCCGGGGGGTCGGCTGGCGTCGCCGTCTCCTCGGGTGCGTCGTCGGGAAGCCCGTTCCTGTCGTCCCCGATCGACGGTTCGTCGGTCGATCCGTCCGGAGTGTCGTCCTCGGGTGGACCGTCGGGATCCTCGCTGTCGGTTCCGTCGTTCGGTTCTGTGGCGTCAATATCGTCGCGTGCGACCGTCATCGTCGACAGTCCGACGGCCGGCAGCAGACACCGGACTCGCTCGCCGTGTGTCAGCGCCTCGATGTGGTAGTTCACTGGCGCGTACGGATCACTCGAGGACGCCGGGAGGACGTCCTCGACGACGAGTTCGCCGAGTGGCGTGATCTCACAACGCCGTCCAGACACCGCTGCTCGGTCACGCTCCTCGAGTGCGTTCACGTTTCGCCGGACCGTCACCCGCGACGTATCGAACCGATCTTTCAGCTCGCGCTTTCGGATCTCCTCTATGTCGTACAGCGCCCGGAGGATACGGATTCGCACAGGTGACTGGGTCAGAAAGCCCATCCCGCTGACGCCGGCTGTAGTGGACATTTGTGGACTCACCCTCCATCAATAGGCTCTCCGCCGATCTAGTTCAGTGTATTCAACAAGATCTGAACACAGTCGGCTGAAAACTTGTTCTATCGAGCGGACGACAACGCATTCTCGGGGCTGGGACGCGATGGGGACCGGCGAGGGCGTCGGGAGCCGTCGACCGTCGGACGAAGCCGGGATCAACCCCGGTGGGTGATCCCGATATTGAGCGCGGAACTCGAGCACGCGAGCTCGATGATCCGTCCGGCAAACCAGCAGGTTCGCTGCTGGCCCGCCGCTACGTACAGTGTCTCGCTCGAGGGAGGAGTTGTACGTATCGCTCCGGAGAGATGGAGCCAGTGACGTCGAAGGTCACCTCGCCGCTGTCGTTCTCACACGCTCGAACGGTCATCGCCCCGGTCGACCAGTCCTCCGGCGTCAGTTCTCGTCGCCGCAGCCTCTCGTTTCGACCTGGCTGCCGCCTTGCTGTGTTGTTGCAGCCCCCGTTAGCGCTGCCCCTACAAGCGTGCTCATCGCCGCGAGCAGCGTTCACCGTCGCGGTGTCGCTGCCGAAGATTCGGCCGTGTCCGTTGCTACCATCGATCACCCGTCCGGCCGGGTATCCCATCAGGCGTTCGCCGAACACCCGCCGCCGATCGAACACCCCCTGTTTCGCGTTCCGTCCTCGGGTCCTGATGCCAGCCGCTCCGTTTCGAACCGATCCGGAAAATCGGGCTCCGTTTCCCGTCAGTCGTCGAACGCAGTTTCGGCCGAGTCGACGACTTCGAAGGAAGTTGCGCCACACTCACAGCCCGTCCGCTGACCGATCGGTCGAACCGTTCCGTCGGGGTGCTCCTCGGAGGCGTAGGCCTTTCCGCAGGCGGTACAGATCGCCGCGACCTTTCGCGGTCCGGAGTCGGCGTCGGAATCGGCCGTCGACTCGCCGACAGATGAATTTTCCATTTGTTCCCTTATGGTCGTGATCGTCGAAGTCGACTCTGCATTGAACTCGAGACCATTTATAATAGTCTCCGACGGCTCCGAACGTATCGTACTTCCAACGGCGCCGATCTGATCCACTGGTCGCCCGATTCGAAGGACGTACCAGACGGTGTACGTACGATACTCCCTGAGTTCGATCCGTATCCCGGACTCGTCGGCACGTCGTGTTGGTTGGAGTCGTCCTCGGAATCGGGATCCTCGCCGCGGTGGGTGTAGTTGACCGAGGACGGGCATCCGATACCCGATACGGCTCCGTCTTGTACCGACGGCGAGGACGCGTGGTGCATTCACGGAAGCGACGCGAGAACGCCGAGCGGAGAGACGCCCGTTCCGTTCTCGGAGCGTGACGACGCGACCGCGTTCGCCGACGCGCACGGCGGGACGGTGCTCACGTGGGACGAACTGCTCGACGAGGGTACTCCACGAACGGTCCGTTTCGACCACCGATCGGAACCGGCAGCCGACACGAGTCTTTATCTCCCTCTCTCCTATATCACCGACACATGTCAGCACTTCGGGGACGGTCGGCCCGCGAACTCGCAACGGCGATGCGTACCGGCACGCTGTCCGCTCTGGATCTCGTCGAAACGGCGCTGGAACGAATCGAAGCGACGGCGGAGTTAAACGCGTTCATTACGGTCCTCGAGGACTCGGCCCGTGAGCGGGCTCGCGAGGCCGACCGGGCGGCCGATCGTGGCGAGGATCTCGGTCCGCTTCACGGTGTCCCGGTTGCGATCAAGGATCTTCGGAGCCGGAAAGCCGGCGTTCGGAATACGATGGGTCTTGCACCGCTTGCGGACAACGTCGCCGACGAGGACTCGATCGCGGTCGAACGGTTGGAGGCTGCCGGCGCAATCGTCGTCGGTACTACCAGTACACCAGCCCTCGGCCACACCATCAAGACGGAGAACCGCATCGTCGGCGCAACACCGACACCGTTCGACCACGACCGATCCGCTGGGGGCTCTTCCGGCGGCTCGGCAGCTGCACTCGCGGTCGGTACGGTCCCACTCGCAACCGGGTCGGACATCGGCGGGTCGCTCCGAGTCCCCGCCGCCTGCTGTAACGTCATCGGTCTGAAGCCGACGTTCGGCCTCGTCCCCGAGCGGGTCTCGAGCGATGGCTTTAGTACGCATTCGCCGTTTTTCGTCGGCGGTCCGATGGCTCGGACTCCCGAGGACGTCGCCGTGTTTCTCGACGTCCTCGCTGGACAGGACGGACGAGATCCGTTCAGCGTGCCTCGCCGGAAAACGGACTACGTGGCGGCGACCGATCGGTCGACAGCCGATCTCGACGTCGCATACAGCCCGAACCTGGACCTCCAACCGATCGCGCCGGCGGTGCGTGAAACGGTCGACGCCGCCGTCGGTGACCTCGCGACTGCTGGTGCGACCGTCGATACCGTTGACGTGTCACTCCCACCGTACGAGGAGCTGTCGATGGCGTACGTCGAGCAGGTTGGCGTCTTTTTCAGCTCGTTCGCCCAGCAACTCGCCGAACAGTACGAGATCGACTTCGAGACGGCAGACGTCGCGGAGACCGTCCGCTCGACGATCGCACTCGGAGCGGGGACCGACGCCACCGCCGAGCGACTGCAGAACGTCACCCGAACTGCCGCGTACGACGGCATCGAAAACGCCCTCGATGGCTATGACGTCCTCGTGACGCCGACGCTCACCGTCCCACCGTACAGCAAACACCTTGCTGACGGCTACCCGACGGAGATCGACGGCCAGTCGGTGATGGGTGTCCCGACTGACGCGATGCTGACGTGGGTGTTCAACCTGACGGGCCATCCTGCGGCCTCGGTGCCTGCTGGCTTCACCGACGATGGCCTCCCCGTCGGACTACAGATCGTTGGGAGACGGTTTGCCGAAACCGATATACTGAGTGTCGCTGGAGCGATTGAACGAGCCCGCCCGTGGACGGATCGGTATCCTGCGGTCTGAGTACGGCTGTTCGGGATGCGTTAGCCGGCGGTTCGTAGGGCCGTTATCGTTGCCTTCGAATCGGAATCACGGTGCTTGGACCTCGGTTGGTGTTTATCCCCGAGCCGTTGTCTGAGTGGAGCGTGCCTTGATATGAACGTCCAGACCCTGATCTTTGACCGTCTCAACACTGACATCCTCCACACGGCTACAGCCGTGGGGTTCCCCCACTGGGGTCAACTGCCGTCCACTAATTCGGTTCCGGCCGCCGAGAGCGAGGTCAACTCTACGTTCGAGAAGACCGAACATCCAGTATCCGTTCTTTAAGTTGTTCTGGCTACAAGGTAGAGCTATGACCGGAAGTCGTTCTCTCCTGCTACCCAGTTCGGTAGCGTAAACTACCGCTAGTGTGTGGGTCGTGGTTGCGAGGAGAAAATCCCGTCGCTTACGGCGGAGAGGATGGCATCACGGCCAGGGCCACTACTGGATGACGCAGACGCAGCACTCGAGGACAACGTGTGGGCATTGCAGCGCTGAGTCGTCGAGCTGTGGGTTTGAGAACGCCGATCCGAAGTTGCGTAGGGCCGCGTGGGCTCGGGCTGTCACGATCGCCGGCAACTAGGGAGCGAGATCGTATCAGACTGACCTCCAAGTAGCACTGTATCACTCCTCACTACCAACGGACTGGACCATAGCTGCGAAGTGTACCAAAACTATATATTATGGTGTGTGGTGCCAAGGACCATGACGGCAGAAGCCACAACAACGGTGGATCATCCGTACGACCCATTGACGGCCGAAGAGATCCATCAGGCGCGCGAAATCCTCGAAGCTGAACAAACAATCGATGAGGGGTATCGGTATATAAAGATCGTACTCGAGGAACCACCGAAGCGCGAGATCAAAGACTTCGAGAAAAACGATACGCAAATAGAACGGAAAGCGTTCGTGATCCTTCGAGACAGCAATGAGAAGACGAACTACGAAGCCGTCGTTTCACTTGACACTGAAGAACTCACTTCGATAGAGGAGCGGCCTGACGTTCAACCGTCTATCACGCTTGCAGAGTTCGATGAGTGCGAACAGACGGTCAAAAACAACGAGGAGTGGCGAGAAGCTGCAAGCAAGCGAGGCGTCGAGAATTTCGACCTCGCAATCGTCGATCCGTGGTCGGTCGGTCACCATCTCGTTCCCGAGAACGTCGACCGAAACCGTCGGCTCGCCCATGCGATGTCGTGGATCCGAACCAGCGAGACAGACAACGGGTATGCGCGACCCCTGGACGGGCTCCATGCATGGGTCGATCTCGATGAGATGGCAGTCGTAAAAGTCCTCGACCGGGGTACAAAGGTAGACGATGTCGTCTCCGACCTCGAGGACGCACCGTACCGTGAGGAGGATCGGGATCTTCGTGACGATCTGCGGCCATACAACGTCGACCAACCGGAAGGTCCGAGCTGGGAGATCGACGGGCGAAAGATCGAGTGGCAAAACTGGCATCTCCGTGTTGGCTGGACAAAACGCGAAGGGCTCGTTCTCTACAATATCGGCTACGAGGACGACGGTGAGGTCAGACCGATTATCCACCGTGCATCGGCTGCAGAAATGAACGTTCCGTACGGCGATCCGGATCCCAATCACAACTGGAAGAACGCTGGTGACATTGGTGAGTACAATATCGGGAGACTGGCGAACTCGCTGACTGAGGGCTGTGACTGTCTCGGTCATATGTACTATTTCGACGCGGTGATGAACGACGTCGATGGTGAGGTAAACGTCGTCCCGAACGCCATCTGTGTCCATGAGGAGGATTATGGCACTCTCTGGAAACATACGAACTGGCGGACCGAAAACTCCGAGGTGAGGCGGAACAGGCGACTCGTCGTCTCGTTCGTCGCCACCGTGGGGAATTACGACTACGAATTTAACTGGTACTTCTATCAGGACGGCTCGATCGAGCCACAGGTTCGGTTAACGGGGATCAACAGCAATGGTCTCGTTGACTCTGACGAGGATCCCACGTCGGGCTATTACGAGATGTTGGCACCGAATGTTAAGGGGATGGTCCACCAGCACTTCTTCAATTTCCGGATTGATATGGAAGTCGGCGGCGAGAAAAACCGTCTGTACAGACGGCAAAACCAGCCAGTCCCGAAGGGGCCGAACAAACAGATTCAATGGGATGGCGAGGAAGCGGTCGATGATATCAACCCGACAGGAGCAGCCTTCTATGCGGACAAAACACCGCTCGAAACCGAGAAAGAAGCACGAGAACTAATTAACTCGTTGAAGGGTCGATACTGGCAAGTCGAGCATGTTGAGAATACGAATCGACTCGATCAGCCTGTCGGCTACAAACTCGTTCCCGGAGAGAACGTTGAGGCGGCGGCCCAACAACAGTCCAGCGTTATGGAGCGGGCTGGCTATATCGCCTATCATCTCTGGGCAACGCCACATCGGGATGACGAGCGGTTCCCGGCGGGGGAGTATCCGAATCAGAATCCCGGTGGTGACGGGCTCCCGAAGTGGACCCAGCAGGATCGCTCGCTCGATGGCGAGGATATCGTGCTATGGTATACCCTTGGTGTCAACCACGTCGACCGCCCCGAAGACTGGCCGGTCTTGCCCGTCCATCCGGCGAGTTTCAAGCTGGAGCCAGTGAACTTCTTCAGTGAGAACCCGGCCATCGATGTTCCACCGGAACACGCGATCAAAGATATCCATGCTCGGCGAGAACAAAAATACGACGATCCCGACACTGTTGCCGGATCCGAATCAGACGATGACTGAAGCATGCACCCATTGTGGGCTGCCAGTGGCTGGCTCGACAGTTACCGATTCCGACATTGATGGGCGCTTTTGTTGTCGAGGCTGTCTTAAAACGTATCAAATCGTCATAACTCTTGAATAGACCTCTTTGATACCCTTCTGCGCCTAAAGGCGCCCCCAGAACGCTTCACGTTCTGGGATGCGGTCGAGACGCGTCACGGTAACGCAGGAATCCCGAGCAGTGGAAGTCCCGGGTTCGCAACTACGGACGCTGCCACTTCACGGGAGTTCGTCTAACCCAGCCGTCGTGATCGGTGGCTGACTGCCCATACCAAGCGGTCGTTCTCGAAGTCCGGTTCTCCCATCAGCTCCCTCCGGAAAGATGGTAGTTGAATCGACTCGTACTACGTGTCCTCGTGCTCGAGGACCTCGGCGAAGGCCACGTTCTCCTGAACGTCGGTGACTTTGATTTTGACACGATCTCCCGGTGTCGTTTCGGGAACAATGATCACGTAACCGCGTTCGACACGAGTAATCCCATCCCCTTGTTCTCCAGTGTTCTCGATCTCGACAGTCCGTGTTTCTCCCTCCGTGGCCGGTGGCTCAGGATGTGGGGCCCTGGACGACTCTCGCGTCTGCCCCGACTGGTCGCCTCGATCCGACGAGCGAGACGGAAAGAGCGCTGTCCGATACCCTTCCGCTAATTCTACATCGCCAACATTGAGTTCGCGTTTGGGGACCTCAATTACGTATGTATCGTCCTGTTCTTCGACCTTAGCGGTAAATACACACAGTAGCTTTTCAGAAATCTCCATGAGCGTTGATTCTTCTTTACCAGACTCTTGAGCAGCACCTTTAGTCCAGCGAATGATAATCGTATATCCACATTACTGCTGAACAGCGCGAAAGCCGACGACTTCAGTCGTGGAATGAAGCGCGCAAGCTTGACGCGACCTCGAACCGTACTTTCGCGTACCGAGGCCGAGGGAAGGATACACACCCTAACGGGGTAGATGAAGCCGCGCCCTCGTCCGGCGGTCGCACTGGCGCGACCCACAACGCGGGTCGCTTTCGGACGCGGAGAAAGCGAATCCGCGACCCTCACCAACCATGAGACCACGTCTGTGACGAGAACCACACGACTGCAGTCGTGGAAGGACGTCAGTGGGAAAACGTTCACTAATACTCTCGACGACAGGTTCAAGACAATGCTCCTTCCTCTGAGCAGCAGGACAGGTCTACTCGTTAGCTATCTTCCAGGTGAAAACGGGGCATCTAGAACTATAGTATTATCTATACAGACTCTCATCAAGAAAAACCTTATACCGATATTGTGAACAGTCTCGTATCGTTATTCATATAGATCTATCAAAGAGAAAGCGAAACGGCATTTCTCTATGTTGAAACTGTCAGGGTTTATGCAACTCGAGAACAAGAATCGGGAGTAGCGTCGTGCTTAGAGCTCGATGGCAGATCGCGGGTATCGTTCCATGTTTGAAGGTCGGTTCCTGCTGTGGTGCTCTTGACGTTTCCATCAAATACTCTACATGAATATGTAGTGATGTGTATCTTATACTCCCATCTATCTATCATCTATAGATAATTATAAGATAGTCTATTTGAAACTTCGAAAGCAGGCAGTAGTCCGTATTATCCCCAATAATAATTGAATGGGTATATTTGACCTCTAGTGTTGTAGTATGGACAGTCATCACATGCCTGTTGATCCATTCAGGAGTTAAGTCCTAAGTCCTCGAGTTTTGAGGCAATAACGTTAACAGCATTTGTTGCGTCTTGGACCTCCGTACCGCCAGTGATGACAGTCTTTCCGCTCCCAAAAAGCAATGCAACGACGTCCGGTTCGTCAAGCCGATAGACGAGTCCAGGGAACTGTTCAGGTTCGTATTCGATCTGTCCTAGCCCTAAACCGACAGCAACAGCATTGAGGTTAAGAGAGTATCCCAGATCCGCTGATGAGACGATATTTTGGACAGTGAAGGGGTTTTCTTCAATTGAAATTCCTAGACGTTCGAACGCATTGAAAATAGACTCGACTGATTTGTTGATATCTTCGACACTCTTCGATCCGGTGCAGACGACTTTCCCCGTATGAAATATCAGACCAGCAGATTTCGGCTCATCTATGCGGTAGACAATACCTGGAAACGTCTTCGGATCGTATTGTGCGTTGTCGAGGTCTTCGGCCAGTGTCTGGAGATCGAACTCCCGTCCAGTATCGCCTGAGGCGACTACGTTTTCGATAGTAATGGTGTCTGTGGGATCAGTCATCTAGTACTTATAGAGTGACATTCCGCCTTCTGTATTTTGAATCGTACGTAATAGACAACGTTATCGTGGTGACTGGGAGTCTTTGGCTGAGCCTTGGCCCTGGTTATGGCGGTTTAGGGGCGAAGTCACACGGCTTTTGCTTTCTGTAACGAGGGTAGCCACCAAACTCGTGGAGAATGGGTTGGATGGGGAGATCGCCGTCCCCCATTCCAGTGGATCTCTCGGAGGCCGAATTTCTCACCGATCAAGATGGCTATCGAACTCCCATCTCCAGAGTAGGACTGAGCGGTCGGATCGGCTACCCCAATCAAGACTCATCGATGGTGGTCTCAGACTCTCAAATGCGGATTGACCGCTTCCGTAATTCTCGAGTGGTATTTCTCTTGGGGTACCGAAGCGTGATGCGTCCACCGAACAGTACTTAATAGGACAGGATGGCCGTACATATATGTCCCAGCAGGTAGAGCAGAAGATATGGGGAAACAAACGGCGAAAACAACAGAACGATCACTCTCGATAATAAATACGATTCAGAATCTGGGTGGGGCAACGGCGAGTGAGCTGGCTACCGAATTAGAGATCGCAAAAAGTACGATTCACGTGCATCTCAGAACACTTCTCGAAAACGGGTACCTCGCAAGAGAGGGGGAACAGTATCATATCGGGTTACGATTTCTGAATCACGGGGAGTACGCGAGATCGCGAAAGAGGGCGTATATGTTAGCCAAAAATACCGTAAATAAGATTTCCGACCAGACGGACGAAGAGGTCGAATTCGTCGTCCGGAATAATAACCGGGGAATTCTGGTGCACGAATCGTTCCATCAGGATAGCCAATTTCCCGTCAAGGAGCAACACGCACCGAATATGGCGACCTCCGCCGGCATCTACTATCATCTTCACAACGTTGCGACTGGGAAGGCGATCCTTGCTGAACTCTCCGACGATCATGTCGAGGACGTCCTTGACGAGTGGGGACTGCCAGCACAGACCGAGCAGACGATTACGGATCGGGAGACGCTTTTTGATGAACTGGAGCGGATTCGCGAGGAAGGCATCGCATTTACCGACGAAGAGTATGTAGACGGATTACGCGAGGTCGGAAGGCGGGTAAAGACTCCCGATGGAAGTGTTCTGGGTGCGATCGCTATTATCGGGCCGAAGTACAGATTCTCGAGCGAACGATTTATTGACGAACTGCCTACTCTTCTCAGAAACCATGTCGAGGACCTAGAAACGGCGATCGAGGAAACGTATATGGACGGTTTCCGGTAGCGATCTGTCTCCCGATTTGCCGGGGTATGACCGAGACTGGAGTCGTACCGCACCCGTTCTAAAATAGCACTATATTGGAGGAACCCGGCTTCTGGAGCGCAGCGTTCCTATTCGTTTTTGACCTTACTCGCCTCAACAACCGTACCGACGTTCGTCCATCCAGAGTCGTTCGATCCCTGTCGTCCAACAAGGACCGATTCATTATCGCTGCTCGAGATGAATCGATACGCTGCGTCGTCGTCCCTGCAGGTACCCTCTGCTTGGAATTCTTGCTGGAAAAACTCTGCACCTGAAAGAGTGAAGATCGCACTTCTCCCATCGTCAAACGTGAGTTCAATGGGATCGGGGCTGATGTTGTGCATCCGTTTCGCGATCGGGTTGAGTTCGGCCATACCTCTCGTTAGGGATTGTGGCTCTAAGAATTTCTGATTTCAGCTCAACCAGTTTGATGCTCTTCTCATTACATTCGGACCGACGAAAAGACGAGAGTATTCCGTCCTCGGAATCTTTACTACTATCATCTATTCTCCATTTCGCTTCACTAATGACTGGCTGAATATCCCTCGGTTGTAGCGTCTTGGTGGCACCCCGTTTGTTAGCTCACTACCGTTTCCCTTCGTTCGAATATAGTGTCCTTTTATATTACTCGCTGACCGACGGCCAGCACATTTTATACAAAAGTACGGGTGTAAACACACCGTGTGTCGTCAAAAAGTCCTCCTGGAGACCAGCTCTGGGGGTCGTCTCCGACAGATATGCTTGTCAGTAGCTGGAACGATATATTACAGCTATACTGCTGTTTTATAAGTAACCACTAGATCAACGAGTAGCCACTTCAGCAGCCAATATCTTGATTATCTTTGCTCGCCAAGCTACCACTTGTATGGGAATGGGCAACTATGATCAGAGCGAGTACGAGCGCCGTGAGCAAGCAATCTCTGAAGTGGACTCTCGTTCCGAAGATCAGCCTACCGAATACCAGGGTAAGGTAATCTTTGAAGAGAACGTCTCAACCGAGGACCTCCTCAGAAGCTTACAGCAGATGAAGTCAGAGGAGTAGTGGAGTTTGGAGCCAGATATACGTGATCGTCCTAATTACGGGCGACTCCATCGTCTGTGGACGATATACGCGCTTCACTAGTCGGTCTGGATACCGTCCGAACCTCTCAGATAGATACCAAACCGTTTATGCTTGCTGGCTCATTACCTTCGATCATGGAGCTCGACAGAGTCCTTAGTGGCGACCAGCTCACTGGCAAGCAAGCAGCGATAATTTTCTTTTCCTGGCTCGCAGTCGTCGTTATTGCCGGGTTCACGCTCCTCTTGATCACGAATGGGACGGTTTGAATCACCCACTGGCGATTGGAGTCAGCGAGGACTCCCGTTCTGGCTACCGTCGGTGGATAGAGAGTAATTCCGTTCACGGTACAGAATCCGGCCCTCTCTACCACAGAACGAACCACTGACCACAAGCAGACGTCTGCTGAGTACTTTTGTTTGCGTCCGATGATAGTGTCGTGATCTTAGCTCCGATCGATCCCGAGTCATTCAAAATGGTCACCACACAATTGTACGGTATGACCGACGACTCTCATGATCACGTCGTTCCTGGAAGCGAAACAGAGCTAGATACGCCAGACGTCCAAGGATATGACTTCCGTGGCGAATTTGACTTCGAGGAACTGCTCTCGTCTTACGAGACCACGGGGTTCCAGGCCACGCAGCTCGCAGAAGCCATTGGGATTGCCAAGCAGATGCAGGAAGACGATGCCACGGTCTATCTGACGTTTACCTCGAATATCATCTCGTCTGGGCTGCGTGAGACCGTTGCGTATCTCGTTCGTGAGGGGTACGTCGACGTCATTATCACCACCTCCGGAGCACTGACGGAGGACGTCATCAAGACGGCGAAACCCTTCAAGCTGGGTGAGTGGGACGCTGATGAGGCTTCGCTTCGCGACCGGGGAATCAACAGACTCGGAAACATCTTCGTTCCCTCCGACCGGTACGTCTGGTTGGAAGAGTACCTCTACGACTTCTTCGACGACTTTTTCGCAGAGGAGAAGGTTCGAACGCCGACGGCCTTCGCCCGTGAGCTCGGCCACACGCTCGAGGACGAAGATTCGGTCCTGAATCAGGCCGCGAAGAACGACGTGCCGGTCTACTGTCCGGCACTGACGGACGCCGAGGTCGGCAACTTTCTCTACTACTATCGGCAAGGGTACGATTCGGAGGTCGGAATCGAAATTCTGGACGATTACGATTCGCTCATCGAGGACGGATTGCTCGCGGACAGGACGGGGCTCATCGCGGTCGGTGGCGGCGTTCCCAAACATCACGCGATCATGACGAATCTGTTCCGCGGCGGCGCGGACTACGTCGTATATATATCGACTGGAATGGAGGGTGATGGATCCCTCTCCGGAGCGCCGCCAAACGAAGCCGTATCATGGGGGAAGATCAAGAATGACGAAACGAATTATACACAGGTGGAAGCAGAGGCGACGCTCGTGTTTCCTCTGCTAGTGGCGGGCGCGTTTGCTCACTGACAGGAGGACCAGTATACGTTTGAGACGAGATAGCTGTGTTACCAGCGTAATTCTGAAGGAATGGGGTTCACATAGTAGGCGAAGTGGACGTCTGAGAAAACGGAGCTGAGTGAACGAATTCGGCAGTGACGGCTTCAGCCATGGTTACAGTCGTGGGGTTTCGCCTGTCGCTTCTGTAACCATCTCGTCAATCTGGAGTATAAGAACGTTGTTCGTGTCGTCCTTCCCGTCGACGACTCCCTTGATCGTGAGCTCTGCGAGCGGGGTCGGGCCAACGCTGACTGGCTCGCCTTCCTGGAAGCCGTCGATCGTTTTCTGAATATGGATCTCTGCTCGGCAAAGCTCAGGATGATGAACGCTTGAAAGGGTAATCCCTTCGATAATAGTCTCTTCAGACTCACCTTCGTGTTTGAGTGAGACCGTAGCTGGTTCGTCCATCTGCTGGATTCCGAGAGCTTCATAGGCTGCCGCTGTCGGCTTGTAACCGCCCTTCGGCCCGGGGATCCCTTCAACCAGTTGGAGCGATTTTAGACTCTGCATCTGGTTACGTATTGTCCCCGGGTTACGATCGGCCTGATCGGCGATATCATCACCTTTGACTGTGCCATCAGATTGCTTGTAGAGATTCGTCAGCGTACGTAGAACCATCTTCTGGTTTGCTGTGAGCTCAATCGACGGCATATTCGAACTTGGTGGGCACTCTGCTTAAGTCCGTTGAATAGCAAACGTGGATTCGCTTCTTTTTAGATTTCCCGTGACGTTCATACTACTCAGAAAGACATTATGTTCACTCCACCGGTATCGGTCTTGGGCGGCGGTTTGGCTGTCGAATCAAACTGGGCGGGCTCGAGCTTGCGGTTGACGGGACGGTGATCGGATTAGTAGGTTTGCCAACAGCCGTGAGCGAGAATTGAGAACTTTCACTAATTGCTCACTCGTCGGTCGCTCTAGCAACTCTCTATTCCTGAAGGGCCTCATCGTTCTCACTGCTCGTTAGCGGATTTCAACTATAAGGACATATGGTGACAATGAGCAGAATATACAGGTGTCTCGGTATCGAAGTTGGTATCTATGGACGAAACGAGAGCTGTGCCATCGCTCCTCGATATCCCAGCGGATCGCTACTGGCCCCCAGAAGCGTTTCTTCGTGATGCGAACGTAACAGATCTCGTTGCTAGTGGTCACCCGAACGAAGAGTGGCCGAGACAGTGGGAGGATGCCGCGTCGCTACTCGCATGGGACGACCCGTACAGTACGCTCATCGACGACGAGGACGCGCCCTTCTACCGATGGTTCGTCGATGGTACGTTGAATGCATGCACAAACTGTATCGACCGCCATATCTCCACTCAGAAAAATCAGGTCGCACTACGGTGGGAGGGCAAACGAGGAGAGCAGCGAACATACACTTACTACGATCTCTATCGCGAGGTGTCAGCTGTTGCGGCCGCTCTTCGAGATCTCGGCGTCGAAGAAGGTGACGTCGTCACGCTCTATTTGCCAAAACTTCCAGAGTTGCCAATTACAATGCTCGCCTGTGCTCGTATCGGGGCGCTTCACAACGTTGTTTTCGCTGGTTTCGCTCCCGACGCACTCGTCGAGCGCATGCGGCATATCGACTCACAAGCGCTTGTCACCTGCGATGGTAGTTTCCGTGACGAAGCCGTGATCAACCAGAAACGGAAGGCCGATGCAGCACTCGCCTCGCTCGAGAAATCTATTCCGACGCTTGTTGTGAATCGGCTAGGGAAGAGTCACGATACGACTCTTACTAACGACCAGTATGACTATGAGTCTCTCGTCGAAACGTACAGTGGCACGGACGTACCACCAGTCTCGCGGGAGGCAACCGATCCACTCTTCCATATCCATACCTCGGGGACAACTGGCGATCCACGACGAATGACTCATGCAACCGGAGGCTATCTTGCGGGTGTCGCCTGGACGGCCCAGACCGTCTTTGATCTCTCGTCAGCAACTTCACTCTGGTGTACGGCTGATATTGGATGGATTACTGGGCACTCCTACGTCGTCTATGGACCCCTTCTCTCGGGTTCGACCGTCGTCCTCGTAGAGGGCAGTCTTCACTATCCGGATCGACACCGTCCATGGGAGGTGATCGAGCAAAACAGCGTCGAGGTCTTCTACACGACCCCAGGAATCGTTCGAACCTTCATGAAGTGGGGCGAATCGTTTCCCGCAGCCCATGATCTCTCATCGCTACGGCTATTGGGGACCGTCGGTGAGCCAATTGGGCCAGATACCTGGGAGTGGTTCTATACTCACGTCGGCGAAAGGCAATGTCCGATCGTCAACACGTGGTGGCAGACTGAAACCGGATGCGTTCTCCTCTCACCCATCCCAGGAATTGACGAGATGAAGCCAGGATCGGTTGGCAAACCACTACCAGGAGTTGAAATCGAGATCGTAGACGCGAACGGACAGGAGCTTCCACCGGGTGAACCCGGCTATTTGACGATCGTCCGTCCTTGGCCGTCGATGCTCACTCCTCTCGAGAGCGATTGGTACTGGGTTCTTGCGGAATACTGGCAAACCTTCTCGGATCCCCGAGCCGATAGCTGGCGGTATTTCACTGGTGACCAAGCCGTCATTGACGATGACGGCGATGTATGGATCATCGGCCGTGACGACGATGTGATCACGATCGGAAACCGTCGGCTCGGAACCGCCGAACTCGAAGCTGCGATTACGACCGTCGATGGCGTTACCGAAGCCGCTGCAGTTGCCGAGAGATCCGGTGGAGACACCGCTCTCTGTGTCTTCGCAACGCTCACACAGGGACCGCAGGATCGGAACTCCGTTCGGAAAACGATTACAGAGACGGTTGCTGAACGGATCGGCGAGTTTGCCCGGCCGACAGCCATCGTATTCACGCCCGAACTACCCGAAACCTATTCTGGGAAAACGATGTACCGCGTCCTCGAACATGTTGTCAACGCGAGGCCACATTCGGACAGCGATTCTCTCAGAAATCCAGCAATTGTCGGTGAACTCAACACAGTATGGAATGAGCACTGACTGCGCCGAACAACGTTCCCCCGTCGCAAGGGTGATATAGACCCGCTCCCGAGCAATTCCACCACTGCTGACAACTGGTGTCTTTCTACAGGCAGAGTAGGCTGAGTGCCTCGAGATAGTTCGAAACTTCCTGTTTTCGTGACTGAGCGGAGCGAAATCGTACGAGACGGTGTTGGCGTCTCGTGGTGACGAACGGTGTCGTTGGCACCGGTCTACCCACTCCCTGGGTCCGCAAGACCTTCGGTCTCGCTTGCTAACGAGCGCTGGAGCCGTCTCGAACCACTTGCCTCCGAGGCGGTTCACTACGGCCTTCTGGCACAACCGACACAGTTTGTCCAGTTCGTCCCGTATTCAAACTTTATGCTTCTGTGGCGCTACTATCAAATAGCAATGGTCTGGTCTGTTCGACTCCGTGACGAGGAGCAAGAAACGGAGCAATCCGAGGCCGAAACAACTCTCTCCACATGCTCCGAATGTGGATCAAGTGACGTAGTCCAACATCCTAGTCCGGGTGAGCGGATCTGTGAGAACTGTGGACTCGTCATCGAAGAAGGCATGATCGATTCAGGTCCAGAATGGCGTGCTTTCAACCACCAGGAACGACAGAATAAGTCGCGTGTCGGTGCTCCAACAACCCAGACGATACACGACAAGGGACTCACTACCCAGATCGACTGGAAGAACAAGGATGCGTACGGACGCTCGATTTCCTCGAAGAAGCGTTCGCAGATGAACCGACTCCGGAAGTGGCAAACCCGCATCCGGACGAAAGATGCCGGTGAGCGAAATCTGCAGTTCGCACTCAGCGAGATCGAACGTATGGCGAGTGCGCTTGGTGTTCCAAAGGCAGTTCGTGAGGTCACAAGTGTGATTTACCGACGAGCACTGCAGGAAGATCTGATTCGAGGACGATCAATCGAAGGTGTGGCCACAGCCGCGCTGTATGCCGGCTGTCGGCAAGAGGGCATTCCACGTTCATTGGAGGAGGTCACGGAGGTGTCACGGATCGAGCGAATCGAGATCAGCCGTACCTATCGATATATCTCGAACGAACTTGGTCTCGAATTGCTTCCTATCGATCCGAAGCAGTACGTGCCCCGCTTTACTTCGAAGCTTGACCTCTCTCAGGAGGTCGAAACGAAAGCCAAGGAAATCATCGACGAAACGGCCGATCCATTACTCTCCGGAAGAGGTCCGTCAGGGTTTGCTGCTGCCGCTATCTATGCTGCTACGTTGCTCTGCAACGAGAAGCGGACACAGAAAGACGTCGCAGATGTAGCTCAAGTCACCGAAGTCACCATTCGCAACCGGTATCAGGAACAAATCGAGATGCTAGACGTCTATTGAGATCCCGTCTAGTCACCACGTTTGAGGAATAGTATATGAGCCGAAAATCGGTCACTCAGTCGTCGGCAGACGAGCAGTCGTCGCCGGACGAACCGTTGTCGGGACTAGTGATGTCGTGCTCGGTGTGACACGGCTCGGCCGGCAGGGAGATCGAGGGGTTGCTGTCGAGGAACCCCTCTGGCTTGAGGTGGAAGCTCGCGATCTCGACCGGTAGAACGGGCCAATCTTCCGCCCGAGGCACGTGATTGACCCCTTGGGTGTACCAGACAACGAGGTCCTCGTCGACGAGCGACCGATCCTCTTCGGTCCACTCGGTCAGTCCGGTTGTGTCGTCGTTGAGGTTCGGATAGTCGCCTGCGGCGAACCGCTCGCTGTCGTTGTACGGCGTCACCCAGAAATGGTTCTGAATGAACCCCGAACGGCGCATGTAGCTCGAAGTCGGCTTCATCGGCGCCGAGACGTTGGTGTGGGGCTCGAGCTTGTAGCCACAGCTCCGCCCGTAGGAGTTTTCGGTCTCGCTGCTGGCGATCCGCCAGTAGCGTCCTCGGTTTGGATCGATATCCTGTCGGGCCTCGTTCTCCCGCTCCAGCAGTGTCTCCTTTGCCCGGAAGCCGTTCTTCCGATCCCGTTCGCTACCTGTCGGTTCGTTGTGTACCTCGTAGGCCCGCATCGAACTGTCGTCGATGTCGAAGTCAAGTCGGAAGTTGAAGAAGTGCTGGTGAATCGGAGCCTTCACCTGGGGCGCGACGATCGCATACTGGCCGTAGGTGTCTTCGGCAGTCTCGTCGGCTGGGACAACGCCGTTCGAGTCGATGCCAGTCAGGCGGACTTCGGCCTCGATGCCACCATCGGGATAGAAGTACCAGTAGAAGGCGTAATCGTAGTTGTAGACCGTCGCGATAAAGGAGATGACGAGTCGGCGGCGTCGTCGGACCTCAGTGTGGGGTTTGCGCTCCTCGGTGTGTTTCCAGAGGATGCCGTCGTCTTCCTCGTGCATACAAATTGCACTCTCGAGGGTCTCGGCCTCACCCTCGATAGTATTCATCTCGACGTCGAAGTACTTCATGACGCCGAGACAGTCACAGCCTTCAGTGAGCTGATTGGCCATTCGACCGGCGTGATACTCGCCGATATCGAAGGCGTTCTTCCAGGAGTGGTTTGGGTCCGGATCGCCGTAGGGAACAGCCATCTCACAGGCAGATGCACGATGAAGGACCTGTCGCGATTCGTCGCCGTCGTTGAACTTGACGTCGTGGAAGACGAGTCCCTCCCGAGCGGTCCAGCCGACGCGCAACTCCCAGTCGAGCCACTCGACCTTGTTCCCGTCGACCTCCCAACTGGGGCCGTCGGGCTGGACGACGTCTAAGTGTTCGTAGTCGTCTCTCGTCTCGACTCTATCGGCCCGGTAGTCCGCGTCCTCGGGTGGCAGCGGACTGTCCTCGTCCGGAACGCCGTTGTCCTCGATCTCTACGACCTTCATCTCGTCGAGGTCAACGAACGCGAACAGTCCCTCGATCGGCCGCGCGCGACCGTTGTCGTTCTCGCTCGTCTTGATCCACGAGAGCGCCCGACAGAGACGTTTCCCCTTGTGCTCTTCCGGCTCGAACCCGCTGGCCGACCAGGGGTCAACCATAACGAGATCGAAATTCTCGACGCCGCGTTTTGCCGCCGCCTCTCGCCATTCGGGATCGTTTTTGACGATCTCGCGAGCTTCCTCGATCTCTTCCGGCATCACCGCGGGCTCGACGTCCGGCAGGTGCTCGTACTCGAGAACGGTGTTCTCAGCGAGTGAAACCGTCGCTTCGTACGTCTCGCCGTCTTCCCTCGCGACGATCGCCGCCTTTCGATCGAACGTGTCCCCTGGTTCGAACTCCTTTACCTTGGGTTTCGGTGGCTCTGCGAGCGTGATGTTGTGGTATTTGATCTCGCCATCGAGATCCGTTTCTGCCTCGAAGATGTCGGCAGCGGCTTCAATTTCCTCGGCTGTTAGTGGGTCGAGCGGATGGTCGACCGCCGGAGCTTCTACTTGTGCCATACGATACCAACGTACACGTTATGATATAACACTGTTTCGGTTGGTTTGTATACACTTCATGTGTTCAGGTTATCCGAGTATATATAACTAATAGAGAAAGAACTCTCGAGCTTAACACACATCAGTAAGTTATGCAGGCTTCATCCACGAATATAATGAATATGATGACGTATTTAAATATAGGCACATAGCACCGTCTAATTGAGCACTTTGTCGGCTGCCGTTCGTTCATCCGGTGATTGATTCGGTCTCTGGTGGTTGTAAGTTGAGCTATGCGTTCGAGGACGTCGACCCGGAGGTGAGTCGAGTTGCATGGTTCTAGCCGCGCAATCGCTGGTGAGTCTGGACACACTCCGAGTGGGCTGTTCGATTGCTCGAGTAGCCGATAGTCGCCAGTAACATTCGAGTCGACCGGAGTGAGTCACCCGTACGCGGGAAGTGCTGGTGTCGCCGACAGCACTTAGGGGCGTCCTCAGATCGGACTAGGTGCGTCAAGATCTAGACTCGAATATATGGGGCGGTGACTTAGCAGGAAAATGCCCTATCCCAAGGTTTTAGACGCTATTCCAAGCTTATCGACTATGACCACAGGGCTAGATCCGACAGAAGAATACGATGGCTCAATTACTGTTCGCCTTTTAGATGACCAATCTGGCGTGGAGGAAATCAACTGCTCCTCATACGAAGACGCAATCGAAGTCGTCAAAGAAAACCAATACTCCGTTACAGCAGCAAAGATCGTAGACCGAGACAACGTCGTATTCACATCTGCCGATATGGATATCGACGACTGGGTAACTGCTTGGCGGCAGGAAAAACGCAGGCAATCAGTTGATGTCGAGGAATATGATTGTCCCTATGACAGTGTCTCGTGCTTTGCTGACGATTTATGTATGCAGTGCAAAATAGACAAGGTTCAAAATCAATCTTAAGCGGAATCTCCCCGCTGTAGCCGAATTTTGGTTCTACCCTCTTCGAAATTCTGTAATGATTACTCAAAGACGGTGTATTGGATATCAAAGTGGAAGGCGTTGCGGAATCGATTGACGAATCCGGAGGTAGAAGTCAGTCCTCAGAAGTACGGCCTCTGTTACTGATATTAGATCAAATCGTTGAGGGGAGTATGGACATTCGTAAACTTCTAGTACGGAGCTTGTGCTGTATTATCTAATGACCTACGAAAACCTGGATACGGAACTAATGAACGAGCTCCTTGGCGACGGACGCGCTAGCTTACGGAGTCTCGCTGAAGACCTTGACGTCTCGGTGACGACAGTTTCGAACCATCTCTCCGACCTCGAGGACGAGGGCGTTATCAAGGGCTATACGCCGATTGTCGACTACGACGCTCTTGGCTACGACGTCACCGCGGTAATGCAGCTTAAAGTCGAAGGCAGTGCACTCGGTGAAATCACAGAGACATTACAGGACCATGACCAGATGATGTCCGTCTACGAAGTGACTGGCGACTATGACATCATCGCTATCGGCAAGTTCAAAGATACCGATGACATGAACGATCAGATCAAGGCGCTGGTTACCGATCCGGATATCAAGCAGTCGAATACTAGTATCGTCCTGAATAACGTTGCCGAAAACGTGCAGTTCGAACTCGAAACTGAAGACGAAGAGTAAGTTAGAAGCGTGGCAGTTTTCGCTCCTATCTAGGGACATAGTACTTCGGGCACTGTCTAGTTGAGCCAGGTTGAGAAGTGAGCAGGTCGTTGAGTTCGTTGGATCAAATGCTCGCAGACCTGCTCAGCGAGAGCGACGACACGGATTTCGAAGAATCTTGGGAGAACGAGCGGACGGCGACGCCTGTCAGGACGTTCGCCGTCCACCTCCATCAGACCGGTTGTTCGCTTCGAGAGACAACAACGATTCTCGCTGAATTAGGCGTTGAGCGGTCTCATGGAGCGGTCTGGAACTGGGTACATCGGCTGGCTGACAGCGAATGCGACCCGCCTGAGGCGAAGCCGAAGCGGGTCGCGGTTGACGAGACCGGTGTCAAGATTAACGGCGAGTGGTCTTGGATGTACGCTGCAATAGACACTGAGTCAAAGTTAATCCTCGATGTCGCGTTATTTGGTCGGCATGGCACCGATCCGGCGGCTGCGTTTCTGCATGGACTTCGTGAGAAACACGATCTCTTCGAGGCTGTATTCTCGTCGATCAATTCGGCTATCGGACTGCCCTTGCTCGATTAGGGCTGAACGGTCGGGTGAACTACACTGACCGAAACCTCATCGAAAAGTGGTTTCATACCTTCAAAATGCGAGTCGACCGTTTTCATAACTCCTGGGTGGGCAGTCGGGCGAGCGCACGCGAATGGATTGAGGAATTCGTGCATTACTGCAACCATCAGAGATCGAATCAATCGATTGATGGACGGACGCCTGCCGACGAGGTGCTCAACTAGACAGTGCCAGCAGACTGTTTGTATCACTATTAGAAGGTTTCAACAGAGCCAGACAGACTGATGGATACTACTGTTATCCGTGGATAGCGAGACTATCCACAGAGCAAAGTAGATTGTGGTGAGTGTTGCTGCTCTGTTCAATGCGTCACTGAGTTCGGACTCATAATTTCCGTTTGAGGACCTGTGCTAGCTGCTCCTCGAGTTCGGCGGCCTGCAAGATCTTGATCTCGCTCTCGGCCTGCTCTTCCAGAGAAGCCGTTTCCTCGGGCAAATCCTGCACGACGAGTAAGCCGTTCCAGCCATCGCCAAAGTACTCTTCATCGTCCTCGTTCCTGAAGACGAACCCGTCGTTACACCGCAGGAAGGCAAGGTACTCGAGTGTCTCCTTGATCACGCGTCGGATCGTATCCTCATTGTTCTTCTTAACTTCGACTGTTAGATACTCGTGATCACGGTCGAAAAGCTACTGATGCTATTATAACAGCCCAAACCACCATAACTGACGTCTGTAGCGTCACTGATCCCGTTCTTCCGGGATTCTCCTACGTATCACACTCTGTTTCTATTGCAATTCGATTACCCGTGACATCGTCGAATGCCTTGTCTGAGGAAATGATCGGATCCTCATCTGCGTAGGCGACGTGATATGCATCAAACGCAGTGAGTCCATTTTGTTCCATGTAGTCTGCGGCTTGGAACAGAACGTCTTCATCTTCGGCAATGGATGCAATTTCGAGTGCGTAGGTGAGCGCTTCCATTCGATCGAATTCGAATCGATCAGAGATCATGAGAAGTTCAAGGAGCGTCGCCCGCGAGGTATAGATCTCTCCTTCGTTTTCGAGTGCAATTGTCGCTGCGCGCTCCTGGAGCCAATCGTCGTCTTTCACGAGCGCAATAAAGAAGTCGGTGTCAGCATAGATCATTTGGCTGTTACTTACTCGCTTCGTTGATGGCGTCTTCTTGAGCAGCCTCGCGTGACTCTTGTTTGATTTCTTCGATCGATTTCTCATCGAAGGCATCACCGACAGCATCGCGAAGGCCTTCGATGGGATCTTCTTTGAGCGGGATGAGCTCAATCCGATCTTTGAGTTCGACGACGCGATATCGATCACCGTGTTTCTCCCTGATTTCGTGAGGAATAACGATTCGTCCTCGATCGTCAGCCTCTGCCGTTTTGCTCATCGTATCCTCTACTACCGCGGGAACGGGCAAAAATATTCCCACTGTTATTGCTAGATTCCCCTGATTTGCCTTCGAGGATGTCCATAGCATCCTCGGTCACGGATCCTCGTAGTATACTTCTAGCGTCTTCACAGGCGGTTTGGGGGAGGTCCCACCCCTTAAGGTCGGGGAGGATGTTCACCCTTCCCAAGGCGGCCATCGAATCACAATTTTCGCTCGAGGACCTGTGCTAATTGGTTCTCGAGTTCAGCGGCCTGCAGGATCTTGATCTTACTCTCGGCTTGTTCCTCGAGTAACGCTGTCTCACGTTGCAGGTCGTAGACGACGAGCAGCCAGAAGATCAGAAGAGTTCGTCGAGAGGTCGGTCTGCACCGGGTTCGGTTTCAACGTCTTCATCCGGTTCAATAGGGGGAGCATCGAAGAGCCGGTCACCACCGCGCTCCCGGACAGCGAGCGTGTCATCGATAATGGCCTCTGTTTCGTCGTCTACTTCAGGGATTTTGAGGGCTTCACTGACATCTTCTGGCAGTTCTGGTCGCGGTGCATTCTGATGCCGTTCGATTTTTTCGGTCAGATAGAGATTTTCCTGTAGGGCACGCAGAACCGGGACGTAGCGGAGGTAGCTGTACTCCTCTAAGAGGGTGATCCCGTAACTGGTGAACCCCCAGAATTCCCGTGGTTCGTTACGCTCGGTCTCATCTCCACGGTATTTGTACTTCACCATCACCTGCTTCTCTGCGAGCCGGTCAAGATGCTCCCGGATAGTGGAGCGATTCTTGGGCACGAGGTATTCGAGCTCGTCGAGTGTCGCCAGGTACGTTGGATGCCCAAGCACGGCTTGGATGATGTGGTAGCGGGTTTCCTGCGTGAGGAATTGGTGTGCCCGTCGCTGTTTCTCGATCGGCATAACATCGTCACCGCCAAATGGGTCTGCTTCGCCGCCGACCGGATTTCCTGCGCCCCCCACACTATTACTCATACGTGTCTATTTCGTCTCCACTCACGTAACTGTTCGGGACGGGCAAGTTGGGAATGATGGAACTTTCCCAACTCGAATATGAACGCTTAAGACGAACACTTCTGTAGACAGTAGTATGAGCGGCCCACGCGTTCCACGCAATTCATACGCCATCTACCGGGCTGTCAACCGTATTTTTAAAGGAATTAGCTCCCCACCGCAGGGGGACTACCACGAAGTCGTCCGCTATATGAACGAAGAGCTTCCCCGGTTCGAGCAAGCCAATAGTAGCTACCTGGTTCTTGGAAGCTACCGCGGCGCGTACGGGCAACGCCTTCGAGAGTTCGCTAACTGCCTCAACATGCCAACGAACGCCGAATCGATCGTTCTCGGGGATACGATCAACCTGGACACTGCAGTAGTCCCCGAATTCGACATCAAGATCAACCTCCTCGGTGAGGCAGCAGATTACATCGCTGGTGTCTACGAGAAGGAAAGCGGTGGTGAGAGCCCGGAACTCGGGGTTGTCAGAGCACTCTTCGTGAATAAGACATTCGTGTTCCCGCGCGACTATACTGGCCTCACCCGCGATAGTCTGGAGACACGAGAAGACGTCATTCAGGCTGCTCTGGCGGTGTACTACGCTGACTTCGATCATCTTGATAATGAGCACAGCGTTGCCGAGAAGAAGAAAGAGGAAATCGCATCACTGCTGACAGTCGCACAAGAGGAAGGCATCGACATCAACGAGCGAGAACTCACCGATCTCATTAAAGAGCGTCAAAACAACATTGATGAGCCACCCGCCGAATATAGCTGGGTCCATCTGAGCTTCTTTAAACGGTTTGAGGCAATGACCCAGTGCCACCCCTGGACGACGATGCCCGAACTGCGAGATCATGCTGATGAGATGCCGGGGCCAGAACGCCCGCAATGGGAAACTGAATTTGATGTAGGGATGTTCTGCGACGAGTAGCCGCATTCACGGACTACGTACCTTTCTGGTCGCGGGAGCGAATGAGCAGGCGTTTATCGATATGTTCGCGGATCCCTTCTACGAGAATGAGTCTGTGATTTGCTCCAGGCTAAGGGGTCGAAACCATCCCGACATGTGTGTTCTATCCCGGTGTTAGAAATACGGAATGTAGTCGAAGTTGGGGTTACTCGTCTTCAAGGGCCGCATAAATATCGGCATGACGGCGTCCGTCAAGCTTCCCCATTTCAAGAGCTATTTCATGGCGTTCTTCGTCACTTTCGGCCGACTGATATCGCTCGTACAGCCGGCGAACTTCTTCGTCGACCGCTGTCGAGGAATCAGTACTGGACGCCATTTCTATTTGACTATACTCATCGTGTCTGGTGCGTCCTCGTATTCTCCCTGTTGGTTAATGAAATCGAGTGCTGCTTGACCGTCAGTAACTGTGTTGAGTGTGTTAGCGATGTTGCCGTCTGAGAAAGGCTTCTTTGATGAGGAGAACATCACTCGGGTTGTCTTCTATCAGCAATATTTCCGCTTCTGATGACCCACTTCCCATAGGGCAATCAGCGGGGTCAAGGGGATAAGTGATCCGGTGAGGTGCTTTCTGAACGAGATTTCAAGGAGTCAGAATTAGCTATCACTGCGATCATTGTTTAGTTCGCACGCTCTACGAGCCCGAGCACCACATAGTAGCTGTGAGATCCGTTCTGTAGCATCCCTTGACGCTGAAGATAGAGGGAGCAAATCACAACCTGGCTATCCAATAGATCCCTTTAGTAGGCAGCTCTTTGATTAACCGGTGAAAAGTCTGCTCGGAGAGTATTGAACCCAGAGATATTAGAAAGGTACCTGGACTTCCAGAACGAGTGAGGACTAATTGGGAACGTTGTGCTCAAACAGGTGGGTTCAAACAACCAGCGCGGTAGTAAGTAGACAAGCAACGATGGTCTCCCAATCGGAGATTGAGCAGCTCAAACTGGAGGCGGACACAATTATGACTCGCTACCAGAAGGTTGAGCAGACGTTGGAACGGGCACGCAACGAGGAGGGGAAACACTGGGAGACGGGAGAAATCGAGATGACACTCGAAACGCCGCATGGTGAGGAGATCGACGTCATGCTTGATCTCCACGTGAATCCAGCGGAGAACGCTCAAACGCGGTATGACCAAGTTGCTGAACTCGAAGCTGAACGTGAACGACGACAACAAATCGCTGATCAGTTGGATCCACTTCCGACAGACCCGGTTGCATATCTGATCTGCTATCACCTCGATGCTGTCGAGGGGAATTACCCGAAGTCGATTGCCGGACACCTTGATGCAGAACGGAACCAGATTAGAACGCTGTGTAAGGAAATGGAGGAATCAGGGTTGCTTGAACGCGTCGAATCTGGAACCGTCAAGCAACGTCGAGTCAAGGCGAAGCTAGCTGACGAGGTTCGCCAGCACCACACCTACTACCGGTTATCACGGAAGGGAGATCACCTTCTGCGATTCCTTTCTGAGTGGGAGGGAAAGGTGAACGTCTTACGCCACCTGCCGAATGGACGAACGATCGTCCAGCGACTTGCCCACACTGGTCCGGACTCTCCGCGTGCGATTGCTGCAGAGTGGGGGACGGAGTTCGAGTACGTCAGGCACCTTTGCCGGGTACTTCGACGTGTAGGACTTGTCGCGCAGTGCGATAGTGGGCCGGTTGATGGCGAGGGTCGATCAGCGGACCGGATGTACTATATGGCGACAGAAACCGGGGATGACGTGCTTGAAGCGGTTGAGGATGGACAGCTTGACAGTCACTGATCGTCCGTACGTACTACCGGTTACATAACGGTTCGAAACCAGCGGAGTCCGAATAGCAGGCGACAGCGGCCAGGACTTGATTACCGAGCGATGCGTACTGCTGGATATGGCATATCGGCTTGTGCGTGCTCGCCCGAAGGTGGATCGACTCGTCGAATTACGCGAACGGCTCGATACTGGAGAGATCGAAGCGATGGATCCGTTCGGACGTGCTATGACACGAGCATTGGAGGATGCGCGGTTCGATCCAGCGAGCGGTGAGGCAGTCTGGATCGAGGAGGACTACTGTTCGCCGCCACTTGCGATGGAACGTACCGAAGTCCTGGACGACTACTTTGAGGACATCACTATCGTTGAAGAAGACGTAGACGATCAACGGTAGCAATGTGATCGAATAGAATGACATTACAAAATATAGAACGATACAGCTCCGATCGTATCACCACGATTGGTGATCGAGCCGTAGTGCTCGGCGGAAGTATGGCCGGGCTCTGTGCAGCACGCGTCTTAGCTGACGGGTTCGATGAAGTCGTCGTGCTCGAGCGGGATCCGCTGCCGGAGGAACCCGAGTCACGGGACGGCGTCCCACAGAGCGCCCATCCACACGTCATGCTGGAAGCGGGACGAGCGACGCTAGAGGACTTCTTTCCTGGGTTCGGTGAACACCTGCTGTCCGCCGGGGGACTGATGATCGACGCAGCGACAGATATGCAGTACTACGCGCGCGGGGATTTCCTCGCCGATGGGCCGGCGCGCCTTCCGATGTATTGTGCCACACGAGCCCTCTTTGAGCATGCCGTTCGGCAACAGATCGCTACCTTCGTCAACGTACAACAGCGCGGCAGATGCCAGTTTCTCGATTATATCGTGACGGACGATGCGGTTACTGGGATTATCTTTCGGACCGCAAACGGGACCGAAACGTCACTTTCCGCCGATCTCGTCGTCGATGCAACCGGACGGACGAGCCGCACGCCAGCTTGGCTGAACGCAAACGGGTACACGGCACCGGAGGTTGACAAGGTCACTGTCGACGTGACGTACGGCACGATTCGTGTCGAACGCCAACCGAGCGCTCGCTATTCGCTATTCGTGCCGCCTACACCGCCCCGGACCCGCGGTGGGGCTGCGATTCCCGTCGAGAACGATCAGTGGGAGGTCATCTTTCAGGGGATCCATGGCGATGATGTGCCAACGAACGAACGTGGCGTTATCGAGTTCGCCGAGAGTCTCCCGATTCCCAACTTCGCACAGCTCGTAACGAGCCGTCGCTGGGTATCCGATGAGATCCATTGTTATCCGTTCCCCTCGAGTATTCGCCGCCGCTTTGAGGCGCTCGCTCATTTTCCGAATGGGCTACTCGTTACTGGCGATGCCATTGCGAGTTTCAATCCGATTTATGGCCAGGGCATGTCCGTTGCGACGCTGGATGCACTGGTACTGCATCACGCGCTCGCCGTGAATGGGCTTGAGCGCCTTGCACCGCGATTTTTCAATCAGACAGCAGAGATCATTGATTCGGTCTGGAAAATCGCAGTCGGCGCTGACTTCAAATTCCCGCAGACGTCGGGCCCGAAACCCACCGGTACCGATATTTTCAACCGGTATACCTCGCGCCTGATCCAACAGGCGCATTCCGACGGCGTCTTGACTGATGCCTTCTATCGCGTGTTTCGGCTTGAGCAGCCACCAATGCTGCTCCTCCGACCCAGTATTATGTGGCGCGTAGTCCGTCCAACACTGTGATTGGCTAATTGTAGGTACCGACTATCGGCGAGCCCAACAGCGGTCGCTGACGACGCTCCCAGATTTGCTGCCATCGTTTCCCACGCTGGCCGGAGTGCATCGGTGAACGCTGCGTAGCACGAGAAGGCGAACCTCGAAGCAAGCGGACGCCTTGTTCGAGTAACGTCGCCGATTCCAGTGGTGACGAACCAAGTGGAAGTTCTCATGACGCCAGCGAAACGCTAGGACCGAGGGCAGGACCAACGTAACCAGAATGGAAGTCTAGATCATGGCTTCAGTATAGAGGGACCACCTGAGTAAACGAATTGCTCACGATAGCGTTCATACGTTTTCGTACCCACTCGATTAGCTCCTCGTTCGAACTGAGTTGATCTCGGCCCTAGAATATCGTTACTTCTAGTCGAAGTGCATCATAGAACCAGCTCCAACGAAGCTACTTTCACAAAAATTCTATTGGATGGGCTGCTGAATGGATCTGTGCACTGCCAGTCACGCCGGCTGCCCCTCTAAGATGGTCACCCAGTGGGTTGGATTGTCGGCCTCATGGGTGCTTGCAGCCTGGTTCGCGTCGGCCCAGTCCGTAAACGCCTGATCGAGTGTGCACCGATCACACCGTAGTTGGTATGCCATATGACAACATTCAACGTGAACTGCTTAATGGTATCCCAGCGGCTCCTCTCCTCTACTGCGCTATTTACTCGAGCAGGCGATGGTTGGTTCGTGGTTGTACGTAGTAGCTCCACTCACAACGATAGCATCTATCGAGAACAACCAAGTCATTTTGATAGGCCACCACCTGAGCGGCAGCCGCTTTCTCACACAACTCTGTAGCAACCGAGTTCCGTTTGACCCTTGATTTACTACCGCGCATAGTTAACCAACAGAATCCCCCTCTATTGCCCGCTGTTGGTTAAGGAGACAACCTCATGATCGGTACAGGTGTGCTAGGTACAGGCGGAACAGGTAACGCTGCGGTGCGGTTCAAGTACGGCACCCGCGAGCGACCATCGGGAGCGAGCGGCTTTTTAGCGTAGATTTTTGGAGGAGTGGTGAGCGAGCCACGCGAGCGAACCCGACGAGAAAAAGGTACGTGGGCATTTTCACGTAACAGTTCGGCAACTCGAGTCTGTGACCTGCTATCAACGTCCTGCTTTCTCGATTCTATCCCTGGGTGAGCTCAAGCCTGAACTCGCGACCCCGAAGCGTATCGTGTATCTGTCGACCGTCGGGCGGAAAATCACAACACGATCCCGGTCAGACTCACACTGTACACACGAGAAAGGGTAAATATGCTGGCTCACAACGTACGCATGATAAGTAGCGACAAGAAGCGCGTTCAATTTCGGGCGCCGCACCGACTCAGTCATCGAACTGATGCACTCTAACGGACAAGATTTTCTCGCTGTTTACCGAGGGTAGTTCTCGAGATCGTTTGCTTAGTAATTCCAGCTCCGAAAGGCAAAACAGGTAAGTCATTACCTCAGTAATCATTATGTAGCGTATGACATTCTACGACCGAGATGACGAACTCACCGCATTAAACACCGCCTTCAAATCATCCGGTCATGCCTTCTCTGTCGTATATGGCAGACGTCGAGTTGGGAAAACAGCGCTGCTCAAAGAATTCTGCTCTGGACACGACCACATATACTTCCTCGCAGCCCAAGAGGCCGAACACCGTCAGCGGGAGAAATTCGTCGAACAAGTCGCAGATGCTTTCGACGATCGAATCCCCCGAATCGATGGCTGGGACGATGCCTTCGAATACCTTGGCGAGAAGCTCGCGACGGATACCGTCGTGGTGGTTATCGACGAATTCCCCTATTTGGTCGACGAAAACGACTCACTCCCATCGTATCTTCAGTCGTTTGTCGACGAACACCTCCAGGACACAGATTCGATGCTCGTTCTCTGTGGCTCGAGCGTGAGTACGATGGAATCAGAGGTGCTTGGTCACGAAAGTCCACTGTACGGTCGGCGAACGGGACAGCTCGATCTTCAGCCGTTCTCATTTCAGCAGGCCAGAGAAGCCATCGGATACGATATCGGAGATGCAATTCGATCATACTCGGTCACCGGTGGGACACCGATGTATCTCACGCTCTTTGATTACGACGACTCACTCGCTACAAACATCCAAACACGGATTCTTTCGCCAACGGCCGTCCTCTACAACGAACCGGAGTTTCTCTTGCGAACGGAGCTGCGGAATCCGGCTCGATACATGAGCATCCTCGAAGCCGTCGCGCTTGGTCATACAACACCGAATGAAATTTCCGGAGCAACAGGAATCGACTCGGGACCGCTTTCGAAATATCTCCAGACACTCCGCCGACTCCGGCTCATCGACCGCAAAATCCCCGTGACGGCGTCTGCGAAGAAATCGAAGCGCTCGCGCTATCACGTCGCCGACGAGTTCCTTCGATTCTGGTTTCGCTTCGTCGAGCCGAATCGCTCGAGTATCGAAGAAGCACCACAAGTCGTTTTCGAGGGAACGATCGAACCGAATCTTTCGACTCATACTGCACGGACATTTGAGGATATCTGTCAGGAAGCGATCTGGGAAGGGATCCGGCAGGAGAATCTCGAACCATACTCGGAGGTTGGACCATGGTGGTATGGGGAAACCGAGATCGATATCGTTGGCCTCGCTCCTGGTGATGATCGGATTCTCCTTGCCGAGTGCAAATGGACCAATGAGCCAGTTGGGCACGCACTCGTAGACGACCTTCGGTCGAAGACCGAGAACGTTCGATGGGGATCACCTAATCGAGATGAACAGTTTGCGCTCTTCTCAAAAAGCGGTTTTGTCGATGGACTCGAAAACGACCTTGGCAGCGATTGGACACTCTTCGATTTAGAGGATCTCCGTCTTCTCTTCTCACGGTAGTAAGAGACCATCTACAAGCGAAGAGGGCTCCAATCCAACCGACTCTTGATATCCTAGAAGGATCCGTAACTGGCACTGAGTGGGTCGAATCATCATGCATTATTTAAATATCTTACTTCCCACATCAAATTTAGATAAGATAGTTATTTTTTAACTCACACTGGGCTCCTACTAATGATGAGATGTCCCAAAGAAAAGACAAAAGGTCATACCCCTTCACTAAGGGACTTACCCGACGTCGAGTTCTAACGCACACTGCAGCGACCAGCGTGGTCGCAACCGGTGCCGCGACATCTGCGTCAGCCACTGGTACTACCGAGCCGACGTTCGAGGACGGGCTCGCCCAACCGGTTTTTGCCGAAGACGACGTGATCAGGGAGGATTACTGGGTGGAAACACCGCTGGATACGGACGGAACGGGCGAACCGGATCGAGTACATGTCGAAATCGCTCGTCCCGCTTCGACTGAAAGCGAGGATCTCGAGCTCCCAGTCGTTATGGAACCAAGCCCGTACTACGGCGAAGATCAGCCCGCGTACGGCTATCCGTCCGACGAGGAGTTGTACGAACCCGACAAACCGGGACGGGATCTCGATGAAAGTGTAGACGCGCGCTCGCGGAAAGTGTATGACGACTATTCCCACCTCGCGGAGTTTACTGGACGGAAGGGCCCGAACATCGGCCCAGAGAAGTTCGAAGAGGAGCTATTGCAATGTGGGTTCATCTGGGCCTATCCCGCCTCGATCGGGACCGAGCAATCGACGGGCTGTCCTGACGTCGGCGGCCCCGACGAGATTGCGGGGATCAAGGCGGTTATCGACTGGCTGAACGGTCGGGCCGATGCCTACGACCTGCGCGAGGGTGGCGAGACAGTCGAGGCGACGTGGACGACCGGGAAGACCGGGATGCTCGGAATTTCCTACAACGGAACACTCGCCAACGGCGTCGCCACGACCGGCGTCGACGGGCTGGAGGCCATTATCCCGATGGTCGCCATCTCGAACTGGTACGACTACTACCGAGCGAACGGCCACGTCGGTTCGACACTGGACATGGGCGGGCTCTTCGACTTCATCATGAGCCGCGAGAATGGGGAACGCTGCGATCCGGCCCGCGACGCAGTCGAACAGAACCAGGACCGTACGACCGGTAACTACAACGATTGGTGGCACGAACGAAACTACCTCCCCGACGTCGAGAACGTCGACTGCGGCGTCCTCGTCTGTCACGGCATCTACGACTTCAACGTTGAGACGAGTAATGCCGCCAAACTCGTCGACGAGCTTCGGGCTCACGACAAACCGTACAAGGTATGGCTCCACCAGGAAGGTCACGGTGACTTCCTCCGATTTGGTCGCCACGTCGAGACCTGGATCGACATGATGAATCAGTGGTTCACGTACTGGCTGTTCGGCGTCGACAACGGCGTAATGGACGAGTCGACGGCGGTTATCGAACGCGAGAACGACGAACTGGTCGAGTACGCCGACTGGCCGGATCCCGATGCCGAGCACGTCGACGTCACCTTCGAGCCAGGTGGCCGTTCCACCGGTGGACTCTCACTCGAGACGCCAACGGGCCAACCCGTCACTGAATCGCTCGTCGACGATCCCGGAACTGGGCTTCAGACTCACGCGGATGCCGAGGAATCCGAGCACCGACTACGTTATTTGACCGATCCGCTCGAGGAGGATCTTCGCGTCAGTGGAACTGTTTTCCCCGAACTAACGCTGTCGTTCGATGAACCCGCCGCGAACGTTTCTGCCGCGCTCGTAGCGTATGACGAAGACGGCAACGCCGAGATCGTCAACCGCGGCTGGATGAACCCCCAGAACAGAAAGTCGCCGAGCGAGACGTTCGCGCTGCATCCACCAGACCGTCCGTACCATCTTGAGTTCGACCTGCAGGCGACTGATCGCGTGTTCGAAGCGGGCACTCGCCTCGGAATCATGCTAGCTTCGACGGATCCGGGGAAGGGGATGATGCAGCCGCCAGAGACCCGCGTTGAGATCACGCTTGACCTCAACCGAAGCTCGGTTCGGATTCCGGTCGTCGGCGGCGAGTCGGCGCTTGAGGCGGCGCTCTCGAACTAAAAACCGGTCTAACTATAGTGTCCGCTCCCGCTTGTTGTGGTGATTTCGGAGCCGATTTTCCGGTCATCGGGAGTGGGTCAACTCTGAGTTCACACAAACGATATCGGCCTTTTAGCATTCGTTCTTTAAGTGGTTCTGGCCACAAGGTAGAGCTATGACGGGAAGCCGTTCTCTCGTGTTTTCGGTTCAGTAGCGGAGGCTGTCCTGGCTCTGAAAAAGATCTCGTTGATAAGCCCTGGATGACGACAGTGCCGGTACTTTCGAGAAGCAAATCCGTATAGAAGGTATTAGAGAACGGTTCACATATCTCTTCGACTACCCGACGAACGGTACGTACAGGGAACAGATGGGACAGTGAGCCCACAGCAGACGGGATTCTTGCTTTACAGGGTGATCTGTTTCCCGTCTTCGAGAACGAAAAATACGCTGCCGAATTGCTTGAATGAGAACTCGCTGTGTTAGTATTACAACGAGGGTTCCGCTAATTCCTACGAACAGGGGAAATCAGGTGTCACGGAAATCCCCCTTTCCGTGACGATCAGTATGAACGACTGGCGGTGAGACATATGAAGTATAAAATAGGGCGTGACCAACTGCAAAATCTCTGCTGTTCATCGGAGAGCCAACCACGGCGTCCCTTGAGTGACGTCTCTCTGAAGAGCAAAATACTGCTATTTCAACGTTCTGTCGGTCTTAGATCACGCCAACGAAAGTCCATTTTTTCGCCGTCACTGAACTGTACTCGGTAGAGAATGCTGTCTCGTTTGTCACCTGTTTCTGTTCCTGCAGCATCGGATAGTGTTCCAATGACCGTACCACGGCGGTCATGGTACTGCTCAAAATCAGGATCTGCCTTGTCTGGAATATCAATTCGAACACGATCCCCGGTATCAAAGCGGCGAGTCATAGCTCAGATTGGTTCTGTCGGCCTTAAGAGTCGTTATTGGTCAACGGTTTCTTCTACGATCTCGATTTCTTCCTCGGTTAGGCCGTATAGCTCGTAGACAATTTCATCGATTAACTGATCTGTTTTCTCAATCTTTTCCGCGAGTTCTTCCGCTCGAGCTTTTGTCTCAAGGTAATTTTCGAGACCTTCTTGGACCTCGCCAATAGCGGGCAGAGTGAGCTTCCGGAGTCGGTCCACGAGTGAGTTGGTCTTGGTAGCCGTCTCGCGGAAGTTCGCGAACCCGCCGGCTTCGTTAATAGCGACAGGGACGAACGCCTCGACCAAGTCGGCCTCAGTTTTGGAGAGTTCTGAAATATTGAGTGCCGGCAAGGGTTTGGTTTCGGTGTATCCCCAGCGATCGGTTTCATAGTCTTCTTCGTCCTCAGGTTTGTAGCGGGCAGTGAGGCGGATTTCGAGGGATGTGGGTGACTCACGATCTATTTCCACGTCACCAATTCGGAGATTTTCACGGTCCTCGGCGGTATCGGTGAGAATTGAGTCGCCGGCACCTGCTGGAGGTTGGGCGAAGCCGATGTCTGCCAGTGTGTACCCATCATTGTAGGAACCAAAGTAATCTAACAGAGAGAGGTTCAATGATTTTTGTTTCTTAATCAGTTGTTCAATTTCATCCGCAGTGTAGACGAGTATATCGTGCAACGCTATTGGCTCTGAGTCGGTGAGACTGGGTATTGTAGATTCCGCATATAGGTACTCATCGACACTATTTTTCAACGCTTCAATTTCAGGTTCGTTTTGAGAGTCGTGTTCAAATTCAATGTAGGGGATAGGAAGGTTCTCAACATACTGTGTTTTGTACCGCCGATACCCACCGCGGACTTGGGGGGATATGTTACCGAAGATTGTATTGAGAAGACTACTATTGAGTACTGCAGTTATGAATTGTGAATGATATCCAAAATCATTCTGATTACGGACAAGATAATAGATTGTATCTAAACACGCAAATTCACCCTCTCTATCGAGCGCAAATCGGTTTTCTGGAGAAATATCCGGAAAGACGATTTTCTCGTTCAGCATCCCAGGTGCTTTGTATGTAAGTTCATACCATTCATATCCCTGATCGATCAGTCGCTCTCCATAATTCTTTCTTTCTTCGAGACTTTCTCGGTGGTTTCCAAGATATGATAGTATATTCGGTATTTTCTCCTCAGATACTGGTTCTGGCGTGCCATCTTCACTTATTTCATATGGATATATTAAGTTTGATAACTCGTCTTCTGAGCTGATATCATATCGGTCTACATCACTACCCCGAAGGACGCGGATTACAAACTCTTCTTCTAAGTTGTGATCCTGTATTTCTTCATCTGATACCAAATATACTGATGTATCGCCTGATACCGCCCCTTTCCCAATTTGATTACACAATTCACCTAGTTCAACTATCTCCCGATCAAATGAGTTGGTGCCAGCAAATGAATGCCAGAATCCAGCACCAAGTTCATCTTGACGTATCTCTCGGGGGAATTCCACATTATCTAGCGCCGCTTCAATTTCAGATTTCGTATCTACTCGCACATCCTTCCACTGTACATGATGATCTGATTTTGCATCTAAGCGCTGTCTCACCAGTATCATTGGATACGCTGTGACGTCGAATACAGGAGAATCATGTAAGTCGATCACTGAAAGCAATGTTTCCTCTTCAGAAATTCGCTTTCGGAGCGTTGACCCATATCCTGCCCTCATGAATTTGTTCTGAATAATATATGCTGTGTATCCGCCTTCTCTCAGAATGTCGGTCGCTTTCTCAGTAAATAGTACGTATACATCGCCCTTCATCTCGAAGGTTTGATATTCGTTCCGATAGTAATCACGATCTTTTTCGGGGGTATCACGGAATGTAACGTACGGTGGGTTCCCGACCACCGCATCGAATCCGGCATCCTCACGCTTCTCCCCATCCTCATCGAAAAATACTTCCGGATACTCAAGTTCCCAGTGGAAGAACTCTTCCTCAGTACTCGTTGCCTGCGCAGTCTGGAACCAGTCTTCCTCCTGGACCGCGGCCCACTCAGCTTCGTCGTCGATCGCCTGTGCCATCCGTTCATAAGCCCCCTCCGGAACCTCGATATCGAACCGTTCCGCGGTATGGACGTTCGTGAGGTCGAACAGGCGCTGATAGAATGGATCACTTCGAACCGCGTCGTAGATTTCCTCCATTGACCTGACGTCCTCGAGAGTTTCGTTGTCGATCTCGAGCAATTCCTGCATCTGATCCATAACATGCTCGAGGGTTTCCTGGCGAACGCGGGCTAGCGCTTGCTGTAGGGTGAGCTGGCCACCGTTGTCCTCTGTATCACTCGACAACACCTCAGTGATGTCGGACCCAACCAGCGAGTTCCCTGCCTTGAGATGGTGGTCAAGGAACGCAAGAGGTTGATCCGCGGCGAGAGTCTCGAGCCACATTGAAAGCTTGGCGAGTTCGACGGCCATCCCATTCAGATCGACACCGTAGATACATTCCTTGGCGACGTCACGACGCACTCTCTGTTCGTCGAAGGCAGTCGCTCCTTCGAGCTCGCGAACCTCTTCCATGACCTGTTGAGCGAGATACTCGGTTGCTCGAGTGAGGAAATGTCCACTCCCCATCGCTGGGTCAAGGATCTTTAGGTCTTTAACCCGCTTGTAGAACGCTCCGAGATATTCGTGAGTTCCAGGCTCAAAGCCTTGATTCTCGAGGTCTTTCTGGATCTCCTCAATCAGCGGGCCGACCGTCTCTTCGACGATATAGGTCACGACGTAGTCGGGAGTGTAGTACGCTCCCGTCGCTTTTCGTTCTCCCTCGTCGTTGACGACGTAGAGCCCGCCTTCGTCGACTGTCTCGACGGCGTCAGCAACTGATACCTCCGTTGCGGGCTTCCAAACCTGTCCGCCGTCCTCAGCGACAGCGGCGTAGTCCTCAGGAGCGATCCGGAACTGGTGCTCGAGTAACCCTTCATAGACGCTTCCAAGGTGGCGGGTATCCAGGTCAGCATAATCGGCTAAAACGTACCGTCCTTCGTCGTTTTCGGTCGTAGAGATTCGATAGATAACCTCAGCAAGGTAACGGTTGCTGACCTCGTGGTTCGACAAGAACTTGTGTTTCTCTCGGTTGAAGAGCCCGCCGTTGTACGGTGGGATTCCCAAATCTTCCTCGCCCTCGTCAATTAATCGGAACAGGTCCTCGAGGCGACTCCACATCGAGGTCGAGTACTCACTGTAGGTGTCAAAGTCGTTGTCGACCTCGCCTATTTCGTCGTGTATTTCGAGCCGGAGTTCATCGAGACTAAAGTTCTCCTCATAGTCCGTGATTGCCTTTTTCCCTTCAGGATGAATTAGTCCGCGGGACTCGGCGTAGAGAACGAACATGAGCCGATACAAGAGGACGAGTGACTGCTCTTTGAGCTGGTCAAGTTCCTCGTCATCGTCGGGATCAATATCGAGGTCGTTGGTTTCGACAAAGCCGCGTCCGAGGACTCGAAGGGCTGTAAAGACGTTATCTTGGAGATCTTCTCCGAGCTCTTGCGCTACGGTCTCGCTTTCAGACCAGACCGTATCGAGAAACGTAGTTTCTCCGTATCCCTGGAAGGCTTCCGGTCGGAAAAAGACATAGAAGTACTTGAAGGCCTCAAGACTGCCGTGCTCGAGGAGTTCCGGGAGATCAGCCTCGTAGTAGGTCTGTGTTTCGTAGTCTTTCGTCCCGTAGAGTCGCCATTTCTTCCCGTTCGTGAGAATCCCCCATTGGATGTTCTCGGGAGTACGCTCGAGGTAGTGTTTGATTTGGTGGGAAGCGTTTCGATACGGACGTTGTTCACTGAATCGTTGGCTGAAATCCGCACCCCACTGCTTGGCTTCGAGGAGACCTACTCCTCCCTGGAAAAGATCGGTTGTGTCCTCGGTATCCAGATAGACTGTTGCGGCGTCTCGGCGGGCCTCAGTATCTTCAAAGAGAAGTGTATCAACGTATCCGGTCCCGTCAGGAAGGGTAGTTTCGACGTTTGTCCCGAATCCAAGTACCTCGAGGACTTTGTCGATCCAATTGTCGACTAGTGCATCCTCACGATATCCCGATACCAGCTGCTGTTCCTCATTGTAGAGCGTCTGCAGTTCCTCTAATGCTTCGAGAGCCTCTTCATCACAGTCCCATTCATCTCGATAGGAAATCCGTTCATCGAGATAGTGGCCGGAGAAGAGATTCGAATTTGTATAGGGTCGTTCAGAGAGAGTTACCTGACTCATGTTGAATGTATGAACCAGCCCATGACATCACCTAATAGGTGTCGGTGACTGGCCCTATCAACAAAGATAGTCTCGGTTGGTAGGGTAGCTTAAAGAACAAGACTCATTTTCACCCTGTAAGCAGGCAAGTGTTCGATTACAGGGACTGCGCGCCGATCTATCAACAAAGCGCAATCAGGCGTTTCTATCCGAAATGACGCTCGCCGTGATCCATCGCATTCGACGTCAATGGATTCGCTATCAGGTTATCCGGGAGAATGTCGACGTCGTTAAACAGAATTCTTTAATTACTCTACATAGCTTCAATCCTTCTGATTAAAGCCAAGTAGATCCGGTCAAAACACTTCGTCCAACTAGATGACTGATGAAGACCTCTCTAAGGAAGAAGTGATTAGCAGTGCTGAAGAACTCAAGCGGATCGCAGAGGAACGCCGAGAGGAGAATCTGGAACAAATAGAGTACGAACAATGTAGAAAGGTAAGAGAGGTAGGCTCGGCATTCCGAGAAACAAGTGCTAACACTCCAGAAGAAGCCGTTGAAGAGGTCACCGATAAACTCGGGATCACTGAAGAGGAATCCAGAAAGCTGCTTTCCATCTATACAGCAATTTTTACAGAAGGCGAAGGAGAGGTAGCTGGCCGAGCCTCTATTATGGGGATTCAGTACTTCACCGGATCCTCTATTGAGGAGTTGGCGGACAAAAATGATCGAACAATCGAAGAAGCACAGGGTGATATTCGAGCATACATAGGCTCACGGCTCAGAGAAATCAGTCTTGAAAACGTTGATCTGGATCAAGAACTACCTGCGAACCCGCCGAATCCGATGGCGGAGGCAATGAAGGACTTCGATTTTGATCCTGGACTCTCCGCGATGGCAAAAGCAGTACAACCCGCTTTGAACTTCTCGACAGAAAGTGTCGCCAAACAACTCTCATTCGCTCTACCGGACTACAACCAAATGGTAATGGAAACCTTGACACCAGTAGTAAAGCCGGAAGATCTCTTTCCTGACCATCTCTTCGATTTTTCTAATATGTTTGCGGAAACCCTCGAGCCGTTGCGTGAACTCGGGGAGCAGTACCAAGAGATAGAGAAATCTGATTTCGAATTCAAATGGCTTAGAGACGTAAAATTCGGGGTTTTCTTGGATCTGTTCGAAGTTTATAAACAAGAGGGAAATGAGGCAGCAGCTGAATTGCTTGCGGCACAGCTTCAAGACGAGGACGACATAGAAGACTTCAAAGAGTACTTCGCCACCTTCGACGAGTACTCGGAACGCCAGCCTATCGTCGACGAAGCTTTAGATGCACATCAAGAAGGTCGATATGCTCTTTCGATCCCAACGCTGCTTTCTCAATTAGATGGTATCTTCATAGATGCAGCTGTAGAACTCGGGCTTTACACGGAGGAAGACGATCCCACAGGAGTGACGATTGTAGCGAAAGGAGAGGGAAGTCCTCAACACATCCCTGCGATTGAGGATGATTACAGGAGCTACTATGCCAGTGTTCTCTGGCAGCAACGTGTGGAGATCCTTCATGGCAAGAACACCGACTTCTCCGATGATGAGATCCTATCGGCTAAGCTAATCTGGTTGTTCTTCCAAACTTTACATACAGTAGAGAATATTCGGTCTGCAGAACACATTGGAGATTACTACATTGTTCAGCTGATCCGAGAGAAAGATGATTGTAAGGAAGAAGTTGTGACTGATGAGTTACCTTACCAAAAAGAGTATGTAAAAGATCGAATCCAACTGCTTGAGCAAATAAATGTGGTAGAAGAATGTTCTGAAGGTGTATTCAAAGTAACTGAGAAAGGGATACAATATTTAGAAGGTAATTTAGAACTCGAATATGTGGAATCAGTTTAAGCGTGAAATCAGCACAGATCCGTGAAGAATTTTAGCCACTGACAGATGTCTGCTCGTTCTCCCAACATTCTTCTAAATCCGCGTCGTAGCTCTCGCTGAGCAGGTCTACGAGCATTCTCACCGATTCACTCAACGACCTGTTCATTTCTCAGACTGGCTCAACTAGACAGTATCCTTATGTATAGACGACAGTGCTCCTAAATTAGTTCTACCGCAGTTCTCTAACGCTCATTTGTGAGCACGTAGGATTATTGTACCCGACAAATAGTTAGTATATAAAGAGGAGGTCCCGACAGTTTCGTAGAGTGGTCGGTGTTCGTCCCTCTAACATAGAGCCGCACTGTGAACCTCTCTAACTGTGACTCAGCACGTATTCAACACGGTATAAAAAGGGTTCGCACCATTTAGCTATAGTTCCGAACGGACAATATACATAAAGAGTTCGTAAGGACTACTCCCGAATCTCATCGATTGACTCAGCAAGGTCTTTCGTTTTGAGGTCGCTGTAGGCCTCGTGAGTCGTCTCAATCGATTTGTGACGCAATACCTGTTGGGCCTTTTCGGATTCACCGAGCGCGTACAGTTCGGCGCCGAGTCCACGACGTGCGCCGTGGGGCTTGAGATACTCGTGTCCGTCGCCGAGTTCGATGTTCGCCTCGTCTGTGAGGCGTTTCATCACTCGCCGTGCACCCTCTTTGGAAATTGACGGCGGTGCAATCTCGTGCTCACGGAGCAGATTGTCAAGGACGTCTGTCTTCGACATATCGCCTCTCTCCTCAAACGCCTTCGATAGTCGATCTTCACCGAGTTCATCCTCAAGGACACCGTGTTTCGACTGAAACTGGCCGGTCGGAAACACCGGCCACTCGTCAGTCGACGGATCGGTGTACCTGCGGTGGCGCTTGAGGACGTCGCGAGCAGCCTTCGGTAGCGGAACCTCTTCGCGATTGCGAGACTTTCCAAAGACGGACAGGACATGGTTCTCGAGGTCGACGTCGCCCCAGGTAATGCCGTCACGTTTCTCGTCCTTGGAGTCGTCGAACAACTCCGCACCTCGGGCGCCAGTCTCCGCAAGCAATACTACGATCGTCCGATCTCGCGAGGCCGTCAACGGATCGGTTCGGATGGTGCCGTCGTTCGCCATATCGACGCGTTTAGTCGCATAGTTCACGATCGCCTGACGCTGTTCCGGTGTCCAGAACTGACTCGAGGAGTCGTTTGTATCCTCTGGGAGGTACTCAGTCGCCTTATTGGTCTTCGCTGGGTTCGCATCAAGGAGTTCCTCACGAACGCAAAAGGAGAGGAACGCCCGCACGTACGCGAAGTACGTGTTTGCTGTCGACGCCGCAATCTCGCCGTCGATTTGACCCTCACGGAGCATATACCCGAACTCCCGAAGGTCGCCCGCCTCGAGCTCGCGAATCTCGTCGATTCCCTCACGCTGGCAGAACGCAGCGAATCGCTCAAGTGCTGGCCGCATGGTCGCCTTCGAGCCGTCGGATTTGATCGAGCGCTCGAGATAGCGAGAGACCGCTTCTCGGACGGCGGAACCCTGAGAGTTAGGCCGTCGATCAGTCGGAGTAGGCATTCGTCTGTGGGGTACAGCGTCGCCCCTCCTAAACACCCATGGTTAAATCTGATTTTAACCAAGGTCTTCGAAGGGATATCTGCGTATAGTAGCTGATCCCAACTGCTTTCTTGAGAGTGATGGAAATTATTTATTTTTGATATTAATAGTGAATGATTTCAATAAAGCCGACTATTCCTCATTTTCTTCCTCCAGTAGCCGCCAAATGACGTCTTCATAACTTTCACCTCGAGACTTTCGCTCATATAGTTCATCAGCAAGTTCCGTAGTAACCCTAATGCTCGTGTACTCGGACATGGCCGATGATTTTGTCTCCGCCACCATACATCTACGTGTCTCACGTAGCACAATTAATGTATGCATGTATGGTTGCATACTTTTATACACTTGGAGCGTGAACTGTGAAGTACAGACCGAGGGTCGCCGAGAAACTCTTGGCCGGCTGGTGGCACAGCCGACCTCGGTCTTGTGGCAAGACCAATGTCAATTCAACCACGCACACCCGAAACGGTTTCGGCTCGCAGTCGTACCGACCCTCGACCGGACTACATTCTCGTCGGCGTCGACACCGAGGACGCACACCACATCTACCGAACGACCGACGAAACGATCCACGTCATCCACAACGCCGACCGCACCTACCGCTACGACCTCGCGGCCCTCAACCGATCGATCAACGACTGGATCGACTACATTCAGACCCAGCGGGGCTTCACGACCCAGCACCTCTACAAGACGCTCGCGGACTCGCTCACCACGGCGGAGGCGATCTAGATGGCCTCGAGCGACACCACCACGCCGGACGACCGCCCGCGCCTGCGCGTCGGCGACCACGTCCGCGATCGCGAGATGCCCACCCAGACGCTGCTCGTCCTCGAACACACGGAGATCCCCGCCAACGAGTACCCGATCGGGATGGGGCCCGCGACCAGTGCCGACGTCCACCCCGAGTACGACCCCACCAGCGAAATCCTCCGGGTCGCCTACCCCAATCCAACGGCGCCCAGCGTTTCGGAACTCATTATCGCACCGATTCCACGGGCCCGTCTCGAACTGGTCACCCGCTTCCACGGAGGCCACGACTAATGCTGCTCGAGGCTACGCCCGCGCAACTGCCCGCGGGACTGCCTGTCGGTACTCAGGGCGCCACCCACTGCCAGTGGTGTGACTACGAGTTCTACGAGGGCGACGTCGCCACCGTCCTGGTCTCGAAGCCAGCCGACAGCGACCACTGGACGGTTCACCGTGCCTACTGCGCCGGCTGTGATCCCAGCGCGATTACCGGCCCGACGCTTGGCTGTACGGAGCTCCTAGTGACGTGCCGGCTCGGCACCCAGACTGATCTGGCCACGCAAGAGACCGAGCTGGTCGTTCTTGAACCGGAGCTGCGCGACGCGAGTGAACCTGCCGAGAGCCAGTCCGCACTCGAGACCGACGAGGACGTCCCTCCAACTACCCAGCCGGCGGAGACGGACGGGGTCGAGATCGAGACCCTGCCACCACGTCTCAACGGATTCGACAGCCATCGATCACCGATGAGCACTCCGGACGGGGCTGACATCAATAGCTCCGAGGAACAGGCCACCCAGACCGACGCCGACTAAGCACGGCACTCAATGTCGGTCACTCCGCCAGCAGCCCGCGAGTGGAGGGACTCCACCGTGTCCGGAGTCCCGGCTGCCAAGCCGACCGACCACAGTGGCCGCACAGCGACGCGTATCGTTCGTACAGCGATTTTTCGCGATCACTAACTCGATGTCTTCCAACCACACGACTTCCGACAGCGACGCACAGTCGACGATCATCCAGACCCTGACCAAGGAACTACGAACACTCCGCTCGCGAGTCGACGAACTCGAGACCGAAAAGGAGACGCTCGAACGGCAGGTCGAAACCCAGCAGGAACGAATCGACGATCTGGAAGAGCGACTCGACGAGAACGATCAGACCCGCAAGGACCTCGCGAAAAACGCCACCCAGGCCAAATCACGGGCCGAGGAAGCAAAGGAGATCGCCCGCTCTGCCAGCGCGAAAGCCTGCCAGATCGAAGCCACTATCGAAGAGGACGATGGTGCCGACACCGCTAGTGAGACGGCACAGCTGCCCGGCGACGTCGAGCCGTCGACAAGCCCGCTGGATTTCTTCGCGAACTGCCGTCAGTACAAGGTCAAACAACGGTTCGTCGACGATCGTAGCGAACAGAACACCTACCGGGCGCTACTGGTCGCGAAACGGTGGGAAGAGTTCGCGACCAAACGCACGACCGGTGATGGCGTCTTCTTCACTCGCGAGGACGTGCGCCAGGCCCTAATCGCAATCATGGGTGAACAGCCCCATGGCACGACCATCACGCGTGTCTGGGAAGCGATGCAAAATCTCGGTGGCTCGGACCTCGAAGAACGAACACGACAGGTGAGCCCGAAGCAACCGTCCAAGGAAATTCTGACCATGGATCGCGAGACCGCAACCGGTCTGCTCGAGGACCGGTACTGTCACCTCGATCTCCTCGAGGATGGTGCACCGAGTGCTGGTGGCGTCACACCTGTTGTGACCAAGCCAACAGCCGGAACCGCGTGAGAACGACAAGATAGGCCCCAATAAGAGAGGAAGACAGACACGAGCGAACCTGGTCGTCGACTTCCCAGTCGACGTCGCTGTCTCTTCTAGTGACAACTATGAGGAGGAGCCTCCTGTTTCAGAAGTAGTAGCAGTGTGAATAACACAGATTCGGCGGTCGCGTTCACCTTCGTCCTCACAACGGGTGTGACTAAGCCAAGGCTGCGAACCTCTCGGAGTCAGGCCCCGAGGCACTTAGCCTGTCTTTTCTGTAAACACACATCGTTAGGTTCGCAATCCTACATAACACAGCCATTGAGGTGTACCGACCAGATTAGTCGAGCAATCGTTCCGTACAGGGCAAGCAGATAATTGATAATTAATCTATATATATAGAATTTGTTAAGAACACCCTCCTGAATAGAGAAACATGAAACTAATCATGGCAGGCCGTCAGACTGTAGAGTTTCGTAGGCAACCGGTGTCAGATGTGATTTGTTTAATTCACTTATCAACTGTGGCCCGTTCACCAGTTTGATACGTCCTATGTGACGCCCAGCTTCTTCTTTCGCGGATTGAGTGAACCCCGCAGTCGTGACAATAACGGCCATATTAGCAGAGGTTCCGGATAATGCCCCTATTGTTTTTTGAACAGTAGGACGCCCCACGTTATTCCCGAAACTATGGCGTTTAGCCTGAATGATAAGCTGATTTTGTCCATTTTCTGCGATGATGTCGATACCCCGGTCATCTGCCCGCTGAGTCACTCTCGTGTCATATCCTTTGTCTTCGTACAGCCGGGCGACTAAGTTCTCGAATTCCTGCCAGTCAAATTCGATCACATCGTTAAGTTCCCACGTCGCATCTACCATAGACTGGAGGCGTTTACTGATGTCGTCTACCTGTTCGGCATCCCCCGCCACAAGCGCCTTGTGTAACTCCGTTTCTAGCTCATTTACCTCAGGGGTTGTCTGCTGACTATCCTGTGCCGAACAAAGATCGTCGAGAGCATCGTAGGCTTGAGTAGCTGCTTCGCGAAGCGTTTCAAGTTCGTTGACTTGTTCGGCGATCTTCGCTTGCAGATCTGAGTCCGGTTCATTTTTCTCTATTTGACTGTTAATATTATCAACAATATCATCTGTTGCCACCCTGCTTTCCCACCGGACAACTACCGCTATCCGTTCGATACATGTAACCAGGTCATCGTAGATTTCCATTCGGTCAACCGCCCCCGATACATCAGCTGGATACGGCTCTGCTTCGATGCGGTTCTGGAGCTGTAGTTGATTGATTCCTGCGACCCGGCCTTCGGAGTCAATTCGGGCGACCAACTGCTGTCGCTGCTCAATCATCTCCAGCGTCGTGTTAATTGTCGAGAGCGATTCCTGTGCATCCCGTATCTGGTCCAAATCCCCTTCTCGAAGCGCCTGCTCAGCCTGATCTACTGCCGACATCCAGTCGTAGTCGTCAGCAGCACTACCGACCTCTGCGGCCTGTTGTTCGACCTTTGTTTTCTGCCGGAGAGTTTCGGCGGTAGCCTCGACGATGGTTTGCAGTCGATCGACATCCTGGTCCAGACCAATGACTGGTGTCGATGGTTCCACAGTGAGTCTCTCTTCTTGGTTGATGACGTACCAGATATCACAGTCGGTGCTCTTCTGCAATTCAGTTATCTGGTCTCTGACAGTTGCGTAGTTGTCGAGTACCTCGAGAAATCTGTCGAGGTCAGTGACAGCCTGACGGGCATCATCGAGTGATTCATACTGGTCTGGGGCCCCGTCCTCAATCCGATGTTCTACCGCATCGCTATACTCAGGGAGTGTATCTTGGAGGGTGACGGCTTTCTTGACCGTAGTTTCGTAGTCGGTCTGAATCTGATTCCAGTACTTCCGTCGTTGAAGATGGCGATAGGTGCCAGCACCAATGCTTCCAATAAGCCCTAGAACTGCTATCCCTGCCCCACCGGTGATGAGTCGACCTCGGCGTTCTGCCGACTCTGCAAGCTCCTGTGCGCGTGAGTATTGTCGTTCTTCAAACGCGATTTCCGCCGCGGTAAGTTTTTCTCCATATCCAGATACAGTGGCTAGGACTGATCCGTGCAAAAGACCAATACCCCGTGCATCGTCTAGTGCAGAATCTGTCAGGTATCGCTGCCCATGATACAGATGAATACCACTTTCTGTTTGAACTGCAACCGTCTCGACGTCTCCATAGACCGTTTCTACCGGCCCAACGATACTATAGGTATCAATCACCTCGCCCGTCACTGTATCAATGCACTGAAATCCGCTATCTGTTTGATTGATTAGCGTATCCTCTGTGACCGCGAACTGGCCACTACTTTCCTCGTATGACTGTTGCCACACAATCTCTCCATCACTAGCTGCAAAAGCGGTGATGGTATCAGACTCATCTAGAACAAATCCATATGGTCCGGCTTGCCCAACAGATGATGGAGTGGCAGGCGTGAGTTGAGTTTCCCAGTAGGTGTCACCAGTCTGGCTGTCAAGGGCTGAGGCACGACCATTAGTAGCCAACCAGACGATTCCTTGGTCAAAACCATCTAGGATGGTTTCAAAGTCCTCAAGCGGGGGGCTTGTCCACCGTTCATCTTTAGTCTCCTTGTCGAGGGCAGTGATTTCTGGTGTCAGTTCAAGAGGCTGATACGGATCAGTCTCAAACACGTCCGCGCCCTGGCTCAAATAAAGCGTATCATCGGTTTCTCCAACTAGAATCAACCGTGTTTGGCTCTCGATACGCCACTTGATTTCCCCGGTCGATTTGTCAAGTGCAACAAGTTGGCTATGTCTGTACTCGTACCGGTCCCTTCCCAGTGTATCAATCTCGTAATTTTCCGCAAGCACGAAATCTTCGAAAGGATGAACTATGTAATATGTAGTTTCGTATTGAAGCTGAGTTTGCCAGACCTGCTCCTGTGTGTCGTAATCGTACGCAGCAACAGCATTACCGACAGAAGTGAAGACGTAGTTACTGTCGGAATCATAAATCGGAGTACCAACTATAGAGGACACGTCAATTGTCCACTGTTCCCTCCCTGACATCAAATCAAGCGCGATGATCTGATCATCGATAGACTCCCTGCCAACTCCAACAAACACCGTTTCCTCAGAACGACTGACGTGATGTGATACGCCACTAAATTCTGTGTCCCATGCAAATTCCAGTGGAAAACCAATTTTCTGATTTGTCTCCTCTTGGGAAGCAGTGTTACTTCGTGATACGTACCCCACAACTCCTGCTGTCGTAATAGTACCAAGAACCTCACGCCGTGAACTCTTCATAGTGACAAGTCCATCTATACATGAGAAGATTCAGGTCTAAGAGTCATCCGTTCTAATTAAAACTTGCAGTAATCTCTACTAGTATTGTTAACTACTAGAAGTGAGGTGCGCATCTGCACGTAACAAACCGACCAGTTCAGATTCACATCCTAAAGCGATCGTGCTACTATCTACTGTTAGCTCTCTGTGTGGAAAATATCTTTATAGAGTGAGACTATACTGTGGGTCATAGAAAATGCCAGGACTACTCACACGATCTAACGCCGCTGCTGCGAGGTTCACCGCAGTGCTGACGTTCCTCGCCGCCTACGCAGCGTTTGTGTCATCCGAACTTCTTTCAGCGCTCACCCTCACTGCAGGCGGTGTGGCTATCTGGGTTCTCAGTGGGGATCCACATAACCACGGTGCGCTCCGGCGTGTCTCAGGGGGCGTAATTTGGATGGTTCTCCTGATCCTCGGTGTCGGGTTCGGCCTCTCGTAGTGTCGGAAGAGAGTGCTGGTCAGTTGTCTTCGAGATCGCGAGCAGCGTACAGGAGCATCCCCTTCCAGGTAAATCCGTGGCGCTGCCGTGTCTCGTTCAGTTGTTCGTACTGACTCCCCCCGTCGGGTTCTAACGAACCGAGGCTGCGGAGGGTATGCATAAGAAGCCCGCGCCAAGTGAGTCCGTTCCGACTCTTGAGTTCGTCGAGCCGCTCGTACTGATCGCGAGGCATGTCGACTGAGACGTATCGCTTCTTCTCGGCACCCGGGACCTCGATGTTAACCGATTTGAGATCGTCTTCGTTGTCAGTGCTCGTCATAGTACTTTCCTGTACCCAATGGATGAGGGTGAGAATTTGCTATGGTGCATACCAGGATACGCTGAGTTGACTCTTATTATATAAAAGACTAGTTGTTGAAGCGGTGCCAATGAGGGATGGATTTATTGTCTAAGATCGAATAACAACTAGAGAAGCCTCACTAATGACGTGCTTTGAGATGGGTTATACCTGTGGGGCTTCATCGGTTAGGAAGACGATGACTGGACACACACCTGATTCGGATGCTAGTAAGAATCGTATACTGTTGCAGAAGCTCTTGCTGTGGGTCCTGCGGTCGGCCCACGAGAGTCGTTTGGAACTCGAGGAACTCAGAGAAAACCAGAGCCAGAGGTCGGCAATGGCGATTCACCGCCGACTGCTCACACCGGTTCGAGCGACGGTCCTCATGGGGGCCGTCTCGCTGGTCGCTTCCCAGTCGGTGGCGGCACAGGACGATGGGACGGACATCTGTGGGGAGGGCTTTGGGCTCATGATCTTCGACGTCCAGATGATGGCCTGGCAAGTCCTGCTCGGGGCGCTGTTCGTGATCTTCATGCTCGGACTCGTCCTCCGGGCGGTCCCGCTGTTCACTGGATCGACGGCGGTTGGGAGCCTGATGATGGTCGGCCCGATCGTCGGTGTGATTGCGTTCATCTTTTTCGTCCAGTTTATCGACATCGCTCTCGGTTACGCCGACGGTCCCGGCGTCGGAGAGGGCTGCTCGCCGTTCGTCTAACTCTTTAACTCCATGAAACTTCTCCGAATCATCCTCGTTGTCGCAGTGCTGTGTACTGCGGGAGCACTCGCTGTACCAGGCCTCGCTGCTGCTGACGCCGGCCTGGCGCCGGACGGTGTGGTACTCCAGACCGAGGACGTCGATGACGAGGATGTGAGTGTCTGGAGTCCGCCAGGGAACGATACCGACGAGGCCGACGACGAAGACGATGAAACTGGTGCATCGGGTGATTCGGACTTCGGTCCCAGTGACGACGTCAGCCTCGAGGAGAACGAGACCGATGGCGACGGGTTCGATCCTGAAGCCGTAGAGTCAGTCGACGGCGTCACTCAGGACGATCTCGAGAACGGTACGATCACGCCGGAGGAATACCAGGAGCTCTCCGAAGCACAGGAGCAACTGGAAGGCGACAGCCGATCGCCCCTAGGTGGCGGGATCACCGACACGATCGGGGACACCGCGAGTAGCGCGCTGAACCCTGCCGACGCTGCCGAGCAAGTCTGGGAGCGGCTGACCGAGATGTTCGCGTCGGCTATGACGATGTTCGTCGAGGAGGTCTTCAACCAGGCACTCGGGACACCGACGATCAACAACGACGGCGCCTTCGGAATCCTCGGCACGCCGGAAGCCATCGAGGAAGGTGAGCAGACGCCGGCGAACACGGAGGCCGGCCAATACGACGCTTTCGCGTCGGAGAACTACGTGACGGTCTACGAAGAGATCTACCTCGGGCTGGTTATGCCGATGGCGATGTCGATCATGTTCCTCCTGGCGCTGTTGATGCTGGTCGCTCCAGCGGTCACAGCGATTACACGCCGGAAGGTCGGCTCGATACTCGCGTCGGGGGTCTTCGTCGTCCTGATGATTGTCGCAATCTGGGAGTTCGCGACGCTGCTGCACGCGCTGAGCGACGCAGCGACACAGCTGTTCCTCCCGGACGGCGAGGACGTCCTTGACTCCGAGGTGACGACGTACTCCGGTGGCGTGGCGAGTGCGTTGATCCTGTATTTCAAGGGCTGGGTCGGTGGCGCTTCCCTGGCGTTGATCCACGCGACTCGGCACGTCCTCCTGTTCGTCTACCCGGCCGTGTTGCCGATATTCTTCATCCTGGCCTACTGGGGCGGCCACCGTCGGGTGAAGCAGGTCGGTTCGTTCTTCATCTGGCAGTGGTACGGCCTGCTGGTCATGAACATTCCGACAGCGGTGCTGCTCGCGTTCGCAAACGCCGTTGGCTGGCAGCTCTTTCCGTGGGACCTGCTCAACTTCGTCGCTACGCTCGGGATCTTCGCGCTTGCGGTCATGATCCCGTTCGCAGTGAGCGGGTCGTTCTTCCTGATCGGCCTCTCGATGCGTGGGGCTGCGGTCGGGACCGCGTCCTCGGCGATCTCGAAGTACGCACCCTCGCCGCGTCCGGCGTCGGTCTTCGGCGGCGACCGGACTCGATCGGCAAAGGAACGTCTCAAGCGTGGTGGGTCGAAGGCTGGCGCCGCAGCGGCGAACCGGTCGAAGGCGGCAGCACAGCGCGCGAAATCGTCTGTCAACTCTCGTCGACCGATTCGGACCGACGGCGGTCAGTCCTCGGAGTCGGGCTCAACGTCGACCTCGAGGACGTCGTCGCGATCTCCCCCGAACTCGACAGACGGGACCGGCGTCACGCCGAACCAGCGTCGAAAAGCGGCGAAACAGAGAGAAAATCGCGCTCGGAACGCGAAGCAGGCTAGCCGGGCCCGTCAGCAGTTAGACCACTACCGCAAATGAGCGACAACAGTACCAGCGATTCGGATGGTATCGACCACAAAGTAATCCACACCGGGACGAGCGATCAGGTCGTCCTCGGGATGAGCAAGATGGAAGTCCTCGCGGCGGTCGCGCCGCCGGCGATGATCTGGTTCGTCGGCCGGCAGCTGATCGGCGGCACGCTGGGGACGCTTACCTACCTCGTGGCGTTCGCCTGGCTAATCGCCGGCTTCGGCTTTATCGTCGCGAAGGATCCCTGGATGACCGCTCAGTTCTACGCCGAGACAGTCCTCCGATCGTTTTCACAACAGCCAATCATGCTCTTCGATAGGAACCCCGATGATTCTGGTATTGAACAGCCAACGAACGACTCGCTGCTCGGGGCGGCAGCGTCAATTCCCCTTGCAGGGCTTCGATTGCTGTCGTCAGTCCGCGGTCCAGATTCTCCAGATGACAGATCAGAGGGTCCAGTACGAAGTCAGGATTTTGTCCAGTTTACGAAAGCCTACCATGGGACGCCGGCAGTCGAGACCGACGAAGGTCGTGTGGTCGGCGCGTTGCGTATTTCGCCGGCGAACATGGTGACCTCGAGCGAAGAGGAGTGGGAGCGACAGTCGCGCTTCTACGCGAAAGTGCTCGATACAGCGGTCAAAGGGAATATTCAGATCGCCGAGTACATGCGGATGGTCGACTACACGCCTCGGATCGAGCGCTACACCCAGCGCGAAGAGGCAATCGTCACGACCGCCGATGGCGAAGCTCCGCCTGGCGAGGTCGACTACACCGAGCTCGACTTCGGGAAGAAGCTGCTCGCGGATCTCTGTCGAGAGCGAGCCGACGTCGTCTCGATGTACGATCTGTCGACGTACACTGTCGATCCTTACCTGATCGTGGAGGTCGAGCCAGGTGACGTGGTGACCGAGGACGATGTCGAAGGTGGGCTGACGTCGGTCCCGATCGTCGGCCGTTTCTACACCCACTGGAAGGTCCACCAGCTCAAGCAAGCGGGCGAGCATATCCCGCAGATGATCGAGCTCCTCGAGGACCGACTCGACACGATCAGTGATTCGATCCGGCGCCTCGAGGACGTCAGCGGACACCCAATCCCGAGTGAAGAACTGTCGCAGGTGGCGGCGGATCACTACCAGGCAGCCAATGCCTACGCCCACGCGGACTACACGTCGCTGGTCCGGCAGAACCCGATTCCGACGCCACAGGTCACTGAGGACGGCGTCGAAACCGGCGAGGTGTCCGATCCGGAGTACGACGTGACCTACGCTCATCTGGATGTTGAAGCCGATCGCGACCCGCGGACGACGTTGTCGCGGCGCCACAATCAGCTCGCGATCGCCGATCAGCACGCAGAGAACACCGGTCCGGATCCCTCGGCAGAGTCCTCGCCTGAGCGGTCCGAGGCTGCTACCGACGGGGGCGTGGCGGCTGACGAACCGACGTCCTCGGTATCGCACGACCCGGCACCGGCAGAGAGTCCGGGCAGTGCTGACATCGCGCTGACCGATGAAGAACTCGAAGAACAGTACATCTCGCTGCTGGCTCCCGAAGAGATCGAGCGCTCCTGGATGAACGGCGGTGGTGATCACCTCCAAATCGACGGCGAGGTCTACGCAGCAACGCTGTTCATCTCGAGCTACCCGAAGGATCCACCCGAAGGGTTCCTCGAACCGATTCTCCAGTTCGATGACGCTGAGGTTCAGACGAACGTTGCGACCCACATCGAGACTGTCGACCAGGACAGGGCCGAGCAGGAGCTCGAGGACTACGCCGACGCGCTCCGAAAGAAGTACGAGCGGGTCAAGGACTCGCGGGTAGAGATGTTCGCGAGCCGGTACCGGGATGAGGCGGATGAGACGCAGGCGGCACTTGACTCGTATTTGCAGAGCGAGCACGACATGTTCGAAGCCCAAACCTATATCGAGGTCCGATCGTTCAACCCGGATGCGCTCAAGCGGGCGATCCGCTCGATTCGAGCGAAGATGTCGGACATGAGCGCGAAGGTCTCGGTCCTCCGGCAGAACCACGATATCGGCCACCAGACAATCGCGCCGGCGTGTCAGGATCGGGTCGATCAGAAGGTGAAGGTCCGATCCGAGGCGCTGGCGGCGATGAACCCGTGGACGACGACGAACCTCCACGAGCCCTCTGGCGTGGAGATCGCCGAGAACATGGCGACCAACGAACCGCTGGCTGTCGACGTGTACAAACGTGACGCGGGGTACAATTGGGTGATCGTCGGTAAGACCGGCGCCGGCAAGACTGTGACTTCGAGCCAGTACCTCTGGCGCTACAAGGTCGACAACCCCGATTCGTTCGTGGCGGTGATCGATCCGCTCCAGGAGTTCGCTAATTTGCAGGAGATCTTCGGCGGCGAGCGGATCGTCGTCGGGTCGACGTACATCAACCCGTTCGACATCAAGCCGACGCCGGAGGATAAGCTCGACGCGATCGGCCACGAGGCCCCGTACCGTGAGTGGCTTGACTCGGGACTTGACTTCCTCGAGCTCTACTACAAGATGCAGGGATTCGACTTCTCGGAGTACCGGGCGATTTGGACGAAGGCGCTCAAGCAGGCGGGCCGTGAGAAGGGGATCACTGAGGATCCGAAGACCCACGACCCCGAGTACCGTCGCCAGGAGGGCTACGATGGCGAGCCGCCGACCATGACCGACGTCATGGAGATCGTCAATGAGATGTCGAGCGACGGCGCCGAGTACGTCGAAGACCCCGACAACGAGAGCCAGGTCCGTGATCGCGAGGAGAAGGCGACGACGGTGATCAACAACCACGTCGAGCCGTTCCGCGAGGGCGGCCACCTGGAGCACCTCGCTCACCAAACGGAGGTCGATCTCGAGGACACGGACTTCGTCTACGCCGACCTGCAGCTCAAGGAGGGTGACGAAGAGGGCGGCGGGCTCATGATGCACCTGTTGCTGGACCTGCTGTACAATGAGGTCAAAGCGCGCCCGGAACCGGGGATGATCTTCGCCGACGAGTTCCACTACCTGCTGCGTGACGACATGACGGTGAAGTCGCTGTCACAGAAGTACCGCCACCACCGCCACTGGGATCTGTCGATTGGCGCCGGCACACAGAGCCATAAGGACTTCTTCGGCACCGACGGCGAGGGCAATGTCCATCTGACGGATAATGCTGAGGTCATGCTCGAACTCTCGTCGATGGAGCTCTACCAGTACGTAGAGGGGATGAACGAGCAGTGGGGCAAGCGGCTGGGGCTCTCGAGTGATGAAGCGGAGCTGATCGACAACCTCCAAAAAGGGAATCTTGCTGATGGGTTCTCCGAGGTGCTGCTCCGGGTTGATGACGAGGGTTGTTACCCTGGTCGCGTCCGGATGGACCACGATCAGAACCCGCGAGAGGCGGTCGCGCTGATGTACGATCCATCCGAGCACGGCGAGGACTACAAGTCGTATCTACAGCAGTACGACGACATCTGTGACTGGAGGTGGTCCTGATGTGGGGCACTCTTGATTCGATCCAGATCAGACCGGATACGAGATACGCAGCCGGGTTTGTCGTTGGGATTAGCGCCGCTGTGCTCGCCGTGTGTGGGGCACTGCTCTACACGGGTGTGCATTCTGGTCCGACCGTGCAGGTCTATGAAACCGGACTGCGGAACGTCATCCGCACGCTGGTTGGCCTCTATGTTATCGGTCTCATCGCCGTGATTGGGCTCGTTGTCCGTGATCTCCCGTGGTCGCTTGCCGAGCACCTTCGCGGAGGTGATGTCTGATGGGGCTTGGCAAGCGGACCGTGTGTGCCACGAAGCAGAAGCTCGGTCTTGGCGACGGCTACGAGGCTCTCGAGGTTACGCCGGAGCTGATTGAGCAGCTGTACGGCGAGCTCCCGGAACGCAAGTCGATCGCGGTGCAACCGAGCAAAGACGGCGGCGGGCCGAAGGACGCGATCGACTTGCTGACGGCCGTCCACAACCCCGGTCGCGGCGGCGTCCTCGGATCGGCTGATGGGCCGACTCATTCCTTTGAGATGCGCTACATCAACGGCCTGGTCGGCTTCCAGTGGGTGATGGCGACGACCGAGGCCCAGAAGCAGATGCAGCGCCAGCTCGAGACGTTCTACCCTGATGCTCACATTGATGTATCAGAGCACGACCGGCCGGCGTTGTTGCCGCTGGAAGAGGGACGCTACGTTGCCGGTGCCTACCTTCGGCTCCGGAAGCGGTCGGATGGGAAGCACCTGTATCCGATCAAGCACATGGACATCGAGGGGTTCGAGAACGACCCCTACGGCTCGATCACCGCGGAGATGATTGGCGAGCGGGAGTCGGATACCGAGACTGATCTCTCCGTGCAGACGATCTTCGAGCCGGCCCCGGCCGACTGGTGGAAGGGCGGGTTGTTGTCGTCTTCGATTGACGATATCGCTGACGAGCTCAAGAGTCCGCGGAAAGACGAGTCGTTCCTCCATGCACTCAAGTACGAGTTGTTCCCCGAGAAGTACGAAATCGTCGGGGAGGAGCGGGAGGCGTCGAACAAGGACAAGCAGGCCTCAAACATCGTTCGCGAACAGCGCGGCGAGAAGGGATTCCGGCTGAACCTGCGGATCATCGGTGTTTCTGATGATCCCGAGTCGGCGGTACAGCGCGTTGCCGAGACGGCCCAACAGTTCGACGGCTACTACGAGAGCAAGACCGAGCAAGGCTTCGAGGTCGTTCCGCTATACGACAAGCCACTGCTGGCCGAGTTGAAGCGAGCCTACGGGCGCGTTCGGGCCGATCGGAAGATGATCATGGGTGTCCGCGGCGCTGCGGGGCTGATCCATATCCCGAACGACGATATCAACACGCAGGACGTCGACTGGTCGCTGACGTCTCACGCCGGCGACGTCCCGGCGAACGCGCCACGGTTTTCGGAGTTCCACGACGCTGGGGTGGTTCCCTGGGAGAAGGAGCGTCGGTCGGTCGAGTTCGAGGACGCCGACCACTGGGAGTACGACATCCCGGCGACCTGGACCGATCCCGAGGAGTACGACGATTTGGGAGTCGACGCCGGTCGCCAGGAGTCCGATGACGATCGCGAACTAGACGACCGCGGCTCTGAGCGAGAGCAGGAGGTGTCCGCATAGCATGAGTCTTCCATTCGGTGACGACGGCGAACCAGTCGAAGAGCTCGAGAAATTTGGCGCTCGGATCGAGGGCGAGGACGACCCGAAAAGTCCCGTTTTGATTAACAACAAGGAGTGGGCCATACAACGCTACGATCCGGTCGAAGAAGAGGTCGAAACCTACGCCGGCGCGTGGCCTCGAGCGATGATCGAGAACGCACAAGCCAAACCTCGACAGCCACTCTGGATCGGCGTTTCGGAGAGCTCCGGTCGCGAGGTGCCGGTCGAGTTTGATCGACTCTTTCGACACGTCTTCTACGGTGGCTCAACTGGGACCGGAAAGACGACGAAGATGTACAACGACGCCGTCGCATTGATGTACGGCGGCCACGGCGTCACGATCATCGATCCGAAGGGTGACGATATCTACGATCTGCTTCGGCGGGTGCCGGAAGACCGCTGGGACGATGTGATCTACATCGCACCGGGAGACGACTTCCTGGACAAGTCGGTCGGGTTCAACCTCTTCGAGACCTACCACGATCCCGACGAGACTGGGTTCGACGAGGAGATCGAGGGGATCGTCGACGACTTCAAGGAGCTGTTGAAGGCTGGCGACTTCTGGGGGAACCGGATGGACCGTGTGATGAAGACGATGGTCCGAGGGATGATTCGCCACGAGTTCGAGTTCACGCCACTCGAGCTATACTACGCGTTGCTTGACGAGGAAAATCGGAGACAGTATGCGGATCTCATTGCGTCGGCTGACGACGATGACATCGCGTTCCTCGAGGTCTACACGCGACAGATCGCTGAGGAGTTGACTGAGCAAGAGCTCGACGCACTCGTCGGTCGGCTAAAGGACTGGGTAGAGAATCCGATCACGCGCCAGATTCTCGCTCAACGTGAGTCCGATGTCTCGATCGCGGAGGCAGTCAACGAGGGCAAGATCATCATCTGCAAGAACGACCTTCCGGGTGAAGCAAAGCGGATGGTCGCGACGGCGGTCATGCGCCGCGTCTGGACCTGTGTGAACGACCGGATCAATCCCTCGGAGAAGAAGGTTCGCGAGCTTGCAGGGGCGAACACCTCCGGCGGGGATTACGACCCGTACTTCCTGATGATCGACGAGTGTGACGACGTCCTCACTGAGGCGTCACAGATCGACAAGATGCTCACGAAAGCCCGGTCGAAGAAGCTTGGATTGCTGTTGGCGACACAGACGCTCCATCAGTTGGATGCCGAGGCTCAACAGGCGATTCTCTCGAACTGTAACACGCTAGTTTCGCTGAATCCGCTGTTACCCGACGAAGCTCGAGCGTTGTCCGATCGGTTCGGCGGGAAGGATCCACAGGACCTGACACAGATTCCCGACTATCACGCTCAAACGAAGCTGCGTCATGAGGACGACTCGTTCATGGCGAAACTGACGCCACCATACCCGCCGCTGCACTCGATCGAGGACGCGTTCGAGCTGATCCAACAGTCGACCGAACGCTATGGGATCGAACGCCAGTCCGGGCGGGAGGTCCTGGACGATCTGTTCTTTACCGGCACTGGACAGTCGGAGGCAGCCGACGCAGCTGGCCGTGAGAACACCGAAGCGGACGTCGAGGAACCGATGGATGTCGACGACGTCGAAGCTGCTCAGACAGCGCTGAAGGCGATCTACGACGAGACGATCCGTGCCAAGTCTGACTCGGTCGAGACACCCGCCGCAGAGCAGGCAGTGACCGACGCAACTGGCCTCGAGTATACGCAGGCCTCGAATATCGTTGAACGGCTTGAGGCGGTTGGTGCTCTCGAGCAGCGGAGTACGAGCGATGGGCTGGAGATCACGGTTACACCCGAGGGTCGCGGTCAGATCGGTCTCGAGACTGGCTCGGGTGGATCAGGCGGGAAGAGCAAGCACCGACATATGCTTCGTGAGGTCTACGAGTGGGGGACACGGTCTGGGTACGAGATGCAGTTACCGACCCAAGACGGTGATGAGTTACCCGACGCGGTCGGTGAGGTCCCGCCATCGATCGTCCCTGATGGCGACCTCTCGGACGACGAGCGCGAGCAGATCGCTCGCTCGCGCCTTGAAGAAGAGTACCCCGACGTCCTCGAGCTCTCGGGAACGGATACATTGTATATTGAAGCGGAGTCGAAGGGACTCTCGAAGCCCGGCGGCCCGATCAAGAACGCGGCGAAGGCCCCGAGTCCCGAACAGCTGCTTTTCGTCGTCGGTGACGGTGGCGACGATGGGCTGACGAACAACGCCGAGCGCCTTGCGTCAATCTTCGGTGCCGACGGTAGCGATCCGTTTGTATCGGTACGGACACCGACAGGAGTCGCCCGGAAGTTCTACACTCGTGGGCAGCTCGAGCTGTCCGGTGACGATACCGGTATTGAGAAGCTCGCGATTGTCCCAGGCGACGCTTCAACAAAGTGGGTCGAGCTTGAGGACGGAACGATTGTCTGTCGCGACCGGGACACCGACGAGACCTACCTTCGGTTCGATGGGCCCGAGGACTACCGGAAGCGCGATCCCAGCGACGCGCCGGCGACTGTTCACTACGATCCCGAGGACACCAACTACGTCGTTGAACGTGACGGCGACGTCGAACGGAAGTACGGTGCGAAGAGCCCTCTCACCGACGAGTGGACGTATATCTACGAGCCCGTGATTCCCGAGGCGATGTTCCGCGAGTACGGCCACGATTCGGTTCCTGATCCCGAGGCGTTCCGGATCGCTATTGTGCCGAACGACGACCGTGACCTCGAGGGTGAGACTGAGCTGCTCATGTTTGACGTCGATTCCGAAGAGGCGATTCCGATCGAGGCCTGGCTAGATGGCTCGACCGGTAGCGTTGAGACTGGTATGCCTAAGTCTGACGCGAGGATTGCTGACGACGAAAGCGACGGTTCGCCGGACGTGGAGCCGCTTCGGGAACCTGAGGAACCCGCACCTGCGCCCGAAACGCCAGAGCCTCAGCCGGATCCTGAACAGCAGTCGGAAGAGCACGACAGCGAGGATGATGCCAACGAGAACGGCGGCTTGGAGACGTCCTGGACCGACGTCTGACTTACAGCAACGGGTGTTTGCGTTGCCGAGCTGGACGATTCATGCCCTCCACGGACGGTGACTTCCTCCCCACCCTACTCGCTCACCGCTGACGCGGTTCGCTCCTTGAGGGTGGGGCTTCCTGCTTCGATGACGCGCTTTGCAGGAACCGAATGGGTTCCCGTAGGGAGCGCAGTCTCCACAGGCGTTGATTCGGGACAGCCCGCCCCTACTTGTTCGAGACCGCGAGAAAGGATGTTCCACGACGCATTCGCGTCTCTGTCTGCCTCGAACCCACACGACGGACACGAATGCTTGCGTACCCACAACGGCTTGTCCGTCTCGACGCCACATGACGCGCACTCTTTGGTCGTGCCTCGGGGGTCCACGGCGACGAAGTACGTTCCTTCCCGCTCGCACTTGTATTCGAGCATTCGCAGGAACATCCCCCACGAGGCCCCGGCGCGGCTCCGAGAGTTGCCCGGAAGCTCAACCAGTCCTTTCGTATCCAAGTCCTCGACCGCGACAAGGTCGTACTCGCGGGCGTAGTACGCCGAGAGTTTGTGCAAGAAGTCTCGACGCTTGCGCTTCAGGTCAGCGTGGCGTCGAGCGACCGTCTTGCGCTGTTCCTCCCAATTGTTCGAGCCGTGTTCCTTCCGCGAGAGGTTACGTTGGGCGCGTTCTAACCGCTCGCGTTCGTCGGAAAGGTCAGGCGACTCGACGGCGGTCCCGTCGCTGTCGTGGACGTATTTTAGGATACCCACGTCGATACCAACAGCGTCAGTCACCTCGTCGGGCTTCTCGGGTGGGTCGTCGGGGGTTTCGACGCCGAGGATGGCGTACCACTTGCCGGTGGGTTCGCGTTTGACAGTGACGGTCTTGATGGTGGCGTCGTCGGGCAGGTCGCGGTGGAAAGTAATGGGAATGTCACCAATCTTCGAGAGCCACAGTCGGGTCCGACCACTCGTGTTTTTGAGTTTGAAGCCGGACTGGCTGTAGGTGAACGATTGGTACTCGCCCGGTGCTTTCCACTTCAACTCCCCGACGCTGTAGCCGTTCTGCTTCCGGCTGTTGAGCGTCGAGAGGTTGTCGTACAACCGCTGAACGACTTTCTGCAACACCTTCGAGTGAACGTCTCGCAGGTCATTCCACCAGTCTTTCAGGTCCGGCAGACGCTTCTGCTCGGAGTACGACGACGACGTATCGTCGTGGCGGTTGAGGCGGTGGAGGAAATGGTTGTAGACCTGCCTACAGGTATCGACAGTCCATGCGAATCGCTCGCGGAGGTCGTCAGACGGGTTTAGCTGATACCTGTAGTTGTAGTTCATCTATTCGTCGTCGGGGTCAGAAGTACGGACGACTTTCACGTCCGCGCCACGCCAGCGTTTCGGGACGTAGACGTGAGCGCCGTTACCTGTGGCTTTCACGTCGCCGTCCACGACTTCGTGGCCGTTGATTGTGAACTGTTCCATGTACGATGTAGATACATTGTCGGAACTGATAAACGCGTCGGTAGGCCTGTGGGCCGGTCGTTGCAGGGTGTATGTGAGACGATGACGGCGCTGTATCCCCGCCCTACTGCGCTACTCGGTCGCTTCGCTCCCTGCGTTGCTCCTTGAGGACGGGGCCTTAGCGCCTGATTTTAGGTAATTGGGCTGTCGTGTGGTCTCAGCCGCAAGCGTCGATCACGTCACGACCGACGGACTACCCGCCGAATCGGTGCCGTCCCCGGGTAGCCGTCGGCTATCCAGAGCCCGATGCTTGCGACGAGGATGACCGCCTCGAGCCACAGCGTCGTTGCTTCGATGCCGAGGCCGGGAACCGTCCCGAGGGGTTTGACCCCGGAGTACTCGGGCATGTGGGTGATCGGCCACAGCAAAAAGCCCAGCTCGTCGTAGTCGCCCGAGAGGACGTGCCAGGGGATGTCGGTCGCGATGTGCGAGCCGTAACCGATCGCGAAGGCGACCCCCAGCAGTTCGCGGTCCCGACGCCGTGCCAGCAGCCAGACGACAGCGACGAGCGGGACGACAAACAGCAGCGAGTGGCCGATCGTCCGTCCCACGGGGACGACGTCCGCGGCGTGAAGCGGTTTGTCGATCAGATCCGCGAGTCCCGCGCCGACGATCGCGACGAGCGCCGGCGTCTCGGCGGGCACGTCGTCACGACGCCAGCGGGCGTACGCTGCGTAACAGAGATAGCCGACCGCGAGGTGGACGACGGGTTGCATCCGACCATCCACTACGGCAGCGACTGTGGTAAGTGGTCGGCCGTCGACATCCGGCCCCGACAGGATCGGGACAGGAGCGGCGTTTCAGGCGTTCTTGACGGTGGTTGCATCGTTCGGTGACGCACCTAAACCGGTTCGGCCCCGAGATAGAGTATGGCTCGAACACCACGCGGCGAAGGCGACAGTTCGGTACCCGCGGCCGAGCTCGGTGGCGTCGAACGCCGTCTCGAGGACGCGGACGAGACCGCGGCTGACGGGATCGAGTACGACATCGTCACGACGCCGGTGCTCGTCATCGGCGCCGGAGCGGCGGGAGCACGCGTCGCGATCGCGCTCGCCGAGGCGGGCGTCGAGCCGCTCGTGATCGGCAAGCGCGACCACGGCGACGCCCACACGACCTGGGCGGCCGGCGGCGTCAACGCCGCGCTCGGCTCGCTCGACTCCGAGGACGACTGGACCGTCCACGCGGCCGATACGCTGAACGAGGGCCATCACCTGAACGATCCCGAGGCCGTCGAGCTGACGGCGAGGCATATGCCGGATCGGATCCGTGAACTCGAGGAGTGGGGGATGCCGCTGGACCGTACCGATGACGGCGAGATCAACCAGCGGTACTTCGGCGCCCAGTCGTACCGCCGCACGTGTTTCGTGGGCGATCGAACTGGCGAGGCGATGCTCGAGACGTTGATCGACCGTGCCCGCGAACTCGAGATCCCCTACCGCGAGAACGTGATGATCACGCGGCTGCTCTCGGACGGTCAGCGCGTCTCGGGTGCCATCGGCTTCGATATGGAGACCGGTCGCGGCCTGCTCTTCCGGAGCGAGCACGTCGTGGTCGCCGCAGGCGGGTTCTCCGCGCTCTACGATCGCCACTCCTCGCGGGACGACGAGAACAACGGCGACGCTCAGGCGCTCGCGCTCGAGGCCGGCGCCCGGCTGCTCGACGCCGAGTTCGTCCAGTTTCACCCGACGGGAATGGTCGGCGAGCGCTACGGCGAAGAGTGGGACGGCCGCCTGGTGACCGAGGCGGTCCGCGGCGAGGGAGGGCGGCTCTACAACGCGGAGGGAGAGCGGTTTATGGAACGATACTCGCCCGACCAGATGGAACTCGACGCCCGCGACGTCGTCGCCAGGGCGATCGCTCGGGAGGTCCGTGAGGGACGAGGAACGGAGAACGGCGGCGTCTTCCTCGATATCTCCCACCGAGACGACGACTACGTTCGCGACCGGCTCCCGTCGATGGTCGAGCGCTTCGAGTCGCTGGGTGTCGACATCACTGCAGAACCGATGGAGGTCGCACCGACGGCCCACTACACGATGGGTGGGGTCGACATCGACTTCCGGACGGGCGAGACCGGCGTCGAGGGGCTGTACGCCGTCGGCGAGGCCGTCGCCGGCGTCCACGGCGCGAACCGCCTCGGCGGCAACTCGCTGGCCGAAACCGTCACGATCGGGAAGCTCATCGGCGAGTACGTCGCAAGCGCGGTGATCCCCGACGACCGCGAGCCGACCGTCGAGGACGGACAGCGCGCGTTCGCCGAGCGGGAGTTCCGGGCGCTCGCGGGACTTTCGGCCGCCGACGGCGAGCACACTCCGGAGGCGATCCTCGAGGAACTCGGCGAACTGTTGTGGGAGCACGCGGGGATCCTCCGGGACGAGGCGGGACTCCGCGAAGGGCTCGATCGCCTCGACGAGCTCCGTGCGCGAACGGCGGAGCTCAGGATCGACGGCGACCGCACCTCGCGGTCGTTCGAGTACGCGGTCGATCTCTCCGTTAGCCTTACCGTCGCCGAAGCGTTGCTCCGGACGGCCCTCGAGCGAACCGAATCCCGAGGAGCCCACTATCGGACCGACCACCCGGAGACGGCGACGGACTGGCGTGTCAACCTCGTCCTCTCGGTCGACGACGGAGACCTCTCGATTCGGCGCCGCGGCGTCGGCGAGCCGAGCGAGCCGGTTCGGGAGGCACTCGAGGAAGGATACGAACTCGACTACCACCACCTCGAGTGACGCCGCCTTGTCGTCCCCGCGCAAGCGAGACGCATATGCGCCCCCGGCACCGTGTTTCGCATCCGATCACTGCGCATGATAGATGAGGCAGCCCCCGTACTCCGCCAAGATCCCGTGATGGCGGAGCTCGTCGACCGGCACGACCCCTACGTCGAACCGGACTGGAGCGAGTACGAGCGACTCTGCATCTCGATTATCAACCAGCAGGTCTCGACCGCGAGCGCCGCCGCCATCCGCGAGCGGGTGTTCGACGTCCTCGACGGCGAGGTGACACCCGAGAGCGTCCTGGCGGCCGACGAGGCGGCGCTGCGCGACGCGGGACTCTCACCGAGCAAGGTCGAGTACGTCCGCAACGCCGCCCGGGCGTTTCAGGAGAACGACTACACGCGTGCGGGGTTCGCCGATCAGACGAACGCGGAGGTCGTCGACGCCCTCACCGAGATCAGGGGTATCGGCGAGTGGACCGCACGGATGTACCTCCTGTTCGTCCTCGAACGACCCGACATCCTTCCGCTCGGTGACCTGGCGGTTCGGCGCGGGATCGAGAACCTCTACGCCGACGGCGACGAGCTCACCCGCGCGGAGATGCGCGAGATCGCCGCGGACTGGCGTCCCTACCGCAGCGTCGCGACGCGGTACATCTGGGCGGAGTACGAGTCGGAGTAGCAGACGCCGGCAACGGGCTGAAGCGTCGGCCGGGCGCCAACGGCCGTATGGCGGACGATACGACATCCGACGTGCGGGAACGACGATTGACGACCGATCCCGAGCGGATCCGCGAGTGGGCGGAGTCACGCGATGCCGTCCCGGTCTCGACCCACGGAGGCGAAGGACACGGCTACTCGTTCGCTCGACGGGAGGAGCTCGACGCGGACGAGGACGCGGCGGACGCCTGGGCGGCGTTCGACGAGCGGCTCCGGGACGACGAGCTGGTCGTTCTCTACCGCGACGGCCAGCCGACGAACGAGCCCGGCGAACTCGGCGAGTTCGAGGTACTCGAGCGAGAGGGAGCCCTCAAGCGGGCCTCGCGGGAACGAAGCGAGCTCGAGGACGCCCTCCGCCGGGGCGAGACGGTGACGACCGAGGTCGTCGAGAGCGACGTCGAGAGCGAGAGCCGGGTCGTCGAACGGGACACGGTCGAGAGCGAGGTCGTCGACCGCGAGATCGTCGACCGCGAGCTGGTCGAGTCCGAACTCCTCGAGCGGGCGGTCGTCGACACCGAGTTCGTCGGCGACGACGTCGTCGCGGTGACGGCAGACGAGTCGCGCCTCGAGACGATCGCGGCGGTCGAACGCTACACCGTCGAAAGCGAGGTCGTCGATGTCGACATCGACCGCGGCGAGCCACGGGCCGACTCCGAGAGCGTCCGACGGTCCGTCCTCGAGGCCGTTCCGCGCTGGGAAGACACCGCCGAGTCGGTCGATAGGGAGCTCGCCCGGAGCGAGGACGTCGATGGCGACGGCGATTTCGTGCGAAACGAGCTGCTCGAGCGCCGCACCGTCGAGGAGCGGGTCGAGGAACGCATCCGCAGACGGTTCGCGCTCGAAGACACCGAGGTGCTCGACTCGGAGGTTCTCGACAGCGACGTGCTGGAGGGCGAGCTCGTCGACCCCGAGGAGTACGAGACGGTCGACTCGAGAGCGGGGGACGCCGAGACGACGGCGACCGGTGAACCGGTCCCCGGAACCGAGCCGATCGTGCGCGAGCTCGACGACGACGACGTGGGAAAAACCGTCGTCGACGAGTCGGACGAGCGGATCGGGATCGTCACCGCCGTCGAGGGCGATACCGCGTACGTCGATCCGGAGCCGGGGCTGGCGGATCGGCTGAAGGCGAAGCTGAACTGGCTCGAGCGCGACGACGACCGCCCCGTCCGACGCTCGCGGATCGGCGATATTACCGACGACGAGCTGGTCGTTCGGCCGGAGCCCGAGGACGCGTAGGCGGCGAAAAAATAGCGACGAACCGAGGCTGGAGCGGTTACTCGAGGTCGAAGCGGTCGAGCTGCATGACCTTGCTCCAGGTGTCGACGAAGTCCTGCACGAACTTCTCTTCGGCGTTCTCGGAGGCGTAGATGTCCGCAGCGGCGCGGAGTCGGGAGTTCGAGCCGAAGATCAGATCAGCGCGGGTCGCCGTCCACTCGACCTCACCCGTCTCGCGGTTGCGCAGTTCGAACACCTGGTCGTTGTCGGATTCCGGGGTCGCCTCCCAGCCCATGATGTCCTGGGACTCGTCGGACGCTTCCCACTCGTAGTCCATGTCGAGCAGGTTCACGAAGAAGTCGTTGGTCAGCGTCTCCGGCTGGTCGGTGAGGACGCCAAGGTCGGTATCCTGGTAGGTGGCCCCCAGTGTGCGCATGCCGCCGACGAGCACCGTCATCTCGGGTACCGTCAGGTTCAGGAGGTCGGCCTTGTCGACCAGCAGCTCCTCCTGGGATCGCTCGGCCTCGTCGCTGTAGTAGTTGCGGAAGCCGTCCGCGACGGGTTTGAGCGCCTCAAAGGAGTCGACGTCGGTCTGTTCCTGGGAGGCGTCGGTTCGGCCCGGCTCGAACGGGACCTCGACGTCGTAGCCGGCGTCGGCTGCCGCCTGCTCGACGGCCGCGTTACCGCCCAGGACGATCAGGTCGGCCAGCGAGACCCGCACGTCGTCGGATCGCGAGCCGTTGAACTCCTCTTTGATCTCTTCGAGGGTCGACAGCACCGTCTCAAGCTGGTCGGGCTCGTTGACCTCCCAGCTCTGCTGGGGCTCGAGGCGGATACGGGCACCGTTCGCGCCACCGCGCTTGTCGCCGTAGCGGTACGTCGAGGCCGACGCCCAGGCGGTTTTGGCCAGCTGGGAGACCGACAGCTCCGAGTCGAGGAGCTCCGCTTTGAGCTCGGCGGCGTCGTCCTCGTCGATCAGCTCGTAGTCGGCGTCCGGGATCGGATCCTGCCACATCAGCTCCTCGTCCGGAACCTCCGGACCGAGGTACCGCTCTTTGGGCCCCATGTCCCGGTGGATCAGCTTGAACCAGGCCCGCGAGAACGCGTCCTGGAACTCGTCGGGGTTGTCCTGGAAGCGTTCGAGGATCTCCCGGTAGTCGGGATCACGCTTGAGCGCGACGTCGGTCGTCAGCATCATCACGTCTTCCTTCTCTGCGGGATCCTCGGCGCCCGGGGCGGCCTCGTCGAGTTCGCCGTTCTGCGTGGTCCACTGCCAGGCGCCGCCGGGACCTCGCTCGGGCCACCACTTGTACTCGAGCAGGTTGTCGATGTAGCTCGTGTCCCACTGGGTCGGCGTGGTGTTCCATGGGCCCTCGATCCCGCTGGTGATCGTGTCGGCGCCCTTCCCGGAGCCGTGGCTGCTCTCCCAGCCCAGCCCCTGCTGGTCGATCGGGGCCGCCTCGGGCTCGGGACCGACGTGCTCGTCGGGATTCTCGGCGCCGTGGACCTTCCCGAAGGTGTGGCCGCCGGCGATGAGCGCGGCCGTCTCCTCGTCGTCCATCGCCATCTGACCGAACGACTCCCGGATCCGTTCCGCAGACTTCTCCGGATCGGGCTCGCTGTCGGGACCCTCGGGGTTCACGTAGATCAGCCCCATCACGGTGGCGGCGAGGTTCCCCTGGAGCTCGCCGTCCTCGTCGAAGCGCTCGGAGGCTTCCCACTCGTCCTCGGGACCCCAGTCGACGGCCTCGTCGGAGCGGTACTCGTCCTCGCGCCCGGCGCCGAAGCCGTACGTCTCGAACCCCATCGACTCGAGAGCGACGTTCCCGGCCAGGACGATCAGATCGCCCCACGAGAGTTTCTGGCCGTACTTCTGCTTGACCGGCCAGAGCAGTCGGCGAGCCTTGTCGAGGTTCGCGTTGTCGGGCCAGCTGTTAAGCGGCGCGAAGCGCTGTCGGCCGCCCGAGGCGCCACCACGACCGTCTTTGATTCGGTACGTGCCGGCGCTGTGCCAGGCCATTCGGATAAAGAGCGGCCCGTAGTGACCGTAGTCGGCCGGCCACCACTCCTGGGAGTCGGTCATGACGTCCTCGAGATCCGACTTCAGCTCCTCGTAGTCGATCTCCTCGAACGCCTCGGCGTAGTCGAAGTCCTCGCCCATCGGACCCACGTCGCAGGCGTTCTGATCGAGGATCTCCACGTTGAGCTTGTTCGGCCACCACTCTTGGTTGGACCTTGTCATCGTCGTACGGTTGTGGCTTTCGCGTATTAAGATTACCTAATCCGATAAGGAACTCTTCGCTCGCACCCAATCGATCTTTATCATTTGCGAACTTCTCTCGTCGATGGGCCCTTTGCGAGTTTACCTCATGGCAGTTGCACCCACTGCTAACGCCGGCTTTCGACGGGCACGGCGAGACCGGTTTCTCGAGATCGTGGTCGCCGTCCGTCGGCGGCGACTCGAGCGGTGATTCGGCAGTGGATGTTTCGGTCCCGCAGAAGCGTCCCGGGGTCACACGAAGTCGCGACTCGCTACGTCGTGGGGCAATCGAGCCGTTCGAACCGCCCGCTCACGGGTGGGTCACTCCTCCTCTTCGGGTCTGTCCTGTGCGTCGCGATCGATCCGTCGACTGACGTCGACCTGGTAGTTCTCGAGGATGTCCCGACCAAGCAAGACGGGGTAGTCCATGTGGCTGCGATCCTCGACGCTTGCGGTGACGGTATGTTGGTTGCCGCCGACGCCGACGACGACGTCGACGACGGGACGGCTCTTGGAGGTCTTGCTGCTGCCGGATTTGACCCGCGTGATCGACTTGATCGGACCGGCGCCGATGTCGGCCGCCAGCGAGGTGTCGATACTCGTCCGGGTCGCTCCGGTGTCGGACTTCGCGAGGACGGTCTTCGAGCCGCTGGTCCCCGAGAGAACGACCTCCTCGGTGTAGCCGATCACCGCCGGCTCCCCGTCGAACGCCGACGCGTCCGCCGGCTGGGCCGACGGCCGGGAGTCGTCGAGCACCGCTGACAGCTCCGCGACGCGGTCCTCGTCGACCTCGCCGCCGCCGCGTTCGATCGCGAGCTTGGCGATGTAGGGAGCGGGGCTGACCTGGGTCGCCTCGTACAGCCCCTTGAACCCCGCGGTCGGGTTGACCTCGAGGACGAACCAGCCTTCGTCGCCCTCGACGAGATCGACGCCGGCGTAATCGAGCCCGATGGCGTCGCTGGCTCGGCGAGCCATCTCGCGGGCCGTCTCGGGAAGATCGTCGGTCGCGTTCTCGACGGAGCCTCCGAGGGCGACGTTCGTCCGCCAGTCGTTGTCGGGCGCGTAGCGGTACATCGCCCCGATGATCTCCCCGTCAACGACGTAAACTCGAACGTCGCGGTGGCGGGCGTCCTCGCGGTCGATCAGCTCCTGGAGGAAGGCGTATCGATTGCCGACCTTCGCGTTGATCGGGTCGTCCGGGCCGACCTTCCAGGTTCCGCCGCCGTGGGTGCCGATCGCCGTCTTGTAGACGGCTTCCTCGCCGTACCGGGATCGGACCGCGTTGAGCGTCTGGTTACCGAGGGCAAGCGTCACGTCGGGGACCCTGACGTCGTTGGCTGCGAGCGCCGTCGCCGTCGAGAGCTTGTGGATCGCCGTCAGCACCGACTGGGGCTCGTTGAGCATCGGGACCAGCCCTGAGACGGTGTTCGCCAGGCCGAGCTCCTCGCAGGGCTGTTCCGTGTTCGATAGCAGCATCCGGTTGGCGATAACGTCGACAGCGGGTTCGAGGGTAGCGCTCCCGTCGGCGACGCTGACGGCGGTGTTCTCGGCGCGGAGCCACTCGGTGTCGTGGCCGAGTTCCTCGACAGCGTTGAGAATCGCCTTGGTTTCCTTACTGGTGTGAAGGCTCAGTACGCCGACGGTGACGGAATCGGAAACAGCCATACAGGATAGAGACCAACGGTACTGATAAGCGTTCGTGAGCGATGGCAAGCGTCGGAGCCGGAGTCCGGATCAGGAGATCACCGACCGAACCTCCTGGACGTCGATCATCCCGGTCGTCACCGCGAGGACCCACCAGGTGGCCGCACCGAGCCCGATCGCGACGAACAGCATGATGACGTTCGATATCAGCGGCGTTACGAGCAACACAGCGACGGCCATCACGCCGGTGATGGCGCCGATACGAACGACCGTTCGTGCGAGCCGCTCGAGCCGCAGGGAGAGCTCACTGTGGAGGATATAGAGGTTCACGGCGACGTAGACGGTGTGGGTCGCGACCGTCGCCGCGGCGGCGCCGACAACGCCGAGGGTCGGGATGAGCACGAGGTTCAACCCGAAGTTCGCGACCGACGTCACCCCCTTGGCGATCGCTCGGGAACGGGCCCGTCCGAGGTAGTCCAGGCTATCGCTCGTCAGGTTCGTGATCGCCTGCAGGACGATAAACCCCGCGAGGATCTGTAACACGGGCGCTGCCCCGGCGTAGTCGGCACCGAACACCATCGTGACGAACGGCTCGGCGACGATCACGAGTCCGACCGCCGCGGGAACGTACAACAGAAGCACGTTCGTCAGCGACGTCTCGTAGATCCCCCGGGCGTCCGCGAGCTGTCCGGTGGCTTTCTGCTCGCCGAAGTTCGGGGAGATCGTAAATCCGAGCGCCTCCGCGGGCGCGAGCGCGAAGTCCGCGATCTGTTTCCCCAGCTGATAGAACGCGACCGCCGCGGGGGTCAAAAAGACGCCGACGAGGACGACGTCGATACGTTTGTCGATCACGTTCGCGCTGCGGGTGGCGGTGAGGGGAACGCTGTACTCGGCGAGGCGCCGGGCGAGTCCGGGCTCGTACTGCTCGGCGGGCTCGTACCGGGCGTAGTACTCGAGGTACAGGATCGTCACCCCGACGGCCGCGGAGAGGGCGTATCCGACGACGTAGCCAAACAGCGCGCCGAGCGCACCCATCCCCAGGACGACGAACGCAACCGCAAACACCAGGCGGGCGACGCCACTGATCGCCTGGATCGCCGCGCTGTACTCGAGGCGGTTGAACCCCTGGAGCGCGATCTGGGAGGTCGTGCTAAACGAGAAGGCGATGATATAAAGCGCACCCGCTGCCAGGAAGGGGGCGGCGCCGGGATCGCCAAGTGCCGCGGCGAGTTGCTCGTGAAACGCCAGAAGGGCGGTCGTAACGATCGCGAGCAACGTGAGCTTCAGCGCCAGCGTCGTCCGGATCAGATGGGGGATCTGGCCCGGGTCCCGCTCGCTGTACTCCGAGAAGTATCGTGCGGCCGATTTCCCGAGTCCGAGATCGGCGACGAGCTGGATCACGGCCAGGACGCCGATCGCCCAGTACAGCGCGCCGTAGCCGTCTGGATCGAGGAGAAAGCGCGCCAGGACGAGCATCAACAGCGCGCTCGAAACCATGTATACCGCCCGCGAGACCAGCGTCGCCTTGAACCCGCGAACGATGTGCTCCTGTCTGTTCATGCTAGAGGGGTCGTCGGACGCCGTGCTACCGAACGGGGACGGACCGCGACTCGCAGAAGACGACCAGCGAGGACGTAATTGTAATGCGGAGACAACTCCGAGACGAGGAACGAAACGGCGCGCTGGAATCCGACGCCGGCGGCTCGGAGCCGTCGGTACCGACGGTAGGGGGAGCCTACTGGCGGAGTGGGGCAATTGGCGCGGTCACCGAACCGTTACAGGTACGAGGAGTCCCAGCGGGTCGGCTTGCGGCGGTTGCCACAGGCGTTGCACTCGATTCGCCCCATCGTATCCATCGCGTTGTCGATCGAATCGCAGTTGCCACAGAGCCAGCCGTACCGGTCGGCCTGGCCCTCGCTCTCGTAAGCGCCGTAGAACGGGGCCTTCGACCCTCGGTCCGCGTCACCGTAGCTGACGTACACCGTCTGGTCGTCGATCTCGCGCTCGTCGATGGCGGTCCACTCGTCGCCGCTTTCGAGCTCGCCTTCGACGTAGATGTTCTCGGTGAACGTCTCCGAGCCGATCTCGACCTCGCGCTGATCGGCCTGTTCGAACCCGTGGTTCTCGTAGAACGTGTTCCCGCCCTCGTTGTCCTCGAGGACGAAACACTGGACCTGGTCGGCACCGTCGTCGAGGAGCTTCTCCCGGGTCCGGACGAGCAGCCGGACGCCGATGCCGTCGCCGCGGGCGTCGGGATCGATGTGGAGCCACAGCAGCTGGCCGTTGCTGTACTGCTGACCGACCAGTTCGCTGTGGGAGAACCCGATCACCTCGTCGTCGCGCTCGACGACCAGGATCAGCGAGTGGTCGTCATCGATTTCCTCGGTGAACTCTTCGCCGTACCACTGTTCGATGGCTGCCTCGATCGTCTCCTCGCCGAGGAAGTCGGTGTAAGTCGAAGAGAGCGAACGGTCTGCGATCGAACGGATCGTCTCGACGTCGGCGTCTGTCGCTTCGCGAATCTCCATGGCTGTACCGTACCATTCGCGCATACAAAATTCATGCCCTGAATCACACTGACCTCGGCACGTTCGCGGGCGATTTCGGACGGACGCTACAACGGTGGTCCCCAAGACGGTTCGTGGCTGCCCGAACCCGACCCCGGACGACGAACAAAGATTCACGAGGGTGCCGCTCCAGAAGCAACTATGAGCGGTAACGACGCGGCGGACGACGACTCGAGAGAGTCGTCCGATCCGCCGGCGATCGACGACGACGTCTTTACGTACGACGGCGGCCGGGTCGATCCCGGTGAGTCGGCAAACATTCGGTACGGAATCAGCGAGACGTATCTCGGCGATCCCGTGCGGATTCCGGTGACGATCATCAACGGGGACCATCCCGGGCCGACGGCGTTTCTCTCGGCGGCTGCACACGGCGACGAACTCAACGGGATCGAAGTCGTCCGTGAGGTCGCTCACGACTGGGATCACGCCGAACTCCACGGAACGCTGGTCTGTCTGCCGGTGATGAACGTTCCCGGCTTTCTGGCCCAGGAACGGTACTTGCCGATCTACGATCGGGACCTCAACCGATCGTTCCCGGGACGGGAGGGGTCGACCAGCGCCAGGCGGATGGCCCACCGGATCTTCACGAACTTCATCGAGCCCTGCGACTTCGGGATCGACTTCCACACCTCGACCCGAGGACGGACCAACATGCTTCACGCGCGGGCGAATATGGACGACCCCGGCGCTGCACGGGTCGCCTGTGCGTTCAGCTCCCACGTCATCATCGCGGGCCAGGGGCCGTCGGGCACCCTTCGTCGCGAGGCGACCGACGCCGGCGTTCCGACGGTGACCATCGAAATGGGCGAGGCCCACCGCTTCCAGCGGCGGCTGATCGACCGCGCGCTCACCGGCGTCGCCAGCGTGTTCGCGGAGTTCGGCCTCCATCCGGGCGCGGCCGTCCACTGGCCGGGCTGGCGGACCGTCATCGACAGCGACGACGAGAAGACCTGGCTCCGGGCCGACGCCGGCGGGATCGTCGACATGAAACACGGCCGCGGATCGCTCGTCGAGGAGGGAGACGTGATCTGTACCATCACGAACCCGTTCAAGGAGAAAGAGGACATCGTCACCGTCGAGGCGCCGTTCACCGGGCTGATCGTCGGCGTCCTCGAGAACCCGGTCGTCTACCCGGGGAACCCGCTCTGTCATCTGGTTGGCCTCGAGCCCGATACTCGGACGGCTCTCGAAAACGACCGGACGGGATCCAGAACCGGCTCGCGGTCCCAGCTCCCGATGTGAGCCGTCGCTGACCACGGCTCGAGGGAGTGGAATTTGGAACCCGGTAAACCAGCCGATAAAGGTAACTTCTATACGGTCACGGTCAAACCGTCCAGATGAGCGTATGAGTCAGTCTTACAATCGCGGTCTCATCGAGGACTTCGGTCGCTGGAAGGAGTTCTCGGCCGGAATGTGGGCGTGGATCTTCCACAAGTTCACCGGGTGGATGTTGATCGGCTACCTGTTTACCCACATCGCCGTGCTGAGTACGGCCATCGGCGCCGCAAGCGGCGATCCAGCGCTGATCCCACAGGGCGAGGACGTCTACACCCAGACCATCCAGGGTCTCGAGTCGCTGTTTATCATCCGTGTGCTCGAAGTCGGCCTGCTTGCCGTCGCCGTCTTCCACATCCTGAACGGGCTGCGGCTACTGATGGTCGATCTCGGAATCGGCCTCACCGCACAGGACAAGAGCTTCTACGCCTCGCTGGTGTTGACCGGCATCATCACCGTCGCGAGCGTGCCGACGTTCATGGACGGGGTGGCGATCTAAGATGGCCGAACGCTACTCCTCTTTCACGCGGGGCGGTACCAACTGGTTCCTCCAGCGGGTTACCGCGGCGTTTCTGATCGTCGTGCTGGCGTTTCACTTCTTCCAGCTGCACTTCGTGAACCACGCGGCCGACGTCACCTTCATGGGTACGCAGGCCCGAATGGAGAACGTTGGATACTTCCTGACGATGGTGTTGTTCCTGATCGCGGGGACGTTCCACGGCGTCAACGGCGTCTACAACGCCCTGGTCAACCAGGGACTCGAGGGAACGCCCAAGAAGGTCGTCCTCGCGGTCCTCGTGCTGGCCGGAATCGCACTCATCGTCCAGGGTATCTGGGTCGCAGTCGCCATGGCGGGGTGGACCTAACATGAGTACGCAACAGGAACAACCGCAAGAACCCGAATCGCAGGAAGCACCGGAAGACCCCGAGATGCGGGGTGCCGAGTCGCCACAGCAGGAGCGACTCAAGGAAAAAGAGCAGGGACTGGCCCAGGACGAGGCCGTCGACGAGTCCGACGTCGAGGGTGAGACGGTACACCTCAAGGTGTTCCGCTACGACCCCGAGGTCGAGGGCAAACAGGAACCCCGTTTCGACGACTTCTACGTCCCCTTCGAGAAGGGGATGACCGTCCTCGACGCGGTGATGTACGCCCGCGACGAGTTCGACTCCTCGCTGACCTTCCGTCACTCCTGTCGGCAGGCCGTCTGTGGCTCCGACGCCTTCTTCGTCAACGGCAAACAGCAGCTCGGCTGCAAAACCCAGATCTCGGAGCTCAAACAGCCGATCCGGATCGAACCGCTTCCGCATCAGGAGGTCGTCAAGGACCTGGTCGTCGACATGGACCACTTCTACGACCAGATGCACGCCGTCGAGCCGTACTTCCAGGACGAGGACACCCCGGATACGGCCGACCTCGAGGAGCAACGCCAGAGCCCCGAGAACCGCGAGAAGATCAAGATGTCCTCGCGGTGTATCTGGTGTGCCGCCTGTATGTCCAGCTGTAACATCGCGGCCGGCGACAACGAGTATCTGGGCCCGGCGGCGATCAACAAGGCCTACAAGTTCGCGATGGACGACCGAGAGGACGACGAGATCAAGGAGCACCGACTCCGCATCCTCGAACAGGAACACGGCGTCTGGCGGTGCCAGACCCAGTTCTCCTGTACCGAGGTGTGTCCGAAAGACATCCCCCTGACCGAGCACATTCAGGAGCTCAAACGGGAGGCAGTCAAGAAGAACCTGAAGTTCTGGTAAGATGTACGAACACGACGTTATCGTGGTCGGCGCCGGCGGCGCCGGCCTCCGGGCCGCAATCGCAGCGCACGAGGCGGGCGCCGACACGGCGATCGTCTCGAAACTCCACCCGGTCCGCAGCCACACCGGCGCGGCCGAGGGCGGGATCAACGCTGCCCTCCAGGAGGGTGACGACTGGGAACTCCACGCCTACGACACGATGAAGGGGTCGGACTACCTCGCCGACGCCCCCGCCGTCGAGACGCTGGCCCAAGACGCGCCCGAGGAGACGATGCAGCTCGAACACTGGGGAATGCCCTTCTCCCGCGAGGAGGACGGACGCGTCTCCCAGCGGCCGTTCGGCGGACTCTCGTATCCACGAACGACCTACGCCGGTGCCGAGACCGGCCACCACCTGCTGCACACGATGTACGAGCAGGTCGTCAAACGCGGGATCCAGGTCTACGACGAGTGGTACGTGATGAATCTCGTCACCGACGACGCCGCCGACCCGAACGACCGATCCTGTCACGGCGTCGTTGCCTACGACGTCCAGTCCGGCAACGTCGAGGGGTTCAAGGCAAACAACGGGGTCGTCCTCGCGACGGGCGGTCCCGGCCAGGCGTTCGACCACACCACAAACGCCGTCTCCTGTACCGGCGACGGCCACGCGATGGCCTACCGGGCCGGCGCACCGCTGGAGGACATGGAGTTCATCCAGTTCCACCCCACATCGCTGCCGTCAACGGGCGTCCTCATCTCCGAGGGAGTCCGCGGCGAGGGCGGGATCCTCTACAATGCGAAGGGCGAACGGTTCATGTTCGAGCACGGGTACGCGAACAACTCCGGCGAGCTCGCCTCCCGCGACGTCGTCGCCCGCGCCGAGCTCACCGAGGTCGGCGAGGGACGGGGCGTCGAGGACGAGTACGTCCACCTCGACATGCGCCACCTCGGCGAGGAGCGCATCCTCAGCCGCCTCGAAAACATTCTGCACCTCGCAGAGGACTTCGAGGGTGTCGACGGGCTCGTCGAGCCGATGCCGGTCAAACCCGGCCAGCACTACGCGATGGGCGGGATCGACGTCGACGAGAACGGCCAGACAAACATTAGCGGGCTCTACGCGGCCGGTGAGTGTGCCTGTGTCTCCGTCCACGGCGGCAACCGGCTGGGCGGGAACGCACTCCCCGAGCTGATCGTCTTCGGCAAGCGGGCGGGTCGCCACGCAGCCGGCGAGGACTTAGGCGAGGCCAAGATCCGAACGGGGTACGGCGACGACGTCGAGGACGAGGACGCCGACCTCCCGGTGACGCCCGGCAGTGCCGGCATCGATACTACGGGAGGCGTCGCCGCGGACGGCGGCGTCACGACCGAGGCCGATGGCCTTCTCGAGCGTGCCGTCGAGCAGGAACGGGCCCGCGTCGATCACCTGATGGACAAAGACGACGGCGTCCAGCACGCCCAGATCCGCGCGAAGCTCCAGCAGGCGATGACCGACTACGTCAACGTCTTCCGCACCAGGGATGGGATCGAGAAGGCCCTGCGTGTGATCCGTGAGTGCCGCCAGGAGTACCAGGACGTCTACGTCGACGACCCGTCCCGGACGTTCAACACCGACCTCCAGCAGACCTACGAGACGCGCAACCTGATCGACGTCGCCGAGACGATCGCGCTGGGTGCCCTGGTGCGCAACGAGTTCCGCGGCGCTCACTGGCGCCAGGAGAACCAACAGCGCGACGACGACGAGTGGCTCAAGCACACGCTGATCTCGTGGGACGACGGCGAGCCGAACATCTTCTATCGGCCCGTCATCCTCGAGGGTCAGGAGAAGACCTACGAGCCGAAGGTGCGCAGCTACTGACCGCCGGTGTCGATCGCGCAAAAACCAGCAGCGCTATCCGTTCGGGCCCACTGAGCTCGAACACATGGGAATCGAGCGATTCGTCCGTATCAACCTCGTTCTCGTGCCGGCGTTGATTCTGGCGGGCTACCTGTTCGCCGACTCGCTGCCGGTGCTCGTTTTACCTCTCGGCGTCGGCTACCTTACGTTCGCGCTGCTGATCTGCTTCGGGTGGGGGCTGTCGGTGGCGTCGATGAAGCTTCGCTCCTGAGCGCATAGATCCACAACGATAAGCCGCTGGGCGAACTACCGAGAGCGGAAATGTTGCTGACGGGAACCGTCGTCGCCGACGCCGACACCGTGATCGAGGACGGTGCGGTCGTCGTCGAGGACGACGAAATCGTCGCCGTCGGAGAGCGGTCGGACTGTCTCGAGACGTACCCGGACCACAAGCGCCACTCGTGTGACGTGCTCATGCCCGGCACGGTCGGTGCACACGTCCACTCGGTCCAGAGTCTCGGACGCGGGATCGCCGACGACACCGAGTTGCTGGACTGGCTCTTCGAGTACGTGTTGCCGATGGAGGCCGAGCTCTCGGCGACGGAGATGCGCGCCGCCGCCGAGCTGGGGTATCTCGAGCTGATCGAGAGCGGGACGACGAGCTGTATCGACCACCTCTCGGTCGCCCACGCCGAGGAGGCCTTCGAGGCCGCCCGCGAACTCGGCGTCCGCGGTCGGCTCGGGAAGGTACTGATGGACAAGGAGTCCCCACCGGGGCTGCTCGAGGACACCGACGACGCCCTGGCCGAGAGCGAGCGGCTGATCGAGCGCTACCACGGCGCGGCGGACGGGCGGATCCAGTACGCCGTCACTCCCCGGTTTGCGGTGAGCTGTACCGAGTCCTGTCTCCGAGGGAGTCGAGAGCTCGCGGACGCCTACGACGGCGTCCGGATCCACACCCACGCCAGCGAGAACCGCGGCGAGATCGAGACCGTCGAGAACGAAACCGGTCGCCGGAACGTCCACTGGCTCGACGAGGTCGGCCTCACCGGCGAGGACGTCGTGCTCGCCCACTGCGTCTGGACCGACGAGAGCGAGCGAGAGGTGCTCGCCGAGACCGGTACCAACGTCACCTACTGTCCGTCCTCGAACATGAAACTCGCCAGCGGCGTCGCGCCGGTGCTCGACTACCTGGATCGCGGGATCAACGTCGCGCTGGGCAACGACGGGCCGCCGTGTAACAACGCGCTCGACCCGTTCACCGAGATGCGTCAGGCCTCGCTCTTACAGAAGGTCGATCGGCTCGAACCCCAGGCCCTGCCCGCACGGACGGTCTTCGAGATGGCGACGGTAAACGGCGCCGAAGCCGCCGGCTTCGAACGGGTCGGGAAGCTCCGTGAGGGATGGAAGGCCGACGTGATCGGCCTCGAGACCGAGCTGACGCGCGCGACGCCGATCCACGACGTCCTCTCACACCTCACCTTCGCCGCACACGGCGACGACGTAACCTTCACGATGGTCGACGGCGAGGTCCTCCAGCGCGACGGCGACGTCCTCGTCGCCGACGCCGGAGCGATCCGCGAGCGGGCCCGGGAGTTCGCCGCCGGGCTGGATGTCGCTCCCTGACGATACCGGGTTCGACAGTCGACGTTAGAGTCCGATCGATTCGAGGACGTTCAGACTCACACCCGAAACCTCGACCAGTTTGTAGCCGAAGTAAATACCGACGATCCCCATTAGGCCCGGCAGTTCGGGCGGTGCGGGGATCGGAACGTCGACGAGTGCGAAGAAGGCCCCGGTGAGCGTACCGGTCAGCAGACCGAGGACGATGAGCTGAATATTCATACCGCCCGGGACGAACGGCGACAGTAAAAGGATCCTGACTCGCTCGTGGATCGTCCCGTTTTTCGACGATCGACGATACTCAATTTTAATATCGTCGAACCCCGGACGGACGAGTATGCAACTCGACTCGCGACCGACGGTTTCGATCCCCGAGGAGTTCGACTCGGCACAGGCGAAGCTGATCTACCTCTACCTGCGGGAGTGGCCGAACGCGAGCGCCGACGAGATCTGTACGGCGCTCGGCATCGAGAAAGGGACCTTCCTCTCGGTCGCACGGACGCTTCGCGAGCGCGAGCACGTCGAACGGGTCGAGGGCCGCTACCGGCTGGCCTGACCCGCTACAACTCGATCCGTTCGACCAGCTGTTCGTGGTTCTCGTTCGTGTTGACGGCGACGATCCGGATCTCGTCCTCGAGCCCCGAATCCCGGAGCTTCGCCTTCAGCAGGTTGTCGACCTGGTAGACGCCCGCGGCGTTGGTCATCGCGATCTCGACCATCACCGGGCGGGAGTCGCCCTCCTGTAGGGAGACGTGACTGATCGCCTGGCTCGAGAGCGTGTTGATGCCGCGACCGCCCTGCTCGTAGGGGATACGGGAGCGACCCCGTTCCATATCTAGCGCGTCGGCGACGCGGATGACGCCGGCCTCGGTGGTCAGGGGGGTCTCGGCGGTGTGGTGACAGAGGATCGCGTGAAGCACTTCCCCCTTCATCCGGACGGTCTCGGCGACGTCGTAGAACTCCGGCAGTACCCGCTCCAGGATGTCCGCGGCGAGCGGGATCGAGTAGTAGGCGTGCTGGTCGCGGTGAACGACGTGGCCGACGTCGTGAAGCGTCGCCGCGAGCGCGACGATCACCGCCTCGTCGGCCTCCTCGAGACCCTGCTCGGCGGCACCGTTGAACTCGACGTCACCCGCCTTCAACAGATCGTACAGACAAAGCGCGCGGTTACGGACGATCTCGATGTGTTTCTCGCCGTGGTCGTTGTACCGCATTCGGTCGACGGCGTTGATGTTCTGTGCCTCGAGGTAGGTCTGGATCTCCTCGTCTTCCTTGATAAACTCGAGGACGCGGTTGACCTTTTCGTCGGGGAAGTGATGATCCGCAGTGGGAACGTAGAGACGGCCCGCCTGCTCGTCGGTCGAAGAGTCGCTCATATCCGGACGAGGCGATCCGGCTTAAAAAGGACTGCGGGTGCTCGTACGCTTCGGGAGCACTGGTTCCCGAAGCGACTGCGGGACGGTCCGGAACTGACTTCTAACAGACCCCCTCAGGCCGCGTCGGCAGCGGCGTCCTCGACCTCGGCGTACTCGGGTTCGACGCCGGGATCGTCGCTGACCCACGCGTAGGTGATCTCGCCGTCGGCGTCGACGACGAACACGGAGCGTTTGGCGACGCCGTAGACGCCCATGTCGTCGAAGTCCATCTCGACGCCGTAGTCGGCGATGATCTCCTTGTTCAGGTCGCTGATGAGGCCGAACTCGAGGTCGTTTTGCTCGCGGAACTCGTTCTGGGCGAACGGGGTGTCACGGCTGACGCCGTACACCGTCGCGTCGACGTCGTCGAACGCCGAGAGACGGTCCTGAAACGTACACATCTCGTCGGTGCAGACGCCCGTGAACGCGCCGGGGAAGAACGCGAGGACGATCGGCGCCTCGTCCTCGAGGCGCTCAGAGAGCGTAAAGGAGTCGACATCCCCGTTCGCGAGCGGTGCGGTAAAGTCGGGTGCAGCGTCTCCGGTATCTACCATCGCCCCCGACTTACGCCCAGACCGGAAAGACAGTTTCGCTCCCGGAACACGAGATCGTTCGGCGACGGATCGAAGCGACGAGATGCGAACGTTCCGCTAGGGACCGCGATAGGTCGTTATGCCCGAGGTGTCGTCGGGTCCCGAACTATCCAGTTCGACGTGGGTGACGATCTCCTGATCGACGATCTGCCACTCGTCGTCCCGTCGCTCCGCTTCGGTTCGGGTCCAGCCGCCGAGATCCCGGGGCTCGAAGACGAGTCGGCGGCGGCACGCGTTCAGCGGCGTCCACTCGAGGACGATCGACTTACCCACGTCGATCACCGTCCCGGTTCCTCGTCTCCGGTACCCTGGATCGGGCCTCGTGCGTTCGCGAACCGTCGACGATCGTCCCCGCTACCATAATCTTACCTTACTATCAGTAATTCTTACATATATACTTGTTGGCGAACGCAACGGATCGGTTGGAACCCGACGACGACAGTACAATGAACACGGATTCGAAGTACGAATCGAGGCGAGGCGAGTACGTTTTGTGGATCCACCTGGCCAGAGCTATCGGCTGGCATGAGTGTCTTCGAGACGGTCGAGTCGGGGCTTTCTGCCGTCCCTGGCAGGCGTTTGGCCGCTCTAGCCGCCAGGAGTGGCGATTTACCGTCCGGTCCAAAAAGGTTATAATTGCCAGCCCGTAAGCCACGGATAGAGATGGTAGAAATCGCACCGCTGTTTGCCCCTATTCCAGGGGGTCCGGAACTACTGATCATCCTTTTCATCGCCATCTTGCTCTTCGGGGCGAACAAGATCCCGAAACTGGCGCGGTCGACTGGCGAGGCGATGGGCGAATTCCAGAAGGGGCGTGAAAAGGTCGAAACGGAACTCGAGGAAATGCGTGAGGGGTTCGACGAGGACGCCGACTTCGACGGCGACGACGAGTTCGGCGACGAGGACTTTGGCGACACCGACGACGAGTTCGTCGACACGGAGCCGGTTACCTCCGAAGACGAGACCGAGGCCGACACGGAACCGAACTAGCGCTTTTCTCGACGGGGCGTGTGGCCTAGCGGAGAGGGCAGAAGGTTCCTAACCTTCTGATCGTGGGTTCGAATCCCGCCACGCCCGTTCTGCACGACGAGCGAACGGGCACGGGATTCGACCACGCCACTCCTCGTCTCGAGCAACGACACTCCGGGGGCACACTCCCCTCCTACGGCGAGCCGACGCGAACCGAAACAGCTGCCCCGAGGAACCACGGCTCGGCGCGCCCCGGCTCTCGAACCCGCGACGTCGTCCACACCATTTACGTCGATAAAGAAATCCTTCTCGTTACCCCACATCCGTTTTATTCTACTCTCTACAGCACTACTTTGTTATCTACTCGCTCGCCGACAAGTGCGGGAATCGCGTCGCTCGAACGAACGACGGTTTGACGACCGTACCAGACCCGGGACGCGCTCACCTGGCCGTCCACCCGCCGTCGGCGGCAAGGACCTCGCCGGTGACGTAGCTCGCGGCGTCGCTCGCGAGAAAGACGACCGGACCGGCGATCTCGGCAGGTTCCGCGAACCGCTCGAGGGGAGTTCGCTCGAGGATCGAGTCCCGAAGCTCCGGATCGGCCTCGAGATCCGCGGTCAGTTCCGTCGAGACGTACCCCGGCGCGACCGCGTTGACCCGAACCTCGGGCGCCCAGTCCAGCGAGAGGCTCCGCGTGAGTCCGACCAGCCCGTGTTTCGAGGCGACGTAGGGGTGCTGACGGGGGAGGCCGACAAGCCCCCCGACGCTGGCAACGTTGACGACGGCTCCGCCGGTCTCGTGAAGCGACTCGGCGGCCGCGCGCGTGACCTCGTAGGCACCGTGCAGGTTGACCTCGAGGACGCGGTCGAGCTCCTCGCCCGGGACGTCCTCGGGACGACCGAGCGCACCGTCGGGGTTGATGCCGGCGTTGTTGACGACGACGTCGACGGGACCGAGCGCGTCCTCGGCGCGCTCGATCGCGGCCGCGACGGCGTCGGGATCGGTGACGTCGGCCGGAACGGCGACCGCGTCACCGCCCGCCGAGCGGATTTCGTCGGCGACGGTCTCGATCTCGTCGGTCGATCGGGCCGACGGAGCGACCGCGGCGCCGGCGTTTGCGAGCCCAAGCGCGATCGCCCGGCCGATGCCGCGGCCGCCGCCAGTTACCAGCGCGACTCGATCCGAGAGGTCGAAGGGATCCTGCATCGTCTCGTAGCAGGACGGCCGAACCGGGTAGTTCTTTCCTCGCGACAGGCCCGACCGGGATCGGTGACCGTCGGCCTCGAGTTTTTGTACCATCGGACGACCAGGCATGGGCAATGTACACCGACGACACCGGAACGACCGGGCGGCGTCGGCGTCCGAGCGACGAGTCAGGGGACGCCGTCCTCGGGGACCGACTCGCGGCCGGTGCCCGAAGCGGGCTGGAGGTCGCGTCGATCGCCGAGGACCGAACCGTCTCCGTTCGGAAGGGATTCGACGAGGACGCCTTCTTTACGCGGGCCGACGGGACACCGACGGTCGCGAACCGCGCCGATCTCGAGCGGGCGGTTCCCGACGCGGAGAAGCCACACCTTCGAGAGCTCGACCGCTACTGGGTGAACGAGCCCTTCGCCTTCGTCGTCGTCTTTCGCTCCGAACGGGAGAACGAACGGAAGTACTACCTGGTCGAGCCGTTCCTGACGCCGACCGAGCGCGAGCTCCGGACGGTGCTGGCCGAGCGGCTGCGAACGTCGATTGCCTACGCCGACGATGAAACCTCCGAGAACGGCGAGCACGGTCGACGACGGGTCGTCGAGTCCGAACTCGAGGACCTGCTCGAGCGGTACGGACTCGTCGGGAAGTCGACGACTGACCCCGTCGGACTGGTCGCGCGGGTAGCGAGCGCGCTCGGGGCCGTCGGCGGCGGTGGAAACGACATCGAACCTGAAGACGCCGGCACCGATGTCGACGCCGGTTCCGGCCGGACCGTCCTCGCCGCCGGTTCGGCGGCGCTGAGCGACCGCCAGGTCGCGAAGCTGCGGTACTACCTGACTCGGGATTTCGTCGGCTACGAGCGGATCGACGGAATCACCCGCGACGACGCGGTAGAGGACATCTCCTGTGACGGCTACGAGTCGCCGGTGTTCGTCTACCACACCGAGTACGAACAGCTCGTTACGAACGTTCGACACGGCACGGACGAGCTCGACGAGTTCGTCGTCTCGCTCGCCCAGCGCTCGGGCGCGGGGATCAGCAAGCGCCGACCGCAGGTCGACGCGACGCTGCCCGACGGATCCCGGGCCCAGCTGACCCTCGGTCGGGAGGTCTCTGATCACGGCAGCAACTACACGATCCGCCAGTTCACGGACGTTCCGTACACGCCGATCGACCTCGTCAACTGGCACACCTTCTCACTCGAGCAGATGGCGCTGCTCTGGCTCGCGATCGAGAACCGCAAGAGCCTGCTGTTCGCCGGCGGGACGGCCTCGGGGAAGACGACGAGCCTGAACGCCGTCTCGCTGTTTATCCCCGCAAGCACGAAGGTCGTCTCGATCGAGGACACCCGCGAGCTCGAGCTGCCCCAGCGCAACTGGATCGCGAGCGTGACCCGCCCCTCGTTCGCCGACGACGGCGCGGACGCGGTCGACGAGTTCGACCTGCTCGAGGCGACGCTCCGGCAACGTCCCGACCACATCGTGATGGGGGAGGTCCGCGGCGAGGAGGGTCGGACCCTGTTCCAGGTGATGTCGACGGGCCACACCACCCACACGACCTTCCACGCCGACTCCGTCGACGAGGTGCTCAAGCGGTTCACAACGGCGCCGATCGACGTCTCGAAGACGATGTTCCCGGCGCTTGACCTGGTCGCGGTCCAGACCCAGACCCGCGTCGACGGGGCGACGGTCCGGCGGAACCGGGCGCTGACCGAGATCAACCGCTACGACTCCGAGCGCGACGAGATCAACGTCGAAGACGTCTACCGCTGGGAGGCCGAAAGCGACGACTTCCGACGGGTCGGCGCCTCGAACGTTCTCGAGGAGATCGCGTTCGACCGCGGCTGGAGCGAGCGTCGCCTCGAACAGGAGCTGTTCGAGCGCCGGGCCGTCCTCGCCGCCCTCGTCGCGAACGGGATCGACGGCTACGCCGACGTCGCCGCGACCCTCCAGGCGTACATGAACGAGCCGGAAACGATCCTCGCGGCGATCGCCGACGGCGAGCTGGAGGCGCGGCTTCCCGCGCTCCGAGGACTCGAGAGCGTCTCGATCGACGTCGATCCGGCGATCGAAGAGCGCGTTACCCGCCCGGAGCCGTCGGCGAAGACGGCACGCACAGCGGCGACGGTACTCGATCGGGCCGAGGAGTCGCTTTTCGACCGGTATCGAAGCGAGGCAGCCGAATGAGTCACGACGGCGAGTCGCTTCCCGGAACCGGCTCGCTCTGCGTTCGGATCGGCGACCGGCTCTCCCCGCTGTACGCGCAGGGACTCGCCGAGGATGGCCGGTTCGTCGCCCGCCTCGAACGAACGCTCACCAAGGCCCGGATCGCCGTTCCCGTCGAGCGATATCTCTCGCGAGCGGTCGGGATCGGCGTCGTCGCCGGCCTCTGGCTGGCAGCACTTGGCGTCGTCGTCGGCTACGGGCTGTTCGGGACCGGGTTCGTCGACGTCGGCGAGGTAGTCGGCGTCCCGCTTCCGAACCGAACCGTCGTCGGGGTCGTCGAGACGCTCAAGGTTCCGTCGCTCGTCGCCGCAACCGGTCTCGCGTTCGGCTCGATCGGGTTTCTGGCCGGGTTCGGGACGGTGGTAGGCCGCCCCTACATGCGAGCCGGGGCCCGCAGACGGGAGATCAACATGTTGCTTCCCGACACGGTCTCGTTTATGTATGCGCTGTCAGTCGGCGGGCTGAACCGTCTTGAGATCGTCGCGGCGACGGCGCGAGCCGAGGACGCCTACGGCGAGGTCGCCCGGGAGTTCCGGACGATCCACCGGGAGGCGACGTACGCCGACGGCGACTACCGGACCGCGATCCGCCGCCGAGCCCGGGAGACACCCAGCGACGACCTCTCGAAGTTCCTGACAGATCTGCTCTCGGTCGTCGACAGCGGCGGCGACGTCGAGCGGTTCCTCGAGGAGAAACGGACGAAACTCGAGCGAGCCGCGAACGCCGAGCAGAAACGCACCCTCGAGACGCTCGAACTGTTCGGAGAGCTGTACATGACCCTCTCGCTGTTCCCGCTGTTGTTGCTCATCGTCACGGTCGTCATGCAGCTGTTGCCGAACGCCGCCGTTCCGGACGGCGTGTTGTACCTGACCGTCTACGGGCTGGTGCCGCTGATCGGAATCGCCTTCCTCGTTCTGATCTCGACGGTCACTCACGACGATCCCGGGGACGGGACGCTCGCGCTCGATACCGGCGACGGGCGGGCCCGCAACGAGGACGGAGGGCGGGCGTTCGAGCCGGACGTCCTCGAGCGCTGCGAGCGCGAGGACGCCGTCTTCGATCGAATCGCGTTCCGCGAGCGGTGTCACCGGATCGCGACGGCGCTTCGTCGACCCCACGTCTTCTTCCGGGACAACCCCCGCTACACCCTCGCGCTTACCGTTCCCGCGTCGCTTGCCGTCCTCGGGGTCGCGGTCGCGAGCGGAGCCGCACCGACGACCTGGAGCGGACTGGTCGAGCGACCACTTTCCGGAACCGTCCTCTACGCCTACCTCCCGCTGTACGTCGTCGGCGGACCGCTCGCGGTCGCCCACGAGTGGAACCGTCGTCACCGCGTCGCCGTTCGCGAGACGCTCTCGGAGGAGCTGTGGAAACTCTCGAGTGCGAACGAGACGGGGCTGACGCTGCTCGAGTCGATCGAGTCGGTCGCCGAGACCGGCACCGGGAAACTGAGCCGCGAGTTCGCGCGGATCCGACGGAAGGTCGACTACGGAACGACCCTGAAACGGGCGCTCGTCGAGTTCGCCAACGCCTACCGGCTGCCCCTCCTGGCGAGGACGACGCGGCTGATCGCGGAGAGCCAGGCGGCGTCGAACCGGATTGCGCCCGTCCTGCGGACGGCCGCCCGGACGAGCGAGATCCACGACGAACTCGAGCGCGAACGTCGCTCCCGCACCCGGATGCAGGTCGTGGTCATCGTCATGACGTTCCTGACGGTGTTCGCCGTGATCGCGATCCTCGAGGCGCGGTTCCTCGACTCGATGGCCGGGTCCGGCGTCGGTGAGCTCGGAGCGACGGGCGGGAGCGCCGGCCCGGCTGCCGACGGCGGGGTTCGGACGGACGTCCTCGGCTTGCTGTTGTTCCACGCGGTGACGCTGCAGGCGGTCGTCTCGGGGATGCTCTGTGGCTACGTCCGGAACGGCGCTCTCGCGAGCGGGCTGAAGTACGCGATCGGGCTGGCTACGGTGGCGCTCGTCGGCTGGACGGTGGTGAGCTAGCGTGGCTGGCGACTTCCGGGCGACCGATCGCGGACAGACGGCCCAGGACTTCGCGGTCGGGATCAGTATCTTCCTGCTCGCGGTCGCGCTCGTCTTTGCCGCGCTCCCAACGCTCGCGGCGCCGTCGGACGCTGCCGAGGCCGAGCGCGAGCGGGCCGAACGGATCGCTGATCGGCTCGTCGCGGAGTTTGCGACCCACGGCGAGCTCGACGGCGAGCGGTTCGTCGCCGCCGTCGGCACCGAGGGAGGCGACCGCGACCGACCCTCTGGTATCGCGGACGACGGCGTCGACGTCCGCCTCGAGCGACTCGACGGAGGGGAGCTCGAGCTCGCCGACGGCGGGTTCGAACTCGCGACGGAACCGGCCGACCGCGACGGCCGACCCGCGGCGAGCGCAGCCCGAATCGTCTCGCTCGATTCGTCGATCGAACTCGAGGACAGTGCAGACGATCCGGCCTATCGGCTCGTCGTGGAGGTGACCCGGACGTGACCCGACCCGACAGGGGCCAGGCGTATGCCCTCGAGGGGGCGGTCGCCGCGACGATCCTGCTGACGGCGCTGTTGATCGCGGCCCAGTCGGCGGCGGTCACACCCCACGGGATCGACGACCGGGGATCCCAGACCCAGTCCCAGCTCCAGCAGGAGACCCGGGACGCGCTGGTCGTCGCCGGCGACGACGGGCTCTCGGCGACGGTACGGAACTGGCACGGCGACGCGACGGCGTGGAACGGGAGCGCCGAGCCGAACGAAAGCGCGTTCTACGGCACCGACCGTCCGCCCGCGGGAGACGGCGACGAGCGGACCTACGGGGTCGACGCCTTCGCGGAGCAGTCCGTCCTCGGAGAGATCCTGCAGGCGCGGTTCGCCGAGCGCGACCGGAGCTACAACGTCGAGCTCGTCACTCGAGGCGACGAGGACTCGACGGTGCTCGTCGATCAGGAGTCGCCGTCGACCGAGGCCGTCACCGCGAGCTACGCGGTGACGCTGTTCGCGGACGACCGCCTGACCGCGGGCGATCCGATCGACCTCGAGACGGCCCACGAGACCCGTGGGTACCCGATCACGCCGACCGCTGAGGACGGCGCTGTCTACGCCGTCGTGGAGGTGCGGGTTACCGTATGGTAGATCCGATCGGACGTAAGCGAACGCCCCGCGACCGCGGACAGCTCCTCGTCCTCGGGGCCGTCGCGCTCGCGATCGTCGTGCTCGGGTTCGTCGCCGCCGTCGGGACGATCGGAACCGCGTCCTCGCCCGGGACGGGTCCGGACGCGGTCGTCGAGGCCGAACTCGAGCGCGGGATCGGCTGTCTGCTCGTACGTGCGAACGAGCGATCGGCGACGACCGATCCCGAAACGCTCGAGCGGACCGTCGAGACGGATCTCGAGGCGTTCGCGGCCGGCTACGGCGCCGTTCGATCGACGGCGACGACGATCGAGCTCGAGGACGTCGTCCTCGAGCGCGGCGGCGACGGAACCGCCGCGGTCGATCGCGCGACCGTTCGGGTGACGAGCGACGCCCCCGATCGGCACGCCGAGCGAACGCGATCGATCGAGGCGGGCTGTCCGGAGGGCGGACCGTGATCGACGGCCACGGCGCGGAGCGGGGCGTCTCGATGACGATTACGTACGTCCTCGCGCTCGGGATCTCGGCGGCGCTGCTCGCGACGCTGCTGGCGGGCGCCGGAGCCGTGCTCGAGGCCGAAACTGAACGGGCCGCCGAGCGCTCGCTCGAGACGGTCGGACAGGAGCTGGCCGGCGAGATCGAGGCCGCGGATCGTGTCGCCGGCGACGGAGACGCAGCCGTCGTCCGCGTCGACGCGCCACGGACGGTCGTGGAGACGGGGTACGACGTCGAACTCCGGCAGGAGTGTGACGGGCGCCCGGGCGAGACGGGCTGTCTCCGGCTGACGGCACACGGCTTCGAGGACGCGGTCGTCGTCCCGATCCGAACCGAGGCCGTCCTCGAGACGGGAACCGTCCCGGGTGGTCCCCTCGAGGTCGTCGCCGCGGACGGACGGCTCGCACTCGAGGTGAGCGAGGCGTGATCCGGAACCGGGATCGGTCGGGGCGGTCCGGAGCCGACGACAGGGCCGTCTCGGAACTGCTCTCGTTCGTGCTCGTCTTTGGGCTCGTTTTCGGATCGGTCGCCGTCCTCTCGGTCGCGGGGCTGGGGATCGTCGACGACCACCGGGAGGCCGAGCAGCTCCGAACGGCCGAACGGGGCGTGACGAGCCTCGCGGCCGAGCTCGAGGATCTCGCCCGGAACCCCGGCCTCGAGCGCCGAAGCGGCGTCGTCCCGCTCGGCGACGGCAGCCTGACCGTCGGCGGGGGGACCGAGCTCGGCCTCGTGGTCGACGGTGATCCCGTCGGCGATCCGATCGAGCTGGGAGCGGTCGCCTACCGGTCGGGAGACGAGACGGTCGCCTACGACGGCGGTGCGGTGGTTCGAGCCGACGAGGAAACCAGTCGGTTCCGAACGCGACCGCCCGTGAGCTGTCGCGGCGGGACCGCGACGGTCTCGCTGGTCCAGGTCGAGTCGGCCGACCCGACGGTCCGGACGGGCGGGCAAGCGGTGGTAACGGCTCGGGTCGAGGACCGAACCGTCGAGAGCTACGCGGTCGAGGACGCCGTGTCGATGACGGTCGTCGAGACCGACTACGAGCGGGCGTGGCGGACCGCCGCGGCCGATCTAGAGGACTGCGAGGCGGACCGCCTGCGACTGACGGTCACGACGGTCTCGATCGCGAACTGACGGACGAAAAACGGACGGTGAAGGACCGCGGGTGTGGGCGGTGGTTCGGCCGAGGGCGACGCCGGACTACTTCATTCCCGGCGGCGGGCCGTCGTCGGAGTCGTCCTCGATCTCGACGTCGAGACCCATCTCCTCGCGTTGCTCCTTTAACTTCTTGACCTTCCGGTAGTAGTAGGCCATCGCGCCACCGCCAAGCAGGACGACGGTGCCGACGAGCCCGGCAAACAGCGGTATATCCCTGGTCTGGTAGTACCGCAGCGAGATCGTGCTGTCGACGTCGTCCCAGACCAGCTGCTCGCGGTTGTCGATCACCTCCCGCTCGTAGCCGCCGGGGTTGACGTCGCCGAACAGGAAGTTCGAGGTTCGGTAGTCCTCGGGCAACGTCACCTCGTAGGAGCCGGAGACGTAGGCCGGCAGCTGGAAGGTTCGGCCTCCGGCGCTACCCGAGAAGGCGAGGGTGCCGTTGCCGTCCGGCACTTCGACCTCGGTGCTCGAGCGACCCTGGTCGATCGCGAGGTCGGAGCCGGTTACCTCGGTTCCGTTCGGATACCAGTAGCGGACGCTGTGGATGTCGAGTGCGTCCTCGGTGTAGAAACTCGAGCGGTACAGCGACAGCTCCTCGGTCTCGTTGAGGTCATAGACCGCGCGGAACTCGCCGCTGGTGATGATGGAGCCGCCCTCGATGTCGACGGCGACGTCGGCGTCGCTGTCCTGTAGGTCGTCGTACTCCTGTTCGCGGTCGAGCTCCTCGTCGGAGATGCCGCCGAAGATCGCCGAACAGCCGGCCGTCGTCGCGAGCAACGCGACCGCGATCACCGCGAGAGCGAGCCGTCGGTTCATGCTAGGGAACGACACACCGCAGCTCCGCCGGGAGGTACTCGCCGACGCTCGCGAGCAGCCCCGGTGGATCGGTTCCTTCGGTACAGATCACGCTCTGTTCGAGCAGGCCGAGACGCTCAACGGTGACGTAGTCCTGGGCGTGGCCCGCGCGGTTGAGCGTCGCCCGAACCTCGGCTCGGGTGGCGCTGTTGACGTTGAGCCGGCCGTCACTGCGGGTCCACTCGTAGAGGCGATCGCGCTCCTCGTCGGCCAGTCGGGAGGGGTCGTCCTCGCGGTAGACGAACCGCATCGGCAGGTGCTGGACGAGGCCGTAGCGATCGCGGATCTGGGTCGGCGAGCCGGGGCCGAGCCCGATTTCGTCGGCCGGAATCTCGACCGGACGGCCCGCGTCGAGGACGAACCCCTCGTCGCTCCAGGAGTCGAGCGTCCCGACGTAGGTCTCGCCGGCTTCGAGCTCGGGGACGATCTCGCCGAACTCCTCGCGGAGGACGTTGCCCGCGACGACGGCGTCTTCGCCCTCGAGGTCGACTTCGGGGAAGTCGTCGTCCCGGACCGTCAGCTCGAACGCAACGTCGAGTTCGCCGATCTCGTTGCCGATCAGCGAGCGAAGCGAGTCCAGCGACCGCTCGCGGGCGTCGCCTTCGACGTAGAGTTTGGTTGCGAGTGTGACCATCAGGCGTCCGCGTCGATGTTCAGTTCGTCCTCGAGGGCGTCGAGGCGGTCGTCCATCGCGTCGACCAGGCGGTCGTTGTCCATCGATTCGACGGGCGAGCCACACTCGGGACACTCGAATCCGAAGTCCATCGCCTCGCCGAACTCGAAGCGGATCGAGCAGATCTCACAGAGGTAGAACTCGTGGTTGCGCTCGTACTCGCGTCGGTCCTCTAAGGCGTCGTGGAGCCGGTACATCTCCTCTTCGAGGTTCTCGGGGATGTTGTCGTACTCGAAGGTCCAGAGGTAGGTCAGCCAGCCCGAGTCCTCGTCGCGCAGCCGGCGGTAGCTGGCGAGGTCGTTCTCGTAGAGAATAAACAGCGCGCGCCGGACGTCGTTCAACTCGAGATCCAGCTCCTCGGCGAGCTCCTCGTCGGTCACTTCCCCGTCCGGCGGCGCCGCCGCGACGGGCATCCCCGTGGGACCGACCAGCTCGTGCAAGTACTTCTGGATGACCGGATCCTCGAGCAGGTCCTCAAAAGCCATTGCCTACACGTAGCGCGATCGGCCCATTAAGTCTTTTGAGCGACGCCGTACCGAGCCGACGGCTCCGGTTCGAATCCCGGCGACTCACAAAGGTATATGGGTTGATATGACGTACGACCGACCGATGACGTCGTTTCGAGCGGCGATGGGCGACGAGCTCGACCCGGGAGCGATCCTCGGAGTCACGGCCGTCCTCGCCGTTTTCGCCGTTCTGGCGGATCTCTCTGCGGGGACGGTGATCGCGATTCCAGCAGGGCTCGTCGGGATCGCCGCGCTCAGGGCCGTCTGTACCGCACGCGGGTATCCGGACGCCATCGCGGGGGCCGTTCTCGGCGCAGTCGGCGTCCTCGTGTTCGCGTCCCTCGCGATCGGTGACGGCGCCGTCGTCTTCGGCGTCCTCGCCGCCGTCGCCGCGTGGCTCTGTCTTGACTCGCTGTACGACCTTCGTCTCGGGATCGACCGCTCGAGCGAACCCGACGAGGATATTTCGGAGGCGGAGTACTACCTGGTCTCGGCCCACGGCTGGGCAGTCCTCCGGGAGCTTCGCGAGGCCGACCGCCCACTGTCGCGCGCGGAACTGCAGGATCGAACGGGGCTGCCCAACGAGGACTTCGAACGCGTCCTCGAGACCGTCGGCGACTCGGGGCCGATCGAGCGGGTCGGGACGGGCTACGTCCTCGACGAGTCCGAGACCGGGACGACGGCGATGACTCGATCGGTCGTTCGGGCGGTCGGTGGCCGCCTGCTTCGACCGCTGAGACTCTTGGGCTCGCTCCGGCGATAGGTGCCCCGTCCTCGCGAGACGTCGCTTCATGCACCGAATCCAGAGATAAATTCACCCCCCACACCAACAGAGACAAAGCATATACCACTGCGGTCTCACGCGACGGTATGGACGATTCGCGGAAGGGACTCATCGCGGGACTGCTCGGGATTCTCGGCTCCGTACTGACGATTCTATGGGGCAGCGGGATCATTTAGCGGTCCTCGAGCGCTCCGCCGTCGCAGCGACCACCTCCATCAAAAAATCACTTCTCGATCCGCGTCTGCTCACTCGTCGTACCCCGACCGAAGATTGGGCGCTCGTCGCTACTCGATCGTCCGCTCGTCGCCGTCTTCCCAGTGAATGGCGGACACATCCTCTGGTACGGTGCCGTCGTGAACAACACGAAGGAGAATCGGATGCGGTGCGGCGTCGTCGGTTCGACCCCGGTTCTCGATGCAGGTGTACGCGCGAACCTCGCTCGAGTCCACCCGTTCGACACCAAGAGATTCGATCTCCGACGATTCGCTGGATGTCGTGGCCTGAATTCCGAGAACGAATTCGGTTCGGAAGTCGGTTTCCCGAACCCACCCCTCATCCTGAATATCCATTAGTCGCTCGTTGAACCGCCCAACGTCGTCGGGAGACGTAACCAGTATTGTCTCCTCTCCATCTGTGAATTGCTCGGCGTTGCGTGCTTCGTAAGCCAACTCCTCGTCTATATCCGGGTCAGGACAGGAAGATACCACACTTCCCGTACACCCCGCGCCGAGAATGCCGATACCGACACTGCCGAGAACGTGTCGTCGATTCATGTTGTCTATCAACAACTTTCCGAAGGGGGTAAAAGATATGGGGGTGATCGGAACGAGGAACGTCCCTATGGATGCTTACATACACCGTTCCGTGAATATACCGGTCGTGTAGATGACTCGCGGAAGGCTTGTGGCTGGTTACTCGGGCTCCGTACTGACGATCCTCTGGGGGACAGGGCTGCTCTATTCTTCGACGGGTTCGACGCGCTTGCCCGTCTCCATCGGGATCACTTCGCGGTCGGCGTCGACCCACTCGCGGTCGAGTTCGCGACCCTCGAACAGCCGGTCGAGAAACACCGCAAGCCCCGCTACCTCGGAGTGGGGCTGGTTGGTGACGCCGACGTTCCAGTCGGCCGCCTCGTAGACGTCGAAGGGAACCTTCTCGGAGCCGACGACAACCAACAGCGGCTCCCCGTCGTCCTCCCGGGCCGAACGGATCTTGTCCTCGACGTCCTGGATCCGCTCACCGTACATCGTGAGATGGACGACTCGCCCCTCCCAGTTCCGGATCAGCGCCTGTGGCGAATCGGTCAGTTCGGCCTCGAAGGGGCCGCCGAACCGGTCGGTGATGTCGGCGACGGTCTCGAGGGACTGGCCGGCGTTGTCGGGGATCCAGACGCGGTCGGCCCCGAGCGCACGCGCCGTCAGCCCGACGTGGGTCGTCATCCGCTCGTCCCGGCCGGGGCGGTGACCGAGCCGGAGAACGGCGACCTCGGCTGTCTCGTTCATACCGCAGTTCAGTCCCGGACGAGGTTAGGGGGTTTCGCTTTGCCAGTAAGAGTCACTGGACCGACAGCGGCAGACTTTTCGACGCGCCGACGGAACCCTCCGTCCGATGACGAACATCGGCGAGTGGCTCGAGGACGCACGCGAACAGCGATGGGGGATCTTCGTCGATCTGGTCTTTGCCATCGGCTGGGTGACGATGGTCGAGATCATCTTTCGCGTCCTCGAGGGACCGACCTGGGCGTACTACATGCTCATGCTCGCAGGAATCGTCGCGTACTTCGGGTTCGTCACGAGCCTCGAGGTAGCGACGGACGATCGGTGAGAACGACGAAAACGAACGTGGCGAACCGCTGTCGAGTCAGTCCTGTCTATCGACGACCAACACCGGAATCTGTGTCGAGCGCAGCGTCCGTTCGGCGACGCTACCGAGCAGGGCCCGTCGGACGCCGCTGCGGCCCGCCGATCCCATGACGATCAGGTCGACATCGTTGTCCGTCGCGTAGCTGTTGATCTGTTTGTGGGGTTGTCCGGCGACGACCGCCTCGGTCACGTCGATGTCGTGGGTCTCGGCTCTCGACGCGACAGCGCCGGTCGCGTCGTTGGCTCGCTGTTGGAGCTCGGGCATATCCTCGAACTGGCCTTGCTGGATGCGGTCGACCTGCTCGGTGCCGAGGCTGACGTCGATCGCGCTCGTGTCGAGGACGTACAGCGCGTGGATGTCGGCGTCGTACTTCTCGGCGAGGTCAACGGCGTGTTCGACCGCGTACTCGGCGGTGTCGCTTCCATCGGTCGGGACGAGTATTGTATCGTACATGGTTAGTCGTCTGCGGGAGTGCCACCATCAGCGGCGGCGTCTTCGGCCGATTCCATCTTGCTCATCGGTTCGGGACTGTGACACTGGCGGACGAGACGTTTGACGTGCTGGGGCGGTTCGTCCGTGATCAGCGAGACGACGATGATCACGCCAAACACCACCGGCACGCCGACCAGCGCCGAGGACGTTCCCGGCACCCACGTCGCCAGCCCGGGGATGACGGCTTCCTCGACGCCGGTGTACATCGGGATCGCGGTGTCGTTCAGAATCGCGCCGAACGAGATGGCGATGCCGATGAGCATGCCGGCGAGGGCTCCCTCCCGGGTCGTGTTCTCCCACCAGAGGCCGAGGAAGAACACCGGGAAGAAGACGGTGCCGGCGATCGCGAACGACATCGCGACGAGTTCGCCGATCAGCGCGGGCGGGTTGAGCCCGATCAGCGCCACGAGGACGCCGACGCCGACGATCGTCGAGCGGCCGACGATCATCTGTTCGCGCTGGGTCGCGTTCTCCTTGTAGAGGTTGGTGTAAATGTCGTGTGCGGCCGCCGAGGAGGCGGTGATGAACAGTCCGGCGGTCGTCGCCAGCGCCGCAGCGACGGCACCGGCGGCGACCAGCCCGACGAGCCAGGTCGGGAGATCCGCGAGCTGTGCGGTCAACACGACGAGCGCGTCGGCCTCGATGCCGAGCATCTGGGCGAAGCCGTCGCCGCCGGTGACCTCGCTGTCGTAGAGCAGCCCACCGAAGGCCGCGTAGGTGGCCGTTCCCCAGTACAGCAGGCAGATGAAGAACAGCCCCCAGACGGTCGACCAGCGGGCCGTTCGCTCGTTGTCGACGGTGTAGAACCGCACCAGCACGTGTGGCAGGCCGCAGGTACCGACGATCAGGCTAAAGGCGAGCGCGATCCAGGCGTAGTAGCTCGCGTTCGCGAACGGCTCGACGAACTGGGCCTCGATGCTGGCGGCCTCGGCGACCTGCGGTCCGGCCTCGAGGTACGGCAGCGCCGTCGACCAGCCCTGGGTCCAGCCGACGGCGTACAGCCCGAGCGTGAAGGCGATGATCAGGATGGTGTACTGGATCGCCATGTTCTTGGTCGTCCCCAGCATCCCGGAGAGGGCGACGTAGGCGATGGTGACGGCCATCAGCCCGATCACGCCGACCTCGTAGGAGATCCCGAAGATGTACTGGGCCATCAGCCCCATCCCGCTTGCCTGGCCGATCGCGTAGGTGAAGGCGATCGCGAGGGTCGTAAACGCCGCGATGCCCCGAGCCCAGTCGGAGTAGAAGCGGTCGCCGACGAAGTCGGGCGCCGTGTACTTCCCGAACCGGCGGAACTGCGCGGCCAGGAAGATCAGCAGGATGAAATACCCCGTTGTCCAGCCGACGACGTACGCCAGCCCGAAGTACCCCGACAGCGCGATCAGGGAGGCGACGCCGAGGTAGGAGGCGGCGCTCATCCAGTTGGCGCCGATCGCCATCCCGTTCTCGATCGAACCGATCGAGCGGCCGGCGACCCACAGTTCGTCGACGGCGGCGACTCGGAAGAAGTAGCCGACGCCGAGGAACAACACCAGCATCGCGACGACTGTCAGCGCCGGAATCAGCTTGAACTCACCGACGTCCAGCGCCGTCTCCTGGAGGACGATCGGATCGATAGCCTCGATCATTCGTTACCTCCGTCGGCAGCGACGGTACCGGAGTCGGTCTCTTCCTCGCTCTCGTGGGAGATGCCGTACTTGGTGTCGAGCCGGTCGCGTTGCATCGCGTAGCCGACCGACAGCAACAGCGCGGCAAGCGGCGTGAAGATCGCTGCCAGGAAGAAGTGCAGCGGGAACCCGTTGAGGATCGTTGTTTCGGTCATCAGATCCGGTGCGAGGACGGTGGCAGTCGTCGGTCCGAAGACGACCAGGACCCACGCGGCAAACGAGATCCAGATCACCTTCAGGTGATCCCGCATGAACGGGGTCGCCGGTTTGAAGATGTTGATCTCCTTGTCGAGGTACGCCTCGGTTTTCACGCCACCGTCGGTCTCGACGGCGTCGTCCGTTTCTTGAGTGGTATTCTCTGTCATATTAACGCGTCATTCTGGTGGTTGGTAGTCGATTACGAAAGGAAGGGACAGGACTACTCGTCCTGTACCTGCGCTGCGATCTCGTCGACGACTTCGGGGTTCCGGAGCGTCGACGTGTTACCGAGTTCGTTGCCGCTGGCGATATCCTCGAGCAGGCGACGCATGATCTTCCCCGAGCGGGTCTTGGGGAGCTCGGGCGTGAACACGACGTCCTCCGGCTTTGCGATCGGACCGATGGCGTCGACGACGCCCTCGACGATCTCCTCGGCGAGTTCGTCGTCGCCCTCGTAGCCGTCTTCGGTGATGACGTAGGCGTAGACGGCTTCGCCTTTCACCTCGTGGTCGCCGCCGACGACCGCGGCCTCGGCGACGCCCTCGACGCCGACGATCGCACTCTCGATCTCCATCGTTCCCAGCCGGTGACCGGAGACGTTGATCACGTCGTCGACCCGACCGAGGACGGTGATGTAGTCGTCCTCGTCGATCTTCGCGCCGTCCTCGGGGAAGTACACCCACTCGTCGGCGTCGGGGTCGGAGTACTCCTCCCAGTACTCCTCGATGAACCGCTCGTCGTTCTGGTAGAGCGTCCGGAGCATGCCGGGCCACGGCTTCTGGACGGTGAGGTAGCCGGCCTCGCCGGCGTCGACCTCCTCGCCCTGCGCGTCGACGATCCGCGTGTCGACGCCGGGGAGACCCGGGCCGGCGGAGCCGGGCTTCATCTCGTTGACGCCCGGCAGCGTGGTGATCATGTGCCCGCCGGTTTCGGTCTGCCACCAGGTGTCGACGATCGGGCACTCCTCGCCCCCGATGTGTTTGTAGTACCACTTCCAGGCGCGGGGGTTGATCGGTTCGCCGACGGTCCCGAGCAGGCGCAGCGAGGAGAGATCGTGTTTCTCCGGGTACTCCTTGCCCCACTTCATGAACGCGCGGATGGCCGTCGGCGCGGTGTAGAAGACGTCGACCTCGTTTTTCTCGACGATCTCCCAGAACCGGTCCTTGTCCGGGTAGTCGGGAGTGCCCTCGTACATCACCGTCGTCGTCCCCAGCGCGAGGGGACCGTAGACGATGTAGGAGTGGCCCGTGATCCAGCCGATGTCGGCCGAACACCAGTAGGTGTCGCCGGGCTCGAGATCGAGGACGGCCTGGGAAGTCCAGGCCGTGTAGGCGAGATAACCCGCGGTCGTGTGCTTGACCCCCTTGGGCTGGCCCGTCGTCCCCGAGGTGTACATCAGGAACAGCATGTCCTCGGCGTCGCGGGTTACCGGCTCGACGGTCTCGCCGCGGTTCTCGTCGACCAGCTCCTCGTAGTCGTGCTGGCCGTCCGCGAGGGAGTGATCGAGGTCGTCGCCGAGCCGGTCGACGACGATCGTCGCCGTCTCGTGCTCGACGTCCTCGAGACCCTCGTTGGTTTTGGAGAGATGATCGAGGCTGTCGCCGCGCCGGTAGTAGCCGTCGGCGGTGATCAGGTACTCGCTGTCGGACGAATTCATCCGCGTCGCGAGCGCGTCCGCGGAGAAGCCGGCGAACACCACCGAGTGGGGTGCGCCGATCCGGGCACAGGCGAGCATCGCGACCGTCAGCTCCGGGATCATCGGCATGTACAGCGTGACGACGTCGTCCTCCTCGACGCCGAGCTCCCGGAGCGTCGCGGCGACGGCCTGGACCTCCTCGAGGAGTTCCTCGTAGGTGTAGGAACGGGTCTCGCCGAGTTCACCCTCCCACTCGACGGCGGTTCTGTCGCCGTCGCCCGATTCGACGTGTCTGTCGATGCAGTTGTACGAGGCGTTGAGCTCCCCGCCCGTGAACCACTCGTAGAACGGTGCGCCCCCCTCGTCGAGAACGGTGTCGTACTCCTGCTCCCAGGAGAGCAGATCGGCAGCACCCTCCCAACACTCCGGCCAGTTCTCCTCGAACTCCTCGTAGATCCCCTCGTCTGTTACGTTCGCCTGCTCGACGAACGATTCGGGCGGCTCGAAGGTATCCTGCTCCTCGAGCCGTGCCTCCAGACTGACGTCGTCCTGTGACATGGTACAACCACTCAGTGTACAACAGCCATAGTAAAGCCCGCCTCTAGTTGTACAAAACGACCCCCGAACACAGGGGGTTCAGTGACAGGCAGCCAACTGATCGACGGGGGTATCGGACAGAAATAGCGGCGGTCAGCGGTCCCGATTCGGGCGCGCGACGGGGGAATCGTCGCCGGGACGGTCCACGAAGCCGACGGAGGGCTAAAGACCTAGGTCGGCGTCGTGGATCCGTTCGTCGATCGTCGACCGCGGTCGCTCGCGGCTACTCGTCGGCCGTCGGGTCGTCGAAGAAGGTCCGTAACAGCTCGTGTTGACCCTTCCGGAGGTGGCTGTGCAGCGTCGGCGAGGAGACGCCCATCGCGTCGGCGATCTCCTCGGCAGTGCTCTCCCGGGGCCAGTCGTAGTACCCGCCGGAGTAGGCGGCCCGCAGGGCGGCCTCCTGGCGGTCGGTCAGTCGCTCCTCTAACCCCTCCCGGAACTCGCGTCCGGTCTGGACCGGCCGTTCGGTCTCGCGTTTGCCGGCCAGCTCGCAGTCGGGAAACGCCGAGCGCAGCCCGGCGACGATCGTCCTGATGTCGGCGTCGGCCGCACACTCGGCGACGATCGTCGCGGTCCCCTCCTCGAAGCGGGCCTCGCGGACGGTGACGCCGTACTCGGTCAACGTCAGCGTCGGCGAGGAGCCCTCGACGACGAACTCGAGCCGGCAGGCGTCCTCGTAGGTCTCGATGAGCCGACAGTCGTCGATCCCCGGATCGGTCTCCGCGCGCTCGAAGACATCGGCCGGCGACGCTCCCTCCAGTCGGACGTAGTACAGCTGCGTCGAGTCCGACAGCGGCACCAGCGAGTCCAGTTCGACGCGACAGTCGAGTCGACGGCTCGTCTCGACGAAAAAGGAGTCCTCGTCCCGGCAGACGAACTCGAGTTCGACTACCCGATCCGACAGCAGGAGGTTTCGGCGCCGAATCGCGGCGATCGCGTATCCGACCTGCCGACCGATCGTCCCGAGCCAGGCTCGCTCGCGCTCGTCGAACGCGGCCGCGCGCTCGGTCGCGACCGCCAGCCGTCCGTACACCGTGTCGCCGTACCAGATCGGGACGGCCGCGACACGACCCGCGAAGGCGTCCCCGTCGCCGATCGTCGCCTCGATTCCGGTCGCGACCGAGACCGTTCGTGGCCCCGCCGATTCGGGGGTTCCGGCCTCCGGATCCTCGAGCTCCGACCCGATCGCGCCGTAGTCGTCGTCCGGACGACGACCGGGTGCCGCCGCCCCCGGCTCGTTCCACCCCTCGGGAACGAGCCGATCGACCTGCTCGGCCTCGAGCCCGCTTGCCGTTCGCCACCCGCCGTGGCGGTCCGAGTGGGTCGTCCGATCGATCCAGGCGGCGTCGTAGGTCCGACCGTCCGCGAGGACGGAACAGGTCGCGGTCTCGACTTCCTCGTGGCTGGTCGCCTCGAGCAACGCGTCCGTCAGCGCCCGGTGGCGGGCGGCGACGTTGTGGACCCGCTCGAGGTCCTCGCGGACCGAGCGAGCCTCCTCGAGCCGTTCCTGGTACCGGGAGACGTCACAGACCAGCAGTGCGAACCCCTGGAGGCGGTGTCGCTCGTCGCGCAGCGGCGTGACGAGCTCGAGTGCGCGAAATCGGCTTCCGCCCTCGCGGACGAGCCAGCAGTCGCCCTCGTAGCCGCCGTCCTCGAGCGCCCGGGTCAGCGTCTGATCGGGCTGCCCCCGTTCGACCGCCTCGTCGGCGTACAGCGCCGAGACGTGGGTGCCGACGATCTCGCCGGCGCGGTAGCCAAACGTCGACTCGGCGCTGCGGTTCCACCGGTCGACGTAGCCGTCGGGATCGAGACGAACCAGTCCGCAGCGGTCGCTTGCCGCGAGCAAGGATCGAACGACGCTGCCGTCGCTGACCGCGCGCTCGCCGCCCGATCGCGTCCCCGGTCCGGCCTCGACCGTAGCGAACTCCTCGACGATCTCCTCGTCGGTCGGACTCGAGAGGTAGGGTTCGAGGGCCTCGAAGCTGCTCCAGCCGCCGACGCGTTTGACGACCAGCGGGTTGATCCCGTGGTCGGTCAGCGCGGTCTCGAGGAAGTATCGCCGGAGATCCTCCGTCGAGACCGACTCGAGGACGGGGTCGTCGAACCGCTCGCTCGCGCGTTCGGCGACCTCGGCGACGAGCATCTGGAGCCGTCGAGCCGAGACCGAGAACACGGACTCGTCGCTCGAGATCCCGTTGCTCCGGGCGTACCGCCGCAGCTCCCGCTCGATCTCGGTCGGCAGGTACGCGACCCGCGACTCCGGGAGGCGAAGCAGGTAGCGAGGCGGATCGGTTCGTACCTGATCGATGGCGGCGAGGGTCACCGACGCGAGATCGGTCGGCCGGAGCCCGACCTCGCCACAACAGCGGACGACAAGCGCCTCCCGGTAGGTCTCGGCGGCGTCGAGAAGCGACTCGTACTCCTCGCGGGAGAGCGTGGCGGACGCGGATTCGGGCTCCTCGAGACTCACGCTTCGAGTGTTTTGGGTGAGCGAAAATAACTGTATCGGGATCGGTCGGATAGTCGACGGCTACTCGGTCTTGATCCAGCCTAGCTGCACTGAGGTGCGTTTCGCGATTCTCGTGATCGCGAACCGTACTACTCGGTCTGGATCTCGGTCTGGATCTCGCCGACGATCTCGGGGTTTCGCAGCGCGCTCGTATCGCCCAGCTGGTCGCCGTTCGCGACGTCCTCGAGCAGGCGGCGCATGATCTTGCCCGACCGGGTCTTGGGAAGCTCCGGCGTGAACACCACGGAGGCGGGGGTAGCGATAGGGCCGATCGAGGACTCGACACCCTCGACGATCCGCTCGCGGAGGGTGGCGTCAGGCTCGCAGTCGGCCTCGGTGCTGACGTAGGCGTAGATCTCGGTGCCGCCGCCCTCACCCGAGCGCCCGACGACCGCGGCCTCGACGACGCCGTCGACGCCGGTGATCGCACTCTCGATCTCCATCGTGCTCAGCCGGCGCCCGGAGACGTTGATCACGTCGTCGACCCGACCGAGGACGGTGATGTAGCCGTCCTCGTCGATCGTCGCCGCGTCGCCGCTGAAGTACCACCAGCGACCGTCGTCGGGATCGGAGAACTGGCTCCAGTACTCGGAGCGAAAGCGGTCGTCGCCGTCGTAGAGGGTGCGGGCCATCCCGGGCCACGGTCGAGCGATCGTGAGATACCCCGTCTCGCCGGGATCGACGTCCTCGCCGTCGGCGTCGACGACCCTGGCGTCGATCCCCGGCAGGCCGGGGCCGGCGGAGCCGGGTTTCATCGCGTCGACGCCCGGTAACGTAGAGACCGTGATCGCGCCCGTCTCGGTCTGCCACCAGGTGTCGACGATTGGTGCGTCCCCGCCGCCGATATGCTCGCGGTACCAGCGCCACGGCCGGGCGCTGATCGCCTCGCCGACGGTTCCGAGTAGGCGCAGCGAGGAGAGATCGTGGCGCTCGGGGTACTCCTCGCCCCACTTCATGAACGCCCGGATCGCGGTCGGCGCGGTGTAGAAGACGTCGACCGCGTTCTTCTCGACGATCTCCCAGAGCCGATCCCGATCGGGGTAGTCGGGGGTGCCCTCGTACATCACCGTCGTCGTCCCCAGCGCGAGGGGGCCGTAGACGATGTAGGAGTGACCCGTGATCCAGCCGATGTCGGCCGCACACCAGTAGGTGTCCTCGGGTTTGATGTCGAGCACCGCCCGCGAGCTCCAGGCGACGTGTGCGAGGTAGCCGCCCGTCGTGTGGACGACGCCTTTCGGCTCGCCCGTGGTACCCGAGGTGTACATCAGAAACAGCATATCCTCGGCGTTACGGGTCACCGGCTCGACGGTCTCGCCGGCGTGGGCTGTGACCAGTTCGTCGTAGTCGTACTCCCGCTCGCCGAGGACGTGCGGGAGGTCGTCGCCGAGCCGATCGACGACGACGGTCTCGACGTCCTGGTCGAGCGAGATCAGGGCGTTGTCGACCTTGCTCTTCTGGTTGAAGGCGTCACCGCGGCGATAGTAGCCGTCACAGGTCACCAGATACTCGCTGTCGGCCGCGTCCATCCGGGTCGCCAGCGCGTCCGCGGACAGCCCCGCAAAGACCACCGAGTGGGGCGCGCCGATCCGCGCGCAGGCCAACATCGCGATCGGTAGCTCCGGGATCATCGGCAGATACAGCGTGACGATATCGTTCTCCTCGACACCGAGATCCAACAGCGTCGCCGCGAACTCGTTTACCGCCGTTGCCAGATCCTGGTAGGTGTAGGTCTCGCGCTCGCCGCGTTTTCCCTCCCACCGGATCGCCGCGTGGGTCTTCCGGCCCGCCTCGAGGTGTCGATCCAGACAGTTGTACGAGGCATTGAGCCGACCGCCCGAGAACCACTCGTAAAACGGGGCGTCGTCGTCTACGAGGACGTCGTCGTACGGTCGTTCCCAGGAGAGCAGGTCGGCCGCCCGCTCCCAGCAGTCGGGCCACTCCTCCTCGAACGCCTCGTAGACGGCCTCGTCCGTGACGTTCGCCTGTTCGACGAACGACGCGGGCGGGTCGTGGGATGGTCCCGCCGGCACCGACGCGTCGGCGTCCCACCCGTTGCGGTCGACCATGTCTTGGTTGACCCGAGGTCGTTCAAGCGAATAAACGTTCCTCCGATCGGCAGGCGGAGTCGGGACGGAACGCTACGACCGCACGGAGTCGACGTCCTCGACGTCGCCGGCCTCGGACTCGGAGTGGCGGACGACGTAGACGTCGTAGCGGTGGTCGTTGGCGACGGGACTGCCGACGCTGGACTGTGGCGAGATCACCGAGCCGGCGTTCTCCGATCCGATGAAGACGACGCTGGCGCCGAGCTCGCCGGCGAACCGTCTGATCTCCCGAACCACGTTCGTCGTCGCCGTCGCCGTCGGCTCGTCGGAGGTGACGCGCTCGACACGGAACGTCGCCTCCGGCGCGACGTCCTCGACGCGTCGTTGCATCCCCGAGGCGATTGCCTCGGGATCGAACGGCTCTCCCTCGCTGATCCAGCCTCTGTCGCGGGCGTAGTCCTCGTCGTCGGGGATCACGGTCAGGGCGACGAGTTCCTCCTCGAGGAGGTCGCCGAACGTCGAGGCGCGCTCGAGGGCCTTGCGGGCTAGCACCGAACCGTCGAACGGAACGAGCAGTGACATTACGCCTACCCACACTGAGAGCGACAGTAAATGTTCGGTCTCGAACAACCGATCGAAACGACGGTGTCGTCCGGGCCGGCCGGGGACGAAGCCGCCGAATCGCGGTGTCGCTTTACCAATCGGATAGGTTATGCTTTCGGATAAGTACCAGTTAACAGATCACTCTGTAGAGTTTTCCAGTTCGTCACAGAGATCTCCGTCGAAGCCACGCCAGACTCCCACAGACAGACAGATACCGAGTTCGGCGCCAGTGATTTGCCTCGGATACGGCTGGATCCGGACCGCCGGGTACAACGCTAACTGGTCTGGTATGCCGGGAGTTCGATCTACCGATGGCAAAACAGTCTGACTGTCGCATCTCGAATGGTTGGTATGAAATAGTAGCAGAGAAATCTTCGATCCCGATCGAGACCGCCGCGATCACTCGGCGGTTTTGATGAGGAATTTCATGTCGCCCTGGAAGACGACGGTGTCGTCCTGGTTCGTCATCTCCGTGTCGAGGACGACCAGTCCGGCGTCGTCGCGGCTGGCGGTGTCCTCGACCTCGGTGACCTCGATCTCCAGCGAGAGCGTATCGCCGATGTAGACCGGGTTCGGCAGATCCATGTAGTTCATCCCGAGGAAGGCGAAGGCGGTCCGTTCGACGATCCCGGTCCGGTAGACGAACCCGGTCGCCTGAACGAACGTCATCGGTCCGTGGGCGATCCGCTCGCCGAAGGGGCTGTCCTCGGCGTACTCCTTGTTGGTGTGGAGTTCCGTCCAGTCTCCCGCGAGCGCCGAGTGCATGACGAAGTCGGCTTCCGTTACCGTGCGGCCGACGCTCTCGAAGGTCTGGCCTTCCTCGAAGTCCTCGAAGTAGTGCGGTTCGTAGCTGTAGGCCATACGATACTCATCAAAACCGTATCATAAATAAGTTACCGCGAGAATCGCCGGTCGAAACGGAAAGCAACCGTTTACCCGAACATCTGTTCGAACAGCGCCGCCTCGGCTCGACGGAGCCGCTCGAGAAACGCCGACTTGCTGATCCCGAGCTCGGCGGCGACCGCCTCAGAACTGGTCCGTCGCGGAATCTCGAAGTAGCCCGCTTCGAGGGCCGTCCGGAGACACTCCTCCTGGGCCGGCGTGAGCTCCCACCGCTGACCGGGCGACTCCGTGACCTCCGACTCGAGGGGAAAGACCCGCTCGAGTTTGACGCCGACGGTCTCGCCCGCCGCCTCCATGACGCCTTTCAGTACGTCGCGCCCGACGACGGTCCCGAAGATCCGCGCCTCCCCCTCGCGGTATCGCAGGGTCTCGACGATGAGACCGCCGTCGATCAGCCGTCGGACGACGCAGGGCTGTTTCGAGAGACACCGGTACCGGGAGCGACCGTCAGTCCGGGAGACGTACAGGTGCGAGATCCGATCGTCCTCGTCCAGGTGCGTCGTGAGCCGGTCCGTCCTCGTCGAGCGAAACTGCAGGAGATCGTAGCCGTCGCTGCGCCGTTGGGGCGCCCGGGCGTCGATCTCGACGCCGACGTCACGACTCGCCTCCGCGAGCGGGCAGTCGTCGTTTCGAACCCGAAACTCCACGGCGAGACAGTCGTCGATCATGCGAGACTGTGACATGATTAACTCGTGCCTTATTTAAAACCCCGTTATGTAGCGGTCAACTGCTAAGGGTAGAACTATCGTTCTTTATAATGAACTATGGATCTTGACGCAGTCAAAGCACGCGCGGGGCCACGGGAGTTCAGCCCCGCGGACGACCTTCCGCGGGAGTATCGGGAGGCAGCAACGCGGATGATCGAGTTCCACGCCAACAGTGAGATCATGGGCGCGTACCTCGAGCGCCCGTTCATCCGACAGGCGCCGAGTATCGACCGGAAGCTGGCGTTCTCGGCGAAGGTCCAGGACGAGATCGGTCACGCCCAGCTACTGTACCGCGCCGCGGAGTCACTGGGCGTCAAGAGCCGCGACGAGATGATCGACGACCTCGCGAACGGGGACGGGAAGTTCCTCAACTGCTTCCATTACCCGCTGAAGAGCTGGGTCGAGATACCGATGATCTCGTTTTTCGTCGACGGGGCGGCGATGCGCCGGCAGGCGACGCTTCGCCGAACCAGCTGGGAGCCCTACGCTCACGCGATGGACAAGGTCTGCTTCGAGGAGGGATTTCACGTCAAGCACGGCGAGGACATCCTTCGCGAACTCATGACCGGGTCGCGCGCCGAACAGCGACGGACCCAGGAGGCGTTCGAGGAGTGGTGGCCCCGCATCATCCAGTTCTTCGGGCCGACCGACGACAAGAGCACCCACCACGACTTCGCCGCCTCGGTCGGGCTCAAACAGCAGTCCAACGACGAACTCCGGGACGCCTTCCTCGACCAGTACATCCCGAAGGCCCGGAAGTACGGCCTCGAGATCCCCGACGAGCCACGCATCCGCGAGCGCGAGGACGGCACCTACGCGGTCGAGGAGAACGACCTCGACTGGGACGAGTTCTTCACGATCGCGAAGAACGACTACGAGCCCGGTCTCGGGCAGATCAACGGTCGCAAACGCGCCCAGGAGGCCGTTCAGTGGGTTCGTGACACGATCGAGGACGACGCCACAGCCGCCGGCGGAACGGCGCCGCAGGCGGCCGACTGACCATGATCTGGGAAGTGTTCCGCCAGGAGAAAGCTGGCAACTACCACACCCACTGTGGGAACGTTCACGCGCCCGACCGGGAGATGGCAACGCAGTTCGCCGCGATCCAGCACGGCCGCCGGAAACCGACGAACAGCCTCTGGGTCGTCCCCAAAGAGGAGATCGGCGAAATCGACACCGAGGACGTCGCCTTCGGCGGAACGACCGACAAGAGCTACCGGTGGGCGACGGCCTACAACACCAGCGGGAAGGACGCCCGCGAGGTCGTCGAGAGCGAGGACGAACAGGCGACCGCCGAGCGACAGCGGGGTGACGACTGATGGCGGCGCTGGACCCCGGGAAGCTCGACGCCCGCGAGCGCAACGCCCTCGAGACGCTGCTGAAGCGGCTCGCGGACGACGAGTTCGTGCTGGCCGAGCGCTACACCGAGTGGCAGGTCCGCGCGCCGACCCTCGAGTCGGATCTCGCGCTGGCGAACAACGCCCAGGACGAACTGGGCCACGCGCGGCTGTGGTACGACGTGCTGGAGGATCTGGGCTTCGAGGAACAGGCGCTGATCTACGAGCGCGATCCCGCCGATTTCCGCCACGCGACGCTCGTCGAGCGCCCCTTCGAGGAGGGGGACTGGGCCGACGCCGTGCTCCGATCGTACCTCTACGACGCCGCCGAAAAGCTCCGGCTCGAGGCGCTGGAGGACTCGGCGTACCCGAAAATCGCCGACCGGGTCGGCAAGATCCGAAGCGAGGAGGAGTACCACCTCGAACACGCCCAGAACTGGGTCGAGCGGCTCGCCGACGGCGACGAGGGTCACGAGCGCCTGCAGGACGCCCTCGATCGGCTGTTCCCGTACGCGTTGACGCTGTTCGAACCGGTCGACCCCGACGTCGAGGACGACATCGTCGAGCTGGGGCTACGGGACGCGACCCTCGAGGAGCTGGGCGAGGAGTGGCTCTCGATCGTGGTGCCCTCCCTCGAGTCCCTCGACCTCGAACCCCCGGTCAGCGCGCAGGTCGACGACGACACGTTCGAGATCACCGAAGACATGCTCCCCGAGGAGCGCGGCCGGGATGGGGGGCACACCGACGCGTGGTTCGACCTCCACGACGAACTCACCCACACGTACCGCGACCTTGGACGCAGCGAGACCACCAAAATCATGGACAAACCAGAATGAGCAGCGAGATTCCGGATCCGGACGCGGACGCGACGCCGTGTGCGTACACGGAGTACCGAGAGGGCGAGGGCGCCGAGGAACTGCCGGCAACCGGCGAGGACGCAACGGGCGTCGAGGCCGACGTCTGGGAGGCCCTCTACGGGATCGAGGATCCCGAGATGCCGATCAGCGTCGTCGACCTCGGGCTGATCTACGGCGTGACCGTCGAGGACGGATATGCGCTCGTCGACATGACGCTGACCTACTCGGGCTGTCCGGCCAGAAACATGCTCACCGAGCAGGTCCAGGAGACGGCGGCCGACGTCGAGGACGTCGACGACGCCGAGGTGCGGCTCGTCTGGAGCCCCGAGTGGACGATCGAGATGGTGACCGAGCAGGGGAAAGACGATCTCCGGGAGTTCGGACTGAGCATATGAGACGGAGCCGGGACCCGAGTGTCACGACCGGCGGCGAGGACGCGGGCGCGGAGTGTCCGTACTGCGAGTCGACGGACACCGTCCGCGAACACCCGAAGGGGCCGTCGCTCTGTCGGTCGATGCACTACTGCAACGCCTGCGAGCAACCGTTCGAGAAGTTCGAGTAGCGAGCGGCCGTTCGTTTTCCGCTCCGCAGCCGTCGACGTGTGAGCGTCCACGCTCGTCGACGACCGGGAGCCAAGAGCTTTGGTATTCGGTGTCGTGGACTCGGGACGAGCCATGGCAGGGACCACCGAGCGCGCCGCCCGCGAGGAGCGCCGTGAGCTGCAGGCCGAGCGGCTCAACGAGACCGTCGCCCACGCCTACGAGAACGTCCCCTTCTACCGCGAACGGCTGGACGAGGCCGGAATCTCGCCCGAGGACGTACAGTCAGTCGAGGACATCGAGCTGTTGCCGTTCACGACGAAGGAGAACTTCCGCGACGAGTACCCCGACGGCCTCTTCGCCGTGGACGACGACGAGCTCCTGCGTATCCACGCCTCGTCGGGCACGACGGGCAAACCCAAGATCGTCGGCTACACCGAACGCGACCTTGAGCTGTGGGACGAGGTGATGGCCCGTTCGATGGCCGCGGCGGGGATCGACTCGAGCGATACCGTCCAGAACGCCTACGGCTACGGCCTTTTCACCGGTGGCCTGGGGTTCCACGCCGGGGCCGAGGAGCTCGGCGCGACGGTGATCCCGTCGGGAAGCGGGAACACCCGGCGACAGGTCGAACTCGCCCGCGACCTCGGGAGCGACGTCCTCGCCTGCACGCCGTCGTACGCGCTGTACTTCGCCGAGACCGCCCACGAGATGGGCGTCGATCCCCGCGAGCTGCCGCTCTCGACGGTGCTGTACGGCGCCGAACCCTGTACCGAACCGATGCGCGCGGAACTCGAGGAGCGGCTCGGCGCGGTCGGGATCGAGAACTACGGCCTCTCGGAGCTGATCGGCCCCGGCGTCGCCGTCGAGTGTCGCGAGGCCCAGAACGGGATGCACGTCTGGGAGGACCACTTCTACCCCGAGGTGATCGATCCGAAGACGGGCGAGACGCTCCCGGAGGGAGCGGAGGGAGAACTGGTACTGACCTCGCTGTCGAAGGAAGCGCTCCCCGTGTTGCGCTACCGAACCGGTGATCTCACCTCGCTCACTACCGACGAGTGTGGCTGTGGCCGAACGACGGCCCGAATGGACAGCGTTACGGGCCGGGCCGACGACCAGTTCGTCGTCCGGGGGGTCAGCCTGTATCCGAGCCAGATCGAGGACGTCGTCCTCGAGTTCGACGCGGTGGCGCCGTACTACCGGATCGATCTCTCCCGCGAGGACGAACTGGATCGGATGGCGCTGACCGTCGAGCTGACGACGGGGTTCGACGGCGACCGGGAGTCGCTCCGGGAGGCAGTCCTCGACCGGCTGACGAACGTCCTCTCCATCCGACCCGACGTCCTCGAGCTGGTCGAGCACGATACGATCGAGCGGACGGAGGTGGGGAAGGTCAAGCGCGTCTACGATCACCGCTGACGCGCTCGCGCCGGAAATCGGAGCGGCCTGTTACTTTTATATTGGTCACCGAGGCGAATACCCCGACCCACCGTGGTCGGGGATGAAGCCGACAACTCGTGACACAATCCATTAAGTAAACATATCTCTACCCAACAGACAGCGATGGAATACAGTCACCGCTACCGCGCCTACCCGACACAAGAGGTAGCGGAGCGACTGGAACACCATCTCGACGTTCATCGCCAACTCTACAACCACGTCCGCTGGGACTACCAGAACAGCCCACAGGACGACAAACCGAGTGAATACGACCAGAACAACAAGCTTCCCGAGTGGAAGCAAAAGTGGTCACTATTCGGTGAACTACACTCGAAGGCCGCGCAAGCCACCGTCGCACGCTTCCACCACAACCTCACCGTCCTCAGCGAACTCAAAGAGAAGGGATACACCGTCGGTCGGCTCAAGCGGCAAGCACCCAGCGAGTACCGAAGCGTGACGTACAACCAGTCTGGTTTCGACCTCGATGAAAAGAGGGGCCACGACAACTACGCTTACGTCCGCTTCAGCAAAATCGGGTGGGTGAAAATCCGGTATTCCCGTCCGATTCCCGACCACGCCACCATCAAAGAAGTCTCGTTCAAAAAGGAGACGACCGGCGAGTGGTTCGTCTCGTTCGGGTTGGAAACCGACGAAGCTGGCCTACCGGAGAAACCCGACGGTGACTCGCTGGACGCGAGTAACAGCGTCGGAATTGACCTCGGCATCCAGAACTACGTCCACACCAGCGATGGCAAGACCGTGGATTGGCTCGATCTTGAAGACGACTACGAGCGATTGCGCCGCGAACAACGCAAGTTGTCTCGCAAGGAGAAGGGGTCAAACAACTACGAGAAGCACCGCCGAGAAGTGGCGAAGGTCAAGCGTCACATCAAGCGGAAAGTGCTGGACTACCAGCACAAGAGTACGACGTGGCTCGTCAAAGAGTACGATGCCGTGTTCGTGGAAGACCTCAACGTCGCTGGAATGCTTCAAGAGGATGGGAACGCTCGGAACAAGCAGGACGCGGCGTGGCGACAGTTCATTACCCTCCTTGACTACAAGGCCGACCTGTACGGGACGCACGTCGTAGAGGTCGAAGCACGAGGCACCACCAAAGAATGTGCATCGTGCGGTGTGGAGACAGCGAAGCCCATCTGGATTCGTGAACACTCCTGTCCGAGTTGTGGATTCGAGACGGACAGGGACGCGAACGCGGCGATGAACGTCCTCAAGCGCGGCTTTGCTGAGTTAGGACTGGGATGGCCCGAAGAAACGCCTGTGGAGACTGTGACCGCTACGGACGCCGATGACTTTCGAGAGGTCTCTGCAAGTCACGTCATCGAAACAGGAAGCCTGCCCTCGTGAGAGCAGGATTCCCCGCGCCACCGTGCGCGGGGTAACATTCAATGGGATTCGTACGGCACCGTGTTGCATGGATATCGAAGCGTTCTTCGAGGGGATGCCCTTTGCGTCCCTGCTGGGAATCGAGCTCACGGAGTGTGCCGACGGTCGCGCCGAGGGACGCCTCGAGATGCGCGAGGAGCTCTCCTGGAACGACGAGGAGTTGATGGCTCACGGCGGCGTCACGTTCACGCTGGCCGACACCGTCGGCGGCGCGGCGCTGGTCTCGCTGGTCGACCAGCCCGTCCCGACGATCGATATGCGCATCGACTACCTCAGCGCGGGGACCGGCGATCTCTACGCCGAGGCCGACGTGGTGCGCTGTGGGGGCGACGTCGGGACCGTCGACGTCGAGGTCTACGCGGCGGAAGACGACAGCGAGACTCCGAGAGAGTCCCGTGAAGACGGCGAAGCCGTCGGAACGCTGATCGCGGACGCCCGCGGCGTGTACAAGACAGGATAACGCCGTTTCCTGCAGTCGGGCTATCGCAGCTCCGGCGCGACCTCCTCGCCGAGACGGTGGACGCAGTCGACCGTCGCCTCGGTCTCGACGCCGGGGTAGTACGTCCGGAGAATGAAGTGAACGTCGTCGCCGAGCGCCTCGCGGTAGGTCTCGAGCTCGTCGCGGACCTGCTCGGGCGTGCCGAAGATCGCCTGCTCCTTCAGTTCCTGTTTGCGCTTCTCGTCGAGTTCGTCGACCGAGTCGCCCGAGAAGATCTCCGCGTACCGCCGTTGAAGGTAGAAGTAGCCGTCGCGCATCGTCTCCCAGGCGTCCTTGCGGGAGTCGCCGACCCAGCCGTGCTGGAGGACGTAGATCGTGAACTCGCCCGAGGCGTCCTCCTCGTTCCGGACCCGACGGACGTCCTCGACGCGCTTCCGGACGTCCGCGACCGATAGCGCAGAGGGAGCACACCAGCCGTCCGCGATCCGGGCCGCGCGACGGACCGCGGGTTTGGCCGCGCCGCCGAGCATAACCGGGACGTCCCCGTCGACGGGGTTCGGTGTGATCGAGACGTCGGTCGACACGTCGTGGAAGTCGGCGTCGTACTCGAGTGAGCCGTCGCTCCAGGCGCCCCGCAGGAACGACAGCAGGTCCTCGAGGCGCTCGGCGCGTTCCTCGCGCGGAACGCCGAAGACGTCGAACTCCCGCGGGTTCGATCCGATGGCGAGCCCGAGCGTGAGCCGCCCGTCCGAGAGGAGATCGACCGTCGCCGCGTCCTCGGCGAGTCGGATCGGATCGTACAGCGGCCCGAGCGCGACGCAGCTGCCGATCTCGAGCTCCTCGCTCTCGGCGGCCATCGCCCCCAGCGTCGGCATCGTTCCCGAGAGGTAGCCGTCCGCCTCGAAGTGGTGTTCGGACACCCACGCGCTGTCCAGTCCCGCGTCCTCGATCTCGCGGGTCAGCCCCAGGAGCTCGTCATACAGCGCGCTGGGCTCGCGGTCGTCGTCGGGCCGCTGCTGGGCGGTGAACAGGCCGGTCCCGAGTTTCATACTCACCGTATCACCGGGACTCGGCATAACTGTTGGCGAACCAGCTAGTGATGGGACTCCGGTTCGATGTGAGTCACTCTACCGCCGTTGAGCGAGTTGTCGAAACGAGCGACGCATGCTACCTCGAGTACAGAGGCCGGCAGACGTTACAGCGCGTTCAGTAGTCGATAACAGTGATCTCCTCGACGGGCCACTGGCTCAGGATCTCGACGCCGTCCGATCGGACGACGACCATCTCCTCGACGCGGACGCCCTGCCGACCGGCAGGCTCCTGGGTCTCGACGGCCATCGTCATCCCCTCCTCGATCTCGATTGGATGGTCGGGGGAGAGTCCTCGCCAGATCAGCGGCACCTCGTACAGCTGTAGACCGAGCCCGTGGGCCCAGTGGTTGGTCGTCAGCTGCCAGTGTTCGTCGGCGTCGTAGTAGTCGGCATGCTCGCCCTCCATGTCCGGGAATCCCTGCGCAATCTCGTCGGTCGTTGCGCCGGGTTCGATCCGTTCGAGGACGTCGTAGAGGTTATCTCGAGCGGTCTCGTAGGCCTCCCGCTGTTCCTGGGTGGGCTCGCCCATCGAGAACGTGCGGTAGTAACACGACCGGTAGCCCAGGTAGCCGATATTGTAAAAATCGGCGTAGACGAGGTCGCCGGGTCGGATCGCCCGATCGGTGGTGTTGGCCTGGTGTTTCGGCCAAGTGTTCGGCCCCGAGGTAAGATAGCCGCCGCCGACGAACGCGCCGTGGCGCCAGAGTTCCTGCACGGCGTCGCCCCAGACCTCGTTCTCGCGCTTTCCCGGCCTTGCGGACTCTGTGATCCGTTGGAAGCCGGCCTCGCAGATCGCCGCGACCTGTCGCAGACACTCGATCTCCTCGTCGGTCTTGATCTTCCGGGCGTCTTCCATCACCGACTGGGCCGTTCCGTGGTCGGTCTCGACCCCGCGGTCCTCGAAGGCCTCGAGCAGTCTCCGGTTGCCGACGTCGATCCCCAATTTCTCGTCGGCAACGCCGTACTCCTCCATGGCCTCGTGGACCGTTTCGGCCATCGTCGACAACAGGAACTGCCGGGCGGAGGGACTGCCCGAAGCCCGCGGGACGTTGCCGAGACCGGGGCAGGCGTACCGGATGTCGTGGAGCCAGGGGCAGTTCGCCCGCTGGTTGCTCGCGTGGTCGGCGGTATCCCAGTGGACGATATCGCCGTCCTCGGTCAGCAGCGTGTAGTGGTCCGCGCCGCTCCCGCCGGTCATCGCCAGCCCGGTCACGTACCGGATGTTCGGATCCGAGAGAAGCAACATCGCGCCGAGGTCGGTCTCCTGCAGCCGGGCGAGCGCCCGCTCCCTGCGCTCCTCGCGCAGCCGCTGGGTATTGATCCGCTCCTCCCAGTCGACGGCCTGGGTTCCCAGCGTCCCCTGCATGTAATCGCGCTCATGGAACGTCATGGGGTGACATATCAGTGCAATCCACTAAACCGTACCGCTGGCGGGTGTCGACGCCATAGTATAAGAGCGTCGACGGCATGTGCTATCGCATGCCAGTTCCCGGCTACGATCCGGAAGACGTCGACGACACCCTCGAAGCACTCCTCGAGGACGAAGAGATCGAAACCTACCTGAGCGACTCGGAGCTCGCCTCCTACCGAGCCGGCGAGGAGAGCCTGGTCGATCTCCTCGAGGGCGAAGAGATCCACGGGATCCTCGAGCGCAAGGACGCGCCGATCGACGTCCCGGACTGAGTTCGACCGCTGATCCGGCTCGAAAGGAGCGGACGATCAGTGTCCGGTCGCTCGACCCGAGCGACTACACCGACTCGAGCCCCGCCTCCTCGCGAAGCACGTTGACGTACTTCCGGAAGCCCGACTCGAGGTCGTACTCGGGCTCGTAGCCGAGATCCTCCCGTGCCTTCGTCATGTCGAGGTTCTGTGTCCAGGGAAGTTCGCCGTCGTCGGAAACCTCGACCTCGGCGTCGGACACGATCGATTCGACGGTTTCGGCGGCCTCACGGACCGTCGCCAGCACGCCGCGGACGTTGTAGACGCGCTGGGTGAGCTCCGACTCCGGGGTAAAGACCGCCTTCCGGAACGCCTGGGCGATATCCTCGACGTGTTGCCAGTCGATCGCCTGGTCGCCGTACTCGACGCTGTAGGACTCACCGAGCGCGGGTTTCTCGATAATGTTCGCGAGAAAGGCCGATCCACCGGTTTCGCGGTAGGGCCCGTAGGCGACCGTCGGCCGGAGCGCGACGTGGTCGAGTCCGTACTCCTCGTGGTAGACCCGTGCCTGGTGTTCGTTGTACTCCTTGGTCGCCCCGTAGAGCGTCTCCGGATAGAGGAGCTCGTCCTCGTCGACCCACTCGGCGTCGTAGTTATGCGGCGGGGCGTACGCCGCCGCCGAGGACGCCCAGGCGACGCGCTCGACCTGGTCGTCGAGGACGCGGGCGGCCTCGAGGACGGTGTTCGTCCCCATAATGTTCACCTCGGCCGCGGCCCGCGGGTGCTCCCGGGCGGTCGTCGTCAGCAACGCGGCGAGGTGGATGACGTGGGTCGCCCCCGTCTCCTTGACCGCACGAATCATGTCGGTCGGTTCGGAGACGTCGCCGCGTCGCACCGCGACCTCGTCGGCGACGCCGAGTTTCTCGAGGATCTCCGTCTCCGTCGAGCGGTCGTAGGCCACGACGTCGCGGTCGTGTTCGAGCAGCTCCTGTACCACGTAGGAACCGATGAAGCCGGTGCCGCCGGTTACCAGTACCGTTGTGTCGTCGTTCATGTGTTCGTGGTATGTCGATCGTTCACGTATAAGTTCGCGGTGAGATTACTCGTGGAGCCCCCCGACCGACTCGTAGAACGAGGACGAAAGCGTCTCCGCCATCTCCTCCTCGCGGTCGATTCGCACGTCGAGGACGTGGGGGACGTCCGCCGCCTTCCCCTCGGCGAGCGCGTCGGCGAACTCGTCGGGAGCGGTCACGCGAGTTCCGACCGCGCCGAACGCCTCGGCGACGGCCACGAAGTCCGTGTCGTGGAACTCGACGCCGGCGATCTCGTCCTCGCCCTGCATCTGGCGGACCATCCCGAGGCTGGTGTCGTTCAGGACGACGAACATCGGTGCAACGCCGTACTCGGCGGCCGTCTCGACGCTGTTCATCGTCATCGAGAACCCCCCATCGCCCGCAACGGCGATCACGTCCTTCTCGGTGGCAAGCGCCGCGGCCACTGCCGCCGGGTTCGCCCACCCCATCCCGCCGACGCCGCCGCTGCCGAAGTAGGTGCGAACCGCGGGCGTCTGGAGGTAGTACAGCAGCCAGAACCGGTTGTTGCCGGAGTCTGCCGTGACAACGGTGTCCTCGTCGACGACGGCCTGGATTTCCGTCGCTGCGCGCTGGGGCTTGATCGGCGCCGCGTCGTCCTCGCATTCGGGTGCGGTGAACCACTCCCGGGCCTGGGCCGCTCGCTCGAGCGCCCAGCCGTTCTCGGCGCCGCCGGCCTCGGCGAGCGCCGTGAGGCTCGCTTTCGCGTCGCCGATCAGTCCCACATCCGCGGGGTAGACCCAGCCGGCGTTGCGGGCGTCGACGTCGGCGTGGACGATCGTCTGCTCCCCCGGACGAATAAAGTCGGGCGCCTGCCAGTTGGTGTCCATCGGGTTCAGTCGGCAGCCGACCACGAGCAACGCGTCGGCCTCGCTGACGACCCGGTTGGCACCCTCGTGGCCGAACGAGCCCATGACGCCCGCGGCGCGGTCGTCGGTCTCCGGGTACGTCGACTTCCCCAGGTAGGAGGTGACGACGGCGCAGTCGTAGGCGTCGGCGGCCGCGGCGAGTTCGTCGTAGGCTCGGGCGGCGTGGACCCCGTTGCCCGCGACGATTACCGGTCGGTCGGCGTCCTCGAACGCTTCAGCCGCCGAGGCCACGTCTGTCGCGGTCGGCGCGGCGTCCCAGCTCCGGACCTGTTCGCTCGCCTCCCACGCGGGCGGGGTCGGGTCGTCGGGCACCGCGTCGGTGATCGCGTCCCCGTCCAGCACGACCGCCGTGGGACCGGGACGGCCCGCGACGGCGTGTTTGAACGCGAGCTGGACGCTTCGCAGCGTCTCGGTCGGCGTCCGGGGGAACCACCACTCCTTGCTGACGCCGTCGAGGATCTTCGGGAGACTGAACCCCCCGTAATCCCCGCGGGCCTGCTGGTACGGCGCCAGCGTCGAGTACTCGCCCCGTTCGGAGGCCTCGGTGAGCACGACCATCGGCGAGGAGCCGAGGCGGGCCTCCAGCTGGCCCATCAGCCCCAGACTGCCGATCCACGGTCCCTGCCCCGTGAGTACTCCCGGATTCCCGGTGAGTCGGCCGTAGGTCTCGGCCATGACGCTGGCCTCGCGCTCGTCGCGGGGTCGGACGAGGTCGATCTCCGAGTCCGGGACGTGTTCGAGCAGCTCGATCGCGCGCCCGCCGGGGTAGCCGAAGACGTACTCGACCTCGAGCGCTTCGAGGGTCTCGACGATCGCGGCGGCGGTGGTCGTCATCTCTCGTCGACGTGAACCGTCTCCTCGACGATCATGCGCTCGCCGGCGTCGAAATCGATGTAGTCGGCTGCGTCGGCCATGACTGCCTGGCCCGTCTCGGAGTCGAAGGCGTCCTCGAGCGCTGCCATATCGTCGAAAGCCAGTTCGAGGACGCCGTCGTACGCGACGGCCTCGGGGTTCGTCGGAACGGACGTGCTGTAGCGTTTCAGTCCGGGCAGGTCGCGCGCGAGGTCGGCGTGGTCGCCCTGCCACCACTCGACGAACTCCTCGTGATCGTACTCGTCTCTGCGAACCAGAAACTCGACCTGTTTGATCATGCAGCCGTACCGTCGTGATCCCTCGACTTCGTTCTATCGGTGCGGTACGGTCTCGTACCCCACAAATCTCATCCGTAGGTGGGAGAGCTACGGTCGAGATACCGTTCGTAGCCGACAGATGGTCCCATCAGTGGGAAACGGTCACTCCCCTCATGCTTTATTTGTCTGTGCGGAGAACCGTCGTTCCGATGTACAAACACGTCGCCCTCCTCGTCCGGAAGGAGGGGATGAGCCACGAGGAGTTCGTCGACTACTGGCAGACCGAACACACCCCGATCGCCCGCGGGATCGAGGGCGTCGTTCGCTACCAGCAGGTGCTGCCGACCGACCCCGAAAACGCCGAGTTCGACGGGCTTGCCGAACTCTACTTCGAGGACGTCGAGAAACTGTACGACGCGCTGGGCAGCGAGGGGTCGCGGGACTACGATCCCGAGAAGGGGACGGCCAGGGAAGCCCGCGAGGACGTCGAACACTTCCTCGCCATCGACGAGCGACCCCGGATCATCGGCGAGGAGACCGTCCAGAAGGACGAGGTCGACGGCGACACGGACGGGCTCTACAAACACTCCGCCTTCCTCGTCCGGAAGGAGGGGATGAGCCACGAGGAGTTCGTCGACTACTGGCAGACCGAACACACCCCGATCGCCCGCGAGATCGACGGCGTCGTGAAGTACAACACGGTCGCCCCGACCGATCCCGAAAGCGCCGAGTTCGACGGCGTCGCCGAGCTCTACTTCGAGGACGTCGAGAAACTGTACGACGCGCTTGGCAGCGAAGGGTCGCGGGACTACAACCCAGAGAAGGGGACGGCCAGGGAAGCCCGCGAGGACGTCGACAATTTCCTCGCGATCGGCGAGCGCCCCCGGTTCATCGGGCGGGAACGACTCGTCAAGCGCGAGGACGAGCGCTGATCGCGATGACAGACGTCGATTTCGGCGAGCAAGTCCGTGACGCGTTCCCCGAACTCGAGCGCATCGAGAGCGACGACCTCCGGGAGCGGGTCGTCGAGGCGTGGGTGCTCGGGCTGGAACGCGGCGGCTGGCGCGATATCGAGGACGTCCCCTACGCCTGGAACATCCAGGAGGTGACGAACGTCGAGCACGTCCGCGGAGTCACCCGTATCGCGCTCGAGAGCGCCGCCGAACAGCGGACGTTCCACGGCGCCGACCCCGATACGGACACGATCGCGGCCGCGTGTCTCCTCCACGACGTCGGGAAGTGTTACGAGTACCCCGCTCACGTCGACGAGACGCTCCTCGACGATCCCGACCCGCGGTACGTCAGCGAGGAGATTCCCCACTCCATCTCGGGGTACGCGCTGGCCCACGAGGTCGGCTGTCCGCTCGCCGTCCAGCGGGCGATCCCCCACTTCTTCGGGGAGGTGCCGACGCGCACCCTCGAAGCGGAGCTCGTCAAGAGCGCAAACTCGGCGTCCTCGAACGCGATCACGCAGGCGACGATGGGAATCACGCTCCAGGAGTGGATCGAAGAGTACTCCCAGACCACCTAGCTGGGCGACGCTGCCGGCGAGACGGCGCCGTTCGAATAACGGGAACAATGCTTTTGGAGGTCCGCACGGTGGGTTCGGTATGGAATCGGGACACAGACCGGTCGAAACCGTCGACACGGCGTTCGAGATCGTCGACCTCCTGAAACGACGGGACGGCGCCGGAATCACCGCGATCGCCGACGAGCTCGGGCTCGCGAAGAGCACGGTCTATCGCCACGTCAAGACCCTCGAGGCCCGGGAGCTGCTCGTCCGGGACGGAGATACCTACCGCATCGGCATGCGCTTTCTCGACTACGGGGTCTACGTCCGGAACCGCCATCCGCTGTACGAGTTCGTCCAGCCGAAGGTCGACGAACTCGCCGACGAAACCGACGAGAAGGTCTGGTGTGTGATCGAGGAGCACGGGGTCGGCGTCCACATCTACGGCGCCGAGGGACGCCACTCGGTGCGAACCCACGCCCGTATCGGCAAGCGAACCCCGCTCCACCAGTTCGCCGCGGGGAAGGCGATCCTCGCGAATCTCCCCGACGAACGGGTCGAGGAAATCGTCGACCGGCGGGGACTCGCTGCAACGACCGATCGGACGATCACCGACCGCAGCGAGCTGGCCGAGCAGCTAGCAACGATCCGCAAGCGGGGGTACGCCTTCAACCGAGAGGAGTCGGTTCGAGGAGTACACGCCGTCGGCGCGCCGATAAGGGACGAGTCCGGGACCGCGATCGGCGCGATTAGCGTCGCGGGACCGGCCAACCGGCTGCGCGGCGACCGGCTAACTGACGAGCTCCCGGCGCTGCTGCTCGGCGCGACCAACGAGGTGGAGATCAACTTCGCCCACGGGTAGCGACGGGGCGCTGCGCAATCGTCGCACCTCCGTTCGGCTCTTTCGAACGCACGGGCGAGAAGAGCTTCCTGTTCGAAAGGGACGTTCGAGCGACCTCAAATCTATTACACCCATACATCTGTATAAATTATTGGAGGGCAGGACGGCTACCACGATCAACCGATCGCTGTTTCCGCAGTTCGAACGCCATCGGTCAGCGCTACCGTTCGCGAACTTCCTCCCCTGTCAGAGCCGCATTCGGGATCGACGGATTCCCCGCGTCGTCTCGGTCGGGCCGGGTTGCTCGACCGAGACTGCGCTTCCTGGCGATGAACGGTTCGTTTCGAATCGATAGTACTGATATCAGGATATAGACTGTTATCCCCGAGCCACAATATCTATATAATTTCACGAGTTCTATATTCTATAGGAGTTTTCCGCGTTATATGGCCCGGTTCAGCGGCTCTCAGCTTTTCTCACGTTCCCCATGGCGTCATTCTACCTACTGTTGATCGACTTCTCTGGAGGGACGTCTCAGGACCGTAAATACGACGTTCGATGGAGAATTCGAGGTATTACTTCGTGAAATCGATCCCACTTCTGTGGGATGAGATATAGAACTATATAGATCGGTCTTTCTCTCTAAATTTGATATCTTCTACGCAGCGTGCTACGAGCTCCCCAGCCAACCCTAGAGCTCGACCGGTTCACCCTCCTCGGCGGCCCGGTGGATCGCCTCGATGATCCGCATGTCGACGAGACCGTGGCGACCGTCGGGATAGATCTCGGCGTCGGTCAGCACGCGATCCGCGAAGTAGTCGAATACCTCCCGTACTTCCCGCTGAGCGTCGAACTCGCCGTGATCGACCTCGACCGAGACGGCGCTACGGGAGAGTTTCAGGGTCGCCTCGCCGTGGAACGCCGGATCGAGCTCGATCGTCCCCTCGGTTCCGGTGAGCTTCAGGTGCGTGTCCTCGTGGGCCCGCTGGCTCGAGGTCGTGATCACGTGGACGTCGTCCTCGAGCAGCAGCGACGAGGACGCACGCTCGTCGGGAACGTCGGCGAAGGCCACGTGGTGAGACGACATGCGCGAGGCGACGCTCACCGGCTCCCGCCGGAGCAGGTATCGGGTGGTGTTGATCGAGTAGATTCCCAGATCCATCACCGAGGTGCCGTACCCCGACAGGTCGGGGTCGAGGCGCCACTGGTCGTGATCGGGGTTCATCTCGAGCAGCGGCTGGCCGTTCGCGCCGTAGACTGAAACTGGTTCGCCGAGGAAGCCCGACTCGACGAGCTCTCGGGCCCGTCGGACCGCGGGTTCGGTCTGCATCCGGTAGGCGATCATCAGCGGCACCTCGTTCTCGCAGGCCTCGACCAGTCGCTCGGCCCGTTCGACGGTCGCCTCCATCGGCTTCTCACAGAGGACGGCCTTGCCGAGCTCGGCGGCGGTTTCGGCGTACTCGAGGTGGAAGGCGTTCGGCGTGCCGACGTAGACGGCGTCGTAGGCGTCGCTCGCCGCCCCGTCGTGATACTGATCGTAGCTGATTCCGCGCTCGACGTCGTTCTCCGCGGCGAGCCGTTCCGCCTTCTCCGTCGAGCTGCTGACCAGCACCGACACCTCCCCGAGATCCGAGTGCTCGATCGCCGGGATCGCGACGTCGACGGTCCACCAGCCGAGTCCGATCAGCGCGTAGCGGACGGTTCCCTCCTCGGTAGTCTGCCAGTCTCGCTCGTCGTAGCCGTCGATCCAGTCGTGCATTCACGAACGGGTACTCGAAGGAGGAACAAAACTCCTCACCTGTCACCGACGACCAGCACCGGGCGAGTTGCGAGCCTGACGACGGCGTCGACGGTGCTGCCGAGCAGGGCGCCCTTGAACGAGGAGCGGCCGCGGGCGCCGACGACGATCGCGTCGACGCCGCAGTCGTCGGCGTAGGTGACGATTTCGTCGTGGGGGACCCCGACCCGAACCGCCGTCTCGACGGGGACGTCGGCCCCGGCGGCTCGCTCCTCGAGGGACGCCAGTGTCGCCTCCGCTCGCTCGCAGAGGTGGTCTTCGGCTTCGTCGGGATCGACGATGGCGTTGTCGTACTCGGTTCGGGTCTCGACGACGGCGACGCCGTACAGCGTCGCTCCGAGTCCGCTCGCGAGGTCGATCGCGTGTTCGACCGCCACCGAGGCCGCTTCGCTCCCGTCGGTCGCCACGAGGATCGAATCGTACATACCGGAGCTACGCGAGCAAGCGTCAAAGAGATACGGACCGCTACCGGTTTCGTTTCGGCATCGTCGAGTGGCGCTTGACCGCGTTCATGTCCGCCCGCTCGTTGGGCGGTGGCGCCATCGTCGAGTGGCGGGAGGACTCGCTCGAGCCGAGTCCCTCGTCGGAGCCGAGAAGGCCATCGTCCTCGTCGTCTTCGTCCTCATCGTTGTCCGCCTCCTCCTCGTCTTCGTCGTCGGAGTCGAGGAGTTCGTCGTCCTCGGCCTCGGAGTCCAGGAGGTCGTCGGCGGCTTCGAGGAGTTCGTCGTCCTCGTCCTCGGAGTCCAGGAGGTCGTCGGCGGCTTCGAGGAGCCCCTCTTCCTCCTCGGCCTCGTCCGACCCGTCGTCGGAACCCGCCGCCGCTTCTAGCTGGTCCCGAACCGACTCGAGGTCGGCGCCGAACTCCTCGAACGACGAACCCACGGCGTCCCGGAGGCGATCCTCGAGTTCGTCGCTCGCGTCCGCCGACTCCTCGTCCGCGGCCTCGTCGTCATCTCTGTCCGCGTCGTCGTCCGTTTCGCTTTCGGCGTCCTCATCGTCTGCATCTCCCTCGCTCTCGGCGTCCTCGTCGTCCGTCTCTTCCTCGTCATCGGCTTCGGAGTCGGCATCGCCGTCCTCGCCGGTCGCCTCGCGGAGTCCAGCGATCACGTCGCCGAGTTCGTCCTCCTCCGACCGGTCGGCGAGCTTCGCGAGCCGGACCAGCCGCTGGAGCTCCTCGACGTGTTCGGGCTTGCCCTCGGTGATCGCCTCCGGGACGGTCTCGGGCTCGGTACCGTCCTCGAGGGTGCCCAGTCCGACCGCCTCGAGCAGCTCCTTGGGGTCGGTCTCCTCGAGAATGTCGGCCGCCTCCTCGGCCAGCTCGAGCAGGTCGTCGTCGGCGCCGTCGTCCTCGTCTGGAACGGCGAGGGCGCCACTTTCCGTGCTGGCGTCGTCGAGTATCTCCGTGATACGGTCGTAGAGTTCGTCGGTCATGGTCGGATGGGGGTAGCGGTGAGGCTACTCGGAGTCGTCCGAATCGTCGGCCCCGGCGTCGTCGTCAGCGACGGCCTCGATGATCCCGTCGGTCATCTCCTCGCGGCTGAGATTGGCCTTGACGCCGACGTCCTTGGCGACCGACTGGAGATCCTGGTAGGACATCACGCCGAGGAAGTCCTCGAGGGTCTCCTGGCGCAGGTCCTCGAGCTCTTCGACCGACGGCTCGTCGGGCTCCTCCCTTTCGGGTTCGTCGTCGTCGGCCTTGTCGCTTTCGTCGGCCTCCTCGTCTGTGGCGTCGGAGTCGTCGTCCTCGGGTTCTTCCTCCGACTCGTCCTCGGTGTCCGCTTCTTCCGGCTCGTCTTCGTCTAACTCTTCGTCCGCTTCGTCCTCGGTGTCCGCTTCCGGCGACTCGTCGTCCTCGGCCTCGGTTTCACCGTCCGTCAACGCGCCGGTCGCCGACGAGAGGACGTCCTGTCCGAGGACGTTACCGATCGCCTTGCTGATCGCTGCGCGGATCGCCTCCACGAGATCGGAGAGCAGCTCCCGGAGGCTCTTGCCGCTCTCGAGCCCCTCTCTGAGGGTGTCCTGGACGTCGTGACCGACCGTCGCGCCGATCTCGCGACCGAGCTGTTCGCCGAACTGGCGGCCGACGGCCGCACCGACCTCGCCGCCGTCGAGGTTGTCCTTGAGGTCGCCGTCCCCGAGCAGATCGGCGACGTCGACCTGTTCGGTGACCTCGTCGGTGACCATCTGTTTCAGTCCGGAGTCCTCACTCATCGCGCTCACCTCGAGTCGCTGGTAGAGAACTCGGCACCACGACTACTCTCCTCCGTCCTCGTCGTCTTCGTTCCCGTCGTCCGCTTCGTCCGTCTCCTCGTCCTCGTTCTCACCTTCGTCGTCTTCGGCTTCGTCCTCCTCGTCCCCTTCGCCGTCGTCGTCACCGTCGGACGATTCGTCCTCGCCCTCCGATTCCTCGTCCTCGTCTTCGCCATCTTCGACTTCGTCCTCGTCTTCGCCATCTTCGGCTTCGTCCTCGTCTTCGCCATCTTCGGCTTCGTCCTCGTCGGCGCTCAGCAACTCCTCGACAACGAGTTCGCCGATCCGCTGTCCGACCTGCTCGCCGATCTTCCGACCGATGATCGCACCGATCAGTCCTCCCAGGGTCTCGCCGAGGGGCTCGTCCTCGTCGATCTCGTCTTCCCACTGGGTTCCCTCGAGGAGGTCGTCGAGCTCGAGGCTCTCGGTAATCTTGTCGTAGTCGATCTGTTCCGTCAGTGACTCGGATGCTTCACTCATTGTTATGCACTCGCCTCCGCGTTGCCGTTCTGGTCGTCGGCCTCTTCGTCGCCCTCGAGCTGGTCGATCAGCGCCTGGAGGATCTCACGGACTACCGTGGCGATGAACTCCTCGACGGGGAGATCCGGAATCAGTCCGCGCAGACTGTCGGTCATCGTCTCGATCGCGGACGAGATCCGCTCTCTTGCCGCCCCGGCCGCGGACGAAATCCGGCCCTGTTCGTCCTCGCCGTCTTCGGCCTCGTCGCCCTCGTCTTCATCACCCTCCTCGTCTTCCTCGTCGCCGCCCAGGAGTTCGCTAACGAACTCCTGTGGCCTACTCACCAGGGAGGCGAGCGCTTCCTGGGAGCGGTCGACGATCGAGGAGAGCGCCTCGGCCGGTCGCTCGAGCAGCGACTGGACGCCGCCCAGCAGCTCCTGGGAGCCGTCGAGCAGTCCGGAGACCGCCGACAGCAGGTTGCCGAGCAGGTTCCCCTCTCCCGGCCGGGCCGACAGGTTGAGGACGACCGGATCCAGGTTGACCTCGAGACCCAGCAGGTCGAGGAACAGTCCATCGAGATCGAGGTGGAGCACGTTCGTGGCGTCGTCGTCCTCGTAGGACTCCTCAGCGCCCTGTTCGTGTCCGACGGGTGCTTCCTCCTCGTCCTCTTCGGCTTCTTCGTCCTCTTCCTCAGCTTCCTCCTCGTCCTCTTCGGCTTCTTCGTCCTCTTCCTCAGCTTCTTCCTCGTCTTCAGCTTCCTCGTCCTCCCCTTCCTCAGCTTCCTCCTCGTCCTCTTCGGCTTCTTCGTCCTCCTCAGCTTCTTCCTCGTCTTCAGCTTCCTCGTCCTCCCCTTCCTCAGCTTCCTCCTCGTCCTCTTCGGCTTCTTCGTCCTCCTCAGCTTCTTCCTCGTCTTCAGCTTCCTCGTCCTCCCCTTCCTCACCTTCTTCCTCGTCTTCATCCTCCTCTTCTTCGGCTTCTTCGTCCTCCTCTTCCTCAGCTTCTTCCTCGTCTTCTTCGGCTTCCTCGTCTTCTTCGGCTTCCTCGTCTTCTTCGGCTTCCTCGTCCTCCTCTTCCTCAGCTTCTTCCTCTCCGCCGTCGGTCATCACGCGGCGTGGTCGACCTTCGTCGTCGGTCAGTGCCGAACGAAAGCCCGGTCGGTCGTCCGCTGAATCCGAACGCTCCGCCGAGTCATCGTACTCTCTCGTCTCTGTCATTATCTGGAAAAACAGACGAGAGTGTCCGTTGTGGTGGTTTGCCTTGCGTATGCGACCGTCGACTCGTCTCGACGGAACGCGACGAACCGAACCGTTCCCGTGATAGAGTCAGTCCTGCTGCATGACTGCTCCGACGAGGAGAGTGTCCTCGGCGCGCGTCGTTTCCCCGTCACTGAACGAACGGCGGCGTTCGATCACCGCGATCGTCCCCTCGCCGACGGTCGCGGCGGTGACGGTTCCGTCGAGTCTCACGTCCTCGGCGGAACCGGTCTCGAGGACGAACCGACGAACCGCGTGGGTGTCGACGTCGGCCCCGACGGGACGGGGGACGAGGACGTCGCCGTTCGTCGCGAATCCGTCGATACGGCCCCGTCCGGAAGCGGTCCACAGCGCACCGCCGTCGCCGTCGACAGCGACGATTCGGTGGTCGGTGTCGCGGTGCTCGATGGGTTCGACGGCAAAGACCGCTCGGCCGTCGTGGGCGTACGCATGGGTCGGAGCCCTGGCTCCGTCCTCGGTTCCAAACGGGACTCGCCAGCGTTCGGCACCGCCGTCCGTGAGCAGGTAGCCACAGCCGTCGCCACAGCTCGCGACCGCGACAGTGTCGCCGTCGAACGCAACGTCGCTCACGCGGCGGTCGCCCGCGGTTCCGGGATCCCAGGTCCAGGCGAGTTCGCCGGCATCGGTCTCGAGGACGACCAACCCGTTGTCGTGGGCGCCCGGGCAGCGATCGTAGCCAACCGCCAGCCGATCGCCCCGCTCGGTCGCGGCGAGCGCGACCGGCGAGGCGTCGGTCCCGTAGCGCCAGCGGACCCGCCCGTCGCGGTCGAACGCGAGGACGGTCCCCGACCGTCTCCCGTCGCCGACGCGACGGACGGCCGCGTACAGCCGATCGGTCGCGCCGTCCTCGAGCGCGACGACACGAGAGGCCCCGACGTCGTCGCCGTCGGGCGGTGACACGTCGTACTGCCAGCGACGACGGCCGTCCTCGAGTGCGTAGGCCGCGACCGTCGCCGTTCCCTCGCAGCCGGTCGCGACGACCGCGACGTCTCCGCAGACGGCGAGTTCGTGGATCCGGCCCGAGGTGGCGGTCGTCCACCGGGACTCGAGGGAGTCGTCCTCGAAGGCCGTGACGGTGCCGTCCCGCCGAGCGACGACGACGAACACGCCAGCAACGGCGAGGCACGGCGCCGATCGGTGATCGGTCTCGCCCAGCGACCGCCGTCGAAACGTCGCCTCCGGACCGGTGTTCGTTCCGCTCACGCTCGCGCCTCCGCCGCTTCGAAACCCGTCCCGCAGATCGCAGGGCACGGCCCGGTCGAGTCCTCGAGCGAACGTTTCGATCGACCGACGTCGCGGGTCCGCGGCCCGACCCGCTCGCCGAGCGAGACAGCAGCTATCATCGTCCGAGGGATGGATGGTCGATACTAAAACAATTTTGGTTGTCGTAGGACAAGTTTGCTTTCAGGAGACAGGGCACGAGCACCTGGGTTCGACGGGGAAAGCTGTTAGAGCGGTTCGATCGTGACATCGAACTTCCCGTCCCATCGGTAGCGTCGCCCACCCCAGACGAACGTTCGACGTGCTAGCCCGTAGACGAGCAGGGGGATCGCCGCCAGCGCCACGGGGTAGGCCGCGAGGAACGTCCACCGGTGGATGCCGAACGCGGCGTAGATCGCGGCCATCGAGAGCGTCGTCAGTGCGAGCATCGGCAGCGGAAACAGCAGGCAGGCGACGGTCAACACGGCCGCAAGCATCCCCTGAGCGGCGGTTCCCGTCGGATCGTGGTATCGTACGATCTTGACGAACCGGGCCTGGTTCTCGAGAGTTTCGCGGGTCGAACCGCCGATTTCGACGTGGCGTGGCCGTTTGATCGTCGTGAACTCGACGTGCTCCGAGAGGAGGCCGTCGTCGCTTACCGTCTGTCGAAGCTCGTCGAGAAACCGCTGTTCGTCGTCGAGATCGTCGCGTTCGAAGACGAGCGACCCACCCCACGGGATGTTCGCGAGGGAGACGGCGAGCGTTCCGCTGATCGCGTGGGTCGGTTCGAGCACCGCGGCAAGCGGGTCCCGACCGACGAACACCGGCAGCTCGGAGGTCGGCCCTCGGCGGTCGTAGTCGATCCGCAGCTTTTCGAGCCAGCCGGACGGGTGGGAGAAGTCGTCGTCGGTCCAGACGATCCGCTCGGCGTCGGCAGCCTCCATCCCGGCCGCGATCGCGTTGGCCTTCCCGGAGCAGTCCTCGGGTTCGCCCGCGACGATCGAACGGACGCCGTCACGGGCTTCGGCACGATCGGCGACCGACTCGTGGAACTCGTCACAGACGACGAGCAGTTCGTCGTCCGGTTGGAGCTGGTCGGCGATCTGCTCGCAGACGTCGTTCCACCCCGTCGTCGGCAGGATGACGGCGATCGGCGTCGGCGCGTCCATACCCATCCATTCGCGTCAATTGTCATCAAACGACAGGACGGTCCGAGGACGGCGACGCGTCCGACGAGATACCGATCGGTCTCAGTCCCCGAGCAGTTCGAGGAACCGGTCGAACGCCCCGCTCTCGGGGTGGACATGGGCGTAGGTGCCGAGCGACTCGTGTTCGACGAGGCCGTCGCGCTCGCCGTCGATTCCCTCACCCCGGACCGTCTCGAAGGCAAAGCGGGCGTCGCCGTCGACGTCGGCGCTCGAGTAGTGGAACTCGTGGCCTCGGATTGACTCGCCGGCGCGGGCGGTCAGGGTGCCGTCGATCGCCTCGAGCTCGACGTGGTCGAGCGCCCGGTAGCGGTCGTGCATCGTCACGTCCGCCGGCAGAATCCCGGCCATCTCGGCGCGCTCGCCGTCGGCGGTCGTCAGCGACCGCGACATGGCCATCAGCCCGCCACACTCCCCGAAGACGGGAAGCCCCTCGCTGGCTCGCTCGCCGAGCTCCGAGAGGGTGTCGCCGCCCGCAAGTTCCGTCGCGTGGAGTTCGGGGTAGCCGCCGGGGAGGTAGACGCCGTCGCAGTCGGGAACCGGATCGTCGGCGACCGGGGAGAACGTCACCAGCTCCGCGCGCTCGCGAAAGCGTTCGATCGTCGCGGGGTACCGAAAACAGAAGGCCGCGTCGCTGGCGATCGCGACGCGAGCGTCGACGGCTCTTGGGCGCGATGGACGTTCCGGCGAGGACGCCGGCGCGGGAGGCTCGCTGGCGACCGCGGCCAGCTGTTCCGGTTCGAGGGTTTCGGCGGCCTCCCGCAGCGCCGCACGGGGCAGCGTCGCCTCCTCGCCCATCTCGAGTCCCAGGTGGCGGTCGGGGATCTCGAGGTCGTCTCTCGGCGGGATCCGACCGAAGTACTCGAGGTCGGCGGGCAACGCGTCCCGGATCCCCTGCTCGTGGCGACCACCGTGGGCCCGCTGGGCGACGATCCCCGCGACCTCGACGTCGCGGCCGATCCGGTCGGCGTACTCGCGAAAGCCGAGGGCCGTCGCGGCGACGCTTTCCATCCCCGCGCTGGCGTCGACGACGAGGACGACGGGAACGTCGAGCGCCTCGGCGACCATCGCCGTACTCGAGCCGTCGCCGTCGTACAGTCCCATCACGCCCTCGACGACACAGACGTCGCCCTCGCCGCGACGGTAGTTCCGGCGGAGGCCGTCCTCGCCGCAGAGCCACAGGTCGAGCGTGCGGGAGGGCCGTCCCGCGACTGCCTCGTGGTGGCTCGGATCGATGAAGTCCGGCCCCGCCTTCGCGGGCTGGACGTCGTGGCCCGCGTCCTCGAGGGCCCGGATCACCGACAGCGTCGCGACGGTCTTGCCGACGCCGGAGCTGACGCCGCCGAGGACGAACCCCTTCATCGCTCGGCCCCCGAACGGCGCGTCGGTCGTTCGCCTCGGATCATTATGATTGCGTTACCGCAACCAGACTTGAATCCGTCGGTGGCGAGGGAGGTGGGAGCGCGAGGACGCTCGCGTCGTCGCGTCGAGTGGGCGCCACGGAACGCCGTACACAACCGACGCAGTCCGGAGTCGATCGGCGACGAGCTTAACAGCTTCAGGTTCGTACGCCCGCTGCTGGTCCCCATGACCGAGAACGGAAACGAGGAGACCGAGCACCACCTTCGGGAGGCGGTCCGACACCTCAGTGAGGCACAGGACGGCGATCTCCGGAAGACGAACGCGGTCGCCCTCGAGGAGGTCTCGGACACCGTGTCGACGATCCTCCACGAGCAGGACGACGAGGAGTGACCTCCGGGACGCTTCCGCTCGAGCGACGACCACAGCGTTTTGTCGCCTCCCCACAAGGGGACCGTATGAGTGAGGAGACAGCGACCGACGGCGAGTGCCACCGGCGCGACTGCGACGAGCCCGCGGCGTTCGTCGTCCTCGAGCGCTACCAGGAGGAGACCGGGAAAGGTGCCGTCGAGGCCGAGGCGGCCCTCTGTCGGACCCACACCGACGAGGAGAGCCCGACGAATCTCGACGGGGCGTACGACGATTACGTATTCCGCGTCGAGCCGATCGGCGAGGAGTGAGACGGGTCGCCGTCGGTCAGCGACGGCATATCCGTGACCGTCTCTGAGCTCGTTTCGAGGGGCGTGTACGGCAGACCGCGTGACAGGCTTCCGACCGAAGGAGTCGGACGATCCGGATCAATACCCATTTGAGCCGGCTGCCGCGTTATCCAACAGAGACGGATGACCGACGACGACGCGGTCGACCGGGAGCGGGCCGAGGGGATCGAGTACGGGATCGAGGACCGACCGCCGCTTGGCGAGTCGACGGTGCTCGGAATCCAGCACTACCTGACGATGGTCGGCGCCAACATCGCGGTGCCGCTGATTCTGGCCGGAGCGATGGGGATGCCCGAGGACGTCACGGCCCAGTTCATCGGGACGTTCTTCGTCGTCTCGGGGATCGCGACGCTGGCCCAGACGACCTTCGGGAACCGGTACCCGATCGTCCAGGGGGCGCCCTTCTCGATGCTCGCGCCGGCGCTTGCGGTCATCGCGGTCGTGACCGCGGGCGGCGTCCAGGGCCAGCCCGACTGGCAGGCCGCGTTGCTCCAGCTTCAGGGAGCGATCATCGTCGCCGCGGCGGTCCAGGTCGCGATGGGGTACTTCGGCCTGGTCGGGAAGCTCCGTCGCTACCTCTCTCCGGTCGTCATCGCGCCGACGATCGCCCTGATCGGCCTGGCGCTGTTCGACGCCGACCAGATCACCGCTACCGACCAGAGCTGGCTGCTACTGGGGTTTACCCTGGGGCTGATCCTGCTGTTCTCGCAGTACCTCGAGCTCAGACACCGGGCGTTCAGACTGTATCCCGTCCTGCTGGCGATCGGCATCGCCTGGGTCGTCGCCGCGGCCCTCTCGGCGACCGGCGTCCTCGGCGGCGGCCACCCGGGTCACGTCCCGCTCGGCGACGTCACCGACGTCGACCCGCTGTTGCCGATCCACCCGCTGCAGTGGGGCGTCCCCGAGTTCACGACCGCATTTATCGTGGGGATGTTCGCGGGCGTCCTCGCTTCGATCGTCGAGAGCATCGGCGACTACTACGCGGTGGCGAACCTGACCGGGTCGGCGGCACCAAGCGAGCGACGGATCAACCACGGAATCGGTATGGAGGGGCTGATGAACGTCTTCTCGGGCGTGATGGGGACCGGCGGGTCGACCTCCTACTCCGAGAACGTCGGCGCGATCGGGCTCACGGGCGTGGCCTCGCGGTACGTCGTCCAGATCGGCGCCGCGGTTATGATCGTCGCGGGCTTTATCGGCTACTTCGGCCAGCTGATCGCGACGATCCCCGATCCGATCGTCGGCGGGCTGTTCGTCGCGATGTTCGCCCAGATCGTCGCCGTCGGGATCGCGAACCTGAGACACGTCGACCTCGAGTCCTCGCGGAACGTGTTCGTCGTCGGCTTCGCGCTGTTCGTCGGCCTCGCGATCCCCGAGTATATGGCGAACTTCGCGGACCCGATCGCGTTCCGGGAGGCGATCGATCTCGCGTCGACGATCGCTCCGCTGATCGAGGCCGACCTCGTCGCCGATACCGCGGCTGCGGTCTGGATCGAGGCGACCGCACAGGCGCTCGTCGATTCGGTGTTTATCATCGGCTCGACGGGGATGGCCGTCGGCGGACTGGCTGCGCTCGTCCTCGACAACACCATTCCCGGTACCCGTGAGGAACGCGGTCTCGCCCAGTGGGAACGTCTCACCGAGGACGACGCGGAGTTCGATAGCTTCTGGGATCGGTGGGTGGGTTCCGGCCGCGAGTAGCCGTCGCCGACCCGAGAGTCGGGCCGCAGTCGTCGGCCCGCGATACGTAGCGATTTGGAGACAGGCCTATAACCGAGGGAGCACAGAACGGACCATGGCAGAACTCTCGCTCGACGACGCGACGCTGTGGTACGACAGTTGCGGCGACGGCTCGCCGCTAGTGTTCGTCCACGGCGGCTGGCAGAACGGCCGCGCCTGGCAGCCCCAGGTCGACCGGTTCGACTCGACACACCGCCCGATCACCCTCGACGTGCGCGGTCACGGCAACACCGGCGTGACCGACGTCGACGAGTACTCGATCGACCTCTTTACCGACGACCTCGAGGCGCTGCTCGATCACCTCGACCTCGAGGAACCGGTACTCTGTGGGCTCTCGCTGGGTTCGATGGTCGTCCAGAACTACCTCGACCGCCACCCCGACCGCGCGGCGGGCGCGATTCTCGGCGGGGCCGTTCGATCGATGCCACCCGTCGAACTCCCGCCCGGAGCGAAGCCGCTGCTCTCACCGATGCCCGCGCTTACGGCCTCGCTATCGATGACCGGGCCCGAGGCGACGTTTCGCTCGATGCTGACCTCGATCCGGGCGACGACGGGTCAGCGGTGGCTCTCGGTCGAGCCCGAAGTCCGAGAGACAGCGATGGAGGCCGTCGGTGAGGTCGATTCCGCCGAGTACCGGAAGATTTTCAACGCGCTCTACCGGTTCGACCCGCCCGAACTGAGCCACGTCGAGACGCCGACGCTCGTCGTCCACGGCGACCAGGAGGCACCCCCGGTCAAACGGCAGAGCCGCGAGATCGCCGCCGAGGTCGAGGACGGCGCGTGGCTCGAACTCGAGAACTCGGGTCACCTCGTCAACCAGGACCGCCCGACGGCGTTCAACGAGGCCGCCGCGGCCTTCCTCGAGGAGCGAGGGTACTGATCGCGTGACCGTCTCGACCTCGGAGTGGTAAGCAGTGCTGTCAAGAGGGTGGGGATGGTACACACACGCAAGCTACGGCCGAAACCCCATGAGCTCGAACTCGATCCCCACCGACGCAACCGACGTCGTACCGACTCCGGAACGCTGGGCAACCATCTCGCGCCACGTCATCAACAGCTACGCCGAGGCCAACAGCGCGATGCTGGCCGCGATGGGGCTACAGTCCGCCGACGAGTCGAGCGGAACCGAACCCGCGGTGCCGGAAGTCAGCTACGGCGACACCGATTGGACAACCGAACGCTCGACCGACAGTCTCGCGGAGCTGTCGGTCGGCGACACCGTACAGTTCACCAAGTCCGTCGACGACGCGGACGTCGCCGCCTTCGCGCAGGTCTCGGGCGACACCAATCGCCTCCACCTCGAGGAGGAGTTCGCCGAGGAGACCCGCTTCGGAGGCTCGATCGCCCACGGAACCCTCGTCGCCGGCGCCATCAGCGCGGCGCTCGCTCGGTTCCCCGGGCTGACGGTGTATCTCTCCCAAGACCTCGAGTTCCAGGGACCTGTCGAGATCGGCTCAACGATCACTGCCGACTGCGAGATCGTCGAGGAGTTAGGCGGCGGTCGGTACCGGCTCCGAACGACCGTCGACTCCGAGGATGACCGTGTCGTCGACGGCGAGGCCGTCGTGTTGATCGAGGACGAACCCGAGTAGCCGACTACTCCTCGAAGACGCCGTACACCATCGCAGCCGATTCCGGATCCTCGATCCCGTCCTCGAGTCCGATCTCGATCACGCGGGTCCAGGTTCCGTCCGCCGGGACGTTCCACACCTCGTCGATACAGTAGCAGTTGAGCACGAGCCCATCGTCGGGGTCGTACGGCTCCCCTTCGGGGAGATGGGCGTCGAAGCCGACGTCCTCGTCGCTGCGGACCGTCAGCCCCATCGTTCGGGTTTCGCCCGGCGACAGCTCGAGGGCGTACAGCTCGATCTCGTCGGTATCGATCGTCGGCAGCTCCTCGGTGGGCTCCTCGAGGAGGTCGATCTCCGACAGCTCCTGGGTGTCGTACTGCTCGGTGTCGCTGATCTCGGCCGCCGGGTTCGGCTCGTAGAGCTCGCTCGTGATCGGGAGGTTGTCATCGGCGAACCCGACCCCCAGCGTCACCGCACCGTCGCCGGCCTCGGACTGCTCGGCGACCGTCTCCTGGAGGGCACCGACGTCGAGCTCCTCGAGTTGCGGATGGGTGTCGTCCTCGAGGGCGGTACAGCCGGCCGCGCCGACCGCGAGTACCCCGGCCGTCGTTCCGAGAACGGTTCGACGGTCGGGATCGAAGCCGCTGCGCTCGGTCATACGCCCGTTCGAGGGATCGACGCACAAAGGCGTTGAGATACCCCACGTTCCTCGCAGCTATCTCGGTAGCTGTCGTCACGACGTTTCGAGGAGACTAGTATCGGTATACGCGGCCATGCATTCGGACTGGAGAGTGTCCACATGAACGTGAGATCGACGACTATCCAGCGACTGAATACGAACGTGTTTCGGAGTGTCCATCGAGCAAGAGCCCACATGCACTTTGTCGCGGTGAGATCACGCGCCCGATCCAACAAGACTGGCCGATGAAGGCAGTCGGCGATCGAGCAACCGTCTCCGAGTAGGTAATCGAGATGCACTACGACCAACGCACAGGGAAAGAAAATGGAACAGCGGAGAGAGTACCTGGACAGATTATACCACGACATCCTGGCTGTGGTGATCTGTAGTTGATTCTATCTCTCGTCGTATTTTCGCCGAAATCACTCACAGATACATTCGTGAGACTGCCCAACGAGGTTGACGATCTGTGAATGGATCTCGTTAGTGAGCGCGACCATGGCATCTGCACGATCATCTGTGGTCATCCCGTCCTGGTAGTACGTGTGCGCCCGGTTTTCGTTCCAGAGATCTTCGAGTTCGGTCGCAACCTCGTCGGTGAGGAATCCAACTTCGGCGCTTCGGTTGATCGCGGTGGTGTGTGATTGTGGCGGCTGGGATGGATCGTGGTGCCCCTCGGTAAGCAGCCAGAAGAGCAGCGTTCGTTCGATCGATATAAAGGCGGCCTCGATCGCGAGCGTATAATATTCGTCTTCGAGTAATCGCTCTGCTCCGGAGAGCAGTCGACATGCCTTTCGAAGTTGGAGAAGGTCGGCGCTCGAGACGTCTAATCCCTCCTCGGGAGTTTGCCCACCACGACGGAACGTTTCCCGTGCGTTCGACAGCTCCGGCTCGATGTCGTCGTGGTTAATCGGCATCTCTACGCACCACCTCCTGACGAGGTGTAGATGTTCTGCCGGAGCTTCTGTAGTTGGTCGGAACGGTCGAGCACCAGCCCTTCGTCGAAGATCTCTTTCAGTTCTCCTCCGTGAGAGACGGCGGTGTCCGGCGTTTCGACAAGGACCTCGAACTCGTACCGGTGGCCATCGAACGATTGCTCCTCGATGTCACGCGCGAGGGACGTGCAAATACGCCGTCCGTAGGTGAGGTCGCCGTCAACGATGATGAGGAGATCGATGTCACTTCGGCGGTCTGCTGTTCCGCGAGCGACGCTCCCAAAGAGAACGGCTTCAGCAAGTTCGTCGAGTTCATCGCTTTCCCGGATGCACGTCTCGAGTTCATCGAGATAGGCTTGGACTGGCTTGCGAAATTCGGACTGTGGTATCATGAAAACGGGATCCGGGCGCTGAAGATGATCCATGTCGATCGTAATGCGGGCGGGGCGTTGTTCACTTACTGCGATCACACCAAGTTTGTCGAGAAGGTCGACCGAACGCGAAATCGACGATACGTCCGCACCTGTGATCGATGCGAGTTCCTGCTGTGTGAACTCTTCGAAGGGATTGTTCGCGAGGTGGTGAAGGATATCCTGCATCGCCTGGTACCGGAAAATTCGCTCCTCCGGAAACGGGAAATCGAAGAGGACTTTCGTGGTTTGCATGTTCTGCAACTATTTGCACACTATGAAAATAGTTTGGATCACACTGAAGTTGGTTGAGGCGATCGCCAGCCCGGCGACATCGATCGTCACGGACTAGACGACATAGCTGGCGCGCTCGAATACGCTCGCAAATACGTCAAAGTCGTCAGTGAGACGCTCCTGCGATCAGCCCCGATACCTACAGACACCGGTTCGAGGAGAGATCGTGCGGTGGCCTCACGAAATGCAGCGCATGGCGTGCGGTGGCTGAAATGGGCGGAAAGTCGACGCCGTCTATCGATTTCTGGCATTACTGCAGTGTATAAAATCATGGGCGCTGCAGGAAATAGATCAGATTGCGAGAAGAATGGTAAGACACCGGTTTCTCGCAGATACAACCGCCTAGACCACCGTTCAATATCTCGATTTGTAGGCATCGTGAGGTTCGCATCCGAGCGAACCATGACACTCGAACCAATCGATCCTGAGACCGCGCTCGAATTGTACCTTGACCAGAAAGAGACGGAAGTTGCGGTCGCGACGCTTCGGTCGCACCGGTCGCGTCTCGGCTACTTCATCAGATGGTGCGACGACCGGGAGATCACCAACCTGAACGAGCTGACGGGACGGAAGATCCACGAGTACCGACTCTGGCGCCGAAACAACGGCGACCTCTCGAAGGTCTCCCTAAAGACGCAGATGGACACCCTCCGGGTGTTCGTCAGGTGGCTCGGAACCATCGACGCAGTCGATCCGGAGCTCCATGTTAAGATCCAGTCGCCGGACCTGCGCCCGGGCGACAACGTCCGGGAAGTGATGCTCGATAGCGAGGACGCCGAGGCGGCACTTGGCTATTTCGAGCGCTACGAGTACGCCTCACTCCCCCACGTGACGATGGCGTTGCTGTGGCACACGATGATGCGAATGGGCGTGGCCCACGCGCTTGATGTGGACGATTACTCGTCCGAGGATCAGTACGTAGCGGTCGTTCACCGGCCCGACGAGGGGACGCCGATCAAAAACGGCACTCGCGGCGAGCGTCTCGTCGGACTCTCCGGCCAGTTGTGTATGCTCCTCGACGACTGGCTTCGAGACCGTCGGCCAGACGTGACCGACGAGCACGATCGTGAACCGCTCCTACGACGTTGCAGGGGCGGACATCGAAGTCGGCGATTCGAGCGTACGCTTACCGGTATACGCAGCCGTGTCAGTACGGATAGGAGTGTCCGCACGGACGGGATCCGGACGACTGCGAAGCGACTCGAGCCGATCACCTCTCGAAGTGTCCGTCGAGCGTTAGTCCGCACGCGATCCGGCGCGGCAACATCACGCACCACCTGACGAGCGATGTCCCGGAGACGGCCGTCAGCGATCGGGCCAACGTGAGCACTAAGGTGATCGAGAAGCACTACGACCAGCGGACGAAAAAGGAGAAGATGGAACAACGTCGGCAGTATCTGGATAACATCTGAAGCACATCTTCAAAAAACTACTCTCGTCTTTCGCTGAGGACGGTCGGAGCCATCTCGATCGTGAACTGTAGGGTCGATCCGACAGCTAACCGATCGTGCCGTTCCGAAGACGCACTGGCGTCATAGACAGTTATGGATCGTTGTGATTACTAGGGAGGGCACGTATAGCCAGTAACCAGATGGTAAACCGAGTCCGCTACCACCACGAACTGGACAAACAGTTCTCGGTGGATTTCGTCAGCCCTGATCTGGAGGACGTAGGGGAACGCGTGGTCGGGTACGAGGGACACAAATCGGTCAAGGTCGAGGCGTACGAGTTAGATCGTACCGTCTATGTCGTCTATACCGCGTCCGGGGCGAGCGGGGCTGCGGACGAAATCGACTACGATCTCGTCGAATACATCGACTCGATGGAGTCGGCGAACAGCGTAATCGCGACCAGGCTGATCGACGTCTTCAGAAACGTTCTGGAGGGGAACTACGAGGAAGAAGGGAAGCAAGTACAGGCGTACAAAGACATCGCGGCCGAAGAAATCGAACCCGCGCTCAACCAGGTCGATTGGAACGGAACAGCGGTCGAAGTGGCGGGGCGACTGGTATCGAACTTGATCCTCAAGCACGCGCTTCCCAACGCGAACCATCGAACGGGTATCGGGATGAGCCAGCTCTACCTCAGACGAGTCAATCCAGATTTCTCGATGCCGGAGACGGCGATACAGCCCGATGGATCTGACGAGTACGATTGGATGGAGTGGGTAAACGACTACATTAACGAATCCAAGCGACTGTTGACGGTTCGGCGAAAAGGTGGCCGGTTCAAGTATCTCGAGGAGTTCGGTTGCGACGTGCTCGTGCGAAAGCACGATATCGAAATCCCTCTCGAGAAGTACGAGTTAGATCTCCAGCGAAGTGAGCGGTGGAGACGGTACGCAGAACGGCACGAAGAATTGTGGATCAGATTTACTGAGGAAGCCGTTCGACGTGCGGGGATGACCGAGTTACTCGATACTGACGGACTCACAAAACACGAGTTCGCGGACGAACTCAAAGAGCTCGGATGAGCATCAGTCCTGAAGACGAGCGACGGTCCGGCCGGTCTCTTCCACTTCCTCGCTCCGGCTCATTCCGAGACGCTGCTCTAATTCTCGGATGTTGTCTTCGAGGGTCATACCTCTAGGTCGCTCACTAGGAGTCATAAATCCACCGGTGGTGTAGGGGTTGCAATCATAGAAGACTAAGTATCGGCGTTACCCAGCGTCTCTCGGAGGACCTGGTGCCGTTGTCGCATCTTCTCGTCCTCGGTTCGCACGTCGTAGTGCTCCTCGATGACAGCTGGTGAGACGTTACACCGATCGCTCACGACGTCCACGGGCACACCAGCCTGCAGGAGTCGAGTGATGTACCCGCGTCGAATCGGATGTGGCGTCACGCTGGACGGACACTTCGACGCCTGGTCGAGGTCGGTCGCAGCCTCACATTCCTCCGGATTCCGATCGTGAGGGCACCGCTGACCGGCTGCACACGGACGAGACCACTTGTAGACGTATCTCCGAATAGTTGACTTGGAGAGACGCCCCTGTTGAGATGCGAGCAGCGGGTCGTGTCCGTGCTCGTCCGTCACGTCCGGTCGTCGCTGCTCGAGATAATCGTCGACGATCTCGCAGGCGTCGGGCTCGATACTGACCGGGCGTTCCCCCTTCCGTCCGTTCTTGATGGGAGTGGCGGTCTCCGGCCGGTGAACGATACTCAGGTGTGGCTGCTCCTCGCCGGGGCGATAGTCTTTGACGTCGAGCGCGTGGGCTGCGCCCATTCGCATGCCCGTCTTGGCCAGGATGAGCCAGACCATGTGCTCGACCGTGGCGTACTCGTACCGTCCGAGATGCTCGAGGATCTCGTTGGCCTCATCGGTATGGATGACCGTATCGTCGACGCTCCCGCCGTCGGGGATCACGGGCGACTTGATCTTCTTGAATAGTCCAGGTTGGACGGCGTCAATGGTCTCGCACCACTCGAAGAAGACACGGAGCGTGTCCATCTGAGTCTTCTCGCTGGTAACGTTGAGATCCTTCCGTCGCCAGACACGGTACTCGTGGAGATCCCGGGCGGTGATGTCGTTGAGGTTTTCGATCCTGCAGTCGTCACACCAGTCGACAAAGAAGCCGAGTCTTGATCGGTGCGAGTGGTGGTGTTCAGATAAGGTTGAAGGAGTGAGACGTGCGTTTTCTGAGTAATTCACGCCCGAAAACGCACGTCTCACTCCTAGTATCGGCCAGTTCGACTTGGATTTTGTGGAGCGAGAAGCAACACCGCGACTGGTGATGAAGCTCAGTATTCAGCTTCATCTTGCTGGACTCTTGCTTTCGAATACTGTTCGAGCTCTCGAGATATTCGGTGTTGATCGAGCTCGATCGACCGTTCATAACTGATTCACAAGGCCGATCTACAGCCGATATTCTCATTGGGATGAGCCAGAGAAATTGGCTGATCATTTGAAGGGGTTCTCACAAGAACAAGGAATAAAAGCAGGATGGAACAAGTGGATTAGTATTCAGGAAGGGTACGAACCACATCTGAAGATAGATTGATCAGCAGACACAGATAGTGAATCGATAATTTACTGGTTTGATCGTGCAACAAATGAAGTCATCCCGCTGTACTAATTTTCGTTACTAGCTATCGTTGGTCCATTTGAAATCGTGGGTCCCTTCTCGGTATTCAACGAGGCTGACGATTCAGCAACTGAAAGTCACACTCTTAGTCGATACCAGAGCGAACGCTGTCCTTGATCTCCACATTACAACGACCCGCAAGCACGATACACAGATCGCACCTTCACTCATCAACCGCAACACGGCTGAAGTTGATGTTCTTCTTGGAGACAAAGGCTACGACGATCAGCAGATTCGAGCAACGGCCTGCGAGAACAGGATTCGGCCACTCATCAAACACCGTGAGTTCTCATCACTGTAAAAAGCGTGGAACACTCGGCTGGATTCAGACCTCTACGTCCAACGGTACCAGAGCGAAACGGTGAACTTTCGACTCAAGCGTAAATACGGTGCGTTCGTCCGTTCACGACGCTGGTGGAAGCAATTTCGAGAACTCGGCCTTGCGTGCCTCATCCACAATCTCGACCGAGCCCTCTAACTATCAGTACCGGAAGCACATGTATCGTTTCAGCATGAGAGATTCGCTACTCTCTCCACGTCATTTAATCACAAGCGGTACTATGCCCACATAACTTATATTTGTACCAATTAAAAACCCGTCTGTGTATGCTGGAAATACACCATTCCACGCGTCACGCAGAAACGCCAGTTAAAGAAGCAACCCGTGAGCGCGGTCGTACACTCGAAGAACTCGTTCTCGCCCTCCTTGAGGGCGAATTTGCGGGCGTCATTCGGTCGCACATCCGAGGTGAGTCGTATGGAGGACGCTGAGTTTCACGCCGACGAAGTTGGTGAGGTGGCCGACGAAGAATACGTCGCTGTGAAAGACGACGAGTTCATCGGGGTAGCGATCGACAAGTTCCGAGAGTTCGAACCGGAAGACGAAGAGAAGACCGTCTACTACCTGTACATCGTTGACGACGCCGACCGACTCGTCGGTGTTATGTCGATGCGGGAGCTGCTCAACGCCCCTGAAGACGACCTCGTCTCCGATCACATGGAGACGGATCTCATTACAATCAACGAGGAGGCAGATCCCGAACTCGTTGCACATGAGTTAGCCGATACGGACTTCTCTGCCCTCCCGATCATCAATGACCGCGGGCGATTGGAGGGGATCATCCGCACCGAGGAGATGCTCGAAGTGGTCGAAGAGGAAGCAACCGAGGACATCCTGAAGAGCGCCGGCTTCACCTTCACCGACGTCGAAGTCTCGCGTAGTTCCGCCATCCTCGAATCGTCGATTTCACGCATCCTCCGGCTCCGAATGCCGTGGTTGTTGGTCGCACTCGCAGGCGGGCTCCTCGCAGGTGGCGTTATTGAAGCCTACGAGGACACCCTCGAAGCCGTTGTCGCGCTCGCCTTCTTTGTTCCCGTGATCATGGATATGGGCGGGAACGTCGGGACGCAGGCCTCGACGATCTTCGTACGGGGGCTTGCACTCGGTCATATCGATGATCGGAACGCGGTCAAACATTTCTTGCGCGAAGGCTTTATTGGGTTCCTCATTGGCCTAATGATCGGTTCGGTCGGTGCTGCCGCCGCTTACATCTGGCAGATCGACGAGCCGTACGCGTTCGAATTGGCAATGGTCGTCTTCGTCGGCCTCCTCACTGTGTGTATTGTCGCCTCGGTCGTCGGCTACGTCATCCCGTGGCTGATGCACAAACTCGGCTTCGACCCGGCGGCAGCATCCGACCCGTTGATCACCACAGTCAAAGACGTTACTGCGCTCCTGATCTACTTCGGACTTGCGACAGTTCTGCTCGCCGAACTGCTGTAAGGACACCGCTTGTCGCGGTGTGCCCTCGATTTCTTCGTCATCCGCGTCAAAGGGGAACATATGACCGACTGCGTTCTCGTCCCGGTCGATGGATCGCCGGCGGCTCAAAGCGCCGCTGAGTACGCCTCCGAACAGTTTCCAGACGATTCATTGACTCTATTGTACGTGATAATTCCGATGGTCGATTACAGCCGAAAGCGGGCCTATCCCGGCTACACGCAAGATGACGAGTTTTCGAACGAACGCGAAAAGGGTGAACACATCCTTGGCACAACCCGCGAAACACTCCCTGATGAGGTATCCGTTGTCACTGAAATCGAAGCCGGAAACCCTGCTCAAACGATCATTAGGTACGCGGAGACAAACGATGTGAGCCAAATCGTAATTGGGAGTCACGGAAAACAGGGAATCGCCCGCTTTCTGCTCGGCAGCGTCTCCGAAACCGTCGTTCGTAGATCGCCCGTTCCCGTCACCGTCGTTCGCCCGACCGAGTGACGTCTGAGATGTCGTTCTGGTATTCTGGGCTTCGCTAACAGCCAGAACCCGCTTGGTTAAGGAATTTACTTAGTTTTCAGTTCAATGAGTGCATCGACCACGTCATTGGCCTACACGACGCCGAGAAATGCGCTGTCTCATGGACCAAAGATGAGTGTAGTGAGAATCGCCCAACAGTGTGTGGGAACGTATTGCGTGACATTTTACCACAACATGGTCTCGTCATGAAAACGTTAATGGTCGCTGGAAAACCGTATTCGGCTGTATGCGTAATCAAGACGCAATTTTCGAGACGAATCAGAGTGGCAGTACTATCAGGGATATCCGTGGCCAGCCTCTTTCCGAACTAGTGCTCAGCCTGCTCGACAGCGCCTTTGCCGGCGTCCTCTGCGGGTCTGAACGGAGGAACCGATATGGAGAACGCAAGGCACGCTGAGCAAGCCGCTTCCTTGCGGATCGAGCACGCCTTCGGATCTGAAAGTCACGACCACAGACACGTCGTTCCAGAGTAACCAATGTCTCTTGAGCGACGTGTCCAGCTTTGCCAGCGACTGCTACCCCGGACATGTTGGATCGGGTAGGAGGTGACACGAAGAGCCACGCGGCTGCTGCGATGTCGATCTGACCACCTCCGCTGAACGGCAGAGCCGCCCCATTGTACGCCCTCAGCGGGCCTCGCGTCCGCCCTGTAGGGCACCCCTCGCGTATTTATTTCAAATACTAAATCGTTGTATTTAATACGGAAAACTTCCCATCCCAAACCGTATGTGGGAATCCAATCACCACTCACAACTGAACAGCGCGGAGAGCTCCACAATCCCGACTCTCGAAGAACAAATTCGCAGCCTGCTCGACAGCGCGTTCTCCGGCGTCTTCTCGCCAGCTCAGGAGGAACACTATGACTGCTAAAACACCCGCAGACGAGTTCGAGAACGAGACCGAAGAATCGACAGCAAACGAAGATGCGGAACTGCGTCCGGACGGCGGAGTCACGGATACCGGGACCAAGACCACTGGTGGCGGGATCGCCATTCGTGGTGAGAATATCAAGGACGCAGAGCTGACGCGCAGTGAACTCATTCTCACCTCGTCACTCCCAAAGAAAATCTGGCTCCGCCTTCCCTGGTTGCTGGTTGCACTGGCAGGCGGCCTGCTCGCCGGCGGAGTTATTGGTGGAGCTGAAGGGTCACTGGAAGCAGCCGAGATCGCGCTGCTGGCCATTTTCGTCCCGGTGATTATGGACATGGGTGGCAACGTCGGGACCCAGGCGTCCACAATCTTCGTGCGTGGGCTCGCTACCGGTCATATCGATGACAAGAATGCGGTGAAACATCTTGCCCGAGAGGGAGTCTTTGGACTCGTCATCGGTCTCATTATCGGTGGCATCGCCGCAACCATCGCATTGGTCTGGCAGGGTAACGCAGCGCTGTCGATGGTGCTGTTCACCGCCCTGGTGGCGGTCTGTACGATCGCCAGTGTGTTTGGGTACCTGATTCCGTGGGTCGCACACAAGCTGGGATTCGATCCTGCTGCGGTTTCCGACCCCGTCGTGACGACGTTCAAAGACCTTACCGCCGTGCTCATCTACTTCGGCCTGGCGATCTGGCTGCTCCCAGGTGCGCTGTAAGCGATAGCCGGTACCTCTTCGAAGCCGGCTTCTGGGGTAACGCACCCCGCCGACCTATTCGGGGGTGGCGTTTCACCACTGATAGCGTCGTGAATATGCACCAGCTGAACACTGATCCTGATGGCTGTTCTGCCGGTATCAGATGGGCACGACATAGTGAGATCCGTCTGCCTTGGCGCTACTGACGATCACATTTGGTGTAGCCCAATACTGAAAGATCATACCAACAGTTTTGATCATTCCATCGAATCAATTGCACAAACCGACACAATGGCACGAGAAAGCTACCAACAAGAACTCAAAAAGCTCCGTAAGGGGGTTATCGAGATGGGCGAGCTCGTCCACATGCAGTTCGACCGCTCTGTAACAGCCCTCGCTGACCACGATACGGAGTTAGCCCGCCAAGTCATCGAAAGCGAAGAACGAATAAACGAGCGCTATCTCAAGATTGAACGCAAATGCATTGACCTGCTGGGACTTCAACAACCGGTTGCCGGCGACCTTCGGTTCGTCGCCGCGTCGTTCAAGATTAGCACCGAACTCGAACGTATTGGTGACATCGCGGTGAAGATTGCCGAGCGAACGGAAGCCGGCCTCCCGGCGATGGACACTGACGTCGATATTCCATCGATGGCTCAGGAGAGTGCGACGATGGTCGCCGATGCAATCGACGCCTTCGAAGAGGCCAACACGAACGCATGTCGAGAAATCATCGCCCGCGACGACCAGATAGATCAGCTCGCAAACCACGCGAGCCGACAGATATTCGGCGAAACGATCACCCTCGACACCGAGGCCGTCAATCCCGACGAGTACCACGACGACGTGCTCCGGTTGCTGCTTACAGTCACTGACATCGAACAGGTCGCTGACCACGCGACCAACGTCGCCGCTCGGACGGTCTATATGGCGACCGGGGACGACAGTCTCCTCGAATAAAATCACCTCACTGGGTTTTAGGCACCTGTGTAATGCAACCTATGCCACGCACCGAAACAGTGACGGCTGAAGCCGAACTTCCGGCTAATCGATCTTTGCTATGTTGACGCGAACGATGTGGTCACATTGTAAGCGTAGTCCGGCAAACGGGGAACCATACACGTTCTGTTCGGCAGCGTCGCCGAAACCGTCGGTCGCAGATCACCCGTTCACGTCACCGTCGTTTGCCCGACAAAATACTGTCTGAGATGCCGTTCTGGTATCTCCGGGCTTCATTCACAGACAGAGCCCTGCTTGTTTGAGGATCTGCTTGGTCGTCTGTTCGTCGAGAGCGTCGATGACGTCATTCGCTCTGAGGACGCCGCTGAACTGCCCCGATTCATCGACGACGGGAAGGACGGCAAACCTGTTTGCGGTGAATTGATGAACCGCGTGCTGGAGCGAGTCCGACGTGGTGACGGTCACGAGATCGACCGTCATGATCTCGGAGACTGGATCGCTGCCCTTTGCGTTCAGTAGCTCCCGCATCGAGACGACGCCCACGAGTTCCCCGTTGTTTCGCACGTAGACATAATAGACGGAAACGCCGTCATCAACAGGTGTAAACTCCCGTACTTCAGTGATCACCTGATCGACGGTTGCCCCCGCATTGACACTCACCGTCTGCTCGCTACTGATAGCGTGAAGTGTGGGTTGAGCCATGAATAGAGGCCAGCAGCGAGGAAAATAAAGCTCACAGGGCATGTCGATTTCGTGCCAATCACATCCATACTTAATGTTACATGTGCAGGTGCAGGGCATTGTTATTTCGTGGAAGTAAGTGTCCAAAGAAGAGGATTTCAACAGAGCCTAGGCCGTTGTAAGCGTATCCAGGTTAAGTTACACGCGCAGGTGATCGTGTAATGGGTCACCAATCAAGGCTTGGAACATACAGTTCCTGGGGCCTGGGCAGGATCTCGGACTGGAGAAGTATATAAAAAACATCCTGAAAACCGGATTTGGGGCTGAACAGGAGGAACTTTTCAAGTTTCTCCTCAGGCGTGATGTCTGATAATCACGCGCCAGCCGAGAGGCATTGCACCAAGATTGAAATAAAACGTTGTATACGTCAAGCGTTCGACGAGAACGTGGTAGCCGCGGCCGCTGGGGCTGCGTTCGGTGTAGGAGTCCAGTGTCAACAGCACATCGAGCGCCCATTCTTCGACTAGGGCGGTGTCCGGGTTGCGGACGTCATCAAGATCGACACCGGCGTATGGTCCGTCCGCGGTGAACACGTACCCCAGTCCGTCCACGTCCTCGCAGTGGTAGTAGTCCTGTGCCGTGGAGTACTCGGTCCAGGTCGCCGGATCGGTGACGGTGGCATAGTTGCCGGTTCCGGGGTCGATCGGGATCTTGGCCGGGCGATTGTTACGGTGGACGATCCGCCAGCAGACCCACTGGGCCCGGTCCTGTAACTTCGACGGGATAGCCGCTGTGTTAACCATACCGGGCCGGCTGGGGAACCGAGTGTTTTACCAGTGGATGGTGTTTCCACGCCGTGTACGATGTGCACCCAGTCATGGTCCGGGAGCTAGCTGATCGTAGAGCGTGGGAGAGGGACTGTCGGTGTTGGAAACGTCCTGGACGCGGAGTTGCTGGACTACGGACTGGACGTCGCCGTCTTCCCCGTACAGCTGTTTGCCGACATGGAGGGCTTCCTGGCCGTCTGGGGTGAGGGTCCCGGTGTCGGTATCGACGTAGTTGTTGTTGGTGAGTACGGTGGCCGCATGATCCACCGCGATTTCGACGGGGGCCTCGGCAACGGTCTCGACCTGCAGGAGATCCTCCAGTGCGATCACCTCCTGCTGCAGGAACAGCAGGGACAGGAACACCCGTTTGTCCAGTTCGTAGACGTGTTCGGCGCAGCGGGGACAGTACTGGCGGCGGTGCAACCGAAGCACGCACCGGGGACAGGCCAGGGCATCGCACTGGACGCAGCGATGCACCTCCGGGGCCGCAGTGTACGGTGCGCCACAGGTGCACAGGGCAACAGCGGTCTGTTCGGTGGTTTCGGTCAGGGACGCGAGATCGGTCGCGGTCCGTTCTTCTTCGAGGACGGGACTGCCGCGTTCCCCGACCCGGGTCTGCTCGGTCTGTTCGAAGGTATCGGTGCGGTCGAATGGTGTATCGTTGGTCATTGTATTGTTCGTTAGTTTTGGATGCCGGGGAGCACGTAGCGGACAACGGTCCTGATCAGGTAGGCACGGTTGTGGGGCTCACAGAGGACGCGGCGGCCGCCGTCTCGCCAGTACTGGTGGGCTGGACACAGGATGCGACCGCAGGTCTCGCATTGCTGGAGACAGTACGGACACAGCTGTTTGGCACAGCCGTTGTACTGGCAGATCCCCGCCATCTGCCCGACGTGGCCACAGTCACGGAGCTGAGGTTCTGTCGGATTCATGGTCGGTCCGTGTCATCGTCGCGACGGTCAGACCCCGGGGCGAGAACACCGGCAAGCCATTGGACATCGTTCCGCATTACGTCGATCGGCCCGGTATGGTCGTCATCTGACGGGTCCTGCTCGTGGTCCACGGGACCGTTTGGTGCGGGTGGCTGCGGCATCGGCGGTTGTTCGTTGCCGGGATCTGGGTCTGGTTGGTGCCCGCCCCGGTGCTGTGGTGGGGCCGGGCCATCGAGCAGTCGTCCGAGGAATTCGACGGTTCTGACGATCCAGCGTGGGTCCTTCATGCCAGGGGTAGTGTGATCGGCATCCACAGGTTCGAACACGGTGCGGGCAAGCAGGATGATACCAGGCAGGAGCCAGAGCAGCATCTGGGCCATGACGACGAACTGTTCGGTAGCTGTTCCAGAGGTGACCGCCGTAAGCTTGGAAATAATAAGCCAGCTCCCAACGCCGCCGTAGACGGTGGCAGCCATCCACCGTGGTGCGAGGAAGATAACAGCCGTACTGAGGAGAAGAATGGCGACGAACAGTTCGTTCGAGAACACCAATGAAACGAACATTGTGTGGAGTGGAATGCTGATCATCGACTGGTCTTGCGGTGCCGCCAGCATCGACGGCGAGGCGTACAGTGCGGGCAACCCGACCGGTCGGGCCATGTTTCGTAGCGGTACGGTCCCGGCGTGTCCTGATAGTTCACGGACATGGTTTTTCCCAAAATATGAGGGAAGGTGTTTGATCAGTCAATCTGGAAAGTACGACCGGATGGCCTCTGGATCAGATGTCCAGGAGGTCGCAGTCGTACTCTTCCTCCTCGTGGTACGGATTGACGTAGCGATGCGTCCCGTAGTCGTACTCGAACTTGCTGTAACTGGTTCCGTATTCACCTGCCATCGGTGTCACCGTCCTCGGGCTTCCGAGGACAAGTGGAAGAAACGACGGCTATCGCCTTGAGACATTTCAGTCGTAGTATAGGAGTCGCAATTCGCCACGATGGTGGCGATTGTCGCGCGGTTAACAGGACCGTCAGAGCCGTCCCTATCCGAGAACTCTGTACCGATTCCCGGCGGCGGTATCGATGCTGCCGAGAGGTATCTCGGAATGAGCCACTTTTCGGGTTGGCTGCCGTACCGGACCAGTAGTCCGCGAACACATGTCTCGTCAAGAGGAGCCTCCCTGGGACGAGCTTCACCGCCTGCTGCGGGAAAGATCGCCGTCGCTTCAGCCGCTTGCACCGTCCGCGGGTGTTGACCGGTATCTGGACCGGCGTGCATCCGAACTCACGCCAGGGACCGTTGACGAGTACCGCCGCAAGCTGGACTACGTTGTGGAGTTCTGTGCGATCCAGGGAGTCGAGGACTTGAACGATATCGATGGCCGCTTCGTGGACGAGTATCGGGTATGGCGGCGGGACGAGGCGACGGACGCGGTGGAGTCACTGGGAGTGAAGACGATGCGGGATGAAATGTATCTACTTCAATCGTTCCTCCGGTACCTTGAGGCAATCAACGCGGTACGGCCCGGGGTGACAGAGACCGTACTGATCCCAGACCTCGGGCCGGATACCGGGGTCCGCGACATCGAACTTGCACCGGAGCAGGTCACGGAGATTCTGGACTACCTCGGAACATACCGGTATGCCAGCCGCGAACACGTGGTATGGCTGCTACACTGCCGGACCGGCCGACGCCCCGGAGCAATCCATTCACTGGACGTCGCCGATGTCCACCTCGGAGATGCCCCATATCTGGCGTTCCGGCACCGGCCAGACCAGGGAACCCGGTTGAAAAATGGGCAGAACAGCGAGCGAGAAATCCCGATTGATGAGGCAGTCGCCACCGTCCTCGCCGACTACATCGAAGACACCCGGGAATCCGTGACTGATGAGCATGGACGGGATCCACTGTTGACGTCGAGGCATGGCCGGTTATCGAAAACGGCGATGCGGCTGTATTTCTACGAATGGAGTCGCCCGTGTGCGGTGACCGAAAACTGTCCGCACGGGAAGCAGATCGATGCATGTTCGGCAGCACAAAAGAAGCACGAGGCAAGCAAGTGCCCATCAAGCCAGTCCAGCTATGCAGCGCGGCACGGCCATATCACACAGCTCCGGCGGTTGGGTCTCCCAAAGTCGGTGGTCAGCGAGCGGTGTGATGTCTCAGAAGAGATCATCGAGAAGCACTACGATGAGCGATCCGAAGAGGAGCGGCGCAAACTCCACAGAGACTTGTTGGAGGAAGTCCGGGAGAAGCGAGGAAGCGACGACGGCTACATTTAACGCGCCACCGCTCCTGAACCGTTCTACAGCAGTAGTTGGAAACACGGGATTCTCTATTCAGATCTGGTGCTATATCTGACTCGGTCGAATCGTTACGTAGAGGTGCGAACTGACCATTAATCGTCAATCAGTGGTGTCCGTTTTTGGAGTAGTGTCAGTGGAATCTTCGATAACTTGGAAATCGGTTGAACCGCACTGACAGCCATCTTTTGTTCCAATAGGTTGGACCGTCCCATCAGACCATATTTCGGCAGCATAGGCCGACCCACAGGACGTACACTGGGCCACCGCTCTTTCACTCTCCCCGTCGGGCATCTCCTGACTCTTAATCTGAGGCCTTCATAGATGCTATGTGAGGATGTGAATGACAACAACCTCACCGCTCAGTCTTTTACCTGTACGTAACACGGGTTTCATGCTTTACTTTGAGTAAAGAAAATTGTATTACCAACTACTGGTCATTGTCGGACGGGCCGCATTGAAGACAATCACAAGGTCGATGCTAGTTCTCGTTCGCTGGTTTCTTTCAATTGCTATAGTAGCAGGTCGTGGAGGGATACGGGCTTCTATGTAGGATGCCGTGGAAGTTGGATGTACGGAATCACAGGAGGGGACGGACCCGCGTAACAGTCCGTGATGAAATCAACGTGGACCACGGCCCCGGTCATTAAAAGGAACCCGACGCCGTCTGTCGGATGTGGACCGTAACAGAATGTGATGGGCGCTGCAGGATTTGAACCCGCGACAGCTTGGTCCGAAGCCAAGTACTCTGTCCAGACTGAGCTAAGCGCCCTCACCCGTTCGTTCCCGTCGGCTCCGTATAAGTCACTCGATTTTTCGCTGCCGCGAGACGCGTCGTCACACCTACGACCGACGCACCTACGACCGCCAACCCGCGGTCGACGAGGACGCGTTCCCACTTGTTGGCAATCGGCTCGAGCCCTCTTTATACCCGAAGGCCATACACACGGATATGACGGTACACGAGTCGCCCGAATCCGGCGTCGACGACGAATCGTCCGAGGGCCAGCCCCTCGAGCTGTGCGGCGACGAGGACGAGGACGTCTGGATGGCGGTTCCCCTCGAAGCCGACGCCGACGAGCGGGCTGGAGCCTGGCTCTCGGTCGCCGACGCGGATCTCTGTGATCTCGAGGAGTGGCGGTAGAGATCGGACCGTTTATCCTCGCTGCCTGAGCAGATCGGGGTATGACTGCGGGGGAGACGCTCCGGGGAGTGCTCGAGTTGACACGGCCGGTGAACGTGATCGCCGCGAGCGTCCTGACGTTTATCGGCGCGTTCGTCGCCGGTGGCGTGACGAACCATCCCGTCGAGGTGACGGCGGCCGTCGCGGCGACGGGGCTTGCCGTCGGGGGCGGGAACGCGATCAACGACTACTTCGACAGAGAGATCGATCGGATCAACCAGCCCGAGCGGGCGATCCCGCGCGGTGCGGTCAGTCCTCGCGGCGCGCTCGCGTTCAGTGTCGTGCTGTTCGGGGCCGCCGTCGTGCTCGCGTTACTGTTGCCCTGGCTGGCGATCGCAATCGCGGCAATCAACCTCGTCGCGCTGGTCGCGTACACGGAGCTGTTCAAGGGCCTGCCCGGGCTCGGCAACGCGCTGGTGGCCTACCTCGTCGGGAGCACGTTCCTGTTCGGGGCCGCGGCCGTCGGCGAGATCGGCCCCGCGGCCGTCCTCTTTCTCCTGGCCGGGGTCGCGACCCTGACCCGCGAGATCATCAAGGACGTCGAGGACGTCGCGGGCGACCGCGAGGAGGGGTTGAACACGCTGCCGATCGCGATCGGCGAACGGCCCGCGCTGTGGGTCGCCACCGCGTTGCTGGTCGCGGCCGTCCTGGCGAGCCCGCTGCCGTACGTCCTCGACGAGTTCGGCGCGGTCTATCTGGCTGCGGTGGTTCCGGCGAACGCGATCATGCTGTACGCGGCCTACGAGAGCTTCGGGAACCCGGCGGCCGGCCAGTCCAGGCTGAAGTACGGAATGTTCCTCGCGGCCGTCGCGTTCATCCTCGGACGCGCGGTCGAGGTAACCGGCGGTATCGTCTGATCGGGCGGAAGATCGGGAGGATCAAAAGTACTATACGTAGGTTGGTCGATCTTCCTATCGAACGCTCGCGTCGTGCGATTCGAGGGGGCGTACCACCGGATGCCCAGCAGCTATGTATGATCTCGCTACCGTCGGGCCGGACGTCGAAGTCGAGCCCGGGACGAACGTCCTCGTGTCGGGACCGCCGCTGACGGGGAAACACGAGCTCGCGCTCGACGTGTTGAAGGCGGGAGCGGCCCGTGGGGAGGGAACGATCGTCGTGTCGACGAAAGACGGCGCCGAGACGTTGCTCCCGCACTTTCCCGACGAGGCGAACGTCGGGATCGTCGACTGTGTAACCGAGCAACGCGGCGTCGGAACTGCCGAAGACGATCCCCGCGTCAGTTACGCCGATTCGCCGGTCGACATGACCGGCATCGGAGTCGAGCTCTCGGCGTTTCTCCAGGAGTTCTACGAGGATCGGGAGTTGGCCCGGAACCGCGTGCTCCTATCGTCGGTCTCGACGCTGTTGACCTACGGCGATCTGCAGACGGTGTTTCGGTTCCTCCACGTCTTTACGGGTCGCCTCCAGAGCGCCGACGCGCTGGGGGTCTACGTCATCGACGCGACGGCCCACGACGAGCAGACGATGAACACGCTCAAACAGCTGTTCGACGGGCTGGTTGAGGTCGAAGCCGCCGAGGACGGCGAGCCGACGGTCCGGACGACCGGGCTCGCGCGCTGATCGGGCCGTACGAGGTTTACGTTCGGCCCCGCTAGGACGGGTATGCCAGTTACCGACGCCGACCGACTCCGAGAGATCTTCGAGTACGAGACGATCGCGGTCGTCGGCTGTTCGAGCACGCCCGGGAAGGCCGCCCACGACGTGCCCCGGTACCTCCTCGAGCAGGGGTACGACGTAATCCCGATCAACCCGAACGCCACGGAGATCTTCGATCGGCCGGCCGCCGCCTCGCTGTCGGACGTCGATCGGGAGATCGACGTCGTCTGTCTCTTCCGTCCCAGCGAGGAGGTCGCGGGGATCGTCGACGATGTTCTCGAGCGCGAGGACGTCCCGGTGATCTGGACCCAGCTCGGGATCAGCGACGACGAGGCCGCCGCTCGCGCGGAGGAGAGCGGCCGAGCCGTCGTTCAGGACCGGTGTATGAAGGTCGAGCACCGACGGCACGTCGCCTGACCGGAGCCCGAATTCCGTCGCCTCGCGGGCGACGCTGTTGGTGGCTGCAGAATCCCCAACCACCGACAAAGACTTACCGACCAGAGGAATACGGGAAGGTAATGTGTGACCGGTCCGGGGACTGTTCGAACGAGGGGACCTGCCAGCTCGTGCTCAGAAACGAGCGGACGGGGATGGAAATGGTGGAGTACCACTGCAAGGCGCATCTCGTCGTGCGGGTCTGGGAGGCCGAGCAGGACGAGACCCTGGACGTCGTCGACGCCAAGAAGCTCTACCAGTAGCCGGCTACGTGGTAGGGTGGTGGGCTGGGATCGTCACGACGACCACTCCTCGAACGAGCGGTAGATTCCCTTCGAGAGGTAGCGCTCGCTCGAGTCGGGAAACACCGTGACGACGGTGTTGTGGGGCGTCTCGAGGTCGCCCTCGTCGATCCGTCGAGCGACCCGTTCGGCAGCGACGCTCGCCGCGCCCGCGCTCGAGGCCACCAGGTGGCCCTCCTCGCGGGCGAGCCGGGCGAGCTCCTCGTGGGCCGCCCGGTCGGAGATAGCGTGGACCGCATCGACCAGCTCCGGATCGAACAGCTCGTTGGTCGAGGGGTCGTGAGTGCCGATCCCCTCGATCTTGTACTCGCCTTCCTCGCGGTCGTCCTCGAGCAGTTCGCCGTACACTGACCCCTCGGGCTCGACGGCGGCAACGTGGGTCGAGTCGTCGTGTTCGAGGGCGTAGCGAGCCAGCCCCATCAGCGTCCCGGCGGTGCCACAGCCGGCGACGACCGCGCCGACCTCCCCATCGAGGGCCTCGTAGATCTCCGGCGCGGTCGTCTCGTAGTGGGCCTCCGTGTTCAGCGGGTTCGAGAACTGCTGGGGGACGACGGCGTCGTCTAGCTCCGCGGCGAGTTCGTGGGCGCGGTCGATCGCCCCACCCATCCCGTCGTCGGTCGGGGTGTTGATCACCTCGGCGCCGAGGGCGTCCATGAGCTGCTGTTTCTCGACGCTGAAGCGCTCGGGAACGACGAACATCGCGTCGAGACCCAGCTGCTGGGCGGCGATCGCGAGGCCGATCCCCGTGTTGCCGGCGGTGGGTTCGATCACCGTCCCGCCGGCGGGAAGGTCGCCCCGCTCGAGCATCCGTTCGAGCATGTAGCGGCCGATTCGGTCCTTGACGCTCGCGCCGGGGTTGAACGACTCGAGTTTGGCGTAGATCTGTACGTCGCCCGGACTCTCCTGGAGGCGAACGAGCGGCGTCCGACCGATCGTCTCGAGCACCGAGTCCACCGGTCGCTCGTGGGTCGTCATCGTGCTGGCAAATGTTGCCCCCACTGTTAGTTCTTGCTATCCCCCGTTTCCGGAGGGCGGTTTCGCCACTGTTCGGGCGGAAAATCGAATCGACGGAACGCGACCTCGGCTACTCGGCGGTCGTCTCGCCAGGTTCGGCCGGCTCGTCATCCGACTCGAGTTCGGCCTGGTCGATCGCGGTGTCAGCGAGGATCTCCTCGCCGTCGATCCCCTGCTGTTCGGCCATCGCGAGCAGCAGTTCGCGCTGTTCGGTCAGCTGGTGGTCTATCCGGTTGACGGTGTCGTGGGTGTCGTCGACCTCCTCCTCGAGGTTGGTGATCCGTTGCTGGAGCTCCTGTACCTGCTTGTACAGCGCTTCGGCGCGTTCGGACATCCCCTGGAGCTTCTTTGCAGTGCTTCCAAGTCCCATAGGTGGTTCTTGGAGGTGCTTCCAGTTGGTCCTTTTCACTCGGGGCCACCCCTATTGGCGAAATACTTATTACGAACCGCACGCAATCATCTACTGCACGCGAGGTGAATCACCCATGGTGCTCCGACCGACCGCAAGCACCTGGACACAGAGCCTTGATATGCCGTCCCAGCTGTTCGGCGACCGCGGAAGCGACGACTACGAACTGTACGAGGAGGACGACAAGTTCGTCCTCACGATCGACATGCCAGGGTTCGAACACGAGGAGATCGACCTGGCGTGGGACGACGGCGTCCTTAATGTCGCCGCCGAACACGTCGATGAGGATCGCGGACGGAAGAAGACCTACCACCGTCGGTTCCGGTTCCCCAAGACCGTCGACGACGACGAGATCAGTGCCGAGTACACCAACGGCGTCCTCGAGGTGACGCTCCCGACCGCGGCACCGGACACCCGCGGAAAGGAGATTCCCCTCGAGGGTGAGTAAGCGGTCGTCGGAAGCGGATCGCTACCCGGCATCCGCCGGCGAACCGGTGACCGCGTAACGCGGTCGTTTTTCGTCCCATTCGTTACCATGCGACTCCGAGTCAAACCACTCAAGCGAAAGGACGCTGGGAGTGGACTCGCATCGATCGACCGAGAGACGATGAAAGAGATGGGCGTCTCGAGCGGCGAGTTCGTCGCGATTGAGGGACGCGACGGACGCGCGATCGCCCGCGTGTGGCCGGGTCGCTCCGAGGACGTCGGTCACGGGATCGTCCGGATCGACGGCGAGCTGCGGCAGGCGGTCGGCGCCCGAATCGACGACCCGGTTTCGGTCGAGCCCGCGAACGTCGAACCCGCCGAGCGAGTACGGGTCGCGCTTCCGGAGAACGTCCGCATTCAAGGCGACATCGGATCCTACCTGCAGGACAAGCTCTCGGAGCGAGCCGTCAGCCCCGGCGATACCCTCTCGGTGTCGCTGGGGTTCGGGCTGCTCTCGAGTCGCTCGGGTCGCCGCCTGCCGATCACCGTCGTCGACACCGAGCCCGGCGACACGGTTGTCGTCGGTAACCGGACCGACGTCGAACTCGTCGAGCGCGACGCTGACCGCCTCGAGATCGAGGCCGACGGACCGATCGAGGACGGAAGCGAGATCGAGAGCCCGGACGTCGCCTACGAGGACGTCGGCGGGTTGGAAGACGAGCTCGAGCAGGTCCGCGAGATGATCGAGCTGCCGATGCGCCACCCCGAGCTGTTCCGGACGCTGGGCATCGAGCCCCCGAAGGGCGTGTTGCTCCACGGTCCGCCGGGAACCGGGAAGACCCTCATCGCGCGGGCGGTCGCCAGCGAGGTCGACGCCCACTTCGTGACGCTCTCCGGCCCGGAGATCATGTCGAAGTACTACGGCGAGAGCGAGGAGCAGCTTCGAGATATCTTCGAGGAGGCCGCCGAGAACGAGCCCGCGATCGTCTTCATCGACGAGCTCGACTCGATCGCGCCCAAACGCGAAGACGTCCAGGGCGACGTCGAGCGCCGCGTGGTCGCCCAGCTGCTCTCGCTGATGGACGGCCTCGAGGACCGCGGCGAGATCACGGTCATCGGCACCACGAACCGCGTCGATGCGATCGACCCCGCCCTGCGTCGACCGGGTCGGTTCGACCGGGAGATCGAGATCGGCGTCCCCGACGCCGCCGGCCGCGAGGAGGTCCTCCAGATCCACACCCGCGGCATGCCCCTGGCCGAGGACGTCGACCTCGAGCGCTTCGCCGAGAACACCCACGGCTTCGTCGGCGCCGACCTCGAGAACCTCGCGAAGGAGGCGGCGATGACCGCCATGCGTCGGCTCCGGCCCGAACTCGACCTCGAAGCCGACGAGATCGACGCCGAGGTCCTCGAGAAAATCGAGGTCACCGCACAGGATTTCCGGAGCGCGCTCCGTGGGGTCGAACCCTCGGCGATGCGGGAGGTGTTCGTCGAAGTCCCGGACGTCACCTGGGAGGACGTCGGTGGGCTCGAGGAGGCGAAGGGACGGCTCCGCGAGGCGATCCAGTGGCCGATGGAACACGCCGACGCCTACGAGCAGGTCGGTCTCAGCCCCGCGAAGGGAGTCCTGCTACACGGGCCGCCGGGCACCGGGAAGACGCTGCTCGCCAAGGCCGTCGCGAACGAGTCCCAGTCGAACTTCATCTCGGTCAAGGGGCCGGAGCTGTTCGACAAGTACGTCGGCGAGTCGGAGAAGGGGGTCCGCGAGGTCTTCGAGAAGGCCCGCGCGAACGCCCCGACGATCATCTTCTTCGACGAGATCGATGCCATTGCGTCCAAACGCGGCAGCGGGAGCGGCGACTCCAACGTCGGCGAGCGGGTCGTCTCCCAGCTGCTGACCGAACTCGACGGCCTCGAGGAGCTCGAGGACGTCGTCGTCGTCGCGGCCTCGAACCGGCCGGAGCTGATCGACGACGCCCTGCTCCGGCCTGGCCGGCTTGACCGCCACGTCGAGGTCGGCGAGCCAGACACGGACGCCCGACGTGAGATCTTCCGGATCCACACCCAGAACCGGCCGCTGGCCGCGGACGTCGACCTCGATACGCTAGCCGAAGAGACCGAGGGCTATACCGGTGCCGACATCGAGGCCGTCTGCCGGGAGGCCGCGACGATCGCGGTCCGCGAACACGTCGAACGCGAGACTACCGGGGAGGACTCCGACGTCGAGGCGATCGAACTCACTGCTGACCACTTCGAGCGCGCGCTCGAAGAGATCGCGCCCGACGCGGTCGCCGACCTCGAGTCCGGACTCGAGACGGGCGGGGTCGACGAGTTCGGCCCGAACGACGTGGCCTGATCGACACGACCCGACCGGTTCGATTTCTCCTGTTCGATTGCGCACCGACGGTTGAAGTCCCGCGAGCGCCTGCGATCCCGTAGTCGCCTCCACGATGCTCCACCTTACCTTTCCGACGCACCTGGCGATGGGGTACCTGCTGGGCGTCTACACGCGGTTTCCGATCGCGTACCTCGTCGTCGGCTCGGCGCTTCCCGACCTCGTCGATCGGCCCCTCTACTGGCTCGGCCTGACGCCGTTTTCCCACACCGTCGCCCACTCGATCGCGGTCGCCGTTCCCGCCGGACTCGTTCTCACGCGCCTGTTCGGCCGTCGCGGCGCGGCGCTGTCGCTTGGCTGGCTGGTCCACATCGCGACCGACTTCCTGAACGTGGCGACGACCCAGGGGCTCTCCGCGACGCCGTACTACGTGCTCTTTCTCGGGCCGCCCCCGGGCGAGCGGGAGGCGTTCGAGACGGTAACGATCGTTCTCCCCGTGACCGACATTACGCACACGCTCCACCCGGTCGTGCTGGCGCTCGAGGTCATCGTTCTCGGCTGGGCTGTCGTCACGATACTCCGGGAGCGAAACGTCCTGACCCGGGTTCGCGGCGCCGAAAGCGACTGATCTCCGTCGCCGTTCGACGTCCTCGAGGTCGAAAGCGAATCGCGCTTCGAGAGTCTTCTGCCGGGCCGATCCGTCTCAGCGGGCAAGAACGATATTCCCTGGAGTGATCGGTCCCGTATGCTTCGCGTGTGCTGCCCCGGTCGCGCCCTCTCTAGACGAGCCACGGGTGAACGGTCGTGGTAAAACTCACCCGGCGACTGGCGGTGTACGTCGGCTCGCTCCTCTTTCTGATCGCGCTGTACACGCTCACCTACCGGTGGGGGATGGCCGTTTACGAGGGCGAATCCCGGACCTGGTACCAGTCCCTCGAGCTCGTCGTCCAGTCGATGACGACGACGGGGTACGGCCAGGACGCTCCCTGGACAACTCTCGAGATGACCGCGCTGGTGTTGCTGGTACAGGTCACCGGAATCGCCTACATCGCCGTCGCGATCCCGCAGTTCGTCGTCCCCTGGCTCGAGACGCTCGTTCAGCCGTCGCCGCCCGAGGAGATCGACCGGATCGAGGATCACGTCGTCGTCGTCGGCTACACCGCACTCTGTGACACGCTGGTCGACGAGCTCGAGGCCGACGGAACGCCGTACGTGATCCTCGAGGGAGACGAGGATCGCGCCCAGCGGCTTCACGAGGACGGGCTCGCGGTACTGTACGGGGAACCCGACGACGACCGCGTGCTCGAGGCGGTACGACTCGAGGAGGCAACGGCCGTCGTCGTCGACGCGACCGAACGCGAGTTCGTCGCCACCGTACTCGCGATCGAGAGCCGCGATCCGAGGGCCGCTCTTTTCGTCCTCGTCACCGACCCTTCGCGGGCGCGGTACTTCCGGTACGCCGGCGTCGACGAGGTGCTCTCGCCGAAACACCGCCTCGGGAAGGCGCTGGGCGATCGGATCAGAACGGTGATCGCCCCCGCACCCGAAGGGGAGATCACGCTCGGCGATGGCCTCGATCTCACCGAGTTTTACGTCGATGCCGACGCCGAACTGTTCGACGAGACGATGGCCGAAACGCAGTCCCTCGAGGAGACCGGCGCGACCGTCGTTGGCGCGTGGGTCCGAGGGGATTTCGTTACCGAGCTCTCGGAGCAGGTCCACGTCGACGAGAACACCTCGCTGCTGATCGCCGGTACCGAATCGGCACTCGAGGCTGTTGCGGACCGGACCGGCTCCCCTGGGAGCCCGTACCGGACGACCGAGGAGCCGGTCGTCGTCGTCGGCGCCGGACTCGTCGGGCGGACGGCCGCCGGCACTCTCGAACGCGCCGGGCTCGAGACCACCGTCGTCGACCGCGAGGACGACGAGATCGTCGACGTCGTTGGCGACGCAACCGAGGAGGAGACGCTGCTTGCGGCCGGAATCGAGGACGCTGGGACGGTCGTCATCGCGGTCGAACGCGACGACGACGCGGTCCTGGTAACGCTGACCGCGGACGCCCTGCATCCGGACGCCGAGATCATCGTCGGCGCCGATACCACGGACAGCCTGCGAGCGCTGCGAGCGGCGGGTGCCGATCACGTCCTCGCCCTGCCGAACGTCGCGGGACGGATGATCGCGCTGCGGGCGTTCGAACGGGAGGTGATGCCGCTTGGCGACCAGCTCCGGTTGCGACAGCTCGCTGCTCCGGGGCTCGTCGACTCAAAACTGGAGACGGCGACAGTCCGCGAGCAGACGGACTGTATCGTCGTCGGCCTCGAGCGAAACGGGGAGTACCACTCCGACGTCGACGGAACGCGTCTCGAGCGCGGTGATTCGATCGTGATCGCCGGAACCGACGGACAGATCGATCGGTTTCAGGAGACGTACGCAGACGAGGAGTCGTGATCGCACTGGCCGTGGCGACGGCAGCCGCGACTGACAGTCACGGGTCGGGGACGGTACGAACAGCGATCCCGCTCGGGAGCGTACGGACGGTATGGGCGATTCGGAGTTCGATCCCGAGGATCCGGAGCAGGCAGAGATCGGCCGCGAGATGGTCGATGAGAGCACCGGCCTCGGCTCGGTCGCGGCCCACCTCTACCGCGGGGAGATGGAGCGGATGGTCGAGTGGCGCGACCGACTTGATACGACGACGAACTGGGCCGTGACGGTGATGTCGGCGATCGTCGCCTACGCCTTCTCCGGAGAGGTCTCCCACGCGGTGATCCTCGCCGGACTCATTATGGGAACCGTATTCTTGTTCATCGAGGCCAGACGGTTTCGCGACTACGACATCTGGCGCTCACGGGTCCGGGTGATTCAGGAGAACCTGTTCGCGAACGCGCTCGATCCCTCCCAGGGTATCGAACGCGAAGCGTGGCGGGCGGAGCTGAGTCGGGACTACCGCGAGCCCGAACGAAATATCAGCTACCGCGGTGCGTTCAGCCACCGGCTTCGCCGGGTGTACCTCCCGCTTATCACCGCGATGCTCGTCGGCTGGGTGTTTCACGTCTGGGCGTTCAACCCCGACGAGACGTTCCTCGAGGGTGCCACCCTTCCGGGCGTCAGCGGCACCCTCGTCACCGCCGCCGTCGCCCTCTACTACGCGACCCTGCTCGTCCTCGCGGTACCGCTCTCGTCGAAGGAGCGCGGCGAGTCCGGCGAGGCCGACCACGGCGACATCGACTGATACGGATTGCTGCACCGAGTTCCCGGCGCAACCATCGCCCGGGTCGCGGTTGCGCCAGAACTGACGGACAGGAAACCGTATGGGACGGTTGCGATAACGATCGACTGGGCAACCACGAGCCGTTCCGCGATCGTCGCTCCCTCGAGCGGTTCTCGGGCGGTGCTCGAGACGAAAGGTCCTTAAGTTCCAACCCCCTACGGAGTAATGGATAGGTCGGGCAGTTTGGCCCTGCTCGTAACCCGCGCTATGGTCATTAGCGGGGACCGAACGCCGCGGGCGTCCGGTCAGACCGGCCGGGGCCCCGGGAGCCAACAGAGAAGCCTCGTCCGTCGGGGACAGCGGTCTACGGTGGCCGTCCGCAGGGACGTCCCATCGTGGTTAGCCGGCGACAGCCCATCAGGCGCGGAAGCGAGCAGTGGACCGCCGGACACCTGTCGCTCGACGGGTCGCGGGGTGGAGAAGGCAACCGGGATTCCCCCGGCCGGAACGCCGGGCAACCGTGGCTCTCCACACTCATACTTCATTTCACCTGTTCCGTGAGCCACGGCGCCGTGACGCGTCGCGCCCACCGACCGTTAGGTTCGGTAGCGACAACGACTTTCACTCAGTTCGTCGACCGTTCACACGTGAGCGAAGACGACGGCGACCGCACCCTGCTGACGCGGCGGCGCGCAATCGCCGGCGGCGGCCTGCTCGCGCTCGGCGGCGCGACAGCGTGGGCGTTCCGGCCCGCTCCGGTCGACGACAGCGAGGGCTGGAGCGAGCGCGCGACCATGCCAACCGAACGCGGCGAGATGAACGGCGCAGTCCTCGAGGACCGAATCCACGTCCCGGGCGGACTGACGGGACTGGGCGATACGACGGACCGAATGGACATCTACGACCCCGTCGCCGACGAGTGGGAGAACGCGGCGTCGATGCCCGAACCGTTGAACCACCACGCGGCGGCGACCATCGAGGACGTCCTCTACGTCGTCGGCGGCAACCGCGAGTTCGACGATCCGCCCGAGGACCACGTCTTCGAGTACGATCCCGACGCCGACGCGTGGACCGAACGCGGCCCCCTGCCGGAGGGACGGTGGGGCCACGAACTCGTCGCGTACGACGGCCGGTTGTACCTCGTCGGGGGGCATACGACCGACAGCCACGACGTGCTGATCTTCGACGGCGAGACGTGGGACCGAGGCGAGCCGATCCCGACGCCGCGGGACCACCTCGCGGCGGGGGCCCTCGACGACCGCGTCCTCACCGTCAGCGGGCGCTGGGACGGCGACAACGACCCGACCGTCGAGGCCTACGACCCCGACGCCGACGCGTGGGAGGCGATCGACGCGGCACCGACGCCGCGAAGCGGCACCGCCGGCACCGTCGTCGACGGCCGGTTCCACCTCGGCGGGGGCGAGGACCCCGCGGTCGTCACGGGCTGGACGACCGACAGCCACGAGGTCTTCGACGGCGAGGAGTGGACGACCGTACCTGAGCTCCCGCTCTCGCTACACGGACCGACCGCCGTTTCCTACGACGGCGCCTTCTACGTCGTCGGCGGCGCGTGGCGACAGGGCGCGCTGTCAGCGACGGCCTGGAGCGACCGGACGTTTGTCTACGAACCGTGAAGAACGAGAGAACCGCTGCGATCCCGTCTGCCGCCCGGGGCGTCGGTTATTCGGCCGCCTGGCCGACCGCCTGTCGGTCCTCGAGTTCGAGCCCGCCCTCGAGCGTACGGACGGGGTAGGGGATGTCGATCCCTTCCTCGTCGAATCGGCGTTTGACCGCCGTGATGAACTCGCCTTTGGTGCGGACAAAGTCGGCCCGCGAGGGGTCGGCGATCCAGATCCGGGACTGCAGCCCGACGTCGGAGTCGTTGAGTTCGGTCAGGCGAACGGCCGGCTCGGGCTCGTCCATGATCTCGGGATGGCGCTTTGCCTCCTCGACGATGATGTCAGTCGCCTCCTGGATGTCGTCGTCGTAGCCGATTCCGAAGACGAACTTCAACCGGAGCTTGTCGCCGTCGACCGGGTTCTTGACGACGCTCTCGGTGAGCGCCGAGTTCGGGACCGTCAGCAGCTCGTTGTCGAAGGTCCGAACCTTCGTAACACGGAGGCTGATGTCCTCGACGACGCCGGCGTAGTCGCCGCCGTCCCACTCGATCCAGTCGCCGATCCGGAACGGCTTGTCGATGTAGATGAACACGCCCGCGACGAAGTTCGAGATGACGTTTTGCATCGCCAGCCCGACCGCGAGCGCCCCGGCCGCGGCGATCCCGGCCAGGGAAACGAGGAAGTTCTCGAAGCCGGCGAACCCGAACGCGGCCGCGACGGCCACGAACAGCACGCCGAACCGCGTCAGCATCAACAGCGGATTTCGGACGTGTTCGTCGAGTTCGCGCTGATCGAACGCGCGGTTTACCAGCGGCAGAACGGCGAGCCGTCCGATCGCGACGACGGCGACGAACGCCACGACGAACCGAAGTCCCGTGATCGCGAGACCGACGAGGGTCGCCGTCTCGAGGGCGTCGATCCCTCCGAGCTGGACGAGCGTCGCTTCGGCCGTCATCGGTAGAAAACAGCGGTGTGGCCGCGGGTGTCAACGAGTTCGGCATCGACCCGGTCGGCGAGTTCGGCTGCCTGCTCCTCGGTCGGATCCCCGGCACGGGCGGCTCGCAGGAACTTCACTTTGACCAGATCGGCGTTCGAGAGCTGGTCGTCAAGTTCGTCGACGACGGCCTCGAGACCGCTCTTGCCGACCCAGACGGTGACATCGAGATCGTGAGCTCGCCGCTTGCGCTCTTCGGTATCCATATCACCGCATAACAACGCAACCCGTTTGAATCTTAGCAAACGGACCGGGTCAGGTTACGGCTCGTAGGGGTATCGTGCCTGCTCGCCACAGTCACAGGTGATGACGACGTGGCCCCCGCGGGTTCGGACGCGGGCGTTTCGCCCGGGTCGGAGGTACGCGTCACAGGCGTCACAGGTGAACCGACGGAACTCCCGGGGTAACGCGAGCCGATTCCGCTCTGCGACCCGTCGCGCGAGCCGGACGTAGTATCGAGCGCGGTCGTCATCGCCGTCCGCGGCCGCCGCTCGAGCCAGCTCGTGAAGTCGGTCGATCCGCTCGGCGGCGACGGTCACGGCCGCGTGTTTCGACCGTCTCCACATTGATGTTACGGAACGATCGAGATAGAATGAAACGGGTGTTATGGAGTGTATAGCGCCTCTCCCGTCCGATTTATCGGCCTCATAGAACAGAAGATTGTTATGTAGCTGTCCCGAATCTGATCATCAGAGCGGAATGAATTGTGACTCAACCGATCCTGGCGACGGCGTCAGCCGGCGAGCGGTGCTGGCTGCCGGCGCGACCGGCCTGGTCCTCCCGACGAGTGGCTGTGTCGATCGCGTCGAGAGCGCCGTCGACCAGGAGATGGACCGCCTTGCCCTCTCGATCACCACGGTCCCCGCCGACGGCGACAGAGAAGCCGTCCGCATCGCCCGCGAACTCGAGGCCAACCTCGAGGACGTCGGCGTCGACGCCTCCATCGACATGCGCTCGCGATCGGAGTTCCTCGAGACGATACTGATCGATCGCGACTTCGATCTCTACGTCGGACGCCACCCCGCCGGGTTCGATCCCGACTTCCTCTACGAGGCGCTGCACTCGGCGTACGCGAACGAAGCAGGCTGGCAGAACCCGTTCGGGTTCGCCAACATCCCGTTCGACGACGCCCTCGAGGCCCAGCGCCGCGCCGACGGTGACGAGCGGGAGGCGATCGTCGCCGACCTGCTCGAAACGCTGGCCGAGGAGAAACCCTTCGATCCGATCTGCTTTCCCGAGGAACACCGCGTGGCCCGGACCGATCGCTTCGAGGGCTGGAGCGCCGACCACCCCGAGAGTCGTCACGGCTACCTCGGGCTCGAACCCGCCGAGAACGTCGATCGGCTGCGCGTGCTGGTCACCGACTCCCGGATCTCACGGAACCTGAACCCGTTATCGGCGACGCTGCGTGAACGCGGGTCGACGATCGATCTCGTCTACGACTCGCTGGCGACCGAACACGACGGCGAACTGGTCCCCTGGCTGGCCGAGGACGTAACGCTAGAACGCGCCGACGCGGACGACGACCACGTCGCCAGAGCCCGGATCACGCTCCGGGAGGACTGCCGGTTTCACGACGACGAACCCGTCAGAGCCGAGGACGTCGCCTTCACCTACCGCTTTCTCGAGGACACGTCGCTGGGTCGGGCCGAGTTCGAGTCACCACCGCCCCGGTACCGGGGTCACGCCACGGCCGTCGACACCGTCGACGTCGAGGACGACCGCGAGCTCCGCCTCGGGTTCGCTGCGGGCGTCGAGGCCGCGAGACGCGCACTGACCGTCCCGATCCTTCCGGCACACCGGTGGCGCGACCAGATCCGGTCCCGTGCCGAGGACACGACGTCGTTTACCGCCACGCAAGGCGAGTGGGGACTTGTCACGATGGACAACGTCCCGCCGGTCGGGAGCGGTCCCTTCCGCTTCGAGAGCAACAGTGAGCGCGAGCACCTCACTCTCGAACGGTTCGACGACCACTTCACCCGTCGCGAGGACGTCGACCTGCCTGCGGTCGGCGTCGAGCAACTCCAGTTCGGGATCGATCCGGGCAGTGCGTCCTCGATCGAGCGCGTCGCCAACGACGGCGCCGACTTCACGGCGTCGATGCTCGAGGCCCACGCGCTCGATTCCGTTCCGGACGAGCCCGACGTCGACCACCTCGCCGCGCCGTCCCGGACGTTCTACCACGTGGGGTACAACACCCGGGCCGAACCGTTCAGCAACCCCCACGCCAGACGGATCGTCTCACGACTGCTCGATCCGTCCTGGATCGTCGACGCGATCTTCGACGGTCACGCGACCCCGACCGCGGCGCCGTTGCCCGAGGAGTGGGTGCCCGACGAGCTGGGCTGGGACGGCCAGGATCCGGCGACCCCGTTTTTCGGTTCCGACGGCGATCTCGACGTCGAGACCGCCAGGGCGGCGTTAGAGTCCGCAGGGTACCAGTACGACGACCAGGGGCGGCTCCGCCTGTAACCCGATGTACGCCGAGGTCCTCACGCAGGTCCTGACACAGGTCGCCGCTGTCGTCGCGTTCCTGCTCGTGGTGTCGGTCGCGGCGTTCGTCGGCCGCGAGCGCCTCGTGGCGACGGTCCGTGAGTGGCGACCCCGCGTTCGGGCGTCGGCACCCGCGTTCGCGGTGTTGCTCGTCGTGTTGTGGCTCAACCGCGTCATGCGACAGGCCGGACCGGGCATCTCGGAACGGATCGGGGTCCACATGACCGAGACGTTCTACGATCTCGAGGGGGAGTTCGTCCTCGTCTTCCAGTCGATCGCGACCGGGGAGCTGACGGCGTACTTCTCGTTCATCTACGTCTACGGCTACGCCTTCCTGCTGATCTTCCCTGGAATTGCGTATTTCGCGCTGTCGGACACCCGGGCCTTCCGTCGGCTGCTGACGGCGTACTCGCTGAACTACGTGATCGGCCTAGCGTTTTACCTGCTCGTCATCGCCTACGGGCCGCGAAACGTCATGCCCGAGGAGCTGACGGTGACGATGCTGTACGACAACAGCCCCGAGTACCAACACCTCACCCGCGAGGTCAACCGCAACACCAACGTCTTCCCCTCCCTGCACACCTCGCTTGCCGCCACCGTCGGCATCTTCGCCTACGAGACGCGCTCGAGCTACCCGAAGTGGTTTCCGATCGCGGTCGTCCTCGCGGTCAGCGTCGCGCTCTCGACGATGTACCTGGGGATCCACTGGGCGATCGACGTCGTCGCCGGGCTCGCGCTGGCAGTGGGCTCCGTCTGGCTCTCGAACGTCCTCGTCGGCCGGCGATCGATCGCCGAACTTCGACGAGACGTCGCTCGCCGACTGCCGGATCGGGACGACCGAGAGTGAACCGATCGGCAACGCAATACTGTTATATCGCGACTGGCTGAACTGAAGGTATCCACCGAATGACCGAAGCGGACACGGCGCCGACCGATCGGCCCCGAAGCCGGCGGTCGGTTCTCGCCGGCGCGGCCGGGCTCGCCGTCGCGACCAGCGGCTGCGTTCGCCAGGTCCGGACCGTCGTCAACCGCGAGGACGTCGACCAGCTCTCGGTGACGATCGTCACCCGCCCCGCGGACGGGGACCGGGAGGGGATCCGGCTGGCGCGAGCGATCGCGGACGTCCTCGAGGCGGTCGGCGTCGACGTCGCGATCGACATGCGCTCGAACGAGGAGTACCTGCGGGCGGTCCTGATCAACCACGAGTTCGATCTCTCCGTCGGCGTCCACCCCGGCGGCACCGATCCCGACGTTCTCTACGAGGCGTTGCACTCGCGGTACGCCGAGGAATCGGGCTGGCAGAACCCCTTCGGCTACGCGAACATGCAGGTCGACGAGTTGCTCGAGGACCAGCGCCGCGCCGACGGCGACGAGCGGGAGGCGATCGTCGCCGACCTGCTCGAGACGGTCGCCCGCGAGCAGCCGTTCGTTCCGATCTGTGTCCCAGAGGAGCACCGCTTCGTCAGAACCGACCGCTTCGACGGCTGGGGCGAGGCCCACCCGGCGACCCGGCTCGGCTATCTCGAACTCGAGCCCGGGTCGGACGTCGAGCGGCTGCGGACCGCCCACACCGACGCGCGCCCCTCCGAGAACCTCAACCCGCTGACGGCCGAGTACCGCGACGACGAGCCGTTCCTCGAACTGGTGTACGACTCGCTGGCGACCGAACGCGACGGCGAGATCGAACCCTGGCTCGCCGAGGACTGGACCTACGACGACGGCACCCTCCGCGTGCGGCTGCGCGAGGACTGTCGGTTCCACGACGACGAACCCGTCAGGGCCGAGGACGTCGCGTTTACCTACCGACTGCTGCAAGATACCGAACTCGAGGACGAGGAAGGAACGTCGCCCCCGCCCCGGTACAGGGGGTTGGCGGCGGCCGTCGACGCGATCGACGTCGACGACGAACTCGAGCTCGAACTCGAGCTCGACGCGGGCGAGGCCGTCGCCGAACGGGCCCTCACCGTTCCGATCCTTCCCGAACACGTCTGGACCGAACGGGCCGAGTCCGCGACGGTCCCGGGCGTGCGCGTCGCCCAGGGGACGACCGAGGCGATCACGACCGACAACGTCCCGCCGATCGGCAGCGGCCCCTTCCGCTTCGAGAGCCGGACCGAACGCGAACACCTCACCCTCGAGCGGTTCGACGACCACTTCACCCGTCGCGAGGACGTCGCCCTGCCGGAACCGCCCGTCGAGGAGTTCCGGGTGGGGATCGACCCCCGGAGCACGTCGGCGATCGAGCTCGTGACCGGCGACGACGCCGACGTCACGAGCGCCCCCCTCGAGACGTACGTCCTCGACGACGTCGAGCCGGACCCGGAGACGGCGATCCTCGAGTCGCCGTCCTGGCGGTTCTACCACCTCGGCTTCAACGCGCGGCGGGCCCCGTTCGCCAACCCGCGGTTCCGTCGGCTCGTCGCGCGGTTGATCGACAAGGCCTGGATCGCCGAGGACGTCTTCGACGGCTACGCCGCGCCGACCGCGACGCCGGTCACCGAGGAGTGGACCCCCGCGGAGCTCGCCTGGGACGGGCAGGATCCGGCGACCCCGTTTTTCGGTACCGACGGCGACCTTGACGTCGCGGCCGCCGTCGACGCGTTCGAGGACGCCGGCTTCAACTACGACGACGGCACGCTCCGGGTGAGACGCTGATGCTGGTTCAGGTGCTAGTTCAGCTCGCGGTCGTCGTCAGCCTGCTAACGCTGCTGGGGATCGGCGTCGTCGTCGGCCGCTACCGGCTTCGGGACACGCGCCGGGAGTGGCTCGCCAGGCTGCGTGCGGCCACCCCGATCACGGTCGTCCTCGCGGTCGTCCTGCTGGCAAACAGCGTCGCCAGGCAGGTCGTTCCCGACCTCTCCTGGATGATCGGCTGGAACCTCACCTGGGCGATCTACGACATCGAGGGACAGTTCATCCTCTGGCTGCAGTCCTACGAGACGCCGGCGCTGACGGCCGTCTTCTCGTTCGTCTACATCTACGGCTACGTCTTCCTGCTCGTCTTTCCCGTGGTCGCGTACTTCGCGCTGTCGAACACGCGACCGCTGCGGGAGCTGCTGACCGCCTACACCCTCAACTACGTGCTCGGGCTGGTGCTGTACACCTTCGTCATCGCCTACGGCCCCCGGAACATGATGCCCGAGCTCGTCGACGCCCTGATGTACGACACCTACCCGCGCTACCAGCACCTCACCCGACAGGTCAACCGCAACACCAACGTCTTCCCCTCGCTGCACACCTCGCTTGCCGCCACCGTCGGCGTCCTCGCCTACCAGACTCGGGACGTCTACCCGCGGTGGGCGATCGTCGCGATCCCGCTCGCGATCAGCGTCGCGATCTCGACGATGTATCTCGGGATCCACTGGGCGATCGACGTCGTCGCAGGAATCGTCCTCGCGTACGTCTGCGTCAAGCTCGCGGGCGTCCTCGTCGGGCGCTGGTCGCTGGCCGACCGGTTCGACGTTCGGAACCCGCTCCCGTTCTCGCGGTGGCGCTGACGGGACGAACGGCCAGCTGTCGCTCTCGAAAAACCGTCGAAAAGCGGTCGGTTACTGGTCCTCGAGCGCGTCGGCGATGCGCTTCAGCGCGCGGGTCTGGTCGCGCATCTCGTCACGAAGCTGTCGGACCTCGCGGACAAGCTCCTCGTTGCTCTCGTCCTGGCCGCCCGGACCGCCCGGACCGCCGCCGGGGCCGCCGCCCATCATGCCGCCCATCATCTGTGCGAACGGGTTGCCGCCACCCCCGCCCATGCCGCCGGGGCCGCCACCGCCGCCGCCGAACGGGCTCTCGGGTGGCTCACCCTCGCCTTCGCCTTCCTCGGCGCGTTTCTCGCGGATCTCCTCGACTCGCTCTCGGAAGGACTTCTCCTCGCCCTCGTCGCCGGCGTCCTCGGGTTCGTTTTCGTCAGCCATACCTTCCGGTTCCGTAGCGCAGCGGAAAAGGATTGCCATGTTCCCGACCGCCGACGCGTTTATCTGGCACTGTGGAGCCTGTCGGCTGCTTCGTGTCCGAGGCCGAACCCGTAGCCCACCCTGCTCGCGAAACGGCGTTCCCCGTCGAGGGAACCGGTCTCCGACCGGAAGCTGCGTCCGCGAGGACCGAGCCACGAACATTCAGGCCGAACCCTTCTATCGGACGTCTCCGAAAGGGAGGGCGTGCAAGCGAACGCCGCTCTCGAAACCGACGCAGTCGACCCGGAACGCCGGTGATCGTCCATGGATCGAGAACCCACCAGACGGCAAGTGATCGCCGGGGCCGGGAGCGCGGTCGCCGTCGGCACCGTCGCGAGTACGAGCGCGAGCGCGGAACCGACCGACGCAGTCGTCGACGCCGACCGCGACGGCGAGGACGACTACCCGCTGTGTCTGTACAAACCGAACGACGACGGCGAGTGGCACCCCGCTCTGCCGATCAACCTCCACGCCCGCGCCGACGGCTCGGCGTCGGCGCTCGAGGCAGTCGAGGACGCCTTCACCGGACTGGGCAACCTCGAGTGGACGCCCGTGCTTCCCGACGCAACCGCGAAGGCCTGGGACCGCGACGCCGAAGAACTCGTTTCGCCCGACGCCTCCTACCGACGGCCGCAGCTGAGCGACGGCTGGGAGCACGTCCACGTCTGGCGCGTCGACGACGACCGGGCCGCGATCCACGCCCACCTCGACGTGGTCGATCTGACGTCCTCGCATTTCCACCGGGGCGACCGCTACGGCGAGGCGGCTACGGCTGTCACGAGCCACTTGACCGGCGAGGGGTGGACGGAGCGAACGCCCTACGACATCGACTACGACGTCGAGGACGACCGCCTCGAGCGCTGGGGCGAGACGGGCGACACGAAGCTGGAGTACTGACCGCTCTCGAGAGCAAAGCGCCACGTCGGAGTACGACAGTCGGGCCCGATCAACCGAACGAGCCAAGCGATGACTGGAGGTTCCGGCTCGTCTCCCCCTCCGCAATCTCGTAGCCCACGAGGTCGCGCATATCGACAGCGTAGGTCGTCCCGCTCGTTTCGAGGACCAGGAGTCGCCCCTTCACGCCGACGACGGTGCCCGAGGCCATCGTCTCCCGGACGGGGCGAGTCTCGAGGTCGAGGCCGTAGTCGAGATCGAACCGGTCGAGGACGTCGAACTCCGACAGAACCGCCTCCCAGGCGTCCTCGTCGACCGTCTCGGCGAGGGCTGTGACCTTCGGGCGCGTTCGGACGCGATCGACCAGCCAGTCGGCGATCTCGGCCTCGAGCTCGCGGGCGATTCGCCCGTTCGAGACCGTGTGGACGTGGGCTGCCCGGTCCGCGCCCTGTTCGCGGAGGCGGGTCCCGAGGCGCCGGGACTTGGTGACCCCGACCTTGAACGTGTCCGGGGCGAAGGCGGCGACGTAGACGGCGTGTTCCTGGTAGCAGTCCATCTCCGGTTTGAGACAGTCGCCCGTACAGCGGGCACAGACCCACGTGCTCGTGTGGTACTCGCAGTACGGCGCCGTCGAGCGGTTACAGGCGACGTGCTCGCCGTCGTCGATCGTCCCCGCACAGCGCCGCGAGCCGAGGACGTAGGAGAGCTCCGTGCCGGACTCGAGCGGGACGTCCTCGACGCTGTCGCCGTCGGCGACAACCAGTGCTGACCCCCGTCCGCTCGGCTCGTACCCGACGAGTTGCACGCCGCGGGGTTAGTGGCGAACAGGGATAGGCGTACTGCTCCGCGGGCTACCGCTCGCGCTCGAAGACCAGCCCGTAGTGGTACGGGGGGAGCTCGACGGCCCGATCGAACCCGAGATCAGTGTGTTCGCGGACCGCCTCGCGCGTTTCCTCCGGACCGACCCTGAGCTCGGTCGGCGGACCGCGGGTCTCGCCGTCGACTGTCGTCTCCTCGCGCGGGCGATCCGCCCAGTTGACGACGACGAACGTCCCGCCGGGCCGGAGCGAGTCGTGGACGGCCCCGAGAACCGTCGCTCGATCCTCGGGAGCGATCCCGTGGAAGGCGTTGGCGAGCAGGACCGCGTCGATCGGTTCCGGGAGCAGCCGATCGAGTTCCCGCGCGTCGCCGCGGATCGGTCGGACGTTCTCGATCTCCTGTCGGGCCGCGAGCTCCTCGAGTTCGGCGAGGAGCGAGCCCTCGAGGTCGACGGCGTACACCGGTGCGGGAGCGGTGATCCGGGCGGCCGGCAGCGCGAAGTAGCCGTTGCCCGAGCCGACCTCGGCGAGGGACGTTCCGCGGTCGAGGCCGAGCCGGCGAAGCGTCGCCCCCGGCGTCGGCCAGAGTTTTCCCCACCAGTCCCAGTCGGGCTGGCTCGTGTTTCGAAACGGATCCATGTCCGTCCTCGGTTCCGTTCGGTGGTAGGCGTTCCGCTCAAATCGGTCGCTGCCGGCTGAAGAACTATACGGCGAGCAGGCCGAGAGGCGAGTATGGCACTCGAGGGACGACTCGAGGCGGAGGTATCGTCCGGCGCGGGAACGGACGCGGTTCGGTTCGAGTTTACCGTCGCGAACGAGGGCACCGATCCCGTCGAGCTCCAGTTCTCCGACGCCTGCAAGGCCGAGTTCGTCGTCGAGGACGAGGGACGGGAGGTCTGGCGCTACACCGACGGCCGAATGTTCGCCCAGATGATCAGCTCCGAACGGATCGCCCCCGACGAGACGGCGACCTACGAGGCCGAGTGGGAGAATCCCCGGTCGGGGGAGTACACCGCTGTCGCGGAGCTGCGCGCCCAGGAGGGCAGGTGCGAGGCCCGGACCGACGTCACAGTGCCGTAGCCGACCGCTCGCAGCTCGCACTCGACGGGTCGTCGCCCGAGTCGTCCGGAACGTCGGCGACCCGTGCCCCCAGCGAAGTCCCTAAACGGGACCCCTTCTAACGGCCGCGCATGCAAGCGCTGGTCGTCGCGGCCCACGGGTCGCATCTGAATCCGAACGCATCGGACCCCACCTACGCCCACGCCGACACCGTCCGCGAGACCGAAGCGTTCGACGAGGTTCGCGAGGCCTTCTGGAAGGAAGAGCCTCACTTCCGGGAGGTGATCCGCACTCTCGAGTCCGAGGACGTGTTCGTCGTGCCCCTGTTTATCAGCGAGGGATATTTCACCGAGCAGGTCATTCCCCGAGAGCTGCGCCTCGACGACTGGGATCCCGCGAAGTGGGATTCCGACGGCACCGACGCCTCCCACGCCACTCTCGAGGCGACCGATGTCGGGAAGACGATCCACTACTGCGGTCCCGTCGGCACCCACGACGCGATGACCGACGTGATCGTCCAGCGGGCCGAAAGCGTCACCGAAGATCCAGACGTCGGAGACGGGTTCGGTCTGGCGGTCGTCGGCCACGGCACCGAGCGCAACGCGAACTCCGCGAAGGCCGTCGAGTACCACGCCGAGCGCGTCCGCCAGCGGGACCGCTTCGACGAGGTGAAGGCGCTGTTCATGGACGAGGAGCCGGAGGTCGACGACGTTACTGAGTTCTTCGAGACCGAGGACGTGGTCGTCGTCCCGCTGTTTATCGCCGACGGCTACCACACCCAGGAGGACATCCCCGAGGATATGGGACTGACCGAGGACTACCGGCTGGGCTGGGAGGTCCCGGCCGAGGTCGACGGCCACCGGATCTGGTACGCCGGCGCGGTCGGCACCGAGGGGTTGATGGCCGACGTCGTCCTCGAACGGGCGGCCGACGCGGGTGCGGCCGTCGGCGACGCCCGCGAGCGCGTTCGCGACGCGACGGCCCTCGCCGGCGGGAGCGAACGCGGAGACGAGCGCGGACCGAGCGCGGGGGCGGGTGACTGACCGTGTCCGACTCGCCATCCGACCTGCTCGCCGCCGTCGAGACCGAGGACGGCCTCGCGTTCGACGGGTTCGTCCTCGAGCAGGCGAGCGACGGCACGTACGTCCTCGAGACACCCGACGCCGAACGGACGGGCCTCGACGGCGCGGAACTGCGAGACGTCCTCGACACGCACCCGCGGTACGTCTCGAACTGGCGCTACTGGGACGCGATCGGCGGCGAGGGGACGGCCCGGCGAGCCTTCCTGCGGTGGTGTGAGCGAGCGCCGATCGCCGCGGCGACGATCGACCACCGGACGATCGAAGGCGATCCCCTCGACGTTCCCGCCCGCTACGACGCGCTTGCAAACGGGATCGAGCGGGAGTGGGGCGAGCTACTCGTTACGACCGAGCTGCTCGCGGAAGACGAGCGCGGCTACGAACTTCGCCACGTCGACGACGCCGACCGTCCTCGGGGCGAGCTCGAGACTCACGACGATCCCCGCGAGGCCCGCGAGCTCGCGACGAACGACGAGGACGGCCGCTACCGACCGCTGAAAACCGCCCCCTCGCTGCGCTCGGGCTGGGTCTTTCCCGAGCTGACGGGCCGCGAGCTCGTCGAGGCGGTCGACTTCTTCTACCCCGCGACGATCGCCAACTGGTACCGGGAGCTGCGCGGCGAGCTCGACGTCGACCACTGGACCGAGACGGCCACGCGCCAGACGGGGATCTACGACGTAATCGACGAGCTGCCCCGCGAGGCCGTCGACTGGATGGCCGAGGCCTGCTGTGTCGACTCCCAGTGTCTGCGCCGCCGGGAGTGGGAGTACGAGGACGGCGACGCGCTCGCCCCCGAGGGCGGCGAGGGGCCGTTCCCCTGCCGGGAGCCCTGTTCGCTCGTGATCGCGGCCGCCCGCCAGTGGACGATCCTCGAGTCCGAGGACGAGCGCACGTACGAACTCGAGCTGACGACGAGCGAGCGCAACCAGCTCTCGGAACTGATCGACGCCGTCGCGGACGGCCGCACCGACGAGATCCGGGAGGCCGACGTCGGGGACGGCGCGAACCGCTACCGTGCGCGGTACCTCCGTGCGAAGCGCTTCGACGAGGACGGCGGCCTCGAGACGGTCGAACGGGAGAACTAGTTGCGAAAACGGACCGCGACCGCGGCGACGACGGCGACGGCGACGATCGCAAAGACGGCGACGGCAGTCGTGCCGCCGGCGATCGCGGCGACGGCGAGTGCGAGGACGAGCGCGACCCCGCCGAGCGCGAGCGCAGCGAGGGTCGTCGGCTGGAGACCGCCGGGCAGCTCGACGTCCTCGAACAGCGGCTTCGATGACTCCGCCGACCGGGTGTTCTCGGTCGGCGAGCGGTTGGGCTGGGCGAGGGACTCGTCGACCTCGACCCTGTCAGGCCCGGGCTCGATCGTGACGGCGATCGCCGCCGACTCGGCACCGTACCCCGTCGATACCTCGAGATACCCCTGGACAGGGTCGTCGATGGCGCTCGGGTCGATGTCGATCGGGACCGGCGTCCGCGCGTCGGCCTCAACGTAGTAGTTCGACTGGGGCAGCGAGGCGACGCGGGCCAGGTTCTCGTCGAGCCGGCAGTGGACGTGGGTCGGCGTGTCGTGGCCCTCGAGCAGCAGGGTGAACGGCTCGGCCGTCTCGAAGGTAGCGGTCGCTGCCTCGAGGCGCTCGGGCGAACCGCGGTTGACGTGGACGGTGACCGCTGGGGTGAACACGGTTCAGGAAACGTTCAGGCGGGGGACTCTTCGCGCATGTCCGGGGGCAGCAGGTTCGGGATCCCGTCCTCGATCGGGTAGCGCTCGCCACACTCGGTACAGACGAGGGCTCCGTCGACGACCTCGTCGCCGTCGTACTCGGCGTCTTCCAGTTCCAGATCGTGTTTGTCGAGTGGGCAACAGAGGATCTCCAGCAGCGACTCCTTCATACTACGACAGGCGAACGCATTCAGCAAAAGGCTTCGGGAACGCCGCGGCGACGGGACGGCGTTCTCGCGATGGTGGGTCCGGTTCCGAACCGCTACTCGTAGGGGTTCTCGACGACCACGGTCTCCTCGCGGCCCGGACCGACGCCGACCGCGTAGATCTCGGCCTCGAGCTCGTCGGCGACGTACTCGAGGTAGGTGCGGGCGTTCTCGGGGATCGCCTCGTACCCCTCGTCGGCGACCGCGCTCCAGTCGACGTCGTCCCAGCCGTCGAACGATCGCAGGTTCGCCTCGCAGTCGCCCCACTTCTCCGTCGTCGGCGGCATCGTGAGGACCTCCTCCCCCTCGAGCTCGTAGCTGTGACCGACCTGAACCTCGTCGAGCCCCGCGAGGACGTCGATGTGGTTGATCGCGAGTCCCGTGAAGCCGTTCGCGCGCGCGGCGTGGCGCAGCATGGGCATGTCGAGCCAGCCGACCCGTCGCGGGCGGCCCGTGACGGTTCCGTACTCCCCGCCCTCGTCGCGGATGTAGGTGGCGAGCTCTTCCTCGTCCTCGCTTGCACCCGCGTCGCCTCGCGGCTCCGCCGCTCGGTTTTCCGAGGCGCGTTGCGCCTCGCTAGGATCGTATTCGGGCGTCTGGTCCTCGACGCCGCCGAGTTCGGTCGGCAGCGGACCGGTGCCGACCCGCGAGAGGTAGGCCTTGACGATGCCGATGACCTCGCCCTGGCCGACGACGGTCGGGCCGAGTCCGGTGCCGACCGTCGCTCCGCCCGCGGTGGGGTTCGAGGACGTCACGTAGGGGTAGATCCCGTGATCGATGTCGATCGAGGTACCCTGCGCGCCCTCGAGCATGACGTTATCGCCGTCGTCGATGCGATCCTGGAGGTAGGTGCCGCAGTCGACGGTCATCCCCTCCTCGCGGAGCCGTTCGCCGTACTCGCGGTAGGTCTCGAAGAGGTGGTCGACGTCGAACGCCTCGCCGGTGTCGGCCTCGAAGACGTCCTCGGCGATCGCTCGCTTCTGGGGGACGACGTACTCGAGGCGTTCCCGGAGGGTATCGGGGTCGAGCAGGTCGCCGACGCGGATCCCGCGCCGTCCGGCCTTGTCCTCGTAGGTCGGCCCGATCCCGCGTTTGGTGGTGCCGGCCGCGAGGTCTTCCTTCTCGTCTTCCTCGATCCCGTCCAGCGCCCGGTGGTACGGGAGGATGACGTGGGCTCGCTCGGCGACCCGCACGTCGGGCTCGAGTCCTCGCTCGCGGAGCGTGTCGATCTCGTCGAACAGTGTCTCGGGGTTGACGACACAGCCGTTGCCGAGCACGCCGACCTTCCCGCGGACGGCCCCGGAGGGGACGAGCGACAGCTTGTACTTCTTGCCGTCGTGAACGACGGTATGGCCTGCGTTGTCGCCGCCCTGATACCGGGCCACGACGTCGGCGGCGTCGCCGAAGAGATCGACGACCCCGCCCTTGCCTTCGTCGCCGAGTTGCGACCCGACGATGGTGACGGTCATAACAGCGGCGGATTCTTGCCCGGTCGATAAACAGATTACGGTCTGTGCGGACGATCGACGGGGGGAGATGTTCACGGACGTGGATACTAATCGGCATCCAGCGCCGGTGTGAGACCAGCTCCGTGCAACCGCAGCCTGGCCGAACCGATTCGGCGTGACGAATCCGTTCGTGACGGCGACCCCCCTGCATGCACGTGCGACCGGAAGCGTTAACTACTGACAGGAATTGACACATGGTTGAGAGTGGTCGTTTCACTCGCGGAGAGTAACTTTTAAAGGGTCCAAAGACAAGTTAACAAATGCCATGATAGACAGACTTGAGAAGGAAGTCGATATGTTGGAACGTCATCTGCAGGTCCTGAAGATGGTTATCGAGAACGAGCCCATCGGGATCGTCAAGATGTCGAACGAGACGGGATACCCTCACCACAAGGTCCGGTACTCTCTGCGAGTCCTCGAGGAGGAGAACCTCATCGAGCCCTCGAGCCAGGGTGCGATCAAGACCGAACGCACCGCGGAGTTCGTCGACGACCTCGACGGGAAGATTGACGACATCGTCGACAAGCTCGAGGGGATGAAGATCGAAGACGCCGCCGAGATCGAAGGGTAGTCTCTCTTTTTCGTCGTTTCGTTCCCGAGGGCGCCAGCGGTAGTTCCGATCTCAGAGCTCCGGAACCGTCACGTGAAAGCCCGCGGATCGCAGCTCCGCCAGACAGAGGTGGTAGCCCGGACTGTTGACGTAGCTCAGCCGCGAGCCGCGGCTGAGAAAGCCGCTTTTCGTCGCCTCCTCGACGACCTCGAGCGCCCCGGGCTCGAAGTAGCTCCGGGTCACGACGAGCGCGGCCGCAAGCTCCGAGTGACGGCGGGCGACCGCCGCGGCGTCCGTCGCCACACCCTCGAGGACGTCCCGCGGGATCGGCTCCCGGGAGTCGTTCAGCGTCGCGACCAGCAGTGGATTCCCCATCTTGTCGTAGGCGACGACGTCGAACGCGACGGCCTCCCGGTCGCCGTCCTCGATCGGGATCGAGGAGTCGAGCTCGACGCGATCGATCCGCGAGATCCCCTCGTAGAGTTCGCCGAGCGCGTCCGCACGGCCGGTGTCGCGGATCTCGAAGAACAGCTCCGTCGTGAGCCACTCGAGGAACCGAAACGCCATCGTCTCGGCCAGGACGTCCTCGAAGGGGTCGCCGTCGACGGTGGCGCCGACGTCGTCGAACTGGGTGTGGTACTCCAGGCGAAGGTTCGCGTCGACCTCCGCGCGGTCGACGTGGCTCTCATGGGCCGTATCGAGGGTCGGCTGGCTCCGGGAGTCGTACCGAACGAAGAGGTTCGTCTGCGAGAGCGCCTCGTCGAGATCGAGGTCGGGGCCGGGCGCCGACCGCTCGGTGCCCGCACGGGCGCTCTCGAGCTCCGACTCGAGCGTTCGCACCCGCGACCGGAGTCGGTCGACGGTCGCTGACAGCTCCTGATTGCGGGTTCGAAGCGTCTCCAGCTCGTTCGTGCGGTCTTCGTCCTCGGACGCGACGGCCGCCGGCCCGGACGCGTTCTCGGGAGCGCGGTCGGCGTCGGGCTCCGGCTCGGTCGTCCCGGACGACTGTGTCGACTCGGCTGTGGCGTCGTCGGCCTCGTCTCGGGACGCGGGTTCGTCTTGGATCGTCGATTCGGGCTCGTCGCCGTCGTCCGAACGATCCACTCCGGACGTCGCCTCGGCCGTATCCGAGGACGACTCTACCGACGCCGAGCTCGCGGTCGCCCGAGCGGTTTCGGCGCTTGCGGCATGCTCCAGGTCGCCGTCCGTTCGTGTCGCAGGTTCGGCGTCGCGCCCGGCGAGGGCCAGCTCGTCGACGTCGGTGACCTCGATGTCGACGTCGACGACCTCGTAGATGCCGACCTCGTCGGCCGCCCGTTCGAACGCCTCCGTTCCGACGAGCAGACGTTCGGCGTTGCCGACGTAGGCGATCGCCATCCGGCGGCCGCCGTAGTAAACGAGATAGTAGTCGCCGCTGTGGACGTTCTCGCTCAGTTCGACAAAGCCCGTGAACGATCCCTCCTGGAGGGTGCGATCGACCTCCTCGAGGGGCGTCTCGTTCGTGTAGTACGTCCCGCGGGGTGTGTCACGCTGTGTTTCCATCGAGCAGAGCAACGGAAGCGCACGGTGGGGCGCCTCGTAGACCGTCCCCGAGCCGCCCGCGAACTCCGCTGGGGCGCCGTCGACGACGCCGACGATGCGCCCGCCAAGCAGGAACAGCCAGCTACCGTCGTCGGCGACGGCACCGGAAAAATCGGCTCCGGCCAGCGCGCGGAGATCACCGTCGAACGGGCGAGCGTCCCAGCGTTCGACGCGCTCTTGCGTGCGCGAGTCCATGCATGAACAACCAGGATCCGAGACAAATACGTTTCGTCTATATCTTCGACTCGGCGTCCTCGGCGAGTTCTTTCATGCGCTTGCCGATCCGGCCGGCACTCGAGAACTCGTCCTCGCTCATCGCCTTCGCTAACGCGTTGCCAAGCACGAAGACGGCGTGTTTGTGCTCGCTTTTCGACTTGTGGACGTGCGAGGGATCGACGTCGAGCTGGCGGTACGGATCGAACAACTCCTCGTCGACCTCCTCGCGCTCCGAGAAGTACTCCATAATTACGACGAGTTCTTCGTGGAGTTCGAGGAGTTCGTCCTTGTGCATACCCGTCCGTAGGGACGGTTTCGGTTTAAGCATTGTGTGGCGACGCGTCGCAAAACCGCCGCGTCGCCGGAAAATCGGGCGGAACGGATCGGTGCTGTCGGTCAGTCGTCGGCAGCCGCGGACGTCCGGTCGCGCTGCTCGGCGGGGAACCAGGCGAGTTCGTGGTCGGCAGTGACCCGCACCGCGACGCGTTCGTCCAGGTCGATCCGATCCGAGTGGTTGTGCATACACTCGATCGTCTCGCCGGTGTCGAGTTCGACGCGGTAGAGCACGGTCGGGCCGAGATAGCGCCGGTAGACGACGGTGCCGTCGGCCGCGGCGTCGGTCTCTGCGGCCGGATAGGCGGTCACGTCGTCCGGACGGACGAGCAGGTCGACGGTGGTGCCGTCGTACTGGTGGGCGAGCCCGTTGACGTTGTCCCGCAGGACCCGACCGAGCGCGGTGTCGACGTGGTCGCCCCGGACCTCCCCGGAGAGGAAACTGGCGTGGCCCAGAAAGCCCGCGACGAACCGCGACTCGGGCTGCTGGAACACCTGTTCGGGGGTGTCGATCTGCTCGATGTCGCCGTCGTTCATCACGGCGACCCGATCGGAGATCGACAGCGCCTCCTCCTGGTCGTGGGTCACCGAAACCGCGGTGACGCCCGCCTCCTTGATGATCCGACGAACCTCCTCGCGCATCTCGACGCGCAGGTCGACGTCGAGGTTCGAAAACGGCTCGTCGAGCAACAGCATCTCGGGTTCGGGCGCCAGCGACCGGGCGAGCGCGATCCGCTGTTGCTGGCCGCCCGAGAGCTCGTCGGGATAGTCCTCGCCGTGGTTCTCGAGGCCGACCAGCTCGAGCAGCTCCGCAACGCGGGCCTCGCGGTCGGGTTCGGCCCACTCCTGCAGTCCGAACGCGATGTTTTCGCGGGCGGTGAGGTGGGGAAACAGCGCGAACTCCTGAAAGACGACACCAGTTCCGCGCTCCTCGGGTGGAACGAACCGACCCTCGCCCGCGACCGGAGTCTGCTGGAGTCGGACCGCGCCCGCGTTGGGTCGCTCCAGTCCCGCGATCAGGCGCAGCGTGGTCGTCTTGCCACAGCCCGACGGGCCCAGCAGGGTGAGAATCTCGCCGTCACGAACGGACAGCGAGAGCTCCGAGATCACGTCCTCGGTACCGTACCGTTTCGCGACGTCCTCGAGCTCGAGAACGGTCTCCTCGTCCGACTCCGGCTCCGGCTCTGGAGATGGAGTTCTCGACTGCGCTTCGTCGGTCGCCGACGTGAGTAGTTGTCCGTTCGCCATATCGATTTCCGGCGTGTGCCGGCGTACATTCGATTTAGGCGTCCCTAAAACACTTATAACTGCCGGTCGATTCCCAGCCGCTGGCTAGAGCTCGATGCCGCTGGGGATGAGACTATGCTGGCGGAGGAGGTTTCCATCCTCGTCGTAGACCAGGAAGGTCTCCTTATCGTACCTGATGAACTCCTCGCCGTCGAACAGGATCTCGATCTCGTACCGACCGTCGTCGGTTTTGTCCTCACCGTACCCCCGCGCCGCGCGGATAAACCGCAGGACGTTGTCGGCGTCCTCGTTGAGTTCGAGGAGGAACTCGCCAGTCGTCCGGTTGGCAAGGCTCACGACGCCGTCTGTGTCCTTGCCGAGGGGCCCCTGTAGACGGAGGGCTGCGTCGGTCTCGCTCGCCTCGAGGACGTCGCCGTCCGAGCCGGTAAGGCGCTCGCGGAGATCCGTCGCTGGGCCGGTGAAGTCGATCGATACCGATGGTTTCGCCGGTTCGCCGTCGGTCTCGACCCAGTCGACATTGCTAACGTCCAGTGTGAAGTGCTCACGCCTCATTCCGTACCGTCGCTTGGCACTCCCGCCGTATGAACGTAACGCAAAACACATCGGAAGTTCGATAGATCGGTTGGCGGACGCGGTTCGCGTGGGCAAACGTAGTCGGTGTCGCCGACCGGTCGTCTCATCGAACGCCTTTTGCCCGCTCGCGTGCTCGAACCGACCGAGATGGACCGTCGGAAGGCCATTCGCGACACCTACGACCGGATCGCCACCCACTTCGCCTCAACCCGGGAGTACGCCTGGCCGGAGGTCGAGTCGTTTCTCAGGGAGCTCGAGGGCGAGCGGGCCGTCGGGCTCGATCTCGGGTGTGGAAACTGCCGTCACGCCCAGCTACTGGCCGAGGACGCGGGCGTCGAACGGACGATCGGTCTCGACGTCAGCCGCGGCCTGCTCGAGACCGGGCGCGAGCGGGCCCGCGAACGCGAGTTCGACGTCTCGCTAGTGCAGGGCGACGCTGCGACTCTCCCCCTGGCCGCGGACGCCGTCGACGTCGTGGTCTACGTCGCGACGCTGCACCACCTGCCGACGCGAGCGAGCCGGCTGGCGAGCCTGGACGAACTTGCGCGCGTGCTGGCTCCCGAGGGGCGCGCGCTCGTCAGCGCCTGGTCGACCGCCCACGATCGGTTCGACGAGGACGAGGGGTTCGATACGACCGTCGAGTGGACCCTCCCCGGCGGGGAGCCAGTCGATCGGTTCTACCACATCTACGACCCCGCGGAGTTCGAGCGAGACCTCGCCGACAGCGACCTCGACGTCCTCAAGTGGGAGCTCTCGAGCGGGAACTGCTACGCGACCGTCGCGGGCGGGAAACCGACGGGGCGATAATCGTCACGCTCCCCGCATCGTTTCCCACAATTACTGGGCAGTAAAAATAATGTCCTGCTTTTATGAAAATCACGCTTCGAACTCCCGAGTGCGCTATGGCGCGTTTCACTCGTCGTTCGACGCTGCAACTCGCAGGCGCATCGCTCGCCGCAGCTACCGTTCCCGCCGTCACCGCCGGCGAGGACGGCTGGACGTCCGTCGAGACACCGGTCGACAGCACGCTTCACGACGTCGCCCACACGGCGACCAACGCACACGCGGTCGGCGACGGCGGCGTCGTCGTCGAACGCCGCGCGGAGGGCTGGGAGGTCGTCCTGCAGGGCGGCCCCACCGGGAACGGGAACGACCTGTTCGGTGCGGCCGTCACCGACGACGGGCAGCGGCTCTGGCTCGTCGGCGCGAGCGGCGCGATCGGCGAGTACGACGTGACGACCGGGAACCTCGTCGATCGGTCCGCACCGAACGATATCACGGCGAACTTCAACGACGTCGCCGTCACCGGTCCCGCGGGCGACGCGGACGTCTACGTCGCCGACGACTCCGGGTCGATCCACTACAGCTTCGAGAACGGTGAGGAGGGGAGCTGGGAGGACGACGTTCCGGGCAGCGGCTCCGGGATCCCCGCGATCGAGTTCCACGGCGCCCGCTCGGGCCACGCCGTCGATACCAACGGCCGCGTCTACGAGACCGACGACGGCACCACCTGGGAGCCGATCGGGATCGAGGACGCGGACGTCACCTTCTACGGGCTCGACAGCGACGGCTCGGACGACGTCACGGTCAGCGGCGGTAACGCGACGATCTTCGAGTACGACGGCAGCCAGTGGGTACCCGAGAGCCTCGGCGACGCCGATCTCTTCGACGTCGACACCGACGACGGCGACGGCTACGCGGTCGGCGGCGGCGGCACGATCTTCGAGTACGACGCCGGCGACTGGACGCGCACCCAGACGCCCACCGGCGAGAACCTGCAGGCGATCGCACGCGGCGACGTCGATATCGCCGTCGGCGCCGGCGGGGACGTCCTCGAGCGATAGCGTCGACTCGACCGTCCGGGCGGCGGTCGAGACGCGGCGGAACCGTCCTCGGATTGAAACGGAATAGCCTTAAACCAGGAGCGAAAACCGGAGAGTGCGCGCGGATGGTCTAGTGGTAGGACCTGAGCCTTCCAAGCTCATGGCCCGGGTTCAAATCCCGGTCCGCGCATTTCTGCTGCGAGCAATCCCGCGAGCAGCAGAAATCGTACGAGGGATTTGAAGTAGAGAAGACGCAGCGCGCGAGCGAAGCGAGCGCGACCGTCTTCGCGTAGTTCAAATCCCGGTCCGCGCCTTCTCTCCCCGGTCCGCACCGTCTCCCGAGGACGCTACCCGAGTAGCGGACGCACCACTCGGACACCCGCGCTCGCGTCCACTCGAGAGCCCTTGCAACTCCCGGCAGCGATCCTACCGGATCGGCAGTCAGAGAGCCGATATGGGTACCAGATACGAGGAGGGAGACGTCGTCGCCACGCCCAACGGTCGCGGCGTCGTCGCGGCCGTCCTGACCGACTCCGTCGAGTTCCCCCAGGAAGGGGACGAGCTCACCGACGTCTCCGCGAGCGACGACCAGCCCGCGTACGTCGTCGGCCTCGAGGACGTTGGCTCCGCGGTCTACCGCGCCTCGGCGCTCGAGACCAGCGACCTCGAGGACGAGGACGCGACCCGGGAGACCGACGACGAGGCGCTGACCGAGGTCGTCGACGAGGATGTCAACGGGCTTGACGGTCTGCCCGAGGGCTGGGATCGGGACAGCGTCCTCGAGTACTGGTCGTCGATCGGGGGCTCCTGGAAGTCCTGCGTCGACGATCTAACCGACGAGTTCGAGGAGGAGCGCGCGAAGGAACACTGCTCGGCGATGAAAGACGAGGTGATCCGGAGCGAGCGCTGGCGGAACCGGTTCTGAACGGCCTCATTTTGGGGATCGTCGCCTCGGAGGCGACGTACGGCGCGTCGAGTTCGTGCACGAAAACCGGCGCGTCCAGTTCCGACGAGAGTCTTCCGAGGGCGCCGACGTGGTCGGCGTCGTAGTGGGTCACGAGGACGCGATCGATATCGGTCGGATCGAGCCCAGCCCGGTCGATCCCGTCCCGCAGCGTCTCTTCGTTCGACGGTCAGCCCGAGTCGACGCACGTCCGCCGTGGTCCGAAAATCGGCGGACGTGGCGCTACGCTCGTTTCGGCCGAGCGAACGGAACCAATCTGTTTTGGGGCCAAAGATATCGGACAACGGCCCATCTCTCCGAGTGCGGAGTTACGAGCTCCCACCTCTTCATAACCACTTCGAGTTCCCCAGCAGCGACGGCACCGTGAGAGCCGGCAGCCGTCGGCTCTCGCGTGCTTTTCCCGGCGTCGACACTGCTCGAAACGAACGGAGTTGGGGAGCGACGTGCAACGGGGCGTGAAAACGGCTCGGGAAAACGAAGCGATCGGTTACTCCTCGTCGCTCGGAACGAGCCACTCGAGCTCGATCTCCAGCTCGATCTCGTCGTACTCGTCGTCTTCTGGTTCGCGCTCGAGTTCGACCTCGAACTCGAGGTTGTCCTCGGGTAGCGCGACCGTCACGGAGTCGTCGTCGGTCGAGACGGTCAGCTCCTCGCCGTCCTCGAGCTCGTCGGCGAGATTTCGCAGCCAGTCGGCGGCCTGGTCGGGCGACTGGTCGAGCTCTGCCTCGAGAAGTTCCTCTTCGTGGTCTTCTTCGTCTGTCATCACCTCTAACGAGGTGCCGACACCAGAAAAATTCGCCCGTTGAATTCGCCATCGTGGGAATCGGAGACTACGACGCGGCGGGAACGGCGGCCACGCGATCGGTGAGATCGACCACCGTTGCAAAGACCAGCCCGAGGACGGTGCCGAACAGCACGTGTCCCAGCAGACTCTCCGCAGCGAAGGCGGGGAACTCGCCGGCCCCGCCGGCGCCGAGGGTGTCGGCCCAGACGGGAAGGACGATCACGGGAAGGATCGCCCAGATCGCCAGGCCGAAGACGAACCCGGCGCCAACGACGCGGATCCAGACGTCCGTTCGCGAGAGCGCGTCGGTATCGACGGTCATCCGGAGCGTCCTGAGGATGGGGTCGCGCGTGACGAGGAATCCAAACAGCAGTCCGAGAACGATCCCGTGTGCGGCGTGGATCCCCCAGCCGACGGCGCCGACGGGCTCGAGACCGTAGAACTCCGGGATCGTTATTTCGACGACGGCCGGATCCAGAAGCCAGAGGATCGCGCCGAACGCGATCGAACCGATCGCGCCGCCCACCGCGCCGCCGACTACCCAGCCGACGCCGCCGACGTCGGCTACCGTCGTTTCGCTTCGTTCGGTGCTCATAGCGTCGCGTGCTCCCACGAACAACGCCAAAAAGGGACCCCCGGAACGGGCCACCATCCCGGGACGATCGAGGCGTGAGCCTTAGTACCCACGTGGACGAACGGTCATCCGTGGAGTACGAACTGCTCGGCTGGCCGCCGGACGGACCGAAGCTGCGCCTCGACCACGAGCGGTTCAGCTACGCCGGAAAGTTCGTCATGACGAACACCGGCAAGGCGGTCGCGCGCGACGGCGATGACCTCGTCGCGGCGATCGCATTCAACGAGGACCGCACGGACGAGGCGACCCTCTGGCTGCGGTACGTGACGGTCGCGGGCGACCGCCGCGGCGAGGGGATCGGCCCGGAGCTCGTCGGCCTGGTTCGGGACCGCGCGACAGAGCGGGGGTACGATCGGCTGCGGATCGCGGTCAACAACCCCTTCGCCTACGAGGCGCTGTACCGGGCGGGGTTTGGCTACACCGGCGAGCGGACTGGGATCGCTGAACTCGTCCTCGAGTACCCCGCGGACGAGGCGAGAGACGGCCGTTCGAGGGGCGAGCGGTACCGCGGCGGTCTCGCGGAGTTTCGCGAGCGGGATCTCTCGACCGAGGAGGAGGCGTTTCTCGAGGCTCGCCGCGGCAAGGACCCGTCCGACGGCTGAGAAGCGTCCTCGATTCGGTCCGGGAAGGGACGTCTCGGAAGCCAACGATTCAAATCCTAACGCGCCCAAGGTCCCACAATGGGTAACGCTGCGCTGCGTGACATCGCGGTCATCGAGGACGTGCCGTTCGACGAGATCGAGGGAACGATCGCCGTCGACGCCCACAACTGGCTCTACCGGTATCTGACGACGACGGTCAAGTGGACCGCAAGCGAGAAGTACACCACCGGAGACGGTACCGAGGTCGCGAACCTCATCGGGATCGTCCAGGGAGTCGCGCGCTTTTTCGAACACGACGTCACCCCGGTGATGGTGTTCGACGGCGGTCCCTCCCAGCTGAAAGCGGACGAGATCGAGTCCCGCCGCGAGCAGCGCCGGAGCTACGAGGAGCAGCTCGAGACCGCCCGCGAGGAGGGCGACGAGGTCGCCATCGCTCAGCTGGAGTCCCGGACCCAGCGGCTGACGCCGACGATCCAGGAGACCAGCCGCGAACTGCTCGAACTACTCGACGTTCCGGTCGTCGAGGCGCCCGCGGAGGGAGAGGCACAGGCCGCCCACATCGTCAAGCGCGGCGACGCCGACTACGTCGGCTCGGAGGATTACGACGCCTTGCTCTTCGGTGCGCCGCTGACGCTGCGACAGCTGACCAGCAAGGGCGATCCGGAGCTGATGGACCTCGAGGCGACCCTCGAGCGCCACGAGCTGACCCTCGAGCAGCTGATCGACGCCGCGATCCTCATCGGGACGGACTTCAACGAGGGCGTCTCGGGGATCGGGCCGAAGACGGCGATCAGCGAAATCACCGAACACGGCGACCTCTGGAGCGTCCTGGAGGCCCGCGGCGACACCGTCGAGTACGGCGACCGGGTCCGCCAGCTGTTTCGGGACCCCGACGTCACCGACGACTACAGCTTCGAGACGAGCCTCGAACCGGACCTCGAGGACGCCCGTGCGTACGTCACCGACGAGTGGGGCGTCGCGGCCGACGAGGTCGAGCGCAGCTTCGAGCGCATCGAGGAACACGCCACGCAGACGGGGTTGGACCGCTGGACGTAGGCGGCGCGGACGCCCGCAGCGAGCTGACCCGTTCCGTTTTGTCAGTCGAACGGTCGTTTTCGCCGACGGCACCGCCGCGAGTAGGACGACGCCGTTCGCTGTGATCGAGATCGGTACAGTCGCAAGACGGACAATCTTTCGTTAGGTATCGGATAGCCCGCGACCGTCCAGCCCGGCGACCGGGCTTACCTGAGCCATAATAATCCGTGAGCTGGCGGTAGCCGTCCCCGGGGTAATCGCTATGTCCGACCAGACCGAACGCGGCACGTCACGCTCCGAGCCGAAGGAGAGTCGTCCGCCGGAGGAAGAGCCGCGCGGCTCCCGGTTCGCTCCCGGGGCGTGGATGGCGTCGACCGTCGTCCAGACGGCCGTCATCCTCGTCGGCCTCGCAGTCGTCCTGTTCGCGGTCGGGCAAGCGGTCGGCGCCGACCTCCTCGGCATGGTCGGCGAGGCGCTTGCGACCCAGACCGGACAGTGGCTCGCGGTGGCGGTGCTGGCGTTGATCCTCGTCATCGCGGCGCTGCGAGCGATGAGCGTCGCGCGGCCTCGTTGGTGACCCGACGAGTGCGATCGGCGTAGCCTCCCCGCTTCTTTCCGACGCCGTCCTCGCCAGCGGTAGCCACGGATCGGCGGGAGCGAACGGCCGATCAGAACAGATGGTCGTCGACGAGCCGTGCCGGACCGCCGACCTCCCAGACCATCGTCTCGACGCCGCAGTCGCTTACAGCCGCTTCGACCCGGTCGACGTGCTCTTCGGTGGTGTTGACGTAGACGCTGGCGCCGGTGTCCGTCGAGAAGTAGACCGGAATCTCCTCCTCCTCGCGCAGCTCGCGGACCGTGTTGAAGATCTCGAGTGTCGCCGGCTGCCAGTAGACCCACGCCGACGGCCCGGTCATGGTCGTCGCAGCCAGCGAGAGCGAGTCGTGCTCGGCGAGTTCGAACGTCCGCTCGAAGTCGTTACTGCGGAGCGCGTCGCGCATCTCGGCGATCTGGCCGTGGATGTGGGCGTTTCGCGCCTGGAACATGTGACTGTCCGCGGCCTCGTCGTGGGCGTCCTCGGTCTCCTTGTGGTAGGGCACGAGTCCGACGACGATCCGCAGGTCCTCGTCGAGGTCGCTGGGGATCTCCCTGGAGCGACAGTCCTCGTCGTTGAGTCCGGTGTGAAGCTGGGAGAACGATCCGGTCACCGCACGGGCGGCCGAGGCCGAGCCCACGCGGGCGATCGTCGACACCGTCTCCAGATCGGCCTCGAGACCCGCAGCCTCGGAGAGTGCCATCGCCGCGGCCGCAAAGCCCGAGGACGAAGAGCCCAGCCCGACGTTCGTCGGGAAGCTGTTCTCGCTCTCGAGGCGCACCGGCTCGTCGGCGCGGTCGGCGTTGGCCCGCTCGCGGACCTTCGCGAGGACGCTGTCGACCCGCTCTGCGGCCCGACCCTCGAGGGTCTCGCCGTCGACGACGAAGGTGTCGGCGTCGTACTCGCTGGAGAACTCGGCGGTCGTTTTCGTGTGGCTCGGCGCCGTACAGAGGCTGATACTGTCGTGGTACGGCAGGCGCTTTTCGTCGTCGCGCATCCCGTGGTACTTGACGAGTCCCTGGATGGGGTGGGCGATCGCGGTCGCTTTCATACCGGATAGCCGGCTGAAGCGAGCTTAAAACCCACGACATCCGGGTGTGTGCCGTCTGCGCCCCGAACCGAACCCCTGAAATGGACTCCGTCGAAAGCCCAGCGTAATGGGAACCCCTCTCGAGACCCCCGACCGCCAGGCCACCGAGGTCGTCGACCGACTCGAGGACGAGTACCCCGACTCGACGATCTCGCTGCGGTACTCCGATCGGCTCGAGCTGTTGATCGCGGTGATCCTCTCGGCGCAGTGTACCGACGAGCGGGTCAACGCCGAGACCGAACATCTCTTCGAGAAGTACGACGGGCCCGAGGAGTACGCCGCCGTCGACGAGGAGGAGCTCGCCGAGGATCTGAACTCGATCACCTACTACAACAGCAAGGCCGGCTACATCAAGAGCTCCTGTGAGACGATCCTCGAGGAACACGACGGCGAGGTGCCGGACACGATGGACGAGCTGACTGAACTCTCGGGCGTCGGGCGGAAAACCGCCAACGTCGTGCTCCAGCACGGTCACGACGTCGTCGAGGGGATCGTCGTCGACACGCACGTCCAGCGGCTCTCCCGGCGACTCGGGCTCACGGAAGAGGAACGCCCGGAGGCGATCGAGCAGGAGCTAATGGAGATCGTCCCCGAGGGGTACTGGCAACAGTTCACCCACCTCTGTATCGACCACGGCCGGGCGGTCTGTACGGCCCGCAACCCCGACTGTAGCGACTGCGTGCTGGCGGATATCTGTCCCTCGGAGAAAGGAGACAGCGATATCGACCTCGCGTCCGGCGAGCCCTGGTAGCCGCATCGCCGGAGCCGACCGATCGTCGCCGTCCGTTGCAAGCCCAACGTCTTTTCTCGATCCGTGTCAAGCCGGAGATGAGATCACTATGTCCGACAACAACGAGAGCGGCAAGGACGAGCACGGGCGGGACGTCGAGCTGACCCACGAGGACACCGACGCCGAAGACGAGGACGAGGAGGGGCTGACCGAGGAAGAGCAGGAAGCCCGCGAGCGACAGGACGAGGAACAGCGGCGCCAGGATATCGAACACAAATCGGACGACCGCGAGGACGACGCCCGCGAACACGTCAACCCGGACAACCACCGCGACGAAGAGCCCTTCGAGAGCTAACCGTTCCCGCAGTCCTCACGTTGCCGCCCGTCGTTTTCGACGCTCGACGCTCGTCGATCGGATAGTGACGACTGCGTCGCCCGAGACGGAACGCCACGAACACCATCGCTCGAGGTGAATCAGACTCGTTATCGGCACCCGGAGGGAACGACCAGCATCCGCAGTCGCCCGTCGACGCCGATCCCGACGGACGAACCGATTGGAACGGAACCGACAGCTCGGTCGTCGACGACGAGCGTGATCGAGCACTCGTCGCGTTCGACCCGGAGTTCGATCCCCTCGTTCGGAACCACCCACTGCCGGGCGCGCGTCGCGAACGGGGCGATCGGCGCGACGGCGACCGCCTCGAGCGCGGGCGAGAGCGCGGGCGCGTCGACGGCTCCCGCGTAGCCGTGGGTGCCCGCCGGCGTCGCCACGACGACGCCGTCCGCGCGGACCGAGTCGACGAGCTCGCCGTCGGTCCGAACGCTGTACTCCGAGATCCTGGCCGGCTCCGCGGTCACCATGGAGACGTCGAACAGTCCGCGGTAGCGCTGGCCGTTCAGCCGAGCCTCAAGGATTGGCTGCGGGCACAGCCGCGCGTCACCCGAAAGCGCCGCCTCGAGAGCCACCCCGACATCGTCGAGTGCGACCGTCTCGAGGCCGGGGACCTCGCCGACCGGAAGGACGGGCGCGTCGACGCCCCCGCGAACGGCCGTCGAGACCGCGGCCTCGCCGACGGCGACCACCAGCGAGCGGTCGCCGTCGGAACGCGTCGCAGCCGAGCCCTCGCGGAGCCGCCCCTCCGTTCCGAGGACGTCTGCGAGCGTCTCGGCGACGGACGGCCCGCGGTCGGCGTCCTCGTGCCCGACGACGCCGACGACGGGCTTCTCGTCCGGCGGTTCCCACGCGTCGTCCATACCTCGACGTTGACGCGGCCCGATCAAAAGGGTACGGTTGCGAGCGCTCGCTACCCGTCGTAGGGCCAGTCGCCGGTGACTTTCATCCCCTCGGCGAGATCCTGGGCCTCGAGGTCGGCGACGATCTCGTCGGGCGAGCGGTGTTCGACGGTGCAGTCCTCGCTCGCCATCTCCACGACGAGGTCGGTCAGGAGGATCGCCTGCTCGCGCAGGTCGCGTTGCTCGAGTTTGTCGAGGGTGTCCGCGAAGGTGTGGCCCCAGCCGCGACCCACGTCGCCGGACGTGGACATGACGTGGTAGCCCGGAACGCCCCACTGGACGAACGGCCAGTGGTCACTGTGTGGCCCGAGTCGGGGAACGATGTCGACCGGGTGCTCGTACCGATCGGCGACCGCCTCGACGGCGTCTGCGAGTTCGTCGAAGCCGTGGGTCGTGAACTCGAGGGTGCGATCCCGGACGACGCCGTCGTTGTTGACGATCGCCGCGATCGCGTCGTGGTCGACCTCGTCGGCGTGGTAGCTCGAGCCGACCAGCCCGACCTCCTCGGCGCCGTAGGCGACGAACTCGACGCGGGTCTCGAGCTCGTCCTCGCGCTCGGCCAGCGCGTTCGCCAGTTCGACGACCATCGCGGTCCCAGCGCCGTTGTCCAGGGCTCCCTCGGCGATATCGTGGGCGTCGAGGTGGCTCGTCACAAGGACGCGCTCGTCGGTGTCGGGCCCGAGCTCGGCGTGGACGTTCTGGCTCTCGGCGTCGTGGACGTCGGCGTCGACCGTGACCTCGATCGGCTCGTCCTCGAACCGACGAGCCAGCCGTGCTCCGACCTCGCTCGAGACCCCGACGGCCGGAATCTCGCCGATCGGGTCCGCCTTCGTCCCGACACTGCCCGTCGGCGGCAGACAGCCCTCGACATGGTTACGGTAGACGAAGCCGACGGCGCCGTTCTCGACGGCGTGGTAGTACTTCTCTCGGCGGTGGACGTACCGATCCGCGTAGCTGGGAATGTCGCTGCGGACCATGACGATCGTCCCCTCGAGGTCGGCGTCCTCGAAGTCCTCGGGGAGGCCGTAGCCGAGATCGACCAGCGGTGCCTCGACGGCGTCGGCGGGGCTGCGCGGCAACGCGATGCAGTCCTGGCTCGTCTCGCCTGCGGCGATCGAGCTCTCGCCGCGAGTCCATCCCTGGATCTCGAACGTCTCGAGGCGGGCGTTCCGGGCGCCGATGTCCGCGAGGACGTCGCGGGTCAGCTCGGCGGCCTCGCGCTCGCCCGGGCTGCCGGCCATCCGGTTCCCGATGTCGACCAGGTCCTCGAGGTGGGTCCATCCGACGTCACTGGTAAACAGGTCGCCGATCCACGTACTCATGCCCACATCGTCTCCCCGCCGCCGTGTAACGGTATCGGCTTCGGCGGCGACGGGTGTACTGGCTGACAGTTCGTCACGGTGCGGTAGTCCGTCGAGCGCGACCCTCCACGAACGGTGGCAGACACGAAGAACTGAATCTTTTTCACTCCGCTCCCTCTCGGAGGTGGTATGCGGGAGACGCTTGGCGAGTGGCGGCCGGCCATCGACGAGGCGATCGCCGATCTCGTACCGCGCGAGGTCGAGGGGGAGTACCTCGAGGACTTCTTCGGTGAGCCAACCTACGAGTACGATCCCGAGGGGATCCAGCGGGCGCTGTCGGACCCGCTCTGGGAGCTGCTCGATCGGGGCGGAAAACGGTGGCGAGCCGTGCTGTTTCTGGTCTTTATTGACGCGTTCGGAGAGGATCCCGAGGAGTACCTGCACTACGCCTGCATTCCGGAGATCCTGCACAACGGGACGATCATCGTCGACGACGTCGAGGACGAGGCCGCGATGCGTCGGGGGGAGCCCGCCTTACACCACGTTTTCGACGAGGACGTCGCGCTCAACGCGGGCAACGCGATGTACTTCCTGCCCCTGAAGATCCTGACCCGAGAACAGACCGACCTGCCGGCCGATCGGCGGCTGGCCGCGTACGATATGTTGATGGACGAGCTCAATCGGACCCACCTCGGCCAGGGGATGGACATCTGCTGGCACAACGAGAGCGAGGTGCGGGTCACGCCGGAGCAGTACCTCGAGATGTGTGCCTGCAAGACGGGCTGTCTGGGGCGGATCGTCGCCCGGCTGGCGGCGATTCTCACCGATCAGCCCGCCGACGTCGAGGAGGCAGTCGCCAGCTACGCCGAGCTGACCGCCGTCGCCTTCCAGATCGGCGACGACATCCTGGACGTCGAGAACTCGCTTGGCCGGGCCGGCGAGTTCGGCAAGGAGTTCGGTAACGACGTCCGCGAGGGAAAGAAGACCCTGCTCGTGATCCACGCCATCGAAGAGAGCGACCCCGAGACGGCTCGTCGGCTCGAGGCCATTCTGGAGGCCGACGAGAACACCGACGAGGAGATCGGCGAGGCGCTGTCGATCTTAGAGGAGGCCGGTAGCATCGAGTACGCCCGCGACCACGCCCTCGAGCTGGCCGCCCAGGCCCGCGGAGAGATCGACGGCCTCGGGTTCGATCCCGAGATCGAACGCCAGCTCCGCGAGTTCACGGAGTTCGTCATCGATCGCGACGTTTGAGCGGGCGACGCCGCCGTTTCGCCGACGCCGATCGGAACCAGTATTCCTGTATACCGCCCCGTCCAACCCTCGAGCGTGACTACCGAATCGGATCGCCGAACTCGCCGTTCTCGGTGGATCCCGACCTCGCTGCTCGGGCTCCTCGCTGCCACCGTCGCCGCGTCGGCCGCCGTCGGCGCGGCGCTCGGATACGCGCTGTCGGTGGGGACCGCCCTCGAGGACGTCACCGTCCTCGGGATCACGTTCGTCGTCTCGCCGACGACGGGGGCGCTGTACGCCGGCGTGGCCGTCGGCGTCTTTCTGGTGACGCTGGCGTTCGTGTTCGCGTCGATCTCGCGCCTCGAGGACAGCTGATCAGACCGACTCGGCCTCGACGTAGATCCGGTCGGCCTCGGGGACCTGCTCCCGGATCGCGTCCTCGACGGCGTCGACCGTTCGCTCGAGCTCAGTCGTCTCGAGATCCGGCCGGAACCGGACGTCACACGCCACGAGTACCGACTCCGGACCCAGATGCATCGTCCGCAGATCGAGCAGCTCCTCGACGTCCTCGACCGCGCGGATCGCGTCGACGATGGCGATCCGCTCGCGACGGGTCACGCCCTCGCCGACGATGAGACTGCGACTCTCCCAGGCCAGCGCCAGCGCCAGCCCCATCAACAGGAGTCCGATGACGATACTCGCCGCCGCGTCGTAGACGACCGCGCCGGTGCGGTCGGTGAGGTAGATCCCGAGGATCGCGACACCTACGCCGACGACCGCGACGAAGTTCTCCGTGGCCGCGGTCAGCAACGAGGGGTCCTTGGAACGACGGAACGTCTCGAACATGGAGCCGAACCCCTTCGCCTCGCGCTCGGTTTGCATCCCGCCGTAGGAGGTGTACAGCGCGTAGGACTCGAAGAGCAGCGCCACGCCGAGGACGACGTAGTTGATCGTCACGTTGACGTCGGCGGCTCCGCCGCCGGCTTCGAGCGCGGCGTACCCCTCCCGGACCGAGGCGAAGCCGGCGATCCCGAACAGGAGCACGGTGACGACGAACGCGAAGAAGTACTGCTCTTTCCCGCGGCCGAACGGGTGTTTGCGGCTCGCGCCTTCCTCGCTGAGCCGGAAGCCAAGCAACAACAGCCCCTGGTTGGCGACATCGGCGAGCGAGTAGTAGGTCTGGCTCAGCATGCTCACGTTGCCCGTCAGCAGATAGGCGACGAACTTCGCGATCGCGATCGCAGTACTCGCGACCAGCGAGACGAGGACGACGACACGCGTCGAGACCATTCGGTAGCCATCTCTTGGCGCACCACTAAGAACGCGGGGAATCGTCGGGCGGCCGGACGGCGCTCAGGCCAGCCCGATCTGCTCGCTGTAGGCGCCGTGCTCGGCCTCGAAGACGTCCATGATCTCGCCCATCGTCGCGTAGGCCTTCACGGCGTCGACGATGTACGGCATCGTGTTCTCGCCGCGATCGATCGCCCCCTGGAGCTCGTCGAGGGCGTCCTCGACGGCGTCGTCGTCGCGGTCCGCCTTGACGTCCGCGAGCCGGCTCAGCTGGCGGTCGGCGGTGTCCTCGTCGACCTGGAGGATATCGGGGCTGGTGTCTTCCTCGATGGTGTACTCGTTGACCCCGACGACGACCTCCTCACCGCGTTCGACCCGCTCCTGGTACTCGTAGGAGGCCTCCTGGATCTCCCGGAGGAAGTAGCCCTCGTTGATTCCGGTGAGGATGCCGTCACGGACCGAGCCGTCGCCCATCTCGCGGATCTCCTCGATGTACTCCATCGCGCGCCGTTCGGTCTCGTCGGTCAGCGCCTCGACGGCGAAGCTCCCGCCCAGCGGGTCGACGATGTCGGCGGCGCCGGACTCCTCGGCGATGATCTGCTGGGTGCGAAGCGCCACCCGTACCGCCTTCTCGCCGGGCAGAGCGAGCGCCTCGTCGAAGCTGTTGGTGTGCAGCGACTGGGTCCCCCCGAGGACGCCCGCTAGTGCCTGGATCGTCACGCGGGCGACGTTGTTCAGCGGCTGCTGGGCGGTCAGGGACTGGCCCGCGGTCTGGGTGTGGAACTTCAGTCGCTTCGACTCCGCACGCTCGGCGTCGTACCAGTCGTCCATCACCCGGGCGTAGATCCGGCGAGCCGCCCGGTACTTCGCGATCTCCTCGAAGAAGGAGTTGTGGCAGTTGAAGAAAAAGGAGAGGCGAGGGGCAAAGTCGTCGACGTCGAGCCCGCGATCGATCGCGTCCTCGACGTAGCCGAAGCCGTCCGCCAGCGTGAAGGCAAGCTCCTGGACCGCGGTCGAGCCGGCCTCGCGGATGTGATAGCCCGAGATCGAGACGGGGTGGAACTTCGGGGTCTGCTCGGTTGAAAACTCGATCGTGTCCGTTACCAGCTCCAGCGAGGGTTCCGGCGGGATCACCCACTCCTTCTGGGCGATGAACTCCTTGAACATGTCGTTCTGGAGGGTGCCGCGGATCTCCTCGCGGGGGACGCCCTGCTGGTCGGCCAGTGCGACGTACATCGCGTAGATCACCGGCGCGGAGGGGTTGATCGTAAACGAGGTCGAGATCTCCTCTAAGTCGATCCCGTCGAACAGAATCTCCATGTCCCGCAGCGTGTCGACCGCGACGCCCTCCTTCCCGATCTCGCCCTCGCTCATCGGGTCGTCGGAGTCCAGCCCCATCAGCGTCGGCATGTCGAACGCGACCGACAGCCCGGTCTGACCCTCGTCGATCAGGTAGTGGAACCGTTCGTTGGTCTCCTCGGCGGTGCCGAAGCCGGCGAACTGGCGCATCGTCCACGTCCGTCCGCGGTACATCGTCGGATACGGGCCCCGAGTGTAGGGCTCCTCGCCGGGGAATCCGAGATCCTCGAGATAGTCGAGGTCGGCGACGTCCTCGGGCGTGTAGAGCCGATCGACCTCGAGGTTCGACACCGTCGCGAACCGATCCTGGCGCTCGCCGTGGGCCTCCAGCGTCGGCTCGAGCGTCTCTTCGGTCCACTCCTCGCTGGCCTCCTGGATCGACTCCAGATCCTCATCGTCGTACATGATCGTAATTTTTGCCGGACGATCCATTAAGGATTCCGGGTGTCCTCTACAGGCGCATCCGATCCCGGTCGGCCTTGACCCGGTCGAACGCCCAGTCGACGTCGACGACCCGTTTCGGCGAGCCGGAGAGCCCGTCACGGTTGACGACCTCGAGCGTCCGATTTCGTGCTGCCGGCGTGAACGGCGCTGCGGCCATAACGCGGGCAACGTCGGTCCGGCGGATCGAACCGGCGACCGAATCCCCACCCTCGCCGACGACGATATCGCCGTTCGGCGGCTCGTTCGTGAGCCGTCCCGGTCTGAGGATCGTGTAGTCGATCCCCGACCGACGGATCGCGGTCTCGGCGTCGGCCTTTGCCTTCAGCGAGCCCCGGAGGGCCAGCCTGGCCGGCACGGAGAGTCCCGCCTTCGAGCTCCCGACGCCGATCGCGCTCTGGTGGACGAAGTGGGAGACGTCCTCGCCCACGGCGGCCGTCAGGAGGTTGCTGACCCCGGTTCGATCGACCAGCTTGCCGCCGATGGTGTGACGGTAGCTGGGGGGCGTCCCGAGCGCACAGTAGACGAGATCACAGTCCTCGACCGCTGCGACCGCGTCGCCTGGTTCGAAGAAATCGGCGACGAGGACGTCGTCGGCGCCGAGCCGTTCGAGATAATCGACGCTGGCGTGCGAGCGAGTCGTTGCGCGGACGGTGAGATCCGTCGGACGGAGCACGGCGAGCAGTTCCGTCCCAGTGTCGCCGCTCGCGCCCGCGATGAGTACGCGCGTTGAACTGTCATCGGTCATCGGATCGCGTACTCGGCCGAGCGGGAAAACCCTGACCAGTGATCAACGGAGCGAACGGTTCGCCCTACTTCTCCGACTGGAGCCGTTCGGTCGTCTGAACCAGCGGGTGGCGCGCGTAGTCGACGACCTCGATGTCGTCGATCCGTTCGAGCCCCTCCTTTTTCGCCGTGCGGGCCATCCCGAGGTCGATCGGCTGATCGATGACGATGACGTAGGCGTCCATCTCGTCGATCTCGAGGCGGTCGGCCGCCAGCACGCGGTGGTGGCCGTCGGCAAGCAGCAAGGTCCCGGCGTTGTCGATGACGACGAGAGGTTCGGCCAGGCCGTGCTCGAGTTCGTACCGTCGCCCCTCGAGCTCGTCGGCGTAGACTCGTCCCTGGGTCGGCGTGAGGTCGGCGAGGGGGACCGTCCGTCGCTCCTGGCGCAGTTCGACGTCGTGGATCTGCTCCAGGGTGTTGACGAGCTTCCCGACCTTCTTGGGCGTCGCACGCTCGATCTGACTGCGGATCACGTCGGCGTTCGAGATAATCCCTACGAGGTTGCCCGCGTCGTCGACGACGGGCAGCTTCTGGATTCCCGAGCGAAGAATCACCCGCGCGGCGTCGGTCACTTTCATCTCGGGGTGGGCGACGAGCAGATCCGTCGTCATCACTTTGAAGATGGGGTCGCCGTCGTCGGCCAACAACAGATCACGCGCGCTGACGAACCCCTCCACGCGCCGGCGCTCGCAGACGGGGAACCCGCTGTGGTTGTCGGTCTCGGCGATCCGGTTGGCGACCTCGCCGACGGTCGTCTCCGGCGAGACCGTCGCCACGTCGCGGGTCATGTAGTCTTCGACCTGGGGCTTGGTCCGATCCGACGCAACGTCCATACTGGACCAACGCGACCCCGGTCCAAAAGCACTGCCGTCGCGGTCACTCCCCGTCCTCGAGTTCGAACAGCACCTCGCTGGTCTGGGTGTAGGAGCCGACGGGCGTCCCGGGCTGGGTCTCGATCGCCTCGAAGAACCGATCGGTGATGACTTCCTCGACGACGCTGACGATCGAGTCGACCTGGTCGTCGTCTGCGGCGCCGAGGATGCCGATCTCGAGCTGGGCCCCAGCCATGTCGGCGTGGCCGCCCGCGCTCCCGATCCGGTCGAAGGCGTCCCGGAGCGCTTCGCCGAGATCGACGTCGCTCGCTCGAGAACGTGCGGAGACGAACACCATCTCGTCGATGAACCCGAACACCAGCGACGTGTCGACACCCTCCATCGTGAGCAGCCGGTCTGCCGCCTGCGGGAGCGCGTCGCGGTCGCCGATCCGTCCGGCGCTGGCTGCCGCGACCGAGCCGCGCTGTTCCCGGCTCTTGATCGCGCGAGCGATCGTATCCAGCGTTTCGCCCTCGAGGGAGGGCTGTTCGATCCGACGAAGGACGTCGGTATCGACGTGGGGCCACAGCGTCGCCGCGGCCTCGAAGTCCGCCGAGGACACTTCCCGGGTGAACTCGTCGGTGTCGACTCGAATACCGTACAGCAGTGCCGTCGCAGTCGCCCGATCGAACGCCGAGCCGAACTGGTCGAGATACTCGGTCAACACCGTGCTCGTTGCACCGGCGTGTTCCCGCAGATCGACGTAGTCGCTTGGTACCGGACCGCGGGGCGGGTGATGGTCGATGACGACGTCGATGTGGAGGTCCTCGGGAAGCTGATCGTTGACGCCCGGTCTGGAGTGATCGACCAGCGCGAAGGCGTCGTACTCCTCGAGGGATTCCCCGGGCTCGAGATTGCGCAGGTCCAACCCGAGGACGTTGACCATCGCTCTGTTTTCCTGGTGGGAGATCTGGCCGAAGTAACAGGGGTCGGCCCGGACGCCGACCGACTCGGCGATTCCGGCCAGCGCGACCGCGCTCGCGATCGCGTCGGGGTCGGGATTGTCGTGCATCACGACCGCAAGGCGGCCGTCGATCCCCTGGAGGTGTTGCCGCAGCCGGATCGCGGCGTCGGCGGGTGCACTCGTCGTCGCCTCGAGGACGGCGTCGCCAAGCGCCCGCTCGGGGTCGATCACACGGTCGGCGAGCTCGTCGAACGCCGCGCGGTCCTCGGGCGTCGGCTTCCCCCCGAGGTAGGCGACGATCGTCGCGGACGGAAACCGCTCCCGGGCCCGCTCGAGGGCGAGTCGGTTGCGGTCGGTGCGGTCGCCAGCGACGAAAACGAGCTCCGGTCGGTCGACGCTTGCAAGTAGTTCGGGCGCCGTCGGATCCCCCTCACGGGCGGGAACGCTCTCGTCGCGGAGCGTCTCGACGGTCTGGTCGTCCTCGGTAACGACCAGCAGCCGGCCGTCGCACTCGGGGAGCTGTGTGATCGTCTGGCGACCGACGGTTCCGCACCCGAGTACGAGCCGGAAAACCATACGGTGCGGCTTGCAACCCCGTCGGGTAAAAGCTACCGGCTTGGAGAGGACGAACCGGACCCGGCGGTTAGCTGATCGCGACGGTCGCGGCCTGCTGTGCCGCGTCGGCGATCGGGCCAAACACCGGCAGCGCAACGACGGTCAGCACGGCAGCGACGACGATCGCGGCGTACAGCCCCGTCGGCTGTGTGAGGGTGTCCCGGTCGACGACCGGGTCCTCGATCCAGACGGCCTTCACAAGTCGCGCGTAGTAGTACAGCGAGAGTGCACTGTTTACCACGAGCGCAGCCGCGACGACCAACATGGCGCTGTTTGCCGCCGCGGCCTCGATCGCGCCGGTAAAGAGGAAGTACTTGCTCCAGAACCCGCCCAGCGGCGGGATGCCGGCGAGGCTGAACATGAAGATACCGAGCGCGAAGCAGGCGACCGGCGCCTGGTTCGAGAGTCCGTTGTAGTCCTCGAACGTGCGGCCGACGCCCCAGTACTCCGCGAGCGCGACGAACAGGAAGGCACCGGTGTTCATGAAGCCGTAGACCAGCAGGTGCATCATCGCCGCGCCCATCACGATCTCGCCCCCGTCGGCCGAGAGACCGGCGAGCCCGATCAGGGCGTAGCCGGCGTGGCCGACCGAAGAGTACGCGAGCATCCGCTTGACGTTGTCCTGGGTCGCTGCGGCGAAGTTCCCGAGTGTCATCGTGACGATCGCGAGGATGATGAAGGCGACCGTCCAGTCGACGCCGATGACGGCAGTCGTCGGCTCGATCGGGAACGCGGTCGTGAACACGCGGAACGCGATCACGAAGCCTGCCGCCTTGGAGGCCGAGGAGAGGAACGCGGCCACCGGTGCGGGCCCACCCTCGTAGGCTTCAGGCGCCCAGAAGTGGAAGGGGACGCTGGCGGTCTTGAACGCGAAACCGCCGATCAGCATCAAGATCCCCAGTCCAAGCAGGCCGCCGTACTCGCCGGCACCCTCGAGGTTGGCAGCGATCGCCTCGAGCTGGAGGTGCCCGGTCGCACCGTAGACAAGCGAGATCCCGTAAACCATAATCGCCGACGAGAGCGCGCCGATCAGGAAGTACTTCAGGCCGGCCTCGACGCTCCCGCGGTTGTTCTTGAGGATCGCCACGAGGGCGTAGGAAGGGAGACTCGCCAGCTCGAGAGCGATGAAGATGGTCACGAGGCTGTTCGCGGCGGCCATCGTGGCCATCCCGGTCGCCGCGAGCATCATCAGCGAGTAGTACTCGGCCTGGTAGGCGTGGTCGGCCATGTAGTCGTAGCTCGCCACGGCGACGAGTGCGGTGACGACCGAGACGACGGTCATGAAGAACAGCGCCATCTGGTCGACGACGAACTGGCCGCCGAACAGCTCGACGACGCCGCGGCCACCCTCGGCTGTCGGAGTGCCGACGCCGGCGAGCATAAACCAGACCGCGACGGCGAGTGCCGCGAGCGAGCCGACGGCGGTCGTCCCTGCCAGCAGCGAGCGGTTTCTCGTGTGCGGGTTGATGCTGTCGATGACGAACAGCGCGAGCGCCGTCGCCACGAGGATCAACGCCGGAGCGAGGGCGGCCCAGTCGGGAAGTTCGAACACCGCCATCACAGCTCACCTCCGTTCTCCAGGATCGGATCGACTGCGTCGGTAATCATCTCGAAGATCAGTTCGGGCGCGACGCCGAGGGCGATGATGATGCCAAGCAGCACGAACATCGGTGCGACGTCGTGCAGCGGCGCGCGGCCCACATCGTAGTCGGTTTCCAGGTGGTACGGTCCGAAGACGGTCCGCTGGAGGGCAAACAGCAGGTAGCCGGCGACGATGACGATACCGAACATCGCCAGCGGGGTAAACACCTGCGAGTACGGGAGCAGCCCGGAGCCGAAGGCGCCGAAGAAGATCGCGTACTCGCCGAAGAAGCCACTCATCAGCGGCAGCCCCATGTAGCCGAAGGCACCGGCGACGAGGATGCCGACGGCGACGGGCATCCGGTCTGCCATCCCGGACATGTCGGTGACCATCCGGGTGTGAGTCGCGTTGTAGATGACGCCGACGGCCATGAACATCAGGCCGGAGATCAGCCCGTGGCTGACCATCTGGAAGGTGGCGCCACCGACCCCGAACTGGGTGTAGGCGATCAGCCCGAGGATGACGTAGCCCATCGACGACACCGAGGAGTAGGCGACGATTCGCTTGAGGTCGGTCTGGGCCAGCGCCAGCATCGCACCGTAGATGACGCTGATAACCGCGATCGCCGCGATCGGCACCGCGTAGGCTTCGACCTGATCGGGGAACATCGTGAAGTTGAACCGCAGCAAAGCGTAGGTCCCCATCTTCAGCAACACACCCGCCAGCAGCACGGAGGCGGGCGTGGGTGCCTCGACGTGGGCGTCGGGCAGCCAGGTGTGGAAGGGGACGATAGGGACCTTCACGGCGAACCCGAGGAACATCGCCACGAACACCGCCGCGGCGATCGTCGAGCCTGCAACGCCCATGAACGCCTCGGGCCCGCCATTTAGCATCGCCGTCGCGACCTCCGGCAGCGCGAAGCTCGTGACGGCGTCGCCGAGACTGAAGACCAGCACGATGAAGGCACCGAACATCAACAGCGAGGCGACGTTCGTGTAGACGAAGAACTTGATCGCCGCGTACTTCCGGCGTGGGCCGCCCCAGACACCGATAAGCAGGTACATCGGGATCAGCACGGCCTCCCAGAAGATGAACCAGACGAAGAAATCAAGCGCCGCGAAGACGCCGATCAGATTCGCCTCGATGAACAGCACAAGCCCGTAGAACTGGGACTCGCGGTCGTCGATCGGCGTCCAGGAGCTCATGATCGCGAGCGAGGTCAGTATCGTCGTCAACACGACAAGCGGTAGACTGATGCCGTCGAGGCCGACGAGCCACGAGATCGTGTACTCGCCCAGCTGGATCCACTCGTACTGGGACTCGAAGGCGAGTTCGCCGTCGAGCAAGGCGTTCCCGCTGCCGTCGAACGCCGAGAACATCCACAGGCTGAGCCCGGCGGGGATCAGACTGATCGCGAAGGCCAGTTTACCGGCGAGACGATTCGGCGCGACGAAGGTTACCAGTGCACCGATCAGTGTAACCGCGAGAAGTGCTTCGATCATCATAGGAACCACCCTCCGAGGACGCCGAGGACGACAAGCAAGGCGATGAACCCGGCGACGATCAACGCCGCGTAGTTGGTCACGATGCCTGTCTGGATCCGCTTGACGCGGTCGCTACCGAACAGACTCACCGACGAGACGCCATCGACGGTCCCGTCGATGACGGTCTGGTCGAATCGATCCGCGGCACGGGACAGCGGCAGGGTCAGCCCCTCGGCGAGCCAGACCTGGTACTCGTCCTGGTAGTAGTTGGACTCGATCGTCTCGCGGACGTTCCCGAGTCGCTCCTTGTGGGCGACCGGTTCGGGGACGTTGTACAGCTTCCAGGCTAGTCCGGCACCCGAGAAGGCAAGCAGCAGTGACAGTCCCGCCGCGACCAGCACCGTCGTCGACTCGGTGCCGATGTAGCCGGTGTCGTAGACCGCCGCGAGCGCGTCGGTGTAGGCAGCGTACGTCGTTCCCTCGACGCCGCCGCTGAGCCACTCGTTGAGGAACTCGATCTCCGCACCGGTGAGCTTCGCGACCGGCGCGAGATTGGCGACGCCGGCCACCAGCGCGAGGACACCAAGCGACGCGAGCGGGAACTTCACCGCCCAGCCGACGGAGTGTGGGTCCTCGGCGACGTCCGAGCGGGGTTCGCCGTGGAACGTCAGGAACACCATCCGGAAGGTGTAGAAGCCGGTGAAGAAGACGGCGAGCAGTCCCATCGCGTAGGCTGCCATGATCAGGGGCTGTTCGACGCCGACGATCAGGGCGTCGTAGAGGATCTCGTCTTTCGACCAGAAGCCCGAGAACGGAATGATCCCGGCGAGCGCGAGCGCGCCCGCGAGGAACGTGTAGTAGGTGACGGGCGCCTTGTTCTTCAGGCCGCCCATCTTCCACATGTCCTGTTCGTGGTGCATGAGGATGATGACGGCGCCGGCCCCCAGGAACAGCAGGGCCTTGAAGAAGGCGTGGTTCATCAGGTGGAAGACCCCGGCGACGTAGCCGCCGACGCCGAGCCCGAGCATCATGTAGCCGTACTGGCTGATCGTCGAGTACGCCAGCACCTGCTTGATGTCGTCTTTGACGACGCCCATCGTCGCCGCAAACAGCGCGGTGAAACCGCCGACGAAGGCGATGATCGCAAGCGCCGTCGGCGAGAGGGCGTAGTAGCCGAACATCCGGGCGACCAGGTAGACCCCGGCCGCGACCATCGTCGCCGCGTGAATCAGCGCGGAGACGGTGGTGGGACCCTCCATCGCGTCGGGCAGCCAGGTGTGAAGCGGGAACTGGGCGGATTTCCCGATGACCCCGCCGAGGACGAGCAGTCCGGTGATCGTCACCCAAGTCTCGGCGTCGAAACCGAACAGTTGGCCGCCGTCGTCGATTGCCGTCTCGGCCGCGGCGACGAACGAATCGTCACCGGCGAACTGGAGCGTGCCGAAGGTTGCGGCGATGGCGACGACCCCGATCAGGAAGAAGTAGTCACCGAAGCGGGTGACCAGGAACGCCTTCTTCGCGGCCGAGGGCGCCGAGCGGGTGCGGAACCAGAACCCGATCAGCAGGAACGAGCACAGCCCCACCAGCTCGAAGAACATAAACGCCATCAGCAGGTTGTCCGCGTAGACGAACGCGAGCATGCTGAACGTAAAGAGGCCGAGCCCGGCGTAGTACCGCGGGAGTCCGGTCTCGCCCTCGGCGTTCATGTACTCAAGGCTGAAGACGTGAACGAGAAACGCGATCAGCGAGACGATCACGAGCATCAGCGCGGCCAGCGGATCGATCAGGATGCCGAACGTGAACTCGATGGCGTCGGTGCCGATCTCGCCGGCGGCGTCGCCGGCCGCCCAGGTGAACAGCGTCTCGTGGTAGTATCCTTCTTCGCCGCCCGCGACGGCCGCGAGCATCGCAAGCGAGAGGGCCAGTGAGCCACCCGTCGCGACGATGCCCGGGATCGCCCCCTTCTTGGGCAGCTTCGGCCCGAAGGCGAGAGCGATAACGAACGCCGCAAGCGGGAACAGCGCGATCGCCGGTGCGTAGTCGAATAACCCTTCCATCTTACCACCTCATCGTCGTCGGAACCGTGACGTCGACGTCACGGAAGTTACGGTACAACACCAGGATGATCCCGAGCCCGATCGCGACCTCCGCGGCGGCAAGCGCCATCGCAAACAGCGCGAACACCTGTCCCGTGAGGTTACCGTGATACAGTGCGAACGCGATCAGATTGATGTTCGCCGCGTTGACCATAATCTCGACGGACATCAGGAACATCAGTGCGTTGCGACGCGTCAGAATGCCAAAGAGGCCGATGGAAAACAGCGCCATCGACAGCAGGACGAAGTACTCGATAGGGACGTCCATCAGGCGTCACCTCCGTCCTCGGCGTCGGTCGACTCCGTCGACTCCGAGCGCGACCCGCGCTCGAGGTCGCCGCCGTCCGCCGCGGCGATCTGGTCGCTGCCCGTCGTTCCCGGACCGGACCCGGTAACGCTCGCGAGGGGAGCGACGGGCTGGCCCTCCGTCTCGCGTTTCGCGAGGACGAGCGCGGCGTCGAGCGCGGCGTCCAGAACGACTGCGATGAGCAGGAACGAAGCGAGGAACGGCTCGGTGTTGCCGATCGATCCCTCGGTCGACTGCAGGGCCGTAAAGTCAAACAGCGCGTAGCCGATCTCGGAGGTTACCGAGATGCCGTCCGGAAAGCCGACCATTTCGTCGGCAAAGCCCGTATTCAGCGCGATCATCGCCATCGCGCCGAACAGCGCGACGGCCAGAACGCCCGGGACCAGCGACTCGCCCAGCCGGAGCTGGGGTCTGTTACTCATGTCTGTACCACCTCGTCGGACTCGGTTTCCGCGTCCGGCTCCTCGCGCTGGGTGAGCATCACGGCGAACGTGATGAGGATGAGGACTCCGCCGACGTAGACGAGGACCTGCATCATGGCGACGAACTCCGCCGCCAGCATCACGTAGTACACCGCGACGCTGACCAGCGTCACGCCGAGCATCAGTGCCGAGTGCCACGGATCGGCAAGCAACACGACGCCGAGCGCGCTGGTGAGCGTGACGAACGCGAACAGCGCGAACGCGATCAGCTCGTATGTCATTGTTGGATGTGTCTGCCCGTTCTCGGGACGGGCGGCCCGATTACTGGTAATCGACCTCTCCGTCACCCTCGCCGATCCACGCACCCCGGTCGGGTTCGCGTGACTCGAGCGGATCGATATCCTTGTACCACGGTACCGCTTTCAGCTGCTCTTTGTTGTACACCAGATCGTGTTTGGTATCGCCCGTGAACTCGAAGTTCTGGGTGAGCAGGATGGCGTCGACTGGACAGACCTCCTCGCAGAGTCGACAGTAGATACACTGTCCGATGTGGAGGTTGTACTGTTCGCCGTTGCGCTGGTCGTCCATCACGATCTGGATCGTATCGTTCGGACAGACGTTCTCGCACTGGCGACACCAGATACACCGCTCCTGGCTGAACTTGTGGACTCCCCGAAAGCGCGGCGAGACGTCCGGCGCGGTTTCGGGGTACTCGACGGTGAACGTCGAGCCGTCTAACGCGTGTTTCATCGTCGTTGCCATCGATTTGAGTAGTCCGATCATTGGATGATCCCCACGATTACCGCGGTCAGTATGAGATTGGCAAACGAAAGGACGAGCAGTCCCTTCCAGCCGATTTCGATCAGCTGATCGATCCGAACCCGGGGCACCGCCGACCGCATCCACTGGGTCAGCAGGAAGACGCCCCAGATCTTGATGATGAACCAGACGATCCCGATCGCCTCGGGGCCGGGTCCGGCGGGGCCGCCGAGGAAGATCGTCGCGATGATCGCCCCGCCCAGGAAGATATGCAGGAACTCGCCGAGATACATCAACACGAAGTAGACCGAGGAGTACTCGGTCTGATATCCCGCGACGATCTCGGTCGGGGCCTCCGGCGTGTCGAAGGGGTTGCGACCGACTTCCGCGAAGTTCGCCGCCAGGAACAACACGAACGCGAACGGGTTGACGATCGCGAACCACTGCGGGATCGCGACCACACCGAGATCGACCAGCGGCTGGTTCTGGACGGCGACGATCTCGCTCATCTGCAGGGAGCCGGTGAAGATCACGACCGACATCCCGGTGACGACGAGCGGGATCTCGTAGGCGACGTTCTGTGCGACCGCACGCAATCCGCCGAGCATCGAGTACTTGTTCGCCGACGAGTAGCCGGCCATCACCAGACCGAGACTCGCGATGCCGGCGACCGCAAAGACGAACACCAGACCGACCTCGGGGTCGGCGAGGTGGATCCCGCTTCCCATCGGGATCACCGCGAAGCCCAAAAGCGCCGAGGACGCGACCACGATCGGCGCGAGGTCGTAGGCCGGGCGGTCGGCGTTCTCGGGAATGATGTTTTCCTTCGAGAGCAGTCGCACCGCGTCGGCAACGATGATAAACAGGCCGGCGGGCCCGAGCCGGTTGACGGCGATCCGGTCCGTGAACGCGGCGGTGATCTTCCGTTTCGCCCACGGGCCGGCGACGCCGGTCATCGCCAGCATCAGATTGCCGATAATGAAGGCGGCGAGAAACGCCGCGAGTAGCTCACCGGCGAGCCCGAACTGATCCAGGCCGAGCAGGTCGCCGAGCCGCTCGGGGAGCAACACGGTATCACCGGTCTGGAGGAACGGCCCCTCGATCATCGATCCACCTCACCGAGCACGATATCGAGGCTTCCGAGCGAGGCGATCAGGTCGGGGATGTACTCCCCTTCGCTGATCTCCTCAAGTGCCGAGAGGTTGTGGAAACACGGGCTGCGGATCTTGAACCGGCCCGGCTTGTCGGTACCGTCCGACCGGATGTAGATGCCCAGCTCGCCCTTCGCGGCCTCGACGGCCCGGTAAATCTCCGTGTCGGGATCGGGTTTGAGCGTCCGGGGAACGTTGGCCTGAATCTCACGGTCGTCCTCGGGCCAGTCCTCGAGTAAGTCGAGACACTGCTCGATGATCTTTGCCGACTCCTCGACCTCCTCCATCCGGCAGAGAACGCGGGCGTAGTTGTCACAGCCCTGGCGGGTGATGACGTCCCACTCGAGGTTCTCGTAGTAGCCGTAGGGGTCGTCACGCCGGAGGTCGTAGTCGACTCCCGAGGCGCGAGCGACGGGGCCCGTACAGCCGTAGGACTTGGCGACTTCGGGTTCGAGGACGCCCGTGTCGTTACACCGGATCTGGAAGATCTCGTTGCCGGTGAGGAGATTGTGGTACTCGTTTGTCTTCGCGGGGAGGCCGTCGAGGAAGTCCCGCGTCTTCTCGAAGAACTCCTCGCGGGGCTCGGGCAGGTCCCAGGCGACCCCCCCGAGCCGGAAGTAGTTGAACATCAGCCGCTGGCCGGTGAGGTCCTCGAGGATGTCCTGGACGACTTCCCGGTCGCGGAACGCGTACTGGAAGACGGCGGTAAAGTCGCCGTAGACGTCCAGCGCGAAGGTCCCGAGCGCCAGGAAATGCGAGGCGATCCGGCAGAGTTCGGCGCCCATCGTTCGGATGATCTGGGCGTACTCGGGGACCTCGATGTCGGCCAGATCCTCCGCCGTGCGGGCGTAGGCCCACTCGTTCAACAGGCCGGCCGAGACGTAGTCCCACCGGTCGGGGTAGGGCATGATCTGGTGGCGGTAGGTCCCCTGCTGGCACATCTGCTCCTCGCAGCGGTGGAGGTAGCCGATGTCGGGATCGATGTCGACGACGGTCTCGCCGTCGAGCACCGTCTTGACGTGGAGCACGCCGTGGGTCGCCGGATGGTGGGGACCGATGTTGAGAAACATCGTGTCCGACTCCTCGTCGTGGTGGTCGGGCTGGATCGGGTTGGCGTGCTCGGTGAGGGTGACGACCTGGGGCTGTTCCTGATCGTAGTCCTTCGAGAGGGGGTGGCCCTGCCAGGTTTCGGGCAGGAGGATCCGGCGCGGGTCCGGATGTCCCTCGTAGTCGATCCCCACGAGGTCGAACGCCTCCCGCTCGTGCCAGTCGGCGGTCCGGTAGACCGGCTCGGCGCTCTGGCTGACCGGGTCGTCGACGCTCGTCGGAACGATGACCGACACCTCCTGGGTCGGGTCGGCGTACTTCCGGAGGTGGTAGATCGACTCGTATCGGTCCTCGTACTGCTGTGCGGTCAGACAGGAGAGGTGATCGAACCCTGCCTGGTCCCGGAGATCGAACAGGACGTCCTGCACATCGTCCGGGCGGATGACGAAGCCGGGCGCGTTGAGGTGATCGTCGCGTCTGAGCGCACGATCACCGATCAACGCCTCGAGTTCGTCCTCTGTGAGCTCCCGTGCCTCTCGTTCGACGCCCGTGCTCATGGTGAATCAGCCCAGTTGTACCGCATGACGAGATCGTCCTCGTCGATGTCGTCCGCGAGTTTCTGTACGAGTTCGTCCTTCGGCAGGTCGCCGAACTGTTCGAGTTCGTACGGTTTGACCACGACGGGCGAGGTCTCGCCGTTGCGGATCCGTTCTTGCAGTTTGGCGACGCCGTAGATCAGCGCCTCCGGTCGGGGCGGGCAGCCGGGAACGTGGATGTCGACGGGAATGATCTCCTCGGCTCCCTTGACCACGTTGTATCCCTCCTGGAACGGCCCCCCGGAGATCGTACACGACCCCATCCCGACGACGAACTTGGGTTCGGGCATCTGGTCGTAGACCCGCTTCATCCGGGGCCCGAACTTCGAGACGATCGTTCCCGGGACGATCATCACGTCGGCCTGGCGCGGCGAGGCTCGGGGAACGCCCGCGCCGAACCGGTCGAGGTCGTGTTTGATCGCGTACGTGTGCATCATCTCGATGCTACAGCAGGCGATCCCGAACTGTAGCATGAACATCGAGTTCCCCCGAACCCAGTTCATGAACTGGTCGAACTTCGTGAGGATGAACGGGGTCGATCCGAACGCCTCCCGAAGCTTCGAGTTGAATCGGTCGTCGGGACCGGCCCCCATCCGTGCCTCGCGAGTGTCGGTCGACGGAGCGGTACTCTCGTAGATGTCTTGCCGTGGTTTGTCGCTGCTCATGATCGATCAGCTCCAGCTTCGACTTGTTCCTGCGTCCTCGCCCACTGGACGGCACCGGTTCGCCACGCCCAGGCGAAGCCGATCAGCAGGATGACGACGAACGCGACCATCGGACCGAGGGCGTGGACGAGTCCGTACTCCTCGGCTGCGAGCGCATCCTGGTAGACGACCGCCCACGGAAACAGCAGGACGGTTTCGATGTCGAAGACGAGAAACAGAAGCGCAACCATGTAGTACTGGATATTGAATCGGATGCGCGTCCCGCCGGTCGGCACCTCGCCACTCTCGTAGGTGGCACGTTTGCTCGTTTCGGGGACGCTCGGCCGCAGGAGGTACGATACCGCCATCATCCCGAGCGGTATCAGCAGTCCCACGAGCGCGAGCGCGCCGATAGCGATCCAGTCATTCATCTCGATAACGTTCGAGGCTTCAGAGTCCACGCATATAAGGGTGATTCTTCCCGTTTCGGCCCGTAGGAGCACCAGCATCCGTTTTCGTCGCGCGAGGACGCCCGCAAACGATCGTCAGCACAACGACTACCCCGTTCGTCACGAAGAATCGGTCCGATCGACAGCCGAGGGACGTCCAACGGGTATTCGTCGACCGACTGCAGTGAACTACCTCGGGGCAAGTGGTTCGAGAATCGCCGATCCTCGTCCTCACGAGAGAGCAAAGCTCTCTCGAACGATCCCGGTACTCGCCCTGCTCTACTTGTAGAGGGCGTTTCCCACGCGCTCCCGCGTCAGTCAGCTCACTCTTCCGAGAACGCCGCGGTTCCCTCGTCGTGAAGCCGGCGTGAGACCGCGCCGACTTCGTCTCGCAAGCGCTCGTGATACTCGAGGAGTCGCTCTCGAACGGGCTCGTGTCGACGGGCGAGGATCTGGGCGGCCGAGAGTGCGGCGTTGAACGACTTGCCGGCGTCGACCGCGACCAGCGGCGCGCCAGTCGGCATCCCGATGACGCTGTCGACGGACTTCTCCTGGACCGGAACGCCGATCACCGGCAGCGGGTAGGCGATCGAGGCGGTCATATTCGGCAGGTCGGCGGACTTGCCGCCCGCGCCCGCGATCAGCACCTCGAGCCCGCGGTCCTCGGCCGTCTCGGCGTAGGCGGTCATCAGCTCCGGCGTGCGGTGGGCGGAGGTGACGTACGTCTCGAAGGTAAACCGGGCCTCGGGCGGAGTCTCGTAGTCGGTCTGTTCCTCGAAACCGAGTTCGTCGACGAGGGCGTCGTAAGCGCCGCGGCGACGGCCACCAGTCGACATCACCTCGAGGTCGGAGTCGCTGCCCATGACGATCCCGACGTCGGGCGTCTCGGCGTCCGGGCGATCCTGGTCGGCTTCGCGGTGCAGGCGGTCGATCAGCTCCTCGACGGTGTCGCTCATGGTAGGCAGTGTTGCTTACTCCGACGTGAACGTGACGGCACGCTCGAGTTCCCGGGCGGTCTCGAGCAACTCCTCGGTCGTCTCGCCCTCGCGTCCGGCGAGCGTGACGTGGCCCATCTTCCGCAGCGGCCGAACCTGTCGCTTTCCGTACCAGTGGAGGTTCGCCGCGGGCGTCTCGAGGACGCGGTCAACGTTCCGGAGCTCGGCGTCTCGCGACTTATCGACGTCGCCGAGCAGGTTCACCGACACCGTCGGCGAGCGCAGGTCGGTCGCGGCCAGCGGCCAGCCAAGCACCGCACGGACGTGCTGTTCGAACTGCGAGCTCTGTGCGCCCTCGATGGTCCAGTGGCCGGAGTTGTGCGGGCGGGGGGCGATCTCGTTGAGCAGGACGTCGCCGTTGGGTGCTTCAAAGAGTTCGATCCCGTACACGCCCCGTCCCTCCATCACCCCGAGGACGTCCTCGGCGACCTCGCGGGCTCGTTGCTCGACGGCCTCCTCGGAGCCCGCAGGAACGATCGTCTCCCGCAGGATCTCGTCCTCGTGGACGTTCTCCCCGATCGGGAACGCAGCGGTCTCGTCGTCGCCCTTGACCGCGATCACCGAGATCTCCCGTTTGAAGTCGACGAACGATTCGACCATCGCGGGGCCGGCGACCGACTCGAGGGCCTCGGCCGCGTCGGCTTTCGACTCGACGGGGACGTTTCCGCGACCGTCGTACCCGCCAGTCCGGGCCTTCAGCATGACGGGCGCGCCGTAGTCGTCGATCGCCTCGCGGACGTCGTCAGGACCATCGACCGCCCGAAACGGCGGGACGGGAACGCCCGCGTCCTCGAGGGTTCGCTTCTGGACGAGCTTGTCGTGGATCGTCTCGAGGGTCGCGGGATCGGGGTGGACGGGCGTCCCCGAGTCCTCGCTGACCCGCTCGAGGACGTCCTGGTCGGCCAGTTCGATCTCGAAGGTGAGGACGTCGGCCCGCGCGGCGAGCTCCCGAATGCCGGCTTCGTCGTCGAACTCGGCGACGATCTGGTCACGCGCGACGGGCGCGGCCGGACAGTCCGGCGTCGGATCGAGCACGACGACCTCGACGCCAAGCGGCGCGGCCGCCTCGGCGAGCATTCGTCCGAGCTGTCCGCCACCGACCACGCCGAGGGTCGGCCCCGGCGTCCGTAGCGTCGTCATCGGGCGTGGGTTGGACGGGCCGTCGTTTAAGTATTCTCAATCCTGTCGATTTAGCGACGAAGTCCCGGTATCGATCAGCACGTTCGTGAGTACTCGAGCGGGCAGCCACCGACTGACCGTTGCGGTCAACAACGAGGTCGCGTCCTCGTCGCAGAAGCCGCGACGTCCGCCGAGAACGGTACCTCTTTGAACTCCCCACCCGACCGCTCGAGTATGACCACGCTCGGACTGGTGGTCGCGGAGTTCAACCGAGAGATCACCGAGCAGATGGAGACCGTTGCCCGCGAGACCGCCGACGACGCCGGCGCCGAGGTGTACGAGACGGTTCGCGTTCCGGGAGTCTACGACGCCCCGCTCGCGGCCGACCGACTCGCTCGCCGCGAGGACGTCGACGCCGTCGCCGTGATCGGCACGGTCATCACCGGCGACACCGACCACGACCAGGTGATCACCGACGCGGCCGCACAGCGACTCTCCGACGTCAGTCTCGAGCGTGACACTCCCGTAACGCTCGGCGTCACCGGCCCCGGCATGTCCGCCGCGGAGGCCCGCGAACGGGTCGACAACGCGGCGAAAGCAGTCGACGGCGCGCTGGATCTCGTCGCCGAGCTGCCGGAAGCTACCCAACAATGACGATGGAATTCACCGACCGCCTGACCCGAGTCGAACCGTCCGCAACGCTTGCCATCTCCGCGCTCGCGACCGAACTCGAGAACGACGGCGCCGACGTCGTCGACCTCTCGGTCGGCGAGCCCGACTTCCCCACGCCCGAGAACGTCGTCGAGGCCGGCAAGGACGCGATGGACGCCGGCCACACCGGCTACACAACCTCGGCGGGGATCCTCGAACTGCGCGAAGCGATCTCCGAGAAGCTCGCCGATGACGGTCTCGAGCACGGTACCGACGAGATCATCGTCACGCCCGGAGCGAAGCAGGCACTCTACGAGATCGTCCAGGCCCTGGTCGCCGAAGGCGACGAAGTAGTGCTCCTGGATCCCGCGTGGGTCTCCTACGAGGCGATGGTCAAGATGGCCGGCGGCTCGCTGTCGCGAGTCGACCTCTCCGAAACCGACTTCCAGCTCGAGCCCGCCCTCGAGGACCTCGAGGCCGCGGTGTCGGACGAGACCGAGCTGCTGATCGTCAACTCGCCGTCGAACCCCACGGGCGCCGTCTACTCCGACGAAGCGCTCGAGGGCGTGCGCGACCTCGCCGTCGAGCACGATATCACCGTCATCAGCGACGAGATCTACAAGGAGATCACCTACGGCGTCGAACCAACGAGTCTGGGGACCCTGGAGGGGATGGAAGACCGCACCGTCACGGTCAACGGCTTCTCGAAAGCGTACTCGATGACCGGCTGGCGACTGGGTTATTTCGCCGGCCCCGAGGAGCTGATCGACCAGGCCGGCAAGCTCCACAGCCACTCGGTGTCCTCGGCGGTGAACTTCGTCCAGCACGCCGGCGTCGAAGCCCTCGAGAACACCGACGAGGCCGTCGCCGAGATGGTCGCCGCCTTCGCCGAGCGTCGGGACCTGGTCGTCGACCTGCTCGAGGGCCACGGTGTCGACGTCGCGGTCCCCGAGGGGGCGTTCTACATGATGCTGCCCGTCGACGAGGACGATCAGGAGTGGTGTGAGGGCGCGCTCGAGGACGCCCACGTCGCCACGGTTCCCGGCAGCGCGTTCGGCACGCCGGGCTACGCCCGGATCTCCTACGCCGCGAGCGAGGAGCGACTGCAGGAGGGTATCGAGCGACTGGTCGACGAAGGATACCTCTAGTCAGTCTCGACCGAGTACCTCGCGACGAAAAGTAACACTATTGTGCGACGGGAGTCTAACCTGCGAGTGAAGTCCCGCAGTAGTAAGCGGTTCCGAAGGAATCGCGAGGTACGCGGGAGCTTCGAACGACGTGAGAAGTCCCGTGGTGTAGTGGCCAATCATATGGGCCTTTGGACGTGTTCGGTTCAGTCCGTCACGGAAGACAGCCCACGACGGCGGTTCGAATCCGCCCGGGACTATCCTGCTGCGAATAAATTCGTGAGCAGCAGATATCCTCGTCGGTTCGAACCCAGAGGACGAGAGGATCGAGTCCTCGCGGTTCGAATCCGCCCGAGACTATATTTCTAAATTTGGTAGCTGAAATAAACCACTCTCCCGGTCCGAATTGGGGAGCAGCGCGAAGCGAAGGCCACCACCGCACGGCGGCCAGTCGTACTACGAACCCGAGACGCCGCAAGCGGCAGCACACGAAGGGCCGAAGTATTGCCCGCTGGCGGGCACGAATATCGCCCATGTCTGGGAACCACGAGTGCCCGATCCGCGAGGACACGTTCGACTCGAGAGACGACCTCGAGGAACACTCCCTGCAGGAACACCGCAAAGAGCTCGGGTACTGAGCCGCCCCGTCGCACCGATCGTCGACCGACGGGAGCGGCGTCCACGAACGCGAACTATCCCGGCGGTTCGGATCCAGTCGGGATCACGTTATTATCGCCTAACAATACGCGTCGAGCAACAGCCGCGGTTCTCGGAAGTGGTCCCGTGAGCGCCAGCCTGCGAACTCGCGATACGGCCACTCGCCAGCGTGCGGCGCGACCAGCCTACGACGGCAGCTCCTCGAACGTCGCCGACGCGTGGACTCGATCCCCCTCGAGGACGATCTCATGAGAGACGTCTTCGGCAAGAAGCCGGTCCCGGACCACGTCCTCGGGTGGGGCCGAGTCCTCCGGGTAGAGCCCCGAGAACCGAGCCTCGGTTTCGAGCAGCTCGCCGTCCTCGGCGGACACGACGAGGCTGGTAACGAAACCCCTGGCGCCGTCGAGGACGGGATCGTCGCCCAGTTCGATCTCGGCCTCGGGCTCGTTGCCGGTGTCGATCTTCTCGGCCGGATCGAGAACGGCGTCGACGTCGTCGGCGTCCCAGACGCCGAACGCCATCGCCGCGTCGCCGGTCGTCTCGAAGAGCCACCGGCCGTCGTCGGTGTCGACGATCCGGTCGACCGTCGAGAGCGTTCGCTCGAGCGCGTTGTCGACGACGTCCTCGGGACGGTAGACGTCGTCGTCGCCGGGCTGGATCGCGACGACCACCGCGTCCTCGGAGACGGCGTAGGCCAGCTCCTCGGGGGCGACGTAGACCGTAAACCCGTCGCGCTCGTCGACCTGTTCAAACCCCTCGGAGTACCGGGCGACGAACAGCTCGGGATCGTACTCCCCGCGGAACACGATCGCGTCCTCGGTCCAGGTCATCGACTCCGTCGCGATCCCGTCGATCTCCCGCTCGTCGTCGGGGAGGATCTCGCCGGAGAACGGGTAGAACATGATTCCGAACACCGCGAACGGGGCGATCAGACCGCCGTACATCGGGAGTCCAAGGATCGGGACGTCCTCGACGAGCGCCTCGGTTTCTTCGCCGTCAGTTCTGGGCCCGTCGTCTTCGTCGAACCCCCCGAGGCTCGTCCAATCGAGGTGAGCGAAAAACGCGCCCGCGTCGTCGCGGCTCGCTTCGGGGATCCAGTCGGCGTAGGCCGGAACGTCGAGGGCGGGAAACGAGCCCCCAGTGCCGGCGTCGTCGGTACCGGAACACCCGGCGACCGTCGCGACTCCGGCAGTAGCGAGGCCCGCGGAGAGCAACTGGCGTCGATTCATCGGACGAACGTCCGGGCCGAAGCGGCAAAACCGTGACGCGAGCGAATCGCCGGTTTTGACCCGGGCGTGCCGGTCACATCCTTCGATACTGGTTCTCATCCCGGACGACGACCGTCCATCGCTCCCAGTTACCAGGAACACGAGACAGGCTTAGGAACGTCCGGTTCGAAGACTCCATATGACCCTCCCGCCCGACCAACAGCCGCGGTTCCCGCGTCCGCCGACGACGGCCGACGACAACGAGGGCCGAACGATAACGGTCGAAGCCTACGACGGCGACGCCGACCCGCTCGTCGAGATGTACGGCCACTTCGAGGAGGCGTCGCGATCGCAGGGACTGCCACCTCGATCCGACTCCCGAACCCGCGAGTGGCTCGAGGGGCTACTCGAGAAGGGGCTCAACACCATCGCGCGCCACGGCGAGGACGTGGTCGGCCACGCAGTGCTCGTGCCCTCCGGCGAGCTGTACGAACTGGCGATCTTCGTCCGGCCGGAGTACCAGGCCGCGGGAATCGGAACCCAGCTCATCCGCGGGTTGCTCGGCCAGGGACAGGAGAACGGGGTCGGCCACGTCTGGCTGACCGTCTCCCGGAGCAATCGGATCGCGATGAACCTCTACTGGTCGGCCGGGTTCGAGACGACCGCCAGCGGACGGGGCGAACACGAGATGGAACTCGTTCTGTGAGCCGAGTGGGATAACGCGGTTCGGTCGCTCGACGGCCAAAGAAGCGTCGTATTAGTCGGAGAGCGCACTCGATCCCGCCCCGGAAGCGTCGATTGATACGCCGTCGATATCCGACACGGAAATCGAGATCTCGTCGAAACACTGGCAGTACTCGCTGGCGTGTTTGCCACCCATCTGGATGCGGATTCGCTCCTCGAGCAGGCCGGCGTCGGTCAACAGCTCAAGCTTGCGGTACACTGTCGAGGATGGGATCTCACAGCGGCTCGCGAGTTCGGCGGCGGTCAGGGCCTCGTCGGCCGTCGCCTCGAGGATCGCTCGGCAATCGCCGTCCTCGAGGGCCGCGAGGACGGTGCCGGTGTCGGCGTTGGTCTCGGTCGATAGCGGGGAAGCGGAATCAGTAGTGGAGTTCGTCGCGGACATCGTCGTTCTACTCCCTTCTTTTGGTGGGATTCGTACCAATTGACGCCCAAAATATACGGGGGCGTTTATAACGGGGAGTGAAGACGGACGGGAAAATCCGTGAACCATCTCGGGTTCGGAGCCGGTCCGCGTGCCGTCGGCAAACGGTCGAGCTGGAGCCGGGCTCGAAGGTGACTCGGATCGAAAGAACGCGAGATCGGATGGAACTGAACGGATAGTTAGTAGGGACCCTTTCGGTCACCCATCGGCATCTCGGCGGTCGATCCCGAGGGCGTCGCACCACAGGTCCCACAGCGGAAGTCACCCTCTCCGTCGTTAAGTCCCTCGAGGGGCGAGGGCTGCGTCTCGTCGAACTCCTTCGGTTCGACGTCGAACCGGTCGGTGTCGTCGGCGACGAGCACGTCGACCACTGACGCGAGCGCTCGGTAGAACTCGATGTCGGCGTCCTCCGAAAGCGTCTCGCGGAACCGTCCGGTCCAGCGTCCGAGATGGTCCTCGAGGAAGCTCCCCTGGGCGTCGGTCACGACCTCGACACCGGTCTCGTCGCCCTCGTTCTCGAGGTAGGCCGTCTGCAGAGCCAGGTGCGAGAGGAACTCGAGCTGGATGCAGAGATGGTCGACGCGATCGCGGTTCCCCTCGTCCATCGAGAGGCCGAACGCGCCGTAAAAGCCCGAAATGTCGGCCAGCACATCCGTACTGGTGACGAGCGTTCCCGGACTGTACTCGATCTGGTACTGAGAGATGTTTCCACCTTCCTCGAAACCAAACAGCGTGGCCCAGTCCGAGTAGAGGTCGTCGATGCCGTCCTCGTCGGACGGTGCCGCCTCGGCTACCGTCGTGGCGTGTTCCTCGAGGTCCTCACCACCGAGCGCTTCGGCGGACTCGAGCAGCTGCTGCTCGAAGGTTCCCGAGAGCAGTGCCTCCTCGAACTGCTCGTCGGGGCGGTCGAACGCCATCGAGGCGAGCTTGTACAGTCGTGCGCGGTGAACGTGAGTGATTGCGGTCATGGTTACGTGATGTCGAGCCGGTAGGCGTCGTTCTCCTCGTCGTAGAGGTCGCGTTCGTACTGCGGTTCCTCCATCGGGACGCGAGCAACCGTCGAGCCGTCCTCGTCGTAGCCGATGGCTTCCTCGTCGGTGACCTCGAACTCCTCGACGCGCCACTCGGTCGACCCCATCAGGTGGAGCAGGCCGCGGAGCTTGCGGTACTCCTCGTCGCCGCGACGGGCGGCCTGGTAGGTCTCCTTGGCCTCTTTGACCCGCGGACCGAACATCTGGACGAGGTAATCGTCCGGGACGTTGATCGGCGGAATGTAGTAGACGTTGGGCTCGAGGCCGAGCTGGGGGTACAGCGGCAGCGCGACCTCGGCGTCGTGGACGAGGTAGTCGATCGGGTTCGAGGAGTCGGCCTCTTCGGGCGGGTTGATCCAGCCGTGCTGGCGGATCTTGCCCAGACAGTTCTCGAAACACTGCGGGACGAGCCCTTCCTCGACCTTCGGGTAGCAGCCGACACACTTCTGGGAGACGTTCTTCTCGGTGTTGAAGACGGACTTGCCGTACGGGCAGGCCCGAACGCACTCCTGGTACGCCTCGCAGTTCTCCTCGTCGATCAGGACGATCCCGTCTTCCTCGCGCTTGTAGACCGCCTGGACCGGACACCCTCCGGCACAGCCCGCGAACGAGCAGTGGTTGCACAGCCGCGGGAGGTAGAAGAACCACATCGGGTGGGTCTCCTGATCCTCCGAGATATGCGTGTCCGCCTGGAACTGCTCGCCGGCCGGCTCGTCCTCGCCGAGGTTGGGGTAGGCCCAGTCCTCGCTGTCGGGCAGGTAGCCCTCGATCCCCTCGCCGTGCATGTTCTGGGGATCGTCGTCGGGCTCCATATCCTCCCAGTCGACGTCGTTGGCCTCGAAGATCGTGTCTCCCTCGTACACGTACTCGCCGTCCTGTTCTGTCCACTCGCCGACGCCGAGCTCCTCGAGTATCTCCTTGTCCCAGCCGATGGGATGGGAGCCGTAGGGTTTGGTCTCGACGTTGTTCCAGAACATGTGCTCCTGGCCCTCGCCGTGGGTCCAGGTCGTCTTGCACGACAGCGTACATGTCTGGCACGCGATACATTTGTTGATGTCGAAGACGGCCCCCCACTGCTTCTCCGGTCGGGACTCTGCGTAGGGGTACTCCATCTCGCGTCCGATCTGCCAGTTGTATACTTCAGCCATTTGTAATCACCTTGTGTTAGTCGTCGGAAGTCGTCACGAAGTTACCGCTCAGGTACTCTTCCATCGATTCGTCCTCGCCCGCGGGTCGCATTCCCTTCCGGTCGGGCATCCACTGTTCCTCGTCCTCTTCGTGGGCCGCGTCCTCGGCCTTCTCGATCTTGACGAACGACTCCTTTGGCGCGCCGTTAGCGACGTGAACGTCCATCTCGAAGCCGACGTCGATGTTTTGCCCACCGTAGTTCTTCCGGGCCATGTCGTCGGTCAGCAGGGTCGGCCGGAACCAGGTTCGGGTCGCGCTCTGGTGGCTCCCCTGCCGGTACAGCGACGCGTAGTCGGTCTGTTCGTTGACCGCCATCCCGTCGCCGTCCTCGTCGTTGTGGGCCTCGACGGTACCGTGGGAGGCGCCGTTCAGGTTCATCCAGCTGCGGGTGACGCCCCGTGGCATCGCCGGCTGGCTACGAACGCGCATCTTCGCGCGGGCGTAGTTGTCCTCGTCCTCGGAGTCGGCGCCGCGGTACGGCCGGTCCTCGGGGTCGGCGTCGACCCAGACGTAGTCGCCGTCGTTGAAGCCCTCCTCTTCCATGTCCTCTGGGTTCATCTCGACGTACCCCTCGCCGTAGTAGGGCTTGCGCTCGTCGTGGCGCTCCATGTCGCCGAAGGGACCCCACCAGACCGCGATGTTCGGTAGCGAGTTCGCGAAGGTGTGGGTACCGTGGCGGTACTTCGGTGTCATGTAGCTGTAGTCGTACCCCTCGTCGAGCTCCTTGAGCGGGTGCTCGGTGTCGGTGAGCTCCTCCGGCGTGTAGATCCGGTTACGGACCTGTCGGGCGTCGCCGTCGCGGCGATCCTCGTCCCAGTCTAAGTCCTCCGGGGTCTCGGGATCGATGATCGGGTGATCGTCGCCGGAGACGATGGCGTTGGGCTCGTAGAACGTCCCGTCCATCGGCTCGCGGTGGAGCGGGATGTTCTCGCCGGCCTCGGTGAACAGCTCCTCCTCGCGGAAGAACTCCATCCGACCGGTCTTCGTGAACCAGGGGTCACCGTCGACGGCCTGACGGCCACCGACCTTCTTCGGGTACGTCTGGGTCTGGATGAGCTTCGGCGTCCCGTCGCGGGCCTCGTCGAGCATGTCGTCGATGTCGTACCCTTTGACGGTGTTCGAGTGGTCGATGATCCGCTGGAGGTACGGCCGGGCCGTGTCCTCCTCATTGATAAAGGCCCAGTAGTCCTCGAACCGGTCGTCGTCGAGAAGTTCGCCGAGCTTCTCGGCGACGCCCGCGTAGATCTCCGCGTCGTTACGGGTATCGTAGATCCGGTCGATCTCGGTCGTGGGGATCGCCATCACGAACGGGTTCGTCACCGCGGCCGTGATGTCGTTCATGTTGTGCTCGGCCCACGAGTCGGCCGGGAAGACGATATCGGAGTACTCGCAGGTCCCCGTCCACCACCACTCGTTGGTGAAAAAGGCCTCGATCCGGCCGTTACGAAGCATGTTCTCGATGATATCGTAGGAACCCTTCGCGTTGCCCAGGATCGAGTTCGAACCCGACACCCACAGCAGCTTCGTCGGTGTCGGCATATGCGAGTCACCCATGTGGTACTCGCCCTCGATCTTTAGCGGACGGTCGCCGTTGGAGTACCAGTGGGCCGACTGGGCCGTCGTCGTATTCCGGATGTCGACGTCCGAGTCGGGATCGAGTTCGGGATCGAACGGATCCTCGTAGATCCACTGGTCGCGGCCGTTAAAGTATGCGCCACGGTAGTTACCTGCGTAGCTGCCGACGTTGCCGGCGTGGCGGCCGACGTTCTTCGTCAGCGAGGCCAGCAGGAACACGGCGCGGTCCTTCTGGTCCTGGTTCGTGTAGTGGTTCGGTCCCATCCCCGTGAGGATGAGCGTTTTCTCGTGGTTGTCCGCGACGTCCGCGGCCAGATTCTCGACGGCCTCCGGCGAGCTACCGGTGACCTCCGCGACGGATTCGGCGTCCCAGGTGTCGATCAGGTGCTGCTTGATCAAGTCGAAGACGGGACGGACCTCGACGGTCTCGCCGTCGACGGTCTCGACCTCGAAGCTACCCTCGAGGCTCGCCGGGACGTCGAAGTCGTCACCGATCTCGTCGCGCGTGACGGGCTCGAGCTCACCGCTCTCCTCGTCGCGGACGACGAAGTCACCCCACTCGTCGCGAAGGTCCTCAGTGAGGACGTTCTCCCAGACCTCGGTCGTCCCCTCCCGGGGTCGGTCCTCGTCGTCCTCGACGACCATCGTCTTCTCGAGGTCGGCGGGCTCGTAGCCCTCGACGACGTCGCTCGCACGCAGGAGCGACTTATCGTCCATGCGGACGAGCATTGGGAGGTCGGTAAAGCGACGGACGTAGTCCTCGTCGTACTGTTCCTCCTCGATGATGATCTTGGCCGCACCGAGGAACAGCGCGGAGTCGGTCGCCGGACGGAGCACGACCAGTTCGTCGCACTTCGAGGCCGTCGCGTTGTAGTCGGTGAAGACGCCGGTGACCTTCGTGCCCTTGAGTCTGGCCTCGGTCAGCCAGTGGCAGTCGGCCATCTTCGTCGTCAGGAAGTTGATCCCCGCGAGGATGACGTGGTCCGCGTACTCGACGTTCACGAGGTCGAAGTCGACGGTCTGCTGGCCGGTAACCATCGTGTGTCCCGGCGGCAGGTCAGTGTGCCAGGAGTAGTTGTCCAGGCCGACGCCGCCGACGGCTTCGGTCTCGTCGACATCGCGGATGTGCTGGTCGACCAGCGCCATCTGATTCGCGACGCGGTACATCCCCATCAGTCGGATCATCCCGAGCAGGGGCATCCCGCCGCGGAACTTCAGCACTTGCGTGCCGATCCCTTCGGTCTCCTCGACGACGCGCTCGTCGTACTCCTGCTCGAGGAGCCGCTGTGCGCCCGCGTCACCGTTGTAGTTTTCGGCGATATTGTAGATCGCTTCCGCAGCGAGTTCGTACGCCTCGTCGAACTCCATCTCGACCCAGTCGTCCTCGCCGCGGTTGGCATACTCCTGGGGCATCGAGCCGTCGTCCTCGCGGGGGAAGCCGTCCTCGACCCACTGTCTGAACCCTTCTCGAACCATCGGGGCCTGGACTCGCTGGTCGCTGTAGAACCGCTCGATCATCGCCAGACCCTTGTTACAGACGCGGGGGTCCCAGCGCTGGGTCGCCTGGTTGCCGTCCAGGTCCGTCGCCTCGCCGTAGTTCATCGAGGGACCGAGGCGGGTAACCTGGCCGTTCTTGATGGATGCTTCGAGGTAGCAGTTGTGGGTGTCGTTGGGCGTACACGTGAGCATGTAGGAGTCGTCGGGCTCCCACACGTCGCGGTAGTGTTCCTCCCACTCCCGGTTCGGATACTCCTCGAGGGGGTTCATCGGGCCGTCCTCGGCCGTCTCGTCCGCATCACCCGAGAGCCGTCGGTAACCAAGCAGACCGAGTCCGGAGGCACCGGCGACCCCGGCCGCCGCGGCGCCGAGTTCGCGGCGGGTCATCTCGATGCCGGCGTCGTCCTCAGCCATGGTACCACCCCGTAACCGTCGCCCGGAGAGAGCCGACGGACGGTGCAGTCGTTGCCCGGCACGGATGGCGTTCCGTGGGTTCCGATTGTCCGTGTTTCATACAGGATACCGTTGGGAGGCTATTCTTTAACCAGACACGTCTGTTCCCACCGAATGGGTACGAACGGCCCGGAAACCACGGTATAGCGGGGAGTTTATAACGGGGTGAGGAAGATGGAACGAGACACCGTTTCGGATCGTTCGAAAACCGTTCCGGACAGCGTCCGAATCGAGGACGCAAACGTGGGATCGAGCCAGATCAGATCGGGTCGATGACTCAGGCCAGCGGCTCCGACCGCGCGAGTAGCTCGGTCTCGAGTTCGAGGACCCAGCCCTCCTGACCGATATCCTCGATGTCTACCCGGTCGAGTCGCTTCCCGTCGGACGCGAGAGTCTCCTCGATCGACTCACGCAGCTCCTCGGGGTCGTGTCGACAGAGCAGCGTGAGCTCGCCGTCACTGACGGCCAGCTCCGTGATCGCCTGTCGCTTACAGGTCTCGGGCGGAAGCCCGCGTAGATCGATCGCGTCCGCGGGCGCCCGACTCCCGCCGCGGCCCGCGACGAACTCGGCAACGGTCTCGCCGAGCGCGGCGACCGCCCGCTCGCCGGGCGAGCCGTCCTCGCCGAACGAACACGCCGTCGGCGTCCGGAGCGCGGAGTCGAAGGGGACGGGGTCGATCGACGCGATCGCCTCCTCGTTGATCGCGTCCTCGAGCTCGCGTCCATCCCCCTCGTAGGGAGAGGACTCGGCTCCCGTCGCGGTCATGTTCGGGACGACGCCGATCGTCTCGACGTCGTTGGCGGTAAACAACGCGCCGGTGCGCTCGGTCGCCCGGACGCCGGCGTCGGTCGGCGTGCTGACGAGCAGGGCGCCGTCGAGCGGTGCCTGCTGGACGATCGTGTAGACGGCGTCGCCGATCCCCGGCGGGAGATCGACCAGCAGGACGTCCCGGTCGTCCCAGGTCGCGTCCCCGAGCAGGTCCTTCAGGACGTCGTGGACCATCGCGCCGCGCCAGGCGACGGGGCCGTCCTCAGCGATCAGATCGAGACTGACGACCTCGATTCCGTCGGCCTCGATCGGCTTAGGCCGTCCCGAGGGCGTGTTCTGGACCGGTCCCTCCGCACCCAGCAGGTCAGGGATGTCCGGCGCGTAGACGTTCGCGTCGAAGACCGCCACGTCGAGTCCGGACTCGTTGAGCGCCCGCGCGAGCGCGGCGGTGATCGTCGTCTTGCCGACCCCGCCTTTCGCGCTGCCGATCGCGATCAGCGAGTCGACACCCGTCACGGGAAGACCGCTCTCGGGTGCCTCGGCGTCGGTCGCCTCGATCCGAACGTGGTCGATCCCCTCGGTCGCGAGGCCTGCACCCCGGAGTTGATCCGAGAGGCGCTCGCTCAACCGTCGGTTGAGCCGATCGAAGACGACCGTGAACGTGACGACCCCGTCCTCGACGGAGACGTCCTCGAGGAGCTGCTCGCTGACCGGGTCACCGTCGGCCAGCTGTACCTCTCGGGTTCTGTCGATGACTGCGCGTTTGATCTCCTCGTCGGTCCGCGGTGTCTCGTCTTCCATAGGCGTCAGTTCGGAACGGATGGTCTTTCACCCGGCGGCTCTTCCCAGGGCCTGGGAACACGCTCGCTCGGTATCGGAATCCTGGCACTCGGTCCCCTCGTTCAGAGTGAAGCGAGATCGAGCGACGGAGTGGGTGGTGATTTCACTCTGAGTTGGGTGTGGGGGGGAGAAGCGGCGGATCCGTCTCGAGACGACCCTTCCCACCCCCACCCCCGATTCAGAGTGAAAACGGCCGAACGAGAATCCCCACCCCGGGGAGGGGGAAGGGAAGGAAGGGAAATCCTCGACAGGGACGAAGCCGCGTATTCGAGGAGCTGAGCGGCTGGACCGCTAGTAACCTAGAAAGAGCTAGATCTAGATAGGTAACACTAAACAACACATTTGGATATTTTGTATATTATTATAACTGTGGTATAGGAAGCTACTACCTATACCATAAGATATAATACTAGCTAGTAGGCCTTGGAGCAGTGTGTGAGGGATTAGTCGAGAAACTGCCAAATCACGGCAGCGTTGACCATGAGGCGTTTCCTCTCGGAGAGCGTCGTTCCGAGCTTTTCCCTCCTGTCAATTCTCGCACCACGTTGGATTTCCATTCGATTTCCACAGGCAGTACACCCGGCTGCTATCGACGGCGCCAAACAACGATGGAAGCTCTATCGGACGTCTGGAATCTCTCTATCGGATATCTGGAATACGTCTGTCTTCTGTGCGCGAATGAAGTACCACGGTCTCGATCCACCTTCGGACCCCCGCCCCACCCCCACCCCCCACCTTCTCGGGCCGTTTCAGTCTGAACGAGGGGTGGGGGTGGGGTGGGGTAGGAGAGATGAAGGGGTGGATGAGTAGTCACGACAGTGTCGGTCCGGACGAACCGTCCGGCTCGGTAGTGATCGTACTCGACGGGCCGACCGGACTGGTGGCGACCGTACCCCGCAGTCCGAACCGAACTGGCAGTCCCTCCCGAGTCGACGATCCCTGCCGACCAGCCAGTCACCATCGACCGTCGGGTCGTATTCAGTCTGCATCCGGTTTCGAGACGGCGAGACGGCAGATCCTCGAAACGTACCGGTTCAGGGCTGTTGCCCACTCGTTATCAGTCTGAGCTACCTTCCATAGCTTTATTAGATAACTCTCCAAGGGGAGAATATGACCGAACAGGCCGGTGGGGATCCTCTCTTCCAGTCGCAGGATCCGATCTTCAATCGGAAAGAACTCCTGCACGTCGGCCACGTCCCCGAGGAGGACCGGATCGTCGGTCGGGACGACGAGATCCAGTCCGTCGCCGCCGAAATCGGGGCGATCACGCGGGGCGACCCACCGAACAACGTAATGATCTACGGCAAGACCGGGACCGGGAAGAGCCTCATCTCCCGCCACGTCGCGACGCGAGCCCGGGACGCTGCCGAGGACAACGAGATCGACTGCGACGTCCTCTACGTCGACTGCTCGGAGGCCAACACCGAGACGCGGGCGACCCGCCAGCTGGCGCTCAGTCTCGCCGACCAGACCAGCTACGACGACCACATCCCGGTCCGCGGGGTCGGAACGATGGAGTACTACCAGCACATCTGGTCGATCCTCGAGGAGTTTTTCGACTCGGTGATCGTGATCCTCGACGAGATCGACAAGCTCGACAACAGCAACATTTTGATGCAGCTCTCCCGGGCCCGCGAGGCACGCAAGACCGACACCTACATCGGTGTCATCGGGATCAGTAACAAGGTCCAGTACCGCGAGACCTTAGACGAGCGCATCGACAGCAGCTTCGGCCACCGGGAGCTGTTTTTCCACCCCTACGACGCCGCCCAGCTCCGAGAGATCATGCGCAACCGCGAGGACGCCTTCCAGCCCGACGTCCTCGAGGACGGAACGATCGAGCTCTGTGCGGCGCTGGCGGCGAAGAAACACGGCGACGCGCGCAAGGCAATCGAGATCCTCAAGGAGGCCGGCGAGCTCGCCCGTCGGACGACCTCGGAAGCGGTTTCGGAACGTCATATCAAGCAGGCCCAGGAGGTCGCCGAGATCAATCGGATCGAGGAGCTCACCAGCGGAGCGACCGTCCACGCGAAGCTGGCACTGTACGCGCTGGCAAGCTGTATCGTCACTGGGGATCGCGAGACCTACAAGACCCGCGAGATCTACGAGCGCTACGCCGATATCTGCGAGCTGGTCGCGACCGATCCGATCACCGAGAACGGCCTCTACCGCCAGCTCAAAGAGCAGGCGTTCCTGGGTGTCATCGAGTCGGAGAAGACGGGTGGTGGTCGCTCTCAGGGGAGTTACCTTCTCCACCGGCTGGTGACCGATCCGAAACACATCGTCAAGGCGGTTCGGCGGGACGACTCGCTCGGAGAGCTGCCGCCGTACGACAAACTCACCGACACCGACGGCTCGACCCGCGGCCGCGTCGATCTTTCGACGTTTTCGTAGCGATTCGCGGTTCTCGACGTTCCCGTATTGATCCGAGCTTCTCGACGTTCTCGTATCGGTTCGAGCCTCTCGACGGTTCCGTAGCGGTTCGCGTCGCTCGACGTCCTTGTAGTGACTCGATCGATCAATCGATGAAGGCAAAGAGAGCCGAGACGGAGCGAAGAGAGCCGAGACGGAGCGAAGAGAGCCGAGACGGAGCGAAGAGAGCCGAGACGGAGCGAAGACAGTCGACCGACGACGGAAAAGGGGGCGAGGGCTCTCTCACAAATCTTTCACTCTGAACGAGGGGTGTGGGTCCGGCCCATACCTGCCGCTATAGCGGCTCGTCGACGACTGTCAGGGCCACAGACCGCGAGCGTTGTGGGCTTCCGCGATTCGCGAGAGCGCGACCAGGTAGGTAGCGTCTCGCCAGGTCACGTCGCGGGTGTCGTACTCTTCACGAACTGCGTTCCAGCCTCGAAGCATCTCGGTCTCGAGTTCCTCGTGGACCCGCTCTAAGCTCCAGGCACGGCGGTTGATGTCCTGGAGCCACTCGAAGTAACTCACCGTCACACCGCCGGCGTTCGCGAGGATGTCGGGGATCACGTGGACGCCCTGGTCCTCGAAGACCTGGTCGGCCGCCGACGTCGTCGGACCGTTCGCGCCCTCGACGATCATGTCGGCCTGGACGTTTCTGGCGTTCTCGGCGGTCAACACGTTCCCGACCGCGGCCGGGATCAACACGTCGACATCGAGCTCCAGTAGCTCCGCGTTAGAGAGCGTCTCGGGGGCGTCGTAGGTCGAGACCATCCCCGGCGTCTTGTCGTGATCCTCGACGTCGTTCGTGTCGAACCCGTCGGGGTCGTAGATTGCGCCGTCGACGTCCGAAACCGCGACGATCGTCGCTCCGCGCTCGTCGAGGTAGCGGGCCGCGTTGGCGCCGACGCTACCGAACCCCTGGACCGCGACCGTCGTGTCCTCGAGCTCCCAGTCGTAGTAGTCGATCGCCTCCCGGGTGATGATCCCGACGCTGCGTCCAGGTGCCTTCTCGCGGCCCTTGGAGCCGCCGATGACGGGCGGTTTCCCCGTGACGACGCCCGGCGTCGTCTCACCGACCTGCATCGAGTAGGAGTCCATGAACCACGCCATCGTCTGTGGATCGGTCCCCATGTCGGGGGCGGGGATATCCTTCATCGGCCCGATCACGGGGCGGAGCTCCTCGGCGAACCGTCGCGTGAGCCGTTCCTTCTCGCCCCGGCTCAGCTCCTTGGGATCGACGACGACGCCGCCTTTCGCACCGCCGAAGGGGAGATCCATCACGGCACACTTCCAGGTCATCCACATCGAGAGCCCGACGCACTCGTCTTCGGTGACGCCCGGGTGGTAGCGCAGTCCGCCCTTGAACGGCCCCCGAACGCTGTCGTGGTGGGCGCGGTAACCGGTAAACATCTCGGTAGTGCCGTCGTCGCGCTCGAGCGGAATCGTCACCCGGTAGACGTCCTTCGGATAGCGAAGCCGCTCGACGACGCCGTCGTCGACCTCGAGGTGAGCGGCCGCGCGCTCGAGCTGACGGCGGGCGGTTTCGACGGCGCTTTCCGGTTCGGATTCCGCTGTGGGTTCGGCTGTTGTCATTGTGAGACGGTTGCTGTACCGCGACGGATCGACGAGCCGTCGACCCGGATCGCAGTGCAGGCTCGATCCGACTGATCGGTGCGTCGAACAATAACCCTTGTCACTTCGGGCTAATTCGAGCAATACTTGCAACTACGAACGGTCGAGCGCCCGCTTCGATTCGATCCCGACGTCCCGCGTTCTCGGTATGGCACCTGCAGTCGACGTCTCGAGATCCCGACGCGTTTTTGTACGATCTCGTGGAGGTCGAACCCATGACGGGACTGTACTACGAGGAGTTCGAGGTCGGCGAGACCATCGAACACGAGCGCCGACGGACGGTCTCCGAGAGCGACAACCAGCGCTTCTGTGATATGACGATGAACCAGCAGCCCCTCCACCTCGACGCGGAGTTCGCTGACGAGACGCAGTTCGGCGACCGGCTAGTCAACGGGCTCTACACGATGTCGCTTGCGGTCGGGATCTCGATCCCGGAGACGACCGACGGGACGATCGTCGCGAACCTCTCTTACGACAACGTCGAACACCCACAGCCCGTATTTCACGGCGATACGATCCGGGTCCAGTCGACGGTAACCGACAAGCGCGAGACCAGTGACGGCGAGCGCGGGATCGTCACGATGCGCGTCGAGGCGTTCAACCAGGACGACGAACTCGTCTGCGAGTTCGATCGCACCGTTCTCTCGCTGAAACGCGAGCACGCGGAGGCGGAGTGAGGATGTCGGCCTCCGGTGAGGACGCCCTCGAGTGGCTCTCGCTGGAGGACGACGAGACGATCGTCTGGGCCGGCGGCCCCGATCGCCGTACGCTGGTGCCGACGCTCGCGATCGGGATCCCCCTCTCGATCGTGCTGATCGGGATCCTCATCATCGTCGGGGAGTATCTCCGCGTTCGCAACACGGACTACGTGATCACCGACGAGGCGATCTACAGGAAGACGGGCGTGCTCTCCAGGGACGTCAAACGTATCGACCACGAGAAAGTTCAGGACATCTCCTACAGTCAGTCCGCGCTCGGCTCTGCCTTCGGCTACGGTACCGTCGAGCTCACGACCGCGGGCGGGGCCGGCGTCGAAATGGCTTTCCGATCGGTCACCGACCCACGGACGGTCCAGCAACGGATCAGCGAACAGGTTGCGAGCCACCGCGACCCGGATCGGGGCGAGGACGACGTCCTCGAGGAGATCCTCGCCGAGCTGCGGGCGATCCGCACGCTCCTCGAGGAGAGCAACGGTGCGGCGGTCGAGGACGAACGCGGCGACGTGCCGACGATCGAGGGCGAACGGCTGCCCGAACCCGATCCTGGCCCCGATTCGGAGTCCACGCGCGAACCGGACTCCGGGACGGAACGGTCCGGGTCGGAGCGGCGATCACCCGTTCGTCGGGAGCGACCGCCGGGCGACTCGATCGCGACCGACGAGGACGTCCCCGAAACGGACTTGCCCGAGGAGCGGTCGCCCGGGGACGGACCCGCAACGAACGACGAGCGATCCCGCCGATGACGACCGCGACGTCCGATTCCGACCCCGACTCGGATCCAGCGGCCGACACCCACCCGGGAGTCGACGAGCCGACCGACCGGGAGCGGATCGACGCCTGGCTTGCGCTCGCGGACGACGAGACGGTCCGGTGGCACGGTCGCCCGCGGATCCAGACGGTGGTCCCCTGGCTGGCGGTCGCCGTCCTCGGCATGGCTGGGATCGCCGTCGCCGTCGCTGTCGGGTGGCTCTCGCCGCTGGCGCTTGGCTGGCTCCCGGTGCTTTCGGCGTTGCCACTGTGGCGCTACGTTCGGGTCGCCAGGACGGCGTTCGTGATCACGGATCGTCGAGTGGCGATCAGGCGGGGCGTCCTCGGGGTTTCAGTGCGTGCGGTCGCGCTCGAACGGACCCAGAACACGACCGTTACTCAGGGGGCGATCGAGACGGTGATCGATGCCGGCACGGTCGCCGTCGAGACCGCCAGCGGATCGACGCTGGCGTTTCGCTCGATCGACGACCCGCTTGTCGTCCGGCGCGTCCTCGAGCGGGCCGCGACGGGCGACGCGGTCGGTGAGATCCCCGGAACGCGAGCGCAGTGGGAGGCGGTTCGGGACGAGGTTCGGAACTGGCGAGTGACGATCGAGGACGCGACCGACCCGTGCGAAGATCGCTGACGATCCGGAAAAACGACGCTGACCTCGCGGTCGGTGCCCGCTCAGACGACCTGCGAGATCATGTAGAGGTTGATCCCGACCGCGACGGTCCAGGGGACCGCGAGCCCGGCGGGGACGATCATCCGGTACGCCTGCGGGAGGAGGGGCCGACAGGCGAGGCCGACGCCGACGGCGGCACCTTTCATTGCGAGCATTCCGGTCAGCCCGTGGCTGTAGATCACGTTTCTGGCGATCGGGTTCGACTCGGCCAGCCCGAGCTGGAGCCCGACGAACGTCGTGACGACGTCGCCGACCAGCGAGAGGGCGACAAGCAGCCAGAGCGCGCGCTCGAGCGTCCTCGGCGACATCTCGTCGGGGAGCCACTGGGAGGCCCGTCCCTGGTCGACACCCATGAGACCCCCGACCGGAGTCGAACCGGTCCTCGCGCCCGCGGGAGCGTGTAACCTCGACGGGCGAGAGCGATTTTGTTATGCCAGCGATATGAACTCGATAGGTGCCTGCTAAACGGTTGCCGATCCCGAACGCCGCGTTCCTACAGACCGAGCAGCCCGGAGCGCAACGGCGACTCGCAACGACAGGGACCGACTACAGGATCGTGCCGTGTTTCTTGTCGGGGAGTTCCTTCTCGAGACCTTCGTAGAACGCGAAGCGGGCCGACAGCTCCTCGCGGAGCGTGCTCGGCGGGACGATCTCGTCGATGACAACCTCGCTGGCCATCCGGTGGACGTCGATGTCCTCGCGGTACTCCTCGCGCAGTTCCTGCTCGCGGCGTTCGCGCTCCTCGGGGTCGTCGATCTCCGAGAGCTTGCGCGCGTAGACGGCGTTGATCGCGGCCTCGGGGCCCATGATGGCGATTTCGCCGGAGGGGAGCCCGATGACGCTCTCGGGGTCGTAGGCGGGGCCGCCCATCGCGTAGATCCCGGCGCCGTAGGCCTTGCGGACGACGACGGTCTGTTTCGGCACCGTCGCCGACGAGGTCGCGTAGATCATCTTCTTGCCCTGCTCTAAGATCCCCTCCTGCTCGACCTGCGAGCCGGCCATGAAGCCGGGCGTGTCACAGAGATAGAGCAAGGGAATATCGAACGCGTCGGACTTCCAGATGAACTCCGCGGCCTTCTCGGCGGCGTCGGGGAAGATCGCGCCCGCGCGGTGGGCCGGCTGGTTCGCGACGATCCCGACGGGGCGGCCGTCGATCCGGGCGTAGGCCGTGATGATCTCCTCGCCGTAGTCGGGCCGTAACTCGAAGTAGGACCCGTCGTCGACGACGCGATCGATGACGTCGGTCATGTCGTACCCCTTGTTCGGCTCCTGGGGCACGATCGCGTCGATCCCCTCGGGAGAGGCGGCCGGGGGTTTCGGCTCCTGTTTCGGCGGTTTCTCGTCGGCGCTGTCGGGGAGGTAGGTGATCAGCTGGGCGACGAGCTCGCGGGCGTGTTCCTCGTCCCGTGCAACCAGATCCGCCGACCCCGACTCGCGGGCGTGGACCGCGGGCCCCCCGAGCTCCTCGAGATCGATGTCCTCGCCGGTGACCATCTGGACCATCCGCGGGGAGGCGATCGCCATCGCGGACATCCCCTCGACCATGATCGTGAAATCGGCGAAGACGGGCGTGTAGGCCGCTCCGGCGATACAGGGGCCGTAGAGCACGCAGATCTGGGGCACCCGACCCGAGAGCATCGAGTGGTTGTAGTAGTACTTCCCGATCCCCTCGCGGTTGGCGAAAAAGCCCGTCTGCTGGTCGATCCGTCCGCCCGAGGAGTCCATCAGGTAGAGCACGGGCTGGCCGGTCTTCAGCGCCCGCTGTTGCATTCGAAGGAACTTCTCGACGCCCTTTGCGGCCATGCTGCCGCGCTTGACGGTGTAGTCGTTGGCCATGAAGTGGACGTCCCGCCCCTCGAATTCCGCGGCGCCGGTGATGAGCCCGTCCGCCGGCAGCCGATCGTCGGTCTCCTCGTCGGCGTCGGCTCCGCGGGGGTGCCAGTCGTCAAACGCCGCGAACTTTCCGTCCTCGAACAGCAGGTCGCCGTCGTCGCCGCCGAACCACAGGTCGAGTCGATCCCGGACGAACAGCTTCTCGCCGTCCTCGAGTTGCTCGCGGTACTTCTTCGGCCCGCCCTCGAGAATGTCCTCGATCTCCTCCCACAGCAGCTCTTCGCGGTCAGTTGGGCCGAGCGACTCCGCGGTTCGATCGTCCGCCGACCGATCCGCCGTCGGTTCGGATTCGGGCGGTTCCTCGTGGGTCGCTGCCGGTTCGTCCTCGTCGCCGACGTACACCTCGACATCGTTTCCGACGTGCTCGGCCAGCGCGGCCGCGATCGCGGCTGCCTCGTCGTCGGACGCCGTCTCGGTGATACGAACTTTCATGACAAAAATTGCGACGGGGGGTCCCAAAACCGTTTTCACTCGCGGGCGGCGGGATCAGATCAGCGACCACGTCGAAACGCCACGTTCGATGACTGTCACAGTCCGAAACCGGTGTAGCACCTGCAGGCAGAACCGGTATGCTCTAATTAGCCCAACCACGTAGTAACTGCCGAACCCACGGGTGTACGTGAAGATTAGCTATGCGTTCCCGGGGAGTACGACGGAGCCCAGCGCTCGATAGATCCGTAGCATGTCCGACGCGACCCGTTCCAGTTCCGCAACCAGACTCGCCTCGATCCGCGATCGGGTAGAGCAGGGAATGGATCGCCGCGAGTTCGTTCGCACTCTCGTTACCGGCGGGTACGCGGTCGGAATGGCTCACTTCCTCGGCGTCGAGGACTTCCTGGCGGCCGACGACGACGAGGTCCCGGTCGTCACCGCACTCGTCAGAAGCGATCCCGACGACCCCTGGTCGCTCGAGGAACGCACGGAGTACGTCCCCGCCGACTGGTACGCGGCCGTCCAGAAGGCCATCGAGCTGAACGACCGGCTCTCCCGGGTGGCGTTCACCGGGTATCTCGGCAGCGCGGTCGTCCCCAAGAGCTACGACGACGGCGGCGCTGCGGTCTCGGTCGGCGTCTCCGGTGACCTCGACTCGGTCCGGGAGACGATCGGCGAGCTCGGCGACGGCGTCTCGCTGGATCTCCGTTCGGTCCTCGAGGTCGACGCGGTCGAGGACAACTCCGACCACTACGAACCGCGGATGGTCGAGTCAGTGACCGCCAGTCGCGTTCCCGCAGGGATCGCCTGCGAGACCCCCTCGAGTCTCGCGACGCTCGGGCCTGCCCTGTTCGACCCCGAGGACGAACAGGAGTACTTCGTGACGGCCGAGCACGCCTTCGAGGAACAGGACGACGTCGCCGGCGCGTCGCTGTCGCTTCCGGTCTCGTCCGAGGAACCCGTCGAGCTCGGTCCGGTCAGAAGCGCCTATCCGGTCGAGGACGTCGCCGCTATCGAGCCCAACGGCGAGCTCTCGCCGTCGACGTGGATCGACGCGCCCGAACCGGTTCGTGTCCGCGGCCAGCTCACCCGCTGGGGGCTCGCGGACCTCATCGCTCGCGACGAGAACCTCGAGAAGGTCGGCGCGCTGACGGGCCATACGACCGGGCGCGTCCAGGGGTTCGACGCCGTGACCTGTTTCACTGACGACTTCTGTCGGCGCGGTCAGATCCGCTGGGGCGGCGAGATGGACCTGACAGACGGCGACAGCGGCTCGGTCAGCTACTACTCGGATCCCGAGGGCGAGGCCGAGGACGTCCTCGTCGCCGGGTTCAACAACGCCCGCACCTGGTGGCCCGGCCAGAGCTACGTCTGGGGGGTCGCGGCCTACCGGGTCACCGAGCAGTACGGTTATCACTTCTGAGATGGTATCCGACACCACGCCAGCGATGTCCGACGACCGACGCTCACGGCCCCGCCGCGTCCTCGCCAGCCTCGCGGCGGTCGTCGGCGTCGGTACCCGTCTCGTCCTCGACGCGCTCGTCGTGGGTCTCTGGGTCCTGTTTCTGACGCTGCTGTTTCTCTCGACGAACTGGCCGCGGTGGCTGTTCTACGCCCTTCTGCTCGGCGGGGTCGGACTCTACGTCCAGTTCACCGCCTGGTGGGGTGGGTCGACGTCGGGATCCTGACCGCGCCGCTTGTCTTCCGTCGACGACTGGTTCGAACGACTTCTCGCTCGCCCGGACGCCTCAAAAAATCCGACGGAGCCCTACTCGAGGACGTCCTCGAGGCGGTCGATCAGCTCGTCGTTGCCGACGTGGAGCGGCACTCGGTCGTGGAGCTCGTCCGGCTTGACTTCGAGGATCGACCGGGTCCCGTCCGAGGAGCTACCGCCGGCGGTTTCGATGAGGTGTGCGATCGGGTTCCCCTCGAACTGCAGCCGGAGCTTCCCGCGGGGGGCGTCCTCGAGGGCGGGGTAGGCGAAGATCCCGCCGTAGGTCAACACCTGGTTGACGTCGCCGATCATCGCGCCGCCGTAGCGGAGCTTCAGCGAGTCGTCGGATTCGACCTCACGGACGAACGCCTCGAAATCGGCGTGCCAGTCGGGGACGCGTCCGCCGAAGCCGTAGACGAGCGGGTCCTCGGGGAGGACGACGTCGTCGTCGACGAGAGTGCGATCGTCGCTCGTGAGCTCGTACTTCTTGACGGTGCCGTCGCGGGCGAGCGCCATCGTCGTGATCGGTCCGTAGAGGATCCAGCCCGAGGCGACGAGGGCAGTTCCCGGCGCGGGAAGGGGTTCGTCGTAAATTCCGAACACCGTCCCCATCGTGTTGTTCGACTTGAGGTTCGAGGAGCCGTCGAGCGGGTCGACGCCGACCGAGAGGCCGTCGTCGTCGCCGCAGTCGATCGTCTCCCGACGCTCCTCGCTCGCGTACTGGCAGACGCCGTCGATCGACGAGATGCGATCGGCCAGCAGGTCGTCGGCCCAGACGTCGGCTTCGGCCTGGGTCTCGCCGCTTGGGTTCTCGGCGTCGGCGTCCTCGCGTCGGCCGACGAGGCCCCGCCTGATCTCGTTTGCCGACCCCGCGATCGTCTCGATCACCTCGTCGACGACCTGTTCGTGGTCGTCGTCTGTGTCACTCATTCCTCGAGGGCGGCGTCGGCCGTCTCCTCCTCGTAGATGACTTTCTCGAGGGCGTCGAGAAGCTGGGTGGGGTCCTCGCGCTGCCAGACGTTACGGCCGACGGCCAGCCCCGTCGCGCCGGCGTTGATGGCGGCCTCGACCGTCGAGAGGAACTCGTAGTCCGAGGTCTTCGAGCCCCCGCTCATGACGACGTTCATATCGCCGGCGGCCTTGCAGGCGTGTTCCATCGCCTCGGGGCTCCCGGGATATTTGACCTTCGCGATGTCGGCGCCCAGCTCGAGGCCCAGACGGGTCGCGTAGGAGATGACGTCGGGCTTGGTGTCGTTCTTGAGTCCCTGACCGCGCGGGTACGACCACATGACGACGGGCAGGTCGTGTTCGCGGGCCTGCTCCTGAACGTCGCGGAACTCCTCGGCCATCTCGACCTCGTGGTTCGAGCCGCCGTAGAGGGTGAAGCCGATGGCGTCGGCGCCGAGTTCGGCTGCGTAGTCGACCGAGCAGTTCACCGCCGAGTCGTACTCGCCCATCCAGAGGTTCGAGGTTCCGTTTACCTTCAACAGGAGGTTGACGTCGTCCTCGTAGCTGGGGTAGTACCCCTCCGCGATCCCCTTCTGGACGGCCATCGCCGAGACCGCGTCGTGGGTCGCCGTCTCGAACACCGTCGACGGGTCGAGCTTCTCCGGGACGTCCTCGAAGTCGACCGGGCCGTGCTCGAGCCCGTGGTCCATCGCGAGGATCAGTGACTTGCCGTCGCGAACGATCGGAGAGTCGTCGATCGGAATCATCTGTTAGACGGTCCACCGTGTCGGTATATATCTCTGATGGTCTGCCTGATATAAATTACTTACAGTCGTAGTAAGCGACGCTCTCGGTCGGTGGCACTCGAGTACTATTCCTGCTTCCAACCATCACAGATAAGACAGTTCCGGCCAGTCGAGCGTCGAACCTACACGGTCGATCGGCACGTTTACGGCGTCGATGAGTGAAGGCGGGCGTATGGTACGCGATCAGATCGATCGGATCGGCGTCGTCGGCGCAGGAACGATGGGCAGCGGGATCGCGCAGGTCGCCGCGACGTCCGGCTACGACGTCGTCCTCCGGGACATCGACCAGGAGTTCGTCGAAAGCGGCTTCGAGACGATCGAGGACAGCCTCGGACGGCTCGCGGACCGGGACGCCCTCGAGGACGATCCCGAGCGCATCCAGGAGCGAATCGAGGGGACGACCGAGATCGACGAGCTCGCCGACTGCGACCTCGTCGTCGAGGCCGCCCTCGAGGAGATGGACGTCAAACAGGAGATCTTCGCGGATCTCGAGGACGTCTGCGACGAGGACGTCGTGCTGGCGACGAACACGAGCACGCTCTCGATCACGACGATCGCCGCCGAGCTCGACCGTCCCGAGCGCGTGATCGGGCTGCACTTCATGAACCCGGTGCCGATCATGGAGGGCGTCGAGGTCGTCGTCGGCGAGAAGACGACCGACGCCGCGACCGAACTGGCTCACGACGTCGCCGAGGAGCTCGGAAAGACGACCTGGGAGTCCGACGACAAACCCGGGTTCGTCACCAACCGAATCCTGATGCCCTGGATCAACGAGGGCATCCGGGCCTACGACGAGGGCGTCGCGACGAAAGAGGACATCGACGCGGGGATGGAGCTGGGGACGAACGTTCCGATGGGGCCGCTGACGCTGGCCGACCACATCGGCCTCGACATCTGTCTCCACGCCTCCGAGACGCTTCACGAGGAGCTGGGCGACCGGTACAAACCGGCCTACCTGCTCAAGCGCAAGGTCGAGGCGGGCGACCTCGGGAAGAAGACGGGCCAGGGGTTCTACGAGTACGACTAACCGTCGCGAGCCGAACGCGCTCCGACGCGGCAGTTTTTCGACGGATCCGTCGACGGCCAGTTTGGGGAGACGAGACCGTTCTCGAGACGGATACCCGCGACGCTCCGGTAGGCGTCGACGGGAACAGAGACGAGAAGGACGCTCGCGAACCGGGCCAGCGGGATCGGCGAGCGCTTCGCGGACCGACACAGACAGCACGGTGGTGGAGCCGCGATCGGTGACCGCGGCACGGGTCGGGCCGTCAGTGGTGGAGCGGCTTCTCGGCCATCTCCTTGCGGAGCTCCCGGAGCTGGGCCCGGGAGACGCCGTCCTCGAACTGCTGGATGACCGCGAACACTTCCGCGCGCGAGATCTTCACGTCGCCCTCGCGGACGACGTCCTCGGGTCGTTCCTGGAGCTCGCGCATCGTCCCGACCGCGAGCAGGTAGGGAATCGCCCACGCCGAGAGCCGGTTGCCGTGACGCTCGGGAACGACCTCGAGATAGCGGTGGGCGTCGTCGAGGTACTGCTCGGCGCGACCGGTCACTCGCTGGATGACGTTGGTAACTCCACTCTGGTTGTCCGCGGCGGTGACGGCGTCGACGTCGACGTCTTCCTCGGCGAGCCACTCCGCGGGGAGGTAGACGTTATTCTCCTCGTGATAATCGTTCTCGACGTCCTTGGCGATGTTAACGAGCTGCAGGAGGAGGGCGAAAGAGCGGGCGTTCTTGCGCATCTCCTCGGCCCGGTCGGGCGAGGCGCTGCGGGCGACCAGCCCCGTGATGAGGGTGCCGACAGTGCCGGCGGCGTACCAGCAGTACTCCTCGAGCTCCTCCAGGGTCTGGAGGCGCAGTCCACCCTCGTCGGCGTACCGGTCCGTGAACATCGCCATCCCGTCGACGAGCTCCCGGACCGGGTCGCGCATGATCTCCCGGGGCTCCTCGTCGATCGCCTCGAAGGTACGCAGCACGCGGGGCGTCTCGGCGACGACCTCCCAGTCGGCGTCGGGATCGTCGGGGATCCAGGGCTCGACCTCGGCCATGAACGCCTCGGCTTCGAGGGAGTCGGCCGGATCCAGCAGGCGATCGTACGCGTTCAACAGTTCGGTCTGGGTCTCGGGAGGGATGTGACCCGCGTCCTCGATGGTGTCGGCGACGCGACAGAGGAGATAGCCGAGGCAGATATGTCTCGCCATCGGCTCGTCGAGGCGCTCGATCGTGATCGAGAAGGTCCGCGAGACCCCGTGCACCGCCTCGTAACACCACTCGAGGTCGGTACCGAGGTTTGTTTCAGGCTGGCCCGTTGTCATCTACTCGATATCCTTTCGTTTTCATCCCGGAAAAGCGCCGCGGTCGCGGCGCGTTGTTCCGTTTGGGACGTCCCGACGAACCGATCGTTTCGGTTCGCACGCCCTGTCAATCCCGGCGTCAAACGGGCCAACAGTTTCCCGTCTCGCTTGTGAAGTCGGAACGATGACCGTACTGATTGCGGGTTCTCACGGACAGGTCGGCCGACACGTTACGGAACGGCTCGCCGAGAGCGATCGCGAGGTTCGGGCGATGGTTCGCGACGACTCCCAGGTCGAGGAGATGGAACAAACTGGCGCGACGGCGGTGGTCGCGGACCTGACCGAGTCCGTCGACCACGCGGTCGAGGACTGTGACGCCGTCGTCTTCGCCGCCGGCTCGGGCGGCGAGGACGTCTTCGGCGTCGATCGGGACGGCGCGATCCGGCTGATCGACGCCGCGGCCGAGGCGGGCGCCGACAGGTTCGTGATGCTCAGCTCGATGGGCGCCGACGACCCGGAGGCCGGCCCCGAGCCGCTCCGGGACTACCTGATCGCGAAGGCCGAGGCCGACGAGTACCTCCGGGGGAGTCCGCTCGATCATACGATCGTTCGACCAGGAGAGCTGACGAACGAACCCGGCACCGGCGAGATCCGGGTCGGCTCGGACCTCGAGCTCGGCTCGGGCGATATTCCCCGCGAGGACGTCGCCGCCGTCCTCGTCGCCGTCCTCGATCGCGACGCCCTGGTGGGGGAGACCTTCGAGCTCCTGTCGGGCCAGGAGCCGATCGAGAGCGTCCTCGATCGGCTCGGCTCGAGCTAACGGGGGAACTGCGACCGGACCGTGCGTCGAGACTGCCGCCCGGTCGGTCAAGAGACAATCATAAATAATCAACCTCGCAATATTCGCGTATGGAGTTCGCACTCTCGGCCGAGCAGCGCCAGATTCGGGATATGGTCTCGGAGTTCGTCGACGAGGAGGTCGTCCCCGTCGCGAGCGAGATCGATCACGACGACGAGTTCCCAGCTGACCTCGTTGACGAGATGGCCGAGCTGGGCCTGATGGGGATGCCGTTCCCCGAGGAGTACGGCGGCGCCGGACTGGACTATCACTCCTACGCGATCGGCCTCGAGGAGATCTCGCGGGGCTCGGGCGGCCTGGGAACGGTCGTCGCCGCCCACACCTCGCTTGCGGGCAACATGCTCTACGAGTTCGGTGACGAGGCCCAGAAAGAGGAGTACCTGACGCCGCTGGCGGAGGGTCGCGACGTCGGCGCGTTCGCGCTTTCGGAGGCCGGCGCGGGTAGCGACGTGCCCGCGATGGAGACGAGTGCAAAAAAGAAGGGCGACGAGTACGTCCTCGAGGGCGGCAAGCTCTGGATCTCGAACGGGTCGGTCGCCGACACCGTCACCGTCTTCGCCAAGACCGACCCCGACGCGGGCAACAAGGGCATCTCGTCGTTCGTCGTCCGTCCCGAGGAGGACGACGGGTTCATCGTCGAGGGCACCGAGGAGAAGCTCGGCGACAAGGGCTGTCCCACCGCCGAACTCCGATTCGACGACCTCCGAATTCCGGAGGACCGCCTGCTCGGCGAGGAGGGCGAGGGGTTCGTCCAGGCGCTGAAAACCCTGAACGGCGGCCGGATCACCATCGCGGCCCGCGGTGTCGGCATCGCCCGCGCGGCCTTAGACGAGGCCCGGGAGTACGCCACCGAGCGCGAGCAGTTCGACCAGCCGATCGGCGAGTTCCAGTCGATCAAACACAAGCTCGCGGACATGGACACGAAGATCCAGGCCGCGAAGCTGCTCATGCACAAGGCCGCGGACAAGAAGATCCGCGGCGAGGACTACATCAAGGCCTCGGCGCAGGCCAAACTGTACGCCTCCGAGGTGAGCCGCGAGGTCGCAAACGAGGGGATCCAGATCCACGGCGGCTACGGCTACACGAAGGACTTCCCCGCCGAGCGGTTCTACCGCGACGCCAAGTTAAACGAGATCTACGAGGGGACCAGCGAAGTGCTGCGCAACACGATCGGGGAGCAGGTCCTCAACGAGTAGCCAAAAGCGCTACTCGGCGCTCGGTTCGGCCTCCGCGTTCCCGTCGGGAGAACTCATTGCGTAGGGGATCAGTATCGCGCCGATCATCACGGTACCCAGACCCGCAGCAAGCAGCGCTGCCGGAGCGAACACAGTAGCGATACCGAACACAGCGCCCGTCAGGAGGACCAGCAGCAGGACGATCGCGTTCAGCTTTCGGTGCAGTCGTCGGTCGGTCATAACGGCACATTCAGCCGATATTACATGTCTTTTTCGGGGGTCCCTTCGAGACACTCCCGCACCCACTCGCCGTGGTCGCGGACCCGCTTCTTGCCCGCCTCGGTCAGCGCGTAGACGTCGTGGAGACCTTCCGTCCGCTTCTCGACGAGCCCGGCGTCGACCAGCGCCGACAGGGAGCCGTAGAACGACTTCGGCTCGAGCCGATCGTCGTAGTGGGACTCGAGCCGGGACTTGAGCCGCTGGCCGCGCAGTTCGTCCTCGGCCGCAAGCAGGAAACAGATATCCCGACGGCGACCGCTCCGAAGCCACTTGCTCATACCGGAGCGTCGACCTGGATCCGTTCGAGCGTTACGGTTTCCCGAGGACGTCCCAGACGGTTCCGACCAGCGCCCAGACGAGCCCGCCCCCGACCGCGAGGACCGTGAGGGGGCCGGCCCCGATCTCGAGAACGACGACGCCGGTGTGGAGTTCGTGGCGAAGCAGGGTCCACGGGCCGACGTCGACGACGACGGTTCCAGTGCCGACCGCGAGCGAGCGAAAGACCAGCCCGCTCAGGAGCGCCGCGAGCGCGACTGCGACGACGGCGGTTCCCGCGAGCGTCCGTGAGAGGAAGTCGGCCAGGGGTCGTCGCCGATTCTCGACGGTGTCGTTGGGATCGGATTCGGAGTCGGGAGCGTAGATACCGAACCCGCGGGCGTTCGGCCGCGGATGTTCGCCGATCCGAACGTCCGCGGGGTGCCGCCAGAGCGCGAGCGCCATCCAGAGGTCGCCGACCGAGCCGGCGGCGTTGACCGCCAGCGGAACGATCCAGACCGGAGAGGGGAAGATCGCCATCGCGACGATGCCCCCGGCGGTCCCGATCGCGAGGGGTGCCAGCAGCACGGCAAGCAGCTGGTTGCGCCCGTAGCTCGCGTCGCCGCGGGCGTAGGCGTAGGGAAAGATCAGGGAGACGCCGACGCCGTAGGACGGCGCGTCGCCGTAGCGGGCCATGAACAGCCCGTGGAGGAGCTCGTGGGCGACGACCGAGAGCAGCCCCAGTCCGACGGCGCCAAGCAGGAGCCGCCCGCTCGAGAGCGCGTCTGCCGAGAGGACGATCGGCTCGAGACTGGTTCCATAACTCGCGGCGAGGACGGCGCCGAACGCGTAGACCGACGCGAAAAAGCCGACGACCGAGACGAGGACCAGCCCGGCGGCGACCGACCGCGTGAGCCGGACCGTCTCGATCGGCTCTTCGACGGCGTCCTCGTCCGGTGTGACTCCCTCCGACGTCGCGGCTGCCACGGTTCACTTTCGCGGGAGTGCGGGCAAAGGGGTGTCGGTGTCGCCGAAACCGACAGCTTCCCGGTGGTCGGCCTTCGAGCAACGGGTATGACCGACGAGGACCGAACCGCCGAAGCCGACGGGATCGCCGCCAGCTACGAGGAAACCGACGGGGAGCGACGCCTCTCGTTCGAACGGACCGACGGTGCCGGGGGCACCGCGACCGTCGCCCAGAACCTCGAGGGGTACGCGATGTTGAAGGTGCGACCGACGCCGGACGGTGACGAACTCGAGCGCTACTACGGGTTCGACATGGCGCTCGATCACGTCGGCGAGCTGCTGGGGGTCTCGCCGCACAAGCTTCCGATTCCCGATGCGGCCGCCGATATGGGAATGTGACGTCGGGGGCTTCGACGCGGCGCCGACTGGAGATGTTCGGTTCCCCGATCGCACGTTCCGGGGAGCGGGGATCGCGGGCGGGAAAAGCGGGAACCCTAAATACGCCGAGTCGAACGGTGTAGACGAGAGTAGCCGTGGCAACCGACTCGTTCCCCCGTCCGATTCGAACGCGGCGTCGCTTCTCAGCACTGCTTGCAGCGACCGCGCTCGGCGTCTATCTGCTGTTGATCATCGGTGCCACGACCTCGATCACGAACGCAGCCACGTCGTGTTCGACGTGGCCGTTCTGTCACGCGCCGGTCGATCCCCTGAGCCAGACCGACCTGGCGATCGCCTGGGGTCACCGGATTGCCGCCGTCGTCGTCGGCCTGCTCGTGGCGGCGTCCACGGTCGCCGCCCTGCTCGGAACCGCCTCGGGCCGGGTTACGGCAGCCCTGCTCGTCGGCGCCGTCCTCTACGTCGTCCAGGTTGGGGTCGGCGCCGCGACCGCGACGCTGGGTCCGGCCGCGATCGTTCCCGGCCTCCACCTCGCGCTGGGCGTCGTGATCTTCACGGCGATCGTCCTCGCGCTGGCCTGGGACCTCGAGCTCGCGACCGGCAGCGAGGACGACGCCATCGAGTCGCCCGACCCGATCGATCCCGAGCCGACCCCCGAGGGCGGCCGAACGCTGCCCGAGAGCCGCCTCGCCCGCGCCCGTCTGACCGCGTTCGCGTACTTCAAGATGATGAAGCCGCGGCTGATGTGGCTGCTCTGTCTCGTCGCCGCGGCGGGGATGGCCCTGGCCGCCGGCCCCGCGCTCGACGCCGCGACGATCGTCGCCACGCTCGGCGGTGGCGTCCTCGCGATCGGCGCCTCGGGAACGTTCAACCACGTCCTCGAGCGGGACGTCGACCAGAAGATGTCCCGCACCGCGGATCGGCCGCTGGCGACCGAGCTGGTTCCGGTTCGCAACGCCTTGCTGTTCGGGTTTTTCCTCTCGGCGGCGTCGATGGCCGTCTTCCTGACGATCAACACGCTGGCGGCCGCGCTCGGGCTGGCCGCGATCGTCTTCTACAGCGTCGTCTACACGCTGTTGCTCAAGCCTAACACCGTTCAGAACACAGTCATCGGCGGTGCCGCAGGCGCGCTGCCCGCACTGATCGGCTGGGCCGCAGTCACCAACGAGATCGGCCTTCCAGCGCTCGCGCTTGCGGGTGTCATCTTCCTCTGGACGCCGGCGCACTTCTACAACCTCGCGCTCGCGTACAAGGACGACTACGCCCGCGGCGGGTTCCCGATGATGCCCGTCGTCCGCGGCGAGACCGAGACCCGGAAACACATCGTCTACTACATCGCGGCGACGCTCGCCGGAACCGTGGCGCTGGCCTGGATCACCGGGCTTGGCGCACTCTACGCGGCGACGGTCGTCGTCTTCGGCGGGATCTTCCTGTGGACCGCCGTCCAGCTTCATTTCGAGCAGACCGAGGACGCGGCGTTTCGCTCCTTCCACGCCTCGAACGCGTTCCTCGGGGCGGTGCTGGTCGCGATCCTCGTCGACGCGCTCGTGGTGACGACGCCGCTGTTCTGAGCGAGTCGAAACGTCACCGATAACAGGGCCGACTACCTACGTTCGGGCGAATGAACCGCCGTTCGTTTCTCACGTTCACTGCCGCGACCGGCTCGGTCGCGCTCGCGGGGTGTACGGCGCTGTTCGGCGCGTCGCTCCCCGACGAGCTCGACGGCGTCGATCCCGACCCCGACCAGCTGTCGACGCCGACGATCGGTTCGAACGACGTCAGTATCGACGTCTACGAAGACCTCGCCTGTCCCAGCTGCCAGGAGTTCCAGGCAACGGTCTTCCCCGAGCTCGAGGCTCGCGTCCTCGACGACGAGACGGCGACCTACCGCCACCACGACTTCCCGCTCCCGGCCGACGAGGAGCGCTCGGTTCCGATGGCAAACGCCGCCCGCGCGGTCCAGGCGGCGACGGGAACCGACGACGAGCCGAGCGGGCAGTTCTTCGATTACAAGGGGCTCGCGATGGACGCGGGGACGCCAGGTGACGAGGAGCTGGTCGCCATCGCCGAGGCGGAGACCGACGTCGATCCATCGATCGTCGCGGACGCCCTCGAGGAGGGGACCTACTACCCGACGCTGGCGGCCGAGTGGGAGGCTGCTGACGATCGCGGGATCGACCGTACGCCGACGGTGTTCGTCAACGACGAGGAGGTCGAGGATCCGCTCGACGCCGACGAGATCGTCGCGATGGTCGAAGACGCCGACTGAGCCGAACTGTCACTGTCACGGTGTAGTCCCGAGACGGTTCGCGCCGAGCGAAAAGCGGTGAAACGCTCATATCGGTCCAGTGCTAATGCGCGATATCTGGCTCTCGGCCAGTTCGTCTCGCATGAAGATCCTCACTTGTAACGCTGGCTACCTGCTTGGATACCAGAACGTTCTCGGGGGGTACGTCCCGCCGCCGATAACCTCGCTGCTCGGTGATACCGAAATCGAACGCCGGAAGCTCGAGCAACTCGTGTCGATCATCGACCGCGAGCGACCCGACGTGGTTTCGCTGCTCGAGGTCGATCGGGGCTCTCACCGGACGGCTACGGACAGCCAGTTTCGGACGCTCGTTGAGTCACTTCGCGAGCGGAATCTCTCCTACGAGGGCGCCGCTGCGAACAAGTACGGCGAGGGAACGATCGTGGAGTCGCTGCCGTTTTACAGTCACCTCGGCAACGCGGTCCTCTCGCGGTTCGATTCGGCGGTGTCGACACACTACCTCGCCACCGGGCGAAAACGGCTTGTCATCGAGGCTGACCTCGGCGACACCGTCCTGTTCGCGGTTCATCTCTCGCTCGGCGCGCGAAGCAGAGCCCGCCAGCTCGACCAGCTCTCGGAGCTAATCGCGCGCCGAACCGACGACCGAGACGTCGTCGTTACCGGTGATTTCAACACCTTCGCTGAGAACGGTGCGCTGGCCGACTTCACCGACCAGACAGGACTCGAGCTTCGCGTTCCCGGCGAAACCGTTCCGTCGCGGCCGCTCGACGACCTGTTCGTCGACTCGCGCAGCCTCGATTTGTTCTGCTGTTCACCGTCGATCGACGTCAAGCGGTGTGACGTCCTCGACGTACAGCTGTCCGATCACCGACCGATCGTCCTCGAGACGACCGGCTAACCGCTTCCCGGGGAGCTGAAACGATACCGATATTTCAATAGTATCGGAAGTAAAAATACCACTAGTGGTATGATCGAAGCCGAATCGAGTGTCGGCATTCTAGCGACCGACTCCTCCGACCGACGGTTTCAGGACGCTCTCTCCGAGCTGTTTACCGGCAACGGGACGATCTATCTGGTCAGCGGCTACTTCACCTATCAGGGATATCTCTCGATTCGCGATGACATCGTTTCGTTTCTCGAGCGCTCCAGAGACAACGAGCTGATCGCGATCGTCGGTCCCGCGTCGGACCAGTTCTCGGCCCGGATCGCTCACGATCTCTGGTCGTTCGACGACCACGATCAGGTACAGCTGTACAAACAGCCGAAGGGACTTCACGCGAAGCTCTACCTGCGCGACGGCCCGAACCCGACGTGTATCGTCGGCTCCGGAAACATCACGCAGGTCGCCTTCGAGTACAATATCGAACTCAACGTCGAGCTGACGCGATCGAGCATCGATCACCCGGATCTCCGGCCGTTTTACGAGTGGCTCGAGGACGCGGTCGCGGCGTCTCAACCCCTGCGGCGGCGCGATATCTTGGGCCCCGTTCAGATCGGAAGCTCGTTCGTCAACTGGTCGAACAAGGCGCGGCTACTCCCGCTTCGAAACGTTGCGCTCAGGGTCGTCCCCGTCTTGCTCCTCGTCGTGTTGCTCGCGAGTGTCTTTCGCTTCGTTTGAACGCTCGTGCTCGTTTCCACGGATGCAGCGCGAAGGCCTACGACTCCGGTTTGAGGAGGTTAGTCCTTAGTGGCCGTCCGTGCCGCGTCGATCCGTTCGAACTGCTCGTCGCTGAGCTCGAGTTCGACCGCGCCGACGTTCTCCGCGAGCTGATCAGGCGAGCGCGCGCCGACGATCGGGACGCAGGTAAAGCGGTCCTGCTCCACGAGCCAGCGCAGCGACACCTGCGCAGGGGAGGCGTCGAGCTCGTCGGCGACGTCCTCGACGGCCTCGAGGACGTCCCAGGCGCGGTCGGTCGCGTACAGGTCCTCGAACATGTCGTCGAGGGCGCCCCGCGAGCCGTCGGGCGCCTCGACGCCGCCGTCGTCGGTGCGCTCGTACTTGCCCGTCAGGAACCCGCCAGCCAGCGGCGAGTACGGACAGACCGCAAGCTCCTGGTCGGCACAGACGTCGAGGTAGTCGCCGACGGCGTCGTAATGTGTGGCGTTGACCATCGGCTGGGTGACGTCGAACCGCGCGAGGTCCTCGGCGTCGCTCGTCCACAGCGCCTTCGTCAGCTGCCAGGCGGCCATCGTCGAGGCGCCCAGGTAGTGGACCTTTCCCTCGCGGACGAGCTCCGTCAGCACCGCCATCGTCTCCTCGATCGGGGTGTCCTCGTCCCAGCGGTGGATGTAGTAACAATCGAGGTAGTCGGTGCCGAGCCGCTCGAGGGTTCCCTCGATCTGGGCGCGGATGTGTTTGCGGCCGAGCCCGGAGTCGTTCGGCCCCGGCTCGCCCCGACCGTCGAACGGGAAGTAGACCTTCGAGGCGAGGACGACGTCCTCGCGGTCGATATCGCGGTCGGCGAGCCACTCGCCGATCCACTGCTCGCTGGTGCCGTTGGGATCCCCGTAGACGTTCGCGGTGTCGATGAAGTTGATGCCGTGGTCCCAGGCCGCATCGAGCAGCTCGCGGGCCTCCTCGTGGTCGGTCTCGTTCTCGAGGTCGCCCGTCGAGCGGCCGAACCGCCAGGTACCGAAACACAGCTGCGAGACGGTCGTGCCCGTGTTACCGAGCGTCGTGTACTCCATGCTCGAGGATTTCACTGGAGCGGTAAAACGGATTGGGCTGCGAAAGTTCGATCTAGTAGGTCAAGATATCGAGCTCGTCGATCCGATCGAAATGATCGACGTTGTTCGTCACGATGGGAACGTCGTGAACGAGCGCGGTCGCAGCGATCATTACGTCGGGATCCTCGATCGGTGTTCCTGCTCGGCTTAGCGTCGCGTTCAGTTCGCCGGCGGTCATCGCACAGTCGCGATCGAACGGGAGTTCGCGGACGTCGGTGAGCAGGTTTTCGACCGCCGTTTGCTCGCGCTCGGACGCGCTCGAGCGGTGAATACCCTCCCAGAGTTCCATTACGGTCACCGTACTCACGTGCGCAGAGCCGGCCGAATCGATCCGTTGGACGGTCGTTTCCACCTCCTCGTTTCCCCGAAGTACGTCGATGAGAAACGACGTGTCGAGTATCATTCGAAGGCGTCCGCGATTCGCTCGACACGAGCGCGGCGGTCTTTCGTCCGCTCCGCTCGTCGGTCGGTAATGATTTCCTCGAGTTCGTCCGCCGTCTCGTCACTCAGCGCACCGTAGTACTCCTCGAGAGTGACGCCATCGGTCAGTCGGCGTACGACGTCACTGAAGCTCTCTCCCTCCCTCTTTTCGGCTTTGAGTCGTTCGTAGGCGTCGTCGGCGAGCGAGATCGTTTTCGTTCCCATCCCAAAACTGTGTACGTACGTGTACGCAAAATAGCTGTCGTCACCCGACCCAAAGGATCGGAAGTGAAGCGAGCAGCGGGACGGAACGTCGGTCGGCGACCCGACGGTCGGACACCTCGAACGCTCCTCAGAACGACGGCAGCACTTCCTCCTCGTAGAGTTCGATCGCCGACTCCTGGTCGGGGCCGACCTGGTGGTAGTGAACGTGGTCGTAGCCCGCGTCGATCGCCTGCTCGATGCTGTCGATGTGGTCTTGCGGGTCCGGGCTGGTCGTCGTCCCCGACTCGGCGATATCCTCCTTCTCGACCATCTGGGCGGCCTGTTCGAAGTGGGCCGGCATCGGGAGCTCCTGGCCGAGCTCGCCCGGAACCGAGCCGTTCGGCCAGTACTCGTAGATCGTCTCGACGGCCTCGTCCTCGGTGTCGGCGTAACAGCCGTGCAGTTGGGTGTACTTCGGCCCGTCGCCGCCGGCGTCCTCGTAGGCCTCCACCGGCTCCTCCTTCGGTCCGGAACACCAGAGCCCGTCGGCGTTGTCCGCGACCCACCGGGCTGTCTGGGGGCCGAACGCGCTCCCGATCGTCGTCGGCTGCTCGTCGGGGCAGGTGTAGAGGCGGGCGTTCTCGACCGTGTAGTGTTTCCCGTGGTGGCTCGTCGTCTCGCCGGTCCAGAGCTGTTCCATCACGTCCATTGCCTCGTCGAGCTTCTCCAGACGGACGTCGTGTTCGGGCCAGCGCTCGCCGGTGACGTGTTCGTTCAGGTTCTCGCCCGTGCCGACCCCGAACGTGAACCGGTCGCCGAACATCTCGTCGACGGTCGCGACCGCGTGAGCGACGTTGAGCGGATGGATCCGGGTCGTCGGACAGGTGACGCCGACCCCGACCTCGATGTCGTCCGTCGCGGTCGCGATCCCGCCCAGCGTCGACCAGACGAACGGGGACTCACCCTGGGCCGGCACCCACGGGTGGAAGTGATCCGAGATCGAGAGGAAATCGAAGCCGGCTGCTTCCGCCCGCTGTGCGATGGAAACGAGTTCGTTCGGCTCGTGTTCCTCGCTCGAGAGCGTGTATCCGAGTTGTACCATCTACCCGTGGTACCACGAACGTGCGTCTAACCGTTGGCCCTGCGAAAGCAAGAGGCGAGTCGCTTCCAAAAGCGCAAACGCAAACGCAAACGACTATCGTCGATCGCGTCGGTGCCGAAATCGAACCCCTTACGCCGGCCGCGCCGATAGCGATCCGCATGGACACCCCGGTCGTTGCCGAGGGACTCGAGAAACGATACGACGGGACGACGGCGCTGGCGGGCGTGACGCTGTCGGTCGAGCGCGGCGAGGTCTTCGCGCTCATCGGCCCCAACGGCGCGGGCAAGACGACCCTCGTCCGCGCGCTCACCGGGACGACCGACCCCGATTCCGGCGGCGCGCGCGTTCTGGATGCCGCGCCGACGGCCGTCGACCGCGACCGTCTGGGCGTGCTCCCGCAGTCGTTCTCGCCGCCGGGTCGGCTCACCGCCCGCGAGCTGCTCTCCTACTACGCGGGGCTGTACGACGACCACCGCGATCCCGAGACCGTGCTGGCTGACGTCGGGCTGGCCGACGCCGGCGACACCTGGTATGAGGACCTCTCGGGCGGCCAGCAGCGCCGGGTCTGTGTCGGCACCGCGCTGGTCAACGACCCCGACGTCCTCTTTCTGGACGAGCCGACCACGGGCATCGACCCTGCGGGTCGGCGGACCGTCTGGCGGCTGATCGAGGACCTGGCCGACGCGGGAACTACCGTCTTCCTGACGACCCACGACATGGCCGAGGCCGAGCGCCTGGCCGACCGCGTCGGGCTGCTGGCCGACGGCGAGCTCGTCGCCCGCGGGACGCCCGCCGGGCTGGTCGCCGACCACGCTGGCTCGAGCCGACTGACGATCGAGACGCCCGCCGAGCCGGCCGCGTTCGAGGACCTCCCGTTTCCCGTCGCGTCCCGGGACGGTGCGGTCGTCGTCCGCGAGGTCTCCCCCGCCGAGATCGGCCGCGTCGTCGACTACCTCGCCGATCGGGGGATCGACTACTCCGGGCTCTCGTGGGCCGAGCCCGACCTCGAGGACGTCTACCTCGAGCTGGCGGATCGGACCGAGCTCGAGCGGACCGACAGCGCGGGACTCGCCCCCGCAGGTGAGACGGCGTGAGCCGCCTCGGTCGCGTCCGCGCCGAGACCGCCGCGGGCTGGCGGGCCTTTGTCCGTCGCCGGACCGCGGTCTTCTTTACCTTCTTCTTTCCGGTGATCCTGATCGTCATCTTCGGCGCGCTGGTCCGGACTGATCCGGGCGGGGGCGGACTGTTCGCCGAGCCCCCGGCGTACTACGTCCCGGGTTATCTGGCCGTGGTCGTCCTCTTTACCCCGCTGTCGCGGCTGGGCAGCGAGGTCGCGCGCCACCGCGAGGGGAGTCGCTTCGAGAAGCTCGCGACGACACCCCAGACCAGAGCCGAGTGGCTGCTCGCCCAGACGGTCGTCAACGCCGTCATCATCGGGCTGGCGAGCCTGCTGATCCTCGCGCTCGTGGTGGTCCTGACGGGCGCCGAGATCGCCTTCTCGCCGCTGCTGGTGCCGTACATCCTCGTCGGCGTCGTCTGCTTCTGTGGCGTTGGCGCGATGCTGGGTAGCTACACCGACTCCCAGGACGGCGCCGTCGCCGCCAGCAACGCGATCGGGCTGCCGCTGCTCTTTCTCTCCGAGACGTTCATCTCGCTCGAGCAGCTGCCCGGCTGGTTCGAACCGCTCGTGAACCTCTCGCCGCTGACGTACTTCGCCCGCGGGGTGCGCGCGGCGACCGATCCCAACGCCGCGACGTCCGCGATTGCGGGGGTCGATCCCGCGCTGGCGAACCTCGGGATCCTCGCCGTCCTCGCGGTAGTCTTTTTCGCGCTCGGCGCCCGCTCGATCCCGACGACCGACTGACCACCCCGAACGTTTTGTCCGTCCTCGTGGTCCGGTACCCATGAGTAGCGCAGATCCACAGGGATTGCAGGTGTTTCCCGACGAGCTCGCGTCCCGAGAAGCGTGGCTCGAACCGTTCGACTGGTACCGACAGATGCGCGAGGACGCACCCGTCCGGTACGATCCGGACCGTCGAACCTGGGATGTCTTTCGGTACGCGGACGTCAAGCGCGTCCTCGACGACGACGAGACGTTCTCGGTGAACCCGCGGCTGGCCGACGACTTCCAGGAACCGGAGCGGCCCGAGGAGGGGCTGCTCTTCGAGACGATGCTCTTCCAGGATCCGCCCCGCCACGACGAGCTTCGCGGCGTCGTCGACGACGCGTTCGAACCGCGGGCGCTCCGGGAGCTCGAGCCCGAGATCCGCGAGCTGGCGATCGACCTGCTCTCGGATGCGCTTGCCGACGACCGGGGCGAACTGGACATCGTCGAGGACGTCGCGTACCCGCTTCCCGTCGTCGTCATCGCCCAGCTGCTCGGCGTCCCCGCCGAGGATCGCGACCAGTTCAAGCGGTGGTCGGACACGCTCGTCGAGTCCTCGAGCGCGGACGATGAGAGCGAAGCGTTCGCCCGGCGACAGCGGGAGGCCCAGATGGAGATGGCGAACTACTTCTTCGAGATGATCGCCGACCGCCGCGAGTCGCCCCAGGACGATCTCATGACGAAGATCGTTACCCGGGAGCTCGAGGACGGCTCCCGGCTCTCGGAGGAGGAAGCGCTCGGAACCTGTATGCTGTTGCTCATCGCCGGCAACATCACGACGACGAACCTCATCGCGAACGCCGTCCGCTGTTTCGACGCCCACGAGCTGTTCGACGATCTCCGCGCGGAGCCGGACGCGATCGGTCGAGCGATCGAGGAGGCGCTGCGCTACCGGGCCCCGGTTCAGGCGATGTCCCGCGTCGCGACCGAGGACGTGACGCTCCGGGACGCAGAGATCGAAGCGGGGGATCGGCTCGTCGTCTGGCTCGGCTCCGCGAACCGGGACGAACGGCAGTTCGAGGACGCGGACGCGTTCGTTCCCGACCGATCGCCCAACCAGCACCTCGCGTTCGGCCACGGGACCCACTACTGTCTGGGCGCGTCGCTGGCTCGCCTCGAGGCGCGGGTCGCCTTCGAGGAGCTCTGTGCCCGAACCGCGACGATCGAGACGGTCGACACCGATCTGCAGCCGGTTCGCAGTTCGCTGGTCTACGGCGTCGAATCGCTGCCGATCCGGTACGAGCGTGCGGCCGAGCGCTGAGCGGGTCGCGGACGGCGAGGATGAATCCCCGCCGGGCTGGCGTCTACATCCGATCGGAAAAGTCCCAGCCGTAGACGACAGCGGGTTCGATCGTGATCGTCACCTCCTCGCGATCCTCGCGCAGTAGCGTCCGTGCGAGCTCCGAGTCGGTGCCGCCGAGGTAGCGCTCGAGGAGGTCCCGCAGCACCGCCTTCTCGGGATCGGGCTCGATCGACGCCTCGCCCCGGCCGCGAACCCCCGCGTACGGCGGACGGTTCGTCGAGACCTCGAACGAGATTGCGGGGGTCTCCTGGAGGTAGTCGACGACGTTAGCCTCGGCCGAGGTCGCACACTCGAGGACCCAGCCGTCGTGTTCGTCGGCAGCTCCGTTCCCTTCGTCGTCTTCGGCGCTTCTGCCGTCGCCCTCGTCACCGCTGCCGTCGCCCGTCGGTCCCGTCTCGACGGTTCGTCGGCGATACCACAACGATACCATCCATGGGTGGTCCGCGGGGGTTCGACAGCCGAGTCTGATCGGAATCGATCGGTCGTCGAGAAACGCCGCGACGTCCTCGCGGGAGCGCGAGCCTCGGAGCTTCATACCGAGCGTACGGTCGCCGGGAATACCAAGCTACGCCCCGACGGTACGAGCCCGCGGCCACGGGGCGGACGCCCTCAGAGAATCGGAACGAGCATCGCGAACTCGTAGCCGTAGATGTGGTTGAGCATGAGGTAGGTGACGACGCCCAGCACGAGACTCAGGACCCAGCTTCCAGCGGCGATGCGGCCGACGCGTGCATGAGCAGTCTCCCGAAGTTCGGACGGGGTGTGGGTAAGGCCCAGGATCAGCGCGTACAACACGACCGGCACCGCGACGATCGAGAGCACGATGTGGATCGCCAGCATCGCGAGGTAGAGCTCGTACTCCGGGGAGGGGCCGACGAACTCCTTCGTCCCGCCCCCGCCGACCCGAATCAGGTAGACGACCAGAAACAGGATGATCGTCGCGAACGCGCCCGTCATCGCCGCGCGGTGTTTGTCGATCTCGCCCGCACGGATCCAGTACCAGCCGGCGACGATCAGTACGGTCGTCACGGAGTTGATCACCGCGATCGCGTGGGTGAACAGGTTGACCTGTGCGTTCGTCAGATCGGGGTAGATCGGAATGTCCGCGATGAAGGTTCCGATGACGAGTCCGTAGCCGACGACCGTCAACAGGATCGTTACGCCGATCGGCCGCTCTCGGAGTCGTTCTCTCGCGTCGGCGGTTGCCATCGTTCGAGGTTAGGAGCACCCGCCTATCTGTCTTGCCGTTTCGACGGCCGCTACGAGAGCTCCAGCGCGACCCCGTCCTCGCCGTCAACGGAGATCCGGATGCCGTCGACGCGCTGATCGTACTCGCTTGCGTGGCGGCCCGACTGACGGATCCGGAGCTTCTCCTCGAGCAGGTCGGCGTCCTCGAGCAGCTCGAGCTTGCGGTAGGTCGTCGAGAGCGGAACGTCACAGCGATCGGAGAGCTCCGAAGCCGAGAGGTAGGCGTCGCTGTCGCCGAGTTCCTCGAGAATCGTTCGGCAGTCGGCGTCGTTGAGTGCGGTGAGAATCGACCTGACGTCGTCTTCCTCGGAGACGATCCGCGGCTCGTCTGCGAGTGTCTCCGTCCTGTACGTTCGTGGCGTTCCCGTCAGCGATTGGCTCATACTACACCGTGGGCACTGGAGGGCCACCAGTGTGGACCACCGATATCAGGGCCCCTTTATAACCCCGTGCTATGGATGGTCACGCACGCTTGTGTTCGGCGTTCGCCACGCCGTCCTCTCGAGACGTCGCCGACTCCTGGTCGAACGCATCGTCGTCCACGTCCGTGCCACAGATGACACACCCGCTCTCGATCAACGCCTCACGCACGGATTCGGTGACCTCGATCGACCGGGTGCAGGCCGGACAGACGAAGCACACGGTTTCGGGGGGACTCATACTGCATACTACGACGACGTCCCATAAGGTACCGACTCTCGTTCCGAGGGCCTGGGAATATCGGCACTCGGCTACCCACTTTAAATATACCGTAGCTCGAAGCTGTCTGTAGTATCTATGTCGTCGGGAATTCGCGCCACCGTCACGATCGACTCCCCCGAAGCCTGCCCGATCGCGCGGTTTTCACGGGAAACCGGGACGACGATCGATCAGGTTTCGACGAGCGTCGCCTGCGGAACGAAGGGATCGACGACAGAGTTTCTGGCGGACGTCGACGTCGAGTTCGACGACGCGGTCACCGGTCCCGTCTTCTCGTACGGGACGACCAACCTCTATCGGTGTTCCCACGGCGAGGACAGTCACTGTCCCTGCGAGTGTCTGGGTGCGTACGACTGCCCAGTCCACCGCTACCGAGCGACCGACGGGGACGTAACGCTCGTCTTTCACGCCGACGGGTTCGACCAGCTCCAGGCGATCATGGACGAGTTCCGCGAGCGGTTTCCCGGCGTCGACGTTCGGAGTCTCCTCCAGCCGCCGCTGTCGGGGGCCCCAGAGGAGCGCGTGTTCGTCAACCGTGGGAAGCTCACGGACCGCCAGTACGAGGTCCTCGAGACCGCCTACGAGATGGGCTACTTCGAGCGGCCGAAACGAGCGAACGCCACGGAGATCGCCGAAACGCTCGGCATCTCCCAGTCGACGTTTACCGAACACCTCGGCGCGGCACAGCGAAAACTCCTTGGGGACGTCCTCGAGGCCGACGCGTAGGTGCAGTCGCAAGAACGGAAGTAGTTTAGTGTCCGGAAGCCACGAGATACGACAATGGCACTTGCCGAGGAGACCGAGATGACCGCCGACGAGATCGACGCGTTCCTCAGTCGCCACGAGACGGGTGTTCTGGCGCTGGCCGAGGAGGAAAGCGAGAGCCCGTACGCGATCCCGATTTCGTACGGCTACGACGCGGACCATCGCAGCTTCTACATGCGTCTCGTCTCGACGCCCGAAAGCGAGAAGCGGCGGTTCCTCGCCTCGTCGCCGAACGCTCGTCTCGTCGTCTACGAGGAAACCGACGGCGGGGAGACCTACCGGAGCGTCGTCGCGGTCGGTTCGCTCGAGGAGATCGATCCGTCGGAGCTCACCGCCTCCCACATCGAACAGTACGGCGAGGCGAGACGACCGCTGTTCGAGATCTGGGGTGACTCGAAAGAGAACCTCGATATCAAGCTCTACGAGTTCGAGCCGTCGGAGCTAAGCGGTCGACGGACCGAGATCGAACGAGAGGAGTAGCCGACCGTCCGTCGGTGATGCGTCTCGGTGTCGGTAATCCGACCCGCGGCCCGTCTCACTGTTCTGCGAAGTGTTCCTGCGAGACCGACGCGCCACAGACCGGACAGCCGTGTGACAGCGTCGCCTCTCGAACCGGCGTATTGACCTCGATCTGTTGCCCACAGTCCGGGCAGGTGAACTCGTATTCGGACATTCCTCGTGTGCTCCTGTAAACGCTGGCTCGCGGTAGGGAAGTCGTCGCCTCCAACATATCCGGGTAGGTTTAAGAGAATGTCGAGTTCGGCTCGAACCGCGGCCGCGGGGGACCGTCCGATCCGACCGCGTGGACCCGAAGCTCTCCCCTTCTTTTCATGGGATGGGAACCGACGGCCGAAGTAATGCGGGTCCGTAACGAACGATCGGGTATGAGTGGATTGTCTGCCACGGTCGTCCTTTCCGACCCGGAGAACTGTCCGGTCGCCCGCGCCACGAGCGCTACCGGTGAGTCGATCGAGGACGTTTCCCGGTCCTCGCCCGTAGGCGGGGAGGCACCACCGGTCGAAGAGTTCTCGATCGGGGGCGAGCCGACACCGCTCGACGACGAGGTGGTTGGGGTCGAGCTGTCCCGGATCTCCTCGAACGAACACGGCGACGTCTACCGGTTCGACCGACCGATCGACGACGCCTGTGCCTGCGAACTCGTCGAGGTCGAGGGAACGCCGGTCTCGTCGATCCGGGCCGAAGAAGGGGCGCTGTATCTGACCGTCCGCGCCACCGACGTCGAGACGCTGTCGGCGATCGTCGGGCGGCTCCGCGAGCGGTTCGACGGGGTCGAGCTCCAGCAGCTGCTGCGTACCGGCGAGGACGAGTCGGCCGACCTGGCGCTTGTCGATCGGAGTCAGCTGACCGACCGCCAGCGGGAGGTTCTCGAGACTGCCCACGAGATGGGGTACTTCGAGTACCCGAAGCGGGCGAACGCGGGCGACGTCGCCGCGGCGATCGGGATCTCACGGTCGACGTTCTCGGAACACCTCGGTGCCGCCCAGACGAAACTCCTCGACTCGATTCTGGAGGCCTGACTCCGTCGCGACGCCGCGGTCGGAGACGGGGCGACACGATCGGACCCCCACATTCACAGTGTCGGTCCGCACACACGCAGGTATGGTACGCCGAAGTCTGCTGTTTACGCCGGGCGACCGTCCGGAGATGCTCCGAAAGGCGCCCGACGCCGGCGCCGACGTGATCGTGTTCGACCTCGAGGACGCGGTCTCCCCGGGTCGCAAGGACGAGGCCCGCGAGGCCGTCCGCGAGGTGCTTGCCGACCCCACGTTCGAACCCGAGCCCGAGGTCTGCGTTCGGGTCAACGCCACGTCCGATGCGATCGAGCGCGATCTCGACGCGCTCGCGGGCGCCGACACCGACTCGCTTCGTCTCGACAGCGTCATGCTCCCGAAGGCGACGACGGCCGCGGACGTCCGCGAGCTGGCCGACGGCCTCGCCGAGCGGGGTCTCACCCGTCCCGTGCTGGCGCTGCTCGAGAACGCCGCGGGCGTGCTTGCAGCCCCGGAGATCGCCGCCGCCGACGCGACCGACGCGCTCGTCTTCGGGGCAGAGGATCTGGCCGCGGATCTCGGCGCGACCCGGACCCGGGACGGGACCGAGGTGTCTTACGCCCGCCAGCGGGTCGTCCTCGTCGCCGCAGCCCGCGAGGTCGAGGCGATCGACACGCTGGTGACCGACTTCGACGACGAACAGCGGCTGCGCGAGGACGCGGCCACCTCGGTGCAGCTGGGGTACGACGGCAAGCTCGCGATCCACCCCGCGCAGGTCGGACCGATCAACGAGGCTTTTACCCCCGACGCCAAGGACGTCGACTGGGCCCGACGCGTCCTCGAGGCCGCCCGTGAGGCCGACACGGAGGGACGGGGCGTCTTCGAGGTCGACGGCGAGATGATCGACGCGCCGCTGATCGCTCAGGCCGAGCGGATCCTGGAGCGAGCGGAGGTGTCGGCCGAATTCGACAAAGGACCTAAAACGTCCTAAAATATCTCAGACGCATTAAATTGTGACTGGTATTCGCTACGTTTATCCACCAGTCGCCGAAACATACCTCTTATGACCGGGCAGGCGAACCCATTCGAGAGTCTCCAATCACAGATCGACGAGGCTGCCGCCTACCTCGACGTCGACGACGACGTCCTCGAGCGGCTCAAACATCCCGAGCGCGTCCTCGAGACCAACCTCACCATCGAGCGCGACGACGGCTCGCTCGAGCGGTTCAAAGCCTTCCGCTCGCAGTTCAACGGCGACCGCGGCCCCTACAAGGGGGGGATCCGCTACCACCCGGAGGTCAACCGCGACGAGGTGAAGGCGCTATCGGGCTGGATGGTCTACAAGTGTGCGACCGTCGACATCCCCTACGGCGGCGGGAAGGGCGGGATCGTCGTCAACCCCAGCGACTACTCCGAAGCCGAACTCGAGCGGCTCACCCGTGCGTTCGCGAAAGAGCTGCGCCCGCTGGTCGGCGAGGACCGGGATATCCCGGCCCCCGACGTGAACACGGGCCAGCGGGAGATGAACTGGATCAAAGACACCTACGAGACCTTAGAGAACACCACCGAGCCGGGCGTCGTCACGGGAAAGAACCTCGCCAGCGGCGGCAGCGAGGGCCGCGTCGAGGCGACCGGGCGCTCGACGGTGATCGCGGCCCGCGAGGCCTTCGACTACCTCGAGAAGGACCTCGAGGACGCGACCGTCGCGGTCCAGGGATACGGGAACGCCGGCTGGATCGCGGCGAAGCTGATCGACGAGATGGGCGCGACCGTCGTCGCCGCCAGCGACTCTAGCGGCGGGATCTACAACGCCGACGGCTTCGACCCGGTCGCCGCGAAGGAACACAAAAACGAGACCGGCAGCATCGTCGGCTACGAGGAAAGCGAGGAGGAACTCACCAACGAGGACGTCCTGACGCTGGACGTCGACCTGCTGATCCCCGCGGCCCTCGAGAACGCGATCGACGCCGACCTCGCCGAGGACGTCTCGGCCGACGTCGTCTCGGAGGCCGCCAACGGCCCGCTCACCCCGGAGGCCGACGCCATCCTCGCCGAGGACGACGTCTTCGTGATCCCGGACATCCTCGCGAACGCCGGTGGCGTCACCGTCTCGTACTTCGAGTGGGTCCAGAACCGCCAGCGGTTCTACTGGTCGGAAGAGAAGGTCAACGAGGAGCTCGAGGACCACATCGTCGACGCCTTCGACGCCCTCGTCGAGACGATCGAGGAGAACGACATTCAGAACCCCCGGACCGCAGCGTACGTCGTCGCGATCGAGCGGGTCGCCGGCGCCTTCGAGGAAGCCGGGAGCTTCCCCTGATCACCGAGGACATCGCCCCGTGTTGAGACTGGTAGACGCGCGTCGATATCCTTTTGTCCGGCCGGACGGACCGATCCACAGAGCGTGATCCGAGAACGGCTCGCCCGGTACCGCGACCGCGTCCGCGGGAAGCTGACGACCGCTTTCCGCGAGGAACATACGCCCCACGAGATTGGACTGAGCTTCGCGATCGGCATTCTCGTGACGGCGCTTCCCTCGGGCGGGCTCGGCGTCGGCCTGCTCGCCGGGCTCGCGGCCTGGAAGTCCTGGATCAGTAAGGCCGCCGTCGTCGCCGCCATCGCCGTTCTCAACCCCGTCATCAAGCCGGCCGTCTACGTCGCGAGCTACCAGCTCGGCGGCGTCGCCCTCGGAACCGGCTCGCTCCGCCCGGACGAGACGACCGCGGCGCTCGCCGAGGGCTCGCTCACCGAGGTCGCCGGCGCCGCGATCAGACAGCTGCTCGTCGGCAACGTGCTGATCGCCGTGGTGCTGTCGATCTCGAGCTACGCGGTCGTGACGCGGCTGACGCGGGCCCACCGGGAGCGTGTCGAGGAGCGTACCGATCGTTCGACGGCCTCGGCCGTCCTCGGACTGTTCCGACGTTTTTGATTCGATCGACGCGACTCGACGGCGGTCCCTACACGAGTCCGTAGCCGAGCAAGGCGAGTCCGATCAGGGCGGCGACGGCGCCGGTAGCCCGCGTCACCGTCACCCGATCCGACTCCTCGAGCTCGCTGTCATCGAACGGCGTCATCCCCTCCCGGCGCTGGGCCTCGACGATCGCGGGCGCGTACCCGACCCCGACGAGCCCGACCGTCAGAAAGACGACGCCGACGGCGATCGCGAGCATCGCCTACAGTCCGAGCTCGCGGCCGATGACGAGGTGTTGAATCTCGCTGGTTCCCTCGCCGATCTCCATCAGCTTGGCGTCCCGGTAGAACCGCTGGGGCGCGAAGTCGGTCGTGTACCCATAGCCACCGAGCACCTGAACGGCGTCCTCGGCGACCTCGCGGGCGGCCTCGCTGGCGTCTAGCTTCGCCAGCGCCGACTCGCGGGTGACGGGCTCGCCCTGATCGTAGCGGTAGGCCGCCTGATGGGTGAGCAAGCGCGCGCGTTCGGTCTTGCGGTGCATGTCGACGACCTTGTCGCGGACGGCGTCGAACTCCGAGATCGGCTGGCCGAACTGCTCGCGCTCCTGGCTGTAGGCCTTGGCGTGCTCGTAGGCACCCTGGGCCAGCCCCGTCGACAGTGCCGCGATCGAGATCCGGCCGCCGTCGAGGGTCTTTTTGGTCTGGTTCCACCCCTCGCCCTCCTCGCCGAGCAGGCGATCCTCGGACAAGCGGACGTCCTCGAGTTGGATCTCGCAGGTCGGGGAGGCGTTCAGTCCCATCTTGTCCCAGATCGTCGTCACCTCGAACCCGTCGTCCTCACGGGGGTCGACGATGAACGTCGAGATCCCGTCGTAGCCGGCGCCGGGGTCGGTGACGGCCTTGACCAGCACCGAGCCCGCCTCGGAGGCGTTCGTGATGAACTGCTTGGTGCCGTTTATGACCCACTCGTCGCCGTCTTTCTCAGCGACGGTGTCCATGTCGGAGGCGTCCGAGCCGCTGCTGGGTTCGGTCAGCGCCCAGCCGCCCATGTACTCGCCCTCCGCGAGCGGGCGCAGCCAGCGCTCCTTCTGTTCGGGGGTACCGAACAGCTCGATCGGCTTCGAGGCCAGCGAGATGTGGGCGACGTAGGAAAGACCCACCGAGCCCGAGACCCGGCCGATCTCTTCGGCGACCAGCGAGTACATCAAGGTGTCGCCACCGAGCCCGCCGTACTCCTCGGAGATGGGAACGCCCATCATATCCAGCTCGGCGAGCTGATCGAAGATATCCTCGGGGAACCGGTGTTCGTCCTCGATCTCCTGGGCGATCGGCTCGATCTCACCCTGGCAGAACTCCCTGACCGTCTCCTGAATCATCCGGTGTTCGTCCGGTAGCTCGAACTCCATGTGCAATACTTGCCATGGGCCCCGGAATAAACGCTCCGGAAAAATGATCAACTACGCTACCAGCTGCGGTCCCGGTCGTCGTCCTCGGCGTCGTCACCGTCCGCGTGATCGTCGCGATCACGGTCGTTCTCCTCACCCCAGCCGACGTCGTCCCAGTCGTCGATCTCGTCCTCGTCGTCGTTCCAGCCGTAGTCGTCCGTCCAGTCGCTCTCATCGCTCGCATCGTTCTCGTCGCGTTCGGGCTCGTCCGATTCCCGGTCCCGTTCCGTCCCGGCTGGCTGGCCCGACTCCGATCGACCGGACTCGAACGCATCCTCGCCGCCGTCGGCCCGGATCGACGCCCGCTGGTCGGGGATTAGATCGAGGTCGGCGTTCGTATCCCCGAGCAACAACAGCGCGTAGTACTTGAAGTAGGAGACGACGGGCACCTGGATCAGCAACGCGACGAGGACGAACCCGAGGACGGCGACGAGCAACACCACCGCGGCGAGGACGGCGCCGATATCGCCGAGGGTGAACAGCAGGACCGCGAGGACGACGAACGGGATCGCGACCACGATCCCGGCGATCAGCGTGAGAATGCTGACGGCGATCCCGACTGCGGCCTGGATGATCCAGACGAGCACGAGGTAGACGACGTACTCGAGCCAGTTCGTCCGAAACGTGCCCCAGAACCGACGCCACGCCGAGAGCACCCCGCGGTCCTCGAGCAGCATGACGGGCGCGACGAACTCCGAGGTGAAGCGGTTGACGACGGCGTAGACGAGGTAGACGCCGGTCGCGAACAGGGCGGCGACGCCGACCGCGGCCGTCCCGCCGTCGATCGTCCCGACCCCGAAGATCGACAGGAGGACGGGTGTCGCGCCGACGACCCCGGCGACGGCGATCAGCGCCACCCGAAACCCGAACAGCCGGATCCCGCGCCCCACGTTCGCGTTCGAGTACCGTCGCACGCGGACGTCCTCGGAGCGAAGCGACTCGATGAAGACGAACTCCATGATAGCCGCGACGAACGCGTAGCCGAGCCACAACAGAAGCAGGAAGCCGACCGCTACGGCGACGGCAAGCAGCGCCTCTTCGGGGACGTCCTCGAGGCCGGGGCCAGGCGCCTGCTCGGCCATCGGACCGGCGTCACCCGACAGAGCTGACTGGGCTCCGCTCCCGAACCCACCGACGAACAGCGCGAGGATCGCCAGCCGAAGCCACAGCCCCGCTCGAACTGGCGTCAGGAAGTTCCGCGTCGCGTCGATCGCGTCGCCGAGATCGTCGACAGCGTCCATGAATACCGAATCGTACCGTAGCACTGCTGATAATAATGTTGTTCCGACGGTCCGGCCGCGACCGGCGTCGACGCCCGACAGCCGCCCCGAGAACAGGTCTCGACGGCGACAGTTCGAGAGGCATTTAACGCTATGCGTCCTCCGTTCGAGGTATGGACATCCGCCAGCTCGCTCGCGGAACCGTCGAGTGGAACCGCATCGAGCGCGTCGTCCGGACGCTGGCGGATCGGTACGGCCGCGAGGACGTCCGCGTCGAGTTCCTCGAGGCCGACAACTGGCTGTCGACCCCGTGTGTCATCGACGAGGAGTGGTTCGTCAAGATCGTCTCCCGGCAGAACGCGCTGGTCCACGCCCTGTTGACGACCGGGCGCAACGTCGGCGCCTTCTCCTCGGGTACCGAGGGGTTTTTCGACCGGTTCGACACGCCCCGAGAGATGGTCGAACACGAGTACGAGGCGACCCGACGGATGCGCGAGATCGGCATCAACGCGCCCCGCCCGATCGACGCCTTCGAGGTCAACGGGTTGGGCGTCCTCGTTCTCGAGTACCTCCCGGAATTCAAGACGCTCGGGGAGACCTCCGACGCGGTCGTCGCCGCGCAGGCTGGCGAGCTCTTCGAGATGCTGGCGACGCTGCACGACCACGACATGGCCCACGGTGACCTGCGAGCCGAGAACATCCTGCTTCGCGGCGGCGAGCTCTACTTCATCGACGCGACCAGCGTCCACGCCGACAGGGTCGAGGAGACGACCGCCTACGACCTGGCCTGTGCGCTCGCGGTACTGGAACCACGGCTCGGACCCCGGGAGGCTGTGTCGGCGGCCCTCTCGGTGTACGATCCGGAGACGCTGCTGTCGGCGCGTCGGTTCCTGGATTTCGTCCGGCTGCGGCCCGACCACGAGTTCGACTCGACGACGCTGCGAAGCGAGATCGAGAAGGCGGCGGATCTGGGTCGTCAGCGCTGACGAGCGGGGTCTCCGACCGACGGCTCCGCGGCCCCGCGAGTGCAGGCATTGGCCGTTTTTCCCGCTCACCGCTAGTGTGCCTATGGGAACCCAACTCACTGAGGACGACGTCGGCAAACCAGTCGAGACTGCGGACGGGGAGCGGGTCGGCGTCGTCGCCTCCGTCGAGGGAGCGACGGCCGAGATCGACCGCGACCCCGACGCGACCGATGCGCTTAGAGGTGCACTCGGCCAGAACGTCGACGACGCCGAGAATACCGTCTCGTTCGGCGAGGACGATATCGGCGGGATCACCGACGGGACGGTTCAGCTCGAGCGGGCTGGCGACGACGGCGGCGCGGAACCCGACGCCGCTGCGAACGCCGACGACGTCGAGGACGTCGAGAGCGAGCCGGTGATCGAACGCGACGAGAGCACCGGCGAGGAGTCGGAATCGTGGGGCGAACAGCGCGAGGTCGGACAGGGGACGGAACCGGCCGACGACCTCCCGGACGAGGAGGGCCGCTCCGGCGAGGCCCTCGAGCCCGAAACCGAGGAGATGGACGAAGCCGGCGACGAACGCCACCCGGACACCGAGGAGGCACCACCCCACGGGGATCGGACCGTGACGAAGGATCGCGGGGAAAAAGAAGACCGGTGACGGACCCTCGAGTGTAGAACACTCGTTTCGGGGTGTTCAGTCCGGAAACCCTGCAGTTCTCGATGGGCTGTCGTTTCCGTCAGGTACGACTCGCGGTCGGAGTCGACGTGTCGGTTGTGAGATAGCTAACGGCGACGATGAGCAGTCCACCGACGGGTGCGGCAACGATCACCGCGTCCAGTCCGTAGGGACTCGCGAGTACCGTATCCCACGTCACCGCAAGCAGCGCACCGACGATCATTCCGGTGAGACCGCCGCGCTTCGTCAGCCGATCACGCATCAGGAAGATCGCCAGGAGTGGCGGCGTGATCGCAGCACCGTAGGCCGTATACGAATACATCTGGACCTCGAGAATGGTCGGGAAGTACTGTCCGAGGACGAACGCAAAGACGCCGAGCACGATCACGAAGAGCCGCGTCAGCCAGAAGACCCGTTGGTCCGAGGCGTTCGGATTGATGAACCCCTTGTAGAGGTCCTGCGAGAGGTTCGTACAGGCGGACAACAGGTAGGAGCTACCGGTTGTAATAATAAACGCCGCCGCGGCCGCGAGGAGAATGCCACCGACCCAGACCGGAATCTCGGTCGTCGTCGCGATCAGCGCCATCCCAGGATCGAGTTCCGGAAACATCGCTCTCGACGCGAACGCGATCACTGGAACGAGCGTCATGGCCGCTGCAACCCCGACGAACCAGGCGATCAACCCGGTGTTCGTTCCCTCGTCGCTTTCGCCAGCGATGATCCGCTGGTACATGTTCTGGTCGGCGAGAATCAACAGGAGCGGAGGGGCCCACAGCGCGAAAAACTGCAGGAAAGAGAGATTCCCGAGCGCATCGAAGTGGGTCTCGGGGACGTTCGCCGCGATCCCCTCGACGCCACCGGCGTTGAGGACGACGAACGGGACGGCGACGACGAGTCCGATCAGCATCAGAAAGGCGCTGATCGCGTCGGTGTACGCGACGGACATGAGTCCGCCCATCGCTGCCAGCGCGATGATGACGACCGTCCCGATGATCGTCCCCTGCGTGACAGAAATTCCGGTCGTGACGTTCAGGACGAACCCGAGGCCGATGAACTGGTAGGAGACGATGCCGACGTACGCGAAGGCGATAACGACCAGGCTAATGATACGGCCTTCTCGCCCGAGTTCCTCCTCGATCATTTCGGGAACCGTCAGCTTGTCGAACCCGCGGATCCGGGGCGCGAGCGCTTTCAGGATCCCGATGCCGATGAGTGCAGCCGTTCCGAAGAGGAGCGCGGGCCACAACCCGTTGTCGTACGCAATGGAGTTTGCGCCCCCGGTGACCGTCCCGGAGCCCATCCACGTCGCCATCAGCGTTCCCGCGATGACCACCGCGCCGAGGCTCCGGCCGGCGACCATGAAGTCCTCGGCGGTCTCGGTCTTCCCGTAGGCCCAGGCCCCGACGCCGAGCATCACGATCAGGTAGCCGACGACGATGTAGAGCAACGTTGCGTTAGCTTCGACTGCCATGTGGTGGAAATTCGACACGCCCTACTTAAATACACCACTGAACGTTCGACGGATCCGGTTTTAATACCGAGAGCCGTCTGGTGTCAACCGATGCAAAATCTCGCGATTCCCGAATCGGAACATCGAAATCGGAAACGGGAGCTGGTCGAACGCGCTAAGGAGGACGGCTACGACGGGCTCGTCCTTTTCGGAGCGTTGAATATTCACTACATCAGCGGAATGTATCACCTTCCGACCGAACGACCGGTTGCGCTCGGCGTTACTGACGAGCGCGTCGAAGCGGTCGTTCCACGACTCGAACAGGAACACGCCTCGCGGGAGGACTTCCCGATCGACGACGTGACGACGTACTTCGAGTACCCGCAGGACGATCCGATGGACCGCGTCGCCGAGATGTGCAAGCGACTCGGGCTCGCGAATGGGACGGTCGCGGTCGATTCTGACGGGAGCCCGTCCCGAAACGGGTACGCCGGGCCGTCACTCTCGGAGCTGGTTCCCGCGAACGTCGGCGTCGAGGACTACATCACTGACATGCGGGAGACGAAAAGCGACGCGGAGGTCGAACTCATCCGGGAAGCGAGCGTCTGGGCGAACCTCGGGCACCGTCTCCTCCAGGAGCGGATCGAGGTCGGACGGCGGCCGATCGAAGTTCGCGCGGAGGTCGAGGCCGACGCGGTGAAGACGATGCTCGATACTCTCGGCGATCGCTACGAAATGCGTTCGTGGGCGAACCCGATGCAGTGTCTGTTCACGACCGGCGAGGTTACCGAGCTTCCCCACAGCATGGACCAAACGACGCGGATCGAACGAGGCGACAACATCGTAACTATCGTCAAGCCCAACGTCGGCGGCTATACGACGGAACTCGAGCGAACGATGTTCGTCGGCGAGGTCTCCGACGAGCAGCGAACGTACTTCGAGATCATGCGGGAGTCCCAGGAGATCGCGATCGACGCGATCGAACCGGGCGTCGAATACGCCGCCGTCGAGGAGGCCGTCGTCGACTACTACGAAGAACAGGGTGTTGCGAAGTACACCCAACACCACGTCGGCCACAACATCGGGATGGAGGGCCACGAACGGCCGTTCCTCGACGTCGATCAGGACGGCGAGATCCGTTCCGGGGAGCTGTTTACCGTCGAGCCCGGCTTCTACATGCCGGACCTGGGCGGATTCCGCCACTCCGATACGGTGCTCGTGACCGAGGACGGAACGAAGACGCTCACGTACTATCCCCGCGACCTCGAGAGCCTGATCGTGTAGTCGGAGTGGCGGAGTCTGCGATACACTCTCGCTGCTGGCCGTCGAGCACAACATAGAAGCCGATCCTTGAGAGAGGATTCCACATGAGTCTGGAGGGCGAGCCGTCGAGCGTCGGACTGACGCTCGAGCTCTGGCACCCCGACTGCTGGGCGATCGAAGCGACCGACCGGACGGGAGGTGGCGTGCTCGCTCACGCGGTCTACAACTCGCCCCGAACCGACGGCGGCGGTCCGAGGACGGTCACCGGACTGTTCACGGCGTTCGGCGAGACGTCCGCGGAGGTCGAGCGGCTGCTGGAGGCGATCCGGGACTCCGAACACGCGGGAGACCTGTTCGAACTCCAGGAGCGGTTCGGTCGGGCCCGCAACGCGCCGGGCAACGTCGTCCGCGAGTTTTTCCTCGAGTACGATCCCGACGAGATGATCTGTCCCGCGCTACTCGAGCACGGGTTCGTCCACAGCGCACCGGTTCGCATCGAGGACGGCAGCGAGCGCTGGCAGCTCCGGTTCGCCGGGGATCGCTCGGCGATCGAGTCCTCGCTGGACGACGTTCGCGACCAGACCGGCGCCGAGGTGACGGTGACCGCGATCACGTCCTCGGAGGATCGGTCGACCCGCGAGCAGCGCCTCGATACGCTGACGGCGGCACAGCGGCGGGCGTTCGAGCACGCCCGCGAGACCGGCTACTACGAGTGGCCACGGGAGACCACGACCCAGGAGCTGGCCGACGACCTCGGGATCGCGAAGTCGACGCTGCTCGAGCACCTGCGGCGGGCGGAGTCGAAGCTACTGGATCCGTAGCGGGCGTCGGACGCGCGGCTCGGGCGACCCGAAACGGGACATTGTTCCGAACACCGGCGCCGACTCCGCCGGCGATCGGAGATGAGGGGAGGGGGGACCATGATCGGTGGGGCTTACATGGGTTCGGAGCGTAACGTTCGACTATGTCGCAGCAAACCGGGACGCAAACGTACCAGCACTACATCGGCGGCGAGTGGACCGAGGGGAACGGTTCGGAGACGTTCGCCAGCGAGAACCCGGCCACCGGCGAGACCCTCGCGGAGTTCCGGCGCGGGACCGCCGAGGACGTCGACGCCGCCCTCGAGGAGGCAAACGAGGCCTTCGAGGAGTGGCGCGATCTGTCCTACATCGACCGGGCGGAGTACCTCTGGGACATCTACCACGAGCTGCGCGAGCGCCACGAGGAGCTCGGCGAGATCGTCAGCCAGGAGTGTGGCAAGGAGATCAGCGAGGGGAAAGCCGACGTCACGGAGGCCTGGCACATGGTCGAGTGGGCGGCGGGCAACGCCCGCCACCCCCACGGCGACGTCGTCCCCAGCGAGGTCGCGAACAAGGACGCCTACATGCGCCGGAAACCGCGGGGCGTGATCGGCTGTATCACCCCCTGGAACTTCCCGGTCGCGATTCCGTTCTGGCACATGGCGATCGCGCTGGTCGAGGGGAACACGGTCGTCTGGAAACCAGCCGAGCAGACGCCGTGGTGTGGCCAGATCATCGCGGAGATGTTCGAGGACGCGGGCATCCCCGACGGCGTCTTCAACATGATCCAGGGGTACGGCGACGCCGGCGCCGCGATCACCGACGACGAGCGCGTCGACACCGTCCTCTTCACGGGATCGGCTGAGGTCGGCCAGGAGATCGCCAGCAAGGTCGGCGGCGAACCCGGCAAGCTCGCGGCCTGCGAGATGGGCGGGAAGAACGGCATCGTCATCACCGAGGAGGCGGACCTCGACATCGCTGTCCATTCGGCGATCATGTCCTCGTTCAAGACGACGGGCCAGCGCTGTGTTTCGAGCGAGCGCCTGATCGTCCACGAGGAGATCTACGACGAGTTCACGGAGCGGTTCGTCGACATCGCCGAGGACGTCGCCGTCGGTGACCCCCTCGAGGAGTCGACGTTCATGGGACCGGCCATCGAGGCCCAGCATCCTCGAGAAGATCGAGAAACACAACGAGCTGGCGCGCCAGGAGGGCGCCGACGTCCTCGTCGACCGCTTCGAGCTCGAGGACGACGAGATTCCCGACGGCCACGAGGACGGCCACTGGGTCGGTCCCTTTGTCTACGAGATCGAGTACGACACCGACCTGCGCTGTCTGAAAGAGGAGTGTTTCGGCCCCCACGTCGCTCTGCTCGAGTACTCGGGCGACATCGAGGACGCGGTCGAGATCCACAACGACACTCCCTACGGGCTGGCGGGGGCGATCGTCTCGGAGGACTACCGCCAGATCAACTACTTCCGGGACCACGCCGAGATCGGCCTGGCGTACGCGAATCTGCCGTGTATCGGCGCCGAGGTCCAGCTGCCGTTCGGCGGCGTCAAGAAGTCGGGCAACGGCTACCCCAGCGCCCGCGAGGCCATCGAGGCCGTCACCGAGCGCACCGCCTGGACGATGAACAACTCCAAAGATATCGAGATGGCCCAGGGACTGTCCGCGGACATCCTCACTCGCGACGACTGAGCGGCGTCCACAGCCGTCGGCCGATTTCGACGACGTTCATATCTCTCGCACCCGGGGACGGTGACGACGCCGGGGAGCCAGCGACCGTCGCGGCCGTCACGCGCCGACGCTAGTCGCGGGACGACTCCGCTCGGTGCTGTCCCCAGAACCCGCCGTGTTTCTCGACGGCCAGATCACCCTGTACTTCCGTCTGACAGGAGAGTCGCAGCCCGCCGTCGGGATCGTGTGGCGGCACCGAGAGCCGGCGTTTTTCGCGCGTCGTCGGCTCGCTTACGGGGCCGTCGATCTCCACCGCGCACGTGCCACAGGTTCCGTGGCCCCGGCAGTTGAGCAGGGCCGCCCGCCCGTTGTGCGGCGACAGCCCCGCCTCGAGCAGGACGTCCCGAAGGATCGCGCCGTCCTCGCAGTCGATCTCCTCCGCCTCGTAGGTAACCGTCGGCATGGGCTTCGTACGCGGCGCGGGACAAAAGATGTTTGCGACCATACACCACGGACCTTGGTTTCAACCTCCTCATTCCTCGGTACCAACTCTCACTCACGCTTACGAGAGTTGAAAGTGCGTCACACAGTATGACGGACCACGATCCGTTCGGTCGAGCCGTGCGCGACCACTACCGCGACGAGCGGACGGCGCCGCTGCTCGATCGCGACGGCGAGGCGACTCGCGAGCACGCCATCGAGGAGTGGTACTTCGGCGCCCACGACGAGGACGCCTGGCGCGACGCGTGGCTGGAGGGCCCGCTGCTCGATATGGGTGCCGGCGCGGGGCGGGACGCCGTCTACTACCAGGGGCGGTTCGAGACCGTCGCCATCGAGGTGAGCGAACCGCTCGTCGAGCTCATGCGGGACCGGGGCGTCGAGGACGCCAGGCTCGCCGACATGTTCTCGCTCCGGGCGGCGTTCGATCACGATCGGTTCCGGTCGGCCCACGCGATCGGCACGCAGGTCGGACTGGCCGGCTCGATGGGCGCCGTTCGGGAGTTCCTCACCGATCTCGCGTTCGTGACGACCCCCGGCGCCACCGCCGTCCTCGACAACTACGCCCCGGAGCTGGCGGCGACCGTGGACGTCTTCGGCTACCGCGAGGACGCCGCGCCCGGGCTGGCCTACAGAGTGTACCACTGTGAGTACGACGGCGCGGTCGGTCGGACGCTGCTGTTTCGGCTGTTCAGCGTCGATCGGCTTCGGGAAGCGACCGTCGGCACGCCGTGGACGGTCGCCGCGGCCCGGTACGGCGACGTCCAGTGGCGGGTCGTCCTCGAGAAACGGTGACCAGCTGCTCGAGTCGAAGACGGGTAGCGAAAGGCGTGGGCGAAAGGAGTGGCGTGGACGAAGGCGAGCCGACGGGAGTGGGATCGCTCGATCCCGGGAATCGAGCGAGCGCGGCCGGAGCGACGCGCAGTGCCGGTCTGACGTGAAAAGCGCCTGTAACCGGCATCGAAGACAATGCCGTCGGTGGATAAAAAAACAGCGGTCGAGCTCGACTACAGTCGGCGGTCCCGGAGCGCGGGGAACTCCTCGCGGACGTCGGCGACCGTCTCGGGCTCGATTGTGGCCGTCACGAGGGCCGGGTCGTCGCCGCTGGAAGCGAGCGTCACGCCCCAGGGGTCGTAGACCGTCGACCGTCCCAGCAGGGTGGCGTCCTCGAACTCTCCGGCCCCGTTGACGGTCGCGACGTAACACTGGTCCTCGATCGCGCGGGCCCGCGAGAGCGTCTCCCAGTGCTCGATCCGGGGGTAGGGCCAGGCGCTCGGGATCACCAGCAGCTCGGCGCCAGCGTCGACCAGTTCGCGGTACAGCTCCGGGAACCGCAGGTCGTAGCAGGTCGTCACGCCGATCGTTACGCCGCCGATCGAGGCGGTCTCGATCCGCTCGCCGGGAACCAGCAGCTCCGCCTCGGCGGACTCGTAACCGAAGAGGTGGTGTTTCCGGTAGACCAGCTGCAACTCGCCGTCGGCGTCGAACAGCGCGGCGGTGTTGGCCAGCCCCTCGTCGGCGGGGGTCTCGACGGTCTCGGTCTCGGCGAGGTCCTCGACGATGGTGCCCGCGAGGACGGCGATCCCGTGCTCGGCGGCGGCCTCGCGAAGGCGTCGGAACGTCTCCCCCTCGAACGGCTCCGCGCGGCGCTCGTAGAGCTCGAACGCGAAGTAGCCGACGTTGAACAGCTCCGGCAGCGCGACCAGGTCGGCGCCCCGGTCGGCGGCCCGTTCGACCGCCGTGAGCGCGCGCTCGACGTTGCCCTCGACGTCGCCGGCCTCGATCTCGAGCTGGGCCAGCGCGAGCTCGACTCCGCTGGTCACGGCGATCCCTCCAGCTCCCGCTCGAGCGCCCGACGGAGGTTCTCGAGCTCCTCGTCTAAGTTCCGTTTGAAGAACTTCTCGACGCCAGGCAGTTTCCCGTCGACGACGAACTCGTTCTCGAGGCGGCTCCCGGTCTCGGTCTCGACGATCCGGTGTTCGCCGGTAACGTCTAACCCCTTCGACCGTCCGGTGAACTTGACGTACTCGGGGGGACGGCGGGTGACGTCCTCGGTTTCGACGGCGACCGTCTGGCGGACCAGCGGGATCGGAAGCTCTACCTGCCAGGTCGCTTGCCGACCCTCCGGTCCGTCCACGGAGTACTCCCGGACGACGCTGATCGCCCGGGCGCGGTTCTCCGGCTCCGAGATGAACTCCCAGACCCGATCCGGCGGCGCCGCGACCTCGAACGACCGGTCGACGCGTACAGTCATGCCACTACCTGAGGCGTTCGCGGGTAAAAAGACCACGAACCCTCGTACGAACGACTGTCCGTCAGTTCCGAAGACCGGGGACGGCACGCAGCTGCTCGGGAACTCGGGACAGCGGCCCATCTCAGCTGACGGTGACCCGCCAGGTCGTCGACCGGGCCCGGCCCCACTTCTCGATGTCGACGTCCTCGGATTTCTCGGCGAGATGGGGGAGACGAGCGCCGACCTGCTTCGACGAGAGCCCGATGGCGTCGGCGATGTTTTTCGCCCGGAAGTACTGCTCGCCGCGGGCGGCGCTCTCGCGAAGGTACGAGAGAATCCGCTGCTCTTCGTCGGAGTAGTCCGTCATCGTCCGTCTCGGTTTACGATGTCGGCAGTATTAAACCCAGGCGGCGCCGTCGGTACGGGATCCGGACTGTTAGTCCCAATAGAGGTGGATAGCGACGACCGCCAGCGCACTAAACAGCATCGCCCCGGCGAACCCCCAGGCGGCTTCGATGTCGGGGGCGCCGACCAGCATTCCGCCCGCGCCGATCGTCGCGACCGCGCCCAGCGCGATCGCCAGTCCCAGACCCTTATCCGTCGACTCCGAATGTTCAGCCATGCTCGAGGGTTCTGAACAGGGCCCCTTAATTGCATCCATTCGCGCAAGGCGACGGCTGCAACTGCGGCTCGGGTCGGACCTAGTCTGGTCGGTTCACGAGCCGCTCGGAACCGACGCGTCGAGGTGACGGACCAGCGAGCTGCTGACGACCTGCTGGACGACGTAGAAAGCGGTGATGCTGGCGACGACGGTTCCGCCACCGACGACAGCACCGACCATCACCGAGACGCTCATGTTTTTCATCGAGCTCGAGAACAGCACGGTGACACAGTCGTCGCTTTGCATCCCACGGGCGTACAGCCCGTACGCGACCGCTGCGCTGAGTCCGATGGTGGCGACCGCGATCCCGCCGACGACCGCGAGCTGGGTCGCCTCGACCGAGAGGGTCGAACCCCCGACGCCCGCGTAGATGAGGACGCCGATCGTCGCGACCGAGAACCCGTCGAGTTTCCCCTCGGAGACCGATCCCTCGGGAACGACGTACGCGAGGACGCCCCCGGCGAGGACGATCGCGGCGAGTTCGACGATCAGTTCGGTCGCGGAGACCTCGACCGCCGAGTCCGCAAGCACCGCGATGAGAGCGGGCATCACGAGCGGTGCGAGCCCCATCGAGGCGAGAACGACGACGGTCGTCAGGACCGTGTTCCCGCCGCTCAGTCGCGTCCAGATGATCGAGCTCCCGGCGGCAAGCGGTGCGGAGAGGACGATGAGCACGCCCAGCAGCATCTCCCCGGAGAGCGCGACCGAGGCCAGCGGATACAGCGCGATCGGGACGAGAAGATAGAGACAGGCGAGCGAGACGACAACCGGTGTCGAGACGCGCTGGCCTGCGACCTCGCCGACGCTGAACCCGTAGAACCCCGTGAAGATCAGTCCGGCGACGAGTGCCGGGAGCAGCGGTTGGAGCGGGGCCGAAAGCGCCGGGAACGCAACCCCGGCGAACGTCGCCCCGATGACGACGAGGAGGGTGCGCTGCGATCGAACCGCGTTCCGGAGACGAGCGATGAGTCGGACGATGGCGGCGAGTAATGGAATGGACGTGTATGAATCTTTTCAAGCGACTCGCTCGTAGATTTAACATGATCGATCGTGCCCGTCGTCCGCGATCGACGACGGGAACTCGCGGCAGCTACGAGAACTCGCCCGGGACCGCATCCGGGTGATCGCGCAGGAGCTCCAACAGCGGCCGGAGCTCGTCGAACCGCCGACCCGTTCGGATCTCGTCTCTTTCCCGTTGCCAGTCGATAACCGCTACCGACTCGAGCTTCGGTAGGTGTGCGTGGTACAGACAGAGCTCGGACTCCCGATTCCCCGACTCGACGATGGTGTCCACAGAGAGCTGTGGGTCGGTACCGACCCGCAGATCACGGTCGAGCAGCGCCAGCAGGAGTTCCCGACGATTCCCGTCCGAAAGGAGTTCGAAGGCTTCGTCCGCCGAGAGACTGCCGGAGAGGTCGGTGCGGTTGTCGATCATTGTCTCCGCGATGGGCGTGCTTCGAACGAAAGCCTGGTTTCGAACTATCTAGATAGCCGACGAACGAAAACTGAACCATCTAGATCAGCGGTCCGAAGCGCCCCTTCCGCTCCGCGATGTGCGCCCTCGTCCGCTCCGCGATGCTGCCGGGGACGCGCCGACGGCGCTTCCGATCAGGCGTTCTCGAACGCCACCTCGCAGAGACGACGCTGGGCCTCCCTGAGGTGATGCGAGAAGGTCGGCTGCGTGATATCCAGCGTCTCGGACAGCTCTCGCCCCGTCCGTACACGCGGCGATTCGAAGAACCCACTCCGGTACGCGGTTTCGAGGACCTCCCGCTGGCGGTCGGTGACCCGTTCCTCGAGCGCGTTCCGGAGGTCCTGCCGGGTCGTGATCGGACGGTCCCGAGTCCGTCGTGAGACGAGGTCGGTACGGGAATACTTCTCCCGAAGGGTTTCGACGAACGTTCGGGCACTCGCTGCCGCGGGGAGGTCGACGACGAGAAGCGTCGTCTCGTCGGTGACAGTCAGCGACCGAACGATCCCCCCGTTCTCGACGACGTTCGACGCGAGGGTTCGTCCGGTGATCGCGGCCTCGAACTCGAAGCTGCCGTCCTCGCTTCGGAGGGGATCGATCTCGGCGACGGCGGGGATCCGAGACGCGGCGCTCCGAATCGGCTCCGGATCGGCCGTCGCCGCGCGGAAGAACAGGCGGTCGGTCTCGGCCTGCTGGGGGACGAGCCCCTCGAACTCGATCTCGCACTCCGCCTCCCGAGCGAACCGCGAGAGGACGCTGTCGGCATCCCGGACGTCGATCGTCAACTCGATTACGCTATCGGTCAGGAGTGTTCGTTTGGTTTCGACGGCGTTGAGCGCGTGTGCGATCGTCCGTCCGAGTTCTTCGAACACGGCGTGGTCGTGTGTGTCCGGCTGGGGCCGGTCGGCGTACACCGCGAGGACGCCGTACTGCGAGCCGTTGTAGACCAGCGGGATGGCGATACACGAGCGGCCTCCCCGATCGAGGGTCGTCTCCCGCCAGGAGGCGGCTCGCGGGTCGATGGCGACGTCCGAGACGATCCGCAGCTCGCCCGTTCGTGCTGCCTCGGCGATCGGGTCCTCGTCAGGCGGCGTTTCGTCGGCGCCGAACGGGAGTGTCTCGAGGTAGCCTCGGTCGACGCCGTCGAACTCCCGTGGCGTGATCGCGCCCGTCCTGGGATCGCGATCGCCGATCCAGGCGAACTCGTAGCGCTCCGACTCCGCGAGGCGCTCGCAGACGGCACCGTCGATCGCCTCGCGACTGTCGGCGTCCACGAGCGCCCGGTCGATCCCCCTGATGAGAGCGTTGAGGCTGTCGAGTCGCTCGAGTTCCTCGTTCCGGTTCGCGAGTTGGCGTTCGCCCTCGGCGCGGTCCCACGCCGACTCGACGGTCGCCCCGACCGTCTCGGCGAGGTCGATCGTTCGCTCGTCGATCCCGTCGGGGTGTGGCGAGCCGGCACAGAGCACCCCATGTCGCCCGAGGGGAATCAGGACCTTGCTCCGGAGGGGGAGTACGTCGGGGGCCGGTTCGGAAACGGATGGATCGCGAGCAACCACGACCTCGTCGCCGACGAACACGTCCCAGGCCATCTCGAAGAGATCGTCGGGGTATGCGACGGCGTCGACGTCCGGTCCGGCCTCGATTCGGTCGTCGTAGCGCTCGAGATCGCCGGTGGTCTCGTCGTACCGCCACAGCGCGGCGTGCTCGGCGCCGAAGATCTCGCAGGCGAGCGCTGCAACGTGATCGGCGATCTCCCCGCTGTCGGCGTCGATCAGCTCCTGGCTCGCCGCACTGAGTCGCTCGAGGGACGCTTGCGTCTCGTGTTCGTCGTGGATGTCCGTCGCCGTACCGAACCAGTGGGTGATCGTTCCGTCGTCGTCTTCGACCGGGCGTGCTCGAACGAGAAACCAGCGGTACTCGCCGTCGTGGCGGCGGATACGGTGTTCCCGCTGGAACGGTTCCCCCGCCTCGACGGCGTTCCGGAAGGTCTCGAGTGATCGCTCGCGATCCGCGGGATGGACGGGGTCCAGCCAGCCGTCTCCGGTAGCCTCCTCGGGCGATTTACCGGTGTACTCGAACCACCGCTGGTTGTACCAGGTTACCGAACCGGTCGGATCGTTACTCCACATGAGATCGGGGACGAGGTTCGCGATCGCCCGGAACCGCTCTTCGCTCTCGCGGAGCTCGTGTTCGATCCGTTTGCGCTCGGTCACGTCGGTCCCCGTCCCGAACCACTCGGTGATCTCGCCGTCCTCGTCGCGGACCGGGACGGCTCGAGAGTGGACCCATCCTCGCGTCCCGTCAACCCGCAGGACCTCGTGTTCCAGCTCGAAGCTGCTCCCGGTCTCGACGGCCTCGTCGATCGCATCCCCGACGCGTTCTTGCTCGTCTTCCGGGATGTACTCGCCGAGCCAGGAGTCGAACGGGTCGTCCGTATCGGCGATGAACCCCTGGCCGTCGAGTTCGTACAGTTCGGTCCAGTCGGGACTCATGCGGTAGGTGATGTCGGTGGTCGTGGTCACGAACGCGTCGAGTCGCCGTTCGCTCTCGCGGAGCGCACAACGCGATCGCTCCCGTTCGAGCGCGATCTCTACGACGTGCGTGCCGAACTCGACCAGCCGCTGCTCCCACTCGGTTGGCGTCCGCGGTTCGTCGAAACAGAGCATGAACGACCCGACGGGAGTGCCGTCCGGTCCGCGGAGCGGCTCGGAACGACCCGCACGGACGCCGTTTTCGAGACACAGCTCCCGCCACTCCTCCGACCACCGGTCGTCGTCGGCGACGTTCTCGCAGGTGACGGACACTCCCTGAAACACCGCCTCGCCGCACGTGCCCAGCATGAGATCGTCGATCGGGGCGCCTGCCAGTCCCTCGTCCCACGAGGACTCGAGGTCCGGAGCGATCGGGCACTGGAACGCCTCGCGGTCGTCGTCGGCGAGCAGAATACTCGCCCGAACGCCCGAGCCGAGCCGCGAAACGGCGGTACACAGCTCCGAGAGACACGCCTCGAGCGGAGCTCCCGCGGCGATCCGCTCGAGGAGCTCCCGCTGTTCGGCCAGCAACTGTGCTCGCCGCTTGCGCTCGGTACTGTCGTCGAACAGGATCGCAACGCGTCGCTTCTGCCGGTCGCCAAAGGGGGCCACACACACCTCGAACCACCCTCCGACGTCCTCGATCCGGCGTTGGAAGCGGACAGTCTCTCCGGTGCGGGCCACCCGATCGTACCGCTCGTCCCAGAACCGGTCGACGGCCACGTCCATCTCGCCGATGGTTTTTCCCACTGGATCCTCGAGACCGCTTAGCTCCTCGAACGCGGAGTTCGCCTCAGCGATGCGGTACTCGGCCGGTTCCGCTCGGTCGCCGGCCGTTTCGACGACACAGAACCCCTCGTCGATCGATTCGAACAGCGCGCGATACTGCTCTGGGCTCTCGCGCGATAGTTCGGCCACCTGCTTTTCGGCTCGCTGGCGTCCGTCACTGCGGACCGTGGCGTCCGCGGCGAGATCGAAGCCGTCCGGCTCCGGGGTCTCGGGCGGGCTGTCGTCCGTGTTCTCGAACAGCCGGCGACCCGACGCTTCGGCAGGTTCGGGTTTGGCTCTCCCGTCGGCCCGGTACGGATCACTCGACGGTCGCCACCACACTCGGCCGCGGGAACCGACCTTCTTCGTTTCGAGCGGCCCGTCCTCGGCGAGCGCGTCGAGTTTGTTGTAGATCGTCCGGTTCGTACAGTCGAACTCGCCGGCGACCTCGGTCGTTGTCAGGGGCGTCCCCGGCCCCGCGAGCGCATCGAACGCCTCGAGGACCGTGGTCGGCGTCGGGGCTGACGGACTCATTGCGTTGGCGGGAACTCGCCAGGGCCGAATAAAAGGTTTCCGTCAACGGAAAGCCGGTGGCGCCGATCCCACCGGCGGCCGAATCGATCAGTGGATCGTCGTGTGCTCGGACTCCTCGTTGAGCGCGAGGTTCGCTGCGATTTCGGCGTTTCGCATCGCGTACTGGGCGGTCTGCTGGAGACCAACCAGCACCTCCCGCACCCGCAGCAGGTCCTCGTTTGCCATCTCTGGCAGCTCGGCGAGGATCTCGTCCTCGCGGTCGGCGATCTCGTGGAACAGCGCCCGGACTTCGTTAGATTTGTTGTAATCCCGTTCGACGGCGGCCTCGACCGCCAGCGCGGTGATCTCGTCGACGATCTCGTTCAGCTCGCGAATGTCGCGCATGATCGCGCTATCGACGTCGAGGGTGTGGCCCTCGGTCTCCATGACGATGTCGGCGATGTCCTCGGCGTTGTCGGCGGTCAGCTCGAGGTTCTTCGCGATCGAGCGGTAGCCGATCAGCGGGAAGCCGCTGTTGAGCCCGACCGCCCGCGCGAGGTTGGGGTTCTGGTAGGCCGTAAAGATCAGCCGCAACAGGAGCACGAAGATCTTGTTCGCCTGACGCTCGCGGTTCAGCGCCCGCTGAGCGAGGTCGGGGTTGCCGTGAGCGAGGGCCTTGATCGCTTCGCCGCGCATCGTGCTGCCGGTTCGCTCGAGGCGCTCGAGCAGGTTATCGAGCGTGAAGTCCTCGGGATCGACCGAGCAGCGAATCGAGATGTTCTCCGGGGTCTCCTCGATCACGCCCAGCCCCATCAGCTGGGTCTCGGCCTGGTAGACGGCGTTGATGTGCTCGGAGTCGAGCGCGCCGTCCTCGCGCTGGATGCGGATGACGCGCCGCCCGAGGACGTACTGGGCGACGATCGCGCGCTCGACGGCCAGCGCGTCGAGGTTGTCGACGTGGATGGTCGCCTCCGTCTCTTCGGTGTTCGCCGATTCGGGCATCACCGTCAGCGTTCCCTTGCCGCTGGTTCGAATCGTCACCTCGTCGCCTTTCTCGACGTCGTGTTCGCCCGCCCACTCCGCGGGGAGGGTCATCGCGAGCGTCGAGGGACCGAGCCGCTGGACTTTCCGCGTTTCCATGGCAGGGGGTAGGCGAGAGTGCGCCTTAATCCTGACTATACACACATTATATTCGGCACTAGTGGTAATATTGTTCTCCGATCGGGGCGAATATCCGGGCTACCTTAAACAACCTTCACGAGTCGGGTCGTGAACCGCCCCGTTCGCACCTTCATCCAGCCCCGGAGTTCCTCGTCTACGGCGTCGTCGTCGGTGTCGACCCGGAGCGAGTCGATCCCGTCTAGCTTCTCGTCGGCAGCGACGACCGCGATCTCGTCGGCTCGCCGGATAACCGCGGGCGAGAGCTGGTGGTTGCCCCGACCGAAGACGAATCCCTGTCCGCCGATCGGCGAAACGACGATCGTCGCCGGCTCCGCGAGGACGTCGAGGATCTCTGTCTCCGTGGCGTCGGTCGCGAGGACGTCGCCATCGCGCCAGACGTCGACCCCCAGCGGGGAGGCGTCGATCCCGAGCTCGGCCTCGATCGCGCCGACCGTCCCGCCCGGGCCGAAGACGTAGGTGCGGCCGTCTTCGATCTCGCGAGCGAAGCCCGCGGCCAGCGAGTCGACGCTGCCGCCGGAGACCTGCTTGCCCGACTGGACGTCCGGCGCGACGGGCACCGGGACGACCGCCCGCAGCTCCGACCGGACCTCGCCCTCGCGGTAGGCGTCCTCGTCGATATCGTTGACCTCTCGGGGTTCGACCGCGTCGAACCCGGCCGCGATCCGCCCGGCGTCCCGCGGCGTGACGGCGAACACCGAGGAGTAGATCTTGACCCCTGCGGGCACGCCGAGCATCGGCGTCTCGCCGTCGCCGTCCTCGAGCACCTCGGCGACGTCGACGGCCGTCCCGTCCCCGCCGACGAAGAGGACGAGGTCGACCTCGCGCTCGAGAAATTCGCGGACGGCCGCTTGCGTGTCCGCCGCGGTCGTCTCGGCCTCGCCGGGATCCTCGGGCGGCCCCTCGGCCAACTCCGCCCACGGGTCGTACCCCACCGCGGGGTCGAAGCCGGCGTCCCGGGCCGCGTCCTCGCCCATCGGCCCCGCGGCGGTGTACACCGTCAGCCCGTCGGTCTCGCGGGCCAGCACCTCGAGGGCTTGTCGCGCTCGTTCGGGTGCTCGCGTGGTCGCGCCGCGCTGGCGTGCCTCCGCAACCTTCCCGTCGGTCCCCTTCAGTCCGACCCGCCCGCCCATGCCGGCGATCGGGTTGACGACGACGCCGATCGTGTCCATAGCGGCTCTTCGGGGGCGCCGACAAAAGCCGTGTGGCTTTCCACCGAACGACACGCTTTCTGAACAATTAAGAGGGATCGGCACCGACCGCGACCTATGAACGAACTACTTGCCATCGTGCTCGAGGCCGAAACGACGCTGCCGATGGGTATCGCAGGCTGGGGAACACTGCTAGTGAGTCTCGCGGTCACGGTCGCCTGGGTCGCGTACCTCTACCGGTAGAACGGCTCGGAAGCGCTCACTCCTCGACCGTCTCGACCCGCTCGCGGAGCCACGCTTCGGCCGCCGCGACCGTCTCCTCGTCGGGTCCGGAGAGCTCGACCCTGACCGACTCGCCGGGGTAGCTCCCGACGGCGACGTCGAACTCCTCACGTAGCGTCTCGAAGCGATCGAGCAGCGCGCTCTCGGGTTCGTCGGCGACGACCGTCTTCCGGTACGTCCGAGTGCCGACGAACTCGTCGGCGACGGACTCGAACATCGCCCGCATTTCGCCCGGGACACCGGGGAGGACGTAGACGTTCTCGCAGACGGCCCCGGGTGCGACCCCCGCCTCGTTGTGCAGCGGCCGCGCGCCCGCGGGAATCTCGGCGGTTCCGGACGTCAGGTCCGCCCGCGAGTAGCCGTGCTCCTCGAGCCACTCGAGGACGTCCTCGTCGGTCTCGAGTTCGCGATCGAACGTTGCGGCGATCCCCGCCATCGTCACGTCGTCGTGGGTCGGGCCGAGCCCGCCCGTGACGAGGACGGCGTCGTAGGCCGCGCTGTAGTCGCCGACGACGGTCGCGATGTCCCCGATTCGGTCAGGGACGGTCGTGACCCGTTCGACGGTAACGCCGCGCTCGGCGAGGCGCTCGCAGAGCCAGGTGGCGTTGGTGTTCGTCGTCCGTCCGGCGAGCAGTTCGTCTCCGACCGTCACGACCGCGGCGTTCATACCCGTGACTTCGAACCCGCAGTTGAAATGCGTCTCGCCGACCTGTCGACCCAGCTTCGATCGCAGACGAAGAACCCCTCATCGACTCACAATACTTGCCGTCGACTCTGGTGTGAACGGCTCACAACCAGAGACGAGGCGACAACCGTTCCGCCTCGCCGACGTCTCGTGAAAATCAGTAGCTGTCCCGCGGGCCTGTCGAGAGCACGAGATCGGAGCGCATCGAACACTCGTAGACATGATACTTGCCGCCAGAACGCCCCTCGTTCCGAGTGATCTGATCAGCGAATCCCTGCATCGACAGCTCGTCGAGATGATCACGGACGCTTCTCACAGTCGACAGGGGATCTAGCGAAGATTGGTCGCATACCTGCTCGTAGAGAGAGTAGATTTCCTTTGTTCTCGCAGGCGTCTTCTCGTCGGCTTCGAGGAGAGCGAGCGCATGGAGAATGTGCCGCTGTTGAACGGTAAGATTGCCGATCCGCTTCTTGAGGTTGCCGCGCTCGATCTTTCCCTGTGCTTCTCGGATATGCTCAACGGTCACGGCGTCGTCGTTCTGATCGTCTGCGGTCTTTCCGGCAGCTCGAAGGATATCGAGCCCTTGGCGTGCGTTGCCGCTATCTTGGGCTGACAGCGCAGCGCAAAGACGGATCGCTTCGGTGGAGATGGCACCATCGGCGAACGCGACAGTCGCCCGATCGGAAAGAATAGACTCGAGTTCGTCGGCAGTGTAGGGCTTGAAATCGATCTCGATTTCAGCAAATGAGCCCTTCGTCTTTGCCGAAAGTACGTCTCGGAAAGTGTAGTCGTTCGAGATACCGATGATACCGACTTTGGTGTCTTCGAGTCGACCGGTCGACTGGCTCCGGCTCAGATCGTACAACAGCGTATCGATGTTTTCGATGTGGTCGATCTCGTCAAGGATCAGCAGAAACGTCCCTTTGTGAGAGTCGATTTCTTCGTAGAGGGCGTCAAGAGCGTCTCGTGTCGAGAGTCCACGGGCGGGAAAATTCTTCTCGCCGTCATCCCGCAGCATGTTCACGAGTGTCCGAACGACCTTGAATGCGGACATCTCGTTGCAATTCAGCTCGGCAATAGAGAGTACATTTCCGTTGTTTTCACACGCTTCATCCGTCATCTCGGCCATGTATCGAGTGACCGCCGTCTTTCCTGCACCAGTCGTACCGTACACCATGATGTTGTCTGGCGTGTCACCCTCAACTACCGGCCGGAGTGCGGCTGCATACTCGTTGATCTCTTCGTCTCGCTCGAGGAGCCGATCAGGTTCGTAGGACTCGGATAGTGCATCCCGATTAGTGAAGACACTGTCTCCAAAATCCATGAGTGGGTTATCTCTAGACTTGGTCATTGCGTCAGGTATTCACCCCATATTACATAAATCACCGGGTTTCTTCTGTTTCCTCTGTTTCCTCTGTTCGAGATTCTTTATACGAAGAGGGAGAGTATATTTCCGCTGTTCTCGGCTCCGCGAAAGGTGTGGGATAGCAGGACTGAGAGTAGTGGAGAGCGTCCGTCAGACGCATACTCGAACCGCTCAAGGAAATACGGAGCAGGACCTTGGTCGCGGTCGGTCAATTCTTTCCCTTTGCTCCCTGGAAAACCCAATACGGGATTTATTTCCAACAATTCACTATAAAGATTCGCATTTGATAGGATACTGTCTACGCTCGTGAAGCGAAGAACAGCGGAAACGTACTCTCTCACACCCACTGCGGAACAAAGAACAGCGGAAACGTACTCTCTCACACCCACTGCGGAACAAAGAACAGCGGAAACGTACTCTCTCACACCCACTGCGGAACAAAGAACAGCGGAAACGTACTCTCTCACACCCACTGCGGAACAAAGAACAGCGGAAACGTACTCTCTCACACCCACTGCGGAACAAAGAACAGCGGAAACGTACTCTCTCACCTCCACCAAGGAGCGAAAACAGCGGAAACGTACTCTCTCACACCCACTGCAGAACAAAGAACAGCGGAAATGTACTCTCCCCCCTCCACCAGGGAGCGAAGAACAGCGGAAACGTACTCTTCTCACGTTTGATCCGTCGGCCCGAGGACGGACCGACCGCCCTAAGTATTCGGCTACGAATATCCCAGTATGACCGAGACGCTCTCCACTCGCGAGGACGCCGACGCCGACGCCGACGTCGTCGGCAGCCGTCGGGTCCTTCAGATCGGTCGGGATCGGCCGATCCGGATCAGCACCGGCCACCGACTGCTCCACCACGACGGCAAGTGTTCCCGCCCGCACGGCCACAACTACGAGGTGTCGGTCAGGATCGAGGGCGAACTCACCGAGGAAGGGTGGGTCGCCGACAAGGGCGATATTACTGCGGTAATCGACGAGTGGGATCACATGTTCCTGCTCGAGCGGGGCGACCCCCTGATCGAGGCCTTCGAGGACGCGGGCGACGCCGACGGCGTCGTCGTCCTCGAGCACCCGCCCACCGCGGAGGTGATGAGCGTCGTCCTCGAGGAGAAACTCGCGGCGGCGCTCCCCGAGACCGTGACCGACGTCGCCGTCCAGGTCAACGAGACGAGCGAACTCTGCGGGGGCGGCGGGGTCTGAGATGCCCGTCTCCGACTCTCCGGACCGCGAGTGTGTCGCCGACCGCGATCCGGGCGGGGAGGGGCTCCCGATCAACGAGCTGTTCTACTCGCTGCAGGGCGAGGGAACTCTCGCCGGGGTCCCGTCGGTGTTCGTCCGCACCAGCGGCTGTAACCTGCGGTGCTGGTTCTGTGACTCCTATCACACCTCCTGGGAGCCGACCCACGCCAGAATGGGCCTCGAGGAGATCGTCGCCGAGATCGAGTCCCACCCGGCCGACCACGTCGTCCTCACGGGTGGCGAACCGCTGCTTCACGAGGAGAGCGTCGCGCTCCTCGAAACCCTCGACGAGCGCGGGTACCACACCACCGTCGAAACCAACGGGACGATCCACCGCGAGGCGCCGATCGACCTCGCTTCGATCAGCCCGAAGCTCGAGAGCTCCACGCCCACCGCCGACCGCGACCCGAAAGGAGAGGGTGAGTGGGCCCAGCGCCACGAGGACGCCCGCATCGATCTCGAGGCGCTGTCCGCGCTCGTCGAGGACTACGCGTTCCAGCTGAAGTTCGTCGTTACCGACGCCGACGACATGCCCGAGATCCGCGGGCTGCTCGCGGACCTCCGTAGAGTTACGAGCGAGCCGATCCACGACGAGGACGTGCTCCTGATGCCAGAGGGTGCTACTCGCGAGCGCCTCGCCGAGACTCGCGAGCGCGTCGCCGAGCTGGCGATGGAGTACGGGTTCCGGTACACGCCCCGCCTGCACGTCGACCTCTGGAACGACGCCCCCGAAACGTAGTCAACTGATCCACACGATGACCGACGACACCACGCCGACGACCGACGAACCGAACGAGAAACGCGCCGTCGTCCTCCTTTCGGGCGGGATGGACAGCGCCACCGCCGCCGCCGTCGCCCGAGAGCGAGGCTACGAGATCTACGCCTTGCACACCTCCTACGGCCAGCGCACTGCCGAGCGCGAACTCGAGTGCGCCCGCCGGCTGGCCGACGCGTTCGACGCCGCCGACTTCCTGCGGATCGAGACGGGCCACCTCTCGGCGATCGGCGCCTCGAGTCTCACCGACGACGAACTCGACGTCGAGGACGCCGACATGGAAAGCGACGAGATCCCGACGTCCTACGTCCCGTTCCGGAACGCGAACCTGCTGGCGATGGCGGTCTCCTACGCCGAGGCCAACGGCTGCGAGGCGGTGTTCATCGGCGCCCACAGCGAGGACTTCTCGGGGTACCCCGACTGCCGACCCGAGTTCTTCGAGGCCTTCGAGCGGGTCGTCGACGTCGGTACGAAACCCGACGCCGAGATCGCGATCGAGGCGCCGTTCGTCGAGTGTTCGAAGACCGACATCGCCGAGCGGGGGCTCGAACTCGAGGTACCCTACGAGCACACCTGGAGCTGCTACCGTGAGAACGAACCGGCCTGTGGCACCTGCGACGCCTGCGCTTACCGCCTGCAGGCGTTCCAGCGACTGGACGTCCGGGACCCGATCGCGTACGACGAGCGTCCCTCCTATCGCGAGGACGCGTCGACGTAGCGATCGGCCGAAACCGCGTTCGCGCCGCGTTCCTCGCCGGACCCAGATATAAGGTACCACACCGCATACTATCCGTATGGGATCGACACCGACCGAAGGGGTGGATCGGGAGGGTCGTTCGACCGCCGACCGACCGCTGCCGGCGTTCGTCGACTGGATTCTCGCCGTTATCGTCGCGCTGGTCGGCACGCTCGCGCTCGTCGCCGGAAGCGCCGTCCTCGTCTTCGTCGATCGTGACGCGCTCGCCGCGGGGATCGAGGACGAGGCGGTGACGGTGACGGTCGGCACGACCGAGCTAACCGACGCCGAGGCACTCGCGGTGGCCGACGCCGTCGTCTCCTGGACCGGAACGGGGCTCGCGCTCGTCGGCGTCGGAACGGTGCTGGCCGCCGTCGGCTACCTCGTCGCGAGACGACGCACCCGCCGTCGGAGCGAGGCGGGCGAACCCGCGAGCTCGTACGGAACCTACGCCGTCCTCGGCGCCGTCGTCACCGTCGCGCTGTCGTTCCTGCCGTTCTCGCCGGCGTTCGGGGGCGCGCTGGCGGGCTACCTCGAGCGCGCCGAGTCCGATCGGACCGTCAGCGTCGGCACGCTCGCGGGGTTGCTCCCGGCGATACCGGTGCTGGCGATGCTCGTCTTCGTCGCGGGCGGCGTGCTCTCGGGACTGCTGACGGTCGGCCAGACCGGGGAAGCCGTCGTCGTCGGCGCGACCCTGCTCCTGTCGGCGCTGTTCGTCGTGGCCTTCGCCGGCGTCCTCGGCGCGCTCGGCGGGTACGTCGGGGGACGGCTCGCGGCGCGTCGCGATCGTCCGTCCGATGCACGCCGGCCTGCGAGCGACGGGCGTCAGTAGCGCAATCGCTGCGTTGCTACCCGCTGGCGGAACCCGGCAGGAAACGGTTCGGCGACGAGCCGGCAATCCGCGCCGGCTGCGGGAGGGTACTTCAGGACTGACCTCGAACGCCGCGTATGGAACGGATCGGAATCGTCGGCGCCGGCGCCGGCGCGGCCGCCGCGGCGTTCGCCCTCGAGGACGCGACCGCCGAGACGTCGGTGACGGTACTCGAGAAGTCGGGCGGGCTCTGTGGGCGAGCCGCGACGCGACGGCGGGACGGCCTCGTCTACGACTACGGCGCGAACTATCTGAAGGCCGCCGACGAGCGAATCGTCGAGCTGGTAACGGAGCAGCTCCCGACCGGCGGGCTCGTCGACGTCACCGACCCCGTCTGGACGTTCGACCGCGACGGCGAGATCAAACCGGGTCGGGACGCCGACGACCACAAGTGGAGCTACGAGCGAGGACTCACCCAGCTCGCGAAGCGGCTGTTCGCTCGCACCGACGCGACGATCCACCGGGAGACCCGCGTCGAGCGCCTGGTGCGGGACGACAAAGCGGGAACGTGGACCCTCGAGGACGCCGCGGGCAACCCGTGGGGACCGTACGACGTCGTCGTGTTGAACCCGCCGGCGCCTCAGACGGCCGCGATACTCGAGGCGAGTTCGTGGGACGCGGGGTGGCGCGGTTCGCTGGTGGCGACGCTCGAAGACGTCTCCTACCGTCGGGTCTGGACCGGGGTCTACCACTATCCGTTCGAACTCGATCGGCCCTACTACGCGCTCGTCAACACCGACAAGGACCACGCGGTGGGCTGGATCAGCCGCGAGGAGTGCAAACCGGGCCACGTCCCCGACGGGGAGTCGCTACTGATCGTCCAGGCCAACCACGAGTGGTCGGTCGCCAACGACGGTCGCGATCCGGAGCGCAATCTCGCCGAACTCGCCGCCGTGACTGCCGGACTGCTCGAGGACGACCGTCTCACCGAACCCGACTGGACCGACCACCAGGGGTGGCGCTATGCGATTCCCGAAGACGGCGCGCCGAGCGAACCGCTGGTGCGAGCCGAGTCCACGGGGCTGTACTGTGTCGGTGACTGGACCGTCGGCGAGGGACGGATCCACGCGGCACTGCGAAGCGGTCTCGAGGTCGGCGAGCGGATCGCCGCTGACTGTCGGTGCTGACGGTTGAGAAAGGGGGAAGAGGGGGTGGTTCAGCCGGGACGGCGTACCAGCGATCCGGACGCGGTTGTGGGGGGTGATCGATCCCGGCTATCTTTTCATAGATATACGAATAATAAATACTTTCTGGGTAAACATACCTGAATTTTCGTGGCGGCGCGAGTTCCTCAGTTCGCCCGGGGTTCGAACGCGACCGGATACTCGGTCAGGTTCTCGTAGCCGTCCTCGGTGACGACGACGAGATCCTCGATACGGATTCCGCCGACCTCGGGGTCGTAGAGCCCCGGCTCGACGGTGACGACGTGGCCCGGCTCGAGCTCCTCGCCCGTCGGCGAGAGGCTCGGCTGCTCGTGGAGGTCGAGCCCGACGCCGTGACCGGTGCTGTGGATGAAGCCAATGTCGGCGCTCGGATCGCTTCGCAGCGTCTCGTAGCCGGCGTCCTCGATCACGTCACAGACCGCGTCGTGGACCGCCGCGCCCGTGACGCCGGCCTCGATGGTCTCCAGGGCAGTCTCGAACGCCTCGCGAGTGACCTCGTAGCGACGTTTCGCCTCCGCGGTCGGCTCGCCGCGGACGAAGGTGCGGGTCATGTCGCCGAAGTAGCCGGTCCCCTTGTCCCGCGGGAAGATGTCGATCACGATCGGTTTCCCGGCCTCCAGGGTGCCGCTGCCGCGGTTGTGCGGGTCGGCGCCATCGGCGCCGCAGGCGACGATCGTCTCGTCGAGCCCACAGCCGTGGCGAAGCAGCGTGATCTCGATCTCCTCTTTGACGCGCGCGCTGGTCAGCTCCTCGCCGTCGAAAACGAGCGCGCCGTCCTCGATCTCGGCGGTGGCGATGAGCCGTTCGGCGGCGGCCATCGCGGCCTCGTTGGCCGACTGGGTCGCGCTGATCTGGTTCGTCTCCCAGGGGGTCTTCCGGGACCTGATCTCCTCGACCACGTCCTCGCTCTCGACCGCGACCTCGAGACCGAGCTCCCGGAGCCCGTCGGCGGTCCCCGTCGGGAAGTTTCGCGGGACGGCGATCGAGTCGACACCGTGGTCGGCGAGGAACGCGGCGATCGTTCGCAGGGTGCCCTCGTAGGAGCCGTGTTCGGCCACCAGCTCCTGATAGTCGTAGGCGGCCCGTCGGCTCACGGAGTCGGCGTCGGCCTCCTTCTGCGCCCGGCCGTACTCTAGGCCCGAGACGAGCAGGTGGACCTCGCCGGCCGCGGTTACGAGCGTCTGATAGGCGTCGGGCGCCGTGAACCCGGAGACGTACCGCTGGTCGGAGTCGGAGTCGTCGTCACTGATGAGGTAGCCGTCGTGACCCTCGTCCTCGAGGACGGACCGCAAGGGATCGAGATCGGTTTCCATGTCGGGTGGTTGGGGAACCCCCGCACATAATTGCGTGGGTTGCAACCGGTCGGGACCGGAGGTGCGACCGCACCGAGAACGGAATCGGTACCGTTCCCGCGGAGATGAGGACGACCTGGACGAGTCCAGCCGAGGAGATCGAGAGCCCGGCCAGATCCCCTCGCAGACCGCCCCGGTTCCGATAAACGAGATACTTTTCGGGAACGTTTTGACCCCTCTTCACGGAGTAAGTGAACGAGTCCCCGCTAATGAGTTCGTATATTCTCGCCTGCAAACCCGCGATCGGACTGTACGGTCAGCACGATCCAAGCGCCGTCCTCTTCGAAAACGGTCGACCGGTGTTTGGCATCGAGGAGGAGCGGCTGACGCGGGACAAACACGCCGTCGACACGTTTCCGGAGCGTGCGATCCGCGCCTGTCTCGAGTATCGCGACCTCGAGCTCCCCGATCTCGATCGCATTTTGCTCCCCTACGATCCCCAGCTTCGCTCCCGAATCCGACGCCACTACGTCAGCGACGCGGTCAGCGCCCCCGGGATCGCCAGGAAAGTGTCGGCCCTCGAGGAGACCGTCGTCGACGAGATCCGGAGCCGCTTTTTCCCGACCCGGCAGGTCGAGACCCGCCTCGAGTCGATCGGGACACCGGTGCCGCCCGTCGACTGTCGCTCCCACCACCGCTGTCATGCGGCGAGCGCGTTCCACCCCTCGGGGTTCGACGACGCGTTGATCCTGACCATCGACGCGAAAGGCGAGTACGATTCGACGGTGATCTGGCGGGGAACCCCCGACGGGCTGGCGCGGGTCCGAACCTACGAGCACCCCAACAGTCTCGGGCTCTTTTTCGCGATCATCACGGAGTACCTGGGTTACCGGATGTTCAACGGCGAGGGGAAGGTGATGGGGCTCGCGCCCTACGGCGAGCGCCGCCCCGAGATCGAACACACCCTGCGGGAGCTGATCGACACCGGCGTCGACTACGACGTCACGCCGCTGACGAAGCGCTGGGGAACGGGATACGGCGTCGAGAAGCTCGAGGACGCGTTCGCCCGGCCGCGCAACGACAGTCCCGGCCAGTTCGACCAGTGGGAGAAAGATCTCGCCCACACCGCCCAGAAGCTCCTCGAAGAGACGGTCTGTGAGATCGTTGAGGCCTACCTGGGCGCCTGCCGTTCGAACGACGTCGCGCTGGCCGGCGGCGTCGCCCTGAACTGCAAGCTCAACAAGCACGTGCGGGAGCTGGAGGCCGTCGACGACACGTTCATCCAGCCGGTGGCCCACGACGCCGGACTCGCGCTCGGCGCCGGCTGGCTCGATCGCCGTCCCGACGCCGTCGAGCCCCAGACGACGGTCTACCTCGGCCCCGAGTACGAAACGGACGAGATCGAGTCGCTGCTCGAGACCAACAAGATCCGGTACGGGAAACCCGACGACCTCGAAGCCTACGTCGCCGAGCGGCTCGCCGACGGCGCCCTCGTGGGCTGGTTCCAGGGGCGCATGGAGATGGGGCCGCGGGCGCTCGGCGCCCGGAGCATCCTCGCCGACCCCCGGACGGAAGCGTCGAGGGATCGGGTCAACAGGTACGTCAAACACCGCGAGGAGTGGCGCCCCTTCGCCCCCTCGATGCTCGAGGACGCCGCCGAGGAGTACCTGATCGACGGCCAGCCCGCACCCTTCATGATCGACACCTTCGACGTCCGCCCGGAGAAGGTCGACGAGCTCGAGGCGGTGCTTCACCCCGCCGACGACTCGACCCGACCCCAGACCGTCCGCGAGGACCAACACCCCCGCTACCACCGGCTGCTCTCCGAGTTCGAGTCCATCACGGGCGTCCCCGTCCTCCTGAACACCTCCTTCAACGACCACGCCGAACCGATCGTCAACACGCCGACCGAGGCGATCAAGGACTTCTACGGGATGGGGCTGGACGTCCTCGTTCTCGAGGACGTCGTCGTCGAGAAGCAAGTCGAGAGGCTCGACGACGTCCTCGAGGGCGACGCCGTGGCCGGAACGGCGAGCGAGTGACCACGCCGCGTCTGCGGCGCGCCTCGACGACGGGGGCCCGCTCACTCGAACCCGTTCGCCCGGGGTTCGCCGACCGCAGCGTCTTTTGACGACGCCGTGATGTGCAGGGCCTCCCGGGCCAGCGAACCGCTGGCCGATCCCGAGGCGATCCGCCCCTACCGGGTGGCCAGGTGCTGTGCCGACGACTCCCTCGCTGGACGCGACGATCCTCCGGCCGACGGCGCTGACCGACGACGAGGGGACGGGCCGCGTCTCGGTGCCTTTCGAGTACCGCGACGATATTTCGCGCGCCGACGTCGCCAGTACGGTCGTCGTCTCGAGCTCTCCAGGGACCGTCCGATCGCTCGGAGACGCGCGGCTGCAATACGGCCACCATCGGTACCGTGATAGGGCGCCCCTACCCAGGACCAGTATGGACGTCACCATCACCCCGTCCCGCGTCGCGGGACGGGCGCGAGCGCCGCCCTCGAAGAGCTACACTCACCGCGCGATCCTCGCGGCCGGCTACGCCTCGGAGACGACCGTCCGCGACGCGCTCTGGAGCGCCGACACGGAGGCGACCGCCCACGCCGTCTCGCTGTTCGGCGGGAGCGTCGACCGTGACGAGGACACACTCGAGATTACGGGCTTCGACGGCCAGCCGGGCGTTCCGGCCGACGTCATCGACTGCGAGAACAGCGGGACGACGATGCGGCTGGTGACGGCCGCGGCGGCACTGGCCGACGGCACGACCGTTCTCACGGGCGACGAATCGTTGCGCAGCCGCCCCCAGGGGCCGCTGCTCGAGGCGATCGCAGACCTGGGCGGCGAGGCCGAAAGCACCCGCGGCAACGGCCAGGCCCCGCTCGTGGTTACCGGGCCGATCTCGGGCGACGAGGTTTCGATTCCGGGGGACGTCTCCTCGCAGTACATCACGGCCCTGCTGATGGCCGGCGCGGTCACCGAGGACGGCCTCGAGATCGAACTCGAGACCGAGCTCAAGTCGGCGCCGTACGTCGACATCACCCTCGAGGTCCTCGACGACTTCGGCGTCGCGGCCGAGCAGACCGAGCGCGGGTTCGCCGTCGCAGGCGGGCAGCGCTACGAGCCCGCGGGCGGCGAGTACCGCGTTCCCGGCGATTTCTCCTCGATCTCGTACCTGCTCGCGGCGGGTGCGATCGCCGGGGACGACGGCGTCCGGATCGAGGGTGCCCGGCCGAGCGCCCAGGGGGACACGGCGATCGTCGAGATCGTCTCGGCGATGGGCGCCGACGTCGACTGGGACCGCGAGGCGGGAACGATCGACGTCGCCGCGGGGGATCTCGAAGGGATCGAGGTCTCCGTCGAGGACACGCCCGACCTGCTGCCGACGATCGCGACGCTGGGGGCGGTCGCCGACGGCGACACCCGGATCGTCGACGCCGAGCACGTCCGCTACAAGGAGACCGACCGCGTGAGCGCGATGGCCGAGGAGCTCGGCACGCTGGGCGTCGAGACGACCGAGGAGCAGGCGTCGCTAACCGTTCACGGCGGCGAGTCGACCCTCGAGGGCGCCGCGGTCGACGGCCGCGGCGACCACCGGATCGTGATGGCGCTGGCCCTCGCCGGGCTCGTCGCCGACGGCGAGACGACGATCGCAGGGGCCGAACACGTCGACGTCTCGTTCCCGACATTCTTCGACGTCCTCGAGGAGCTGGGCGTTGCCCTCGAGCGCGACGACTGAGCGCGGCTCGCCGGGTTCGGACGATCGAGCGCGCTCAGAACGTGTAGGCCATCAACACCTCGTCGATGAACTCGCCGTCGATCGTGTAGTGGTTTCGGCGGATCCCCTCGGTGTTCCAGCCGTGACCCTCGAGAAAGGCCAGCGCCTCGTCGTTGGTCGCCGGAACGCTGTTGTACACCTTCCGGTAGCCGTTCGCCTCCGCCCAGTCGACCCCGCGGGTGAGCAGGGCGTCGCCGACGCCGCGCCTGCGGTGGTCGGGCCGGACGCCGACGGTGAGCTGGGCCGTCTCGCGGAGCTTCTCGACCTGCGGGAGATCGAGGTGGACCCAGCCCGCGACCTCGTCGTCGATCGTGGCGACGAAAAACACCCGCGACTCGACGGTGTTGTGGCGGGTGACGGCGTCCTCGTAGAGCAGCTGTTCGGCGACGCTCTCGGCGACGACGTACGACTCCTTCGAGGTCACTTCGCGGATCGTCTCCACGAGCCCGTCGAAGTCCCGGTTCCGCCCGGGACGGATGAGGTACGTCTCCGCGTCGGTCTCGTACTCCTCGACCGAGCCGACGTCGAGCGCGAGCCGAACCGTCCCGCCGCTTTCCTCCAGGTAGCCCTTGGACTCCAACCCCTCGAGCTCCGACCGGAACTCCTCGGGCGACAGCGACGTCATCTCCCGGATCCGGTGTCGCGCCGCCGTCCCGTGTCGCTCGACGTACTGGTAGATCGTCTTGCTCGCCTCGCTTTCGAACGTCGGCCGCTCGGGTGCGCGCATACGGGATGTCATCGCGCGGAACGAGTATAGTCCTTGGCATTGAGTAACACACCCCTACCGGCGTCGGCGCGACCAGGCGGTGGTACTATCTCACACGGGGGCGTCGGAACCGGTATGCGCGCGTCCCTGGAGTCGCGACTCCGCGAGCGCACCGCCGAGGACGGCGTCGTCGTCCCCGACTACGATGAATACTGCGTCGCGAACGTCCCCGAGACGGCCCTCTCCCTCCTCGCCGACGGATTCGAGCGACGGCTACCCGAGGACGTCCTCGGGGACGTCGCGACCGATGTCGACAACGTCGTCGTCTTCCTGCTGGACGGGTTCGGCTACGAGCACTGGAAGCGCCACCGCGGAGCCCACCCGTTCCTTCGCCGGCTCGAGGACGCCGGGACGGTGGCGCCGCTGACGACGATCTACCCCTCGGAGACCGCTGCGGCGTTGACGACGGTAAGCACCGGCTCCGTACCCGTCGAACACGGTCTGCTGGGCTGGTTCCAGTACCTCGAGTCGGCCGGGCGGATCGTCGAGACGCTCCCCTTTCGAACCCTCGAAGGCGATCCCCTCGCGGACGTCTCGCCGTCGTCGTCGGCGACCGAGCTGTGTACCGGGCGGTCGATCTACGAGCGGGCCGAGCGGGCGGGGATCGACACGTACGCGATCCAGCCCGCCGAGTTCGTCGAGTCGGGGTACACCCGCGCGACGACCGCGGGCGCCACCCGGGTCGGGTACGACACCGCGACCGACCTCGCGCTGTCGATCCGGCGTGCCCTCGAGGTGTCGGCCGATCCGGCCTACGTCTACGCCTACGAGCCGACGATCGACGCGATCTCCCACGCCGAGGGAACCGGCACCGAGCGCTACCGACAGAACCTCGCGGCCGTCCTTGAGCGCCTGCAACACGAACTGATCAAGCGGCTCGATCCCGAGCTCGCGGAACGGACGCTGCTCGTGGTGACCGCGGATCACGGAATCGTCGACACCGCCCCAGATGAGAACGTCGTGATGACCGACTGGGAGGCGTGGCCGTCGCTGCGCGAGACGTTTCGCCGCGGCGCGGACGGCGATCCGCGCCTACCGACGGGCAGCCCCCGCAACGTCCACTTTCACGTCCGTCCCGACCGTCTCGAGGACGCCCGCGGGATCGTCGAGGCGAACCTCGACGGACGGACGTTCACCCGCGAGGAGGCCCTCGAGTGCGGGCTGTTCGGCCCCGGCGAGCCGTCCGCGCTGTTCGAACGGCGTTGTGGCGAGCTGATCGCGGTCCACCGGAACCGCGGACTCTGGTGGGCGGAGATGGACTCGATCGGGATGCACGGCGGACTCACGGACCAGGAGATGCTGGTGCCGCTGGCCGCGGCGCGGCTCGACGCGCTGCGCGCGGGCCGATAGCGGGGGGAAAACATATGCCGTCGCTTTCGCCTGGTTGGCGCATGAGCGCACCCGGAGCGGGCGAGGACCCGCCGTACCTGGGGAACTTCCTGTATCTGGTCGCTGCCGTTTTGCTTACCGGGCTGGCGACGACGACAATCGTCGGCCGCAGCGGGCTCGAAGGCGTCCTCGCCTACGCCGTGGCGGTGCCCGCGTTCGTCGCCGTCTTCGTCGGACTGCTGGCGATTTACAATCGATACTACCTCGCCGACTGATGGGTCTCAGATCGGCGAGCGCTCGATCGGCTCGGCGGCCACGACGTCGACCGCGTAGCCGGTGACGTCGTCCGCGACGCTCATGATTCCGAACGCCCACTCCTCGCCGTCCTCCAGCTCGGAGGTGCTGGTCACCGACTCGTCGACCACCTCGCCGTCCGCGTCGTAGAAGACCGCGCCAACCTCGACGGGTCCGAGGTCCTCGCCGGTCTCGTTGGCCACGATCCCCTCGACGGTCGCCGAGAGGTCGTCCTCGACGAGCTCGTGGTCCGTGACCGCGAGCCCCTCCATCGGCGGCTCGTCCTCGATGCGCTCCTCGAGGTCGCCGTCCGCGTCGGTTTCGGGCTCCTCGTCGTCCGCGTCGTCCTCGCCTTCGTCGTCCGTCGCGTCCTCGTCGTCGACGCCGTTGTCGTCGCCGTTCTCGTCGGGAGCTGTGGCGTCGTCGTCCGCGTCGTCGGCTCCGGTCTCGTCGGCTTCGTCCTCGGTGGCACAGCCCGCGAGGACGGCCGAGCTCACAACGCCCGTTCCAAGTAGCACCGTTCGTCTGTGCATGAGCGAGCGTATCGCGTTCGACGAGTTGAGTATACGCTGCCTATCTATCGGTTCGGAACCGCTCGCAACGGGAACCGTCGGCGTACGCTGCGCCTATCGGCCCGTCGAGATCGCACCCGTTCTCGATCGGCTCGGGACGGCGAGAGCGGTCCCCATAACGTCCTCGGTTCGATCCCTGTCGTAGGCGACCCCTTCTCGATCGGAACGCCTGCCGAAACTCGATGGCACGCACGCGGTGCCGACATCGGCTCACGACGACCGATCCACGAAACGGCTCGCGAGCAGTGCCACGAACACCGCCGTGGCGGCCGACCCGAGGACGACCACCGCTATCGGCGCTTCCGCCCCCACGGTCCCGGCTGCGGCGAAGGTGGCGGTCACGGCGCCGACGACCGTGACTGGCCCGAGAGCGACCGACCAGCGACGCGCCCGCGAAACGGCTGGCTCGGTCGCCGTCCGATGCTTTCCCCAGCGGATCGTCCCGATCGCGTGGAACCGTCGCTCGTCGCTTGCCGCTCTGGTGAGCGTTCGTTTCAACTGCCGCCAGACGTCGATCGTCTCCGGCGAGATCCCGTGTCCGTACAGGATCAGGTAGTCATACTCCCGGAGTAGCGAACGGAGCTGTTTGTGCATCCACTCTCTGGATCGGCTGGTCAGGTTGTGCACGACCTTGAGACCGATCCGTTCGTCGACGACGACGTCGCAGTAGTCGGTTTCCTTCGGCCGCGTGATCGAGCCGGCCGCCGACGGATGTCCCAGCCGCCGCAGGTCGCGCCGTATCGAGCGCCGAAGCTGTCGCTCGACGGTCGCCTCGGAGACGTCCTCGGTTCCGTTTATCCACCGCCTGAGCGAGAGCACCACGTGCCAGTAGACGTGTTCGCGGTCACGATCGGACCCCGTTCGTACGGACGCTGGTAGTCGACTCTCGATCGCGGCACACTCGGCAGGCGTCGTCCGGTCACCCATATCTCGTAACGTCCCACCCATACGAAGACGATACACTCAAGAAGTATGAAACTATTTGCAGCTGCCAGCGAACGACGGGAGTCGGCGATCGCGTCCTCGCGTCGGCGAACCGGATCGAGGACGTCGCTCGAGCGATCGGCCCGATCGAACTTGCGCCAATCCTGCACCCATAAGTACGCGCGCTACCGAGAGAGTGGCAATGAACGGCAACCGCTTCGGTCGCCTCTTCCAGGTGACCACGTTCGGCGAGAGCCACGGGGAGGCGATGGGCTGTACCGTCTCGGGCTGTCCCGCTGGCCTCGAGCTCTCGGAGGAGGATATCCAGGCCGACCTCGATCGACGCAAGCCGGGCCAGTCGATGATCACGACCTCTCGGGGCGAGCCCGACGACGTCTCGATCAAGTCGGGGATCCAGGACGGCTACACTACGGGGACGCCGATCGGAATGGTGATCCAGAACAAGGACGCCCGCTCGGGCAAGTACGAACCCTTCATCACCGCACCTCGGCCGAGCCACGGCGACTTCACCTACTCCGCGAAGTTCGGCACCCGCAACTGGGGTGGCGGCGGCCGCTCCTCGGCCCGGGAGACGGTCAACTGGGTCGCCGCGGGCGCCATCGCGAAGAAACTCCTCGAGCAGGAGGGGATCGAGCTCAAGGCTCACGTAAACCAGATCGGCGATATCGAGGCGCCCGAGGTGAGCTTCGAGGAGATCAAAGCGCACAGCGAGGAAAACGACGTCCGCTGTGCCCACCCCGAAACCGCCGAGCAGATGCAGGAGCTGATCGCCCAGTACCAGGAGGAGGGCGACTCCATCGGTGGCTCGATCTACTTCGAGGCGCAGGGCGTCCCGGTCGGACTGGGCGCGCCCCGGTTCGACTCGCTGTCGGCGCGGCTCGGCCAGGCGATGATGGCCGTTCCCGCGACGACGGCCTTCGAGTTCGGGCTCGGCCGCGAGGCCCGCGAGTGGACGGGCAAGGAGCGAAACGACGACTGGGAGTTCGACTCCGATGGGAACCCGACGCCCGTCGAGAACGACCACGGCGGCATTCAGGGCGGGATCAGCTCGGGAGAGCCGATCTACGGCGAGGTCACCCTCCACGCGCCGACCTCGATCCCCAAGAGCCAGCAGACGGCCGACTGGGAGACCGGCGAGCTCAAAGAGGAGCAGGTTATCGGCCGCCACGATCCCGTCCTCCCGCCGCGGGGCGTTCCCGTCGTCGAGGCGATGCTCGCGCTGACCCTCGTGGACTTCATGCTGCTGTCGGGTCGGATCAATCCCGACCGCGTCGACGACCAGCCCGGCGAGTACGACACCGACTACCACCCGAGCAACCCCAACAACGAGTAACGGGAGATCGAACGGTCGTCTTCGACTCGACGCCGACGGCGACACCCTACCGGAGGCTGTGGTCGTCCGCGTCCGCGAACTCGTCGGGCGCACAGCCAAGCGACCGGTGGCTGCAGTACTCGCAGTGTGGTCCCGGCGTGTAGTTCTCGAACGCCGACCGCTCTGCACTCCGGACGTCCTCGAGCAGCGACTCCCACATCTTGGCCAGTTCGGCGGCCTCGAACAGCTGCGTGTCGGGGCCGGCCTCCCCGACGTAGACGTAGCCGGCGTGGGTCACCGGTTCGTCGAACCGTTCCTGGCAGGCCCGCACGTAGAGCTGGAGCTGGTGGCTCTCCTCGATCGATTTCCGGGCGCGGGTCGCCTTGTAATCGAGGACGACGAGCCCGCCGTCGGGGTGTTCGCGAACCGAGTCGACGTACCCGGTCACGTCGCCGTCGACAGCGAGCCCGTCCAGCTCGATCGGGAGCTCGGCGACGACGACGGGCCACGCTGCGGCCTCGGTCTCGAAGTACCGATCGATACACTCGAGCGCGGGCTCGAGGGCCGCCGACCGGTCGTCACTGCGGGCGAGCCACCGACACGCCTCCTTCCACTCCGCCGGTCCGTCGTACCCTCGCCAGTACGCGAGTTCGGCGACGTCGTGAAACAGGGTCCCGACGTCGGCTCGAGTGACCTCCGCCTCGGAGTCTGTCCGCGGATCCGGAAACGCGCCGACGACGTGATCCAGGACGTGTTTTCGTTCGCAGGCTCTTGCCGCCTCGAGCGACGTGTGGCTGTGTTGCCGTGCTAGCTCGCGGGCCACCCTCTCGCCGAGCGGGGCGTCGGCGAACTGCGAGGAGGCTGCCTCGTCGGCCAGCGTTCCCGCAGCCACGTCGTCGGCGAACTCGAGCAGCGTCTCGAGGGCCTCCGCCGTCGAGAGCTCGCGCTGGTAGTACGTGATCGTGCCGGGGTCTTCGTCGACGCCCCGGTTGACGACGTCGGTGTAGTCGCGGACGGCGTCGGGGGTCTCCGCTTCGATCGCGTCGTAGCCGTCCATCAACGCCTCCCACACCCGCATCCGCGGCCCCTCCGACGACCACTCGATCGGCGTCTCGCTTTCGGCACCGGGGAGCTGCGCGTCTAGCATCGCGGGTGCGGGATCGTCGTCAGAGGCGTCGTTCCCGAACAGGAAGAGGTGCTCTTTCGCCCGCGTGAGCGCGACGTGGAGGATCCGCCACTCCTCGGCGATCTGGTCGTCGCTACAGTCCGCACGGAGCGGATCGGACAGCTCGCCCTTGACGTCCTCGACCAGCACGTCGTAGCCGTAGAGCTTTCGCTGGTAGTTCGCGAGCGTGATGTGGCCGAACTCTTCCTCGGTGAGATACGGCAGGAGGACGGTATCGAAGTCCAGCCCCTTCGCCTGGTGGATCGTCATGATGTCGACGGCGTCCTCGGACTGGGATCCCGTCTCGGTCGCAGCGCCGTCGTCGGTCGACAGCAGGTGTGCCTGCCGTTCGAGGTAGCCCACGAACTCCTCGGAGAGCCCCGACTGGACCGGACTATCGCTGAACGACGAGATCAGCCGGTCGACGTTGTGTAACGCCTCGCGGTCGGTCTCCCGGAGGAACCACTCGACGCGGGTCTCCCGCTTGAAGTGGCGGTAGAGCTCGGAGATCGAGTGGGTGGTCGCGACGTCGCCGAGCCGTTCGTACTCCGCGATCGCCTCGGCGACCCGGTCGGGCGCCGCGAGCGCCGACTCCCGAACCGCGTCGTACCCCTCCGGAACCGTCTCGCCGGCGGCCAGCAACGCGTCGACATCGGCTTCGGGAACCCGGTAGAGATGGAGCAGGACCCGCTGCCAGCTCACGTCGTCTTCCGGTGAGACCAGGATCCGGAAGTACGAGAGGACGGTCCGCACACCCTGGCCGAGCCCCTCCGTCGTCTCGTTCGACAGCGCGTACGGCACGCTGTCTCGGTCGAGCTGGGCTGCAATCCTGCGGACGTCCTCGTTCCGGCGAACGAGGACGGCGACGTCGGAGAGCTCCCGCGCCGGGACGTCCTCGAAACGTCCGGTGAGGAGATGGGAGATCGACGTGCTGACCTGCTCGGCGGTGCCGATCCCCTCGCTGTTCACTTTGAAGACGTTCGGTGGTGCGGGATCGCGGTGAGCCTCGATCTCGTCTTTCGCCGAATCGATGGTCGTCGCCAGATCGAGGATCGGCTGTCGCGACCGGAAGTTCGTCTCGAGATCGATCTCCTCGAACGAGTCGGGGAGATTCGACATGTTTTCCGGATCCTGGCCGCGCCACTCGTGGATCGCCTGGTCGCTGTCACCGACGACCATGATCTCGAGCTCGTCGCGAAGCTCTTCGACCAGCCGGAGCTGGGACTCGTCGGTGTCCTGGAACTCGTCGCAGTAGACGGCGTCCCACTCCGAGAGGACGTCGTCCCGGACGTCCTCGTCTCGCAGGAGCTCGACGGTCCGGTGGATCAGCTCGTCGTAGTCGAACGCGTCGCGGGCGTCGAGTTCGGCCAGGTAGGCCTCGTACGCGCCGACGAACGCCCGCGAGCGCCGGAGCATGTGGACGTAGTTCTCGAGCCGTCCCATCGGCGTCTGGGAGACGGCACCGAGACCGCCGCCGGTATCGTCGCCGAAGATCGCCTGCGGGAGTTTGTACTCCTGCCACTCGAGGTCGTCCGCAGTGTGGAGGTACTCGGCCAGCGCCGTGGCCGTCTCGCACATCGCGTTCAGGTGGTCGCTGACGGCACTCTGTACCCTGCCGGCGCCGTCGAACTCGTCGGCTTTCGCGCCGTAGACGATCGCGAGCCGTTCACAGCGGTCCGCCAGCGCTTCCGCGTCCCACATGAGGTCGTTCGCGTCGACGTCGACCAGATCGGACGCCATTCGGCCCAGCGAGTCGACCAGCGAGAGCAACTCGCGCAGCTCCTCGTCGGACGGAAGGTACGCGCGAATCTCGTCGGGGGCGACGTCCTCGCGGCGCATCGCCTCGATGAATCCCTTCAGCGACCGGAACGTTCCCTCGTGCGTGCCGCCGTTTGCGGGCGATCCCGGCGCCACGAACGAGACGTCGATCTCGTCGTAGACCGACTCGATCAACTGCGGGCGATCCTCGTCGGTCACGAGCTCGAACTCCGGTGAGACGCCGATGTAGTAGGCGTACTCCCGCAGGAGCCGGTAGCTAAAGGAGTGGTAGGTGTAGACGTCGACGTCGAACGCGTCCTCCGGACCGAGGACGTCGCGCAGTTTCTCTCGAACCGCGTGGGCAGCCTCGTTGGCGAAGGTCAACACGAGCAGGCGGTTCGGCGCGGTGTCGCGCTCCCGGATCTCCTCCTCGAGGCGCAACACCATCGTGGTCGTCTTCCCCGAGCCCGCGACGGCCTCGACCTTGTGGGCGCCGCCGGTAGCCTCGATGACCGCGGGCTGGTTGCCCTTGGGGACGACGTCCTCGGCGTCGGCTTCCGTCGCCGATGTCGGTTCCAATCCAGACGGCCCGCTTTCAGCGCCGTTTCTGTCAGTCACCGTCATCGCCCCCGTCTTTCTCGCTCAGTCGTCGATCCGTAAACGACATCTCCGACTCCATCCAATCCGGACACCCATCGCGATACGCACAGTACTTACAAGACCTCTCGGCTATGCGGCTAAATCGCCAGTCTTTGGGATCGGTCTTTCCGTCTATGATCGCGTCGGCACGGTCCTCGATCAGTTCGTTGAGTTCGTCTCGCTCCGTTTCGAACGCGCTCTTGAAGCGGCGCTGTTCAGTCTCGACGTGGATCTCGCCTGTCGATTCGTACGCCGGTCGAGTCGTTTCGAGCAGCCCAGTATAGGCGAAGTCGTAGTCTGGTGAAAGCCCGTATTCGTTGATGAGTCCTTGAATCGCAACCCCCGCCTCGACGAAGCTTCCGATCTGTCGAGGATAGTACCCCTCACCGTTGTGAAATCGCTCGACGTTGTTGTCGTACCACGTTACCTGTAGGACGCCGTTCATATCCGGCAGGTACTTGATACCGAGATACTGTCCGTCGCGCTTCGTGACGGCGTCGACAGTAGTCTCGTATCGAATCCCATCACGTTCGTACCCGACCGTCACGTCGGTGTCGACCACGTCCTCGGCGTGGTCGTGGCCGTCGGTCGAGAGATAGCGCTCGATCGCTGTCCGGATCGCCTGCTCGTCGTACTGGGCCTGTTCGTCGGCCAGGTACGACGCCTCCGAGGACGTCCACAGCCGATCGAGCCGACGGAGTGCGGCGGCGACGCGCTCGTCGGGGGTGACGTCCTCGAGTTGCAGGCCGGCGACGATCGATCGCCGCAGCAGTTCGCGTCGTCGTCGACGGACCCTGTCGTCGCTGGTCGCCCGCGGCGTGATCGGGCGATCGTATTCGAACTCGTGCTGGCGGGGACAGACAACGTGGGTAGCGAGTTGGCTCGCGGTGACGACCGGCGGCTCGTCGGCGTCGTTCGTTCCCGCGCTGTCGCCGTGTTCGTCCGTTCGACGGTCAGTCATCGTCCACCACCTCCTCGGGACCGCGCGTTCGGTCGACCTCGGGTCGGATCGCGCCGCGGGCCAAGTCGAACTGCGTCTCGACGGCCCGTTCGAACCGCGGGTCGACGTCGTTGCCCTCCTCGAGAACGGCCTGGATGGCGGCCAGGGTCTCCTCGGCGGATTCGAGGGCGACCTCGCCGCCCGTGCTCGCCTCCGCCTGGATCCGCTCGAGTTCGGTCCAGGGCTGGGCCAGGATCTCGCTCGAGGCGCTGCCGAGCGTGTGGAGGTCCCGATCGACGCCGGCTCCCTCGACCTCCTCGAGGGTCAGCGAGGGGTGGGACTCGATCTCGTGGAGGTACCGCGATCGGTGCTGGAGCCGACCCATCGAGCCGTCGGCCCGGCGGTAGGTACAGAAGTAGAGGACGTCCTCGGCGGCTCGGGCCCCGATCGCGAGCTGGCGGCGCGCCAGCTCATCGTAGTAGCGCTCGAACTCGTTTCCGTCGGGTTCGGACGCCGTCGCGTAGGTCGCCGCGACGTCCTCGGCGGTGGGGTTCGTAACTGCGGGATACCCCTCCATCTGCTTGATCCAGGCGGTCGGAAACAGCGGCGAGAGCGTTTCGGTGCCGGGGTACTCGGCGTCGACGACGTTGAGCAGAAACACGGCCTTCCGACTGTCGTTTTTGACGATCCCGACGTCGCCGACGGTAACGCCGCCTTCGGGGACGTTCACCTCGGCGGTGTGTGCGTAGGGGGCGTCGTAGGTGATCGCGCGCTCGAGCATCGTCGCGAACTGCGTCCAGTCGTTGTCGAGGATGTCCTGTGCGTCGACGAACTCGGCGATCGAAAGCAGTCGGGAAACGTTCTGGAACTGCTCTCTCGCGTCGATATCCGAAGAGTCGGCTGCGATGCGGCGTTTGAGATCCGTGGTGACGATCCACCGCTTGAGGCTCTTCGAGATGGAGTTTCGAACGACGCAGTCTTCCACCAGCTCCGTGTCGAACGCCGGAACCCGCGACTCGAGCAGCTCGTACGCTCGCTCCCGACCGTCGATGTGATACTGGGCGAGCGCGTGGAGCTCCCGGACGGCGAGGTCCTGTGCCAGGCCGCTGACCCCGGCGGAGGCGGTCGGAACGCCCGAGTGCCGGAGGATCCGCCGCACGCGGGGCATCGGGTCACCGATCGTCCGCAGCAACACCGCGAACTCGTCGTACTCCCACCCGCGGCTCCGACGGAGGTGTTCGATCTCGTTAGCGACCTCCTCGACCTGCCCGTCGAGCGTGGTCGTACGAATCTGGCGGGCGGTTCCCTCGAGATCGTCGCACGTCCCCGTCGCGAGGAATCTGCCGAACGCCCGTCCGGCCGATTCGGATTCCGGAGTCGGGATCGAGACCGCCGTCTCGGCGCCGTCGGTCGTGTGATCGACGACGGAGAGTCCCGCAGCGAGCTGACGAACGCTTCCGGACTCCGTCCGGAGCCGCTCGATGCTCGCGTGCTCTTCGGCCACGCAGATCAGCTCGGCGTTGTGAGCGAGCGCGTGCAGGTAGCGGCGATCGATCGGGGAACACTCCTCGAACTCGACGACGACCACGACGTCGAACTCCCGCTCGATGTGCTCACGAACCGACGGCCGCTCGAGTGCGTCGATCGCTTCCGAGATCGTCTCCGCCTGTTCGATCAGTCCCCGCTCTCGTAGCTTCTCGTGGAAGAACTCGTTTACCGCCTCGAGTTCCCGGAGATAGTCGTCGTACTCGCCGCCGTCCTCGGGAACGTCGAACCCGCCCTGCCACGTGGCCTCCAGGAGGAGCTGTCCAACGTCGCGGCCGAAGGAGTCGTGATCGCTGGCCCCCTCGAAGTACGAGGACCAGTTGTAGCCGTCGAGGATCCGCGCGAGAAACTCGATCCGTTCCTCGTAGGAGAGCCGGGTCGCGTCCGGCCGCGCTTCCTCGAGCACCGTCGTCGCGTGGCGAGGGAGGGACTTGACGTTCGGCCGAGTTTGGAGGTCGGCCTGCTCGCGGAGGTCGGCAGTGAACTCGGGCACGCCGGTCGGAAGCCGTTTGAGCACCAAGATATCCTCCGGCTCTCTGCCGGCGTCGAACGCGTCCGCATAGATGTCGGCGACGCGTGCAGCGAGCGACCCGCCGTCGAACGGGAGAATATGGAGCGTTCCGCCCGGGGAATCTGTCTGGGCCGTCATGCTGGTTGGTATCGTCGTCTCGCGTCGCAAACGTATTTAAATGGCGGTATGTTCGTCGCGATGCCGACGAATCAGAGCTGCGACGCCGTCTCGGTCGTGAGCTACTCTCAGGGCGACGACGTACTAGGCGACGGTGCCCACCCGGACTCCGCACCAAACCCCTAGTCGGGTTCTCGTACGAATTGTATTGGATTTTATGAAATTCAAACTATTCCGTAAAATGAATTTATCGGGTCTGGGGAAATACGTACTCAAGAGTAGTTCAACGACGCATGAGTGACGAGCTTCGATCCAGACGACGGGTGTTACAGGCGACGGGCGTTGCTATCGGCGGCGGACTCGCGGCGGGGACCGCTGGTGCGGACGCCGAGGAACACGACGAGGACGGTACCGACGAGCTGCCGACGGCGTTTTCGGCGGCGATGACCGACGAGGAGATTCCGCGCGAGGTCGACACGAACGCCAGCGGAACCGCCGCGTTCGAACTCGACCTCGAGGCGCGGACGGTTCGCTACTCGGTCGACGTCGAGTGGCTTTGCGACCCGACTGCCGTCGAGATCCGCTACGGGACCGAGGACGAGGCGGGCCACGAACTGGTCCAGCTCTATTCCCACGCGGCGTCGACCGACGATATCGAGGGTCGGTTCGACGGGACGCTCACGGAGGGGACGCTTCCCGTAACTGACCTCCTCGACGCTGCTGACAGAACGGATCTCGAGGCGGTCGCGACCGCGCTGACCGAAACGGAGCTGTACGTCACCGTGGCCACCGAGTCCTGTCCGACGGGAGAGATCCGCGGACGAATCGTCCCCGACTCGAGCCGCGAGGCGGAGCCGATCGCCGAATCGGCCCCCGAGACGGAGTCGACCGACGAGGCGTCGGAGGCAGACCGTGCGGAAGAGAGCGACGACGAGACGGCGGAGGCGGATCCCGACGACGACGCCGAGACGGAAACCGACGACCCGCCCGAGGACGACGACACCGAGCAATCCGCCGACGGTCGCGAGGACGAAACGGAGACGGTCTACGGTGCCCCCGAAGATCCCGACGACGAGTAGTCGCCGACGGAGCGAGCCGCGTCGACGACGCGCTCGCCCCGCCCCTCGTGGCGCTCGGCGACGACGACTGTCTTGCTCACCCTGACGTCCTCGTGAGGTGTATGTACCGATTACTGGACGGTCATGAACTGACGACGGACGTCCTCGGTGTGATTCGGACAGCGAGCCGAGAGTGGCTTCCCAGGCGTATCGACTGTCGATGAAGTCACGGCTGCGGAACTGTTTGTCGCTACAAACGATCGCCCCACGGAATGTAAGGGGAAGTGGAGGTGTAGAGCTACAGGTTCGGCACCGGTTGAAAACGAGTAGCTGGCAGATACTTACTATCCGATCGATAGTTAGCTGCTCGTGTGCACCCGGAGCGGTGGATCGCCGATAGCCGCCGCGGGTGTGCGGAGATACCCATGGTGAACATATCGAAACGCTCGATCGCGCTCGTGATGGCACTGATGATGGCGGTCGCCGTCGTTAGTGGTGCCGGTGTGATCGCGACGGACGACGACAAAGCCGACGAGAAAGTCGACGACGACGTCGACAAAGAGAAACTAGAGAAAGCTGACGACAAAGCCGACGAGAAACACGACGACAAGAAGGACGACAAAGCTGACGACAAGACGGACAAGAAGGACGACAAAGCCGACGATAAGAAGGCGGACAAGTACACGGACAAAGCCGACGATAAGAAGGCGGACAAGTACACGGACAAAGCCGACGATAAGAAGGCGGACAAGTACACGGACAAAGCCGACAAGTACGCTGACAAGGCGGACAAGTACGAGGAGAAGGCGGACAAGTACGCGGACAAAGCGGACAAGTACGAGGAGAAGGCGGACAAGTACGACAAGACGGACAAGTACGACGATAAGAAGACCGACAAGCACGCGGACAAGGACGACAAGACGGACAAGTTCGCCGATAAGTTCGCCGACAAGGTTGACGAGAAGTCGGACAAGTGCGACAAGCACGACGATAAGAAGGACGACAAGAAGGACGACAAGACGGACAAGCACGACGATAAGAAGGACGACAAGACGGACAAGCACGACGATAAGAAGGACGACAAGAAGGACGACAAGACGGACAAGCACGACGATAAGAAGGACGACAAGAAGGACGACAAGACGGACAAGCACGACGACAAGAAGACCGACAAGCACGACGACAAGAAGAAGAGCTGCTACTGCTGATCCCAGCCAGCAGCTCTCGGGTCGTTGCCGCTCTCTTTCTTGCGCAACTGTACGAATAACGCCGTTCTCTCGGCCGTCCGAGTAGCGTCTTCTGTCGCCGATACGACGTCACACCGCGAGGACGTGGACCGACGGTCGGCTCACTCGTTGGCGACGGTCGTCGGGTCCGGATAGGCCTCGAGGTCGGTAACCGTCTCGTCGAACCGACCCCGATCGTTCTCGCGGTAGTGACAGCGCTGGATCCACTCGAGCTGGCGGTTGTACCGGATCTCGATCCGCTCCCAGACGTCCCCGTCACCGTCGGGAGCCGAGCGGATCGAGACGGTCTCGTAAGCCCGAAGCTCGTAGTCGCCGTCGGCGTATCCCGTTAGCTCGAGGGTCGTCCGGGCGGGCTCGAGTTCGGCGGCGGCATGCTCGAGCAGTCGGGTAGCTAACGGGTCGAGTTCGGCGAGACGCGGCAGTTCGGTGTCGGTCATTGGTCGAAGACGGGGCCGCGAAAAATCGGCGGTCGCGAACGGTTTCGGTCGTTAGTCGTCGCTCGGCGCCGCAGCACCACTGTCGCCGGCACTGACGCCGGTTCCGGGGCCGATCTCGATCTCGAGCTTTTCGAGTTTCTCGTCTGGGACGACGCCGTCGACCCAGCCGCGGTGCTCGTAGTACTCTTCTTTCATCTCCTCGAGTTCGCAGAACTCGCCCTCGCTTGCGCCCTGGCCGGGCGTCTCGCCCTCTTCGAGGAAGATCTCTGGCAGGGAGTCGTCGTCGCCGTCGAAGCCGGCGAGGTTGTTGTAGTATCGTTCGAGGTTGTAGATGCGTTCGCCGGTTTCCATCAGCTCGTCCTCGGTGACGTCGAAGCCGGTCATCCCGTTGTACTGGGAGACGTACTCCTCGATCCCCTCGGCGAAGGCGTTGAACTTGCAGATGTCGAACGAGTCGGAGATGGCGTGGAGGTCCTGGAACTCGGCGGTGAGCTCACCCTTCCCCTCGTGCTCGTAGGGGTCGACCTTCTCCGGGATGCCCAGAATCTCGGCAGCGGGTGTGTAGCCGCGCAGGTGGCAGGCGCCGCGGTTCGAGGTGGCGTAGCCGATCCCCATCCCCTTCATGCAGCGAGGGTCGTAGGCCGCGATCGCCTGGCCCTTGACGTCGAGTCGGCAGTCGTGGGCGTCGACGGCGTCGGCGAACCGGGCCTGGCCCTCCGCGAGCAGGTCCGGCAGCTCGCCGTCGCGGTTGGCGATGCGCTCGATCATCTCGATCATCTCCTCGGCGTCGCCCCACTCGACACCCTCCTCGAGGTCGTCGAGGTAGCCCTCCTCGGTGGCGTCCATCGCCATCGCGAGGATGTTGCCCACCTCGATGGTGTCGATCCCCACGTCGTTACAGCGATCGATCATCACCGCGATCTTGTCGCGGTCGTCGTTCAGCGAGTTCGTTCCGAGCGCCCAGGCGGACTCGTACTCGAACGACTCCATCCGGACGTTCATCTCCTCGCCTTTGTGCATCACGTCGACCTCGACTTCCTTCTTGCAGGCGACCGGACAGGAGTGACAGGTCGGCTCGTCGACGAGGATGTTCTCGCGGACGTTCTCGCCGCTGATCCGCTCGGCGTCGAGGACTTCCTCGCCGTCGTGTTCGGCCTCGTTGTAGGACCGCGAGGAGGTGTACTCGCCGTTTTTCGTCGGGTGGCCGTCCATCTCCTCGGTGATGTTCATCAGGACGTTGGTCCCGTACATCGAGAGCCCGCCCTCGTTGGGCGCGGTGACGTCGGACTCGGTGATCGCCTGCATCGCCTGCTGGTGGCCCTCCTTGAACGTCTCCGGGTCCGCAGGCTGGGGCATCTGCGTGTTGGATTTGATGACGACCGCCTTGAGGTTCTTCGAGCCGGCGACACAGCCCGTCCCGCCCCGTCCGGAGGCCCGGTCGTCCTCGTTCATGATACAGGCGTACCGGACCTGGTTCTCGCCGCCGTCACCGATCGCCATGATCGAGAGGTTCTTGCCGTACTGGCCGTCGACCTCCTCTTCGATCGTGTCGCGGGTCTCGTGGACGCCTTTCCCCCAGAGGTGGGAGGCGTCACGGAGCTCGACCTCGCCGTCCTCGATGTAGGCGTAGACCGGTTCGTCGGCCTGCCCCTCGAACAGCAGGCCGTCGAAGCCGGCCCACTTCAGCCGGGCGCCCGACCAGCCGCCGTGGTGGCTGTCCGTAACGGTCCCGGTCAGGGGCGACTTCGTACAGATGGCGATCCGGCCGCTCATCGTCACCTGTGTGCCCGACAGCGGGCCGTTCATGAACGCGAGCAGGTTGTCTGGGCCGAGCGGGTCGACGTCGGCTCCCTTCTCGAAGACGTACTTGACGCCGAGTCCGCGTGCCCCGATATACTTTCGTGCGTCCTCTTCGTCGATCCCCTCGTAGTTTACCTCACCGTCGGTGAGGTCGATACGTGCCACGTTGTCTTGGAATCCGCCGATCTCGGTCATTGTAACGTTCGACTAGTGCATTCGTGCCGACCCGTGTTAGGTGTTGCCGTGTTAGCGTAACGGGTATCGGTTACGGGAACTGTCGTGGAGAAAACCCCGTGACGGGACGTCGTCGGTTCGAGGACGGATGACACGCTCGAACGCGAGCGTGAGAGCGGACAGTCGCGTCGAACGACAGTTACTCGTTGAGGTGAGAACGGTACCCCTTCGGCTCGAACCCGCGCCGACAGATCACTCGCTTTTGACCGACCGTGATCGCGCTGACCTGATCCTCGTCTTCCATCCGGTCGACGACCTCGCGCAGGTGCTGTTCCGACCAGCCGGTTTCCTCGAGGACGGCCGACTCGTCGACGCGCCCGCCGCGTTTGACGAGCAGTCGGAGCACCTTGTCGTCGTCGGCCAGCTGTCGGTCGTCGGTCCCGTACTCGATCTGTTCGGCGTAGCTCAACGTCTCGTTTTCTTGTTCCGCGGTCGATTCTGTCACCGATTCGGTTTCGGAATCGGTTTCGTCGTCGTCGGTCGGTTCTGTCGACCAGAGCGACGAGAGTCGTGTCCAGAGCGTATTAAATCCCATCTTTGATTTCCTCCGCTGAGAGCAGCGCTGCCTGACCGTTGGTCTACCGTGTAGTTGTGTCCGGTCCGTTATATACTTGGTCTGCTGTCGGGTTCGATTCGTGCTCATGCGATCCCGGTAGAATAGCACCGTCCTTGCGAAGCGCAAGCCGGTTCTACCCGGTCGATCGCGCTATCCCCGTAGTCGCTGCGATCGAACGTCCTGCCGTCCCTTGATTCGTTGACTCGATCGACGAGGCGGGAGTCAGACGGATTACTGTAACGATCTCCCGGCGCAACCGCCGTTCGAGTCGCGGTCGCGCCGGAACTGACGGACAGCAAACCGTATCAGTCGTCGGCTGTTGCGACCGTCTCGAGGTAGGTCTCGGCCAGTGCCTCGAGAATTTCGTGGTGGTTCGTCGAGTGAGGCGCCGTCAGCGGCGAGACGCTGATCCGCCCCTCGGCGACGGCACGCCGATCGGTCCCTTCCGGATCGGGGATTGTCTCGGGATCCATCGACTCCCAGATCCGGTCGGTGAGGTGGACGGCGTCGCCGTTTCGCTCGGCGTCCATCTCGTAGCGCTTCGAGGGTCTGGTGATCTCGACCGGGGCCGGGTCCGTGTCCGGAAGCGGGACGTTGACGTTCAGGTACGCCGCGTGGTCGAACACGCCCGCGTCGAGGGCGTGTTCGGCGAGGTAGGAGGTAACGCGGGTGGCCTCGGCGAAGTCGGCGGGCTCGAGGTCGATCTCGTCGAACGTGATGTCCCCGAGCGGAACGTACAGCGAGGTTGCGATCGCCGGCACGTCGAAGAAGGCGGCCTCGACGGCCGCGCTGATCGTCCCCGATCGCCCGAGGACGTACTCGCCGAGGTTGGCCCCCTCGTTACAGCCCGCGACGACGAGGTCGGGGTCGGGACCCAGCTCCGCGAGTCCCGCGACGACGCAGTCGGCGGGCGTCCCCTCGACGGCGTAGCCGAGCTCGTGCTCCCGGACGTCGACCGCGTGGGAGATCGATCGCCCGCAGGCGCTCTGGTCGTTCGCGGGCGCGACGACGGTGACGTTTGCGTGCTCGGCGAGGGCGTCGTGCAGCGCCCGAATCCCCGTGCTGTCGATCCCGTCGTCGTTGGTCAACAGGATCTCGAGAGGCTCGCTCATGTCGGCGTCCTCGAACGGGGTCGCGAAAAGCGCTCCGGAACGAGCACCGTTATCCGATCCGATCGACGACCGTCTCCTCGTCGACGACCAGGTTGTACGCCTCCTCGTCGTCGTTCCACAGCGCGAGGACGCCCTCGAACGTGAGCACCTCGCCGTAGTCGGCCTCGAGCAGCGCACGGTTGAGCGCGCTCTCCCGGGTGAGCACGGCGTAGTGATCGACGTCCTCGCTGCCGTCGCTGATCTTGAACAGGGGGTTCGCGCCCGCGTCCGACAGCGAGCGGCTGAGCTTCGCCGCGGCCAGATCGATCCGGTTGGTGACGTGGCGCTCGGTCTCGGCCAGCTTCGCCCAGTCGCTGGTCTCGAGGGCGATCTCGACGCGGCGCCGTCCGTCGAGGCGCAGCTGCGAGTAGGAGAACTGGACGTCGACGTTGACGAACTCGCCGGGGGCGTGGTCGTCGTCGTCCGCCGGCGTCGCCTCGTCGAGTCGGCGCTGGAACGACGGCACCGCCAGATCGGGCCGGACGTCGAACGACCAGCCGCGGTCGGTCGGCGTCGCCCCGGGCCAGAGCCGGACTGTCGGGCCGTAGACGGTGACCTCCCGGTCCGAGTCCTCGCTCTCGCCGGCCGCCCCGGGAACGGTCGTCCCCTCGAGCTCCCGTTCGAGCGCCCGGAGCTCGACGCTCGTGTTCTTGTCCGCAGGCGCCATCGCCAGGAAGGTCCCGTCGGGCGTCAGCGCCGAAAGCGCCGAGCGGGCGACCGCCTCGGGATCGGCGACCTCGCTCAGTACGTTGCAGGCGAGGACGAGGTCGAACCCGTCGTCGCCGCCGAGCGCGCCGAGGTCGACGTCCTCGACGGGGTCGCGGTGGATCGTCGCGTGGACGTTCCGACCCGTTTCCGCGAGCAACCCCTCGAGGACGTCGGCGGCTGCGCTGGGTTCGATCGCGTGGTAGTCGACGACGACGTCGTCGGGGAGGTAGTCACAGAGCCCGAGCGCGGGGCCGCCGACCCCGGCGCCGATATCGAGGACGCGCAGCTCCCGGTCCAGCAGGCTCCGCTCGGCCAGGTCGTCGAGCGCGTACTGGATTGCGGCGTAGTAGCCCGGGAGGTGATAGATCGCGTACCCCGCCGCGACGTCGTCGTCGTACTCGACGGGACGGCCCTCGAGGTAGCGGGATTTGAACCGACGGATCGTCGACCGAAGCAGCTGGCCCGTTGCGTCGCGGTGCCAGTCGACGCCGTACCGGTCGACGAGCAGGTCCTCCAGTCGTTCCTCGTAGCGGGCGGGGAAGCGTTCGACCGGCCCCCGGCGTGGGCTCACGGGCTCGTCGTCGACGGGGACGAAGGTGCCGTCCTCGCGCTCGAGCAGGCCCAGCGAGACGGCCTCCTCCCGGAGGTGTTGGCGGACGACCGCCGGGTGGGGGTTGCCCTCGACGTAGTCACAGATCTCCTCGGGGTCGATCGGGCGGACGTTTCGCAGGTACTTCGCGTTCGAACGGATCGCCTCGCGTTGGTCGGTCATTCCTGATCAGCCTCCTCGCGTAGCTTGCGTGCGGCCTCGGCGTACAGCGTCTCGAACTCGTCGTGATCGGCCTCCGCGAGCGCCCGGGCGGCGTCGGCGACGGCCTCGGCGCCGTCGAACGCCTCCTGGATGTCGGCGTAGACCCGCGGCGTCCCCGCGGTCACCTGCCGTGCGAGCGCGCGCAGTTCCTCGTAGACCGGCGTCTCGAACCCCTCGGGAACGTCCTCGGCCGACAGCGCGAACGCCAGGACGGCGGCGTGGGTCGCCGACTGGACCGTCTTCATCGCCTCGTCGTGTTCCTGCGGGGTCGTCTCGACGAGCTCGTTGCCCCGGTCCTTGAGGGCCGCGAGCAGCGTCTCGATCGTCGGCCCCGCGTCCTCGCGGACGACGGCGATCGAGCCGGGCGCCCGCTCGGGAGCAAACAGCGGGTGGAGGCTCGCGCGCTCGCGGTCGGGGGCGTGGCGGGCCATCGCCGCGAGCGGGTCGACCATCGCCCCCGAGACGTCGACGATCGCCGCGTCGGCCCGCGGGGCGTGGTCGGCGATCGCCCCGTCGGCGTGCGAGAGCGGCACCGCGATACAGACGACGTCGTAGGTCGTGTCGTCCTCGAGGGGGACGGCCTCACCCCCGACGGTGTTCGCGGCCGCGGTCGCGGCTGCGGGATCGACGTCGGCGAAGGCGACCTCGGCGTCGACGGCGTCGCCGAACCACGTTCCCATGGCGCCCGCACCGACGATCAGTACGTCCATCGGGGAAATATACCCGACCCCGTCGCAAAAGGCGTTCGATCCCGCAAGCAGGAGGGCTATCCCCACGAGTCGAGAACCTCGACGTATCCGATGACCGAGGACTCACAGTCGACCCTCGAACGCAGAGACGCGATGCGACTCACCGGCCTGGCCGCCGTCGGCTCGCTGGCCGCGCTGGCCGGCTGTGGCGACGACGACGGCAACGGCGACGACGAACAGCCCGACCACCCGGACGAAGCGAACGATTCCAACGGCGGGGGCGGTGGCCCGATCGACGAGGAAAACGAGACTGGCGGCGGCCCCGACGAGCGCGACGACGAGGACGAACCCTGACGCGACCCGTCGACGGTCTCGTTCGTCCGCGCTGAAAGATCGCTCAACAGGATATAAATAGCGTCTGCGAGAGACGGCCCGAACCGTATCCGCGCCGACAGTCCACCGTCGGTATGGTCGATATCGGAAACCCGTTCGGCGTAGATCTGGCGACGACTATTTTCGGCGCGGGACTCTCGCTGGTCGTCTCGGCGGGAGCGATGCTCTACGAGGAGCAGATCACCGGCTGGACGTCGGCCGAGATGATCGGCGCCACGGGCGTCGGGCTCGTCGTGGTCGGGGCGTTGTTAGGGATCGTCCTCGTGATCGCCGGCCTCCGGTAGCGCCGGTCGATCACCGGTCGTCGTCGCGGTTCGAACGAATCGCTTCCTCTCGCGCTTGGAGCAGCCTCCAGGCGACGCGTGTGGCCTCTGTCGTTCGAATCCTCCCGCTCTCGGAATCGTACTCGATCACGTCCCGGTCCGCCATCTTCGGCAAGTGACAGTGGTAGAGCGCGACTTCGATCCGGGCTCGTTCTCGAGCCTGTGTGTCGTCCCCGCCCTCGGCGAGCTCCGCGGCGACGTCCTCGAGCGTCGTCTCGGAGCGCGTCCGGAGCACGCGGAGGAGCCGTCGCCGAGTCCGGTGAGAGCAGACGTCGTGGAGACCGTCGACCGCGTCGGAGACGTCGTGGTTGGGAGCCATCGCAACTCGGACAAGAGCGTCGTTCGATTTCCAACGTCGGGTAGTTACGACAACCAGTTTATAGCGGGACCGGGTCGAGAGTCGCTCACTCCGACCGCGGGATCGGGAGGGCGGCCCGAAGCACCGCGTTGGCGCCACGGCGGACGCGCTCGGAGGCGGCCTGCTGGGAGATTCCCAGCTCGTCGGCGATCGCGCTGAGATCGGTTTCTCGCGGCACCTCGAAGTATCCGCGCCGGACGGCGAGGACGATCGCCTCGTGCTGACCGGGCGTGAGCTCGAAGCGCCGCCCCGCCCGCGAGGCCTCTGCGAGCGGGTGGACCCGACCGACGCGAATCGAGATCGACCGCTCGGTGCAGTACTCCGAAAAGCGCTTTACCTCCTTGTTGCCCGGAAACCGGACTCTAAAGTACCAGCCCGCCTCCGTCGTCATCGCCTCGAGGACGACGGCTTCCGTCTCGGCGAGTCCTCGAAGGAGTCCGTCGGCGCCGCTGGACCACACTGCCCGGTACAGCGCGGTGCCGTCGAGCCGATCGATCTGGCTGATGCTCTCGATATCCGAGTCCGAGCCGACGTGGTGTTCGAACGCCTCGAACCCCTCCCCGGTCGCCCAGAAGTACGGCACGACCTGCCCCCCGACGGGGACGATCGCCTCGAGTTCGATCTCCATGTGCTCGACCGTCTCGAGCGCCGAACCGAAGACGAACTCCTCGGTTGCAATGGTGAACTCGACGATGACGCTCATGCGATCGTATTCGTGCGCCCGAGTATACGTTGTCTGCCGTCTCCTGCGGTTTCGGCGGCTCGACGGACGCTACCTATATGTCAATTCGCCTCGATAGTGGTAGCGTACATCATGGTGGCTGTTAGCGAGTTACGTGAAATGTTCGAGGACGCGGTGACGGCACGGTACTACGAGGAACGGCTCCAGGAGGAGTACCTCGAGGGAAAACAGCCGGCGTTCGACATCTCGGCCGGGCCGATCCCCGGCGAGTTACATCTCGCGGCCGGCCAGGAGGCCGCCGCCGTCGGCGTCTGCCAACACCTGCGCGACGACGACACCGTGACGGCACCCCACCGTCCTCACCACGTCGCGATCGCGAAGGGTGTCGATCTGAAACGGATGACCGCGGAGATATTCGGCCGGGAGACCGGATTGAGCAGCGGGAAAGGGGGTCACATGCACCTGTTCGACCCCGACGCGGGCTTTGCCTGCAGCGGCATCATCGCCCAGGGCTGTCCGCCCGCGGTCGGCGCGGGGCTCGCGGCGAAAAAGCGCAACGAGGACAGCGTGGCCGTCGCCTACCTCGGTGAAGGGGCGATCAGCCAGGGCGCTTTCCTCGAGTCCCTGAACCTCGCGGCCGTCCAGCAGCTGCCCGTTGTCTTCGTCATCGAGGACAACGACTGGGCGATCAGCATGCCCAAAGAACGGGTCACCGACGTCGCCGACGGCTCTCAGCGTGCCGGCGGGTTCGACATGCCGGGCGTCCGCGTCGACTACGACGACGCGACGGCGGTCTACGACGCCGCGAGGGATGCCGTCGGCCGGGCGCGAGCCGGTAACGGGCCGACGCTACTCGAGGTGCAGGTCCACCGGCGGATGGGCCACTTCATGGGCGACCCCGAGAGCTACCGCCCGGACGAGGACGTCGCGGCCGCCGAGCAGCGGGACTCGATCGAGCGGCTCGCCGACGAGCTCCGGAACGAGGACGTCCCGGACGACGAGCTCGAGACGATCCGCGAGGACGCCCGCGAGCGCGTCGACGAGGCCATCGAGTGGGCGAAAGAGCAGCCCGAGCCCGATCCGGACGCGGCCTACGAGGACGTCTTCGTCAACCCGCCGTCGGGCGTGACGAGCGAGGAGCCGAGCCACGAACTCGCCGGGGGTGACGACTGATGGCCCAGGAGGAACGACGGCAGGCGGTCGAGCGCGAACTGACGATGAGCCGCGCGATGGTCGAGGGCATCGCCCACGAGATGCGCGAGGACGACGAGGTCTTCTACATGGGCGAGGACGTCGCCGACTACGGCGGCATCTTCGACAGCACCGAGGGACTGCTCGAGGAGTTCGGCCGCGATCGGGTGATGGACGTGCCGATCAGCGAGACGGCCTACCTCGGGGCGGCCGTCGGCGCCGCACAGGAGGGGATGCGCCCCATCGCGGAGCTGATGTTCGTCGACTTCTTCGGGGTCGCGATGGACCAGATCTACAACCAGCTGGCGAAAAACACCTACATGAGCGGCGGGGCGGTCAACGTCCCGATGGTGCTGACGGCCGCGGTCGGGGGCACGTACAACGACGCCGCCCAGCACTCCCAGACGCTGTACGGCACCTTCGCCCACCTGCCGGGGATGAAGGTCGTCGTTCCCTCGACGGCCTACGACGCGAAGGGGCTGATGCACAACGCCATCCGGGACGACGACCCCGTCGTCTACCTCTTCCACAAGCGCCTGATGGGGATCGGCTGGCTGCCCGCCCCCGATGGGCCGAAGACGCCGGTGCCCGAGGAGGAGTATACCATCCCCTTCGGCAGCGCCGACGTCAAACGCGAGGGGGAAGACGTCACCGTCGTCACGCTCGGTCTGCACGTCCACCGGGCGCTCGAGGCCGCCGACGCCCTCGCCGAAGACGGGATCGACGCCGAGGTGATCGACCTCCGGACCCTGGTACCGCTCGACACGGAGACGATCCGCGAGTCGGTCGCGAAGACGGGCCGGCTGGTCGTCGTTGACGAGGACTACCAGTCCTACGGCGTCACCGGCGAGATAATCGCCAGCGTCGCCGAGGGCGGCCTCGCCGACCTCGAGACCGTCGAGCGGGTCGCAGTGCCGGACGTGCCGCTGCCGTACGCCCGCCCGATGGAAAACGAGGTCGTTCCGGATAGCGAGGACATCGAGAGCGCGGTTCGCTCCGCCCACGACGCATGAGCGGGACCGACGACCGCGTCGCCGTCGCCGCGAGCGACGCCTGGCCCGAGGACGTCGAGGAGGAGGAAGGCGTCGTCGTCAACTGGTTCACCCGGGAGGGCCGACACGTCGAGGAAGGCGAGGCGATCTGCGAGATCCAGGTCGAGAAAGTCAGCGTCGACGTGCCCGCCCCCGCCGATGGGGAGCTGGTCGCGGTCGAACGCGACGAGGACGACGAGATCAGCTCCGGAGACGTCCTCGCCTACGTCGCCCCCGGCTGACAGCGGGGGTCGACGGGACCTACTCGTTGACCAGCAGCAGCTTTCCGACGAAGTCGCCGTCCTCGCCCAGGCGGTGGGCGTCGGCAACCTCGTCGAACCCGAACCGCTTGTCGATATGCGGTTCGACCGCGCCGTCGTCGACCAGCGCCGCGATGTCGGCGAGCTCCTCGCCGATCCGTTCCTGGCGCTCGCCGAGTATCACCGGGAGGATGACCAGCACGACGCCGAGCTCGAGGGAGTTCATGTGCATCGGCGAGAGGTCGAGCTCCCCGGCCGCGCTCGATTCGGTCGTGACGACGGTCCCGAACGGCCGCACCGCCTCGAACGCCGTTTCGAGGTGGTCGTCGCCGATCGGGTCGAAAACGGTGTCGAACCCGTCGCCGCTGGCGTGCTCGGCGGCGTAGCGCTCGACGTCTGTTTCGGTGTAGTCGACGGTCGCGTCGGCGCCCAGCTCCGCCGCCAGCTCCAGCTTGGCGTCGCTCGAGCCCGTCGCGGTCACCTCGCCGCCGAACCACTTCGCGACTTGCACCCCGATGTGGCCGACGCCGCCGCTGGCGCCGTAGACCAGCACCTCCTCGTCGATGTCGACGGTCGTCTTGTCGGCGAGCATCTCCCAGGCGGTCAGCGCGACGACGGGCAGGGCCGCGCTCTCCTCGAGCGAAATCGCTTCGGGAGCGTGTGCGAACGTCCCCGCGTGGCCGACGACGTACTCCGCGAGCGCGCCCTGGCGGCCCGCGCCGCCGGGCATCCCGTAAACCTCGTCGCCCGCCTCGAAGTCCTCGACGTCCTCGCCGACGGCGTCGACGACCCCCGAGACGTCACAGTGCAAGATGGCGGGCATCTCGGGACCGATATCGGCGAGGTCGCCCCGGCGGATCTTGTAGTCGACCGGGTTGAGGCTGGTCGCGGCGACCTCGACGCGGATCTCCTCCGGGCCGGGATCGGGGACCTCGACGGTCGTCTCTGCGAAGTTGTCCGGATCGCCGTACTCCTCGAGCACGTGGGCGGTCATCTCGCTCATCGTATTTCGACGGACGGGCTCCGGACCGGAGTATCCCGCGCTTCCGGAGAGGCGTGCTGGTATGCGAGGGGGTTCGCGGTCCGTCGCCGAGAGAGGTGTCGGTGCGGGAAACATTCAACCTGGTCGTCGTCGAACCGACGAGTGATGACGCGGACCCCGCTCGACCGGTGCCGCGACGAGGACGGCGACTGGATCACCCCGTCGGGACGGGTGGGCGAGTTCCTCGTCTTGCTCGTCGGACTGCCGCTGTTCGCCTGGTTCGCGGCCGGCGATCTGGGCGGGCTCGCGCCCGGCGAGAGCTGGCTCGCGCTCGCCGTCGGCGTCTGGGCCGGGTTCGCCTACGCGATCCTCTTCCGGGAGTGGCTGCTCGCGGCCGTCCCCGACGAGCTCGGCGGCTGGACCGTCGTCTCGCTTGCCACCGGGGGGTTCGGACTCTCCGTCCTCGAGGTCGTCCACCTCGCTGCGCCGACCGTCCTCTTCGTCCTCGCGGCCGGAACAACGGTGCTCGTCGTCTCCCTGCTCAGGCTCGTCTCGCCGCTCCACGACGGGATGGAACCGCAACGACGGGGCGTCGAACCGCCCGCGTCGGCCGACCTCGAGCGATAGCAGTAGATAGTAGCACAGTTCGCACTCTCGAACGAAACTCGCGTTACGTACAGCGAACTTTTTTACCGGGGGCATCGGCTGACGCCTTCGGCGTCAGCCTCAACCCCCGGCAAAAAAGTTCGATGAAAAAAGGCCGACGGCTCGCCCGTCAGGCTCGCCGTCGGTGAAACGCCTCGCTTCGCTCGGCGTACGCTTCTCCGACCCGCTCCGTTCCATACGCACGCTCTACGTAACAGTTCGAGCTATTCCGACTCGCCCGAACAGAGAACGCGTACTCCCAGCTACTGACGAACTACCAGGCCTTCTCGAGGACGTCCTCGATCTCCTCGGCGGTCGGGTCCAGTCCCGGCGGCGCGTTGGCCATGAAGCCGTCGGCGAGGATCGCCTCCGCGACGGCGGCGAAGTCGTCGTCCGTGACGGGCTCGAGGTCCCGCAGGCGGGCGGGGAGGCCGAGCTCGTCGCGCAGTGTCGCGACCCGGTCGACGACCGCGGCGCCGTGGTCCGCGGCCTCGCCGACCCCCAGCGCGTTCGCGAGCAGCCCGGCCCGCGCGTCGACGTCCTCGTGCTCGAAGAGGTAGCGGAGGACGTAAGGGACGACGACGGCGTGGGCGACCCCCTGCTGGAGGTCGTAGGCGTCCCGCAGCCCGTGGCCGAAGGCGTGGACGACCGACAGCGTCGTTCCGTCGGGACGGGAGATCCCGTACTGGACGAGGACGAGTCCTTCGAGCAGCGTCTCGTAGACCTCGCGGTCGCGCTCGCCCTGCCCGAACGCCTCAAGTCCGTCCTCGAGTTTCTCGAGGCCGTGCCTGGCCGTCGCGTCGGTCACCGGGGTCGCGTCGGCCGCGTAGATCGTTTCGAGACCCTTGTCGAACCCGTTCATGGCCGAGCCCGCGAGGATCGAGTCCGGCGTCGTTGCGACCAGTTCGGGGTCGTAGACGGCCGCGGTCGGCATCAGCCCGGGGTCGGAGATCCCGCCGCCGAGCTCCTCGTCGACCAGCCCCGAGTCGGGCGCGGCGGTGATCCCGGCGCCCGTCGAGAGGTCGGCGCCGGCCAGCGTCGTCGGGATCGCGACGATCGGTGTCGGATCGTCGGGGACGTCGATCGTCCCCGTCTGGGCGAACTCCTCGGCGATCCGATCGCGCGGGCGGTCGCTCCCCGCGAGGACGGCGATCGTCTTCGCGACGTCGAGGCTGCTCCCGCCTCCGAGGGCGACGATGGCGTCGGCGCCGGCGTCCTCGAGGCGATCGAGCCCGTCGAAGGCGGTCCCGAGGCGCTTGTCGGGCGTCGTCTCGTCGAAGACGCCAGCCAGCCGATCGCCCAGCCCCTCGCGGACTGGGTCGATCACGTCGGGCGTGCTCCCGACAGTGGAGCCACAGACCACCAGCGCGCGCTCGAGGCCGCGTCGCTCGAGTTCGTCCGCGAGATCGTCAACACAGCCCGCGCCGAACCTGATCGTCGCGGGGTGGTACTCGAACCGGAAGGCCGGATCGCGCGTCGTCGCGTCGGGTGCGGTCATGGCTCCCCGTAGGACGGGATCGCAGTAAAAAGGACCAGCGGCGTCAGCCGGCCCGGTCGCGGTGCGGCCCGGCTCAGTCGTCCGCGTCGACGGTCGGCCCGTCAAACGGCGGCAGCTGGGCCTCGATCCGCTCGCGCTCGTCCTCGAGGTGGTCGGGGAGAACGAGCTCGGAGCCGAGTTCCGCGGCGTCCTCGTCGACGGCGAACCCGGGGCCCGTCGTCGCCATCTCGACGAGGACGCCGCCGGGCTCGCGGACGTAGATCGAGCGGAAGTACTTCCGGTCGATCACCTCGGTCGGCGAGAGCCCGTGGTCGGCGAAGGCCTCGCGCCACGCCGCCTGTTCCTCGACGTCGGCGACCGAAAACGCGACGTGGTGGACCGTGCCGACGCCCATCCGACCGCGTCCGGCGTCGGTCTCGACGAGGTCGACGATCGATCCCGGACCGCCCGCCGCGCTCCGATAGCGCCGTCGGCCCTCGGCCTCGTCCGCGAGCTCGTACCCCAGCACGTCGGTCAGCACGGCCGCGGTCGGCGCCATCGAGTCGACCGCGAGGGTCACGCCGTGAAAGCCCCGGAGCTGGTGGTCGGTCGGGACCGGGCCGTCGGTCCACGGCGTCGCGTTCGAGCCGCCGCTCGCGCTGTCCGAGACCGAATGCGCCTCGCTTGTGGCGACGAGCTCGAACTCGATCCCGTCCGGGTCCTCGAACCGGAGGACCGTCTCGCCGAACCGCTCCGCGACGTCGACCGCGACGCCCCGCGACTCGAGGCGATCGCGCCAGTAGTCGACCGACGCCGACGGCACGCGGTAGGCGGTCGTCTTCGTCTGACCCGCGCCGAACTGCCCGGGACGGCCCTCGTCGGTCCACGGAAAGAAGGTGACGTTCGTCCCGGGCGTCCCCTCCCCGTCGCCAAAGTAGAGGTGGTAGGTGCCGGGATCGTCGTGGTTGACGGTCCGCTTGACGAGGCGCAGTCCCAGCGTACCGACGTAGAAGTCGGCGTTGCGCTGCGGATCGCCCGCGATCGCGGTCACGTGGTGGAGGCCGGGGGTTTCGGGTGCCATACCGCCGCTACGAGCTCGGTCCTTGAGACGCTTCCCTCACGGTGGTGTCACGCGGTGACGGCGACGTTACCGGGGTAGGGCCGTCGAAAAAGGTCGTTCCGAAAGACGGTGTCTCACTCGATTTCGAGTCGGGTGACGACCGGCACCTCGTTCGTGATGACGTCCAGCAGCGGCGAGGTAGGCTCGACGCGCTCTCTCGTTGTTTCTTCTCTCGTGGCCATCGCTGACTCACCGATACGAGCTACGACGGCGACGACGATAACCTAGCTCGGGAGGAGCTAGCTACCGATCAGATTCGCTTCGGAGAACGGCTGCCGCCCGTGGCGGCGCGAGCGATCGCCGTCCGCGTCGAAATCCTTATATTCCTTATTGCTGTGTGAGGTAATAGCACACATGCAAGGTTGCTCGGATCAAGCGCTGTTAGCTACGCTTGCCGAGCGGGGACCGGCCGAGATGGTGACGCTAGCAGACGAGTTCGAGACCCACCCCGTGACGATCACCGAACGCTGCTACGAGCTCCAGTCCGAGGGTCACGTCCGGCAGATCTCGGGCGGCGTCTACGTGATCACCGACGACGGCAGAGCCTACCTCGAGACGCTCTCGGAGTGAGCTACGAGCTCCGGCGCCGTTCCCGTTCGATCGTCGTCACGTAGATGCCCGCGAGGACGACGAGCCCGCCGCCGACCGTGATCGCGTCGGGGACCTCCGCGAGCAAGACCAGCGCCAGCAGCGTCGCGCCGATCGGTTCGCCCAGCCAGGTGACGCTGACGACGACCGACTCGAGGTGTTTCAGCGCCCAGTTGACGATCGTGTGCCCGAAGATGCCGGGACCGATCGCCATCCCGAGAAAGAGCAGCCACTCCCGTGGGGGGTACGCGAGGTACGCGTGGCCCTGCGCGCCCACGAGGAGCGCGAGCGTCAGCGAGCAGGCCGCGTAGACGACGGTCACGTACGGAAACAGCGAGACGCGTTGCCGGATCGACCGCCCCGCGAGGACGTAGCCCGCGACGGTGACGGCCCCGAGCACGGCCAGCGCGTTGCCGTACATGGTCGCGTCCGAGATCGGCGCCTCGCCGGCGTCGCCAAGCGACATCGCGGTCGCCCCGAGCAGGGCAACGACGATGCCGACGACGGTCTCGCGGTTGACGCGCTCGCCCAGCACCAGCGCTGCACCGAGGGCGACGAAGATGGGTTGGGTCTGGACCAGCGTCACGCTGGCGGCGACGCTCGTGTGATTCAGGCTCTCGAACCAGGCCGCGAAGTGGACCGCGAGCGCGACGCCGGCGACGATCGCAAACCCCAGATCCCGCCGCGAGAGGCGGGCGAACTCCTCGCGGTACCACACCAGAGCGATCGGCGCGACGATCGCCGTCGTAAACAGGACCCGGTAGAAGGCGGCGACCGAGCTGGGGGCACCGCTCCAGCGCACCAGGATGGCGCTCGTGCTCGCAGCGAAGATCGCGAAGGCGAGGGCGCCAAGCGGCGTCACCTCGAGATCGGACCCGTACCCGTTCACGTCGTGTCACAATACGTGAGCGGCACAAACGCCTTCCGGTGCCCGTTCAGCGGGGCCGCTGTCGGATCCTCGAAGTCGGCACCGATCCCGACCGTCCTCGCGGCGCGGTTCGTGCTCGCCGTCTGCGGGGCTCGAACTGGCTCAACTCTCCGGAAACCGCCCGTCCCGGTAGATCGAGGCGACGTCGGCGTCGATCTCGCCGAAGCCGACCACGTCGTCCGCCGTGAGCTCCTCGGCGTCCCACTCCTCGAGGTAGTCCAGGGCGTCGTCCTCGTCGGCGAACGCGCGGGGGTTCAGCCCCATCACCTCGTCGTCGACGCCGTCTTCGTCGGTGACGATCACGAAGTGGGCCTCCGTGGCGTCGATCAAGTCGCCGGTCTCGTAGTCGACCGTCCAGGCGCCGACGATCTCCGAGTCGACCGGGACGTCGGCGAGGTAGGCGGTCATACAGCCCGAGGAACAGAAGATCGCCCGCTCGTCGTTCTCGTGGGCGAGCTGGCTGTGCCAGTCGGGGTAGTCCGTCGGCGTCATCGCACAGACGACACAGCTCTGGCTCTGCTGGAACTCGAGGGGGTTGTCGCCCGACTCCTCGATGTGGGGCGCGTTCGGGTGTTCGCCGTCGTCCGCGTCCTCGTCCCCGTCCCCGTCGCCATCGTCGTCACCGTCGTCATCGTCCAGACACCCCGCGGTGCCGACGCAAACGCCCGCGCCGAGGACGCCCAGTAGCCGTCGGCGAGCGACCGGTCGGCGATCGTGCGAACTCATAGAGCAGGGTAGCGACGCCGCGATCAAAACAGGCGTGGTTCGTCCGTCGATCGGCTACTCGAGTTCGTCCCTCGTCAGCCGGTGACGAGCCCGGAACATCGTCTCGAAGCCGACCCGCGAGAACGGCGTCGCCGCCCTGCCGAGCGGACCCAGCGGGAGCTCGTACTCGACGCGGTCCCGCAGGAGCGTCTCGTCGCCGTCGCCGTAGAAGGCGTGGGTGTGGACCCACCGCTCGAACGGGCCGTCGACCATCTCGTCGCGGAAGTAGGCCGTCCCGTCGGCCCGTTCGCGCTCGGTGATCACCGACGTCCACTGCTGGCGCGGTCCGACGCCGAACGGGCGGGTCGACAGCGTGACCCGCGAGCCGGCCTCGAGGACGCCCGGCTCCGGCTCCCCGTCGGGACCGACGACCGAGTCGACGGTCAGTCCCATCCAGCCCGGCGTCACCGCCTCGAGCCCCGACACTCGCGAGTAGAACTGCCAGACGTCCTCGAGCGGCGCGTCGACGCGCGTCTCGCGCTCGTAGGTGGCCATGCCCTCGGTAGGGGCGTCGAGGGGAAAAGCGCGCGCCTATCGGCCGCTGCTTACCGCTTCTCGAGGACGTTGCCCAGCTCCCCGAGGGACTCGATCTCGTAGGCCGCGTCCTCGGGCAGCGGTACGTCGGCGTTGTGGGGGCGTCTGAGGTAGGCGGCCTCGAGGCCCACCTCCTCGGCGGCGAGGACGTCGGTCTCGCGGTCGCCGACGTAGAGCCCCGCCTCGATCCCCAGCTCGTCGAGGGTCTCCCGGAGGAGATGGGGGTCGGGTTTGCGACGACAGAACCCTTCGGGCGTGGGATCCCGTCCTCTGGCGGCCGCGAACGGCACCGGAAGGTGGTCGGCGACGAACCGGACGGTCTCGTGGCGGTTGTTGCTGACGAGCGCGAGCGTCGCCCGTTCGGCGAGCGACTCCAGGGCCGCGACGTCCTCGTAGCGGGCCCGCTCGCCCGAACGGATTCGATCGGCTGCGAGCCGGGAGGCCGCGGCCTCCTTTCGCCGCCAGAACTCCCGGGGATCCGCGCCGAGAGCGCAACAGGCGGACTCGACGGTCTCGTAGCCGTGGGCGCGGAGATCAGCACGCTGTCGGTCCGTCGGCTCAAGCCCGAGCTCGGCCGCAGCCGTGTCGGCCGCGCGGTCGTAGACCGACTGCGGCGTCCCCGGTCCCTCGAGGACGACGCCGTCCATATCCAGCAGTATCGTCTCGGTCACGGCGGCAGCTACGCGCCGAGCGCATATTGATCCGACGGACCGGGTGAGTCGGGAGAACGTAGCAGGGCGAACGGCGAAAAGCGACGGAGCCGACGGTGCACTCGAGGCCGTTACTTGAGCCGTTCCTGGAGGAACGAGGGGTGGGCGGCCGTGACGCCCTCGATCTCGAGCAGCTCCTCGGAGATGATCTCGCCGAGCGCGTCGCCGTCCTCGGCGCGGACCTCGGCCATCAGCATGTGGTCGCCGCTGGAGCTGTAGAGGGCCTCGACTTCCTCGAGTTCCTTGATCGTCTTCGTCGCCTCGACGTAGCGTTCGCTGGCCACGTCGAGCCCGACCAACGCGATCGTCTGGCTGGAGAGCTTCTTCGGGTCGACGTCGGCCGAGTAGCCCACGATGACCCCCTCCTCCTCGAGCTGGTTGATGTACTTGCGAACCGTCGGCTTCGAGACGTCGGCCCGCTCGGCGATCTCGGCGTAGGACGCCTGTGCGTCCTCCTCGAGGACCGCAAGGATGCGGTCTTCCGTCGCTTGGGTGCTCATACGGTATAGTTTTGCTCCGGGCGGAAAATAACTTTTGTATTCGAAAACGTCGGCTCCCATGAGTGAAGCTTCCGGTCGAACGATCGCCGGATTTATTCGCTCGCTCCGCCGATGGCCGTCGATGGTCGACGCGAACGTCCTGCTAGGAGCGTTCTGGATCTGCTGTGGGCTCGTCATCCTCGCCCCCGCCGTCCTGATCGCGTTCGGCGGGCGGGCCGATCTGCACGTTCACTACGACGAGGACGTCGATCCCGACTACGTCTCGCGACGGGCCGGGACGACGGCCCTGCTGATGGGACTGGCGACCGTCGCCTACGGCGTCCACCAGCTGCTGTACGGGTTCTCCTCGACGGCGTTCGGCGGTCTGCTCGTCGCCCTGCTGGTCCTGAGCTCGCTCACGAAGCGGTTCGCGCAGGGGTGGGGGTACGAGCCGGACGACGACGACGCGATGGAGTGAGCGAGTCGAAGCGAGACCGGAGCGTGCTCAGAACACTCCAAGGACCGTCCCGAGCAGGACCACCCCCGTCCCGACCGCGGCCATCGACGCCCCGACGTAGCGATTCCGGCGTTCTGTCTGGCGGTTTCCGCTTCCGTCCCGTCGATTCCGGTCGCGAAGGTGACGAGGGTCACGGCGCCGCCGGCGACGAGCAGCGTTCGCCCGGGCCCCGGAATCGCGCCACCCATCCGTCACGGACGAACCCGACGCCCCCGTAGACGAACGCACAGCCCCCGAGGACGAGCATCGAGAGCCGGTACCGTCGAGCCGGATCTATACCCGATACGTCACCCTCTCGAACGATATTTCTGTCGGCTCGGATACAACCTCGAAAAAGATCGCTCGGGGTGTCGGTCTACTTGTGGCGCTCGAGCAGGTCGTAGCTGCGCTCCCACTCGGCGTCCTCGTCGAAGTACCGCTCGGCCAGGGGCTGGTCGGGCATCTCGCCGACGGCCTTTTTCTCCTCGGTGTAGGACGGACGGTCCTCGTCGACGTAGTACCGACCCGTCAGGACGGTCCCCTCGTTGAGGACGTCCTCGGTCTCACGCATGATCTCGGCGGCCTCGGCGCGGTCGTTCATGTCGTGGTCGTAGTCCTCGGAGTCCTGGATGTCGATGTAGGGGACGTACTGGCGGGCGTCCTTGTTCCAGGTCGGACACTGGGTCAGGAAGTCGACGTGGGCGAAGCCGTCGTGTTCGATGGCTTCCTTGATGATCTCCTTTGCCTGGTTGGGGTTGACCGCGGCGGTGCGGGCGATGTAGCTCGCACCGGCGTTCAGCGACGTCGACAGCGGTCGCAGCGGCGTCTTCGCGCTGCCGGAGGGCTGGGTCTTGGACTTGTGGCCCTTCGGGCTGGTGGGCGAGGTCTGGCCCTTCGTCAGCCCGAAGATCTCGTTGTTGAACACGATGTACGTGATGTCGTGGTTCTCGCGGGCCGAGTGGATCCAGTGGTTGCCGCCGATCCCGTAGCCGTCGCCGTCACCGCCGGCGGCGATGACCTCGAGCTCGGGGTTGGCCAGCTTCGCCGCGCGGGCGACGGGCAGCGAGCGGCCGTGGATCGTGTGGAATCCGTACGTGTCGAGGTAGCTGTTGAGCTTGCCGGAACAGCCGATTCCGGTGACCGTCAGGACCTCCTCCGGGTTCTTGCCGAGTTCGGGGAGTGCCTGCTTCAGCGACTTCAGTACGCCGAAGTCGCCACAGCCCGGACACCAGGTCGGCTGCGGTTCCACACCGGGCGTAAACTCGTCCCGGTCGATCTCTCGTTCCTCACCGATTGCGTTGAATGCACTCATTGTTCAGTCACCTGCAGCGGGTTCGATTCGCACCTGTGCCTCTGGCTGCCGGTCCTCGTCGGCCAGGTTGACTTCGTAGCCCTCGACGATCTCGGCGGGCTCGAAGGGGTTGCCGTTGAACTTCAGGAGGCTGGTCATCTTGTCGCCGAACCGACCCAGCTCCTTCTGGATCAGGCCGCGGAACTGCGCGGTGGCGTTCATCTCGACGACCATCGCCTCGTCGACGCTCTCGAGGAACTCCGTGACCTCCGTCTCGGCGAAAGGCATCATATCGGAGACGCTGATGCCCTTTACCGAGTGGCCTTGCTCGTTCAGGCGCTCGATCGCTTCCTCGACGGCACCCTGGGAGGAGCCCCACGTGATGATCCCGTAGTCGGCCTCCTCCGGCCCGAAGTAGGTCTGAGTGGAGTCACGTTCCTCGTCGAGCTCCGCGCGGATCTGCTCGAGTTTCTCGAGGCGTCGCTCCATCTGGAAGACGCGGTTGTCGGGGTCCTCGCTGATGTGACCGACCGGCGAGTGCTCGTTGCCGGTCGCGAGGTAGCGCCCGCCCTTCTGGCCGGGGATCGATCGCGAGGCGACGCCGTCCGTCGCCTCCTTGTAATCGAACCGCTTGAACTTCCCGGAGGCGTCGTGGGCGGCCTCCTTCAGTTCCTCCTCGGTCAGCGTCGAGCCGAGATCCGGCGAGGGCTCGCGGTCGAAAAAGTCGACGTCGACGTTCTTGTTCTCGCCCGAGAGCTTCTGGTCGTAGATGACGATCGCCGGAATCTGGTAGTCCCAGGCGATGTCGAAGGCCAGTCGGGTCTGCTCGTAGGCCTCCTCGATGTTACCCGGCGCGAAGACGACGCGCTGGGAGTCGCCCTGACTCGTGTAGAGGACGTGCTCTAGGTCGGCCTGTTCGGGTTTGGTCGGCATCCCCGTCGAGGGACCGGCGCGCATCGACTCGATGAGCACGACCGGCGTCTCGGTCATCTCGGCGAGGCCGAGCGGCTCGCTCATCAGCGCGAACCCGCCGCCCGAGGAGCCGGACATCGCCTTGACGCCGGCGTGGCTCGCACCGACTGCGAGCGCGGCCGCGGCGATCTCGTCTTCGACCTGCTCGGAGACGCCGCCCATATCGGGGAAGTTCTGGCTGAGGATCGTGAAGACGTCCGTCCACGGCGTCATCGGGTAGCCGGCGATGAACCGACAGCCGGCGTCGATCGCGCCGTAGGCGATCGCGTTCGAGCCCGACAGCAGCGCCTGCTCGGTGTCGTGGTCCCCCTCGGGGGCGCGCAGGTCGTGGGTCGTCTCGAAGTCGTCGTCGACCATCTCGTAGGCCTCGTGGAGGATCTCGAGGTTCGACTCGAGGACGTCCCCGCCCATCGCGTCGGACATCAGGTCCTCGATGTGCTCGAGATCCATGTCGAGCAGCGCCGCCGTCACGCCGATACCGGCGGTGTTTCGCATGACCTCGCGGCCGTGTTCCTTGGCGAGACCGCGCAGGTCGACCGGGTAGACGTGCCAGTCGTTCTCCTCGGCGCGCTCCTCTAACTCGAGCTCTTCGACGTCGTCCTCGCTGAGCAGCCCTTCGTCGTAGACGATGACACCGCCCTCGCGGAGTTCGTCCAGGTTCTCCGAGAGGGGTTTGATCTCCTCGTTGCCGTAGTAGGCTTCCTCCTGGGGGTTCCGGGCGAAGGAGTCCCCGAGCGCGAGGAGGAAGTTGTAGCCGTCGCCCCGTGACTGTACCTCGTCGGCTGCGGCCCGGATCTCGACGTAGGTGTGGCCGCCACGGATCCGCGATGGATAGTGGCGGTGTGTGAATACGTCGAGCCCCGAGCGCATCAGCGCCTTCGCGAAGTTCTGACTCGTCGAGTCGATCCCGTCTCCGGAACCGCCTGAGACTCGCCAGATGAGTTCGTCATCGCTCATTGAAATCAGTGGCCAGGTGGCCAGCCGTATCCGAATTTTTGTCTCACCGTGCCTAAAGCCTTTGCTATAGATTGCCATGCATCTATCGTGAAGAATGTACAACCATCCAATTTAGGAGGAGCTTCTGCGGTCGTTACCAGTGTTCGATTCGACAAATAACGAACGATCCGGTACCGGGCGGGCGGTCCGTCGGCGTTCGACCGCTGACGGCTCCGGGCCCGGCCACCGATACGCTTTATTCGCTCGTCGTGCGATCATGGGTCATGGGTTATGTTATCAAGATGCCGAAGCTCGGGCTGGAGATGGAACGCGGGGAGCTGCTGGGGTGGGCGGTCGAGGAAGGCGAGACGATCGAAGAGGGTGAACTCGTCGCCGAGGTCGAGTCCGAGAAGAGCATCGGTGAGATCGACGCCCGCGAGGACGGCGTCCTCCGGCGAACCTACCTCGAGCCGGGCGAGTCGGTGCCGCCCGGGACGCCGATCGGGATCGTCGCTCCCGCCGACGCGGATATCGGCGACCTTGAGGCCGAGGTCGAGGCCGAACTCGAGGACGTTGACGCCGGCGAGACGCCTGCTGCGACCGCGGACGCGGACTCGGGTGCCGAAGCCGCGACCGACGGTGCCACCTCGGAGGCGGCGACCGGGGCGGGGGCGGCCGCCGACACGGGCAAGGTCTCGCCACGCGCACGGAAACGGGCCGAGGAGCTCGGCGTGGAGCTCGAGGGAATCGAGGGGACGGGGTACCAGGGCGCGGTCACCGAGGACGACGTCGAGCGTGCGGCCGAGACCAACGAGGGCGTAGCGACGGCGGTCCAGGCCTCTCCGCGGGCCCGCAAGCGCGCCGAGGAGTTGGGTGTCGACCTCGCGACCGTCGAAGGGACGGGGTACCAGGGATCGGTCACCGAGGACGACGTCGAGCGTGCGGCCGAATCGGTCGACGACGCCGGACGAACGCTCCGCGAGGAGCGGCCCTTCGACGGGATGCGCCGCACGATCGCCTCGCGGCTCGGCGAGAGCTACCGCGAGGCCGTCCACGTCACGACCCACCGCGAGGCCGACGCCGAGGCGCTGTTCGCCGCGGCCGACGCCGCGAACGACGTCCTCGACGCCGACGTCTCCGTCCAGGACGTCCTCCTGCTCGCGGTCTCGGCGGCTCTCGAGGACCATCCCGCGTTCAACGCGACCTTCGAGGACGACACCCACCGCCTCTGGGCGGACCACAACCTCGGGGTCGCCGTCGACATCGAACAGGGGCTCATCGCCCCGGTGCTCCGGAACGTCGAGAAGAAGTCCCTCGAGACGGTCGCACGCGAGCGCCGCGAGCTCGTCGGGGCCGCCCTCGAGGGCGAGTACACGATGGACGACCTGCGGGGCGGGACGTTCACGGTGACGAACCTCGGCGTGCTGGGCGTCGAGTCGTTCGATCCGGTTATCAATCCGCCCCAGGTCGCGATCCTCGGAGTCGACGCCGTCGCCGAACGACCGACGCGGGACCCCGACGACGGGGTCGAGTGGCGCCGTCACCTCCCGTTCGACCTCTCTTTCGACCACCGGGTCGTCGACGGCGCTGACGCCGCCAGGTTCCTCGAGACGCTGATCGAGCGCGTCGAGGAGCCGTGGTCGCTGCTCCCCGAGGACGTCGACCGCGCGGACGGGACCGAAACCGAGATGCCCGGCCGAACCGTCACCGCCTCTAATCCCGAAGGGATGGCCGGCCGGATCGAGGCGGGCTCGTTCGAGTGGTCCTACGACGAGCCCGAGGACGCCGGCGGCTCGGAGACCGGTCCCACCCCGGTCGACGTCTTCCTCGGCGGACTGGCGGCCTGCCTCTCGCTTTCGGTTCGGTTCCAGGCCGAAAAGCGCGACGCCGCAGTCGGCGAGATCGACGTCACGACCGACGCCGAACCCGAGCACGGCGCCGTCGAGCAGCTCGCCGCGACGATTCGCCTCGAGAGCGACGCCGACGACGACACGCTCGAGCGGATCGTCGATCTCGGCGAGCGGGGCTGTCACGTCTCGCAGCTGCTTCGCGAGGACCTGTCGCTGGAGCTCTCCTGGGAGCGTCTCTAAGGGTCGCTGGGATCGCTCACTCCGGGTACGTTGCGTCGGGTTCAGGAAGCGACTCGACGTTCGCCGCGGTCTCGAAGATCGTCCCGTTGAGTTCGTCCGCGGTGTCGACGTACCAGAACTCGACGCCCTCGTAGTTCCCGCTCTGGAGCACCGGCATCCCCGCGTCCTCGAACGCCTCGACGACGGCGTGAGGGTCCTCGAACGCGAAGCAGGCGACGTGGTGGAGCCCCTCGCCGTGCTCATCGAGGTGCTCGGTGTAGATACTGGGCCCCTCGAGGGGCTCGATCAGCTCGATCATCGTGTCCCCGAGCTGTGCGAGCGCGAGCAGCATCGAGAACTCGCCGTCCTCGCCCCGGAAGGTCCGGTCGGTCATTGCGGGCGGCTCGAACCGGTGGATCTCCCAGGGACCGATCCCGAGCAGTCCGTCGAACCGGTCTATCCCGTCCTCTATGTCCTCGACAACGAACGCGACCTGCGAGAGTTCGGGGAGCTCGACGCCGATCTGTGGTATGTCTTCACCAACCATACCATGCCGTCGACGGCCGGGAAGATAGCGTTTTGGCTCGTCCCGGGCGACCGCTCGCCGTCTCAGTCCTCCCGAGCGGGCGGGTGGTCGGCCCTCTCGATCACGAACGCGCCCGCTTCGCTCCCGGCCGCGAGGACGGCGTCGACGTCGACCAGCCGCGGGCCGTCGGCGCGGACCCGGAACTCGACGGTCGTATCCGTGAGTTCGAGCTCGCGCTCGCCGTCGGCGCCGACGACGCCGTCCGGAACCTCGAACCGAACCGGGTCGTCGGGCTCGACACGCTCGCACGACTCGATCCCGACGGTCGCCACCACGCCGGGTGCCAGCGTCGCCCGCGCGGTCCGCGGGGCGTCCTCGGGATCGGTCAGCCGGAGCGCCACGCCGCCGGGCGCGGCGGGGGCGACGGGTTCGAGTGCTCCGGCGACTGCGGGGAGGCCGATGTCTCCCGGGTGGGCCCGCGAGACGACGCCCCCACGGAGGTCGCCGGGATCGAGCAGCGCCCGCGAGCCGATAAACGACCGCGAGGACACCTCGGCGGCCGCCAGCGCGGACAGGTTTCGCTCGCCGTTCGGGGTCTCGGCCCGTGCTTCGACGACGCCGTGGCGCTCGGTGACGTCGGCAGCCGGGACGACGTCGGTCGCGAGCAGCGCTGCGGCGACGCCCGCGACGGTGCCGTCGACGGCCGACGGGACGACGTTGTTCGTCCCCGTCGAGACGGCGACGACCGGAACCGAGCCGATCTCGCTCGCGACGTCGCGGGTCGTCCCGTCCCCGCCGAGGACGACGACGGCGCCGACTCCCTGCTTGCGAAACTGCGCGGCCGCTCGACGCGTGTCCGCGGCCGTATTCTCGACGGACATCTCCAGGGCCGCGGCCTCGAGCTCGTCGGGCGCCTCCTCGAGGACGTGGTCGGCGATCCCGGACCGGTCGGGCATCAGCCGGACGGCCAGGGGGTCGGCGACCGCGGTCAGCCCCTCGAGGACGCAGTCGGCGACCCGTCGCTTCGCGTAGTCGTCGACGACGCTGGCGCCGCCGGTGAGCCGCCGGATGTCGCGCCCGGCGGCGGGGTTGACGACCAGGCCGACACGATCCACCGCTCAGGTCACCCGCTCGATCGCCTCGCGGACGTCGTCGCCGTCCGGCAGGACCTCCTGCTCCAGGGGCGTGCTAAACGGCATGTGCGTGTCGGGCGTGCCGACCCGCTGGATCGGCGCGTCGAGGCTGAAGAACGCCTCCTCCTGGACGCGGGCGATGATCTCCGCGTGGGTGCCGTACGACAGCGGGCTCTCGTCGGCGACGATGAGCCGTCCCGTCTTCCGGACGCTCTCGACGATCGTCTCCGTGTCGAGAGGGTACAGCGACCGGGGATCGATCACCTCGGCCTCGACGCCGGCCTCGGCCAGGCTCTCGGCGGTCTGGAGCGACTCGCCGACCAGCCGCTGGGTGGCGACGACCGTGGCGTCCTCGCCCTCGCGCTCGATCGCGGCCTCGCCGATCGGGATCGTGAACTCCTCGTCGGTCGGCACCGCGCCCTCCTGCTCGTAGATCATCTTGTTCTCGAAGACGAAGACGGGGTCGTCCGACCGGATCGCGGCCTTCGTCAGCCCCTTCGCGCTCGCGGCGGTGCCGGGTGCGACGGCCTTCAGCCCGGGGAAGTGGCTAATCCAGGTGTGGATCGTCCCCGAGTGCTGGCTGGCGGCGCCCATCCCGCCGCCCTCGGTGGTGCGGACCGTGACGGGCATCTCGGCTTTCCCGCCGAACATGTAGCGCATCTTCGCCATCTGGTTCATGATCTGTTCCATCGAGACGCCCGCGAAATCCGAGAACATGAGCTCGACGACCGGGCGGGTGCCCGTCGCCGCCGCACCCGTCGCCGCGCCCATGAAGCCGGCCTCGCTGATCGGCGTATCCCGCACGCGCTGGGCGCCGAACTCGTCGTACAGACCGCTCGTGACCTCGAGGACGCCCCCGAAGACGCCGATGTCCTCGCCCATGAGGTAGACGTCCTCGTCGCGCTCGAGTTCCTCGCGCAGCGCCTGGCGGACGGCCTCCCGAACGGTCATCGTCTCGGTCTCGGTCTCGAGTTCGCGTTCGGTCTGGGCAGTCATTGTCGTTCACCTCCCTCGGATCGCGAACGATCCGGTGTGGATCGCGAATCGTCGATTCGCTCACCGCCGTCGGTCCGCGCGGCAGTCGCAAAGCGCTCGATCTCGGGGGGCGTCTCGGCGAACATGTCGTCGTAGGCCTCGTGGGGCGCCGGCGGCTCTGCCTCCCGGGCGTACTCGACCGCCGCCTCGATCTCGGCCTCGACCTCGTGCTCGAGCTCCTGGAACTCCTCGTCGGTGAGCTCACCCCGGTCGATCAGCCGCTGTTTGAACGAGTCGATCGCGTCGCGGTCCTTCCAGCGCTCGATCTCGTCCTCGTCGCGGTAGGGTTCCTCGTCGCCCTCGTAGTGGCCCCGGTAGCGGTAGGTCTCGGCCTCGATCAGCGACGGCCCGTCGCCGGCCCTGGCGCGGGCACGGGCCTCGCCGACGGCCTCCGCGACCGCGGTGACGTCCATCCCGTCGACGGTCAGCCCCGGGATGTCGTGGGCCTGAGCGGTGTCGCTCAGGTTGTCGACGTTGTGCTGGTCCTCGACGGGCGTCCCCTCGCCGTACTGGTTGTTCTCGATGACGAAGATCGCCGGTAGATCCCACGTCGCCGCGAGGTTCATCGCCTCGTGGACCTGGCCCTGGGCGACCGCGCCGTCCCCGAGGAAGCCGACCGCGACCTGGTCGCGGTCCTGGTAGTCGATCGACAGCGCCGCGCCGGTCGCAAGCGGTGGTCCCGCGCCGACGATCCCGTTGGCGCCGAGCATCCCCGCGTCGACGTCGGCGATGTGCATCGAGCCACCCTTGCCGTTGCAGTAGCCCTCGGCTTTCCCGTACAGCTCGGCCATCATGTACTTCGGATCCAGCCCCTTCGCGATGCAGTGGCCGTGACCGCGATGGGTGCTGGCGATGTAGTCGTCGTCCTCGAGGGCGGCGCAGGTGCCGACGCCGACCGCCTCCTCGCCGATATAGAGGTGAACGAAGCCGGGGATCTCGCCGTCCGCGAACCGATCTCCGGCCTCGCTGTCGAACGCGCGGATCGTCAGCATTCGTCGCAACGCCTCCCGTCGTCCCGCTTCCGTCTCTATGTCAAATCCTCCCATGGCAGGTTAGGATTACACGACATCCACAATAAGTGCTAGCAGCCACCACGAACCGGTACCACCGAAGCGTCCGGATCGCCGATATCGGTGGTCGACCCAGAGCTCGGATCGCTCGCTCCGAGACCTCGCCTCGCGGACCGGCAGCGAAACACACGTGGTCTGCCTGTAGAAAGGGTGAAGTGTCCCAGCTGTCGAACCTACGGTATGACTCTCGCCGAATCCCACATGCGCCCGAGGACGGCGACCGCGGGACGGGCCCGTGCCGTCCCCCGACGTCGTGAGCGACTGTCGATCGTTCGTCCTCGGTTCGGATCCGTCACTCGGTAGCTCATGTCCGACGAGCAGCCCGAGCGACCGATCGAGCTCACGTTCCCGACGGATCGGGTCAACGAGATCGCCGAACGGGAGGCCCACGCGAAGCGCTACTACCGACCCGTCTACACGATGCACAAGTGGTGGGCACGTCGCCTCGGTAGCGTGTTCCGGACGATGGTGCTGTACTCGCTCGCCGACCGGGAGCTGAGCGTGACCGGCACGCGCCAGTCAACCCTCGGCGAGGACGACGGCCTCCCGAAGATCGACTGGGACGACCCCGAGGCACTCTGGCAGTACTACCTCGAGGACGTCGACTTCGACGGGAAGACCGTCCTGGACCCCTTTATGGGCGGCGGGACGAGCGTCGTCGAGTCGCTCCGGCTGGGCTGTACCGCGATCGGGAGCGAGCTAAACCCCGTCGCGTGGTTCGTCGTGAAAAAGGAGGTCGAACCCGTCGACCTCGACGTCCTCGACGCGGCCTTCGAGCAGCTGGAGGCGACCGTCGGCCGCGAGATCCGGGACTACTACCGCACCGACTGTCCGGACTGCGAGGACGACCACCGCGCGGCGTCGATGTACCAGTTCTGGGTCAACGAGGTTCCCTGCCTGGAGTGTGCAGAGCCCGTCGCCCTCTTCAACGACTACCGGCTCGCCGAGGCCCGATCCGCGGCGAACGACCGCGATATCGTCGTCTGTCCCGGCTGCCGGCACGTCTTCGAGACCGACGACTACCGAACCGAGACCGCCTGTCCCGACTGTTCCTGGGAGTTCGTCCCCGAGACCGCGGGGACCGTCGACGGCGGGAGCTACACCTGTCCGCACTGCGAGGCGGGCACTGGAATGTCGATCGTCGAAGCCGTCGACCGGTACGGGGCACCCGAGCGCGCGCTCTACGCGGTCGAGTACTACTGTTCGGAGAGCGGCGAGAAAGGGTACAAACCGGCGAGCTCGTTCGATCGGGAGCTGTTCGCGACGGCGCAGGCGGAGCTGGCCGAGACGCGCGACTCGCTGCCGATCCCCACCACCGAGCGCTATCGGGGGAGCTCCGACCGCGCCCGGAAGTACGGGTTCGAGCGGTACGACCAGATGTTCAACGACCGCCAGCTGCTCTGTCTCGGCAAGCTGCTCGCGGCCATCGCCGATCTCGAGGACCGCAACGTCAGGGAGTTTCTCTTGCTCGCGTTCTCGGACAGCCTGGCTTTCAACAACATGTTCTGCGAGTACCACAGCTCGGAGAACAAGATCCAGGGGCTGTACAAGCGCCACACGATCACGGCCCGCCACACGCCGGTCGAGAACAACGTCTGGGGCGCCAGCGAGGGCGCCGCGACGTTTTCGACGGCGTTCGAGAAGATGCGGGCCGGCAAGGAGTTCTGTCGGAACCCCTACGAGAAGTACGTCGAGGACGGCGAGACGAAACAGCAAAACGGCGTCGGCGAGATCGAGGGCCGCCTCGTCGACGACCCCGCCGACCTCGGTAGCGAGGGGAACGTCTTCCTGCGGTGTGGCAGCTCCGAGCAGCTGCCCGTCGCGGACGACAGCGTGGACGCGGTCATCACCGACCCGCCCTACCTCGACAACGTCATGTACGCCGAGACGGCGGATTTCTACTACGTCTGGCTCACACAGGTCCTCGAGGACGAGTACGACCAGTTTGCCCCCGAGCGCACGCCCAAGGCCAGCGAGGTCGTCAGCGACCCTGCCAGCGCCGACAGCGTCGAGACCTACCGCGACGAGGAGCACTTCGTTGCGGGACTGACGAGCGTCTTCGAGGAGGCAAACCGTGCGCTCAAAGACGACGGCGTCATGGCGTTTACGTTCCACCATACCGAGACCGCGGGCTGGAGCACGGTGCTAACGGCCGTCCTCGAGGCCGGGTTCACGGTGACGGCGGTCCATCCGATCCGCGGCGAGATGCGCGGCAGCACCCACATCCATAACAAGGACAGCATCGAGTACGACGTGATCGTCGTCTGTCGCTCCCGCCGCGAGGAGCCGGAAGCGGTGCGCTGGGAGACCCTCCTGGAGGAGATCCACGACCGAGCCAGCGAGGCGATCGAACGACTCGAGGCCGACGGACCGCGGCTCGCGCGGGGCGACGTCTTCGCCGTCGCGATGGGGACGTGCCTTGAGGCCTTTTCGGAGCACTACCCGAACGTGACCCGCGACGGCCAGCGCGTCTCGGTCGACGACGCGATAGCGACGATCCGCGACGTCGTCGTCGAGCGACTGCTGAGCGAACGGGTTCGGCTGTTGAGCGAGGCGACCGAGCCGACGACCGCCGTCTACCTGGCCACCGTCCTGGGTCGCGGGGGGACGATCGCGGCCGATACCTTGCGCGAGGACCTCCGACGGCGCGCGGTCGACGTCGACGATCTCGTCGCGGAGGGACTTCTCGAGCGGGACGGCGAGCAGCTCCTGGTAGTGGCGCCGAGCGACCGCGTCGAGCTGATCGAGGAGAAGGACGATCCCCTCGCCGTGGACAGGGCCCACTACCTCTTCCACCTCGCCGAGACCGACCGCCTGGTTCGGGAGTTCGGCCCCTGGACCGACGACGGCGCGATCGCGGCTCTCGAACAGTTGGCCGAGATCGAAAACGAGGACGCCTACGCCGAAATCGCCGACTACGTCCGGGATCGGTCGGATACCCAGCGGGGTCTCGAGGAGTTCGGCTGAGTTGCGACGTGGGTCGACGATATACAGGCGGACGCGGGACGACGGTACCCGCCGACGCGTCGGACGACGCGACCGTCCGGAAATCCCACGATTTTAGTCGTGAGTGACGAAACCGTTCGCAACCGGAGCTACTCATGAGCTACAACCGCTGGAGCCGACGGCGAGTGCTTGTCGCGACGGGCGGGACGGCAGTCCTCGCGGGGTGTAGTACGGACGACGACTCGGCGTCGAACGGCCAGGACGACGGTTCCGAGAACGGAGCCGATGATTCGGAACCCGACGAGGACGGACCCGAGGCCGACGGTTCGGAGCCCGACGAGAACGACACCGACGAGGACGAACTGGAGCCCGAGTCTGATGAGGACTCGGAACCCGACGAGGACGATTCGGAGGCGGACGAGGACTCGGAAGTCGAGGAACCCGACCTGTCGGAGTTCACCCTTCGGGTCGTCGACGCCAACGGCGAGCCGGCCGAGGCGATGCTCGTCGTCGGCGAGGGGGAGCCCCACGAGGCCGACATCCCCCTCGAGTTCACGGGCGTGACTGGATCGGAGGGGTACCATCACAACCGGATCTACGAGAACGAGTACACGATCGAGATCGACCACCCCGACTACGAGGGGACCACGATCGAACACAGCCACGACGGTCCGAGCGAGGTTACCGTCGAGCTCGACGTCGTGGTGGACGACTCCGCCGAGGGCGACTCCGCCGAGGACGACGACCCGACTGGAGCCGAGGAGCCCGACCACGCGGAGCTCGTCCTCCGGGCCGTCGACCCCGACGGCGACCCGATCCAGGGCGCGGTCGTCAGGGGCGAGGGCGAGCCCCACGAGGCCGACATTCCGCTGGAGTTCACCGGCATCACGGGCGGGGACGGCTACCACTACAACCTGATCTACGAAAACGAGTACTCGATCGAGATCGACCACTCCGACTACGAGCCGACGACGGTCGAGCACACCCACGACGGCGACCACGAGCTGACCGTCGAACTCGAACCCGAGTGAGACGGGCACAGATCCCGGCGGAATTGCAGTGATCTCTCAGCGGCGTCCTCGCAACACGTACCCCGCGTGCCCGGCGAAAGGGATCCCTTCTTGCATACACAATGCATGCACGTGAGTACGTCCATTCGCGTCTCGGAAGAGACGAAAGAGAAACTCGACCGGTTGAAGCGCGACGACGAGAGCTCCGACGAGTTACTGGCGCGACTGGCGAGCGACGAGGAGCCGATCGCCGTCGGCTCCTGGGATTCGGACACCGCTGATCGAGCCCGTGACGCTATCGACCGTTCCCGAGACAGCTTCGAGCGATGACGTTCCTCGATTCGTCGGTCATCATCGACATGCTCGAAGGGGTCGACGATACCGTGGCCTACGTCGAATCCCAATCGACGCCGTATCTCACGTCCTCGATCTGTGTCTACGAAGTCCTCGCGGGGACACTCGGCCACGAGGAGACGGATCTCCGAGAGGAGCGCCAGCGCTTCGGGGGCGTTCGTGCGCTCGCGTTCAACGAGCAGATCGCACTCGAGGCCGCCGAATTACAGGACCGGTTGCTTGCCGACGTCGAACGGATGGCCGTTCGGGATCTCATGATCGCGGCGACCGCTCGCTCGACCGGTGACCGGCTCGTCGTCGCCGACTCCGATTTCCAAACGGCGGCACTCGAGGAGACGATGGACGTGACGAACCTTCGGGAGGCCTAACCTGCCAACGACTCGGCACACCACTCCCTATGCGGCTATCGCGGCTACTGGTAGCCGATTTCGTTGTGTGAGGGTCGGGGAAAATTCTCGCTGTCGTGATCACTCCCGGGATACTCCTGCCTGCTCCTCGTAATCTCGTACAGAAGGTGATCACTGGCATAGTGAGATCAGGCAGAGCGAACATTCGACACCGCTCTTGGATCCCCCGTCGAGAGGCATTGGATCCAATAACCTGCTCCATCTATCGAGGGGTTGACTACAAACCCCCTTCGAGGTGCTCGAGTATCCAGTCCTCGAGCACGACACCAGCTTGGCTCATCGCAATTCGGAGGTTTCGCTTGCAGTTGGACCGTCTTTTGAACCGTTTCCGTTCAGGAAGATATCGTTCTCAGCGTCGTACTCTTCGTTAAGATACGCTTCCCCTTTCCCGGTAATCGTGTAAACACCGTTCCCAAGCGGCTGGAGCAGATCGTTTTCAGCTAATTTCTTGCAACGACGGGAAACCGAGGACTGAGAAATACGGATCGCATCTCGTTCAGCGAGATCGCCAACCCGACCTGCATCCTCCTTTCGAATTATCTCGAGAATGCGGTCATCCCAGATCGTCATCCACGTCCCAGATAATCGCATCATATCCTATTTCAGTATAGAGGTGCCTAATACCACTGAATCTACTGATAAAGACTGGATTTGCTGACTATACCTAACCGTTGCATTTATGCAATATTCGAGTGATTGTGATAGTAAGGAGTTACCGACTCGCCTGAAGATGACTCTTGTCGGTACGTGAGACCGGGCGGCGCTGGCACGCCGCCCAGAAGGTAGCTCCGTCACCCAACGCATGAATTCCGAAGCTTCCGTGGGGACCACGCCCCACAGACGGCAAGAGGCATCACCGGTCAAAAGATCTGACGCTCGCTGCGCCTGCGGTGCGGATCCGGACGACTACGATTCGCACTGTGGGAACCGACATCCGCAACGAGAGGACGAGCGGTCGGGCAGCCGCGGTGACCACGACGATCGACGCACAGGCTCGAGACGATCAGCCGGGCCCGTGAACGGACACGTGCTCTCTTCCTGTGACACGTCGGGCTGTACGAACTGGAAAGTGGCCGTCACGCACGACGGCTCCCACTGTCAGGACTTTGCCGCCCGCATGAACGGCCCTACCGGGCGATCCGGCGGCTACTTCGCAGGGCCATAGTGGCAGCCACTCCGGGGACTCCGACGACTGAGTGGGCAGCTGTCTCGAGGACGGCGACGCGACTAGGTGAGCCAGTCACGACGCTGCGCTCCCCGTGCCGACGGACTGTGTTCCGTCCTCGCCTACGACTGCTCTGCTTACTGCTGCGCTGGCCAGCGTGCCAGCAGGCGGTCTCCGACGGTCACGATCGGCCAGTATCGCTCGCTAGCCAGTCCTGCCTCCCCTCCCGATCGATGTCAGCAGACATACCCACCGAGATGGACGCCTCGTCAACCAACCAGCACCAGCCGTCCCGAAGCGACCTCGAGTCCCTCCACGAACGTCTCGACCAACTCGAGACCGAACTCGAGCGCAAAGACGACCGTATCCAGCAACTCGAGAACGACCGCGATCGACTCACCGACACCGTCGCCGTCCTCGAGACGCGCGTCGCGGACCTCGAGGCCGACTGTAATCGTCTCGAGAACCTCGCCGAAGCAGCGCTCAACAAGGCCAATACCAACAAGGAACGAATCACCGAACTCCAGTCCCGAGAACTCGAGAAAGGTGCCCACCTCCACGCGGACAACGTCGACGAACACACGATCGATGTTGTCGACGGCCGCCTCGAGCGGATCGAAAAGGATGACGGAAACGCCTACTATCGACTGCCCGAGAGTGCCGACCCGCTCGAGCGCGGCGGTGGCGTGTCGCTCGCCTACGGTGACCTGCTTCCGATCCAGCAACTCGCACGGATGGACGAAGACATGCGTCGCTCAGCGGCAAATTCCCTCCCGATGCGACTAGCCGCGAAGCTCTGGCAGGCCCGCGCCGATCCGAGCGTCGGTGACAATCCCTGGAAGCAAGGCTGCAAGGATATCGCCGAGTACGTTTCCGCAAGCGAACTCAAACACTGGATCCGACGGAAAGAGTCCGGTGTTAGCGAGAGCTACGCAAAGAAACTCGTCTCGAGGACGATCGACGCGATCCTCGACCTCTCGAAGAACCGGCTCGGCGTGCGGCGAGCCACCGAGCGAAAGAACGGCCTCGAGTATACCGAACGGCGCGTGATCCTCCCCGACGACGCGGCAATTCCGGGAGAGGGGACTCGTTCAGATCAGCGTCCATCGACAGATCCGGAGACAGCTGCCGTCCACGGATAGGGGCGTCCCCACGTTCATCTGTCCCTCGAGAGAGGTCCCATCTCTCGCCTGAATATCGGCATTGCAGCCGACAGCGGTTGTTTGATGGGGTCGGTAGCGGTTGGTCCGTTTTTCGAGCGGTCATCGGCGGTCAACGTCGAAGACAGTCGATACAGTAGTGTCTGTGGACGACAACTGTCCATCGTGTTTAGTTAAGCGAGTTCCACCAAACGGCGAAGGCTCGTAACCACGTTTCGGCGGTTGTTGGATCGACGTAACTGAAGCTATCACTGAACGAAGAGGTACGTTATTTCACCTTTCTGAAGACACGTTCGACAGCATTCCGATTTCCGTGTCGTTCGGGTCGAAATCGGAGCCCGGTTCGCTGGAGTGCTGTTGCTAGATGCTGGGCATGATCGACGAGAAACACGGCGTCCTCGACGTCGTGTTTCTCACGAAGCTCTCCCAAGAATCGTTGCGTCAGTGCTGTTGTAGTCGTCATAAAGAGCCGTGCATGCAAGAATTCGTTCGTCTGAGGATTAATAGCCGCGTACAGCCAGAACTACGACGGGCTGAGAGCGTTACGAGGGAACCGAAACTGTACTTGGGACTGTCCGGTTTTCCGCCCCGACTAGCACCGTTCTCCGCATCGTACCGACGAGAGCTGCGAGCGTCGGCCCCCTGGATCCCCGATCTGCGCGCTCTCGAACTGGCATAGCTGGGTGATACCTAGTACCAAGCGCGGAGAGGTTGCAGGACTTCAGCCGACGTACTCGAGAGCGAGTTCCGGGAGGTTGTGCTCGGCTGGAGGAAACGCAGCGAAGTCAGCATCGTTGGTACAGATCGTCGGTTCCCGGTCGCGATGTTCGAACGCGAGGACGACGATCGGGATATCTTTCGGCTGAACACCGGTAATTCTGGCGAGGAGCTGGGTCTGAACGTTCGCTCGACGCTCATCGAGTAGCGAGTCGGCGAAATCGCGACTCGAGGGGGCTTCGATCAGCCCGGTCATCCGAGTGAGACGGGTCAGGAACAGCGTCTGCAGCTCGTCTCATTCCCTCGCTGTCAGGCCGGGCGTGCGATCGAACGCGTTGAGTGCTTCCTGTACCATGTACGCATTGATCGCCGACACCGTCTCGCCCCGTTCGATGTCGTCGAGGAGCCGTTCCGCCCGGTCGTTCGTCCCGAGCGTTCCGAAAACCCAGAGGTTCGTATCGAGGATCTTCACGCGTGATCGACGTACTCGTCGGCTGCGTCCTCGCGAGCGGCTTCGATCGCGTCCGCGACTTCCGCTTCGTCGACGTGCTGGCGAAGCTCGTCGAGCCGGGCGTGTAGTTCGTCGTCGCTCACTGAATTCTGTTCGGCGCGAGCGAGTAACTGCTCGACGCGCAGCGCCGCGATCGCCGGCTCGTCGTTCAGTTCGATCAGGTGACGACGGACTGACTCCTTAATGAACTCGCTTTTGTTCGTGTAGACGCCCGTCTCCTCGAGGAACTGCTCGAGTTCCCGATCGAGTTCTTCGGGGAACTTGACGCTGACGTTGGCGTACTTCATGGTAATACTATAGTAGCACAGACCAATAAAGGTGTTCGCGCCGAGTCGGGAATGCGTGAAGCCTCCCGAAGTTGGCCGCAACGAGGACGCACGTGACGAACTGCTCGATTCCGAGCAGGCCGAGACGATCATCGGCTATCTCGAGCGGTACAAGCGTGCGAGCCGCGACCACGTCCTCGTCGCGATCCGCTGGCATACAGGGATTCGACTCGGAAGTCTCGGTGCGATCGATCTCGATGACTACGAGCCCGAAGAGCAGTGTTTCTGGCTCCGGCATCGTCCCGAAACGGGGCCGCCACTCAAGAATCAGCAACCAGCTGAGCGCGCAATCGCACTCGACGACTACTACTGCGACGTCCTCGACGAATACATCCGGTTCCACCGACACGATGTTGCTGACGAACACGGACGGCAGCCGCTCGTAACGAGCGATCAGGGGCGATTGAGTGCCAGTCAGATCCGCACGGAGATCTACCGTCTTACTCAGCCCTGTATAGTCGGGCACTGTCCCCATGATCGCAAGCCGATGGATTGTGAGGCACGCGAGTACGAACACTACTCGGAGTGTCCCAGCAGTCTCTCGCCTCATACTATCCGACGCAGTGCGATCACCCATCAGCTCCGAGAGGGCGTTCCGGAACGAATCGTCAGCGATCGATGTGACGTTTCATCGGAAGGGCTCGAACACCACTATGATCGACGAACCGACCGAATGAAGATGGAACAGCGACGCGACTTCATCGAGTAACTGTAGGAGTCCAGTGACGGCAATCAGCGTCAACCGCTGATTGCTCAAATACGAAATTCAGGTATTACAACTCCTGAAACTCCAGAATTGTATGGACTCGCCGGGATTTGAACCCGGGGCCTCTCCTCAGGCCTGCTACCGTCGGTTTTCCGTGGAAGCCATGACCACGTTAGAACCGATGCATCCGACGGAAGCCGTACAGACCTACCTTGACGGTAGAACAGACCTCTCTCCCTCCTCTAAGGAGAACCACGAGTATCGGCTTGAGCGATTCCTCGAGTGGTGTGAGGAAGAAGGGATAGATGACATGAACGATCTCACCGGACGGAATCTACACCAGCACAAGATATGGCGCTCTCAGGACGTGAATAACGTCACTCTCAAGAATCAACTCGGGACCGTCCGACAGTCTTAGCGTTCTGTGAGTCCATCGATGCTGTCTCTCCGGGTTTGAGCGAGAAACTCGAGCTACCGGACCTCGGATTCAAAGAGGATGTGAGCGATACGATGCTATCTCCTGAGGAAGCTGAGAAGATCCTTCCTTACCTCGAGAAGTACGAGTACGCCACTATTCGCCATGTGATTTTCCTCCTTCTATGGCACTCAGGAATCCGCACAAGTACGCTCAGAGCGTTCGATGTAGATGACTTCAGTGGATCGGAGAACTACATCGAAGCCGTTCACAGATCAAGTACGCCGCTGAAAAACAGAACACAGGGAGAGCGGGAGATCAATCTCAACGATGAAGTCGTTACCGTGATCGAAGATTATCTTGAGATGAATCATCCTCAAGTGGAGGATGAGAACGGACGTATGCCGCTCATCGGGACTAAGAAAGGGAGGGCACATGACACAACGATCCGGAATCACATCTACCGGGTCACTCGCCCATGTCACTATCTGAATAAGTGTCCTCATGAGAGAGATCAGGAAGAGTGTGAGGCAGCGAACAGTAGGTTCGCTTCGAAGTGTCTCTCATCGGTGTCTCCTCACGCCATCCGAAAGGGATCGATCACCTACCACCGGAACAACGGGTGGCCTGCGAAAGCTGTGAGTGATCGAGCCGATGTGAGCCAAGAGGTACTTGATCGGCACTACGATAAGGGAACCAAATCGGAGAAGCGGGAGCGACGGAAAGAGTTCCTGAATAACCTGTAGCTCTCTTTTCCCGTCGTTTCAGGATAAACGACTAACTACTGCAATCGATTCTAAGACTGCTGGCTTCTGTTCTCAGCTGTTTTCGCTATCAGTCTATGTTCCTTCTAAATCGGATAACTGAGGCCCACAAGCGAAATACTCATATGGATTGTGAGGGTTCTCTGATGACCCATCTACCTCTTTCTGGATTTCTTCTGGTAGTCGAGTTTGACCCCATCCCTCCTCTTTTCTGTTAAATGTCTCAAAAGCTTCAAAGGACTCAAAACTTCCATCCAACTTTATATTCCGAGCACCGTAGACAAAGAAAGAAAAGGACTCTTCTTTCAGGTCATTGCAAACCAATGTTAGATAGATGGAGACCGATGTTACACCAGAATTATAGAGTTGGTTCAAAACTTCAGGAAGCGGCTTTCCTGTATTATGTTCAGAACTCCGAATTTCCGTTACTTGGGGAATCCCTTTGAAGTGTACTACTGTATTGTCAGAGTCTAAGTATCCTCCTTGGACCGTCTCAATAGCATCCCGGTAACTAATGCCCTCTGCAGAGGTATTTCTGTGCCTTCTCAGACCGGACGGAGCAGGCGCTAATTCATAATCATAATCATCTAACTCATATTTGTGTTGCTCCATTCGAGCATATTCCGGATCGTCGTAATCATCAAAATTGACGAGAAGATCGCATCTTATACGAATATTCTCTGCTGAGCCGTTTCCTCCGTTTGATAACACCAACGAAACCTCTGTTTCTGTAAACGTAGCACCATGAATTCGTATCTGCGGTTCATACTGTACTTGCATAATTTCTTTCTGCGACCTCTGCAGATCCGTTTGCTTACTTTGAGTGGAATATTGCTGAAAGTACAGAACGATGAGAGCGAGAGTGAGGAGTCCGGTGGTGACAACTGAGGATGCCTGAATCCCTGCTTCTCCGAATTCCCGGTACACGAAAGGAAGAGAAACGATCGCTACTATAGCTCCAAGAACTGCTAACCCTACGGTGGCCGTTGAGACCCACCTAACTACAGCCGAACGATCAGGCGAGCTTCCCATTACCAGCTACATTCTGAAGCCGGATTATGTAATGGCTCCGACTCACTACTCTTGTTTCCGGGTCCAAAGACGGCTATCTCAGGCTCCTCAGGCGAGTCCGGACTATCATAGTGTCTCCCGAGGAATCGTTCTCGGACGAATCTGAGCCTCTCTCGACAAGGTTATCGCTTAGCCGGAGTCCAAGGTAAGAATAGTCGGCCGACATCAAGACATAGCATAGCTTGTAGTTTTCATCAGTGTTGGCTGTCCGCTTCGGATTCTATCTCGTCATCAATGAGATGCTGATACTGTAAGATATTCTCGACAGGATGGATCTCTCGAGGGGATTCAGGGAGACCTTCTATTAGGTTCTGTGTGGGAACATCCCGAACATTGCCATTTTCTACAGCATCCGAGAGGTAATGTGGAACTCGAATAGGTTGTTCAATCGTGAGCTCATTGTTAGTCTCCTCATCTAATTTCCCCCTCTCGTCAATTATTTCGACTGTTAAACATAGCAAACACTGATTCCTAACTTCTGCAGCTACCTCTTCCAATATGCTGCTAAACGACCGCATATTATCATAAGTTTGAACCCTTGGTTCGTAAGAGTCTATTTTTGTTCCAAACTCTCTCTCTGGTGGGAATCCTATACGCGCTTTGAACATCTCAGAAGCAGAGAGAGGGGGTAACCGAGACTTGCCGTCTTCAATACTGGTGAGTTGTACGTACCCCGGTCCGATCACTGTTGATCCGTCTGTATTATTCTTGATCTTACATTTGAGCCGTATAAATCCCACAGCACCCGGTCCGTCATTTCGGAGTTTGATATAGACATTATTTCCGTCAGCAGCGACCGGGCCTGCAAATTTCACATCCGACTCAAATTGGCGTTCGATCAACTCATTTTGTGTCTCTTGGATTGATCTCTGCTGATCCAGAATCTCAGCCTGTTTTTCCCAGATAGATTGCTGTTCCTCCATGATGTCCGTCTGCCTTTTCTGAACGGACTGCTGGTCTTCCATGAGATCCGTTTGTTTGCTTTGAGTAGAGTACTGCTGGTAGTAGAGCACCACAAGAGCGAGACTGAGAAAGCCGGAAACGATGACTGAAGCGGCTTGTAATCCCGAATCGCCAAACTCCAGATATAGTCCGATAGTCACCGAGATGATCGCTATTGCTACTATCACTACGATGACTGCTATTACCACAGTTGAACGATCAGGCCACCTTCCCATTACCACGGACAGTCTGTAACCTTGTTATGTAATGACTCCGATGAAGCGTTTTCACTTCCAGCCGAGAACTAAGCTATTTCTCTATCCCCGGGGTTGTCCAATATGAAAAACCGACGGACGGGTTCGCCCGGCGAGTCAACCCACAATCAAATCGAGAACGAGTCCCTTTCCGAGGACTCAGTTCAAATCGCCCAAATCAGAGTTCAGGGGTATAAGTCGGAAAACACGAAACCCTGCTCTATCGGTCGAATAGCGTCCGAGTAGAACGAATATGGACTCGCCGGGATTTGAACCCGGGGCCTCTCCACCACCCTCCCGTGCTGTCAAGGGCGATTGCACACCGCAGGAGGAAGAAGCCAGATGCCGGCATCCGACCCCCGAACCCTTCTTCCCGCACACAGGTGCGAACGCAAATGACAGAGTCAATGTCACCACGGGAAGCCAAGAACAGATTCCTGAACCACCACGAATCGGAATACTCCGCGAACACACTACAGGAGTACGGGTACTCGCTCGACCGATTCATCGAGTGGCTGGACGAGCAGAACGTCAGCGACATGAACCGGATGACGGGCCGATTGGTGTCCGACTTCGCCGAAGACCGGAAACAGAATGTCAAGCCCGCCACGCTGAAGACTGACCTCGACCGCGTGCGCCGGCTCATGCAGTTCTGTGAGAGCATCGACGCCGTCCCCGAGGGTATCGCGGACAAAATCATCTCGCCCCAACTGGCCGGGAAGGACGAGGCCCGCGACGAGCGCGTGACCGAGAAGCAGGCCGAGGCGATTCTCGACTATCTGGAGAAGTTCGAGTACGCCGACCGACGGCATCTGATATTCTACCTCGTGTGGCACACCGGGTGCCGTTCCGGTAGTCTCCGGGCGCTCGACGTGCAGGACTTCACCTATGGCCCTGACGGCCCGGAGCTTCACGTTCTTCACAGGCCCCACGCGGGAACGCCGCTGAAGAACAAGGAGAAGGGCGAGCGGATTATCTCGCTCAACGACGAGGCCACGGAGATTATCGAGACGTGGCTGGAGTACCACCGCCCGCCCGTCGAAGACGAATACGGGCGAGAACCGTTGATAGCCACCAGCCAAGGCCGTATTTCGAAGGGTGCGCTACAGCGGAACTTCTACGTGATGACTCGGCCCTGCTGGTACTCCAACGAGTGCCCGCACGACGTGAAGGTGAGCGAGTGCGAAGCTCGAACGCACCACGGAGCCAGTAAGTGCCCGTCGTCGCGGTCTCCCCACGCGGGAAGGCGCGGGGCAATCCAGCGGTTCCTGAACAACGACGCCGAGCTTGAGGACGTGTCTGGTCGGGCGAACGTGAGCCGAGAAGTGCTGAAGAAGCACTACGACACGGGGGACAAGCGGGAACTCCAGCGACGGAGACGACGGAGTCTCGATAAGTTCTAAAATATACAATATTTTATTACCCGCAGTTATTTTCCTTGGCCCCTGTTCTCCGACCGCCTATAAGCCCCATATCGCGGCTTTGAGTAACCAACGTACAATCTATACCCTCGGAGCATTCTGGAATGAGCCAGCGGCAGTCACGGGCCGTGTGAGAGCCATACGGAGGGCCAACAGTAATTGGTAGAACTCGAAGTGGACGGGAACCCCGCCTACACCAATCCACCAGAGCGAGAAACCGATTTGGAGGCTGGTCGTCTCTGACTGCTACTCGGTGGGTAGGTGGTTCCGACGAGGTTTTCGACCTTGCTCTCATCAGTCACCGACCTTCCCGACGAACTCGTAGGCCTGATTGACAGGTTTCGTTGGTCTCTCTCCTACACTTATTAGTATACAACAATCTATATAAAGGGCCTCTCAGGCCGTCGCTCCCTCGGAAGCGGTTTGATTCCAGAGGCTCCACCATTGAGGTGCAGTCGGTGCTGCGGGCGGTTTTCGTCGTTGTTGGAGCGTAATATCCAACCGATTGCATAGCTTTCCATACCACCTCCTGTATTCCTTCTCTGACACGCCGACGGATTCTCGTACAGTCTCGAACCACGGGTCACGCGGTTTGTGGTTCGGATGTGTTCTTGCTCCGTCCTCGTAGCAGACGATGCCACACAAGCAGAGATAGACGACCTCGCTCCGAAGCCCTCGGATTCTCGCTGCCTTCCGAATCCCATACCCATGCACCCGCTGAAGTTGCAGGTCGGTCAGTCCGATTTGAGTAGCAACTGCTTGGCGAGCGTGCCACTTTTCTTTCTCGTTCGCTAATGTGTTGTCCTCGAACTTTCCGACCCATGTGCCATCGTTATACAGATTTAGGCGCTTGTAATTCGGGAAGGGCGGATGACGCTGCCATGCCGGCGCAGTCATCTTGTATGGAATATTCCGCGCCTTCACGTCCTCTTTTTCTCTATCGAGGTCGAGATATGTCCGATTCGGTTGAAGGGAAGTTTTTTCCCACGAGATACGTCCATCGTCATCATACGTCCAGTTGATTTCTTCAGGATTAGAGTAGTCACTCATATGTTGTCACCTGAGATGCACGAAGAACTCTCTGAGTAAGTGGCGTGATATTCCCCGCAAAAGGTCACGGCAGCTCAGAGTCCGTGCTTCTCATTGATTAGACAACGTCTGAGAGCTTAGCTGTTGCGCTTGAGCAAGTATAGACGCCTAATATGCCGAGATATGGCAAATCATACTTTCGTCTCCCCCGCCTTCTCGCCGGCTTCGAGACCCTAACGCGAGAGCGGATTCCGAAAAATTCTGTGAGGGTAACGACGGTCATAGAGCCCCCCACCCCTGCCTGACCGTGTACTAACCCGCCCCCCTTCTCGTCTACTTCGTGCCATCATTCAGCCGTATGTAGACAACAGCCCGCGCTCCGACTGTCTTCTTGTGTAACTCGCCGGATTCAACAAGCTCCTCCAGTTTGTGGTATGCGGCAGGACGTGAATACCCGAGTTCTTCAGCTACTTCGGTCGCAGTCAAGACGGGAACCTCCGCCAACTCGAAGACCTCCAGCACACTCTCAAGAGTAAGTTGCTCGGTGTATCTCCCGCCCTCATCGCGCTCGCGTTCCATATCCCGATTTCGAGGTACAGCGGCTTAACTCCTGTTACTACGTGGTAAAAGGAGGTAGCTTTATCACCTCTTACTACGTGGTAACTGGTAGAGAAGCACGGTTCCCTCGGGATGTGTGAAAGCGTCCGGGTGTTGCAGCACCCGGAGCCGGCTTCTCCGTGGAGAGAAGCAATGGAAGCTATCGAAACCAGCGGCGAAAAGAGCATCGTTGACGAACTCAACTTCGGCAAGAAGACCGCCAAGCGCGTGGCGTGGGAGTCGTGGGAATTTACGGTGGTTGGCCCGCACCAAGTCAAGGTCACGAACGCGAGCTACGGCTACCTGAAAGACGACCACGCCTACGTGGTCGGGGTTGAGGTGCGGAATGGTCGGCCCGTCCCCGTCGAATGCGACTGCCCGGCAGACCAGTTCAGTGAGGAGTATGCCTGCAAGCACCGCGTTGCGCTGGCAGCCATCGGCGGCCCGACCGTGCTGAACGCGGCGGTGGCCTGCGAGACCCCGAAGTCCGACACCGACCCCGACCCCGACGCCGTCGAGACCGCGAACACGGCAGCAGACAAGCTCCAAGCTGACGGGGGCGTTCCCGCCGAGACCGAGGAACCGGCAGAGTGTGATTGCACCCGTGAAGGTGGCTTTCCGTGCTGGCCGTGCTTTCGTGACGGGGAGGCCGAGTAAATGATGGAGTCACCGAAGGCGCTACTGGTGGTTGACCTCCGCGAACTCGCGCTCATCTACGACCTGAGTCAGGAAGCCGTCCGTGACGAGAGCCGGCACACGAGCGACCGACGGACGGCAGCGGGGTTGCATGAGGAGTGCGCGGCCCTTCTCGACAGAGATGAATAAAGTAATTCAACAGTAACGATAGTAACGGATATAACGTTACTAACTTCGACCGCTGTTTTCCGGTGATGACAAGTTGGCAGGACACAGCACGAAAGATAAGAGGTTCGATTCCCTTCGTTTCAAAGCATACTCGGGCTGTTCTTGAGGCGCTGTTTGTGACCCTTTTGTGGTCGTCCTCGTATGTTCTAATCAAAATCGGACTTGAGGAGATACCTGCGCTGACGTTCGCAGGATTGAGGTACGGGATAGCGGCAGTCGTACTGTTCCCACTCTTTCTACATAATGGAGGATATCAGTCTGTCCGTAGGCTGAATCGCAGAGATTTTGGCGTTCTTCTAATACTCGGCCTTTTCATGTATGCTGTCACTCAGGGAGCGCAATTCGTCGCGCTTCAGTACCTCAAAGCGGCCACCGTTAGCCTGTTCTTGACATTTACCCCTGTTATTGTTGCTATTTTCAGCATCCCATTGCTCGGTGAGCGAGCATCGCGCCGGCAATGGGCATGGATGGGGATTTTGTTTATCGGGGTTGTAATCTATTTTTATCCGTTTGATTTCGGAACCTTTGTGCTAATCGGACTCGGTATTATGGCGGTTGGGCTCCTCTCGAACTCTCTCGCCTCGATTCTCGGACGGGATGCAAATCGCGACGGAACGTTATCTGCGGTGGCTGTAACGACGGTCAGTATGGGATTCGGGTCGGCTATCCTTCTTGGAACGGGAGTAGCAGTACAAGGATTACCACCATTAAGTCTCCAGAGCTGGTTCATCGTTTTGTGGCTGGCAGTTATCAATACGGCCTTCGCGTTCACGCTCTGGAATCGGACATTACAGACGCTATCTGCAACGGAATCCAGCGTTATCAACAATACAATGTTGGCACAGGTAGCCATTTTGGGATGGGTGTTTCTTGATGAAACCCTCTCTCTGACCGACATTATCGGCTTGACCGTTGTTATGATAGCTGCGCTACTTTTTCAATTGGCTCGAAAAGGGTAACGATGGTAACGAACTATTTTTACTGCAAGAGGTGTAGGTTGCTCCATGAATAACGCACCGCCAGTCAGTAATCGAGTTCATATTTTCCCCCTCGGATTTGAATATGCTCGATTAAAAGAGCCCATCTTTCAATGGAAAGCAGATATTGTTGTCCCAATTGAATACCGAGATAGTGACCATACAGTTCAATTTATAGAGGAATTTCTGGCAGAATTAGAAGAAAACGACCGTATCGAGGTTGATAAGCGTTCGTGTGATATATTCGACCTCTATGACACCCTCGGAACAATATCGAAAGCGATTATGGATTATTCCAACGAGGAGGTGTTTGTCAACCTCTCCGCCGGAAGTAAAATAACTGCAATCGCGGGAATGATTGCGTGTATGGCAACCGGCGCACGACCTATCTATGCCCGACCGTCATACAAACCAGAGAAATCACGGATTCCTGATGAGCCACTCCACGATGAGGTAGCAGAAGTTTTTGAGCTTCCACGATACCCAATTGAGCGCCCCTCTGACTTTCACATTTCTTTCCTCGCATTTATCGATGAGAGGACGACAGAGGAGGCTAATGGGCGCTACCGGGGAGTCAGCAAAAAGGAACTAATCGAATTTGCATTAGACCAAGAGTTCCCTTTCATCATCGAGTCTGAAGCCTCGACGGAGAAGGGATATTATAGATTGTTAGATAGACATGTCGTGAAACCGCTTCAAGAGAAAGAGTATCTTGAAATCGAGAAGATTGGGCGTAAAAAGTACGTCACACTAACCGAAGACGGCGAGAACGCGCTACGAGCATTTCGATATGCAGTTGACCGGATAGAAACCGAAGATTGAGCAAGACCGTAGCTTCTGAAGTGTTTCGATTTGGCTTACGTACCGCAAAAACACATATTACAGGATTGGACGATAGATGTGTGATAAAAATAAGGAGGACGAGGACTCGAATTGGATGCGCGCCGGCTACGACCCGTACTGGTCGGAGTTAGCACAAAACGACGCCGAGTTCGCGGAGATGATGAAAGAAGAAGACCCCGAGCAGTATTACAGTTGGTCGTGGACGCAGAACGGGCCAGACGAAAGCTCAGAGTAGAACATCGCCATTCTTTCTCCACGCAGCCCCGAGCGCGTGAACCACCAGAAGCGTTCCAATGCCGAAAACCGCCATACGGCAGACCCAACTGTATCATCCTACATCAACTCACGACGCGCTATCTTGCCGGTAAAGTACAGCAACTCACAACCCTCTCAGCGGCAGATAGTTATATAGTACCCTGCGCCGTATAGCGATTGGGAAGAACGTAGTAGGGGTATGGACTCGCCGGGATTTGAACCCGGGGCCTCTCCCATGCCAAGGGAGTGATCTACCACTGATCTACGAGCCCTCGCCTGCACTTCTTCGTTTCGTACACACCGGTATAAACCCCTCGATATCGGGCGACAGCGCCGGGGCAGGACACGGTACGTGGTCCCGAACCTCGTTGTCGGTCCGAGCGTACGTCGTCGATCCGATCGCGCCGTCTCGCCGTGCCGTCGCTCCCGAGGACGTCCCCACCACCTCGAGACTGTCCCCGTCCTCGAGACAGCGCTTGCCGTCGCCGTCGAGGACGTCCTCGGCCTCGATCCCCGCTCGTCCTCGCGCTCCCGTCCTCGAGAGTCGCTCGAAACGGCTCCTCGAACCGTCGCGTCGGTCGAACCGCCGGCAGGCGATCATGTCCATGACAAAAGATTAGGCAGATACTGCCATTGGCTGTGAATGGACACCATGAAAACGGCAATGCGGACCACGGACTTCCTCGATCGGGCCGTCGACCTCTACGACGACGTGACAGGGATCGTCGCCCACGACGGCACCGAGTACACCTACGCGGAGGTCAACGAGCGGGTGAACCGGCTCGCTCACGCCCTCGCGGAGCGAGGCGTCGAGCGGGGCGACCGGGTGGCCCTGCTGGCGCCGAACACCCACTACTTCATCGAGACGCTGTACGCGACGAACAAGCTGGGGGCGGTGTTCGTCCCGCTGAACTACCGCCTGACGCCCGACGAGTACGAGTACATCCTCGGCGACTGTGCCGCGACCACCCTGATCGCCGACTACGACTACGCCGACAAGATCGAGCCGATTCGGGACTCGATCCCCGCCGAGACGTTCGTCGGCTACCGTGCCGACGAGATCGACGGCCAGTGGGAAGATTACGAGGACGTCCTCGCCGACCAGCCGACCGACGAGCCCGACAGGCCCGACATCAGCGAGGACGACGACGCCAGCATCAACTACACCTCGGGGACGACGGGCGACCCGAAAGGCGTCGTCCGCACCCACCGCACCGAACACTGGCACGCCCTCGTGCTGAACCAACACATGGAGATCCGGGACGACGACGTCTACCTCTGGACGCTGCCGATGTTTCACTGCAACGGGTGGGGCCACACGTACGCGATCACGGGCACCGGCGGCACCCACGTCTGCCAGCGCACCTTCGACGCCGAGGGCGTCCTCGATCGGGTTCGGGAGTACGACGTGACGTTCATGTGCGGGGCGCCGACGGTGCTCAACTCCCTCATCCAGTACCACGACGAACACGACGTCGAGACCACCGGCGAGTGCGACGTCCGGATCGCGACCGCCGGCAGCGCGCCCGCGACCGCCACCATCGAGACCGTCGAGGACGAGTTCGACTGGCGGATTATCCACATCTACGGGCTGACCGAGACGGCACCGATTATCGCGACCAGCAACTCGTCGCGACGGCTCGCCCAGCGCGGGCGCGAGCTCAAGGTCAAGCAGGGCGCCGAAACGCTGTGTACGGACGTCCGTGTCGTCGACGAGGACGGCGAGGACGTCCCCCGCGACGGGGAGACGATCGGCGAGATCGTCGTCCGGGGGAACCAGGTGATGGATCGCTATCTCAACAAACCCGACGCGACCGAACAGGCCTTCTCCGAGCGCCTCGAGGGCTACTTCCACACCGGCGACCTCGCGACGATCGACGAGGACGGGATGGTCGCGATTCAGGACCGCAAGAAAGACATCATCATCTCCGGCGGGGAGAACATCTCGAGCATCGAGCTCGAGGACGTCCTCTACGACCACCCGGACGTCCAGAAGGCCGCGGTGATCCCCGTTCCGAGCGAGCAGTGGGGCGAGACGCCGAAGGCGCTGATCGTCCCCGGAGCCGACGCCGAGCCGACCGAGGAGGAGATCGTCGACTTCGTCACGGATCACCTCGCGGGCTACAAGAAGCCGACGAGCGTTGAGGTCGTCGAGGATCTCCCCGAGACGGCGACGGGGAAGGTCCAGAAGTACGAGCTCCGCGAGCAGTACTGGGACGACGCCGAGCGACGCGTCGGCCAGCAGTAAGCGAGCCGGTTCGGTCCACCTCCCGCAGGCGGGTTTCGGTCTTGGCACCGATTGACCCATCCGCAAGGAGTATAATGAACGATACTCAAGGACCACGTGTATGGAGGTTCCGCTCCTCGTAACCGACTTTCTCGACCGGGCGCGCAAGTACTACGGCGACGAGGAGGCTATCGTCGCCACGACGGGTGACCGCTACACCTACGCCGAGTTCGGCGACCGCGCCGACAGGCTCTCTTCGGTACTCCAGGGGCGGGGCATCGAAAAGGGCGATCGAGTCGCAGTACTCGACCCGAACACACACTACCACCTCGAGTCGGCCTACGGAATCATGCAGCTCGGGGCGGTCCATACGCCGCTGAACTACCGGTTGACCCCCGAGGACTACGCGTACATGCTCGACGACGCCGGCGTCGACGCCGTCGTTGCGGACTACGAGTACGCCCACAAGATCGACGCCGTTCGCGACGAGGTGCCCACGGAGACCTTTATCGCGACCGACGCCGACGCCCTCGAGGACTGTGACGGCGAGTGGCTCGACTTCGAGGCGCTGATCGGCGAGGCCGACGCCGACTACGACCGCCCCGAGATGCACGAGGACGACGTCATCACGATCAACTACACCTCGGGGACGACGGGCGATCCGAAGGGCGTCATGCGGACCCACCGGACCGAGTCCTTACACGCCCAGCTGGTGACGATCCACCACGAGATCAGCGACGACGACGTCTACCTCTGGACGCTGCCGATGTTCCACGTCAACGGCTGGGGGCACATCTACGCGATCACGGGGATGGGCGCGAAACACGTCTGTACCCGCGGGACCGACGCCGAGACGAACCTCCGGCAGATCCGCGAGGAAGACGTCTCCTTCCTCTGTTGTGCGCCGACCGTCCTCACCCTGTTCGAGGAGTACCTCGAGGAGGCCGACGTGCCGACGACGGGCGACGCGCCGATGCGGGTCACCGCGGCCGGCGCAGCGCCACCCGAGAGCATCATCGAGACCGTCGAGGAGGAGTTCGGCTGGCACTTCCGCCAGCTCTACGGGGCGACCGAGACCGGCCCGCTGATCGGCACCTCCGCGACCCGGCGGCTGATCGACGAGGACAGCGAGGAGCGGTTCGCGCTGAAGAAGCGCCAGGGGATCGCCCCGCTGGCGACCGAGGTCGAGGTCGTCGACGACGACGGAACCGAAGTCCCCTGGGACGACGAGACGATCGGCGAGATCGTCGTCCGGGGGAACCAGGTGATGGACGGCTACTGGGAGAAACCCGAGGAGACCGAGGCGGCGTTCAACGACAAACGCGAGGGCTGGTTCCACACCGGCGACCTGGCGGTCGTCAACGAGAACGGCCTGATGGCGATTCAGGACCGCAAGAAAGACATCATCGTCTCTGGCGGGGAGAACATCTCGAGTATCGAACTCGAGGACGCCCTCTTCGACCACCCCGACGTCGGCGACGTCGCGATCATCCCCGCACCCAGCGAGAAGTGGGGCGAGACGCCGAAGGCGTTCGTCGTGCCCGCGAACGGCGACCCCGAGAACCCGCAGGTCACCGAGGACGACCTGACGGCCTACACCCGCGAACGGCTCGCGGGCTACAAGGTCGTCCACCGCGTCGAGTTCGTCGACGAACTGCCAAAGACCGCGACGGGGAAGATCCAGAAGTACGAACTCCGCGAGCAGGAGTGGGAGGACGAGGAGTCGATGGTCGGACAGGGCTGACGCTTCCTGCGAGCGCGGCCGATGGCCGCCTCAGGACGCAACCCTTTAGTCGTTGCTCCCGGTAGCGACGGTGGGAAGCGCACGGCCGCAAATCCGACTCGCTGTCCACCCTTTCGGGCAGCTTGGGATTGCGGAAGTGCACGGGCAGCCGGAGATCCGGCTGCCGAACACTCGAGCGGTCAGTGCGGTTCCTATCCTCACCAATGGCACGAATGCACACCCGCCGTCGCGGCTCGTCCGGATCGGACAAGCCGACGGCAGACGAACCGCCGGAGTGGAGCGACGTCGACGCGGACGACATCGAAGCCCGCGTCGTCGAACTGGCAGAGCAGGGCTACGATCCCAGCCAGATCGGGCTCAAGCTGCGTGACGAGGGCGTCACGGGCACGCCCGTTCCGGACGTCAAGCTGGCGACCGGAAAGAAGATCACCGAGATCCTCGAGGAGAACGACGCGAAAGCCGACATCCCCGAGGACCTGCGCAGTCTGATGGAGCGTGCGGTGCGCCTGCGCGAGCACGTCCAGGAGAACCCCCAGGACTACCAGAACAAACGCGCCCTGCAAAACACCGAGTCGAAGGTTCGCCGCCTCGTCGACTACTACCGCGGCGACGAACTCGAGGCCGACTTCCAGTACTCCTACGACGTGGCAGTCGAGATCCTCGAGGAGTAAGCGATGTCCACCGAGGGTCGAACCGCCGAGGCGTCGATCGCCCCCCTCGAGAGCGCGGGCTTCGTTCGTATCGTCGCCCGCGCCGACGGCGACGCGCTCGCTGCAGCCGGGCTGCTCGCCCGGGCACTCCGCGAACGGGGAACCCCGTTCCAGGTCACCGTCGGCCACACGGTCACGGAACGCACCGAGCGGGCGAGCGCCACCGAGCCGGAGGCCGACGACGCGACGATCGTCGTCGGAAGCGCCGACGCTGACGGCGACGCCGTCCGGCTCGACGCGACCGACAGGGCAGCGACGCTCGAGACCGTCGAACTCGTCCGCGAGTTCGGCGAGACGCCCGACTACGTCCTCGCGCTCGCGGGGCTCGTCGCGGCCGGGAGCGATCCCGGCGCCGGTGAGAGCGAGTGGCTCCTCGAGACCGCACGCGATCGCGGCCTCGTCGAGTCCCGCCCGGGCGTCGCGGTGCCGACCGCGGATCCCGTCGAGGGGCTCGCCTACTCGACCCGCCTTCGCGCGCCGTGGTCCGGCGATTCGGACGCGGTCAGTGACGCGCTTGCGGGGCTCGATCTCCCCGAACCCGGCGCGCTCGGGACCGACGACCGCCGCGCGATCGGCTCGCTGGTCGCGCTCGAGACGGTCGGCGCCGAGGACGCGACCGACCGGAGCGCCGAGGCGATCGGGCAGGCGTTACAGCCGTACGCGACCCCCGAGTCGCCGTTTGCAACCGTCGGCGGCTACGCCGACGTGCTGACGGCGACGGCCCGGACCGAACCCGGTACCGGCGTCGCGCTCGGGATGGGTCACGGCGTCGATCGAGCCGCGCTCGAGGCCTGGCGAACGCACGGCCGTAACGCCCACGCGGCGCTCGATTCGGCCGCGGCGAGTCGCCACGACGGCCTGGTCGTCCTCGAGCTCGAGGACGGCCCCGTCGAGACGGTCGCCGAGCTCGCGGTCGCCTACCGATCGCCCGAACCCGCCGTGCTGGCGCTGGGCGACGGCGAGGCAGCCCTGGTCGCGGCCGACGTCGTCGACGTGTCGATCGAGGCGATCGCGCGGACGCTCGCCGACGAAACCGGCGACGCCGTCGCGTACGACGACGGTCCGCGACGCGGCTACCTGCGGTACGACCCGGATATGGACGAGTCGACGATCACCGCGACAGTGAGGGAGTTCCGATGAGTCGGCGGGCGACGATCCGAACGACCCACGACGATCCGGAGCTGATCGCGCGGGCGCTCGCGCCCGACAACACCGACGAGATGGAGACGACGACGGAGGCCGACGCGGTCGTCACGCGGATCGAACGCGAGACGACCGCCGGGCTTCACTCGACGGTCGACGACTACGCGGTCAACCTCGCGGTCGCGCTCGAGGTCGCACAGCAGACACACCCGACGGACGCGGGCACTGCGTCCGACACCCCAGATAACACAGAATCATGAGTGAACGTTCAGTTTCACGCGCGAAACAGGAAAAGCGGTGGTACACCATCCACGCTCCCGAGCAGTTCGACCGCAAGGAGCTCGGTGAAACCCCCGCTGACGAACCGGAAAAGGTCTACGACCGAACCATCGAGACGACGCTCGGCGAGCTGACCGACAACGCCAGCGAGAACAACACGAAGCTGACCTTCAAGATCACCGACGTCGGCAGCGACGCGGCGTACACGGAGTTCCAGGAACACGCCCTGACCCGTGACTACCTGCGCTCGCTGGTCCGTCGCGGTGCCTCGAAGATCGAGGCCTACGTCACCATCCTGACGACCGACGACTACCGCGTCCAGGTCCAGCCCGTCGCCTTCACGACGAAAAAGGCCGACGCGAGCCAGGAGAAGGCCATCCGCGAACAGATGGTCCAGATGATCGAGGAGGCCGCCGCCGAGCGGACCTTCGAGGAGCTCATCGACAGCATCGTCGAGGGACGGCTCTCCTCGGCGATCTACGGTGAGGCCAAGACGATCTACCCGCTGCGCCGCGTCGAGATCCAGAAGACGACCCTCGAGGCCTACCCCGAGGAAGTCGCCGAAGAGGAAGCGACCTCCGTCGACGTCGACGAGGAAGACGTCGCGACCGACGAGTAACGCAGCCGTCGACCGCGGTTCGCGGCTCGAAACCTCTCGATTTTTCAGTAGAAGGCGTCGGCGCCGTGATCGTCCCGCCAGGCGAACGCGAAGAGCCGCCGCGCCGGCACTCGGTCGAGTTCGCGTCCGTCCGCCGCGGCGCCCGTCACGCCGTCCCACGTCGTCCCGTCGGCTCGAACCTGTCCGTCGTCGGTTCGCTCGAACTCGTAGCCCGGGTTCTCGAAGGCGTGGACGCCGTCGTCGGTCGCGAGGACGACGATGTCAGTCCCGCCGACGGTCTCGTGGACGACGCCGCCGTCGTCCTCGACTCGGGGCAGGGGGAATCCGAGCGCCTCGTCCTCGAACGCCACGCCGAGGACGACCGTCTTGGGATCGAGGTCCTCACGATCCCACGACCGCTCGCCGTCCGTACCGCGGTGGGCCGCGAGTCCGAACCCCTCGCCGTCGAAGTAGTCGGCGATCGTATCGTTGACGATCTCGTGATAGGGAAGGATGCGAAGCGGGTACGCTTTCGGCCGAGACCCCTCGAGGACGATCACCTCGCCGTCGGGCTCGCCGGCGTGGTCCGGGCCGAACGTCGGCGCGTCGATGCTGGGAATCGCGTCCTTCGGAACGACCTGTCGGACGTTCATGGACGACTCGAGGAACGGCTCGCGCAAAACACTCCCGACGAAAGATCGGTCCCGCGAACGGAACCGGGACTACTCCACGACGACGACCTCGCCGATCATCCCGCCCTTAACGTGGGGTTCGCAGATGTAGGTGTAGGTGCCGGGTACCTCGAAGGTGTGTTCGTAGGTGTCGCGGGTACCGAGCCGACCGCCGCGGTACTCGTGCCAGGCGTCGATCGCCGTCTCCTCGTCGTCGTAGCCGCCGCTGGCGAAGTACTCGGCCTCCTCGGGGATCTGATTCTCGAGGGCGGTGACGGTGTGGTCGGCGCCGCTGGTGTTTTTCCAGACGACGGTCTCGCCGACGCTGGCCTCGTAGGTCTCGGGAAGGAACTCGTTGCGGCTCATGCCGATGTCACAGTCCTCGCCGGCACACGGGCCGTCGTCGTCATCGTCGAATACGCTGAGGACGGACGTACAGCCGGCCAGCCCGGCCGCGGCACCGGTTCCGACGGCGGCGAGGTAGACGCGCCGGTTCATGCGCGAGCCTTGGGACGGTCGCGGTATAACGGCCCCGGTTCGATTCTCGAACGGGGCGGCTCAATGGCGAACACGTTCGCGAACCGCGGAGCTCCCATCGACGACGTTCGAATCGAGGACGTCGGAGTCGACGGGGGCGGACACTCGCCACTTCGAATCAGCGAGTATTCCGCCGAAACGAAAACACGTAAGGTATCGGCCTCCCGTATCGAACGTATGCTTCCGCGGTTCGTCGGACGACTGGGTATCGCGGACGCGGTGACGATCGCCAACGCGACGCTTGGCTTCGTCGCGATCGTCGTCGCGTTCGTCGACATCGAACTCGCCGCACGACTGATCTTGCTAGCGGCGATCGCCGACGGACTCGACGGCCTGCTCGCGCGTCGCTACGGCGGCACCGAGGCGGGCCCGTACCTCGACTCGCTTGCCGACGTCGCCTCCTTCTCGGTCGCCCCCGCCGTCCTCGCGTTCGTCGTCGTCACCGACGGGCTCGGGATCGGCTTCGAGGCCGTCACCGCCGAGCTGCTCGTCGTCACCGCGATCTGTGCGCTGTTCGTCGCGATGGCGGTCACCCGGCTGGGGCTGTACACGGCCTACGACACGACCGGCAGCTACACCGAGGGCGTTCAGACGACGCTGGCCGCGACGATCATCGGCGCCGCGATCCTCGCCGGCGATCCCGCCGGGATCCCCGTCCTCATCCTGGCGGTCACGGCTGCGTTCACCTACCTGATGGTCTCACCGATCCGGTACCCCGACCTGCTCGCTCGAGACGCTGCCATCATGGGCGTCGTTCACGCGCTCGCGATCCTCGTCCCGACGGCTGCGGGCCGAACGTTTCCCTACGCCCTGTTGACGCTTGGAATCGCGTACATGACGCTGAGCCCGTGGCTCTACTGGCGGCCCGAGCCCAGACGGACCGAAACCGACCTGCATGGAAACGCTTAGGAACGTGCTGACACGATCAGTACGTATGAACGAAGTCACGCGTCGGTGTCGTCCCCGGGTGATTCCATGAGCGAGGACGAAGCGAACGGTGACGAGGAGCCGGCCGACGAGCCGGACGAGCGGGAGGCTGCCAACGAGGTCGAAGCGGAAGACGAGCCAGACCTGGACGAGGACGCAAACGAGCTCGAGGCGATCCGCGGCCAGCTCGACGCCTTCGAGACCCAGATCGAGGAGTTCGATGCCGAGCTCGAGGCTGCCGAGACCGAGGACGATCTCGACGAGGTCGAGCCGAAGCTCAAGGCGTTCCGCGAGGAGCTCGAGGGGCTCGAGATCCCCGACCCTCCCGAAGACGAGGAAGACGACGAGGATGACGAGGAAGACGTCGTCTACCCCGAAGAGGAGCTCCAGGACCGCTACGACGAGATCGAAAGCGACCTCGAGGAGCTGGAGGACGACCTTGAGGACCAACGCGGCCCCTACGCCGAGGACGTGATCGGCGAGATCGAGGGCGTCAGCGGCACGATCACGGGCACCCGCTGGACGATCGAGGGCGAGGAGGAATTGATCGACGCCGTCGACGACTTCCTCGGGGAGACGAACGACCTCCTCGGCGCCTCCGTCACGGCTCCCGAGGACCTGGAGCCAACCGAGTGCGCCGAACTCCGCGAGGACGTCCTCGACGAGGACGAAGGCGTCCCCGAACGGCTCGCGGCGACGCTCGAGGAGGTCACCGACGCCGTCGAGGCCGCCGACCTCGACCCCGACGAGGACGCCGGGACGATCGCCGCCCTGCTCGAGGCGACTGACGAGTTCGAGAGCGACGTCGACGACGCCACCGAGTGGACCGATCTGAAGGTCCGCGAGCAGCTCCGCCGCGAGGGCTTTTACGACGTGCTCGATCACGTCAAGGACTTCCCGCCGGAGTGGCACGCCCTGAAGGTCCACGAGAAGCGCGGGAACGTCGAAATGATCCTGCTCGCGCTGGACTCGCTTGGCTCGGAGTTCATGGAGGAACACTGCCTGGAGTCCCTAGAGCGGATGGGTCCCGAGGAAGCGATCGAGCCGATGGTCCAGAAGGCAAACCGCCGGGATACGACGGCGATGAGCATCCTCGGGAAGATCGGCGTCGACGACGAGCAGGTCGTCGACACGCTGCTCGACTACGTCGACTCGAACGTCCAGCTCCAGCGCCCCGCGTTCAGGGCGCTGGGCGAGATCGGCGCCGAGGACGCCGTCCAACCGATCGCCGAGGAGCTTGCCACCAACGACGACCCGACGGTCCGCAGCAACGCCGCCCGCGCGCTCGGGCTAATCGGTGACACCCGAGCCATCGAGCCCCTGGCCGACGTCCTCGAGGACGACGACGCCGACCGCGTCCGGGCCAGCGCCGCCTGGGCACTCAACCAGATCAGCACGGCGGAGGCCCTCGAGGTCGTCGCCGACTACGCCGACGACCGCGCCTACCTCGTCCAGGCCGAGGCCGAGCGCGCCGATCTCGAGCCCGCAGCCTGACCTTTAGGTACGAAGCCGCGGCCAGACGGACCGATGGTCCGTCGACGAGTCGCGCTCGCACTTGCCGCGACGCTGGTGCTCGTTGCCGGCCTCGGGCTTCCGCTCGCGACGGCGTTCGGCGCCGGCGCGGCCCCCGAGCCGGGCGTCGCTGATTCTCACGGAGAACACACGCAGCCGTCCGACGGGGTCGACGCCGACCTCGCCTGCCCGATTCCGAACGGCTCGGTTGGGGACCGTGACCCCGACGTCGGATCCCGACCCCGGATCGTCGAACTGTACCCGAACCCGACCACCTACGGGAACGTCGGCGAGTACCTCGTCCTCGAGACGTCCACGGCCACGGACCTCGGGAACCTCTCGCTCACCGACGGCCACACCACCGCCGCCCTCCCGAACGAGACGGTCTCCGGTCGGGTCGCCCTCACGACCGCCCCCGAGGAAACCCGCGAGCTAACCGACGATCCCGTCCTCGAACTCGAGGGAACGGTTCGGCTCGCCGCCGACGGCGACGAACTCGAGCTCCGGGACGGCAACGGGGTGGTCGACGCCGTGGCGTACGATCGCGCCTCGACGGCCGAACGCTGGTACCGCACCCCGGACGACGAGCACGGCACCGCCGACGCCCCCGTCCGAGGCGAGTGGTGGCCCCGCGGCGCGACCTGTCGTCCGGTCGCAACCGCCGACGTCGACGACGCCACTCCGTTCGTCCTCCCCGACAGCCCCGATCTGCCGCGAGAAACGATCCGCGGGGCCGACGAGCGGCTCCTGCTTGCGGGGTACACGATTACCGACGAGGCGATCGCCGCCGACCTCGTCGCGGCCGCCGAACGGGGCGTCGAGGTAAACGTCGTGTTGGAGTCGGGCCCCGTCGGCGGCGTCCCGTCGACGACCGAGGACGTCCTCGCCGAGCTCGACCGCGGCGGCGTCGACGTCAGGGTCCTCGGCGGCGAGGGCGCGCGGTACCGGTTCCACCACCCGAAGTACGCGGTCGCGGACGACGACGTCCTCGTCACGACCGAGAACTGGAAACCCGCCGGGATCGGCGGCGAGTCGAGCCGCGGCTGGGGCGTCCACGTCGAGGACGCCGATCTCGCCGCCGAGCTGGCCGCCGTCTTCCGTACCGATTTCGACGGCCGGGATACGGTATCGGGGTCGAGCTTCCGGGAGAACGCCTCGTTCGTCGAGGACGACGGGGCGCCGCCACAGGAGTTTCCGACGAGCCACGAGCCGGAGACGGTCCCGATCGAGGCGGTCGAGTTACTGCTCGCACCGGAGAACGCCGAGCCGCGGCTCCGGGATCTGATCGACGGGGCCGACGACGAGCTCCTGATCAAGCAGGCCAGCATCGCCGACGACGTCGGTCTGCTCGAGGCGACCGTCGAGGCAGCGCGCCGGGGCGTCGACGTGCGGATCCTGGTCGATTCGAGCTGGTACGTCGAGGACGACCACGAGGCGCTGGCTCGGGAGCTCGAGCGCACGGCCGACGAGGAGGAGCTGTCGCTCGACGTCGAACTCGTCGACGACACCGACGCCTTCGAGAAGATCCACGCGAAGGGGATCGTCGTCGACCGCGAGATCGCCGTCGTCGGCAGCGCCAACTGGACCGAGAACTCGCTGCGGAACAATCGCGAGGTGTTGCTCGCCATCCACGGCTCGGAGGCGGCGAGCTACTACGCCGCTGTCTTCGAGGACGACTGGGACGGCGAGACGTGGTCGCTACCGATCGAGCTCTCGGCGGCCGTCCTCGTCGCGCTCGTCTGTGCGGCGGTCGTCGGCCACCGGTACGTGGAGTTCGGCTCAGAGTGAGCTAATCTGCGCGGCTCTGACCGACTTCGAGGTACTTACAGCAGTCTTCCTCGGGGTCGAAACAGTCGGGACACTCCTCGGGACGGTCGATGATCGTGTCGAGCCGGTCGGCGACGGTGTCGTCGATCACTGCCTCGAGGGCGTGGGCCTCCTCTCGAAACTCCTCGACCTCCAGGACGTTCGCGAGGAACCGCTCGATGATACAGTAGGTCTGCAGGGCGTCGTGGGCGCGTTCGAGCCCCTCGTCGGTGAGGCTGGCCCCCTTGTACTTCTCGTGCTCGACGAGCTCCCTGCTCTCGAGTTTGCCGATCATCTCGTTGACGCTCGCGGGGCTGACCTCGAGCAGATCGGCGAGAGTCCCGGTCGAGGCCGGCCCGTCGTCGATGCGCTGTGCGAGGTAGATCGCCTTGAGATACTGGTCTGCAGTGTTCATCGCGGTCCTCCGTCGATGTGAGTGTCGGTCGCCGAGCGTCGCCGCGCGTTCCGGCCGCCGATCATGCTCTGCGCTCCATGATCTCGGTTACCTCTTCGACCCCCTCCCGCTCCTCCTCGCGGATACCGTACAGCGTCTCGAGGAGCCGATCGCGGTCGATGGCGAACTCGGCGTCCGAGGCCTCGACCGCCTCGATCAGGTCGTCGTAGAACTTGTAGGCGGTCTCCTCGTTACAGAGCTGATCGTAGAGCACGCCATCGGTGTCCTCCGGTGGCCCGTATCGCGCGTCGACCAGTGCGTTGATCTCCTCGTAGGCGACGGTTTCGGCCTCGAGATCGTCGACCAGCGCCTCGAGCCGCTCGCGGTGTTCGGCCGACTCCTCGGCGGCCTCGGCGAGCAGCGCCCGTACCTCCTCGTCGATCGCCTCGCGCTCGTCGGCGGGCAGCGACTCGAGGTGGTGGGCGGCGCGCGACTCGACTACCTCCTCCAGAACGACGCCGATCTGGAGGAGCCGAGCGAGCTGGTGGTCGCTCGAGACGCGCTGTCCCAAACTCATACCAGTTCGTGGGTGAGCGTGCTACTTAACTTCAGGCATCTTTCCGTTCGGTCGGCCGGCGTACTGCCAGACGCGGCTTCCAGCTCCGCCCTCGATCGCGTCGACCTGGTCGAAGACGCCCTTGAGAAACCGCCACCAGCCGTCGGCCGTCTCGTACCCCGCAGGGTGGGCGTCGTACAGCGCCTCGACGACCGTTGCCTTCCTCGCCCGCCCCTCGTCGCGCAGGAAGGCGACGGCGCGACCCGCGACGGCCCGTCGCTGCTCGCGTCGGTTCTCGGAACGGCCCGGAACCGAAAGCGACTCCAGGTCGACGAGATCCGCGCCGGGCGTCTCCCCGTCGAGATCGGTCGCCGATCGGTAGGAGAGTCCCGTCTCGACGGTGCGATCCAGGCGATCGCGAGTCTGTGCGACCGCTCGCCGAGAGAACGCGTCGAGCCGATCGATCTGGACGGTCTCGAGGACGGCAGCGTCAGCGCCGACCCCGTCCTCGGAGACGCGGACGACCCGATCCGGAACGAGTGACGCCGCGGGTTCGAGGGTCTCGAGTTCGGTTTCCGTCGCCGACGAGGACTCGGTCGCTCGGGTCGTGACTCCGCGTTCAGTCACGTCGGCTCCGTCCTCGCGTTCGGTCTCGGCGGAGAGTGAGCGGCCGGGTTCGCCGTCCTCGAGCTCGTCCCGGCGGCCGACGAGCCACCGAACGTACGCGCTTCGGCTTTCGAAGCCGAGCTGCCGTCGCTCCCGCTCGAGGGTCGCGAGCGTATCGGCGTCGAACGCGACGGACAGTTCACGCATCACCCGTCGGTAGCGGGGTTTGATACAAAAAAGCTCGTCAGACGAACGATACCGCGGACGGAGCTAGTCGCGCTGTCGGAGTCGGGTGGCGACCAGTCCCTCGAGATCCTCGCGGAGCTCGTCGACCGCGATCTCCTCGAGGACGGGGACGAAGAACCCTTCGACGAGCATGTTGCGTGCGGCCCGCGGGTTGACGCCACGGGAGATCATGTAGAACAGCTCCTCCTCGTCGATCTGGCCGACCGTCGCCGAGTGGCTGGCCTCGGTGTCGTGGTTGTTGATGATCAGCTTCGGCGAGGCGTCGGCCTCGCTCTCGTCGCTAAGCATCAGCGTGTTCTCGCGCTGGTAGGAGCTTGTGTCCCAGGCCTCGCGGCCGACGTCCTGGACGCCCTCGTAGACCGAGCGGGCGATATCGTCGGTGACACCGCGGGTGACCAGATCGGCGGTCGTGTGCTCGGCCTTGTGCCAGACCTTCGCGTCGAGGTCGAAGTGCTGATCGTTGTGGCCGTAGAAGGCGCCGACGATCTGGGTCTCGGAGCCGTCGCCGTTGAGCTCCGTCGAGACGCCGGACTTGGTCAGCTGCGTCCCGAAGTTGACCTCGATCCAGTCGATCGTCGCGTAGGTGTCGGCGTCGCCGCGTTTGGTGGCGAAGTTGTACGCCTCTTCCGAGAGGTTCTGGAGGCTGCCGTACTGGACGTTGCTGTTCTCGCCGGCGACGACCTCGACGATCCCGCTGTAGTACTGTTCGTCCTGCTCCTCGCCGGTCGACTGGCGCTCCAGGATCGTGACCGAGGACGACTCCTCGGTGACGACGAGTGTGTAGTTGAACAGCGAACTGGAGTTCTGCTCGGTCCGGATCGTGACGTCCTCGGCGTCGACGCCCTCTGGGACGTAGACGACCGTTCCGGTGCTAAACAGCGCCGTCGACAGCGCCGTCAGGTAGTTCTCCTGGGGGTCGACGACGGAGCCGAACTGCTCCTCGATGAGCTCCTCGTGTTCCTGGACGGCCTCGCTCCAGGGGAGGACCTCGACCTCGTCGGGCCCGACCTGGTCTTTGTTCTCCGCCGCGTTCAGCGGATCGACAAGCGACTCGAAGTCGAGCTCGTGGAGGTTCGTCCAGTCCCGACCCGGCGTTCGGATGACGTCGGGCATCTCGAGGGAGTCGAGGGCCTCAAGGGCCTCGAGACGGGTCTCGAGCAGCCACTCGGGCTCCTCCAGCTCGTCGGAAATCTCGCGTACCTGTTCCTCCGTCAGATTGGCGTGTACCTGCGTTCCTGCGCTCATATTATCCGAGGCTCCCCTCCATCTCGAGTTCGATGAGGCGGTTGAGTTCGACCGCGTACTCGATCGGCAGTTCCTCCGTGATCGGCTCGATGAAGCCGGCGACAATCATCTTCTTGGCGTCGTCGTCGTCCAGACCGCGGCTCTGGAGATAGAAGATGTCCTCGTCGCCGATCTTGCCGACGGTCGCCTCGTGAGCGACGTCGACCTTCGACTCCTCGATCTCCATGTACGGCATGGTGTCGGACGTCGACTCGTTGTCGAACATCAGCGCGTCACACTCGACGGCGGTCGAGGAGTTCTCGGCGCCGTCGGCGATGTGGACGAGACCGCGGTAGTTGGTGCGGCCGCCGTCCTTCGAGATCGACTTCGACTCGATGGTCGAGGACGTCTCGGGCGCGTTGTGGTAGACCTTCGCGCCGGTGTCGATGTCCTGACCCTCGCCCGCGAAGGCGATGGTGATGTGGGTGTCCGTCGCGCCGCGACCCTTGAGGATCGTACACGGATAGAGCATGGTGGCCTTCGAGCCCATCGAGCCCGAGACCCACTCCATCGTGCCGTTCTCCTCACAGATCGCGCGCTTGGTGTTGAGGTTGAACGTGTTCTTCGACCAGTTCTGGACCGTCGAGTACTGGACGTGGGCGTCCTCGCCGACGAACACCTCGACGCCCCCGCTGTGGAGGTTGTGGGTGCCGTACTTCGGCGCGGAACAGCCCTCGATGTAGTGGACCTCCGACCCCTCCTCGGCGATGATGAGCGTGTGCTCGAACTGGCCCATCCCCTCGGAGTTCATCCGGAAGTACGCCTGGACGGGCATCTCGACGGTGACGTCCTCGGGGACGTAGACGAACGAGCCGCCCGACCAGACGGCGCCGTGGAGTGCGGCGAACTTGTTGTCGCTCGGGGGGACACAGGTCGTCATGAAGTGCTCCTTGACGAGTTCAGGATGCTCCTGAACCGCCTTGTCCATGTTCATGAAGATGACGCCTTTCTCCTCCCACTGCTCTTGCATGTTCTGGTAGACGACCTCCGATTCGTACTGGGCGCCGACGCCCGAGAGGGCGTTCTTCTCGGCTTCCGGAATGCCCAGCTTGTCGAAGGTGTCCTTGATCTCGTCGGGGAGCTCGGTCCAGTCGTCGACGCCCTCGCGCTTGTCGACGTCCGGGCGGATGTAGGGGACGATCTCCTCGATGTCCAGCTCGGTCAGGTCCGGCTGACCGGGCCAGTCCGTCGGCATCGGCATGTTCTGGTACTGCTTGAGCGCGCGGAGACGCCGCTCGAGCATCCAGTCGGGCTCGTCCTTGTCCTCGGAGATCATGCGGATGACCTCTTCGGTCAGGCCCTTGTCGGACTTGACGGCGGCGTTTTGCTCCTTCTTGAACTCGAAGCGCGCCTCGGTGTCGGTTTCTTTGAGGTGGTCTTGTTCGGAACTCATGATTGGTATGTATTCGTGTTTACGGCTGCAGCGTTATTACGGTTGTTCTAGTCGGATTCGGTTACGCCGTGCCGTAGACCTCTTCGCGGACCCAGTCGTACCCCTTATCCTCGAGCTCCTCGGCGAGCGAGGCGTCGCCGCTTTTGGCGATCTGGCCGTCGAGCATCACGTGGACGTGATCGGGCTCGACGTAGTCGAGGATGCGCTGGTAGTGGGTGATCTGGAGGATCCCGGTGCCCTGCTCGTCACGCAGCGCGTTGATCCCGTTCGAGACGTCCTGCAGGCGGTCGATGTCGAGCCCCGAGTCGATCTCGTCGAGGACGGCGACCGACGGCTCGAGGATGGCGGCCTGGAGGACCTCGTTCTGTTTCTTCTCTCCACCGGAGAAGCCGGCGTTGAGATAGCGCTGGGCGAACCGCTCGTCCATGTCCAGCTGCTCCATCTTCTCCTGGAGGATCTCCTGGAACTCGGCGACGCCGACCTCGCCCTCGTCGACGTCTCCCTCCATCGGCGACGTCTCGAAGCCTTCGTCTTCCTCCTCCTCTTCGACGTCGTCCTCGTCTTCGAAGAGCTCCTCGCGCTCCTCGATCTTGGCGTTCAGCGCCGTCCGCAGGAAGTTCGTCATCGTGACGCCCTCGATCTCGGCGGGGTACTGGAAGCCCAGGAAGACCCCGAGCGCGGCGCGCTCGTTGGGCTCGAGCTCCAGCAGGTTCCAGGTGCGCTGGTCCTCGTCGATCTCGACGTCGTCGCCGAACTCGTCGTCCTCGAGGTGAAGGAGGACCTCTCCCTCGGTGACGTCGTAGGCCGGGTGGCCGGCGATTACCTTCGCACAGGTCGACTTCCCGGAGCCGTTGGGACCCATCAGGGCGTGGATCTCGCCCGACTCTACCTCGAGGTCGACGCCCTCGAGGATCTTCTCGTCTCCGTCCGCCACTTCCGCGTGCAGGTTGCGTAGTTCGAGGCGTGCCATAGTAGTCTGTCGTGTGAACCGTGGGTCGTCTACCTGATAACGGTTTCGTATGCGGTTGGATACGGTTTCGAATGACGAAGAATATTTTCTCGAACCGGAACCGGGGACGACGACTGCACGAGGACACAACCCGACCGAGAACGGCCTGACGGCGGTCAGTGACGCGGCTCGTCGCGAACGGGGGCAGAAAACGGGCGTCGGCAGACGGCGGCCGTCCTCTCGTGGCGACAGCCTACCAGTACTGGTCGAGTCCGGTCTGTTCCTGGCCCGACTTTACTTCCTCCCAGGAGACGTCCAGTGCCTCGAGGATCCGCGAGATCGGTCCCTTCAGGGTCTTCTCGAGCATCGTATCGTAATCGATCTCGAACTCCTCGGGAATCTGGTCCTCGTACTCGAAGCAGATGACGTCGGGATCGCGCTTGAACGCGCCGTAGACGGGATCCCGTCGTGCGTCGAGCCCCTCCTCGTCCTCGATGTGCTCGAAGAAGGCCGGATCGACGCGCTCGAGGTAGAGCCGCTTGGGCTTGCTCCCGCGCTGGAAGTTCGTCCCGAGCAGTCGGTTGGCGTACTTCGCGCCCCGGACCTGGGCGGTGTCGGTATCGTAGTTGTCCAGCCGCTTGCCGATCCCCCCCGGGATTGCGAGGTCATCGAGGCTTACCTCGCCCGTACGGACGTCCTCGATGACACCCTGGACGTACTCCTTGGCGCCCTCGACGTCGCCTTCCTTGACGATCATCTCGATGACGCGGTGCTGGACCTCCTTGGTGATCGGCGCGATATCCGAGCGCTGGTACTCGAAGCCGACGATGTCGACGTCGTCGACGTCCTTCCCTTCCTTCCAGGTGATGTGGCCGGCGTAGCGTTTCTTCTTGCCCGCCTGGAAGAACCGCCGGTAGAGCTTCTCGAACTCGATCTGAAAGCGGTGTTGATCGGCGTTCAGGTCCTCGCGCGCGAAGTCGTCGTACCGGCCGTTGATGTGCTCCTCGATGTCGAAGGATCGCTCGATCGCCTCCTCTTTCGAAACCTCGGGCCCGAGCTCGAGCATGACCGAATCGGTGTCTCCATACGTAACTTGATAGTCCAGCTCGTTCGCAGCAGTCTCGGTAAACTCGATCACTTCGCGCCCAGTGGCGGTGATAGCGGATGCTGCTTCCTTGTCATACAACCTGAATTGTTCCCATCCCGACACGCCGTACAACGAGTTCATGATAACCTTTACCGCACCCTGCTGGCGGTCGTACTGCTCGTACTCGGGGGTGCCGGGCTCGTGCTGGTTGCGCAGTTTCTTTTTCTCCTCGCGTTCGGCGAGAAGTTCCGTGATCATCTCCCGGTTGACGCCGTCTGGCTCCTTCCGGAAGTGGGTTCCCGTCGGCGCTTCGTAGGTCTCGCCGTCGTACTCGTCGGGATCGACCCTCGTTTCGGGCGAGGCGTTGATCGTTGTCATACACATCGGGTACAGCGACTTCAGGTCCAGCACGGTGACGTTCTCCTTGACGCCCGTGATCGGCTCGAAGACGGCCCCGCCCTCGTACTCCTCGCCCGCCTCCTGTTGACCCTTCGAGGGGAGGGCGAACTGGCCGTAGGCCTGGTGAAGGACGTACATGTCGACCGCGTCGCCGGGAGTGGGGGCGTCCTCGAGCTTGCAGCCGACGAACGCGCGGACCTCGTCCCAGAACGGGATGATCTCCTGCTGGCGGTCGAGCTCGACGCAGATCTCGACGTCCCGGAGGTTGTACGCGAGCAGCTGGGTCGGATCGTCCTCCCAGAGGTCGCCGATGTCGCCGGCGTAGCGTTCCTTGCCGACCCCGAGCTCGGACTCGCCGACGGCATCCAGCCGGTAGGAGTCGAGCTCGGAGAAGACCATCCGCTGGTAGCCGTAGAGCAGGTCGAAGACGACCCGGCCCTTGATGTCGGGACCGCCCCAGTTGCTGCGCCAGACTTCGTCGACCCGCGAGAGCCGATCGATCTTCAGGTCGTAGTCGTGTCCTCCCTGAAGCTCCTCGAGGCGGTCGAGGAGGTAGGGTGCGTCGAAGTCTTCGAAATTCCAACCGGTTAAAATATCTGGATCGGTTTTACGAATATAATCGACGAACGCTTCGAGCATCGCCTCTTCCCTCTCGAACTGACGCACTTCGTGGTCGATCGGACCCTCGATAGGCTCGTACTCCTCGACCGCGTCAGGAATCGGTCCGTCGCCGATCGGCGCCTCGTAGAGCCACATGACGTACTCGTCGCGGTAGGAGTCGTGGCTGGTGAGACAGACGATCGGCTCCTCGCCGTCCTCGGGGAACCCGGAGCGGTCGTCGACCTCGATGTCGAACGTCTGGACACGGGGCTCGGCGTCGACCTCGGCCGCCTCGACCTCCTCGCTCTCGACGACCAGCGATCCGTCCTCGGCGCGCCGTTCGGGAACTCGAATCCCGGAGCGGACGTCCTTGTCGATCAGGAACCGATTCGGGAAGAGGATGTCGGCTTCGTAGTGTTCGAACTCGTCGCGGACCTGGCCGACGTCTCGGGGCGTCTGGCCGAAGATCTTCGTTAGTTTCTCGCCACGGATACTCTCGTAGGGCTCGCCGTTTCGGTCCTCCTCGCGGCTCCCGGTAAGACGGTCGTAGACCTCCTCGGGCGGACGTTCGAGGCTCTCCGTCGGCGCATAGAAGTAGGGCCGAAAGCCGACGACCTGGACGTGTTCGAGCTCGTTCTCGGCCGTCCGGCCGAAGACGTGCATGATCGGTCGCTCGTCGTCGCCGTAACCGGCGATCGTGTAGTCGACCTGCATCACGGCGAGCTCGAGTTCTCCCTTCGGTTCGGGGAGCGTTTCCTCGACGACATCGATCACGTCGGCCGCGCTGGAGCCGCCGTTACCTGCGATGTGTGCGGCCTCCGCGTCCGGTCGATCGCTGGGTGTGTCGGATTCGGATCCGAAATCCGCGAGTCCGCTCTGGCCCGCCTCAGTCATGGTACCGGAGTTTGGCGCCGTCGGTTAAAAACCCACCATTCCCGGTTCGCTACCGGTACCGGAGAAAACGCGGTGCAGCAACAAGACATATAATGTGGTAACACATAGCAAGGAACGAGGTGACCGACGTGTCCACCCGCGCCAACGACGACGAGATGACGCATCGAGGCGAACCGAGTAGCGAACCTGAGGGCACAGCGACGGTCGAGGCCTACGAGATCGAGGACGGCGTGGTGTTCTACGACGCGGAGAACCCCCTCGCGTGGGTCGAGACGAACCGAACGCTCGTGCTCGAGGAGTTCGTCTGAGCCGAGGACGCGGCCCGCGAACGCGAATCCTTTTCCTTGCGGTCCCCGTCTGCGTACGTGTGGTGTTCGATCGCTCCGAGCACGAGCCCGAGGAGTGGGACCCCGAGGAGGAGCTGGACGACCCGGACAGCGACTCGCTGACGATCCCGAAGGTATCGACCGAGGACGCCGGATCCGGTCTCGGCTCGGACCTGCGCTCGGAGTTTGGCTCCGAGATCGAGACCGACGCCGACGGGGTCCCCGCCGAGACCGACGTCCCGAGCGAGCTGTTACAGACGTTCTGGGCGGTCGTTCTCGTGGTCAACGCCGCCGTCCTCGCGCTCTCGCTTGGTATCCTGTTCCTGCTCTTCGAGGGCCCCTCGACGAACAGTGTGGGCCTGATCGTCGGTGGCATCATCCTCTTCGGGTTTGCCGGCTACCGCTACCGGAGCTACCGGGCGTCGGAGAGCGACGACGGCGCGTCGACCGGCGCCGAGGCGAACGACGACGACACGGTGCAGTCATCACCCGGCGAAACGCCTTCGGAACCGGCGTCCGAACACCGATCGAGCGACGACCCCGACCGATCATGAAACCCGTCCAAGACGACACCGGGAAGCGATACGTCCTTCTCAAACGCTCCGAGCACGCGAGTCTCGTTCGCGATCCCGAAACCGGAAACGAGTGTTACGTCCAGAACGACCGCCTCGAACAGCTCGAGGACGCCTCCGTCCTCGAGACGGCCGCCCGGACCGTCGACGATCCGGTTCGAACACTGCTGACGACCGTCCACGACGAGACGGCGCTCGGACTGCTCGTCGAACTCGGCAAACGGGGCCCCCTCGGCGTTCGCGAGATGCTCGACGGCTACGACTGCTGTGAGAGCGACCTCCACGGGCGGCTCACGGTGTTGACTGCCGCGGAGCTGATCGCCGAGACCGAGGTCGCCGGCGAACGGGGGTACCGACTCACCGACGACGGTGAGGCTGCCCTCGAAGCCGTCGGTGCGGATACCGACACTGAGGCGGCCACGAAGCGATCGGACGACGACCGCGAGTTCGCCGCCGACTCCTGACTCCCCCTACTCCGAAGCCAGCAGCGCGGCCTCGGACGGTTCGTCCCGCACGAGCCGCGATCGGTTCGTGGTGGCGTCTTTCTCGACACGAACCAGCGAGTCCGCCGCGCCGATCAGCTCCTCGTCGTGGCTGACGACGACGATCTGCTCGACGCCCAGATCTCGCATCGACTCGACCAGCGAGACGAGCTGGGTGACGTGTCCCGAATCGAGGAAGACGGTCGGTTCGTCCAGGATCAGCGGCGGCATCGGTGCGGTCCCCTCGACGCCCTCCGCAAGCAGTCGGTAGATCGCACACCGCAGGCTGAGATTGAACAGCGCCCGCTCTCCGCCCGAGAGCTGCTCGGGCTCGAGGGGTTCGCCGTCCTTCTGGTAGACCGTCAGGCGATACTCGCCGTCCAGATCGATCGCGGCGTAGGAGTCGTTCTGGTAGACCAGATCGAACGTCTCGTTGAGCAGCCGTTCGAGGGTCTCGACGTTTCGCTGGCGCAGCTCCGCGCGCAACTCGCCGTAGGTCGTCTGGAGGGTTTCGGCCTCGTCGTACAGCGAGCCGAGCCGCTCGCAACGCTTTTCGACGGCCTCGAGACGCTCTCGGAGCCGTTCGAGCTCCTCGATTTTCTCCTCGACGCCACCGATTCGGCCCTGGAGTTCGTCGCGATCGTCCTCGAGTTCCGCGAGCTTCTCGTCGACCCGCTCGAGGTAGTCCTCGGCATTTTGTTTCTCGCTGCGGGCCTGCTCGATCCGCTCGTCGTCGAACTCGCTTTCGAGCTCGCGCTTTCGCTCACGTTTCGAGGCGAGCTGGTCGCGACGCTCCTCGTTCATCGTCTCCCAGTCGGCCCGTCGCTCCCGAATGTTCTCCAGCTCGCGTTCGAGCTCGCTTCGCTCGCTTTCGATCTCGGAGACGCGGCGGAGCGTCTCGAGCTCCGCTTTGATATCGCCACGCTCGGCGTTTATCTCCCCGAGCTCGGTCCGTGCGTCCGCGAGCTCGTCCTCGAGCTGGGCGGCCTCCTCGCGTTTCGTCTCGGCCTCGCGCTCGTGCTCGTCGGCCTCTTCCCGGAGCGCCGCGCGCTGCTCGCGGCGCTCCTCGAGTGCGTCTCGCTTCTCCGCGACCAGCTGGGCGACGTTCTCGCGGTTCTCCTCGAGCCGATCGACCCGCCGTTCGGCCTCGCGGAGCGCCTCGGTGCGCTCGATGCGCTCCTCGAGGTCGGCACGCTCGTCGGTCAGCTCCTCGCGGCGCTCCTCGAGCTCGGCGAGCCGGTCGCGTTTCTCGTCGAGGACGTCGACGTGGGGCGAGTCGGTCACGTCCTGGCCACACTCGGGACACTTCCCCTCCTCGAGCAGTCGTTCGCCCTCCGCGATCGCGTTCTCGACGGACCTGATCTCGGCGGTGACGTCGTTGTGCGTCGAGACGAGCTCTTCGCGGTCGTCCTCGAGGTCCTCGAGGGAGCTCTCGGCCTCGCCGAACGCGATCGGTGCGTCGTCGAACGCGTCGCGAGCGGCGTCGATCTCCGCGTCGAGCTCGTCGAGTTTCGCCTCCCGTTGTTCGATCGATTCGACCGCGTCCTCGAGCTCGGCGTCGAGCTCGTCGGCTTCCTCGCGTTTCGTCTCGGCACGGGAGTCGAGCTGGTCGGCCTCCTCGCGGAGCCGCTCGACGCCCCCCTTGCGCTCCGTGATCGCGACGCGGGCGTCCTCGAGCTCGTCGCGCAGCTCCTCGTCGCGGTCCTCGAGGCTCTCGATACGGTTCTCGACGACCCCGGCGTCGTCCGTTCCGAGGTCGGTCTCGGCGAGCAGCTCGTCGCGCTCGTCGGTCAGCTCCTCGCGGCGCTCGCGGCGCTCGCGCAGTCGCTGTCCGGCGTCCTCGCGCTTTCGCTCGGTGTCGTCGATCTTCGAGCGCAGCGTCTCGATCTCTTCGGCGAGCTCGGCCAGCTCCTCGCGGGTCTCCTCGTGACGCTCGAGGACGTCCGTCGCCGTCTCGAGGCTGTCGCGTGCATCCTCGCGCTGGGACTCGAAGCGATCGATCTTCGAGACGACGTCGGCGTGGCGCGACTCGAGCTCGTTGAGCTGCTCGTGGAGGTCCTGGGCTTCCTTGCGCTCGATCTGTCCATGGAGATCCTCGAGGACTTCCCGCTGGCCGTCGAGCACCGACTTGACCCCGAGCCGGGCGTCGCTGGCGCGCTCGCGGTACTCCTCGAGCGCGCCCAGCTGCAGGAGGTCGTCGATCATGTCCTGGCGCTCGCCCGGCGAGGCGTGGATCAGCTTGTTTACCTCGCCCTGGCGGACGTACGCGCAGTTGACGAACGCCTCGGCGTCCATCCGCAGCAGGCGGGTGACCTCCGTGCGGACGTCACGGGCGCCCTCGATCGTCTCGGTCGGCGTCTCGAGGACGCACTTGGTCGTCGTCGCGCGGTCGCCCCGTAGCTTGAGCCGGCGTTCGGCGCGGTACTCGCGACCGTCGTGGGTGAAGCGAACCGCGACCTCACACTCCTCTTCCCCGGTCGTGATCACGTCGTCGAGCGTGCGCTCGTCCAGCGCTTTCGAGCCGTACAGCGCGAAGAAGACGGCCTCGAGCAGCGTCGACTTTCCGCTGCCGTTGACGCCGTGGACGATCGTCACGCCCCGGTCGAGGTCGAGCTCGGCCTCGCCGTAACACTTGAAGTTCCGTAGGCGGACGCGCTCGACCCTCATTCGAAATCACCCAGCGAGGCGTACTCACTGTCGGCACTCGGCGTCGATCCCGACTCGGAACCGGCCTCGGAATCCGCGGGGGACGGATCGGTCGCGTCGTCCTTGCCCGCGCTCGCGTCGTCGTCGTCCGCGTCGCCGTCGGCTGCGGACGCGGACTCCTCGAGGTCGGCGTCGGTCTCGCCCTCCCGAGCCGCGACCGCCGTCGTGTCGGCGTCGTCCGGCTCCCGGTTGGGAGCGGGTTCGAACGCGGTGTCGTCGTCCTCGAGGAGCTCCCGCACCCGTCGCTCGACGCGCTCGCGGACGTTCGCGTCGGCGAGGTCGTCGTTTCGAACCGTGCGGTCGAGCTCGCGGGCGGCGTCGCTGAGCCCCAGCTCGCGGACGCGCTTGCGGACCGCGTCGTCCGGATTCGCGAAACTGACCGAGACGTCGGCGTCCTCGTCGGGCAGCTCCCGGCGATCGTTGACGCGGGCGACGAGCGCGCCGCGATCGAGCGCGAGCTCCTCGACGGCTGCGGGCGTGATCGGCCTCCCCTCGCCCTCGACGGTCACGATGACGACCGCGTCCTCGAGGTCGTGCTGGTGAACCCGCTCTTGCACCCGGTCGACGCCCTCGCCCTCGGCGAGATCGACGTCGACGAAGACGAACTCGCGGGTCGCCTTGATCCCGCGGCGACGGATCGCCGGCTCCTCACCGGGCTCGAACTCGACGAGGTTGTACCCACGGTCCTCGCGTTCGCTTGCGCTCGCCCGCTCGGTGGAGCCGCAGTACGTGACCCACGTTCCCTCCAGCTCGGCGGTGTCAGGGTGATGGTTGTCCCCAAGTAGTACGGCGTCGAACTCGACGGTCGCCTCCGTTAGGAGGCGTTCGGTGTCCCAGTCGGCGTGGGGGAACGGCTCGAAGAGCCCGTGGCTCACGAGCGCGGCGTGGTCGGCCTCGTCGGGAACCGGATCGAACTCGTACTCGAGATTCTCGCGTCGGGAGCGGGGCACGAAGTCCAGGCCGTAGAGCGCGACGTCGTCGAGCATGTACGGCTCGGCACCCAGCCGGATCGCGAGCCCGAGATCAGAAAAGAGGTCGAGCCACTGTGCGTCGCGTTTCCCCTCGTGGTTGCCGACGACGGCGAGGAAGGGGACGTCGGCCTCCTCGAGGTCCCGGAGGATCTCGACAGTCCCCTGGAGGTCGACCAGGTTCGGCCGGCGGTCGTGAAAGAGGTCGCCGGCGTGGATCACCGCATCCACGTCGTCGTCGATCGCGTCCTCGGCCACGCTCCGGAAGGCCGACAGAAAGTCCCGTCGTCGCTCGGGCGAGTTGTACTGCTGGTACCCGATGTGGGTGTCGCCCGTGTGTATCACCCGCGTCATCTGTCGGGACGTTGGCTACCGCCCCCTAAATGGATTCCGCGACCGAACTGAAAGTGAAGCGTACCGACCGAACGAGTGGACCGCGCCGACGGCGAGGACGCTTCGAGAACGAGCGGCGGTCCGCTACGACTCGATGTCGAGGCTGTAGAGACGTTTGCGGGCGTCCGAGAACGAGAATCGGGAGTCGATGACGTTCTCGTCGTCGAGACGGTTGAGTGCGTACCGGACCGTCCGCGACGGAAGTAGCGTCTCGTCGGCGATCTGTTGTTGGGTCATGGTGTCGTTGTACTCGAGGACCTTCGCGACGAGTTTCGCACTCGGCGGGAGCTCGCGGACATCGTCCCACGATCCGCGGTTCGTGGTTTCGGGCTGTGGCGACTCTAGAGAACTCATCGTACACACCCATTTCGAATACGGCCAGATAATATTTTCTGTTTCGATCAATGCCCTATGGTAATATTCCGAGCCGGCTGTAGTTACCCGAAGCCTCTTATGAGCCAACACCCAACTCACGAGTGATGAGCGACACTGTGGACGACGTCGACCTCCCCTACGACGAGGACGAGGCGTCCCAACAGGAGAAAATCCAGGCGCTCGAGGATCGGTTAGAGATTCTCGAGTCCCAAAACGAGGAGATGCGCGACAAACTCCTCGACGCGAACGCCGAGAACAACAAGTACCAGCAGAAGCTCGAGCGGCTTACCCACGAGAACAAGAAGCTCAAGCAGTCCCCGCTGTTTGTCGCCACGGTCCAGGAGATGACGGACGAAGGCGTCATCATCAAACAGCACGGAAACAACCAGGAGGCGCTGACCGAGGTCACCGAGGAGATGCGCGAGGAGATCGAGCCCGACGCCCGGGTGGCGGTCAACAACTCGCTGTCGATCGTCAAGACCCTCTCGAACGAGACCGACGTCCGCGCCCGCGTGATGGAGGTTACCGAAAGTCCCGACGTCAGCTACGAGGACATCGGCGGCCTCGAAGAGCAGATGCAGGAAGTCCGGGAAACCGTCGAGATGCCCCTCGAGAAGCCCGACATGTTCGACGACGTCGGGATCGAACCCCCGAGCGGCGTCTTGCTGTACGGTCCGCCGGGGACCGGGAAGACGATGCTCGCGAAGGCCGTCGCCAACCAGACCGACGCTACCTTCATCAAGATGGCCGGCTCCGAGCTGGTCCACAAGTTCATCGGCGAGGGCGCCAAGCTCGTCCGTGACCTGTTCAAGGTCGCACGAGAGCACGAGCCCGCCGTCATCTTCATCGACGAGATCGACGCCATCGCCGCAAAACGAACGGAGTCGAAGACCTCCGGCGACGCCGAGGTCCAGCGGACGATGATGCAGCTGCTCAGCGAGATGGACGGCTTCGAGGACCGCGGTGAGATCCGCATCATCGCCGCGACCAACCGCTTCGACATGCTCGATCGCGCGATCCTCCGGCCGGGCCGGTTCGATCGCCTCATCGAGGTGCCAAAGCCAAACCAGGAAGGTCGCGAGATCATCTTCGATATCCACACTCGCGGTATGAACGTCGCCGACGACGTCGACTTCTCGGAGCTGGCAGCCGAGGCCGAGGAGGCCTCCGGTGCCGACATCAAGGCGATCTGTACCGAGGCCGGAATGTTCGCCATCCGCGACGACCGTACCGAGATCCGGATGGAAGACTTCCATGGCGCCTGGGAGAAAGTCCAGGCCGAAACCGACGAGACCGAGGAAGTCTCGAAGACGTTCGCGTAAGGCGTCTCGTCGCTGGGTCGGCTCGTCCGCGCTCGGTTTTTTCGACTACAACGCTGCGAAGACGAGCCACGGCACCACGAACAGCGCTGCTGTCAGTACGGCGAGAATGAGGAGGTATCCGACGACGGTACTGCCCGCGGTGAGCCAGGCGGGGTGATCGAACCCGCTCGTATCGACTGCCATATCGGTACGAACCTGGGAAACGTTCATAAACGTACCGACGCACTCGCGGTTCCGGTCCGCTTTTACCGACCGGCTGGCTATACCGTCGTAATGACGACAATCGCTGTGGTGGACAACCACGGACAGTTCACCCACCTCGAACAACGGGCGCTTCGGGATCTCGGCGTCGATGCCGAACTGATCGATAACGACACCGATCCTGCCGAGGTCGACGCCGACGGCGTCGTCCTCTCGGGTGGCCCCGACATGGATCGAATCGGTCGCTCGGCCGACTACCTCGAGCGGGACGTCCCCGTCCTGGGGATCTGTCTCGGGATGCAGCTGATCGCCGAGGAGCTGGGCGGTGAGGTCGGGGGCGGCGACTACGGCGGCTACGCCGACGTGAACGTCGAGATCGTCGACGAGGACGACCCCCTCACCGGAAGCCTTCACCCCGAGACGCGGGTCTGGGCGAGCCACGCCGACGAGGTCACGACCCTACCTGAGGGGTTCGAATTGACCGCCCGCAGCGACGTCTGCGACGTCGAGGCGATGAGCGACACCGATCGGGACCTCTACGGCGTCCAGTGGCACCCCGAGGTCGCCCACACCGAGGAGGGCGAACAGATCTTCGAGAACTTCCTCGAGATCTGTAAACGAAACGGCGCGTAACCGACCCCCTACCCCGCCGGTTTCGCGTTTGCGTTCTTTTTGTCGAGTCCGATTTCGAGTAGCGACAGCCCTGGCCACGAGGCGCCCGATAACACCGGTGTTACGTGGTATCTCCGGCGTCGCCAAACGCGTATATGGTTACGCAGCGAACGAGGTAACGTAATGCAACCACGAACCGACGTCACCGCGAAGACCGTCCCGACGACCGCCGCCGACGGACACGAGGTGAACTGAGATGGCCACCAGCGTCCTCGTCACCGGCGCGACGGGCAACCAGGGCGGTGCCGTCGTCAAGCACCTCCTCGAGAGCGATACCGAGTTCGACGTCCGCGGGCTCACGCGAGACGACTCGGGCGAGACGGCCCAGACACTCTCCGAGCGGGGCGTAACGATGGTCGAGGGCGACCTGGACGACAAAGCGTCCCTCGAACCACACGTCGCCGAGGTCGACGCCGTCTTCGCCGTCACGAACTTCTGGACCCAGGGGTACGACGCGCAGGTAAAGCAGGGCAAGAACCTCGCGGACGTCTCGAGCGAGGCCGGCGTCGAGCACTTCGTCCTCAGCGGCGTCGGCAGCCACTGGGCGGACACCGGCGTCCCCCACTTCGATTCGGCCCAGGAGATCGACCAGTACGCACAGGACCTCGAGCTTCCGATAACCGTCCTCGGACCCGTGTTCTTCTTCCAGAACTTCGAGGCCTTCGCCGAGGACGTCGTCGAGGACGGCCAGATCGCGCTCCCCCTCGAGGAGGGCGTTGCCCTGCAGATGGTCGACACCGGCGACGTCGGTCGGGCTGCCGCGACCGTCCTCGCGAACCCCGAGGCGTTCCTGGGTGAGCGGATCGAGCTTGCGGGCGACGAACTCACCCTGTCGGAGGCAGCCGACGTCCTCGCGGACGTGACAGGGCGGGACGTCGAACCCGTCCACGTCCCGATCGAGGACGCCTACGACTCCTTCGGCGAGGAGTTCACCGTCATGTGCGAGTGGTTCAACGAGGTCGGTTACGGCGCGGATCTCGAAGAGCTCGAGGACCGCTTCGGCTTCGAGTTTACCGACTTCGAGCGCTACCTCCGCGAACACGGTTGGGAGGAGAAGGAAGGGATGGCGTCGGTTCCGGGCTGGGTCAAGGCGATGCAGTAGCTCGGCCGACTATCGGTCAGAACCGATCGCCCGCTCCCGACAATCCGACTCGGGACACGGAACACCGAGCGGAGTGATGCCACCGCTCTACTGATTGGTCCAGTAATCCGAAATAATCTCTTCGCCCGATAGCTACTTGAATGCTCCGTCGCCAGAAATTCCGTGCAAACGACCAGTGATTAAATAGTATTCAATGGGTGTAATTCTTGTGTGCCAATAGCAGGCATACTGGGAGTGATAAATCATGGTCAGCCGAAAATCACGGAACGAGCGGGGAGAATCGCACGACGATCCGGAGCGGTACACGTACCGAGAGGCCAGAGAACTCGAATCGGACGCGTTCGAGGACGGGGGCGTAAACCGCCGAACGTTCCTCAGCGTCGCAGCGGCGACCGGCGCTGCCCTCGCGCTCCCGAGCGTCGTTTCCGGCGATGTCACTCACGACAGCATGACGGCCGAAGCGCAGTTTGCCGTCAATGCGACCCCCCAGGAGTACGAAGTCCATCTCGTTCTCGAGTTCACCGACGTCGCTTCCGTATCGGCCTTCGGGAGCGAGTTCTGTGAGCCCGGATGGAACATCGAAACGGACAGCGCACCGCCGAAGGCGGTTACTCGCGAGGACCCGACTCCCGCGGCACACGCCTACCTCACCGCCGAGGAACTCGAAACCGTGTTCGAGAGCGTCGTCGATCCGGACAGCATCGAGCACATCGATCACTCGATCGGCGCCAATCCGTTCTGGAAACTCGACGATTGGCCCGAAGACGACACCTACAGCGACCGGGTGTTCCCGGCCGTCGAGAACGCACGCGATTACATGAACAACGCGGAGTCGTACGCGGGCCTCTCGTATCTCCAGGAGCGGTATCCGGATCGGATCAACCTCCGCGAAGTCGGGCAGAGTCCCGGCTGGGAGAACGTCCGCACCGGCGACGAAACCGACCCGAAAGACGTGTTTATCGCGGAGGTAACCAACAACGTCCAGGATCGAGACGTGTTCGAGCAGAAGGAAAAAGCGATCTACGAGGTCAACATCCACGGACGCGAGCGAGCGGGTGAGGAAACCGGGACGCGATACATCGAGGACCTCGTGACCGGTGAGGCCGATCAGGCGGAGCTGCTCGACGACATCGCGATCCTGTTCCTGTTCGTCAATCCGGACGGCTACTTCAGCCGGCTTCCAGAACTGGTCGATCCGGAGTATCTCGAGTTCACCCGGGGCAACGCCTCGAGCAACGACACGAACCGTCAGTATCCCACGATCGGCTGGATCGATCCGAACAACTACCCCGGTGAACCCGAGGACGCACCGGAGGAGTACTACGATATCGTTCCCGACGCGATCGCGACCGTCGAGTTCCTCCGTCAGTACGAGAACGTCCGGTATCTCGTCGACTACCATCAGATGGGGACGCGAGAGGAGTTCGACTTCGTCTGGAATCTCGAAGCCAACGCCCAGCGGGATCACCGCGGCGTTCACCTCCTCGAGGAGAGCAACGTTCGGGTCGGCGAGCGGATGGAGGCCGAACTGGGATTCGAGGGATTCGAAGCTGACGTCGAGCGCGCGCTCGAAGACTGGTTCGACGAGCCGGACCAGGAGCTGCAGGACCTGTTCGACTACGGCACCGTCGACGACACGCTGGGGTACAACATCTCCGGTGGATTGCTCGACTGGGCCGGCCAACCACTCGAGGACGGTGGACTCGACGCCGTCGCCGTCGTCCCGGAGATGGTTTTCGCCGGCGGCGGCGAGGAGTGGTACCCGTACATGCACCGCCACCTGGAGACGGCGTACCGTATCCAGATGGAGGTCTTCGCCGAGTTGACTGCGGCAGATGTCGACGCGACGGTCCACACCGGGGGTCGGGACGTCGCCTACGTGGATTCCGACGAACTCACGCGGTCGTCGGCGGACCTCACACACACCGACGAGAGCCCGGATCACGAGGAGGGCCCCGGTCACGAAACGCCGGTCGAAATCACGCGGGAGCAGGCAGAAGTCCTGCCGGGTTTCGACGGTCGCCTCGAAGAAACCGTACATCCACAGACGCGGTGTCTGTCGGTACACGTAGAGCCCGACGACGACGCGGCGGGTGTCGTGGAAATCGTGAACCCGAACGGAGAAGTGGTCCGCAAGCTCGACGTCGGCGAGCTGGGTCACTCGGAGTGTTGTCACAGCGGCAACACCGAGTTCTACATCTCCGACCCCCCGGAGGGGACGTGGGTGATCAAATTCGACGGTGACGGAGAGATCACCGTCGAAGTCGTCATCATCGACAGCGACGACGGCCATCTCGACCCCGAAGAGATCATGGGATTCTATCAGCGCGAGTACTCGGCCAACCCGATGGAGTTCTTCGCCGAACTCGATGAATTCGTCGAGGACGCCGACGTGAACGGGCTGTCGGTCGATGACGTACGTACCAGCGGCCTCGTCGACAGGAAACACCGTCAGTACGATACACTGGTCGTGTCCGGGGAGATGGCCTGTGACGATCCGTCGTACGTCCGTGCTATCGAATCGTTCGTCGAGGCGGGCGGCGACCTCGTACTCACGGACGCCGGTGTACGCTTGCTAGGGGCACTCGAGATCGGAGACGCCGCGGAGATCGGCGACGGTGCCATCGACTCGTTCGGTCTGGACTTCGTCAACGTCTACGATCGTGATCTCGATCACCCGCTTCTCGACGGGGTACGAGAGATCCAACACGAACTCTGGAAGGCACCGCAGGTCGGATACACACCCGACGAGGACGACCAGCCCGTGTACGCGGTCGACGAGGACGCCTTCGAGGCTGCCGGTGGTCACATCGTCGGAACCTTCGGAGACGAGGCGGAAGACGACGAACTCTCCGGAGTCGGACTCGGGACGCTGACCGTCGGCGACTGCACGATTTACGTCATCGCCTCGATCCTGCCTCCGGCGAACCAGGAGTATCTCCACCAGTTCGGCATGGCCGATCACGCCGTCTCCACGATGGGGCATACGGTGCTTTGCAACGCGATCGGCGGGGAACAGCGCCGCTACGTCGACGGCGAGCTGGCTGCAAGCGTCGGAACACCGCGCGGTGAGTCCTCGAGCGGCTGACGAACCCACAATCGAGACGATTTCTTTCGTATAGCGGGATCGACCCAACGTACCTGCCCACGAGCAATCGGCTTCTCCGTGAGCGAACGACCGTCGAACCGCTACTCGACGGTCACTTCTCTTCGACGTGGCGGATCTCGCAGGCGATCCCCCGCGTACTCTCGGCCATCTCGCGGCCGAACATCTCGGCGCGGCCAACGCCGAAGGCCTTCGGCCCCTCGACGACGACCTCGTCGCCGACGCGGATCTCCTCGTCGGCGTCGACGATCCCCGGCGCGAGGACGCTGCCGTGGGGGACGAAGCCGTCGATCTCGACGCGCTTCGTCGGGGCGTCGCTGTCGACCCACCGCTTCGCGCCCTCGAGGGTAAAGGAGAGGGTGCCGTACTGGGGGACCATCGTCGCCAACTGGGTGTCCTCGCGGTCCCGAACCTGGATCTTCGGGTAGCGGCTCGTGGTCTGAATGTCCTCGAAGAGCTCGTCGCCCGCGCCGTCGCCCAGCAGGTAGTCCGCGATCGCGCGGACGGTGTTGTGCTCGCGCTCGCGCTTCGAGTACTTCAGCTCGCCCGACAGCGCCCGCTGGAGGTTCGCCAGCGACTCGGTGTCGGTCGGGTGCTCCTCGACGGTGTAGGTCACCTCGAGGTCGAGTTCGTCCTCGACGCGCTCGACGATGTCGCGGTAGCCCTCGTCGGGGACGTGGGCGATGATGGACGGGTAGTCGTTACGCTCGAGATAGCGCTCGAGGACGGCGCTCACGAACCGCTTTTCGTCCTCGGACCAGCGACCCGTGACGACGGTGTCGTAGTGCTGGGCGGGGTAGGTCGTCTCGAGTTCCTGGGGGACGACCCCGATCGGGCTGGTCATCGAGACCAGGTGGGCGCGCCACTGGATCGCGTCGTGGAACTGGCGGTGGCTCTGAGACTCGCTGTAGGGTTTCGCCGCCGAACAGGGCACCAGCACGAGCGGGTTGTCGAAGCGGTTGCGGTACCGGGTCGTCACGCGGTCGGCGTAGCGCTGGATCTCGACCCGGCGGAGGGTGTCCTCGGTCGCGGCGTCGATCTGTGCGTCCCGCAGGATCGGCGTCCGCTCCTCGAGGTAGCCCCACTGCGAGTCGAGCTCGCGCACGGCGGCGGTGAGCCACTGGTCCTGGCGGGCCTGCCCCTCGACGTAGTCGCGCAGTCGGCCGTCGCGGATCCGCCGACGGACGATCCCCAGCTCCGCCTCCAAGGCGTTGACGTTGTGTACGACGCAGTCCTCGCGGGTGAACTCCTCGCGGGGTTGCTGGCAGGCTGGACAGGAGCAGGGCAGCTCTTCCAGGTCCTCCAGGAAGTACGCCTCGTCGGTCGTCAGGTATCGCCCCTGGGTTCCCCGCACGACGGCTGCGGTCTTGTCGAAGAGATCGACGCCGGCGTAGGCTAACACGGCGACATTCCGGGGTGTTGCGACGCCAGAGAAGTAGACGGCGGTGTCGGTCGGTACCCCCTCGCGGACGTCGACGGTCGCCTCGACCAGCGCCGCGCCGTGGCCCGTGATCGACTGGACGTCCGAGACGGCGTAGGCGTCGGTCCCCTCGTCGGCCGCGTCCTCGCTCGAGATCACGGCGACGCTCGGGTAGTCCACGTCGGGATACTCGACGGCGAACGACTCCCTGACCTCCTCGGCGGTCCCGCCCGGGAAACCGCGGTGGGGGAGTACGGTGAGCTGCGAGTCGTCACCTTCCGGTACCGCACGGTCGGCGCTCCACAGCGAGCCCGCGTCCTCGAGGACGTCGTCGACGAGCGCGGGTGTCGTCAGCGAGTCCTCGAGGCGGAGCTCGCCCACGCGCGCGGCCCCGTCGCGTGCGTGTACTTCGAAGTAGTCGGTCATACCGCATCTCGCGCCGGAGCGCGAAAGAGGCTGTCGATAGCCGTCGGCTACGGGCGCTCGGTCCGAGCGTCCGACATCGATCCCGACCGTCCGGGCCACAGCGCGACCGCGAGGGAGAGGCACCCAAGGACGCGCGTGGCGGGAACGACCCACGGCTTCGGCTCGATCGCGTCGGGGTTCTCGTATGCCGCCTCGAGCGCGACCTCCAGAAACGCCCGGGGCTGCAAGGCGGCCGGCAGCCCGAGGACGCCGAACAGCGGTTTGAGTCCGGACCAGGTGGCCCCCCAGTTTCGGACCAGCCAGATTGCGGCGACGCCCTCGAGTCGCGCCAGCGGGAGCGTCCACGGCCGCAGTCGACCGGCGTTTGGATCCTCGAAGGCTCGTCGTTCGCCCCAGGCGACGAGTCGGGCGGGAACGAGGATCTCGATCGCGGCGAACACGAGCAACAGTGGCCGAAGCATACCCTCGGTACGCCGGCGACGGAGAAAAACCCGTACCGTGCGGTCCGATCGCCACCGGGTGCCCCCGCAGATTCAATTCGACCGAACCCGTACCGCCCGTATGTCGCCACCGTCAAGCGACGAGCCGGGGGACGGCGTCGACTCGATCGACGACGACCGAATCGTCGAGGCGATCCGCACCGCGCCGAAACCCGTCGTGAACACGACCTATCTCGCCGGGGAGTTCGACGTTCCTCCGAAAGTGCTGCTCGAGCGTCTCGAGTCGCTGGTCGAGGACGGACGGCTCGAAGGTCACGAGGTCGTCGGCGAGGGGTACCTCTGGTGGCTCTCGATCGACGAGGAACTCGAGAGATAGGACCGCAGTCACGGTCGCCTCGACGTTCCTTTCGGACGTAAACAAAACCGCAAACGGGATCGGAAACGGAGGTACTACTCCGCGTCGCTCGACAGACCGACCCGTTCGACGCGGTCCGGAACGCGGGCGAGGACGTCCGCTGGCCACCCGCGGTGGCCCAGCGCGAACTCGGTGTCGGGGTTGTCCTCGACGAGGCGGGCCACGCCGTCGGCCGCGGCCGCGAGCGCGCCGCGGTCGGTTCGGTCGGGAACCTCGGCGGTCAGCGGGTAGCTCTTCGAGAGCTCGCGGGGGAAGGGTCCGAACGGCGGCTGAACCCGCCAGGTGTCGTCGTACGCGTCGCCGCCGTCGGTGCTCCCTTCGGTGAGAAAGAGCGCGTCGGGAACCGCGAGCCGCTCGAGACGCCGGTGGTGGCGACGCACTTCGGGTCGGCGAGCGCTCTCGTGGGACGTATAGAAGAACGCGCCCTTCGAGACCGGGTCGGAGCGCTCGAGCTGGTCGGCGTGATCGAGCAGCGCCCGGTAGCCGTCGAGCATCGTCGGGTGGGCGCGGGCGCGTTGCTCGACCAGCTCGAGGAGGTTGCCCGCGCGGATCGCCTGCTTGATGCGGCGAATCTCCTCGAACGTGACGTGGAGGTTGTGGGCGGCCAGCTCCTCCTCGCGCTCCCGGTCGGGCAGCGCTCGTAACTCGTCGGGCGAGTGACTGACACAGACCGGACACGAGCACGGCATGTAGTCGAGATCATCGAGGTGGCGCGTTCCGCGAACCGTCAGGTAGCGGTCGTCTCGGGCGTACAGTGCGTAGGCGGCCGAGTCGAACAGATCACACCCCATCGCGACCGCGAGCGCGAACATCATGGGGTGGCCGGCGCCGAAGAGGTGAACGGGCGCGTCGGCGCCCAGACCGCGTTTGGCGCCCGCGACAGCGTCGATCATGTCGTCGTAGCGGTAGTCGTTCATCAGCGGCACGACCGCACCCACGGGGAAGACGTCGAGGTCGGTCTCGGCCGCGTGGCGACCCGCGTCCTCCCGGAGATCGGGGTAGGTCGAGCCCTGGACGGGCGCGTTGACCAGCATCTCGCCGGTGTCGACGTCCGCAGCGATCTCGAGGCGTTCCTGGGTGGTCGCGAGCTCGTCTTCGGCCTGCTCGCGGGAAACGTCCGGTGGCGTCGGGATGTCAACGGGCGTCCCGATGTCGGATCCGATCGCGTGCTGGAACTCGAGGATCTCCTCGGTCGTGACGTCGATCTCGCCGTACTCCGCGAGCTGGAAGGAGCCGGAGTCGGTCATGATCGCGCCTGGGAAATCGAGGACGTCGTGGAGGCCGTCCTCGAGGGCGGCCTCGCGGACGTCGTCGGTGCCGTAGATGATATACGAGTTGGTGATGAGGATCTCGGCGCCGAACTCCTCGGCGAGCCGGCGGGGACTGATCGTGTCCAGATTCGGGTTGATCACCGGCAGCAGCGCCGGCGTTTCGACGGTCACGTCGGCACGCGGGACGGTGAGTTCGCCGATTCGGCCGCCGGCGTCGACGTCCCGGAGTTCGAAGCACTCGCGCATCGACCGACTGTTGGCGAGGGCGTCGGTAAACGTTCCGTTCCGCGATCGGGCGTCCTTGTAGTCGACGGTGCTCGATCCGTGATAGTGGCGGTATCGATTACGGTCACGGAAGGCGATACGATGAACGAGAGATTAGGGACGGTTGCACGGTTCTAAGTAGTCTTTTCTCGACGATAATGGCGTAACAGTCGTCTCGTTTTACTCTCGGGTTGGGTGTACCCCGTTACGCATGGTTTCACGACCGCAGCAACTCGGCGTGGTATTCGTCGTACTCATGGTCGCTCTCTCGGGGGGTCCTGCCCTCGCCGGAGCGTCCACGAGCGCGACCGACAACGCCGGAGACACGAGCGCAACACTCGAGAACGTACAGGTCGAGACACTCGAACTCGATAGCGTTACCGTCGAGGACGCGACTATCGAGGAGCTAAACGTCGAGGAGTTCGACGCTGACGTCCAGGAACTCCAGGACGCTATCGATGCGGAGAACGACGCCGATGAAGCGGACGACGAGGAGAACGACGTCGCCGATGACGAGGAGAACGATGTCGCCGATGACGAGGAGAACGACGTCGCTGACGACGAGGAGGCCGACGAGGTCACCATCACCGATATCGAGCTCGACCAGCTCGAACTCGAGGACGTGACGATGGAGGACTTCGAGGAGGACGCTGAGAACGACGTCGCCGATGACGAGGAAACTGACGACGAGATGATGAACGACGACGATGAGATGATGGATGATGACGAGATGATGGATGACGAGGAGAACGACGTCGCTGACGATGAGGAAACTGACGACGAGATGATGGCCGATGACGAGAACGACGAAACGAACGTGTTCGACGAGGACGCTGACGAGCTCACCATCGAAGAGCTCACCATCGAATCGATGGACGTCGAACAGCTGACCGTCGACGATCTGACCGTCGAGGAGAACGACGTCGCTGACGACGAGGAAACTGACGACGAGATGGTGGATGACGACGAAGAGAACGATGTCGCCGATGACGAGAACGATGTCGCTGACGACGAGAACAACGACGTTACCGACGATGAGGAGAACGACGTCGCCGACGACGAGAACAACGACGTCCAGGAGATGCAGTCACTCACCATCGAGCAGTTCGACGTCGACGAGATCGACGTCGACTCGATGACCGTCGAGTCGGTCGAAGAAGCCGACGAGAACGACGTTGCCAACGACGAGGAGAACGACGTCGCTGACGACGAGGAGAACGATGTCGCCGATGACGAGGAGAACGACGTCGCTGACGACGAGGAGACCATCTCGCAGGCCTCCGCGTCGATGATCGAGATCGGTGACGCGACCGTCGAGTCGCTCACACTCGCCGACGCCGACGAACTCGACGACGTTGAAGAAAATGATGTCGACGAGGATGACGACGACCTGCTAGATGACGACGAGGACGAAGATGAAGACGATGGCCTGCTCAACGACGATGACGAGAACGACGACGGACTGCCGTCGATCCTGAGCTAATCGGGACGGCCCCAAGCGCGGATCGCCGTTCGCGGTTCGATCGAGTCCTCGATCGAACCTGTCGTTCGTTTTTCGCCGATCGAATATCCTGGTAAGCTCTCGTTCACATTGCTCTGAAATAATATTGCAGCAATCGCAAGCACAACAAGGATTCTGCTCCACAAAGTGGCTGATTTCCACTAACTTTCTTCTCTCACAGCCCGGCCGTCCGTCGCCGGCACTAATCGATATTTTCCCGAAAATAATGATGTAACAGTCCCCTCGCTTTAGTCTCGGTCTGGCTGTAGGCCGAGGTGCATGGTCCCACGACTGCAGCAATTTGGCGTGGTGTTCGTCGTACTCATGGTCGCTCTTTCGGGAGGAGCTAGCCTCGCCGGAGCGTCCGTAAGCACGAGCGACGCCGGAGACACGAGCGTAACACTCGAGAACGTACAGGTCGAGACACTCGACCTCGATAGCGTTACCGTCGAGGACGCGACGATCGAGGAACTCAACGTCGAACAGTTCAACGTCGACGAAGAGGAACTCGAGGCGGAACTCGACGACGATGAGGAGAACGACGTCGAGGAGGAGGAAAATGACGTCGCTGACGACGAAGAAAACGACGTTGCCGACGATGCAGAGAATGACGTCGTCGACGACGAGGAGAACGATATCGCTAACGAGGACAATGACGTTGGTGAGGAACTCATGCTTACCGACGTCGAGATCGAGTCGCTCGAACTCGAGGACGTGACGATGGAAGACCTCGAACTCGAAGAGGACGAAATGAACGATGTCGCCGACGACGAGGAGAACGACGTCGCTGACGACGAGATGAACGACGACGATGAGATGATGGATGACGAAGAGAACGACGTTGCCGATGACGAGGACAACGACGTCGCTGATGACGAGAACGATGTCGCTGACGACGAAGAGAACGATGTCGCTGACGACGAAGAGAACGACGTCGCTGACGACGAGGACGTCGACCTGATCGACGAGGAAGCTGACGAACTCGTCGTCGAGGACCTCACCATCGAGACGATGGACGTCGAGGAGATGAACATCGACGAGCTGACCGTCGAGGACGATGGCATTATCGACCAGATCGGCGACTGGTTCGAGGGTATCTTCGACGACGATGACGAGGACGAAGAGAACGATGTCGCTGACGACGAGAACGACGACATCGCCGATGACGAGAACGATGTCGCTGACGACGAAGAGAACGACGTCGCTAACGACGACGATGACGAGGTAGTCGATGACGAGGACGACGAGGTCGAGACACAGGAGATCGAGCAGCTAACCATCGAGCAGTTCGACGTCGACGAGATCACGTTCGACTCGATGACCATCGAATCCCTCGAGGACGTCGAGGAAGAAGACGACGACATTGCTGACGACGAAGAGGAGAACGACGGGGTCGCTAACGACGAGGACGACGAAATCGCCAACGACGATGATGAAGAGAACGACGAGGCCGCGGACGAAGTCGTCACGCAGGCTTCCGCGTCGGTGCTCACGGTCGGTGACTCGACCGCCGAGACGATCACCCTCGATATGGACGAACTCGAGGAGGCCCTCGACGAGGAGATCGACGACGAGCCCGAGGAGGATAACGACGTGGACGACGAGAACGACGGCGACGACGAGGAGCTCTCGATTATCGCCTGAACGGCGCGAGAGACCGGTCGGTCACTTTTTTGTCGAGGCTGGAACTGCTACTGCCCGTCCTCGAACAAGCGGTAGTACGACAGCGCCAGGACCGTTCGACCGTCGCGGATCTCGCCCTCCCGGACAGCCTCCGTGAGCTCCGCGAAGCTCGTCGGAGCGACCCGAATGCTCTCGTTGTGATCGAGTCGCTGCTCGGCCGTCGGCTGGCAGCCGTCGGCGACGAAAAAGTGCATAACCGAGTCCGCGAGCCCGTTTGCCGGTTCGACCGTCACGAGTGGCTCGATGCGGTCGGCCTCGTGACCGGTTTCCTCGGCGAGCTCGCGCCGGGCCGCAGTCTCAAGGTCGTCGTCGTCCGGTTCGGTGCTCCCGACGGGAACGCCGCGACTAACCCGCGAGACCGCCTGGCGCCACTCCTCGATGCAGACGACGTCGCCATCGGGCGTAAAGGGGAGGACGCAGACACTCGCGGGCTCCGAGAGGTAGTCGAACTCGGTTTCGGTCCCGTCCGGAAGCCGAACGGTCTCGGTGATCACGTCGAATCCCGGACAGGAGTACGATGTTCGGTCCTCGAGGGTCTCCCAGGCGAGCGGATCGGTCGACATACCTCGGCGTAGGATCGTCCGCATCAAAAACACCCCGCAACGCGACTAGACGAGCTCCCCGAACCGGGTGTCTTCCCCGACCGTGCGCGATTCGTTCCGACGCCGGGCGAGCGTCCTCGCGGGCTCGAGTGGTGGATGTATCCGTCGCTTAACGGCTACAGTCTCGCGGCTGTTCAGTGTATAACAAAGCCACGAATGGGTGAACGTCCCCACTCAGAGGAACCCCCATGGACGAACTCACCGGCTTCCAGCGCGACCTGCTGTACGTCATCGCAGGGAAGGATCGACCGTCGGGACAGGAGATTCTCGACGACATCAACGAGTACATCGACCAGCCCGTCACCCACGGTCGGCTGTACCCGAACCTCGACGCGCTCGTCGAGAAAGAGCTCATCGAGAAGGGCCAGCTCGACCGTCGGACGAACTACTACGCTCTGACGCCGAACGGGCGTCGCGAACTCCAGCGGCGCCAGGAGTGGGTCGACCAGTACGTCGACGTCTGACCCCGCCCAGCCTGTGGTGCTTCCGGAAACGACGGTCCTCGAGCGACGCGACCGCGACGGTCCGCGATCGGAGGGCCGACGCCGAAGCCGCGGGCTCGTCGGGACTCGCACCGACGAGGACGGAACGGGGAGCTTACAGCCCGTCGCGTCCGTCGTAGGCACACCCTACGGCGTCGTTTCGAAGGCGACGCGGGAGAGGTCGGCCTCGAGGTCGGCGACGTCCTCGTTGAAGGATTCGACGAAGGCGCCGACGTCGTCGACGAGCCGACGGACCTCCGGCGCCGGCGCGGGGCCGTACTGCGAGAGCAGGTAGGTGCCGTCCGAGCCGCCGACCCGCAGGTAAGAGACCGCGTCGCCGTCCCACTTCAGCTCCCAGCGGGTGCCCGAGACGGTCGTCCGGTAGGTGCCGTACTCGCCGTCGTAGCGGTGGAGCTCCTGGGCCATCGCGGTCGCGGCCTCCCGGATCCGCTCGAGGATGCGATCACGCTCGGCAGCCAGCTCCGCCGCGCTCGCGACCGGCGGGAACGACGTGGCCGCGTCGTCGAACAGCCCGTCGAACGACTCGACGTACTCGTTGAACGTCTCGACGAACGCGTCGTAATCCGCAAGCGCTCGCTCGAGCGCCTCCGGCTCGGGCGGCTGCTTGCTCGAGACGGCGTAGATCTCCGAGCCCGAACCCGGCTCGAACCGGAGATACTGGACGTCGCCGGCCTCGTACTTCAGCGTCCACTCCCCGTCGGCAGTCTCGAAGGTTCGCTGGCCGTAGTCTCCGCCCTGGATGACGGCCAGCTGACGGGCCATCTCACCGGCGTGGGCGCGAACGCTGGCGGCGACCTCGTCGCGTCGTGTCGCGACGTTGTCGGCCGAGACGACATCGTCGAATGCGTCGGTCATCGTCCGTCCGAGGGGTCCGAGTCCAGTAACGGTTTGGGTTTCGACCGCTCTCGACGACTCGCCCCACGAGGACGGCACGTCCTCGCTTGCGGCCGCCGTGACTCGTCCTTACCTCGGGACCGAACCGACAAACCCATGCGCTGTATTCCTCCTCCCACGGAGGACTCGCTTCGCCCATCCCGCTTGCTCTCGCTCACTTCGCTCGTGAGAACGTGGTTACGGCCACCCGAAGGCCGTCGCTATCGAGGACGAACGTGGGGAAAAGTGGGCCGGCGCGAATTCGAATCGCGGTTACGGCCACCCGAAGGCCGAAGGATACCAAGCTACCCCACCGGCCCGCAACTGGATTGTGGATGGCCGTTCGTTTAACGCTTCCGAAAGCGAGCCTCGGATCGGCTGTATGCTGGTCCCGAGGCCACGTTCGGTCCCGTCTCTCGATCGCTCCCGCTCGGACCGGTTATCAACTTCCGAAGTCCTGGGATACGTTCGCAACCGTCGGCTAACACCCACCTAAAACCGCTCGTAGCCGTCGGTGTCGAGCCAGTGGTGAGCGACGGTGACCGCCTGGTCGGCGTGAAGGAGCTCGGGTCCGAGCCGAAGCCGTCGGTCGGCTGCGGACTCCAGCAACTCGGCTTCCTCGGGCGTAAAGTCCAGATGATCCGAGAGGACGAAGATCGGATCCTCGAGCGGGTCGGCGTCGGTGACCGGGTCGCTGTCCTCGTGGAGCTGGACGACGGCTCCGTCGTCGGCGACGTCCTCGAGGGTCGCCTCGAACCCGCGGCGGTAGAGCTCGACGCCGGGGCTGGGTTCGGCCGGCATCGCGCCGATCGCTTCCTCGCGGTGTTCGAGGGCCTTCCGGACGAGCGCGGCCGTGCTCCGCTCGTCGGGGTTGAGCCGCCTGAGCTCACTCCCGTCGAAGCTGATCGTGAACTCGTCGCGTGCGACGAGATGAACCCGGACGTCCTCGCGGATACCATGAGAGGTGACAAACGCCGCGGTGATCGAGCGACAGAGCGCGTCGAGTCGTCCGGCCCCGCCCGCGAGGTCGTCGAGGGAAAAGGAAGGGTCGGTCGGAATCTCGTGACCGATGAGTACGAACTGGCGCATACCGGATCGACGCGGGCCGAAGTCATAGGGACGGCGATTCCGACCACCGAACGGGACGAACTCATCCTCGCTCGCAACAGGACGTTGCATGCTCAGGGCGAACTGTTACACCTCCGACAGGCGGCAGTGATGGGTAGTATGTCGAAACCGCAGTCAGGCGTCGGGAATCAGCGGCAGCTGCTCGCGATCTTGGCGGGACGTCCGTGTCCGGTCTGCTCGGACGGCGAACTCGAACGCGGCGAGTACAAGGACAACGCCGCCGCGATCTGCGACGAGTGCGGGACGCCACAGGCGCAGGTCTGGCGCCCCTCCGAGTAACCGTTACGGGGACCGACGGACGTCACCGGATCCGGGATCCGTCGTACCCGTGACCGACGATCAGCGCGAGCGCGTGAACGACCAGCAGACCGAACAGTAGCGACAGCGCTTGCACCGAATCGATGCCGGTGATAAACACCGGCAGGTAGACGATCGGGAGGAGGGTCCCGATCCAGAACCCGATCGCGGTGACGGTACTCCAGGCGTACATGGGTTATCGCATCGACTCGAGCCTGACGAACCCGTCGTCGTGAGCGGCGATCCAGTTCGTCATCAGTTCGATATCGCTCGCGTCCCGGGGGAACATCGCACACTCGTTGGGAGCGTCGCTGTGCTGGATCGTGACGCTGTCGAGTTCGATGCTGGCGTCCTCGAGAGCGGACTGGCTGGTATCGACGTCGTGTGTGTTGTCAGTCATGGTGAACAGGCGGCCGTCGCGCCGGTATCGTCTACTGCGGATCCCACCATTGTTATCGAGGATTTAACCGTTCGGTCCGAAGCGGTAGCGTGGGCCTCAGACCTCTTTCGGTCCGTTTAATCACTTGTAAAAGAACGTACCTATCAAATACAGGTATGGAGCAGTTATCCGATACGTCCGGCACTGAGAGCTCCGTTCGCAGCGAAGAACGGTCCGTGGCGGCACCGATCAGTTCGGCTGCGGGCGCGATCCGAGCGTCAGGTCGACCGTCCGGGGTTCGCCGTCGCGGAGCAGTTCGACGCTGACGGTCTCACCGGGACTGGTCTCGAGTGCGAGGTACGTCGAGAGCGCATGGCGGTCCGGGATCGGCTCCTCGTCGATCGAGCGGATGACGTCACCGCCGACCGGAACGGGCTCTCCGCCCCGTTCAACCGTCCCGTCGGCGGCTTCGAGAGCGCCGAGCGCGGGTTCCTGGATCGTCTCGGTGACGATCACGCCCGCCGCCTCCTCGAGGTCGTTCTCCTCGGCGACGAAACGATCGACGGTCGCGAGCGCGATTCCGAGGAACGGATGCTCGTATTCGCCGTCCTCGATGAGTGCAGGAACGACCCGTCTGGAAAGGGCGGCCGAGATCGCGAATCCGATGTTGTCCCCGCCGCCGGCGTTGACGACCCCGACGACGTTCCCGTCGAGATCGACCAGCGGGCCGCCGCTGTTTCCGGGGTTGACAGCCGCGTCGGTCTGGACGACGTTCGGGAAGGTAAACTCGCCGTGGGGTGCCGGCACCGTCCGATCGACGCCGCTGACGATCCCAGCGGACATCGACCCCTCGAGCCCGTAGGGGTTGCCGATCGCGAGGACTTCCTGTCCGACGACGGGACGGGTCTCGGAGAGACCGAGCGGGGTTGCGTCCTCGGGAACGTGGTCGGCCTCGAGGACGGCGAGGTCGCTGATCCGGTCGCTTCCCAGCAGTCGGGTGCCCGACCAGTCGCCGTTGATGTACTGGAGATCGATCTCCGTTCCGCCGGCGACGACGTGTTCGTTGGTGACGATGTAGTCGTCGTCGACGACGAACCCCGATCCCTGTCCCTGGCCCTCCTCCTCGGTGTAGGGGTTCTCGATCCCGAGGACGCGAATCTGCGTTACCGAGTCGATAAGTCCCTCGTAGACGTCGGTGTAGGTCGATCCGTCCGCGCGGTTCTCGCGGTCGATCTCGTGGGCGGAGCCGCCCTCGATCGAGCTCTCGGTTCGCGGTTCGGCGCAGCCGGCGACCAGTCCGGCGATTCCGGCGCCCGCGGCCGCGAGGACGCCGCGGCGGCTCGGTCGATACTGGTCCATACTGACGGGTCGTACCGAGCGTATTTGAACCTCGTGGGACGGTCCGGCGCGGTGATCCGTTCCGATTCGTCGAATGGAAAACGTGTTACCCGCGGCCTCCCGAGTGGACGCATATGAGTACCGAGGACGCCCGCGCGCTGCTCTCGACGGGATCGGTCTGTGACTCCTGTCTCGGCCGTCCGTTCGCCGAGCGGAGCTTCGGGCTGACCAACGCCGAGCGAGGGCGGGCACTGCGGACGACGATTGCGATCGAGGACGATACCGACTTCGAACCCGTCGACCCCGACGCCTGCTGGGTCTGCGAGGGGTACTGTGCCGCGTTCGACGCGATCGCCGAGACGATCGTTGACGAGCTCGAGGGCGTCGACTTCGCCACCTACCAGGTCGGCACCCGCGTCCCCCCGCTCGTCGAGGAGAACGATCGGCTCCTCCGTGAGGACGCGAGTCTCGAGCCCGACGTCGGCGAGTCGCTCAAACGCGAGATGAACCGCGAGGTCGGTCGCCGGGTCGGCTCGAAAACGGGCGCCGAGGTCGACTTCGATCGCCCGGACGTCCTCGCGGTCGTCGACCTCGAGGCGTTCGACCCTCTCGAGTTCGCCGCCGACGAAACGGTCACGAGCCACGCGGTCGACGTCCAGATCAACCCCGCGTTCGTCTACGGTCGCTACCGCAAGCTCGAGCGGGACATCCCCCAGACGGAGTGGCCCTGCCGGGAGTGTGGCGGCAGCGGCGTCCAGCTCGGCGACGACGGCGAGGAGCCCTGTGACTACTGTGGCGGCTCGGGCTACATGTACGACACCAGCGTCGAGCAGGTCGTCCGTCCCCACGTCGTCGCGGCGATGGACGGCGAGGAGGGAACCTTCCACGGCGCGGGCCGGGAGGACGTCGACGCCCGGATGCTCGAGGAGGGTCGGCCGTTCGTCCTCGAGGTCAAGCGGCCGAAGCGTCGCGACCCCGATCCCGCCGAGCTCGAAGCGACGATCAACGACGCGGCCGACGGCGCGGTGGCGGTCGAGGGGCTGCGACTCGCGACCTACGAGATGGTCGAACGGGTGAAAGAACACGACGCGAGCAAACGGTACCGCGCCGACGTCGAGTTCGCCGATCCCGTCGCCGAGGACGCGTTCGAGACCGCACTCGAGGAGCTCTCGGGAACGACCGTCGAGCAGTACACGCCCCAGCGGGTCGACCACCGACGTGCGGGCCTGACCCGCGAGCGCACCGTCTACGAGATCGACGGCGACCTCCGCGAGCCCACCCGGGCGGAGGTCCGCCTCCACGGCGAGGGCGGCCTCTACGTGAAGGAGCTCATCAGCAGCGACGAGGGCCGCACCGAACCCAGTCTGGCGGGCCTGCTCGGGACCGACGCCGACGTGACGGCACTCGACGTCACCGGCGTCGAGGGCGAGGACGAGCCGTTCGCACTCGAGGCGTACTTCCGCGACGAGCCCCGGGCCGGCACCGAATAGCGCGACCGTCGATCAGCCATCCGTTCGGTTCTCGACCCCCGGATCGTGGGTTTCGTACCACGCTAGCACCTGCTCGAGGCGGTGGATCGCCCGATCGGGGTCGCCGATGTTGTGGTGTTCGTCGGGGTAGACGATCAGCTTCGCGTCGACCCCCTGCTTGCGCGCAGCGGTGTAGAGCTGTTCGGACTGGCTGGGCGGACAGCGCCAGTCCTCGCCACCCGCGGTCACGAGCAGCGGCGTATCGATCTCACCGGCGTCGAGGATGGCCGAGGCCGCGTCGTAGTTCTCCGGGTTCTCCCAGGGGAGGCCGAAGTCGGCCTCCATCCAGTTGTGCGAGTCGCCGGTTCCGAAGTCCGCGCGCAGGTCGTAGATGCCGTGCTCCGGCGCGGCCGCGGTCAGCAGGTCTGTCTGTGTGACGAGGTAGCCCTGAGCGATGCCGCCGTAGGAGAAGCCGTAGCCGAAGACGCGGTCGCGGTCGACCCAGCCCCGATCGGCGAGATCCTCGACCCCTGCGACGACGTCGTCGACCTCCGCAGTGCCCCAGCGGCCGCGCAACACGTCGGCGAACTCCCGTCCGCGGGAGGTGCCGCCCCGGTAGTTCGGGCGGAAGAGCACGTAGCCCCGACTCGTCAGCGCCGCGTGGGCGAAGCTGAACACCGGCTCGTCGTAGGACAGGGGCCCGCCGTGGATCGCCACCACGAGTGGGTGGGAGCCGTCCTCGAGGTCGATCTCCGGGTCGTGGTAGACGACCCCGTCGATGGTCCAGCCGTCGGACTCCCACTCGACCCGGCGCGCCTCCGGCATCGGGTACGAGTCGGTGAGATCCGCGTTGACCGCGGAGAGCCGCCGGAGCGACGCGGGCGGCTCGTCCGCCCCGAGATCGTCGACCGCGACCGAGTGGACGTCCGTCCCCTCCTGAGGATGCGAGAACACGACCGCGGCCGTCGAGCCGTCGTCGGCGACGTCGAACGCGAGGATCGCCCGGTCGTCGCCCTGGGCCTCGAAGGTTCGCTCGGCCGGGCCGTCGATTCCGGCGCGAACGAGCCTCGTCCTGGCCTCGTCGCCGACGAGGGTGTAGGCCGCGTCCTCGACCCAGTCGATCGTTCCCGAGCGGGCGACGCCCCTGTCGAGGTCGGCCGTCAGCGACCGCGGCTCCTCGCCGTCGTGGTAGTAGACCTCGTCGGGCTTCGACCAGTCCTCCGGATCGCGGACGACGAAACCGAGCGTCCCGTCCTCGCGCCAGGACGGTCGCGTACACGACCACTCGCCGTCGGTCAGCCGCCGCAGGTCCGAGCCGTCGGGAGCGATCGTGTACACGTCCCGGACCAGCGTGTCGTCGGGCCGCTCGAGTCGACACGACGTGAAGGCGATGCGGTCGGTCGGACCCCAGCGGGGCTCCATCCCCGTAAGATCCTGGAACGCACCGCCGCCGTAGGCGTCGTCCAGACGCTCGGACTTGCCCGATTCGCGGTCGACGACGAACAGGTAGCTCGTTACGTCGTCGGTCCAGCCGGTCCCGTCGACCTTGTGCTGGAGGCGCGTCGCCTCGATCGGGCCACCCTCGCGCACCTGTTCGAGATACTCTTGCTCGTCGTCGGTCGGATCTCGCGCGGCGATCACGAATCGGTCGCCGTCCGGGCTCCAGTCGAACTCCGCGACGCCCTCCTCTCGGTCGGTCACCTGCCGGGCGTCACCGCCTCGAGCGAGGTCGAACAGCCACACCTGTCGTTTCGGCTCGTCATCCGACCCGGAATCGTTCGCATCATCGTCCGCCGGACCGGTCTCCGCGTCTCCGTTCGGCGCACTCGAGTCGTCCTCGTCCGCCGCCCGATCCTGCCATCCGACTCGCCGCTCGACATCCGTCTCTCGCGCGGCCAGAAACGCGAGTTCGTCTCCTGATGGGCTCCAGGCCGGACTCGAGGCGCCGGCGACGGTCGTCAACCGGTGGGGATCCCTCGCGCCGTCCGTCGGAACGACGAACAGCGAGGCGACGGCCTCGTCGGCGTCCTGTTCGTACTCGGTCGCGGTGAACGCGACCCGATCGCCGTCGGGCGAGACCGCGACGTCGGTGATCTCCGCGAGGTCGTAAAACGCTTCTAGTGGAAGCTCGGTTCGTTCGGTCACGCCAACTACGTTTCATCGACCTGCAATATGTGTTGCGGGCCCACCCGGAACCGTCTCGCAGGAGCTGTTCGACCGTCTCGGGGGACGACCGCGGGCGAGATGGCATTCGGAGGACGAATTCGGTGTTCGAACAACGAAACGGTTTAGCGGGTCGCGACGGATCGTCGAGCCATGCCATTCGGCGTCGACGAGGCGGGGAAGGGGCCCGTACTGGGCTCGATGTTCGCCGCAGCCGTCCACGTTTCGGAGCCCGACGCGCTCCCGGAAGGGATCGCGGATTCGAAGCGCCTCGCACCCGAGCGCCGCGAGGAGCTGGACGCGACCCTGCGCGAGGACGACCGAATCGCCGTCGGCGTCAGCGAGATCACGCCTCCCCTGATCGACGACCCCGAGACCGACATGAACTCGCTGGCGGTCAGGGCCCACGCCGAGGCGATCGAAGGGGCCCTCGAGGCCGCCGAGCTTCCTGCCGATCCGTCGGCGTCCGGCCGCTGTGACGCCTGCGACACCGACGCCGACCGCTTCGCTCGGCGAGTCGCCGACACCTGCGAGCCCGAACGCGACCTCGAGCTCGAACTGACGGCCGCACACGGCGCCGACGACGAGGACCCGATCGTCGGCGCGGCCAGCGTCGTCGCCAAGGTCGAACGCGACGCCTCGATGGCCGCGCTGGCCGACGAGTACGGCTCCGTCGGCAGCGGCTACCCGAGCGATCCGACCACGCGGGAGTTCCTCGAGTCCTACGTCGCCGACCACGGCGAGCTGCCGCCCTTCGCCCGCGAGTCGTGGTCGACCTGTGCGGACGTCCTCGCCGACGCCGAGCAGACGGGTCTCGGGCAGTTCTGATGGATCGATCCCTGTCGGCTGCATGTCGCCGTTTTATGCGCGGTCCCGACCTACGTCGTAGCTGATACGTCGTGCTCGATGTCGTCTTACTGCTCGGCCTCGCTGCAGTCGCGACCGGCGTCGTCTGGAAGGGCAGTGTCTGGCTCGAGGACGCGGCCGATCGGCTCGCGGTCGGCTACGGCGTCCCCCCGGTCGTCCAGGGAGCGGTGATCGCCGCGGTCGGCTCGAGCATGCCCGAACTGGTGAGCGTGCTGCTTGCGACCCTGGTCCACGGCGAGTTCGAACTCGGCGTCGGCGCGATCGTCGGCTCGGCCGTCTTCAACCTGCTCGTGATCCCGGGGCTCGCCGTACTGGTTGGTTCCGGAGAGATGGAAACGAGCCGAAAGCTCGTCTACAAGGAGGCGCTGTTCTACATGCTCGCGGTCGCCGTGCTCCTGTTGACGTTCTCGCTGGCGGTGATCTACTACCCCCTCGAGGGGGCCGGACTGCAGGGGGAGGTCACGCGGTGGCTCGCGCTGTTTCCCCTCGCGCTGTACGGGCTCTACGTGTTCACCCAGTACCTCGACGCGACCGAGGACGCGATCGCGGCCGATCGCTCCGTGAACCGTCGCCGAACCTGGCTGTGGTTCGGGGCCGGGCTGGTCGTCATCGTCGTCGGCGTCGAGGGACTCGTCCGGGCCGCGATCGGGCTCGGCGACGCCTTCGGCACCCCCGCCTTCCTCTGGGGGATGATCGTCGTCGCCGCGGGCTCGAGCGTGCCCGACGTCTTCGTCAGCATCGCCGCAGCCCGCGCGAATCGCCCGTCGGTCAGTCTCGCGAACGTCCTGGGGAGCAACGTCTTCGACCTGCTGGTCGCGGTTCCGGCCGGCGTGCTGGTCGCGGGCTCGCTTGCGATTACGTTCGCTCACATCGTCCCGATGATGGCGTTTCTCGTCCTCGCGACGGTCGTCTTCTTCGCGATCGCCCGGACCGATATGCTGCTCTCGGAGCGAGAGGCCTGGCTACTGTTGGGTTCGTACGGGATATTCGTCGGCTGGCTCGTCCTCGAGAGTCTCGGGCTCTCGAACGTCGTTCCGACGTGAAAAGCGGCGTCGACGGACCCTACTTGTCGGTCAGCAGGCGCTGGAGGATGTCTCCGTAGGCAGGACGGGTGATGAGGACGCCGATCAGCACGCCGAGGATCGTGATGATCGCAAAGCCACGGAGGTCGCCGAGGCTCAACACGGCAAGCGGCGACAGCGCGATGATGGTCGTCGCGGCGGCGGCGCCGATGATCCAGAACGCCTTGCGGAACCGCGACTCGAAGACCCGTTGTGAGCTGACGTCGCCCTCGTCCATCACCTCGTCGGCGATGATGATGAGGTCGTCCACTCCCGTCCCGACGACGGCGATAAAGCCGGCGACGTGGGAGAGGTCCAGCGGCATGCGGATCGCCGCGGCGAAGCCAAGCAGGATGACCACCTCCGCCAGCGCCGTGAGTATCATCGGCGCGGCGACGCGACGATCGCTGTATCGCAGGTAGACCATCCCGCTGACGGTCAGCACGGAGAGGACGCCGATCAGCAGCGAGTAGGTCTTGAACTGATCCGCGAGCGCGGGCTCGAGCGAGAACGTCTGTTCCTGCTCGAAGTCGAGCGGCGCGGTCAGAGCGCCCGACTGGAGGTTGACCGCGAGGTTCTGGGCGTCCTGCTGGGTCGGGACGATCATCTGGAAGACGGGATCGTTCACCCAGTTCCCGGAGGCCATGCTCTCGCCGAGGTCGGGGCTCATGCTGTGGGCGTCGACGACCTCGTCGTCGACCACGGTGAGCAGACACCACTGCGGGTTCTCGGGGTCGAAGTCGAACTCGCCGGCCTCGCGGTCGTGGACCGTACACTGTCCGACCCCTTCGCCGGTAAAGCCGTACTCGTTCATCGCCTCCTGGTAGTCGGCGGCGGGACTGGACCCGTCCGCATCCTCGCTGTCGTCGACGGTGACGGGAACGTAGTTCTGGTCGCGCTGCTCGTCGTAGGAGGCCGAACCGACGTTGGCGAACTCCTCACCCTGGAGGACCGTCTCGTTGGCCTGGGTGCCGTTCTCGTCGGGGTAGTAGGCGACGATCTGGACGTCACCGCGTTCGGTGAGCATCTCGCGCAGTTCCGCGGGACTCATGCCGGGGACCTCGGTGACGATAAAGTAGCCGTCGCCGACGGTCGCCTCCTGGTAGGCGGTCCCCCCCGAGAGCCCCGCCTCGTTGATCCGCAGCTCGATCGTCTGGATGATCTCGTCGCGGGTCTGTTGGGTGACCTCGCCGTTGATATCGTCCTCGTCGACGTCGACGCCGGCCTCCTGGAGGGCCGCGGCGAACTCCGCGGCGGTCACGTCCTCGGCGAACACCTCGGCGGTGAAGCGGTTGTCGTCCTCGTGGAACCGGACGATCGCGTCGGCGGCGTCGATCTCGAGCTCGTCCTGGAGCGTCGACTCGACCTCGCGTTCCTGTTCGGGTTCGATATCGATGTCGGCGCTCATTCCGACGGGTGGGGCGCTAATCCGTGTCCCGCCGTCCAGTCCGAGGCCGTACTCGAGGTTCGTCGGGCCCTCGTTGACGGTCTCGTTTTCCTCCTCGACGAGCGTGTCGTCGTCCATGACGCCGCCGGGAACGAACAGCGCGACGAGCGCGACGCTGACGAAAAGCACCAGCAGGAGGATCCGCCAGTACTCCTTGACGAACGCGATCGGGTTCATCGTGCCACCCCGTGGAACTTGTACCACCGAAGCAGGCTCAGGTTCAGCATGTACGTGTTCATCAGGTCCGCGGCGAGGCCGACAAAGAGGATGATACCGATCGAGGACAGCAACTCGACGCCGAACAGCCACGCGGCGACCCCCATCACGAGCATCGCCATCATCGACGTGACGGTCATCGTGACGCCGGTCCGCATCGCGCGGTGAGTGCTCTCGTAGAAGTCACCGCTGCGACGGAGGACGTGGTTGTTCAACAGGATATCCGAGTCGACCGAGTACCCGATCAACATCAGCAGTGCGGCCACGGTCCCCAGCGAGAGCGGGATTCCGACGATCGACATGAATGCGAGCGGAATCACGATGTCGGAAAACGCCGACGCGACGATCGCGATCGAGGGGACGAACGTCCGAAACAGCACGAACGCGAGGACGCTCATCCCGAGGAAGGCGACGGCGATCCCGAGCAGCGCGGTCTGTTGGGTCTGCTCGCCGAAGCTCGCCGACGTCGAGGACACCTGTTGGATGATTTCAGCGTCCCCGTCCTGTTGTAAGTTCGCCTCGGCCTGCTCGCTCAACGCCTCCTGATCGGTCGAGGTGAACTGGACGATGTACTGGTTCTCCTCCGAGGCGACGGACTGGACCGACTCGGGTTCCTCCTCGAACGCCTCCGGAATCTCTCCTTCCGTTGCGGTCGTCTGAACCGTCAACTCCGTCCCGCCGGCGAAGTCCATTCCGAGCTGAACCGGCGTTCCGAACAGCAGAAACGACCCGGTGAGAACGAGCAGTGCGACCCCGAGAACCGCAAGCGGCACCGCCGCCAGCTGGCGGTTGCTGTACCGGGTGTAATCGATCTCCGGTACGTCGAAATACCCCATATACCACCCATCTGGCCGTCGGGGCGTGTAAGCCTTCCTAATTTCTGCGCCGTGCGATAGTGAGAATAATGCGGGATCGACGACGGTCTGAAATCCCTCGATCACGTACGCCGGAGTATGACCGCCGAAACACCCCGATCGTCCACGATGGTCGAGGAGCCGGCCGACGCCGCACGGGACGCCTTTGCCCAGCGGATCGTCGTCTCCTATCCCGAAGACCTCTCGGAGTGGGGTCGGTTCCAGGTCGAGAAACCCTCGTTCCGAGCATTCCTCCGGAAAACGCGCGATACCGCCACAAAAGGTGACGTCTGGGAGGAGTTCGTCGGCGTCGGCTGCTGTGGCAACACCCTCGACGTCCCGCTGCGGGTCGAGGACGTCGCGGGCGGTTCGCGGATCGTCGACGACACCGAGATCGAGTACGAGGTCCGCGAGGCCTGTGGCATCCAGGGCAGCTGGCGCGTCCAGAGCAAGGGCGGACCGAGCAGCTAGTCCGGAAGGTACCGAACGCTCAACACGCCGTCGTCGGCCGAGCGACGCACTTCGACGCGGACCGCCTCGAGCCGCGCGGCTCGCGCGACCGTCTCCTCGTCCTCGAGGACGTCCTGTGCGGCGTCTTCGATATCGGACTCGAGGTTGAAAACGTGGATCTCGCCGGTTCCAGCCCGTTCCTCCTGGATCAGTTCGCCGACCTCGGCGCCAGCGGCGAGCTCCTTTTCGTGGGTGGTCGGCTCCAGATCGCTGTCGACGAGTTCGATCGTCCGCCGCTCGGCGACGTCGACGACCTCCCAGGCGACCTCCAGGGGTGGCTCGGGGGCGACGGTCCCCTCGAGGACGTCGTGAACCTCGAGCCCGGGGTTCGAGGAGAGGGTGTGTACCTGTGCGGTCTCGACGTCGCGGACGACGGCCGACTCGTCCTCGGCGTGGGTGACGACGAAGGTTCCGGTTCGTTCGGTCATGGCCGCTCGTAGGGCCCTGTCGGGTTTCGGGGTTTCGGATCCAGACGCTGAGTGACTCGCGACGTCCCGGCCGCGACCGGTCGCGGAGACGGCGATCTGGAGGAGCGCCGCGTACCGGACCCCCAAGACACAGGACGCGGTTCGTCGTACGATCGATGAACGCCATGGCACGACACGACACGGGGAGCGAGGAGCGGACCCGCGTCCTCGTCGTTGGGTGCGGAATCGCCGGCGGAGCGCTCGCGGCGTTCCTGGAAGAACGGGCTGGGATCGAGTACGACGTCGTCGAGGTAGCCGACGCCTTCGAACGAATCGGTTACGGCGTTTCGCTCTGGGCGAACGGCGTGTCGGTCCTCGACGACCTCGACGTCCTCGAGGACGTCACCGAGCGCGGAACCACCCCCGAGAAGATCCGGCTCCGGACCGCGTCGGGCCGCGCTGATTCGACGCTCGAGCTCCCGGCGATCGGAGCCGGCCCGCAGCTGGTCGCGGTCCACCGAGCGGACTTGCACGACGCGTTGCTGGTGGGGATCCCCCGCGAGCGAATCGAGTTCGGAACGACGGTGACGGCCGTCCGGGAGGAGCCGGACGCGGTGACCGTCGAGCTGACGACCGGCGAACGCCGGACGTACGACCTCGTCGTCGGCGCCGACGGGATTCGATCGGCGGTGCGCGAGCACTGCTTCGAGGGCGAGCAGCTCCGACACAGCGAGACGGCGGTCTGGTCGTTCTGGACCGACGCGGACGGATCGTTCCCCGAGGTCATGACGAGCGTCTCGGGACCGTCGACGGAGGCGTTTCTCGTCGCGATCGGCGACCGCGGACTCGTCAACGTCGGGACGAAACGCGGCGTCGAGGCCGACGAGAAGCCGACGACGACCGAGCTCCGGCGCGCCCTCTCCGATCTGGGATGGATCCTCCCGGAGACCCTCGAGCGGCGACGCGGCGAGCTGTTCGCCGACACGGTTCGGGAGGTCTCGATGGACCGGTGGGTGAGCGATCGCATCGCGCTCGTCGGCGACGCGGCCCACGCCGTCCACCCGATCGCCGGGATGGGTGCCGCGCTTGCCCTCGAGGACGCGCGGGCGCTCTCGCGCTGGCTGGCGAGTCTGGCAACGGTTCCCGCGGCGGTCGATCAGTACTACCTGACGCGGCGCGAGCCGGTTCGGGCCGTCCAGCGCGACGCCGCGCTGATGGAGCGATTCGTCCTCGCCGAGTCGCGCTTCCTCCGTGCGATCAGGGACGGGCTGTTGACCGCGACGCCGGTGCTCGAGCGGGTGCTGGAGCGACGGTTGCGCGAGCTCGCGGCCTAACCCGCTTCGCTGCGTGACGGAACGCCTTTACCGCAGGCGGGTGCCCTCACGAGCATGGACGTCGACATCGGTAACGCGCTCGCGTCGGTCGCCTCGCCGGGCGTCTCCCGCGAGTCGCTGGAGCGCCTGGACGAGCAGGTCGCCGACGCGCACGAACGCATCGAAGACGGGATGGCCGACGGAGAGCACGGCTACGAGGCGCTGAACCTTCCGCGGCGAACCGACCCCGACGAGATCCGCCGAACCGTCGAACCCGTCGCCGACGCCGAGGCGCTGCTCACTGTCGGCATCGGCGGCAGCGCGCTGGGCGCGGCGACGATCACGAACGCGCTCGCTGACGACAGCGAGACCGAGGCCGTCTCCCTCGACAACATCGACCCCGAATGGGTCTCGAACCACCTCGATCGGCTCCCCCTCGAGGACACCGCTATCAACGTCGTCTCCCGGTCGGGGACGACCGCGGAGACGCTGGCGAACTTCCTTACGGTCCGGGAGGCCTTCGAGGACGCGGGCGTCGACTGGACCGAGCGGACGATCGTGACGACGGGCGAGTCCGGCCCCCTCCGCGATCTGTCGGATCGCCACGACCTGCCGTCGCTGAAGGTGCCCAACGGCGTCCCGGGTCGCTTCTCGGCGCTCTCCGCGGTGGGGATGGTCGCCGCCGCGGTCTGTGGCCACGACCTCGAGGCCCTGCTCGAGGGCGCTGCAGCCGAGGCCGAGACCCTGTCGGGCTCGCTGTTCGACTGTCCGGCCTACGCCTACGGCGCGACCAGCTACGCGCTGGACGCCCGGGGCGCGGGGATGAACGCGATGGTCCCCTACGCCGAGTCCCTCGAGACCTACTCGGAGTGGTTCGCCCAGCTGTGGGCCGAGAGTCTCGGGAAAGACGACCTCGGGCAGACCCCGCTTCGTGCCCTAGGTGTCACCGACCAACACTCCCAGCTCCAGCTCTACCGCGCCGGGCCGCGGGACAAGGTCGTCACGTTCGTTACCCCGCGCGAGACCGACGACCGGGCGATCCCCGACACCGAGGTCGACGACCTCGCCTACCTCGGCGACGCGACGCTGGGCGAGTTACTCGACGCGGAGTTCGAGGCGACGGAGGCCAGTCTCGCCGCGGCGGGGCGACCGAACGTCCGGATCGAACTCGAGCGGGTCGACGAGTACGAGCTCGGGGGCCTGCTGTACGGGATGGAGGCGGCCTGCGTCCTCGCCGGCGAGCTGTACGGCGTCAACACGTTCGAACAGCCCGCCGTGGAGTGGGCCAAGAAGGCGACTCGCGGTCTGCTCGGCGGGGGCGAGTTCGAGGAGGCCGACGCCGTCGCGGAGAAGACCGAACTTCGAGTTGAACGATAACAATTCACAAGACGGTCGAACCTACTCCTCGTTACCGAACGTATCCCGCAGAATCGTCCGCTGGCCGCGCCGGAGCAGCGCCGAGAGCGCCTGGCTTGAGACCTCGAATTCCTCGGCCAGCTCCTCCGTGGAGACGTTCCGGGGGACGTCGAAGTAGCCCCGTTCCAGCGCGCGACGCAGGACTGCGGCCTGGCGAGGCGTGAGATCGTACTTTGCGGTCTCGTCGTCCTCGCTCCGGTAGAGCCGACGGAGCGAAAACGCCAGATCCCGCTCCTCACAACACTCCCGGTAGGCCGACAGCGCCTCCCGGCTCGGAAAGTGCGCCCGGTAGCGGGCCTGTTCCGCTCGCAGTTCGATGTCCAGAAGCGTGACGCCGAACTCGACGGCGTCGACGTAGGTCATCCCCCGCTCCCCTTCGGAGGTGAGCCGAACGCGAAACAGACACCGCTCCGAGAGCGTCGAGAGCCGTTCGAACGCCTCGACCGACGGATCGTCCGCCAGTCTCTCGAAGAATCGCTCGAGCTCCGGCTCCTCGCCGATCGCCCGAAAGGTCAGGTGGGAGCCGTCGTGGCGGTCCGGCTGTTCGTCCTCGACCTCGACCGTCACCTCGGGTACTTGCCGGCATACGGTTTGCATGATCGGCTGGTTCGACAGCGAGTACTCGGCGATGAAACTCATCGCGCTCACCCCCCGCGTTCGGTCCCGCCTCGAGACTCGCGAGCGCTCCCGACGGACGCGGCTCGGCGAGTGCTCGCTACCGATCGCCGACCGACGCGGCGCTCGAGTCGTCGTGCGCTCTCACGATCCATGGGCGTGGGTTCCATATCCCGGCAGTTAACTTTTGCAGGGTTAGTCTCCGTCCTCAAGGAGCAACGGCAGCAAGCTGTTTCTCGCAAGGAACATGGGTCGAACAACTGGAACAAGGCACGCCACCGCTTAACGCGGGCATACGAGCGGTTGTCGAATAAGCGTCAGGCGTATCGAGAAGCTCTCGCCAACGCATACACGCAACGATACGACGCCGTGTTCCTCGAAGACCTGAACGTCGGCAGCATGATGCAACAGAACGGTAATAGTCGGAACATCGCGTCGATGTCATGGTACGAAACACTGCAAACGTTCCAACGCTTCGGCGAGAAAAACGGCTGTCACGTTATCCGTGTGCCACCAGAGGGAACGACGAAGCGGTGCGTCCAGTGTGGTGTCGAGTCGGAGAAGCCGTTGTGGGTGCGCGAGCATTCGTGTCCGTCGTGCGGGTTCGAGACAGACCGTGACCAGAACGCTGTATTGGAAGTGCAGCGTCTTGGGTTGGTCGAACTGGGAGTGGTTGAGGACTCTTCTGGAGTAGGTCAGGAACTGGCCGAATCAACGTCGTTCGAGAGAGCTCCGCTCTCTCGTGATCACGAAAGGCGCAAAGCGCCTTTCGAACGATCTGCTGAGACTGGCACCGTCCTCAGAACCGACGGTTCTGATGGGGCACACGAGAACGGAGTTCTCGTGGACGCTGCGGGGTCACGCTCTAGCTCGTCTAGAGACGTGGTTCCTGCAAGTGCCGTCGTTGACACAGGAAGCCCCACCCTCAAGAAACGAGCGGCGATAACCGCGAGTCAGTAGGGTGGGGTAGTTCACCTCTTCGTTCACCGACGTGGTCGCGCGGCGACGTTGGTACGCCGGTAATCAATTGCGGAGGCCCTATGAGTGCCCGATCGAATACACGCGTATGACCGAGACAGCACGCGCCGGTGACGAGGACGCGACCGGCGAGTCGTTCGTCCCGTCGCTCGGCGTCGTTCCCGCAGTCGTCGCCATGGCCGCCGTTCTCGTTCCCGTCCGTGGCGGGGTCGAGGACCCGTTTGTCCAGCTGGCTGGGGCGCTCGCAGTCGTCTCCGTCGTCGCCTTCCTCACCCGTCGTCACGGCGTGCTCGCTCCAGCGTCGGGCGCCGTCCTGGCCGCAGGCTCCAGTCTGGGCGTCGTATTGTTGACCGGGTACGCGCTCAACCAGGGGATCACCGGCTCGACTGCCGTTCCGGGACTCGACGGAACGGTGTCACTACTCTTTCTGGCGTTCGCTGCGGCTGGCGGCTCGATCGGCGTCGCCGCCGCCGACTACGGCGGAGTATCGGCCCGTGGCCTGATCGAACGGACGCTTCGGTTCTCGACGATGGCCGGGGTCGGTTTCGCCGGACTGATTGCGATGGCGATCGTCAGTATCGTCCTCGCCCCGTTGCTCGGGTTCGACGGCGTCCAGGGGCAGCTCCTGCAGTATCTCTCGACGGCGCTCGGACTCGGTGCCGTCGCCGCGATTACGATGGCGTTTCGCGGGTACGACCTGTCGTTTCTCGATCTCGAGGTTCCGAGCCTGCGGACGGTGGGCTGGACGGTCGGCGGGCTGGTCCTGCTGTTCGGTGCGCTGATCGTGATCTCGATCGCGATGACCGCCGTCGGCGTCGATACCGCCGACCACGGGACGACCCAGCAGGTCGAACAGAACCCCGAGCTGCTCGTCGTGATCGTTCCCGGCATGCTGCTGGTGGTCGGTCCCTTCGAGGAGCTGCTCTACCGAAACGTCATCCAGAAGTCGCTGTACGAGACGTTCTCGCGGTACGGCGCCGTCGTCGTCACGAGCGTGATCTTCGCCGGCGTCCACGTCTCCGCGTACGCGACCGCGGGTCCCGGACAGATCCTCGCGAGCCTGGCCGTGTTGTTCGGCCTCTCGCTGGTGCTGGGATTCATCTACGAACGGACCGAGAACCTGGTGGTCCCGGCGCTTGTCCACGGCGCGTACAACGCGATTCAGATGCTTCTCCTGGTCGTTTAGGTCGGGTTTTTGCGCGCCAGCTCCGTGCCACAGATCGGACACCGCTCTTTCTCCTCGTCGAACTCGCGGCCACAGCCCTGACACTGGAACCGCCAGCTGCGCTGCTCTTCGATCCCCTCCCGGGCGATCACCTCGACGTCGACGTTTAGCTTCTCGGCGACGTTTTGCATCGCGTAGTCGTCGGTGACAAGCACGGCATCGAGCTCGAAGCTGGCGGCGACCAGCCGAACGTCGGTCTCGGAGAGGACGTCGAGATCGCCCGATTCGCTCGCCGCGCGACGAACCTTCTCGGTCGTGTCCTCGTTGGGGATGTGGATGTGCATCCCCGAGCCCTCCATCGCGTCGTAGCGATAGGCGCTCTCGTCTTCGAGTTCTTCGCGGACGAGCGGAATCGTCGCGATCTGTTCGGTCGTGTGATAGTCGTGGATAAAAGCCGAGGAGTCGAGAACGTGCATACCGTTAGCGCTGAACGACGATGTAGTCTTTCACGGCGCGAACCCGGTTGATGGGGACGCGAAACCGGCCGTCGTCGTCGGTGTCGAAGTCGACGGTCTGGTTCGGTAGCTCCTCGTTCGGCTCGATGACGAGGTCGTGGAGCGTTCCCGACTTGATCTCGGTCGTGATGTTGTAGAGCATTCCCAGTTCAGTCCCGTCAGAACCCATGACGGACTTCCCCGAGAGGTTCTCGGCGAGCACTTCGCTCATGCTACCCCGTACTTACTAGTTGCTATTAAACTCCACGGGCGGATCGGCCGAGCGTCTTCGTGCGCCGTGCCCGCGCCGATCGCTCCATGTCGTCTCACCCCCGCGGCGAGCGCCGTGACGATGGGTTTAACTACCGTCCTACGGACGGTTTACCCAAGACCTTCTCGGGTGGTCACCATGTCTGATTCGGATACACACGACCCCACATCTCTGCGAACGCCGATCGTCGCCGTCCTCGGACACGTCGATCACGGAAAGACCAGCCTCCTCGATAAGATCCGCGGCTCCGCGGTCATCGAGGGCGAGGCGGGCGCGATTACCCAGCACATCGGCGCCACCGCGGTGCCGCTGGACGTCATCTCCTCGATCGCCGGCGAGCTCGTCGATCCCGAGGACTTCGACCTGCCCGGGCTGTTGTTCATCGACACGCCGGGCCACCACTCCTTTACGACGCTGCGCTCGCGGGGTGGCGCGCTGGCCGACATCGCGATCCTCGTCGTCGACGTCAACGACGGCTTCCAGCCCCAGACCCTGGAGGCACTGGACATCCTCCAGCGCTCCCAGACGCCGTTTATCGTCGCCGCGAACAAGATCGACACCGTTCCGGGCTGGAACGCAAACGAGGACTCGCCGATCAACGCGACCTACGAGGCCCAGTCGGACCGCGTGCGCTCGCGGCTCGACGAGAGCCTCTACGAGATCATCGGGAACCTCTCGGACGAGGGGTTCTCGGCGGATCTATACTGGCGGGTCCAGAACTTCCAGCGCAACGTCGGCGTCGTCCCCGTCTCGGCGATGACCGGCGAGGGCGTGCCGGACCTGCTTGCCGTGATGATGGGGCTCTCCCAGCGCTACATGAAAGAGGAGATGGAGATCGACGTAGAGGGGCCCGGCGTCGGGACCGTCCTCGAGGTCAAAGAGGAGAAGGGGTTCGGGAAGACCGTCGACCTCGTCCTCTACGACGGGACGCTGCGGGCCGACGACACGATCGTTGTCGGCGGCACGAACGAGCCGATCGTCACCGACGTACGCGCGCTCCTCCAGCCCCGTCCGCTCGAGGAGATCCGCACCGAGAGTCGGTTCGAGAAGGTCGACGAGGTGTCGGCTGCGACCGGGATCAAGGTCGCCGCGCCCGATCTAGGCGACGCGATCGCTGGCGCCCCGGTCCGGGTCGTCCGCGACCGCGAGCGCGCCGACGTCATCGCGGAGGTCGAGGACGAACTCGCGAGCATCGCCGTCGACACCGAGGAGACCGGCGTCGTCGTCAAGGCAGACACGCTCGGCAGTCTGGAGGCGATGGCGGACGCCCTGGAGGAAGCCGAGGTCCCGATCGTCCGCGCGGAGGTCGGCGACGTCGCGCCGCGTGACGTCTCGGTCGCCTCGACGGCCGAGGAACAGAAAGAGCAGGTGATCCTCGGCTTCAACGTCGACGTGCTGGGCGACGCCGAGCAGCGAGCCGAGATCGAGGACGTCCGAGTCTTTACCGACGAGGTCATCTACCAGCTGATCGAGGAGTACGAGGAGTTCGTCGACGAGCTCGAGCGGGCCCAGCAGGACACGATCCTCGAGAACATCGTCCGCCCCGCACGGTTCCGGATCCTGCCCGATCACACCTTCCGGCAGAACGATCCCGCGGTCGTCGGCGTCGAGGTAAACTCCGGGACGGTCCAGAACAACACGAACGTCGTCAAGTTCGAGGGGAACGAGCCCGAACGAGTCGGCCAGATCAAGGGGATCCAGGAACAGGGTGAGGACGTCGACGAGGCCCGCGCGGGCAACCGCGTCTCGGTCGCCATCGACGGTCCCACCGTCGGCCGCCAGATCGAGGAGGACGACGAGCTCTGGACCGAACTGCCCGAGAAACACGCGAAGATCTTAGAACAGGAGCTCTCGAACGAGATTCCGGCCGATGAGCTCGAGGCACTGAACATGTACTTAGACAAGCAGCGCAGCCGGGACCCGTTCTGGGGCAAGTAGCTACCGTCGGTCCGCGGTTCGACCTCGGTTTTCGGCGCGCGAGTGCAGCTCCTCGAGGGTCTCGTACACCGACTCGGGGTCGTCGATCGCTTCCCGGTCACAGCGCAGGTTTCGAACGCGCCGTTCGAGAACGAGTTCGTCCTCGGTGAGTCGAACGTCCTCGATCTTCTCCCAGGGGATCAGCTTCTTCGAGCGGCCCACGTCGTGACGGACGCCGCGTTCGTGCGCCCGGAGGGTGCCCTGCTGGGTTTGTTGGTCGACGTCAAGCGAGAATCGGTTGCCGTAGTACTTCTTGCCGCTGTCGTCACCCTCGCCGACAGCCCACGTCCAGATGACCATGACGGCGCCGAACGCGATCCAGAACAGCCCGCGCACGCTTCCGGCAGCGACACTCACGATACCGGCCACGAAGACGAACGCCAGCGACAGTGCGACCAGCACGCCTCCCGCGTGGAGCAGCCCCGCTGGTCGATAGGCCCACGTCGCCGTCGGCTCGTCAGTAGTAACCGCCCGGACGAACCGGTTTCGGCACAGGCTCGCGAGTCCGAAGGCGGTGACACCGAGGACGAGCGCAAAACCGATCAGCAACGCGAGGGACCGGGACGTGGGCTCGACCAGGGTCACGCTCGCCGCGGCAGCCGCCGCGGCGAAGGCCACGGCCGGCAGATAGCAGGCCAGTCGCAGACGACGGCGACGGCCGATCCGCTCGGGAAGGCCGCAGGACCGCTTCGCGAGGACGTGACCGACGAGCGTGACGGCGGTGACGACGGTCGGAATCGTGCCGAGCAGCGTCGCGGTCGTCACGTCGGCCGCCAGCCCGACGAGGGCGACGAGCCCGCCGGCGACGACCCCGAAGTAGAAGCCGAACGCGGCCTGGAAGCCGAGATCCGGCCGTCCGGCGCTCGCGACCGGCTGCCGGCGTTCGTGGGACATGGTTCCCGATACGTGGCGTGCCAGCAAAAAGATACGTGTCTGACGTGTTCGGTCAGAAGCCGTCGGTGCGCTCGAAGTGCAACTCGGCGCCGCCGTCGAGATCCGCCAGCGGTGCCGTCTCCTCGAGGCGGGCGACGACGGTGACGGCTGCGGCAGCGCGGGGCTCGTCGTCGACGCTCGCCGGTGTCGGCCCCCAGAACAGACACAGTTTCTCGCCCGCGGGCCAGTAGGCGATCGCCCCCTCGGGGACGACTTCCCGGCCGTCCTCGAGCGGAGCGTCAAGCGACGCAGAGAGATACAGTTCGTCTCCCCAGCGGGTTGCATCGCCCGAGACGGGGAGGGCGTCCTCGAGGGCAGCCCGGGTCTTGGGCGCGCCGTCCGTCCAGCTCGCGACCAGCTCGCGGTCGCCGACAACGACTCGGAGATCGGATCGGGAGTCCATGCCGGAGTAGTCGGGTGAGGGTTCCTTCGAGCTATCGGTCGCCACAGATCGTCGAGCGGCCGGCGACACTGATGAAGGGGTTGCTCCTTCCACTCCAATCATTAACTGGGTGTTTGTGGTGGGTTCTGACGTGCTTGTTCATCTCCAGCAGTACAAACACGAGGAGGTCCAGTTCGACGACAACCGGACGACCGGAGAGTCCCAGACCGAGGACTCGGTCGACAAGGAGCCCGAGGAGTACTTCGGCGAGAACATCGACGACTTCGACCTCAAGACCTGGGAGACGATCGAGTACGAGGACGATCCGATCCAGCGCCGGGACGTCTCGGTCGACGGGGTGACGGCCGTCTCCGTTCCCGAGGAACCCACCGACGAGGACGATCCGGCTCTCCCCGGGCGGACGATCCAGCTTCGGATGGGCGGGGGGATCGAGTACGTCGACCAGGCCAAAATCGTCGAGGTCCAGGACATGAATCCGGGGGAGGAAGCCGAGGGGAAGGTCTCCAAGGAGGACGATCCCCAGGGAAAGGCGACGATGGACGAGGAGCCGTAGCCGCGCACGTGGGTATCGAGTCATACCGTCGGCTCGGAGTCTCGGAACCTGTCACGCGCGGTAATGACAGCGGCTGTCGGGGACGATCCGCTCCCGAAATCGTTTTCAACCGTTCGCGCGGACACTCGGTATGCCGACGGAATCGGACACTCATTATGATCCCTCGCTGGGGAACAAGTTCATTTTCGTCACCGGCGGGGTTATGTCGGGGCTCGGGAAGGGGATCACGGCCGCCAGCACCGGCCGGCTCCTGAAAAACGCCGGGTTCGACGTGACAGCGGTCAAGGTCGATCCCTACCTGAACGTCGACGCGGGGACGATGAACCCCTACCAGCACGGCGAGGTGTACGTTCTGGAAGACGGTGGGGAGGTCGACCTCGACCTGGGGAACTACGAGCGGTTCCTCGACGTCGATATGACCTCCGACCACAACATCACCACCGGGAAGACCTACCAGCACGTCATCGAGAAGGAACGGGCCGGCGACTACCTGGGAAAGACGGTCCAGATCATTCCCCACATCACCGACGACATCAAGCGACGCATTCGTGAAGCGGCGGAAGGGACCGACGTCTGTATCGTCGAGGTCGGCGGCACCGTCGGCGACATCGAGGGGATGCCCTACCTCGAGGCGCTGCGCCAGTTCGCTCACGAGGAAGACGAGGACGACATCCTCTTTACCCACGTCACGCTGGTGCCGTACTCGAAAAACGGCGAACAGAAGACGAAGCCGACCCAGCACTCGGTCAAGGAGGTCCGCTCGATCGGGCTCCAGCCCGACGTGATCGTCGGGCGCTGCGAGAACCGGCTCGAGCCCAAAACGAAAGAAAAGATCGCGCTGTTCTGTGACATTCCGACCGACGCGGTGTTTTCCAACCCCGACGTCGAGGACGTCTACCAGGTGCCCCTGATGGTCGAGGAGGAGGGGCTCGACCAGTACGTCCTCGAGCACTTCGGACTCGCGAGCGAGGCCTTGCCGGAGGGCCAGCGGGCAAACGAGTGGCGGGAGATCGTCACGACCGAGAAGTCCGAATCGGTCGACATCGCGCTGGTCGGCAAGTACGATCTCGAGGACGCATACATGTCGATCCACGAGTCGCTGAAACACGCCGGCTTCGAGCTGGGCGCCGACGTCGACGTCCGCTGGGTGGCCGCCGGCGACGTCGCCGACGGTCACGACGGCCAGCTCGCCGACGTCGACGGGATCATCGTCCCCGGCGGATTCGGGATGCGCGGCTCCGAGGGGAAGATCGAGGCAGTCCAGTACGCCCGCGAGAACGACGTCCCGTTCCTCGGGCTCTGTCTCGGCTTCCAGATGGCGGTCGTCGAGTACGCCCGGAACGTGCTGGGGCTCGAGGACGCCCACTCCGCGGAGATGAACGAGGAGACGCCCCACCCGGTCATTGACATCCTGCCCGAGCAGTACGAGGTCGAGGATATGGGCGGGACGATGCGGCTGGGAGAGCACACGACGGTGATCGAGCCCGAGACGCTAGCTTACGAGCTGTACGGCGACACGTCCTGTGAGGAACGCCACCGCCACCGCTACGAGGTCAACCCCGAGTACTTCGATCGGTTCGAGGACGAACCCCTGCAGTTCTCGGGGACTGCGGGCAACCGGATGGAGATCCTCGAGCTCGATACCCATCCGTACTTCCTGGGGACGCAGTTCCACCCCGAGTACACGTCTCGACCCGGCCAGCCGAGCCCGCCATTCGTGGGCCTGCTCGAGGCCGCGGTCGATCGAACCAAATCCGAAACCGAGGCAACCCACTGATGGTCGATACAGATACGTTCGTTCCGGAAGCAGTCGAAGAGATCGAAAACGAAGTCGGCGACGCGAACGCGGTCATCGCCCTCTCGGGCGGCGTCGACTCCTCCGTCGCGGCCGCACTGGCCTACGAGGCCATCGGCGACCAACTCACCCCCGTCTACGTCGACACGGGGCTGATGCGAAAGGGCGAGACCGATGGGATTCGCGAGACGTTCGACTACATGGATTCCCTGCGGGTCATCGACGCGAAAGACCGCTTCCTCGAGAAGCTCGCGGGCGTCACCGACCCCGAGGAGAAACGCGCCGCGATCGGCGAACAGTTCATCCGGGAGTTCGAGCGCGAGGCCACAGACGCGGACGCGGACTACCTCGTTCAGGGGACGATCTACCCCGACCGAATCGAGAGCGAGGGCGGGATCAAGTCCCACCACAACGTCGGCGGTCTGCCGGAGGTCGTCGACTTCGAGGGGATCGTCGAACCCGTCCGCGATCTGTACAAAGACGAGGTCCGTGAGGTCGCACGTCACCTCGGGCTCGAGGAGATCGTCGCCGAGCGGATGCCGTTCCCCGGTCCCGGGCTCGCCGTGCGCGTGATCGGCGAGGTCACCGAGGAGAAACTCGAGGTCGCTCGTCACGCCTGCCATGTCGTCGAGGAGGAGCTCGAGGAGTACGAGCCCTGGCAGGCTCTGGCCGCGGTGATCGGCAAGGCAACGGGCGTGAAAGGCGACAACCGAGTCCACGGCTGGGTCGTCTCGGTTCGGTCGGTCGAATCCCGCGACGGGATGACCGCCCGCGCCCAGGAGCTCGACTGGGAGACCCTCCAGCGCATCCAGTCCCGGATCACCGGCGAGAACGAGAACGTCGCGCGGGTCGTCTACGACGTCACCCACAAACCGCCCGCGACCATCGAGTACGAATGAGCACGACGGCCATCGTCGCCGGCCCCGACGAGGACGGGATCGGCGACGCCCTCGAGGCCGAGGGCGTCGACGTCGCTCGAGTCAACGGCGTGCTCTCGCGACCGACCCTCGAGGAGGCGGGCGTCCTCGAGGCGGACCTGTACGTGCTGACCGATATCGATCAGGCGACGACGATTCCGATCGTCTGTGACCTCAACGACGACGTTCGCACGGTCGCGTACGGCGAGCGGACGGTGCCGGAGTTCGTCCGCGGGCAGCTCGATCTGGCACTCGACCCGCAGCTGATGGACGCGGCGCTGGTCGCCGAGGAGCTGGTCGGCTGACCCGTCTCCGGGGGATCGAACCGACGGCAACCAGGGTCGAAACAACACCTTACCACCAGTACAGCTGCCGTGAACTGTCTCCGTCGCGGTTTCGTGTGGATAAACTCGAGTTAAGTCCGCGGGAATTCGATATAAGACAGCTATACCGACTCCCCCGTTCAAGTGGTTCCCGACGCTATGGACGGATGGAGGTCGACGGGCAGACCCCACCAAGTGGCACTGATCTGCCAACCCGTGACTTCCAGCAACCCCACCACAGCACCCTTCCCCCACATTGCCATACCGTTATCCGCTTGATGGGTGACGCGGGTTCCCTGCACCGGCCCGCGTCACCGTTGCGTTGCTGTCGGGACACGTATCGTGTCCCAGTATGGCTCTTCGCGACCTACTCCTCGAGTCGACCGTCCCGAAGCCGCTGTAACACCGGAATCTCCTCGAGCCGTTCGTCCGAAAGTAGTTCCCAGTCGATCCCGCCGGGCTGTGAGCCACGCTCCGGTCGACGGACCGTCTCGGGTGTGATCAGCAGATCCATCGTGACGTCGTGGTCGCCGGTCGCGACCGCGTCCGCGATCAGCTGGCGGTCGTGGATCGTCGTCGCGACCGTCGTCGACTCGTCGACGAGGTCGAGCTCCCGGAGGACGGCGTACTCGAGGTCGCTGTACCCCTCACCCTTGCCGATCCGATCGCCCGAGGACGTGACGGCGACGCTGCCGGAGACGACGAGATCGATCTCCTCGACGGCTTCCGGGCCGACCTGCTGGCCATGCTCGGAGGAGCCCGAGACCGTCGTCGCCGCGTCGTAGTCCTCGAGAACGTCGGGGTCGAGCTTCAGGAAGCACCGCTCGTCGCGCAGGCGCGGGACGGCCATGTAGACGGTCTTGCCCGCCCGGAGCGCACGGCGACGAACCGGGAGCTGGGGAGCGTCGGGGTTGGCCTTGATCGCCGTTGCGGCCTCCCATTCGGGCTGGTCGGCCAGCCTGTCGGCGGCCTCCTCGGCGCCGGCGAAGTTCGGGATCCGGCCGTGGGGCGGGAACGGGAACCGGGCGACGCCGCTCTCCTCGAGATCGTCCCAGATCCGCTCGCGGATCGCCTGTTTGTCCTCGGCCATGCTACTCCTCCTGGATCTCCTTTTCGATCCCGGGGTCGGCGACCGTCGCCTCGGACCGCGCCAGCGAGACGAGATGCCCGGCCTCCGGCAGGAGGAGCTTCTCGAGTCCGAGCCGGACGGCGTCGCGGTTTCCGGGGAGACAGAACACCGGAACGCCACCGGAAACGCCCGCGAGCGTTCGAGCCGCGACGGCGTGGGAGCCGAAGGCCTCGTAGGAAAGCGTCGCGAACAGATCGTCGAACGTCGACAGCTCCTTGTCGAGCAGCGGTCGCACCGCCTCGAGGGTGATATCGTCGGGTTCGATGCTGGTCGCCCCGCTCGTGACCACCAGATCGACGTCGTCGCGATCGATCATCCGCGAGACGATCGACTGGACCTTGTCGTGGTCCGAGCCAACGTGTTCTCGCATCGGTACCTCGTGGCCGCGTTCCTCGAGGACGTCCTCGATCGTCTCGCCGGCCGCGTCGGTACTGAGCGATCGATCCGTCGCGATCGTGACGACGCCAATTCTGGGGAGTTCGTCGGCGGGCTCGGTCATCTCCATACCGGCAGTTGTGCGGGCAAGCGGTAAAGGAATCGCGGACCGTACCGAAGCCGGCCCAACTGTTATGCCGGTCGTTTCCGTCGGATGGCGTGTATGCAAGCGGTCAAAGTAACCGAGCACGGCGGGACCGACGTCATCGAGTACGGCGACTACCCCGACCCCGAGGTCGGCCGCGACGAGGTGCTGGTCGACGTCAAGGCGGGTGCGTTGAACCACCTCGACGTCTGGGTTCGCCGTGGGTTGCCGACGCTGGACCTCGAGATGCCCCACGTCCCCGGCAGCGACGCCGCGGGCGTCGTCGACGACGTCGGCGAGGACGTCACCCGGTTCGCGCCGGGCGACCGCGTCGCGGTCACCGCGGGGGTTCACTGCGGGGACTGTGAGTTCTGTCGGAGCGGGGATCCGACCCTGTGTGTCAACTTCCACCTGATCGGCGAGCACGTCCCCGGAGTCCACTCCGAGTACGCCGCGGTCCCCGAGGACAACCTCATCCCGGTCCCGGCGGACGTCGACTGGGTCACCGCGGGCTCGACGTCGCTCGTCTTCCAGACCGCCTGGCGGCTGCTGATCGACCGCGCCGACATCGAGGCCGGCGAGAAGGTCCTCGTGTTGGGGGCAAGCGGCGGCGTCGGCCACGCTGCGGTCCAGATCGCCGACTACGCGGGCGCGGAGGTGTACGCGACCGGGAGCACCGAGGCGAAGCTCCAGCACGCCCGCGACCTCGGCGCCGACCACGTCGTCAACTACGAGCAACAGAACTTCGCGGAGTGGGTCCGCAGCGAGACGGGCAACCGGGGTGTCGACGTCGTCGTCGACTACATCGGGGCGGGCACCTGGCGGGACTCGATCAAGAGCCTCGCGAAGAACGGGCGGCTGGTCACCTGCGGGGGGACCGCGGGCGGGAACCCCGAGACGGACATCCCGCGGATCTTCTGGAACCAGCTCCAGATCATCGGCTCGACGATGGGCACGCCGGGGCAGGTCGATGACGTGATGGAACTCGTCTGGGACGGCACCTTCGAGCCCGCGATCCGCGAGGTGCTCCCGATGAGCGAGACCGCCCGCGCCCACGAGATCATCGAGTCCCGAGAGGGCTTTGGCAAGGTCGCCGTTCGCCCCGACAGCGAGCTGTAGTCGGCCGACGGCCACGAACCGTGACTGCTTTGGCGGTCGGCTCGCAAGCTCCGGACGTGACATCGAGCGACGACGGCGGCTACGTTCACGACCCCTCGACGTTCGACGACGACGGGGAGACCAGCGACGACGCCGACTGGGTCGAGACGCCCGCCCACCCCGAGACGGCCGACCGGGAGTTCGACTGGCGCGGCTGGACGCTGGTCGCCGTCATCGTTTTCGCGTTCATCATCGCGCCCGGGATCATCCTGCTGTGGCCCCCGGCGACCGATTACCTGTTCGCGCTAATCGTCCTGCCGCTGATCCCTGCAGTCCTGCTTGCAGTGACGGCCGTCTGGGCGACGACCCGGCCCTGAGAACTCGGCGACACCGGTCCATCGATCGTCGCAGTCCCGCCGCATCACCACTTTCTCCGAGTTGCAACTATCGTCGAATCTTATGGTTATCCCATTGATGTTAGCTCGAATATAGTAAATATCCAGTAGCGATCGGTGGGTAAGTATGGTACGCGACACACGCCGATCGTTCGTACGGAACGCAGCTACCCTCGTTGCCGGAAGCGCCGCGCTCGGTGCCGCCGGCGCGAGCGGGGTCGCCGCGAGCGACCGCGAGTACGAGGCCGCCGTCGAGACGGCGATCCACGACCGCGTCAACGCCGTTCGCGCCGAGCACGGGCTCGACCCCCTCTCCTACCGCGAGGACCTCGCGGCGGCCGCGGCCTCCCACAGCCAGGATATGGCCGAGCGCAGCTACCTGTCACACACCTCGCCGGAGGGCGAGACGATGACCGACCGGTACGAGCGGTTCGACGTCGACTGCTGGGGACGGGCCGAGAACGTCCTGTACAACTACGCGAGCGACGAGTCACCGACGGCGGCCGCACGACGGAGCGTCGACCAGTGGATGGGAAGCGACGGCCACCGCCGGAACGTTCTCTCGACGTCCTGGACCGCCGAGGGGATCGGCGCCGCAGTCGCCGACGACGGACGGCTGTACGTGACCCAGAACTTCGGCTCGAACTGCCGCTGAGGGCCGTCGTCACTCGACAGCTCCACTCGTTTTTCGAGGCCCGGGAGCGTCACGGATGCTCACAGCGGTTCCCATCCGGACGGCCCGACGAACCGGGCGACTGCTACGCCGCCGCTAACCCGCGTTCGGACAGGCAAACGCGGTTCGGCCGACCGTAAGGCGAGTTTCGAGATCCGAAACCGTCCTCGGTACTACTCCGAACGGACGTCCCGACGCATCGCGATCTCGAACCACGGACAGAGACGGAGCTGTCGGTACCACTCGGGGTTCTGGTGGAGTCGCTCGTAGGGAACCCACAACAGGCCGGCGACCTCGTCCCTGTCGGGATCGAGCGTGCGATCCGACAGCGTCAGCTTCAGGACGGAACAGACCTCGTGTTCGACGCCCGCGTTCTCGAAGTAGCGCTTGTACTCGAAGCGGTCGGTGATCCGCAGATCGTCGTACTGGTCGGGTGTAACGCCCAGTTCCTCCTCGAGGCGCTGGCGGGTCGCCTCCTCCTGGCTCTGTCCTTGCACGGGGTGGGAGGCGACGGTGCCGTCCCAGTGAGTCCCCCAGAGGCGCTTGCCCGGCGCGCGCTGGGCCAGTAGGATGTTGTCGTCCCGGTCGAAAACGAGCGCGGTAAACGCCCGGTGGCGGATCCCGTCACCGGTGTGGGCCTCGAGGCGGTTGACGAGTTCGAGTTCGGTGTCGTCCTCGTCGACGGCGATCACGTCCTGCCGTGCGTTTTCGTGGGCGTCCTCGTCCTGTGGCGTACTCATACCGACACAATCACAGCGGCTCCTGAAACCAGTATCGTCTCCGACCGTCCGGTCTCAGCCGTGTCACTCCCCGCTGACGTCTGGATCCGGCCGGTAGCGATCGCCGACGACGACCTCGAGCGTCGTCGCGGTCGTCTCCAGCGAGAGCGTCTCCGCGGCGAGCATCTCGCCGTCGAGACTGTACTCTATCGGCTCGTCGCGCAGGCTCTCGAGGGTCAGCGACGGCACCCGGTGACGGACGATACGGCGCTCGTCGCGCTCGAACACTCTCGCGAGTGCCGCCTCGCCGACGAGGTCGGTCGTCGAGGCGTTCTCGACGATCGTCACCTCGAACAGACCGTCCTCGACGTGGGCCTGGGTGTGGCCAGTGCCGCCGAAGCGCCGACAGTTCCCGACGAGGACGAGCATCGCCTCGCCGGTCCACGTGCGACGGCTACTCCCGCCGCAGTCCTCGGGCTTCGGATCGAGCGTTGCTCGGATCGGCAGGGAGTCAAACGAGGTGATCGTTTCGAGTGTTCGGCCGACGTACGCGAGCACGCCGAACCGTCGCTTCTCGCTCGGCGTCGTCGCGGCGCTTGCTTCCGCCGTGAGGCCGCCCACACAGGAGTTGACGAACGCCCGCCCGTTCGCGGTGCCGAGATCGATCCGTCGTCGCCGACCCGTATCGATCGCCTCGAAGGCCGACTCGACGCTGTCGACGCCAACGTTCGACGCGAAGTTGTTGCCCGTTCCCGTCGGAACGACTGCCAGCGTCGTCTCCGCGAACGCGTCGGCCTCGAGGACGCCGTTGACGACCTCGTTGATCGTTCCGTCGCCGCCGGACGCGACGACGAGTTCGGCGCCGTCGGCCGCGGCCTCCCGGGCGAATCGAACCGCATCCCCCTCCTGTTCGGTGATTCGAACCACAAAGTCTCGCTCGCGGGCGAGCGCACGGACCTGATCGACGTGGTCTTCGGTTCCGCTTGCCGGGTTACAGACGACGACGTGCTTCGCGTCAGGCGCTGTGTCCGGTCCGCTCGTCCGTCCGACTCGCTCGGCGTCTCCGTTCATACGTGGCGCTATGAGTCAGAAGATCAAAACGGCCAGTTCACGTTTCCCTAGATATGTTCGCTGTCGACCTCCACGCTCACACGCGGTTCTTCCACGGCCATCGCCGTCTCGGGGATCGGTTCGACCCCTACGGGTTCCGGCTGCTCGCACGAGCGATCGACGTCCGCGGACTCGACGGCGTCGCCACGACGAACCACGACTACTACACGCCGTTTTCGTCCGCGCGCGTGACGGTGATCCCCGGAATCGAGGTGTCGACGACCCGCGGGCACGTCCTCGTTGTCGGCCCCGATCCGCCGGCCGAGACGGTGCCGGGTGAGTACACGCCCGCGGAGGTCGTCGAGCTGGCCCACGACCGGGGCTGTGCGGCGATCGTCGCTCACCCCTACCGCGACAGCACGATCAGGGAACTCGATGAGTTGCCGTTCGACGCGATCGAGATCAACGGCAAACACCCCCGGACCGAGCGACTGGTCCAGCAACTGGCCGAACGCCACGAGCTGCCCCTGGTCGGGGGCAGCGACGCCCACTACCCCTTCGAGGCGGGGCGGGCGTACACGCGGATCGACGCCGCCGAGCTCACACCCGAGGCGGTCGTCGAGGCGATCCGGGACGGCCGGGTCGAGCCTCGAGTCGCAACTGGACGGTCCGACCGCGCGCTGCGGCGGCTCTACCGCACGATTCATGCCCGGAAACATCCCGACGGACTGCTGTCGGATCCGTCCCCCGGCGTGGGCGACCCTCCGGAGCCCGACGATCCATGACCGCCGTCAACCGAGCTGCTCGTCCAGAATCAGCCGCGTCTGGGTGCTGACGACCTCTTCCTGGTCGCGAGCCTGCGTGATGAGGTCGTTGACCCCGCGGGTGTCGGCGGCGTCGACGACCAGTACGATGTCTTGCTCGCCCGAGACCATCCAGACGAAATCGACCTCCTCCCACTCGGCCATCCGTTCCGAGACGACCTTGGTGTCGACGTCGACGGCGACGCTGACCTCGATCATCGCCTTGACGTTGCCCGTATGGGTCGATATCGTAAACCGCTCGATCACCCCCTCCTCCATCATCCGTTCGACGCGGTTTCGTACCGTTCCCTCGCTCGTCCCGACCTCGTCGGCGATCTCGGTGTACGGCGTCCGGGCGTCCCGCCGCAGCGTATCGAGGATCTGTCGGTCCAGCTCGTCCATGAGATGCGTGAGTACCACCGACCCGCACTTACCGATTACGAAATTCGTAACTGAGTTTCGAAGGCAACACTTATGACCCGTTATCCAATACGTAGTTCGTAATGACAGCTGCCTACGTTGCGCTGGAGGGTGGCCACGTGATCGAGGGCCGTGGTCGCGCTCCGGGAACGGCCCGTGGCGAACTGGTTTTCACGACGGCCTACACCGGCTACGAGGAGAGTCTGACCGATCCGTCCTACGAGGAGCAGGTCCTTACCTTCTCGTACCCGCTGATCGGAAACTACGGCGTCCGCGAGGAGCGGTTCGAGGACGACCGCGTTCACCCCCGCGCCGTCCTCTCCCGAGAGCTCACCGAGGACGTCGCCGACTGGCTCGAGAGCGAGGGCGTTCCCGCCATGGACCACCTCGACACCCGTGAGGTCGTCACCGACATCCGCGACGAGGGCGCAATGAAGTGCGGCATCGCCGTCGGCGAGGACGTCTCCGAGGAGGACGCCCTGGCCGAACTGGAGGCCTGCAAGGAGATGAGCGAGCACACCGAGATCGGCGCCCAGGTCAGCGTCGACGAGCCCGAGGTCCACGGCGCCGGCAACGACGGCGCGACCGTCACGCTGATCGACTGCGGTGCGAAGGGCTCGATCGTCAGCTCGCTGGTCGAGCGCGACGCCGAGGTCCACGTCCTGCCCTACGACGCCGGCGTCGAGGACGTCGCGGCCGTCGACCCCGACGTCCTGTTCATCTCGAACGGCCCGGGTGATCCGGTCAACTTCGAGCCGACCATCGAACTCGTCGAGGAGTACGTCGGCGAGGCACCGATCGCCGGCATCTGTCTCGGCCAGCAGATCGTCGCCGAGGCGCTCGGCGGCAGCACCGAGAAGATGGCCTTCGGCCACCGCGGCGTCAACCAGCCCGTGCTCGATCTCGACTCGGGTCGCGTTGTTATGACGACCCAGAACCACGGCTACGCTGTCGCGGAGCCGGGCGAGCACCTCGAGGTCACGCAGATCAACGTCAACGACGACACGCCCGAGGGGCTCGACGGGATCGAACACGACATCCTCACCCGCCAGTACCACCCCGAAGCCAACCCCGGCCCCGAGGACACCCTCGACTTCTTCGACGACGTCCTCGCGATGGCCGGCGACCGAAGCCAGCGAGCCGTTCCCGCGGACGACTGAGACACGTCGTTTCGCCCGTCGGGATTCGAACCCGGAACGTTGAACAGCTCCGGGCCCGGGGATTCGACCGATGGAGCGTCCGCTCGGCCTTGCGAGTTTCGTCCACCAGCGCCGTCTCGAGCACGCGCTGACGGTCGTCGGCGCCGTGATCGTCTTCTGGCTCGCGTACTTCGGTGCTGTCGGCGCGGTCTACGGCGAGCTCTCGGTGCTGGCACCCGCGACGAGCGTCGACCAACAGCGGGTCGGCGGCGTCGCCGGCTCGATCGCCGTCTGGACCTACTTCGGGATCGCGTTCATCCGTGGCTACGGCGGGCCCGTCCTGAACGCCGTCGCCTACCCTCTCGCGATCGTCCTGCTCGCTCCCTTCCTCGGTCGGTGGCTCCTGTTCGGTCCCGACCTCGCCGGCCTGACCGCTCGGTTCGTCGGCGTCTTCGTCCTCGAGCCGCTTCTCACCGCCGCGCTGATCGTGTTCCCCGGGCTCGGGGCATTCGTGACCGTACTGGCTGTCTGGGCGGCAGTGCTCGACGACACGGACCGACGGGCGTGGGAACGCCGCCACCTCCCCGAGGCGTTCCGCGAGGCGTTCGTCGACGAGGAGCGCTCCCGCGACCGATGACCGCAAGAGACCGGCTCCGACTCGCGAACACCCGCTCGCGCTGCTGGGAGAGGCTACTTGTCGCTGCGCGAGGACGGTGCGGATAGTTGCCATGCCGGCAGATCGTCTGCTCGTTCCCGTCGCCAACCCCGAAACCGCGGATCGCCTGCTCGATACCGCGATCGATATCGCGACCGATCGCGACCTCGAGATCCTCGTCCTCTCGGTCGTCACCGTTCCGATGCAGGTCCCCCTCGGGGAGGCACGACGCCGGTTCGACGTCGACGATCAGAAGGACCTGGTCAACGAGGCCGTCGAGCGAACCCGGAGCGACGGCGTTTCCGCGACGGGTCGGATCCAGTTTGGCCGGAGCGTCGCCGAGAGCGTCCGCGGGGTTGCCGACGCCGAGGACGTCGCGACGATCCTGCTTGGCTGGCGCGGTCGCCCCCGCCGACGGGACGTCGTCCTGGGGAGCCACATCGACGACGTCCTGGCGGACGCGCCGTGTGACGTCCTCGTCAAGCGTATCGATCGGGATCGCCACGCCGTCGCCTCCGTCCTCGTCCCCGTCGCCGGCGGCCCCAACACGGCGTTCGCCGCCGAAACCGCGGGTTCGCTGGCCCGCGCCCACGACGCCCGGATCGAACTCGTCACCGTCGTCCCCGACCGCGAGGAGGAGACCGTCGCCGAGGCGAGGACGCTGCTCGATCGCACCGCGCCCGCGCTGGGTGCCGTCGAATCGGTCACACAGAACGTCCTCGAGGGGTCGGTCGTCGAGACGATCGTCGACCGCTCGGGCGAGCACGACGTGACCGTCGTCGGCGCGGCCGAGGGCGGGTTTCTCCGCCGGGCGCTGGTCGGAGACGTCCCCGAGGCGATCGCTCGCGACGCCGAAGGCGCGGTGTTGATGGCCAAGCGAACGCAGGCCGTTCCGGAGGCGCTGTGGCGGCGGCTGCGGGATCGGCTCCGCTGAGGGAACTCGCGGTTCGGATCCGGACACAGTTCGACCGAACGGTGTCAACGACGACACGACACGAAAACGAAGGTGAGGAAGTGCGGAAGCGTGAGCTGACTCCGTGTGGAGATATCCAATCCGTCTCACGGGCGCAGAGGGCGCCGATGGGACGGACTGTCCGTCAGCCAGCCTCGAAATCGGGGAGTCGAACGTATCGCTCCGACTCTCGTGTTGGAAGTCCTCGATTGGAACGTCAGTGGCGGGGGCTTCCGTGTGGGCCCACCAAGTGCGAGAGCCGACCGACAAACCCACGAGTGAACCCCTGGGTAGCCGACCCTCCGCGTCCGCTGTTCTTCTCAAGTTCGTCTCTCCCCCGTGACGATCGGGTGCCAAAATGAAAGCTGAGGAACATCTTCCCAAAGTCCGCCCGATGTCCACGAGCCTGGGAGAGATGTTCCTCACAAGCTTGTTATCTTCCTCTTATATAATTTAGCTCAGTGAGTGACAAACGTTTTAATTCGGGGGTAGTATTCAGCCGCGAGTCTGAGCTGACTGGATTGCTCGCTAAGTTCCTCTTGAGGACTCGATATCGTCGGGACAATCGCGCTCCGTACTCCTGATAGCGTTACCAGCAGCGCTTACAATTCCTCTATCATCTATCAATTTCTCGCACGAAGAATAGAAAGTATGTTCAACAACGGAAATTACATATTTATACCACGTTAGGAAAACTCTATCTACGAAGAAGACACAGTCGAATGCTGATGGGCCTTATAGGGAAAGCGGAAGTAGGTCCACCGCCGGGACAGGCTGCTCTGGAACGCGTTCCTGAGATGGAACTGCTTTTCGAAGACATCCGTTCGAAAGGTGACGAACCGTGGAAGATTATCGTCTGGGCAACGGGAGGCGATTTTAAAAAGTTTGAAAACGCGCTCGCTGCGGATCCGACAATCGATAGCTATGATTCCCTAACCGAATTGCCGGAGAAACGTCTCTATCGGCTAAAGCTGTCGGATGAGGGGCAGCGCCAAACAGTCCATTCAGTTTCAGTAGAACACGACATAACGCTTATTAGTATTACTGCGACGGCTGAACGGGAAGAGGTTTTAGCTCGATTTCCATCACGCGATGCCATTGTGCGGTTGCGAGAGGCCTGTCTCGAACGAGATCGCCGATTCGAATTACTCAACCTCTACGAAGAAAAACCGTCGGAAAGTGACGGAGGATTTGAAAGCCGATACGGTATTACGTCCGGGCAAAAGGAGGCTCTTCTTACTGCCCTCGAGAAAGGGTATTTCCATATACCGAGGGAGACAACGATGGATGAGGTCGCCGAGGAACTCGGTATCTCTACATCTGCTCTGTCAACTCGTCTTCGGCGTGGACAGCAAACACTGCTTCTTCAGACGTTGGCCCAAGAAGGGTCTATATAAACACCGAAGAGGGTGAGGCCCGCGAAATACGGACGACCACGGTCGACTATCAAGTGATGACAACGGGATTGGTAGAGCACAACCAAAGTACGCCAGTAATCGCTGTAATCGAAGCCGTAGCAGGAGCAACCGACAGTGACCCACTGAACCTCCCGCCACTATACGAATCCGTGGATCCAGACGCATTGAATACGCTTTTTAATGGATCCGAAACAGGCACCCAAGTGGCGTTCGAATACGCAGGTTTGGAGGTGGTCGTACAGGGGGAAGAGGTGGAAGTAGAACCACTTCAGGGAGAGCTCTGATTCAGGTGTTCGACTTCAACACAGAGCTGGTGGAAATTTGTTGGCTTTTCAGCCTTACTGATTGAGCTACCCACCGCTAAAGCGGTGAGACTCAGCGTGGACTCCCGTTCTGGCCTCAGCTGAGCCAGGAAAGTAGCCTCCGTTCACGTTCAGCATCCCGCTGTTCAAACGCTCTCGTTCGCGCGGCCCGCGTCTCCAGTTCCGCGCCCGCGCAAAAACCTAGCCCCGTTCGCGGCTGCTAATCGTGGCGGAAACTGCGCTGGCCGGTAAACGCCATCGCGGCATCCACCTTTTTCGACTCGGGCTCCCTCACTTCGTTCGTCCGCCACTCGCCGAAAAATCTGGACCAAAAATCCGCTCACTCGCTTCGCTCGCTCGCGGCTGCTAATCGTGGCGGAAACTGCGCTGGCCGGTAAACGCCATCGCCATCCCGTGCTCGTCTGCGGCCTCGATGACGTCCTCGTCGTTGACCGAGCCGCCGGGCTGGATCACGGCCTCGATCCCCGCCTCGGCGGCCTCCTCGATGCCGTCGGGGAACGGGAAGAACGCGTCGGAGGCCATCACGGCGCCCTCGGCGTTTTTCCCCTCCGCGTGCTCGTCGGCCTTCATCGCCGCGAGCCGGACCGCGTCGACCCGGGAGACCTGTCCCATCCCGACGCCGACGGTCTCGGTGCCCTGTGCGAGGAGGATCCCGTTTGACTTGACGTGTTTCAGCGTCTGCCAGGCGAACACCATCGACTCGAGTTCCACCTCGGTCGGCTCGCGCTCGGTGACGACCTCGAAGTCCTCGGCCGAGATCGACTGGAAGTCCCGCTCCTGGACGAGGCGACCGCCAACCAGCGGCTTCTCGGTGAACCGCTCGGTCGACGCCCCGATCTCGCCGACGTCCAGCACCCGCAGGTTCTCCTTCTCGCGGAGGACCTCGAGGGCGTCCTCGGTGTAGCCCGGCGCGACGACGACCTCCTTGAACGAGTCGATCACTAGCTCGGCGGTCGCGGCGTCACACTCCCGGTTGAGGGCGACGATACCCCCGAAAGCGCTCATCGGATCCGTCGAGAGCGCTCGCTCGTATGCCGCCGTGAGAGTGTCGGCCGTCGCACAGCCCGCAGGGTTCGTGTGTTTGATCACCGCGGCCGCGGGCTCGTCGAACTCTTTGACGAGGTTCAGGGCGCCGTCGGCGTCGTTGTAGTTGTTGTACGACAGCGCCTTCGCGCCCTCGTTCAACTGGTCGGCGTGGACGACGCTTGCCTCGTCGCAGGTGTAGTCGGCGTACACCGCGGCGTTCTGGTGGGGGTTCTCGCCGTACCGGAGCGTGGCAGCGCGGTCGTTCGAGACGAGTCGCCGCGCGGGCAGTCCGTCGTGGGCCGCGTCCTCCGGGCTCGAGACGTCGGCGTCGACCGTCACCTCGCCCGCCTCGAGGTCCACGTCGACGGCGTCCTCGGCGAACCACTTCACCGCCCGCGGATACGCCCGGAACTCGCCCTCGTAGAGGACGCGTTCCTTCAGCTGGTCCTCGTCGTCGCCCTCGTAGATCGGGACCGGCTCCTGGGTGACGATTGGGCCCGCGTCGACCTCCGTCTCGATGACCTCGCCGTCCGCGTCGGTTGCGTCGGTGACGACGTGGACCGTACAGCCCGTGACCGAGACGCCCGCCTCGAGCGCGTCGCCCCAGGCGTCCGTGCCGGGGAAGGCAGGCAGCAGCGAGGGGTGGACGTTCAACGTTGTCGGCTGGGCCTCGAGGAAGGTATCCGAGAGGATCCGCATGTAGCCGTCCAGACAGACCAGGTCGAACGCGTGGTCGGCGAGCGCCTCGGTGACCGCCTGCTCGTGCTCGCGACGGCCCATTCCGTCTTCGAGAGGGACGACCTCGGTTGGAATCCCGCGCTCGGCCGCGTCCTCGAGGACGGGTGCGTCCTCGTCGTCGGTGAGGACGACCGCCAGCTCGGCCCCGCCGGGGCGACGGTCGGCGACGTTCAACAGGTTCCGTCCTCGGTTGCCGGCCAGTCCGGCGATTCTGGTCATGGTCGAATCCCTGACCGCGAAGGGGAAAGCCGTTGCGGTCTCGGCCGTCGAGTTATGCACAATCGAGGATTACTACGGCAGTATTTCGGCTTCGAACCTCCGAAGTATGCACAGTCGTGGCTCCCCGTTTCGATACGTTTTTGCACCGCGCTGGAAAGGGTCGGAACGATGACCGACACCAACGCGCTGTACGCCGTCTCGCCGATCGACGGCCGCTACGCGGGCCGAACGGAGCGACTCTCGCCGTACGCCAGCGAGGCCGCGCTGATGCGGGCCCGAGTCCGCGTCGAGGTCGAGTACCTGATCGCCCTCGCGGAGCTGGAGGCGACACCGCTAGCGCTCTCCCTGGAGGAGCGCGAACACCTGCGGGGCCTGTACAAACACTTCGCCGAGGAGGACGCCCGACTGATCAAGACCCTCGAGACCGACGGCTACGGCGAGTTCGAGGCGACGAACCACGACGTGAAGGCTGTCGAGTACTTCGTTCGACATCGCCTTCCCGAGGGCAGCGACGCCGGCCCCTGGATCCATTTCGGGCTGACGAGCGAGGACGTCAACAACCTCGCCCACCGGCTGTTGCTCGCCGAGGCCGTCGACGAGGTGCTGTTGCCGACCCTGTACGACGTCCGGGAGACGCTCACGGGGATGGCCCGCGAGCACCGCGACCTGCCGATGCTCGCTCGCACCCACGGCCAGCCCGCGACGCCGACGACGTTCGGCAAGGAGCTGGCCGTCTACGCGGCCCGGCTGGGTCGGGCGACGGGGCGGATTCGGGACGCGGCGGACGACCTCGCGGGCAAGCTCGGCGGGGCCTCGGGCACCTACGCGGCCCACGTCGCGGCCTACCCCGACGTCGACTGGCCCGCCTTCGCCGAGGAGTTCGTTACGGGGCTGGGCCTCGAGTTCACGCCGCTGACGACCCAGGTAAACCCCTGTGACGACCTCGCGGCGCTGTTCGACGCCGTCCGCGGCGCCAACGACGTCCTGTTGGATCTCGATCTGGACATGTGGCTCTACGTCTCCGATCGCTACCTCGGCCAGGAGGCCGTCGCGGGCGAGACCGGCTCCTCGACGATGCCCCACAAGGTCAACCCGATCGACTTCGAGAACAGCGAGGGGAACCTCTCGAAGGCCAACGCCGATCTAACTTTCCTCGCGGACTACGTGACGACCTCGCGACTCCAGCGGGATCTCTCGGACTCGACGGTCAAACGAAACATGGGCGCCGCCCTCGCTCACTGTCTGATCGGCTACGAGAAGGCCGCCGCGGGCCTCGAGAAGGTCGTTCCCAACGAGCAGGTGATTCGCGAGGAGCTCGAGGACACCCCCGAGATCATCGGCGAGGCCGTCCAGACGATTCTGCGTCGGGAGGGCCAGGAAGACGCCTACGAGCGGGTCAAGGACCTCACCCGTGGGCGAGACGTGACCCTCGCGGACTTTCAGGACCTGTTCGACGACCTCGAGGTCGACGAGGACGTCCGGACGGAGCTTCGCGAGCTGACACCTGCCGGCTACACGGGCGTCGCCGACGACCTGGTCGGGACCCGCCAGTAGTACCGCGCCCCGATCAGTACTGATTTGGGCGGTGGCCGCGAACCCTCGGCTATGTTCGAGGCGCTCTTTCCGGAAATCGCGACGGTCCTGCTCTTTCTGATCGGGATCGTCTGTATGATCATCCTGTTGTACATCTCGACGCAGTGGTAAGTCGTTCCATCGTGTAGGCGTCGGCGATCACACTCCGGACGACGACTCCGCGAACTCGAGGCCCGTCAGCTCGAAGCGCGCCCCGCCGTCGGCACCCTCCGTCGCAGTAACGGTCCAGCCGTGGGCGTCGGCGATCCGCTCGACGATCCCCAGTCCGAACCCGGTGCCGTCCCGCGAGTTCGAGTATCCCGTCTCGAAGACCGCCTCGCGTTCGGCCGGTGCGATTCCGGGGCCGTCGTCCTCGAGGTAGATCCCGTTCTCGAGCTCGCCGACCGTCACGGTCACGTCGGGCCCGGCGTGCTCGACGGCGTTGCGGACGAGGTTCTCGAGCAGCCGCTTGAGTCGGTCCGGATCGGCCAGGATCGTCCGATCAGTCTCGACGGTGAGGTCGGCGTCCCGGGTCTCGACGGTCTGCCAACAGTCGGCGACGAGTTCGGCGACGTCGACGGGTTCGGGCTCGAGGACGGCCTCGCCCTCTCGGGCGAGCGCCAGGAGGTCGTCGATCAGCGTCGCCATGCGTGTGTGGGCCCGCTCGACGGCCTCGAGGTGGTCGTCCTCGCCCTCCTCGCGAGCGAGCTCGAGCCGCCCAGTGGCGACGTTCAGCGGGTTACGGAGGTCGTGGGAGACGATGCTTGCGAACTCCGAGAGCCGTTCGTTCTGACGCTCGAGGGCGTCCTCGCGCTCGATCCGATCGATCGCGTTTGCGGCGTGGCTCACGAGCAGTTCGGCGAACTCGACGTCTTGGCGGTCGAACGCGTCCGGTTCGGCGCTTGCCGCCTGAAAGACGCCGTCCTGGCCGACGGGAACGCTAAAGCCCGACCGATAGTACTCCTTCGCTGGATCGACATCGTCCTCGGGAGTGATTTCGCCAACGAGGTAGGACTCTCCGGTTCGAACGGTCTTGCCGGCAAGCCCCTGATCGAGCCGCATCGGTCGGCTGCCGTCCGCGGGGGCATCGGCCGAGGTCGCCCGCGGCACCAGCCACTCGCCCTCACGCAACAGCAATGAACAGAGGTCGAACTCGAGGACGTCGGCCGCCGCGTCAACCGTTCGCTCGCAGACGGCGTCGACCGAGTCCTCGGTCTGGAGCGCGGTCGCGATCCCGTGGAGCGACTCGAGAACGGTCCGGCGACGGGTTCGTTCGGTGACGTCTCGTCCGATGCCGACGATCCCGATCAGGTCGTCGTCGGGACCGGTCAGTCGCGCGCCGGTGAACTCGTAGGGGATCCGCTCGCCGTCGGCGGTCAGCAGCGCCGACTCGATCGGGTTGGAGTCGCCGTCCAGCGTCTCCGCCATCGACTCCCGGATCCGGTCACGCTCTGCTGGCGGGACGAACTCGACGGCGTCCATCTCGGCGATCTGCGCGTCGGTGTACCCGGTCACCGTCCGGAGTCGCTCGTTCCAGCGCCGGAGCTGGCCGTCGGTTCCGATCACGTAGAAGACGTCGTCCAGGACGTCGAGTCCCTGTTCGACGAACTCCCGCTCGTGCTCGAGGTCGCGCTCTCGTCGCTTGCGCTCGGTGACGTCCTGCTGGATTCCGACGAAGTGGGTGAGCTCGTCGCCGTCGAAAAGCGGGGCGACGGTGACCCGGTTCCAGAACGGCTCGCCGTCGCGACGGTAGTTCAACAGCTCGACGGTGACGCGCTCGCCGGCGTCGATCGCCGTCCGCATCCGGTCGACCGGCTCCTGGGCGGTTTCGTCCCCCTGCAGAAACCGGCAGTTCCGACCAACCGCCTCCTCACGGGGGTAGCCGGTGAGTCGAACGAACCCCTGGTTGGCGTACGTAATCGGGTTGTCAGGCTGACTCGGATCGGTAATCAGGATCCCCACTGGAGCTTCGTCCATCGCCTGCTCCCGCAGCGACAGCGCCCCGCGAACTCCGTCGCGCTCGGAACCGCTGACAGTCACGCCGTTCCCCTTCTCGCCACTCATTTGACATCTTCCCTTTCTCGTCGACGACAAATAGTGTTATGTCCGAACGCTCACCCCAGCAGCGTCTCGAGGGTCCGTTCGACGGCGTCGGCCGCGGCCTCGAGCTCGGGGAGTCGGACGTACTCTCGCTCGGCGTGAGCGACCGCACCCGCCTCGTCGGCCAGCACGCCCGGTCCGAAGACGACCGTCGGCGCGTCCGTCGCGAAGAAGGAAGCCTCGGTCGCCGCCCCGAAGGGGCGAACCACTCCCCCACTGGCGTCCGCGAGCGTTCGGACGAGCGGCTCGTCCTCGTCGGTGACGAACGGATCCGGGAACGGGGTGTCGGGCCGGATCAGCTCGACCGAAACGGAGCGCCCCTCGGGTGTGCGCGCCGCGAGGTGCGACTCGAGATTCTCGCGAAACGAGTCACTGGTCTCGGGCGGGACGTTCCGTCGGTCGAACGTGATCCGACAGCGTTCCGGGACGCGGTTGGGCGCGTCGCCGGCCTCGAGTCCCGACGCCGTGAGCTTCGGCTCGCCCAGCACCGGGTCGGCGTCCGGGCCGACGTCCTCGTCGTAACACCGCAGGGCCTCGAGGACGTCGGCGGCGCCGAACACCGGGTTTCGCTCGGCGGGGACGCTCGCCGCGTGGCCGGCCTCCCCCTCGATCGTTACGGTCCCTTCACACTGTCCACGGGCGGCGGTACAGACGTCGAGGTCCGTCGGCTCGCCGACGACGTAGCCGTCCGCCGACAGCGTCTCCTGCAGGGAGGCCGCGCCGGTCATCAGCGTCTCCTCGTCGGGGGTCAGCGCCAGTGTGAGCCGCCCCGCGGTCGGCTCCACGCGGAGAAAGGCCGCCAGCAGGGCGGCGAGGGGTCCTTTCGCGTCGCAGGCGCCACGTCCGGAGACGACGTCGCCGTCGCGCTCGTAAGGGACGTGGGGGGCGACGGTGTCGAAGTGGGTGTTGAGCACGTAGTGGGGGCCGTCGTCGTCCCCGCGGGTTGCCAACACGTTCCCGCGGGCGTCGACCTCGGGCTCGTGGCCGGCCTTGCGAAGCGTCTCGAGTAGCAGGTCGCGCATCGCCCCGACGTCCTCGTGGGAGGGGGTGCGGACGGCCTCGGCATGGAAGGTGGTGATATCGAAGCTCATAGGGTGTCGGGCGACGGTACGTCGCTACCGACAGGTTCCGAACGACAGGCCATAAGCCCCGCGTTCGCGGTTCGGCACGGTGACGCTTCACGAACGGCCCGCCGGGCTCGCCGACGTCCCCGTTCCCGTGACCACGCCGTAGAGGCTACCGACCGCAAGCACCGCCACGAGCGCGCCCGCGACGATGTTGCTCCAGAACAAGACTCCCGTCTCGATCCCGAAGAAAAACGGCGCCGCCACGGTCCAGACGCCGAGGATCGCGATCACCAGCGGTCCCGCGAGCGACGGGAGCCGCCCGCCCGTCGGACGGGCCGCAGTGTAGGCCGCCAGCGTGGCGATGACGGCCCCGACCAGAACGTTGTTCGTAACGATCCAGCCAAAGCCCGTCAGGAAGACGCCCGACCAGAAGATCCAGGCGCCGACCACCGCCGCGAGTCCGGCCACCCGGGGGATAGGAAGTCTCGTCTCTCGACTCGACTGTCGATCGGTCACAGTGCTCATACGCCGATCGACGGGCTCCAGTCGCCTAAAGCTATCAGGGGACCGGTAGGATGGGCGTACAGTCCGATTTCGATTGCGGTCGGGGCTACTGTTCGACCCGCGTCACGTCCTCGAGGCTCTCGCGCCGACGGACGACGCGGGACTGGCCGTCCTCCAGTGCCACTTCGGCGGGCCGGGGCTGGGAGTGGAACTGGCTGGCCAGCTCGTAGCCGTACGAGCCCGCATTACCGATCGCGAGGACGTCCTCGCGCTCGGGTCGGGCGACCGGGCGGTCGTGGGCGAAGACGTCCGCGCTGGTACAGACCGGACCGCCGACCGTCACCGGTTCGGGCTCGCGGTCGGGCGCGCTGACGTTCAGCATGGGATGGTAGGAGCCGAACATCGCCGGGCGGATCAGCGTCGCCAGGCTGGCGTCGATCCCGACGACGGTCGTGTCCGGAGCGTCCTTGATCGTGTTCACCTCGCTCAAGATGAGGCCGGCGTCGGCGACGACGTAGCGTCCGGGCTCGAGCTTCAGCGTCGCCTCCAGCTCGCCGACGGCGTCCCGAACCATGTTCGAGGTCTTCTCGAGGTCGAGGGGGTCCTCGTCCTCGCGGTAGGGGACGCCGTAGCCGCCGCCGACGTCGACGAACTCGAGGTCCGCGTCGCCGACGCGGCGAGCCATCTTGCCGACCCGCTCGATCGCCTGGCAGTGCTCTTCGAGCCCCTCGGTCAGGACGCCGCTGCCGGCGTGAGCGTGGAGCCCGACGAGCTCGAACTCCTCGCGGACGCGGTCGGCGACTTCGGGCACCCGCTCGTAGGGGATGCCGAACTTCGCGTCCGCACCCGTGGCGACCTTCTCGTGGTGGCCCGTCCCGATCCCGGGGTTGATTCGAATGGCGATCCGGCCGTCGTAGCCGCGCTCGGCGAGTCGCTCGAGCGTGTCCGTCGCGCCGATGGTGATCGTCAGCCCGGGCGCGTCCTCGGCGAGGTCGACGGCGTAATCCAGATCGTGGTCCGGCGGGTTGACGGCGGTGTACTGCAGGGTGTTCGGATCCGCCCCGGCGTCGATCGAACGCTGGAGTTCCCCCCAGGCCGCACACTCGATGTCGGCGCCAGCTTCGAGGACGGCCTCGAGGACGGCCTTCCCGGTGTGGGCCTTCGCGGCGTACATGACCTCGGCGTCGGGGAAGGCCGCGGCGAAGCGCGTGTAGTTTTCCTTGACGCGGTCCAGGTCCATGACGTACAGCGGCGTGCCGTGCTCGTCGGCGAGGGCCTCGAGTCGCTCGTGGTCCCAGTCGGCGAGCCGGCGCACGGCCGGCGAGTCGGCGAGATCGGTCATCGTTCGGTCCAAGTGACCGCGGCGAAACAAGGGTTTGGGTTTGCCGTCCGTGTCTCAGCAGTCGGAAGAACGGTTCTGGTAGTTGAGATTGCTAGTGGTCCACCGCTACGTACAGGGCAAGAACTCACCGCTCAATAGAGCGACTATCGGAACCGTTCGATGATATTAATCGAACCGGGATACGACCACGCTGACCCGGACGCCGCTTTCTGTGTGGCAATGACAGCAAATACGAATGTAGCGAAAACCGCGACCACCAGTGCAAGTAGCAAGGGAATTCCAATGAAGGTAAACACTGTATCGAGGGGTGACGGTACCGCCAGTAGTTCAGTCGGTTCACCATTGATTGTTACTTCGTCGGCACCAAGGAAGCCTGTCACGAACGCAGCAACCGCCAGAACAATAATGGAGATATGCCACTTGATCGCGTTTCGAGCGTTCTCTCGCGTAAATTCGTGGTCTGAGATGGCATACATGATGGCAGGGCCAACGAAACTGGTGAAAAGCGCCAACACGTGGACGAGAATGCCGCCTAAAGAACGGTTCTCGGATTGGTCGGAGCCGGATAGTGTTGCTGTAGAGGGCATTATATTTTGATGACCTGTCTCGCCCTGTATATCTTTTCTTGCTCAGTTCGCCTTCCTACGTAACGAATCAGCCGATTCAGATAATCGAATCGTGAGTTACTCGTTCGTTGCTGTCCGGTTCGCGTAACTCCGGGAGAGCGATCGAAGGAAGCGTGCTACGTCTCGTCGACACAAGGGTCTCCACGTCCTCCCCAGCCGATTCGTTCGTGACCCCACTCACTCATCCCTCGCGCAACGTCGAACGCCGACTCGCTGTTCGCTCGTCGCCGCCCAGCGCGCGCCACCGCACGCAGTTGACCGTCGTCTTCGGATTCCTACTCCGGAAACAGCTCCTCGGTTCGCTCGACGGCGTCGATCCGTTCGAGCTCGTCGACATCGAGTTCGAGCTCCAGCGCCTCGAGGTTGGCCTCGAGGTGCTCGCGACTGCTTGCTTTCGGAATCGTGACGACGCCGTCCTTGGCGGCCAGCCAGACGAGACAGACCGCTTCGGGGCTGGTCTCGCGGCGCCTCGCGATATCGACGACCGCGTCGATCTCGCCCGCGCGGCCGTTCGCCAGCGGCGAGTACGCGACCAGCGGGTACTCGTTCTCCCGGGCGTGTTCGAGGACGTCCACGGGCTGGAACAGCGGGTGGTACTCGACCTGGTGGGCCGCGATCGGCGCCTCGAGGACGTCGGCGGCGGTCTCGAGCTCGGCGACCGAGAAGTTGCTCAGCCCGACGCCGCCGATCGTGCCCTCGTCGCACAGTTCGTCGAACGCCGGCAGCGTCCGGTCGGGCTCGTAGGCCTCGATCGGACGGTGGACGTACAGCAGGTCGATGCCGTCGAGACCGAGCCGTTCGAGGCTCTCAGCGGTCGTCTCGCGGACGGAACCGGGCGCGAGGCTGTCGGCCCACACCTTCGTCGCGACGACGACGTCCTCGCGAGGGACCGTGCTGCGGGCCAGCCCCTCGCCGACGACGTCCTCGTTCCCGTAGACCTGGGCGGTATCGAGGTGTCGGTAGCCACACTCGAGCGCCGTTGCGATCGTCTCGGCGTCCTCGATTCCCATCGTGCCGAGGCCGATCGGCGGAAGCTGCATAGTGGGAGTTCTCGGGGCGACCGGAAGAGTCCTCGTATTCGTGTCACCGCTCCGTCCTCGGAGGATTCGAAAATCATAACAAATAGAAGATACTATCAAATACGATAGCTCTGAAGCAGGATGAGGTTCTTCGAACGGCACGGATTCCAGCTATTCGATCGCGAGAAGCCGCCATAGGAATTGTATCGGAGTTTCAGGAACGAACGATCCAATCGTTCCACGCCTCGAACTACTAGAGCGGTTCGGGCGAGTAGAACGGTCTATGTACACAAAACGCCCGGTCAGGGCTGTTTTCTACCGAACATCTACAGATATCGCTGTTATATTTCTATCCTGGTATATTTAGCTAGCTACCAGGAAAAGATGCTATTCGAGGAGGTCCGAGGACGGTCGTCGTTCGTCTCGAGAGATACCGTATACGCCTCTCGTAATACATCCGTATACTTGTAAAATTCATCCGACGGGAGGGCTGGTCGCCGTCGGCCGTGTCGCCGGGAGTGGGTCCTATCGTCGGTTCTGCCCTGCCGTATACGATACCCGTATACGCTTCGTGACTACGGATCGATCGCCAGCCCGAACAGCGACCGCGCGTTCGGCGGTGCCGGTCTAGCGTCGTCTCAGGGAGCGCCGCGAGCGTGGTGACGTCGGTCGGCCTCGGATCTGCGTCCCGTCGAGACGATGCTCGTGATCGGCACCGAAACGTTACGCGCCACCACGGCGCTCGTACAGCCGTTCCCGCGCGTCGAGGCCTCGCTCATACTCCCGGTGTCGGAGCTCCGGGACAGAAGTCTCGCGGCGAGGCTACAGTCCCAGCGCCTCGCCCGCGACCGTCGTCTTCTGGATCTCGGTCGTGCCGCCGATGATGCTCAGGATCTTCGCGTCCCGGTAGTAGCGCTCGAGGGGGAGGTCGGTCCGGTACCCCTTCCCGCCGTAGATCTGGATCGCGTTTCGGGTGACAAACTCCGCGGCCTCGCTGGCGACGTACTTCGCCTTGCTCGATTTGCGCGTGTTGCCCTCCCCGTCGGCGATCGCCGTCGCGGAGTCGTAGACGAGGTGGCGAGCCGAATCGAGCTGGGCGTCCATGTCGGCGACCAGCACCTGCACCGCCTGGTACTCGCCGACCGCCTGGCCGCCCTGCTCGCGGTCGCCGGCGTAGTCGACTGCCTCCTCGAAGGCCGCCCTGGCGATTCCCGTCCCGATGGCGCCCAGTCCGGTCCGGGCCATGTCGATCGTACCCATAGCAATGCGGAAGCCGTGCCCGACCTCGCCCAGCAGCGCGCCCTCGTCGACGCGGACGTCCTCGAACGTCGAATCGCCGGTGACGTGGCCGCGCATCCCCATGAACTCCGTTCGGTCGAACTCGAACCCGTCGGCTTCGTCGGCGCTCGGTGCCAGAAACACGCTCACGCCGTGGCTCTCCTCCGGAGCGGGGCGCTTGCGCGCGACGACGAGGTGGACGTCTGCGACGCCCGCGTTCGTGCCGAAGGATTTCTCGCCGCTGATGAGGTAGCCGCCGTCGTCGTCCGCCTGTGCGACCGTCGACAGCTCGGTCGGCGAACTGCCCGCGTCGGGTTCGGTCAGCAACATCGCGCCGACCGACTCGCCCCGGGCCATCGGTTCGAGCCACTCCTCTTTCTGGGCCTCGGTGCCGAAGTTCGCGATCGGCAGTGCAGCGAACGTGTGGCCCTGAATCGTCTCGGCGACGGCCCCGCTGGCGCGGGCGATCTCCTCGACCGCGAGACAGTACGAGAGGAAGTCCGACCCCTCGCCGCCGTACTCCTCGGGCAGCAGGATTCCGAGCAGTCCGCGTTCGCCCGCGGCCTCGATCACCTCACGTGGGAACTCGTCCTCGTTCTCGATCCGTTCGGCCTCGGGTTCGACGACCTCCTCGGCGAAGGTCGCGGCCCGGTCGCGAAACTCCCGGTGCTCCTCGGAGAGGGCGTTCTCGATAAGCGTCATACACCTCTACACGCGGCACACACCACTATAAAAGTTCTCGAGGCGGTCGGAACCGCGGTCCGCTACTCGAGGTTGACGTTGACGTTCTTGGTCTGGGTGTACTCGTGGATCGCCTCGGTGCCCTGCTCGCGGCCGTAGCCGCTCTGTTTGAAGCCGCCGAACGGCGTCTGGGGCTGGGTGACCGGGAACTCGTTGATGCTCACCATCCCGTAATCCAGATGGTCGGCGACCCCGTGTGCGGTCTCGAGATCCGAGGTCCAGATCCCCGCCATCAGTCCGTACGGCGAGTCGTTGGCGATCTCGATCGCCTCCTCGCGGTCCGAGAACTCGATGACCGCGAGGACGGGGCCGAAGATCTCCTCTCGGGCGATCGTCATGTCGTTGGTGACGTCTGTAAAGACCGTCGGCTCGACGAAGTGGCCGACGTCCTTGTTCTCCGGAACGCCGCCGCCGGTAGCGACGGTGGCGCCTTCCGCCTTCCCGGTCTCGATGTAGTCGAGGACTTCCTGTTGCTGGTCCTCGCTGACCGTCGGCCCCATCCGACCGTCGTCGTCGATCCCGCTGCCAAGCGGCGTCCCCTCGGCACGCTCGACGACCTTCTCGACGACCTCGTCGTGGACCGACTCGTGGACGAGCAGCCGCGACCCCGCCCAGCACATCTGTCCCGCGTTCATGAAGATGCCGTAGTGACAGCCCGCGGCGGCGTCATCGAGATCGGCGTCGGGGAAGACGATGTTCGGCCCTTTCCCGCCGAGTTCGAGGGTGACGCCGGTGACGTTCTGAGCGGCTCGCTCCATGACGCCCTTGCCGATCCCGGTGCTGCCGGTGAAGGCGATGTGGTCGACGTCGGGATGTTCGGCCAGCCGGTTGCCGGCGGTGCTTCCCCGACCCGGAACGACGTTGACGACGCCGTCCGGAAGCCCCGCCTCCTCGGCGGCGACGGCGTAGTACAGCGCCGACAGCGGCGTCGTGCTCGAGGGTTTCAGTACCGCCGTGTTCCCGCAGGCCAGCGCCGGCGCGAGGCTGCGACCCGCGAGCTGGAACGGGTAGTTCCACGGGATCACGTGGCCGGTGACGCCGACGGGTTCGCGAACGGTGTAGTTCAGTCGATCGCCGGGTACGGGAACCTCGTCGCCCTCGACCTTGTCGGCCCAGCCCGCGTAGTACCGGAACGTGTCGATCACCATGTCGACGTCTAGCGTCGCCTCGAAGGGGGTCTTCCCGTTGTCGTGGGATTCGACCTGGACGATCTCGTCCTTGCGGTCTTCGATCGCGTCGGCCATCGCGCGAAGGTGTGCGGCTCGCTCCTTGGGAGCCAGCGAGCGCCACTCGGCGTCGCGCTCGACGGCTGCGGCCGCGGCGTCGACCGCGCGGTCGACGTCCGCTTCCGCTCCCTCGGCGACGGTCGCGTAGCGCTCCTCGGTCGCCGGGTCCTCGGTCTCGAACGTTTCGCCCGCCTCGGCGGGGGTCCACTCGCCGTCGATAAACAGGTCTGTCGGACCGTCGTAGCTCATGCGGCTGTGGGTTGTGGACATCCAGATAAAAAACGTCCGGTACGGTCAGGCCTCGCCGCTCGGGCAGCGGTGGGTAGCTATAAGTTACCCCGGCAGATAGTTCGTTCCATGCGAGACGCATACATACTCGGTGCCGGACAGTCGGCGTTCGGCTCCTTCCCCGAACGATCGTACCTCTCGCTGTTCGACGACGCGTTCGACGCGACGATGGACAGCGTCGACGGCGACCTCTCACCCGACGAGATCGACGAAGCGTTCCTCGGCACGCTCGGCGTCGGCGGGCGTCAGATCGGCCTCTCGGGGCCGGCCGTGACCGAACACCTCGGCCTCCACGGCGTCCCGACGACGCGGGTCGAGAACGCCTGCGCCGCCAGCGGCTACGCGTTCCGCCAGGCCGTCACCGCGGTCAGATCCGGGATGGCCGACGTCGCGCTGGCCGGCGGCTACGAGGTGATGACCGACGCCAGCTCCGATCACACGCGCTGGTGGCTCGGCGTTAGCGGCGAGACCGAGTGGGAACGGATGAGTGGAACCACCTTCGCCGGCGTCTACGCCCAGATGGCAAGCGCCCACATGGAGGAGTACGACACGACCACCGAGGACCTGAGCCGCGTCGCGGTCAAGAACCACGGCAACGGCGCACAGAACCCGAAGGCCCACCTCGGCTTCGAGTGCTCGCTCGAGGACGCCGTCTCCGCCCCGGCGGTCGCGGACCCGCTGAACCTCTATCACTGCTGTCCGACGACCGACGGCGCAAGCGCCGTCCTCGTGGTCAGCGAGGACGTCGCCCGCGAGTACGGCGACGCGCTCGTCCGGGTCGCCGGCGCCGGCGCCTCGAGCGGTCGGGTCGGGCTCTTCCAGCGCGAGTCGCTGACCTCGATCCCGGCCAGCGTCCGCGCGGGCGAGGACGCCTACGAGGAGGCCGGGATCGGCCCCGAGGAGCTCGACTTCGCCGAAGTCCACGACTGCTTTGCCATCGCCGAGCTGCTGGCCTACGAGGACCTTGGCTTCTGCGAGCGCGGCGAGGCCGGCCGACTCCTGCGGGAGGGCGTCACCGATCCCGACGGCGAGCTGCCGACCAACACCAGCGGCGGGCTCAAATCGAAGGGCCACCCGATCGGTGCCACCGGAACCGGGCAGGTCGTCGAGGCGTTCAAGCAGCTCCGCGGCGAGGCCTACGTCCAGGTCGACGACCCGCGGTACGGACTCACCCACAACGTCGGCGGCAGCGGGGGCGGAGTCACCGTTCACGTCTTCGAGCGCGAGGAGGTGGAAGCATGAGGGGGATCGTCGCGGGCAGCGTCTACGTCCCCCGGTTCAGACTCGAAAGCGAGAAAGTCGAGGCCGCGTGGGGAACGAACCACGCTTCGGGCGTCGAGGAGAAAGCCGTCCCGGCGGCCGACGAGGACGCGCTGACGATGGCGATCGCGGCGGCCCGGCGCGTCCTCGCGGACGCCGCGCTCGACCGCGCGGAGCTGGAGACCATCGCGGTCGCGACGACGAACCCACCCCTCGAGGAGGGCGACGTCGTCCCGCAGCTGGTGCGGGCGCTGGAGCTCCCGTCGGACGTCGCGAGCGCGACCCTCACCCAGCACGCCGCGGGCGGCGCGGAGGCACTCTCGCGGGCACTGGACGCCGACGGCCCCGCCCTCGTCGTGGCTTCGGACTGTCCCGAAGGTAACGCCGCGGACGCCGACCACGCGCTCGGCGCCGGCGCGGCGGCGTTCGTGATCGACGACGATCCCGCGGTCGCGATCGAGGACGTCGCCTGGCACAGCGACCACGCGCCCGGTGTCCGCTTCCGCGAACGGGGCGACCGGAACGTCGAGGGGCTCGACATCACGACCTACGAGCGAACGGCGGTCCGCGAGGCCGTCACCGAGGCGTCCTCGTCGCTCGCGGTCGAGCTCGAGGACGTCGGCGCCGCGGCGGTTCACCAGCCCGACGGCGGGCTCCCCTACCGCATCACGGGCGATATCCCCGTCTCCGGCGAGGCGGTGGCGGCCGGAACCGTTGTCGACCGCATCGGCGACGCCGGCGCGGCAACGGTGCCGATCGGGCTGCTCGCGGCCCTCGCCGAGGCCGAGGACGACGCGACGCTCGGCGTCTTCGTCGGCGGCGGTACCGCAGCCGCGCTCGCCTGCAAGGGGAACCTCCCCGTCTCGGGTCTCGAGGACCTCGAGAACGGCGAGCCCGTCGAGTACGCGACGTACCTCCGCGAGCGCGGCTACGTCGTCGACGGCGAGGTCGCCGGCGGGGGCGCGAACGTGAGCCTGCCGAACTGGCGGCGCTCGCTCGACCAGCGCTACCGGCTCGTCGCCGGGAACTGTCCGGACTGTGGCGGGATCAGCTTCCCGCCCGAGGGCGCCTGCCAGGAGTGTCACGCTCGCGTCGAGTTCGAGCCCGTCGAAGCCGCTCGAACCGGAACGACCCGCGCGGTGACGGTCATCGGCCAGGGCGGCGCGCCGCCCGAGTTCGCCGAGCTACAACAGCGAGACGGCGCCTACGCCGTCGCGATCGTCGAGCTCGAGGCCGACGGCGGAACGGTGACGCTGCCGGCCCAGCTCACCGACGTCGATCCGGAGTCGGTCGCGGTCGGCGACGAGGTCCGGACGACGATCCGGAAGATCTACACGCAGGAAGGGGTGCCCCGGTACGGCGTGAAGTTCGAACCGGTCGAGTAGCGCCCCGAACCCGCTCGGCCGTTCGTACCAGCTGCAAGAACCGACGAAACCGCTGCCTTTACCGCGGCAACAGGAGACGTTGTACACGGAGATACATGACAGACGACTGTGACGATCGCAGGAGAACGAGTTCGGGGAGCCCGCACGGATCGGAGGCGCGCTCGCTCGATTCCCTCCTCGAGGTGCTGGCGGACGAGCGACGACGGTGCCTGCTCGCGTACCTGCTGGACCGCGACGCAGCCACCGCGTCGCTCGAGGCTGTCACTGACGGCGTCCTCGTGGAGCTAGAACGGCGCCAGCGCAGACGGCCGGAGCGGGAGGTGCTCGCTGCGGACCTCCGGCATCGACATCTGCCGCGACTGGCCGACGTCGGCGTCCTCGAGTACGATTCCCGAAGTCAAACGGTACGGGTCCACGGCCACGAGCGTCTGGAGCAACTGTACGAGCGGATCAGAGCGCTCGAGGAGGAGTGAGCGGTGGTCCGGCCTCGCCATCGGTGTGCTTATCGGTATCGTGCGAGAGAATGACGTATGGACGACCCTCAAACGCCGACCCCGGACGAACTGGAGCGGTACGCCGCGGTCCACCACGTCGATCTCTCGGACGACGAACGCGAGGACCTCGCGGCCGCGGCCGCCCAGCTTCTGGACGCCTACGAGCGGCTCGCAGCGCTCTCGCCGTCGGAACCGACGACGCCTACCGACCCCGATCGGTCCGGAACCGTCCCGGACGACGACGAGAACCCGTACAACGCCTTCGTCAGGCGCTGCTCGATATCCGGCGCCGCGGACGGCAGCGCCCTCCTCGAGGGGTACGACGTCGGACTGAAGGACAGCGTTTCCCTCGCCGGGATCGGGCTGACCTGTGGCTCCGCGGTGCTCTCGGAGTACGTGCCCTCGACGGACGCGACGGTCGCGACGCGGCTGCTCGAGGCGGGTGCGACGATCACCGGGAAACTCAACATGGAGGATATGGCGTTCTCGGGCAGCGGCGAGCTGTCTGCCTACGGTCCCGTCCCGAACCCGCGGGACCCCGACCACCTCGCCGGTGGCTCCTCGAGCGGGTCAGGCGCCGCGGTCGTCACCGGCGATGTCGACGTCGCGATCGGTACCGACCAGGCCGGCTCGATCCGCATTCCGGCTGCGTGGTGTGGCTGTGTCGGCCACAAGCCGACCTACGGGCTCGTCCCCTACACCGGGATCGTCGGGCTCGGCCGGTCGTTCGACCACGCCGGCCCCCTCGCGCGCTCGGTCGAGGACTGCGCCCGCACGCTCGAGGCCATCGCCGGTGCGGACGGGTTGGACCCGCGCCAGGGCGCCGTCCCGACGGAGCCGTACGCCGAGGACCTCGAAACCGACCCCGCCGATCTCACGATCGGCGTCCTCGAGGAGGGGTTCGACCGCGAGGAGAGCGAGGCAGGCGTCGACGAGACCGTCAGCGACGCGCTCGACGAGTTCGCCGACGCGGGCGCCGAACTCCGCGAGGTGTCGGTACCGATGCACCGCGACGGGCTCGCGATCTGGAACGGGATCGCCATCGAGGAGACGACTGCCACGGTCGCGGGCGAGGGGATCGGCTCCTTCGGGAACGGCTACTACGACGCCGAGCTGATGGCGGCGTTCGGCCGGGCGCGTCGGGAGCGGGCCGACGAGTTCCCGCCGACGGTCAAGCTCGTGGTCGCGCTCGGGGAGTACCTCGCCGAGGAGTATCACGGCCGGTTCTACGCCAGAGCCCGGAACCTCGCGCTGGACCTCGCGGCCGCCTACGACGAGGCCCTCGCCGACGTCGACGTCCTCGCGATGCCGACGACGCCCCAGACGGCCCACGAACGTCTCGCGAACCCCTCGCGGCTCCAGCTCCTCGATCGGGCAGTGAACATGCTCGCAAACACCGCGCCGTTCGACGCGACCGGCCATCCCGCGCTCTCGGTACCCGCGGGCTCGAGCGACGGGCTCCCGGTCGGGTTGATGCTCGTCGGCGAGGCGTTCGAGGACGCGACCGTGCTACGGGCGGGCCGTGCGTTCGAGCGAAGCGTCGACTGGACCGCCTGATCTCCCTCGCCGATCCGAACGGACGGGAGGTGGGATGGGAACACTTTTCATCGTCTCGCGAGTGGATTCGCGTATGCACGTCACGGTACTCGGAGCCGGAAGCATGGGACACGGAATCGCGCAGGTGTCCGCGATGGCGGGCCACGAGGTCGTTCTGCGGGACATCGAAGCGGACCTCGTCGAGGACGGCCTCGAGGGGATCCGCGAGAACCTCCAGGGCGGGGTCGACCGGGAGAAGGTCACCGAGGCGGAGATGGAAGCGGCCCTCGAGCGGATCGAGGGAATGACCGACCTCGCGGACGCCGTCGCCGACGCCGATCTGGTGGTCGAGGCGGTTCCCGAGGACATGGAGCTGAAGAAAGACGTCTTCACCGACGTCGAGGACGCGGCCGACGAGGAGACGATCATCGCCTCGAACACGTCCTCGCTGTCGGTGACCGAGATGGCAAGCGCGCTCGAGCGTCCCGAGCGCGCCGTCGGGCTGCACTTCTTCAACCCGCCTCACATCATGGACCTGGTCGAGATCGTGATCGCCGAGCAGACCGACGACCGGACCGAGGAGGCGGCGATCGAGTACGTCCGCGGGCTCGAGAAGGAAGACGTCGTGGTCCGGGATACGGCAGGCTTTGCGTCCTCGCGACTCGGCGTCGCGACGGGGCTGGAGGCGATCCGGATGGTCGAAGAGGGCGTCGCCAGCCCGGCGGACATCGACGAGGCGATGAAGGTCGGCTACGGCTACCCGATGGGGCCCCTCGAGCTGACCGACCTCGTCGGGCTCGACGTCCGCCTGCACATCGCCGAGCACCTCCGCGAGGAACTCGGCGAGCGGTTCAAGCCCCCGCAGACGCTGCGCCGGAAGGTCCGGGCGGGCAACCTCGGCAAGAAGTCCGGCGAGGGGTTCTACGTCTGGGAGGACGGCGAGCGCGTCGGCATGAGCGGCGACTGGGGTGAGGACGATGAGTGAGCTCGAAGACGAGTACGAGCTGCTGTCGGTCGAGGTCGGCGAGCGCGCCGACCGGGTCGCGACCGTCGCGATCGAGCGCCCCGACGCGCGCAACGCGCTCAACGGCCAGGTCCGCACCGAACTCAAGGCGGCCGTCGCCGCGGCCGACGCCGACGACGAGGTTCGCGTCCTCGTGCTCACCGGGGGCGATGGGTCGGGCGCGTTCGTCGCCGGCGCCGACGTCACCGAGTTCGCCGACCGCGGCGTCGTCGAACAGCGCGAGGCCAGCGAGCGACCCCGCGTGTACGAGACCGTCGACGACGCCTCGATCCCCGTGATCGCCCGCGTCAACGGTCACGCGCTCGGCGGGGGCTGTGAACTCGCACAGGCCTGCGACGTCCGGATCGCGCAAGCAGGCGCGAAGCTCGGCCAGCCCGAGATCAACCTCGGGATCATGCCCGGCGGCGGCGGCACCCAGCGACTCACCCGGCTGGTCGGCGAGGGCCAGGCGATGAAGCTCGTGCTCTCGGGCGAGCTGATCGACGCCGCCGAAGCGAAAGAGATCGGCCTGGTCGACGAGGTCCACGACGCCGAGGCCCTCGACGACCGCGTCTACGAACTCGCCGGGAAGATGGCCGCGAAGAGCCCGATCGCGCTGGAGTTCGCCAAGCGGGCGATCAAGGCCAGCTCCCGGACCGGCCTCGAGGAGGGGCTCGACTACGAGGCGGAACTGTTCGTCCAGCTCTTTGCCACCGAGGACAAAGACGAGGGAATCGAGGCGTTCCTCGAGGGACGCGACCCCGAGTTCACCGGCGAATAGTCGACGCGACGCGACGTCCTCGCCTCCGTTTCTGATTTCGCGTTCTGAGCCGCAAGCGACGGCGACGTCCCGACTGAACCGCCCGCTCTCGGTGCCGTCTTAGTCGTCTGCAGGTGTCGCCATCCCGCTTGCGGCCTCGAGCCGGACGCTCGATATCTTGAACTCCGGAATCCCGCTAATCGGATCGAACGTCTCCTGGGTGAGTTCGTTGACTGCGCCGTCGGCGAAGTGCATCGGCATGAAGACGACGCCCCGATCGGGACGGTCGGTCACCTGCGCGGTCACCTCGATCGAGCCGCGCCGGGACTCGAGGCGGACGTCCTCGCCGTCGGCGACGCCGAGCTGGGCGGCCGTCTCGGGGTGGACCTCGACGAAGCTCTCGCCGACGTGGGACATGATCCCCTCGACGCGGCGGGTGAGCGTCCCCGTGTGGAAATGATAGAGGACGCGCCCGGTCGTCAGCGTCAGCGGATACTCCTCGTCGGGAAGCTCGCCGGGCTCCCCCAGGTCGGCGGGGACGAACCGGGCCTTCCCGTCGTCGAAGTTGAACGCCTCGTCGTAGAGGTACGGCGTTCCGGGATCGTCCGCGTCCCGACAGGGCCACTGCAGTCCGCCCTCGCGCTCGAGGCGCTCGTGGCTGATCCCGCCGTAGATCGGCGCGAGATCGCTGATCTCGTCCATGATCTCGGCGGGCGCGTCGTAGCTCCAGTCGTAGCCCAGCCGGTTCGCGATCGTCTGGAGGATCTGCCAGTCCTGGCGGGCCTCCCCGGGCGGGGACAGCGCCTGGCGGACCAGCTGGACCCGACGCTCGGTGTTGGTGAACGTACCGTCCTTTTCGGCGAAGCTTGCAGCCGGCAGGACAACGTCGGCGTGTTCGGCGGTCTCGGTCGGGAAGATATCCTGGACGACGAGGAAGTCAAGCTCCTCGAGCGCCGCCTCGGCGTGATCGATGTCGGGTTCGGAGAGCGCGGGGTTCTCGCCCATCACGTACATCCCGCGGACGGCGCCCTCGTGGGCTTCATCGAAGACCTCGGGAACGGTTAGCCCGGGCTCGCTCGGCGGTCGGTCGCCCCAGGCCTCCTCGAAGACCTCGAGGACGTCGGGGTCGTCGACGGGCTGGTAGCCCGGCAGGCTGTTTGGCAGCGTGCCCATGTCGCCGCCCCCGCCCTGGACGTTGTTGTGGCCGCGGAACGGCGAGAGCCCCGAGTTCGGTTTGCCGATATGGCCCGTGACGAGCGCGAGGTTCGCCAGCGCCAGCACGTTCTGGGTGCCGTGGGAGTGTTGGGTCATCCCCATCGCCCAGCCGAACACGCAGCTGTCGGCGGTCGCGATCGTCTCGGCCGCGTTCGCGAGTTCGTCCGGCGCGACGCCACAGAGGCGCTCGACCTCCGCGGGTGTGAACGGCTCGACCTTCTCCCGGAGTTCCTCGAGGTTCTTCGTTCGTTCGGCGACGAACGCCTCGTCGTGGAGGTCGTGCTCGAGGACGTACCGAGTCAACCCGTTGATCCAGGCGACGTCGTAGCCGGGCTCGACCCGGGTGTACTGGTCGGCGTGTTCGGCGATGCCGACCCGTCGCGGATCGAAGACGAACAGATCCGCGCCGTCGCGGACGTTTTGCTTGATGCGGGTGGCGAGCACGGGGTGGCTCTCGGTCGTGTTCGAACCGGTGATCAGGTAGCAGTCGGCGTTGGCGACGTCCTCGATGCGGTTCGTCATCGCGCCGTAGCCCACCGTCTGTTTCAGCGCCGCGACCGTCGAGGAGTGACAGAGCCGCGCGCAGTTGTCGACGTTTTTCGTCCCCAGGACCTGGCGGGCGAACTTCTGTAGCAGGTAGTTCTCCTCGTTGGTACACTTCGAGGAGGCAAAGCAGGCCAGCGCGTCGGCGCCGTGCTCCTCGCGGATTCCGGTCAGTCCGTCGACGAGGCGCTCGAGGGCCTCCTCCCAGCCGGCCTCGCGGAGCTCGCCGCTCTCACGGTCTCGCACCAGCGGTTGCTCGAGGCGGTCCTCGCTGTCGACGAAGTCGTAGCCGAACTTCCCCTTCACGCAGGTCGAGAACCCGTCGTTGGCGGGGGCGTGGTCGGCGTCGGTCGGTCGGACTCCCAGCACCTCCTCGTCGTCGGTGTAGACGTCGAACCGGCAGCCGACGCTGCAGTAGCCACAGGTCGTCTCGGTAACGTCGAGATCGTCGAGCCGACGGTCGGCGACGAACTCGGCGATGTCGAACATCTGTCCCTCCGAGAGGATACTCGCAGCGACGCTCTCGCCGGCGTGTTCGGCCTCGAGGAGCGCGCGCTCGCCGGCGTTCCGAACCGTCTCCGTCGCTTGTCGCTTCGCCCGCTCCATGACGCCGGCGACGCCCGACAGTTCGCTGTCGTCGGGCTCAACGGGATCGCCCGCGTCCTCGGGGTCGACGGTCTTTCCGATGGAGTTCTTCTGGGTGAAGCCGGGAACCGGCAGCGTCGCGCTGTCGGCGAGTCCCTTCTCCGTGATCGACCCCGTCGGACAGACCGTCGCGCAGTGGCCACAGGAGACACAGGCCGAGTCGACCATCGCCTCGGCGTCGTTCTGGAAGGCGATGCGGGTGTCCTCGCCGGTCCCCTCGATCCGGAGCACGCCTTCGACCTGGACGTCGTTGCAGGCCTCGACGCAGCGATTACAGAGGATGCACTTGTTCCGATCGATCTGGATGAACGGCGAGGTGTCGTCGAGCGGTTCGTACTCCTCGCGGTCGTCGAAGACGCCGTAGCGCGGCTCCTCGACTTCGTTCTCGATCGCGGTGTCTTGGAGCTCACAGCGCCCGTTCTGGCCGCAGGTCGTACACCGGAGGTTGTGATTCGAGAGCACCAGATCGAGATTGACATCCCGGGCCTCCGCGGCTTCCTCCTCGTCGGTTCGGACCTCGAGCCCCTCCTCGGCGGGGTGGCTACACGCGGGGACGATCCCGTGTTCGTCGGTGTCGACGACGCAGGTCCGGCAGGTGCTCCGGGGCCCGATCTCCTCGCTCCCCTCGTAGTGACACAGCGCGGGCACGTCGTCGTCGGCCCCGGCGGCCTCGACGGCCTCGAGGATCGTCGCGCCGTCGTCGACGGTGACCGCTCGTCCGTCGACGGTGACCGTGGTTCGGCCGTCGGCGCCCGCGGGGTCGGGATCGTTCGCCGTCCCCGTCGTGAACTCCTCGGTCAGCGGGGTGTCCGGCTGCGGATCGTCGACGTCCGGCACGCTCGGCAGCGGTTGCTCGTCCGATACCTCGGCTCGGTCGCGGTGGCTCTGGCGGTGATCCTGTAAACTCATGCGTTCTCTCCGTTGCACTCCCCGGCGGGACAGCGGCCGTTCGCGTGGGCGACGAACTCGGGCTCGAACGCCTCGAGCGCCGTCGTCGTCGGGCGGGCGGCGTCCCGGCCGAATCCACAGAGGCTCGAGCGCTCCATCACGCGGGCCAGCTCTCGAGCCTCGTCGATCGCGTCCTCGCGCTCGTAGGTCGACCGGAGTAGCTCGGTCAGCTGCGTCGCTCCCTCGCGGCAGGGAACGCAGCGGCCGCAGTTCGTCTCTCGGGCGAACGCCGCGCGCCGTCCCGCGAGCGCGACGGGGCAGCGATCCTCGCCGAACAGCTCGATCGCGCCGTTCGTGCCGAGTCCCGCGGCCGCGAGGTCGGTCGCGTTCGCGGAGACGTCGAGCGTCTCGGTTAGCCCGCCGAAGACGCCGCCGACACACGCCAGCACGGGGTCGTCGACCACGAGCGGCTCGATCGCCGTCGCGAGGGACTCGTCGGTCGGCACCTCGAGGACGGTCGAGTCGGCGAGGTCGCCGCCGACCTCGAACAGCCGCGTTCCGGGGTCGTCGTCGGCACCGACGGGTGCGTCCTCGAGTGCGATCGCTCGCAGCTGCGCGAGCGTTCGCGGCGTGTGGATCACGGTCGGACGCCCGTGCAGTCCGTACTCGGCCGGACCGGGCGGACGGCGTCGCGCCTCGAGCCGCTCCGCACCCTCGAGGGCCTCGAGGGCCATCGTCGGCTCGCCGGCCGCGTACTCGTCGGGACCGGCGACGACGTCGATCGAGACGTCGCCGTCGACGACTCCCTCGAGGCGCGCGGCGGCGTCGGCCGCGGTTCGGTGGACGCGCTCGGCGTCCTCGTTACAGTAGACGACCAGCTCCGAGGCGCCGACGCGGTCGGCGACCGCGACCGCGGGATCGAGGACGGCCAGCGGATCCGCGGCGAGCAACAGCGAATCGACGTTCACGCGCGGATCGGCCTCGTTGGCGTGGACGACGACGACGGGCTCGCCGTCGGCGCTCGCCGCCGTTTCCCAGTACTCGCCGACCGGGTCGTCCGACGCGATGTCACCTCGGCCGCGCCCCCGGAGACCGCTCGCGACGGCTCGCTCGAGCGCCTCGCCGGCTCCGTCGGCGAGGACGGGCCCCCTGGCGGCGTAGTCGGCGATCGCGGTCGGACGAGTCCATCCGCAGGCGCCTACCACCCGCTCCCGACCGACGGCGAACGGGGCGTCCTCGCCTCCCGGAAGCGTCGTCGCTCCGGGATCGTGTTCGACGACGGCCGTCGCGTCGGCCGTCGGGAGTTCGTTCCGTGCCAGCGACTCGGCGACGTCCTCGGCGCACGCCTGGTCGGGATCGGCGAAAAACGCTGTTCGATCGCCGAGTGTCGCCGTGAGGCAGGGATCAAGCGCTGCAAGCCCGGTCGGACCCACAGCGACGATCGACGGCGATTGGGTTCGGTTCTCGCTCGCGTTCACACGTACGGCGTCCGTCTCGATCGATCGCGAACCCGCGGGTATGCGAAGGACCGCCCGGGCGTCGAACGCGCTCTTTCGCTCCATCGATTACGTATCTCGAGTCGTTCGGTGTAAGTGTTGTTTTCCGCGCCGAGCGCACGCAGCTGTGGTTGGGTGGCCGGCTCGGTTACTCGCCGGTGAACTCGGGGTCGCGGTTCTCGCGGAACGCGTCGAGTCCCTCGCGGTGGTCCGCAGTTTCGATGAGCGTACTCTGTGCGAGCGACTCGAGGACGCCCGCGGTCTGGGTGTCGGTGTCGCGGGCGGCGTTGACAACCCGCTTGGCCAGGCCAAGCGCCTGTGGGGGTTGTTCGAGCAGCGACTCCGCGTAAGACTGTGCCGCGGCGTCGGGATCGTCCGTGACGCGTTCGACGAGCCCGATCTCGCGGGCGCGCTCGCCGTCGATCAGCTCGCCGCTGAAGATCAGGTCCTTGGCGGTCCCCGGGCCGACGAGCTGGACGAAGCGCGAACAGCCGCCGAGTCCGGGGATGAGGCCGATGTTGTGCTCCGGAAAGCCAAGCGTCGCGTCGGGGCTGGCGATACGGACGTCACAGGCGAGCGCGAGTTCGAGGCCGCCGCCGACACAGGTCCCCTCGATCGCCGCCAGAACCGGTTTCTCCATCGTCTCGATCCCGTCGAACGCCCGCCCGAGGACTCGCGAGTTCGAGCGGAACTCGGCGGTCGTCCAGTCCTGTGCCGTCTCGAAGAGACCGACGTCGGCGCCGACCGAGAAGACGTCGGCGTTCCCGGCGAACACGCCGACCCGAACCCGATCCTCCCGGAGCACGTCGACGGCTTCGGCGAGTTCGTGGCGCATCTCCTGGTCGATCGCGTTGACGGGATCGTTGTCGATTCTGACGGTCGCGATGCCGTCGTCGACGGTAACATCGAGCGTGTCGAACGTCATGCGTCGGTAGACGAGTGGAACCGTCTTGATTCTACTGACTCGCCCACTCGGGTTCGCGATCGGCGAAAAACGCCGCCAACCCCTCGTCGAAGAGGTTCGAGTCGCTCATCTGTTTAATCGCGGTTCGCTCGTGCTCGAGGTGTTCGTCGAGCCGCCCCGCAAACACCGTGTCGACGAGCTCCTTAGTTCGGGCGTGGGTTTCGGTCGGCCCCTCGGCGTACTTCGTCGCATCCCTCGTCACTTCGTCGACGAACTCCGCGCTCGGCGTCTCGTAGCAGCCGTTGGCGAGGCCGAGTTCGACCGCCTCGGCCGCGGTGATCGGCTGCGGGTCGAACAGCAGCTCGCGGGCCTTGTACGGCCCGATCGTCTTCACGAGGAAAAACGGCGTCGCGTTGTCCGGCGTCAGCCCGATCCGCGCGTAGGCGGTGTCGAAGACGGCGTCCTCGTGCATGTAGATCAGGTCGGACGCCAGCGCGAACCCGAGTCCGCCGCCGGCGGCGACCTCGGTTACCGCCGCGATCACCGGCGCCGGAAACGTCCGAACGGTCCGGATGAACCGGTTCGACGCTGCCGCGATGGCGTCGATCTTCGCCGAGCGCATCTCCTGGGGTCGCTGTTCGATCGCGCGCAGATCCGCCCCGGCGGAAAACACCGGCTCGCCGTAGACGATCAAACAGTCGACCTCGCCGGCGAGCGCTTCGACCGCCGTCGCCATCGCTTCGACCTTCGACGGACGAAACGTGTTCAGCGACGAGTCTCCCTCCTCCATGACGAGACGGGCGATTCCTGACTCCTCGAGGTGTTCGATTCGAACCTCCTCGTGTACGCGTTCGGTGTCTGCTATCATTGGGTATCGTCCTCGTACCCGTCGCCACGGATCGAACCGTCATTACGGTATCGCTCGCTGAGGGCGAGGTACTCCTCGCAGTACCACCGGATCTGTTCGCGGTGCTTCTCGGAGAGCGGACGGACCTCCGCCGGAGCGCCGTAGGCCATGTGGCCGCTTGGCACCTCCTGTTCCTCGCGAAGCAACGTACCGGCGGCGACGATACAGTCGTCTCCGACCGTCGCGCCGGGCAGGATCGTACTCGAGATCCCCACGAGGACGTCGTCGCCGACGGTCGCCCGGTCGATGACGACGTTGTGACCGATCGTGACGCCGGAGCCGACCGTCGCCTCGTGAAGCATCGTGAAATCTTGCACGTTCGAACCCTCCCCGACCGAGATCGGACCGTAATCCCCTCGCAAGCAGGTAAACGGCCAGACGCTTGCGTTCTCCTCCAGGGTGACGTCCCCGATCAGGTAGGCCATCTCCGAGACGAACGCCGAGTCGGCGATCGACGGCGTCGTGCCTTCGAATGCGCGTTGCATACTCCCGCTGTGTGCGCCGACAAGTTATTATTTGACCCCCAGGTAACTTTCCATCGCCTCGCGATCCTCGAGTAGCTCCGTCGCTGGCGAGTCGTGAACGATCCGTCCGTTCTCGAGGACGTAGGCGTGGTCGGCGAGTTCGAGGGCCATCTCGGCGTTCTGTTCGACGAGGAGGATCGTCACGTCCGATTCCTCGTTGAGCTCTCGGATGATCTCGGCAACGTCGTCGACGATCTGTGGCGCGAGCCCCTCGCTGGGTTCGTCGAGCAGGAGGATATCGGTCTCCGGCCCGAGCAGAGCGCGAGCGATCGCCAGCATCTGTTGTTCACCGCCGCTCATCGTCCCCGACTTCTGGTCGCGTCGCTCGTCGAGGCGGGGGAACCGGTCGTAGATCTCTCCGAACTCGTCGGACTGGTCTCGATCGCCGGTGTTGGCCGCCAGCCGGAGGTTCTCCTCGACGGTGAGACCACCGAACACGCGGCGCTCCTCGGGCACCCACGAGATTCCGCGCTTGCGGATCTCGTACGGTTCGAGCCCCTGGATCGGATCACCGCTTTTCGTGATCGTGCCGTCGGCCGGAGCGGTAAGTCCCATGATGCTCCGTAGCGTCGTGGTCTTCCCTGCCCCGTTTCGGCCGACAAGCGCGACGATCTCGCCGCGATCGATCGACAGCGAGAGGTCGAACAGGATGTGGCTCTGTCCGTAGTAGGTGTTTATCGAGTCGACCGCGATCAGCTCCTCGGCGGCCGCCTGCTGGCCGGTGGCCGGCGTCTCACTCACGGCCACCACCTCCGAGGTACGCCTTCTGGACGCGCTCGTCGGCCTTGATCTCCTCCGGGCTGCCCCACGAGAGCAACTCGCCCTCGTTGAGCACCGCGATCTGGTCCGAGAGCTCCATCACGATGTCGGTGTCGTGTTCGATCAGGACCAGCGTGACGTCCTCGGCGATCGTCTCGATGAGATCGACCACCTCGTAGGTCTCCTCGGGGCTCATTCCGGCGGTCGGTTCGTCCATCAACAGCAGTTCCGGATCGGCCGCGAGCGCGATTCCGATCTCGAGGTGGCGCCGCTGACCGTACGAGAGGTTCGCCGCGGACCGGTGGGCGACGTCGGTCAGGTGAACGCGTTCGAGGACCTCCCGGGCGTCCTCGATCGGCTCCTCCAGCGAGGCGTGGTGTCTGGTGAAATCGCCCGGGCTGAACCCGGTGTAGTGGGCCTGTGTGGCGATCCGAACGTTCTCGAGCGCGCTGAGGTCGGCAAAGAAGTTCGTGATCTGGAACGAGCGGACGATCCCCCTGTCGACGATCGTGTGTGGGGCGAGTCCGCCGATCGACTCGTTCCGGAACTCGATACGTCCCTCGGTCGGCTCGTGCTTTCCGGTCAGGAGGTTGAACAGCGTCGTCTTGCCGGCGCCGTTCGGCCCGATGACCGAGGTGATCTCGTCGGCGGGGATCTCGATCGAGACGTCGTCGATCGCGGTCAGCGTGCCGAACTTCTTGGTGACGCCCTCGGTCCGGAGGATCGCGTCGTTTTCCGATACGTCGCTCGAAGTCGCGGTTACGGTTTCGCTCATATTATTTCCTCACCTTGTCGATGTAGTTGCGGATCGCACGTTTCGCGTTCGTCACGACGTTTTTTGGATCGTTCCGAACGGAGACGATCGCACCGGCCAGCCCCTGCGGTGCGAAGATCACCACGACGACGAAGATCCCGCCGAGGATGATCTCCCAGCTCGCGAAGCCGGCGAGTTGCTCCTCGAGGAAGATGACGAGGCCAGCGCCCAGCATCGGTCCCCAGAGCGTCCCGAGTCCGCCGAGCAGGAGCATGACGACGAGTTCGCCGCTGATCATCCAGTGAAGCAGTCCGGGGTGGGAAACGCTCTGGAACGGAACGTACAGTCCCCCGGCCAGCCCGGCGAACGCGCCGCTGAGCGCGAAGCCGAGCACCTTGTACCGCTGGACGTTGTACCCGAGGAACTGGATCCGCTCCTCGTTCTCGCGGATCCCCTGGAGGACGCGTCCGAACGGGGAGTTCGAGAGCCGGAGCAGGGCCACGAACGAGAGTGCGACCGTGGCCAGCGTCAGATAGAAGTACAGCAGCGTCGACGTGAAGTCGATCCCGAACGTCTCGTAGCGCTGAATCCCGAACAGGCCGTTATCGCCACCGGTGAACGACTCCAGTCCCAGGACGGTCGCTGGCAGATCGGTAAAGGCGATGACGTAGAACATCTGCGCGAACGCCAGCGTCAGCATCGCGAAGTAGATCCCGTGAGCCCGAACGCTGAACCAGCCGATGATACCGGCGACGACCGCGCCGACGACCATCGCGATCGGGAGCACGATCAACGCGTTCGCGGTAACGTCGGTGATGAGCATCGCCGCGGCGTAGCCGCCCGCGCCGAACATCGCCGCGTGGCCGAACGAGAGCAAACCAGCGTAGCCGAAGATGAAATCGAGGCTCAACGCCAGCAGCGCGAAGATCATCATCCGGACGAGCATGTTCAGCCAGAACGGCTCGTAAGCGTTCGCGATCGGGGCGAACAACGCGAGGACGACGATCGCGAGGACCACTGCGAGCCGTCCCTGTCCCGAGAGGAGTTCGTTTCCGGTCGGTGACGCCTGGCTCCGGTCGAAGAACTCGACTACGGATTTCATCTATGCTGCCTCCGTCGTGCCGAACAGTCCGCTCGGCTTTGCCATGAGTACGATTGCCATCATGATGAACAGGAACAGTTCAGTCAGCGTCGGCGCGATCAACGCCCCGTAGGCGGTGACGAGACCGATCAACAGCGCTGCGTAGACGGCGCCCCGGAAGCTGCCCAGGCCGCCGATGACGACGATGATGAACGCCTCGATGATGATACCAAAGCCCATCCCGGGATGTACCGACCGTGAGCCGCCGAGCAACACGCCCGCGATGCCGGCCAGGATCGCACCGAAGACGAACACGCCGGTAAACACCTTCGAGACGTCGATACCGAGCGCGCTGACCATCTCGGTGTCGTGAGCGCTCGCCTGCATCAGAATACCCAGGTCGCTTCGCTCGATCGCCAGCCAGACCAGCCCGATCAACGTCGTACTGACAGCGAGGACGAACAGCCAGTAGACAGGATAGTTGACCGGACCGACTGCGACCGTTCCCGAGAGCAGGTCGGGGATCGGGATCTGTCTCGACTGTGCCCCCCAGATCTGGATGATCGCCCCCTGGATCATGATCGCGATCCCGAACGTGAGCAGGATGTGGTACAGCGGATTCCGGTCGTACAGCGGACGCAACGAGAAGATCTCGATCGCTGCGCCGACCAGACCGACCATCAGGGGTGCAAGCACCAGTGCGAGCCAGAAGCTTCCGAACTGGCCCGCGATCACCGTCCCGAAGTACGCTCCGAGCATGTACAACGCGCCGTGAGCGAAGTTGATCACGTCGAGCATCCCGAAGATGAGCGTCAGCCCGGCAGCGATCAGGGCCAGCGTCATCCCGAGCTGGAGTCCGAGAAGCGTCGCACGGAGCACCGCCTCAACCATGGTACGAACCCCCCGCTTCGGATCGGTTTTCGGCTGTCGGTGCGAGTCGGAACGCCGTCGGAGTGAAACGGTCGAGCGACGACATGTTACCGGTGACTACACCCCCAGTCGGGCCCCTCGACGTCCTCGAGTGTTTCGACGACCTCGTTTTCGACTGCCTCGTCACCGTCGGCTTCGACGACCTCCCGGACGTACAGGTTCTGGACCGCCTCGTGGGTCTCGGGATCGAACTCGAACTCACCACGTGGGCTGTCGAACTCCATTTCGACGAGACTCTCGGCCATCTCGTCGGGATCGGTGCCACCGGTTTCTTCGACGGCGCCGGCGAACGCCTGTGCGGAGTCGTACCCCTGGCAGGCGTAGACGTTCGGCGTCTCGTCGTACAGTTCGACGTAGTTCTCGACGAACTCTCGGTTACGTTCGGTATCATGTGTGGTCGTGTAATGAAGCAGTGAGTACATTCCGAGCGCCGACTCACCCTGCGCTGGAAGCGTGTCGTTTGCGAGCATGAACCCGCTCCCGGTCTGTACCATCTCCTCGTCGAGGCCGAAGTCGCTGAAGGCGTTGACGTAGTTGACAGCGTCGTCCCCGGCGAAAAAGGAGTAGACGGCGTCGGCGCCGGACCCCTGAATGTCGCCGAGATACGGCGAGAAGTCGTCGGTGCCGAGCGGCGCACCCACCTCCTCGACGACCTCGCCGCCGAGTTCCTCGAACGCCTCCTTGAAGAACTCCTTCGAGTTCTGGCCGAACGCGTAGTCGGCGTACGCCAGGCAGACGTTGTCGGCGATCTCCTCGTAGACGAACTGCGCGAGGGGTGCGCTCGTCTGCCAGTCGTTGAACGACGTCCGAAAGTGGTACTTCGGACAGCCCTCGGCGGTCACCCGGTAGTCGCCCGCGTTCGCGTTGAACCAGAGCGCGCTCGATTCGGTCTGGATCGGCTGGATCATCGCCATCGCGACGGCACTCGAGACGGGACCGACGATGGCGTCGGCTCGGGCCTCGAGCAACAGCTCCCGAGTAACGTCGACGCCGCGGCTCGTCTCGGCCTCGGTATCCCGCCGGACGAACTCGACGTCCTCTCCGTTTATCTCCCCGCCCTGTTGCTCGACGAACAGCTCGAACCCGGCGACGATACTCTCGCCGAGCAGCGCGTACGTGCCGGTAAACGGGAGCGCGAACCCGATCGTTAGTTCGTCGTCGTGGCTGCTGAGACACCCTCCAAGTGCCGTCGTTGCCCCGACAGCGGCACCACTCGCGAGGAGCGAACGCCTCGAAATGGAACTCCTGCTGGTCGTATGACTGTGGGAGCTACCCACGTCTTTGCCAGACATATCCAATCAGTGCGCTCTGTCCCTATTTATAATTTATGTTGGCGACCCAATATCGACGGTACTGCGGAGACCGACAGCTGATCTCATATGCTGCTACTGAATAGTTACGGTGAACATCAGTACGTACAGAGAGTCTGAACGACCGATCCGTTCGACGGCGAGCGAATCGTTCTCGTACCCGCGATCGAACCGGACTTAGCAATCGTCCACGTCCAGCGCGCGAGTCCGGACGGGGACGCCCACTCCTGGGGAAACTCCGGGACCGTCGATCCCGCAGTCGGCGCGGCCGAGGACGTTCTGGTTATCGTCGAGGAGATCGTCGATCCTGCGGTCGCAAAGAGCGACCCCAGCCGCGTCGCGATCACTCGAAAGCAGGTGACAGGCGTCGTCGGGTGTCCGTTCGGCGCCCACCCATCACCGGTCGCTGGCCGAGCGCGCTCGTCACTTCGAAGGCGACGTTCGGTTTCGACGACGCCGGCGAACTCTACCCCCGGAGCGTCCATCCCGGCGTGGAAGTCGAGGACGTGTTCGACGACTTTCCCTGGGCGTTGCGAACCGCCGAGGACGTCGGCGCGGGCGTCGTCGTTACCGATCCCGCGCCGACGTCCGAGGAACTCGAACTGGTCCGAACGTTCGATCCGGACGGGTTCTGGACGTAGCTACTCCCCCGGAAATGTTTTTTCCTTAACAATCCCCGAGTGCACGAACCGATAACTATATGATTTAAAGCTATGATGGATTACTCGTACATGCAGCCGAACGTCCCAGAGGAGTATCTACCGGACGAATCGAACGCTCCGGATTACATCCATCCGACCCCGGAAGCCCATTACCCCCAGCGAATCAACGTCGCAGAGGAACTCGTCGACCGCCACGTTCAGGAGGGACGTGGCGACAACGTCGCGATCTACTTCGAGGATCGAACGTTCACTTACGAGCAGCTCCAGGAACAGGTCGATCGGATGGGGAACGCGCTCCGGGACCTCGGCGTTGAGGCCGGCGACCGGGTCGTCGTCCGGTTCCCGAACCGTCCGGAAGCGATCGTAACGTGTCTCGCCGTCCAGAAGATCGGCGGCGTCGCGCTCCCGTCGATGAAGCTGCTGCGGGCCAAGGAGCTCGATTACATCATCAACAACGCGGAGGCGACGACCGTCGTCGTCTACGACGATCTTCTCGAGGAAGTCGAGAACGCGCTGCCGGAGCTCGACACCGTCGAGGACGTCATCGTCGCCGAGCGCAACGGCGTCGACCACGACCACCACAGCTATGACGATCTCCTCGAGTCGGCCGACGACGAACTCGAAGCCTACGAAACCGAGCGCGAGGACCTGGCACTGATGCTGTACACGAGCGGGACGACCGGTCGCCCGAAGGGCGCAGTTCACAGCCACCGGAGCGTCCTCGCGACCGCGGACACGTACGCCCGGTACTGCATCGAGCCGACCGAGGAGGACGTCTTCGGCGGAAACCCGCCGCTCCCGTTCGCGTACGGCTACGGCGACCTGGTCACGTTCCCGCTTCGATTCGGCGCGAGTACGAGCCTCGTCGAGGACGCGAGCCCGGGCGATCTGCTCGAGGCTGTCGAGAACCACGGGATCTCAGTGCTGTGTTCGATTCCGACCGGCTTCAACCAAATCCTCTCGAACTACCCCGACGGTCCCGAGGAGTACGATGTCTCCTCGCTCCGGGTCGGTCTCAGCGCGGGCGAACCGCTCACGCCGACGACGTTCGAGAACTTCAAAGAGGAGTACGGGATCAACCTGCTCGACGGGATCGGGACGACGGAGATGCTCCACATCTTCATCAGCCACTGCCACGACGGGGATATCGACCCGAGCGCCACCGGCTTCCCCGTACCGGGCTACGAGTGCAAGATCATCGATCCCGATACCGGCGAGGAACTCGAGCGCGGCGAATCCGGCCTACTCGCGGTTCGTGGCCCGACCGGCGTCGAGTACTGGGATCGCCCCGAAAAACAGGTGGAGTCGACGACCGAGGATGGCTGGTCGATCCCTGGCGACATCTACGTCCAGCGCGAGGACGGCCGCCTCGAGTACAAGTCCCGGAGCGACGATCTCATTATCTCGAGCGGGTACAACATCCCCGGTCCGGAGGTCGAAGCGGTCATCGAGGAACACGAGGCCGTCTCGGAGGTCGCCGTCGTCGGAAGCCCCCACGAGGAACGCGGCGAGATCGTGAAGGCGTTTACCGTGCTATCGAACGGGACGACTCCCGACGACGAGCTCGTGACCGAGATCCAGAACCACGTCAAGAACACGCTCGCCCCGTACAAGTACCCCCGCGAGATCGAGTTCACGGAGTCGCTCCCGCGAACGGAAACCGGAAAGATCCGCCGAACCGAGCTTCGCGAGCAGGAACAGAGTAGCTGATCGAAGCCGTCCGCGATCGAACCCCGACTCACCGACGTTACTCCGACACGACCCCGCTTTTCGCCGCGTCGAAACATGTTCGGCGCAGTAGTTATGCTGTCTCCACTGGAACAGTTTCGTATGTCCTCAAGCGACAGCCAGGCGACCGGCGTCTGTACAGCGTGGGATAACTCCGAGTGTCGGGGGACGCCGTACTGTCCGCCGCGGTGTCCTCGGTTCGAGAGCAAGACCGGCGCTGCACTCCTCGTTCGATCCTACGAAGCGGGCGATTTCGATCCGCTCGTCCGAATGTACGACGAGTTCGATCAGTACAGCCGGAGTATGGGGTTGCCACCCAACGGCGTGTCGAAGATCGAAAGCTGGCTGGACCAGCTGACGTCGACGGGGTGGAACCTCGTCGCGTTCGACGGCGACCGGGCCATTGGTCACGTTGCGGTCGTCCCGTCCGAGTCGGTCGACCACAGGTGGAAGTTCTTGATCTACGTCCATCAGGAGTACCAGAACGAGGGGGTCGGCTCCGAGATGCTCAAGCAGCTCGTCGCCTACGCCGACGAGAAGGACGGCAACGAGCTGGCGCTGGAGGTCTCGACCGGGAACAAACGTGCGATCACGGTGTACAAGAACATCGGGTTCGAGGTGGTCGAGCGCGGACTCTCCGAACTGTCGATGAGCCTAGAATTGCAGTCCCCGCTCGCAGAACGGCTGCAGCGACCGCCCGCGGAACGCGACTGAGACGCGCCACTACGGCTTCCGCTCCCAAACGAGTGTATACGCACCACGTAATCGCCCTCCAGATACGGGGTGTGTATACGTCCCATTCACCTTTCTTGGCTCGGAGTTACCTGCCGTTCGGACTGTAGTTACATCTGTACTTTCGTAAACGGATTGCTTTACATAGGTACGGAGGTAAACCTTCTGTCGACCGACCGAGGGAGCGGTGCTCGAAGCGTATACTGTATACGTATACGCTACTCGAGAACGAGCGAGTCGCGTGGCTACAGGGGGACTCGAAAAAACACGTACTGAAATTCCGAAACTATCCGATCAGGGACTCTCGTCGGTGCGAATCCGGAGATCGGACCGGGGCTTTGCTACGCACGTCAGCGCGTATCCCTCCTCTTTCTCGCTATCGGAGAGGAACATGCCTTCCGTCTGTTCGACTACGCCGTCCTCGACGATCATCCCGCAGCAGACGCCACAGACCCCCATCCGACACTGGTACGGCGGCGTCAGGCCCGCTTCTTCCGCCGCCTCCAGGATCGGCTGGTTCTCCGGGATCTCGAGCGTGCGACCTTCGTCGACGAACTCGACTGTGTGGGTCTCTACCATGGGTCACCCGTTCGATTCGATCGACTTTTCGAAGACGTGTTCGACCGGTTCGAACTCGTTGGACTCGTAGAACCCAGCCGAGTCGTCGTCGCCCTGGATCACGTCGACGCGGTAGAAGTCGATCTCGCGATCGGACTCGTCGAACCACTCGTGGACGGCCTCCAGCAGCGCGATACCGACGCCCTCACCTCGGTGATCCTCTTTGACGAAGTGTCCGTTGATGTAGCCGTGATCCTGCAGGCGGAAGATCGGGTGGTTGCCCATGATCCGCGCCTCGAGGACGCCGACGAGTTCGCCGCTCTCCTCGGCTTCGGCGACGAACACCGTCCCGTACTTCGAGTCGATGAGTTGGTTTTCGAAGTACTGGAGCCACCGATCGTTGGCGCTTTCCTTGTGGCGGTACCGGTCGTCGTGCTCCGAGAGGTGGTCGGTAAATCCGTGCCACAGTTCCAGGAGGTCCTCGCCGTCCTCGCTGATCGCCTGTCGTACGTCGTACGTCATAGCTTACCATCTGGATCGGATTACTAAAAAAGGCACTGTTGTATCGGTCGGGTAGCTTATTTGTCGGGCTGTATAGGACACGATACTTCGTCGGAAACAACCGCAGTTGATCGAGGGGGGGTTCCAGTCGTCGGTCGGGGCGTATACGGTCACACCAAAATCCAGAGCGGTCCGCAGCGGCTTACTCCGGCGGCTACAGGCGAGGCCGCTTCGCGGAAACACCCGCAAAACCGCCGATAGATACACTGAGCGTATACAGAAAACAATTATAACCCTGGACGAGTAAGAGATAGATGGACGATTACCACCATGCCCTCAGAAAAGCAGTTCAAGCAAGAACTCCAGAACGGGCGGATGATCGAATCGACCGAAGAGATGACCGACGGCTACAAGAAGGCGCTCAAGCAGATCCTGCTGGTCTCGGGCGACACCGAGCTGATGAGCGCGCCGGCGTACTACGACCAGTCGCTCAACGCGCCGTCGCTGGACGCCCGCGCGTCGTGTATCAGCGTGATCCAGGACGAGCTCGGCCACGGCCACATCGCCTACCGCCTGCTCGAGGACCTCGGCGAGGACCGCGAGGAACTCATCTACGAGCGCGAGCCCCACGAGTTCCGCAACACGTACGGGTTCGACCAGCATATCGACAACTTCGCCGAACTCGTGACGGCCCACGGGATGTTCGACCGCGCAGGGATCGTGCTCCTGGGCGACATTCACGAGAACACCTCCTATGCGCCCTGGAAGCGCGCGCTGACGAAGGTCAGCAAGGAAGAGCAGTTCCACCTCCGCCACGGCGAGACGTGGATGCGCCGGCTCGCGAACAACAGCGAGAAGACCAAACAGCAGCTCCAGGGGGCGGTCGACTGGATGTTCCCGATCGGCGTCGAGTGGTTCGGGATGCCCGACGATAAGAAGAAACACGACGACCAGCTCGAGTACCGCATCAAGGGCAAGTCCAACGACGAGCTCCGTCAGGACTGGCTCTCGCGGACGATGCCGCTGATGAACGAGCTCGATCTGGACGTGCCCGCCCACTACGACGAGGACGCCGACGAGTACGTCCTCGAGTACGACTTCCCGGTCGCGTTCGACGCCGCGAACAAGGAGTGGCGGTTCGACGAACCGATCTCGTGGTCCGACACGATCGACCGCTGGCGCGACCGCGGACCGGCCAACGAGAAGTACGTCAACCTGATCCAGTCCGGCACCCTCGAGGTCGAGGTCTAACATGTCGAGCGCACAGCGAAACGGCGACGAACTGACCGACATCTCCCAGACCAGTGAGTTCGTCGAGGGACGGCGTGCCGATACGACGCCGTTCGAGCGGGAGCTGTGGGACGTCCTCGACGAGATTCCGGATCCCCACATTCCGGTGAGTCTGGTCGAGATGGCGATGATCTACGACGTCACGGAGAACGACGGCCACGTCACCGTCGAGATGTCGTTCCCCTGTATGGGCTGTCCGGCCTACGACATGATCCACAACGACGTTCGGAGCTGTCTCACCGTCGTCGACGGCGTCGACGAGGTCGACATCGACGTCGTCTGGGATCCCGTCTGGTCGAAGGACATGCTCACGGAATCGGTTCGCAAAAAGATCCGCGAAGCAGGAATCAGCCTATGAAGTACGAAGTGTTCGCACGAATCAACCAAGGTGACGAGATCAAACACATCGGCAACGTCACCGCAAAGAGTGATAAACTAGCAAAGATGTACGCGTACAACACGTTCGACGAGGAAGACTGGGACATGCTCGCGGTCGTCCGCGAGGACGACTACCTGCAAGTGAGCAACGACCCGAAGCCGACCGTCGGGGTGAGCACCAATGAGTGAGTGGCCCGAGCCCGCCGTCGACTACGTCCAGGCGATCACGGACACCAAGCTCGTCCTGGGACACCGGTACGCCCAGTGGGCGCTCTCGGGACCCTCGCTCGAGGACGACATCGGTGGCGCCAGTGCGGCCCAGGAGGAGATCGGCCACGTCCGACAGCTCGCGAGCAAGCTCGAGGCCCAGGGACGGGACCTCGAGTGGACCAAGGGCCAGCGCGACCCGGACGAGTTCGCCAACGCCGCCTGCCTCGATCGGATCGACGGCGACTGGACCGAGTACGTCGCCTCGATCGCCCCCGCCGACCGAGCCGCGTGGTACCTGCTCGACGCGATCGACCGGGACGACCTCGAGGGGCTGATCACGAAGATGGGCGAGGACGAGTACTTCCACCTGGAGTACCACGACGCTCGCCTCGAGACGCTGGCCGAGGAGGATCCCGGGACGGTGCAGGCGACGCTGGAACGGACGCTCCCGCAGGCGCTTGCGTTCATCGGGCCGGCGAGCTACGACGAGAGCGAGGATCCGCTGTACGAGGCCGGGTTCACGGATCGTCCGATCTCGGAGATCAGAACGGCGTTTATCGACCACTACCGCGAACTGTTCGCCGAGACGGACGTCTCACTCGAGGACGTCGACTGGGACGCACCAGCCGACGACTGGAACGAGACCCGGCGACGAACCGGGACGGACGCGATCACGGCGAACGACGTCAAACAGCTCCGCGGTGAGCGCAACGCGGAGTTTGCCCTGAGCTGATGATGACCGACCACGCTCCGGAGTCAGCGGTCCGGTGTCCGTTCTGTGAGTCGACCGATACGGAACGGGAATCGGCGTTCGGGAGCGAGATCTCGAAGACCCAGTACTACTGCAACGGCTGCAACACCGTGTTCGAGCGAATCAAGTACGACGGTGAAAATCCGGATACTGGGCGGTAGTTAGACCAAACGCTGCGGGTGAAAACACCCGATTAGAGTTTAGTATATCCAATATATCTCCTTATTAGTGGACATAATGAAAACATTCATATGTGGCGGGCGTGACTGGGACACTGTATGGAACTCAAAGCGTTCGACGAGTTGGATCTAGAGTACTTCACGACGGAGGTCAACGACCACATCGGTGAGCTGCGTCTCGACCGCCCGCCGGCAAACGCACACGACATCGAGGTCCTGCTGGACCTCCAGCGCGCGGTCGAAGCCGTCCGCTTCGACGAGGACGTCCGCGCCGTCATCTTCGGAAGCTCGAACGAGAAATTCTTCTCGACCGGATTCGACATCCAGGAGCTTCAGGAGAAATCGGGCCGTCAGGTCGGCTATGCGAGCCAGACGAGCAAGGAGATCATCATGAAGATGCGGACGACCGACACCATCTTCATCGCCGTCGTCAACGGCCACTGTATGGGTGGCGGCCTCGAGCTTGCGCTCGCCTGTGACTTCCGGTACATCGGCGACGACGAGAGCTACAACGTCGGCATGCCCGAGATCCACCTGGGTATGATCGCAGGAGAGGCCGGAACGCAGCTGCTCCCGCGCTACATCGACCGTTCGGAGGCGCTTCGCATGATGATCACGGGCGACACGCTCACGCCCCAGGAGGCGACCGGCCGTGGTATCTTCGACGAGATCCACCCGCCCGACGAGGTCGAGGAGAAAGCACAGGAGTTCGCCGCGGAGATCGTCGAAAAGCCAAGCGTCGCGGTCGGCAACAACAAGCTGGCCGTCAACGAGGGCCTCGAGATGCCGCTCTCGGACGCGCTTGCCCACGAGCGCGAACTGCAGAACCGCCTGCTCGGCTCCGACGTCGCCGAGGAGGGTGTCGACGCCTTCCTCAACGACCGCGAGCCCGACTTCCTGGGCGTCGAGCTCGGCGAGAAAGACCCCGGCAGCGAGTAAGGCACCTCTCGGACTGGGACACTCCCGTGGCGCGGCTCGGGACAGCCCATCAGTAGCTGTCCCAAGTGTCACTCCCATAGTTCATCCGTAGCGGTTTTTTCGCCGACGCACACACCGAAAGAGCGACGTTAGAAGTGTTACCGTCCGAGAGAAAGCTCGGCTGGATACGAATCGACAGCGGGTCGGTATCGCGTTCGGCCGCGATCGTCCGTCCACCGCTCGACGATCCGCAACTCGGCGAGCCGGGCCAGATGTGCGGCCGCCTCGCCCGCGCCGAACTTCGCGTGAACGCCTGCCATCTCTCCGAACAGGTGGCGCGCGACCGTCCACGGTGTCACCGCCGTCTCGTCCGCCGCGGCGATGGCTTCGAACGAGGACGCCGCCCGATCACGGTGGTGGCGCCGCACGTCCGCGATGCTCTCGTCGATCGACATCGTCGTTCCGTGACCCGGCTCCCCCTCCTCGTGGGTCGCGACGCGCTCGAGCGAGGAGAGGTACGCGCCGAGGGGATCGTCGAGCCGCGTGTCGCTCCCGCCGACGTTCGGCGTGTACGTGGGCAACAGCAGATCGCCAAGAAGGATCGTCCCGTCGATCCGAACTGAAGCGTGTCCCTTCGTGTGGCCCGGCGTGTGGACGAACTCGACGCCAGCGACGACATCACCGTCGTCGTGTCGGTTCACCGGCGCCGCGTCGGGAAGCGGGGACGGTTCGTCGCGATCGATCACCGACTCGCGAACCGACTTCGGAACGCCCCACCGCTCCAGGGTTCGTTCGTCCCGACGGAGCCGGCTGGCTCGCGCGTCAGCGTAGTCGCCGATCAACGGTGCGTCCTCGCGGTGGACGTGGATCGCCGCCCCGGCCCGGTCCGCGAGCCGATGGGCCAGCCCGGCGTGGTCGATGTGCCAGTGCGTGACGAAAACGTGTTCGAGATCCTCGATCGCCGTGTGGGCGCCGATTCCATCCCGGAGATCGGCCCACGCTCGCTCGGAGGGTGGACCGGGGTCGACGAGGACGCCCCGATCTGGCAGGAGGTACGCGCTGTTCGTTCCTTCAGGGGTTCCGCCGCCGACCGGAACGCGAACGATTGCTGTCATCGGTCGTTTGATTCGACGAGTTCGTCGAGCCCTAACTCTTCCCATCGCTCCTCGAGAGCCTCCTTGACGTTCTCCGAGAACGACGTCTCGAAGGTGACCTGGGGGGCGATATACTCCTCGTCCCAGTGGGGGTCCCACGTCGCGTTAATATAGAGCCTGGAACCGGTCTCGCCGTCCTGTCGGTACCGTGGCGCGGTCGCGCTCGGTGCGTTCGGCTCGCTGAAGATCCAGTCGTTTCCGGGGTGGGCCTTCACCCACATGTCGTCGATCGATCTCGCGAGGTTCGTCGGATCGGCGTTCTCGTCCAGAACGAGCACCTTGTCGAACAGCTTCGAGAACGAAAACAGCGTGTTCGCGAGCTGCCACTCGAACCCCGCATAGAGGATCTCGCTCGAGACGATACAGAGCCCGAGGCGCGACTCGACGGGAAGTCGGATCCACTCGACGGGTGAGACGCCCCAGTAGCTGTTGACTCGCCGGAACAGCTGTGCAGCCTCGACGAGACTCACGAGATGGAGGTCGTCAGTCAGCGGTTCTCCGAGGGGCGTGAACGCGACGACCGGCTCCTCGCGGGTCGCGATCCGATCGACGCTCATGTCGATCACCGCCGTCTCACAGGACCGTTCCCACGCCGCTTTCGGTCCGCTCGGCTCGGGAGCCGTCCGATCGACTGTCATCCCACCGTCGATTCGAACGTCCGCACTCGACGGGACGGTTCGCGAGTCGACGGTCGCCATCGAGACGTCGCCGATGCCCGCAGTCAGGCCGGGAACGTCGGGAGTGATTCGATCCTGTGTCCACCCCTGAAGCGCCGCCACGAGCGGGACGGCCCCGACACCGAGAACGACGCTCGCGTCGGCCTGCGGTCCGAGCCAGTCGGCCGCTACCTGGGGAACCACCAGGCGAAGCGTCGCGTTGCGCAGCGCGACTCCCCGAATCGGCACCCAGGTCGTGACGCCGTCCCGCGTCGCTGCCAGTACCCCGAGGGAAACCAGCGGGCTGCCGTCATCGCTCGTCGGGAGCCCCAGCCCGTAGAGGTCGACGTTCTCGAGAGGCGTCGCATCCGGCTCTCCGTCGGGCGAGCCCTCGGTCGGGGCGGTGGTTCGGCTGGCCAGCCGTTCGACCACCGTCTCGTACGAACAGTCCGGATCGAACCCAAGCGCCTGCGCGGTTCGCTGCCAGGGGTGTCGATCGAGGCTCGTGAACTGATCGGGACCGCCGAAGACGCCGCTCGCGAGTCGTACCTCGCCGGGTGTGTCCTCGAACAGCGTCGCCGGACAGTTGTGTCGCGTCGCTTCGGCGGCGACCGACGCAGCCGTCGCGTCCCAGTGGACCCGTTCGGCAACCGGGACCAGGTCGTCGGTCTCCCGGAGCCTCTCGAGTTGCTGCCGGAGCGTCGTCATCGTCCTCCCTCCCCGGGATCGACGAACGGGAGCTTCTCCGGGTCAACCCCCGCGGATTCGAGGATCTCCTGGGCGCGGTACTCTATCTCGACGTCGTCGTCTCGCGTCCCGTCGCCGTCGCTGGTCGCGTCGATGTAGGCTTTCGCGGTCTTGGCTTTCGAGGTTCCCGTCTGGACGTCTCCCTTCTCTGTCGGCGTCTGGTAGATGTTCAGCGGCACCTTCGGCATCGTTTCGACCCCGAACTGGTGGAAGTCCTCGTCCGGATCCGCGTGTAACGCAAGCGCCTCGAGTACCTGGCGCTGATCGAGCGGATCGACGTCGGCGTCGACGAAGATGAAAAAGTCGACGTGAAGCATTCCCCAGGTCGTAAAGATGAAATTCGCGAGTTCATGGAGGTAGCCGTCGTCGTTCGACGGCGTCGCAATCGTGTACACCGTTCGTGGCGTCGACTTCCAGGGCGCACAGCACTCGACGTCGAACCCGGCGGTGCGAAGACCAAGCGTCGCGTCCGGACCGACACAGCCGACTTCCATGGAGCTGGTGGTGTTCTCGGTGTAACCGACGCCGGTTCCTTCGACACAAAATGGAATAATGGGATCCTGCTGGTGGGTGATTCCCGTCACTCGCAGGAGCGGCATCGATCGCCGTGGCCCGTGGACGTAGCCGAAGTAGTCGCCGAACGGTCCCTCGTCGCGGCGCTCGTTCGGAACGATCTCTCCCTCGATGACGAGTTCGGCCGTCGCCGGCACCCGAAGATCGTTCGTTTCACACTCGACGAGTTCGATCGGCTCCCCTTTCAGCCCGCCCGCGAACTCGGCCTCGTTTCGTCCGGTCGGGATCCACATGACGGAGGTGTACTGTACCGCGGGCTCGACGCCGATGGCGATCGCGACTGGCATCGGCTCGTCGTGCTGTTCGTACTTGTAGTAGTAGAGGTTCGGCGTCTGCTCGCCGGCGAGCAACAGTACGCTCGCGGTCTCACCGTCGTGAATCATCGACCGGTGGTACGACCAGTCGACCCACTCGGAGTCGAGATCGGGTGCGATCAGCGTATGGAGATTCGAGTAGCGTCCACCGTCGCCCGCGTGGATGTACGGCCAGGGAAAGTCCAGTAGATCCACGTCGTCTCCGGTCTCGACGACGTCCTTGCACGGTGCGTCCTCGGTCCCGACAGTCGTCGGCGGCTTCGGGTCGTTCAACCGTTCGATCACCATCTCGTAGTACTCCTCGTAGGAGAGATCCGACGGGAGCCCCAGCCCGAGCGCGATTCGGTCCCACGGCCGTCGCTGGCTACCCCGGTACGGATCCCCGACGAGTCGGGCGCCGTCGACGTCCTCGAACAGCGGGATCCGGCTGTCCTCCGTGTTCGCGAGCATCGTAACGGCGCTGGCCTCGAGGTTCCAGGAGACGGGTTCGGAGATCCGGTGGAGATCCTTCCTCGTCTCCAGCGTCTGGAGGTACTGCCGGAGGCTACCCGCAGTCATTTGTAATCGTACAGCTCGTCGGCCAACTCGCTCCGCTCCGATTGAACCTTGAGGTCGATGTACTCCTCGACGAGATCGGCGTAGTTATCCGAGAGATACTCCAGCATGATCGTCCGGCTCGCCTCGGATACCGACTCGAACTCGTCCGTTTCGGTAAGATATCGAAGCAGCGTCTTGACCTCTTTCGAACGGGTGTTGATGACCGTTGACTTGTCCTCCATCGAGGCCATCGTCGCCTCGAGTAGCTCCCTATCGATTCCGTCGTCCGGATCGGTCTCGAGGACGTCGATGTACCACTCCTCCTCGGTGTTCTCGTGTGGCCCCTTGACGACGGTCAACCGGTCGGGATCGCTCAGTTCGTCCGGATCCCGACCGACGCGAGCCCGGATATTGAAGATCTCCTTGGTCCGCTCGTCGCTGACCTGGAGCTGGATCTCCTCCCCCTCCGGCTTCTCCGGCAAGTTGCTCTCGGACGTCATGTATTTCCCTGTCATACTTGCTATCAGTAAGTAGGGGGCTCTATCACAAAAACTCTATTCAACTTTCTCGAGTGGAGTCTCGGTCCTCACGGAGCAACGCAACGGGTGGTGCGAGTGAGTAGCGGTAATAGATCGTGTCGCTTCGCCACATACGTGGTTTCTGCGGGATAAGGCGGCTACCGATCCGAAGCACTGTTCGAATCGGCCGATCTCGACGCTCCTGGCCTAATAGTAACACACATCAGTTTCGGCGTGGTGGAAGGCGATATGTGTGACAGCGACGCGAATGTCGTCTATCTCGAGGACGTTCCGGTCGACGAGACGATCGAGTGCGGATCAGTTACGGTTACGGAAGAGGAGATCACCGACTTCGGGGAACAGTTCGATCCGCTGGCGATCCACACGGATCCGTCCGCGGCCGCTGAAAGCCGGTACGAAGGGCTCATCGCGAGCGGCTATCACACGCTCTCGCTTTCGGTGCGGCTACTCGTCGAGGAAGTGCGACAGGATCGGGCGGTCGTCGCGGGACTCGGGATCGACGACGTCCGGTGGCACGAACCCGTTCGACCGGGGGATACCCTCTCGGTAGCGACCACGATCACTGAGACGCGGGTCTCCGAAAGCAACCCCGAGACGGGTGTCGTTCGTGAGTCGATTACTGTCACGAACCAGGACGGCGTCGAGGTGTTGACACTCGAGAACCACGAACTGCTCGAGCGTCGCCCGAGCTAACAGTTTTCGCCGGCTCCAGACGGCTACGTCTCGAACTCGGTTTCGAGGTCGCCCGCGACGAGTACCGGACACTCGGCGTTGAGGATCACGTCCTGGGTGACGCTGCCGAACAGGGCCTTCCCCGTCGGTGATCGTTTCCGTCCGGCGACACAGATCAGTTCGACGGCCTCGTCCTTGGCGTGCTCGAGGACTTCCGCAGCGGGATCCCCGCTCCGTTCGGCGAAGGTCGTCTCGAGACCCGCCTCCTCCAGCCGGTCTCGTGCGAGTCGCGCGGTCTTGAGCTGGTTGACGGACGCACCCGAGGGGTTCTCCGAGAAGACGTGCAGGATCGTCACGGTGAGCGCTTCGCCGGAGAAGGGTAGTCCGGCGATCGTCTCGATCTGGCGTTCGACGTGTGACTCGTCGTCGTCGATGGCGAGCAGTACGGTTGGCATACCGAGACATACTCACGGAACGCCAAATAGCTAGGTGATCGAGCGACGTGTCGTCTCAGCGTCGTTCCAGAAACGCCCGCACGCCGTCCTCGTGTTCCGGCGTTCCGTACGCCAGCGACTGGGTGAGTAGCTCGTGATCCAGCGCCTCCTGCCAGTAGCGGCCCATGTTCTCGTGGATCGCCCGCTTGGTGAGCCCGAGCGTCGCGGTCGGGCGCTCCCGGAGCGTCTCGAGGAGGTCGGCGACCGCGTCGTCGAGCTCCTCGTCCGGAACGGCCTCGTTGACGAGCCCCAGCTCCGCGGCCTCCTCGGCGGAGACGAACTCGGCGGTCAGTGCCAGTCGCTTGGCGTCCCGGAGCCCGATCAGTTGCGGAAGCAGGAAGGTCCCGCCGGTGTCAGGAACGAGCCCGACGCGGACGAACGCACAGCTAAACGCGGCCGATTCCGCGGCGTAGGCGAAGTCGCTAACCGCAGTGACCGCCAGTCCGGCGCCGACGGCGTCACCGTTTACCTTCGCGACGACCGGAACGGGCGAGGTGAGCGCGGTCTCGACGACCCGTCCCAGCGTCTCGGTCGTCCGCTCGTAGGACTCCTTGGGCGTCTCCTCGCGTTCGTCCATCGCCTCGAGGTCGCCTCCGGCGCTGAACGCCTCGCCCTCGCCGGTGAGCACTATCGCGTCGTACTCGTCCTCGTCGACGTCCTCGATGGCCGCCGCCAGCTCGCTGGCTTCGTCGGCCGTAAACGAGTTCAGCTGTTCGGGCCGATCGAAGGTGATCGTTCGCACTCCGTCCTCGTCGTCGATGCGCATACGCTGGCGACAGCGTCGAGTACAATAACGATTCTCATGTTCGCTCCGGCGGCTGCGCTCGTCAGGAGACGGGCTACGATACGCAGGTCCGAACGCATATCGGATCGAATATCATTTGGACCTTATATCGGATTCCGTATATCTCCGACCTCGTCCCGAAACGTGACTCGTTAGTATCGACCAGATCCAGTGTATCGAGCGAATAAAGGTATGCGAGCCGAAGATAGCGGCTAACCAGGTAGTGGCCACAGCTGGCGATCGGTAACAGAAGGACGGACGCTCAATCTCAGAAGTAGCCCCAGATGCCGCTAAAACAGTGAATAAACCGACTATGGCTCAGCAACTTCCCATTCGATGCCGAACCCCTTGGCCGACACTTTATCGAACTACCCTCGGTATAATTAGATATATATTCTCCTGTTACTTCTCGAAAGAACGAGCGAAACCGGTGTCTGTCGGATGAAAAGATCGGGAACGGAACGGCGGTCGGATCTTACTCCCGCAGTGCGTCCTCGCGCTCGGTGGCCTCGAGGGTCTCGGTCTCGAGGTCGGTGGCGACGACGGCGGGCTTGTAGGCGCCGCCCTCGAAGAGGTCGTGGTCGCTGACCGAGGACTCAACGAACCGCGTGAAGGCGCGCCGGTTCGCGGGCAGTTCGCCGTAGACGACCTCCTCCTCGACGAGGTCGTAGACGGGGATCCGCGGCGTCAGAAGGGTGTTCTCGCCGACGACGCTGTTCTCGCCGACGACGAACCCGGAGGTCACCCGGCAGCCGGCACCGAGCGAAACGTTGTCTTCGACAACGACGGGCGCCGACTCGACGGGCTCGAGGACGCCCCCGATCAGCGTGTTCGCGCCGAGCTTGACGTCCGCGCCGATCTGAGCGCAGGAGCCGACCGTGTCACAGGAGTCGACGAGGGTGCCGTCGCCGACGTAGGCGCCGACGTTGACGAAGCTCGGGCTCATCATGATACAGTCCGACCCGAGGTAGGCGCCCCGTCGGATCGTCGTCCCGTCGGGCGTGTTCCGGGTCCCGCGCTCGCCGAGGTCGTCGGTCTCGCGCAGCGGGAGGACGTCGTAGTGATCGACGCCGCCGTACTCGTAGGCCTCGTTCTCGCGCAGGCCGAAGTTCAGCAGGATCCCCTGCTTGACCCACTCGTTTGCCTCCCACTCGCCGCCCGACTTCTCGGCGGCGCGGACCTCGCCGTCCTCGAGGGCCTCGAGAAAGGCCTCCAGGGTCGCGTGTTCGTCCTCGCCGGCCGACGCCGCGTCGACCTCGCCGTTTTGCTTGCGATCCCACAGCTCGCCGATCTCGCTTTCGAGCGTGCTCATTCGTCGATCACGTCCGCAAAGTCGTAGTTCCCCGCCTTCCGTCCTGCGATCCAGACCGCGGCGTCGACCGCGCCGGCCGCGAACACGCCTCGGTCCTCGGCGCGGTGGGTGAGCCGGACCTCCTCGTCGTTGCCCGCGAGGACGACCTCGTGTTCGCCCGTAATACTGCCAGCACGAAGCGCGTGGACGCCGATCTCGCCGTCCTCGCGGGGGGCCTCGCCCTCGCGGCCGTGCGCACGCCCGGCGAAGTCGCCGTTTGCCTCGATCTCGTCGAGCAGTCTGTTCGCGGTGCCGCTGGGTGCGTCGCGTTTCCCGTTGTGGTGGGTCTCGACGAGTTCGACGTCGTACCCCGGGAGGTTCCGGACCGCCTGGCCGACGACGTTGACCAGCGCCTGGACCCCGCGGGCGAAGTTCGGCGCGTGGAGGATCGGAACCTCGTCGCCGGCGTCCTCGAGCGCCGCGAGCCCGCCGTCGTCGAACCCGGTCGTGCCCGTGACGAAGGCGACGCCGGTCTCGGCGCAGGCCCGGGCGTAGTCCGCAGCCGACTCGGGCCCGGTGAAGTCGATCACGGCGTCGGGCTCGCGCTCGGAGAGCAGCGCGTCGAACCGGTCGGCGGGTTCGAGTTCGACGCCGTCGACGCGCTCGTCGTCGGGGTCGCGGTTGACCGCGAACGCGACCTCGCAGTCCTCGCGACCGGCGACAGCCGCGACGACCTCCCGTCCCATCCGTCCCGTCGCTCCGGTGACGCCGATCCCGACCGTCATGGACTGGCCTCTGCGTCTGCGACCGCCGTCGGTTCGTCCTCGAGGTCGGCGAGGACGTCCTCGAGAACGTCACGGTTCTCCGCCGAGAGGCGGGTCATCGGCGAGCGCATACGGGCGGGGCCGTAGCCGCGGATCTCCATGGCTTCCTTGACCGGGATCGGGTTCGTCTCGATGAACAGCGTCCGGAACAGCGGGCCGAGCTCGTGGTGGAGCTGGCGGGCCCGGTCGTAGTCGCCCTCGAGAGCGGCCCCGACCATCGCACACGTTCGTTCGGGCTCGATGTTCGCCGAGACGCTGATCGTGCCGGTGCCGCCGACCGAGATCGTCGGCAGCGTCAGCGCGTCGTCACCCGAAAGGACAGCGAACTCCTCGTCGGTCGTCCGTTCGGCGATCTCGCCGATCTGGCCCAGGTCGCCGCTGGCGGCCTTGTAGCCCGCGATGTTCTCGTGGCTCGCCAGTTCGACGGCCGTGTCTGGCTCGATGTTCTGGCCCGTCCGCGAGGGGACGTTGTAGACGATCTGGGGGAGGTCGACGGCGTCGGCGATCCTCTCGTAGTGTTCGACGAAGCCGCGCTGCTCGGGCTTGTTGTAGTACGGCGAGATCAACAGCAGGCCGTCGGCGCCGGCGTCGGCCGAGCGCTCGGAGAGCTCCAGGGCCTCGCGGGTGTTGTTCGAGCCCGAGCCCGCGATGACGGGAACGTCGTCGACGGCGTCGATCACCGCCTCGACGACCTCGACGTGTTCGTCGTGGGTCAGCGTCGCCGATTCGCCCGTCGAGCCGACGGGAACGAGCCCGTCGACGCCCGCCTCCTCGAGCCGTTGGGCGTCCGTGCGGAGGGTTTCGAAGTCGATCTGTTCGTCCTCGTCGAAGGGCGTACACATGGCCGGGAAGACGCCCGAAAGGTCGATGGTGTCTGTCATGGTGGATTGCGTAGTGGTCGGTCGTTCGTCGAACGATCCCGCGAAGCCGGTCCGCGCCCGAACCGCGCCCGAGACGAGGTCGCTACGCTCGCCACGAGCACACCGTTCAGACGCGTTTTTTCGAGAAAGGAACCGCGCTCGCTCCGCTCACGGAAACCGAGTCGGTGACGCGAGCGGTGCGTGGCATACGCGGAACAGCGACGGGGACGGACTTATGAATTTCGCTCTCTCTCGTATTTGTGGACGCCCGGGGCTCTCCGGTATCGCTGACCAGAGCCGTCCTCGTCGGCATCGAAGCGGCTCTCGACACGTTCGGCGACCGCTTCCCGCGACGGAGCGAACGCTCGATCACCCTGCGCCGTCTGTCGAATTATCCCGCGAAATTTATACATCGTGACTCCCTAACGACGCCTATGACAGACTTCGGACTGAAAGTACGAATGTTCGTCGTCGGCTCGCTGCTGGCGGCGCTGTACCTGTTCGTGGGGGCTGTCGGCCTCGCGTTCCTGGGGATGGGCGCCTGGCCGATCGTCCTGGCGTTGCTGATCACGTTCCCGTTCATCCAGTACAAGCTCGGGACCTGGATGGCTACCCGCGGCGCCGAGGAGATGCCCGAGGAGGGACAGTACGCCGATATCCACCGCATGACCGAGTCGTTGAGCCGTGATATGGGAATCAAAAAGCCCAAGCTGATGGTCCAGCAGATGGGCGTCCCGAACGCCTTCGCAACCGGTCGCAAGGGTAACGGCGTCGTCGTCGTCAGCGAGGAGCTCATCCGGATGCTCGACCGCGACGAACTCGAGGGCGTCGTCGCCCACGAACTGGCCCACATCAAGAACCGCGACGTCCTGATGATGACCGTCGGCAGCTCCATCGGGATGATGGTCGGCTACGCCGTCTACTTCGTCTACGTCTTCGGTGGCGAGGACAACCCCGGCGGTTTCATCGTCGGCTGGATCCTCTCGATGGTCGCCCAGATGCTCGTAACGATCCTCGTGATGGCCATCTCGCGGTACCGCGAGTACGTCGCCGACGACGACGCTCGCCAGTATATCGGCAGCGGCGACCCGCTCGCGCGAGCCCTCGAGAAGATCTCGAAGGGCGCCGAGAACCGCGAGTCGACCATCGACGAGGGCCAGGCCGCGCTCTGTATCTTCAACTCCGAGCGCGGACTGCTCGAGACGGTGTTCGCGACCCACCCGCCGACCGAGAAGCGCATCGAGAAGCTGCGTAGCTAACGTCCGTCGACTCGTTTTTGCGGCCGTTTCGAACGATCCGGACGCTTACGCCGTCCCGTTCAACCGCGGATCGAACAGCTCCTCGACCCGGCAGTCGAAGTACGCGGCCAACTTGAACGCGAGCTCGAGCGAGGGATCGTACCGCTCGCGTTCGATAGCGTTGATCGTCTGTCGGGAGACGCCGACGGCCGCCGCGAGATCGGCCTGGCTCAGATCGCGGGTCTCCCGGTACTGCCGAAGGTCGTTTTTCATGAGTAGCGTCTGCTCACGTAGCCGTACACCAGTAGGTAGCCGACGACGAGCAGGAAGTAGCCGTAGATAGCGCCGCGAACGGCGTCCGGAACCGCCACCAGACCGGTCGTCTCGAGGACGACGTCTCCCGGAACGCCGAAGATGACGACGATCATGGTGACCGTCGCCACGATCCCGCCCGCCTCGTTCTCGATCCGTTGCTCGCGCTCGTCGAACAGTGCGACGGACGTCAGCCCCCAGACGAGGAGGTAGCCGACGAACCCCAGGTAGTAGAGTGCGAGTCCCGCGAGCAGGATGACGTCGCTTTGGACGACGAAGAGCCAGGCGCCGACCGCGGCGAAGAATCCCGCGAGCCCGACGCCGACCGAGCGTCCCATCCACTCCCTGTACTGTTCCCGTCGTGCGGCGGTTTCCCGTTCCGCAGTAGTTGGTTCGGTCATAGCTGGGAAGGAAGCTATGGAAAGCTCCCTTTACAGTAAAGCGTACTTTACACCGGTACTTAGTTCTCACTCTCAGTCACCGTGAACGTCCGCTCTCGGAGGAGAGCGCTGTCCGAGTACGAGCGACGGAAACGGGTGCTCCGCCGGCGGAAACGGCACGACTTTTTAAGTGCCGTCGACCCAAGATATCGTATGACCGAGATCCACCCGGGTCAGCGCGTCGCCGTCCTCGTCGACGCGCAGAACCTCTACCACACTGCACAGAGCCTCCACAGCCGGAATATCGACTACTCGTCGCTACTGGAGAAGGCGGTCCAGGGCCGCCAGCTCACGCGCGCGATCGCGTACGTGATCCGCGCCGACGCGCCCGAGGAGGAGAGCTTCTTCGACGCGCTGGTCGACATCGGGTTCGAGACGAAGATCAAGGACATCAAGACGTTCGCCGACGGGTCGAAGAAAGCCGACTGGGACGTCGGGATGAGCCTGGACGCGGTGACGCTTGCCAACCACGTCGATACGGTCGTGCTCTGTACGGGCGACGGCGACTTCTCGCGGCTCTGCTCGCACCTGCGCCACGAGGGCGTCCGCGTCGAGGTAATGGCCTTTGAGTCCTCGACCGCCGAGGAGCTCATCGCGGAGGCCGACTCGTTTCTGGACCTCGAGTCGCGCCACGAGACGTTCCTGCTCTAGGGGCGCGCGTCGCGGGCGCGATCGAGGAACAGCGCACCCATTCCGATCGCCAGCGCCGCGCCCGTCAGCGCGTAGACGAGGACGTGGGAGTCGAGTGCGGACGGGCCGGCGAAGGTGAGGCTGCTCACGGCCAGCACCACCAGTCCGAGAACGATCTGCGTGAAATCCATTCGATCGTCCAGTCGGTCCCGGACTATATAACGCTCCTGATGACAGTCGCGGGACACTGGCTGTCACCGATCCACGAACGACGGGCGTCGCCGTGGGTCGAAGGGCTTTCGACCGCCCGCGGCGAACGCGGGCTATGAGCGATCCAGCCGACGGAAACGCGGGCTTGCCGGCGCTGCGGACGATCGCCGACTACCAGTTCGGGGCGAGCGCGGGTGCGAGTCTGTTCCCGCCGACCGAATCGCTGACGATCAAGCGGACGTCCTCGGGACGACCCCAGCAGGTCCACTGCGAGGACGGCCGTCTGGTCTCGTTTGGAACCGACGGCCGGTTCACCCTGGGGATCGAGGGCGGACGGCGCCTCGACGACGCGCTTCCCGTCCCGGCCTACCGGGTCGTCGTCGACGACGAGAGCGAGCCCTTCGTCCGCGAGGAGAAGAACGTCTTCGCGAAGTTCGTCCTCGATGCGGGCGCCGAGATCCGCCCGGGCGATGAGGTCGTCGTCGTCCACGAGCGCGGCGAGGTGCTTGCGGTCGGGACGGCCGAACTCGACGGCGCGGCGATGGGCGACTTCGAGACGGGAATGGCAGTGAGCGTCCGCGAGGGCGTTCCCGCGGAGCGCTAACGTCGCTGGGCTACTGCAGAACGCTCGACGTCTCTCGAACGACAAAGTAAAAGGTTGCGGGTGGCGACGTACCGGGTATGTTCGGAGGAGGCGGCGGCATGAACCCGCGCAAGATGGAACAGATGATGGAACAGATGGGAATCGACGTCGAGGACGTCGACGCCGAGGAAGTCATCATCCGGACCTCGGAGTACGACCTCGTCTTCGACGACGCCGAGGTCACGAAGATGGACGCCCGCGGCCAGGAGACCTACCAGGTCATCGGTTCGCCCGAGGAGGTCGAGTCCGGTGCGGCCGGCGGCGCCGACGCCGCTGGCGCCGGAGCCAGCGAGGACGCCGGCAGCGCGATCCCCGACGACGACGTCGAGATCGTCGCCACCCGAACGGGCGTCAGCGAGAGCGAGGCCCGTGAGGCTCTCGAGGAACACGACGGCGATCTCGCCGCCGCGGTCGAGGCTCTCGAGTAACGCGTGAGCCGACCCGTGCTACTGGTTCGTGGCGACCGCGAGTTCCTCGTCGAGCCCGGCGAGGAGATGGGAACCGATCTGGGCGTCCTCGAGGTGCCCGAGGACGTCGAGCCCGGCACGACCATCGAGACCCATCTGGACGAAGCGTTCCGGGTGCGGCGACTCCGGGGGCCCGATCTCTTCCATCACTTCGAGCGGACGGGCGCCCCGATGGTCCCCCGGGACGTCGGTCTGGTGATCGGCGAAACCGGAATCTCGCGTGGCGACCGCGTCCTCGACACCGGAACCGGCACGGGCGTCCTGACGGCGCTGATGGCCCGTGCGGGCGCGTCGGTGGTGACCTACGAGCGCGATCCCGAGTTCGCCGAGGTCGCCCGGGAGAACATGCGCCTGGGCGGAGTCGCCGACGATGTCGACGTTCGTACCGGCGATCTCACCGACTCGGTCGGCGAGCTCGAGCCGTCGTCGTTCGACGTCGTCACGCTCGATACGGGCGACGCGCCGGACGTCGTCGAGCACGTTCCGGAGCTGCTCGTCGAGGGCGGGTTCCTCGCGGTCTACAGCCCGTTCGTCGAGTCGACCCGCGAGGTCGTCGCGGCCGCCCGCGAGGCCGACCTCTCGGAGATCCGTACCCGGGAGACGATCCAGCGGGAGATGCAGTTCGACGACCGCGGCTCGCGGCCGTCGACGGCGCCGGTCGGCCACACGGGGTACCTGACCCTCGCCAGGAACGAGTGAGACGGACTGCTGGAACTCATCTCCGGAGCGACTGCGGGACGCTGCCCAGTCGCTGCGAGAAACAGTTACAGGAGATCGTCTGACGTACCAAACGATATTGGAACCGGGCTTTTGTCTTCGGAGCGATATGTATGGCGTGCAGGCCGGTTGCCCCGACGGGGCGACCGCAGGTGTCAGAGGCGTCGTTGCCGTTCGACCCCCACCGTTCTCCCCACCCCCCTTCGTTCGACGCTCTCAGAGCGCTAGTTGTCGTCCTCGCGCCACTTGTACTCGCAGTCGGTACAGATGAAAAACCGTGTCTCGGACTCGTCGGCCGCCCGGATCTGTTGCATGTACCAGTAGGCCCGGTCGTTACCGCACTCGGGACAGGTCGCGTCGGTTTCGGGCAGCGACGTCTCCTCGGAGGACTCGATCACCTCACTTGCCTCCTGGTCCTCCGTAACTGTGTACTCTGCCGCGTCGCCTTTCGGTTTCGTAAACCCGCAGCTACCACACTCCCACGTGCCGTCCTCGGCTTTCATCATCGAGCCGCATTCGTCGCAGAATTCCATCGTTGTCCGGCATACGTCGACGGAGTGACTTAAGCGACCCGTTTGGACCGCTCTCCCGTTCGTGGCGAGCTACCCTTCTCCTTCCGACTGGTAGGGCTCGCCGACGGCCTCCCGGGGCAAGACGTTGTGCAGTTCGGTCTCGAGGTCGTCGGCCGACGCGAACCGATCGCTCGTACTCCGTTCGATCAGCTCGCCCAGGTTTCGTTCGCCGTCGGCCAACAGTAGGGTAACGTCCTCAAGTTCGCTTGCGGCCGCGTCGGCCTCGACCGGGTACTCGAGGCGTTCGAACGTGTCGTCGATTCGACTGAGTTTGACTTCCTCCATACCCGAGAGACGCGAGCCGAAGTCTTGTAGTGCGCTGCAGCAGAAACGGACTGTCAGCTCGGTCGGCATTTCGATTCGAAACGATAATCGGGGAGGGCCACACACGTCGAGTCGATGCGGCGTCTCGTTCGGTGGATTCTCGCGCAGTTTGCCGTCGACAGGCGGGTGCTCGCGCTCGCGTTCGCGCGGATGGCCGACGGCGTCGGGAACTCCTTTCTGATCATCGTGATCCCGCTGTACATCGCCGACGACGTCGTCGGCGGGCCGACGTTCGGCCTCGGCGAGTCGATGATCATCGGCATCATCCTCTCGCTGTTTGGCTTTCTGAACAGTTCCTTCCAGCCGCTGACGGGACGGCTCTCCGACCGGATGCGACGCCGGAAGACGTTCATCCTGGTGGGACTGGGCGGTCTCGCGGCGACGAACCTGGCGTACGTCTTCGCCGAGACCTACCACTCCCTGCTGGTGATCCGCGGACTCCAGGGGATCAGCGTCGCCTTCATTATCCCCGCGTCGGTCGCGCTGGTCAACGAGCTGGCGACGACGGGCGACCGGGGCGGAAACATGGGCGTCTACAACACGTTCCGACTGGTCGGGTTCGGCGCCGGCCCCGTCGCCGCCGGTGCGGTCGTCAGCGCCGGCCCCTACCCGCTTCCCGGCGGGCTGTCGATCAGCGGCTTCGACGCCGCCTTCTACGTCGCCGCGATCACGGCCGCGCTGAGCTACCTGCTGGTGACGATCCTGATCACGGATCCCGACTCGACGGGCGCGACCGCGGGCGCCGACCTCTCGATCGACGTCTTCGATTCGTCGGGCAAGAACCTGCTCGATCCGATCTTCACCCTCGGCGTCGTCTCGCTGTTCATGGCAGCGGCGATCGCCCTCTTTGCGACCATCCAGCCCCAGGTCAACGATCACCTCGATCAGGGGTCGACCTGGTTCGGGCTCCAGTTCGCGGCGTTCATCCTCGCCCAGATCCTCCTCCAGACGCCGATCGGCCGGGCCTGCGATCGCTACGGCCGACGGCCCTTCATCCTGGCCGGGATGGTGGTACTCGTTCCTGCGACGATGGCCCAGGGGCTCGTCACGAGTTCCGAGGCGATGTTCCTGGCCCGTCTCGTCCAGGGAATCGCCGGCGCGATGGTGTTCGCACCGGCACTCGCCCTGGCTGGGGATCTCGCCGGCGACGGCGAGTCCGGTTCGAAGCTCTCCGTGCTGACGATGGCCTTCGGCTTCGGGATCGCGATCGGCCCGTTCTCCTCGGGCGCGCTGATCGGGTACGGGTTCTGGGTCCCCTTCGCCTTCGGTACCGTCCTGGCGGCACTGGGGGCCGTCCTCGTCTACACCCAGGTCGAGGAAACCCTCGAGACGACCGCTCCCGTGCCGGTACTCGGGGATTGAGCGAACCGAAGCCGTCGCGGCGGGACACAACGCAAAAGTATCGGATCCGCGTACCTCCGGACGATGACGCTCTCGGACGAGGCCAGGGAACGGCTGGCCGACGTGGTGGAACTACAGCCGACGAAGAACTCGGAGCTGCAAGACCGGTGGGGACTGGAAAGCGGCAGCGAGGTTCACCAGTACCTCGAGAACGAACTGGGCGACTACTACTTCCGGGACGACAACAGTCTGATCCGCGCGACGAGCGAGGCGGCCGACCTCGTCGATGTCGAGCCCGGCGTCGAGAGCGATCCCGACGACGGCACTCCGAGCAAGATCCGAGTGCCGGCGCTCCAGGCCCGAATCGTCGACGTACTCGCCGGGCCCGACGAGGAGTCCGAGAGCGTCGTCTCGGTGTTGCACAAGCTCCGGGACGCCTACGACGTCGACCCCGACTCCGAGGACGTTCGTGCGGGACTCCAGAGCCTGCGCCGGAAGGGGGTCGTCGAGATCGAGTACCGCACCGTCCCGACGTTCCGGCTGGCCGTCGACCGCGACGAGCTCGAGGTCTCGACGACCGACTGAGCGATCGGCGCCCCGTCCCGACCCGCACCCCTCGCCGCGGCTACAGTCCGGGGCGACGACGGCGGCGCCGATCCTCGAGGAGCCGTCTGCACCGTTTTCCGGGGCCGCCCTCGATGGGCCACCCCTTCGTCCGCCAGCTCGGCGGTTCGGGCTCGAACTCGGGGCAGGAGCCCGAACACTCCGCGGCCGTCTGGCAGCGTCCGTTCGCCTCGCAGTAGGGACGCAGCTGGCTCCCGTCGGTGCCTCGAAGCGCGAACTGTCGGCAGTCGGGTCGCATCGTGTCGACGAACGAGCGCCACCCCCGTTCGTAGGCCCGTTCGGCGATCGCGAGCCGTTTCTCGGCTTTCGTCTCCGGCGGGACGTACTCGAACCGGGCGGCCGACCCGTCCCGTCGACCGCCCTCGGGGCGCTCGAGGACGCGCGTCCCGGGCTCGTCGACCGCGAGCGATCGGGGATACCACGCGACCTCGGCCGACAGCGACGCGGGCTCGAGCGCGAGGACGCCGGCCTCGACAGGGAGGTCCTCGAACAGCACGGGTTCGACCCGCTCGCCGGTCGCCCGGGTGGCGACCCAGACCTCGTCGGCGAGCCCGAGCGCGACGTCGTACTCGAGCTGGGCGGCCAGGGTCCGGGCGGCGCTGGCGTCGAGGTCCGGTTTGTTCTCGATCGCGACGATCCGGTCGACCCAGTCCGGGTAGGCCCACTCCCGGCGGATCTCGATCCGGTTGCCCGACTTGCGGGTCTCGAGGATCCCCCGGTCGTCGGCGGCGTGGATCGCCTCGCGGACGTACCGCCACGGGTAGCCCGGATCCGGAAGCGCGTCGCGGTAGTAGCGCCAGTCGGCGGGGGCGTTCCGGACGACGTGCAAGAGGTCGCTATCGAGGCGTTCGGGGCCGAAGTTCGCGCGGCGTTCGAGGGCCTCCCGATCGCACTCGAGGACGATCGTATCCCAGCGTCGGCGCTTGGTGCCGAGCTGGCGGGCGACGAGGACGGCGCGGTCGGTCTCGACGTCCTCGGCCGGCGGCCAGGCCCGTTCGGCCCACCGGCAGCTCCGCAGCTCGAAGGCGAACTCGCTGTCGGTCGCTCGCGGTCGCGTCACTGCCGGCCGTAGGGCGATCGGAGACAAGTGCGCTGCGGTCCGGCGGCGGGTCGAGAGCGCGGGCGCCGATCGGCCGTCGGGAGAAGTACAGCCGGAGCTTTCGGACCGCCGCTCGCGTCGCGGTTCAGTTCGTCGTGGGGCTACGCTTCGTCCTCGTCCTCCAGGATCTCGTCCAGGTACTCGTGGGCCTCCTCGAGGATCTCTCGTGGCCCGTCCTGGGTGACGGTGTTTATCGCCTGCTCGTAGTCGCGCCACTGGAGGTCGCGGTGTTCGTTCGAGAGTTCGGCGCTTGCCTCGAACGACTTCGCGATAAAGAGGTGGACGGTCTTGTGGATCGTCTTTCCGTTCGCCTCGAAGACGTAGTCGTAGTCCTCGCGAAACCCGTCGAGTAGTCTGAACTGGTCGATACCTGCCTCTTCCTTTACTTCGCGGATCGCCGTCTGCTGTAGCTCTTCATCTCCTTCGACACCGCCCTTCGGAAACTCCCAGTCGCCCGGGCGGCTCTTGAGTAGAAGATACTCGCGCCGGCCCCGCGTATCGCGGAAGAGGATCGCGCCTGCGCTCGTAGCTTCGACTGCCATTACCTCGAGTAACGCCCCCGACGTTAAGAGAATATCGGACTGTGCGTCCGCCGGCGCCGTATCTCAGCAGGTTTTTACGCGCTGACCGTTCACAGTTGTACAGTACCAGCATGACCTTCGTCACCCGGCTCACGCTTCAGAGCGGCGATCGAGCCGCACTCGACGGCATCGTCGACGACATCAAATCCACCGCCGAGCGCAAGGGCGCGGCGCTGAAGGGGCCCCACTCCCACCCCCCGGAGAAGCTGACGGTCCCCCAGCACGCCCGCCTCCACAGCGACGACGACCGCCGCTTCTCGTCGTGGACCTACACCGTCTTCACTCGCGAACTCGAGATCCACGGCCACGACAACCTCGCGCGCAACATCGCCGAACAGAACTTCCCCGACTCGGTCCACATCGAGGCCGAGGTCGAGCAGATCCACGGCGCCGGCCAGGGGAACTGACGGCAGACGGGCGACGAAGCGGGAGGCAGCGACCGGGAACCGCCCGTCCGAGCGAGGGGCTTTTCTCCGTTCGCTCGAAGGGGCGAGCGATGTACACGGGCAAAGTCGAGAAACCATGCTGTCTCTGTGACGATCCCGAGATCCACCGCCGGATCGACTTCCCGCCACGGCTCATCCAGCGGCTGCGACACAGCGAGGCCGTCGCCTGGCGGGACGTCGTCGGCGAGGTGTCGATCCACTTCTGCGAGTCCGACTGGGAGATGGTCCGGGAGCTCGTCCTCGAGACGGGACTGTCGCCGCTCCCTCGCTGCAACGTCGCCCGCGCGTCGTTCGATCTGCGGGCGGACTTCGAGGCCTTTACCGGTCGCACGCGCGAGAAGCCCGACCAGCAACCGATCGAGGAGCGGTTCTGGCGGGAGAGCCAACGGGTCCTCGCCGGCGACACCGAGTACCCGCCGTCGGATCGGAAGCTCGTCCAGGCCCACGTGGTCACGCAGGCGCTCCGCGAGCTAGAGGCCCCGGTCGCTCGGCCGGCGAACTCGGAGCCGACCCGAGACTGACGGTGCCGTCTCGCGGACCGACGACCGAAACCCGCCACTGCTTTGAGCTACCCCTTCCAATACGGCGCTATGTCCACCACCGATCCGGACCTCGTTTCGCTGCGCCGAGAGCTGCACCGCAAACCCGAACCCGCCTGGCGGGAGTTTTACACCACCGCACGGATCGTCGAGGAGCTCCAGTCCCGTCTCGACCTCGACGAGCTCCACGTCGGCCCCGAGGCCCTCGCGAGCGACCACCGGATGGGCGTCCCCGACGAGGACGCTCTCGAGAGCTGGTACGAGCAGGCCCGCGACCACGGCGCCGACGAGGACGTCCTCACCGACCTCGAGGGCGGGTACACGGGCGCCGTCGCCGTCCTCGAGCGCGGCGAGGGGCCGACGGTCGGGCTGCGGGTCGACATCGACGGCCTCCCCCAGCCCGAGTCCGAGGATCCGGACCACCTGCCCGTCGCGGAGGGGTTTCGCTCCGAACACGACGAGGCGATGCACGCCTGCGGCCACGACGCCCACGCGACGATCGGAGTCGGCGTCCTCGAGGCGATCGCGGACAGTGATTTTCAGGGGACGCTGAAGGTCTTCTTCCAGCCCGCCGAGGAGGTCGTCGGCGGCGGGAAGTCGATGGCCAAAAGCGACCACATCGCGGACGTCGACTACCTGCTCGCGCTCCACGTCGGGCTGGACCACCCCACTGGCGAGATCGTCGCCGGGATCGACGGCTTCCTGGCGGTTCGACACCTCGAGGCCACCTTCACCGGGGAGCCGGCCCACGCCGGCGGCCACCCCGAGCAGGGTCGCAACGCCGTCCAGGCGATGGCGACGGCCGTCCAGAACTGCTACGGCATTCCGCGCCACAGCGACGGCCAGACCCGGATCAACGCGGGCGTCGTCGAGGGCGGCACCGCGGCAAACGTCATCCCCGAGGAGGCCCGCATCGTCGCCGAGGTCCGGGGCGAGACGACCGAGCTGATGGAGTACATGTACGAGAAGGCCGAACGCGTGATGCGATCCGCAGCCGAGATGCACGACTGCGAGGTCGACCTCGAGATCGGCGCCGACGCGCCCAGCGCGACGAGCGACCAGGAGCTGGTCGACGTCGTCGCCGACGTCGCCGGCGGCGTCGAGGGCGTCGAGCACGTCCTCGAGCGCGACCAGCTCGGGGGAAGCGAGGACGCGACCTTCCTGATGCGGGAAGTCCAGCAACAGGGTGGGCTAGCGTGTTACGTCGGCGTCGGCACCGACCACCCCGGCGGCCACCACACCTCGACGTTCGACGTCGACGAGGACAGCATCGGACACGGGATCGAGACGGTCGCGGGCGCTATCGAACGGCTCGGCCACAGCCGCCCCTGACGTCTCCGGTCGGATCGGGGCGGAGCAGTACCTGTCCGGAGGGTGAACTATTTGGTTCGCCGACCGAAACTGTCGGGTAGCGATGCGACCCGCCACGCGAGTTTCCCGTCGGCCGTATCGGCCCCGAGAACGGTTCCCGGTGGTGAGCGGGCCGTGACCGCGAGCCACGGCCGTCCGGCGCTCTGGGCGCGGATGGCGATCGCGTCGACGCTCTCGCTGGCGCTGGTCGCGGTCGTCGCCGTCGCCGGCCTGGTGCTGGTCGGTGCGCCGATCGCCGGCTTCGTCTGGTACGCGGTCGCTCTCCTCGGGCCCGTCCTGTCGACGTCCGTCGCGACGGTGCTCGCGGTCGTTGCTGCCGTCCTCGCCGTGCTCTGTGTCGAGTGGGCGCTTCGGGCGCTCCGGACCGCACGGACGAACCCGGACACAGCCCGTCCCGGCCCGCTCGCCGAGGGGGTCGTCGAGTTCGCCGCGTACGTCCTTCTGCTCTCGTCGCTGCTGGTCGCGCTGGCGCTCGCACCCGTCGTCAGCGCGGCGCTTCCGGGACCCGTCTTCGCCGCGCTCGTCCTCGCCGCGGGCTTTTACCTCCTGACGATATCGTACGTCTGGGCCGCCCGGGAGTGGACCCGGTCGAGGAGCGACGCGGACGACCGCCTCGAGCGAAGCGCCGCCGGCAACTGGCTCGTGGCCGGCGTCTTCGGGGTCGGCTACCTGAGTTTCTCCGTCTCGGAGCTGTTCGCGGGCGTCCTCGTGATCGCGCTGGTCGGGATCGGACTCGCGGCGGCGATCGTCCCCGACCGCCTCGACGACGTTCGCGCCCGCCTCGTGGCCCGCGCGGAGGACGACAGTGAATCCGATTCCGAACACGAGTACTACGGCATCACCGACGAGCGTCGACGGCTCGCGGCCCGCCTCAAGGACGCACCGCCGGTGATCCTCGCGGGTTTCGGCGTCCTCGTCGGGCTCGTCGTCGTCTCCGTGGCGACGACGGCGCTGTCGACCGCGGCGATCGCCGCCGTCGTCGGCACGATCCTCGCGCTAGCGTTCGTCGGCGGCCACGTCGCGAGCGTCGTCCGGAGCGAGTTCGACGGCGAGGCCGCCGTCGTCCGGAACCTCGAGCAACGGGTCGAACTCGAGTCCCTCGCGGACGCGCGGGAAGACGATCCCGCCCTCGCGGAGCTGCAGACCACGGTCGCACGACTCGCCGGACAGGCTGACGTTCCGGTTCCCGAACTCCGGCTCGCGGAAACCGAGGCGCCCGCAGCACTCACCGTCGGCTACCGTCCGTCCTCGTCGACGATCGTCCTCTCGCGGGGACTGGTCGACACTCTCGAGGATCGGGAGCTCGAGGCCGTGGTTGCACACGAGCTCGCACACGTGGCCAACCGCGACGCGGCGGTACTGACAGCGCTTGCAACCCCCGGCGCTGTCGCGCGGGCGGCTACCGGGCGGTACGGGTTCAATCCCGTCCTCGAGCCGCTTTCGATCCTCGCGAGCCGGTTCGGTCGCGCCGCCGTCGCCGTCGTCGCTCGCGGACGGGAGTACGCTGCCGACGACGGCGCCGTCGCGATCACGGGCGATCCGGCCGCGCTCGCCGGCGCCCTCGAGACGCTGGACGCGGAACTCGAGCGCCGACCGTCGACCGACCTCCGGAGTCGGGAGCCGACAACGGCGTTCTCGATCGTGCCGCCGCCGTGGGAGAAACACCGCTTCTTCGATCGAACGCAACGGCTGCTCGAGCGAGGCGTGTTCGGGACTCATCCGTCGACGGAAAAGCGAATCGACCGCCTCCGGGCGGCCGTCTCGAACGATCGGTGATCCCTCGCGAGTCGATCAGTCGTCCTCGTCGTACCCGTCGTGGTTGTCGGCTCCGTCCTCGTCGCCGTCGGCCTCCGTGTCGGCCGCGTCTTCGTCGGCCTCCGCGTCCGCGACGACCTTCAGATCGAACGGCTCGTCGGCGGGGGCGTTCTCCGGGTCGAGGTAGCCGACGGCGAAGGCCGTGTAGACGGTGCCGGCGGCCGGACTGACGTCGAACTCGGCGACGACATCGCCGTCGTTGCACTCCGTCGCGGGCCGCACCTCGAGGACGTACTCGCCCGCGGGAACCTCGATCGCGCCGGCGTCGCCGAACGCGATGTCCTCGAACAGGACCGTCTCGCCGCCGTCAGCGGTGACGTCGACCGCCGGGGCGTCGGGCGAGGCGTGGACGAGTCGGACCCGGGCGTCCTCGCCGGGATCGCTCAGGTCGTCCTCGAGGACGGCCGGTGCGAAGGGCTGGGTCTCCCCGCTCAGTTCGCCCAGCGCGGCGATCGTGAACGCGCCCTCGGCGAGTTCGAGGTCCTCGTCGAAGACCACGGTGTCGGGGTCTTCCGTCGCCGCGATGGCGACGTTCGCGGTGCCGACCGGGAGCTCGAGATACTCGCTGACCGCGCGGAAGGGGACGTCCTCGAGGACGGGCTCGCCCTCGACGCTGACGTCGACGTTCGGCGCGTCCGGCGAGAGGTGGGCCGCCCGCACCTGTGCGAGCCCGTCGACGCCGTCGTGGTCGTCCTCGTGATCGTCGTCGTAGTCGTCTCCCCCGTGGTCGTCGCTCGTCCCGCTGAAACTGGCCGTGATCAGTCCGGCTCCGGTGGCTCCGAGCAGCGTCAGCGCGCGTCTTCGGGTATGTCCTTGCGACATAGGCATCCGTTGTCATCCGACGAGATTGTCGATAGTCCCTAACAGCGTAGGAAAGCGGACGGTCACCGGCTTCGCCCGCCCCCGTCGACGGGATCAATCGTCGGGCGAGGCGAGCGGGCGCGTTTGCCCCCATCGACGGGATCCGACCCACCAGTCTGGCACGCGGTCCGACACAGCCGGACACGCTCAACCCGAGTCGTCCGTCCGCGAGACCGTTCCCTCGGCCGTAGAGTGTCGCGGCTCGGCGCCGATCTGGAGCTCGTCGTCCTCGAGGACGATCACGTTCCCGGTCCCGAACATGCCGACCCCTTCCTCGAGGTCGTGGCCCCGCTCCGCGAGCTCCTCGCGGACGGCCTCGGGAAACTCGGTCTCGATCTGAAGGGTATCGTCGGCGTCGTAGGGGTAGTCCGTCGAGGGGAAGGCGGTGCTTACGAACCGCGGATGGTCGACCGCCGCCTGGGCGTCGAGCCCGAACTCGACGGCGTGGAGGAACTGCTGGGTCTGGCCCTGGGGCTGGGTGTCGACGCCGGTGACGCCGCCGAGCACGTACGGGTCGCCGTCCCGGATCGCCATGTACGGGTTCGAGGTATGTCGTACCTTGTACCCGGGCGTCAGCCGATTCGGATCGTTGTCCTCGACGGAGAGCATCCGCATCCGGTTGTTGATGTGGATCCCGGTGTCGCCGACGACGAGAAACTGCGCGCCCAGGCTGGTCGTCACCGCCGCCGCGTTGCCGTCGTCGTCGACGACGTGGAAGGTCGTGGTGTGGTCGGCTTCGACGTCCTCGAGGCCGGTGTCGATCGGCCACTCCATCGCCTCGTCCATCGAGATCCGGTCGCGCTGGTCGGCGGCGTACTCCTCCTCGAGGAGCTCCTCGACGGGGACCGCGACGCGGTCGGGGTCGCCGACGTGGTGGTACCGATCCGCGAACGCGAGCTTGATCGCCTCGGCCTGGAGATGGACCGCGTCGGCGTCGTCGGGTTCGAGGTCCGAGAGGTCGTACTCCTTCAGGATATTCAGCGCCAGCAGCTGGGTGATCCCCTGGCTGTTTGGCGGGTTCTGGTAGACCTCGACGTCCTCGTCGTACTCGATCGAGAGTGGGTCGACGATCTCGGCCGCGAACTCCTCGAACCCCTCGCGGGTCAGGTAGCCGCCGTGCTCGTCGGAGTGGTCGACGATCGCCTCGGCGATCGGACCGCGGTAGAAGTAGTCCCGTGCGGCCTGGATCCCGTCCGCTCGGTCGTCCTCGTCGGCGTAGGCGTCGGCGAGCGATTCGAACGTGTCGGCCATCGCGTCCTGGGTGACGGTGTCGCCCTCTCCGAGGAGTTCCCCGTCGTCGTGGTAAATCTCGGCCGCCGCGGGTCGGTTCGCGATCAGTTCTGCCTCGCCCTCGAGCCAGCCCGCCATCTCCGGGCTGACCGGGTACCCCTCCCGGGCGAGCGCGATCGCCGGCTCGAGGACGTCCGGTAGCGCCAGGTCGCCGTACTCGGCGAGCCACAGCATCCAGCCGTCCCAGGCGCCGGGGACGACGGCCTGGTGGATCCCCGCCTCGTCGGCGCGGTCCTCGTAATCGTCGGGTGTCGCCTCCAGCCCGGCGGGACCGACGCCGTCCAGGCTGGTCACCTCGTCGGTGTCGGCGTCGTAGTACAGCGCCCAGGTGCCCCCGCCCAGCGCCGAGGAGAACCAGGGCTCGACGACGCTCAGGGCGCAGGCGACCGCGACGGCGGCGTCGGCGGCCGTCCCGCCGTCCTCGAGGACCTCAAGCCCGGCTTCGGTCGCGAGGTGGTGCTGGGAGACGACGGCCCGTGCTTCCCCCGGCGCAACGCCGCCGACGTCCTCGGTCGAACGGTCGGCACAGCCGGCGACGCTCGCGACTCCGGCGCCGCCACTCGCCAGCAGTACCTCGCGACGGCGAACGGTCGTATCCATGCCCGGACACCGGCGACGGGCGACCAAAAGCGACGGGGACGGTTCGGGACGTAGCAGGAGGTTACCCGCTGAACAGCGCGAACCCCCACGACGTCAGTCATGGGAGGACGCCGCACTGTGGGGCAGCGACGCTGCCGTCAGCGCGAACAACCGCGCAGAGTGACTTCCTCCCCACCCTACTCGCTCACCGCTGACGCGGTTCGGGGCTTCCTGCTTCGATGACGCGCTTTGCAGGAACCGAATGGGTTCCCGTAGGGAGCGCAGTCTCCACAGGCGTTGATTCGGGACAGCCCGCCCCTACTTGTTCGAGACCGCGAGAAAGGATGTTCCACGACGCATTCGCGTCTCTGTCTGCCTCGAACCCACACGATGGACACGAATGCTTGCGTACCCACAACGGCTTGTCCGTCTCGACGCCACATGACGCGCACTCTTTGGTCGTGCCTCGGGGGTCCACGGCGACGAAGTACGTTCCTTCCCGCTCGCACTTGTATTCGAGCATTCGCAGGAACGTCCCCCACGAGGCCCCGGCGCGGTTCCGAGAGTTGTCCGGAAGCTCGACCAGCCCTTTCGTATCCAAGTCCTCGACCGCGACAAGGTCGTACTCGCGGGCGTAGTACGCCGAGAGTTTGTGCAAGAAGTCTCGACGCTTGCGCTTCAGGTCAGCGTGGCGTCGAGCGACCGTCTTGCGCTGTTCCTCCCAATTGTTCGAGCCGTGTTCCTTCCGCGAGAGGTTACGTTGGGCGCGTTCTAACCGCTCGCGTTCGTCGGAAAGGTCAGGCGACTCGACGGCGGTCCCGTCGCTGTCGTGGACGTATTTTAGGATACCCACGTCGATACCAACAGCGTCAGTCACCTCGTCGGGCTTCTCGGGTGGGTCGTCGGGGGTTTCGACGCCGAGGATGGCGTACCACTTGTCGGTGGGTTCGCGTTTGACAGTGACGGTCTTGATGGTGGCGTCGTCGGGCAGGTCGCGGTGGAAAGTAAACGGTCGGTGTTAGTACTTCGGGTCCGCCCCGGTCGTCTCGTAAACCGCGTCCATCAGGTCGTCGCGTCGGTCCTGCCAGCTGTCGAGCGCGCCCGGATGGGAGGGGTAGTTGCCGTAGTGGTCGAGCAGGTCGTCGGCACAGCGCTTGGTCTTGTAGAGGGTCCAGATCGTCCCCCAGTGGTCGCGGCTCTTGAGCAGCGCCTCGAGCTTGAGCTTCGTTCCGATGTCCGTACTGCCCGAGTACAGCGCCTCGGCGAGCTTGTCGCCGGGCATCGCCGCGAGCAGCCCCATCAGCTCGTCGACGTCGACAGCCGTCGAGAGGACGTTGTAGACGTCCAGGGCAGCGTAGCGGGCGCCGAAGTGGTCCATCACACGCTGGTTGTACTCCCAGAGGGCTCGCTCGCCGACGTCACCGTCCTCGATCCCGTCGACGGCGGCCTCCGCGGCGTACTTGCCGGCGTAGGCCGCGCCCGCGATCCCGCCGCCCGTCGTCGGGTTGACGTGACCTGCGGCGTCGCCGACGGCCATGTAGCCCGGATGGATCGCCGAGTCGTAGGGCCGACGCGTCGGGAGCGCGGCGCCGAGCTTGTCGTCGACCTGCGCGCTCTCGAACTCCGGGCGGCTCCGGAGGTCGCGTTTCAGGCTCTCGACGAGTTGCATCGGCTGCTCGGTCATCTGGAACCCCAGGCCGACGTTGATCTCGGTCTCGGTCCGCGGAAAGTACCAGAGGTAGCCCGCGGCCCGATCGGTCGGCTTGAAGACGAGGGCGTCGGACCACTCCACGGGGTCGTCGACGGTGACGACCTCGCGGTAGCCCGAACAGAAGTGGGTGTAGTTGACGTTGGTGTCGAACGTCGACCCCGAGAAGTCGACGTGATCCTGCAGCACCGACAGCGAGCCCGCGGCGTCGATGACGACCTCGGCCTCGTACTCGACGGGGTCGCCCTTCCGCACCGCCCGGACGCCCGTGACCCGACCGTCCTCGGCCTGGGTGACGTCCTGGACGACGGTGTCGTAGTGGATCTCCGCGCCCGCCTTCGCGGCGCCCTCGATGACGAGCTTGCCGTACTCCCAGCGGTCGACGACGGCCAGCTCTCCCGGAATCGGGATCTCGAGGACGGTGTCTTCCTGTGGGATCTCGAAGCGGCCGTGGTCGACGTCGGTGTTCGTGAAGGCGGGTTCGAGCTGTGACTTGGGGATCGCGTCGGGGAAGTCCGCTGCGCCCTTCAGGGCGTCCCCGCAGGCGATGTGGCCCGCCTCCTGCTCGGACTTGCGCTCGAGGAGGACGACGTCGTACCCCTCGCTCGCGACGGTCGCTGCGGCGTAGCTGCCGGCGGTTCCGGCGCCGACGACGACCACGTCGGACGACCGAGTCTTGGAGACCGCATCGGCGGCCGACTGCTCCTGCGTACTCATATAAGACAGTGTGAAGTGCGAGGTAAGAAAACGTTTTATGTGCACGCCCTCGCTCGACCGGCTCGCGATATACGAGCACGACCCCGCGCCGGTCGATTTCGTCGGCGCGGCGGCCACGAAATGTAATAAAGAGTTTTAGTGCGGTCTTCCGTACCGTTCGGTATGACTGAGTACACGGTCGAGTTCGTCGGTACGGGGGAGTCGATCACCTGCACGGACAAGGAGACGATCCTCAGCCGCTGTCTCGAGGAGGGGATCGCCCAGGAGTACTCCTGTCGGGTCGGGATGTGTCTGGCCTGTTCGGCCGAGATCGTCGAGGGAGAAGTCACCCAGCCCGCAGCGCGAGGCTTTACCGAGGAGGAAGCCGAGAACTACGCGCTGACCTGCATGGCCCGCCCCCAGTCGGATCTGAAACTCGAGCGCGGAAAGTACCCCCCGAGCATCGAAGGGGACCTCGCGGGCGGCGAACCGGCGAGGGCCGACGACTGACGGCGCTGTCGATCCTGCATTCTCGAAAAGCGTCCGGCGAACCGCGTCCGCCGATCAGTTGACGAAGTCGATATCGTCGTCGCCGCGAGCGCCGCCACGGCCACGTCCTCGGCCTCCGGCCTGGGAGCCGCCTTCGGGCTGGGTCGGCTGCTCGTCGCCGTTGCCGTAGATCTGGGGCGACTCGACGCCCGTGACGACGATCATCGTCCGCATGCTTCCCTCGAGGGTCTCGTCGATCGAGGTCCCCCAGATGATGCGGGCGTCGGGGTCGATCCGGTCGTAGATCTCCTCGACGACGCCCTCCGCTTCCTCGATGGACATGTCGTTGCCACCCGTGACGTTGACCAGTGCGGAGGTCGCCCCGGAGATGTCGACGTCCAAAAGCGGCGATCGCAGCGCGGTCTTGACCGAGTCCTCGGCTTTCGCCTCGGAGTCGGACTCGCCGAGACCGATCATCGCGACCCCGCCCCGTTCCATGACGGTACGGACGTCGGCGAAGTCGAGGTTGACGAGGCCGGGCTTGGTGATCAGCTCGGTGATGCCCTTCACGCTGCGCATTAGCACCTCGTCGCTGACCTTGAACGCCTGCCGGACCGGCAGTTTGCCGACCGAATCCAGCAGGCGGTCGTTGGGGACGACGATGACCGTGTCGGAGACGTCACGCAGGCGCTCGAGGCCGGCCTCGGCGTTGGTTCGACGGACCTCGCCCTCAGCGGTGAAGGGAGTGGTGACGATCGAGATGGTAAGCGCTCCGGACTCCCGGGCGGCCTTCGCGACGACGGGCGCCGAGCCGGTTCCGGTACCCCCGCCCAGTCCCGCAGTGACGAAGACCATGTCGGAGCCGTCGATCGCGCCGGCGATATCCTCTTGGCTCTCGAGGGCGGCCTCCTCGCCGACCTGGGGGAGCGAGCCCGCACCGCGACCGCCGGTCTTGTCCTCACCCATCAGGATCTTGGTGTCGGCCTCGATCTCGACGAGATGTTGAACGTCGGTGTTGGCCGCGACGAGCTTCGCGCCGTGGATCCCCTCTTCGTGCATCCGATTGACGGTGTTGCCGCCGGCGCCACCGCAGCCGACGACCGTAATATCGGTCTGCAGATCCTGCAGAACGTCCTCGAGTTCGTCGTCGGTCATCGTGCCGCTGTTGTCGACGGCGTTCGCGCTCGACCGGTCCGACCCCGCCGCGTCGGGGACGTCCCCCTCCGCGTTCTCGGCCTCGTCGATCGCGTCTTCGATAAGAGAGTCCATTCCTGGGAGCCTGTAGTAGATGGAGCATAATTACCTTTCCCCTACACGTCAGGCGCCCGGAGGCGGGATAAGGCGGAGTTACGTGTCACGACTCGAGAACGGGTGGACCGGCGGACACGGCCGAACAACCAAGGACTTCCCTCCGGGATCGAACCGGTCAGAACTCGAACCGGTGGGTTCGCTCGCGGTGGACGGCCTCGGGGTCGATCTCCTCGCCGTTGACCGTTACCGCCTCCCCGTCCGCAAGCGCGCCGAACGCCGGCCCCTCGGAAACGCCGAGGGTTCGGGCGAGCTCGGGGTCGAACGCCAGCTCCTCGGCGACGACGGCGTCGTCCTCGACCGCGACGGTCTCGAACTTCGCCTCGAGGACGCCGGCGACGGCCTCGATAAGCTCCCGTTTCGCTCCGGAGTCGGGGAGGGCGACACGGCTCCCAACGCGGCTGCCGGCGTTTTCGGTCTCGAAGGCGACCGCGTGGCGTTCGACCAGCTTCCGGACCCGGTCGGGGTCGATCCCCTGGGCGGTCTCGAGCAGGTCGGCCGGCAGCTCGCGAACGACGAACGCGTCCTCGCGGCGGTCGCCGAAGCGAACGCCCTTGGCGACGCGACCGAGCTCGGACTCGACTGCGTCGACGAGTTCGAGCGAGCGATCGCCGACCGCGCGCAGCCAGGTCTCGCCGACGATCCGGCGATCGAGGTCGGCCAGGACGTCCTCGAGGACGGGCCACTCGCCGTCGAGCACCGCCAGTTCGGCGCGGCTCGCCTCGAAGGCGCGCTCGATGACCTCGCGGTGGCTCTCGGGGTGGCCCATCGACTCGAGGGCCCAGTCGGCGGCAATGTGGCCGACCGCCCACTCGGTCTCCTCGACGATCCGCTGGAAGCGGGGCGCGTAGTGGTTGCCCCCGAAGCCGACGACCTGCCTGGATCGGTGGGCGTCGACCCCCCGGAGGTCGAGGATCGCCCGCGCGACGGCCGCGGCGCCGTCAGGGTCTGCCCACTGGGGCTCGTCGCTGCCCAGCTCCGCAAACAGCGACGGACAGCCGACGTCGCTCGGACCGTGGTGGGTACACTCCATCCCGACCTCGTACTCCTCGGGCGCGTGGGTCTCGAAGGCCGCGAGCAGCCGGGCGAGGGCGTTCGGACAGGCTGCCGCGAGGGCGTCGTCCTCGCCGCCGAACTCGGCCGAGCCGAAGCTTCCCGTGAAATGTCCCGTCAGCAGGGCACCGGTGTCCCCCGAGTGCCGGGAGGCAAACACCAGCAGCTCCGGGTCACAGTCGAAGGCTTCGGCGGGACGGTCGAGCTCGAGGTGGAGGTCGTCGAACGAGCGCAGCTCGGCGTCCTCGAGCCGGTAGTACGTGCCGCCGCCGTCGCCCGCAGGACGGGCGTCGTCCTCGCGTTCGGTCCAGTCGGCGAGCTCACGGAGCTGCTCGCAGATGTGGACGGAGGCGCTGTCGGCGCGGCTCTCGACGATTGCGATCACGAGAACCGTTCGGTGGCGGCGCCTCGAATACCCTCCGCTTTCGTCCCTCAGTCGGAGGCGACGCGTCGATCGGGGCCGGCCGTCGAGGATGGCAACAGGCCGACGTAGTCGTCGAGATCCAGCGCGAACTTGCGGTCGCCCGTCGGCTCGATCCAGCTGAACTCGAACTCGGCACCGTGCTCGTCGCCGCCGTCTTGGACCGTATGCGTCCAGCTGTCGCGGGGCTCGTGGACGGTCGCGTGGAAGAAATGACGGACGTAGTACTTCGGCGGGGACTGGTATCGCACCCAGATGTCAGTCGTGAGGTGGTCCGTTCCCTGCAGCGTCGCCAGACCGCTCTCCTCGCGTACCTCGCGGAACAGCCCCTCTCGAGGGGATTCGTCGCCCTCGAGGGTGCCCTTCGGAATCTGCAGGCCTTCATGCCCCGGCCCTTCGAAGACGAGCAACTCGCCCGTCTCCCGGGTAATGTACGCACAGGCCTTCCCGACGTACGTGGTTTCTTCCGTTTCGCTCATACGTTTCGTACAATGGGTATTCCGTAAAGTCCACTCCCAAATCTTTTGGGTGCTACGGGAGGAGCAGGTAAACGAAACCGAGGTAGGCCGCGAGGAGGGTCGCGCCGTCGAGCCGGGAGAGACGACGCCCGTACCCCATCATTGCGACCAGGAGAACGGTAAAGCCGACCAGCATCGGAAGCTCGAACCGAAGCGTGCTCGGGGCGATCTCGATGGGCGTGATCAGCGCGACGATCCCGAGCACCGCGAGGACGTTGTAGATGTTCGAGCCGACGACGTTCCCGATGGCAAACCCCGTCTCGCCGCGGACGGCGCCGACGACGGAGGCGGCGAGTTCGGGTAATGAGGTGCCAAGCGCCAGCACGGTGAGCCCGACGAACAGCTCCGAGAAGCCGAGTTCGAGCAGCAGGTCGGTGCCGCCGGCGACGAGCCACCGCGAGCCGACGACCAGCGCGAGCAGCCCCCCACCGACGAGTGCGAGGTCCCGGGCCGAGACCCCGTCGCGGTCGCCGGCCTCGGGTGTCTCGTCGACGGGCATCGGATCGGCGTTGACGTAGTACAGCAGGTAGGCGGTAAATCCGGCAAGCACCAGCAGGAAGATCGCGCCCTCGAGTCGTCCGATTCGGCCGTTCACGCCGAAGGCGGCGAGCAACAGCGCCGCGAACACCATAAACGGGACGTGGCGTTTCATCACGGTCTCGCTGACCGACAGCGGCTTGATGAGCGCGGCGACGCCCAGCACCAGCCCCACGTTGGCGATGTTCGAGCCGAGGACGGCGCCCAGCCCGATGTCGGTCGAGACGTCGAGGGCGCCGATCGTCGCGACGAACAGCTCGGGGGCGGTCGTCGCGAACGCGATCACGGTCACGCCGACGGTCGCCGCCCGGAGCCCGATTCCCAGTGCGAGGCGACCGGCACCGGCGACCAGCAGCTCGGCCCCGGCGTACAGCGCGACGACCCCGGCGACCAGCAGGAGCAGCGAAACCCCGGTTTCCGACAGCATGGCGACCGCTACTCGCGAACGACGGATAAGCGACCCGGAACCGGACGGTGGGAAACGCTGCCGGAGTCACACCGGTTATCCCTGCCGCGCGGCGAGTGAGCCCATGGACGTGTACGGACTGATCGGCAACCCCGTCGGTCACTCGCTGTCGCCGCCGATGCACGAGGCGGCCTACGACGAACTCGGTATCGACGCCCGATACGTCACCTTCGAACCCGCCCCCGACGAGCTCGAGGCGGCGATCCGCGGCGCCGAGGCGCTCGGCGTTTGCGGACTGAACGTGACGATCCCGTTCAAGCGGGACGTCCTCGAGTTCGTCGAGCCCGACGAGCTGGCGGGTCGGATCGGCGCGGTGAACACGATCGACTTCTCGGGCCCCGAGCCGACCGGCCACAACACCGACGCTGCCGGCGCCCTGCGGGCTCTGCGCGAGGACGGCGTCGTCCTCGAGGACGCCGACGTCCTCGTGGTTGGGGCCGGCGGCGCCGGGCGGGCGATCTCGTTCGGGCTCGCGGACGCCGGGGCCGCGGTGACGATCGCCAACCGCACCGCTTCGACGGCCCGCGAGCTCGCCGCCGACGTTCCCGGCGCCGACGGGCGGGGTCTCGAGGACCTCGGGGACGTCCTCGCCGACGCCGACGTCCTGGTCAACGCGACCAGCGTCGGGATGGAGGAGGACGCGACGCCGGTGCCAGCCGAGGCTCTCCACGGTGAGCTGGCGGTGTTAGACGCGGTGTATCGCCCCCTCGAGACCCGCCTGCTTCGGGACGCCGAGGACGCCGGCGCGACGACCGTCGACGGGGCGTGGATGCTGCTCTACCAGGGCGTCGAGGCGTTCGAGCTGTGGACGGACCGAACCGCCCCGGTCGAGGAGATGAACGAGGCGCTGCGTTCGCGACTGTAGCGTTCGGCCGCCGAACCTGTCGTTCAGCTCGGGTATCAGGCGAATTTAAGTGCCGTGAGTCAACTATATCCAGCTAATGGCAATCCTCCAAAAGCTGAAGTCGCTGTTGGGGTTCGACGACTCTGACCCGGAGCGTGGGGACAGCCGGGACGTCGGGGTAACGGTCGAACGAGAACGAGAGGCCGATCCCGACGAGGAGTCGGCGGCCGCTGGAACCACGGCATCGGCGTCGACGGGGTCGATGACCGAGGCCGACGACTCTCCGCATACGGCGGCGGAACCGGCCGAGGCGACGGGACCCACCCAGTCGGACGCGACGCCGACCGAATCGAAAGCACCCGGAGAGGCGGGCGTCCGGGACGAGGAGCTCGTCGACGACGCCGAGCCGGAAGCCGAGGACGTCGAGCTCGAGGATCCGGCCGAGTCGGACGACACGGACGAGGACGGAGCCGAGAACGAGCCGGTGGCCGAAAGCGAACCGGCGAGCGAGCCCGAACCGGCCGACGACCCCGCGGCCGAGAGCGAGGACGCGGTCGACGAAGACGTCGTCGACGAGGCCGAACCCGCGGCGGCGTCCGACGGGGAGGACTCGACTGCAGCAGCCGACGACGACGCCGATTCCGCCGAGGTTCCCGACGAGCCGGTCGACGTCATCAAGGGAATCGGTCCCGCCTACGCCGACCGGCTGGCCGACGCGGGCGTCGAAACCGTCGCCGAGCTCGCCGACGCCGACGCCACCGTCCTCGAGTCCGAGACCGAAATCTCCGAGAAGCGCATCCAGGGCTGGATCGACCGCGCGAAAGTTCGCTGAGACGGACCGATTTCTCCGGGCCCACCCGGTCAGCACGGACCCGAATCGATCGGCTGCAGCCGCCCGAACCGATCGAAACCGTACACTGATTAGGCCAACGCCCCACCCTGGGGTATGAGCGATCCGCGCGTCGTCACCGCGGTCGACGCCGTTCGCGCCGCCGTCCGCGAGGAGTTTTCGTCCGGCGCCACGGCCGTCCGCGTTCCGATCACCGTTCGACTCGACGTCTCCGATCCCTTTCTCGCGTACCGCCGAGCCCGCGACGATTCCGGGGGCATCTACCTCGAGACCACCGGCGGCCAGCCCGGCTGGGGGTACTTCGGTACCGATCCCGTCGACGGGCTCACCGTCGGTCCAGAGGCCGTCGGACTAACCGACGGCGAGTCCCCGACGCTTGCCGCCCTCGAGGGCGTCCTCGACGGTGAGTCGCTCGCCCGCGGGGAGTGTTCGATCCCCTACCCCTGTGGCGCCGTCGGCTGGCTCTCCTACGACATCGCCCGCGAACTCGAGGAGCTCCCCGAGTCAGCGGTTGACGACCGTGGCCTGCCCCACCTCGAGGTCGGCGTCTACGACCGACTGGCGGCCTGGGAGGAGCCGACCGACGACGCCAAACCGACCGAGCTCCGGATCGCGGCCTGTCCGCGCGTCGAACCCGGCGACGACCTCGAGGACGCCTACGAACGGGGGCGGGAGCGGGCCCTCGAGCTCGCCCGGGCGTGTCTCGGCGGCGATCCCGAAGTCGGCGCCCCGCCCGTCGCGACCGACGAGGCGACATTCGAGAGCGACTGCGGCCGCGAGGCCTTCGCCGACCGCGTGCGGCGGGTCAAGGAGTACGTCCGGGACGGCGACACCTTCCAGGCGAACATCTCCCAGCGGCTGGCCGCGCCCGCCGCGGTCCACCCCGTCGCGGCCTACGACGCCCTGCGTCGGGTCAACCCCGCGCCGTACTCGGGGCTGCTCGAGTTCCGCAGCGCCGACCTGGTGAGCGCGAGCCCAGAGCTGCTGCTCGAGCGCGGGGCGCCACGCGCCCCGGAGTCAGCGAACGGACGGCGAGGCGATGGAACCGCCTCGAACGAGACGTCCTCGAAGTCTCGCGGTCCGCGAGGCGGTGAGGCCACGTTCCTCCGGACGGAGCCGATCGCGGGCACCCGTCCCCGCGGAGCGACCCCGGAGGAGGACGAGGCCCTCGAGGCCGACCTGCTCGCCGACGAGAAAGAACGTGCCGAACACGCGATGCTCGTCGACCTGGAGCGCAACGATCTGGGGAAGGTAAGTGAGTACGGCAGCGTCGCAGTCGAGGAGTACCGCCGGATCGACCGCTACTCGGAGGTGATGCACCTCGTCTCCGACGTCACCGGTCGGCTCCGCCCCGATCGGTCGCTCGCCGACGCGATCGCGGCGATGTTCCCCGGGGGGACGATCACGGGCGCGCCCAAACCCCGGACGATGGAGATCATCGACGAACTCGAGGCGACCCGTCGGGGCCCCTACACCGGCAGCGTCGGGCTCTTCGGCTTCGACGGGCGGGCGACGCTGAACATCATCATCCGGACCCTCGTCCGCCAGGCCGAGGAGTACCACCTCCGGGTCGGCGCGGGGATCGTCCACGACTCCGATCCCGACGGCGAGTACGACGAAACCCTCGACAAGGCACGGGCCCTGATCACCGCCGTCGACGACGCGCTCGGGGAGCGCGCCGGAATGGGCCTCGAGGCACGCGACGGAGGTGACGGCGATGACTGAGCGAACGCGAATACTGGTCGTGGATAACTACGACTCCTTCGTGTACAACCTCGTCCAGTACGTCGGCGAAGCGGTCGCTGCGACGTCGGCCCGCAACCGGAGCGAGGACGCCGACGCCGTCCTCGTCAGGCGCAACGACGAGCTCGATCTCGCGGACGTCCGCGAGCTCGATCCGACGGGGATCGTCGTCTCGCCCGGTCCCGGCACGCCCCAGGAGGCCGGGATCTCGATCCCGCTGTTTGCCGAGACCGAGTACCCGATCCTCGGGGTCTGTCTGGGTCACCAGGCGCTGTGTGCCGCCGAGGGCGCGCCCGTCGAGCACGCACCCCACGTCGTTCACGGCAAACCCTCACAGGTCTCTCACGACGGTTCGGGGCTGTTCGACGGGCTTCCCGAGCGGTTCCAGGTCGGGCGCTACCACTCGCTGGCCGTCGAGCGAGGCGACCTGCCCGAGAGCCTCGTCGAGACCGCCCGGACCGCCGACGAGCGAAGCGTCCTGATGGCGGTGCGCCACCGCGAGAAACCCCAGCTCGGCGTGCAGTTTCACCCCGAGAGCATCCTCACGCGCGATCCCGGCGAGGACGCCGACGGGGAGATCTCGCTGTCGGTCGGCAAGCGAATGATCGAGAACTTCTGTCGGTTCGCCGCCTCGCGGTCCGACTCGGAGGGCGAGCGATGAGCGACCGACTGTACCACGTCGACGGCGAGCTCGTCCCCGCCGCAGAGGCGACCGTCAGCGTCGACGACCGGGGCTTCCGGTACGGCGACGCCGCCTTCGAGACCCTACGGGCCTACGGCGGCTCCGTCCTCGGGTGGGACGCCCACCGCGAGCGCCTCGCGGAGACCTGCGAGGCCCTCTCCCTGGAGCACGGCCTCTCGGGGGGCGACCTGCGGGCGAGAATCGACGAGACCCTCGACGCGAACGCCCTCGTGGACGCCTACGTCCGCCTCTCGATCACCCGCGGCGTCCAGCCCGGGAAGCTGACCCCTCGTCCCGAGGTCGAGCCGACGGTCGTCGTTTACGCCAAACCGCTCCCCCGCGGCGGGCTCGAGGGCGACCCCGTCTGGGACGAGCCCGCGACGGTCCGCAGCGTCGAGACCCGACGGATCCCCGACGCAGCGCTTCCCTCTGGCGCGAAGACGCACAACTACCTCAACGGGATCCTCGCGCGGACCGAACTCGAGGACGCCGACGAGGCCCTGCTCTCGACGGTCGAGGGCGATGTCGCCGAGGGCGCCACGAGCAACCTGTTTTTCGTCCGCGACGGCTGTCTCCACACACCGACGACCGACGCCGACGTCCTGCCCGGGATCACCCGGGCGACCGTCCTCGAGCTGGCCCGGGGGGCAGGGATCGAGGTCGAGGAGGGACGGTACGGCCTCGCCGACGTCCTCGGAGCCGACGAGGCGTTCCTCACGAACCGCACCTGGGAGCTGCGACCGATCGACGTCCTCGACGGGGTCGAACTCGGGGGCGGCCCGGTGACCGAGCGGCTCTCGGGGCTGTACGACGAGCGCGTCGAGGAACGCTGTTACCGGTGAGCCGTTCTCCGGGCTCGTCGCCCGCCGCGAACGGCGATCGGAAAGAAACACCCGATACTGGGGATATGGCCGTAGATTAGCGGCCGAAACGGATAGTATGAAGGGGGCTGATACTACAGAACGATCCGATGCGACGCTACTGTTTCCTCTCGAACGCGATGGGTCGGGAGCGACTCTCCGAAAAACAGGATCCGTTCACCCGAGGACGCGATCGGCCGTCCCCCGAACGTGCGAGCGTCCCGCAACGCGGCTCTGGACGGTCGGACCGAAGCGTCCGAGAGCGATCCCGGGGACACGACCGGAGACGAAGAGGTGAGCCGAACGATGGGTGAGGACGAAGTCCCCCACAGACGCGTCGAACCGGACGATCCGGTCCCCGGGGTTATCTGGTGTCTCGTCGACGCGACGGGCCAGAACCGGGTCGTCGGGACGTTTCTCACCCGCAAAGCGGCGAAGGAGGAGGGCGTCACGAAGGCGAAGGCACGGGACCTGACGACGGAGGACTTCCCGGTCGTCGCGGTTCACTACAAGGATCTCCATGACCTATACAGGGCGCTTTCGGGTGGTATTCGCGAGGACGTCCTCGTGCCCACGTCGGACGGGTTCCAGGAGTTTCGCGCGTACATGGAGTCGGACGAGACGGGCGCCGCGGAGTCGGCAGACGATTCGAACTCCTGAGAGCCGCGAGCCCGGAGGGTCGAACCGCGTCATCAGACTCGGGGAAGAGAAACCCCGACGAGCCGATCGGCGGCGGTTAGCCCGATCCCGCCGCCGATCGCCCCCGGAAGGTAGCGAATCGGCTCGAGCCGACCGAATAACAGGAGTTCGATGACGGAGATGGAGAGAAACGCGACCAGCGTCCAGCCGACGACCGTGCGAGCGAACGGGGCGACCATCGGGTCGTGCCGACGGATCGAGACCCAATAGTCGTTCGGAACGACGGCCTCCGTTCCGCCCGAGCCGACGCTCCCGCTCAGTCGGCGGGCTCGAGCGTCGACGCCGCGCTCGACTCGAGGACGTCCAGTCCGACTCCCGCAAGCTCCGTGACGAACTCGGCGCCGAACGCGGTTGCGGGCGTCCGGAACCCGGCCTCGAGACCGTCTTCGAGGACGCGCTCGGCGGCGCTGACCGCGGCGTCGGCCGTCAGCGCGTAGGGGTTGGGCGTCGATAGCCGCCCGATGGCGCGCCCGCCGTCCTCGTCGGCAACCTCGCCCCAGACGGTCGCGGAGCCGGTCGCGAGCGTCTTCCCGTCGGGACCGTCCACGAAGGCGTCGATCGCGCGGGTCGCCGCCCGTTCGATCGACGGGCGCTCGAGGAGCCAGCGCAGCGAGTCGGCGGCCGACAGCAGCGGCTCGCTCCACTCCGGGACGGCGCCGTAGACCTCGATGGAGCCGATCCCGGTCGTGTGGGCTGCGGTGACGACGTCGCCCATCGGGATCGTCACGGCGTGTTCGGGGCCGTCGCCGAAGTCGATCTTTCGACTTCGGTAGGCTGCAGGGACGGTGAGCAGGCGTCCGTTTCGGCGGACGACCCCGCCCTGGCCGGCGAGTTCGACGAACGTCCGTGCGGTCCCCGGCGAGAAGCCGTAGTCGCTTTTGATCCCTAGCCGGAGCCGATCTGCCGTCGGCAGCTCCTCGTGGAGCATCGCCGCCAGGCAGTCCGTCGGAACGACGTCGAAGCCGACGCCGGGCAGGATCCCGATCCCGGCCGCGCGGGCGGTCTCGCCGTACTGGCGAAGCCGTTCGAACACCGGGAACTCGCCGGTGACGTCGAGGTAGTCGGTGTCCGATTCGAGACAGGCCAACACGAGTGGCTCGGCGGTGCGCTCGAACGGCCCGGCGCAGTTCAACACCGCGTCGAACTCGCGGAGCTCGTCCTCGAGCGGTCCTTCCGAGAGGTCGAGCACCCGTCCCTCGAGGCCGAGGTCGGCCGCCTGCTCGGTGACGCTGTCGTGGTCCCGGCCCGCGAGCGTCGGCGAACCGCCGCGCGCTACGGCCTCGCGCGCGATCAGCCGGCCGGTGTAGCCGTACGAGCCGTAGACGAGGAGGGAGTCCATGGCAGCCGTTGGGGACTCGGCCTGTTAAAACTCCGTCAGACGGTCTCGAAACGTTCACGACGGTTGACTCGTAACCGGGAATCGATGGCGGCTACACAGCGGATTACGACCCTCGAGGACGTCCCCGCGGAGTCGACGTTTCTGTTTCGCGTCGCCGACGAGCTGGGCGACCAGCAGGAGGCGATTCTCGTCGCGACCGAGGACGGCGACGTCGCTTGCTGGCTCAACTACTGTCAGCACTTCACGCATATCAAACTGGACAAGGGCGACGGCGCGCCGATGCGAGACGGCGAGGTGATCTGTGCCAACCACGGTGCGTACTTCGAGGCCGGCTCCGGCGAGTGTACGTTCGGCCCCTGTGAGGGGGCGTACCTCTCGGCGCTCGAGGTTACCGTCTCCGACGGATCGGTCTATCTGACCGACGACGAGTACGAGTTCGTCGGTCCGGGCCCGATCGACGACGGCGACGATCTGACCTCGACCTCGAACGTCGAGTTCTAGCGACACTCGAGCGGGTGCACCAGATCCCGCTCCTGGTCGTACTCGATGAGGCCGGCCTCGACGAGCCGCGGCATGTGATCGTGGTACAACGAGATGTAGACGTTCGCGACCCGTTCGGCCGACAGCTCCGTCACCTTGCGGCCGCTCTCGCGGACGGCGACCTCCTCGGCGGCGTCGGGGAGGGTCAGCTCCTCGCCGTAGGTGCGCATGACCTCGAGCAGCAGCCGGCGGCGCCGATCGGCCAGCAACTCGAGACAGGCGTCGACGTCCTCGGGGCCCTCCTCGCGGTCCTCGAGCCACTCGAGGACGGCAAGGGCGAGCCCGGGAGAGTCGAGATCGGAATCGGAATCAGAGGTGGACATACGTATGTTGCGTCGGGCCCCGCGCCGGCGGCGTCCGTCGCGGACCGGCGATCCGCCCGCTCGAGGCGTCGATATCGGATCCTTGCCACGGCGACAGATAGGCGTGTCGAAACCGACGCGACGGTTCGTCGCCGGCTACTCGATCGTAAACGCGGGTTCGTCGACGGCCTCGCTCTTGCAGTCGGGACACCGCGACGGACGGTTCAACAGCTCGTCGAAGTCGTCGAACCCACACTCCCGGCAGGTCGGGGGCGCGACGAGAAACTGCTCGTCGCCGCCCTCAACCGACCGCGAGACGTGCTCGAGGTGGCGAACGATCGTCTCCGGGGTCAGCTCGAACTGGACCGCGAGCTCGCTCGGGGTCGCCGGCTCGGCTCGGAGCGCGTCGGCGAGTCGCTGTCGGGTCGTCTCGTCTGCTTCCCGCATACGTAGGGGGATCGTCCGGACCGGCATATGTGTTTCCCGACGCCGTCGGGGTGTACAGGGACAAACCACTTACGTCGCGTCGGTGAAATCGGGTGCATGAAAGCCGTCGTTCTTGCAGGCGGGTACGCGACACGGATGTGGCCGATCACGAAACATCGTCCGAAGATGTTCCTCCCGATCGGCGACGCCACGGTTATCGATCGGATCTTCGCTGAACTCGAGGACGACGACCGGATCGACGAGGTCTACGTCAGCACCAACGAGCGGTTCGCCCCCGAGTTCGAGTCCCACCTCGCCGACAGCGAGTTCGAGAAGCCGACGCTGTCGGTCGAGGAGACCACCGAGGAAGACGACAAGTTCGGCGTCGTCGGCGCGCTGGCCCAGCTGATCGACCGCGAGGACGTCGACGACGACCTGCTGGTCGTCGCGGGCGACAACCTGATGAGCTTCGACCTCTCCGCGTTCGTCGACGACTTCTTCGAGCGGGAGGCCCCGACGCTTGCGGCCTACGACGTCGGCTCAAGGGAGAAAGCGACCTCCTACGGGCTGGTCGAGCTCGAGGGCGATCGGGTCGTCGACTTCCAGGAGAAACCCGACGATCCCAACAGCACGCTGGTCTCGATCGCCTGTTATGCCTTCCCGCAGGGGTTGCTCTCGCTGTTCGACACCTACCTCGAGGGCGATAACAACCCCGACGAGCCGGGCTGGTTCGTCCAGTGGCTCCAGGACCGCGAGCCGACCTACGCCTTCACCTTCGAGGGGGCGTGGTTCGACATCGGGACCCCCGAGAGCTACCTCGAGGCCGTCGCCTGGCATCTCGAGGGCGAGTCGCTGGTCGCCGAGTCAGCCACCCTCGAGGACGCGACGATCGGCGAGAACGTCCACGTGATGGACGACGCCACGCTCGTCGAGACCGACCTCGACCACGCCGTCATCTTCCCGGAGGCGACCGTCGAACGCGGGACCGTCCGGCGGTCGATCATCGACGAGGGGACTCGCATCGAGGAGCTGGATCTCGCCGGCGCGCTGATCGGCGCGCACACGACGATCACGAACGGGTCGGACGACTGATCGCGATCCCGGCCTCCCGGGCGCGCCGCTCGGATCCTCGGACAGCTCCCGGAGCTGTCCGGGGCCGTCCTCGGCTTCGGCCTTCGTCTCCTCGAGCGAGTCGACGATCTCCGCCGGCAGGTATCCGGGGAACGGATTCGGAACGCGCCGGCGGGGTGGCTCCCGGTTCACTTATGACACCGCGAGAAAAGTAAGTTCTATGAGTCTGTTCGGGGAGTTTCGTATTCCGGCCGACGCGTTCGCGCTCCACGAGACCCTCCGGTCGCTACCGGAGCTGGTCATCGAAATCGAGCGCGTCGTCGCCGCCGACGAGGTGCTCACGCCGTACCTGTGGGTCTCGGGCGTCGACCACGGCGCGTTCGAACACGCGACCGACGCCGACCCGTCGATCCGAAACGTCGAACACATCGACGACTACGAGCGCTCGATGCTGTACCGCGGGGAGTGGGCGTCGGATGTCGACTCGCTTGTTTATGCGTACACGGAGCTCGGGGCGACGATTCTCGAGGCGTCCGCACACCGCGACGAGTGGGAGCTTCGAATGCGGTTTACCGATCGGGAGAGTCTCGACGAGTTCCAGTCCTACTGCAGTGAGTTCGATGTCCCCTACCGGCTCACGCAGCTGTTCGCCCGCGCACACTCCCGGGGCGTCGGCCAGTACGGGCTGAGCAAGAAACAACACGAGGCGCTGGTGACCGCCTGGGAGATGGGCTACTTCTCCTCGCAGTCTGTCTCGCTCGCGGACGTCGCCGACGAGCTCGGAATCACGCCGCAGTCGCTGTCCGAACGCCTCCAGCGGGGCCACCAGGCGCTGATCGAGAACGCCCTGGCGGTGACGCCGCCGGGCCAGGGACCGCGGGAGTCCTCGATGCCGGCCGAGTAGGACAGCACCTTCGTTCGGTCGAACCTCTTGAGAAAAATCTGGACCCGCTCTCTCCGCTCACTCGCGGTTCGGGACGCTCACTCCAGTCGCGCGTCGGTCACTCGCAGCGTCCCGCGAGTCCCGTCCCACTCGGTCTCGTACGCGAGATCGATGCGACGATCCATATGCGGGCCGTCGACGACTAACGTCTCGAACTCGCCACCCTCCCCCAGAACGTGGACGCCGTACTCCCGGTTGAGTTCCTCGAGCTCCGCAAGAGCGTCCGCGTCGATCGTGCGACCGAGCCAGGACTCCTCGAGGCCGTAGGCCGCGACCCGGATGATCCGAATCTCGAAGCCCGCGGCGAGCATCGCGTCGGCGAGCTCGCGGGGGTCCTCGCGCCACAGCGGCGCGAACAGATCGCAGTCCAGTCGCTCGCACATCGCCTCGATCCGGCTGGTCTGGTACTCGCTCTCGACAGCGCCGGCGGTCACGCCCGCGATCCCGCCCGGGAGCTCGGCGTCGAGCTCCCGCAGAGCCGCCTCGAGGGGTTCGAGCTCGTCGTCGCCCTGCACACTCGAGTCGGTCGCGGTATCGGCTCCGAAGTCCTCGGGTTCGACCTCCAGCAGCGGAATGCCGATGCTCTCGGCGGCCAGTCCCGCCAGCTCGGTCGCGGGAACGTGGTACATATAAGAGTCGCCCGTCGGGTGGACGGTGACGAGCCGTTCGACGTTCAGCCCCCGTTCGAGAGCCCGGTACAGCGCCCACGCCGAGTCCTTGCCGCCCGAGAAGAGACTGACCCAGGCGCCGTCTGCGTCGCTCATACCGACACCTGGACCGAGAGAACTATAGGGGTGACGAGTTCCAGGCGCTACCGCTACTGCTACCGGGGGTAGTCGGGACCCGATCCGTCCTCGTCGCGCGTCGAGTTCTCGGAGTCGGCGTCCGCGTTCGTGTTCGCGTCCGACCCGGCGTCGGACCGCCACTCGTCGATTCCCTGGGGACCGCCGTCGGTGAGCCCCGACTCGGACGTGACGTCCTCGAGGACGGTTCGGTCGTCGTCGCCGCTGAAGGTCGCGGCGACCTTGGCGCCGACGAGACTGATGACGATCGCACCGAGGACGTAGACCGCCAGCCGTTCGCCGGCGGTGATTCCGAAGCTGTCAATCGAGAGCACGCCCAGCTCGATCGCGGGCACCTGAACCGAGTCGATCGCCGCCTGCTGCTCGAGGAAGTACGCCGAGAACCCCCGAACGACCAGCCCGACGGCGACGACGATAAAGGGCAGGTTGAGATAGGAGCTGCGGATCGGCTCCTCGCCGATCGCCTCGTCGAGTAGCCGTCCGGCACTCGCGGTCAGGGCGGCCGCGGCGAGCCAGGGGGCGCTGTCGAAGGCGAACTGCACCGCCGGGAGCGCGATCCCGGATGCGTCCTCGAGGTTCGAGACGCCCAGCACGCCGACGAAGATCCCGACGAGAGTGAGCCCGGCCGCGACGGCGTAGGTGACGACCGAGACCTGCCCGGAGTACAGCGACTCGCGAACCCGGTGGGCGAGCCCGGTGACGAGCTCGTCGACGTTGAAGCCCTTGTAGAGCAGGAAGAGGCCGATTACGGTCGTGATCGCCGCGGCGCCTTCCGCGGGGCCGACGAACCACGCGAGCATCGGAAACACCAAAAGCGTCAGCCCGATCGGGACCAGCACGGTCTGGCGCAGCTCCTCGTCGGCCAGGAACTGCTTGAGCAGGTAGTACGTCGACTCGATGTCTCTGGCCTGGCGGACGACCACGCGGTCGACGGAGTCGACCCGGACCCGGCTCTCGACGATTGGCACCAGCCGCTCGTCCTCGGCGCTGTCGATGACGACGACCGCCGACTCGGGGTCGTGAGTCGCCATCAGCTCGTCGAGCTGGCTCGCGACCGATCGGTCTGCCGACACCATCGACTCGCGGTCCCCCGAGACGACCGCAACCACGACGTCCTCGCCGTCGTCGCGGAGGTCCTGGGCGACCCGGAGCGTCTCGAGCAGCGAGTTGACGCCGGAGTCCTCGGGGTCGGCGAGGCCGACGTCGGTCACCAGCGCGCGAACTGCCTCCCAGCCGACGACGGGCGACCGGAGCCCGGTCTTGCGCCCGACGTCGTCGGTCCGGTCGAGACAGACCACCAGCGTTGTCACGGTAGGCGTTCGATCCCGTGCGACGATAAAACCACGGCTAGAATCGCAGCCGGAACTCGCGGTCGCCGACGACGCTTGCGATCCCGGCGCCGAAGGCGTAGGCGAGGCTCCGGGCGCCTCCGCCGACGCGGGCCATCAATGGGCGCTCGGGCTCGAACTCCTCGACGGTCACGTCCTCGCGGTCGAGCCGATCGGCGAGCTCGTCCTCGATCTCGCGGCGAGTGCCGAGCTCGTCGACCAGCTCCATCTCCGCGGCCTGTTCGCCGAGGTAGATCCGGGCCTCGGTCTCGCGGACGAACGCCGCGTCGAGATCCCGCCCCTCGCTGACCCGTTCGACGAAGTTCTCGTAGTAGTCGTCGATCAGCCCCTGGAGGTAGGTCCGTTCGTCGTCGTCCATCTCCTTCAGTGGGCTGCCGGCGTCCTTGAACTTCCCCGCGGCGAACCGTTCGTAAGAGAGCCCGACCTTGTCGGCGAGATCGCTGGCGTTGACCCGCGAGCCGATAACCCCAATCGAGCCGACGATCGAGCCGTCCCGCGCCCAAAGTTCGTCGCAGCCGCTGGCGATCCAGTAGCCGCCGCTGGCACAGACGTCGGTCGCGTACGCGATCGTCGGCCCGTCGAACCGTTCGGCGGCGAGTTTGATGTCGTCGCTGGGGACGACCTCGCCTCCAGGGGTGTTCAGCTTCAACAGGAGGGCGTCGACGGTGTCGTCCTCGTCGGCCCGGTCGATCTGCTCGACGATGTCGTCGGCCGGCGTCGACCGCGGACCCGACGGAAAGCGTCCGCCGCCGCCGTCGCGGGTGATCGGTCCCTCGACGGCGACCTCGGCGACGTCGTAGTTCGGAAAGAGGCTGCCGGCGATTGAGCCCGCGATCCGGACCCCGAGGACGACCACAGCCAGCGCGACCAGCACGCCGAGCAGATCGGCGAGCGTGTCGGGATAGAGCACGAACAGCGCCACGCCGATCGCGGCGAACACCGCGGCGCCGACCGCGAGGACGGCGAGTCGACCGATACCTTCGCTACTGACCACTCCGGACACCTCGAGTCATACCCGTGAGTGACGACGCAACCCCGTTAAGGATTGGCGATCCGACGTCGTCACTCGGCGGTGACGCCCCCGGGCGCGTCGGCGGGGTCCCCATCGTCGGGGACTCGTCCGTCGGCGTCGAACCCGGCGGGGAGTTCACCGTCGGGGTCAGCGGTCCAGTCCTCGACCCACTCCCGCAGGACGTTCAGCCCGTCCCGCAGAAACGGGAGCGGATCGTCCCGAACGGCGTAGTCGAACCGGGGTTGACGGACCAGCGACAGCCCGACATCGCGGGCGGCACGCCAGGGTGAGGGGCGCTCGACGGCGGGGTACTCCTCGGCGAGGACGCTGTGGAGGTAGCTCAGCTCCCCTCGAAGGAGGTGGCCACCCAGCCCCGTCTCGTAAGTCGGGTTCCCCGGGATCGGCTCGTCGACCGCCAGCTGCCAGTAGTAAAACGGGAAGTCCGCGCCGGCCTGCACGGTAAAGGGAAGTGACGACCAGAACCGGGGGTTGATCTCCATCAGTTTGAACTCGCCCGTGGTAGGGTCTCGCAGGAACTCGACCATCGCTAGCCCGTGCCACTCGAGTTCGTCCAGCAGCGCCCGGCCGTCGGCCTCGAGTTCGGGGAGGTAGATCGACTCGCGGTAGGCGCTGGGTCCCCCGCAGTACTCCCAGCCCCGGCGCTGGCAGTGCTGGAAGGTCGCGACCGCCTCGCCGCGGTCGTACAGCGCGAAGAAGCCGTACTCCCTGGAGTCGGCGACCCGCTCCTGGACCAGCGGGACATGCCCCCGTCTCTCGATCTCCGCGGCCGCGTTCGGTGGCGTCCCGGGGGTCTGGTAGGCCGTCGAGCCGACCGCGACCCGATCGTACGTCGGGCCGAGGTACTCCGGGGTGGCGACCGAGTAGCGTGGTTTGACGATCGTCTCGCGATCCCAGTCGTCCCACTCGTCGAGGAGGGCGGTCTCGGGGGCGGCGACACCGGCCCGATCGGCCGCTTCGAACAGCTCGATCCGGTCTTGTACCGTCCGGAGCGTCTCGAACGTCGGCCACGGCGTCGCGATCGACGCCGCGAACGTTTCCCGGTGGCGCGCGAGCGTATAGACGTCCTCCTCGCGGACCGGAACGATCGTCTTCACGTCGGGCCGACGGGCAACAGAGAGGAGGGCGTCGCCGTAGGCGGCCAGGTCCTCGCCCGGATCCGGCAGGCGGACGAACTCGTCACAGTACCGCGAGACCGCGCCGGGCGTGGTCGCGGTCTCGGAGCCGACGATCGTCCGGATCCCCCGCGGACGGAGGGAGCGAAGACAGGCGACCGTACTCGGGGCGTCGATCCCGGGTACGAAGACGGCGACGTCCGCGCTGGACTCGTGCATGTACGTCGGGCCACGAGATGGACGCATTGTTATTGCTGAACTACCGGCGCCGGTCAATTTCGACGCGTGAGAATGCGGTCCGAACGGCGCTGTAAGTCGCGGTTACCGGGGTTTTGGGAAACGCGCTCGGCCCGGCGACGAAGAGAGAACAGAATCGCGGCCGCTACCGACAGACACGAACGGCAGCAGACACAGGTTGACGAATCGGCCTACAGCAGTCCCGTCTTCTGGAGCTTCATCAGGTCCTCGGTGTCGAGGGTCTCGCCCTCCTTGAACTTCTGATAGATCTCCTCGGCCTCTTCTTTGGCCTCCTCTTTCTTCTTGTCGCGCTGGGACTTGCGCTCCTCTTCCTCCTGTTTGTCCAGCTCGCGCAGACGCTTCTGGACGCGGACGAAGTCCTCGTGGTGGCGGTCGGCAGCCTCCTGGGCCTCGACGAACTTCTCGTGCATCTCGTCGGCCTCGTCACGGATGTCGTCGGCCTCGCGGTAGGCCTCGATCATCTGGTTGTGGTGTTCCTGGGCCTTGTCCGCAAGCTCCGTGACCTTCTGGTGGTGTTTGGAGGCTTCCGAGCGCACTTCCTCGGCTTCCTCGACGAGCTCCTCTAAGTCCTCGTTCTGGTCGAGCTTCTGCTTGCGCTCCTCGTACTCCTCGCGTTTGGACTCGATCTTCTCGATGAGCTCCTGCTCTTCCTCGCTCGAGAGGACTTCGGTCTGCTGTTTGAACTCGAGTTGCTCGATCTCCTCCTCGAGCTCCTCGAGGTCCTTCCCGTCGTCGAGCTCCATGTCGGATTTGAGCTCCTCGACGCGGTCGAACAGTTCGTTGGCCTCGGCGTTGAGTTCGTTGCGCTTGTCCTTGTGCTCCTGGACCTGCTCGTTTAACTCGTCGCGTTTCTCGCGGTGCTCCTGGGCCTCGTCGACCTTCTCGCGAGTCTTCGCGTTGAGGTCGTCGCGCTCGGAAGCGCGCTCGGAGGCCATCTGGTTCAGCTCGTTTCGCCGATCTCGGAGCTGTCCGGCCTTCTTGATGAGCTGTCCTTTGGAGTTGTTTTCGAGGTCGTCCTCTGTCAGTTCGATGTTTTTCGATTCGTCTACCATGTGTTAGTCAAACCTCTGTGCCATACCCGCACCGGGGAGCGGTCGAAGCGGCTCGTCACCGGCGTCGACCCGCGCGTTCGGCGAGTTGCCGGCTCGTCGCTTCGCCGCATACAGCGTTCGCTCACGACCTGCGAAACCTCGGTGAATAAGATTTCCTGTCATCGATCGTCGAGCGATACGCGCCCCGGTGGCGTTCTGGTACCCACATCTACTGCCGCCGATAATTTAAATGTACCGGTCATCAAACCCGTGAAAACCGTTAGCAGGGGGCGCGTGGAGCGAGCTCGAACGGTTCGGGGAGCACGAAGGAGAGATATAAATATCGACGCCGCCGGAAAGGCAATTCACTTGTGGCCGACCGCTGTGGTGTCGGGTATGTTCTACGAACAGCGGACGACCGTCCCCGAGACGCCGGCCGACCTCCGCGCGGAGTACGACGATCAGCTCGCCTCGATCGTCGAGCAACGCGGCCTTGAGGACACCGCTGACCGAACCGACGTCGACCCGGCCGTCCTCGAGGCGCTGCTCGAGGACGGATCCCCCGACCTCTCGCTCGCAGACGCCGCCGAGATCCAGGCCCTCGAGGACGACGAGCCCGACGCCGAGACGATCGAGACGATGGCCTGCGAACACCTGCTACTCGGGATGACGACGGCGGTACTGGACGTCGACGCCGTCGAGAGTCACCTCGAAATGGAGCTCGACGCCAAGGAGGTTCAACAGAAGATCGAACGGCGTGCGCCGATGTCGTTCGAGGAGTACGTCCACCTTCAACACGTTATCGCCGGCCGTATGTAGCGGTTAGGACGTCAGCGTTACCTGTCCGGTTCGGTCGACCGAGACCAGGTAGCCGGCGTACTCGAAGGTTACCGAGCCGACTGGACGGTCGGTCTCGGCACGGTCGTGGAACAACGCGTCCAGCGCCGAGGGATCGATCGCGTGATACAGCGGGCCGTACTCGTCGGCCAGCTCGAGCTGGTCGATGCCGGTGGCCTCGCCGACGGCCTCGAGGACCGCCTGGCTGAGCGACTGGTCGGGGTCGGCCTGGTAGGTCGTCGGTGTCTGGTTCGTCTCCTCGGATGCTGTCATCGAACTCATACCTTCCCGTATCGTCGGGAGCGGTGAAACGGCACTGATTGGAGCGCCAACGTTTCAAGTGGGGTCGGCAGTCACGAGCGTGTTCCGGAGCAGCGTCGCCTGCCCCCGCCGGAGCCGTGCCGACAGCGCCTGGTCGGAGATGTCGAGCTCCTCGGCGACCGCCGCCAGCGTCGTCTCCCGGGGCACGTCGAAGTAGCCGTCCTCGAGGGCAGTCAGCAGCGCTTCGCACTGGCGTTCGGAGACGCCGTAGTAGTCCCGACCACTGTCGGACTCCTCGAAGATCCGCTGCAGCCGGAACGGAATATCTCGCTCCCGGCAGCTCTCGCGGTAGTCCTGGAGGGCCTCCCGGGAGGGGACGCGGGCGCGGATCCGCGTCTCCCCATCCCCAGCAACGGTAATGTCGCGGAAGGTGATATCGTTGACCGCGGCCTCGGGGTAGATCAGCAGGTCGGCTCCCCAGTCGCTCAGCGCCGCGCTGTAGAGCCGGCGCTCGGACAGCACCTCGAGCAGCGAGGAGTCGGCGACGGTGCGGTCGTCCTCGAGGGCCGCCTCGATCGGTTCGGGGTCGTCCCCGTGGGCCCAGAAGACGAGTTTCGTGGCGCCGTCCTCCGAGCGGTACACCTGCTCGATGACGAGTTTCGCGCTCGCGGTCGCCGTTTCCCGAAGGACCGGCGTCGAGAGCTCGAACTCGACGATGAAGCTCATACCCGCTTTTCGACCTCGAGCGGGATAGGTTCTCTCCGACGCCGGGTTCCCGATCGCATCCGGAGCTTCGGCGGTCGTCGTTCGAGGTTCCCGATCGGGCCACGCGCCCCGGTGCCGTCGGTGCGGTTATGGGCGCCCGGCCCCGAGACGGAGTATGCGAGTTGCGATTCTCGGCTGTGGCTACGTCGGTCGCGAACTGGGCCGCCAGCTCCTCGAGCGCGGGCACGAGGCGATCGGGGTGCGTCGCTCCGAGGACGGTATCGAACGGCTCGAGGACGACGGCATCGACGCGGTCCGGGCCGACCTCACCGACCCGAGCGAGCTCGAGGCGGTCCCCGACGTCGACGCGATCGTCTTCGCGGCCAGCAGCGGCGGTCGCGACGCGGAGGCCGCCCGCGAGATCTACGTCGAGGGGCTCGAGACGGCGATCGCGGCGTTCGGCGAGCGCGAGGACGCGCCCGACCGAGTGATCTACACGTCCTCGACGGGCGTCTACGGCGACCACGACGGCGACTGGGTCGACGAGTCGACGCGGATCGAGCCAACGACCGCAAAGACCGAGGTGCTGGCCGAGGCCGAACGGGTCGCCCGCGAGCTCCCGGCGGAGTACGGGTTCGACGGCACCGTCGCGCGCTACGCGGGACTGTACGGCCCGGACCGCTACCGACTCGATCGCTACCTCGAGGGGCCGGTTACGGCGGGCTATCTGAACATGATCCACCGCGACGACGCCGCCGGCGCCGTCCGCTACCTGCTCGAGGACGACCTCGCCCGCGGCGAGATCGTTCAGGTCGTCGACGACGAGCCCGTCGAGAAGTGGGCGTTCGCCGACTGGCTGGCCGACGAGGCCGGGGTCGAGCGACCGCCCAAGCGGACGAAAGCGGAGCGACTCGAGGACGACGAGCTCTCCGAGACGGCGCGCCGCCGGATCCTGACGAGCAAGCGCTGCTCGAACGCGAAGCTCCGGGAGCTGGGATACGAGTTGGCGTACCCGACCTTCCGGGAGGGGTACCGCGAGGTCCTCGCCGCCCGCGAGTAGGGGCCGGCTACGGGAGGGGGTTCGGGGCGAAAGTTCTTGGGGGTCCGATGGAATGGTGCGATATGCGACGCCGAGGCGCCGACGGCGACGGGTTCGGGGACGCCGTCCTCGCGCTCGACCCCGTCGCGGAGGCGGTTCGATCGCTCGATCCGCTCGCGGTCTCGCTACTCGTCCTTGCGGTCTGTGGCGTCGCCGTCGCCGGCTGGTGGCTCTTTCGCTGGGTTCGCCGACCGCCCGGCGTGCGGCTCCGGAACCTGCTCGAGAGCTACGACGAGGTCGCGGTGCTGTTACACCCCAACCCCGACCCCGACGCGATGGCGTGTGCGATGGGGATCGCCGAGATCGCCTCGTCGGTCGGCACCGATCCGACCCTGCAGTTCCCCGGGGAGATCCGCCACCAGGAGAACCGCGCGTTTCGGACCGTTCTCGAACTCGACCTCGAGCGAGTCGAGGCGGCCTCGGAGCTTGCTGCAGACGCCGTCGTCCTCGTCGATCACAACACGCCACGCGGGTTCACGGGAGCCCAGCTCGTCGAACCCGTCGCCGTCGTCGACCACCATCCCGGGAACGGCACCGGAACCGAGTTCACCGACGTCCGGACCGACTACGGCGCGGCCTCGACGATCGTCGCCGAGTACTTCGAGGAACTGGACGTCCTCGCCGGCGAGACCGAACGCGAGGCCGGACCAGCGCTCTCGCCCGCGCTGGCGACGGGGCTGCTCTACGGTATCCAGTCGGATACGAACCGGCTGACCCGCGGTTGCTCGTGGGCCGAGTTCGACGCCTGCGGATACCTCTACGATGGGATCGACGAGGACGTCCTCGATCGGATCGCCAACCCCCAGGTCAGCGACGACGTCCTCAAGACGAAGGCCCGCGCGATCACCGAGCGCCGGGTCGAGGGCTCCTTCGCCGTCTGCGACGTCGGCGCGGTCGACAACGTCGACGCGATCTCCCAGGCCGCCGACGAGCTGCTCCAGCTCGAAGGGGTCACCGCGGTCGCCGTCTACGGCGAGTACGACGGGACGATCCACGTCTCGGGTCGGTCCCGCGACGATCGGGTCCACATGGGCGAGACGCTTCGCCACGCCGTCAGCGACGTTCCGATGGCCAACGCCGGCGGCCACGCCAGGATGGGCGGGGGTCAGATTCCGGTCGACCACCTCCAGGCGATCGAGACCGAGGACGGCAGCGGGCGGGAGGGGTTCGACGAGCGGCTGTTCGCGGCGATGGCCGGCAAGTGGCGGTAGTGCGGTCAGTCCCGCTCGCGCAGAAACGCCGCCAGCGCCGCCCCGGACTCGAAGCGCTCGCCCTCGCGTCCCGCGACCTGGTAGCAGTAGTCGACGCTCCCGTCGGGCGGGGAGACGATCCGCGGCGCTCCGTCGGGGTCGTCCTCGAGTCGGTCGACGAGCGCGTCGGTCACGGGCCACACTGGGACCGAGGCCGACAAAAGGGTACGCGGTGCTCGCGCCGGCCCGTGGGCCCGACGGGAGCCCGCGCCCGGCTCGCCGGAGTCGTGGCCGTTTTATCGGTTCGCTCCAACAGTTGATCGATGGAGTACGTCCAGGAGCGGATCACGACGCTCCACGATCTCGGTGACGCGGGACTTCCCGACGGCCTCGGGGACGACCCCGTCGCCGAGACGGCCGTCGTCGTCCCGATGACCGACCGGGAACACGAGAGCCCCGCCGCGGCCCGCGTCCTCGGCGAGCTCGAAGCGCTCGATCCCGCAGCGGTCGTCGTCCCGGTCCGGGCCTCGTCCGAACGGATCGGTCCCTTTCGCGAGTGGCTCGAGTCGTTTGCCCTGCCGATCGAGGTGCTGTGGTGTAACGCGCCGACGTTCGAGGACGGGCTCGCGGCCGTCGGCCTCGAGGGCGAGACGGGGAAAGGGCGGGACGTCTGGCTCGCGCTCGGCCCCGCTGCCGAGGCCGGCGACTACGTCGTCGTCCACGACGCTGACGCCCGAAGCTACGGGGCCGACCACGTCCGTCGCCTGCTCGCGCCCCTGACGATGGACTTCGCCTTCTCGAAGGGGTACTACGCGCGCGTCGAGCGGGGTCGGCTCTACGGCCGCCTGTTCCGGCTGTTCTACGAGCCGCTGGTCCGGACGCTCGCGGCGCGCCACGACGAGCCGATCCTCGAGTACTGCGGCGCCTTCCGGTACGCGCTGGCCGGCGAGTTCGCGATGACCGCCGAGCTGGCCCGCGAGCTTCGCCCGCCCCGTACCTGGGGTCTCGAGGTCGGGACCCTCGGCGACGCCTTCGAGCACGCCGGCTTCGAGGGAACCGCCCAGGTCGACCTCGGCGTCCACGAGCACGACCACCGTGCCGTCGCCGGCGAGGCGGGACTCGAAGGGATGAGCCACACGGTCGGCGCGGAGCTGCTTCGCGTCCTCGAGGCGGGTGGGGTCGATCCCGATTACGAGACCCTGCCAGCGCGCTACCGGGAGACGGGTCGGGCGCTGATCTCCCAGTACCGGGCCGACGCGGCGTTCAACGGGCTCGCGTACGACCCCGAGGGCGAGCGCGACCAGCTCGATCGCTACGCCGAGGCGATCGCTCCGCCCGGCCCCGACCGCCGACTCCCCCGGTGGCGCGACGCTCCGATCGATCCCGAGTTCGTCCGCGAACGGGCTCGACCGTGGCTCGAACCCCGTATCGGCTCCGCGGGCGGCGACTGACCTCTCAACCTTTATCAGCGTACCGTCCGTTGGACGGCGTATGAACGCGACCGCCGACGAACTCGCTGGCGTCGTCGACCTCTTCGGCGGGCTCACCCGGGCCGAGCTGGACCGGGCCCTCGCCGAGGCGGCGTTTCGCGACGGCGGCAGCGAGGTCGATCCCGACGTCCTCGAGGCGCGGATCGATCGAGCCCTCGAGTCGTTCTCTCTCGTCGCCTACGAGCCTCCTGCAGGATCGGCTCCCGACGGGGTCGAGCCCGGCGAGGAGCTGCTGGTCGCCGGCCCGACCGCGTTTCCGACCGTCCCCGACGGCGCCGAGGACGTCCCCCACATCCTCGATATCGAACCCAGGCGGTTCGACCGCGAGGCCCTCGGGGAGACGGTCCGCGAGTCGTTCGTCGCGACGGCCGAGGAGGCGATCGCCGACAGCGACCACGACCGTATCGAGACGCTGCTCGACGCGAGCTACGACGTCGAAACCTGGGCGCCCGTCGAGCTCGCCGACGAACGCGCGCGCCTGGAGGACGTCCTCGAGTGATCAGATGGGACCGAGACTGAACCTCGCGCCGATCGCGGATCACCCGCCCGTCGGGATCGACGACCAGGAACACGACGCGGCCGTCGTCGCTCCCGTCATCGAGCGCGCCGACGAGGACTACCTGCTGTTTACCCGCCGATCGGACGACCTGGGCAACCACCCTGGACAGATGAGCTTCCCCGGTGGCGGTGCCGAACCCGAAGACGAGTCGATCCTCGCGACGGCGCTCCGGGAGGCCAACGAGGAGATCGGGCTCGAGCCCGACGAGACCGAGGTCGTCGGCCAGCTCGACGACATCCGGACGATCTCGGAGTACGCCGTCACCCCCTTCGTCACCCGGGTCCCCGACCGGGAGTACGAGCGCGACGGGGTCGAGGTCGCCGAAATCGTCGTCCTCCCGCTGTCGGGGTTTCTCGACCCCGAAAACTACGAGTGCGAGCGCCGCGAGCACCCCTACTATGGCGACATCGTCATCCACTACTTCCACGTCGACGGCTACACCGTCTGGGGGGCGACGGGACGGATGCTTGTCCAGCTGCTCGAGCTGACCACCGAGTTCGAGGCCCCCGAGCGGATCGACCGCTCGACGCCGTGAGGAAAGCCCTGCGCGGAACGTCAGCTTTTTGCTCGCGGCCCACCCAGAACGGCCATGATCGCGCAGACGAGTGATCGAGTTCCGCACCGATCGTAGCCGTCTTTTCGTCGCGCGAAGTACGTTCCAATGCTAACCACGAGCACCGTCGCCCGCGCCGGACTGGACGCCATCGCACTGAAACCCACCGAATGTGAGGTCTCGGCAGCCGAATCGATCCCCGCCGAGACGCTCGCGATCGACTACGAGGGTCGGGACCACGTCCCGGCGCCCCACGTCCTCGAGTCGCTGTCGGCCGACGCCGACGTCCTCGTGACGACCCCGGTCCGGGCCGACGGCTTCGATCCGCTCGGCGACGACTCACTGCTTGCCGAACTCCCCGCGAGCGTGAGCCGCGTGCTAGTCGCCGGCCACCCCGCCTACCTCACCGACGAGGAACGCGAGCGAGCGGTCGCGCCCCGGCTGGGCGCCGCCCTCGAGGACGACCCCGACGCCTGGGTCGGCACCGAAAGCGTCGAACGGATCGCGATGGCCACCGGAGCGACCCAGTACGACCTGCTCTCGCGGTCCACCCCCCACGAGCTGCGCGCGCTTCGGGCGGCCGGCTTCGAGGGCGAGCTCGCGGTCTACGCACCCGCGGTGTTCGCCGAGGACGACGACGCCGTCCTCGACGCCGTCGGCGACTACGTCGCCCGGCGACGCCCCGTCGCCCGCGCGCTCCCCGAGGACGCCGCCACCGACGCGAGCGCTACCGGGCGCGCACGCGAGGTACTGCTCAAGGCCGTCGACGACTACGCGCTGGTCGGCACCGAACGAGAGGTCAACGAGCAGACCGACGCCCTGCGGGAGGCCGGCGCGACGACCGTCGTCGGCTACCCCGCGCGAGGGATCGATCGCGTCCTCGAGTAACGCCGTTCCGTCTCCGGATCTCAGTTCTCAAGAATTGCTGACAGCGAATCGTTACGGAGAGATGCGAACCGAAGTTTTTCCGCCTCGGGATTCCGCGCGAAGCGTGGAACCACTCGGTGCAAAAACTTCGATGAAAAAGGCCATTCGCTCCCGTTGGTTGCTTGCGGATGCTACGCTCGATGTCTTCCACAGCGTTACTTACTCTTCCTCTGTTTAGGAAGGCTCGACCACAACAATATTCATAATTAGGATAGTAGCAATTATACAACATATTGAATTCGATAGCATCATCCGACGAGAGACTCGTTCTACGCGTGAAGTCAGAGTCCCCATGATTCCCGACCTGAGAGTTCTGCAGAGTCCTCTCGTCCAAAGCGTGCACCTCAGTTCATGACTGGGAACACGGCACGCACTTCGGTTCATGACTATACCGGCGGGTACAAGAGTGGAGGTACCTCCATGTTGGTCCAATCGAAAGGAAGGGTGAACCATCGAGCGGACAGTTGAGAGCAACTGTCCAAGAGCGAAAGGCGGGAAAACGGAACAAGTGTGCGAAGGGGCATCTTCGACTCTCGTGGCGGAGTACCAGTACTCCGCGTCATCCTACGACGACGTACTCTTCGGTTGTGGTTTCACAGCATCTTTAATAAATGTATTGTATATAATATAGAATAGAGTCTGCTAGCTAGAGAGATGGCACGACGGCGGTCCAATCACACTGTTCTCGAATGGGTGGTACAGTGATGAACCGAGGTGTGAGAGACGATTCTCTCGACGGGTCATCGCGGAGTTTTCTTCCCGCCGCGACCCCACGAGTAGCGTTCCTCTCGGAAAATGGAGTGGGGAGGAGACGCAGGTGGGTGGGCTCAATCAGTCCCCGGTAGTAACAGTAGTTGGTAGTCCGGTTTTTTATTCACTCTGGATCGTGAATCTGAGTCGGTCGGATCGTTACGTAGAGCGTGCGTACGTAATGCGGATACTTCCATCAGGAAGGCGAGATGTTGAGAGAGAGAGAGAGAGTCGTGCTGAATACAGAGCGCGAATGTATCAGACCTCATCCTGAACACGTGAGGCACTGAGAAATCATCACACCAGAAAGTACTTGCACAGTAGTTGAAAGATTATTGATATGAAACGCCGGAAACTCCTCGCCAGCATAGGTCTGGGAACGTCTGTGGTTGCTGGTTGTCTAAGCGATGATGAACAGGATGGTGGAAACACAAGTAGCGGTGATAATGAGGTCAAGTATAGCGATTATGAAGTGTGCGATCACGAATGGGCACCCGTCAATCGGTTGCCGGAGCCTGCTGAGGAAGAGACGGTTGCCGCGATTGAAGGGGGAAAATACGAAACCACCGACGAGCTACTATTGCCGGAGTTAATTGATATTGGTACGACATATATTACCGACAGTGGTGCGTACTACGAACCTGCTGTTACAGAAGACGGGGAAGTGAGTCAACTTCAGGTAGAGGAAACGCTTCCCAGAGAAGGGAGAGAACTGACGGTAAAGAACCGACTGAAGGAGGATGTGAGTATTGATATTCGGATCGAACATGAACATAGCGAAGGCAAATTGCTGGATGACCCGGTTCTCATAGATGAGCAGATCAAGATTGAAGCAAGGAGTCAGACTACTGTTTCCAATACTGACTATTTTGGAGAATATACCGGAGAATTCGCAGTCTCGGAATTGAACCTCTCAACCGAAGAAACGTGGCGCGTCCACGAAAACGCTTCAACGAAAGGTCTGTGGATTACTTCTGATGAGGAGTTACGCTTTGAAGCACTCTACGTGAGAGATGAGACGCCATTTTGTCAGTGGGATGAAGACGGCAATCTGACGTGGTGAATCAAAAGCTACGTGCTGAATCCATCCTCTATATTCAGCAGGGTTCTTTTGACAGCTATCAAAGGAGTCAATTGTTGCGGCGTTACCTGCTTTTCCTGGACGTAACGCGAGTTTCAGACAAGATCCTGAAGAAAGAAAACGTGATACTATCTACTGATATAATTCACGAAACGGTGGTGGGTGGGCAAGCAGTCTACCTTTCGGAATTGCTGAAACGGTGGTGGGTGGGATAAGAGGGTCGTCTTCCAGAATTGCTGAAACGGCGGTGTGTCTCGGTTTGGTATCAACGTGACTACGACCACACACACTCAGGCAGACGCGTTCGACCACCCCAAGTGGTTTCGTCCGCTCTCTTTTTCGATTCTTCCCCGTGTAAATAAGTTCCTCCGGCGCCCACCGACGGGTATGACATTGCTCGCCGAACGGACGACGACGGCGGCCGCCGAGGACGTCGACGCGGCCGACGTCGCCGTCCTTCCCGTCGGAAGCACCGAACAGCACGGCCCCGCGCTCCCGCTGGGGATGGACCACATGGCAGCCGAAGGTTTCGCTCACACGGCGACCGACCGCGAGGACGCGGTCGTCCTCCCGACGCTGCCGGTCGGCGTCAGCGAACACCACCGCCAGTTCGACGGGACGCTGTACGTCGGCCCGGAGACCTTCGAGGACTACGTCCGAGAGACGATCTCGAGCCTCGCCGCCCACGGCGTCCGGAAGGTCGTCGTAGTCAACGGCCACGGCGGCAACTCGGAGGCGCTCCGCCGGGCCGCCCGTCGGCTGCGCGAGGAGCGAACGGCGTTCGCCCCGCCCTGGAACTGGTGGGACGCCGTCGACGAGCTCGCCGACGAGCTGTTCGACGAGGACGGCGGCCACGCCGACGCGGCGGAGTCGAGCCTGCTGTGGCACCTCCGCGAGGACCTCGTGCGACCCGACGCGCTCGAGGCCGCCGAGGCCGGCGCGAGCGAGCGCTGGGGCGAGTCGATCCACGGCGCCGTCCTCGGGTTCGACACGATCGACTTCTCCGAGAGCGGCGCGGTCGGGCGACCGACCCAGGCCGATCCCGAGAAGGGGCGGCAGCTGTTCGAGACCGGGCGGGATCGGCTCCACGCGCTGCTCGATTGGCTCGCCGAGCGCCCGCTCGAGGCCTGCTGGCCTCGTGATGGCCGATGAGCGGAGAGCCCGAGCTCGCGGTCGGTGCGGACGCCTTCACCGAGCGCGGTCGGGACCTCGAGGTGGCCGTCGTTGGCGGGGGCGCGATCGGGGCGACCGCGGCCTACGACCTGGCCCGGGAGGGGGCCGACGTGACGCTGTACGACCGCGGGACGATCGCGGCCGGCTCGAGCGGTCGCGCGGCGGGGGTCTGTTACGACGCCTTCGCCGACCCGCTTGACGCCGAGATCGGCAGTGACGCGATCGAGCGCTTTCGCTCGCTGTCGGGCGACGACACGTTCCCGTTCGTCGAGTGTCCCTACGTCTGGCTCGCTCGGGAGGGCGACGAACGAAACGCCGAGGCACTTCGCGACCAGATCACGCGAATGCAGGAAAACGGGACGATCGCGCTCGAGGTCGACGGCGACGAACTGGCCGAGCGGTTTCGGGCGTTTCGAACCGACGATGTCGCTGTCGCGGGGATCGCCGGCGCCGCGGGCTACACCGACCCGGCCGAGTATACGGCCTGTCTCGCAGCCGCTGCCGACGGCGCCGGCGCGACGTTGCGCCCGGAGACGCCCGTTCGGGTTCGGACCGATCCCACACGGGTCGTCCGTGACGCCGACGGCGCCAGCCGCGAGTTCGACCGCGTCCTCGTCGCCGCGGGCGCCCACACGAAACGGCTGCTCGCGGACGCGGGAGTTGCGATCGCGATGAAACCCTACCGCGTCCAGGCGCTGGTCGCCGACTGCGAGCTCGCCGAGCCGATGTGTTACGACGCGACCGCGGAGTTCTATCTGCGGCCGCACGCCGACGGCGTGCTGGCGGGCGACGGCACCGAGTACGTCGAGGCCGACCCCGACGCGTACGACCGCGACGCCTCGCCGGGGTTCGCGACGGACTTACTCGAGCGCGTCGACCACCGAGTTTCGGGAATCCACCTCGAGGACGACGACCTCGTTCGCGCCTGGGCGGGGCTGTGTACGGCGACGCCGGACCGGGACCCGCTGGTCGGCGAACTCGAGGACGGGCTCTACGTCGCCACCGGGTTCCAGGGCCACGGGTTCATGCGCGCGCCCGCGATCGGCGAGCGCGTTGCCGACCAGGTGCTTGGCGGCGACGGGATCGACGCGTTCGATCCGACGCGGTTCGACGGGGACGAGGCGTTTTCCGTCGCCGAGGGAATGTCGCTTCGGGAGAACTAGTCGTCGATCGCGATCCCGTCGGTTCCGGATTCGGTCGTGTCCTCGATATCGACGTCGTCGACGGCTGATCGCTTCGGAATCTCGATTTGCAGGGCGCCCGACTCGGTGAGAGTTGCCATTCCCGCGTCGGGCTCGACGAGCGCGTCACCCGGGAGCTCGGCCTCGCCCTCCAGTTCCATCCCGCGGCCTGGAAACCGCATCTCGTAGCCGTCGTGGAACTGCCGGAACCGGTCGAGCTGTACCTTGACGGTTCCCTCGAGGTAGCGGACCTGGACGTCGTCGGGGCCGGCCCCCGGCGCGTCGAAGACGACGAGGTAGCTGGTCTCGTCCTCGAGGACGTCGACCGCGAGCGGGCGGTGGCGCTGCATGCGTCCGTTGGCGCGTCCGATCTGTCGGTAGAGGGCCGCGCTCACCGCACCCGCGAAATCCGAGAGGCTCATCGGCGCCGTCCTCCACGCGAACGGTTCGGACGGGGACGCCCGAACGACGGGGCGGCGACCGGTCGGGAGATCCTGGTCATCGTCAGGTTCGAACGGTACGATCGGCTCGCTCTTAGTGATTGTGCCCGTGAAAAATATGGGTCGGCGGCGACAGCGACCGATCAGAGCTCGACGGGCCGCAGACAGTCGGTCCCCCCACAGACGGGACAGGAGAGCTCCGAGACGTCGAACTCCTCGGGAACGTCGTAGGTGTAGTGGTTCTCGAAGAGGTCGAGAAAGCAGTCCTCGGCGGTGCAGACGATCTCCTCGGTCGGTGGCATACGAGAGCGTACCGTCAGCACGACCATCAACGTCGGGGTTACGGCACGGTGGGTGCGTCGGGGATTTCGGGCGGGATCGAACGGGGACGGCGGTCGCGACGCGACTGCGGAGGGCGTTGGCTTCCAGGTCGCCGGCCGCAACAACGCGACGCGACTGCGGAGGGCGTTCGTGTAGTCACCGTTTTACCGCTCGAGGCGCTACCTGCCGCTATGACTGACCCCGAGACGCTGTCGGTGACGATCGTCGACGGCTACGTCGACGAGCCCGCTCACTTCGGGGTGCCGCCGTACATCTCGACGTACCCCCGCTACACCGCGGGAGCGCTTGTCGACGCGGGCGTCCCCCGCGAGGGGATCACCTACCACACGATCGACGGACTGCGCGATGAGCCCGATCGGTGGCGCGACGTCGACGAGACCGATCTCCTGATCTACCTGGGCGGGATGACCGTCCCCGGGAAGTACGTCGGCGGCACGCCCGCCGAGCCCGACGAGGTACGCAAGCTTGCCTGGACCGCAAGCGGAACGAGCCTGATGGGCGGGCCCGTCAAGTTCGGCGTCGGCGAGGAAAACGCCGGTGCCACGGAAACGGAACGGCAGGATCTGGACTTCGATTTCGTCGCCAAGGGTGACGTCGAGGCTGCCGTCCACGATCTCGTCGAGAGCGGGCTCGAGGGGTTCAACAACCGGATGCGCGATATCGACGAAGTCTCCCGGTGGGCACAGGAGGGCGCCTTTATCGTCGAGCAACACCCCAACCACCCAGAGTACCTGATCGCCGAGCTCGAAACCTCTCGAGGGTGTGCCTACCGGTGTTCGTTCTGTACCGAACCGCTGTACGGCAACCCGACGTTCCGCCCGCCGCCGTCGGTCGTCGGCGAGGTCGACGCCCTCTCCGATCTGGGGGTGAGACACTTCCGAATCGGCCGCCAGGCCGACATCCTCGCCTACGGCGGCGACGGCGAGGCGCCCAACCCCGACGCCTTGCGCTCGCTGTACGGCGGGATCCGCGAGGTCGCGCCCGACCTCGAGACGCTGCATCTGGACAACATGAACCCCATCACGATCGTCGAGTGGCCCGAAAAATCTCGTGAGGGGATCCGAATCATCGCCGAGCACAACACGCCCGGTGACACCGCGGCGTTCGGGCTCGAGTCGGCCGACCCGCTGGTCCAGGAAGAGAACAACCTCAACGTCACCGCCAAGGAGTGTTTCGAGGCCGTCAAGATCGTCAACGAGGAGGCTGGCTGGAGGCCGGGAGGGCCGAGAGATCCGAAGCCCGCCGACCACGCGAGTGCGGCCGAGGACGCCCCGACGCGTCTCCCCAAGCTCCTACCCGGGATCAACCTCCTGCACGGGCTCAAGGGCGAGCGCGAGGAGACCTACCAGCGCAACCTCGACTTTCTCCACCGGGTGTACGACGAGGGGTACATGCTCCGCCGGGTGAACATCCGGCAGGTGATGTCGTTTGACGGCACCGAGATGAGCGATACGGGTGCGGAGATTGCAAACGACCACAAGAAACTGTTCAAGCGCTACAAGCAGCAGGTCCGCAAGGAGATCGACAACCCGATGCTCGCTCGGGTCGCGCCCCGCGGCACCGTCCTGCCGGACGTCCACCTCGAGTACCACCAGGACGGGAAGACGTTCGGCCGCCAGCTGGGCACGTACCCGCTGCTCGTTGGCATTCCCGGCGAGCGTCCGCTCGGAGAGACGACCGACATCGCGGTCGTCGACCACGGGTACCGCTCCGTAACGGGCGTACCGTACCCGCTGGATCTCAACGCAGCGTCGATGGACGAGCTGACGACGATCCCGGGAATCGGCGACTCGACGGCGGGCGACATCGTCGTCAACCGGCCCTACGAGTCGGTGGCCGACGCCGAGTTCGGCGGCGAGGTCGATATCGAGGGGTTCGCGACGGCACGGCCGCTCGAACACGCCGACTGACCGGTTCTGTGCCGGACGAGACGACCCGGGACTGGGACGGTCCACCACGGTAGTCGTTCGGTAGTTCTATTACGGTCGGCACGCAGAGTCACACTCGAGGGTCTACCTGTGGAAATATCTGAAAAACTGTTGTGTTTGTTCAGTACGGAAGTCTCGGAAGAGGAGGATCGGTACGTCATCGAGGTGCCACGACAGGAAGTCGAAACCGGCGATATCGACGCCGGTGACGTCTACCGCGTCGCACTCATCTCTCGTGATGAAGCAACCGAGGACGCCTCGGGCTCGGCGTCCCAACCCCAGACCGCACCGTCCGAGCCCCAGCCGCCGGTCGACGTCAACGAGACCCGGTACGTCGAGATCGAGGACATCGGCAAACAGGGCGACGGCATCGCCCGCGTCGAGCGGGGGTACGTGATCATCGTGCCCGGCGCCGAGGTCGGCGAGCGCGTCAAAGTCGAGATCACCGAGGTCAAGTCGAACTTCGCGGTCGGCGAGATCATCGAAGACACGTTCTGAGGGGGGTTCGAGCGCGGTCGACGGACCGCGCCAACCAGGTCCGCTCCGTCGCGACGAACCGCTCGAGCCGTCGGTACGCAGAAAGGGTCGGTCCGCGAGCGGCGCTGCTCAGTAAAACAGTGCCGGGAGCGCCAGCGCGACGCCGTTCGTCCAGCCGAAGCCGAACTGCAGCGGGTACTCGCCGCCTCCGCCGACGCCAGAGCCCCCGGCGACGTCGTACTTCTCGAGCATCAGCCCGCTGCGATCGAAGACGTCGCGGTTGAGATCGAGCCAGCGGCCGGCGATCGTCTCCGCGAGCTCGTCGTGGCCGTACTGGCGGAGACCCACGACAGTCATCCAGTGCAGCGGCGCCCACCCGTTCGGGGAGTCCCACTGCTCGCCCGACTCGGTCAGCGTCGTCACCAGCCCGCCGGGGTGGAGAAACCGTTCCTCGAGGTGGGCGGCGACCGCGGCCGCCTGGTCCTCGGTTGCCAGCCCGCAAAACAGCGGCACCGCCGCGGCGAGCGACCAGCTGTCGGTTCGCCGCTCCTCGGTCCAGCAGTAATCGAAGTAAAAACCCGCCTCGGCGTCCCAGCAGGAGGCGTCGATCGCCTGCTGGCGCCGCCGTGCGGCCCGGGCGTACCGGTCGGCCTCGCCCAGGTTCCCGCGGGCCCGCTCCCACCGCGAGAGGTTGTGCTCCAGGGCGTAACAGAGGGCGTTCAGGTCGACCGGGAGCAGCTCGGTCGTCCGGATCGTCGCCAGCTCGTCGCCCGCGAGCCACCGGCTGCTGAAGTCCCAGCCCGACTCGCAGGCCGCCCGGACGTCCCGGAACAGCTCCCGGTCCGGACGCGCGGTCGACTCGGCGAGTGCGACGTCCTCGTGGTACGATTCCTCGCGCGGGGCCGCGCGATCGTCCCAGTATCGGTTCAGTGGTCCGTCGTCGGTGTGGACGACGCGTCGGACGGCACGGTCGTCCTCGGAGACGTCGCTCCGGCCGTCCATCCAGAACTCGTACTCGCGGCAAAGCGCCGGCAGGTACGGCCGGACCGCCTCGAACCCGCGTTCGTTCTCGAGGATGTCGAGGAGGTGACAGAACATCGGCGGATTCGATCGGCTCGAGTAGTAGATGCGGTTTCCGTTGGGAACGCAGCCGTACCGGTCGATAAGCGCCGCGAAGTTCTCCGCGAGCTCGTCGATGAGATCGAGCCGCCCGGTGACGGCGAGCCCGGTCGCGGTGAAGTAGGTGTCCCAGTAGTAGCTCTCGCGAAACCGTCCGCCGGGGACGACGTACCGACTCGGAACCGACAGCAACGTGCTTCCGTCGACCTCCTCGGCGGGCTCCCTGATGAGGTACTCCCAGAGCTCGTCGATGTAGCGCTCCATCGAGAGCCGCGACGGGTCGGCGGCGGTGACGGGATCCTCCGGGAGGGCAAACGAGTCGGAAACGAAGGCCTCGAGATCGAAGTCGGGCTCGCCGCGTCGCTGCTCGAAGCGCTTCCTGATCGCCTCGCTCTCACCGCGGGGGATCGCGTCGACGAACGTCTTCGAGTCTTCGAGCGTCCGCGACAGCTGGACGGTCTCGAAGAGCTCTCCGGCGAGTTGCGGGTACGAAGAAAGCGAGCCCATACGGTCGCGATAGCTGGACCGGTTTTATTTCGGTTATGATTTCGAACGTTACGTAGAACGATCAACGTCGGAGATTCGTTCCGAACGACGGCGAGGACGGAGGACCTATCGAGGGATCGTCTCCCGGAACGTCTCGGGGTCGTCGTGGAAGCAATCACCGACGACAACGGCGTCCGCGCCGGCCTCGAGGACCTCGCGGGTCTTCTCGGCGCTGTCGATCCCGCCGCCGTAAAGCAGCGTCGTTTCCTCCAGATAGCGTGCGGCCGCCTCGACGTCTTCGGTCCCGCCGTAGGTGCCCGAGTACTCGACGTAGAAGATCGGAAAGCCGTAGAACGATTCGGTCGCCAGTGCGGCGCCGGCGACCTCCTCGGGGGTGTACTTCGCGTTGACCCCCGAGACGGCCGCGGCGGTCGAGTCGAGGTGTTGAACGACGTACCCTTCGCCGACGAGTTTGTCCGCGAGTTCGGCGACTACGTCGACGCCCTTCGAGGCGATCAGTTCGCCGACGAGCGGGACGCTCGAGCCCAGCAGCTCGTCGGGTTTCTTTCCGACCTCGGTGAACAGCTCGAGGTGTTTGCCCACGAAGTGGTCCCGGTCGCCGTTGTAGACGGCGGGGATCGAGACGGCGTCGGCCGCCTCGACGGTCTCCCGGGAGACGTGGTCGGAGCTGTAGGGTTCCTGGCAGACCGGCAGCGACGGAAACGAGTCGGCGACCCGTTCGATCGCAGCCAGGCTGTTTGCCTCGGTGACGTCGTCAGAGCCGCCGACGAGCACCAGATCCGTCCCCTCGAGGGCGCCGAGATCCGACGGGAGGGGTTTCGCCGGATCGACCTTGGTGACGTGGCTGATCGCGTCCCAGTCGATGTCCATAGCCACGGATCCCGCGGTCGGCGCAAAATCCTGTCGGTCTCGGGCGCGGCCGTCTCGGGGCACGGGTCCGCGGGCACTACCGGGTTAGTCCTCGAGAGAGGTTCCGTCGATCCGTTTGGCTCCCTCGGAGTCGTGGACGACGATCTCGCCCGGCTCCGGATCGGCGGGCTCGTAGTTGTCTCGGACGCCGATCGCCTCCTCGAGCTCTCGAACAGCGCGTTCCTTCAGCGTCCGGGCGAGCTCCTCGGCGTCCTCGCGGGAGATCTCCCGGCCGAGCCCCTCACACTCGTGGGCGCGGACGACACCCTCCTCGTCAACCGCCTCGCCCATCGGCTGGCTCGTGCCCGCGAGTCCGACGCTAAAGGGGTAGGTACGACAGATCAGCGGGCGGTCGTCGTGGACGGTGCAGGCGCCGACGCCGTCGTCGTCCTCGGCGTAAAACGCACAGTCGCCACAGCCGTCGTTCTGGAGCGCCCACTCGAAGGTCTCGCCCTCGAGGCCGTCCTTGCCCTCCGTGAGTCCGTACGGCATCGGTCTGGCGACGTCGCGCCAGTCCCGCTCGTCGGCCTCGGAGACCGCGTCGTCCTCGCCTCCGTCAGCTCCGACCGAGGCGGTCTCTGCGTCCTCGAGCCGGCGGACCTCGTCGGGGAACACCGTCGCCGTATGCTCCTCGTCGCCGTGTCCCGTACAGCAGGCGCCACAGCGGGTGCACTCGAAACCGATCGACTCGATGGCGTCGGCCAGGTCGTCGACGGCGAGCTCGCGGGCGGTCTCGAGTTCGGACTCAAGCGATTGCACACCAGTTCGTACGCCTCGAGGGGCAAAAGCCGGTCGCTTGGGAGTTCCCTTTACTCAACAGACCGGAGTGTCGTCTCGAACGGGAACGAACCGTTAGGATCGATCGAGTTCTACGTTACCACATGGCAACGCTCAACGAGGAGATGGCCGACGTCCAGACCGAGATCGATCGCGTCCGGGAACGGCTTCGGATGGAGGTGCCCGAGCTGTTCGCGTTCGACGTTACCGTCACCGCGATCGAGTACAACGCGAACCACAACAGCGTCGCGTGTACCGTCGAACCGAGCTCGGAGGCCCAGAAACAGATCGCCGAGGAGTTCGGCGGCGTCCGAGTCAAAACGGAAGACCAGCTCAGCTTCGAGTTCCAGTTCACCTCGACCGAGTAGCTCCCGATCCGGTGGCTGCGACGTCCTCGCCGTTCCACTCGACGCGGTCCTCGACAGCGAGCTTCTCGAGGTGGGCTCGTACCGTCGCCCGCGCGAGGTCGCGGACACCCGAGAGATCCTTCTCGTAGGCCGCCTCGAGGACGTCCGGGAGCGTGCGCGCGCCGTCCTCGACTGCCTCGAGGACGCGTCGCTCACGCCGGTTCCGGTGGGCGATGAGCCGTTCGAGGGTCTCCCGGGGAGTCTCGATGACGGGGCCGTGGCCCGGGTACAGCGTCGGTGGATCGATCGCCCGGAGCCGACGCAGCGTCGTCAGGTACGCCCGCAGATCGCCCTCGGGGGCGCCGACGACGACGCTGCCCTCACGGACCGCACAGTCGCCACAGACGATCGGGCCGTCCTCGCCCGCCTCGAACGCGAGGTGGTCCGGCGCGTGACCCGGGGCGTCGAGGACCCGCACCCGCTCGTCGCCGAGACCGATCGTCGTGCCGGGACGGAGCTGTCGGTCGGGGTCGACTCCCGTCGCCTCGCGGAACCGCTCGGTGCGGCCGTACCGCGCCCAGACGGTCGCGTCGGTCTCGGCCGCGTAGGCCGCGACCGCGCCGACGTGGTCGGGGTGGGTGTGGGTGACGACGATGTGGTCGACGGATCGGGCCGCGACCAGGGCATCGAGCGCGTCGGTTCGGGCCGCGGGATCGACGAGGACCGACGGCTCCTCGCCGAGCAGGTAGGCGTTGGTCTCACCGCCGGGCGCGCGGGTCGGCACGGAGACGGCACTGGAAACGACGTTCACAGGCGGACGTTACGGTCGAGGGAAAAGGAGGTGTCGTTACCGTTTCAGGAAGTACACCTGCTTGCGTGCGTCCCGGAAGCTGTACCGGGAGCCGATCAGCTCGACGTCCTCGAGGCGGTTGAGCGCGTAGCGGACGGTCCGGTCGGGCAGCAGCGACTCCTCGGCGAGCTGGCCCTGGGAGAGCGGCGATTCGGTTTCGAGGACCTTGGCGACGAGCTTCGCGCTCGGAGGCAGGTCACGGAGGCGGTCGCGGTACTCTTCGTCGGAGAGTGACTCCTCGGTAGCGGCAGCACGTTCCTCTGCGGTACTCATGCTCATACCACTCACAGCGGAGTCAGTAGTGGTAAAGCTTCCCTATATGTGGATACGAACAATCCAGTTTGTATAAGGTGTCTAGACGTCATATTACCACCCTCGAGCGACGGGTCCGCCCGCGAACGGACCGATCAGCTCGCCGAGGAACCGAACGCGTCGGACAGCGCCGCCATCGGCGTCGTTTCCGTGCTGTGTGGAGCTGTCAGATATCGGACGGTCCCCGGGCGACTCCAGTATCGTTTTATCCCATCGCCGCTGTAGTTGGAGCCAGTGTGAAAGGACAGGAGTGGTACCAGGCCGACGACGTCGCCGCCGAGTACGACGACAAGCGCTTCTCCCAGGGCGGACAGCTGATCGACCGCCGGGAGAAGGAGGCCGTACTCGACGCGATCATGCCCGTCGAGGGCCGCAACGTCCTCGAGATCGCCTGTGGTACCGGGCGGTTTACGGTCATGCTCGCCGAACGCGGCGCAGACGTCGTGGGGCTGGACATTTCGGCGGCGATGCTGCAACAGGGACGCAAGAAAGCGCAGTCGGCAACCCTCGAGGGAACCCTCGAGTTCCTGCGGGGCGACGCCGGACGGCTACCGTTTCCGGACGATCACTTCGACACCGTCATCGCGATGCGGTTTTTCCACCTGGCGGACGACCCCGAGGCGTTCCTCCGGGAGATGCGCCGGGTCTCGCGCGACCAGATCGTCTTCGACACGTTCAACCGCTTTTCGGCCCGCAGCGTCTACAACTGGGCGCTACCGATGGGATCGCGGCTCTACTCGAAAAGCGAGGTCAGCGTGTTGCTCGCGAAGACCGACCTAACGCTGGTCGACGTCGAGGACGACTTCCTGGCGCCGTACGGACTCTACCGGTCGATCCCGAACCGACTGGCGACCGCGATCCGCACGCTCGACGAGACGGTCGGCGGGCATCCGGTGACCGACCACTTCGCGTCGGTTTCCTACTGGAACACCCGGGTCAGGTAGTCGGGATCGAATCCCACCCTCTTTTTATCCTCGGACGCGGCTACTATACGGTATGGAGCTCTCGGTAGTCGTCTCGACGCTCAACGACCGGGAGCGACTGCTGTCCTGTCTCGACGCGCTCGAGGCCGAAACTCCCGACGAGACGGAGCTCGTCGTCGTCAACGGCCCCTCCTCCGACGGCACCACAGGGGTCGTCCGCGAGCGCGAGGACGTCGACGTCCTCGTCGAGATCTCCGAGCGAAACCCCAACGTTTCCCGTAACGCCGGCTTCGAGACGGCGACGGGCGATATCGTCGCCTTCCTCGACGCCGAGTACGCGATCGAGCCGGGGTGGTACGGCGCCCTCGCGGACGCGGTCGCCGACGGCGCCGACGTCGTCGCCGGCCCGACCGGCGACGTCGACGGAACCGACGGCGCCGAACGCAGCCGATCGATCGCCGGCCGAGACGTGACGCTGTTCGACGGGGGGAACGTCGCGTTCGATCGCACCTCGCTCGAGGCCCTGGATGGGTTCGACGAGTACCTCGAGGACGACGGCGCACGCGACTGCGCCCACCGCGTGGGCGGGCTCGGCTTCGAGGTCGCCTGGGAGCCGTCGATGGCCGCCCGCAGCGACGTCGGCGCCGACGGGGGACGGGCCGACCCCGACTGGGGGACGACCTACCGAGCGCTGGCCTACGGGCTCGGGAAGAACTACGGACCCCGACCGACCGTCCTCGGGCGGACCGTCGGCAGCGCGATCCGGGACGGGGCCGCCGGAGTTCGGGAAATCGTCACCGGCGACGCGACGCCGACGGGCTGGTTCTCCGACGGCGTCGACGTCGTCACGAACGCCACCGTCGGTCTCAAAGACGGAGTCCGAGCCCGATACGCCGACCGATCGACCCGGCGGAACCCCAACGGGGTGTCGGTTCGGCACGATCGGGCGGTTCGGATCTACGACCGCCGGTAGTCCACGCGTACAGTTCTCACTCGGGATCGAACCCGCCCGCGAGCCGATCGAGCGCGAACAGCGCGACCGCACCGACCACCGCCCAGGCCGCGGTCAGTGCCAGGACGTCGCCCGTCAGGGCGTGTGCGGCGGCGACCTCGTGGAGCGGCGCAGGAATCGAGCCGGCGATGAGCCCGACCAGAAAGAGCAGCGTCAGCTCCCGGTGGCGATCCAGCGCGAACCGGACCACCCGCGCGATCGTGACGAGGCCGACGACGCCGCCGGCGACGAAGACGACGACCGTCGTTCCGGGATCGAGGACGCCCGCGAGGCTGCCGTTGCCGAAGGCGAGATCCCGGAGCGACTGGAGGAAGGCGGTCAGCTCCGAGGAGAGGAAGACGTACTGGCCCAGCAGGATCAGGATGAGCGAGCCCGAGACCCCGGGAAGGATCATCGCGCTGATCGCCAGCCCGCCCGAGAGAAAGATCAGGACGGCGCCACTGCCCGGCAGCTGGAGGACGTTGGCCGCGACCAGCAGGGCGAGGACGGTGCCGGCGGCGGCCGCGAGGGCGTGTCGGGCCGAGGCGAAGGTGAGACTCCGGAAGAGCACGACGGCGGAGGCGGCGATCAGCCCGATGAAAAAGCCAAAGAGCGCGATCGGGTTCGACTCCGCCAGTGCCGTAACTGCGCCCGCGATGAGCGCGACGGCGGTGACCATCCCGACACCGAGGGGAAGCAGGAACTGGAGATCCATCTCGAGGAGCGCTTCCTTGGCGCGCCCTCGTCGATCGGAATCGTACCCTCTGAGGACGTCGATCGCTCGGCCCGGCGTGAGCGCGGTGACGGCGGCGATCAGCCGGCCGTAGAAGCCAAGCAGCAAGGCGACGGTGCCGCCGGAGACGCCTGGGAGGGCGTCGGCGGTCCCCATACAGAGCCCGTAGCAGTAGACCCGCAACACGGAGAGGCGCAGTCCGAGCCGCTGTTCGAGAGCGTGTAACATACCTGAGAGTCACCGTCCGATCGTCGTCGACGGCGGCGCACCGACCGCCCGTTTCGCGACCATACGTAGCGAACGTTTCGGCTCCGACATAAATCGACTCACTCGGTCCGGCGGATGCGAACCCGACACAGCCCCGGTTCGGCGGTTCGACGGGGTCAGCGACGTCGTTTCGAACGGAATCGGCGATGCTGGAAGCGACGGCGCCCGGTTCCCCCTGGAGCGAGGGTGTGTCGACCAGTACCAGGGAAAATCGCAAGACGGGAGTGCGCCGGGTAGCAAAAAAGTTATATAGAAGTGCTAACGACATGGTTACTGAGGATCCACAATGGCACAACAGCAACGCATGGGCGGACAGCCGATGTTTATTCTGAGCGAGGACAGCCAGCGAACCCAGGGCCGAGACGCCCAGTCGTCGAACATTATGGCCGGCAAGGCCGTCGCCGAGTCGGTACGGACGACACTCGGCCCCCGCGGGATGGACAAGATGCTCGTCGACTCGGGCGGCGAGGTCGTCATCACCAACGACGGCGCGACCATCCTCAACGAGATGGACATCGAACACCCCGCGGCCCAGATGCTCGTCGAGGTCGCCGACTCCCAGGAGGAGGAGGTCGGCGACGGAACGACGACGGCGGCCGTGATCGCCGGCAACCTGCTCGGTGAGGCCGAGGACCTCATCGAACAGGACGTCCACCCGACGACGATCGTCGAGGGCTACCACGAGGCCGCCGAGATCGCCCTCGAGGCGATCGCCGAGCAGGTCAGCGAAGAGACCGTCGACGACGAGGTGCTCAAGCAGGTCGCCGAATCCAGCATGACGGGCAAGGGAACCGGCGGCCTGACCGCCGAGTCGCTGGGCGAGACGGTCGTCGAGGCCATCCGCCACGTCGAGGACGACGACGGCGTCCACCGGGACAACGTCACCGTCCACACCCAGATCGGTGCGTCCTCGAACGCGACCGAGCTCGTCCCCGGCATCGTCATCGACGAGGAGGCCGCTCACGACTCGATGCCCGGCGAGGTCGAGGACGCCTCGATCGCCGTACTGGACGTCGAGCTCGGCGTCCGCACCGGCGAGATCGACGCCGAGTACGCCATCGACTCGATCGACCAGCTCAACCAGGCCATCGACGCCGAGGAAAGCGAAGTACAGGGGTACGCCGAGACGCTGGCCGAGAGCGGTGCGGACGTCGTCTTCACGACCGACGACGTCGACGACCGCGTCAGCGCCCACCTCGCGAAGGAAGGCGTGCTCGTCTTCGACAACATCGGTAACTCCGACGCCCGACAGATCGTCTCCGCGACCGGCGCCAACCGCGTCGGCGCCCTCGAGGACCTCGAAGAGGCGGACTTCGGCGCGGCCGACCGCGTCCGTGCACAGAACTACGGCGACGACGATCTCGCGTTCGTCGAGGGTGGGGCGGCCGCCGAGGCCGTCACCGTCTTCGTCCGCGGCGGCACCGAACACGTCGTCGACGAACTCGAGCGGGCCATCGGCGACGCCCTGGACGTCGTCTCGACGGCGCTCGACTCGGGCGAGGTCGTCCCCGGCGCCGGCGCGACCGAGATCGCCATCGCCGACAAGATCCGCTCGGAGGCCGCCGGCATCGAGGGCCGCAAGCAGCTCGCGGTCACCTCCTTCGCCGACGCCTTAGACGTCGTTCCGCGGACGCTGGCGACCAACACCGGCCAGGACCCGATCGACACCCTGGTCGACCTGCGTGCGGCCCACGAGGGTGGCGAGCGCGCCGGTCTCATCACCGACGGCGAGACCGTCACCATCGACGACCCCTTCGAGTACGGCGTCGTCGACCCCGCCGACGTCAAACGCGAGGCCATCGAGAGCGCGACCGAGGCCGCGACGATGATCGTCCGCATCGACGACGTCATCGCCGCCGAGTAAGGTCGCAGTCGTATCTCTCCCCGAACTAATTGTATTTTTGACGATAGAGTTAAGGAATAATGTACGAACAGGCTGTAGTATGTCCGTCTCACCTCCCTCGGATCGGCTGACCCCGATCGACGACGCGGCCGGCCGAACCGTCTACTACGACGCGGACCGCGACACCTACCACGTGTGGTGGACTGACGACGGGCCCCAGTCAGCGAGCACGGCGCTGGTGTTGGCCGTCGGAGCGGTCCTCGAAACCGATCCGGCGGAGCTCGAGGCCCTGTCGCGACGGGTCGATCCCGACGCGCTCGACGCGTTGTTCTCCCACTGGGCGCGCCACGGTCTCGAGAGCGGACGCGTCTCCTTTCAGTTTGCCCGCTGTTCGGTCACCGGGTACGCCTCCGGCGAGTTCCGTATCGAACTCCCCGACAGCGACTGAGCCGACGGCGATCACGACTCGGGCTCGAGGACGACCCGGTCGCCGACCCCGAGTTCGAACGCCGTCTCGCCCCGGCCCTGGTTGACGTCGAGCTCGACGTAGCCGTGGCTCCCGACGGTCGCGAGCCGCTGGCCGACCGGAACGGCCGCGAAGGTATCGCCGACGGGGACGGGCTCGCTGTTCGCGAGGACGCGCTCGCGGCCCTCGAGGTAGCTCCCGGGGACGTTCGTGACGACGTTGCCGAAATCGTCGACGACCAGCACCTCGCCGTCGGCCCGTCCGTCCTCGACTGTCGCCTCGGGTAACGCGAGCTCGACGCGGTCGTCGGTGTCCTCGAGTATCGCGAGCGAGCCGAGCCGATCGCGGTCGGCCCCGTGGACCGCGGCCGCGGCGGGCGCGAAGACGTCCCGCCCGTGGAAGGTGTTGCTTCGCGGGCCGGCGCCGGAGCTCGCCGCCGACTCGCCCGCGGGGACGACCGGGTCGAGCGCACGCTCGTCGATCGCGTACGTTTCGAGCGATTCGTCGCCGGCGAGACGCCGGGCCGCAGGAACCAGGACGCCGTTGTCGGGACCGACGAGCGCATGGTCGCCGGCCCGGATCGCGATCGCCGCGCGGTCGGTGCCGACGCCTGGATCGACGACGACCAGATGGGTCGCCGGCGGGAAGTACGGCAGCGTCTCCCGGAGCCAGAACGCCGCGGTGCGGACGTCCTGGCGCGGGAAGTCGTGGCCGACGTCGACCAGTCGCGCGTCGGCCCGCCGGAGCAGGACGCCTTTCATCGCGGCGGGATACGGCGTTCCGAAGTCTGACGCGAGCGTAATCATGGGCTGGGGTAGGGCACGGTCGATGAAAACGGATACGGCTCGCGGACGTCACGAGGCGGGGCGTCGTCGTCGGATGCCGTCGCGCTACTCGCCGTTCGAGTCCGATCCGCTGACCATCTGGATCCGCTCGATCCCGTCTATCTCCTCGATAACCTCGACGACGGCCTCCGGGACCAGCGACTCCCAGTCGCCGCCGTTGATCATCCGCTCGCGAACCTCGGTCCCCTCGAGGACGTCGCGGTTGAACATCGGCGACTGGCGCACCTCGAAGTCGGCCTCGCGGAACAGCTGGATGACAAGCGGGTTGTTCGAGTAGGCGACGTCGAAGTGTGGGCTCATGCTGCGGACGTGGCTCACCCACACCGAGTTCCGATCCAGGTCCTCGATCGGGACGGCGTAGGTCACGAGGTCGGTGTCGACCAGCGACTTGGTGATCATCATGATCCGCTCGCCGGCAGTGAACGGGTTGCGCACGGAGTGTGAGTCGTCGGCGCTTCCGATTCCCAGAACGAGCTCGTCGACGTCCTCGGCGATCTGGGCGACCATGTTGCGGTGGCCGTTGTGGAACGGCTGGAAGCGACCGATGTAGAACCCCCTCATGGCGAGTACTGTTTTGGGATCCCGCTTAAGCGTGGCGTAGTTCGTTCGCGGGTCGGCGTACGGTCGGTATTTACCGTCGATCGCGAACGTCGGCACCGTCCCCGCCGGACCGATCGGGCGCTTCGAGCCCCGTAGCTACCGATTTCGGCACTACCCGTTGCGATCCGCATGGGGAAAGTATATCAGTCGCAATCCCTTCGAATCAGGTACTGAACAGAGTTCTATGAGTAACGATACGAACGTTGACGACTCCTCCGAAGGCACATCTGAGGCCGCTCCCGGCGAGGCCGAACGGGAGCAGGTCCCGGACCGCCAGGAGGATCGGTCGCCAGTGACCGAGTCCGGCGATCGGCCCGACGAGTCCGACGAACGGTCGAACGAGGAGTTCGGCCGCGAATCGGGGCCTGACGAGTCCGAGCAACGTCCGTCCGACGGGTTCGACGAGGAACCCGACGACGAGGACGACATCGAGACGGTCGAGGACCTCGGCAGCGAGGTTGACGTCGATCCCGGTGTCGAGATCGACGAGGAAAACGCCGAGGACGACCTGCTCGGCGGCCTCAAGATCGACTCGACGGCAGACATCGAGGTTCCGGATCGGCTCGTCGACCAGGTCATCGGACAGGACGAGGCGCGTGACATCATCATCAAGGCCGCAAAGCAACGGCGCCACGTGATGATGATCGGCTCGCCGGGGACCGGGAAGTCGATGCTGGCCAAGGCGATGAGCCAGCTGCTCCCCCAGGAAGATCTCCAGGACGTGTTAGTCTACCACAACCCCGACGACGGCAACGAGCCGAAGGTCCGGACGGTTCCGGCGGGGAAGGGCGAACAGATCATCGACGCCCACAAGGAAGAAGCCCGCAAGCGCAACCAGATGCGCTCGATCCTGATGTGGATCATCATCGCGATCGTCGTCGGGTACGCGATCCTCTCCGGCCAGATCCTGATCGGGATCCTCGCGGCGGGTATCATCTGGTTTATCTTCCGGTACACCTCGCGGGGCACGGACGCGATGGTGCCGAACATGATCGTCGACAACGGCGACCAGCGCCAGGCGCCCTTCGAGGACGCCACCGGCGCCCACGCCGGTGCACTGCTGGGCGACGTCCGCCACGACCCGTTCCAGTCCGGCGGGATGGAGACGCCCAGTCACGACCGGGTCGAGCCCGGCGGCATCCACAAGGCCAACAAGGGCGTGCTGTTCGTCGACGAGATCAACACGCTCGACGTCCGCACCCAGCAGAAGCTGATGACGGCGATCCAGGAGGGCGAGTTCTCCATTACGGGCCAGTCCGAGCGCTCCTCGGGCGCGATGGTCCAGACCGAGCCCGTCCCCTGTGACTTCGTCATGATCGCTGCGGGGAACCTCGACGCGATGGAGAACATGCACCCCGCCCTGCGCTCGCGGATCAAGGGGTACGGGTACGAGGTGTACATGGACGACACTATCGAGGACACCCCCGAGATGCGCCGGAAGTACGCCCGGTTTATCGCCCAGGAGGTCGACCGCGACGGGCGGCTCCCCCACTTCACCCGCGAGGCCGTCCAGGAAGTCATCCTCGAGGCCAAGCGCCGCGCGGGCCGCAAGGAGCATCTCACCCTCGAGTTCCGGAGCCTCGGCGGACTGGTTCGGGTCGCCGGCGACATCGCCCGAGCCGAGGACGCCGAGCACACGACCCGAGAGGACGTCCTCGAGGCGAAGGGCCGCTCGCGCTCGATCGAGCAACAGCTCGCCGACGACTACATCGAACGGCGCAAGGACTACGAGCTCCAGGTCACTCACGACGGCATGGAGGGACGCGTCAACGGCCTCGCGGTCATGGGCGAGGACTCGGGGATCATGCTCCCCGTGATGGCCGAGATCGCACCCGCCCAGGGCCAGGGCCAGGTGATCGCCACCGGTAAACTCCAGGAGATGGCCGAAGAGTCGGTCCAGAACGTCTCGGCGATCATCAAGAAGTTCTCCGACGTCAACCTCTCGGAGAAGGACGTCCACATCCAGTTCGTCCAGGCCGGTCAGCAGGGCGTCGACGGCGACTCCGCCTCCATCACGGTGGCGACGGCCGTCATCTCCGCCCTGGAGGACATTCCGGTCGACCAGTCGGTCGCGATGACCGGGTCGCTGTCGGTTCGGGGCGACGTCCTCCCGGTCGGCGGCGTCACCCACAAGATCGAGGCCGCCGCCAAGGCTGGCTGCACCAAGGTCATCATCCCCAAGGCGAACGAGCAGGACGTGATGATCGAAGACGAGTACGACGAGATGATCGAGATCATCCCCTGTTCGAACATCAGCGAGGTTCTGGACGTCGCCCTGATGGGCGAACCCAAGAAGGACTCGCTGGTCGATCGGCTCAAGTCGATCACCGGATCGGCGTTCGACCAGCAGGCCGTCGGCTCGGCCAGCGGCTCGAACCCGAGTCCCCAGTAGATGACCAGCTGGACGGCGTTCGCGGCGATCACGGGCGTCGTCCTCATCGTCCTTCTCGTTCTCTCGCATTTCACGCAGTCCGCGTTCGACGAGATCGATCTCGAGGACGTCACCGACGACTCCAGCGACGCGGACGACACGTCGGTCGCCGAGCGTGAACGTGACGACGCCGTCGAGCGTGACGCCGAAGGCGAACCCGCGACGACGAACACCGCACCGACAGCGCCGGAGCCGGCAGCCGATCGCCGCGGGATCGACCCCGACGAGAACGTCGCACCCGACGCGACCGAGCCGAACAGACAGCGGCGTCCGCAGACGCGCGAGGACGGCATCGATCCCGACGCGTTGACCACGGGGGCGGTGCTTGCCAACGTCGCGGTTTCCCAGGGGCTGTTCGCGCTCGTGTTGGTGGGTGCCGTCGTCTACACCGGCGTGCCGGCCGACGCGCTCGGGATCGAGTTCTCGCGGGCGTACCTCGAAACGGGGCTGATCGTCGGCACCGCAGTCGGGATCGTCCTCTATCTCGCCAACGAGGTCGGCGCCGCGCTCGCGACGCGACTGGGGTTTGACCACGACGAACAGCTCCGGGAGCTGCTCGCACCCGACACGGGGCGGGGGTGGGTCGCCCTGCTCGGAGGCGTGCTCCCGCTGATCGCCGTCTTCGAGGAGCTTCTGTTTCGGGCGGCGCTGATCGGCGCGCTCTCGGTCGGGTTCGGAGTCTCGCCGTGGCTGCTCGCGGTGGCGTCCTCGGTCGCGTTCGCGCTCGGTCACGGGATGCAGGGCGACGTCGGCGTCGTCGTCACCGGACTGCTCGGATTCGTGCTGGCGGCGGTCTTTATCGTAACCGGGAGCTTCCTGGTGGTCGTCGTTGCCCACTACCTGATCAATGCCTTCGAGTTCGTCGTCCACGAGGGGATCGAGCTCGAGTGGGCCCGAACCCTCGAAAGCTAAGGGTCCCCGGCCGCTGGGGTCGGGTATGAGCGATACGATCGAGCTCTCGGCGTCGATGCGGCGGTTGATCGTCTACGGAATCCTGCTTTACTTCGCGCTGTTCGCGTACGCCACCTTCGCCGAGGACGCGCTGGCGATGCTCGCGACGGAGTTTGCCTTCGGCGTGATCGCGGTCGGGATCGGCGCGATCCTCTACGGGGAGGCCGAGAAGACGCGGTCGGTGGTGATGGCTGCGGCGGTCTGTCTGATCGCGGGCGGGGTGCTCCAGTTCGCGCACCTGGCCAGCGGGCTGGTGGTCGTCGATCTGGCGAGCACGCTGCTGGTCTATGCCGGTATCGGGTGCTACATCTACGCGGCCTGGAACAGCTAGGTATCCCAGTAGAGAGTAGTACGAATTATTCCCACGGAATGTTTTGTGACATCAGTGTCACATACAGGCGGAACAGGTAACGCTGCGGTGCGGTTCAAGTACGGCACCCGCGAGCGACCATCGGGAGCGAGCGGTTTTTTAGCGTAGATTTTTGGAGGAGTGGTGAGCGAGCCACGCGATCGAACCCGACGAGAAAAAGGTACGTGGGCATCTCTGCGTAACGCCTGTTCATTTCAAGCGCAATTGTACTCAAGAGCGACAGCCGCTACATATAGTGGCCCACGAACCAATCAGTAGAGTAAACATATCTCTTGTCGAAGAGTACATGAATAAGCATATGAAAACTAGTGGTATGGAACGAAGTAGGGCGCTCACAGTATATCTCATTGTTCCGTGTGTCCTCTATGGAACTGCCTTCGTAATCGTGTTAACCCAGTTTTCGGATACGGTCGATACCAACACTCTTAGACTGTCTCATGCAGTTTTCGGAGCGGTAATAGCGATACTTCTCTTCACTAAAAAGGATGAACTGTCTGACGATAGCTAAGTACGCTCTACGTAACGATTCAGCCGATCCGAGTTCCTCGTTCTGATAAAAATACGTAGTACCAACTACTGCTACAGCCCCTCGAGCGAGCGCAGCTTCTGCTCGATCGGCGGGGGCGCGGCGCTCGGTCCGTCGCGGACCCGATGGTCCGGGACGAGAATCGGTGCGGGGTTGCTGTCGAGCGCCGTCCGGACCAGCGTCAGATCCGCATCGTCCTCGTGATCGAGCTCCGGAGTCATCCGTGTCAGGGTCCGGACGTCGACCTGGTCGCCGTACGGGATCTCCCGAACCCCCTCGAGCACCGCGCGCTGGTCGGTCGGCATCGTCATCGCGACCTGGACGTCGTCGAACGCGATCTCCTCGAGCCCGTCGAGATATTCGAAGATCCGATCGAGGACGGGGTGGGCGTCCTCGGCGTCGTCCTCGGGCGTCTCGGGGAACGTGACACGCAACACCCGTCCGCCCGCGACGCCGACCTGCACGTATCGGTCGAGGTACGACGACTCCCGCGCGTAGATCCCGGCGTCGGTGACATCCTCCATGGACGGCGATACGGGCGACGGGCTTGAATATTCGCCGGTCGGTCGGACGCCACGGACGCAAGTCTTATGTACACAACAGTACGTCGATGTACAATAATGACCTCTCAAACGGAGCTCGACTCCGCGGTCCGGGAGATCCTCGCGGCCGCGCGGGAGCGCTCGACCGACGGCCGGGAGCGGGTGTCGGTCGACGCGCGATCGCTGCCCGACGCGCTGGCCCGGGCGGAGCGCGAGGGCCGCGTGCCGATCGTCGCGGAGGTAAAGCCGACGAGCCCGACCGCCGAGGGCACACGCGCGGACGACCCGGTCGAGCTGGCCGAGGCGATGGTCGCGGGCGGCGCGGCGGCGATCTCGGTGCTGACCGAACCCGACCACTTCGGGGGCTCCCCCGAGGCCCTGCGACGGATCCGACAGGCCGTCGACGTCCCCGTGTTGCGGAAGGACTTCCTGCTCCGCGAGGCCCAGCTAGACGCTGTCGAGGCCGACCTCCTCCTGCTCATCGCGCGGTTCGTGGACGATCTGGAGAAGCTGGTAACCGCCGCCCGCGAGCGAGGGTTCCAGCCGCTCGTGGAGGTTCACGATCGCGACGAGCTCGAGGACGCCCTCGCGGCCGGCGCCGAGATCGTCGGGATCAACAACCGGGATCTCGCGCGCCTCGAGGTCGATCTCGGAACGTTCGAGTCCGTGGCGCCCCACGTGCCAGACGACGTGACCGTGATCGCCGAAAGCGGCGTCTCCTCGCCGGCGGACGTCCGGCGGATGCGTGCGGCGGGCGCCGACGCCTTGCTCGTCGGCAGCGCGATCATGGACCACGGCGAGGAGAGCGACGTGACCGAGAACGTGCGACGACTGACGGAGACAACACAATGAGTAAACCGGAACGAAACCGCGACCGAGACAGCGAGGCGACGTTCGGCGAGTACGGCGGCCAGTACGTCCCCGAGGCGCTGATGCCTGCCCTCCAGGAGCTCGAGGACGCCTTCGAACGCTACGTCCTCGAGAACGAGGACGGCTTCATGGACGAGTTCCGCGAGCGGATGCGGGACTTCGGCGGCCGACCGACCCCACTGCAGCGCGCGGATCGGCTCAGCGAGCGCTACGACCGCGAGATCTACCTCAAGCGCGAGGATCTGGTCCACGGCGGCGCTCACAAGCTCAACAACGCGCTGGGGCAGGTCCTGCTGGCCAAGTACATGGGCAAAGAACGGATCGTCGCCGAGACCGGGGCCGGCCAGCACGGCACCGCGACGGCGATGGCCGCGGCCCACCTCGATATGCCCTGCGAGATCTACATGGGCCGAACCGACATCAACCGCCAGCGCCCGAACGTCTACCGGATGCGAATGAACGGCGCCGACGTAAATCCCGTCGACGCCGGCAGCGGCACCCTGAAGGAGGCGATCAACGAGACGATGCGCGACTGGGCGACGACCGTCGAGCGAACCCACTACGTGATCGGCTCGATCGTCGGTCCCCACCCCTTCCCGAAGCTGGTTCGGGAGTTCCAGTCGGTGATCGGTCGCGAGGCCCGCGAGCAGATCCGCGAGCAGGCGGGCCAGCTCCCCGACAGCGTCCTCGCGTGTGCGGGCGGGGGGTCGAACACCATCGGGGCCTTTCACGAGTTCGTGCCCGACGACGACGTCGACCTCGTCGCCGTCGAGGCGGGCGGCTCGAGCCTCGAGATCGACGAGGCAGAGGGCGTCGCGCCGAACTCCGCGACGCTGTCGACGGGGACCGACGGCGTGCTCCACGGCGCGATGACCAAGCTGCTCCAGAGTACGGAGGGCCAGATCGTCGAATCCCACAGCGTCAGCGCGGGACTGGACTACGCCGGTGTCGGCCCCGAACTCTCCCATCTCGTCGCCACCGGACGGGTGACGCCCGTCAGCGTCCCCGACGAGGCGGCGCTGAACGGCTTCCACCGCCTCTCGAACCTCGAGGGGATCATCCCAGCGCTCGAGTCCTCCCACGCCCTCGGGTACCTGGAGCGCGCGGCGGGCCCCGCCGCGGATGATCGAGCGGCGAAGCCGCGAGACGCGAACCACGAGGAGCTCGGCGAGCTCGTCGTCGTCAACGTCTCCGGCCGGGGCGACAAGGATCTCGAAACCGTCCTCGAGGAGACCGAGAAGCGCGATCTCGAGGCCGCGCCGGACGTGGAGGTGTTCGACCGGTGAGCGAGATCGAGGACGCCATCCGCGAGAACCATCCCGCCCTGATCACGTACATCACCGCGGGCGATCCCTCGCTCGAGGACACCAAAGAGTACGTCGAGGCCCTGGACCGTGGTGGCGCGGACCTGATCGAGCTGGGGCTGCCGTTCTCGGAGCCGATCGCCGAGGGGCCGACGATCCAGGCGGCAATCAACCGCGCGCTCGAGGCAGGGACGACCCCCGAGGGCTTCTTCGAGCTGGTCGAGGACCTCGAGACCGAGGCGCCGCTGCTGGTGATGACCTACTACAACATGCTGCTCCAGTATGGGCCAAGCGAGGCGCAACGCGCCTCGGAAGGTGACGCGGCAAAACCGCGGAACGAAGCCGACGTTCGGCCGTTCGTCGAGCGCGCCGCCGAGGTCGGGCTCTCCGGAATCATCGTCCCCGACCTGCCCGCGGAAGAGGCCGGCCCGCTGCGATCGGCCTGTGACGACCACGGGCTCGACCTCGTCTTCATCGTCGCGCCGACGACCGAGGGCGAGCGCCTTGATCGGATTATGTCCCAAATCTCGGGCTTCGCGTACGTCCAGGCTCGTCTCGGCACGACTGGCGCGCGCGCGGACGTCTCGAACGCCACCCACGACAGCCTCGCGCGACTCGAGGAGTACGACGTGCCCAAGGCGGTCGGCTTCGGCGTCAGCGAGGGCGACCACGCGGCCGAGATCGTCGAGGCCGGCGCCGACGGCGTCATCGTCGGCAGCGCGCTCGTCGACATTATTGCCGAACACGGCGAGGGCGACGTCCCCGCGGCCGACGCCCTCGAGGCCAAAGCGGCAGAGCTCAAACGCGGCGCGGTCCGCGGCGCCGGGGTAGATGTACCGGAACCAGAACAGCCATAACCACCTGATTGCTAGACACTCGCAATGACTACAGGCACCGAGGCACGACTCGAGCGGATCGGTACAGACGGATCGTACGTAATCGTCCCGATGGACCACGGCATCACGATGGGTGCCGTCCAGGGGCTGAAAGACATCGAATCGACGATCGACGGCGTGACACGCGGCGGCGCCGACGCCGTCCTCACCCAGAAGGGGATCGCCCCGCGGGTCCACGACAACAAGAACGGCAAGGGGTACATCGTCCACCTCAACGGGTCGACGACGATCGGCCCAGACGAGCAGGACAAACGGGTAACCGGCACCGTCGAGGAGGCGATCCGCGTCGGCGCCGACGCCGTCTCCTTCCACATCAACGTCGGCTCGGACTACGAGCCCGATCAGACCAGCCAGCTCGCGGAGATCACTGCGAAGGCCGACCGGTTCGGTATCCCCGTCCTCGCGATGGCCTACGCCCGCGGTCCGGGAATCGACTCGGCCGACCCCGAGTCGCTCGGCCACGCCGTCCGCCTCGCCGAGGAGGTCGGCGCCGACGTCGTCAAGACGGGCTACAGCGGCGACGCTGACAGCTTCAAACACGTCGTCGAGTCGACCCGCCTCCCGGTCGTCATCGCCGGCGGCTCGCGAGGCACCGACCGAAACACTCTCGAGATGGTCCGGGGCGCCATGGACGCCGGCGGCGACGGGATCTCGATGGGGCGCTCGATCTTCCAGCACGAGGACCCAGAGGCGATCGCGACGGCCGTCGCAGGGATCGTCCACGACGATCTCTCGGTCGACGAGGCGCTGACCGAGTCGGGGCTGGCACTCGAGGTCTGATCGGTCGTCCGTCTCGCTTGCGCTCGACCCTCTCACGCGCCGACCGGTCCGGTTTTCGGAGTTACTGTCAGCTCGTGAACAACCGCTATCTCCTCGCGGCGCCTACTCAGTAGCGGTATGAGCGAAACCGAAACTTCCACCGAACCCGATGCGTTCTCCCTGCGACGCAACTGGCGAACGCTCGCCCTCGCGGGGGGTGTCGTTGCACTGCTCGGACTGCTCGCGATGACCCTTCCGTTCGCGACCGGAATCGCGATGGGCGTCCTCGTGGGCGCGTTGTTGCTCGTCGGCGCAGTCGTCCACGCCGGACACGCGTTCACCGCACGCGGCTGGCGGGGGTCGCTCTGGCAGCTGGCCCTGGCGGCCGTCTCGGCCGTCGCCGGGATCGTCATCCTCGCGGATCCGATCGTCGGACTGCTGAGTCTGACGATCCTGGCAACCGCCTACCTGCTCGTCGAGGGGATCGCGGAGCTCGCGGCGAGCCTGCGGATGAGCGACGGCAGCGGACGAGGGTGGATCGCGGCCAGCGGAGTGGCGTCGATCGTCCTCGCTGGGCTGCTCTGGGCCGGCTTCCCCGCCGACGCGGCCTGGGCGATCGGACTGCTCGTCGGGATCAGTCTCCTGACGACCGGGCTCTCGATGGTCGCCGTCGCCTACGGCGGCCGTCGTCTCGACGAGGACGTCGCTGGCGCGACCGAACCCCGGCGCGCCTGACCGCGTTCCGATTACGGACGGATCCCGAGCGGATCCGTCTCGAGCAGTTTTTCGAGAACCGTCGATCCGACGCGCTCGGCGTTCTCTATCGCCAGCGCGAGGCTGGCGTCGGTGCCGTCGAAGCTCTCCGCAGCGGACTGGCCCGGTGCCGGACGGTCGTAGTTCGCGACCGCACGCACACTCAGGTACCGATCGAGCAGGCCGAACCGCTCGAGGGCGGTCGCCGTCGCGGCGTCTTCCATCTGGGTCGTCGCGTAGGGACCGACGCCGTAGGCGTCACAGAGCCACGCCACTTCCTCGGCGCGTCGCGGGCCGTGCCAGAACTCGTCGCCACAGACGGTCGTTCCGACCGCGACGGTCGGCTCGGCGTCGGGCGACGTCGGGTACCGCTCCCGGTAGGCCCGGACCTCGGGGTCGTCCTCGAGGGGCGTCTCCTCGGCGGCTGCCAGCGCGGGCTCGAGGACGCGATCGGCAAGGTGGTGGACGTAGTCCCGCGGGCGGTAGGCGAGGGTGTCGATCCGCTCGCCCGGAGCATCGCTGCCGTCCCAGCGGTGTTTGCGATCCCAGTCGACGACCGCGTCCGCGAGGACGACCGACCCCAGCGGGGCCCCGTTCGGCGGACCGCCGGCGATCCCCGCCGAGAGGACGTACGCCGACTCGAGGTCGAGCCCGGGGGTCGCGAGCAATGCGGCCGTCGTCGTCGCGGCGTCGCTTTTCCCGATTCCGGTGGTCGCAATCGCGATCCCGTCGTCGGTGAGATAGAGCGGCGCGTCGGCGCCCGGAACGGTCAGCGCGTCGGCGATCGCGGCGCGCTCGATCCAGGGCCGGCGCTCGTCAAGGGGCGGTTCGGCAACTGCGACGAGGACGAGCCCCGCGAGGCGGACGGGGTCGTTCGGATCGAGGGGACGCGGCGTCGGCAGCGAGAGTTTGCTCATGGTCGAGGATCGCAGCGTGGGGGAAAAGGCCTGCCGGCGGCGCGTCGAAACCGTTTCGGAACGGGGGGTCGTCCGTCGAGCCGTGATCGAGGAGTCACTGACAATCGACGACGAGATCCGCGCCCGGGCGCGGATCCACGCCCGCGAGGTGATCGACGACCACGACCTCGCCCTCGAGTTCGACGCGCTCGAGTGGGCGGTGTCGGGACGGGCGCGTCGCCGCGCGGGGCTGTGTCGGTGGGACGCAGATCGCGAGGTGGCGACGATCGTCCTCGCCCGCCGGGCCTACGAGCGCTACGAGTGGGCCGAGTTCGCGGCGGGCGTGCGCCACGAGCTCGTCCACGCCCTGCAGTTCCAGCGCACCGGCGAGTCGGGCCACGGCGAGCGGTTTCTCGAGCTTGCGGCCCGGCTCGAGGCGCCGCGTCGCTGTCGGTCGTTCACCGAGCCCCGGTACGTGCTCCGCTGTCTCGCGGACGACTGCGCGTGGACGGCGACGCGTCATCGCGCGTCGAAGCCGGTGAAGGCGCCAGACCGGTACCGGTGTGGCGACTGCGGGGACGTCCTCGAGGTCGAGCACACGGACAGCGGCCGAACCTGGAACGCCGCGAGCGGGTACGGCGGCGCGAAGGCCGCGCTCGGCAAGGATTGGTGAGCGGAGCGCGGAACACTTATCCGGAGACCGAGTACAGGTCCAGCCATGGGATTACTCGATCTGATGTTCGGTCGGTCGGGCGAGGGCCAACAGGGAATCGAGGGCCACTCCTACAAGCTGCCCGAGGAGAACCACGAGTTCGTCTACCCCGTCGCCGTCCGACGGATCGAGCTCGAGGCGCTCGAAGCGCTGCTCGCGGCCGACGAGGCGGCGCCGTCGCTTGCCGACAACGCCGACGAGCTCCAGGATACATTCGACGAGCTGTTCGACGGCGACGGTCCCGACGCGACCGCCGTCGCCGACCGGGAGCGGGAGGCCCGCGGGACGGTCGAACGCGTCCTGGAGACCTGGCGCGAGCAGGTTCCCGAGGACGACGACGGGATCGGAGTCGTCTACGTCCAGCAGGCCGAGTTCGAGGCGATCCGCGCGTTCGTCAAACGCTGCACGGACCGCGACGAGCGGTACGACGAGTTCGAACTCCCGGAGTCGATGCCCGCCGTCGCCGCCCTACTGGCTCGACTCGGCGAGACGACCGACAGCCGGTATCGCGCGGTCGTCCACACCGATCTACTGCCCGAGGCGTAGTCGCGATCAGACGATCGACTCGAGGCGCTCGAGCGTGTCGAGCTCGTAGGTCGGCTCGTGTTCGCGGGCGACGTCGTCGCGCCCGGGATCGATCCACGCCGAGTCGAGCCCCATCGCGTTGGCGCCCGCGACGTCGGCCCGCAGGGAGTCGCCGACGTGGATCGCCCGCTCGGGGCTGGTCTCGAGCGCGCCCAGCGCCCGCTCGAACGGCGCGGCGTCGGGTTTCGGGTAGACGCCGGCGTTCGGATCCGTGTACACCCGAACGTCGAAGGCGTCCGCGATTCCGAGTGCCCGCAGCTTCTGGATCTGGGTCTTCCGGCCACCGTTCGTAATGAGTCCTACCCGTCCGCGGGCACGGGCGTACTCGAGGGCGTCCTCGGCGCCGGGGCGAAACCGGACGGCGGTCGGATCCTGCACCTCGAGATACCGCTGTGCCAGATCGGGTGCGAGTGCGGAGTCGGCGTCGGTCCGTTCGGCGACTGCTTTGAACAGCTCCGTGTAGAACTGCTCGGCAGTCTGAACGGTCGGCACCTCGGGAACGGCCGCGCGGAGATCGGCAGGCGTACAGAAGGGATCGCGGTCGACGTCCTCGAAGGCCCGCTCGAGGACGACGTCCGGATCCTGCGTGGGCTCGCAGAGGGTGCTGTCGAGATCGAAACAGATCGCGTCGTAGGCAGCCATCTGACTCCTCGTACGGGGTCGATCGTTCTGAACGTTTCGTACCACGACAGATGGTGGCACGTGACAGTTGGTGTCGTACGCGGAGTTTCGATCCCCACGACTGCTGTCGGATTCGCCACGTTCAAGCCACTCCCCTTCGAGACTCGAGCTATGACGAGAGCTGTCTGGGTCAAAGCCGACGACGCCGTCGGCGACTGGGACGCCCGCCGCGCACGGATCACGGCCGCGCTCGAGGCGGGCGCGGACTGGGTACTGGTCGACGAGGACGACGTCGAACGCGTCCGCGAACTCGGCGAGATCAACGTCGCGGCGTTTCGCACCGACGGGGACGTCACGCTGGTCGACGACGTCGACGACGTCGACGTCGTCGACGAGGCCGAGACCGAATCGGAGCCGGAGTCGACCGCCGAACCCGACGCCGTCGTCGTCGGCAAGGACGGCGAGGGTGACGGAACGATCGATCTTCCGGGCGACCTCTCGGGCTCGGCCGATCTCTCGACGCTGCGCCGCGAGGGCGAGCTGGATCGGGGCGCGTACGTCCGCATCCTCGGAAAGGAGTACGAGGCCTTCGCCGAGTCGGCCGCCCAGGAGGCCGACCACACGATCGTCGTCGGCGAGGACTGGACGATCATCCCGCTGGAGAACCTGATCGCACGCATCGGCGACGAGACCGAACTCGTCGCGGGGGTCACCTCCGCCGACGAGGCCAGAACCGCCTTCGAGACCCTTGAGCTCGGCGCCGACGCCGTGTTGCTGGATTCGGACGACCCCGACGAGATCCGCCGTACCGTCGAGGTGCGCGACGAGGCCGAACGCGAGTCCCTGGAGCTGGAGTACGCCGACGTCCTCGATATCGAGCAGATCGGCAGCGCCGACCGGGTCTGTGTCGACACCGGCTCCCTGCTCGAACACGACGAGGGGATGCTCGTCGGCTCGATGGCCCGCGGGCTCGTCTTCGTCCACGCCGAGACCGCCGAATCGCCGTACGTCGCCTCCCGTCCGTTCCGGGTCAACGCGGGCGCAGTCCACGCCTACGTCCGCACGCCCGACGGCGGCACGAAGTACCTCTCGGAGCTACAGAGCGGCGACGAGGTCCAGGTCGTCGACACCGACGGCAACACCCGCGAGGCGATCGTCGGCCGCGTCAAAATCGAGCAGCGACCGATGTTCCGGATCGCCTTAGAGACCGCGGACGGCGATCGCGTCGAGACCCTGCTCCAGAACGCCGAGACGATCAAGGTACCCACGAGCGAGGGGCGGAAGGCGGTGACCGAGCTCGAGGCCGGCGACGAGCTCCTGTTGTACTACGAGGACACGGCGCGGCACTTCGGGGAAGCCGTCGAGGAAAGTATTATCGAGAAGTAACGCCCCGGCCCGACGTCACGTGTTCGTCGGTTCCTCTTCTTCGGGCTCGGCCGGTTCGAGTCGAGTCGTACACCAGTGACAGAACGTGAGGTCCTCGTCGAGCGGTTTCCCACACTCGGGACAGCTCGGGCCATCCTGATCGGCGCCGTTGGTCGAGCCCGGCGGGAACCCCATCGAGCGAAACGTCGCGTCGATCGCGGCGAAGAGGACGATAAACGAGACGACAAACTGACTTATCGTGTCGGTTTCGGTCGTGACGACGCCGATCATTCCGGTGACCGAGTCAGCGGCCATGATCTGGTCGGTCGGCGGGAGGAAGATCGCCAGCGACGCGAGAAAGATACCGCCAAAGGCGAGACCACGAACCCAATCACGGATAAATACGTGGCCCGCGCCGGGAAGGAGGACGGAGAGTCCGGCAGCCGCGAGCGCGCGGATCCAAGTCATTGTACGTCCGTTCAGTTGGGAACTGTCGCCGTTAACATTCCGGTTTCTCGTCAGACCGATTCGGACGGACACGTCACTGCGAGTTCGACTGTCTGAGAGATCGTGACGTCGCTCCCGGAGAGTTCGACGGACACCTCCGGCACCGGCTCGAGCTCGCTGCAGTCGACCGTTCCCTCGAGGGTGGCGTTTTCGCCGGTCTCGATCTCGGTGCCGACCCAGCCCGACGCGTCCTCTTGGTCGATTCCGTCCGGAACCTCGATCTCCGTTACTGTGATCTCCTCGCCGAGCTGGTTCGTGACGACCAGCAGCTCTCGTTCGCCCAGTGGTGGCGCCGCATCCGTCGCGTTCTCGTCCGCCCTTTCGGCTGCGGTCTCCGATCCGGCGTTGTCGAGCAGTTCAGCCTCGACGGCCTCGACGGCGACGCCCGCCTCGTCACCATCGACGACCTCCACGGAGAGTGGGCGCTCCACCGAGGCGACGCTCGCACCGGCGCTTGCGGTGATCAGCAGTGCGATCGCGACGACGATCAGCCCGACTCCGACTCGCGCGCTCATCGTTTCGGCGGCCCCTGGTGGCCGATCCGGTTCCGCCGCGAGTGGTAGGTGTGGACGACCGCCGAGAGGCCGAACATCGCGGTGACCAACGCGCCGAGCGCGACGGCCGAGAGCTCCCCGATCGGGTACACCGGATACCACGCCAGCGCCGTGATGGCGGCGCTGACCCCCGATAGACCGAGATAGCAGTGGCTCCAGGGAATGTCGTCTTCGGGAACGTACTCGAGGTACAGCTGCAGCTTCCGTGCCTCGTTGGTAAGCGCGACCTCGCCGCGGTTGCGGTCGTACTCGATGACGCCGGACTCGTCGAGCCGTGGCAGGTGTGACTGGCGCAGTGACGTGTACACGCGCTTGCGTTTCTTCCACGGGAGTTCGTCTGCAGGCGTCTCGTACTCCCAGGACGACACCGAGTCGACGAGCGATCGGAGGTCGACACGGTCCTCGTTCTGTTGTTTCAGGTAGTGCAACACCCAGCGCCGGCGCTGGTTGCTCAACATCTCGAAGACCTCGTCTCGATTCAGTTCCTCCGGCTCGAGCTCCTCCTCGTCTAGCTTGCTGACACTCATTCTGATCCCCCTTCCACCTCCGACGCCACCCCCCGGTGAGCGCGAGGTACATCTCACGTCTCTACCGATGGTTTTTATTATTGACAGTGTAGCTATCACTCGACGGATACTACTCTTTCCAGATACCCGTCAAAAGCGCTTCTAAGCCTATAGAAGCACGTCACCGATAGTTCTAGTGGAAGGAATAGAAGCGACGTTCTGGCACTACTTGTCGGTCCGTTTGACACTGCCACTACAGTTCAAGGCTGCCTTGACGACCCTCGCGACGCTGTCGGGACGCTTCAGGGTCGTCTTGTCGACCTGCAGACGATGCCAGACGTTCCCTAACGTGCCTATAGTAAGGGGCCGACGGAGTGTGGTCGATTCCGGACGGCCGATCGCTCGGCTGTGGGCGTTCGGACGGACGAGGGGAACGATGGGAACAGGACAGCAGGGGGGACCGATGCGTGTCGTCACGCTCGTCGCGATCGGCGTCGCCGCGCTCGCGTTGCTCGCGATCGTCGCGGGACACGTCCTCGGGATCCCGATCGCGCTCAGCTACGTCGAAACGGGGAGTATGGAGCCGACGATCGAGACCGGCGACGGCTTCGTCGCGGTTCCGTCTGCCGTCGCCGGCCCGGCCGAGGAGGGCGACGTGATCGTCTTCGACGCCCAGGAGATCGAGGGCGGCGGACTCACGACCCACCGGGTCGTCGAGGTTACCGAGCAGGGCTACGTCACCCAGGGCGACGCGAACCCGTTTACCGATCAGGACTCCGGCGAACCCGTCGTCACCGACGGCCAGGTCGCCGCGACGGCGCATCAGGTGAACGGCGAGCCAGTGACGATCCCGCACCTCGGGACGGCGGTAATGGGCGTCGAGAACGGCCTCGAGTCGAGCCAGCGGTGGCTGGCGTCGACGCTCGGGACGACTGCCGTACTCGGCACGCAGGGGCTGTCGTCTCTGTTGCTCGCGTTCGGCCTAGTCGTCCTCGGTGTCTCGCTCGCGCTCGAGCGATGGAGCGGTGCGACCCGCGAGCGCAACCGGGAGCGCTCGCGCGAGGACGTGTACGACGCGCGGACGCTCGTCCTCGGGCTGGCCGCGCTGCTGATCGTCGTCTCGCTGGCGACGATGGTCGCGATGTCGGGGACGACCGAGACGGGGATCGTGAGCGCGGAGTTCGACTCCGATCGCCCCGACGTGATTCCGATGGGCGAGACCGAGAGCCACGAGTACGAGCTGTACAACGGCGGCGTCCTGCCGACCGTGACGATCGTCGAACCGGCGAGCGAGGGGGTCGCCGTCGACGAGCGGACGACGCTCGGCTACGGCGAGAACGCGACGGCGGCCGTCGCCTACACCGCGCCGCCCGAGACGGGGTACTACCTCCGGTCCGTGAGCGAACGCACGTACTTCGCGGTGTTGCCTGAGCCGATAATCGCGACCCTGCACGCGATCCACCCCTGGGCGGCGATGGCGTCGGTGACGGCGGTGCTGACGGGGATAATTGTCGCGCCGCTGGCTCTCCTGATCGGCACCGGTACGATCAGGACGCGTTCGCGAGCGAGATCGCGTTCCCCGGGTGGTCTGAACGACTGAGAATCATGTTCCGATATCGATACAGCAATCCGAACGGAGAGGGGATCGACCGTGATCAGTGACCGACGGCGCGTGCGGCTTCGCACCGCGCTCGACGAGTGGTTCGTCGTGGTGGTCGTCGCCCTGCTCGCACTCGCCCTGCTCGGGGGGTGGGGCGCCTACGGCGCGGTCGCCGACGATAGTGACGAGGAGTTCGAACAACGAACGGTCGAGGCGTGGTCGACGACTGGCGGCTTCGACCATAGCGCGACCGTCCAGGCCGAAAACGAGGTGTTCCCGGTCGGCACCGAGCTCTCGGATCGCTCGATGTACTTCGCCGAGGTCGCACCCGAGCTCGAGGCGACCTTCACGTACGCGTACGACGCGCCCGACGGCGACGTCGCGGTCGTCCTCAAGGCCGACCGCGTGATCCGCTCGGTCGAGGACGTAGACGACGAGGACGACCGCGTCGAGCACTGGGCGGTCAACGAGACGACCGCCCAGGAGGAGACCGAGTCCCTCGCGCCTGGTGAGGAGCAGGCGACGTCGTTCAGCGTCGACGTGCCCGAAACGGCTGCGGAGGCCGAGGAGATCCAGGAGGATCTCAACGAATCCGTGGGCGAGCTCGAGACGGTCGTCGAGGTGCAGATGGCGATCGAGGGGACGATCGACGGCGAGTCGGTCGATCGCGTCGACAGCTACGAGCTGGTCGTCGAGCCCGACGACACGACCTACACGGTCGAGGCGCCCGCGGCCGAGGAACGGACCGAGGAACGAACCGAAGCGGTCGCGGTTGCGGGGAGCTCTGGCTTTAGCGGGCTCAGTTCTGTTGTCCTTGCCCTGCTCGGGATCTGCTCGGTCGCGGCCCTCGGGGTCCTCGGGGTCGCCCGCCGAAAGGGGACCCTCGCGCCCTCGGCGGCTGAACTCGAGCGCATCGACGCCCGCTACAAGCGCGAGGCGTTCGACGACTGGATCTCGCGAGGACGGCTTCCGGCCGACGTCCGCGAGCGCTCGCGGATCGAGATCGCGACCCTCGAGGACCTCGTCGACGTCGCCGTCGACTGCGATCGGCGCGTGATCGAGGACGAGCGCGACGGGCGGTACTACGTCCTCGACGACGACTCGCTGTACGTGTACGCGCCCGAGGGGCTGGAGGATGAAGAGAGCGAGGACGAGGACCGAGTCCTCGAACCCGACGCGCAGGAAGCCGAGGAGCCGACGGTGATCGGTGACGGATCGGGAGAGGGGGGAGACGCCCTCGAGGACGACAGCGACGACTCCGGCTCGTAGCGACGGTCCTCTTTTGCTTACTTCGCTCGAGTGACGGGAAACAGGAGATCGAGGAGTGGGGTCGCTCGTTGTCCGTGTTCGCGTCCTCGTGACGTGCCGACGGTTCGGATAGCTCGTTCTTCGATCGCGGGCCGTCGCACGCTCGAGAGTGCTGCTCAAGCTGCATCAATCGGACCTACCTGTTAGTCACAATTGTTGTTAACAGCCCTTCATGGAGAGCCTGTGGTAGTTTGCTCGAGCGAGGACGCGACCGATCCGGACTGCAGGTCGCCCCACTCGCCTCTGTACGTCCCGGCTATAGACCTCCTGACCGCCCGTACTTTTCGACGAGACTCCTGCACGACACTACTACCGCTCTACAGGCCCGGTATGCCGAATCTGCTGCCAGTGTATACAAAAGGGGGGTGCTGTCCATGGGGAGAATGCCTGCGCTCGAAGACGACGCCACGATGGCGAGCGACGGGCGGTCGGCGGCTCGAGCGCGCAATAACGGTGAATCACGATGGAACGACGTAAATTCCTGATCGGTGCGGGGAGTACAGCTATCGGAGCAAGTGCGCTTGTCGGCACGGGCGCGTTCAGTTCGGTCACGTCTACACGTGAGATGAGTGTTCGGGCCGTTAATGACGCAAATGCATACCTCGGCCTCAAAGAGGTTCCTGACAGCCCTAACAGTAGTTACGTTGACGAAGATGAGGGCCATCTCCGAATCCGGATGGACGAGGACAATGAGACGGAGGGTGGTGGCACTGGGGTCAACTCCAATTCAGTTACCATCTTCAAGGACCTCTTCAGGATTCGTAACCAGGGGAAGCAAACAATCCACGTGTTTGTCTTCCTGGTGGGTCCAAAAACGGGCAACGTCGGGCTCTTCAACGGTGGCACCACATCGCCGCTTTGGGCCACGACACTTGAAGTGGGCGAATACGAGGACGTTGGGTTGCTCACCAATACGTTCGGAGTCGATTCTAGCGATCCTGCACAGTTAGTCAATGATATGATCATCGTTGCTGTTGGAGAGGACAATCCGGAAGGCGGTGATCACGAGGCTGCTGCAAGAGACCTCGCACCGGACGACGCTGAGGCAAACAAGGAAGTTCCAGATGACGAACTGAACGAGTAGGACTATCAACGTCCGGTTGCCCCTCGCTACTTTATAATTCTGCTCTATATCAGACGTTTGTCTCGAGTTCGTTCCCGTCAGTGTCGAGAGTTTTTCCTCGTCGTGGATCGGCTTGAGGTCCTCGCCACCCCCACTCGTCGTGACCGTGTCGGTCGCTTCGGTCTCGTTGCTATCGGTCTCGTTTTTCTCGGGAAGCTCGCTCGGTGAAGTACCTCGGGGACAAGCCCCGAGGCTTCACCGTTTTGCCCATGCCGTCCAGAAACGGACGGGTGGGCGCAGGCGAATTTAATTCCCCTCGACCTTCCCGAAATGGGTCGGTTGGAATTAACACCCGAACGCTCGGTGCGTCCGTGGGGGTCGGTCGCTCCACCACGACCCGACAACACCCGTCTCACCACGTCAAGGACGCGGGTTTTGAGAGGTGTCGCATTCCTCGCAACTGCGCGCAGTTGCTTCGGATTACGGTCTTTAATCCACGTCGCAACTGTTCTCGTCAATACGGTGGGATGCGTCATATAGCTTACGCGATTCTCCCCGGGGTCAAGCCCCGAGGCACTCTCGCTGTATCTCTGTAGAGCGGTGTCGACCCCCGAAACCTCATCGCCGGACTCCGACCCAGTTGCGAACGTTCCAGTTGCGTCCCCGGACGCTGAGAGCAGTGCGACCGTTTGATAGCCACCCACGAACGCGGGGGCGACCACCAGCGCGAGCACGGGACAGCGTCGCGCGGTCAGCGGTCCATCCCCGGCTCCTGTTGTTCGACTCGGTCGGGCGCCGCGTCGACCGCGTCATCGTACTCCGCAGCCCCGCCACCGTCGCCCCGCGAGGACAGCCACAGGGCCGCGACCGGTACGATGACGGCTCAGACCCCGAACTCGAGGACCCGATCGCTACATTCATCACAGGTCACGGCGACGACGAACAGCACGATACCGGCGCTCGGAACGGCGACGCCGACGACGACCGCCGCCACCGCTGCGATTGCCAGGCTGAGGACAGTACACGGGATACACCTGCTCTCGTCGGCATGCTCCCAGCGGGTGGCCCGCTCGAGCGGCGTATCCCCCGTCATACGCTCGTTTGGGTCCTCAGAGAGATATGTATGACCGCTCTACCGGGCCCGGTCGCGCCCCTCCCGTACGGGGTCGTCGAACCACACTGCTAGCGCTCACCCGATACTGTTCGGCTGTTTAACCGTTCCTTCGTGGCGTTCAAGCGGAGCCAGACGGACGACAAGGCGATCATTCAGATCCACCTGGGGACGCTTCGGGACGGGGGGTTCATCCGATATGACAGAGGACGCGGACGCGTCGGGTTGACTGCGGACGGTCGTCGCCTCGCGCGCGTTCTCGACCGGAATCTGATCGGTGACGATCGAGCGGCGTCCGACGGCTCCGGGACGACGCTGCTCGAGCGCTGGAAGCGCCGCCTCTCGTAAGCAGCGAGCTCCGCCCGCTTAGTTCTCCGCTGTCGGTCCGTCGAGATCGGCCACGAGCCTCGAGAGCGTCTCGAGGTCGTACTGGCCCGGCGCCGTCGCCTCGGTGGGATCGACGGGCGCGTAGCCGATCTTCGAGCCGTACACCGGCGCCACGGCCCGCGTGTGGCGGCCGAGTTCGCCCATCGCCATCGTCGCCACCCTGTCGCCGTGGTACGCGAGCTGCTCGGTCGCCGACAGCAACGCGATCGTGTCGGCTTTCGATTCCGCGGTGACGGCCAGTTTCGCGACGTCGGCGTACTTGCCCGCCTCGGTCAGCGTCGAGACCATCTCGCCCCGAGACGGCGTCCCCTCGAAGTCGTGGCTCGACGCGACGATCGAGACGTCACGCTCGCGGGCGGTCTCGAGGACGTCCTCTGCCTCACCTGCGAGGATCGACTCGAGTTCGACGTCGATCGCGCCGACGGCGTCGAACGCGGTCGCCGCCGAAAGAACCTCGAGCCGATCTTCGTCAGTACCATCCCACTCGCCGCCCTCCCAGGCGGCGCGGTTGGTCGCGATGATCGGGAGAGAAGCGTCGTAGCCCTCGAGGCACTCGAGGGGGTCGTCGGTCAGGTCCATCCGAAACTCGACAGCGTCGGCGTGCTCGCGAGCCGTCGGCTCGTCGGCGTCGGCGAGATCGGCGGTCGCAGCCGTAAGCGTGAACGAGTCGAAATCGATGCCCATAGCCGATTGTGAGAACGGGGCGGCGAAAAACGGTGTCGTTCCGACGACTCAGGCCATCCCGAGGGTTTCCTCGGCCTCGAGCAGCTCGTGGTACCGATTCCGGATGGTAACTTCGGAGATGTCGGCGACATCGCTCACCGCGGCCTGGGTCGTCTTCTCGTTGGTGAGCAGTGCAGCGGCGTACACTGCGGCGGCCGCGAGGCCGACGGGCGACTTCCCCGAGTGAACGCCTTTCTCCTTGGCGTTCTGGAGCAGTCCGCGCGCGCGGTGTTCGGCCTCGTCGGAGAGTTCGAGTCCCGACGCGAAACGGGGGACGTAGCTCTCGGGGTCGGCGGGCTGGACCTCGAGACCGAGCTCGCGGACGACGTAGCGGTAGGTGCGGGCGATCTCGTTTTTCTCGACGCGGGAGACGTCGGCGATCTCGTCGAGCGAGCGCGGAACGCCGGCCTGTCGGGCGGCGGCGTAGACGCAGGCCGTCGAGACGCCCTCGATCGATCGACCGGGCAGCAGGTCCTCCTCGAGAGCCCGCCGGTAGATCACGCTTGCAGTCTCGCGAACGTTCGTCGGCAGCCCCAGCGCCGACGCCATGCGGTCGATCTCGCCAAGCGCCTGCTTGAGGTTGCGTTCCTTGGAGTCGCGGGTGCGGAACCGCTCGTTCCACTTGCGCAGGCGCTGCATCTTCTCGCGCTGGCGCGAGCCCAGCGAGTTGCCGTAGGCGTCCTTGTTGCGCCAGTCGATGTTCGTCGACAGCCCCTTGTCGTGCATCGTGTTCGTCGTCGGCGCGCCGACGCGGGACTTCTCGTTTTTCTCGGTGGCGTCGAAGGCGCGCCACTCGGGTCCTCGGTCGACGGAGTCTTCCTCGACGACGAGGCCACAATCCTCACAGACGGTCTCGCCGTGCTCGTCGTCGACGACGAGCTGGCCGGCACACTCGGGACAGACGACGTCGCTGTCCTCGCTCTCGGTCGTCTCCTCGTTGGTTTCGTGTTCGCTACGTCGGACTCTCGTGTTCGGTGATGCGTTAGTCATGGTGGCGACTACTGCCCGGCTGGGTCGCGTGCAGAATCCGGACGGAGTTGTTACCTACCTGGTTGCGAGACACCGGAGTTAATGGTTTCGGAATCGCCCCCGTTTTCGGGGCCGAGACGGGGTTTTTCGTCAAAATCCGTGTAGGACCGAACTCACGACTCGAAACGAAACGAGAGTTCCAAACGGGCCGGATCCGAAAGGACGGTATGGACGTCGCAGTCGGGAGCACGAACCCGGTCAAGGTCGAAGCGGTCGAGCGAACCCTCGCGCGGTACGAGCCGACGGTTATCCCGGTCGCGGTCGACTCCGATGTCTCCGAACAGCCCCGGTCGATCGCCGAAACCGTCACGGGCGCCGAGAACCGGGCGAAACGTGCCCTCGAGAACGCCGACGCCGAGTACGGGATCGGTCTCGAAGGCGGCGTCGCCCGGATCGAGGACGTCCCCGGGCTCTCGCTGATCATGTGGAGCGCGGCGACCGACGGCAACCGACTCGAGCGGGGCGGCGGGCCGACGCTGCGGCTTCCCGAGTCGGTCGCGCGCCGGATCGAGGACGGCGAGGAGCTCGGCCCGGTGATGGACGACGTCCTCGGGCGGAAGGGGGTCGCCGAGACCGACGGGGCCGCCGGCGCGCTCACCGGCGGACTCACCGACCGCACCGCTGCCCTCGGCGAGGCGGTCGCCTGCAGCGTCGGAGCGCTGCTATCCTCCGAGTACGCGTCGGAGGCCGGTCGCTAATCACTCCTTTCGCGGACAGTCGCCGGTTCGGACCGATTAACCGGCCGTACCAACACCCCGTTTCGCCCCCGGTATTCTCGTCTTACTCCCGCGAAGAATCGCATGCCGGCAGGGAGTTAACTACCCGTACCAAACCCCCTAAGAGCGTTCCCGTCGTCTGCGCTCGTATGAGCACCGCAACGGCAACCGACCTCACGAGCAAACAGCGCCGGATCCTCCGGTACCTGCGCGAACACGCGGCGACGAAGACGTACTTCAAGTCCCGCGTCATCGGCCAGGAGCTGGGGATGACGGCCAAGGAGGTCGGCTCGAACATCACCGCGCTACAGGGGGCCGACTCGGGGATCGAGATCGAGAAGTGGGGCTACTCCTCGAGCACGACCTGGAAGGTCACCTGTCTCTGATCGGTCGTCGCTCTCGAGTCACGCTTTTTTCGAAAACGATGGGGGGAGCGATCTCGCTACCCGTCGTAGGCGACGTACTGATCGGCGTTTCGCGCCAGCCGCCGCGCGCGGTTGCCGAAGGAGTCGGCGTGTCGGACCGCCAACACGAGGACGGTCTCGGGTCGTTCGACGGCGTACCCGTCCTCGCGGGAGAGCAAGCCGGCGTTCTCGAGTTCGCCGGCGTACTTGCTCACCGTCGGCGCCGAGACGCCGAGCGAGTCCGCCAGGTCGCCGGCCGTCGACTCCGGGACCAGCAGGAGTTCGATCAGCATCCCTCGCGGGGTGTCCCGGCGGAGGTATCCAAGCGCGCGCTTCTCGAAGTCGTCGAACCGGTCGGCCGGCACGAACCGCTTGTAGTCGCCGTCGCGGTAGCGCTCGACGACACCCTGCTCTTCGAGCTGACGGAGGTGATGTTGGGTCTCGCCGGTGCCGAGCTGCAGGTCGTCCCGGATCTTCGAGAAGTGCGCTCCGGGGGTCGTCGAGAGATAGCCCGTGATCGCGTCGCGGGCGTCGCTCTCGCCGGTGTCGGCGCTCGCGGACTCCGAGAGTCCGGCCACCGGCGCGGCGGCTCCGAGCGCGGCGAACCGGCGGAGGGTCGAGCGTTTGTCGTCGTCGACCCCTTTGGACGGTGTCATAACGTCTACCGTCCGTAATGTGATCCGCGGTAAAACAGGTTTCGCTCCGTCTCGCCCAGTAGGATCGGCCGCTCCGGGCCGTCAGTCGGTGTTTGTGGCGGGTTCGATCGGTTCGTCCGTATCCGGCTCCGCCTCGATGTCGAGCTCGGAATCGGATTCGATCTCCGCGTCGATCTCGCCGATGATCTCGCTGATGTCGTCGAGACCGATCAGCTCGCGGGTCTCCTCGTCGAACTCGAGGCTCTCGAGCTGGTCGCCGTCCTCGGCGACGTCGCTGCCCGAGAGGTGGGTGCCGTACCGGCCGACCATCGACGTGAGCTCCTGGGGCATGACGAAGGTGGTCGACTCGCTTTGCCCGATCTCGGCCAGGGTGTCCATCCCCCTGTCGATGACCGCGCGCTCGCCCATCGATTCGGCCGAACGAGCCCGCAGCACGGTCGAGATGGCGTCACCCTGGGCCTCCAGAATCTGGCTCTGCTTCTGGCCCTGGGCGCGGATGATCTCGCTCTGTTTGTCACCCTCGGCCGCCTCGACGGCGCTGCGGCGCTCGCCCTGGGCCTCGAGGATCATCGCTCGCCGCCGTCGCTCGGCGGAGGTCTGTTTCTCCATCGACTGCTGGACGTCCTTCGAAGGGTTGACCTCCCGGACTTCGACCGACTCGATCCGGATCCCCCACTCGTCGGTGGGTTCGTCGAGCTCCTGGCGGATCCTGGCGTTGATCTCCTGGCGCCTGTTGAGCGTATCGTCCAGCTCCATATCACCGATGATGGCCCGCAGGGTGGTCTGGGCGAGGTTCGAGACGGCTCCCTCGTAGTCGTCGACCTCCAGGAAGGCCCTCTTTGCGTCCGTTACCTTCATGTAGATGACGGCGTCGGCAGTTACCGGTGAGTTGTCCCTCGTGATCGCCTCCTGGCGGGGAACGTCGACGGTCTGGGTCCGCATATCGTAGCTGTAGGTGTTCGAGACGAACGGCGGGACCACGTTGATTCCGGGCTCGAGCAGCTTGCGGTACTCGCCGAGGACGGTCAGGGCTTTCTTTTCGTAGGCGTCGACGACGACGATACTGCTTCGCAACACGATCGGCACTAGCACGATCAACAGCGCGCCGATCGCCAGTCCGGCAGCCGTCGTCACGAAAAGCGGAGACATACGCCCACCAGTGAGTTGACACTCTAAAAGTGTTTCCGTTATACTGATAGCTAATGCGAGAACGGGTGAAATTCCGCCGCGGCGAGCCAGTTAGTTCGCGTTCGTGTCGTCGGTCGCGGCGTCGGCGTCCGCCGTCGCGGACGTGTCAGTATCGTCCGTCGCCTCCGGCGTCCCGCCGTCGGTCTGCTGGAACTCCTGGTCCATCTCCTCGATCACTTCGTCCGGATCCGTGATCTCGGCCGGGTCCTCGCCCTCTTTGATCGCCTGGGCCTCCTGTTCCATCGCCTCGACGTCCATCTCGGCTTCCTGATCGATCTCGCCGATGATCTCGGCGATGTCGTCGAGGCCGATCAGCTCGCGGGTCTCCTCGGAGAACTCGAGGCTCTCGAGCTGGTCGCCGTCCTCTTTGACGTCGCTGCCCGAGAGGTGTTTGCCGTAGCGGCCGACCATCGAGGTCAGTTCCTGGGGCATGACGAACGTCGTCGACTCGCTCTGGCCGATCTGTTCGAGCGTCTCCATTCCCTGATCGATGATGGCGCGTTCGCCCATCGATTCGGCGGATTTTGCCCGCAGGACCGTCGAAATCGAGTCACCCTGGGCCTCCAGGATCTGGCTCTGCTTTTCTCCCTGGGCACGGATGATCTCGCTTTGCTTGTCACCTTCCGCCTTCTCGACGGCGCTGCGGCGTTCACCCTGCGCCTCGAGGATCATCGCACGGCGCTTCCGTTCGGCAGAGGTCTGTTGTTCCATCGCGCGCTGGACGTCCTTGGAGGGGTTGACCTCCCGGACCTCCACGCTCTCGACGCGGATCCCCCACTCGTCGGTGGGTTCGTCCAGCTCCTTGCGGATCTTGGCGTTGATCTCCTGGCGCTTGTTCAGCGTGTCGTCCAGCTCCATGTCACCAAGCACCGCACGCAGGGTGGTCTGGGCGAGGTTCGAGACGGCCTTCTTGTAGTCGTCGACCTCGAGGAAGGCCTTCTTGGCGTCCATCACCTTGATGTAGACGACGGCGTCGGCGGTCACCGGGGAGTTGTCCCGGGTGATCGCCTCCTGCCGGGGGACGTCCAAGGTCTGGGTTCGCATATCGAACCGATAGGTGTTCGAGACGAACGGCGGGACCCAGTTGATCCCGGGTTCGAGCAGCTTGCGGTACTCGCCGAAGACGGTCAGTGCTCGTTTCTCGTAGGCGTCGACGATCTCGATCGCGCTGAGTAGCGCGGCGACGACGACCACGAGGACGAGCGCACCGAGAAACAGCAATGCACCGCCGGTTTGCAGTGGGAGTAGTTCGATCGCCATACGTCGATCTTACGGCGGTGAGGGGAAAAACGTTCCCCCAGTCAACATGTCCCGATCGATCAGTCGGACTTCTCGGTTTCGGGTTCGCGAATCGAGTCGTCGGTGCTCGAGTCGTCGGGCTCTTCCGGCGTCGTGGATTCCCTGGCGAGCGCGCGGTCGATCTCGTCCTCGCCGAGCGCGTCGAGGGACTCGACGGTCAGGACGTTCCCGCCGCCGGGATCGAGGACGATGATCTCTTCGCCCTCCTCGATGCTACCGCTGGCGGTGCGGGCGCTGTAGTAGGGGGCGAACCCGCCCTCGTCGAGTTTGACCTCGCCGCCCCGGTTGGTGATCGTCTCGGTCGCGTACCCGGTCGTCCCGGCCAGCGACGACGAGTCGGACGTCTGTTGTGTCCCCTTCCCGCCGTAGAAGTCGAACTCTCGGTAGACGTAGGTCGCGGCGATCCCGATAACGAGGGTAAGCGCCGCCAGCACGAACAGCCCGCCCGGTAGCGGGAGCAACAGCCCGAGCAGTCCGGCCCCGGCGAGCGCGACGCCGATGACGATGAGGTGTGCCCCGGGCGACAGCGCCTCGAGCCCCATCAACACGAGGCCCGTCGCCAGCAACACGAGGGGCACGTTCTCGAAGAGAACTTCGATCATGTCCGACCGTAAGGTCTCGCCGCGATTAAATGTTTAGTGGGCCCGGGGGTGGATCGGGTCGGTCAGAAGACGAGCGAGACCACGCGGGCGATCACGAGCAACATCGCGACCGCGCCGAGCAGGACGAACACGGCGCTCTCGAGGGAGGGGGTCCCCGGATGGATCGGCGTCGAGCTCGGCTCGGGCGCGTAGGGGTCGTCTTCTTCGTCCTCGGTTTCGGTCGTTCCGTCGGCTCCGGCGCCGGCGTCGTAGCTCGAGAGATCGATCGGGATCCGGTCGTCGTCGGTCGCGCGAGCGGTGTCGCGGACGTTCCGAACCGTCGTGTGCTCGTCGGCCGAACCGCTCGCCGACCGCTCCCGCGTCCCGTCGTCTCCCTCGTGCCGATCACCGGAGGCGTCGCCTGCCATACCGACGTCTTGTGTGGCCGCGGTCAAAAACCCGCGGTCGACGCGGTCAGTTCCGTTCGGTTCGATCGCCGATGGAGCCGCCGTAGACGACGCCGCGCTCGGCGTCGAGCGTGACGGTCGCCCCGTCCTCGAGCTCGTCGACGTCGGCGCCGCTGATCATCGGCACGTCCATCTCCCTGGCAACCAGCGCCGGATACCCGGTCATCCCCCGCTGGGCGTTGACGATTCCGCCGAGCCGGTCGAGGTCGCCCTCGAACTCGTCGTCGAACTCCGACTCGAGGGCGACGATCGCGCCGTCGGGGATCGTCGAGAGGTCGCCGCTGTGGAGACGCGCGATCGGTCCGGTCGTTCGCCCCTCGACGACGACTCGACCCGTCGTCAACGCGTCGGCCGCGACGTGGACCTTCATCATGTTCGTCGTGTTGGCCCCCTCGAGGTCGGTCATCATCCCACAGAGGACGACGACGGTGTCACCGCTGTCGGCGACGCCGGCGTCGAGCGCCGCCTGGACCGCCTTCTCGACGACGGCGTCGGCCCCCTGGTCGGAGACGCGGGCGTACAGCGGCGTCACGCCCCACGAGAGCGCGAGCCGACGCCGAACGTCGTCGTTCGGCGTCGAGGCGACCACCGGAACCCCCGGTCGGTACTTCGCCGTCTTCAGCGCCGTGTAGCCGGACTCGGTCGCAGCGACGATCGCGTCGGCACCGACGTCCCGAGCCATGTACCGCGCGGACCGGGCCAGCGCGTCCGTCCGGGCCTCGCCCGCGGTCGGGACGCGTTGCTCGAGCGTTTCGGCGTACTCCTCGGAGTTCTCGACCTCGCGGACGATGCTGTCCATGGCGTCGACGACCTCGGTCGGGTGGTCGCCGATCGCCGTCTCCGCCGAGAGCATGACTCCGTCCGTGCCGTCCAGCACGGCGTTTGCGACGTCGGAGGCCTCCGCACGGGTCGGCCGACGGGCGTGGACCATCGAGTCGAGCATCTCCGTCGCCGTGATGACTGGCGAGCCCGCCTCGTGGCACTTGCGGATGATCCGTTTCTGGATCATCGGGACGTCCTCCATCGGACACTCGACGCCCAGATCCCCCCGGGCGACCATGATTCCATACGAGGCGTCGATGATCTCGTCTAGATTCTCGACGGCACCCGCCCGCTCGATCTTCGAGATGATCGGCACATCCTCGGCACCGAGCTCCTCGAGGACTTCGCTGACCTCGTAGACGTCCTCGGCGTCGCGGACGAAACTCGCCGCGACGAAGTCGACTTCCTTCTCGGCGCCGAGCTCGAGGTCCTTCCGGTCGGAGTCGGTGACGATGTCGAGATCGAGGTCGACGCCGGGAACGTTGACGCCCTTGCGGCCGCCGAGCTCACCGCCGGTGTCGACGCGGGCCCGAACGACGCCCGCCGAGCGCTCGAGGACGGTCGTCTCGATCAGCCCGTCGTCGAGCAAGATGCGATCTCCCGCCTCGACTTCCTCGATGGGTAGGGAGAGTCCGACCCGGTCGGGCGAGGCGTCCTCGCCCTCGACGAACTCGATCTCGGAGCCGGTCTCGAGGGTGACGGTTTCGTCGTCCGGAAGCGGTGCGGTCCGGACCTCCGGCCCCTTCATGTCGAGCATGACGGCGACCGGGTCGTCGCTTTGCTCGTCAACTGCACGCACGCGGTCGATCAGCGTCGCCCGGTCCTCGAGGCTGCCGTGGCTCGCGTTCAGCCGTGCGACGGACATCCCTGCGTCGGCGAGCGACGCGATCGTTCCCCGGTCGTCCGAGGCCGGACCCAGAGTACAGACGATCTTCGCGTTTCTCATGCCGTCTGCTAGCGCGAGCACCGTCAAAAAACTGCTTGGTTTACTCGGTCCCGAGTTTACAGTCGCCCCATCATATGCCACGGGAACGGTTTTCCGGCTCTCATGCCTCGTTCCAGGTATGCCTACCTTCGCGTCCGTCGTAGAGCTCACCGATCGGGACGTCCAGAACATGCAGGAACTCGCCTCGATCTGGGGGGAGATCAGGACGGAGTTCGAGGAACACGACACCACGCTCGAGGACTCCTACGCGATGCTGGGCGAGCACGACTTCCTGGTCATCTTCGAGGCGCCCGATCAGGAGGCGGCGTTCAAGGCCGCGCTGACGCTACACCGCCACGGACTCGACGCACAGACGATGGCGCTGAAGGATACCGACGACTTCGCGGACCTCGTCGACGAGGTCTGAATCGGAACGGTGAATCGCTGCGTCGGAACATGACCGTCGCTTTCCGGACTGTGATCGACCAGCGAGAGCGGGATCGATACTCACCGACAGGAAGGTGCTGATCGGTCCGCGAACAGGGACGGACCGACGCCACAGCGCGGTCGTCGGCGGACACAGCAGCCGTCGAGAGCGTCGGCGGGCTATCGAACTTTCTCGCCGATCTCGCTATCGCCGTGAGTCGTCAGCAGGTCCGCCTGCTCGCCGGCAGCCAGGACCATCCCGTTCGACTCGACGCCGAACAGCTCGGCGGGCTCCATGTTCGCCAGCAGGATACAGTTCTCGCCGGGCAGCTCCTCGAGGTCGTGCAGTTGCTTGATTCCTGCGACGACCTGGCGGGTCTCGAAGCCGATGTCGACCTCGAGTCGCGCGAGGTCGTCGGCGCCCTCGATCCCCTCGGCCGCCTCGATCCGCCCGACGCGGATGTCGAGCTCCTGGAACTCCTCGAACCCGATACGGTCCTCGAGCAACGGCTCGAGGGCGTCGGTGTCTGTATCTGCCATGTCCGTGGATTCGTCCGAATCGGTGTCGTCGCTTTCGGTTTCCTCGTCCCCATCGTCGCCGGCCGCAGCCACGCGCTCCTCGAGCTTCTCGTTTAGCTCGTCGACGCGGTCGTCCTCGATCTTCTCGAAGAGCTCACCGGGCTCCGCGAAGTTCCGGGGCGGGGCCTCGAGGGCGTCCTCGAGGTGGGCGTCGGCAATCGCGCCGTCCTCGCCGATCTGCTCCCAGAGCTGCTGGGACTTCCCGGGCGTGATCGGCTCGAACAGGACGGCGACGGCCTTGGCGATCTGGACGCAGTCGCGGATCACTTGCTGAGCGCGCTCGGGGTCGTCGTTGGTGAGCTTCCAGGGCTCGTTGCGCTGGATGTACTCGTTGCCGAACTGCGCTAACTGCGTGGCGGCCTGTCCGATGTCTCGCAGCGAGTAGTCGTTGACCCCCTCGCGGACGTCGCCGATCGCACCCTCGATGCGCTCCCGGACCTCCTCGGAGACGTCCGCGTCCGGGGTCCCCTCGAAGTTCCGGTAGGCAAAGAGCAGCGAGCGGTACCAGAAGTTTCCGACCGTACCGACGAGCTCGCCGTTTACCTTCTCCTGGAAGGCGTCCCAGGAGAAGTCGACGTCCTGCTGGAGTCCGCCCGTCGTCGTCAGGTAGTACCGCAGCAGGTCCGGGTGGAACCCTTCTTCCAGATACTCCTCGGCCCAGACCGCACGGTTGCGGCTCGTCGAGAGCCCCTTCCCGTTGATCGTGATAAAACCGGTCGCGGCGACTGCGCGGGGCGCGTTGTAGTCGGCACCCTCGAGCATCGCGGGCCAGAAGATCGTGTGGTGCTGGATGATGTCCCGGCCGATGACGTGGACGATCTCACCGTCGTCCTTCCAGACGCGCTCCCAGTCGTACTCCTCGGGCCCGACTCGCTCGCTGTACTGTTTCGTACTCGAGATGTACTCGACGGGCGCGTCGACCCAGACGTAGAGGACGATGTCTTCCTCCTCGTCGCCGGGGTAGTCGATCCCCCACTCCATGTCGCGGGTGAGACACCAGTCCTGGAGCCCCTCTTCGATCCACTGGCGGGGCTGGTTGCGGGCGTTCGAGGTTCCCTCGAGGCCGTCGAGGAACTGGGTGAGGTAGTCGGAAAACTCCGAGACCCGGAAGAACTTGTGGGTGCGCTCGCGGTACTCGGCGTCGTTACCGGTGATCGTGCTCGTCGGGTCCTCGATCTCGCCGGGTTCGAGGTGGCGCTGACAGCCCTCGTCACACTCGTCGCCGCGGGCCTTTGCGCCACAGTACGGGCAGGTCCCCTGGACGTAGCGGTCGGGCAGGTACTGGTCGGCGTCGGGATCGTAGGCGACCTGGATCTCCTTCTCGTAGACGTACCCCTCCTCGTCCAGGGTGCGGACGATCTCCGTGGTGAGTTCGGTGTTGGTCTCGTCGTGGGTGTGACCGTAGTTGTCGAACTCGACGTTGAACTTCGGGAACGTCTCCTCGTACTGCTTGTGCCACTCCAGCGCGAACTCCGCGGGGTCGACGCCCGCCTGCTCGGCGTTGACCGCGACGGGCGTGCCGTGCATGTCCGAGCCGGAGACGTACGCGGTCTCCTGGCCGAGCGTCTCGAGCGCGCGCGAGAACGCGTCCGCGCCGATGTATCCCCGCAGGTGACCGATATGGAGGTCGCCGTTCGCGTAGGGCAACCCGCAGGTCACGACCGCGGGACTGTCCGTCGGAAAGTCGTCGTTGCTCATATCTGTGATCTGTCGGTGGCGGGCGTAAAACCCGCCGGTTTCGGTCGATCGTTCGAACGGGACGATCCGTCGGGCGTCGGAACGGGTAGCCGGGTTTCGAGTCCGCGCGACGACCGTATGACCGGCGGTTCGCGGCTCTCCTCCCGGACGGCGCTAGCGCTGCATCCGCATAGAACGAGCCTGGTACGCAGCGGTCGCCGTCATCCTACTCGGGCATACTCCCGGAGCCGCCAAAAACCTACCGCGAACTCGCTCGAGTCACTCTCCCGGCGCTGTCTCCATGGTCCAGACGTCCGGCAACAGATCGGTTCGACTGCCGAACAGCAATCCGAGACCGACGAGCATGGATCCGAAGAAGACGACGGCAAACGCCACGCTTCCGAGGGGCAAAACCACTGAGACGGCGGTGACGACCCACGCCAACCAGGCAAGCGCCTCCCAGGGCCGACCCCCGTGGAGCCGCCAGGTCGACAGCGACAGGAGGAACCCACCGAGCATCGCCGCGACGACGGCACCTTCTAGCAGCGCCGAGGACGCGACGAGGACGAGGACGCCGACGAGCGTGACACCGTCGAGTCGGTCCATCAGTCGTCGCCGACGACGGGGACGCTCGCACGCACTTCGAGCCGATCCAGATCGGCGACGAACGACGCCAGCATCTCCCGGGTGACGTGGGGCATACAGACGACCCGGAGCTCTCCCGTCGCGGTCCGGGAGAGGCGCCATCCCTCCGCCCGGAGCGCCTCGAACGTGGGTCGGGGAACCGTCGCGGCGACCAGCGGGAGCGTCGGATCGACGACATCGTACCCGCGCTTCTCCAGGGCGTCGGCCAGCCACTCGGCGTTGCGCTGCGAGCGGGCATACTGCTCGCGGTATCCCTCGGGCCACAGCGTCCGCATCGCCGCGACGGCGCTTGCGACGCCCGCGCCCGACCGGGTACCCGTCAGCGTCGCCTGGGAGGTCGACTCGAGATAGGGCGTATCGACGGCGAGCTCATCGAGCAGCGATTCGGAGCGTGCGAGCAGTCCGCCCGCTGGAACCGCGGCCTGGCCCATCTTGTGGGGGTCGATCGCCATCGTGTCGACCGGCGCGTGGCCGAAGTGCCACTCGTAGTCCGTAAAGGGGAGGGCGAAGCCGCCCCAGGCGGCGTCGACGTGGAGCGTCGCCCCGACCGAGTCGGCGATCTCGCCGAGTTCGGGGATCGGGTCGACGCGCCCGTACTCCGTGGTTCCGGCGACGCCGGCGACCAGGGCGGTGTCGGAGTCGACGCTTGCCCGAACCGCCGTGAGATCTGCGCGGTGGTCGTCGTCGGTCGGCACGACCCGCAGCTCGACCTCGAGGACGTCGGCGGCCTTCCGGAAGCTGAAGTGACACGACTCGGGCACGACGACGTTCGGCCGCGGCGAGTCGGTTCGCTCGCGGGCGATCCGAACCGCCTGGATGTTCGCCTCCGTCCCGCCGCTTGCGACGTAGCCGGCGGGATCGTCGAGGCCCGCGACCTCGCCCAGCAGGGCGACGGCCTCGTCCTCGAGCTCGGCAACCCGCTGGTAGGTGGCGGGATCGCCGGGGTTCGTCGCGAGAAACCGTTCGGCCGCATCGCGTGCATCCGGGTGCGGCTTCGTACACATCGACGAGAGAACCCGGTCGAACGCCTGCGGCTCCGCTTGCATATCACTCAGCAGTCGGGTCAGCCGCTTAGTAGTTGCGTTCTTTCCGAACGGCCGTCTTCGAGGGTCGGGCTCCACCGGGAGCGCTACAGGGCGCGTATGCGCTGAGGGAGTAGGGGAGGGTAGTTTACCGCACCGAATCGAGCAGCAGTTTCTGTTCGACGCGTTTGACCTCGTGTTGGACGTCGCGAACGGCGTCGATGTTCGCCGAGATCGAGCTTACGCCTTCGTTAACGAGGAACTGGACCATCTCCGGCTTCGAGCCGGCCTGACCGCAGATGCTCGTGTCGACGTCGTGTTCGCGGCAGGTCTCGATGACGTCGCCGATCAACCGGAGTACCGAGGGATGCAGCTCGTCGAAGCGGTCGGCGACGTGCTCGTTGTTGCGATCGACCGCGAGCGTGTACTGGGTGAGGTCGTTGGTCCCGAAGGAGGCGAAGTCGATTCCGGCGTCGGCCATCTCCTCGACGGCAAGCGCGGAGGCGGGCGTCTCGATCATCACGCCCCAGGTTCGCTTCTCGGGATCGATCCCCGCCTCGGTCATCAGCTGTTTGGTCCGGTAGACGTCCTCGGCGTCGTTGACCAGCGGGAACATGATCTCGACGTTGTCGTAGCCCATCTCGTAGAGCCGGCGGAACGCCTCGAGCTCGTGACCGAAGACGTCGGGTCGGTCGAGCGAGCGGCGGATGCCACGGTAGCCCAGCATCGGGTTGTGCTCGTGGGGTTCGTCGTCGCCGCCCTCGAGCTGGCGGAACTCGTCTGTCGGGGCGTCAAGCGTCCGGACCCGGACGGGTCGGGGGTAGAACTCGTCGGCGACGCCCCGGACCCCCTGGACGAGCTCCTGGATGTAGGCGTCCTCGCCGTTCTCCTCGATGAACTTCGCGGGCGTCTGGTTCAGCGAGAGGATCATGTGCTCCGTTCGCAGGAGTCCGACGCCGTCGGCTCCGGTTGCGGCAGCACGTTCGGCGGCCTCCGGAATCGAGACGTTGACCTTGACCTCGGTCGCGGTCATCGGCTTGACGGGGGACTGCGGGCGCACCTCCTCGACAGGTTCGGCCTCCTCCTCGGGAGAGACCGTATCGCCCTCGAGGACGGAGCCCTTGTCGCCGTCGAGGGTGACGACCTGGCCGTCCTCGAGGACGCTAGTGGCGTTGGTCGTACCGACGATCGCAGGGACGCCGAGTTCGCGGGAGACGATGGCTGCGTGGCTGGTCATCCCGCCCTCGTCGGTGATGATCCCCGCGGCGCGTTTCATCGCGGGCACCATGTCGGGCATCGTCATCTCGGTGACGATGATGTCGCCCTCGCCGACCTTGTCGAGCTCGTCGAGCTTGGTGACGATCTGAGCCGCGCCGCTGACCCGGCCGGGGCTCGAGCCCAGCCCGTCGACTAGCACGTCGCCGGCACCGTCCGACCCCGATCGGGAGTCGCTCCTGGAGCTGTCGGCCGTCTGGACGCCGCTTCCGTCGGTGAGCCCCGCCGAGATGTCGCCGGTTTCGCCGCTTCCGGCCACGTCGGTTTCGCCCTCGTCGATCGTCGTGATCGGACGGGACTGGAGCATGAAGACCTCTCCATCGAGGATCGCCCACTCGACGTCCTGGGGCGTGTCGTAGTGGTCCTCGACGCGCTCGCCCAGATCGACGAGCCGATCGATCTCGTCGTCGGCGAGGACGCGGGCGTTCCGTTTTGCCTCCGACACGTCGATCTCGCGGGTTTCGCCGGTCTCCTCGTCTTTGGCGTGCATCACCTTCTTTTCGGCGACGGTGACGTCGACCGAGCGGTCCTGGCGGGAGACGACGTAGTTGTCGGGAGAGACGGCGCCGGAGACGACGGCCTCGCCGAGCCCCCACGCGGCCTCGATGATCATCGTCGGATCGCCCGTGGAGGGGTGGCTCGTGAACATCACACCCGATTTCTCGGCGTCGACCATCTGCTGGACGACGACCGCGATGTTGACCGCGGAGTGATCGAACCCCTTCTCCTGGCGGTAGTAGATCGCCCGCTGGGTAAACAGCGAGGCCCAACACTCCCGAACGCGATCGAGCAGATCCGACTCGGTGACGTTCAGGAACGTCTCCTGTTGCCCCGCGAAGGAGGCGTCGGGGAGGTCCTCGGCGGTCGCCGAGGAGCGGACGGCGACGAACGCCTCCTCGCCGTCCTCGCCGACCTGCCGGTAGGACTCGAGGATCTCCGCGCGAAGCTCGTCGGGAAACGGCGTCTCGAGAATGAGGTCCTGTGCGCGTTCGGCCGCCTCGGCGAGCGCGCTCGAGTCGTCGACGTCGACGTCGACGGCCTCGAACAGTTCCTCGTCGATGTTCGCGTTCTCGATGAACGATCGGTAGGTGCCCGCAGTTACGACGAATCCAGGTGGGACGGGAAGTCCAGCGCCCGTGAGCTCGCCCAGAGAAGCTCCCTTGCCGCCGACCTGCTCGAGGTCACCGGCGCTGATTTCGTCCAACCAGAGTACAGCCATCTGTAGCTGGAACGTCACGCGACCAGCTAAAGAAGGTTGCGAACGGAACACACGATTCACAACTCGTAGCCGAATGAGTTTGCCGACTCGACGGCAACTTTGGCACGTCAGGAGAGCGACCAGTTGTGGAACACTCCGGGATATGGGCGGGCTAGGGCTCGAGGATCTCGTCGTCCTCGGCGTCCGGAACGACGAGGCTACCGTCGAGAGCCGTCACGCCGCGACCACCGATCCGAACCTGATCGTCGACCCGGACCGAGACGGTTCCGGGACGGTCGACGTAGTGGCCCTGTTCGAGACGCAGTTCCTCTGGGAGGTCGTCGTCGAACGCACCGAACCGATCGAGGTACGCGCCGACGGCGCCGCTTGCGGTTCCGGTAACCGGGTCCTCGGGGACGCCCGCACCGGGAGCGAACATCCGTCCGTGCAGCGTCGACTCGCGCTCGAGCGTGTCGAACGTAAAGAGGTAGATCCCGGTCGCGTCGACGTCGGCGGTCAGTTCTTCGATCGCGCTCATGTCGGGCTCGGCCGCACCGAGATCCGAGAGGTACGTGATCGGGGCGATCAGGAAGGGGAGTCCCGTCGAGGCGACCGCCAGCGGGATGTCGTCGCTGGCACCCTCGAGGGCAGCCGCCTCGACACCGAGCGCGTCGGCGACCCGATCGTAGCCGACCTCGATCTCACGGATCCGAGGGTCGTTCTGGGTCATCCAGACGGTGCCGTCGGTCTCGACCTCGATCTCGAGGACGCCGACGTTCGTCTCGAGGGTCGTCGTCCCCGGCTCGAGCCCCTCGTCGCAGAGGTGGGCGTAGCTGCCGATCGTCGCGTGGCCACAGAGGTCGACCTCCTGCGTGGGGGTGAAGTACCGAACTCGACGGTCGGCGTCGTCGCTCGAGCGAAGGAACGCGGTCTCGCTTAGCCCCAGCTCCCGGGCGATCGCCTGCATCTGGTCGTCGGTGAGCCCGTCGGCGTCGGGGACGACGCCGGCGGGGTTGCCCGTCAGCGGTTCGTCGGTGAAGGCGTCGACCTGCAGGACCCGAATCGTCTCCATACCGTCGGCCTCGAACGGCCGCGGTATCAAACCATCGCCGTCACCGGTTCGGACGGTGTTGGCGCGCCGAACGGACTGTCCCCGCCGTCGGCCGCTTACTCGAGGACGCCGCCGCGGAGCGAAACCGTGGCGGTCGCTCCTGAATCCTCGGGGATCGGAACCTCGACGTCGATCTCGCGCTCGCGGTCGGCGTCCCCGAGGTCGAACGTCCGGCGGTCGCCGCCGGCCTCGAGCCAGTACTCGCCGGGATCGTCGGCTTTGACGACCACCGTCGCGGCGACGGTCGCCCCCGGTCGGGGCCGCTCGTCGAACGTGATTGATTCGAGCTCGAGGACGGCGGTCTGGAGGTCGACCTCGAGATCGGTCGCGACGGTGGTCGTGTAGACGGGGACGTCCGATCCGTCGCCCGGGTCGTCCCCGTTCTCGTCGTCTCCGTCGTCCTCGAGGAGGATCTCGACTCCGAGCTGGCGCTCGACGTTCTCGATCCGGTTACAGATCGTCTGCTGGAACGAGCCGGCAAACAGCAGGCCGACGAGCTCGCCGTCCTCGCAGAAGACCGACGAGCCGCTGTCTCCACCCTCGGACATGTAGTCCGTGATCAGCTGATCCCGAAGCCGCACCGTCCCCTGCTCGGCGCCGAACTCGACCTCGACGGTCGCGCTCGTGGCCTCGACGGTCGCGCTCGTGACCCCCGTCGTCCGTCCCGTCTTGGTCAGCGCCTCGCCGCGGAGTTCGCCGTACCCGTCCCGGCGAACGCCCGTCGGCCACGCCTCGTCGAGTTCGTGATACCGGTCGGACTCTCGCTCCGGATCGGCGGATCGCGCGGCGACGTCGACCCGGACGCCGTCCTCGATGGGAACGTAGCCGACGAGCTCGCCGACCTCGTCGCCCCGGTCGCCGCCGTCGTGGGGTGAGGGCTGGAGGATCGACTCGCCGAGCTCGGCCTCGTTCGAGCGCGCGTAGACGTGATTGTTCGAGAGGCGGACGAGGTCGTCGGGTTCGACCGCCTCGTCCCAGACAGCGTCCTCGGCGTCTCCCGTGACCCGCGCGGGGTAGGGACCACCGGTGCCCGCCGACAGCGCCGCGTTTGCCTCGCTCGCGCCGGCGGGAACTGGCCGTTTGCGGTCGCTCCGTCCCTCCGCGGCCTCGGGAACCGGCTCGAGAGTCGACAGCGGATCGAACCCCTGCCGTTCCTCGCCGTAGCCGGCGTCGACGACGTCGACGGTGATCTCGGTGTCGCCGACCTCGCGAACGCGTTTCTCGACGTCGTCCTCGTCCTCGAGCGTATCGGGCGGTACCTTCCGGGAGACGAACACCCGAACTTCCTTCGCGTCCTCGTCGTAGTCGACGCCGATTACGTTCTCACACTCGAGCAGGTACTCGAAATCCTGTGTCGTGGGCATAAGTTGAACCTACAACACATTCGTACTGAACTACCTTAGGTGTGTGGCTGTTTTTCCCACACCGAGGCGCTCGATTCAGGCCCACTTATGGGGACGGGACGAGTTCCTTCGGGTAGGTGGCCACCAGATGTCCGACCTACCGGACGATTTCGACTGTACCATAACGAACTGGGATTACATCTACAGCCTCTGTCGCGACGTCAGCGACGAGGTTCGACGGGACGACTTCGAGCCCGACGTCATCGTCGCGCTCGCCCGTGGCGGCTGGTTCGCGGGCCGCTGTATCTGTGACTTCCTCGGACTCGACGATCTGACGAGCCTGAAGATGGAACACTACGTTGGCACCGCGGAGAAAAGCGGCGAGCCGACCGTTCGTTACCCGATGCCCGAGGGCAGCGTCGAGGGGAAAGACGTCCTCATCATCGACGACATCGCCGACACGGGTGGCTCGATCGAGCGAGCCTACGAGTACGTCGACGAACGGGGTGCCGACGAGGTCCGCACCGCGACGCTCCAGCTCCTCCAGACCAGCGAGTACGAACCCGACTACATCGGGGAACGGCTCGGGGAGTGGACCTGGGTCGTCTACCCCTGGAACTTCATCGAGGATATGGTCGACCTGATCTCGGGAGCGATGGAGCGAGCCGACCAAGACGTGTTCACCAGCGAGGAGCTCCGTCACTACCTTTCGGAGTACCACGGCATCGAGCGCATGGAGATGGAGATCGCTCAGCCCGATCGCCTGCAGGAGGTCTTGCGAGAGATGGACCGTCGTGAAGTCGTCGAGATGGTCGACCACGGCGAGTGGACGCTGGTCGAGTAGCCGACCGTGGACGACGCCGACCGCGACGGGACGGCCGGCGTTCCGAACGGTACCGAGGCCGTCCTCCGGTCGCTCGCGCTCAAAGACGAACGCCGGACGGGATGGCAGCTCCGCGGCGTCGAGGACCCCGAATCGGTCGCCGCACACTCCTGGGGCGTGGCGCTGCTCTGTCTGTGCTACGCGCCCGCGGCGGGCATCGATCCCGATCGCGCACTCCGGATGGCGGTCGTTCACGATCTCGCCGAGGCCGAGATCGGCGACGTCCCGACCCGCGCGGACTCGACCGCCGAGACGGTCGATCCGGAGACGAAAGAACGCCGCGAGCGAACGGCGATCGCAGCGCTGCTCGAGCCGTTCGGCGACGAGCTACGCACCCTCTGGGAGCGCTACGAGCGCCGCGAGGACGACGTCGCGCGGTTCGTCAAGGACATGGATCTCGTCGACATGTGCCTGCAGGCGGTCAGGTACGAACGCGAGCGACGGTACGACCCGACTGACGATCCCGACGACGCCTTCCGCGAGTACGATCACCTCGACGAGTTCTTCGCGACGGCCGAGCCCCGGATCCGGACCGACGTTGGCCGCGTCCTGTTCGAGGACGCACGTCGACGGTACGAAACCGCGCGGGACACACGAGCGAGCGACGGGAACTGAGCGCCCCCGGACCGTCACCCCGATTCGTTCGTATCGTACCGTTTACGTCCCCGCCGGTTCGACGGTTCTTCATGACGATCGGAGTAATCGGCGGGAGCGGTATCTACGAGGCACTGCCACTCGAGAACGTCACCACGGAGTCGGTCTCGACGCCCTACGGGGAGCCAAGCGAGGACGTCACCCTCGGCGAACTCGGCGGGAAGGAGGTCGCCTTCCTCCCGCGACACGGCGAAGACCACCAGCACACGCCGACGGGGGCCAGCTACCGGGCGAACATCTACGCGCTGAAGTCCGTCGGTGTCGATCGTGTCATCTCGACGAACGCCGTCGGAAGCCTCCGCGAGGACCTGCCGCCCCGGACGCTCGTCGTTCCGGATCAGATCTACGATCGGACGAAACACCGAACGCCGACCTTCTTCGGCGACGGGATGGTCGTCCACATGAGTTTCGCCGAGCCGTACTGTCCGGCGCTCGCTGCCCACCTCGCGGACTCCGCACGCGAGGCTACCGACGCCGAGGTCTCGGAGGACGGGACCTACGTCTGCATCGAGGGACCGCAGTACTCGACCCGGGCCGAAAGCGAGTTCTACCGCGACCAGGGGTGGGACATCGTCGGTATGACGACTATCCCGGAGGCGAAACTGGCCCGTGAGGCCGAGCTGAGCTACGCGACCGTCGCGGGCGTCACGGACTACGACGTCTGGAACGAGGACAGCGAGGTCACCCTGCAGGAGGTCCTCGAGAACGCCGAGGCCAACCAGGAGTCGATCAACGCCGTCATCGAGCACGCGATCCGGACGATGCCCGAGGACTTCGAGAGCGAGGCCTGGAACGCCCTCGAGGGAACGATCAACACGCCCTCTGAAGCGATCCCCGAGGAGACCCGCGAGCGAGTCGATCTGCTGGCCGGCGAGTACCTCGACTAGAGTCGTTTGCCTGCTGGAACGGTTTTGGATCGACAATCGGTCCATTATCAACCGAGTAGCCGAAGCGTAACGACCGGATACTGAGTTCTCGATTCGGTATCGACCAGCGGACGGTGAGAGCCGTCGTTATGGTAATCCTATCCGAATCCTGCGAGCTAGTACCATACCAAATATCGTTGGAACAACCCCTATCACTGTATCCCCCCTTTCGTTCGAGTAAGAGACGAACGCTACCCGACGATACGCTCGGAAGGCAGTCGGCGACCGATCGCCGATCACGAAGTGCAACAGTTGTGCACTTTTTAACTCATTAATTTTCCATAGAGCGGCGAGTTATAGAAATATGTTCAGATATTCAGATTGTCACGGAAAGTTTTATGTGTATTCGGATACCAGTGTTGGAGTGAAGAGCATGACCCTCGAAACTGACCGTTCAGCCCACTCATCGGACGACGCGGAGGAGATGGAGTCCGACGAGACGCCGGAGCTCTCCAGCGACGATATCTTCCACCTTCTTCAGACGAACCGACGTCGGGATACGATCCGGTATCTCCTCGAGGAGGACGGTCCCGTCAAGATGCGCGACGTCGCCGAGTACGTCGCCGCCCGCGAGAACGACACGACGATCGCGGAGCTGTCCTCGACCGAGCGCCAGCGGGTCTACATCCCCCTGTACCAGTCCCACCTGCCGAAACTCGACGAGGAAGGCGTCGTCGAATACAACCAGCCCCGTGGAATCGTCAAGCCGACCGACCAGCTCGAGATCTTCGCGCCCTACATCGAGGCGACCGACAAGGGGACCGGGGAACTCGACTCCCAGCTCGCAAACGACCGCGCGGTACGGGAGTACTACGTCACCGCAGTCGCGGCGAGCGCAAGCCTGCTGGTCGCCTCCGCGGTCGGCCTGCTCTCGATCCCCGGCGTCGCCCTCGCGGCGATCATCACGGCGCTGTTCGCACTGATTACGCTCGTGACCAATCTCTCGCAGTTCAAGGAGTCGGCCAGCAGCCTCACCGCGTCGTAACCTCTTCTCTCTCGTCCGTGTGAGTGGGTCGCCGCCCGCCTTCCCCGCCCGCTCAGTTCGCGACCGGTTCGACCCGATCGCCGTCCGGCTCGACCCGCTGTAGCCAGAGATCGCCGAACAGCTCGTCCTGCTCGAGCGTTATCGTTCCACGGTGTGACAGAAAGAGCACGGCGAGATACGTCATCACGCGGGAGCCGCCGGCGTCGTCGATCTCGGCGTACAACACTTCGTCGCGTCCTCGCTCGTACCGGGACTCGAGTTCGGCCTCGACATCGTCGATCACGCGTTCGATATCCTCCTCGTGGGTCGTATGCGTGACGTCGTCGCTGGTCGGCTCGTCGTCGACCCGGAACTGATCCTCAGCGTGATAGCTCAGCTCCTGAACGCCCCGATCGTATCCCCGCGGGGAGTCGCTCGTATCGTAGCTCCGAGAGTCTTTCCACCACGTGTCCCGCTCGGCCTCCCGGAGATCGCGGACCAGCTCGTCGAGCGTTTCCGGTTTCCCGCGGGCGTGTTTGCGCTCGAGCCGGCGTTCCATCTCCGCCTCGAGCCCCTCGACGGGATCGAACGCCGGCTCCTCGCCCGACTCCGGAGCCGGTCTCTCGTCGGCGAAGGGGGCCTCCCAGGGGGGGAGCTCCTCTTCCTCGGGTTCGTCGGGACCGAACAGCTCGTCGCTTTTCATCCGCAACAGGACGCTCGCGTAAAACAGCGCCCGGCCCGAAGTCCGCAGGTCGACGTCGTCGAGCGCCTCAAGGAACCGATCGGTCACCTCGACGATGTCGATGTCCCAGGGATCGATCTCGCCGTCCTCGGCGAGCTGGACGAGCAACTCGACGGGCTCGACCTCCGCGTCGTCCCCGTCCTCGCTCTCGACCGGGTCGGGGCCGTCCTCCCCCGACTCGAGGCCGTCGAACTCGAACACCGACTCCCGGTCGCGGTCGCCGTGGCCAGCGATGTCGAGCGGGATCTCGTCGTCGGTGTTCCCGCCGTCGGTTCGCACGGGACAACGGGACCCGTCCTCCCCGCGGTCTCGCGGGTCGGTCCGGTCCTCGTTCGGTCCGCTAGTCATCCGCGGGCACCTCGTCGTGGTCCCCGTCGCTCAGGTCGATCCCGGTCACCGCGCTGACGTTGTCCTGTTGCATCGTCACGCCGATCGCCCGCTCCGAGCGATCCAGCATCGCCGAGCGATGCGAGACCACGACGAACTGGGCTCGACCCGCCAGCTCCTCGACCATCTGGCCGACCCGTTCGGCGTTGACGGCGTCGAGGAAGGCGTCGATCTCGTCGAGCGCGTAGAACGGTGCCGGGTTGTGTCGCTGGATCGCGAAGATGAAAGCGAGCGCGGTCAGGGACTTCTCGCCGCCGGACATCGCGTCCAGGCGCTGGATCGGCTTGTCGCCCGGCTGGGCCTTCATCGTCAGCCCGCCCTCGAAGGGGTCGTCCTCGTCCTCGAGATGTAGCGACCCGGTCCCCTCCGACAGCTGCTCGAAGATCTCGGTGAAGTGTCCCGAGATCGCCTCGTAGGCGTCCATGAACGTCCGTTTCTTCTGGGTCTCGTACTGTTCGATCCGGTCGCGGATTCCCTCGGCCTCCTCGACGAGGATGGCTTTCCCCTCCTCGAGCTCCGTGAGGTCCTCGCGGACCTCCTCGTACTCGTCGATCGCGAGCATGTTCACCGGCTCCATTGCCTCCATGTCCGCGGTCAGGAGCTCGATCATTTCGAGGACGGTCTCGTGGTCCGGCACGTCCTCGGGATCGTAGTCGCCGACCTCGTCCTCGAGGCTCTCGATCTCCCACTCGAGGTCCGCGAGCCGATCGCGTCGGTCCTCGAGTTTGCTCTCGACGGCGTTGACCCGGTCCTGTTGCTGGTCGCGTTTCGTCCGGGCGTCGGCGAGCTCCTCCTTGAGCTCGCTGCGGTCCTCCTTGAGCTCGGTCAGCTCCTCCTCGAGCTCCGCGACGGCCTCGTGTTTGGCCTCGAGCTCCTCGCGTTTCTGTGCGATCCGGTCCTCGTGCTCGGCGATCCGGTCCTCGTGGTCGGCCTTCCGGTTCTGGGCCTCCTCGATGTCGTCGCGCAGCTCCTCGATCGCGTCCTCGGTGTACTCCTTCTGGAGGCCCAGCTCGTTGAGTTTCCCGTCGAGCTCGTCGATTCGATCCTCGCGGTCGTCGATCTCGGCCTCGAGGGCCTCGATCTGTTCGGTGAGTTCAGGGATCTTCGAGTCCTCGAGCTCGGCCTCGAGCTCCTCGATGTCGGCCTCGATCTCCGCGATCGTCTCCGTTTGCTCCTCGATCTCCTCGGAGATCTCGGTCATGCGCTCGTCGACCGAGTCGCGTTCCTCGCGCAGCTCCTCGAGTTCGTCCTCGCGGTCGGCGATCGATTCCCGGATCGTCTCCCGGTCGTCCTCGATCCGTTCGAGTTCGTTCTCGATCGAGCGGACCTCGTCGGCCGCGTCGGTCTGGCGGTCCCGGGCGTCGTCGAGGCGTTCCTCGACGCTCCGTAGCTCCTCGCGCAGCGACTCCCGTTCGTCCTGGAGCTCGGTGATCTGGCTCGCGACGCGCTCGAGTTGGCCCTCGCCGCCACCGGTAAAGGAGTACCGGGATCCCTTCCGGGAGCCTCCGGTCATCGCGCCGCTCTTTTCGACCAGATCGCCGTCGAGCGTGACCATCCGGTAGTCGCCCGTATACGAGCGGGCCGTTTCGAGGTCTTCGACCACCAGCGTATCGCCTAACACGTACGAGAAGACTCCGGCGTACTGCTCGTCGAACTCGACTAAGTCGTACGCGAAGCCGACGACGCCGGGGTCGGTCGGAGCCGACGGGAGTCGGCGCTCGTGCATGTCGGTCATCGGAAGGAAGGTCGCGCGCCCGGCGTTGCGCGATTTCAGGTGTTCGATACACCGCTGGCCGACGCCGTCGTCGTCGACGACGACGTTCGCGAGTCGGCCCCCAGCGGCGGTCTCACAGGCGACCGCGTACTCGCCCGACACCGACCCCAGCTGGGCGACCGCGCCGTGGACGCCGTCGAGCCCCGCGTTGAGGATCGTCGTCACCGCCCGACCGAACGAGGAGTCGCCGCTCTCGCCGGCCTTGGCCTCGAGTTCTGCGTACTCCTGTTGTTTCGACTGGATCTCGTCGTCGACGTCCTCGAGTTCGGACTGGACGTCTCGCTTCTCGGCTTTCAGATCGTCGACGACGTCCGCGATGTTCTCGCGGTTCGCCTCGGCCTTCCGTCGCTCGCGTTCGAGATCGGACTCCCGTTGCTCGAGCTCGGGAAGCTCCTCGCGTTTCGCTTCGATCTCGGCCTCGAGATCCTCGATGGCGTTCGAGCGTCGCCGGGCCTCATCGAGCAGGCGATCCTGCTCGCGCTGCAGGTCGTTGCGCTCGGTTTTGGCCACCTCGAGGTCGTCCTTGCGCTCGGCGAGATCGGATTTTAGCTCGTCGAACTCGGTGTCGACGGCCTCGATCTCGGCCTCGAGCTCGTCGCGCTCGCTCGCTCGCTCCTGGATCTCCGTTTTGACCGACGCCTTCTCGAGTTTGTGCTCGCGGATCTCGTCCTCGAGCTCGTCGATCTCCTCTTGCTTGCGGTCGATCTCGACGAACGCCTCCCGGCGGTCGGACTCGGCGGCCTCGATCTGGTCCTCGCTGGCCTCGATCTTGTCCTCGAGCCGCGAGATGTCTCCCTTGAGCTCCTCGATCTCGCCTTTGATCCGGAGCTGTTCGTCCTCGCCTTTCCGCTCGATCTCCGCGTTCAGATCCTCGAGATCCTCCTGTAGGCGAACGACCGTCCCCTGGCGTTCGTCCAGTGTTCGCCGGAGGTCCTCGAGCTCGTCTTCGAGGTCGCCGACCGCGTCCTCGAGGACGTCTCGCTCCTCGCGTTTCTCCTCGAGCTCGCTGGCCTTCCGGTAGCTCTCGTACTCCTCTTTCTCGCGGCGCAGCCGGCGGTACCGAAGCGCCTCGCGGCGTTCGTCCTCGAGCTGGCCCAGCCGATCCCGCTTCTCCTCGATGCGGAGTTCGGCCTCGTCGATCCGCTCCTGAACCGTCTCGAGCTCCGCGAAGGCGTCTTCCTTCTTGGCGTCGAACTCCGCGACGCCGGCAATCTCGTCGATGATCTCCCGGCGAGCGTGGGGAGTCATGTTGATGATCTCGGTGACGTCGCCCTGCATGACGACGTTGTACCCCTCCGGAGTGACGCCGGCCTGTGCGAGCAGATCCTGGATGTCCGAGAGGTTGACCGACCGATCGTTCAGGTAGTAGTAGGAGTAGTAGTTGTCCTCCGTTTCCTTGACGCGGCGACGGATGCGGATCTCGTCGACGTCGCCGACGTCGTCGCTGCCGGCGGCGTTGACGACCTGGGAGCGCTCGAGGGTCCGGTCCGAGTTGTCGAGGACGACCTCGACGACTGCCTCGCGGGGGCCCTCGGAGGTCGAACCGTCCTCGTGACCGGGGTTGTAGATGAGATCGGTCAGCTTCTCGGCGCGGATCCCTCGGGTCCGGGCCAACCCCAGCGCGAACAGCACGGCGTCGATGATGTTCGACTTGCCGGAGCCGTTCGGCCCCGTGACGACCGTGAAGTCCTCGTAGAACGGGATCTTTGTCTTCCTGCCAAAACTCTTGAAATTATCTAAGACGAGCGCCTTGATGTACATACCCTTCTCGAATCCTCCGTCGGCTCGGCCGTCGCGGCTCGATCGGCGTGCGGTCGCGCGGTTATGCGACGATGATGTCGTCGCTACCTGAGTCTTCCGCTTCGTCGTCGGCCTCCTCGTCGGTTGCCGCGGCCGTCTCCTCGGCCTCGGTGTCGTCGGACGGCTCCGCGTCCGCGCTCTCGCTTTCGGCTGGCTCGGCGGCCGCGTCGTCCTCGCTGCGTCGCTCCGGCACGCGCGTCGGCGTGTCCGCGTCGAGCTCCGCCTCGAGGACGCGGATTCGTTCTTTCGCTTCGATAAGTTCGCTCGTCAGTCCCTCTACGGTCGACTCGAGTTCGGCGACGGTCGACTCGAGCTGCTCCACGCGGTTGTTCGACATACCTTCTAGGGAAGGGTCCGGAACCATAAACGTACGTCAGACACAACTCACAGTTCTGGTAACTCGTCGGCGACCGCCGTCCCGATCAGAGCTCGTCGCGATCCGCTAACCCCTCGATCGCGCCCAGCGCGGCCTTGAGGATCTTCCGCTCGCTACGTCGCAGGTTCATCGAGACGGCGGTCTTCGAGATCTCGAAGTGGTCGGCCAGCTCCTCGAGGGTCGTCTCGCGGGGCGTCTCGTAGTAGCCGTTCCGCGAGGCCACCTCGAAGGTCTCCCGCTCGGTGTCGGTCAGCGACCGACACCCCTCGAGCAGCTGTCGCGCGCTGTCGGAGTTCTCGAGGAGGTCGAACAGCGTCGTCGGCCCGAACTGATCCCGGTCCTCGACCGCGAAGTCGTTGTGGCGTTCGAGCTCCGCGAGCGTTCGGTCCTCGGCTTCGTCGTCGTCGAAACCGACGTGCCAGCGTTCGCGGCCGTCCTCGATCCGGAACGGCCCGGTGATGTAGCCGTCGTTTCGCTGAATCGCCCGCATGGCGTTGGTCTGCTCGATCGTCGTTCCGATCTCGGCGACGTCCTCGCGCTTCGAGAGGATGTAACACTCCCGCATGTTCGGATGTGACTGAAGCTCCTGAAGCCCCTGGTCCAGCGCCCCCGTGGAGTCCCCCCTCGCGATGAGGCGCGTCTCGAGCTTCTCGGCGTCGGTGTCGAGCTGCCACTGAACCGCCGAGAAGGAGATATCGACGTCGTCGGTCGTGTCGATAAACGGGCAGTCGTACTGCCGCATGTCGAGGTCGAGGTCGATCATAGCACGAGACGGAATAGCATAATAAGAATATTAATCGTTTGCATTTGTGTCGCCCCGTGACCCGTCGACGGTCGGTGCCTGTTGATATGTTAACGGGGCCGCTTTAGCGGGTTGCGGTACAGCTACATGGTATGTCTCAGGAGCAGGTGAGTCCGCCAACGATCACCAACGAGGACATCCATCGCATCGCGGACGACGCCTTCACCGGACGGAACGTCTGTCTGGTCACGGGAGGCGGATCGGGTATCGGCCGGGCGACCGCGCTGGCGGCTGCGGGCAACGGGCTCACGGTCGCGATCACGGACATCGACGAGACGGGACTCGAGGAGACCGTTGCTCGCGGCGAGGAGCTGGGCCTCGAGGGGGAGATCGTCCCGATCGTGGGCGATCTCACGGTCGACGACGACATCGAACGGATCGTCGCCGAGGCCGCCGATCTCGGCGACCTCAAGTACCTCGCGAACGTCGCGGGGATGCAACACATCGACTCGATCGAGGAGTTCCCGATGGAGACCTACGATCGGCTCCACCGGATCATGCTTCGGGCGCCGATCTACCTCTCGAAGCTGTGTATGCCCCACTTTCGGGACACCCAGAACGGACAGGGTTGTGTCGGGAACATGGCGTCGGTCCACGCCCACTACGTCACCAGCGACAAGGTCGCGTACAACGTCTCGAAGTTCGGGCTGCGCGGGCTCACCCAGTCGATCGCCGCCGAGGGCGACGGCAAGATCCGCTCGTTTTCGGTGAGTACGGGCTACGTGAAGACCCCACTCGTGACCGCCCAGCTCGAGGACACCGCCGAGCAACGCGGTATCAGCGTCCAGGAGGTGATCGAGGACGTGATGGTCGGCCAGTCCCGGGTCAAGGAGATGATGGAGCCGATCGACGTCGGCAACCTCTTCGTCCTCGGCTTTTCGGATCTCGGCCGACACCTCGACGGTGGCGACCTGTTGTTTGATGGGGGTATGACGCTAACCTACGAGTGAGAGTGACGATGGGAGGAAACACCAGTCTGGAAGACGTCGACGAGGTCGTTCACGAACCGAGCGAGGAGTTCGTCGAATCGACCAACGTCGCCGCGTTCATGCGGGAGTACGGGATCGACGACTACGAGGAGCTGATCGAGCGGACGACGACCGAGCTCGAGAACGAACCCGAGAGCGGGGTCAACTGGTTCTGGGACGAGCTGGTCGACTATCTCGGAATCGAGTTCTACGAGGAGTACGACGAGGTTCGGGACGACGGTGAAACTGCGAATCGCGGGGGACCGCAGTTCACCGACTGGTACCCCGGCGGGGAACTCAACCTCGCGCACAACGTCGTCGACCGCCACGCCGCCCGCGACGAGGAACGGCGCAACAAGGTCGCGACGATCTGGGAGGGCGAGGACGGCGAGGTTCGTGAGATTACCTACCACGAGCTGCGCCGCCAGTCCAACCAGGTTGCAAACGCCCTCGAGGAACGGGGTATCGAGACGGGCGATACGGTCGGGCTCTACATGCCGATGGTTCCCGAGGTCGCCGCGATCCTCTACGGCTGTTTCAAGGTCGGCGCGATCGCAGTGCCGATCTTCTCGGGGTTCGGCGTCGACGCCACCGCGACCCGGATCGCCGACTCGGAGTGTTCGGTGCTGTTTACCGGCGACGGCTTCTACCGGCGGGGGAGCCCCGTCCGTCTCAAGGGGTCGGCCGACGAGGCGATCGAGGAGGCCGGCTACGTCGAGGACGTGATCGTTTTCGATCGACTCGGTAGCGAGGCCCAAAGCGCCTCGGGAAAGCGAGTAGCGAGGGACGCTGAGCGTCCCTCGGACCGTGCGAGCGGGCCAAAGGCCCGCGAGCAGGGAAGCGAGGACGACGGCGACGTTCCCTGGACTGACGGCCGCGACGAGTGGTGGACCGACGCCGTCGAGAGTCGGTCCGACGAGTACGAGACGAAGTCGCTGGCCTCCGATCAGGAGTCGATGCTGCTGTACTCGTCGGGGACGACGGGCAAGCCCAAAGGGATCGTCCACACCCACGCTGGCGTCCAGGTCCAGTGTCCGAAGGAGGTCTACTTCGGGATGGATCTCAAGCCCTCGGACCGGTTCTTCTGGGTCTCGGACATCGGCTGGATGATGGGGCCCTGGACGCTGATCGGTACCCACACCTTCGGCGGTACTGTCTTCATGTACGAGGGCGCGCCCGATTACCCGCAGCCGGATCGGTTCTGGGAGATGATCGACCGCCACGAGCTGACCCAGTTTGGCATCTCGCCGACGGCGATCCGGGCGCTGCGAAAGCACGGAGACGACTGGCTCTCCGGCCATGACCTCTCCTCGCTGCGCCTGCTGGGTTCGACGGGCGAACCCTGGGATCCCGAATCCTGGCGGTGGTTCTACGAGAACGTGGGCAACGGCGAGGCCCCGATTATCAACATCTCCGGCGGCACCGAGATCTGTGGCTGTTTCCTGATGCCGATGCCGACCGAGCCGCTCAAGCCCTGTACGCTGGGTGGTCCCGGCCTCGGTATGGATATCGACATCGTCGACGCCGCCGGCGAGTCGATCAAAGACGAGAACGAACGGGGCTATCTCGTCGCCCGCGACTCGTGTCCGTCGATGACCAAGTCGCTGTGGTCGGGTGACGAGCGCTACCTCACGGAGTACTGGTCGCGGTTCGAGGACATGTGGAACCACGGTGACTGGGCCCAACAAGACGAGGACGGGTTCTGGTTCCTCCACGGGCGGGCCGACGACGCCTTAAACGTCGCGGGCCGCAAGGTTGGCCCCGCCGAGGTCGAGGGTGCGTTGATCGACCACGAGGCGGTCAACCAGGCCGCGGCGATCGGCGCTCCCGACGACACGACCGGAACCGCGGTCGTCACCTACGCCATTCTCGAGGACGGACACGAGGAAAGCGACGAGCTCCGCGAGGAGCTTCGCGCACAGGTCGGCGAGGAGCTCGGCAAGCCGTTCCGTCCCCGAGAGGTGCTGTTCGTCGACGAGTTCCCCAAGACACAGTCGGGTAAGATCATCCGTCGGGCGATCGAAGCGACCTACACGGGCGAGGAGCTGGGCGACATGAGCAGCATCGAGAACCCCGAAGCCCTCGAGGACCTCGAGGACGCGCGGTAGGCCCAGTATCAACGGCAAACCCGTCACGAATCGCTCGCGATCGAATCTCGTTGGTTTTATAATTATTAACTCTCGGTACGAGATATGGTGAAGCAACCACGTCGTGGTACCAACACTCGGCGAACGTTTCTGACCGCGACCGGCGGGGCCGCACTCGCGGGACTGGCCGGCTGTCTCGGGGAGGGAGACGGCGGCGGCAGGGAGAGCGACGATCCGGTTCGGTTCGTTCTCAATCCGGCGGAGGAACAGACCGACATCGTCGAGGAGTACACCCCGATGAAGGAGTACCTCGAGGCCGAAACCGGCGCCGATATCGAACTCATCCGTGCCGGTAGCTACGTCGAGACCTTCGAGGCGCTCAACACCAACCAGGCCGAGATCGCGGATACGTCGCCGACGGGGCTCCCGGGGAGCCAGGAGTTCGCCGACGTCCTCGGGATGCGGACGGCCTTCGGCGGGCCGCTGTACTTTTCGACGATCATCACCACGCCGGACAGCGACATCGAGAGCATCGACGACCTCGCGGGGGAGACGATGGCCACCGGCGCACTCCTGTCGTTCAGCGGAACGCTCGCGCCGGCGATGATGCTGAGCGAGGCCGGGCTAGACATCGGCGATTTCCCGCAGGGTGACGCGAACGATCTGGAGATCCAGACCGCGGACGACCACGATACGACCCGCGAACAGATGATCAACGACGACACCGTCGCGGCCGCGGCGACGGGTGCGTTCGCCTCCGCGCCGCAGATCCCCCAGGAGCAGTTCGACGAACACGAGGAGTTCGTCGAACACTCCGCGGAGTACGAGGACGCGGGATCGGAACTCGAGGACGGGGCGGAGGAACTGCAGCTGATCGCCGTCTCGGATCCGCTCCCGCGAGCGCCGATTGCGGCCCGGAGCGACTGGGACGAGCCCGTTCGCGACGACGTCAGGGAAGCGCTGCTCGACGCCGAGGAGGAGGATCTCATCCCCGACGACGTCGACGAGGAGTACGAGCTCTGGTTTACCGGCATCGAGGAGGCCGACCGGAGTGACTACGAGCTCGTCGTCGAGCTCTTCGACGAGCTGGATCTCGAGTTCGAGGACTTCGAAGACGAGTAGGGGCAGTCCTCACTCGTCGAGCTCCATCGACTCCTGGCGGTCGGTCGACCACTGCTCGATGTCCTTGATCGCGTGCTCCGGGGGGACGTCGATCGCCGGGTTCTCCTCGAAGAAGTGGGCGGGCTGAAGCTTGAACGAGACCATCTTCGCGGGCAGGATCGGCCAGTCCTCGGGTACCGAGACGTGGGTCTGGCAGAGGTTGTACCAGACGACGACGTCCTCGTCCGCGATCGATCGGTCCGCCTCGGTCCAGGCCGGCAGCCCCTCGCCACCGGGGTTCTGGTTGGGATACTTACCCGCGGCGTAGCGCTCGTCGTCGTCGTACTGTGTGACCCAGAGGTGTTTTTTCGCGAAGCCCGCCCGCTTCACCACGCCGGAGCCGGCCTGCATCGGGAACGTGGTGTTCGTTCCGTCACCGCCCACCAGCCGGTAGCCGACCGGTTCGCCCGTCGCGTCGTTCCGGACGTCCTCGTTGACGATCTCCCAGTAGCGACCCGCGTGGGTGTCGGTCAGCCGTTTGGCCTCGGACTCCCGTTCGAACCGCGTGCGGTCGACGTAGGCGGCGTTCCCGTGCGGGTTCAGGTGCTCTCGGTCGGCGTCGGCGTGGGGCGTCGGATCGTACCCCTCGGGCCCGTAGGGCACTTCCCGGAGGTTCACCTCTCGGACGGTGTTCGTCGGGCCGTCGACCTCGAAATCGAGCCGACAGTTGAACACGTGCTGGTGGAGCATCGACTTGTGGCCCGGACCGATCGTCTCGGCGTACCCCGTCTCCCGGTCGTCCTCGCCGAGCAGTCCCGTCGCGTTACATCCCGTCAGTCGGACCTCGCCCTCGATACTGCCGTCCTGGTAGAAGTACCAGTAGAACCCGAAGTCGTAGTTCCCGATCGTCGAGATAAACGAGATCACGAGCCGCCGGTTGCGTCGCACCTCGTGGTCGCCGACCCGCCAGTCGTAGTGCTTCCAGAGGAGGCCGTAGTCCTCCTCGTGGAGACAGATCGCGTTCGGGATCACCTGCGCGTTTCCGTCGGCGTCGTTGAGCGCGGCGTCCCAGTAGTGCATATAGCCCAGACAGTCACACCCCTCGGTCAGCGAGTTCGCCAGTCGGCCGAGCCCGTACTCGCCGACGTCGAAGGGGGCCTTCCAGTCGTGGTCGGGATCGGGGTCGTTGTAGGCGGTGACGACCTCCGGCCAGGAGGCCCGCCGGAGGATCGTCCGCTCGTCGCCGTCGTCCTCGTAGCTGACGTCGTGAAGCACCAGCCCCTCGCGGTGGTTGAACCCCACTCGAACGTGCCAGTTCTGCCACTCGACGGTGTGGCCGTCGACCTCCCAGCTCGGCCCCTCCGGTTGGACCACGTTGTACGGCTTGAGGTCCTCGCGCAGATCGCGTTTGTCCTCGCGGTAGTAGCTCGTCCGGAGGTTCCCGACGACGTCTTCCGTTTTCGGGCCCGTGTCGACGACCGTTACCACCTCGCGGTCGTCGAGATCGACCCACGCGTGGATTCCCGACAGCGGTCGGTTGTACGCCTCCGCACCCTCGTCCTCAGCGTCGCCCTGTACCCAGGCGATACCGTGTGCCAGTCGCCGATTCCGGTCGACGTCCTCGGGAACGAAGTCGTAGCCGGCCGACCAGGCCGTGACGATCGCCAGATCTGGATCGGCACCCCGTCGGCACACCGCCTCGCGGAACTCCTCGTCGGCTGTTACCGTCTGTTCGACCTCGACGAACTCCTCGCCGATCATCCGCGGCTGGCCGCGCTCGATCTCGGTCCACTCGACGATCGCGTCGTCCTCGAGCGAGACGATCCCCTCGTAGGAGGCCCCCTCCGCCTTGTCGCGGATGACGATCCGCGCCCGTCGCTCCGGTCTCGAGTCGCCGTCCTCGAACGCCCGAAGCGCCGCCTTCGGCGGTTCGGCGAGCGTGATCTCGATCGCACGTGCGTCCTCGGAGAGCCCGCGCTCTTCGGTCGCGACTTCCCAGCTCCGTTCGATCTCGGACGGTGCTAGCGGATCCAGCGGATGTCCGCCAGCGGCGCTATCTTCGACAGACATTCTCTCCCACATACGATCCGCCCCGGTTTATACCCTCAGGGGTCGGGACAGGCGACGAACGGATAAAAAAAAGCGACCAGAAACTCAGTCGTCGCTCGGTGCGCTCTCCTCGCCGATTTCCAGTCCGCGAGTGGGATCGGCCCACGATCCGCTCTCGAAGTCGATCCCGTCGTTCCAGTGGGCGACGACCGTCGTGACCGCGAGGTCGCCGGTGACGTTGGTCATCGTCCGAAGCCGATCCAGGATGGGGTCGACGCCGGCGACGAACCCGACCACCGCGAGCGGGAACGTCAGTGGTGGCGGGATCGAGGATCGAGCACCTCGACCGGGTGCACCGCGTCGCGGGAGAGCAAGTCCTCGAGCTGGTCCTCACAGGAGGTCCCGCTCGCGACGACCAGTCGATCGCTCGCCTCGGACGTCGTGAACTGGGCGGCCAGCCGCTCGCCGACGTCCATGCTCAGCTCGTAGTACTGCTCCTTGTACCCGAACGAGCCGGCCATCCCGCAACACTCCACGTCGCTCTCGAGGACGTCGTACCCGAGGCGCTCGAGGACGGCCCGCGTGTACCGGTCCAGTCCGAGCGTCCGTTGCTGGCAGTGGGAGTGGTAGGCCAGCTCCGGACCGCGGTCGCCGGTTCGCAGTCGCGATCCCTCGGCGCCGTTCTCGAGACAGCCGTAGACGTACTCGAGCACCTCGTAGCTCCCATCCCGAAGCCGTTCGAACGAGCGCTCGGGCAGCAGCTTCTCGTACTCGCTGTGAAACATCGCGAGGTCGCTGGGTTCGACGACGACGACGTCGCGATCCGCGTCCAGGTGCTCCGCGAGGCCGGCGTACACCCGGCTCGCCGTCTCGTCGGCCGTCTCGATCATCCCCTGGGAGAGCGGCGCGCGGCCGCTGCCGGGAACCGACGGAATCCTGACGTGGACGTCGAGGGCCTCGAGGACGCGGACGGCAGCCTTCCCGCGTTCGACGTCGATGTAGTTGGTGTAGGTGTCCGGGTAGAGCACGGCTTCGCGCTCGGCGTCGGCGGCCGAGACCCCCGGGCCGCGGTCCTCGAACCAGTCGACCAGCGTCTGCCGTTCGAACTCAGGGAGGGGGCGACGGCTGTCGACGCCGACCGTCTTCTCCATGAGCGTGCGCACGGGACCGAGCGTCGTCGCCCAGTTCGAGAGCGGCGCGGTCGCGGAGCCCAGCTTCGCGAGCGTCTCGTAGTTGCCGAACAGCCGCTTCTGGAGGTCGACGCCGCCGGGTTCCGCGTCGGGCGTGAGCCCCTCGACGAGGAAGTCGAACTGGCCGTCGTCCTCGCGGTTGATCCGATCGCGGACGACGGTGTTGATCCAGGGAATGTCGATCTCGACGGGACAGGCCTCGACACACCGGGAGCAGCCGGTACAGAGGTCGTTGAACTCCGCCGCGGAGTCCTGGCCGTGGACGCCGGCCTCCCAGCCCGTCGCGATCCCGCCGGAGTAGGTCTCGCCGCCGAAGGCGTGGCCGCCGACCGACTGGAAGTTCGCGCACGTGTTCGCGCAGGCCGAACACCGGATGCAGTACAGCGTCTCCCGGAGCTGGTCGTCCTCGCGCATCGCCATGCGGCCGTTGTCAATGAGCACGAGGTGGAACTCCCGGTCGTCGTCGCGGTCGGCGAACGCGACGTCGGCGTCCTCGAAGTCGACGACAGGTGAGTCGACGGGCGGGGTCAGCAGGGAGATGTAGGAGGTGATATCCTGGCCCGTTCCGGAGCGGCCGATCAGTTCGATGAACGGGGACAGGTCCTCGACGGAGGGGACGATCTTCTCGACCCCGGCGACGGCGACGTGGGTGTCCGGAACGACGGCCGTCTTTCGGGCGTTGCCCTCGCTTGTGACGAGCACGAGCGAGCCCGAGTCGGCCGTGATGAAGTTCGCCCCCGTCATTCCGATATCGGCGTCGGCGATCTGTTCTCCCAACCGCTCGCGGGCGAACATCGTCAGTTCCTGGGCGGTCTCGAGGGGTTCCTCGGGATCGAACTGCGCGTTGAACAGCTCGGCGATCTCGGCCTCGGACCTGTGGATCGCCGGTGCGACGATGTGAGAGGGCGCCTCGTCGGCGACCTGCAACACCCACTCGCCGAGGTCGGTCTCGACGACGTCAACGCCGTCGGCCTCGAGCGCTTCGTTGACCTCGAGCTCCTCGCTGGTCATCGATTTGGACTTGACGAGGCGGTCGGCCGCCGTCTTGTCCGCGACCTCGCGGATGTAGCGGTTCGCGTCGGCCGCGTCGTCGGCGAGGTAGACAGTGCCGCCGTTCGCCTCGACGGTCTCCCGAACCGCCTCGATCAGCTCCGGGAGCCGCTCGATCGCGTCCTCCTTGATCGCGCGCGCCTCCGATTTCAGCCGTTCGTACTCCTCGAGATCGGCGACCGACTCGTAGCGGCCCTCGTTGAACTTGATCGTGTTCGCCTCGACGGCGTCACCCTCGGTTTCGAGGAGGTGTCGAATCCGGGCTGCCTTCGCCTCGCGGGCGTCGCTGCTCACGAGTCCTCACCCCCAATCGGGTCCGTCGCGTCGCTCGAATCGGTCGCGCCGTCCTCGATCAGGACGACGTGGACCGCCTTCGGCCCGTGGGCGCCTTTCACGAGCGCCCCCATATCCGCGGTCGCGCTGGGACCGGTCGCGACGATCGCGCTGGCGCCGTCCCGGAGCTGGGGGCCGAGTTGCTCGATCGCCGTCGGCATGTCGGCGACGAGATCACGCTCCCGAAGCACGGCGACGTGGTGTTCCGGAAAGAGGCTCACCGGCTCGGATCCGTCCGGCGTCCCGGGGAGGACGACGCTGCCGTACTCCGCGATCCCGAGCGACGCGGCGGTGACGCCGGTTGTCGCCGACTCGAGGACGGCCGGCGTCGGCTCGTCGTCGACCCAGCCGGGAAGCGACACCGTCCCGAACGGGAGGGGTGTTCCGACGACCGCCTCGGGATCGGGCTCGGCGACGACGGTTCGGAGGGCGTCCTCGAACGCCTCTTCGGTCGGTGCCGTGCGAGTGATCGGGACGTCGAGGTCGGCGAGCGCGGCCGCGAACCGCTCGACGGCGGGAACAGATTCGACGCTCATCAGTTGGGTGTTCGTCCGCGTCCATTTGGCTATTATGTTCAGAGAAGTGATATGATAGGGAGAACCGCCCCGGTGTCGTGCGCCCGTTCGGCCCGGGGTCGGCGTTCGTCGCCTTCCGTCGCCGGTCGGCGTCCCGTCGAGGACGTCCCGTTACGTTTTACCCCTGCGGGCCCGAATCGCCGTCAATGACTGCCCAGACCGTCCAGCAGGGCGACCTCGTCACCGTCATCGGGCTCGAGGTCCACGTCCAGCTGGAGACCGACACGAAGATCTTCTGTGGCTGTTCGACCGACCAGACCGACGATCCCAACGAGAACGTCTGTCCCGTCTGTCTCGGCCTGCCGGGTGCCCTCCCCGTCCTCAACGAGGCCGCCGTCGAGGGCGCGGTCAAGGTCGGGAAGGCGATCGACGCCGACATCCCCGAGGAGACCCGCTTCCACCGGAAGAACTACTACTACCCCGACCTGCCCAAGAACTTCCAGATCACCCAGTACGACGAGCCGATCTGTGCCGACGGCGAACTCGAGATCAGCGTCGAGGGCGACCGCCGCACGGTAACCATCGAGCGGGCCCACCTCGAGGAGGACCCCGGAAGTCTGCAACACGTCGGCGGTGGCGGCGGGATCGACTCCGCGGAGTACACGCTCGTCGACTACAACCGCGCGGGGACGCCGCTGATGGAGATCGTCACGGCGCCGGACTTCCGCAGCCCCGCCGAGGTGCGCGCGTTCCTGGCCGAACTCGAGGACGTCCTCGAGTATCTGGGCGTCTTCGAGCCCGAGCGGGACGGCAGCCTCCGGATCGACGCCAACCTCTCGATCATTCCCGCCGAGGAGATCGAGGGCGAGGACGCCACCGAGATCGGCCCGGACGCGCTCGCCGCGGCCAACCGCACCGAGGTCAAGAACATCTCGAGTCACAAGGGCGCCCAGAAGGCTCTGGCCTACGAGGAGACCCGCCAGAAGAACGCGATCCAGCGTGGCCGGGCCGTCGAGCAGGAGACCCGCCACTGGGACGAGTCGCGGGGGATCACGGTCTCGATGCGCTCGAAGGAAGAGGAGAAAGATTACCGGTACTTCGAGGAGGCCGACCTGCCGCCGCTGCGGGTCTCGGGCTGGAAAGAGGAGATCGCGATCCCGGAACTGCCCTCGGCCCGCCGCGAGCGCTTCGAAGCGGAGTACGGGTTGAGCGAGGAGGCCGCCTCGAAGCTCACCTCGACGAAACAGGTCGCGGACTTCTACGAGGACGTCGCCGGCGAGTACGACCCCGATCTGGCGGCGACGTGGGTCGCGGACAACCTGCTCGGCGAGCTCAACTACCGCGACATGGCGATTACGGACATCGAGGGGCGGCTCGACGAGGTCACGCGCCTGGTCGAGCTCGTCGCCGAGGACGAGATCACGGCGAAAAACGCCCGCGAGACGGTGCTGCGGTCGATGCTCGACGACGGCCGAACGCCGGACGAGGTCGTCGCCGAGGAAGGGCTGGGCAAAACCGGCGAGGACGAGGTCCAGCGGGCGGTCGTCGAGGCCGTCGAGGAGAACCCCGACGCGGTCGCGGACTACGAGTCGGGCGACGACGGCGCGATCAACTTCCTGGTCGGCCAGGTGATGCAAAAGACCGGCGGCAGCGCGGATCCGGGCGACGTCAACCAGCTGCTGCGGGCCGAGCTCGACGACTGAGATCTGGTTCCCAAACGGTCCTCCGGGAGTCAGGGCGTTCGAACCGTTCGAAACGGTCGCTGCAACAACACTTTTGGCCGTTGCCCTAAAAGGCGTCAGTATGCTGCAAGCCGGTCTCGACCGACTCCGCGAGTGGCTCGCCGTCGAGGACCCCGACGGGCGCATTCGGGGGGCGGGCGACGCGGTCACGTCGCCGCGGCGCCGACGGTTGCCGACGGCGAAAGGCCGATCCGCGGCGGGCGCCGACGGGGACGCGTAGCTCGCGTCGAAGGGGCGGAAGCGACGGTTCCGGTACCAGTCGAGTTATCACTGACCGACGAGTGACACCCCCGTATGGACAGGATCACGCTGGGGAACGAGGAGTTCGAGGGACGGAACAACGCCTACGTCCTCGCCGACGGGGACGAGCTCGCGCTGGTCGATACCGGCGTCGCGACCGACGACATCCGGGCCGACCTCCGGGACGGGCTCGCCGAACGGGGCTACGAGTTCGCCGACGTCGACGATATCGTGCTCACGCATTTTCACGTCGATCACGCGGGACTGGCCGGCGAGATTCAACGCGAGAGCGACGCGACGGTGTACGTCCACGAGGCAGACGCTCCCCTCGTCGAGCAGGACGAGGCGGCCGTCGCCGCCCTCGACGACCGCCGTGAGACGCTGCTCGAGGAGTGGGGGCTCCCCGAGGACGCCCGCGAAGAGCTGCTCGCGTTTCTCGACGGCTCGGTCCACATCGAGGGGCTGCCCGCAGAACCGACCCCCATCGAGGACGGAACCGTCCTGGAAGTCGGTGGGACGACCCTCGAGACGGTCCACGCGCCCGGCCACGCGGCTGGATTGTGCTGTTTCGAGATCCGCGACGGTGCGGAGTCGGACCGCGGAGCGGCGGCTGACGTGCCCTCACGAACCGGCGGAGAGGCGTTCGTCGGCGACGCCGTCCTCCCCGTCTACACCCCCAACGTCGGTGGCGCGGACGTTCGAGTCGAGCGCCCCCTCGAGAAGTACGCCGAGACGCTGCGGTCGTTTATCGACCGGGAGTACGACCGGGTCTGGCCGGGCCACCGCGATCCCATCGAGGACCCCTCCGAGCGCGCGCGGACGATCCTCGACCACCACCGCGAGCGAACCGGAAACGTCCTGGACGTCCTCGAGGAACACGGCCCAGCCGACGCCTGGACGGTCAGCGCTCACCTCTTTGGCGATCTCGAGGGGATCCACATCGTCCACGGCCCCGGCGAGGCCTACGCCCACCTCGATCACCTCCGCCACGAGGACGTCGTCGCGTACGACGACGGCGAGTACCGGCTGCTCGAGCGGCCGACCGATCTCGAGGCGCTCGTCTAGCTCGTCGCGTCCTCGGACCGTGGCTCCCCGCGATCGGCTCTCGCGACGGAATCGACTGCGCAGGGTCATGCTGAATCCCTTTTTGTTGTAGCGGTGATGGGTGGGTATGCCAATCCGTCCGCCGTCCGAGGACGACGTCCGGGAGCTGGGCGAGGAGCTGTTCCTCGATCTCACGCCGGACGAAGTCGAGTTCTACCACGAGCAGCTCACCGACAATCTCGAGGAGTACGAGACCATCCAGGCGTACGATCCCGAGCCTCGCGGGCCGATCACGCGAACCCGGCCCCGGAGCCCGGGAACCCGGCTCGACGACGACGAGGACCCACACAACGCCTGGGTCACCAAATGTGAGGTCGAGGGCGACGCGGAGGGGCCGCTGTCGGACTGGGAGGTCGCGATCAAGGACAACGTCGCGGTCGCCGGCGTCGAGATGACCTGCGGATCGAACGTCGTCGAGGGGTACGTTCCGAACGCCGACGCGACGGTGGTCAGTCGGCTGCTCGAGGCCGGCGCCGATATCGTCGGGAAGGCAAACATGGACGACATGGCCGTCACCCGGATCGGCCATACAGCGTTCGGCCCGATCACGAACCCCCGCGACGACGACTACCTCGCGGGCGGGTCGAGCGGCGGCAGCGCGGTCGCGGTCGTCGAGGGCGAGGTCGACGCCGCGATCGGGAGCGACCAGGGCGGGAGCATCCGGATCCCCGCCTCACTGTGTGGCATCGTCGGCCACAAACCGACCTACGGGCTGGTTCCCTACACCGGCTGTGTCGGCCTCGAGCACACCATCGACCACCCGGGCCCGATGACCCCCGACGTCGAGACGGCCGCGGAGATGCTCACCGAAATCGCCGGCAGCAACGCGGCTCACCTCCGGCGGCCGACGGACGTCCCGACCGAACGCTACCAGGACGCGCTCGACGGCGACGTCTCGGAGCTCTCGGTCGGCGTCCTCGAGGAGGGGTTCGACAAACCCAACGGCGACCCGGGCGTCGACGAGCAGGTCCGGGACGCGATCGATCACCTCGAGGAGCGCGGCGCGACCGTCGAGGAGGTCTCGATCCCGCTGCATGCCGACGCCGACACGATCCACGAGATCTGTACGAACGAGGGGCTGGTGGCCGCGATGATGGGCCAGGGGATCGGCCACGGCTGGAAGGCCTGGTACAGCACCTCGTGGGTCGAGGCCTTCGGCAAGTTCCAGCGCGCACAGGGCTATGACTTCCCCCCGAACCTCAAGCTCAAGCTGCTCCAGGGGCTGTACACCCTCAGCCGCTACCACTCCCGGTACTACGCGGCCGGGATGAACCTGATGCTCGAGCTGGCCGAACAGTACGACGCGGCCCTCGAGGAGTACGACGTCCTCGCGATGCCGACGACGGACGTGACCGCGCCCGAACACGACCCTGACCGGGACGCGTTCGATCGGCTCCTCGAGACCGACGTGCCGGCCAACACCTCGCCGTTCAACCGCACCGGCCACCCCGCCATCAGCGTCCCCGCGGGCGAGGTCGACGGGCTCCCGATCGGATTGATGCTGGTCGGCGCGCGGTTCGAGGACGCGACAGTACTCAACGCCGGCTACGCGGTCGAGCAGGCCCGGGGCGAAGCCGGAACGTAGCGGCGAGAGCGTCCTCGGTGTTCGATTTCGGGTACCGCTTCGGAGTCAGCTCGTGGGATCGCCTAGACCGCTCGTACAACCCACGTCACGTAGGAATGTAAATCAGTTAACAAACGACGGCGCTGTACATGCTCAATCACCCAGAGATAGCAATATAACTTGGACATGGGAAATATATACGGGCGATCGTACCAAATATGTGGAAAGAAAAGGCAGGAGTGCTTATCACTCAGTATGCACTACCCGGTTCGCACGTGTATTGAGCGAGTGGTTACCGGTTTCGGCGTGAAACAACCGAAGTCGTCGTGCTGGACTCACAGCGTGCATTCAGCACACCCATCAGCTTGATTCTCTCTACGGCAGTTCAAAGAGTACGAGAGCGCCAGCTACTGGGCGTAGCGTTCGAAAAATGGAGTCAATCACACGTCGCCGTATGGCGACGGTTGAAACTCGGTGTTAGTTGCGGACGACGTTGGTCGCACGCGGGCCCTTGGGGGCCTGTTCGATGTCGAAATCGATATCCTGTCCTTCTTCGAGATCGGGGCCGCCAACGTCCTCCATGTGGAAGAAAACGTCCTCGTCCGCGTCCTCAGTCGAAATGAAACCGTAACCGCCAGTGTCGTTGAAGAAATCAACCTTACCGTTTGCCATTGCTTCTAAACGGATGGGAGGGAGACAGATAACGATTCCGAGAGTGGCAGTACCATGATCATCTCTCCCCGGTCAGAGGAAGCACACACTGCTTCCGACCGAAGTCCGGGAATAGATATCCGAGAGATGGATTGTCTCTCCGTTACCTGCCTAACTGTGCATAACGACTCGGTCCGTTCGGATTTGGCAGTGAGCGATCGTCACGTGTACTCGAGGGAATCCGTCCGCCGATCGAGGACGAACACCGCGCCGGCACCGACGACGAGCGCGAGGACGACCACGGCGAGCCGTCCCGGCGTCCGGGGGATCGTCTCGGCGGCAGCCTGTTCGATCGGGAGCCGCAAGGCGCCGACCATCAGCCCGACCAAGAAGACGAGCAACGCGACGCGGTACCGGTCGAGCGCCCACGCCACTGCCCTGGCCATCGTCAGCAGTCCGAGGACGGCTCCGACCACGAAGGCGGCGATGACTGGACCGGTGTCGATTACGGGGCCGACGCCGCCACCTCGGGGAACTGCGGCGACGGCGTCCAAAAAGTCGTTCAGCGACGCCATCAGGTACTGGTACTGGCCCAGAACGTAGAGAAACGCCGCGCCGGAGATCCCCGGGAGCACCATCGCCGAGACCGCGATCGCGCCGGCGAGAACCACGACCGGGAGACTTCCGCCGCCTCCGGCGGCCGTCACGCCGCTGACGCCGAACGCCAGGACGGCGCCGACGACGCCGACGGCGCGCTGGCCCGCCGTCTCGACGGGGACGCTCCGGTAGATGACGATCGCCGAGGCGGCCATGAGAGCGAAGAAGAAGGCGCTCATCGCGACGGGATACCGCTCGAACGCGAGGGGAACCACCCGCGACACCGCGAGGACGGCGGTCGCGATACCGGCACCCAGTGCCAGCAGGAAGGGGACGTCCATCGACTCGAGGATCGTAACGAGCCGTCGCCGGCGCTGGCCCGCTCGCGCCGACCGAACCGACGCGAACGCGCGCGGATCGAGGGCCGCAAGCGCGGTGACGAGCCGTTCGTAGATCCCCGCGACGAGCGCGATCGTCCCGCCCGAGATTCCGGGCACCATATCGGCCCCGCCCATACAGATCCCCGTGAGGTAGATCCGGAGCCAGTCGCGAAGCGACGACGATCCGTCCCTCGCGGAGCGAGTCTGCTCGTCCGTCATCCGTCGGATCGGCCTCGAGGCGTCGACCGTCGGTTCATCATCGACCGCTACTGTCCGATACTACAAATTCGTTGTCACGATCGGACAGGAACGACGATCGGTGTGCTACAGCTCCCGCAACCGTTCGAGATCCCGCTCGTCGTGCCCGCAGACGATCGTGGCGTCGTGGCGCCGTTGTTCCTCCTCGAGCAGCCGGAGGCTCTCGAACCAGGCGCGTTTGGACCACAGCAGACTCCCGCCCATCGGGTGTTCGTCCTCGTAGTTCTCCCGGACGTAGGCCTGGTCGCCCGCGATCAGGACGGTGCCCGCGTCCTCGAGTTCGAGCCGAACCCCGAGCAGACCGGGCGTATGCCCCGGCAGGCGAACGAGTTCGAGGTCGCGAAAGCGCTGTTCGCGGTCGCCGTGAACGAGCTCCCAGTTGAGGTCCCGGTCGAAGTCGCCCGCGAGGTAGGCCTCGTCGCCCTCGTCGGTCTTGGCGCTGTAGTAGGCGTGTTTCAGCTCCCGCTCGTGGACGACGATCGGGACGTCGGTTCCCTCGAAAGCGTACAGCCCGCCCGCGTGGTCGAGGTGGAGGTGGCTCTGGATCACGCAGTCGATATCCTCGAGGACGTACCCCGCCGACTCGAGGTCGTCCTCGAGGGGTCGGAGCCCGGTGTGTTCGAAGGCGGCATACAGCTCTGCTGGCCAGTGACCCGAATCGGCTTCGGGGTGAGAGCCGGTGTCCCAGAGGATCGTCGCCTCGGGGTGATCGATCACGACGTTATAGACGGGGCCGTCGCCCATCGTCGCCTCGGGGTTGGGGTCGTCGGCCGTCCCCACCGTGTGGCCCTCGAGAACATGGTTGAAGTCGGTCGTGATCGTGCCGCGCTCGATCGGCATGAGGGTCGCGTCGACCATACCGGCTCCACGGTCGGCACCCGTTATAGCTGTCCGGTATCGGAGGACGTGAGCAGACTCCGATCGCCGCCCCTCGAGCCGGCTACCGCGACGGGTACGACTTTCCGTCTCGGTTTCCAACCAGGGGGTATGACCCAGACGCCGCGAGTCGCCGTCGCCGGCGGCGGACTCGCCGGACTCGTCGCCGCCCGACATCTCGCCGGGGCGGGGCTAGACGTAACGTTGTTCGAACGAGCCGAGAACGTCGGCGGCCGGGTGTGGACCCACGAGCGGAAGGGGTTCCGGTTCGATCGCGGATTCCAGGTTCTCTTCCCGTCCTACCCCGCCGTCCGAGCGGAACTGGACCTCGACGCCCTCGACCTGCGTCGGTTCGCTCCCGGCGCCTGTATCGCTAGACCGGGGAGCCGATCGACGCTCTCGGATCCGATCCGGGAGCCGAAGGCGCTGCCCGCGACCCTCGCCAGCCGGGAGGTCTCGACGGGTGACAAGCTTCGAGTCGCTCGCCTCGCCGCCGAACTCGCACGGCGGGATCCGGAGGCGATCTTCGAGACCGCCGGTTCGGACACGACGATCGAGGAGTATCTCCGCGAACGAGGGTTCTCGGATCGGTTCATCGGGAACTTCGTCGCACCCTTTTACGGCGGGATCTGTCTCGATCGGTCGCTGTCGACCTCGAGTCGGGTCTTCGAGTACACGTTCCGGACCCTGTTGACGAGCCGCGTGGCCGTGCCCGCAACCGGGATGGCCGCGATCCCCGCCCAGCTCGCCCAGGAGGCGCGGGTCGCCGGCGCCAGCATCGAGCTCGGGACCGAAGTGACCGACGTCTCGAGCGAGGGGACGAACGGCGAGTCGGCGACGGTGACCACCGCGGACGGCGAGGACGCCGCCGACGCGGTCGTCGTCGCGACCGACCCGCTCGCGGCCAGTGAGCTAACGGGCGTCGAATCGATCCCGACCGACGCGCGCTCCTGTGTCACTCAGTACTACGAGCTGCCCGGTGGAACCGACCTCGAGACCGGAAAGCGGCTTCTGTTGAACGCGACCAAGGACGGACCCAACCACGTCGTCCCCCACAGCGCGGTCGCCCCGGAGTACGCGCCCGACGGCGCGGAACTGCTCAGCGCGACGTACCTGGGCGAGCGCGAGGAGAGCGACGACGAGCTCGCGGCGATCACCCGCGAGACCCTCGAGGCGTGGTACCCCGAGCGACGGTTCGACGCGCTCGAGCCCCGCCGCACGGATCGAATCGAGTTCGCTCAGTTCGCCCAGCCACCCGGAATCTACGAGCGACTGCCCGATCCGCGGGATCCCGACGGTCCCGTCTACCTGGCGGGCGACTACACCCGCTGGTCGTCGATCCAGGCTGCGATACGAAGTGGCCGAACGGCTGCACGGGCCGTCCTCGAGGACGTCGCCTAGAGGCGATCCTGGACGGCGACCCCGTTCATCACGAGCAGGACGGTCAGCACGGCGATCTCGAAGGAGGCGAGTCCGAGCCCCCACAGCGAGAGCGCCGCGACGTTGAACGCCAGTGCGATCACCGGAGCGCTCCTCCGGATCGCTCGCAGGGAGCGTCCGATCCGGTCTCCGTCCCCTTCTACGGTTCCTCGATCGAGTCGACGATCGATTCGTCGGGCGCTCTCCCGTCCGTCGACCCGTTCGGCGCCTCCGCCGTCGGTCCGGCGGATCGGTTCGTGTCCGCTCTCGGGGTCCGGTTCGGTTCCGTCGTCCTCGTCGCGGGCCTCGTCGGGAGCCAGGAACTCGGTGCCACAGCGCCGGCAGCTAATATAGCGCTTCGAGAACGGCGTCGGATAGTCCGCCGGACAGTTCGGACAGACGAGTCGGTCCGCGACGTGGTGGGGGTCCGCGCGTTCGGCCATCGTGATATCGAACCATCTGAACGTATCGGTATATGTCTTCTTCCAGTTACAGTCACTGAATTTTATGTGTCAGTCGAGGAAGCGACGGGACTCGCCGAGCGGCGGAAACCACAGCGCCTCGCCGCTCGAGTCGTCGTAAACGGCGGGATAGCAGTCCTCGAGGTTCTCGATCAGCGGCGAGTGGAGATCCGTCGACCGGAGCCGATTGATCGTCCGCCCATCCGCGAGGCGGGTAAACGCCGGGAGGACCAGGACCCCCGCCCGGTCGGCCGTCGGAGGTGCGTACAGAAAGCACGGTCGCTTCCGGCCGTCGATCTCGATCGCCGGATGCTCGTGACCGAGGACGTACCGGCTCGTCCCAGTCGTCGCCCCCGACGGCCGTTCGTGGCCGTGACAGACGACCGTCTCCTCGTCCGCTAGCCGGTAACTCGACGCTGTCTCGCCGTCGAACGCCGACGCGAGCATCGCGTCGTGGTTGCCCGGCGTGACGGCGAGCGACGCGCCGGCGTCCTCGACGCGGTCGACGAGTTCGGCGAGCGAACGCTCGACGCCCCGGGGGATCCTGGAGAACGAGTGTAACAGATCGCCGGCGATCACGACCGTCTCGGGGTTCCGCGCGGCCAGCAGCGCCTCGAGCCGTTCGGCGACGTCGGTTGCCTCGCCAAGTGGCGCCTCGACCGGCGAGGACGCCGCTCGTCCGAGATGGACGTCGGCAAGGACGAGCGTCTCGGCGCGCGGGAAATAGACCGCCCGGTCGTCGAGTTCGAAGGGGACATCGACGGCGTCGGTCATGGCTCCCGGGAACCGCCGTCGGTCCGGGCGTCCGCATCGAGGGCCGTCTCGAGGTCGTATTCGGTCCCGGTCAGCACGAACAGCACTTCCTCAAGGGGGTCGAGGATCTCGGGAAGGATCTTGACGACGAGGTAGGTGACGCCGATCAGGGCGACGACGGCCAGCAGCTGAGAGATGTAGTTGTGCGCGACCAGATAGGAGACCCGGGTCTCCTCGGCACCCATGTAGGTCGTCATCAGGGAGACGACGACGTCCTGCTGGAACCAGCCGTGGGGGGTCGCCAGGCCGATGAAGACGTTCCGGGCGAGATTCAGCAGCCAGATGACGCCGATCGCGAGCGCGAAGGCCGTCAGCTTTCGTCGGAGGGGAGCCGCCACCGCGGCGATCAGCCCGCCGAAGATAGCCATGCTCCCGAGCCCGGTGCAGGCGAGGACGATGTAGGTGGTTCGACCCGTCGCCGTCTCCTCGGAGTCGAAGTTGAAGCGGCTCTCGTACCCGTTCACGCCCTCGTTGATCCCCGGGCTGTGACCCAGCAGCTCCATCCCGTAGTGGGTCTGGACCGCGGTGGTCTCGATCAGCCACTGGCGGACGATCGGGATCGTCTCCGCGGGCAGGTAGATCAGGCCCATCAGGGCGACGGCCTTTGTCAGCACGAACAGCGACTCCCGGCCGCTCCACAGCAGGTAGCCGGTGTAAACACACAGCGGCAGGGCAGCAAGCGCCAGGACGGTCTGGAGGGGGCTCTGGGCGTCGACGTAGTAGTACGGCACCATCGTCAGCCAGTAGGTGCCAAAGAGGAGCCAGGCGACGCCCGCAAGCGGGCGGGCGGGGACGGCGACGTCGAACCGGCGACCGAGCAGGGCGAGGCCGAAGGCGGCGATCGCGATCCAGGCCAGCGCGTCGATCGGCACGACACCCTGCAGCGTCGACGCGAACGTCGGACCGCTCGCCAGCACTCCGGGAACGTCGACCGACGGCACGGAGGGCGACATTATCGTCCTGTCCGAGGAACGCGTCCGGCATGAGTTTGTTGCCTCGGTGACTGCGTACCTTTTTTGCCGTGCTGGCGGAAACTGCCCGTATGGTCGACGTCCTCGACAACAAGCGGGCCGCGACGCGGTTTCGGATCCTCGTCCAGATCGCCGAGCGCCAGCCCGCCGTCAGCCAGGGAGAGATCGCCGAGGAAGTCGGCGTCACGAGCCAGGCCGTCAGCGAATACATCCGGGAGCTCGTCGACGACGGCCTCGTCGAGAAGGAGGGCCGCTCCCGATACCGCGTCACCAAGGAGGGCGTCGACTGGCTCTTTCAGGCCGCCGGCGACGTGCGGCGGTTCGCCGACCACGTCACCGAGGACGTCCTGGGCGCGATGGGCGAGGACACCGCGATCGCGACCGACGACCTCGAGGAGGGCGACATCGTCTCGCTGTCGATCGAAGACGGCCTCCTCCACGCCGCGCCCGGCGAGGCCGGGCCGGCGACGGGGGTCGCGACGACCGACGCCGAGGCCGGCACCGACGTCGGCGTCACGAGCTTCGAGGGCGTCATCGACCTCGAGCCCGGCTCCGTCACCGTCCTGCAGGTGCCCGCGGTTCGCGCGGGCGGCAGCCGCGAGGTCGACGCCGAGACCGTTACTGACCACTGTGCGGGCGCCGACCTCGTCCTCGCGACGGGCGTCGAGGCGGTCGTCGCCTGCCGGCAGGCCGACGCCGAGCCCGCCGCCACCTTCGCCGTCGGCGAGGTCGCGGCCGACGCGGCCGAGCGAGGACTCACAGTCGCCGTCGTCGCGACGATCGACGCGGTCGGTCGGGTCACCGACACGCTCCGGGACGCAGCGGTCTCCTACGAGGTCCTCGAGGGGTAACGGTAGAGAGGAGGACACATCGTCTTCCAACTCACCCCGTCAGATCACGCGGCGGTCGTTTCGTCTGTGAGGTCGGTTTCCGCTGCGTTCGAGCGGCTGGACAACCAGGTGCTCAGAGCCACTGCGACTCCGGTCAGAACGCCGATTCGCAGCCCGCGTTGCTTCCCGCCGACCGCGCCGGCGACGGCGGCCGCAACGACGAACGCAACGAGACCGCTTCCGAGAGCGCCTTTCGCTGCCATACGTGCACCATTCCGGAGAGAATCAAAGGCCCGTCGGTCGAGAGCCGACTGACGCACGCGGGGCTCGCGATTTCCGCGGAGGCGGACCGGCGAGGCGTCGTCTTCCCCGTTCCGTGCTTCGACACCACCACTACCGGTTGATCGATGGATCCGTGGGAGACCCGAATCGATGCGTCGCGAACTCCTCCGTTCGGACTCGACCTTCGCCAGAGAGCCCGTACTACCGACTATCGGTACGTCAGCTTCCTCAAGCCCCGCGATCGTCGAGAATTTCGTTCGCGACTCGCTCTCCCGAGCTGATCGCGCCCTCCATGAAGCCGCGCCACTCGAGGGCGGTCTCCGAGCCGGCCCAGCGGACGCGGCCGACGGGCTCGCGGAGCGCGTCGCCACAGGACGTTAGCGTCCCCGGCGTCATCGCGGCGTTGTACCCGCCCGTCGACCACCGGGTTTTCGACCAGGCCTCGTCGGCGTACGCCAGGGGCTCGGTCGCTCGCGGCCCGAAGTACCGCTCGAGTTCGTCAAGCACTCGCTCCCTGCGCTCGGCCGTCGGTCGATCGCTCCATTCGAGGGCGTCGGCCCCGGCGACGAACCCGACGAGGAGTCCCCGCTCCCCGTCGGGAACTGTCCCGTCCGCGACCTCGGTCACGATCCCGTCGGCCGAAAGCACCGATCCCGAGAGGCCGTCCTCGCGCCAGAACGGCTCCTCGTAGGCGGCGACCCACTTGATCACCGCCCCCATCGGCATCCGCTGGACCAGTCCCCGTCGACGGGCGGGCAGCGCGGGCTCATGGTCGATCTGTCCGATCAGCGGCGGTGGAACGGCGACGATCGCGTCCGAGACGGCGTAGCTCTCGTCGTCGGAGACGAGGGTGACGTCCTCGCCGCGTCGATCGATCCGTCGGACCGGTTCGTTCAGCCGGATCGCGTCGCCAAGGACGTCGGCGAGTCCCTGCGAGAGCTGCTGGGTGCTGCCGGCGAGGCGGTACTCCTGTAAGACACTGACCGACTCCTCGTCTACTTCGAGTCCGCCGGCGGCGTCGACGGCCGCGAGGAGGTACAGCAGCGAAACCGCGTTCGGTTCGACGGTGAACTCGGCCCGAACGAACGCGTCGAACGCCTCCCGGGCGGCCTCGGTCGCCATCGCCTCGTGCTTCCAGGACTCGAGGGTGGTCGCGTCCCACCTGTCGGCGTCGGGCGCCTCGGAGGGCGACTCGAGGGGGACGTCCCGGCGGAGCTCCTCGATCCGTTCGAGTGCCTCCCGCAGCTCCGCGGCCGAGTCCTCGGGGAGCGCCCGGAACCGATTCTCGTGGTCGAACAGCTCGCCCGCGACGGCGACCCGGTCGGTGCCCCCGTCGTACTGCTCGCACAGCTCGAGGTCGAACTCCTCGACCAGCGCGAGAACGCGGTCGTGGTCGGCGCCGATCCACTCCGCGCCGCGATCGATCGCGTCGCCGGTCGACAGCGATCCTGCCGCCGTCCGACCGCCGACCCGGTCCCTGGCCTCGAGGACGACGACGTCGAGGCCGGCCTCGGTCAGCTCCCGTGCCGCCGTCAGTCCGGCCAGTCCCGCCCCGACGACGCCGACGTCGTAGCGCTCGACCGTTCGAGAGTCAGCCATATGTGGGTCGTGGACCTGGGGGAAAATATCGTTCGCGGTTTCCCAGTCCGCGGCCGACCCGGGACGACACGCGGAACGCGCTACCGGTCGACGTGGGGCCAGTCCACCTCGACGACGAACTCGACTCCTCCGCAACAGCCACACGCGTTGGGTGCCTCGTACCGGCGACTGACGTCGGTACGTTCGACGACCGTACCGGCGTGTACCGTCTGACAGTCGACGCAGACGTACTTTTCCGGGAGTTCGGGGGTGTGTGCCATGTACGGAACTACGCCGGCCAGAAAAATATAGTGCGAGTGTGGATCTTCCGCGATCACACCGCTTGGCGTCCGATCCCGGGACCCGACTCGAAGCCGCTACCCGATATACCGCAGGTCGTCGTCGGTCGGCACGTCCATCTGTTGTTGTTGCTGTTCCATCTCCTGGATCTTGCCGATGACGTCTTCCATCTCGTCGGCCCGTTCGTCGAGCCGTTCGTAGTCGAGCTCGAAGCCGAGCAGCTCCTCGAGGACGTCGAGGATAGCGCGGGCGCTTTTGGGATCGACGAGGTAGCCGCTCGTCTCGCCCATCAGGCAGGCGGCCTCGAACCCGCGACGTTCGCCAAGTCCCAGCAGAAGTCCGGAGACGCCGACGATGCCACCCGCGGGTTCGTCCTCGCGGAACTCGACGCCTGCGTCCTCGTGTGGCTCGATCAGCGACTCGTCGGTGACGGCGCCGACGACGGCGTACTCCTCGATCAGCTCGCCGGTCGGGACGCCGCCGAGCGCGTACAGCTCGCTCGCGCCGAACTCCTCGGCGACGTCCAGAAACGCCGACGCCAGTACGTAGTGGCCGTCGTTCGTCTGGGCCTGGTGGTCGCCGGTCAACACGAGCAGGTCGCGACCGTCGGGCACCGAGACGGCGTGGATCTCGGCGCAGGTCAGGTCGGCGACGCCGTCCTCGATGCTCACCTTCGGCGGGAACTCCCGGGAGTAGATCCGCCGCACGAGCGTGCTCTCGTCCTCGAGCTCCTCGAGTACGTGCTCGGCCGCGAGACTGCCGACGTGTCCGACGCCGGGCAGCCCCTCGACGAGTACGGGGTCGTCCAGCTCCGCCTCGGCGACCGCGTCGATCTCGAGTTCGTCCATACCGTATCAGCGACTGCGACGTTTAAGAGCGCGTCGGTACTCGCCGTGGGCGTCCTCGGGATCGAACGGTGCCGGCGCGCTGTTTACGGCGTCGGCGCCACAGTCGGGACAGGTCGACAAAAGGGTGTACACCGGGCGGTCGTGGGCGTCGCGCCACGCCGAACAGACCCGGATGTCGGATTTCATTCGTCGTCGGTGCGACGCTCGCGGTGGAACTCGCCGGAGCCCCCCTCCTGCTCGATCGCGGCGACCGCGCGCTGGGCGCTTTCCTCGAGCTGGGCCTCGGCGGTCTTGTAGTTGGGCGCCTGGACGTTGATCCGGTACTCCGGGGCGCCGACGTAGCTAACTTCGAGGTCGACCTCGTCGGGAACCTCGCCGTTGCCCTCGGCGGCCTCCAGGGCGGTTCGGATCCCGTCGACGCCGCTAGGGGAGGCGTTCTCGAGGTCGACGTAGCCGGTGACGTTGACGTACGGCACCGAGACGTTCTCGCGGGCGGTGTCGACGATCGCCTCGACCTCCTCGGCCGAAAGATCGGTGGTCTCGAGGGCCTCCTCGCCGTGGATCGCCGCCTGCTTGAACCCGTCGTAGAGGCTCCCGTGGGCGCCGATCAGCTCGTTGGCGACGGCGGTGTAGGTCTCGTCGTCGGCGTCCTCGCCGAGCGCCAGGGCCATCCAGTTGTCGGCCTTCTGTTCGTTTTTCCACTGCTGGATCTTCTCCGAGCGCTGGTGGTCGTTGACGTCTTTGAGCGAGAGGTCGATCTGCTGGGACTCGGTGTCGACGTCGAGTACCTTGCAGACGACGATCTGGCCCTCGCGAACGTGATCGCGGACGTTCTTGATCCAGCCGCTCGCGACCTCGGAGATGTGGATCAGCCCGCGCTGGTCCTGGTACTCCTCGAGGTCGACGAAGACGCCGAAGTCCTCGATCTCGTCGATCTTGCCGACGACGAGCTCGCCGGTGTCGGGCCAGCCGCTGTATTTCATCGTGACTCGACTGTTTCGAGGATCTCGTGGTCGATTTCGGCTTTGCCGCCGGTCGGTCGCGCCAGCGTCGTTCCGCAGACGGCACACGCGACCTCCGAGGAGGCCTTGCCGAAGACGGTCTGTTCGTTCTCGCAGTCACCACAGCGAACTGAATAGAAATTTCCTGCCATTGTAATCACTCCTGGAACTCGATTCGGCCGGCGCGCCATCCCTCGCGGAGATGGGCCTTGCCACACTCGCTGCAGCGGTACTTGAGGTCGGTTTTCTTGGTGGGCTTCTCGCCGCCGGGCACCTTCGAGAAGCGACCGGAGTTACCGATCGTCGCGGTGTTGCGACGGGTTCGGCGAGCGTCCCACTTCATCCCCGAGGAGCGGCCGGTACGGGACTTCTCGACCTCGTGCTCGTGGTGTTCGTTGCAGTGCGGACAGTACGTATTGAATCGGCGTGGCATCTGCATCGTTAGCTCACTTGACGTGGGCTAAGACAGCGCTGTTTAAAACCCGTTTGGTTCGTCGCCGTCGGCGCTTCCTCGGACCTTCGAAGCGTTTAATCCCCTCTCGCGTGAACGCACCCGCATGAAGCGTCTCATCATCCACGGAGATCCCGGCATCCGGAAGGGGGCGATCGTCGACTACGACGGGACCGAAGTGGTCTGTTTCGGCGTCAGCCGAAACGGCGAGTGGCACGGCCCCGAGGAGGTCCAGCTGTGGTGTACCGTCGGCACCCAGGACGAGTTCGAGGACTTCGAGAGACGAAACTTCACGCCCCACTTCCTCGACGTCGACCGCGTCGACGCCGAGGACGTCGAGGTCGTCCGCGCGACGGCCGACCTGGAGCTGTAACGCCAGCGACCGGTCGACGACGTGTCGGTCGTGCTCGCGGCGATCCTCGACTCCGACGATGTCAGGCTCCCTCTCGGAGGCGCTTCGCGTTCGCGCCCGGGCGCTGCTGTCGGCGACCCGGTTTACCCAGTTCGCCAGCGTCGGGCTCGTCGGCGCGACCGTCGACAACGCCGTCCTCGTTTTGCTGGTCGAGCTGACCGTTCTGGGGCCCGTCCTCGCGAAGGTGATCGCCTGGGAGTTCGCGATCGCGGTGATCTTTGTGATCAACGAACGCTGGACGTTCGCGAGCCACGGCGCCTGGACGGGACGGGCGCTTGGCTGGCGCTTTCTCCGCTCGAACCTGGTGCGGTTCGCGGGCTTTCTCGTGACGCTTGGCGTGTTGACTGTGCTGGTCTACGGCTTCGACGTCTGGTATCTGGCGGCGAACGTCGTGGGGATGGGGATCGGCTTCTTCGTCAACTACACCTGTGAGAGCCTCTACACCTGGAAGGTCCACAGGGGGTGACGGCAGAAACCCACATACGGCGTCCGAATCACAACCCTTAATTAGTGCACCGCGTTACGAAGAAGTAGCGGGATGGGATAGCCAGGAGATTCCGGCGGGCTCATAACCCGCAGACCGGTAGTTCAAATCTACCTCCCGCTATATTTTTGCCGCGAGCAAGTTCGCAAGCGGCGAGTATAGCAGGTCTGAACTGGACAACCGACGTCGGCGTGGTTTAACTCTCTCGGCCGCCGTGTTTTGCTACGAACGAGCTCCCGAACGACAGCCGTAGCACTCTCGGCGCTTTGCAGCCAACTGGTGACGGGCACAGCGGACGCCCTAGGTGTCCGGCAGCAACGGCTCGTACTCCTCGTGTTCGAACGTACCAAGATCCGTCCCGTCGATCGTCTTCCAGTGGGTGTAGAGGACGTCCTCCGCTCTGGCAGCGGTGATCATCCCGCGCGCGAACGCCAGGTTGTACCGACCGGCGATCAGGATCGACCGCTCCGCGGACGGATCGATGAGCTCCGTGACCAGATACGCGTAGCCGCCGATCGAGGTGCCGTAGGCCAGATACTCGGTGAACGCGTCCGCGTCGTACGTCTCGGTGAACTCGTCGGCGTAGTTGTCGGGTACGACGTGGACCAGTCCGAACCGGTCGTCCTCGCCGACGTCGCGGCTCACGGTGTCGGTCTGTGCGGCCGGGATCGTCAGGACGTCCCATCCCTCGTCGCGTCGACTGTCGGCGACCGCGTGCATATCCTCGAGGGTCTGTTTCCAGGCCTCCGTCCTCGCGCCGCTGGAGTCACGTCGGGGGTCGACAGCGCGACTGTCGTCGGTCATAGTCTACGGTCTGGAGAGCGGGCGGTTAATTCTTTTCCGATCGTTGACGGCTCGGCTCAGATCCCGAACCCGACCTCCATCACCAGCGACAGCAACAGGACCGACACCCCGCTGAGCAACAGCTTCGTCGCCGTCGTCATGCGGCGTTTCGGGTGTGGCATCGCGACCCACCGGGCGGGAGGCAGTGCCCGGACGAACCGTCGGAACCGCGTCGAGGGCCGGCCCCCGGCTATCGACTCGCCGTCGACGTCCCGTTCGGAGGCGACGTCCTCGGGCGAGGACGGCCACAGTCGGAACGTCGCGTACGCGAGGAGGAGCCACCCGCCCAGAAACAGGAGTTCTTTCGCGCGCACGAGACCGCCCCCGGTCGCGACGCCGACGACGACGCTCGCGACGCCGGCACACAGCGTGACTGCAAGCGCGTAGGTGAGCCCGTCGATCCAGATCCGGACCCACCGCCGGAGCCGCCCGGCCGACTCGCGTGCCGCCATCGTCACCGGTGGCGGCGATCGAGGACGGCCTCGGGATCCCGGTACTCCTCGGTGTGGCGGTGGCAGTAGCTGCGGTGACCGCCCTCGCCCGTCGAGTGGTACGCCGGCGTCTCGGCCTCGCAGGCGGCGCCGAACGCCTCGTGGTAGACGGTGATCGCGTCCTCCTCGTCGTGGTTTCGGGCGTGGGTTTCGATCTCGTCGAGCGTGGACTGTACGTCGGGGGGGATCTCGAGATCGCCGAACAGGTCCTCGTACATTTCGTCGATCGATCCGAAACGGGTGTCCTTCCCGACCGCGGCGCGAACGCGCTCGCGAACCGAGAGCTCGGCCCGCTGGCGCTCGTTGAGCGTGTTCTTCAGCGCGTTCAGCCGCGTCCACAGCTCGTCGTCGAGATCCCGGTACTCCTCGGGGCGGATCCGGGCGGGACAGCGGGTGCTGAACGGACATCCAGAGGGTGGATACCGCGGGTTCGGCGGCGTCCCGTGGAGCGTGATTCGCTCGCGATCGCTCGTCGGATCGGGTTCGGGGATCGCCGACAGCAGGGAGTGAGTGTAGGGGTTCGAGGGATTCGCGAACAGCTCCTCGGTCGGACCGATCTCCATAACGTTTCCGAGGTACATCACGGCGACCCGGTCGCAGATATGTCTGACAACCGAGAGGTCGTGGGCGATAAAGAGGTAGGTCAGGCCGAACTCCTCCTGGAGGTCCTCGAGCAGGTTGATGATCTCGGCCTGAACCGAGACGTCGAGCGCCGAAACGGGCTCGTCGAGAACGACGAAGTCGGGCTCGAGCGACAGCGTTCGGGCGATGCTGATCCGCTGACGTTGCCCCCCGGAGAACTGGTGGGGGTAGCGGTAGTAGTGTTCGCGCTGGAGGCCGACGGTCGCGAGCAGTTCCTTGACCCGCTGGCGCCGCTCGCGGGGCGTCTTCCAGTCGTGGACGTCGAGCGGTTCGCGAACGATCTCGCCGATCGTCATCCGATCGTTGAGGCTCGATTCGGGGTCCTGGAACACCATCTGGGCGTTCCGGCGCCACTCGTGGAGCTCGTCGCCGCTAAGCGTCGTGACGTCAGTCCCGTCGAACAGAACGTCGCCCGCAGTCGCCTCCTCGAGCTGGAGCAGCGTCCGGCCGAGCGTCGTCTTCCCGCAGCCGGACTCGCCGACCAGTCCCAGCGTCTCGCCGCGACGGACGTCGAAGCTGACGCCGTCGACGGCCTTGACCGGCGTCCCGCCGAACAGTCCGCCGTCATCGTAGTAGGTCTTGAGTTCCCGGACGGAGATCAGCGTCTCCTCGTCGCTTCCGGTCGGTGCGTCGGTCTCCGATCGAATCGCTTCCTGGCTCATTCGGTATCGCCTCGAGTTTCGGCGTCGGTTCGTCGCTGGTGTCTGGCGACCGCCTCCTCGGTCGGCAGCTCCTCGGGGTAAAGCAGACAGGCCGCGGTGTGGTCGGTCGCTCCCTCCTCGACGGGGACGGAGACGGGATGGACCGCCTCGCAGTCCTCGAACGCCTTCGGACAGCGCGGCGCGAACCGACAGGACGTCGCCGGCTGATTGGGCGTCGGCACGTTCCCCTCGATCGTCTGCAGTCGATCACCCTCCTGTCGGCCCGGGATCGACTGCAACAGCCCCTGGGTGTAGGGGTGTCTCGGATCCGCGAACAGGTCGTGGACGCCCGCAGTCTCGACGATCTCGCCGGCGTACATGACGTTCACGCGGTGGCTGATCTCCGCGATGACGCCCATGTCGTGGGTGATAAACATCATCGCGAGATCTCGCTTCTCCTGTAGTTCCGCGAGTAGATCGAGAATCTGGGCCTGGATCGTCACGTCGAGTGCCGTCGTCGGCTCGTCACAGATCAACAGCTCCGGATCGCAGGCCAGCGCCATCGCGATCACCGCCCGCTGGCGCATCCCGCCCGAGAACTGATGGGGGTACTCGTTGACCCGCCGTCTGGCGTCCGGGATGCCAACGTCCTCGAGCAGCTCGGCGGCCTCCCGCGTCGCGGCCTCGCCGCGCAGTCCCTGATGCAGACGGAGCGCTTCCTTGATCTGGTTGCCGACCGTGTAGACGGGGTTGAGGCTCGTTAGCGGATCCTGGAACACCATCGCGATCCGCCCACCGCGCATGCGTCGCTGTGACTCGCCGCTGAGTCGCGTGAGCTCGACGAACCCCTCCGCGATCGAGGACGGCGACGCCGGGGAGCCGTCCGTAACGAACACGCAGTCGTCGCCGTCGACGCCGAGGACGTCGCCGTAGCCGGCGGCCACGACGTCCTCGAGGGGAACCTCGTTGGCTCGCTCGTGTCCGAGGTCCGTCGGTTCGACGTCGACGTCCGACCGGTCGAACAGCTCGACCGGGTCGTACTCGGCTCGCAGCGACTCGAGGTCGACGGTCCGGTCGGGGAACGCCTCGGCGTACTCCCGGACGGTCTCGAGATGAGAGAACCGGATGCTGCTCCCGTCGAGAACGCGACCGGGCGAGTCGACCAGCCCCATGATCGAGCGGGCGGTGACGCTCTTGCCCGAACCGCTCTCGCCGACGATCCCGACGGTCTCTCCTGGTCGAATAGCGAAGCCGACGTCGTCGACGGCTCGGATCGTCTCCTTCTCGGTGAAGAAGGCGGTCTGCAGGTTCCGGACCTCGAGGATCGGCTCTCCGCGCTCGGAGGTCTCCGTGGCGGACTGTTCGAGGGACATCAGCCACCACCTCCGGCTGCCGCGGCACCGGTGTCGTCCGTGTTGGCGTCGCCGGCTGCGGTCTCGGGATCGATCGCGTCGCGAAGCCCGTCACCGAGCGCGTTAAAGGCAGTGACAACGAGGACGATCATCAGTCCCGGGATCGTCGCGACGTGCCACGACGACGTCGAGACGTACGCCTCGCCGTCGCTGATGAGCCGCCCCCACTCGGGAGTGGGTGCGTTGATACCCAGGCCGAGGAACGAGAGAGCGGCGGTGAAGATGATAACGCCGCCGAGCAGCAGCGAGCCGTAGATCATGATGTATCCGGCGATGTACGGAGCCATGTGCTTACGCATTGTGTTCGCCGGCGTCTGGCCGTAGCTCTTGGCGGCGTCGACCCACTCCTCCTCGGCGACCTGGAGTGAGGGCCCCCGTATCGAGCGCCACATCCCGGGCCAGTAGACGAACGCGAAGATCAACCCGAGGAGCACACCCCCGTTGAGCGGCTCCGCGAGGACGTGATCACCCTGATCGAAGATCACCGACAGCATCATCACCAGCAGGAACGCCGGGATCGAGATGATCGTGTCGCTTGCGACCACGGTCAGGACGTCGACGGCACCCTTGTAGTAGGCGGTCAGCAGCGACATCGTGACCGCGATCAGTCCGCCCAGACCGATCGCCAGCAGCCCGATCACGAGCGAGGTCTGGGCCCCGTAGGCGACGTGTGTGAGCAAGTCCTGTCCGTTCGGCGTGGTGCCAAACGGTGCCCAGCGATCGTAGTCGTCGTAGCTCATCGGCCCGATCGTGTTCTGTCCGTCGGACTGGCTGCCGAGGTTCGCGTCCCCGACCGTCGTCGTGGCGACCTCGCCGTCCTCGAGGTACTGTACCTCGTAGGAGTACGGCGAGTAGATGTTTTGCTCGGCCGTGGCCGGGCTTACGGCTGGTGCCCAGAGAGCAGTGACGATGAACAACACTACGACGAGCAGACCGAACAGTCCCCAGTAGTGGTTCCGGAACCGGGCGAACGTGTCGTCCCGGGGCGTCCAGTCGGCCTGGCGGTAGTGATCGCGGAAGACGTTGTACCCCTTCCAGACCCAGGCGAGGACGGCGAAGGCATAGCCGTAGACGAGCAGGACCCGAATGCCCCACGCGACTGCGGGCGAGAGTCCGAGGAAGGTTCCGTCCCACCCGCCGTCGGGCGTTCGGTGGCCCTGATTCGAGATGAGTTCGTGGCTGGTCAGCGACGGAAGCGACGACAGCAGGTCGACGGGGGTGACGACGGCGGTTCTGAGGAGTCCCCCGATCGGCGTAAACAGGAGCGCGACCAGCACGACCGCCAGGAGGACCGTCACGCCGAGCTGCTCGAGGACGGCCCGCGTTCGTGGCGTCCCGACGTCGAACCGGTCCCTGAGACTCCAGGGAACGAGTCGGAGCAACACGGCGGCGATCCCGAACAGCAACAGCAGCGTTACCGCGTCGTTAACGAGGTAGCCGACCAGCGGCGTCGTCGCGTCGGCGACGTTGCCGGCGATCCAGCCGGGGATCGCGGCGATCATGTCGAACACGAACTCGATAGCCGACCCGATCCCCGTCAGCCAGCCGGCGAGACGTCCCAGTTCGAGCGCGACAAGCACCGCGGCTCCGGCCAGCCAGTACAGGGCCGGGCCCGGGTTCTCCACGACCCGTTCGCGAAGCAGCGTCTCTTCGGGATCCGATTCACTCGCGTCGGTCGTAGCTCTCGTGTTCATCGTTCGTACCCCACTCGCGGATCGATGATCGTGTACAGGAAGTCCTGCAGGATGTTCAGGAAGATGATGATCAGCGTGAAGATAAACAGCAACGCACCGGCAAGCGGCAGATCACCCTGGATCATCGCGAGGAAGAAGATCCTGCCGAGACCGTTGATGTTGAAGATCGATTCGACGATGACCGAGCCGCCGATCAGCAGGAACGCCTCGTTGGTGATGACCGGCACCAGCGGGATTAGCGCGTTCCTGAAGACGTGTTTCCAGACGATAGCCCGCTCTTTGAGCCCCTTCGCTCTGGCAGTCTCGACGAAGTTCGAGTTGATCGTCTCGAGGATCGCCGTCCGCCCGATACGTAACTCGGCCGCCATCGACGCGGAGCCAAGCACCAGCGCGGGCGGCAGGATGAGTTTGATGTCGACGGCGAGTGCCCCCCAGTCGACTCCGGTCGGATACGGAACGGGACCGACCAGGTTCGACCAGGAGAGGAAGGCGAGATCCGGCGTTCCGGTGATACTCCTGATCTCCGGCCCGAACGTATACCAGTCGAAGCCGAACCAGCCGCCACCCTGGGTCTGGCGCAACACGGCAAGCAGGATGATACACAGCCAGAAGTTCGGCATCGCCTGCCAGAGGATGCCACTGACCGAGGCGGTGTAGTCACCCCAGCTGTTCGGCCGAAGCCCCGCGTAGAACCCCAGCGGGATGCCGATAAACAGCGGGAGCAGGATCGCCCAGAAGCCCAGCCAGAGCGTCGGTGGCCCCGAGTTTATCACGATCGACGAGACATCCCAGCCGGCGAACACGACCCAGGACTGGCCCAGATCGAGAACCAGGAAGTCGGTGACGAAGTCGACGTACTGCTCCCAGAGCGGATCGTTGAGACCGAGTCGCTCGCGCATTCGCTCGGCTTCCGCCCCGGTCGCTTCTGGACCGAGCCTGGCGGCGACCGGATCGACCGGACCCATCCGCAACAGCGCGAAGATGAACGTCAACACCAGGAACAGGACGGGGATCGACAACAGAAGCCGTCTAACGAAGTATCCCCACCGACTCATGAGACACCACGAACAATCCGAGACACGTTTCGAAGATAGTCGCCCATACTTACATCAATAATTGCCCAACTAAGGGTATCTAAACATTTCGCTTCGAAATATCGGAGTACCGACGGCTGTGGCCGAGCCGTCAGGCCTGTTCGTCCAGGTTCGCCTGCCAGTCCAGGTAGTAGCCGGTCGCGTCGGTCGGCATCTCGGAGGTGTCGGTGTTTTTCGGTTCGAACCCGAAGTGACCGTACGCGACGTCCGGCCAGCTCCAGACCCAACCCAGCGAGTACATCTCGAGGTCACCGTCCTCGCCGCGGTCCTGCAGCGTCGAGAACTGCGTCTCGTTGTTGGTGATCTCGAGTGGCAGATCGCCGAGCTTCTGTCGAATCAGTTCGGCCATCTCGCCGTACTCGGGAGCGGACTCGTAGGTCGAGGCCGTCAGCTCGAAGGGGTCGTCCTCCGTGTACTCCGTCTCGTCGAGGACGTCCTGGGCACCTTCGATGTCGGTCTCGTTGGCGCCGTAGGGCCACTCGTCGACCCAGTCGTCGTAGCCGTCGTCGCCGGTCGGCCACATCCGGGGTGGCGTGAAGCTAAAGGCCTCGAATCCGCGTTCCTCGAGGATGTCCTCGATGAGCTCCTCGTGATCGACGACGTACGCGATCGCCTGCCGGACGGGACGAGGGACGTTCGTGACGTTAAAGGCGAAGTAGTAGGTCCCGAGTTCGGGAACCGCGAGGTAGTTGGCTTCCTCGTCGTTCTCGAACGGACCGTAGGTCCCGACCTCGCGGCCCATGTCGTCCTCTTCGGCGTCGATCAGGTCCGCGTCGTACTGGGAGGTGGGGATCTGGCTGTTCTCGAAGACGTCGGCGTTCCCCTCCATGACGTAAGTGAACATGGATTCGGGGTCTTCGTTGATCTCCCAGTGGACCGCCTCGACGCTCGGAACGGTGCCGTGGTAGTCGTCGTTACGAACGACCCGCATCTCCTCGCCGACATTGAACTCGTCGTACTCGAAGGGACCGGTCCCGTTTGCCATCTCGGTCTGGAACTCGTCGTGGTCGACCTCGCCGTCGTACCCCTCGACGTCGCCGACGATCCCCTCCGGAACGATCGCGAACCCGTCGTAAGTCAGAATGTCGAGCACCGCCGGGTTCGGCTCGCGAAGCGTCAGTTCGACGGTCCGATCGTCGACGGCCTCGACGCCCAGGGAGTCCGGTTCGACGCCGCCGTCATCGGTCTCCTCGTACTCGATTCCAAGCCCGTCGGGTGTCCCGAGGATGAAGTTCGCCCGTTCGCTGTACTCGGACTCGGCCAGCCGCCGGAACGAGTAGACGACGTCGTCCGCCGTCAGCTCCTCGCCGCCGTGGAACTGGACCCCCTCCTGGAGGGTGAACGTCCAGACCAGGCTGTCCTCGGACGTTTCGACGTCCTCGATGAGCTGGTTTTCGACCTCGGCGACGCCGTTCGGGTAGTGAGTTAGGGTCTCGTACAGCTGGTTGATAACCGTTCCCGACGCGGTGTCGGTCGACATGATCGGATCCAGCTCGTCGAACGTGCTGTTGAGAAGGTTCAGCTCGTCGTCACCGTCGATCTCGACCTCGTTGTACTGCTGGTGGTGGCTACCGAGCGCACCCAGCTCCGGAATGTCGACGTAGTCGTACCACCAGCGCTCGCCCTTGCTGTGGTACAGCGGGAGCAACACCATGTCGTCCCTGACGGCCTCCTCGATCTCGATGTAGGCATCGTTCCGGGTGTCTTCCTCGTCCGGCCCAGGGTTCTCGACGACGGTCTCCCAGGCAGCCTGTGCCTTGTCGGCGTGCTCGGCGACTTCGTGATCCCCACCGTCGACCTCATCGTCGTCGCCCCCGTCTCCATCGAGCAGAGCAGAACAGCCCGCGAGCCCCACGGTGGCGCTTCCCCCGAGAAGCCCCAGCATCTTCCGACGCGACCGATCTACACCTTGACCATCCGAACTATCGGACATGAAAAACTGTTACAAAATGCTATTGTATATATCTGTCGGCATTAGATCGACCGTATTTTATGTCGCTTCTGAAACGGAGAAGCCTCCCCGTTTTTGACCGCCCCGTCACAACCGAGAGCTATGAGAGAGTCGATCCGGGAGACGCTCGATCGCGTCCGAAAGCCGGCCTACACCGGCGAGAACCGCTGCCTGCCGTGTACAGCCGTCAACGTCGCCCTCGCTGCGGCGGGGAGCGTCGTCGTCGGAAAGGTCTCGCGGGCGGGCGGCGTCGCCGCGTTCGCGGGATCGCTCGCGGCGATCGGACTGCGGGGGTATCTCGTTCCCGGAACGCCGACGCTAACGAAGCGGTATCTGCCGGCGGCCGTCCTCGAGCGGTTCGACACCCACCCGCTCGAGGACGGCGACGACCGGGAAGCGACGACCGAGACGATCGCGGAGTACGAGCGCCAGCGCGAGCAGGCGGTCGATCCCGAGCGGTTTCTCCTCGAGGTCGGCGCCGTCGAGCCCCGGGACGGAGACGTCGCGTTCACCGAGGCGCTCGCCGAGCTGATCGACGACCGACTCCGCTCGCTCCCGGACGACCCCCTCGAGCCAGCGCCCGTCGCCGAGCTGTACGGGATCGAGCCCGGCGCGGTCTCGATCGAGGACCGCCCGTACCCCGCCGTAAGGATCGGACGGCGGATCCACAAGTGGCCGTCGACGGCTGCCCTGCGGGCCGACGTCGCGACCCACCGGGCGCTCGCGGAACTGACGGACCGCTGGCACGAGGTTCCCCAGGGCCAGCGGATCGAGCTGCTGGAGGCGCTGCGATCGTTCCACGGAGCGTGTCCGGCCTGTGGCGGCCCGCTCTCGCTGACCGAGGACACCGTCGAGTCCTGTTGTCAGCGCTACGAGGTCCACGCACTGGAGTGTCGGGACTGTGGCCAGCCGCTCCTCGAGTTCGATCCGAACGACGTCGACCACGGCACGGGCGGTGGGTTCCAGCCGTAGCACCGGCGTCCTCGCCCGGCGATCGTGGGACCACCGGAGTTGGGGTCCGGATCAAGCGTCGTCGGCTTCGATGGTAATCGTCGTCTCGTCGTACAGTCCCTTCTTGGCGGCGTCGGCGACGTTCAGCCCGGCGCCGATCGTGTGGGTGCCGGGCTCGGCCGCCTCCCACTCGTCGTCGGCGACGCGAAAGCGCTGGTGCCATCGTTTCGTGAACCGCTTTCGCTCGCCGCGGTCGAACCGGAACCCCTGGGGCTCCGCGGGCGGATCGTGAAGCGATATTTCGGCGGCGTCGGTGAGCCCATCGACGGTCCAGTGCCAGGGGATCGGCGACCGGGTCGTAATCGTGATCGGGAACGGCATCGCGTTTCGCATCGTCACCCGGAAGGGGACGGCGGTGTCGACAGGGTAGGTCGATCGGGGCGTCGAGACGTCGACCGAGATCGCTCGGTGGGAGAGCCACGCCGGAACGAGCCGCCGGCTCAGCCCGGTGCTGTCGATCGACCGCAGCGACTGGGGTTCGGTCTCTCGTTCCCGCGGGGTGAACTGGTCGTCGTCGTCCCGCTGGAGGGCCGAGGACTCGTAGATCCGGCGCATAGCGGAGACAGGGGCGAGGAAAACTAAAGGGTTCTGGGGTCAGTCGTCGGCGACGGCGCCCGCGTCGTCGTCGGTCCGGAACTCGCCCTCGGCGTACCGGTCGTCGTACAGCAGACACGCGATCTCGTGGGTCTCGCCGGTTGGAACCTGGTGGGGGTCGGTGGTCTCGCAAGGCGAGGTGAACGCCTCCTCGAGGCGCTCGCGGGCGGCGTCGAACTCGCCGGCGTGAAGCGCGTCGATACTCTCGCTCAACGCCTGCTCGGCGCTCCGATCGGCGACGGGCTCCGGAAGGCCGAACTCCTCGCGGACCGAGGACGCGAACGCCTCGCGGGAGAGCGCGTTGGGATCGGTCGCCTCGTCATCGACGTCGTCGACGGCGGTGATCGCCCCGAGCTCCTCCGCGCCCCGAACCCGCAGCTTGAAGTCGACGATCGACCGCCAGACGTCCTGTGGCAGGTCGACGTCCTCGGGCGGGATGATGCGGGGACAGCGGGTGTGGAACCGACAGCCCGAGGGCGGGTTCATCGGCGACGGGACGGTTCCTGGCAGGAGGATCTGTTCGCCCTGCCAGAGCGGATCCGGTTCGGGGATCGCCGAGAGCAACGCCTCGGCGTAGGGGTGGTGGGGCGGCGAGAACACCTCCTCGGTCGTCCCGACCTCCGCGAACTCCCCGAGATACATCACGGCGATCCGATCGGAGATATGCTCGACGACGCTCAGGTCGTGGGCGATGAAGATATACGAGAGGCCGAACTCCTCCTGGAGATCCTCGAGCAGGTTGAGGATCTGGGCCTGGACCGAGACGTCGAGCGCCGAGACGGGCTCGTCACAGACGATGATCTCCGGGTCGACCGCCAGCGCGCGGGCGATTCCGATGCGCTGGCGCTGACCCCCGGAGAACTCGTGGGGGTAGCGGTGGGCGTGGCTCTGGCTGAGCCCGACGGTCTCGAGCAGTTCGTAGATCCGTTCGGTTCGGTCCTCACCCTCGGCGATGTCGTGGATGTCCAGTGGCTCGCCGATGATATCCCCGACCGTCAGCCGTGGGTTCAGACTCGAGAACGGATCCTGGAAGATGTACTGGACGTCGGTGCGGAGATCTCGCAGCTCCGAACTCGAGAGCTCGGTGATCTCGACTTCCTCGCGTCGGTCGCCGCCGTCGACCTGCTGGTGGTAGTAGACCGAGCCGTCGGTCGGCTCGAGCAGACGCAACAGCGACCGGCCGAGCGTACTCTTCCCACAGCCCGACTCGCCGACGACGCCCAGCGTCTCACCCTCGTACAGTTCGAGGTCGATCCCGTCAACGGCCTTGACCCAGTTCGTGCGGCCGAGCAGGCCGTCGATGAATCCGCTGCTCGCGTCGTAGTACTTCGTCAGGTTCTCGGCCCGCAGGATCGGCTCCTCGTCCGGCCGGGTCATCGTCGTTCACCCTCCGGGTTCGGCGCGGTCGCGTCGGTACGGGTCTCGTGGCCGTCGCCGACCTCGACGGAATAGTCCAGCCCCTCCTGCAGCTCGCCGGTGTACTCGAGACACGCGGCCGCGCGGTCGGCGTCCGTGCCCGACGCGTCCCGGCCCGTCTCGGGATCAAGCAGCGGCGGCTCGCGCTTGGTGCAGACGTCCTCGGCGTACGGACACCGGGGATGGAAGCTACAGCCAGGCGGGAGCTCGACGAGGTCCGGCATCGTTCCCGGAATCGTCTGTAATCGCTCGCGCTCGTCGCCGACACGGGGGATCGAGCTCATCAGCCCGACCGTGTAGGGATGTTTCGGGTCGTAGTACAGCTCCTCGACGGGCGCCTTCTCGACGGGACTGCCCGCGTACATGACCATCACCCGGTCACAGACCTCGGCGACGACACCAAGGTCGTGGGTGATGAGCTGAATCGCGGTGTCGAACTCGTCGGCGAGTTCCTCGAGCTCCTCCAGGATCTGGGCCTCGATCGTGACGTCGAGCGCCGTCGTCGGCTCGTCACAGAGCAACAGGTCGGGGTCACAGGACAGCGCCATTGCGATCACAGCTCGCTGTTGCATCCCGCCGGAGAACTCGTGAGGGTAGTCGGAGTAGCGCGACTCGGCTTCGGGGATGCCGACGGTGTCGAGCAACTGGATCGTCCGCTCGCGGGCCTCGGCCTCGTCGTAGTCGAGGTGGTGACGGATCGCCTCGGCGATCTGCTCGCCGACGGTGTAGACGGGGTTCAACGCCGTCTGGGCGTCCTGGAAGATCATTGCGATCTCGTTGCCTCGAATCGTCCGGATCTCCTCCTCGCTCATCGCGAGCAAGTCCTCGCCTTTGAACAGGATCTCGCCGCTCTCGATACGACCCGGACTCTCGATGAGCCGCATCAACGAGAGGGCGGTGACGCTCTTTCCGGCGCCGCTTTCGCCGACGACGCCGAACTTCTCGCCGCGCTCGATGCGGTAGGAGAGGTCGTCGACGGCGGTGACGACACCTTCCTGCGTGTAGAACTTCACCGTGAGGTCATTGATTTCGAGTAGTGCCATCTTATCCACCTCCCTGCCCTTCGATACCGGTTTCCTGGGCGTCCAGTGCGTCGTTGACTCCGTCGCCGATCATGTTCATCGCCATCACGAACAGGAAGATCGCCCCGCCGGGGAAGACAGTCGCCCACCAGGGGATCGAACCGCCGGGCCCCTGAATGAGCGTCTCCCGGGTCTGGTCGAGCATCGTTCCCCACTCGGCGGTGCCCGGCGGCATCCCGAGTCCGAGGAAGCCAAGCGCCGCAACGCCGATGACGACGGTCCCGATATTGAGCGTCCCGTAGACGATCATCGGCGGCATCGCGTTCGGGACGATGTGTTTGAAAATCACCGATCGATCGCGGGCACCTAGCGCCTTCGCCGCCATAACGTACTCGTTTTCCTTGATCGTCAGGACCTCGCCGCGGATGAGGCGGGCGTAGGTGATCCAGCCCGGGATCGCGAACGCGGCGACGAGCTGCCAGTAGCCGCCACCGAGCGTAGCGACGATGATCAGCGCCAGGATCAGCCCCGGGAACGCGTAGACGGTGTCGACGATTCGCATCAGGATCTCGTCGGTCCAGCCGCCGTAGTAGCCCGAGATCGCCCCGTATACCAGTCCGAAGGTAGCGCTGAGCCCGACGACGATGAAGCCGATCGAGATACTGTAGCGGCCGCCGTACAGGACCCGCGAGAACAGGTCACGACCGTCGCCGTCGGTCCCCATCGGATGGGAAAGCGACGGCGAGTCGTAGACGCCCGCCGACGAGTCGGGGTTCATGTACATGATCGCCGTCGGATCGTAGGGTGCGATCGAGAACGGTTGGACCGTCATCCCCATCACCGATATCGGGCGAGCGAAGATCGCAAGCAGGGTGAGGACGCCGACCACGAGCAGTCCAATCAGCGCGGAGCGGTTGCGCTTGAACCGTTTCCAGGCCCGTTCGAGCCGGCCCTCGGTTTCGCCGCCACTCTCCTCGGTCCAGTCCGATAGTGGATCGCGCTGCCGGACCTGGTCCGGGTCGAACCCGGTGATTCGGATGCGTCCGCGTTCGGTGTGTTCCTTGCTACTCATATCTGATCCTCGGATCCAGAACCGCGTACAGAATGTCTGCTAGCAGATTCGCCAGGACGATGAACACGCCGGTAAACAGCGTGATCGCCATAATGAGGTTGATCTCGCGCTGGTTGATCGCCTGGATGAGCTCCCGGCCAAGTCCCGGCCAGTTGAACACCATCTCGACGACGACCGAACCGGCGACGATGCTCGCGGTCAGCGTCGCCGCCAGCGTCACCACCGAGATCAGCGAGTTCCGCAGCACGTGTTTGAGGATGACCTGTCGCTCGGGAAGCCCCTTCGCTCGCGCCGCGGTGACGTACTCCTTGTTCAGCTCCTCGGCCATCGAGGTCCGCATCACGCGCATGATACTCGCCGCTGCAGCGGTCCCGATCGTGATCCCCGGGAGGATCAGATAGAACAGCATCTCGGGATGGTACAGCGGCAGGCGCGAGGGCGGTAGCACCGTCCAGATCTCCAGCCAGAGCGCGCCGATCAGGATCAACATCAGGCCGAGCCAGAAGTTCGGGATCGAGATGCCCGACAGCGCGACGAAGCGGCTGACGGTGTCGGCGAGCTGGTCCTTGTTGATGGCCGCGTAGATCCCGGTCGGGATCGCGATCACGAGACCGAACACCCAGCCGAACAGCCCGAGGACGATCGTCTCGGGAAGTCGCGCGATGATAACCGAGGAGACGTCCTGGCCGGAGCTGATGACCTCGCCGAAGTCCCCGGTCAGGACGTTCCCCATCCAGGTCAGATACTGCTCCCAGATCGGGCCGTCGAGCCCGTACCGGGAGCGCATCTGGGCCTCGTCGGCCGCGGTCACGTGGGGGTTGGTCGCGACCATCTGGCTGATCGGATCACCCGGCGTGAGATGCACCAGCGCGAAGGTGATCACCGAGACGCCGAACAGGATCGGAACGATCGACAACAGTCGCTTCAGTATGAAACGTCGTAAACTCATGATGAAATCATTTATCAAACACTGCGAACGGATACCGGTGCGACCTCACTCGAGGTCGTAGTCGTCGATCACTTCTTCGAGTAACTCCGCTGCGGTTTCGGGATCGTACTCGTTGCGGGGCCGGATGTCCTCCTCGAGGGCCTCGGCGTCGGTCGTCCCGTTCTCCTCGGCGAGCTCCGGCAGGTCGGTCCAGGCCGGACGCGCCCAGCCGTTGAGGACGTTGTCGACGATCTCCTCGCGCGGGATGAGATGATTGACCGCCTGGCGGAGCCGTTCGTCGTCCCACGGCTCGACGTGCATCGGGTACTGGATGTACTCGTAGCCGCCGGCCTCGACGCTGTCGATGACGTAGTCGTCGTCCTCCTCGAAGTCGTCGAGGACGTCGGTGGCCAGCCCGTAGGTCATGTCGATCTCGTCGCTCTGGAGCGCGCCGGCGCGGCTCGAGTCGTCGGGGACGATCTCGAACTCGAGTTCGTCGATGACGGGGCCGTCCGGGAACTCCTCGGAGCCGTCGAACCACTCCTTGCTCTCGAGGCCGAGCTCCTCGAGCCAGTAGTCGTCGTTTTTGGTGTACTCGATGTACTGGGTTTCTTCGTACTCGCTGAGCTCGTAGGGGCCGGTCCCGATCGGCTCGTTGCCCGCGTCGGGGTCGAGCTCGCCGCCCTCGAGGTCGGCCTGCTCGAGCGAATGGATGTACAGTCCCGGCAGCTCGCGTTCGGCCTCGGCGTCGGGAATCTGGGCGTAGAGGTTGACGGTGTACTCGTCGACCTCCTCGGCGTACAAAAGCGAGTCGTAGGTCTGGGCCTCCAGATCGGAGTTCTCGTAGCGCTCGGCGGTCGCGACGACGTGTTCGGCCGTGAGCTCCTCGCCGTTGGTGAACTCGATTCCCTCGTGGAGGTCGTACTGGAACTGCATCCCGAAGGTGCCGTCCTCGACGGCCTCGCCGGCCTGTTCGGGCGTGAGGACCCGGACCGTATCGTCCTCGATCGGGCTGTCCTCGGGGTGAGTGACGACGACCTGCTCGTCGGTGTCGAGGACGCCCTCCTCGTCGGCGTCGACCTCGATCATGTACTCCTCGTAGTCGGTCCGGTCGATGTCCTGGCTCTCGACGAGTTCGTAGTCCTCGGCGAGCCACGGGTAGAGGTTCCCCTCGCTGTCGCTGACGACCAGCTGCTCGAAGATCAGCACCTGGACGATCGTCGAGTTCGCGCCGGTCGTGTACGGCGGATCGAACAGCTCGGGGTCCTCGGTGAGGCCGGCCCGGAGGGTGCCACCCTCCTCGAGGTCCGAGAGGTCGGTCTCGTCGGGATGGGCGTCCTCGTCGATCCAGGTGACGACCTCGTCCTGGGGGGCGTAGAGCCCGTATTCGAACGTGCTCTCGGTGAAGGGGTTCTGTCGGAACCCGTGGACGTCGGTGTTCATCACGCCGGCCTGCAGGTCGAAGTGCGTGATCGAGCTGTACCGTTCCTCGGCGAGGTACTCCCAGATCTCGTCGTAGCGCTCGCGTCGCTCCTCGTCGTCGTCGGCGACGTCGATACCGTAGCGAGCGTCGTCCATCATCTGGTCGAGCTCGTCGTCGCTGATCCCGTTTAAGTTACAGCACTGCCCAATGTTGTCGCTGTGGTGAAGCGCCTGGCAGAAGCTCTCGGGGTTGAACGTGCCCGACAGCCCGATACAGGGGACGTAGCCGTTCTCGGCGTAGTCGGGGTCCATCACCCGCTGGGTGTAGTCGTTGAACTCGTAGGTCTCGATTTCGGTCGTGAAGTAGCCCGACTCCTCCAGCGAGTTCGAGATCAGGTCGATCATCTGAACCCGATCGTCGTTGTCGGAGTTGACTTCCAGCCGAACGTGGATCGGCGCGTCCTCGTCGCCGTTGTCCCCGCCCAGACAACCGGCAACCGCTGCGATACTTACCCCACCAGCACCTTGCAGTAATCGTCGCCGATCGACGTCAATGGAAGATTGCTTGTGATCCTGCACCATGATTCTTCATGTGTAAAACACACATATATATGTATTGCTTCACGACAGTGCAATACTTACCCCGTCTAATTCGACGTTATCTCACCGCATGGGCGTCCATAACCGAATCCTATAGGCAACGATCGTTGGAAATGAACTGTTTCCCCTTGAAAGAATAGAGAACGTATCGGGAGTTTCAATCTTCCGAGGACGTTCCTGTCAGTTAATCGCCTTCTTCGTCGACGATGACGACCTCGCCGTCGACGACGTCGACGTTGATCAGCGTCTTGACATCGTAGCCGGCGTCGGCGACCTTGTTCTCACCGCCGGCTTTCTTGATCACCGCGACCGTGTCGATGACCTCGGCGCCGATATCGTCGAGCGCATCGAGGACGGCCGTGAGGGTGCCGCCCGTCGAGAGGACGTCGTCGAGGACGAGGACGCGCTCGCCCTCGCGGACGTCGTTGATGTACATCTCCGACTCCGAGTAGCCGGTCTCCTGGAAGATCGCGACCTCGTCGTCGAGGCCGTACTGGCGCTTGCGGATGACCGTCAGCGGGATGTCGGTCATCAGCGATACCGCCGTCGAGATGTGGATCCCCATCGCCGCGGGCGTGACGATCCGGTCGACGTCCTCGAGGTCGGCCTTCCGGATGATGCGGACGACGATCTCGCGAAGCAGCCCGGGGTCGAGCTTCGGGACGCCGTCGCTGATCGGGTGGACGAAGTAGTGGTAGCCGTCTTTCTCGATGATCGGCGCCTCGAGGAGCGACCGCTTCAACTGGTCCATGTCGTGGGTCAGACGGTGGGCGAGTAAAAGTTGACGATACACGTCGGCTCCGAGACCGAGATCGGGCCGTTTCGGGCCTCTCCGTTCGATATCGACCACTGTGACCGAACCGCACGTCCGAGGACGTCTCGGAGCCGGCGCGAAGCCGACGATCAGGCGACGCCGAACTCGGCCGCGAGCGCGTCGGCGACCTCGACGGCAAGCCCCGTCTTTGAGCCGTCGTAGGTCCGCGCCGCGTCGTCCTCGACCAGCAGCGCCCGGGTCCGCTCTGCCCCCATCACGCTCGCGTCGTTCGCGACCACGAACGCGAGGTCGGCCCGCTCGAGGGTCTCCCTGGCGCGGTCGACCATCGCCTCGTCGTCGCCCGACGTCTCGGTCTTGAAGCCGACGATCGGTAGATCGGGGTGATCCGCGCGGATCTCGTCGATGAGTTTCGGCGTCGGCTCGAGCTCCAGGGTCAGCTCCTGGCCGGAGCGGATCTTCTCCGGACTGGAGTCGAGGGTGTAGTCGCCGATGGCGGCGACCGAGACCAGGGCGTCGGCGTCCTCGCAGGCCGTCGCCGTCGCCGCGAGCATCTCGCGTGCGCTCTCGACCCGGCGAACGTCGATCCCGGGGATTGACTCCCAGTCCGAGCCGCTGCCCGTCTCGAGGGCGTGGGGGCCGACGACGCCGTGGACCAGCGTCACGTCGGCGCCCCGGGCCGCACACGCCTCGGCGACCGCCCGCCCGGTCTTGCCCGACGAGCGATTGGTCAGCACGCGAACAGGGTCGATCGACTCGCTCGTCGCGCCGCTGGTGACGACGACATGGCGGTCCGCGAGCGGACGAGTCCCGGCCGCGCGGGCGGCGCTCGCGGCGATCGCGTCCTCGCTGGCGATCTTGGCTTTCCCCTCCTCGAGCCGGGGTTCGACGAAGTCGACGCCCCACGCCTCAACGGTGTCGATCGCCTCGAGGACGCCGGGGTGGTCGTACATCGGTTCGTGCATCGCGGGGGCGATCACGACCGGCGTGTCGGCGCCCAGCGCCGTCGTCGCGCAGGTCGTCACGGGCGTGTCGTCGACCGCGCCTGCGATCTTGCCGACGGTGTTCGCCGTCGCCGGTGCGATCAGCAAGACGTCGGCCCACCCTTCGTAGCCACAGAGCTCGACGTGCTCGACGCTGCCCGTGATCTCGGTGACGACATCGTTCTCGGTGGCGAACTCGACAGCCCAGGGGTGGATGATCCCTTGAGCGCTGTCGGTCATCACCCCGCGAACCGCGGCGCCGCGGCGCCGCAGTTCGTGGGCCAGTTCGACCGTTTTGACGGCTGCGATCGACCCCGTCACCCCGAGTGCGACGTTGACTCCCTCCAGCATTGGCTGATATTCACGCCCGGGGTGTGTTAAGCGTAGCGAGGCGTCGCGACGGGACCACAGCCACGGCCTCGGCTCACGGCACGATCCGCTCCCGGCCAGCCGCGGCGAGCGGGTTCGAGATCTGGCTGGTCACGTACTCGTGGCGCTTGCCCCGCAGGCGCATCGCCGTCAGGGCCTTGTGGTCCGTCGGCTGCTCGAGCAGCGCCGCCCGGTCGCGGTCGAGTCGCGCCGACGAGGCCGCGTCCTCGGCCCGCAGTCGCTCGAAGGCCCGATCGCACCGCTCGCGGACCAGGGTCCAGCAGTCCCGTTCGTCGACGGGCGTTTCGCTGGCGACCGTCGCGACGAGCTCCGCCAGGTGGTTCTGGAAGAGCGCGTAGTAGAGCTTCCGGTAGAGGGCCGCCTCGTCGGCGGCGTCGACGTCCGAGTCGGGGTAGGGGTCGACCGCGAGCCCGCGCTCGGCGAGCCGACTCCGGAGGATCCGAATGCCCCCGAGATCCCGAATCAGCGTCGCGACCGGTTCGGGGCCGTCGAAGACGACCAGGCTGTTCTGGAGGTGGCTCTCGAGGGCCACGCCGTACGCCGAGAGCAGGCGCAGCTGCTCGGGGACGACGACCGCGACGTAGCGCTCGAGGAAGGCGCGCGCCGCGTCGGCGACGGTCGCCGCGTCGATCCGCTCGCCGTAGCGCTCGAGCAGCTCCCGGACGAGCGGGCGCCCGGTCGTCGGGAGGTCGGCGACGAGGCTCGAGGCCACCACCGGAATCCCGTCCTCGGGGACGAGCCGGTGGGCCGACGGGTTCTGTCGCACCAGCCCGGAGAGGTGACGCGCGTCGTCGAACGCCTCGCCTTCGGGGTGGGGGCCGCCGGGCGGGGAGTAGCAGGTCGCCGCCGGCTCGGCGAGCAACCCCAGCTCCTCGAGCGACTCCCGGCGCTCGATCGCGCGGACGACGTCGGTTACCTGCGGCCCGTTCGTCACGGCGTGGGGCGACAGGGTCCGTACGACGTTGGTGGTCTGGACGGGAATCGCGAGCTTGAGGTGGGGCAGCGGGCCGTCGGCGGTGCGATCGGTGGCGTAGGGGACGACCGTCCGGAGGTTGAGCTGTGGCGTCGCCGGCGTCGCGTAGTCGGGGATCGGGACGACCCGTCCGTCCTCGATCGCGTCGGCGTAGCGGTCCGGAATCGTCCGGTGGTACTGCATCGGGTGGACGGGGACGACGGCGTACTCCTCACCCGCCCGCCCCGCGGGAACAGCACGCTCGAGCGCGCCCTCGAGGCCCTCGAACGTCGCGTACAGGCGGTCGGTCAGCCGACCGTGACCGTCAGCGGACCCCTCCGTGCAGGTCTCGAGGGCGTACTCCCGGTCGACGCCGACGAACCGCAGGTCGATTCGCTCGGTGAACTCGGGCGCGTACGCCAGCCCGTCAGCGGCGGTCATCCCGCGTCGGATCTTGCCGGCGGGATGGAACGGGTGGCCGTCGGTGACGATCCGCTCGAAGGCGGTCGCGGCGTCGGCGCTCGGGACGCCCCTCGCGACGGCCTCGAGCGGCGACTCGACCGCGGAATCGACTCGGTCCTCGATCTCCCCCGCGAGGACGGGCGTCGCCAGCCGCGCCAGCGCGAGGTTGGCGACGCTCTCCGCGAGCTCGGTCCGGATCCGTTCGGCCTGGTCGGCGTCGGCGAACGCGTCTTCGCCGGAGAGCAACGGGACGAGGTCGACGGGATGGGTGAGTCGCCCGGCGTCCTCGCCGTCTCGTCCCGCAGCCGCCGAGGACCACCGGAACGTCGGACCGACGAACCGGAAGCGATCGTAGCCGTGTCTCGCCGTGATCGGCGCGATCAGTGCCGTCTCCGAGGACGGAAACGGAAGCACTGCGAGCCGACGACAGCCGTCGGGAATCGGATCGACGAGCGCGCGGAGCCGATCCCCGGTCAGCGCCTCGAGGGGTGTCGGTGCGTCGGGAACGGCGGGGGTCGCCGGATCGACGAACGCGGCGTCGGGAAGCGCCGCCGGACGCCCGCGGAGCAGCCCGCGGACGAGCCGGCGACAGATCTCTCGGCGCGCGTCCGGAAGCGCCGCGAGGTACGCCGTCTCCACCGGGGTTCCGAGGCCGTGCGTTCGCGCGTACGCGGTCGCGGCGCCCAGCGTCTCACGCTCGGCGCTCGTTCGAAGGCGTACCGGTTTGCCATCGACCTGACGACGACGACGAGGACTCACGATCGGTCCCGCTCGACGCTCGGGTGCATCGTCGGCCGTTCCTCCAGCGGCTCCGACAGTGCCTCGAGCATCGTCTCCCGGGCTCGCTCGTCGCGTCGCCGCCGTTCCTCGTCGTCGATCTCCTCACAGCCCGGGGGCACCTCGCGGCCCCGACCCGTGAAGTAGCCGTCGGGGACGACCCAGTCCTGGTAGAAGCCGACGTCGGCGTCGTGAATCACCGCGAAGCCGACCTTCGCGCCGTGGCCGGCGGCGACGATCGCCTGGTGGGGTTCGTCGGCGATCCGGCCCGCCGCGTAGACGCCGTCGACGGCGGTTCGGCCGCCCTCGTCGACGCTGACGAAGTGTTTGTTCCCGCGCTGGAGCCGCCCGACGTCGAGGGGAACGAGGTAGTCGCTGTCCGACCAGGAGGCGGCGATTACCCGCCGTGCCTCGATCGGATCCCCGCCGTCAGTCTCGAGGACGAACCCTTGCCCGAGGTCGGTCTCGACGCCGGGTTCCCCGGCTCCTCGCGATTCCGACGGAGCCGCGCTGTCGATGGGTTCGACGCTCGTCACTCGGCCGAGTTCGAACTCGGCGCCCGCGTTCCGGGCTTGCTCGCGCGTGAGCTGGAGATACCGACGGGCGTCGATCCCGTCGGGAAACCCGGGGTAGTTCTCGAGGCTGGCGTTGCGCGCCAGGATCGACTCGCCGCCGTCGACGACGAGGGTGTCCAGTCCCGCACGGGCAGTAAAGATCGATGCGGCGAGGCCAGCGACGCCCCCGCCGACGATACAGACGTCTCGCATGGGTCGGCGTTATCCCCCGGGCGTATAGAAGATTGCCACCGTCCTCGGCCGAGCGCGCTCCGTGGCCGTCGGCGTCGGTCGCGGTCACGGCGCGCGATACCCCGAATGGGAATCCTTACTACCGATCCCCGTCTTAGCCACCCCGTGGACAGGATCCTGCTCAGTACGGTTGCGTACCGCCCCCCCGAGGAGGTGTTCCCGTACGTCCGGTCGTTCGTCGACTACCCGCGGTATACCGACCACCTCAAGGAAGTGCGCGTCCGTGGCAGCGGTGACGTCGGCTCGATCTACGACCTGGAACTCGCCTGGTGGAAGCTCAGCTACACCGCCCGATCGAAGGTGACGACGATCGAACCACCCAAATCGCTGCGATGGCACCTGGTCAACGACGTCGACGCCCGCGGCGAGTGGCGCGTCGAGCCCGAACCGGAGTCTGCGCCCGACGGCGCCGAGAGCGCCAGTCGGATCTACTTCGACGCGACGTACGACCCCTACTCGGCCGACGAGAACGCGCTTGCCCTCCCTCGGTTCGTCTCGCTGGACTGGGTCGTCCGGAAGGTCGAACCCAAGCTGCTCGACGAGGCCGAGACCGTCGTCGAACGACTCGTCGCGGACATCGAGGGGCGGCGTCGCGACGTGGAGCTGGCGGTTCACGAAATGCCGTGAGCCGTCCGCAACACGGCGTGATTCCCGTGGTAATATATAAAAGCGTTACATAGGTAGTCCGTACGCTCTCGATGGTAGGTACGCTTCGCCCGTGTATGGGACGAGCAAGCGAGCACCGGTCGGCGTCGGTGGACGATGGAGTCAAAGCGCTGTCGGCGACCACCGACATCCCGCCGTCCACGACCGAGGAGCGATGAGCGACGACGAGGGCTCGGACCGTGACTCGGTAGAGATCCTTCTGGTCGAGGACAATCCCGGCGACGTTCGCTTGCTCGAAGAGGCCCTTGCGGTCACCGACATCCCCCACCGACTCCACACGGTCACCAACGGCAACGAGGCCATCGAATTCGTCTACCAGCGCGGGGAGTACGACGACACTCCCCAGCCCGATCTCGTCTTACTGGATCTGAACCTGCCCCACACCGACGGCCACGAGGTGTTAACCGAGCTCAAATCGAACCCGGAGCACAGCCGGATCCCGATCATCGTGCTCTCGAGTTCGAACGACGAAGAGGACGTCCAGCGGGCCTACGCGGCCGGAGCCAACGCCTACCTGACGAAGCCGGTCGATCCCGACGAGCTCGTCGAGCGGGTCGAGCTGATCGAGTCGTTCTGGTTTTCGCTCGCGCAGCTGCCCGACTGAGTCGGCTCGAACCCAGCTCGACGGCTCTCAGTACTGGCTACCGCTGACGCCGATATCGTACTCGTCGACGTCCTCGGCGTCCTCGAGCACCATGATCTCGAACGCCCAGGTCTGGTCGCCGTCGAGGTCCTGGGTGTTAGTCATGTACCGGTCGAGCTGGTGGCCGTCCGGGTCGTAGATCCGAACGCCGACCTCGACGTAGTCGAACATCTCCTCGCCGGTGTTTTCGACGATCCCTTCGACGGCAATGTCGTCGCTGAACTCGTCTTCCTCGACGACAAGTTCGTGTTCGAGGACTTCGAGGTCGCCGAACTCGAGGACGTCCTCGCCCTCCTCGCGGTCCTCGACGTCCTCCTCGTCGAGCTCGTCGTCGTCCGCGTCGTCGCCACCGTTGGCGTCGTCATCACCGTTTTCGTCGTCACCGTTTTCATCACCGTTCTGGTACTCGTCGTCGCCGTTGTCGCCGTCGCTCGCGCAGCCGGCCAGAACGCTGGTCAGTACCACTGATCCACCAAGCAGCACACTTCTTCGATCCACGAAACAGTCAACGCTTCCGACATACAAAAGATTGTTTATTTGATATAAGTGTAGCGAGAACTGTCACTGTACTTTTGATATTCAGGAGATAATGAATCGGGAAGACCGATCGAACGGCTCGGGGAAGTCGTGCTAGAACGTGTACTCGTGGTCGCCGTCCTCGGTCTCGAGGAACGCCTCGAGCAGGTCGATGGTGGCCGCGATATCGTCGACGTGGGCGGTCTCGGTGACGGTGTGGAGATACCGCGTCGGAACCGAGATCGCGCCGACGGGTTTTGCGCCGGCGGTGTTTTGGAAGCCGGCGGTGTCGGTGCCGCCCGCGGGCAGGATCTCGAGCTGGTGGTCGATCCCCCGCTCGTCGGCGACGGCCTGCATCCGACGGTGGACCTTCGGGTTCGTGATGACGCTCGAATCCTTGAGCTTGATCGCGGTTCCCTCACCGAGTTCGGTGACGTGTTCGCCGTCGTCGAACTCGGGGAGGTCGTTGGCGACGGTGACGTCGAGCGCGACCGCGAGGTCGGGGTCGACGTCGACGCCCAGCGCGTTCGCGCCGCGGAGCCCAACCTCCTCCTGAACTGTCGCACAGAAGTGGATCGTCGCGTCGGGCGCCTCGAGGCGGCGGGCGGCCTCGAGCATCGCGAACAGACAGACCCGGTCGTCCAGGGCCTTCCCCGTGATCGTCTCGCCGACACGCTCGGTGGTCTGATCCATCGTGACCAGATCGCCCGGCGAGATCCGCTCGTCGGCCTCCTCGTAGGGGAGACCGACGTCGACAGCGACGTCCTCGACCTCCGGGGTCTTCTCGCGTTCCTCCTCGTCCAGGGTGTGAGGCGGAGGCGAACCGATGACGCCCGGAACATCGCCGTCCTCGGTGTGGATCATCACCCGCTGGGCCGTGAGCACGCGGGCGTCCCACCCGCCCAGCGCATCGAGCTCGACGAAGCCGAAGCCGTCGTCCTCGCCGCGGACGTTGCGAACCATGAAGCCGATCTCGTCCATGTGGGCGGCGACGGCGACCGAGTACTCCCCGTCGCCCTCGAGCGTGCCAACGACGTTACCCATCGCGTCGGTTCGGACCCGATCGACGCTGTCCTCGAGTTCTTCGACGACGAGTTCGCGCACGCGATCCTCGTAGCCGGGGACGCCGCTGGTTTCGGTGAGCGTCTCCAGAAGCTCGGTGTCGAACGGGGCGGATTTCATGCTTGCACGTGAGGACGAAACGGTGATAAGCGCGTGGAAACCGATCGCCGTACGGTCTCGGATTCGAACTCGAGGGCGAGTAAACACTCCAGATCCGACGATCGCTGCCGCCGACGTTGAGATATTAACCGCGGGGTATTAACCGATCCGTCCACAAGGGATGTGTATGTCTGACGTACGTGTCGCAGGTGCCGGGCTGACCGAGTTCGGCCACAGTCCCGAGCGAACGAGCCGGGACCTCTTCGCGGAGGCGACCATTACTGCCTTCGAGGACGCCGACGTTCCACGGGAGGACGTCGACGCACTGTTGTACGGTAACTTCATGGGGGAGCTCTCGGAACACCAGGGTCACCACGGCCCGCTGATGGCCGAGGCCGCGGGAATCCAGGCTCCGGCGACCCGCTACGAGTCGGCGTGTGCCTCGAGCGGGGCGGCCGTCCGCGATGCCGTGTTTCGACTCCGCAACGGCGAGGACGACGTCGTCCTCGTCGGGGGTGCCGAGCGGATGACCAACCTCGGCACCGCGGGCGCGACCGAGGCCTTAGCGATCGCGGCCGACGACCTTTGGGAGGTCCGAGCGGGAATGACCTTTCCCGGCGCCTACGCCCTGATGGCCCAGGCGTACTTCGACGAGTACGGCGGCGAACACGAGGACCTGGCCCACGTCGCGATGAAAAACCACGAGAACGCCCTGACCAACGAGAAGGCCCAGTACCAGAGCGCGATCGAGATCGAGGACGTCCTCGAGGCGCCGCCCGTCTCCGAGCCGCTCGGACTGTACGACTCCTGTCCGATCTCCGACGGGGCCGCCGCGGCCGTGCTGGTCAGCGAGTCCTACGCCGAGGAACACGATCTCGACGCGCCGGTCTCGATCTCGGGAACGGGACAGGGCGGCGATCGGATGGCCTTACACGACCGGGAGTACCTCGCCCGCTCGCCCGCCGCCCGCGAGGCCGGCGAGGAGGCCTACGCCGACGCGAAGATCGACGCGGCCGACGTCGACGTCGCCGAGGTCCACGACTGCTTTACGATCGCCGAGGTGCTTGCGATCGAGGCGCTGGACCTCGAGCCGGTCGGTGAGGGGATCTCGGCCGCCCGGAACGGTCGCACGACCGCCGACGGCGAGACGCCGATCAACCTCTCGGGCGGGCTGAAGGCCAAGGGCCATCCCGTCGGCGCGACGGGCGTCTCCCAGATCGCCGAACTCACCGACCTGCTCGCGGGGGACCACCCCAACAGCGAGTTCGTCGACGGGGCGACGACCGGGGTCGCGCACAACGCGGGTGGCACCGTCGCCAGCGCGACCGTTCACGTTCTGGAGGTGGTTGCGTGAGCGACGTTCGTCGAGCGAGCGCAACGACGCCGGTGCTTGCTCCGGGGGTGAGCGAACAATGAGCGACGACGTCCAGGACGCCGGCTTCGACGAGTGGCTCGACGCCGCCGAGGACGACGCGGCCTACTACCTCGAGTGTCCCGAGGGCCACGCCTCGCTGCCGCCCCGCCGGGTCTGTCCGGACTGTGGCGCGACCGACCTCGAGGAGACCGCCTTGCCCGACAGCGGCGAGATCGAGACGTTCACCGTCACCCACGTCCCGACGCCCGCCTTCGAGGAGGACGCCCCCTACGCGACGGCGGTCGCCGCCTTCGGTCCCGTTCGGCTCACCGGCCAGGTCGTCGACGCCGACCTCGAGACCGTCGAGACCGGCCTCGAGGTCGACATCGAGATCACCGTCTCGGAGACGACCGGCGAGCGCGTCCTCGGGTTCAGCCCCGTCTGAGGCGTTCGAACAACGCGATACTGCCTTCTCTCTCGGAACGAGAGCGACGATCGGTTCGGAAGACGCGTTGCTTCCAGCCGTGACGGACCGGGCGGTCGTCCACGGGTGCAGTTCGTCGACTACCATACACGAGTACCGACCGGTCCGACGAAACCGGGGTCGCCGATGATAATTCACCCGAAATCGAGGGTATCAGGGCCTGATCTGCTACCGAAAGCGCATAGCTTTTCAGTTAGACGCCCGGTTATCCAGTACTCACATGGAAGACCTCTACGAGCAGACGCAAGACGAGATCAGTCCCGTAGACCTCCGATTTTCCGAAGACGAGATGGAAGCACAGGTCGATCACCTGACCGACTTCATCCGGGAACGCGTCGACGCGATGGGTGCCGACGGTGCGGAGATCGCGCTCTCGGGCGGGATCGACAGCACGGCGACCGCCTACCTCGCCGTCGAGGCGCTCGGCGCGGAGAACGTCCACGGCGTCCTCCTCCCCAAGGAGGTAAACGAGGAGGCGAACATGAGCGACGCCGAACGCGTCGCCGAGGAGCTGGGTATCGACTACGAGGTGATCGGGATTGACTCGGTCATGGAAGAGGTCCTGGCCCAGGGCGACGCCCAGACCGAGAATCCCTCCGAGGACGAGTGGGAGGGTCGGTACGTCGGCAACACCAGCGCCCGCGTCCGGATGACCCTGATCTACCTGCTGGCCAACCGCGAGAACCGGATCGTGCTCGGCACCGGCAACCGCGCCGAGCTCGCGACCGGCTACGTCACCAAGTACGGCGACGGCGGCGTCGACTGTAACCCGCTCGCCAACCTCTACAAACAGCAGGTCCGGCAGGTCGCGGCCCACCTGGGCGTCGACGAGTCGGTCGTCCAGAAGACGCCGACGGGCGGGATGGTCGACTACGACACCGACGAGGAGGAGATGGGAATGAGCTACGACACCCTCGACGCCGTCCTCGCGTTCTACGTCGACGGCAACCTCCCGGCGTCGGTCACCGCCCGACTGACCGACACCTCGGTCGAGGCCGTCGAGCGCATCCAGGAGTTCCACGAGGAAAGCGCCCACAAGCGGACGCCGCCGGCGACCCCCGAGCCGCTGTTCTGAGGACTTCCCGCCGTTCGCTTCTTCTCGCTTGTTTTCGAGGGTGCCGTCAGCTCGCCGATCGCTCGACTACGCTTCGACGTCGGAGTCCGAGCCGATACCGGTGTTCGAGTCGGCGTCGGAGTCGACCCCGAGATCACCCGCCAGCAGCTCGGTCGTCAGATACTCGACGAACTTCTCGGGGTGTTCGGCGTGGGGGAGCTGGGTCGCGTAGTCGATGACGACCAGATCCAGGTCGGCCGCGTCGGCGAGGGTACGGCCCTCCCGCAGCGGGACGAGCTCGGCGTCCCGGCCCCAGACGAGCGTGGTCGGCGTCTCCAGGGCGGCGAGCTCGGTCTGCAGATCGAAGTCGGGATCGAGCGTCCCCGAGGCGAAGGAGGCGGGCGCGTATCGGGCGCCTGGCTGGTGGGCGCTCGTCCAGGCGTACGCGACCTCCTCGTCGTCGATCCGGTCGGGTTCGTAGTAGCCGTCGCGGTCGTAGAAGTACCGGATCGAGGGTTTGCTCGCCAGCAGGTTAAAGAGGGTCGTTCCGACCACGGGCGAGCGAAGCAGGGTGCGCAGCCACGGTCGCTTGCCGCCGGTGTCGGCAGTCGGCCCGATCAACACGAGGTGGGCGAACTCGCTGTCTTCGGCCGCGTCGACGGCGAAAGCTCCGGTCAACGAGGACGCGACGACGATCGGCTCGTCGGTGACGTCGGCTGCGAAATCCCGGACGAACTCGGCGTACAGTCCCGCCGAGTAAACCAGCGGCGGGCGCTCCGAGCGGCCGAACCCGGGGAGATCGACCGCGACGACGCGGTAGTTCTCGGCCAGCCGCTCGATGACGGGCTCGAACTCGTAGCTGCTGGCGCCGGCGTGGATCCCGTGGAGCAACAGCATCTCCTCGTCGTCGGGGTCGCCCGCGACGGTGTAGCTCACCTCCATCCCGCGCCAGCGGTAGGTTCGCTCGATCCCGGTGAGCCGGTGGTCGAACTCGCTGGCACGGCGTTTCAGCAGTCGATTCCCGACCGCGGCCGCCCCGACGGTGCCGACGATACCGCCCAGAACTGTTCGGAGTCGCATACCGTCCCGTACCGCGGCGACCGCCTTAGATTTGCGGTCGGCACAGTTACCGGGTCCGGGTGTCGACGTCCTCGAGGCAGTCCTCGACCGGCGCGAGGACGTCGTCGGCGATCGTGTAGGGATCGGTCTCGCCCGCGGCGACCGCGGCCGCCAGCTCGTCGATCCCGCCCGCGTCCTCGAGTTCGTCTTCGAGCATCGCGTGGACGTCCTCGCGAAGCAGTGTGCGGATCTCCTCGGCGTAGCGCTGGCGGGCCTTCTCCGTTCGGGTACCGGAATCGACGAGGAACTCCCGGTGGGCAGCCAGCTCGTCGATGAACGTCTCGACGCCGGTGCCGTCGGTCGCGACGGTCTCGACGATCGGCGTCGTCCACTCGGCGGCGTCCTCGCTCGACTCCTGGGTCGTCGCCGCGGTGGCGCCGTGCTGGTCGCCCTCCGTGTCGGGGCCGTGGTGGCCGCCCCCACCGAACCCGCCCCCGGAGTCGAGTTCGATCATCTCCCGGAGCTCCTGGACAGTGCGGTCGGAGCCCGGACGATCGGCCTTGTTGACGGCGAAGACGTCCGCGATCTCGAGGATTCCGGCCTTCAGCGTCTGGACATCGTCGCCGGAGCCCGGCGGAACGAGCACGGCGACCGTGTCGGCGGTGCGGACGATGTCGATCTCGTTCTGGCCGGCGCCGACGGTCTCGATGATGATCTTGTCCTTCCCGAAGGCGTCCATCGCCTTGACGGCGTCCGCGGTCGCCGTCGAGAGCCCGCCAAGCGTGCCGCGGGCGCTCATCGAGCGGACGAAGACGTCCATGTCCCCGACCGTCGAGGCCATTCGGATCCGATCGCCCAGCACCGCACCCCCCGTAAACGGCGAGGACGGATCGATCGCGATGACGCCGACGGTCTCGCCGCGCTCGCGGTAAGTCTCGGCGAGCTTGTCGACGAGCGTCGACTTCCCCGCGCCGGGGCTGCCGGTGATCCCGATCACTTCGGCCTCGCCCGTGTGGGCGTACAGCTCGGAGACCAGGTCCCGGTAGCCCGGCGAGCGGTTCTCGATCTTCGAGATGACCCGCGCTAACGCCCGGTGTTTCCCCTCGAGCAGCTCGGTCAGCAGCGTCTCGTCGTCGGCGTTCATCGCTCGGGTGCGTTCTCGCGGACGAACTCGATGGTCTCCTCGATCGACGTTCCGGGGCCGAAGATTGCCGAGACCCCTTCCTCCTCGAGCTCGGGACGGTCCTCCTCGGGGATCACGCCGCCGACGAGGACGAGCGTGTCGTCTTTCGCGTCGTACTCCTCGAGCCCGTCCATGATCTTCGGAACGAGGGTGTCGTGGGCGCCCGAGAGAATCGAGATCCCAAGGACGTCGACGTCCTCCTGGACCGCAGCCTGGACGATCTCCTCGGGAGCCTTGTGCAGCCCCGAGTAGATGACCTCGAACCCGGCGTCGCGGAACGCGCGCGCGATGACGTGTGCGCCGCGGTCGTGCCCGTCGAGACCGACCTTGGCAACCAGACAACGGATCGACTCCTGCTCCTGTTCACTGCTCATACCCTCCCTTCCCGAGCCGGCTGTTTGACTTTAACGGAAAATCCTGCAATTCCCGCCGGCGTTCAGCCGCGCCGGGGCCGATCCGACCGGAACGGACGACGGTTGACCGACCGTGATAACATCCATCATTCGGAACCAAAGGCCTAAGAGCGAAACCGGCTTACATTCACCCAATGACTATCGTACATCTATTGCGGAGGGATCTCTCATGGGCGTCGAAATAAAAGAATCCAGAGTAACCGACGCCGAGTTCGAAGCGATGCGGGAGTTCGTCTTCGAGTACCTCGCAGCAAGCGTCGAGAAAGAAGAGGAAGGCGGTCGCATGCGCTGGTACCCGTGGCACTCCGCGGAGTATCGCCACAACCACATCCTCAACGTCGTCGAACTCTCCGAAGAGATCGCCCGGAAGGAAGGCGCCGACGTCGACATCACCCGCGTCGCCGCGCTCTTTCACGACGTCGCGAAACTCGAAACCGACCAGGACCTCCACCCCGAGGCCGGCGCCCGCGTCGCCCGGGAGTACCTCGAGTCCCGCGCGGAGTACCCCGACTCCTTCATCGACCAGGTGTGTCGGGCCGTCGAACAACACGCCTACCAGGGCGATCTGAACGACGTCTCGCTTGAAACCCAGTGTCTCATCGAGGCCGACCTGCTCGACAAGATCGGCGCCAACGGCACCGCGTTGATGCTGTTACGCATGGGGTACGAGGCTCGCACGCACATGGAAACCGACGAGATGGTCGAGCGCGTCCTCGAACGCGGCTACGACGCCGCCTCGCGGGTCCAGAGCGACACCGCCGAGGGGATCGCCCACCAGCGGCTCAAGCGGGTCAAGTGGTTCCGGGAGTGGCTTGAGGACGAGATCGCTGCGATGGGGTGACGTGCTCCTACGACTGAAGTCGTGGGTTTTGCGCCTGTACTTCGATAACGACCGCCGAACGGTTCTCCGCGTCGGAACGCCCGGCGCCGCGTTCGACCGACTCACAGCAACGCGAGCGCCCCCACTGCGAGGAAGACGACGCCGAACCCGACGAGCACCAGCGCGCTCCCCGCGGCGACGATCGGTGCCAGGGCGTCGATCCGTCTCCCGGCCGACACCAGCCCCGCGGGGTAGACGACGATCCAGAGTGCGATCCCGCCGAAGAACCCCGCCAGCAGCGTCGGCGACCCCGTTTCGACGACCAGCGTCCCCTCGAGAGAGGCGCCGACGGCCGGAACGTGCGAGAGGACGTCCAGACTTCCCGACCGCAGCAGGCCGACGCCGGCGGTAAGCCAGAATCCGATCTGGTAGGGGTTTGTCAGCGACAGCGCGAACGTCTTGCGAAACCCTTTCGAGGCCGTCTGCCCGCCGTCGGTAAAGGAGGTTGCCGCGCGGGCCTCGCGGACGGCACCGACGGCGAAATAACACATCAACAGCCCGCCGAGCAGGTAGAGGACGGGACGGACGACCGGGTAGCGGTCGATCACGGCGACGACGCCGGCGAGCGTCAACACGAAGAAGAGAACGTCGGCGAGCATCGCGCCCAGTCCCGCACGGAAGCCGGCCGACCACCCCCGGACGACACTCTCCTCGGCGATGATCGCGTTCATCGGGCCAGGTGGGGCGGCGAGCGCGATGCCGAAGACGATTCCGGCGAGGACGGTGGCGACTGGCACGGTGTTCGCTCTCACCTCCGGTATGAATCGTGAAAAGCGACGCGTTCGCGGCTACTCGAGGACGTCGGGGACGACCCGACAGCCACACGGGGAGACCACGCCGTCGGTCGGCCCGGTCAGCGTCACCATCGCGATCGGTCGTCCACAGAGCGGGCAGTCGGGGCGCGACGACGCGTCCGCGGCGTCGCCGGTCATCGTCGTCCTCGGATCGTCGCCGTCGGTCGTCGCGAGCGAGGCCGCGGGCGTGTCGTGCGGTCATAGGTCATGATATTCGAACCGCTCGGGACGCCTGCGTTCCCGAGTCGGTCTCGAGCGCAACGTTTCCCCGAACGGACTTATTTCTACTGGCGATTGTCATCGGAACCGGGCCGACGGACTCGATCGACCACCGCCTCTTTGAGCCGCGGCCGCGTACCGATGAGCGTATGGAACGTCGCGACCGCGAGTCGGCCGAGAACCGCGAGCGGATACGCGGGGGGACAACGCGACGGCGACGGCTGCTGGCAGCTCTCGGAACGACGGCGCTGGCTGGCTGTCTCGAGGACGACGAAGACGACGCCGAGAGGGAGGCAGATCACGACGCCGAGTCCGAGGAGCCCCCCTTCGAGCTGCGGACGGTCGATGCACCCGGAAGCGAGGACCGAACGGCGATCGTTCCGGGCGAGGACCGAGTGACGTTTCTCAACGCGACGCGGCTGATGTGTCCGACCAGCGAGGGGTTGATCGAGACGATCGCCGACGCTAGGGACGAACTCGAGTCCCGGGACGACATCACCCTCGACGAGGACGTCCGGTTCGTTTCGCTGGTCGATCCTCGGTCGGGGCCGGACCCGACCCCGGAGGAGCTGGCCGACTGGTGGGTCGAACACGGCGGCGAGTGGACGATCGGCATCGACGAGGACGGGTCGATCAACGACCACTACGAGATCAGCGGGTTTCCGACGGTGCTGGCCCTCGGCACCGACGACGACGTCCACTGGCGTGACACGGGCGGCACCGGTTCGAGCAACATGGTGACCGGGATCGAACGCGCCCTCGAGGCTGCACCCGACGTTGCGTCGCCGGAAGACGACACCGACGGAGCGACCGACGAGTCGGATGACTGACCGAACCGGTGGACCCTTTTTCGTCCGACCCGTACGAACGGTTATGAGTTCGGTTCGCGTCCGTCGATCGATCGGCGGGAGCGGTCGTCCGCGAGGGGTGACCGACTGGTGAGACGGCGCGATATCGTCGCCGGAATCGGCAGTCTCGGCGTGCTCGGTGGCGCGGGCGCGATCGTTCGCTATGGGCCGCCGTCGGTCGGCGACGACGGCGAGGACGACGCGGCCGACGACGACGGGGAGGAACGGGAGTGGCCGATGGAGGTCGAGACGGTCGCGGCCCGGGGGAGCGAGGACGGGACGCTGACCGTCCCCTCCGAGGACGTTATGGTGTTGATGTTCTTCGTCAACGGCTGTGGCAACTGTCAGGTGCAGGCCGGACGGCTCGCCGACGCCAGAGCACAGCTCGCGGACGACCACGGCGAGGACGTCAGCTTCCTGTCGCTAACGTACGACTCCGAGGAGGGGTTCCCGCCCGAGGAGCTCCGCGAGTGGTGGGAGACCCACGGCGGGAACGGCTACGTGAGCTACGACGCCTCCGAGCCGATGCGAGAGTACTCGGCGGTCGGCTACCCGGTCACGATCGTCATCGATCCCGACGGCGAGGAGCACTGGCGCGAGACCGGAACCACCGACGGCAGCCGGATCGCCTCGGAGGTCGAGGCCGTCCTCGCGGCGAGAGCCGACGCGGACGACGGTGACGACGGCGAGGAGTCAGACGGCGACGATACCGAGGAAGCGGGCGCAAACGAGTCGTCGGACGGCGACGCTGCGGACGACGACGCAACTGAACCTGACGCTGACGGAGAACCCGAAGCAGACGGAGAACCCGAAGCAGACGGAGAATCCGAAGCAGACGGAGAATCCGAAGCAGACGGAGAATCCGAAGCCGACGACCAGGCGGTGTCCGAGGACGAGGCCGACGGTGGCTCGTCAGCACCCGCAACCGACGACTCGGACTGATCCCCTCGAAGAGCTCTGTCTGCGAAGGATCGAACCCGAGCCCGCGCCGACGCTACGCCTCGGCCTGCCAGCTGCGGACCCGATCGGCGCTGACACCGTCGACGTCCTCGGCGACCGCGTCGGGGTCGGCGTCGGTCAGGTCCTCGAGGCTCTCGATGCCCGCGTCGACGAGCTTCTCGGCGGTCTTGGCGCCGACGCCGTCGAGGCTCTCGAGGTCCGAACCGCTGTCTGCCTCCCGGGCCTGGAACTCGCGGTAGTTACAGATCGGACAGCCGAGCTCCCAGGGCTCGTCGCCGCTGTGGACGAGCAGTTCGGGTAGGTCGTGTTCTTCGCAGCGCTCGTCGGTGACTTCGATCTCGCCGCGCCGGGGTAGCGGCAGCGAGTACTCGCAGTCCGGATAGCGCGTACAGCCGACCAGCCGGGAGCCGCTCTGGAGAGTCTTGATTACGAGTTCCCCGTCCGCTTCGGCGGTTTCACCGCCTTCGCCTCGCGACGTCGGAGACGTCGCGCCCTCCCCACAGTCCGGACAGTCGCCCAGGATCTCGCCCTCACCCGCCTCGTCGGCTGTACACAGCGGACAGCCGTGGACGAACGTCTGGCGGCCGGCGAGCATCTTCACCTCGTTGAGCCCGTGCTCGTCGCACTCGCCGTCCATGATCAGCGGCTTGCCCGTCGAGGGCAGCGGCAGCGTGTTCTCGCAGTCCGGGTAGCCGTCACAGCCGATGAAGTAGGAGCCGTGGCGGCTCTGACGGACGAGCAAGTCCTCGCCACACTCCGGACAGGGACCGAGGCGCTTGTCGTCTTTCAGCGACTTCCGGAGGTGGTCGCCGATCTCCTCCCGGGACTCGGCCAGGTTCGCGAAGATCTCCTCGAGCATCTCTCGAGATTCGTCGGTGACGTCCTCGAGACCGGCCTCGCCGGAGGCGATGGCGTCCATATCCTGTTCCAGCTGGGCCGTCATCTCCTCGCTGACGACCCGGTCGGCGTAGCTCTCGGCGGCGTCGACGACCGCCATCGCCAGCTTGGTCGGACGGGGCGGATCGCTCTCGATGTAGCCCCGGTCGTATAATTTTTCAATAGTGTTGTGCCGTGTGCTTTTTGTCCCCAGGCCGAGATCCTCCATGGTCTCGATGAGACGCGACTGGCCGTACCGACGGGGCGGCTGTGTCTCCTTCTCCTCGAGCTCGACGTCCTCGATCGAAAGCTCCTCGCCGGTCTCGACGTCGGGGACGTAGTTCTCGGTCGTGTTGAAGTACGGGTAGACGTCGTGGTAGCCCGGCTCGACGAGGCGCTTGCCGTTTGCCTTCAAGCGGACGTCGTCGACCTCGGCGACGACCTTGAGGTGTTCCCACTTCGCGGGATCGGCGACGGTCGCGTAGAACCGGCGCACGACCAGCTCGTAGATCTCCCACTCGTCGTCGCTGACGTCGCCGCCCCGGGTCGGGATCTCGCCCGTCGGGTGGATCGGCGGGTGGTCGGTCGTCTCCTCGTCACCTTCGGTGGCCCGGATCTCGTCGGCCTCGAGCAGCGAGTCGGCCGCGTCGCCGAGCGTCGAGTGGCCGACGAACTCCTCGAGCAGCTCCTCGGGATCGAGGTCGTCGGGGTAGACGGTGTTGTCGGTCCGCGGATAGGTAATGTAGCCGGCGGTGTAGAGGTCCTCGGCGATCGACATCGCCCGCTTGGCCGAGTAGCCGATCGCGCTGGCCGCGCGGATGAACTGGGTCGTGTTAAACGGCGCGGGCGGCGCGTCGGTCCGGGTACGGCGATTGACGTCGACGACCGTCGCGGCGTTGCGACCCGACAGGGTCTCGTAGACCTCGTCGGCGCGGGCCTCCTTCCAGACGCGCTCGGCCTCGTTGTCGTCCTCGTCGCGGTAGAAGTACTGGGCCTCGAACGTCGTCTCCGCCTGTCGGAGGTCGGCAAAAAGCTCCCAGTACGTCTCCGGATCGAACGCCTGGATCTCCCGCTCGCGGTCGACGATCAGCTTCAGCGTCGGCGACTGGACCCGTCCGACCGAGATGAAGTCGTTGCCGAGCTGGCCCGCCGACAGCGAGAGGAATCGGGTGAGCGCGGCGCCCCAGATCAGGTCGATGATCTGGCGGGCCTCGCCCGCCGCGGCCAGATCGAAGTCCAGCTCGTCGGGCTCGTCGAAGGCGTTTTTGACCTCGTTTTCGGTGATCGAGGAAAAGCGCACCCGACGGATAGGGACGTCCTCGTCGACCTCGCGGACGATGTCGTAGGCCTCCTTCCCGATGAGTTCGCCCTCGCGGTCGTAGTCGGTCGCGATCGCAACCCGTTCGGCCCGGCGGGCGAGGATCCGCAGCGTGGCGACGATGTTTTCTTTCGTCGCGGTCTTCTCGATATCCGCGTCGATGAGCTCGACGGGCTCGACGTCCCGCCAGTCGGAGTACTCCGAGGGGAAGTCGACCCCGACGACGTGGCCCGACAGACCCACGCAGCGCTTGCCGCCCCACTCGTAGACGTTGACACCGTTCTCGCGCGTCGAATCATAGCTACCGCCGGAAAGGATGTCGGCGATCCGTCGCGCGGCGTTGTCCTTCTCGGTGATGATCAGTTCCACCGTCGATCACCTCGCGGCTCGGGCGGCAGGTCCGGAGCGAAAACTGCGGTCATGGTCGCCCGGTACGATCGAGCCTCTGATAACGCTTTCGGCAAAACCCGCAGACAGCGCGGGTGTGCGTGCGTTACGCGGGCGTTGCGCTCGCGCACGGTTTGCGCTCGCGCGTGCACGAGGTGTCGTCGACTGCGCCGAGCGCGAACCGTGTCGGCGCGTCCGGTTCGGTCGGGACGGGGCCCGAAAGTCGGCAACGGAACCGGGGAGTCGAGCCCTTTTGGTCCGCCCGGAGAGAACCTCCACTGCAACGCCGTGTCCGAGTCCGAGCCAGAACGCAAACGCGTCGACATGACGACGGGATCGATCCCCCCGAAGCTCCTCCAGTTAGCCTGGCCGCTCGTGCTCGGCAACCTTCTGCAGACCTTCTACAATCTCGCGGATATGTTCTGGGTCGGTCGCGTGAGCAGCGAGGCCGTCGCGGCCGTCTCGCTGATGTTTCCCCTGTCGTGGATGTTCGTCTCGACGGCGATGGGACTGACGGCGGCGACGATCGCGTTGGTCTCCCAGTACGTCGGCGCCGACGACGACCGAATGGCAGACCGGGTCGTCGCCCAGACGATCCTGCTCGCGCTCGCGGTTTCGAGCGTCCTCGCCGCCGTCGGCCTCTACTTCCGTCGACCCCTACTGTGGTTGATCGGCGCGCGTGATCAGGTCTTCGTCGAGGCACTGGCCTACATCGAGGTGATCTTTCTCGCCCTTCCCCTGACGTTTCTGTTCTTCGCGTTCCGGTCGTCGCTGCAGGGCGCCGGCGACACCAAGACCGCGATGTGGCTGGTGCTCGTCTCCGCCGGACTGAACGTCGTCCTCGATCCGTTCCTCATCCTCGGCTGGGGGCCGTTCCCCGAGCTGGGAACCCGCGGCGCGGCGATCGCGACGTTCATCGCCCGCGCGTTCGCGGCCGTCGTCGGAATCTACATCCTGCTCGACGGACGGTTCGGCGTTCGGCTCCGGATCGGCGACCTCGCGCCCGACCTCTCGGTCCAGCGCCGGCTGATCGACGTCGGCTACCCGGCGACGATCGACGGCTGGGCGCGCAGCTTCGCGTCGGTCGCGATGGCCGGCTTCGTCGCCCGTTTCGGGGCCGCGCCGACCGCAGCCTACGGGATCGGCGTGCGGTACATGTCGGTCACGTGGGCCGTCGCGGGCGCGGTCGGTAACGCGACGGCGACCGGCGTCGGCCAGAACCTCGGCGCGAGGACGCCCGACCGAGCCGCAGCCGTCGCGCGGATCGCCACGGCGGGGACGATGCTGTTGATCTTCGTGGTCGCCGCCGTCCTCGTCGCCTTCCCGGCCCAGGCAATGGGAATCTTCGTCGCCGATCCAGCCGTGATCGCCGAGGGCGTTCTCTTCTTGCGAATTATGGCGCCGTTCTGGGCGTTGTTCGCGGGCGTGATGGTGCTGCAAGGCGCGTTCCGCGGCGCCGGCAACACCCGCGAGGCGATGGTGCTGTCCTTTCTCTCGCGGTGGATCTTCCGGGTTCCGGTCGCGCTGGTGCTTGCCTTCACGGCCGTGACGGTGCCGTTCATCGGCGTGACGATCCCGACTGTCGCCGCGATCGACCTCGGCGTCGCGGGGATCTGGTGGGCGTTCTCGTTCGGGATGGTCGCCTCGTTCGTCGTCGCCGTCGGCTGGTTCCGGCTGGGGACCTGGACCGAGGGGATCATCGACGAGGACGGCGACGCCCGTGGACCCGGGGCGGAGTCCGGCGCGGGAGACGAGCCCGATGCCGTCGACTGACCTCACTGGCCGGAGCCGCCGACGGGGAGCCACTTGCGAAGCGTCGGGCTGAACGCCGCGGCCATCTGGGCGTCGTCGTCGGTAAACGCGTCGGTGAGCACGAGCGTCCCTGCGTAGGTGCCGACGACGACGATCGGGAGGACGGCGGCGATCACGTAATCCGACTCGAGGACGTAGACGACGGGTGCGCCGGCGACGGTCGCCGGGAGGCCGGCGCCGACGACCTTGGCGAAGTCCCGGGTGAAGGGATGGATTCCGTCGAGGGAGTAGATCTCGACGAGGGTGAGCCCGCCGACGAGAAACAGGGCGGTCGCCGAGCCGATCGCGGCGCCCTCCATGCCGAGGAACGGAACGAGCGTGAACGAGACCACCAGGTTCGCCCCGAAAAGCACGAGCGTGTTGGCGAAGACGAACCGCGAGTAGCCAAGGCCCTGCAGCAGGGAGCCGTCGGGGCCACCGAAGGTGACGTTGAACAGGAAGGCGGCTGCCAGCAGGGCGACGACCGCCGCGGCCTCGGCGTACTGGGGCGTGTACAGCACGGCGAGGTAGGAGCTCGCGCCAAGCGAGAGGAAGATGGCGACCGGCAGGGTGATACCGGCGATCCAGCGGGCCATGATCCGGAACCGCTGTTCGACCAGCTCGATATCGTCCCGGCTCTCGGCGATCAGGGGTTTGAACACGGGCGACAGCGAGTTGAAGATGATCATCAGCCCCGATCCCAGCATGTAGCCGACTCGATAGATCCCGACGTCGTCGGAGTCGAGGAAGAAGCCGAGCACGAAGTAGTCGACGTGGCCCATCAGGACGAAGACGACGCTGGTCATCGCCAGCGGTACCGAGTACCGCACGAGCGGGCCGGTGGCGACGAGTTCGATCTCCGTCGTCAGGAGGTCCCAGGCCTTGTAGGTGAAGACGGCGGCGCCGACCGTGATCGCGACGAACAGGCCGACGATGTAGCCGGCGACCAGCCCGAGCAGCCCGAACCCGGCCAGCAGGAGCCCCGCGGTGACGGCAAAACGGACGATCGGCCGCACGAGGTCGCGCATGATCACCCGGTACTGGAGCTTCTTGATGCTGTAGTAGGAGGTCAGCAAGACGTTGTAGATCGCCAGCATCGGAATCGTCACCGAAAGCAGGAGAAGTCCGACCCGCAGCGGCGGCTCCTGGAAGAACTCGGCCAGCGCGCCGGCGCCGAGCGCGAGCACGAGCGCGACGAGCGACGAGGTCACGAGGACGGTCGCGGTCACCTGGACGATCACGCCCTTGGCCTTCCCGCGGTCCCCGGCGTCGAGGTGCTGGGGGACGAAGTAGTCGATCGCGAGTGGGAGCCCGAGGTTCGCGAACACCTGCATGAAGAGGATGACCGACGTCGCCAGGACGAACAGCCCGTAGACAGAGGGGCTGACGAACCGCGTCATCAACATGACGATCGCGAAGCCCAGCACCCCGTTGATCACGTTCCCGACGAACGTGATGCTGCCCTGCCTGGCGAGCGTGGTGACGCCCTCGTCCTGATCGGTCATGGCTGCGTGTGGTGTCGGTGGGTGCGGCACGTCGGGGGCGGTCGTCGGCTCGCTGTCGGAACGGACACGTCAGACACCCGTCGCCGGCTCGAGTTCGTAGTCTGCGACCGCGGCGGCGGCCTCGCCGAAGTGGGGGAACTCGGCGTCGAACGGCCACTCCTCGTCCTCGGCGACGTTCTCCTCGACGTTCTCGATGACGCTCTCTAGCTCCTCGCCCTCGGCGTCGAAAAACGTGACCCGGATCTCGACGTACGAGAGGGTCCGCTCGCCCGCGTTCCTGACGACTCCCCAGACGTAGACGCGCTCCTCGTCGGTTCCGGGGTCGTCGCGCACGAGGTCGTCCCAGACGATCTCGACGTCGCCGGGTTCGGTGATCTCCTCGGCGTCCTCGGTGAAGTACTCGAGACAGCCCGACACCGACACCGCGGCGGCGAGCGCCAGGAACGCGCGGCGATACATCGAGTCGCTCGTTTGCAGCCGCGGGTATTGAGGGTACGGGTTTCAGTCAGCCAGCCGACGGGTCTCGACACACTTTTCACCACCCGCTGTTACCACCTAGTCGTATGAGCGAGTTCGATCAGTTCAGCGACGTCGGTGAAGCGGACGTAACCCGTGCGATCGGTCAGGAGTGGACCGAGGAGTTCATGGACTTCTCGGACTCGGACGTCATCATCGTCGGCGGCGGCCCCTCGGGGCTGACCGCCGCCAAGGAGCTCTCCGAGCGCGGGGTCAAGACGATGGTCGTCGAGAAGAACAACTATCTCGGCGGCGGGTTCTGGCTCGGCGGCTTCCTGATGAACAAGGTCACCGTACGCGATCCCGCCCAGGGGATCCTCGAGGAACTCGAGGTTTCCTACAAGGAGTCCCAGGACAGCGAGGATCTCTACGTCGCGAACGGGCCGGAAGCCTGTTCGGGGCTGATCAAGGCTGCCTGTGACGCGGGCGCGAAGATGCAGAACATGACCGAGTTCACGGACATCGTCATCCGCGAGGACCACAAGGTCTCGGGGATCGTGATGAACTGGACGCCGGTCCACGCACTGCCACGCGAAATTACGTGTGTCGACCCGATCGCCGTCGAGGCCGACCTCGTCATCGACGCGACGGGCCACGACGCGATGGCAGTCAAGAAACTCGACGAGCGCGGCGTCTTGGACGCACCCGGCATCGGCGACGCTGAGGCCTCCGCGACCGGCATGGACCAGACCGACGACGACAGCTACGGCGCGCCCGGCCACGACTCGCCCGGCCACGACTCGATGTGGGTCGGCAAGAGCGAGGACGCCGTCGTCGAACACACCGGCCTCGTCCACGACGGGCTGATCGCAACGGGAATGGCGACCGCGACGACCTACGGCCTGCCCCGCATGGGGCCGACCTTCGGCGCCATGCTCGTTTCGGGGAAACGCGCAGCCCAGGAGGCCATCGACGAGCTCGGGGTCGACGCCGAGCCCGTCGACGTGACCTCGCGGGCGACGCCGGCCGACGACTGAGACGGAGTCGTCTTTGTCGACCGTCGGTCGGAATCGTGACGAACCGAACGACACAGATTTTATACCTACAGTTCGGCTATCGTAGACGAGAATGGAGTCGTCCTCGTCGAACAGTCCCGACGTCTGTACGCGAACACGGCGACAGGAGGTCGTCGCCGATCTCGGCCAACGGGCGCTCGAGACGGACGATCTCGAGGCGCTGCTCGACGAAGCGGCGGACGCCCTCACCGAGGGGCTTGCGGTCGAGCGCGCGGCCGTCCTCGAGTTTCGCACCGCCGACGAGGCGTTGCTCCGGGCGGGCGCCGGCTGGCGTGCGGGACTGGTCGGTTCGGCGACGGTTCCGGCGAGCGCCGACACGCTCGTCGGCGAGGTGCTTCGGTGCAAGGAGCCGTTCCTCGTCGAGGACGTCCGTGGCGAGGAGCGCGTCCACAGCCCCGAGCTGTTCGCCGATCACGGCGTCGTCGGCGGGATCGGCGTCCGGATCGGTTCCGCTGAGGAGCCCTGGGGCGTGCTGGGGGCGTACGCGACCGACGCCCGGTCATTCATCCCACACGACGCCAGCTTCGTCGAAAGCGTCGCAGCCGTCCTCGGGACGGCGATCGAGAACCGACGGAGCCGTCGGCAGTTCGAGGACACCTACGGTCGGATCTCGGACGCATTTTTCGCGCTCGACGAGGACTGGGAGTTTACCTACCTCAACGAGCGAGCCCACGAGCTGATCAACCCCGACGATCGGGAGCTCGTCGGCAGGAACGTCTGGGAGACGTTCTCGTCCGCCCTCGAGCGGCAGTTCAAACCGAAGTACGAGCGTGCGATGACCGAGACGGAGACGGTCACGTTCGAGGAGTACTACCCGGAGCCGCTGGACAGCTGGTTCGAGGTGCGGGCCTACCCCTCCGAGACGGGGCTGTCGGTATACTTCCGGGACGTCACCGACCGCAAGGAACGCGAGCGGGAGCTCGAGCTGTTCCGGACGCTGCTGGATCACTCGAACGACGTCGTTCTGGTGATCGAGTCGGAGACGGGACGGATCCTCGACGCAAACGAGACGGCCTGTCGCCGGCTCGGCTACGACCGGGACGAGCTGCTCGCGCTCGCGGTCCCCGACATCGAACGACGGTTCGCCGACGTCGAGGCGTGGCGCGACCACGTCGAGGACGTCGCACTCGAGGACGCCGTGACGATCGAGGGGGTCCACGAGCGAAAGGACGGAACGACCTACCCGGCGGAAGTCAACGTCAGCTACGTCGGAGTCGACGACGGCTACATGATCGCCGTCGCCCGCGACATCACCGACCGCAGGCGACGCGAGCGCCGGCTCAGACAGTCCCAGCAGCAGTACCGAACGCTCGCCGAGAACGTCCCCAACGGGATCGTGACGCTGTTCGACGACGACCTGCGGTACACGCTCGCGGCGGGACGAACGTTCGATACGCTGCCGGTGTCGGCAACCGAGATCGAGGGCCAGCCCGTCCAGGAGGTCTGGCCCGACGGGATCGGCCGGAGCCTCGAGGGAGCCTTCCGGGCCGCCCTCGGGGGCGAGTCCCGAGAGGTCGAGCTCGAGTACGCCGACCGGGAGTGGGTCGTCCACGTCGTGCCGATCACCGACGGCGACGGCGACGTCTTCGGCGGGATGACCATCGCCCAGGATATCACCGAGCGGAAGGAGCGAGAGCGCCAGCTCCGAATGCGCGAGCGCCGGCTCTCGACGCTGATCGAAAACGTCCCCGGGATGGTCTACCGCTGCAAGACCGAGCGCGGCTGGCCCATGACGTTCGTCAGCGACGCCTGCGAGGCTCTAACCGGGTACGATCCCGACGTCCTCGAGAGCGGCGAGCTCAGCTGGGGCGAGGATGTGATGGTCGAGAGCGATCGCGAACGGCTCTGGGAGACCGTCAACCAGCAGGCGGCGAAGGGAGAGCCCTTCTCGGAGACCTACCGCATCGAGACGGCCGACGGCGACGTGCGGTGGGTCAGGGACCGTGGCCGCGCACTCTTCGACGAGGAGGGGGCCGTCATCGACGTGGAGGGGATCATCGCCGATATCACCGACCGGAAGCGACTGGAGGAGCGGCTCAAGGAGCGCCGGCGCCAGCTGGAGGCCTCGAACGAACGCCTCGAACAGTTCGCCTACGCCGCCAGCCACGACCTGCAGGAACCCCTGCGGATGGTCACCAGCTACCTCGGACTCATCGAGGAGCGGTACGCCGAGGCGCTCGACGAGGACGGCGAGGAGTTCATCGCGTACGCGGTCGACGGCGCCGAGCGGATGCGCGAGATGATCGACGGGCTGCTGGAGTACTCTCGCGTCGAGACCCAGGGCGAACCGTTCGAACCCGTCGCCCTCGAGGACGTTCTTGAGGACGTCCTCGCGGATCTGCAGCTGCGGATCGAGGAGAGCGGCGCCGAGATCACGACCGGGACGCTCCCGCGGGTCCGCGGCGACGGGAGCCAGCTCCGGCAGGTGCTTCAGAACCTACTCGAGAACGCGATCACCTACAGCGGCGAAAAACCGCCGCGAGTACACGTCGACGCGGACCGACGGGGCGCCGAGTGGACGATCTCGGTCAGCGACGAGGGGATCGGGATCGATCCGGAGGATCAGCACCGGGTCTTCCAGGTGTTCGACCGCCTGCACTCCGCCGAGGAGTACGAGGGGACGGGAATCGGGCTGGCGCTGTGTCAGCGCATCGTCGAGCGCCACGACGGCGAGATCGCCGTCGACTCCGAGCCCGGCGAAGGCTCGACGTTTACGATTACGCTCCCCGCGGCCGACGAACCGGAGTGAGCGGGGTCGGGCGGGAACCCCCACGGTTTTTCCCCGGGATCGAGTCGACTCGAGCATGCACGTCGTCGTCACCGGTGCGACCGGTGGGATCGGCAGCTGGATCGTCGATGGGCTCGCGAGCGCGGGCCACGAGGTCGTCGGCGTCGACCTCGAACGCCCGCCCGGCAAGCGGGAGCACGCGACCTTTCTCGCGGGGGATCTGACCGACCAGGGCGTCGCCAGGGAGCTGCTCCGCGATCCCGATCCCGACGCCGTCGTCCACTGCGCCGGGATCCCGGCGATGGGGATCCGTGCGGGCGGCGAGACCTTCGAGACGAACGTCCTGAGCACCTACCACGTCCTCGAGGCCGCCGGACGGACGAACGCGGAGGTGATCTGGACCTCCAGCGAGAGCACCTACGGGATGCCGTTCGCGGCGACCCCCTCCCTGCCCGATTACCTGCCGATCGACGAGGCCCACCCGCAACGCCCGGAGGATCCCTACGGAACCTCGAAGCTCGTCGGCGAGGTGATCGCCGAGCGCACGGTCCGGGTGTTCGACGTGCCGGTAACGTCGCTGCGTCCCGCGTGGGTGAGCTACCCCGGCAGCCAACAGCTCGCCCGAGTCAGAGAGGCGTTCGACCCCGAAACGACCGCACCCGGGGATCAGGGGAGCGGCAACTTCTGGTCGTACGTCGACGTCCGGGATCTGGTTTCGCTGGTCGACGCCGCGCTCACGGCCGACCGCGAGGGTCACGAGGCCTACCTCGCGGTCGCGGCGGAGAACTACCTCGGCCGACCTACAGCGGCGGCGATCGAGGACGTCTACGACGACCTGCCCCCGAACTGCACCCTTGAGGGCGAGGACGCGGCGTTTGCGACAACGAAAGCTCGAGCGGAACTAGGCTGGGAGCCCGAGCACACCTGGCGGGAGGCAGAGCAAGAAGAGCCGACGACGCCGTCGTTTCTGGAGGGGTGACTCGGAGCCGACACCCGGGGCGACTACCGGGGGCCGGACCGTCCAGTTCGCCGATCGTCGTCGCGGTCGTCGTCTGCCGCAGGCGGACGCTCGTCGTCGTAGATATCGACGTGGTGGACCGCGCTCGGCGAGAGCAGTCGGTTCCCCTCGAGCTCGAGCCAGCCGTTGGCGTAGATCACCAGCGGCCCCTCGTAGAGGGGGTCCTCGGCGTCGACCTCGTCGTAGACGACCGCGTCGTGGTACGCCCGCGTGAGCGGGTTCATCTCGTCGGTGAGGATCGACTCGTTCGAGAGTACCGGCGGAAACATGTTTGTAGAAGTGAACGACCGACGGCAATATAAATCGGTCGGCGACCGCGGGACCGTAACTGATTCACTCCGTGGTACGACTAGGTAATACATGGTCGATCGAGCGATCATCTATCGGGCGCCCGCGAGAGGCGGCGACGGAGAGGGGTCAGAACCGCCACACGAGGACGGTGGAACCGTCGACGCGGACGCGATCGCGGCCTGGCTCGCGGACCGCGTCGAAGCGGAGGTCTCGGTCCGAGATCGGTTCCTCGACGTCCACCGGACCGACGAGCTCGCCGAACGGTTCGCCGAGGCGCGGGTCCGCTCGCCGTACGACCGCGAGACCGGGAACACGATGCTGGGAACGATCCGATACGAGGAACGCGCCCTCGAGAACCCCGAGCGCGAGGGAGGTGTCCTCTACGACGGCCGGCAGGTCCAGCGCGCGTTAAACAGCGCGCTCCCGCCCGAGGAGCGAGGACTCGAGACGCTACACGTCGCACTCCTCGATCGGGCGATCGGCACCTGGGGTGACCACGACGGGCGCTGGCACAAGCGTGTGACCGTCCTCGGCCAGCCGGCGCTGCTCTCGGTGCCCGGGCTCTACGAGGCCCCCGCGAAGCCCGAGGCCTACTACAAGGAGAAACAGCGCCACTCGCTGCTGTCGGGCGACGTTCCGCCCCGGGAAGTCCTCGAGAACCGCGTCGAGGGCGACTTCCTGATCGAGGACGACCCCCGAACGACAGACGCCCTGAAGGGGTACGCCCTGCAGGCGTACCACGTCCTCGAGACGGGCGAGGCCTTCTGCGAGCGGGAGGGGTGTCGGCTCTTCAACGCCCACTACCACGAGGACCTGATCGCGGCCCAGCTCCGTGAACCCGAGTTCTGCCCCGACCACGCACAGCGGTACGGACGGTCGTAGTCGGCTACCGGTCGCGCTCCTCCGGTAGGCGGATCGTGAACGTCGAGCCCTCACCGGGCTCGGAGTCGACCGTGATCTCGCCGCCGTGGCGCTCGACGATGCGCCGACACAGCGCCAGCCCGATCCCCGTTCCGCCGTACTCCTCGTGGCTGTGGAGCCGCTGGAACACCTCGAAGACCTGGTCCTGCTCGTCGGGCTCGATTCCGATCCCCTCGTCGTGGACGGCGATCCGCCACCCGGAGCCGGCTCGTTCGGCTTCGACGTGAATCCGCGGGGGGTCGTCGCCGCTGTAGGTGATCGCGTTCGCCAGCAGGTTCTGGAACACCTGCCGGAGCTGGCCCCCGTCGCCCTCGATGCGCGGTAGCGACTCGGTCGTGATCTCGGCGTCGCTCTCCTCGATCCGCAGCTGCAGATCCGCGAGGACGTCCTCGAGGACGGCGTCCAGCTCGATCGGCTCGAACGGTTCGCCCTGGGTCTCGACGCGAGAGTACTCCAGCAGCCCGTCGATCATCTCGCGCATCCGCTCGGCGCCGTCGACGGCAAACTCCAGGAACTCTTCGCCGTCCTCGTCGAGGGCGTCGGCGTACCGCTCCTCGATGAGCCCGAGGTAGCTCGTGATCATCCGCAGGGGCTCCTGGAGGTCGTGGCTGGCGGCGTAGGCGAACTGCTCTAATCGCTCGTTCGAGGCCTCGAGCTTGCGCTGGTACTCCTTGCGCTCGGTCACGTCCTGCACGACGAGCATCCCTCTCCGGCTCGAGCCCGTCGTTCGGACGGGGATAGTGTGAGCCCGCAGCTCCCGTCCGGCGTAGGTCACCTCGAAGGTGGTCTCCTCGCCCTCGAGCGCAGCCTCGAAATGTGGTTCGACCGTCTCGACGAGCTCGTCGGGATACCGCTCGTAGATCGTCTTCCCGACCGCGCTCTCCCGGTCGATACCGAGCTCGGTGACGAGGGTCCCGCCGGCGGCCCTGTACCGCAGGTCGTCGTCGAACAGTGCAACGACCCCGTTCGGGAAGTTCTCCGCGAGCGTTCGGTACCGCTGCTCGCTCTCCTCGAGCTTGCGGCGGTACTCCCGTCGTTCGGTGACGTCGGTCTGTGTGAGGACGCCGCGGACGACCTCGCCGGCCTCGTTTCTGATCGGCATCCCGTGGATCATCACCGTGCGTCGATCCCCGTCAGCCGTCTCGATCTCGACGACGTCCGGTTCGAGGACGGTCTCGCCCTCGAGGACGCGGCTCATCGTCCACTCACCGGGATCGATCGGCTCGCCGGTGTCGGCCCACCAGCCGTCGTAGCGCTCGTAGTCGGCGACGCTTTCGGCGTCGAAGACGTCGCCGCCCCAGATCTCCGCGGCGGCGTCGTTGGCCTCGACCAGCCGCCCGTCCGGCTCCGCGACGACGACGCCGACGGGCAACACCTCGAACAGTGTCTCGAGATGCTCCCGTTGCTTTTGGAGCTTCCGCTCGGCCCGCTTCCGTTCCGTGATATCGGTCAGCGCGCCTGGGAACGTGATCGCCGTCCCGTCGGCGTCGCACTCGACGTGGCCGCGGGCCACGACCCACCGGAGTTCACCGTCAGCGTTTCGGACGCGGTACTCGGCCTCGTACTCGCCGCAGCTCTCGACGGCTGCCTCGATCTTGCGTTCGATCCGCTCGCGGTCGTCCTCGTGGATCGAGGAGACGAACGCCTCGAGCGAGACGCCCTCCCGGGCTGCGTCGGGGTCGACCCCAAACTGGCGGGCGAACGAAGGACCAGCGACGAACCGATCCTCTTGGACGTGCCACTCCCAGGTACCGACCGCACCGGCGTCGGTCGCGGCCTCGAGCTGAGATTTCGCGTCCTGGAGGTACCGCGCGCGTTCCGTCTGCTCGGTGACGTCCTGGGCCATCGCCAGCCCGACGACGACGGCTCCGTCCTCGTCAGTTACCGGAACCGTATGCACCCGCCAGCTCCGATCCGCGTACTCGAGTTCGACCGTGCTCTCCTCTCCCTCGAGCGTCGCCTGCAGGTTCGGCTCCAGCGCGTCGGCGACGGAACCGTCGCCGATCTCCCGGACGTGTCGTCCCTCGAGCTCGTCGGCTTCCATCGGGAGGTCCTCGAACGCGCGTCCCGCTACCAGCGTGAACTCGAGGTTGTCGTCGAACAGCGCGACGACGCCGTTCGGGAAGTTCTCCGCGAGCGTTCGGTACCGCTGCTCGCTCTCCTCGAGCCGACGCTCGATCCCGACTCGCTGGGTGATGTCCTGGGAGAGACCCATCGCGGCGACGACCGCTCCGTCGTCGTCGCGAACCGGGACGAAGTGAAACTGGTAGGTCCTGTCGCCGATCGTCGCCTCGAACGTCGACGGGTCGCCCTCGAGGGCGCGCTCGTAGCGGGGTCCGACGAGCTCCGCTAGCTCCGCCGGGAGCGCTTCGTACAGTCGTTCACCCTCGAGATCTTCCCGCGCGACGTCGACCTCCCCGCTCGGCGTCCCGCCGAAGGTGACGTACCGGAGCTCCTCGTCGACGAGCGCGACGGCACCGTTCGGGAAGTGCTCGACCAGCGTCCGGTAGCGCCGCCTCGCCTCCTCGAGTTTTCGTTCGCGCTCCTTGCGCTCGGTAACGTCCCGGAAGTACACTGACAGCCCCGTCTCGGAGGGGTAGGCCCGCACCTCGAACCAGCTGTCCAGCGGTTCCGGGTAGTACTCCTCGAACGTGACCGCCTCCTCGTCGGTCATCGCACGCTCGTACTTCGGTTTGAACTCGCGCTCGGTCGCCGCGGAGAACGCCTCCCAGACGTTCCTGCCGACGAGCTCTCGACTCTCCGGGTTGATCAGCTCGTGGGCCCGCTCGTTGAGGTAGGTGAACGTCCAGTCCTCGTCGAGCGCGAAAAACGCGTCCGAGATCCGCCCATGGATCTCCTCGAGTTCGGTCCGGCGTTCCTCGCGGTCGATCGCCGCCGCCAGGACGTCCGCGACGCGCTCGAGGAACTCCGCATCGTGGCGGACGAACTCCCGCTCCTCGGTCGCGTGCGCTTCCAGCACGCCCCACGGCTCCTCGGCCGAACCGATGACGACGCTGATACCGCCGCCGACGTCGCGATCGGCGTGCAGCTCGGCGGCGAAAAACTGCTCCTCGCACCGGAGATCATCGACGACGACCGGTTCCGCCGAGAACGGCGCGTGCCCCGCCTGCGAGGACGTCTCGACGGGAACCGTCGCCGAGCCGATCACCCCCTCCCGCCAGCCGACGCCCTGTCTGAGCGCGAGCGCGTCGTCCTCGGAACGCAGCTCGAGAACCGTCGCGTACTCGACCGTGAGGGTCTCGGCGACGGCGACCACCGCATCGCGTAGTAACCGGTCGAGATCGTCCGTCTCGAGCGCTTGCTGACCGAGGTCGGCGACGACTTCCTGCTGTCGTATCCGACGGCGGAGCGCCGCGTCCGCCTCGGAAGTCGAATCCATGGTGAATCCGATAGCAGAGTGACACGCGTAAGTCCTTCCATCTGGTGCCTGCGCCCGGGGTCGATCGAGGACGCTCCCGTTGCCGTCGGCGTCCTGAGCCGCGATCGACGGTCAGGGTCGGAACCGGAGCCTACTTCTGTCCAACCGTCCTGGAAAACCGACAATGAGTGAGGAGTTTACGAGGGACGTTCCCGTCCGGTTTCGGGATCTCGATCCCCTGAACCACGTCAACCATGCCGTTTACGCGAGCTACCTCGAGTCGGTCCGGATCGACTACATCGAGGAGGTACTGGACCAGCGCCTGCGGGAGCTGTCGTTCGTGATCGCGAACCTCGAACTCTCCTACCGGCGGCCGATCGAGTACGGCGACGAGCCCGTCGTCGCGCTGTGGGTGACCGAGCTGGGCGAGACGAGCTGTACGATGGCCTACGAGATCCGGGTCGACGGCGAGGTCGCCGCGACCGCCGAGACCGTGATGGTCCACACCGACGGCGAGACCGGCTCTCCGGCGCCGATCGACGACGACGTCCGCGAACGGATCCGCGAGTACGAGGGGCTCGAAGCGCCGACCTAAGCCTCGCCGATCCGCCCACCCGTCAGCCGGACGACCCCGAAGACGTGGGTCTCGTCAGCGATCGCCCGCGAACGCTCCCGGAGCCGCGCGTGGGCCGCGTCGATCTTCGCATCGAGGCGCAGGTGGGGGGCGTCCTCGTAGCGCAGTTTCGTCGTCGGCGGCGTCGAGAGAACGACGATCGCCCGGAAGACGGCGTTGACCGGCGGAGCGTACCACGCGTCGCTCCGGGCGGCGTTGGCAAGCACAACGTGGCCCCCGGGGCCGACGAGGTCACACCAGTCGTCGACGGCCTCCGCGGGGTCCTCGAGCATGCCGACGACGAACGTCGCGAGGACGGCGTCGACGTCCTCGGTGACGGGCGGGCTGGTCGCGTCGCCGCGGGCGACGTGAACGTTGTCGTACTCGGCGGTCAGCTCGCGGGCCCGCTCGAGGACGGGTTCGGTGAAGTCGATCCCGATCACGGTCCCCTCGGGACCGACCTGTTCGCGCAGGGAGGGGAGGTTCGCGCCCGTCCCACAGCCCATCTCGACGACGGTGTCGCCGCGCTCGAGCCGGCAGGCGGCCGCGGCCCGTCGGCGGAGCGCGGGGATGCCGGGCGTGCGGCGCGCGATCAAGTCGTAGAGGCGCGCCCAGCGGCCGTAGAACTCCTGTGCGCTCTCGTCGCTCGTACTCGCCGACATGCTACAGGAGCTGGCGGACGCTGTCGGCGACCGACTCCGCGTCGGAGCCAAGCACGTAGATTAGCGGCTCGATCCCCATTCCGCCCGTCTGGTAGAGCACCGTCGCGTCGGGCTGGTCCTCGATGACCGCGCCGACGCTCTCGTCGACGTCGTCCGACTCGTCGAACTCGGCGGTGACGTGACCCTGCGCGGCGAGGTCCTCGAGTAGGTCGGGGTCGTAGGCGACGTTGATCGCCGCCGACGCCTCGGAGCCGTGACGGCGCGCCGAGAGCAACACCGTCGCAACGTGCTCGGAGACGCCGAACTCCGGGCTCTTAGGGACCGTCGCCCGCCCCTTCACGTCGAAGATCCGACCTGGAACGCCGGCGACGTCGTCGACGTCCTCGGCGTCGGGCGTACAGGCGACGAGGTTCGAGCCGACCGCGGGGATCAGGGTGGCGAACCCGCTGGCGTTCTCGAGGATCCGCAGCCCGCGCCGCAGCGAGGACAACACCCGCTCGCTGGTCCGAAGCTCGCTCTCGGGGTCGTGTACCCGGAAGCTCGAGCCGTGGTCGGCCAGCTCGGGGACGGCGTCCTCGTGAAGCTGGGCGAGCAGGTCGCTCCCGTTCTCGAGTTCGCGAATCAGCACCTCGGTCTCGATCAGTGCCTGTACCGGCGCCATATCGCCGCTGGCGAGCCCCTCGCCGAGCTCGTCGACGAGGGCGGTGACCCGCTCGTCGTCGGCGATGCGGTCGTTGACCGTCACGTCACCGTGGGCGTACTTCGAGACGGCGCTCTGGCTGATGCCAAGCACCGCCGCGACCTCGCTTTGCGTGAGTCCCCGCTCCCGGAGCTCGCCGGCCAGCAGCGAGCGGAAGGTCGGCAGGAACTCGTCGACGACGATCTCTTCGACGAATTGCATCTCGTAAGTGAGCAGACGCGCGCCGCGGAAATAACTCCTGGGTCCGCTCCCGGCGATCAGCGAACGATCGTCACCGGAACGGGTGCGCGCCGGGTGACGGTTTCCGCCACGCTACCCAGCAGCATCCGCGAGACGCCGTCCCGACCGTGGCTGCCGAGGACGACGTGGTCGATTCCACGCGCGTTGACGTACTCGGTGATCGTCCGCGACGGCGATCCCAGCTTCAGCTCCGTGCGAACCTCGCGGTCGTGCCCGGCTGCCGTCCGCCGTGCGTCCTCGAGCACCGCCTCGCCCCGATTGCGGAGCCACGCCTCGATCTCGTCGCTGTAGATGTAGCCGTCCGTGTTGCCGTACCAGTAGCTCGAGGGGTTGATGACGTGCAGGACCGTGAGTTCGGCGTCGGGAAACGAGTCGACGGCGTACTCGAGCGCGCGATCGGAGTGGGCGGATCGGTCGACAGGAACGAGGATCTGCTCCCCCATGATACTACCTCCCACCCGAGCGCACAAATCGGCATCGTCCGGCCAACCGACATGCGCGAGCGCGCGGGCGTCCTCGGGTCAGTCGCGTACGGACGATTTATCCCGCTGTCGACGAAATCCACTCGCGATGACCGACCAATCGATCGGGCTCGTGATCGGCTCCGGCGTCGCGACGTTTTTCATCGTCAGCGTCGCCGTCGGCGAGCTCGCCCGCCAGCTGCTCGGAGTGGGACTGCTCGTCGGCCTTCCGGTCGGCGCGCTGGCCGGTGCCGTCGCGGTTGCAAGCGTCGCGACCGGGCTCGCCGAGTCGACCCCACCCCGTCAGCGCCGGCTAACCGGTGGGTTCGCCGGATTCACCATCGGCTTCGTGCTCGGAACCGCGCTGTCGGCGTACCTGCTACACTTCGATCTCAGCTCGTCGGTCGCCGCGGGCGCGGCCGTCGGAATCGTCCTAGGAGTCGTCGCCTCCGATCGGGTCTAGTCCTCCCGCTCGAGCTGGTCGCCGCCGAACTCGTCGTCACTCTGGATGCGCGAGGCCTGAGGACCGTGCTGGTCCTGATACTTCGAGCCCCGCTCGCTACCGTAGGGTCGTTCCGCCTCCGTTTTGAGTTCGGTGAAGGTAAGCTGTGAGATCCGCATCCCGGGCGTGAGCGCGACAGGCGCAGTGCCGAGGTTCGACAGCTCGAGGGTGATCTGGCCGCGGTATCCGGGGTCGCAAAGGCCAGCCGTATTCGACAGAAACACCCCGCCCCGGCCGCCGAGGAAGTTTTCGATTGTCCGTCCGTTCGGCTGTACCTCGAGGTCGTAGGTCGGCTCGACGCGATCGGTCTCCTCGACGGCTGCTACCTTCTCGAACCGGACCCCTCCCTCGAGGAGCTGCTCGAGCCGTTCGGTGTCCGCACCTTCGTCGGCGTAGACGTCACAGAACCGACGCAGCGTCGATCGCTTCACCGAGCCGTACTCCTCGTTTTCGACGTTCGAAATGCTCGATTTCGAGGAGTAGCCTATCTTCTCTGCGGCGTCGATCATACGGAGCTCTGCCTCCTCGCGGAGCGATCGAAGCAGTTCGCTTGGGACGGGAACGTACTGACCCCGCTTGTGAGCGTCCGAAGCGAGATCGATCGCCCATTCGGTGCCGCTGTTGTGAACGTCGCTCGGTTCGATATAGTTCTCGCGTTCCCTGCTGTAGGTCGAACTCAACAGTCCAAGCCGACTCGCGAGATACAGCGTTCGGTCGGCGAGCGCTTCGTTTGCCGTGTATAGCGTGTCTCTCGTCTCGCGCCGACAGCCGTCTCCGTCGAGCATCCCCTCGAGCAGCGCCTCTAGTACGTCGTCGGACCAGTTCCACGCACGCTCCGGGACGTTCTTTTCGGCACCCTCACCCGCCAACCGCCGGAACAGTTTCGCCCAGAGTGCCGAACAGACGGTCAGTCGTTCGACGCCGTCGTTTCGTTCCCGCCGGTAGATACTTGTCCCGTACTGCTCGAACCACGATTCGACGCGGTCGAGCAGCTCCGAGTCGGTGTTCGCGATCTGGACCTGCTTTCGGCGGACGGAGCCCTCGGCGATGTAGAAGCCGAGGACCCACCCGAACTCGGGCGTGATATCGAGATGTCGGGGAAGCCGCGCGTCACTCTGTTTGAACGCAACCTCGGCGTCGTCCGGCGTCTTCACCGATGAGACACAGGAGAGCGGGGCCGCGTTTCTCGATTCGTAGTGCCGGCGAGTCGTTCGTCCGATATCGTCGGTCCATCGAACGGTTCCCAACCCATCGGCTGCGTACGCGACGATCTCGTCGTCTCCCTCGAACAGCGTCACGAGATCCAGCTCCGTCTCCGTCCCGCGCGGTCCGGGGAGCTGATCGGGAACCATCACGTGCGTTCCTTCGGCGTCCTCGCTCGGAATCCGGGTGACGCCGCCCCACTCGTCGATCGTGAACAGGTTGTGGTCCTTCGTAACGTGTACCTGTCGTCCGGACTCGAGCGTGACGCGGTAGATCCGCTTCGTCGGATTCGTGATGTAGTTCGTCACCGGGTGGGTGCTCACGCGAAGCGTCTTCGGGTCAAACGCGACCGCGTGAGCCGGGCGCTCGTTTTTGACGATGTCGCCGATCTCGTAGAAGCCGTATCCGTCCTCCGGCGTCCACAGGAAGACCTCCTCGTCGGCGGGCAACGACGCGTGCACGACGACGGCGAGCCGTCCCAGCGAGGAGCGGCCCTCGACGTGGGCGATCAGGTCGGCGGGGATCTCGACGCGTTCGTACGTCGTTCCCAGCACGAAGTCCCCGGGATGGAGGATGAAGTCGTCGTCATCGTCGACGACGGTCTCGGTGACGTACTCGTCGACCTCGTGTTCGGCGTCGGGGTGGATACAGGAGATGTTCGTCCGCTGGAACTCGAGGAACTCCCGGCCCAGGCGGAGATCGACGCTGGCGGGCTGGATCTGCAACTCGGGATCGTCAAGGGGATCGATAGCGAGGTCGCCGTCCTCGAGGCGCTTCAGAATATCGGCGTCGGAGAGGATCATACCCGACGAGTCGAACGGCGGGGGTGTAAACGGTTCGACTCGGATCGAAGGCTCAGCCGAGGACGGGGACGACGAGCAGCGCCGCACAGACCCCGCCCGCCAGCAGGGCAGTCGCGGTAGCGGTCGATCGCTCGAGGCTGAATCCGACCGCCAGCCCGCCGCGCCAGACGTAGGCGGCCCAGCCGCAGGCAAGGAGCGCGAGCGGGACGAACAGCCAGACGTCGGGGTCCGACGGAATCGCGCCCGGATCGACGCCGAGGGTCGCGAGCGCGGCGAGCGCGAGGTTGAAGGTAGCCAACCCGACCAGCAGGGGAACGAGCCCCCAGGCCGCGAGCGCCAGCGTCTCGGCCGGCTCGCCCTCGGCGCCGACCGCGAGGACGAGCCCGTAGAGGACGATCGTCGGTACGACCCAGTACAGCAGCGTCGCCTCGAGATGTTGAAGCGCAGAGAGCACCGTCACTGGGTCGCCAGCGAGGTCACCGGCGAGCCACCAGCCGAGATCGACGGCGAGCGAGCCGAGCCAGTACGCGAGGACGAGTCCGACCGCTCGCTGCAGCGAGAAGGCGTCCGTGCGAGCGAAGTAGCCGTCGGGATCGACGAGTGGGGTCGACCGCGTCACGGGCCGACCAACAGACGAGCGGCCCAAAACGGTTCGGATCGAGCGACGCTTTCGCCGCGGCTATAGGGGTCGGCCTCGTTCGCTCGAGTATGAAACAGGCCATCGTCGCCCGCACCGACATCGGCATGGGACAGGGAAAGCTCGCCGCGCAGGTCGCCCACGCCTCGCTGTCGGCCTACGAGAACGCCGACGACCGCGCTCGCAATCAGTGGAAATCCGGCGGCCAGAAGAAGGTCGTCCTCAAGGGGGAGAGTGAGCGCCAGCTCCACGAGCTCTCGGAGATCGCCGACAGCCGCGGACTGCCAAACGCCCTGATCCGGGACGCAGGCCACACCCAGCTCGAGTCGGGCACCGTCACCGCGCTGGCGGTCGGCCCCGGCGACGAGGACGTCGTCGATCGAGTCACCGGGGAGCTCTCACTGTTCTGACTCGCCGTCTGCTTCGCCGGCTGGCAAACGCCTTTTCCGCTGGCGGCTCTTGATCGGGTATGACCGACGATCCACACGGCGGACAGCCGATCGAACGGGCCGGGGCCGACCTCGACGAGGCCGCGGCGGCGATGATTCTGGTCCACGGCCGCGGCGCCCGGGCACGTGGCATGCTCGGGCTCGCCGACGAGATCGGGCGCGACGACGTCGCCTACCTCGCCCCGCAGGCGGCCCGGCGGACCTGGTACCCCAACTCCTTTCTCGCCGAGATCGAGTCCAACCAGCCCCATCTCGGGTCGGCGATCGAGCTGCTCGGGGACGTCCTCGATGAGGTGACGGACGAGGACGGCGACGGGGGTGTCCCCCTCGAGCGGACAGTACTGCTTGGGTTCTCGCAGGGGGGCTGTCTCGCGACGGAGTACGCCGCCCGGAACGCCAACCGCTACGGCGGGGTCGTCGCCCTGAGCGGCGGGTTGATCGGCCCCGAGGGGACGCCGCGGGAGTACGAGGGATCGATGGACGGAACGCCCGTCTTCGCCGGCTGCGGCGATCAGGACCCCCACATCCCGGTCGAGCGCGTCGCGGAGACCGCCCGCGTCTTCGAGGAGCTCGAGGCCGACGTCGAGAAGCGGATCTACGAGGGCGTCGGCCACACGGTGCTGGAGGACGAACTCGAGTACGTCCGGGGGCTCGTCGCCGACGTCGCCGAGCGGTAGTTGCGTTCACCAGCAGCTCTGATCCAAAATAACGGGGGCCGGTGTTGATCACCGTCGGTTCGGTAGGCTCCGTCAGAATGAACGCGTGGTGCCCGGCGTGTGGCGACTGTCTCGGGGAACTGATCGAGAAGAACCGCGACGCCGACGGCGTCACCGCGGCGTTCGAGTGTCCCGACTGTAGCCACGAGTGGAAGGTCTCGCTGTAGCGACCCGCGGTGCCGGCACCCGAACCGCCAGCGTCCGAGAACGAACCGATTTACCGCCGGCGTCCGAACCGCTGGCAACGAGCATGCGCCCAGCCCATCCTACAGAGCAGGCCGTCGGGATCGACCACTACGTCAGCGACGCCGACGGCGTCGGCGGCCGCCTCCGCACCGAGGACGCCCACTTTCGCGTGCGCGAGCTCGAGCGCTTCGGGACCGAGCCCCTCGAGTCCTCGACCGACGCCTACCCCCACCTCGTGTTCCGGGCGACGCTTCGGGGGTGGGACACCAACGACTTCGCTTCCAGGCTCTCCGACGCCCTGGGAATCTCCCGGGAGCGAGTGAACTGGGCCGGCACGAAGGACAAGTACGCCGTGACCACGCAGCTGTTCTCGGTCTACGGCGCCGAGCCCGAGGAGTTGCCCGACGTCGACGGCGCCGATCTCGAGGTGCTTGGTCGGGCGGGACGGAACCTCGAGTTCGGGGATCTGGCGGGCAACGCCTTCGAGATCGTCGTCGCCGACCCCGATCGGCCCGGGAACGCCGAGCCGATCACCGACGCGCTCCGCGAGTTCGGCGGGCTCGATCGCCGACGGGGCGGAGAGGAGGGCGACGGAAAGGAAACGCCGATCGGCGTCCCCAACTTCTTCGGCCAACAGCGCTTCGGCAGCCGTCGCCCGGTCACCCACAAAGTGGGCCTCGAGATCGTCCGCGGGAACTGGGAGGGAGCCGTGATGGCGTACCTGGGGAACCCGACCGACGCGGAGCCCGAGGGGACACAGGAGGCTCGTGCCTTCGTCGACCGCGAACTCCGACGGAGTTCGGATTCTTCGAGCGGGGAGCGACGCGACCCGGGAGACTGGCAGGAGGCCCTCGAGCGGATTCCCAACCGCCTGCGCTACGAGCGCTCGATGTGTCACGCGCTGGCCGAACTCGATGAGGAGCCCGGTCCCGAGGAGTTCCGCGCGGCCCTCGAGCGGGTCCCCTCGAACCTCCAGCGGCTGTTCGTCCACGCCGCCCAGTCGTACGCCTTCAACCGGATGCTGAGCGAGCGCCTCGAGCGCGGGCTCCCGTTCGACCGCCCCGTCGCCGGCGATGTCGTCTGTTTCGCGGATTCGGACGCCCCCGAAGGGCTCGTCCTGCCCGACACCGATCGCCTCCAGCGGGTCGACGAGCGCCGGGTCGACTCCGTCACACGCCACTGCGAGCGCGGCCGCGCCTTCGTCACCGCGCCGCTTGTCGGCACCGAGACCGAGCTGGCCGACGGCGAGCAAGGCGAGATCGAACGCGACGTCCTCGCGGACCTCGAGCTCGCACCCGAGGACTTCGATCTCCCCGGCGAGTTCCACTCGACGGGCACGCGTCGGGCCGTCCTCGTCCGGACGGCGCTTGAACTCGACCGCGAGCCGCTGACGATCTCCTTCGCTCTGCCGAAGGGGTCGTACGCGACCGTCGTCGCGCGGGAGTACCTGAAGGTCGATCCGATCGACCTCGGCTGATCCGTTCCGCGGTCGCGGCCGTCGGATCGACGGTTAGTCACGACCGGTCGACGGTCGTCCGGGCGAGAGAGTTATCCTCGCTGAACGCGTTCTAGCCGTCTGATATGCCAAACGAAGTGTTCACGACGCCGGACGAGCCGACGGGAGAGTGGGCCGACGTGAGAATGACCGATCCCGCAGCGGGCGAGTGGGACGTCGACGTCATCGTCGCCGGCGGGCAGGTCGAGTACGTCGACCTCCGGGTCAAACCCGAGCTCCTCGCCGGGTTCGTCGACTGTCTCGTCGACGACGTCACCGACGAGGAGGCGCAGTCGATCTTGCGGACCGTCGCCGACCGCCGCGGACTCGAGCTCGTCGACGACCCGGACGTGTAGGGCGAGCGAAAACACGGCCGTTTTACACGCGCCCCTCGAACCACGCGGTATGGAGTGTCGCCACTGTGGCTCGTCCCTCGAGAAACCCGGCGACTTCTGTCTGCGCTGTCGGGAGGAGAACACGGCGGCGATCGTGCTAGAGGCGGGTCGCGAGCGGGCGACGCTGACGATGCTGGCCGACGAGGACGCGGACGACCCCGTGATCGCCGAGACGACGATCACCACCACGCCGGAGGACGGCGAGAACGAGGTCGTCGAGCTGCGGAACTTCGCGGGGCTGCTGGCCGACGAGATCCGACGCAAGCGTCCCGACGAGGTCTACGCCAGCGGCGAGCGAGACGTCGTTCGCGCGGTCAGACGCGACGTCCACCACTCCTTCTACCGAGTCGACGACGAGGATCCCGTCGCTGACGTCCTCGAACGGCGCGGGAATCGTGCGCTCGAGGTCGTCGAGACCCCGCCCGCCGAGAAGATCGGCGGCAGCCACTCGACGCTAATCGGCGGCCGCACCGGGATGCGGGCGATCCAGACCGTCGCGGGCCACCCTCACGTCAAGAAGGTCATTCCGGGGCCGATCGACGCGGGCGGGAAGGGCTCGCAGTCGGGGCTGCGAGCGAAGGTGACCCGCGCCGACGACGGGGGTAACGTGCGGATGCTCATCCGGGACGGCTCGAGCGTTCAAGAGAACCGGGTCGTCACGACCGCGCCGAACCGGGAGCTGGGCGAACGGATCCGCGACGACCTCAACGACGTGCTGACCGACGCGGAGTTCCAGTAGGAGCGACGCCTCGCGGAGACTGGAAGGAATGGCGGATGCAGCGCGAAATCCCGCGACTGCAGGCGTGAGAGGAGATCAGTCTTCAGGCCCCCTCCTCGGACGATTCTGCCGGCGGTCGATCGTCGGGGTCCTGTTCGGCTTCCTCTGCCGCCGACTCCGCCGGCTGGTCGTCCGGAGCGTCCTCCGCAGGGGCTTCGTCCGGTCCCTCCTCGGGCGGGTCGACCGGAGGATCCTCGTCCGGCGGCTCGTCGTCGGGTTCCTCCGGTTCGGGGTCGGCTACGGTAACCCGAACCGACGCGCTGTCGTCGTCGATGCTCGCGGTAACGGTTCGTTCGCCGACGTCTTCCCGTCCCGTTCGGTACGTCAGCGTGACGGACTCGGACTCAGTCGGAGCGAGCGAAACGGACCGGGTATCGAGACCCTGCTGCAGGTCCGTATCCAGCTGGACGACGGTCTCGCCGGCCTCGTCGCCGACGTTTTCGACCTCGGCCGTCGCCTCGAGCACCTCCCCAGCCGGAACCGGGTCGGTCACGTCAAGCGTCGGTATCGTAAACGTCGCCGGCTCGAGAGCGGGGTACTCCCCGGCGGGCTCCGTCTCTGCCCGGAGCGACTCGTCGTAGAGGTACCGCTCGAGGCCGACCTCCCAGACGAGACGCTCCGCGTCGGTCTCCGGTGTCCACTCGACGCGAAACGAGCCCTCCCCGGGTTCGAGCGTGGGCGGCTCGTCCGGCGTCGTTCCCTCGACGAACGCCCCGCCCGCCAGCCCGAGGGCGTTCGGGTTCTCGTAGCCGAACGTCACGGCATAGCGGTCGGCGGTGACGGCTTCGACGTCCTCGAGGGAGATCGTCGGCCGATCGGGTCGGCGCTCGTCCATGCAGTCGAGCGGGTTGGATTCGCGACGTTCGTCCGGATCGAACCAGTTGACGATGATCGAGCCGATGGTCGAACCGAATCCGGCCGACGCCAGCTCGAGGACGAGTTCGTCGTCGGTTCGGTCGACGACTCGGTTCTCCTCGCCGACCCGGACGCGGACCGTCCCCGAAAACGGCGCGTCGACATCGTCGCCGACCGTGATCCCCCAGTGTGCGTTCCCGACGCCGGCCGAATCCACGAAGAGCGTCTCCGCAGTTAGGTCGTCGCCGTCCTCGAAGCTGCCGGCGACCGCAGCCTCCGTACAATCGACGAACTCGATCTCGACTTCCCCGTCGGCGACGCCGCGGACGAGGACCGTTCGCTCGTCCGCGGTGACGGAGCTCTCGACGCGCACCGGAAACTCCTGGTCGTTCTCGACGGGTGCCGTCTCGAAATCTAGCTCGACCGTTTCGGTTTCCCCGGGCTCGATCCGCACGGACGCGGTGTCCACGGCCGTCGGATCGTGGCCGACGATGAACTCGAGGTCCTGCGTGACCGCGCCCTCGCCCTCGTTCTCGACGTCAGCGGTCACCTCGAGCACCTCGCCCGCGTCGACGGGATCGTTGCTCCCCGTGATCGTCACGTCGACGGCAGCGTCGTCCGTTCCGATAACCTCGACGTCGCGAACGGCCGCGTCGCCGTCGCTCGCAACGCGGATGGGGAACTCCTGAGTTCGCCGGACGAGCGCGGTTTCGTACCCCAGCGTGATCGTCTCGGTCGCCCCGCCGTCGACCGTCACCGAGCGGGAATCGACGAGCTGCGGGTCGTGGCCCACGACGAGGTCGATCTCCCGCGTCGTTTCCGAATCCGCGGTATTCTCGAGCTCCACGGTGACCTCGAGGAACTCGCCCGCGGCAACCGGATCGTTCGTCTCGGAAACGCTCACGAGAACGGGCGGCTCGTCGACGTAGACGAACACCGGGATTTCGTCCGCGTCGCCGTCGGTCTCGACTCGCACGGGGAACTCCTGCTCTCGCTCGACGACGGCCGTCTCGTACCCCATCGTGATCGTCTCTGTCGCGCCCGGCTCCACCGAGACGACCCTCGTCTCGACCACGTCCGGATCGTGGCCGACGACGAGTTGCACCTCGGAGTGACGTTCGGAATCGTGGGCGTTCTCGAGTTCGGCGACCACCTCGAGGAACTCCCCCGTTCGGACCGGCGCGTTGGTCTCGGCGATCGTCACGTCGAGCGCGACGTCCTCGGTTCCGACCACCTCGACCGTCCGTTCGTCGGCGACGTCCTCGACTTCGACCCGTGCAGGGAACGTCTGGGTTCGGCGAACCACGGCGGTCTCGAACTCCAGGTCGACCGTCTCGGTGCCTCCGCCGTCGACCGTCAGCGACTGACTGTCGACCAGCTCCGGGTCGTGACCGACGATCAGGTCCGCCTCCCCCGATCGCTCGTCGGCGGTCGCGTTCTCGACGTCGGCAGTCACCTCGAGCACCTCGCCCGCGTCGATGGGGTCGTTCGTCTCGGTGATCGTCACGTCCAGGGTGTCGTCGGGGTCGCCGACCTCGTCGATTACCCACGGATTCTCGGACGCGACGGCCCCGTCCTCGCCGATCACCCAGACGACGATCGGGCAGGCGTAGCAGCCTCCCGCGAGGCCGATCGACGTCGTGTCTTCGGTTCCGCTGACGTCGGTCGTGTCCAGGACAGTGTCCGAGTGACCGAGCCACCAAACGACGCGCTCGAGGGCGCCGTCCGGCTGGCTCACGTCCAGTTCGAGTTCCGTCGGTTCGCCGCGAACCACTTCAAGCGACTCCTCGGTCGGTCGGTGCTCATCGAGGGACGGGGCTGCGGTTCCGATCTCCGTCACCTCGACCGTCCACGTCGCCCGGGACGTCTCGTCGTCGTCACCGACGGCTGCGGTAACCTCGCGAGTGCCCGGCGACTCGAACGTCTGCTGCCAGTAGTCTACACCTCGGTGGCTGTAGTACGCGCTGTACCAGGGCCCCATCGACCACCCGACGTACTCGCCGTCGACGAACCACTGCGTTCGGCCGCCGTACTCGCCGAGCGCGTCGGATTCGACCTCGAAGAGAACCGTCGTCCCCGGTCGAATCGCAATCTCCGGATCCGGCTCGATCCCTCCGGGATCGAGCTCCGGGACCGCGAGCACGTCGACCGCCCGCTCGTCCGCGTCGTCCTCGGTCTCGGCCCGTACGGAGATCCGCTCGTCCGCTTCGACCGGGGCGGTTCGGTAGCCGCCGAGATCGACTGTCGCGGTATCGCTGGCGTCGACCGTCGTCGTGACTGCCGAGTGACGATCGCCGTCGACGAAGCTCTCGACGGTCGGTCTCGCCGACTCGGTGCCGGCGTTCTCGAGTTCGACGGTCACCTCGAGCAGCGTCCCGCCCTCGACCGGCGCGTTCGTCTCCAGGATCCGAACGCCGACCTGCCCGTCGTCCTCGAGGGCGCTTCCCACCCGGCTCGTGACCCCCCATTCGAGCGCTGCCACACCGCCCGTGAGCGTTGCCGCCAGACTTCCCCCGGCAGCGAGATATCGCCGTCGCCGCATACGCGACCGAACGCGGGCAGAAACCGTAATACATGGTTACAGTCGGTCCTGAGTGTCGTTCTTTCGGACTACCGCTGACCGAAAATTCCGCTTCGTTGCCGTTCGGATCGAGCGAATGGAGACGAACCGCTCGAGCGGGCAAATACTGTCCGGAATCGATGGAAGCGACAGACGCTGCTGGTTGTCAGTCCCTTTTCCGGCCGGGTGTAATTAGATATAATTAGCCATGCTCGAGCGAGCCGACGCGATCCTGGCTGCGATCCCGCTGCTTGCGGTAAGTGGCGTCGCGTTCCAGACGCTGATCGCGGTCTCGGGAATCGGAACGTGGTTGCTCGCCGCACCGCTCGTTTCGGCCGGCCCGTTCGCCGCACTCGCGCTCGTCTTTCGGGAGCTGCTTGCCGGACCCGTCGCCGAACGCGCCGCAAACGAGTAGCCGTGACTCAACAGGTTTAAGAATCCAGTAGCGATAGGTAGCGATACTATGGGTAATCAAGAAGTCGGCAGCGCGGGCCGTTTTGGCGCACGCTACGGTCGCGTCGCTCGACGCCGCGTCAGCGAGATCGAAGACGACATGGAAAACGCCGAGGTCGACGGGGACAGCGTCACCCGCGTCGGCACCGGTATCTGGAAGAACGAAGAGACCGGCGAGGTCTTCACGGGCGGTGCCTACCGGCCGGAGACCCCCGCAGGTCGCACCGTCCAGCGCTCGATCCGCGCTGCGCTGGCCGAGGACGAATAACGCTCTCTCACTCCCTACGCATGAGCTACAAGTGTTCCCGCTGTAAACGCGACGTCCAGCTCGACGAGTACGGCGGCGTACGGTGTCCCTACTGCGGTCACCGCGTCCTCCTGAAGGAACGCAGCCGCGACGTCAAGGAAGTCGACGTCCGATAGCGCACCGTGTCCGCCCACGGCGCGACCCTCGAGTTCGAGTACGACGAGCCGGCTCGGGCCCGCATCGTCGCCGAATCGGTCGCCCGCGAGATCGGCGAGATCGACGACGAGCGCTCGGCGACGACGATCGATCGCGAGGACGCCCTCGTCCGTATCGAGATCGAGGCCGCGGATCCCGTTGCGCTCCGCGCGGCGCTGAACACCTGGTTCTCGCTGATCGAGGTCGCCGAGCGGGTCGCTGACGTCGGCGACCGGGCGCACGCGTCGTCAGGGACGTAGCAGTCGTCGGCAGGTCGCTTTTGCCCGCGCTCGTCGAGGGTTCCGTATGACGACTGCTTCCGGAGCCGCGAGCTCGCGGCGCGTCCTGCTCGCGGGCGGAACGACCGGGTTCGGGTTCGGTGCGGTTATCGACGTCGTGATCTTCCATCTCACCCTGCAGACTCACCACCTGCTGTCGGGAATCTACGATCCGTACAGCCTCGACGGGATGCGCACGAACGTCATGTTCGACGGGCTGTTCCTGTTTGCCATGCTCGGGGTTATGGGCGTCGGGCTCGGCCTCACCTGGCGGCTCGTCAACGGCACCGACGTCCGGCTCTCGACGACGTACCTCGTCGGTGCGATCGTCGTCGGCGCGGGCGCGTTCAACGTCTTCGACGGCGTCGTCAGCCACTACGTCCTCGATCTTCACAACGTCGTCCACGGCACGGAAGCCTGGAACCCCCACTGGCTCGCGGTGAGCGTGCTCATGCTCGCCGTCGGACTCCTCGTGCTCCGGTTCGCCGACGGCCACACGGCCCGGAGCGACTGAGAGAGCGCGCTTTGCTCGGCTCGCTACTCGAGGTCGATCGCCAGCGTCGCGGGTTCGCGGTCGAAAAACGCCGTCTCGTACCCCTCGTGACGTGAGAGCTGTGGCGTCGCGTCGAGGACCACTGCCAGCTCCGCCGTCGCCTCGAGCCGCTCGCGCTCGAGGACGGCGCCGTAGTGGTGACCCAGTTCGGCGTCGAGTCGCTCCGTGAGCGCCGTCGTCTCCCCGGGCGACCCGTCCCGAACCGGGGCGACCGACAGTCCCGCGAACGGAACCGGGAACTCGTTGTGCCGAGTGTGCACGCTCACGACCACGGCGATCTCGTCGCCGTCCGAGTCGTCGAGGCCGATGCCGAACTCGAGATCCCCGCTGCGGGCGGTGCCGAGCCACGCGTCGACGGCGTCCTCGAGGATCGGTTCTCGAGCGTCTCCGTGGTCGTCGTGGTTCTCGTGTTGGCCGTGGCCGTTCCCCGACTCGTGGTCGTGGCCGCTCTCCGATCCGTGGTCGTGGGCCATCGGCTCGACCGCCCCGGCCTCGCCTCGCCCCTCGTCCTCGTCGATCAGTCGCCGCTCGAGCGACTCGATCTCCTCGGCCGCGTACTCGAACTCGACGTCGACGGTCCGGGCGGTTTCGAGTCGATCGGCGAGTCCACCGGTCGCCTCGACGTCCGCCGGGTCGATCTTGACCGTCACGGTACGGGGGCCGTCCCCGCCCAGCGGAACGTTGTCGCCGTAGTGAAACCCCATCCGCTGGGAGAGCATCGGCCACAGGGCGCGCCCGTCGATTCGCTCCTCGGGGCCTCGGACCGTCGTCTCGACCGACGTCGGAACGGGGAGCCCGGTCTCGGCGTCGGCAACCGTCGCCATCAGGTGAACGTCGTGGTGCTCCCGGACGTCCGCGCGCGTCCGCTCCTCGCCCGCGACCGTCCAGAACGAGTGGGGCCGCGTCGCCGCCAGCGAGACTGCAAGGCCGTCGACGGTCGCGTCGCCCAGCGGGAGCATCTCGTCGACTTTCGGCGGGACGTAGACGCCGCCGGGCGGATCGACGACGAGCTCGCGCCAGGCGTCCTCGCGCTCGAGGACGTCGAGACAGCCCGCGAGCGACAGCGAGAGCCCGCCGGCTGCGAGGACGTCGCGGCGTCGCATTACCGGAGGGAGGGGTGCAGAACGGATAGGCGTCGAGGTTGCAGCTTCAGCCACAGTCACGGATCGCCGGGAGGGCTGTGCCCGCGATCCGGCGGAGTCGGCTCCGACGGGAAACAAAGATGGGGTTTATCAGTCCGGAGGGCGACGGTCGAGACATGCAAGGAAACCTGCCGCCGGAAGCACAGGAGAAAATCGAACAGCTCCAGGGCCTTCAGGAGACCGCCCAGGAAGTCGCCGTCCAGAAACAGCAGGCCGAGACGAACCTCGAGGAAGCCGAGAGCGCCCTCGACGAGCTCGACAACATCGACGAGGAGACGACGATGTACCGCAACGTCGGCGAGCTGTTCGTCGAGACCGACTACGACACGGCCGAGGACGACCTCGAGGAGAAGGTCGACTCCCTCGAGATCCGACTCGAGACCCTCGAGAAACAGGAAGAGCGCGTCCAGGAGCAGTTCGAGGAGCTTCAGGACGAGCTCGAGGAGATGCTCGGCGGCGCTGGCGGCGGTATGGGCGGCGGTCCGGCCGGTCCGGGCGGCCCCGGTGCCGGCGGCGCGTAGATGCCAAGCGAGGAGCCGACCGACGAGGAGATCGTCCAGACCGCCTCCGACGCGGCGGAGGGGCTGATCTTCTCCCGGTACAAACAGTCCGACGTCCGCGACTGTGACGTCACGGTCAGCTTCGAGGACGGCGTCCTCGAAGTTGACGTCTATCTGAACGCTCCCGAGGACGACGCCGACCCCGAGCAGGTCGCCGACGATGCGGCCCTCGCCGCGCGTGAGGCCGTCGACGAGCTGTTCGCGGAGTAAGGCGTTCGGACCGATTCTTTCGACCGTCGAGAAACAGCGTCCTGCGCTCCCACCCACTACGTCACCGTATCGCACACCCGGAGCCGAGTAGCGAAACGCCCGGCTCGTCGGACACCGAACCATCCTCGATACCGAAACCCATGTCACGCTCAGCACCCAGCCAGACCGCACGCGCAGTCGTCGCGAAGCGAGCCCCGAACGCACCCGTCGAGACCGACGAGATCGAGTCACTCGCCCGGGCCAACGGGGACGACGTCGTCGCGACCGTCACCCAGGTCGGGCCGAACGACTCCGGAACCTACCTCGGCAGCGGCAAGCTCGACGAGCTCGCGACCGTCGTCGCGGACCGCGAAGCCGATCGCGTCGTCGTCGACGACGGGCTCACACCCGACCAGCACCACACCATCGAGCGACGGATGCCCGCGGAGACGGTCGTCGTCGATCGCTACCGGCTCGTCCTCGAGCTCTTCGAGAGCCAGGCGGGCACCCGGCGCGCCCAGCTCCAGGTCGAGCTCGCACGCCTGCAGTACGACCTGCCGCGGGTGATCGCTGCGGCCGACGAGGGGATGTTGAACCAGCAGACCGAGAAGGGGTCCCGAATCTACGACGTCGAGGAGCGGATCGACCGTCTCGAGACCAAACTCGAGGAGCTGCCCGACCCGGCCGAGCAGTTCCGAGAGCGTCGCCGCGAGGAAGGGTTCGACCTTGTCACACTGGCGGGGTATACGAACGCCGGGAAATCGACGCTGCTACACCGGCTGGCCGACGACATGTCCCTCGAGGACCGCGACGAGGACGCCCCCGCGGACGACGGGGACGCGACGGCGGCGATCGAGGACCGACTGTTCGAGACCCTCGAGACGACGACCCGGCGGGCGACTCTCGACGGGCGTCCCGCCCTCGTCACCGACACGGTCGGGTTCGTCGACGAGCTCCCCCACGAGCTAGTCGAGTCGTTTAGCTCGACGCTGTCGGAGGCGGCCGCGGCCGACGTCGTCGTCCTCGTCGCCGACGCGAGCGACGACCTAGAGCGGTTCCGGAACCGGCTCTCGGTATCGCTCGACGTCCTCGCGGCCCAGGGCGTCGACGCCGAGCGGATCGTCCCGGTGGTGAACAAGGCCGACGCGCTGTCCGACGCCGAGCGCCGACGACGGTACTCGACGGCGAGCGATCTCGTCCCCGAGGACGCGGCGACGCCGATCCTCGCGAGCGTCCTCGCGGGGACCAACGTCGAGGACGTCCGCGACGCGATCCGGGAGCGGTTCCCGGAGGAGCGGGCGACGCTTACCCTTCCGAACACCGACGCGGCGATGTCGCTGGTCTCGACGGCCCACGACCGAACGACCGTCGAGTCGGTCGACTACGAGGGCGAAACCGTCGAGCTCGCCTGTCGGGGTCGTCCCGACGTCCTCGAGCGGCTACGAGGACGGGCCGAGCAACTCGAGTGACGTCACGGAAGCGCCACCGATCGAGGGCGTTTCGCCGCCGACCGAACGGTTATTCAGCCCGCGGCCCCGACCGTCCGTCGTGAATCTCTCGATCGTCGATCTCGCGCCGGTACGGGACGGGGAGAGTGCGACCGAGGCCTACGAACACAGTACGGAGCTCGCCCGCCTCGCCGAGGAGCTGGGCTACTCCCGGTACTGGATGGCCGAACACCACGGGCTGGCCGACTCGATTGCCAGCACAACGCCCGAGGTGTTGATCGCCCACCTCGCCGCGAAGACTGACGAGATCCGGGTCGGCTCCGGAACCGTCCTGTTGAACCACTACAGTCCGTTCAAGGTCGCCGAGACGTTCAGCTCGCTCGACGCGCTGGCGCCCGGTCGGGTCGATCTCGGCCTGGGTCGGGCGACGGGAATGCCCGCCGTCGACCGGGCGCTCGGTACCGAACGGCGCAAGCGCAACCCCGACAAGGACCACGCCGAGAAGATCGAGGCCGCCGCGAGCCATCTCTACGACGGGTTCGAGGAGGACCACCCCTACGCCGATATCCGGCTCCCGCGTTCGGCCGAGGACGCGCCCGAGCTGTGGGTGCTCGGCTCGAGCCCCTCGAGCGCGAAGATCGCCGGCAAGCTCGGACTTCAGTACTGCTTCGCCGCGTTCATCAGGCCCCAGCTCGCCGAGCAGGCCTTCGAGACCTACCGGGACAGTTTCGAGTCCTCCGCGTTCGGCGCCGGCCCCGACGAGCCGTCGGGGATGCTCGCGGTGAACGCGGTCTGTGCCGAGACCGACGAGAAGGCGGCGCGACTGCGGGCGACCGCCGAGGCGTCCTACAAGCGGATGCAGCAGGGGGTCGTCGGCTCTATGCCACCTGTCGAGGAAGCGATCGACGAGCTCGGCGGCGTCCCCGAGCCGACGCCGTCCCCGCTTCCGGAGGGGGAGTGGCCCCGATCGATCTCGGGGAGTCCGGAGACGATGCAGGATCTGCTCGAACAGCTCACCGATCGGGTCGGCGTCGACGACGTAATCGTCCAGAACCTCATCGCGGACCACGACGACGTGTGCCGCTCGCACGAACTGCTCGCCGAGGCGGTCGGCCTGGAAGCGAACTAGCCACGCTCACGACGGTGGGGGCGGATCGAGGATTCGTTACCAGTGAGCCAGCAGGTTAGCCAGGTCGGCCCCGATCGCGAACGGAAGCGACAGGAACACCGCCGCGTACACGAACGCAACCAGAAGCGTATCGCGGACGCTTCGGTCGGGAAAGGCCTCCGACGTCATCGAATGCCAAACTGCCTCCAGCAGCGCCGTCGTCTCTCCGAACGCCTGTTCGGTCCCGGTCATCGTCGGTGTTTACCCCCGTAACGGGCTCTCATGGTAACACTCACCTTCCCATGAGGGTTCGATCCGCATAACTGTCCCCGTTGCATTACACGAAGAAGCCCACGACTTTAGTCGTGGGAGAAGTCACGAAGGTGTTCGGCTGCGGGGGATCGGCCCGGCCATCGACCGATTACTCGCCAAGCACAGAATCGAAGAACTTCCGCTCGGAGGTCCGCAGGTGCTGGTTGAAGGTCGCCGGCGAGATTCCGAGGCGGTCGGCGATCTCCTCGCCCGTGCTCTCGCGGGGCCAGTCGAAGTAGCCCGCGAAGTAGGCCGTCTCGAGGGCGGCCCGCTGTTTTTCCGTGAGATCGCTCTCGAGGACGGACTCCGAGCCCGACTCCGAGCGTTCGCTCCGTTCGGTGGTCCGCTGTGCGAGGTAGGTGACGTCCGAACGGTGCTCCTTGAGCAGTTCGATCATCTGGCGAGTGTCTCGGCCGCGGGGGAGTTCGACGACGAACCGGAACTCGCCGTCTTCGATCGTCGCCGACTCGACGCGGCCGCCGTGGGTCGCGATCGTTTCGAACAGCGAGACCGCGGTCGGCGCGACGAGTTCGAACTCGAAGTAGTCCTTTCGGGCCGAGAGAACTCGTGCGTCGCCGAGCCCGTCGGTCTCCTCGATCGTCTCGAGGAACGTCTCCTGATCGAGATCCGTCGCGGAGCCATAGACCAGCAGCGTCTCGTCGCCGTGGATCATCTGGTCGAACCGGATCGTACACGATTCCTCCGTGGAGAGGGCGATGAGTTCGGGGGCCATCTCCTCGATGCGGAACTCGAGTTCGATGACGGCGTCGCTGACCAGCGCGTCCTTGCGTTCGATCGCGGTGATCGCGTGGGCGATGACGTCGCCGATCCGCGAGAGGATCGTCGCCTCGGCGTCCGTGAACGAACGGACCGACTCCGAGTAGACGTTCAACACGCCGTAAACGAGGTCTTCGTGGACGATCGGGATCGCGATCGACGACCGGTACCCCCGATCGCTCGCAGCTTCTTTCCAGGGGCCAAACGTCTCGTCGGTCTGCGTGTCGTCGGCCACCTGTACCTCCCCGGTCCGGATCGCCGTTCCGGACGGTCCCTGCCCCCGTTCGTCCTCCGGATCGGCCGTGACCTCGATCTCGTCGAGGTAGCCGTCTTCGGCGCCGGCCGCAGCCGTCGGCTCGATCCGATCGCTGCCGGGGTTGACGCTGCCCAGCCAGGCGAATCGGTAGCCGTCGTCCTCGACGAGTCGGTCACAGACCTCCTGTTCGAGCTCCGCGCGGGTCTCGGTCGTGATCACCGCGTGGGTGATGTCGTGACCGATCCGGTTGAGCCGGTTGAGCGACTCGAGCTGCTCGCGCTGGCGGCGGCGCTGTCGTTCCTGGTGGGCCCGCTCGATCGCGTGATGGATCGTTCGAATCAGCAACTCGTCGGTGACCTCGTCTTTGACGAGGAAGTCCTGGGCGCCGCTTTGAATCGCCTGAACGCCGACCTCCTGATCGCTGACCCCGGTGAAGACGACGATCGGCGTCTCGTTGGCGATCGTCGAGACCGACTCGAGGGTATCGAGCCCGCGGCTGTCGGGGAGGTTGAGATCGAGCAAGACGAGGTCCGGTGGCGAGGACTCCAGGGTCTCGATGCCGTCCTCGAGGCGGTCCTCGTGAATCACCGTCGGTGCCTGATTCGTCGACTCGTCTGGGTTGACCCGCTGAGTGAGCTCGGTCGCGTCCCGGAGCATCTCCTGGATCAGCCGGGCGTCACCGGGGTTGTCCTCGATCAACAGAAGCTCGAGCGTCCCGCCGACGTCGGTGTCGTCGCCCGCCCTGGAAACAGAGTCGCTCATTGGTCGTCATCCTCCGGCGGGAGTCGAACGACGGAGAACCAGAACTTCTCGAAGGCCCGAACCGTCTCGATGAACTCGTCGGGGTCGACCGGTTTCGTCAGGTAGGCGTTCGCGTGTAGCTCGTAGGATCTGGCGATATCCTCCTCGGCCCGGGAACTCGTCAGAACGATCACCGGGATCGACTGCAGCTCCGGATCGTCCTTGAGTTCCGCGAGGACTTCCTCGCCGTCCTTGCGGGGGAGATTGAGATCGAGCAAGACGAGATCGGGACGCGGGGCGTCCTCGTACTCGCCGCGCTGGCGGAGAAAATCCAGCGCATCGCTGCCGTCCGAGACAGTATGGAGGTCGTTGTCGATCCGACCCTGCTTGAACGCCTCTCGGGTCAGTCGGACGTCGCCCGGGTTGTCCTCGACCAGAAGCAGCTGGGCCGGTTCGGGAGTGTGCTGTCCTGCCTCGCTCATTGCTGTTCGATTCGTCCTCGAGGCTGGTCTCTGCTTCGGTTTCGTGGGTAGACGACGCGACCCGACGCGGACCACGACGGTCCATACCGGTCGGCGTCCGGCGTCGCGGAACCCGCCGCGAAACCGCAGCGGGCGCGGCTGTTCGGAGACAAGGTTACCTTTCCCGTTGTCGACGGAGACGGATATACGTGCGGGCTGCATGGGCGGCGGACTTTTCCGGTTTCGATGGCGACCCGAGCACCGTCCTCGCGGTGAGAGCAGGATCGTGGCAGTTCGGTATCGTGGTATCTGATATATATCGAGCGGATCGACCGACCGGCTCTCATCTAGCACGACTCGTCACCCGAAACCTGCTCCACCGGTACCTCAGGGGATATCCAGCCCCACCGGTTTCGATCACGGAGAGACAACTCCGGGGCGACGCTCGGAGCTTCGAGAACGCGGGCGCCGACGAATCGAGAACCGGGGCGGCGACCGCGGATGGAGTACGCGGATGTAGAACCGTTCTCGGAAGAGGGATACTCCCCGAGTCAGCCGCTGGATCCCGATACCATCTCCGATGGGTGGGTCAGATCCGCTGCGGAACGTTGCTACCCCGCTCGGCACGCAGATGTTCGTCGTTCCGAGCGTCCTGGCACACGAACCGGGGATCCTCGAAGCAGGTCCGTTGCTCGCCGCGATGGGACGTGGCGTGTATACGATCGCTGCGGGCGAGGTCCCGGTCGATAGTCTCGGCTCGTCGACGATCGGAATCGAGCGCCGCGTTCCACGCTCGAATCGCCGTCCTCTCATGCTTGGAGAGGACGCCCGGTAGCGAGGGTTCGGAGCGGTAAATCATATACCGCGATATCGAATCGAAGGGAGAACGTTCGGCGCGCCGAGGACGACGGTCCCGGCTAGTGGTTTCATACCGGTCCCGTTCGTACGGGCGCCCATGGACGAGATCTCACTCGGCGTGCCGGAACCGCTGCTCGACCGACTGCCGGAAGAGGACGACGCCGCCGCGGCCGATATGCAAGAGGCCGTCGGTGGCTGGGAGCAACAGCTCAACCGCGTTCTCGAGGAGTCCGAGGACGAACGCGAGGCCGCGAGCCGCGTCCTCGAGGCAGTCGACCGCTTCGAGGAACGCTACCAGACCTACGACGAGCTGGTGCCCGAGCTACGGGCGTGGGGACAGTCGCCGATCTACGCGATCGCGTGGCGGACGCTGTATGCCGACGTCGTCGCCCAGCTGTACGAACACGACGAGCTCGGCGAGCACCTAGAACAGGAGCGAAACGTGCGGCTGGTCGAGGACGGGATCCGTCTCCAGGATCTCTGAGGGCGCGTCACGTTCTCGCGATCGCGGATCGAAGCGTTGCTGATCGACGAGCGAACGCCTCGACCGATAGCTGACCGTGCTCGCCGGTCGTTCCCCACGAACCGGCGTTATCAGCACGGTCGACCGCTGGTACGAACGGTGTCGCCACCGTGAGGGTCGTGATCGGTACGCGAACGCATCCCAAGCGTTCAAATCCCGTGACTTGCTAGAACGGGTATGGAGTTCGCCGTCTCGCGCGAGGGAACGACGCTCGTGACACTACACGGAGGAAGCGATACGACCGCCCGCGAGGACGCGGTCGCGAAACTCGAGGAAACGTTCGAATCGCTCGCGGCCGAGGACGTCCTCGTCGACTGGGCGATCGAGGATGCGGCGGTCCGCGAGCATCCGACCGCGCCGTTCGACCCGTACACGATCGCGGTCGAGTTCGACGTCGTCGTCACCGTCGAGGCCGACGACGCCGACGAAGCGGGCGAGCGCGGCGCCGAGGCGATCGACGCGGCGTTGACCGACGCGGGCGTCGACTCGGTCACCTACCGGTCCTCGCCGACGGCGTCGGCCTGAGAGCCGGACTTATGGTGTCGGCCTCCAACCATGCGGTATGGAACTCGATCTACGGTTCTTCGCCACCTTTCGCGAGGCGGTCGGGCAGAAGGAGCTGACGTCCTCGTTCGAAGACGGCGCGACGGTCGGGGACGTCCTGGGCGAACTCGAGGCCGAGTACGACGACCTCGAGGACCAGCTGCTCGAGGACGGAGCGATCCGAGCCCAGCTGAGCGTGCTGAAAAACGGTCGCGACGTCGTCCACATGGAGGGCCCCGACACGATCCTCGAGGACGGCGACACGCTGTCGGTGTTCCCGCCGGTCGCGGGCGGTTGAGCGACGCGATGATCGGGACCGGTTTCGAGAGGGACTTATAGATCGTTCCCGGAGTCTCCGATGGTGATGGAGATCGAGTCAGAGACGAACGTGAGCGACGGCGACAGCGATGGCGACGCCGTCGAAGATCCCGAGGGAGCGACCGGCCAGACCGACGGCACCGAACCGGTGACCTTCGGTCGAGAGGGGATCCGCGAGGGGCTGCTGACCTGTCTGCCCGTCGCCGTCGGCGTCGGCGGCTACGGCGTGGCCTTCGGCGTGCTGGCGAGCCAGGTCGGGTTGAGCGTCGCGGAGGCGACGCTGATGAGCGCCGTCGTCGTCGCCGGCGCCTCCCAGATCGTCGCCGTCGAGCTGTGGGCCGATCCGATCCCGATCGCGGCGATCGTGATCACGACGTTCGCGATCAACCTGCGGTACTCGCTGATGGGCGCGGCGCTCCAGCCCTGGTTCAAGCGGCTCTCGCCCGGGAAGGCCTACGGCAGCCTGTTTTTCATGGCCGACGAGAACTGGGCGCTGACGATGCGGGACTTCCGGTCGGGCAACGGACGCGGCGCCTTCCTGCTGGGCAGCGGGATCGCGATCTGGACCTTCTGGGTCGGTTCGACGATCGTCGGCGCCGTCGCGGGCGAGGCGATCGGCGATCCCGCACAGTACGGGTTCGACTTCGTCCTCGCGGCCGTGTTCCTCGCGCTGGCAGCCGAGCTCTGGGAGGGGCAGTCGACGCTCGTCCCCTGGCTGGCCTCGCTGGGCGTCGCCCTCGTCGCCGCGGAACTGCTCCCGGGCCAGTGGTACATCCTGCTTGGCGGGTTCGCCGCCGCGCTCGTGGAGGTGATCCGCCATGATCGGTGACACACTCGCACTCTCGCTCGACCCAGTCGTCGTCGGCGTCATCCTCGTGATGGCGGTCGTCACCTACGCCACCAAGACCGGCGGCCTCTGGCTGCTCAACCGGATCGAGGCGAGCGAACGCCTCGAGGCCGCCCTCTCGGTGTTGCCCGGCGCGATCGTGATCGCCGTCCTCGGACCGGAGCTCGCCTCGGGCGGCCCCGCCGAGTGGGGCGCCGGTGTCCTCGTCGTCGCCGTGATGTGGCGCACCGAAAGCATCCTGCTTGCGCTGTGTACCGGCGTCGTCTCGGTCGTCCTGCTCAGAGGGCTACTCTGAGACGGACTCCTGTCCGTCTGACCGACGAGGTTTATTTTCCCGGCGGTCCAACGGGAGGTATGGCAGAACGAACGCGGGTCGAACGCTCCTTCCGGGGCATCTCCGAGCGACTCGCGAGACGATACCTGACGAACCTCGGCGGAGAGCGGGTCGACGAGGAGACCGTTGCGGGCGAGGACTGGACGGCGACGATCTCCTCCGAGACCGTCGGCGTCGGCCCGTCGTTGACGCTGACCGAGGTGACGGTCGTCTTCGAGGGCGACCCCGACGCGCTCGACGGCCTGGTCGAGGACTTCGCCCAGAAGGCGATGCGCGCGGGTGGCTGATGGCGGGGGAGCCAATCGAGGGACAGATCCTGTTGCTCGCCGCCGCGAAGTCAAGCGTCACACCCACCCAGCTTCCCGATCTGGTCGATATCGTCCAGAAGCGGCTGGCGAAAGAGCGCGAGCGCTACCGTCGCCGGTACGAACGGCTGTACGAGGACGACGACCTCGAGGCGTTCGCCGTCGAGACGGGCCACTGGGCGGAGCTCGGCGACGAGTTGGGGATCGACGACCGCGATCTCTCGGCCGTCGAGCGCGCCCACGAGGAGCAACTACTGCGTATCGGCCGTCGAACGGACCGCGAGGACGAGTTCGAGACCGCCCTCGAGATCCGCGAGCCGGTTGTGATCGGAACCGACCGGTAGCCCGACACTCGCTTCTGTGTCTCCCTCGTCACCGGCGACGATCGCCGGCGCCGTCCTCACAACAGGAGTGCGATCACCGCGAGGACGATGAAGATCAGCACGAAGATCCGCGCGATCTCCATCGAGACCCCCGCGACGCCGCCGGCGCCGACCGCGGCGGCGACGAGCGCCAGAACCATGAAGATGACTGCCCAGTAGAGGAAGTCGACGCCGCCGAGCTGGAGCGGAACCGCGGTTGCGAACTCGTACATAGCAGTCGTCTCGACGCCGACCCGCATAAACGTCGGTGCAGCATGTGCCGATTCGGACCATAACGACCGCTCGCGCTAGTCGTCGCCGAAGAAGGCCCGACAGAGCTTCGCCTCCGCGCCCCGGAGGTGTTCGTGGAAGGTCGGCCGCGAGACGTCCATCGTCCGGGCGAGCTCCTCGCCGGTCGTCGGACGGGGCCACTCGAAGTAGCCCGCCAGATACGCCCGCTGTAACGCGGTGAACTGACGGTCCGTGAGCGACTCCTCGAGCCGCGAGGCGAACTCCTGTCGGGACCGGCCCTCGCCCTCGCGCTGGTGAAAGGAGACAACGTCGGTCCCGTCGTACCGGTCTTCGATCGCTTCGACGACCGAGCGGACGTTCGCCGACCGCGGAATCTCGAGCGAGAGGCGGGCGCTGCCGTCCTCGCTCTCGATCGAGATGGTCCGGACACCGCGGTCCGAGAGCCAGCCGACCGGATCGTCCTCGTCGTGGAGTTCGACCAGACAGCTTCCCTCGTGTTCGACCAGCACCTCGAGGGAAACGGCCGGGAGCTCGGCCGCCGCCGTCCGGAGCGCCTCGGCGGTCGTTCCCTCGACCGTGAACAGCGACGCCGTTCCGTCGCCGGTTCGGTGGACCGACCGCCGATACTCGAAGCGGGCGTCCGTCGCCGCCGACAGCGCAACCGGCGCAAGCGCCGGATCGGTGAGATCGACGTCGACGGCGACGACGGCGTCAGTCGCGAGCGTGCGACTGGTTTCGCGGGCGTTGACACCGCTCGCGATCGTTCGGGCGAGCGCCGAGAGAATCACCGACTCCCGGTCGTCGATGGTCCGGCCGCAGTCGGTCCGGACCGTCAACACGCCGTAATCGATCCCGTTGTACCGCAAGGGGAACGAGGCGCGGGTCGTCTCGCCGTCACCGTCGACGGCGACGGCGTGGCTCTCGAGGGCCACCGCGGCCGGGTGGTCGTCGTCGATCGAGGACGCATCGAGGGAGACGCCCGCCCGTTCACGGACCTCGATGCGCTCGGTCGCCGGATCTCGTTCGCCGATCCAGGCGCCCTCGTAGGCCTCCTCCGTAACGATGCGCTCACAGACCACAGCCTCGAGCTCCCGGCGAGAGGTCGAGCCCGCGACGACGTCGGTGACGTCCTGGATCAGTCCCTCGATCCGCTCGAGGATGTACTCGAGCTCTTCGGTTCGACGTTCGAGTTCGAGCTCGGCCTCCTTGCGGGCGGTAACGTCGTTCTGGAAGCCGACGTAATGGGTCAGTTCGCCTGCGTCGTTACGGACCGGCGCGATCGTCACCTCGTTCCAGAACCGGGTGTCGTCCTTGCGGTAGTTGACGATCTCGACGGTGACCGGACGTTCCTCCTCGATTCCCGCCCGCATCTCCGCGACCGCGTCGGGATCGGAGTCCTCGCCCTGCAGGAGCCGACAGTTGCGGCCGACGACGTCCTCGTAGTCGTAGCCCGTGATTTCCTCGTAGGCCTCGTTGATGTAGACCAGCGGGTTGTCCTCGCGGCTCGGATCGGAGATCGTGATCCCCACCGGGGCCTCGTTGATCGCTCGATCCTTGACCGACCGATCGCTCGCGGGCGGATCCTGATCCTCGGGCGGTTCGAACACGATCGTCGCCCCCTCCGCCCCCCGGTGAACGCGGGCGTCGTACGCCGCGGTTTCGAGAGAGACGTGCCGAGCCGTCCCGACCGTCGTCTCGGTCAGTGCGTCCTCGATTCGGCTCCAGTAGGCACCGAGGACCGACTCCGGCTCCCGGGGAAGTGACTCCGCCGGAAACCCGAACTCGGTCCGGGCGGCTCCGTTCGCGAACGTAATCACCCCGTCGGTCACAGCCACCACCGGATCGACGAACCGCTCGAGGACGGCCGTCCCGTTCCCGGGCTCGTGCGTCCCGCTGACACTATCCATGCTCTCCCGTACGGAGGCGATCCCTAAGAACCATGCCGTCGAAGCCGCGGATCTATCAGCGAAATCGTAATGAATGTTATAGCATACCGCGATAAATGGTATCATATGTCACCACACCAGTCACCGTTCGAACGGCTGCGGAAGAAGTTCGACGACTCGGAGCTGCGATGTCGGCACTGCGGCTACCGCGACGACAGCGGCTGGAACGTCTCGACGAGCGGCGATTGGGTGGAGTATCGGTTCGTCTGTTCGTCCTGCGATGCCGTCGAAACCAGAGAGATGCGGCTCTGATCCTCTCGGTCGGCACCGGGTCGTCAGCGCTCCCGCCGCGGGCCCTAGACGACACCGTTCGACGGGTTACGGCTCCTCGATTTCGTCCAGTTCTTCCGCCGCTGTCTCGGCCGCGTACCGTTCCTGCGTGGCGATCTGTACTTCCGTTTCGTCGGTTTCGACGACCACCCGTTCGACCCCGTCGAGTTCCTCGGTCGAGACCTGGAGATCGCCAACCGTCGCCGTCTCGTTGGCCGACGGAATCGCCGTTTCGCCGACGTCGGCACCGTCCTCGGTGACGCGGAGCAGGAACGTCTCCTCGTCGGGCACGACGTGGAACGTCTGCTCGTCGACCGTTGCGTGGGCTCGAACCGGGTCGGAGGCGAACGACCGTGTCGTCTCGTCGTCGATCTCGAGGTCGACGGCGTAGGCCGTCTCGTTTCCGACGACCTCCCAGCCGGTTCGCTCGACGTCGACCGTTTCGCGCCAGCCGAACCCGCCGACGTCGACGCTGCCCTCGCCGGCGTACTCGAGCAGATCGGATCGGACGGAGACGGTCGAAATCTCGCGATCGGCGTTGACGAGGACCACCCCGTCCCGCCGGGTTTCGGACTCGTTCGTGTCGACGTCGACGACCGAGTCCTGGCCAACCGTCACGTTTTGCTCGTAGGTCACGGCGTACCCCTCGACCTCGACCTCGCCGGTTCCCGGAACGGCGTCGTCGACGACCGTCAGACCGAACGGGATGCTCGGCACGGCGACCAGCAGCGTCAGCACGCCCAGACAGGCGATCGCCGTCTGGCGCCGGGAGAGCGGACTCGAGAGCATCCGGTCGGGAACGACCGACGGCAGCGCCGGCAGCGCGAGCAGCGTCGCGACCAGCAGCACCACTCCCAGCCCGAAGAGTACCGGCTGGTCGCCCACGAGAAGCCCCACGGTACCGACCAGAACGGCGAGCACGAGGACGGCGAGCCACGCGCCGGCGAGTCGACGCCGGGTCGCCCGCTCGATCGGCACCACCCGCGGGAGCGGGCGATCGCTACCCGTGACGGCGACGGTGGTGCCGATCGCGAGCGAGAAGACGAGCACGACGCCGGCACCCCGATAGAGGGTGAACACGTCCTCGGCGGCGGGCAAGACGAGCAGCCAGAGCGACTGGACGAGTCCGAACAGAGCCGTCGCGAGGACGAGACGTGCGGGGGTTGGGCGACGGGACCGACGCCGCAGGAGAGCGATACCGAGGAGCACCCCGACCAGGAATCCCAGCAGGTGGGCCTGAAAGCCGATCCCGGCCCACTCGGGCGGCGCTGGGGGTCCTCGTTCAACGGCCTCGCGAACCACCGGCTGTGTCAGGGCGTCGTACAGCAACTGGAGCCCGCTGGATGCAAGTACTGCGACGATAGTAGCGAGCGGGTACGTGACGAGGGCAAAGCCGGCGATGGCGAAGACCGCTCCGGAGAAGCCGAGTCCGGGTCCGAGCGAGAAGAACGCCGTCAGATACGCGGCGGCGAGCAACGCGGCCGGAAACGCGACGACCGCACGGAACCAGGGCCGCCCCAACAGCCCAGTGTCGTCGCCGTTCGCGTCGGTTGCAGTTCGACGTGTGGGGTCGTGTCCCCACGCGTACTCCGCGATCGGGGCGAACGCGAGCGTCCCGGTCATGTTCGCCACCAGGTGCTCGGGCGAGCCGTGGGCGATACCGGCGGTAAGCCAGCCGAGCGGGTAAAGATACGACCAGGTAATGAACGGGTAGGTCAGCGGCTCGCTCCAGTGTCGGAGCCCGCCCTGGGCAAACAGGTAGAACGCGACAACGATTCCGACGGTGAGAAGCGTTCCCCACGGAACGCCGTAAACGAACCTGTCGGCGACGAGCGCCCGCCAGCGGTCACGTCCCCCGTAGCGCCACGTGAACCCGATCGCGACGAGAACGAGCGCCCCGAGAGCGACCTGTGTCGGTCCGATGGGCATCGTCCGTTCGTTGTGAGACCGACGGTGTAACTGTTCGGTCCGGGCACGGCGTTGTCATGTGCCTGTCGACGGTCCAGACGAAGGCGCTTTAGGCACCGGGCCGCTTTCTCCGATAATGAGTCACCCCACGCCCGAGGTCTACGAGCAGGGCAAGGGCATGGACGCCCACAACCAGGTCATGCGGGAGATCCGCTCCCGGAAGGAGGCCAGCTACGACCCCCACGAGCCCACCCGTGTCTGGGTGGACGAGGACAACACTCCCGACGGCGTCAAGCAGAGTCTGACGATCATCCTGAACACCGGCGGCTGTCGGTGGGCCCGCGCCGGCGGCTGTACGATGTGTGGCTACGTCGCCGAGAGCGTCGACGGCGGCAGCGTCTCTCACGAGGCACTGATGGACCAGATCGACATCTGTCTCGACCACGAGGCCGACGAGGCCGACGAGCCCGCCGACCTCATCAAGATCTACACCTCCGGCTCCTTCCTCGACGAGCGTGAGGTCGGGGCCGAAACCCGACAGGCGATCGCCGATACGTTCGCCGACCGCGAACGGATGGTCGTCGAGTCGCTGCCGGATTTCGTCGACCGCGAGAAGATCGCCGACTTCACCCGTCACGGCGTCGACACCGACGTCGCGATCGGGCTCGAGACCGCGACCGACCGCGTCCGCCACGACTGCGTGAACAAGTACTTCGACTTCGCGGACTTCGAGGACGCCTGTGCCGAGGCCGCCGCGGCCGACACCGAGGCGAGCGAGGCCGCCGCAGGGATCAAGGCCTACCTGCTGATGAAGCCGCCCTTCCTCACCGAGTCCGAGGCGGTCACGGACATGATCGCCTCGGTCGAGCGTTGTGCCGCCGTCGAGGGCTGTCACACCGTCTCAATGAACCCCTGTAACGTCCAGCGGTACACGATGGTCGACGACCTCTACTTCGAGGACGGCTACCGGCCGCCGTGGCTCTGGTCGGTCGCCCACGTCCTCCGCGAGACCGTTGACGTCGACGCCATCGTCGTCTCGGACCCGGTCGGCCACGGCTCCGACCGGGGCCCACACAACTGCCAAGAGTGTGACGACCTCGTCCAGAAGGCGATCAAGGACTTCGATCTGCGCCAGGACCCCTCGGTGTTCGAGCAGGTCTCCTGCGAGTGTGAACGGACCTGGGAGGTCGTGATGGAACGCGAGCGGAGCTTCAACCAGCCGCTGACCCGATAGCGCCTGTTTTCCGATCGCCCCGTCGCCTGGAGCGGCGACGGCCGGACTACTCGGACGCGGACCGATCCGACGCCGGTCCGATCGCCTCCGGATCGGCCCGCGGTAGTTCGATCCTGACGACGGTCCCCCGGGGCTCGTTGTCGGCGAACGCAAGCCGTCCGCCCGCCTGCGAGACGACCCAGTTAGCTAACCAGAGCCCCAGCCCGCTCGCGTGTCGCAGCTGCGTGATCTCCCGGTCGTCGCTGAGCAGTGCCCGTTCCTCCGGGGGGATTCCCGGTCCGTCGTCGACGACCGACAGCACGACCAGGTCCTCCTCGGGTCGCTCCCGGAGCTCGAGGTCGACCGACGGCACCCCGTCGTGGTGTTCGACCGCGTTCTCGAGGAGCTGGTAGATCGCCGTTCGCAGGTCCGCGCTTGCGATGACCGGCGCCGACGTGGGAAGCGACCGCCCGAGGTCGACGTCGGGATGGACGTCCTCGAGGCGGTCGGCTGCCCGCTCGGCGAGCGCCGCGGCGTTGACCGGGCGGCTATTGGCGTCGCGATCGAGGACGCACTCTGCGGTGCGGCTCTTCTCGGCGAGCGAGGTGAGATCCCGCGACCGCTCGCGGATGGTCCGGACCCGAGCCGCGTCCGTCCCCTCGAGGCTTTCGGCGAGCAGCTCCGCACAGCCGTCGATGACGTTCATCCCGTTTCGCAGATCGTGGCGCAACACCCGGTTGAGGATCTCGAGGCGCTTGCGACGCCGGTTCTGCTCGGTGACGTCGGTGTAGAGGCCGAACGATCGGCCGTCCGACTCCTCGAGCTCGATCGGCACGAGCTGGAGGACGAACTCGCGAAAGCCGTCGGCGGTGCGTCGTCTGACCTCGGTCTCGACGACCGTCCCCTCGTCGACGCGAGGGTCCCGCTCGGCGGGCGTGTCGCTCGTTCCGGGCGGAACGACGAACTCGTCGAGTGGTTCCCCGACCAGCTCCGCCTCCGCGTAGCCGAAGACGCGTTCGAACGCGGGGTTGACCGCCTCGATTATCGGTTCGCCGTCACAGTGGCGCAGACTCACGACCGCGTCGGGCACGTTCTCGAACAGCGCGGCGAACCGGTCGCGCTCGCTGCGGAGCTTCTCTTCGGACTCGAGCTGATCCAGCTGGTCCACGGCGTGTGAGAGCAACAGCTCGACCAGTTCCTCGTCGTGGCGGTCGAACGCCCCCCGCTCCCTCGCGGCCGCCTGGAAGACGCCGTGGTCGCCGACCGGGGCGCTCAGAATCGAGCTGTAGGCGTTCGCGTCCTCCATGGCGTCGTCACACCGATCGACGTCGTCGATCCGGTAGGTCCGTTGTTCCCGGTAGGTCCGTCCCGCGACTCCCCTCTCGACGTCGATCCGCTCGACGTAGTCCGCGTCGTCGAGCTGTGAGGATAGCGCGACCTTCTCGAGAGAGTTCCCGACGATCCGATCGACGACACAGACGTCGAAGTTCAGGACGTCCTCGGCCGTTTCGACGACCAGCTCGTAGATCTCCTCGGGGGAGTCACAGTCGTCCAGTCGGGAGGCGACCTCGTGGAGGCTCTCGATTTTCGCGCGTCGGTCACGGAGCTCGCGTTCCATTCGCTTGCGGTCGCTGATGTCGCGGACGACGCCGACCGCTCCTTCGGGGTCGCCGTCCCGACACAGCAGCCGCGTCGTCGCCTCACAGGGGATTCGCTCTCCGGTTCGAGTCGAGACAGTCACCTCGTCGGTCGCAGTGTCCGCAGCGCCCGGCTCGAACTCGTCGACTCGCTCGCGAACTCGAGCGACGCTCTCGTCGGTCAGCACCGACGAGAAGTGCCGACCGAGAAGCGCCTCCCTGTCGTACCCCGTCACCGACGCAAGCATGTCGTTGACGGCGACGAACCGACCGTCGCGGTCGACCGCGTAGATACTGTCGCCGACGGCCTCGACGATCGTCTTCGCACGTTCGAGCTCGCGTCGCCGGGCCGTCCGATCGAGGGCCGTTTCAGCCGCCGCGGCGAGGACCTGGACGAGAGAGACGTCCGCGGCCTCAAGCTCCCGGCCCGCGACCGAACAGACGGAGACGACGCCGTGATCGCCGAGCGGGTAGACGACAGCGTTTCCGAGGGGGTACTCGAGGAAGTACGGGAGCCGTTCGGTCGTGGCGTCGTCGACCACGATCGGCTCCCCACGGTCGTAGGCCTCCCAGAGGAGTCCGCTCCCAGGGTCGATCGGTCGCCGGGCGATGCTGTCGTCAGCGAGCCGGGAGGCTGTCGCCTCGAGTTCGAGTCGGTCCGTGTCCTCGGCGGCGAACCAGACCCCCGCAAGCGACCGATCGAGGACGCGCTCGATCGCCTCCATGATGATCTCGGCGACCTCGTCGGGAGAGGACGTTCCGACAAGCCGCCGCGTCGTCTCCTGGAGCGCCTCGAGCGCGTTCGCCCGCTCGAGGTCGTCCGTCACGTCCCGAACGAAAGAGAGAACGCGGACGACCTCGCCGTCCTCGATCAGCGGCGTGTTGATCCACTCGCAGGTGAGCTCGGTGCCGTCGGCTCGAACGTTCCGGTTCACCGTCCGGAACGACTCCTCGAGGTCGGCCTCGACGAGCAGTTCCCAGTGGTTCGCAACCTCGGTTCGATCCCGTTCGGCGACGACCAGATCGAACGCGGACTCGCCGAGCGCCTCGGCCGGCGCGTAGCCGAACAGCTCGGTGGCAGCCGGGTTCCAGCTCGCCGCCTCGAACTCGCGGTTCCACTCGACGATCGCGAGCGGGGACTGTTCGACGAGCAACTCGAGACGGCTCGAGCCGCCGTTCGGGCTCGAGTCCCGACACTGCGCTCGATCGCCGCTCTCGTCCCGGTCGTCCGCGGCGTTCCGGCCGGCCCCGTCCTCGTGGCGTTCGTTCGAGCCGTCCCCGATCAGCCCGTCGAGACGGGACCGAAGCGTTTCGAGCCCCTGGGATCGCGGGACGTAGCCGTCGGCGCCGGCCGCGATTACTTCGCCCGCTAGCTCCTCGCTGCCGGTCGCCGGAAAGACGACGACCGGGAGTTCGGGACGACGACGCGCGATCTGCGAACAGAGTTCCGGACAGGTCGTGTCGGGGACCGCGTCGGTCGCGACGACGCAGTCGGCGCTCTCGAGTCCCGCCAGACAGTCGGCGGCCGTCTCGGCGACGGCGACCGTGACCGCGTCGGTGACGTCTTCGAGCACGTCCTCGACGTTCGGCGGGAGGGGCGTCCCGACACAGACGACGTGCGTTGCCGTACCCATAACCCGTTCCCGCGACTGGCCGATATCGCCCGCCCGGTCGATCACGGGCGAGTCGGCGTCGACCTATACTATCGCGATACTGTTCAGAAGACAGACCAGTATGCCGATAAAGCTATCGGCCAGTTCAGGCGTCGGCGAATCCGCGAAGGATCCCCTGCCCGTCAGTCGGACCGACGTCGGGGAGGGTCGCACGCTCGGGATGGGGCATCAACACCGCGACCGTCTCCCGCTCGCCGAGCAGGCCGGCGACGCCGCCCTTCGAGCCGTTCGGATTCGCGCCCGCGCTCACGTCGCCGTCGGCGTCGCAGTACCGAAAGAGGACGCGGTCGTCGTCCTCGAGTTCGGCCAGGCGATCGTCGGGAATCTCGTAGCGTCCCTCCCCGTGGGCGATCGGCACCTCGATGACCTCACCTTCCTCGTAGGCGGCCGTCCAGGGCGTATCCGTACGTTCGACGCGAAGGAACACCGGTTCACACTGGAACCGGGCGCTCTCGTTGGTCGTGAACGCTCCCTCGGTCAGCCCCGACTCGCAGCCGATCTGGGCGCCGTTACAGATTCCCAGAACGGGCGTTCCGTCGGCGGCAGCTTCCCGAACCTCGGCCATGATCGGCGAGCGCGCGGCCATCGCTCCCGCACGGAGGTAGTCGCCGTAGGAGAACCCGCCCGGGAGGACGATCCCGGTCGTGTCGGCAGGGAGGCCGTCCTCGTGCCAGACGATCTCGGCGTCGATCCCCAGGTGAGCCAGTGCGCGCTCGGCGTCGCGGTCGCAGTTCGAACCGCCGAATCTGACGATCGAGACCGTCACAGTCGCCACCCCGCGGTGTTGCGACCGACGGTCTCGGTCGTCGTGATCGAGACCGTCATCTACCGCTCGTCGACCTCCACGTCGTAGTCGTGGATGGTCGGGTTCGCGAGCAGTCGTTCGGCCATCTCGTCGGCGCGCTCGCGGGCGTCCTCGTCGGAGTCGGCCTCGAGATCGATCTCGAAGCGGTCGGCCGATCGCAGCGCCTCGAGTTCGAATCCCAGCCGCTTGAGGGCCTGTTTCGTGGTCTCGGCCTCGGGGTCGAGGACGCCGCGTTTGAGTCGAACGGTCACCGTCGCGGTGTAGGCCGTCATTATCCGTTACCCCGTATCCGTGCTCAAAAACGCTTTCGGCTTTCGTTTTGAATCCACGTTCGTGGATAGGGAAGAATCGAAAACGAGACGGCTGCACAGCGGGCCGGGACCGCTCCGGATCGGCGGTCGACTTTCAAAATTGAAAGGGTCGGTTACCGCTCGACGACTCGCGGGGTCGAGCAGATCACGGAGGCCCACGTCGACGAGGCGCGGGCGTCGCTCGAACGGAGTCGTATCGTCGACGGCGTTGCGGGGCTCACCCAGCAGGGTCATCTCGTTCTCTACGCGCTGGTGATGCTCCACGAGGAGGGCGACACGCCGACGCGGGCCCGGAATATCCAGGATCGCTACGAGATCGTCTGCGATCGGGCGGCGGCCGACTCGCTGGTTCTGCGCCGGATGCGGGATCACCTCAACGAGCTTGCGATGCTCGGAATCGCGAGCCGGGTGGAACGGAACAAAGGCGAGGTCGGCGGGCGGTACTACGAGTACTCCCTCGATACGAACCCCGACCTGTTGCTCGAGGCGCTCGACGAGACAGTGGACGTGGTGGGGATGACCGAGGCGATCGAACACCACCTCGATCGCGGCGCCTAATCGGCGACGACGGCGATCGTGGCGTCTGCTCGGTTCGAGCCATCAGTCGACTCCGAGGACGCGACACCCGCTCCTTCTCACCCACACTCGATCGAGCTCGGACACTGGACGTAGTGGGGAGGAGAGCAACGTGAGGCCACGCGAACCGGTTCGGGAGACACTGGACACGATGGGGTACACCGGGTCGCGGAGATGATAGATTCGAGACACCGGACACGGTGGGGTGTCTCGTTCTCGAAGACACTGGACGAACTGGGGTCACGCCGAACGGGGCGAGCCCGGCGTCGCGACCGTCGGCGTTACTCGGCGTCGGGTAGCGTCACGAAAAACGTCGACCCCTCGCCGGGTTCGGACTCGACGTCGACGGTCCCGCCGTGGCGTTCGGCGATCCGCTGACAGAGCGCCAGCCCAATCCCCGTCCCCTCGTACTCCTCGCGGCTGTGGAGCCGATCGAAGACGTCGAAGATCCGGTCCTGGTCCTCCGGGTCGATCCCGATCCCGTTGTCGCTGACCGCGACGATCCACTCGCCGTCGCTTGCCTCGGCCTCGACGCGGATCCGCGGGGGCTCCTCCCCGGAGTACGTGATCCCGTTCTCGAGCAGGTTCTGGAACAGCCGCCGGAGCTGGCTGCGGTCGCCCTCGACCGTCGGCAGCGATTCGATCGTGATCTCGCCGGCCTCGTCGTCGACGGCCATCTGGAGGTCCGTGCTGACCTCTTCGAGGACGGCCTCGAGGTCGACGGGCGCGAACGGATCTCCGCGGGTCTCGACCCGGGAGTACTCGAGCAGCCCCTCGATCATGTCCCGCATCCGTTCGGCGCCGTCGACGGCGAACTCGATGAACTCCTGGCCGTCCTCGTCGAGTTCGTCCTCGTAGCGGCGCTCGATCAGCCCGAGGTAGCTCGTGATCATCCGCAGCGGTTCCTGAAGGTCGTGGCTGACGGCGTAGGCGAACTGCTGGAGGCGTTCGTTCGACTCCTCGACGCGCTGTTCGCTCAACTTGCGCTCGGTGATGTTCCGGTAAGAGACGATCGCGTACAGCTCGTCCTCGTAGCGCGTGCGCCTGACGGTCAGCTGGAACCACCGCTGGGAACCCGTCGAGTGACATGGGTACTCGAGGGTGAACGTCTCCCGGTCGCCATCGAGGACGGCCCGAGCCCCTTCGGCCGCCTGTTCGGCGTGCGGACTGTCGCTGTGCTCACAGATCTCCAGGTAGTTGACGCCGACGCTGCCGACCGGTGGCTGGAGTTCGTTCTCCTCGGCGAAGGACTTCCACGCGTCGTTCGTACTCAGGATCGTGCCCTCGTCGTCCAGCACCGCGATGTTCGGCGCGAGAGTATCGAGGACGTGTGACCCCAGCCCCTCGGGTATCTCCATACGAATACGTCCGGCTGCGTGAGTAAATGCCGTTCGATCGCACCACCCGTCCGACGCCAGGCGGCGGTTCCAGCAGGTCGGTCACGGAAAAGTAACACTCATGCCACTCGATACGAAACGGGTGGTCGAAAGCGATGAGTCTCGTCAGTTTCGGTGGATCCCTCGCGGGTATCGCGTCCGGCAGTCTCCTCGCCAGTATCGTTCCGTTCGGCGTCACGGCGGTCGTTCTCTCGATGCTGGCGGTGTTTATGATCGCGATGCTGATACTGGCCGTCACGCCGCTGCTCTCGGAGAACCGATCCGCACAGCTGGGCACGGTCTCGAGCGAGGACCGCGCGACCATCGAGACCAACGAAGCCGACTGATCACGCTCGACGACCGAGCACGGGGTCGACTATGCGTCGAGGACGTCGTACTGGTCCCGAACGAGGTGGGCGATCCCGCGGTCCTCAAGGACGTCCATCGGCGCGAGCATGTCGAGCTGGACGACGCCGGGCAGTCGACCGATCTGGACCCCGCCGGTGAACGTACACCGCGAGCGCACCTCGCCCTCGCTCATCCCGAGCAGTGTGCCGGCGCGGTCGAAGGCGTTCTCGGTGGCGTCGTTGATCGTCGCGCCTGTCCCGACGACCTGGATCGGTCCCGTCTCCTCGAGCAGGTCGACGTCGTGGTCGGCGGCCAGCTCGCGTCCCGCCGCGAGCTCGTCCTCGCTGTACGGTTTGCTGATGAACGGCAGGTCCTCCTCGTTGGGCAGCAGGACGGGGCCGTCGATCTCGAGGTCCTTGATCACCTCGACGTCCATCCGCACCGTGCCGCTGACGTCGGTCGTGTGCAAGGAGAGTTCGCCGTCGCCCTGGTTGGCGTGGAGGTCGCCGACGTAGACGCCCCCGCCGTCGACTTTCACCGGGCAGATCAGCGTCGCGCCCGCGCGAACCTGCGGGATATCCATGTGGCCGTCGGTGCGAGCCTCGAGTTCGTCCTCGCTCTCGAGCCCCCAGTCGTGGTCGGTCTCGAGGAGGAACTGGCCGAAGTCGCCCGCGTTGTGGGAGTCGGGCAGCTCCACGGATGGCGTCGTTCCGACGTTGCCGATAAAGGGCCGCAGCCGACCAAGCGTGCCGGGCATCTCCGAGGGCGCGTACAGCAGGATCGGGTGCTGCCGGGAGTTGTCGGGAATGTCCATCAGCTCCGCGGCGTCTTCGGCGAGGTCGGTCGCGGCGTCCTCGTCGACCGTGATCCCCACCGTGTGATCCTCGTCGAAGACGACGGTGTAGCCGTACTCGAAGCCAAACGAGGAGGCGTTGGCGCCACACTCCGCACAGCGGATCGCGTCCTCACCCGTACCCTCGACGACCGATTCGGGCCACTCGGTGCCACACTCCGGACAGCGGTGGTCGACGAACGGGTCGTCGCCGAACGCCTCGGTTCGCTCGCGCATCGAGCCCGTACTCGTCGCGAGGCTCGTCACTTCGACGTCTCGGATCTTCAACGCGACGGCGTCGCCGACCTCGGCGTTCTCGACACGGATCGGTCGGGTGACCTCGTGACCGCCGCGAAACTCCGGTGTGATCATCGGGCCCCAGCAGCCCGGGGGTGTGTAGGTCTCGATCCGTCCGCCGTCGGCGACGGTCCCCGCCCACTCCTGGTCGGGGCCGACGAGCCCGAGCGTGTACTGGTCGACCGACAGCTCCTGTTGGACCTCTCGCTGTGCCATGGGTAAGAGTACCATCTGCGAAAGCATAAGCGTCGCAGTGACGCTCGCGCCAGTAGATCGGATCGACCTCGGCGCGTTCCTCGAGGATGTCGACGACCGGCACGGCGGCGATACCGCGACATCCGGTGACGCCGAGTCGCCGTTTGCCGACGGCGAGAACGATCATGAGGCGACTTGCATCTGAGGGCCGAACCCCGATACTGCTCACCGTGTAATCCTCGTCTATGCAGGAAAACGAATTCTACAAGCTCGTACAGGAGGCGAGTCACCTCGAGACGATCGATCGCGCACAGATCGCCAGCGAGGCCGTCCTCGAGACGCTGGGCGAGACGCTGACGGGCGGTGAGGCCGAGGACGTCGCCGCCCAGCTCCCCTCGGAGCTGGCCTCGATCGTCGAGGACGCCGACCACGACGGCGCCGGCTACGATCGCGAGGCGTTCGTCGACCGCGTCAGCAACCACCTCCAGGGAACCGACGTCGAGGATGGCGACGCCGAGCAGTTTGCCGACGGCGTCACCGACGCGATCGCGGCCACGCTCACCCAGGGCGAGCTTCAGGACCTGAAGGCACAGCTGGACGACGATCTCCACCCGCTGTTCGAGGGCGTGACGATCGATCCGAACGACGTCTAGACTGTCCCAACGAACTCGCGGCGCGATCGACGCGAGTCGCGGTCGCGCCGAAGCTGATCGAACGTCGGTGAGTAGCGGCGGCGTCGAAAACCGCGAGACCGTCCGCAACGGATACTGTCTCCCGAGACCTGGCGGCGTTAGCTCGCCGGCGGTTCCGGCTCGGTCTCCCGGTCGGCGTCGTCCTCGTCGTTCTCTTCTGGTGCCGCGTCGGCGTCGCCGTCAGTGATAGGGTCGGCGTCGGTGACGGCGTCGGCGATCCCGTCGACCGGTCGATCCGGGGTGAGCTCGTCCATCTCGTCGGGCAGCCCCAGCTGGTAATCACGCTCGTTCTCGCGGACGCTCGTTCGGCCGCGGTGGACCGAGACGTCGCCGTTCAGGTGGAGCCGCACCGCCTCGAGCAGGGCGTCGGCCTCGAGGGGCTGGCCCCGCCGCTTGATCTCCGCGAGGTCGGCGTCGTCGGGGACGTTGAACGCGCGCTGGGTGATGATCGGCCCCTGGTCGAGATCCGTAGTGACGTAGTGGGCGGTGACGCCCGCCACCCGGACACCCTCCTCGAGGGCCTGGCGGTAGGCCTCGGCGCCGGGGAAGGCGGGCAGCAGCGAGGGGTGGACGTTGATAATCCGGTCCTCGTAGCGGAAGACAACGTTCGGGCTGAGGATGCGCATGTACCGCGCGAGGACGATCAGGTCGGCGTCGTACTCCGCCAGCAGCTCGAGCAGCCGCGCCTCGTTCTGTTGGCCGTTCTCGTCGCCGATGTCGTGGAACGGCACGTCGTACCGCTGGGCGAGGGGTTCGAGGTCGTCGTGGTTGCCGATGACCACGCCGATGTCGGCGCCGAGCTCGTCGTTCGCCCAGGCCTCGAACAGCGCCTCCAGACAGTGGCTCTCGCTGGTACCGAGCACCGCGATCCGCTGGGTCTCACGGTCGGCGGGAAACCGGACCTGCACGTCGAGCCCGAGGTCCTCGCCGAGCTCGTGGAGGTCCTCCCGAAGCGTCGCCTCGGTACAGACCATTTCCGCGGTGTCGACGGCGAGGTTCATCCGGAAGACATCGTCCCGAACCGCCTGGTCTATGTCCTCGATATTGGCTCCGCGCTCGAACAGGAGGCTGGTCACGCGGGCGACCAGTCCGGTGTCGTCGTCTCCGATCACGGTGATCTCGGTCAGGTCGGTCGTCATCGAAGCCACCTCCGCTCGAGCGGTTGTCGAGTCATCGATATCGATCCCAGTCCCCGGTCGGCTAAAAGCTCCGCGAATCGGTGCTCCACGAGCCAGCCTTGCTATTCGGTCCAGATATAATACTATCTCTTAGTAACTTCTCACACAATATTATTAAACCTCGACACTCACCGATCCAGTATGAACGACTCCCTCGAGGTGGCGATCGTCGGGGCCGGCCCGGCCGGGCTCGGAACCGCGGTCGCGCTCGAACGGCTCGACGTCGAGTACGCCGTCCTCGAACGTGATCGGATCGGCGCCTCCTTCCGAAGCTGGCCCGAGGAGATGCGACTGCTGACGCCGTCGTTCCCCGCTAACGCCTTCGGCGTGCGCGATCTGAACGCGATCACGGTCGACACCTCCCCCGCGCTGGCGCTCGATCGGGAACACCCCACGGGCGAGCAGTACGCCGAGTACCTCGAGGCCGTCGCGGAGTTCCACGAGCTGCCCGTCGAGACGGGCGTCGACGTCGACTCGGTCGTCCGCGAAGGGGCCGACGAAACCGATGGGTTCGTCCTCGAGACCGACGAGGGACCGATCCGCGCCCGCTACGTCGTCTGGGCCGCCGGCCAGTACCAGTACCCCTCGAATGCCGGGATCGACGGCGCCGTCCACGGCACTCACGTCGCGGCCGTCGACTCGTGGGCGGGGTACGCGGATCGCGTCGCGAACGAGGACGGGTCGGCGGCTCGGGTTGCCGCCGACGGCGCCGGCGCAGCGGTCGACGGCGCGGCCGACGTCGTGGTTGTCGGGGGCGCAGAGAGCGGGATCGACGCGGCGCTGGGACTCGCCGAAGCGGGACGCTCGGTGACGGTGCTGGACGACGAGGGGACCTGGCAGTTCCGCAGTCCCGACCCGAGCGAGGTGCTTTCGCCGCGGACGAGCGAGCGCCTCGAGACGGCTCTCGAGGACGGCGCGCCGATCGAGCTCGTCGCCGACGCTCGCATCGAGGAGATCGGACGCGACGACGAGGGGTACGCGGTGACGGCGAGCGACGGCGACCGCTACCGCTCCCGGGTGTCGCCGATCCTGGCGACCGGGTTCGAAGGAAGCCTCGCGGTCGTCGAGGATCTGTTCGCGTTCGACGGTTCGTTCCCAGCGCTTACTGACCGGGACGAATCGACCGAGACGCCAGGCCTGTTCCTCGCCGGGCCGCAGGTCGCACACAACGGCCAGCAGTTCTGTTTTATCTACAAGTTCCGCCAGCGCTTCGCCGTCGTCGCCGAGGAGCTCGGCGACCGACTCGGGGTCGAGACGGGGCCGCTCGAGGAGTACCGGGAGAAACGGATGATCGTCGAGGACCTCGAGTGTTGCGAGCCGGACTACTGCGACTGCTGATCGCGGGCGTTTCGCTCTCGGCGGCCTCGACCGTTAAAAACGAAGCTGTCGTTCGTCGTCAGTGGCTCGCGTGAACGTGCTCGCGGAGGCCGTCCGCGTCGTCGAACTCGTCGTCGCAGACGGCACAGGTGTTGTGGTGGAGCGCGACGTGTTGCGTGACGCCTGCCGCGGACTGGAACGACTCGTCGCAGGTGGAGCAGCTGTATGCCATAGCGTTGTTAACTGAACGTTCGATACTTAAAAAGAGTTGCTAGTAAATAGGTAATCGAGCCGGCTGTAATTTAACAACGCCGGCCGATTCGCTGCTAACCGAATCGGGACTCCCGGCGGCGTCGGCGGAACTAGGACAGCTCGGCCGCACGACGCCGCAGCGACGGGTCGACCGTCGTATCGTCGGCAAGCTCCTCGAGGTGGTTGGCCGCGTTGCACTCGCCGAGTCCCTCGAGGGCTCGGCGACGGAACTCCCCGCGGAGCCCGCCCATCTCGACGAGGAGCGCGAGATTGCGCTGCTCGTCCTCCGCGACGAGGCGGTCGATGGCTTCGCGTCGGGTCGCGTGCGAGACGTTGGATCTGACTGCGGTCTGGAAGTGGGTTGACATCGTCGTGTGGTGTGTCGGTATACTACGTCGTTGGGGCGTGAGCGAGTCCTTACCTGGCGTCCTCGCGGGAGACGAACGCGTCGCCTTTCGCGCGGATCCAGGTGTCCTCGATCGATTCACCGTCGAGCGCACAGTAGATCGTGCAGCTGTCGGGCCGGTGGTCGCGACGCGCGACGTACGCCTCGTAACACGGCGAGACGTCGCCGTCGGCCTCGGCCCGCGCGTCGGCGAACGGATCGGCGTCGGTATCGTGCTCGGTCACTGGTTCGTTCTCAGTCCGCGATCCCGATCTCTTCCTGGTTCGAGTCGTCCTCGGGCTCCGCCGTCGGCTCGTCTTCGGGGAGCTCGAACGTCGGGAACCGGTCCTCGTAGGTCGACCAGTCCTCGTCGAGCTCCGAATCAGTGAGCAGGCAGTCCTCGAGGGCGGCCCGCAGCGGCTCGTGGTCCATCTCGGTGCCGATCACGACCAGACGGACGCTGCGGTCGCCCCACCGGTCGTGCCAGTTGTCCTCGATCTCGGGGTTTTCCTCGAGGCGTTCGCTGCGCTCGGGTTCGGGCAGCGCGTCGGTCCACGGCCCGCCGGGACCGACACGGATCGATCGGCCAGCGACGTTGATCGTCAGCGCCTCGTCCCCACGGCCGGCGAGCCAGAAGTGGCCCTTCGCGCGGACGACCTCGTCGGGAAACGAGTCGAGCAGCTCCGCGAAGCGTTCGGGATGGAACGGGCGGCGGGCGCCGAAGACGAACGAGGTGACGCCGTGTTCCTCCTCGGCTGACTCGTGGGGTTCATGCAGCTCCCGGATCCAGCCCGCCGACTGGCTCGCGTCCTCGAAGTCGAACCGCCCCGTGTCGACGAGGACGTCGGGGTCGACGCGGCCGTGCTCGGTGCGAACGATCTCCGCGCGGGGCTGGAGCGCCTCGAGGGTCGACTCGATCCGCTCAAGGGTCGCCTTGTCGACGAGGTCACACTTGTTGAGCAGGAGGACGTCGCAGAACTCCACCTGCTCGACGAGCAGGTCGCCGAGGTGTTTCTCGGTGCCGTCGTCGTCGAGGATCTCGTCGGAGCGCATCGCCGCGTCGAACTGGTGGGCGTCGACGACGGTGACGGTCGTATCGAGGTGGCAGTCCTCCAGGGGCTCCATCCCGGTCTCCGCGTAGAACTCGGTGGGCTCGAGGTCGCTCTGGTCGAACCCGATCGTCAGTGTCTGGGCGACCGGGAGCGGTTCGGCGACGCCGGTCGACTCGACGACGACGGCGTCGAACGCCCGTTCGCGGGTGAGCTCGTCGATCGCCTCGAGGAGGTCCCCGCGGAGTTCACAGCAGATACAGCCGTCCGAGAGCTCGATCAGCTCCTCGTCCTCGTCGGCGATGTCGGAGGATTCGGCGACGTGTTCGGCGTCGACGTTGACCTCTCCCATGTCGTTGACCAGCACGGCGATTTGGTCGTCGGTTTCCCGCAGGAGGCGGTTCAGAACGGTCGTCTTGCCGGCGCCAAGCGTTCCGGACAGTACCGTAACCGGTGTCGAGTTGTCGCGCATTCGATTGTGAATACGGTCTCGGAGATAATAGTAGTTATTATATTAATCAGTACTATTATTAATTGTGGCTGCCGAGTGACGCGCCAGTGAGACACCGATTCCGGCGCGCCGCTGTCACGGCGGCTCGAGGACTCGACGAGGAGTATCGAGGCGGGACCGATCGGAGGACGGACACATGAGCTCGGACCGCGAGCGTCTCGTCCTGATCGGGAAGGAAAGCGTTGGTAAATCCGCGCTCACGGCCGGTCTCACCGGCTCGCGCCCGGCCGACGAGAAGCTGGGTGGGTCGACCGTTTCGAGCGAGGTCTATCGGACCGACGGGTTCGAGCTGGTCGACACGCCCGGGATCACCCTCGAGGCCGACACCGAGACGACCCGCGAGGCGCTGGCGGAACTGGAGGCGACCGACCGGGTCGTCCTCGTCGTTCCGGCGACCGACCTCGATCGGGATCTCGCGGACCTGCTGCCGCTCGTCGAGGGGCGTCCCGGCGCGGTGGTCGTCACCCACTGGGACAGGATCGACGATAGCTCGGCGGCCAGAGAGCGGGTCGCTTCCCTCGAGTCGGATCTCGGCGTTCCGGTCGTCCCCGTCGACGCCCGTCGGCTGACGCGGGTCGCGGCCGACGGTGGGGTCGCTCCCGATACCGGCTCGCCGACGGGGGCCGACGCGGGGGCGGTCCTGGAAGCGCTTCGCTACGCGGGCTCGTTTCCCGCCGAGATGACGACCCGCGCGGGCTGGGAGATCGAGCCGGCCGAGACGATCCTCGAGCGCCCGTACCTGGGTCCGATCGCGAGCACGCTCGTCCTCCTCCTTCCCGCCGTCGTCGCCGTCTGGTTCGCAAACACCGTCGCTGGCGAACTCGACCCGGTCGTCGGCGCGACCCTCGAGCCCGCCGTCGCGTGGGCCGAGACGGCGGCGCTGCCGGAGCCGATAACGGCCGTTCTCGTAAGCGACTACGGCCTGCTCGCGATGGGGCCGTTCCTGTTCGTCTGGGCGCTGCCGACGATGCTGATCTTCGCCCTGTTCATGGGTGCGTACAAGGCCAGCGGGCTCGTCACGCGGGTGACGACCGCGCTCCACCCCGTCATGCGCCGCGTTGGGTTGACGGGGCGGGATCTCGTCCGGGTCGTGATGGGGTTTGGCTGTAACGTCCCCGCCGTGACCAGCACCCGGAGCTGCTCGGACTGCACCCGCTGTACCACCATCTCGGCGATCTCCTTCGGCGCGGCCTGCTCCTACCAGTTCCCGGCCACGCTCGCGGTGCTTGCCGCCGTCGGAATGAGCTGGCTCGTCGTTCCCTACCTCGTGGTGCTCGTCGTGACGACGCTGTTGTACGTTCGTCTCGTCGCGCCGCGGGAGGCCCGGACGGCGTCGCTCGCGGTCGATCGGCGCACATTCCTCGAGTGGCCCCGCCCGCGCGCGATCTGGCGGGAGGCGCGATCCTCGCTCGCGAGCTTCCTCACCACGGCGCTGCCCGTCTTCGCGGCGATCTGTGTCGTCGCCGCGTTGCTCGACCACGCCGGCGTCCTCGAGCGACTCGGCGGCGCCCTGGCGCCGGCGATGAGCGCGTTCGGGCTGCCGGCCGAGGCCGCCCTGCCGATCGTCCTCGCCTCGATTCGCAAAGACGGGATCGCGCTGTTGACCGCCGACACGAGCGGGATCGCCGCGCTCTCGCCGATCCAGGTACTCGTGGCGGTCTACCTCGCGGGCGTACTCCTGCCCTGTCTCGTCACCGCGATTACGGTCGCCCGCGAGGTCTCGACCCGGTTCGTGACGAAGATGCTCGCCCGTCAGGCCACGGCGGCGATCGGGTTCGCGCTCGCGCTCGCGTGGATCGGCCGGCTAACTACACGTCTTCTCTGACGGAGCCGCCGATCACGAGCGCGGCGCCGATGATGACGAGGTTCTTGATGATGTACTGTCCCTCGACCGTCAGCGCGTACGGGAACGACACGTACACCGCCTCGGGAAGGATGACAAGCGGCAGAAAAGTACCGGGTAGCTGGAGAAAGAGCAGGAAGATCCCGAGCCGGATCAGCGGTCGATAGAGCAGACAGACCCCGATAAGCACCTCCCAGACGCCGAGGACGGGGATGAACAGATCGGGAGGGACGAGATAGACGGTCGCCGCGACGAGTTCGCCGGCCGGCGAGACGCCGACCACCTTGAGCGCGCCGAACCAGATGAACACGACGGCGATCGCAGCCCGTAACACGGGTATCCCCCACCGATCCATATACGCGGCGACGGTCGCGTCGAGGCTGTCGAAGCGCTGTTGGTACGTCCCGAGTCGGTCGCCGAAAGTTCCGTCCGGCATAGTACCGATACGCGTCGCACGGACGAAAACCCTCATGCCGGCACGGGGTCGGTTGAGATATTATCCTCTCTCGACTACCCACCCAATGGTTGTTAAGTCGAATGTCTAAAGTAATAATAGCGCGTACCGGGATCCGTGTACGAGTGTGTCATCGTCGGCGGCGGGATCCACGGCACCAACCTCGCACAGCGGCTGCTCGAGGACGTCGCTCTCGAGCGCGAGGACGTCCGGATCGTCGACCCCAACGAGCGGCTGCTGGCCTCGTTCCGGCGGAAGGCCCGGGCCTGCGAGATGGACGCGATGCGCTCGACGTTCGTCCACCACGTCGGCACCGAACCGTTCGGCCTCGAGAACTTCGCCGAGGCCCGCGGCCGCGAGGAGGAACTTCTGCCGACGCCGGGGTACCCCCGTCGGCCGTCGCTGTCGCTGTTTCTGGACTACGCCGACCGCGTTATCGAGCGCAAAGAGCTCCGATCGCTGCACCGACGGGCGACCGTCGACACGATCGCCGAGGACGGCGACGGGCTCGTCCTCGAGACCGACGCGGGCCCGATCCGGACCCGAAGCTGCGTGCTGGCGATCGGTCACGGGGGACGGTACCGGACTCCCGACTGGGCGACGGGAGTCGATCGGCTCACCCACGTCTGGGACGGGTTCGACCCCGATCGCCGAACCGAGGGAACGATCGTCGTCGGCGGCGGGGTCACCGCAGCCCAGCTGGCGACCTGTCTCGCCGATCGCGAGCCCGTAACGTTGCTCTCGCGACGCGAACTCGAGGACGCGGCCATCGAGGCCGACCCGCAGTGGATCAACTGGTCGCACATCGAGCGCGAGCTCCACCGCCATCCGCCGGGCTCCCGGCGTCGCCTCGAGGTCGTCCGCGAGGCGCGCAATGACGCCACCGTCCCCCCGACCCTGCTCGACCGCCTCGAGGACGCCGTCGACGCGGGCGAGCTACGGACCCGAGTCGGCGACGTCGCGTCAGCCCGCGCGGTCGACGGCGAGGTCCGGCTCCTGCTCGCCGACGGGGGCTGCTGTTCGGCCAACCGGATCGTCCTCGCGACCGGGTTCGACCCGGTGTTCGACCACCCGTTCGTCGACCGCGTCGCCACAACGCTCGACCTCGAGCGCGGTCATCGAGGGATGCCCGTCCTCGACGACGGGACGCTGGCGTGGCGCCGCGAGGACGGGAGTCGCTCACCGGTGTTCGTCACCGGCGCGCTGGCGGCGGGCACCGTCGGCCCGTTCGCGGGCAACGTCGCCGGCGCCCGCCGGGCCGCGGACCGGCTGGCGGAACCGATCGCCGAGCGCGGACGGACCGCCCCGGCGGCGGACTGATCGTCGGACGTCCTCGGACGTCGAAAGCGCGACCCGTGGCCCGAGAGCACGGCGGAACGGTTATGTCATCTCAGCGATAGTATTTCGTATGAGTCGAACCGACCCGTTCCGGTTCGCGGGCGGCGAGCGATCGCTTCGAGACGTCGATCGGGACCGCGTCGTTGGGATCGGCCTGGCGGTTATCGGCGCGTGTCAGGTGGCCCTCGCGTTCGGCGTGGGCGCCCCGATCGGCACCGTCCTCGCGGTGGGCGGCGGATACCTCGTCTGGATCGGAACCAATCTGACCCGAGGACGCGACTCGACCGCCAGTGGCTGGCGCTCGAACGTGGTCGTGCCGGTGCTGGTCGCAGTCGCCGCGCTCTGGGCCGTTGGCCGGACAGCGAGTCTCCTGGCGTTCGGGTGAGAGACGAGACGGAAAAAGCAGCCGACTACAGCCCCTGCACGGAGCCGATCGCGCTCGACAGCGGCGGTGCGTCGAAGACGTCCATCCCGGTGTAGGTGTTGGTGCCGGCACAGTACATGTTCCGGGCGGTCTTTAGAACCCGGTCGTCGAGGGGGTTCGGCTCGATGTCACAGAGTGCCTTCCAGTCGGCGACGTCCTCCTGTTTCGCCTCGGCCTTTGCGGCCTCGACGGCCTGGACCCACTCTGGCTGGGTCCGCTTGTGGTACTGGCGAAGCACCTCCTTCGAAAGCTGGGTCTCCCCGTAGCTGAAGCGGTTCTCGTCGAACGTGCCGACGACGTCGGCGACGCCGACGTCACCCTCGTAGTAGAGACACTCGATCTTCCCGTCCTGGTGGACCAGCTCGGTCTCGGCGGCCTGCTCGGTGATGACCTCGTTGACCTCGAGGGCGAGCTCCTCGAGCGTCTCGAGATCGGCCTTCCCGGCGATCGCGTCGGCCTCCTGGCGGTCGAGCTGGCGGTCAGTTTCCTCGTACTTCGTCGTGAACTCGACGATCGGCTCCGGGAGGTCGACGGGCTCGTCTGGCCACTGCTCGAACTCGAGCCCGTGGTCGGCGGGCTCGGTGCGACGGCGCAGACTCGAGCCGATCGGAACGCGGTTCCGGAAGACGATCTCGAGGGGAACCAGATAGTTCTCGCCCGCGTCCTCGTGGTAGCTGTCGTAGTCGTACTCCCGGCCCTCGTTGGGCAGGTCCGGCACCTGGGTCAGATCGATCGCCATCTGCCAGGGCGGGCGGGACGCTTCCGAGAGCGAGCACACCTCGCCGTTCTCGACGACGCCGCGGTAGTGGGTCGGGATCCCCGCGTCCTCGAGCAGCTCGAAGTTGAACGCGCCCATCGTACAGAGGCTGGCGCCCTTGTCGGGGATCTGGTCGGGCATCTTCCCCCAGTCGAACACCGAGTAGTCGTCGGTAAAGACGAACGAGCCCTTTCCGAGGCTGTCGGCGGTTGCCTCCTCCTGGACGTGAAACTCCTTGACGCTCGTCATCCGAGACACCTCTGGGCAGCCGGGCGGCCGCAGTTCATATATCAGTTGCGGAGGCCGGACGGTAAGAAGGTTTCAGTATCCGGCCGGTTCCCGGACGGTCGGCACCCGCCGTCGGGACCCCCGGCGGTTCGCTCGGCGCGTTCGCTCCCGGCGATCACCATCCTTTTCTCGCTGTACGGGCATCGATACGCCGATGGAGCGACCGGTGACCGAAGACGACCTCACGTTCGATCACGTTCCCGAGACCGACCAGTCCTTCGAGAACGCGCTCGCGAAGGCCCGCGACGGCGACCGACTCGCGGTCGAGGACGCGATCGAACTGCTGACGACTGGGACGGGGAGTGAGGGGATCGATCGCCGGCGCAAGGAGCAGGTGCTGGAGGCCGCCGACCGCCGTCGGGCCGAGGACGTCGGCGAGGAGGTCACCTTCGTCGCGAACCTGAACAACAACGTCACCACCGCCTGCAACGTCGGCTGTCTGTTCTGTAATTTCAAAGACGCGGCTCACACGTTCGAGAACGACGCCGACGTCGAGACCCAGGGCTTTACCAAGACGCCCGCGGAGTCCCGCGAGATCGTCGCCGACGCCGTCGAACGGGGGATCTACGAGGTTACCTCGGTGTCGGGGCTCCACCCCGCGTTCGCGCTCGACGACGAACACCTCGAGATCCTCCGGGACCACCCCGACCCGAAGGCGGTCAACTTCAAACCGCCCGAGCGGTACGCGACCGATCCCGGCACCTACGCTGAACAGCTCGAAGCGATGAGCGTCGACGGGGTTCACGTCCACTCGATGACTCCCGAGGAGGCCTACCACGCCCGGCGGGGTACCGACTGGTCCTACGAGGAGGTCTACCGACGGCTCAAGGAGGCAGGACTGGACACGGTCCCCGGCACGGCCGCCGAGATCCTCGTCGACGAGGTCCGTGAGGTCATCTGTCCGGGCAAGATCGGCACGGAGGGGTGGCTCGAGGCGATGGAGGCCGCCGCGGACGTCGGGCTCGGGCTCACCGCGACGATCATGTACGGCCACGTCGAGAACGAGGCCCACCGCGCGATGCACCTGCAGCGGGTACGGGAGCTCCAGGAACGGGTCGACGGCGCGATCACGGAGTTCGTTCCCCTCTCCTTTGTCCACCAGAACACGCCGCTTTTCGAGCACGACGTCGTCTCCAGCGGCCCCAGCGACGACGAGGACGAACTCCTGATCGCCGTCTCGCGACTGTTCCTCGACAACGTCGATCACATCCAGTCCTCGTGGGTCAAGTACGGCGACCAGCAGGGGCTGAAGATGCTCTCCTGTGGCGCCGACGACTTCATGGGGACGATCCTTTCGGAGGAGATCACCAAGCGCGCGGGCGGCGAGTACGGCGAGTTCCGTTCGTTCGCGGACTACGTCGACCTGATCTCCTCGGTCGGCCGAACTCCGGTCGAGCGCTCGACCGACTACGAACGTCGCCGCGTGATCGACCCCGAGGACGCGCCGTTCGGCCCCGAACTGGGGCCGAAGGCCGACGGGACGCCGCTGCTCGCCGAGGCGGAACGGACGGCTCCGGCCGACGACTGAGTCGGTCGGCGGCGTCACCCGAGGACGAGACTCCGGTCGGCGAGTGCCGCGTAGCTTTTTCCGCCCGCCGATCGTTCGGACGGCCGTGAACCACCTCGTTCCGACCAACGACGGTGCCTGGCGGCTCCCGAACCACGCCCACCTCGTCGTCTACGAGCGTGAGAGGAGCGATCGCGGGCTGCTCACGATCTACGACTGTGGCGCGACCCAGGGGCCACCGAAAGCACAGCTCCTGGGGACGCTCGCGGACGTCGCGGCCGACGCCGTAATCGAGCCGACCCCGACCGGGCAGGTCGTGAGTCTCCGCGAGGCGGCGACCCTCGAACGGATCGCCGAGGACCGGTACCGGATCGTCTGAGCTACTTCGCGCCCCGAGCGAGCCGCGACTCCTCGTCCTCGCGCTCCTCGAGTTCGACCGTGGCGTCCGCCGGTGAACGGGCGACCGCGAGCGCGAGGACGGCGATGGCCAGCAGGCCGATCGCGCCGCCGATAACCGAGACGACCGACAGCCCGCTCAGGAAGAGGCTTCCGACGAGGATCGCAGCGCCGACGACGAGTCCGGCCAGTGGGCCGCCGAACGCGATGGTTTCGCTGTGCATACGAGTGGTACGTGCCGAGTCAACATATACCTCTCAGTCCGCCCGCTCGTCGAGGTCCGTCTCGTGGTCGACCTCGAACGGGCCCTCGTCGGGACCCTTCTGTGGGAGCATCGGCCCGATCGAGGTGGTTCGGTATGCGATCGCCGCGGCCCGGAGAACGTACGCCGACAGCAGGGCGACTGGTGAGAAGACGATCGCGATTAGCCCGCTCGCGACGAACGGCGCGTACGTGTGGCTGATCGTCGGGCCGCCGATCCCGCCGTACAGCAGTCCCAGGAGCAGCGCCGCCACTACCGCCGGGATCCCGAACAGGATCGTCAGCTGCGAGAGCCGAGTCAGCTCTCGCTGGAGGTAGGTCGTCTTGAAGTGTTCGCGAGCGGTGGCGAACAGTTCGATCGCGTCGACCAGCTCGTCGAGCGCTTCGCGGGCGTCCGCGGACAGCTCGTCGTCGTGTCGGTCGCGCAGGAATCCCGCGGCGTAGGTCTGCCAGGCGTCGTCGTAGGCTATCGCCGCGGTGAGGACGGTCGGCGACTCGAACCGCGCTCGATCGAGCGTCTCGCTGGCCCGATCGGTGTCCGCCCGGACGCTCGCGACGAACGCCTCGACTCGCTCTCGGGCCGCTCCGTCGGGAGCGTCGGCGACCGTCTCCCCGAGGCGGTTCGCCCGCGCCTCGATCTCGTCGACGAGCAGCGCGAACTGTCCGCTCGGCGCCGCCGGCGCCGCCGCAACGCCCGTGCTGGCCTCGACGTCCTCGCGGAACTCCATGACGCCCGTGACCCTGTCTCGGAACTCGCCGGTCGATTGAAACTGCCGCGAGAGGATCAGCTGGTTGACGGTGACGACGAGCGTGGTAACGGAGATCGTTCCCGCGATCATCCCGTCGACGAGTCGCGTGAGCGAGTCGTCACTGACGAACGAGACGACGCCGAGGACGCGTCCCGTCAGCAGGAGCAGAAACGCGACGAGGGTGAGCGCAACGGCGATGAAGAGCCGATCCCCTCTGAGGAGTATCCAGTCGAGGATCGCGTACAGGGGCCGCTCCCGCTTGTCGACGGTCGTACCGTACGACTCCAGCGTTTCGTCGGCGTCGGCGCCCCCCATGAGTCCGCGTTCGGGACGAACGGGGAAAACGGATCGCGTTGCAACGGCCACGGGAACGCCGTGGGGTGGTTCCCGTCGCTGGCGGTCCCGGAATCGAGAAGGCGTCGCCGGACTCCCGCGTCGTCACTCGGGTGCGGCGCCCCGGAGTACGCGTCGGTACCGTTCGCCGGATGCGTCCTCGGCCTCGAGGGCGTCCCGTATCCGCGGCGAGATCCATTCGCGGTCGGCCGTTCCGGCGTCGGCTCCGTCCGCCGGAACGCCGTCGAACGCCGCCGTGCGCAGGTCGTCGGGCAGGAACCGCTCGTACACCGGCAGCCGCTCGCGAAGCGGGACGTCCGCGGCGTCGGCGATCTCCTTGAGCTCCCGCAGCGCGGGCCACTTGTAATCGGGGTTGATGTGGTCGTCGGTGATCGGCGAGACCCCGCCCAGGTCATCGACGCCGCAGTCGATCAGCTCGCGGGCCGGGGCGAGATTGGGTGGGACCTGCACCGAGATCACATCGGGCAGGGCGACGCGGGCCATCGCCGTCACTCGGCGCATCGTCTCGAGGTCCGGGCTCCCGTCGGACCAGCGCTCGTTCTCGACGACCGGTTGCACGATCACCTCCTGGACGTGGTCGTAGCGCTCGTGGAGCTCGCGGATCGCGAGCAGGCTCCGCGCCCGATCGCGCCAGTCCTCGCCGACGCCGACCAGGATCCCCGTAGTAAAGGCGATATCGAGCTCTCCGGCGTTCGCGATCGTCCGCAGCCGCTGGCCCGGTTCCTTCTGCCTGGGACCCGCGTGGGCGTCGACCTCGGCGGTCGTCTCGAGCATCACGCCCATGCTGGCGTTGACATCCGCCACCGTCTCCATCTGCTCGCGGGTCTGATCGCCGGGGTTGGCGTGGGGAAGCAGCCCCTCCTCGAGGGCAACCTCGCAGGCCGCCCGCAGGTAGTCGTGGATCGAGTCGTACCCCCACTCGTCGAGCCGGGCGTGGATCTCGGTGTAGCGGTCGTCGGGATCATCGCCGAACGTAAACAGCGCCTCCGTGCAGCCGGCGTCGGCGCCCCGCCGGCAGATCTCACGGACCTCCTCGAGGGTAAGCAGCGAGGCTTCCCCCGGCGGGTCGAAGTACGTACAGTAGGTGCAGGTATACCGGCAGGCCGTCGTCAGCGGGACGAAGACGTTCCGCGCGAAGCGCAGTTCCGGCGGCGCGGCGACGTCCTCGGGGGTAACCGCGAGCAGTCGCTCGACGGCCGTCTCGTCGATCTCGAGGGCGACGCCGTACTCGTTCGCGCCGGGGATCATCACCCGGAACTGTCCGGCCCGAGTACATAAGGACTTCACGTTGCCTCGGCCTCACGGTGGCGCGTACCGCAGCGTCCGAACTCAGCCCGAGGACGCGTTCCCGACCCGGGCGACGCCGACCCGTCCGTCGTCGGCGTCGAGCTCGAACCCCAGCTCCCGGAGGGTGGCGGGCGCGCGGTCGGTGCCGTGGACCAGCACCTCGACGAGGTCGGCCGGCTCGTCGATGTCTGTGGCCAGCCGGAAGGAGTCGACGACCGCGAGCTCGGCCCCGATCTCGGCGGCGATCTCGCGGTGATCGAGGAAGGAACCGCCGTGGTAGTCGACGCGAAACTCGGAGTGGCGCACGACGAGGGCGTTGGTCCCTGCGCCGCGACCGGGGGCGATCGCGACGTCTCCCGCGGTGTCGAACAGCTCCGCGAGGACGTCGGGTGTCGCCAGCGCGAGATCGGCCATCACGACGGCGACGGGCTCGTCGCCCGGGGCGGTCGGCAGCCGGGCGTCGACGGCCGGAGTGAGCGGGCGGTCGTCGACGACGACGGTCGCCCGCGGGAGCTCGAACTCCAGCGGTGCCGTCGAGAGAACCGTCGGCTCGCCGCCCGCGGCGTCGGTCGCGGCCACGACGTCGCACAACATCGCCCGTGCGAACGCCGTCCGCTCGGCGGGCGAGAGGACGCCCTCGAGGCGCGTTTTCGGCTCGTCGGCAGCGAACGGAACGAGGACGCGCATTCGGCTACCGTTGCCGGCACGCGCCCAAAAACGCGTCGGAGCTCAAAACAGCGGCTCGAGCTCGTCTTCCTCGTCCTCGACGAGGTCCTCGAGGTTCTGCTCGCGTTCGGCCTCGATGTCGTCGATCCGGTCCTGGGCCTCGATCGCGACCTCCTGGAGGCGCTTGATCCGCGGGACGTTCGTCACGCCCGAGAGGAGCACGGCCGCGGCGACCTCACTCTCCCGGCGCGGGTAGTCCCCACCCCGGACCTCCATGCTCCCGGTCTCGTCTTCGAGCCAGGTTCGGCCCCGCTCGATCCCCTTGCGGTTGAGGTAGGCCGAGGGACCGGCCAGTACCAGTAGCGCCCGCTCGGTGCCCTCGACCTCGCAGGGGAGGGTGAGCCGCCCGAGGGTCGCCTTGCGGACGAGGCTCGTGATGCGGTTGGTCGTCTCGGCGGTGTCGAGCTCGTCGCCGGGGTCGCCCCCGGTGAACCGCGAGAGGAGGCCGCCGCCGGCGTCGACATCGACGTCCTCGCTGGCAAAGCCGATCGTGGAGACGCCCCCGCCGGCGAGGGTGTTGATGATCTCCGAGGAGTCGACGACGCTTTCCGCGACCTCCTGGCCCTTGCGGACCTCGCCGGCGCCGAAGAGGATGCCGAAGCGACGGACGATCTCGCCGTTGATCTGTTCGTAGCTCCCCTCGACGGACTCGCCGGTCTGGCGCCAGGAGTCGTTGTCGAAAACCAGCAGGTTGTCCGTCTCGCGGACGAACGTCTGGAACGAGCGGGCAGCGTTGAGCGTGTAGATCCCGCCCTCGTCGGCGCCGGGCAACACGCCGAGCCCGTAGACCGGGATCGTGTAGATCCGCTTGAGGTGGTCGGCTAGCACCGGCGCGCCGCCGGAGCCGGTTCCTCCGCCCATCCCGGCGACGATCAGGAAGGCGTCGACCTCGTGGGTCGGGATCGAGTCGATCGCGTGTTGGATCTCGTCGACGTTGTTCTCGGCGATCTCCGCGCCGAGCTCGTTGTCGGCGCCCACGCCGTGGCCGTTGACCTCGGCCTGTCCGATGAGGACGCGGTTCTCCTCGGGGATCCGCTCGAGGCCCATCAGGTCGGTCTTCGCGGAGTTGACCGCGACCGCGGCCCGGACGATCCCGCTGCCGGTCCGATCGTCGTACTCCAGGAAGCGATCGACGATCTTGCCGCCAGCCTGCCCGAATCCGATCATCGCCAGTTTCATTTGATATCAGGGAGCTCCGTTCGCTCCCAACGAGTGCGATCGCGGGCATAAGTTTTGTGTCAAAGATGAATTTCAGAATCGTCTATATTTCCCGCTAACCCGTGCTTCCCCGAGCGCTCAGTCCGCCGCCGGCGCCTCGACCTCGAGTTCGAGGTACGTCCGGAGCGTCGTCAACTCCTCGCGATCGAAGCCGAAGGCGGTGACGTCGTTGTCCGCGAGGGTGTTGTCCATCTCGAGCGACCGGGCCTGGTCGGGACCGAACGGGATGAACGGGACCGGTTTGGCGGCCGTCAGCCCGAGCTTCGTCAGCTCCATCGGGATCGGAACGATGGTGACCGACTTCCCCTCGGCCTCGTAAGCCAGCTCGGTGACGTCGGCCAGCGTCGCGACCTGCGGTCCCGCGAACTCGTAGGTTTCGCCGACGTGGGCGTCGTCCTCGACGATATCGGCCAGCATCGGAACGAGGTCGCCGACCCAGATCGGCTGGAACCGGGTCTTCCCGCCCCCGGGGAGCCCCGTCACGTACGGCGTCGTCAGCTCCTTCGTGAACTCGACGAACTCGCCACCCTCCCCGAAGACGACGGAGGGGCGAACGATCGTCCAGTCGAGGTCGGACTCCCGGACGGCCGTCTCGGAGTCGCCTTTCGCGCGGATGTAGTCGGTCGTGCCGTCGGAATCGGCCCCGAGCGCGCTCATCTGGACGAACCGGTCGACGCCGCGTTCCTCGCAGGCCCGGACGAGGTTCTCGGTCCCGCCGAGGTGAACCTCGTGGTGGCTGGTTCCCTCGGGGGGTTCGTACAGCGGCGACAGCGAGACGAGGTTGACGACGACGTCGTGGCCGTCGACGTCCTCGACGATCGAGTCGTAGGCGCTGGCGTCGCCCATCGCCAGGTCGATCCCCGACGGGAGGTCGGCGTCGTCGGGGTTCCGTGAGAGCGCAGTCACGTCGTGGCCTCGCTCGTGGAGTTCCGTACAGAGGTGCGTTCCGATGAAGCCCGTGCCGCCGGCGACGAGAACGTTCATAGCTGTACTAGGTCTCTCGACGGACAAATAATGGACGGCGACATTGGTAGGGTCGTCGGAACGATGCCGATGGCGTCTTGTATTCGCCCGAGCGACGTGCGGGTATGCTCGTGACCCTCGAGGGACTGGACGGGAGCGGGAAGACGACGGTCTGGGAGGCCCTGCGGGACGTCTACCCCGACGCGACGTTTACGACCGAACCGACCTCCGGCGAGACGGGATCGTGGTACGGCGAGGCGGTCTACCGATCGATTCAAGACGAGGACGCCGACCCCCTCGCGGAGCTGTTCCTGTACACCGCCGACCACGCCGACCACCTCACGCGGGTGATCGAGCCCGCCCTCGAGCGCGGCGAGCTGGTGATCTCGGATCGTTACTCGGACTCCCGGTACGCCTACCAGGGGGCGACGCTGGCCGAGGACGGCCGAATCACCCGTCCGCTGGAGTACGTCGTCGGGATCCACACCGCGTTTTCGATCGAGCCCGATCTGACGATCTACCTCGATGTCGATCCGGAGACGGCCGCGGCGCGGGCGGGAGCGACCAACAAGTTCGAGCGCGTCGAATATCTCTCGAAGGTCAGAGACAACTACGAGCGCCTGATCGAGCGCTATCCCAACCGGTTCGTTCGGATCGACGCTACCCAGCCGCCGGAGGTCGTCCTCGAGCGCGTCGAGGACGTCCTCGAGAGCCGGCTCGACGCTCACCGGAAGGGGTGACCGTTCGCGGTCGCCGCCACCCAGTCCTGGCCCGCGGCCGATCCCGCCGCGTCGCCACTCACCACAATTGCTTTCAGGGTCTGCTTCGAGGAAACTCGCATGCACCGCGTGATCGGCGACACCGTCCTCGAGGAGAGTCGCGTTTCCGTCGAGGAGGCCCTGGAGATCTACCGCGACATGGTGCGAGCGCGTCGGTTCGACGAGCGGGCGCTGGCCCTGCAGCGCCGTGGCTGGATGAGCGGCTACCCACCCTACAGGGGCCAGGAGGGCTCCCAGGTCGGCGCCGCCCACGCCCTCGCGAACGAGGACTGGTTCGTGCCGACCTACCGCTCGAACGCGATGCAACTCGCCCACGGGGTTCCGATGAGCGACATCCTGCTGTTCCGTCGGGGGTACCCCGAGTACGCCTCCGGCCACGAGCTGAACGTCTTCCCGCAGGCGGTGCCGATCGCGACCCAGATCCCCCACGCCGCCGGGCTGGGGATGGCCGCCAACTACGCGGGCGACGACCGGGCGATCTGCTGTTATCTCGGTGACGGGGCGACCTCGGAGGGGGACTTCCACGAGGGGCTGAACTTCGCGGGCGTCTTCGAGGCACCCGTCGTCTTCTTCTGTGAGAACAACGGGTGGGCGATCTCGACGCCCCGAGAGCGCCAGACCGCGAGCGACACCATCGCGCGGAAGGCCGAGGCCTACGGCTTCGAAGGCGTTCGGGTCGACGGCAACGACCCCCTCGCCGTGCGCGAGCTCGTCGCGGCCGCCCTCGACCGGGCCCGCGAGGGCCATCCCGTCCTCGTCGAGAGCCTGACCTACCGACAGGGGGCCCACACGACCAGCGACGACCCCTCGCGGTACCGCGACGAGCCCGACGACCTCCCCGACTGGCGCACAGCCGACCCCCTCGAGCGCTACGAGGACTACCTCCGCGAGGAGGGCGTCCTCGACGACGCGTTCGTCGAGGACGTCGAGGCGGAAGCCGAGGCGGAGCTCGAGGAGGCGGTCGAGATCGCCGAGTCGGCGCCCGAGCCCGACCCCGAAGCGGTCTTCGAGCCGGTCTACGAGGAGCCGACGCCGCGACTCGACGACCAGCGGGCGTGGCTCGAGGCGTTTGCCGAGCGCGAGGAGCTGCGGGGACTCGACCGCTGAGCCGTCCCGCGAGGGAGATCCTCACTCCTTCGGCGACTCCGACCCGTCCCAGTGGTCGCGGCCGTACTCGGTCAGCGAGTCCCAGCCGAGCCGCTCGCCGATCTCGGCGATCGCGTCCGACAGCGAGCCGTCGTCATCGTCGCCCAGATCGACGTCGCCCTCGTCGTCGAACCGGGGCGTGACGCGGCCGTCCTCGGTGACCTCGCCGTGGTAGAGCATGCTCGACTCGGCGCCGTGTAACACCGGGGTCCCCGTACTCGCCATCCCGATCAGTTCGACGTCGTCCTCGGAGGCGGGACCGAGGTCGTCGGGGCCGTCGGAATCCCCCTCCTCCGGCCACTCGACGTCGGGTGCGTCCTCGAGGAAGTCGGGACGATCGTCTGTCATGGCCAGGCGTCCCACTCGCTGTCCGAAAGGTTCGCGGCCACAACACGCAGGCTCGAAGCTGCGGGAGCAAACGAAACAGCGCGAGCGAACGGAACGGCCTCGCGAAGCGGCGATCAGTCCATCGCGATGTAGGTCTTGGTATCGGTCACGCCCTCCAGCCCCTGTACGTCCGACGAGACGGCCTTGAGAATCTCGTAGACCTCCTCCGTTTCGACCTCGACGATGATGTCGTAGTTGCCCGCGACGATGTGGGCCTCGGCGACCGAGCCGAGCTCCCTGATCGACTCGAGCAGCCCCTCGGACTTTCCGGCGGCCGTCTTCACCATGATGAAGGCGTGAACCATCTCGCTGGTGTGGTACACCGTGACATGACTAAAGCCTTTTGTCGGCGGAGAGCCGAATGGTATGAGTCACCAGGGCAAACTTATTGGCGGGGGCGGGCGTACCCTCCGTTCATGCGGTTCGTGATCATCGGTGCCGGACGAGTCGGCCTGCGCACAGCGCGTGTCTTGCGCGAGGAGGGACACGAGGTGACCGTCATCGAACGCGACGAGACGAAGGTACGACGCGCCCGAAACCAGGAGTTTCCCGCCGTCGAGGGCGACGGCTCCCGCGAGACGATCCTCGAGGACGCCGGCGTCGGCGACGCCGACGCCGTGGGCGCGCTGACAGGCGACATGAACGTCAACTTCACGGCCTGTATGATCGCCAAACACCACGGCTGTCGGACGGTCATGCGCATCGACGAGGCCTACCGCGAGGGGATCTACCGCAAGTACGCCGAGGAGGTCGACGAGATCATCTACCCCGAACGGCTGGGCGCGATCGGCGCGAAAAACGCCCTGCTGGGCGGGACGATCCGGGCGATCGCCGACATCGCGCCGAGCCTCCAGATCGTCGAACTCACCTTCACGGAGGAGGCTCCGATCAACGGTTACTCGATCAGCGAGTTCGAGCTACCGGCCGACGCGACCGTCGTCGCCTTCGGCAAGCGCGATGATCCACTCGGCATCCCCTCCGAGGACGAGTCCCTCGAGACCGGCGATCGGATCGTCGTGCTGGCGGATTACGAGGTGTTGAGCGAGGTCAGACAGCTGATCGTCGGCGAATCGGCGACTCGCGCGGCGGCGAACGCGGGCACGGGAGGTGTCAACTGATGGTCACAGCGTACGTCATGATCAAGGCGAACACGGGCGAGGCGGACCGGCTGAAAAACAGCGTGGAGTCGATCGACGGCGTCGAGACGGCCCATATCGTCGCGGGCGACGTCGACATCATCGCGAAGGCGACCGTCGACACTCCCGCCGCGGTCAAGAAGATCGCGGCGACGGAGATCCAGGGGATCAACGGCGTCGAGGACACCCAGACCTACATCGCGATGGACTGACGGTTCCACGGCCGAACCGGCACCGTCGGCGTTCGTGAGACCCTCGAGCGTAGCGACGCTCTTCTGTGGCGCTCGCGTGTCGTCGTCGCTACATCGGCATCCCGCCGCTCTCGCCGCCACCCTCCGCGGCCTCCTGGCCGCGGCCCTGGGCGTTCTCGAGCAGCGTCGCGGCCGGACCGCGGTACTCGTAGCCGGGGATCAACCCCTGGGCGTACGTTCCCTCGACGTACTCGATGAGCGCCTTGGCGTCCGCGACGCCCTCGCCGGCGTCCCAGGCGACGTACTCGAGGGTGACACGCACCGTCTCGCCGTCGCGCTCGACGGTCGGCTCCTCGTGGGTGCTCGTGTGGGCGACGGTGAACGTGTCCGCGAGGCGTCGTTCGAGAGTCTCGAACCAGCCGTCCTCGACGACGGGAGCGACCGTTTCGTCGGCGACCGCGGCGTCCAGGCCGGGCAGCGAGACGACGACACGGAACCGACCGTCGCGTTTGCCGTCCGCGTCGGTCGCGGTCACCGTCGTCTCGAACACCGTCGTCGTCAGCTCGTAGCCGTTCTCGCGCTCGGCGAAGGCGTCGTGGTCCTCGAGCTCGCGCTCGACGGACCGGGGAAGCTCGCTCATTACCGTCGTAGACGGGCCTGCGCCGAAAGGGTGTTGCGCTTCGCGTGGACCGGACGGTTCGTTTCGCGACGAAGTCCGATATTTCCTCGAAAACGGGCCGCATTACTATCGGGGACGCTCCCGTCTTCGAACGGCATGAGTCTCGACAGACACGCCGCGGACCGACGACGGTTCGCTCGCCTGCTCGGCACGGACGGAAGCGACGGGCTCGGCCTGCCGATCGGCCTTGACCGCCGCGACCCCGACGGGGACGAGCCCGACCCGCAGGGTGAGGATCGGGACGCCGCGAGCGCGCGCGAGCGCTGAGTCCCATCCCGGGCGGTCGTCGTCACTGTAGTGTGTGGTTTCTCGCCTCCAGACGACACGCCTGACGAATCAGGCGTCCGGTTCGGCGGCGTCGCCTGCGACCGCATCGAGGAACCGACGGCCGACTCGGTCCCGGAGTCGCTCGACGAGGACGTCCTCGGCGTCGGTCGTGCCGGCGACGTCCTCGAGGGGGAGCTGTCCGCCGGCCATATCGTCGTGGCCGCCGACGGAGCCCCGATCGCCGAACAGTCGACCGAACGACTCGCCGAGGTCGAGATCCGGTCTGGTGGTCCGACCGCTCAGATGGACCTCGTCCCGGATCACGCCGCCGACCAGGACGGTGTCGACGCCGTCGATGTTGAGGAGGAAGTCGGCTCCCTGTGCGAGCGCGACCCTGTTTTCCAGGCGACCGATACAGGAGACCAGACACGAACCCTGACGGATCCGGTTGTGGATCACGTCGCCGAACGCGTCGACGCTGCCGGGCAGGAAGGAAACGCCGTACAGCTCGCGAAGCCGCTCGGGGTCCGTACGCTCGTGGAGGGCGGCCGCAGCCGCGTACTCCCGGTCGGTCGGCTGGCGGTAGAAATCGAGCCGTTCGCGGTGAAGCCCGAACAACAGCGCCGAGGCGATCCGGGGCGTGAGTTCGAGCTCTGACTCGAGGAAGTACTCCGCGAGGATCGTTGCAGTCGCCCCGTAGGACTCACGAACGTCGATCACGTCGCTCGGAACCGTCCGTTCCGAGGGGTGGTGATCGATCACGATATCGATCGGCGTCCCCCGTGGAACCTGGTTGTGTTCGCCGGGCACCGAGTGGTCGACGAACGCGACGAGCTCGTTGGCCTCGAGCCTCGCGTCGCTGTAGCGACGGGGCGTGACGTCGAACAGGTCGACGAAGGCGCGGTTCTGCTGGTGGACGATCGACCCCCCGTACAGGATGTCGACGGTCTCGACGCCACACGTCCTTGCGAGTGACTCGAGTGCGATCGCCGACGCCAGCGAGTCCGGATCCGGATCATCGTGACAGACCACGGCCAGCGACGAGGCCGACCGCAACCGGGTAAGCACCGCGGCGGCGTTCGACATAGACTGGGCTTGGCGCTACACCGGTGTTAACAATTATCGTCGTTTCGGTGAGAGTCACGCCGAGCTCGATACCGAAGGGGTGACGGAGCCGCCGTACCGCTTGCGAGCGCAGTCGAGAGATCCTGAAGTATTTATGGGTCATCGACGATTCGTTCGCTATGGGCGGAACCTCCGGTGGGAAACGGTCGATGACGCTCGGCGAAGATCTCGACGAGACGACTGCGGCGATCATGGACGCGGTGTATCGGGCGCTGTCACGAAACGGGTATCCGGAGACGACGATGTCCGAGATCGCCGCGGAGTTCGAGAAGAGCAAGTCCCTGCTGTACTACCACTACGAGAGCAAAGAAGAGATTCTGAACGACTTTTTCGCCCACCTCTGTGAACACCTCGAAGCGACGCTCGTTGAGGACGCCCCGGACGATCCCTACGAGCAGCTGCTGGCGCTGATCGATCGACTGCTCCCCGCCGAGATGGACAACGAGGCGCTCCGATTCCGGCGGGCCTTCTTCGAGATCCGCTCGCAGGCACCCCACAACCAGTCCTACCACGAACAGATCAAGCGCTCCGACGAGATCGTCCTCGAGGCCCTGACCGAGACGATCCGCCGGGGCGTCGAGGAGGGACGGTTCGTCGACGTCGATCCCGAGCGGGAGGCCGAACTCCTCTTTTCGACGAGCTACGGGATCATGGAGCGTGGCGTCGCGCTCGAGGATCGGTCGCTCATCGAACGCAACAGGGCCACGCTTTACGACCGAATCGAGCGGTGGCTGCTCGAGGCCGAGTGATCGGGACGGCCGAGCGGACGAACTGATAACGGCGATCCAAAACCGACGCCGGACCGACAGTTCGTCCTCGGACGGCTCCGGGACTCAGAGCAGAAACAGGACGGCGACGATCCACAGAGCGAAGTTGACGACACCGAACACGCCAAGCAGAACGCCGAACCACTGCCGTTCCATCAACTGGACGAGGTTGTACCCACTGTAGGCCGCCAGCGGACCGAAGATCGGCACGAACAGCGAGATGATCGCCGCGCCGATCCCGTTCCAGACGTGGAACCGCGATTGCTCGTGTGCGTTCCGGAGGTCGTCCGACAGGGAGATCCGTTGGTTGCTCATGGGACGAGTGTTTCTTCGTGCCGCACACGCTTAAACTGAACGTTCAGTCAGTCGGCGGAACGACGACGAACCAGCGGTGCCGGACAGCTACGCGATCGGATCAGTCGGCTCCCGATCGAGGCTCTCTGCGAGTATCGCCGACAGCTGGTCGCGAACCGGCGCTCGGGCGGTCGGCGGACACGACTCGAGGATCGGCTCGATCCACGCGGACCGATCCGCGGGAAACCGCTCCCGGTCGGCCGGGAGTCGGCCGTCGTCGCGGTATCGCCGCACGCGAACGCCGAGCGCACTCGCTTTCCTGGCCAGCTCCCGGTGCGAATCGATATCGGCGATTAGCGCCGCTATCTCGGCCGCACAGCCGGTCACCGCACCGAGGCGTCGATCGTCGACGCGATCGGGCGTCTCGGATTCCGCTTTCGGGGCCGTAAGCACCCACTCCCCCTCCTGGGTCGACCGGGTCGCCTCGACGAGGACGGCAAAACAGCGCTCGACCAGCTCCGGTTCGGCGTCGAACCCGGTGGTCAGTTCGAATGCCTTCGACTCGAGGAGGTCGCCGACCAGCACGTCGTCCGTGGGATGGTCGCCGGTCCGACGAGACTGGTCGACCGCGACCCGGTGGAGACGGCGCTGCAGGGAGACCAGCTCCAGCGCGGCCGCGATCGGGACGACGTCCTCGAGCGGTCGGTCGTGGCCGAACCCGTCGACCAGCGCCAGAAAGACCTGACCCTGGAGTCGCGGACGGTCCAGCTCCAGCAACTCCTCGGGCGATCGATCGAACGCCTCGGGCAGGTGGGTCCGGAGCGCGCTCTCGATCGTCGTTCGTCGCCGCGTTATCGTCCGTCTCATGGCAGTTCTCGTCGATCCATCGCCGGTCGACGGGCGCACGCGGCTCCGCGTTCGACGACGGGTGGTTCCAGTGTGTCAGTCACGTGAGTAGCTCTCGGGAGGGCGTCGGTCGGAACGGTACTGACCGAACGGTTGTTCAGGGCGGAGGATAAATATTGCGTCGCGGCCGCGTCCCCATCGTCGTCAGACCGACTCGATCGCCCGGTCCAGATCGGCGATCACGTCCTCGACGTCCTCGATCCCGACCGAGATGCGAACGAGGTCGTCAGTGACGCCGCTGGCGAGTTTCTCCTCCTCGGAGAGCTGCTGATGGGTCGTGCTCCCGGGGTGGATGATCAGGGTCTTCGCGTCGCCGACGTTCGCCAGCAGGCTCGTCAGCTCGACCTCGTTACAGACGGTCTCGGCTGCGTCGTACCCGCCCTCGAGCCCGAAGGTGATTATCCCGCCGTACCCGCCCTCGAGGTACTCGCTTGCGTTGTCGTGGGTCTCGTGGCTCTCGAGTCCCGGATACGTAACCCAGTCGACCTCGGGGTGACCATCGAGATACTCCGCGACGGCCATCGCGTTCTCGCAGTGTTTCTCCATCCGAAGGGGCAACGACTCGAGTTTCTGGAGGGTCACCCAGGCGTCGAACGGCGACTGCTGGTTGCCCAGGTCCCGTAGTCCCCGGGTGCGGGCGACGGCCGCGAATGCCCCTTCGCCGAACGTCTCGGAGAAGTTGATTCCGTGGTAGGCGGGGTTTGGCTCGGTGATCTCGGGGTAGTCGCCCTCCGGCCACGGAAACGAACCGCCGTCGACGAGGACGCCCCCCACCGTCGAGCCCGCGCCGTGGAGCCACTTGGTCGTGGAGTTCCAGACGAGGTCGGCGCCATGCTCGAGCGGGCGACACAGATACGGCGTCGCGAAGGTGTTGTCGACGAACAGCGGGACGTCGTGCTCGTGGGCGATATCCGCGATGCGCTCGATATCCGGGGTCACGAGCGCGGGGTTGCCGATCGTCTCGAGGTGGACGAAGGCGGTGTCGTCGTCGATCGCCTCGGCGTAGGCGTCGTAATCGAGCGTGTCGACGAACTTCGTCTCGATACCGCGTTTCGCGACGGTGTGTGTGAGGTAGGTGTAGGTGCCGCCGTACAGCGACGACGCGGAGACGATGTTGTCCCCGACGTCCGCGAGGATAAACGTCGCCAGATCGAACGCGGCCATCCCCGAGGACGTCGCGAGCGCGCCGGCGCCGCCCTCTAGCGTCGCGATCCGCTCCTCGAGCATCGCGTTGGTCGGGTTCATGATCCGCGAGTAGATGTTGCCGACCTCCTCGAGCCCGAACAGCGCGGCGGCGTGGTCGGTGTCCTCGAACTCGTAGGAGGTGGTCTGGTAGAGCGGCGGCGCTCGCGCGCCCGTGGTCGGGTCGGATTCCTGACCCGCGTGAACGCTGTCGGTCGCGAATCGGTGGTCGTCCTGCTCGTCGCTCATGGCTGTGACCTCTGCCCCGTAGCTAATAAAGTCACCAGTCGATTATGTTCGGGAAATCAACGGACGCGAACGGCTCGTAGGGGGACAGTGGACTACTCGAGCAGCGGCTCGCCGGTCATCTCGGGGGGCTGATCGAGCCCGATCAGTTCGAGGATCGTCGGCGCGATGTCGGCGAGGGTGCCGGCCGGCCGAACCGTCCGTCCGTCCCCGGTGCCGTCGGGGGCGACGTAGACGAACGGCACCTCGTTGTAGGTGTGGGCGGTGTGGGGGTCCTCCTCGGTCCCCATATCGTCGGCGTTGCCGTGGTCGGCGGTGATGAGGACGTGGGCGCCAGCGTCCTCGAGGGCGTCGACGAGCCGACCCAGCTGGGTGTCGACGGCTTCGACGGCCTCGATCGCGGCCTCGTAGTCGCCCGTGTGGCCGACCATGTCGGGGTTGGCGTAGTTGAGCACGAGGACGTCCGGATCGTCGGACTGCTCGCGGGTCGTTCCTCCCCGCTCGCTTTCTCGAGGCGCTCGCTTCGCTCGCCCCTCGCCTTCGATCGCCCCGATCGCCGTGTCGGTCACCGCGGGCGCGCTCATCTCGGGCTGGCGGTCGTAGGTTGGAACGTCCGGACTCTCGACGATCTTGCGGATCTCGCCGTCGAACTCGACCTCGCGGCCGCCGTTGAGGAAGTAGGTGACGTGGGCGTACTTCTCGGACTCGGCGATCCGAAGCTGGCTCCGCCCGGCGTCGGCCAGCACCTCGCCCAGCACGTTCTCGGGCTGGTTCGGCGGGTAGGCGACGGGGAGGTCGAAGGTCTTGTCATACTGGGTCAGCATGACGACCTCGGCGTCGGGCGGACTGGTCTGGAACTCGTCGGTCCAGTCCTCGCTTCGGATGTCCGCGAGCATCCGCGTGAGCTGGCGCGCCCGGTCGGACCGGAAGTTGAACCAGACGACCGAGTCGCCGTCATCGAGTGCAGGCTGGCCCGTTATCACCGTGGGCTCGACGAACTCGTCGGTCTCGCCCCGGTCGTAGGACTCCTCGACGGCCTCGACGGCCGAGTCGGCCGCGAAGTCGGCCTCGCGCTCGACGATCGCGTCGTAGGCCCGCTTCGTGCGCTCCCAGTTCTGGTCTCGGTCCATCGCGTAGTACCGGCCCGTGACGGTCGCCACGTCGCCGGTGCCATGTTCGTCGACGACGTCCTCGAGGGTCGCGAGGTACTCTCGGCCCCCGGTCGGGGAGGTGTCGCGACCGTCGGTGATCGCGTGGGTAACGGCCTCGACCTCGCGGTCGCCGGCCAGCTCGATCAGCGAGTGGAGGTGCTCGTGGTCGGCGTGGACCCCGCCGTCGCTGACAAGCCCGACGAAGTGAACGCGCCCATCGTTCTCGCGGGCGTTCTCGAAGGCGTCCTCGATCGCGGCGTTCTCGCGGAACGAGCCGTCGGCGATCGAATCCGAGACGCGGGTGTACTCCTGGTAGACGACCCGCCCGGCGCCGATGTTCAGGTGGCCGACCTCGCTGTTGCCCATCTGGCCGTCCGGCAGGCCGACCCGTCGGCCCGCGACCTCGAGGCGGCCGCTGGCGCCCGCCGCCGAGAGGCGGTCGAACGCCGGCGTCTCCGCCGCTTTCACTGCGTCGCGTCCGGTGTCGTCGCCGAGCCCCCAGCCATCGAGGATGATCAGCGCAGCGTCCATACCCGAGGGCTGCGCCGCCTGGCGTAACTAGCTGTCGCTGTCGGCCAACGTCGCGGTGCCGACCGCGGGATATTTGACAGTGGGGCGGAACGCCACTGGCATGACCCTCGATCCCGTCCACTTCGACGGCATCGCTCAGCTCGCGGGACGGATCGACCACGGCGCCGACGAGCGCGACCGCCGCGCGTTCGCCGAAACCGTCTGGGAACAGTTTCTCGACCCGCTCCGCCAGGATGGACGGGTCGTCCTCGAGCCGATCGACGAGCAGTCCCGACGGCTGGTCGACTGCGAGGACGTCGCCCTGATCGATCCGCCGTTCCCGACCGAGCACGGCCTCGACGCGGGGACGATCAACCCGACGACGTTCAAGAACGGCCTCGTCATCGACGTCGCCCAGGCGGCGATGAGCGCGACCCCCAGTGATCTCGAGCTCCACCGCTCGCGGACCGCCGTGATGACGGTCCACTCGAGCGACGCGACCGCCCGCGTCGAGAACGACGACTGGGACCGCTTCGACGAGGGGACGAGCAAGCGACGGGTGATCCAGATCGGCCGGCTCGATCGGTTCGCCGAGGGGGTCGTCCACGCGCTGGCGCTCTATCTCGCCGAGAGCGAACACGCTCACGAGCACGCCGACAAGGTCTCGGATCTGCTCGTCCTCGACGGGCCGCTGTACCCGCGCGGTCTGCTTCGCTGGGCCGACCAGCACCCCGACCTCGCCGACTTCCTGCTCGAGGACCCGCGACCGACCACGGTGCTGGAAAACTACGTCCGGCTGGTCGAACGGTTCGTCGAGCGCGAGGTTCCTCTCGTCGGGTTCGTCAAGAACCCGGCGACGAAGGCGATCACCCGGGCGGTGCGGGGGACGACCGACGCGAGCGCCCCCTGGACGAACGACGCCGCGATGTTCACCCGGCTGCTCGAGCGCGGCGAGTACGTCGAGGACGTCGACGGCGAACGCTGGGTGCGAGACACCTCGGCGTTGACCTACACGAACTGGTTTCGCTCGCGGGCCGGGGTCGATCGCCCCCTCTCCGCGGAGGGCGACGCGCTCGGAATCGACCGCGAGCTCCCCCGCGAGGCCTACGAGGTCACCTTCTTTGTCGTCTACGACCCCCGTGACGACCTGCTGTACCGGGTCGAGGCTCCCTACGCCGTTACCCGCGACCCGGAGACCCGCGAGCGGCTCACCCGGCAGCTGCTCCAGGACGTCGCGGTCGCCCACGGTCCACCCACGATCGTCGGCAAGGCCGACGAACTCGCCCGGATCAGCGCCCCCGAGAAGCGCTCGCTCCGCGAGACCCTCGAGGGCCGATTCGAGACGAGTCAGGACCGCAGTTACGACGAGCACCGCTGGATCGAGGACGCCTAACAGCAGTTGGTAGTCCGGTTTCGGTATCCAGTTTGGGTCGTGAATCTGAGTCGTTGGATCGTTACGTACAGCGAACTTTTTTACCGAGGGCATCGGCTGACGCCGAAGGCGTCAGCCTCAACCCCCGGCAAAAAACTTCGATGAAAAAAGGCCGACAGCTCGCCCGTCGGGCTCGCCGTCGGTGAAACGCCTCGCTTCGCTCGGCGTACGCTTCTCCGACCCGCTCCGTTCCATACACATCTGTACGTAGCACGAGTTTCACACGACGTTTTGCATAACGAAATCGCTCCGCCAAACGAGGAGTAACGGAACGGCAATCGAGTCCATCGGTTGCTACCCCGGCCCGAACGCCGCGATATCGGCCCCCACCGTCGCCAGCGCGTCGGCGGGGTTCGGGTCGCTGTCGGCCAGGTGCGTGTACCGGTGGTCCGGGACGCTCGACAGCGCCGTTGCGACGGCCTCGCTGTAGACCTCGACGCCCGGCTCCGTCGGGTCCTCGCCACCCCAGACGTCTCGGATGACCGTCCTCGAATCGATGCGTACCTCCAGCCTGCGTGGCTCGTAGCGGGCCAGCAGTTCGGAGAGCCCGAGCTGGAGGGCGACGTACTCGGCGGTGTTGTTCCCCGTCCGGGAGCCGACGGGACGGCCGAGACGGGCAAGTTGGTCCTCCGCAGCGTCCATGATGACGGCACCAGCACCTGCGGGGCCAGGGTTGCCGCGCGAACTGCCGTCGACGTAGAGGACGAAAGCGTCGCCCGTGGGCTCGGGAGCGGGCGGCCGGGAGAGATCCGACGCCAGCAGCTCCTCGAGTGCGGAACGCAACTCGTCCCGGGTGGTCGCGGGGTCGAACAGTCCGCCGTAGCCGGGGACGGCGTCGTCGACGGCGTCGGTGGCGGTCGCCACCTCGTAGCCGACGCCCGCGAGGACGCGGTCGACGAGCGTGGCAAGCGGCGAGAGATGTTCGGCCGGGAGACGGTCGTCGGTCACGCTTTTTCCCTCCGGCGTCGGGTCCGGAACCGTCCGTCCTCGCTCCCGAGCGATCCCGTCGGCTGGTCACACCACTGCATACACATCCTCGGTGGTCGAGCGAAATAACACCTTTAGGAGGCACCGACGACGAGCCGTTTCGGAGCAGTCGATTTCGATTACTGGACGGATAGGGGGAGTTGCAGGCACGGGTAGCGTCAGTGACGGATTCATCCCACGGCTAAAGCCGTGGGCTTTCTCCTGTAGTATCTGTAATCAGACAACAGATCGTCTTCGAGATTCGTGCGCTATCGTCTGGCCGGGTTGCTTATCTTCTTTCGACCGCTGCTAGAGCAGCCTTCAATACGAATTGTTGTTCCCATTCTCCAATAATTCTCCTCAGTGGTATATTCTCGGAGAGGGAACTGTTAGATATGGCTACCAGCGAGCTGACAGAGAGCGAGACCGCCGAGTTGCTCCGCAACGCAAATTCGGGTGTGCTGTCGTTAACTGATGGGACAGAAACGTACGCTATCCCGCAATCATTCGGCTACGATGGGAGTTCGCTGTACTTTCAACTCGTCTGTACGGCAGACAGTACGAAGGTAGCGTTTATCGAAACGACCGACATTGCCACGTTCACTGTCTATACCGAACGTCCGACGAAAAGCGTCATCGTAAGAGGGAAACTCGACCCCGTGCCAGAAGACGAGGAAACCGATGCGATGGCTGTTATCGCAGAGAACGCGACGATTCCAACGCTAAACGTCAGTCCGGACACCCCCACAGCGGAGCTCTCTTGCAGACTCTATCGGTTAACTCCCGAGATGGTTTCCGGGCGAGAACTGGGTACTTCGATGAGAGACACCATGCTCGGTTTGCGAGAAACGTGTACTGCCAATCTCGAAACGGCGTTACGATGTGACGATCCCTCCGAAAAGGACTATCATATCAGGCAAGCCATGCAGGCGTGTCCCCCGTTTCCAGAAAACAGTACGTAGCAGACGCACGAGTCCACAAGCTACGGATCCACTGGCGCTACGGCTCCTGTTCGATCTCGATCTCGACGGCGTGGCGGTCGACGCCGATCCTGGCGAACTGCGTACGGACGTGCTCTCTGGCCGCCTCGAGGGCCTGCTCGCGAGTGTCGAACCCGCGGGGCATCGGCGACTCGAAGGCGAGGTTGACCTCCCGGCCGTCGATGATCTGGACGCTGCCGCCGCTGTCGACCTCGTAGAACTCGTCACAGATCCAGACGTACGCGGCGTCCTCGTCGGGTGCGCCACGGAACGTCGGGGGGCGTTCCCCACGTTCGTACACCGTTCCGGTGAGTTCGGTTCCGCCCGCACGACCGCGTACGATAAACATGTGTCTAACTACGGCGCCGAGACGCAAAAAATATCCGAACCGAACGCTTCCACGCGTCCGAGCTGTGGGTGACCTAGCGCCGACCCGTTCGCAACGACGCTACCCATCTGGTTAGCCGTTTCCAACCGTCAACGGCTGCTTCTCCGAACGTACCGAATACGTATAAGAAATTCAACCCAAACTGTTTCGGGGCCGGGTTTATTCCCCTAGCAGTGCTGCCTTTCGTTAATGAGTTCGGACGCACAGATCAGCGGTGATGGGTCACGAGGGGGGACAGCAACTGCTTCGCGGGAATGGTACGACGTACTCCGCCATCCCGAACGACTCCATCTGCTTGCAGCTCTCGAGGACGGCGCGTCCACCCTCGAGGAGCTCGTCGACGCGATCGCGTCGCGGGAGGCAACCGACCGGGAGACGATCCGGATCGGGCTCGTCCACAACCACCTGCCGCGGTTGTCCGACTACGGGATCCTCGAGTGGGACGGCGAGACCGTCTCTCGAAGCGTCGACCGACCGCTGCCGGTCGACGACCTCTCGGCGCTGTTCGCGGACGGCGATCGCGCCGACGAGCGAACGCTCGAAACGCTCGTCCACCCGGTTCGAACGCGGCTGTACGTAATTCTCTCGGAATTCGACCGGCCAGTCTCGATCGAGGCGCTTGCCGCGGAGCTCCTCGATCACGAGGTCGGCTCGTTCGCTGACCGGTCGGAGGCGCGGATCGCGCTTCACCACGTGCATCTCCCCGCGATGGCCGACGTCGGCGCCGTCGAGTTCGATCCCCGCACCGGGACGGTACGGGGCCCGGGCCGATAACGCCCTCCGAGACACGTCCGACTCCGCTGTTTGCCCCGGAGGGAAACGCGTTTGTAGACGGCCCCTCATGGGCGTGATATGACGGATCTGGGTGATTTCAGCGAGTTCGACGCCGCCGACCCGGCGGACTCGAACACGTCGTCGACCGAGGACATAGACGAGTTCGAGTCCACGCGTGTTGCCCCCCGTGGCGAGGACGTCGGCATCGGAACGATCTGTGTCTCCCAGGGGCTGCGCATCGCCGAGGACGCCGAGGAGACGTCGCTGCGGGCCTACGTCACCAGCGGCAACCGCTCGGCGGTCCGGATCGGCAGCTACCTGGTCGCGCCCTACCCCGATGGCGAGACGCTGTTCTGTCGGATCACCGGCCTCGAGTACGCCCAGCAGTACCACGCCGACGACGCGACGGAGATCCACGCCCGCCGCGCGATGCGCCGGGACGACGTCGACGAGGCCGACTACAAGTTCGTCGCCTCGCTCGAACCCGTTGCCGTCCTCTACGAGGAGGGCGGTGAACTCAAGCGTCGGATGACCGACCGCGTCCCCAAACCTCAGACGGTCGTCCGGCAGGCAAACGACACGACCGAGATCAAGACGGGGCTGAAGATGCCCGAGGACGGCGTCTTCCTCGGCCACCTCTCGGTCGGGGGCGAGAAGGTGCGGACGGCGGCGACGCCGCCGACGATCGACTATCGACTGAAGGACGATTACGCCGCGGGCGATCCGCTCGTCTTCCGACACACGCTGGTCGCGGGCGGCACCGGCTCGGGGAAGACCCACGCCGCGAAGAACGTCCTGCGGCAGTATCTCGCCGACGAGCGCCAGTATCCGATGGAGGACGGCCGCACCGTGGGGCCGGCCGTCGTCCAGTTCGACCCCCAGGACGAGTACGCCCAGATGCACGACGACAACCCCGAGCTGGACGACGAGTTCGCCCGCCGTCTCGAGCGCGAGGGTGTCGCCCACGGCGGCGTCGCGGACACCACGGCGTTCGTCCCGAAGGTCGGCGACGCCAGCTACTCGGCGGGCCACCACCGCGCCGAGCAGGTCGAGTTCACCATTCCGTTCTCGATGGTCCACGACAACCCGTTTCTCGTCGCCGGCAGCGGGCTCAACGACAACCAGTACGGCGCGCTCGTGAGCGTCCTTCTTCCCCGGTTCCGCCAGCAGTACGGCGCCGACGGCAGCTACGAGCAGTTCACCTCGTTTCTGGACGATCCCGCCCTGCGCGAGGAACTCGACGAGTCGGGGCGGGTCCATGAGGCCACCTTCGACGCCGTCCGCCGTCGCGTCCTCGGGTTCGGCCACGTCTTCGATCAGGACGCCCGCCCGATCACCGACCTCGTCCACGAGTTCGTCCGCCCCGGCGGACTGACCGTCGTCCCGACCTACCACGTCTCGGACTCGCGAGCGACCGAGACGGTCGTCCTCGCGCTGTCCTCGCTGCTGATCGACCAGAAGCTCTCGAACGATCCGACCTACGAGCGGATCAAGGAGACGCCGCTAATCTTGGGGATGGACGAGGCCCACAACTTTCTCACTGACGCCGACAGCGTCCAGGCCGGGAAGGTCATCACGAAGTTCACCGAGGCCGCAAAGCAGGGCCGCAAGGAGCGGCTCGGGCTCTTTCTCATCACGCAGGACCCCCAGGACATCGACGACGCCGTCTTCAAGCAGATCAACACCACCGTCGTCCTCAACCTGGGCGACGAGGACGCGATCAAGAGCGTCAACATCCCCTCGAACCTCGAGTCGAAGGTGCCCTACATGGAGAAAGGCCAGATGGTCGTCTACTCGCCGGACAACTCGGAACCCGTCGAACTGATCGGGCTCCCGAAGTGCGTGACTCGACACGGCCGGGACTGACCGCTCGGGCTTCGGCCGCGGACGCGGGCCGCGCCGAAGACGGGACGGGCCCTCCGTCGGCGTCTCAGGCGAGGACGCGATCCGCGTCGATCCGCTCGCCGTAGGGCGGGTAGATCGAGACCAGCTCCTCGTACGTTCGGGTATCGATCGCGTCGAGCTCCGCGGCGACCGCGGCGAACCGCTCGAGGGGCGGCGCGTGGCGCTCGCCCCACCAGACCGGGTGGGTGAGCACCTGCAGCCGGTCGGCGCCGGCGCGCTCGAGGATCGACTCGAGCGGGTCCCCCTCCCGCCACCGCCCGCTGGAGTCCGAGAGGTACGCCGCCAGCAGGTCGGGATTGTAGGCATTGGTCATCCCGTCGATCATTCGGGGCCCCCTGAGGACGCGCTCGGAGGGCCGATGAAACGAGATGGACGCCACCGGGTCGATCCCCAGCTCCGCCAGGTATCGTCTGGCGGCGTCGATCCGACGGCGCTCGGCGGGTACCAGCCCGTTCTCGCCGCCGGGATCGGCGGGATCGGCGCCGGAGAGATCGCAGTGCAGCGCGATCTCGTGGCCGAACTCGTGGATGAGGTGGACCAGATCCCGTTCGTACTCGAGGTCGTACAGCGGCGAGTCGGGCAGGATCATGTACGTCGCCTCCACCCCGAGCTCGTACTCGAGTTCTGCCAGTTCGACCGCGCGTTCGAGACAGACGTCGACGTCGTGACGCAGGAACGCGACGGGCTCGTCCGGCGAGCGGTCCGGGCGGTACTCCGAGAGCGTCCGCAGCTCGAAGTTCGTCCGGACCGCTCCGATCAGCGCCCGGTAGTAGTCGTAGCTGAAGTCCTCGGCCCACCCCTCGAGGTCGGCACTACCCATCGTCGCTTCCCACCCCCAACAGCTCCCGCGTCCGCTCGGCCCCGACGTTCAACAGCGGGTCGACGACCGAGAGGTTCGGCAGGAACTCGCCGAACCGCTGGTCGTACCGGGGCGGGTCGAACGACTGGTACTCGAGGACGATCCCCGCGTCCTCGAACAGCTCGGGGTCGTTGTACGAGCGGGCGCCCTCGCCCGAGTAGTACCGATCGGCCGCGAGTGCCTCGCAGAGCCGGACGATCCGCTCGCTGCCCGTCGCGTCGACCTCGAGCGTCGACGCGCGGACGAACTCGCAGTCGAGTTCGAGCCGATCGGCGAGCTGCCGAACCAGGTGGACGTTCAGCTCGCACAGCGACTCCCAGGAGCGCGCGTAGGTCGCCGCGAAGAAGGCCCCGAACTCGTCGTAGTGGGCCGCGCCGCCGTAGCTCGCCTGCAGGCTCTTGCGGTGGGTCTCGCGCCACCCATCGTCGACGATCTCGACGTCCTCGATCGGCCTGCTCGATCCCCGGACCGGGACGGTGAGCCACGTCCATCCGTGTGGCGTCTTGATCCTGTTCCGGTTGATCCAGGAGTCCGAGGAGTACTCGGCGTCGTCGAGGAGGACGAAGACGTCGCTCCGGCGGATCTTCTCGAAGTAGCCCAGCCAGGGCAGGTAGTTGGGCTGGTGGATCGCGACGGTGCGATCGTCCTCGTCGGCTGCCGATCCCGCAGCGCCCGACTCGGCTACTCGCAGCGGTCGGTCGGTCGATTCGCTCACGGTACACCACCCCACCGTTCCCTTCCCGGGACGGCTCCGTCACGACGTCTGCCGTCGCGTCCGAACGGGTGACGGTCCCGAGACGTTTCCGATCTCATTGATACGTCGGTCGATCCGAACGGTCCCGGAACCATTGTTAAGCGCTCGAGAAAGACGCGGCCGTCGACGGATGTCACTGCGTAACGCGGATCCGGGCGATGGCGGGACGGGAATCGGACGACGGGGCAAGCACTCGACCTGCGGCCAGGCCGCGAACGTATCAGGCCGAGACTACGCCGGTGTAACCGGTGGTTTCTCGGGTCGATTAGCCCGTCCCGAGCCGCTCCGCGAAGAACGTCCGGACGTTCCTGGCGATCTCCTCGCGGGTTCCGAGGAAGAAATGGTCGGCCGGCAGCGCGACGGTCTCGTCGCCTCGCTCGCGGACCCGCTCAACGACCGGCCCCCAGTTGACGGTCGTATCCCGCTCGCCGTACAGCACGAGCGTCGGCGCGTCGACGTGGGCCAGCGCGGCGGTCGCGTCGAGCTCCGGTCCCAGCGACTCGGTCGGTGCCAGCGCGGCCACGCCTGCGAGCGGTCGGTCGACGTCGGCGGCTGCCAGCAGCGCCTGGGAGGCACCGAAGCTGTAGCCGAAGAGCCCGACCCGGTCGTACCGGTCGTCGGCCCACCGGACCGCGTTCCGGACGTCCTCGCGCTCGCCGCGGCCCTCGTCCCACTCGCCGTAGTCGAACCGCAGACAGGCGACCCCCGCCTCGCGAAGCGTCTCGCTTACTGCGACCAGTCGCTGATCGCTACGGGAGCCGCCGTGCTGGGGGTGGGGTGGGCAGGCAACGACGACGCCCGCGGGCGCTTCGTCGGGTTCGTCGAGTCGACCCCGGACGTCGCGACCGCCGGGAACGAGGACGTCGGTCACGGTCGCCCGTTGTGTCCGAACGGTATAGTAGCTACTGCAGTTCACCCGTCGGAAGCCCCGGGCCGAACGGTCGGCCGTCGAGGGCGAAAATCGCTGCCGTCATCCGTTCGACGGCGGCGATATGCGGCTCGACTGTCGCCGATGTGATGTTTTTAAGGCCGGGGAACCATACGTAGCCGTATGGGCATCCTCTCTCGGACCTCCTACGTCATCCGCTCGAAGATCAACTCGGTGCTCAACCGGGCCGAGGACCCGACCGAGACGCTCGACTACTCCTACGAGCAGATGCGCGATCAGCTCCAGGAGGTCAAACGGGGTATCGCCGACCTGACGACCCAGAAGAAGCGCCTGGAGATGCAAAAGAAGCGCCTCGAGGAGAACGTCGAGAAACACAACGAACAGGCCCGAACGGCCGTCCAGCAGGACCGGGAAGATCTGGCCCGGCGCGCCCTCGAGAAGAAGAAGACGAAGATGAACCAGATCGAGGATCT